>NZ_CP171001.1:0-3342464 GCF_043162025.1 Arsenicicoccus cauae | reverse complement strand
TGTGGGGTTGTCGCCTAGGGTGGGCTGCATGCCGTTGAACTACCAGATCGCGGAGCGCACCCTGACCAACGGGCTGCGCGTCATCGTCAACGAGGACAGGTCCATCACGACGGTGACGGTCAACCTGTGGGTGGGGGTCGGGTCCCGCCATGAAGTGGCCGGCCGGACCGGGTTCGCGCACCTCTTCGAGCATCTGATGTTCCAGGGTTCGGAGAACGTCGCCTCGGGTGAGCACTTCTCGGAGCTGATGGCCCGGGGGGCCGGCTCAACGCGACCACGTGGTTCGACCGCACGAACTACTTCGAGACCGTGCCTCGCGGGGCCTACGAGCTCGCCCTGTGGCTCGAGGCGGACCGTCATGGCCGGCTCCTGCCCGCGGTGACCCAGGCCAACCTCGACAACCAGCGTGACGTGGTCAAGGAGGAGAAGCGCCAGCGGTACGACAATCAGCCGTACGGATTCGCCCTGCCCGACATGTACGCCCTGGTGTTCCCCGAGGGCCACCCCTACCACCACCCCACCATCGGCTCCATGGAGGACCTGGACCGGGCGAGCCTCCAGGACGTGCACGCGTTCTTCGAGCGTTACTACGGGCCCAACAACACCACCCTCACCCTGGTGGGTGACCTCACGGCCGAGGAGGGGTTCGCTGCGGCCGAGACCTACTTCGGTCAGCTGCCGCCGAGCGCGGCGGCCGGTCGCGCGCCCGTGCCTGCGTTGCCCCCGCTCTCGCAGCCACTGCGGTTCGAGCGTCGGTCGGACGTCCCGAGCGACCGTCTGTTCGTCGCCTTCCGCCTGCCGGTCGACGACACCGACGAGTTCTACGCCGCCGCGGCCGCCCTGGACGCCCTCGCAGGCATGGCCTCGTCTCGGATCTATCGACGACTGGTGCGGCGGGAGCAGCTGGCCAACAGCGTGCAGGGGATGGCCTGGGGCCTGGTCGACGGGGTCTCGCTGGGGTTCGTCTCCGTGGACGTCGCGGACGGCGTCGACCCGGACGCCGCGGAGGACGTCCTGTGCGAGGAGCTGGAGCGGTTCGCTGAGGAGGGGCCGACCGACGTCGAGATGGAGGCGGTGATGGCGCAGAGCGAACGAGCCTGGTTGCACGCCCTCGCGGCCGCGGACGAACGGGCTGACATCATCTGCGGCCACGCTGCCCTGCACGGGGACGCCCAGCACGCCAACACCTTCCTGGACCGTTTGTCGACGATCACATCCGACCAGGTGCGGGCCGCGGCTGCGGCATACCTGCAGCCGGCCAACCGGGCCGTCGTGGCCTACCTCAAGACCGAGACCGGCGAAGGAGACCCGGCATGACCGTCACCCCGACCCCCGCCCGTCCCGAGGTCGCGCCGCCGGGCCCGTGGTCCTTCCCGGAGCCCACGACCACCCGGCTGGCGAACGGCCTCACGCTCCAGACCTTCCACACCCCGGGGCAGTACGTCGCGTCCGTCCGCCTGGCCGTCCCGGTCGTGCCGGCGCAGGAGGCGCGCGAGCTCGAGGGGATCCTGGCGTTGATGTCCCGGACCTTCGACGAGGGCACCGAGGACCACTCGGCGGAGGAGTTCGCCGAGCTCCTGGAGCGGGCCGGGGTCGCCCTGGGCTCCTCCACCAGCGAGTTCGGCCTCATGCTCGACCTGGACGTCCCCGTCAGGCGGCTCGACCGTGGCCTGGAGCTGCTCGCCGAGTGCGTCCAGCGACCCGCCTATCCCGACGACGAGGTCGACCGTGCCCGCCGCAAGCGGCTGGCCGACATCGAGCAGGAGAACGCCGACCCGCGTAGCAGGGCCGTGCGCGAGTTCGCCGCCACGTTCTACACCCCGGGCTCGCGCGCGTCGCGCCCGTCGGGTGGCAGCCCTGAGACCGTGCGCTCCATCACCGCTCCCGCGGTGCGCGACTTCCATCGCCGCCACGTCGGGCCGACCGGCACCGTCATGATCGTTGCAGGTGACCTTTCCTCCCTGGGGGCCGAGCCAGCGCGGGCGCTGCACGACCTGGTGGAGGGCGCCTTCGGCGCCTGGCGTCCGCAGCCGGTGGCGCCGACCGGGGCCCAGGCCCCCGCGCGCAGGGAGGATGCCTGCCGCATCGTCGTCGTCGACCGACCCGGGTCCGTGCAGTCGGAGCTCTACATCGGCTGCCTCGGCCCTGACAGGCGGAACGGGTGGGGTGCCTACCCTGTGCTGAGCTTCCTCATAGGCGGTGCGCCACAGGCCCGGGTCGACGCGGTGCTGCGCGAGGACAAGGGCTACACCTACGGGTTGCGGACCGCCTTCGTGCCGCGCGCCGAGGGCGGGTTGTTCGTCGCCAGCGGCTCCGTGCGGGCGGACGTGACGGGGGAGTCCGTCGGACTGCTCCTGGACATCCTGGAGAAGGCCCGCGAGGGCTTCACCCCGGCGGAGGTGCGTGCCGGGGTCGACTTCGTCATCCAGACCGCTCCTGCGCGGTACGCGACCGCGGACGCCGTCGCGGACGAGGCGGCAGGGCTCGCCCTAGAGAAGCTGCCGCCCCGGTGGGTGACGGAGATGTTCGACGAGACGAGGTCGCTCACGGGGGAGGCCCTGGCCGAGGCCTACGCCCGGGCCGACGTCGGGCGATGGACGATCGTCGTCGTCGGTGACGCCGACCAGGTCGCCGACCAGGTGCGGGTGCTCGGTCGTGGGGACGTCGAGGTGCGTCGGCGGAGCAACTGAGGCGCGGGCCCCTGTGTCGGTCGGCTGGCGCGGGCGAGGCCAAGGACGTGGCTCCCCGCCCGCGCTGGGTAGTGCAGGAGTCGACGGGCGAGGCCGTCGCTCCCGCGACACGGTGGAGGCGTTGGCTGCGTCAGCCGAGCCGGCCGAGGACCTCGTCGTGCAGGAGGCCGTTGGTGGCGACGGCGTTGCCGCCCCAGGGGGCCGGTGACCCGTCGAGCGAGGTCATGCGCCCGCCTGCCTCCGTGACGATCGGGACGAGCGCCGCCATGTCGTGCACCGCCAGCTCCGGCTCGGCCGCGAGGTCGCAGGCCCCCTCGGCGACGAGCATGTAGGACCAGAAGTCGCCGAATCCCCGGGTGCGCCAGCAGTCGTCCATCAGGGCCAGGAACTGGTCGCGGCGGCCGATGTCGCGCCATCCGCCGAGCGACGCGTAGGACAACGACGCGTCGCTGATGGAGGAGACGCCGGAGACCTGGATCCGCTTGGCCGAGTAGAGGTTGCGGCCGGTGTAGGCGCCTGATCCGGCTGCGGCCCACCAGCGGCGGTTGAGGGCCGGCGCGGACACGAGACCGACGACGGGCTGGTCGCCGTCGACCAGCCCGATGAGGGTGGCCCAGACGGGCAGACCCCGGACATAGTTCTTGGTTCCGTCGATGGGGTCGATGATCCAGCGCCGTGAGCCGTGCCCGGTGGTGCCGAACTCCTCGCCCTGGACCGCGTCGCGGGGCCGGGTGCGCTTGAGCTGTCCGCGGATGAGCTCCTCGGCGTCCCGGTCGGCGTCGGTGACCGGGGTCAGGTCGGGCTTGGTGTCGATCCGCAGGTCGTCCGCCTTGAACCTGGTCATCGTCACGCGCTCGACCGAGTCAGCCAGCACGTGGGCGAGTCGGACGTCGTCGTCGTAGGAGGGGCTCACCCGCCCAAACTACCCGCACGGCGAACCCCCGACGCGGCGGGCGCGCGGGGCGAGGGTGGTGGGCCGCCCGAGCGACGGCGGCGGCGCCTAGGACGCCGACGCCGACGCCGACGCCGACGCCGACACCGACACCGACGGCGGGTGCGCCGTCGTGCTGCGGCGGTGCCTGCGCACGGTCAGCCAGAGACGGTGGCACAGCACCAGCGCGAGGACCCACGCCAGCCCGAGCAGCCACCCGGTCACGACATCCGTCAGCCAGTGGTGACCGAGGATCACCCTGGACAGACCCATCGCCACGATCCAGCAGCAGGCCAGGACCACGGCGAGGATCCGCGTGCGTCGGCGGCGCAGGCGCGTGAGGAGCAGATAGGTGAGGACCCCGACGACGACGGTGGTGTTGAGGGTGTGGCCGCTCGGGAAGCTGGGGGAGGTCTCGAACGGGGGGACGGCATCGACGAGCGGCGGCCGGACACGGCCGATCAGCTGCTTGCCCACCACCGTCATGGCGAGCGAGCCCGCGGCGGCGAGGGTCGTGAGGACGGCGGGGGACCACGAGCGCCACGCCCAGCTCGCCAGGACGACGAGGGCCAGCGAGAGGATCGGCATACCGACCGGACCACCGATGTCCGTGAAGGCCGTCAGCGCGTGGGCCAGGGTCGGGGTGCGGTGCTGCACGGCGAGATCGAGGACGGGGTGGTCGAGAGCCGCCACCCCGCCGCCCTCGACCACGGCCTCGTAGGTCTCGGTCGCCGCTGCCGTGAGCCCGACGATCCCCACGAAGCACGCCAGCACCGTGGCGACCAGCAGCCACGTGGCCGCCGTCCAGCTCGAGGTCCGCGCCACGACGCGGGCGAGGGCGCGGCCGGCGGGGGTGCGCCACTGGGTCAGGTCTCGCTCGCCGATGGTCTCCTCGACGGGACGTCGCTGCTGGTCCATCCGGAGAGTCTGCGCCGTGGGGAGGCCCGGCCCCGGTGCGACGCGCGGAGCAGGCGATGTCGCCGCACGGCATCCCTGCTGGCGCACCGGGGCGAGCAGGATCGCTGGGCCCGCTGCGCGAGATGTCGACGAGCATGTTGCGGCAGGGTCGGGAGGCGCGTCGCCGGAGCCGGGTGATGCCGCGCAAGAAAAGGCTAGGCGTCCTCGCTCGCGGAGCGAGCCCGCAGCAGACGGCGCAGGCTGTCCAGCCGAGCGGCACCCGCGGGACCCGCCCGACCCGAGTCGACCCAGGCGTCGAGCCCGCACTCCTCCTCGTCGTGCGTACACCCTCGGGGGCAGTCGGCCGTGCCCGGCTCGAGGTCCGGGAAGTGGGCGACGATCCCGTCCAGCCGGACGTGGGCGAGACCGAAGCTGCGGACACCCGGGGTGTCGACGACCCAGCCCGACCCGCCCGGGAGCCGGAGCGCGATGGCGGACGTGCTCGTGTGCCTCCCGCGGCCCGTGACGTCGTTGACGTGCCCGGTCGCCCGCATCGCGTCCGGCACCAGGAGGTTGACCAGCGTCGACTTGCCGACGCCGCTGTGGCCGACCAGGACGCTGACGTGGCCGGTGAGGGCGTCCCGCAGCTCGTCGAGCCCGGACGTGTGCGCCAGCACGTCCTCGACCGTGGCACCGGCCGGCACGTCGGTGTCCGAAGGCGTGGACGTGGCGATGCACCGTGCCCCCAGCGGCGCGTAGGCCTCGATCAACGGGGTGGGGTCGACCAGGTCGGCCTTGGTCAGCACGAGGATCGGCTCGAGGCCCGCGTCATAGGCCGCCACGAGGCAGCGGTCGATCATGCGTGGGCGAGGCTCCGGGTTGGCCAGCGCGGTGACGACCACGAGCTGGTCGACGTTGGCGACGATGACCCGCTCGACCGGGTCCGTGTCGTCGGCCGTGCGCCGCAGCACCGAGCGCCGCTCGTGCTGACGGACGATCCGGGCGAGGTGGTCGGGCCCACCCTGCAGGTCTCCGACGAGCCCGACGCGGTCCCCGACGACGATGCCCTTGCGGCCGAGCTCGCGGGCCTTCATCGCGGTGACGACGCGCTCCGAGGACGTGCCCTCGCCGACGAGGGTGGTGTAGCGGCCGCGGTCGACGGCGGTGACGAGGGCCTCCACCGCGTCCTCGTGCGCCGGGCGGTCCTTGGTGCGGGGCCGTGACCCGCGGCGGTTGGGGCGGACGCGGACGTCGCTCTCGTCATACGACCGTCGGGTCACCGGCGCCCCCCACGAGGGGTGGCCCCCGCATGGGCCGGGCGCTCGGTGGAGGCCACGTCACCCGACAGGAAGGAGGTCCACCGCCGGGTGAAGTCCGGCAGGGTCTTGGCCGTGGTGGCGACGTCCTCGATGACGACCCCGGGCACCCGCAGCCCCAGGACGGCGGCCGCCATGGCCATCCGGTGGTCCGCGTAGGTGTGGAACAGTCCGGCGTGCAGCGGGCGCGGGCGGATCACGAGCCCGTCGTCGGTCTCGTCCACGTCACCGCCCAGCCGGTTGATCTCGGTCGCGAGCGCCGCGATGCGGTCCGTCTCGTGCCGGCGGATGTGCCCGACGCCGCGGATCCACGTGGGGGACTCGGCGAGGGCGGCCAGCGCCGCGACGACGGGCGTGAGCTCGCTCGCGTCGTGCAGGTCCACGTCGATGCCGTGCAGCCCACGACCGGTGACGGTCAGACCGGCACGATCCAGCTGGACCTCGGCCCCCATCTGCGCGAGGACGTCACGGATGCGGTCGCCCGCCTGCGTGGTCACCGCCGGCCAGGCCGGCACGTGCACGACGCCGCGCGTCACGAGGGCCGCCGCCAGGAAGACGGCGGCGTTGGACAGGTCCGGCTCGACCGTGACGTCGAGGGCGTTGATCTCGCTGGGCTCGACACGCCAGGTGTCGGGCTCGGCGTCGTCGACGACGACGCCCGCGTCCCGCAGCGTCTCCACGGTCATCTGGATGTGGGGCAGGCTCGGCAGGGGCTTGCCGACGTGGTGGATCGTCACCCCCTCCTCGAAGCGCGCACCGGACAGCAGCAGCGCGGAGATGAACTGGCTGCTGCCCGAGGCGTCCACCGTCACCGTCCCGCCGCGCAGACCACCGCGCCCGTCGATCGTGAACGGCATCGCCCCCCGCCCACCGTCGTCGATCGAGGCGCCGAGGGCGCGGAGGGCGTCGAGGACGGGCCCGACGGGCCGGGTGCGGGCATGCAGGTCACCGTCGAACACGACCGGGCCGTCGGCGAGCGTGGCGAGCGGCGGCAGGAAGCGCATGATCGTCCCGGCGAGACCGCAGTCGATCGTCGCCGGTCCCCGCGGCGGCGCCGGCTCGACGATCCAGTCATGGCAGCCGGCGTCCTCGCCCTCGTGGTCCCGCACCGCGACCCCGAGGTCCCGCAGCGCCTGGGCCATCAGGAGGGTGTCGCGCGAGCGCAGCGGTCGCCGGATCCGCGAGGTGTCGTTGGCGAGTGCAGCCAGCACGAGGAACCGGTTGGTGATCGACTTGCTGCCCGGCAGGACGGCGGTGGCGTCGACCGGGGCGGCCAGCGTCGGGGCCGGCCAGTCGGCCGGCCCAGCAGGGTGGGCGGGGAGAGGCGTGTGACCGACCGGATGGTCGGGGTCCGCGAGAGTCAACGGGACTCCGTTCGCTGGGGTGCAGGTGCTGCCGCCCAGCGTAGTCAATGGCGCCTACGCTGTCGGCATGTGCGGACGGTACGCAGCTAGCAAGGACATGGCGGAGCTGGTCGAGGTCCTGGAGGTCGACGAGGACCGGACCGCCGAGCCCGTGCGCACGATCGCAGCGCTGGAGCGTGGGCAGGGGGGTGGGCCCGCGGCCGACTACAACGTGGCCCCCACCAAGGCCGCTCCCGTCGTGCTCACGAGACGGCCCAAGGGTGAGCCCGAGCAGCAGCCCAGCCGCCAGCTGCGGCTGCTGACCTGGGGACTCGTCCCGTCCTGGGCCAAGGACCTCAAGGTCGGCACGCGGATGATCAACGCGCGCGCCGAGACGCTGCTGGACAAGCCGGCCTATGCGCGGGCTGCCGCGGCTCGCCGGTGCCTGGTGCCGGCGGACGGCTACTACGAGTGGCAGCGATCGCCCTCCCTGATGGACGGCAGGGGCAAGCCGAGCAAGCAGCCCTTCTACATCCACCGCGCCGACGGAGAGCCCCTGGTCATGGCCGGGCTCTACGAGTTCTGGCGCGACCGGTCCCTGCCCGACGACCACCCGGACGCCTGGCTCGCGACCTACTGCGTGATCACCACACACGCCGACCCCGACCTGGCCACCATCCACGACCGCCAGCCGCTGATCCTCGAGCCGGAGCACTGGGCGGGCTGGCTCGACCCGGACGCGACCTCGCCCGAGCACGTCCAGCCGTACCTCGACCTGTCCCTGCCCGGTCGCTTCGACGCGTACGCCGTGAGCACCGCGGTCAACAGCACCCGCAACAACGGCCCGCGCCTGCTCGACCCCGCGCCGGCCGACCAGCTGGCGGGCGTGGTCGACCCGGGCACCGGCGAGGTGCTCTGACCCCCGGCGGCGCCGGGCCTGCGGCATACGGGAATGCCACCCGCCAGGGGACCGTTGACCCTGCTGCCCGTCCCGTCATAGGAGTCGCCCCGTGCTCGTCACCCCTGTCCTGCCGACTGCCGACCATCCGGCGCTGGACATCCACCCCCAGGTGGGGTCCCCCGGACTAGGCTTGGCCCCGATGACTGAGATCGACGTGGCCACCGAGAGCCCGACCGACCGGCAGGCCCGCTTCGAGGCGGACGCCCTGCCATTCCTGGACCAGCTCTACAGCGCGTCCCTGCGGATGACGCGCAACCCCTCCGACGCCGAGGACCTGGTCCAGGAGACTTTCGCCAAGGCCTACGCCGCGTTCCACCAGTACAAGCCCGGGACCAACCTCAAGGCCTGGCTGTACCGCATCATGACGAACGCCTACATCAACACCTACCGCAAGAAGCAGCGTGAGCCCCAGCAGTCCGACGCCTCGGACATCGAGGACTACCAGCTCGCGAGGGCTGGGTCGCACTCCTCCATGGGCAACCGCAGCGCCGAGATGGAGGCGCTCGACCACCTGCCGGACAGCGACGTCAAGCGCGCTCTGCAGGAGATCCCGGAGGACTTCCGCCTGGCGGTCTACCTCGCGGACGTGGAGGGCTTCGCCTACAAGGAGATCGCGGAGATCATGGGCACGCCCATCGGCACCGTGATGTCCCGCCTGCACCGCGGGCGCCGCCAGCTGCGCGACCTGCTCACCGACTACGCCGTCGAGCGTGGGTTCGCCGCGCCCGAGGGCGCGCCCGCCCAGCAGACGCAGCAGGACGGGGGTGCGAAGTGATGGGTGAGCACATGGACTGCTCGAACTTCATGGAGCACGTCTTCGAGTACCTCGACGGCGAGATGACCGAGAGCGACTGCGCGACCTTCGCCCGTCACCTGCGGGAGTGTCCGCCCTGCCTCGACGAGTACCAGCGCGACCAGGCCCTCAAGGCCCGGATCCGGCGATCCTGCGGCTGCGAGGAAGCACCCGTCCAGCTGCGCACCCAGATCATCGCCAGCTTCACCAGCATCACCATCGACTACGGTCGGTAGGAGTCTCATGCCCGACCCCCGGGAACGAGGGCTGCCCCGCCACCGGGTGCGGCCCTCGACCCATGTCGGGGGTAGGTGTCGTCCTGGCGGGCCGGTGTGGCGCTGGTGTGGTGGCGTGCGCGATCCTGACCGGTCTTCGGGTGGTTCACCTCGAAGCTCGACCGACCGGTCGCCGGCAGAACCCTCAGGCATGACGAAGGCCCCCGTCCCGCATGTGCGGGGTGGGGGCCTGTCGCTGCCGCGGCCCGGTCTCAGGCGTTGGGCTTGCGGCCGTGGTTGGCGCCGTTCTTCTTGCGGGCACGACGCTTGCGAGCGCGCTTGCTCATGAGGACTCCTCGTGTCGGACGGGTCGGACGTCGCCGGTAAGGGCGCCGGTCCGCTGGCCCGGGACGGGCCTCAACGTCCCATTGTCGCACAGGGCGGCGGCCCAGCAGAAACGCCGGCGCGGGCGGCATACGGGCTCGGGTCCCCGAGCAGGCTGACGGCCCCGCGCGGGGGGTGCGGGGCCGTCAGGACTGGGGAGGGCGAGCGGGGCTCAGCCCTTCTTGGTCTCGGCGAAGATCGCGGCGATCTCGTCGATCTTGGCGAGCAGCTCGTCGGCCTTGGCGACGTCCCACTCACCCTTGGTGCCCGAGGCCCCGGCCAGCTTGGTGGCCTCGTTCACGAGGGTGTGCAGCTGCGGGAACTTCTCGAAGTGCGGCGGCTTGAAGTAGTCGGTCCACAGCACCCACAGGTGCTCCTTGACCAGCTGGGAGCGCTGCTCCTTGATGATCGTCGCGCGGACCTTGAAGTCGGGGTCGTCGTTGTCCGCGACCTTCTCGATGATGGCCTTGACGGACTGGGCCTCGATGCGGGCCTGGGCGGGGTCGTAGACACCGCACGGGAGGTCGCAGTGGGCGTGGACCTCGACCGGGGCGAACGTGAACATCGCAAGTTCCTTTCGCGGAAGATTCGAAGCGTGACCGGACGTCACGTAGATGCCTAACCTAACCCGACGGGGGAGGCCAGGGCGATCCTGCACCTGTCTTGCAACAAGCCGCGTCGCTACGGCCGGGCGGCCCACGGCGCCGCTCGCAGCAGGGTCACGAGCCGGAGGGGCGGGTGAAGCGAGGCAGGCGGAGCAGCGGGGTGGGGACCCGCTTGAGCACCAGACCCTCGATGTCGTCGTCGCCCAGGGCGCCCACGTGCCAGGAGTCGACGCCCTCACGCGGGTTGTCCCGCTCGACCCACCAGCCCTCGCGGGTCTTGGGATCGCGGCCGGTCACGCGCTTGACCGACAACGGGCGCGGTCCGCTGTCGCCGTCGGGGAGCCGCACCACCGCGAGCCGACCGATCCGGGGACGGGCACCGAACGCCACCAGCAACCAGTCGCCCTCGTGCAGCGTCGGCTCCATCGAGCGACCGCGCACGACTGCGAAGCCGAGGTGCTTGCGGGGCATGGGACCTACCTTCGGGCGGGGGACGGGCCGGCGACCAGCCTACGCTCGCGAGAGCCGTGATCCCGGCCACGAACGCGTCACCGCGCCCGGCCCGCCGGCTGCGGCCACGACCCCGGTGCCATAGGCTCGACGACATGCTCGCCGTGTATGCCGCCCGCCAGTCCGCCGACGACCCGCTGTCCGGGCTCGAGGTGGGGGAGCAGCCGGATCCCCGGCCCCAGCAGGGGTGGACGACCGTGACGCTGCGAACCTCCGGCCTCAACCACCACGACCTCTGGTCGCTCAAGGGGGTCGGCCTGGCGTCGGAACGCCTGCCCATGATCCTGGGGTGCGACGGTGCCGGCACCACCGAGGACGGGCGCGAGGTCATCGTCCACGCCGTCGTCGCCTCGCCGGGGTGGCTCGGGGACGAGACCCTGGACCCGCGCCGGACGTTGCTGTCGGAGCTGCACCCCGGCACGATGGCCGAGCGCGTGGCGGTGCCCGAGCGCAACGTGGTGCCCAAGCCAGCCGGGATGTCCTGGGAGCACGCCGCCTGCCTGTCCACCGCCTGGCTCACGGCCTACCGGATGCTGTTCACCAACGCCGCGGTCCAACCCGGGGCCACCGTGCTCGTGCAGGGTGCGGGGGGCGGGGTCGCCACCGCGCTCGTGCAGCTGGGAGCGGCTGCGGGGCTGCGGGTCTGGGCCACCTCGCGGGACGAGGGCAAGCGCGCCAGGGCGCTCGAGCTCGGTGCGGCCGAGACCTTCGAGTCGGGAGCACGGCTGCCCGAGCGCGTCGACGCCGTCCTCGACACCGTGGGGGCGGCCGTGTGGCGGCACTCCGTCAAGTCGCTGGTGCCGGGCGGCACGCTCGTGACGGCGGGCGCCACGTCCGGGGACCCTTCGCGGACGGAGCTCGCCGACATCTTCTTTCGCCAGCTGCGGGTGGTCGGGTCGACCATGGGCAACCGAGCCGAGCTCGAGCGGCTCGCGAGTTTCGTGGCCGAGCGGGGCATCGAGCCAGCGATCGACTCGACCCACGCGTTGTCGCAGGCGCGTGCGGGCTTCGAGCGGCTGGCCGGCGAGGAGCTCTTCGGGAAGGTCGTGCTGACCCACTGAGGCCGACGGGCGTGGGCCGCCCGGGAGAACCCCTCGGGCGGCCCACGCGCGCAGCTCGTCAGGTCGAGCGGACGGTCACTTCGCGAGGGTGCCGATCCGGAACGAGGCTAGGCGCTTCTGGGGCAGGTCCGCGCCCTGGTGCTGGCCGGTGAACTGAGCGGTGCCGTCCTGCCCGCACAGGCCCTTGATGCGCTCGGGCCCACCAGGGTGCTGGCCGATCCACGAGGTCACGTCGTAGACCTGGTCGTTGATGACGGTCCAGCAGGAGGTCTCGTTGTCGTGGTCGTTGACGACGGCCATGGTGTAGGTCTTGCCGGCGTCCGAGGTGCCGGTCGACGTCCCCGTGGCGGTGGAGGTGGCGGAGTCGGACGAGGTGGTGCCGGAGGCGGGGCCGGCGCTGCTCGCGGCGGACGAGGTCGCGCCAGCCGAGGTGGTCGCGGACTGGGTGGTCTCGGTGGTCGACGCGCCGCAGGCCGAGACGGTGGCGGCGAGGGCGAGGCCGAGCGCGACCGGGAGGCCTACGCGGGCGGAGCGGGTCATCGTGGATCCTTCCGGGCGGGAGACGGGGTGCCGCCCACCAACCTACGACCCGGTCCCGGCGGCTCGGGGAGGCGCGGCGTCAGGCGGGCGCCCGGCTCAACGCGCCAGGCGCATCCAGGCGTCCCAGCCGCCGTGGAGGACCAACCAGGCGATGAGACCGTAGCCGGCCTGTCCCGGGTGGAAGCCGTCGCCGGTGGCGGCCAGGTCGGCGGTCCACTGGTCGTGCCCCTGCAGGGGTCGGAAGCAGTCGACGAACGGGACGCCCCGCCGGGCGCACACATCGGCCTGGGCCTCGGTGACGATCTCGAGGGTGGCGTTGAACGTCGGGTCGTTGGTCGGGGTCGAGCCCACCACGAAGGCCGCGATGCCCTGAGCCTGCGCGTCGTCGAGGATGTTGGCCAGGTTGAGGCGTGACCGGGCGGTCGTGATGCCGCTCAGCACGTCGTGGTGACCGGCGCTGATGACCAGGCGGCGCTCGCCGCGCCCCCGCCACCGCGGGGGGCACTCCGTGCGCCACCGGGCGAGCACGTCGGCCGAGGAGTCGCCGCGGATCCCGAGGTTGTAGGCAGACAGCTGCACGTCGGGGTGCTGGGTCCGTGACACCACCCGGGACACCCAGCCCAAGCCCTTGGGGTCGCCGTAGCCGGCGACGAAGGAGTCGCCGATGAAGACCAGGCCCACGTCTCGCGGTCCGTGATCGCCGTCGACCGGCGCCACCTGGGACGGGGACGGGTTGTAGGTCTGCTGGTCGCGGAACACCACGTGTGGATCCTTGTCTGTCGGTCCTGGGGCTCGCACGGAGCCGGGGAAGGACGGCGGCCGGTCAGTCGTCGTCCTCGTCGAGCCGGGCGAGCCACGTCGCCAGCCGCTCCACCGGGATCTCGAACTCAGGGAAGACGTCGACGAAGGTGCGCAGCTGCTCGGCGAGCCAGTCGAACGTGATCTCCTCGTCACCCCTGCGGTGCTGGAGCTCCTCGATGCCACGGTCCGTGAAGTACACGGTGACATTGTGCCCCATCGCGAGGAGGCGGCCGGTGCGGCATACCGGGCCGGACGACGGACGGGGCCCGTCACCCAGGTGACGGGCCCCGCCGGGGCGAACCGCAGGTCAGCGCGCGAAGGCGCGCTCCACGAGGTCGGCCTGCTCGACCGCGTGAGCCTTGGACGACCCCGTGGACGGGGCGGCCGAGGCAGGACGGCTGACCAGCCGGAAGCGACGCGTCTCGCCGTTCTGCTCCAGCAGCTCGGGGCCGGTGAGCGCGACGTAGGGCCAGGTGCCCTGGTTGGCCGGCTCGTCCTGGACCCACACGACCTCGGCGTCGGGGTAGGTGGCGAGGGCCTGGGCCATCTCCTTGGCAGGGAACGGTGCGATGCGCTCCACCGTCATGATCGCCGTCGATGTGTCGCCGGACTTCTGCCGGTGAGCGTCCAGCTCGTAGTAGATCTTGCCCGAGCACAGCAGCACTCGGTCGACCTTGCTCGCGTCGATCCCGGTCCGGTCGCCCATGACGGGCTCGAAGGTGCCGTGGGTGAAGTCCTCCGGGCTGCTCGCCGCCGCCTTGAGGCGCAGCATCGACTTCGGCGTAGCCACGATGAGCGGACGCCGCGGTCGCGCGTACGCCTGACGGCGCAGCAGGTGGAAGTAGGACGCCGGCGTGCTGGGGAAGGCCACCGTCATGTTGTCCTGCGCGCACAGCTGAAGGTAACGCTCGATGCGGGCCGACGAGTGGTCCGGTCCCTGTCCCTCGTAGCCGTGCGGGAGCAGGAGGACCACCGAGGAGCGCTGGCCCCACTTCTGCTCCGAGGACGAGATGAACTCGTCGACGATGCTCTGCGCCCCGTTGGCGAAGTCACCGAACTGCGCCTCCCACAGGACGAGGGCGTCCGGGCGCTCCACGGAGTAGCCGTACTCGAAGCCCATGGCCGCGAACTCGCTCAGCAGGGAGTCGTAGACCCAGAACCTGGCCTGCCCCTTGCCGAGATAGAGCAGCGGGGTCCACTCCTCCGCGGACGACTTGTCGATCAGGACCGAGTGCCGCTGGACGAAGGTGCCGCGACGGGAGTCCTGTCCCGACAGGCGGACCGGTGTGCCCTCCATCAGCAGCGACCCGAAGGCGATGAGCTCGGCCGTGCCCCAGTCGATCCCACCGTTGGCGACGGAGTCGGCGCGCTTCTCCAGCATCTGGCGCAGCTTGGGGTGGACCGTGAAGCCCTCGGGGGTGGCGACGAACGCCTTGCCGATGTGCATCAGCGTGTCGTGCGAGATGGCGGTGTCGACGAACTTGGCCGGCGCCTTGTCGTCGGCCTCCTGCGCCTCGGGCCGCTCGAGGCCGGACGGGCCGCTGTCCTGTCCGGACCGCGCGGCCTTGATGGCCTCACGCGTCTCCACGAACACCCGCTCCAGCTGCTGCTGGTAGTCCTGCAGGGCGTCCTCGGCCTGCTCGACCGTGATGTCGCCACGGCCGATCAGCGCCTCGGTGTAGAGCTTGCGCACGCTGCGCTTGGCCTCGATGAGGTTGTACATCAGCGGCTGGGTCATCGACGGGTCGTCACCCTCGTTGTGACCGCGTCGGCGGTAGCAGACGAGGTCGATGACGACGTCCTTGGCGAAGGTCTGGCGGAACTCGTAGGCGAGCTCGGCCACCCGCACGCAGGCCTCCGGGTCGTCGCCGTTGACGTGGAAGATCGGCGCCTGGATCATCCGGGCCACGTCGGTGGAGTAGACCGACGAGCGGGAGCTGGACGGGGCGGTGGTGAAGCCGACCTGGTTGTTGACGACGATGTGGATCGTGCCGCCCGTGCGGTAGCCCCGCAGCTGGGACAGGTGCAGGGTCTCCGCGACCACGCCCTGCCCGGCGAACGCGGCGTCGCCGTGCATCAGGATCGGCAGGACCGTGAAGGCCTCACCACCGTGACCGAGCCGGTCCTGCTTGGCCCGCACGATGCCCTCGAGCACCGGGTTGACGGCCTCGAGGTGGGACGGGTTGGCGGCGAGGTAGACCTTGGTCTGCTCGCCCTCCTCCGAGGTGAACGTGCCCTCGGTGCCCAGGTGGTACTTGACGTCGCCCGAGCCCTGGACGGTGGAGGGGTCCTGCACGCCCTCGAACTCGCGGAAGATCTGGCCGTAGCTCTTGCCGGCGATGTTGGCCAGCACGTTGAGGCGGCCGCGGTGCGGCATACCGATGCACACCTCGTCCATCGCGTCTGAGGCCGCCCGGGAGAGGATCCGGTCGAGGACCGCGATCGTGGACTCGCCGCCCTCCAGCGAGAAGCGCTTCTGGCCGACGAACTTCGTCTGCAGGAAGGTCTCGAAGGCCTCGGCGGCGTTGAGCCGTCGCAGCACCCGCAGCTGCTCCTCGGCGCTCTGCCGGACGTGGTGCGCCTCGACGCGCTCCTGGATCCACTCGCGCTGCTCGGGATCTTGCATGTGCATGTACTCCACGCCGACGGTCCGGCAGTAGGAGTCGCGCAGGGTCCCCAGGATGTCGCGCAGGTGCATCAGCGGCTTCCCGCCGAACCCGCCGGTCGCGAACTCGCGCTCGAGGTCCCACAAGGTCAGGCCGTGCTGCTCGATGTCGAGGTCGGGGTGACGGCGCTGCCGATACTCCAGCGGGTCGATGTCGGCCATCAGGTGACCCCGCACGCGGTAGGCGTGGATCAGCTGCTGGACGCGGGCCGTCTTGTTGATCTCGTCCTCGTGCCCCACCGAGATGTCCTGCACCCAGCGGACCGGCTCGTAGGGGATGCGCAGCGACGCGAAGATCTCGTCGTAGAAGTCGTGCTTGCCGAGGAGCAGCTCGTGGATGATCTTGAGGAACTCTCCGGACCCGGCGCCCTGGATGATGCGGTGGTCGTAGGTGCTGGTCAGCGTCAGGATCTTGCTGACCGCGTGCCGGTTGAGCGTCTCCTGCGCCGCACCCTGCCACTCCGCGGGGTACTCCAGCGAGCCCACACCGATGATCGCGCCCTGGCCCTGCATGAGGCGGGGGGTGGAGGAGTTCGTGCCGATGCCGCCCGGGTTGGTCAGCGAGATCGTCGTGCCCACGAAGTCGTCCACCGACAGCTTGCCGCCACGTGCCTTGCGGACGAGCTCCTCGTAGGCCGTCCAGAAGTGCACGAAGTCCATCTGCTCGGCCGACTTGATGCTCGGCACCACGAGGGACCTGGTCCCGTCGGGCTTGGGCAGGTCGATGGCGATGCCGAGGTTGACGTGAGCCGGCTTGACCAGCGTGGGCTTGCCGTCCCGCTCGGCGAAGGAGTTGTTCATGTCCGGCATCGAGGCCAGGGCCTTGACGAGGGCGAAGCCGATGATGTGGGTGAACGAGACCTTGCCGCCGCGGCTGCGCCGCAGGTGGTTGTTGATGACGATGCGGTTGTCGATGAGGGCCTTGGCCGGCACCGCCCGCAGGCTCGTCGCGGTCGGGACCTCGAGCGAGGTCGCCATGTTGGCGACCACGCGGGCGGCCGGGCCCTTGAGCGGGACGACCTGCTCCTGGGCCTGGGGGCCGGTGTCCTTGACGGCGGGGATGTCGCGGGGCGTCGGCTGGGCCTGCTTGTCGCCCGGCTTCGTGTCCTTGCCGTCCTTGGTCGCCGACCTCGCCTCCTTGACGGGTGCCTTGACGGGCGCCTTCTGCGACGCGCTCGCCGGTGGCTCCTGAGAGGCCTTCGCCGTTGCCTTCGGCCGTGACCCGGCCTTGGCCTCGGCGGCGTCGGCAGGTGGCTCGCCGGACGCGGTCTCAGGCGCGGAGCCAGACGCGGGGCGCTGGGCCGGGCGGCCCGTGGCCGCACCTGGATCGAGCGTCTGCGACGATGCCGCGTCGGCGCCCCGACCGCCGCCGCCGGTCCCCCCACCGGCCGCCGCCTTGTCGGAGGACTGCCCCGCCGTGGGGGTGTAGTCCTGGAAGAACGACCACCACGCCTTGTCCACGCTCTGCTTGTCCTGCTTGTACTGCTCGTACAGCTCGTCGACGAGCCATTGGTTGGCTCCGAAGGTGGCTGAGGAGCTCGGGCCGCTAGGGGGCGTTGTCACGGCGGTACTCGCCTCTTTCTGGATCGCGTCTACTCTGACCGGCACCTTGATCGGCCTTCACCCTATCTTGCACCCCGCGGCCCTGCCCGGCCGTCGCCGACGAGGGTCTGTCTCACCCCGACCGTAGGATGACCGCACTATGACCGAATGGCTCCTGCTGCTGGCCGCGGTGGCGCTCACCGCCGCAGCGGCGGTGTTCGTGGCGGCCGAGTTCTCCCTCGTCGCGCTCGACCGGCCCACCGTCCAGCGCGCCGTCGACGCCGGGGACGCGGGGGCGCAGCCCGTCCTCGTGGCCCTGCGCAGCCTGTCCACGCAGCTCTCCGCCGCCCAGGTCGGCATCACGCTGACCACCCTGCTCACCGGTTACCTCGCCGAGCCGGCCATCGGCGGACTGGTGAGTGGACCGCTGGCCGCCCTCGGCGTGCCGCAGGCGGCCGTCGCGCCGGTCTCGACGACGATCGCCATGGTGGTCGCCACCGTCGGCTCCATGATCGCCGGTGAGCTGGTGCCGCAGTTCCTCGGCATCTCAGCCCCCCTGGGCACGGCCAAGGTCGTCGCCGGCCCGGTCCGTGCCTTCGGGCTGGTGGCCAAGCCGCTCATCGTCGTCCTCAACGGATCGGCCAACGCCTTCCTGCGCAGGGTCGGGATCGAGCCGCAGGAGGAGCTGTCGGCCGCCCGCACCCCCCAGGAGCTGTCCTCCCTCGTCCGCCGGTCGGCCGAGGCGGGCACCTTGGACCTGGACACCGCCCTGCTGCTGACCAGATCGCTCGGCTTCGGCGAGCGGACCGCCGACGACGTCATGACACCCCGGGTGCGCTGCGACACGGTCGGGCGTACCGCCAGCGCGGCCGACGTGCTCACCCTCGCGCGTCGCACCGGCCACTCGCGGTTCCCCGTGATCGGGGAGGACCTCGACGACGTCGACGGCGTCGTCCACGTCAAGAAGGCACTGGCCGTGCCCCACGAACGACGCCAGGACGTGCCTGTCTCCGCGCTGATGGTCGACGCCCTCCACGTCCCCGAGACGATCCGCCTCGACCCGCTCCTGCTCCTGCTGCGCCGCACGAGCTTCCAGCTCGCGATCGTGGTCGACGAGTACGGCGGGACCTCGGGCGTGGTGACCCTGGAGGACGTCATCGAGGAGATCGTGGGGGAGGTCGCCGACGAGCACGACCGCCGTGGCCCCCAGGCGCGCGAGCGCCGGGACGGGACCTGGACCGTCCCCGGCCTGTGGCGCACCGACGAGGTGCGGGACCGGGTCGGTGCGGACATCCCCGAGGCCGCCACCTACGAGACGCTGGGCGGTTTCGTCATGGCGAGGCTCGGACGGATCGCCAGGGTCGGCGACGAGGTCGCCATCGACGGCTGGCAGATCACGGTCGAGGGCATGGACGGGCACCGCGTCGACCGGCTCCGGCTGGTCGCGGACGACCGGGGCTCGGATCCGCTCGACGACGGCGGCGGGGGGCGAGGGGGCGGGCCGGACGGCATACCGTCGGCCGCCCAGGAGGGGCCGGGCTCCGTCGGCCAGGCGGGGGCAAGACGATGAGCACCGCAACCGCTCTGTGGATCTCCCTGCTGCTCCTGCTCGGCAACGCGTTCTTCGTCGGCGCGGAGTTCGCCCTGATGGCGGCGCGCCGGTCGCAGCTCGAGCCACTGGCCGAGGGCGGGTCGACGTCCGCTCGGCGCTGCCTCGACGCCCTGGAGCAGGTGGCCTCGCTGCTGGTGTGCGCCCAGCTGGGGATCACCGTGTGCTCCCTGGGCCTGGGCGCGTTGGCCGAGGTCGCCCTGCACCACGTGTTCGAAGGGTGGCTCGAGGCCGCTCACCTGTCGACCGCCGTGGCGACCCCCCTCGCCCTGGTGCTCGCCCTGCTCTTGGTGGCCTACCTCCACGTGGTGGTGGGGGAGATGATCCCCAAGAACCTCGCCATCGCCGGTCCGGAGCGCTCCGCGCTCGTCCTGGTGCCGGCTCTCCTGGCCATCACGCGGGTCCTGCGGCCGATCATCCTGGTCATGGAGCGGGTCGCCAAGGCCGTCGTCCGGGCCACCGGCATCGACCCCAAGGACGAGCTCGCCTCGGCCTACACCGCGCAAGAGGTCGGTGACATCGTCGCCGAGAGCCACCGGGAGGGGCTGCTCGAGGCCGAGCAGCACGGGCTGGTCCAGGGCGCGCTGGAGTTCAGCGGCCGCCTCGCGGGAGAGGCGGCGGTCCCCCTCGGGGAGGTCGTCTCGCTGCCCGAGACGTCGACCCCGCAGGACCTCGAGCGGCTCGTGGCCAAGCACGGCTTCTCGCGCTACCTCGTGCGCGATCCCGAGGGGGACATCGTGGGGTACCTCCACCTCAAGGACGTCCTGTACGCCCGCGACGAGGACTTCGCCGACCCCATCCCCGCGAAGCGCATCCGGCGGCTCGCGACCGTGCGCGCCGACGACGAGGTCGAGGACGTCCTCGCCACCATGCAGCTGACCGGCCGGCACCTCGCGCAGGTCCTCGACGACGACGACCGGGTCACGGGCGTCATCTTTCTCGAGGACGTCCTGGAGGAGCTGGTCGGCGAGGTCAGCGACCAGTCCCAGAGGGCCGTCGAGCGGGTCGCGAGGACGAGGGCGGCTCTGCCGGCGGCAGGCACAGACGGGGGCACCGGGGCCTGAGGCCCCGACGTCCGTCGAGGAGAGTCCACCGGTGACCGGGCCGGCTCGGGCCGCTCAGGTGGGTTCGGCGAAGGTGATGGCGGCCCCGCCCGCCGAGCGCCTCCACGTCACGGCGAGGCCCTCCGAGACGACCGCCACCTCCAGCCTGGCCAGGCTCCGCCCCAGCTCGAGGTCGTCGGGGCAGTCCAGCCTCCCCACCACCACGTCGTCCTGGAGCCTGAGGTCGACCGGGGACACCCACGGGCAGCCCAGGAGGGCGAGCCGCAGCGCGCGACCCGCTCGTTCGGCCACGCCGTCCAGCGAGGCCGGCGTGATCCCCACGGTCGCCGCCGTCGCCGAGCCGGGGGGTGCCCCGAGAGCCGAACGAAGAGCCTCCACGTGCCCGAGCGCGAACCAGTCACCCGCGCCCGCACGCACCAGCGACCGCGCTCCCGGCAGGTCCCACGCCCCGGGGGCCACCACCAGGTGGTCCAGGCCTCGGAGCAGGGCAGCACCCACCCCGTCGGTCTTGCCCTTGACGAGGTCCGCCGCCGCGGCGACCTCGTCGACCAGCGCCCGACTGGTGACGGACAGGGGACGACCGTCGTGGTCGAGGTCGCCGCGCAGGTCGTCGGCAGGCAGGATCCCCGACAGGCCCAGGGCGAGGTCGGTCTGCCCCAGGCGCCACGGGCGCCCCGCGGTGTCGGTGACCACGACACCCACCCGAGTCAGGCCCGGCTGCTGCGCGAGGAGCGACTCGCGCAGCCGGCTCGCCGCCTGGTCGGGGTCCGCGGGCAGGGAGAGGAGGCCGCCCCCTGGGCCCGTGTTGGAGGCGTCGACGCCCGCGGCCGCCATCACGGGTCCGGCGACGCTCTCCACGACCCGCGTCACCCCGTCCGGCGTGGCACGCTCCGCGACGACCCGCCGGGTGCCGGACCGGACGAGCGCGTCCTTGCCGGCACGGTCGCCGTGCCACGGCGTGCGCAGCCCCAGCGACTTGGACACCAGCTTGCTCGACACGGCCAGCACGTCCCCGTCGACGATCCGGGTGCCTGCGGCGTCAGCGGCCGTGAGCAGCGCTGCGGCGAGGTCGGTGCCGGTCACGACCTCCGGCATACCGGGCAAGCCCGTGATGGTCACGGCCGGTGCGGACGGTGTCGACGCGGCTGGCCGGCCGCGCTCGGGCTCGTTCACGCGCGCTGCAGCCGTCGCCCGAGGTCCAGGGCCGCCCCGGCGATCACGGTGGCGGTGGGGACGTCGCTCATCATCAGGGGCCGATGCTCGACCACGAGGCCCCGATGGCGGCGCAGCAGGTCGGATGCGCCCTCGTCCGCGTCGTCCACCAGCCAGCCGTCGAGGAAGTCGGCATACAGCCCGGCCACCGCGTCGGCGGTGGTGGGCAGCCCGAGCGCGGCCAGGCATGCGTCCGCGTGCCCGCGCACCGGTCGTCCACCGATGACGGGGGACACACCCACCACGGGGGCTCGCGTGCCGCGCAGCGCGTCCCGCACTCCGGGGACCGTGAGGATGATGCCGATCGACACGACGGGGTTGGACGGGGGAAGGATGACCAGGTCGGCGGTGCGGATCGCCTCGAGGACGCCGGGCGCGGGGCGAGCCCGATCCATCCCGGCGACGACGAAACGCTCGGCCGGCAGGGCGGCCTGGTGCCTGACCCACCACTCCTGGAAGTGCATCGCGCGTTGGCCCCCCTCGGCATCCTGGTCCTCGACCACGACGTGCGTCTCGACCGGGTCGTCCGTCATGGGGAGCAGGCGCACCCCCTGGCGGGGGAGGCCCCATCGGTCACCGAGCCGCGAGGTCACCTCCGAGAGGCTCAGCCCCTGGCCGAGCCACCGGGTGCGGGCGACGTGGGTGGCGATGTCGCGGTCGCCCATCCCGAACCACTGGGGCTCGACGCCGTACGCCGCGAGCTCCTCCTGGACGACGTGCGTCTCACCGTCCCGACCCCAGCCCTGGCCCTCGTGGATGCCGCCGCCGAGGGTGTACATGACCGTGTCGAGGTCCGGGCAGACGCGCAGCCCGTACAGCGTGATGTCGTCACCCGTGTTGCCGATGACCGTGATCTCCGGTCGAGCAGGGTCCTGCCCCGGCTCGTGGGGCTCGGCGGGGAGGGCGTCGTCGAGGTGGCGCACGAGGCCGCGGAGGAACCGCGCCCCGCCGACACCTCCGGCAAGGGTGGTGATCCGCATGACAAGATTCTTTCATACACTCTTTCGGCGTAACACCCTCGTCGCTCCTCGCAACCCGGTGCGCATTCCGCCACGCCGCTGTGACATGCGACAACGTGGGTATTTGACAACGGGTCGTGCGGCTGCTGCCTGCGCAAGACGTGCGTCTGACGGGGTGCATCTACCATTCAGCCGCTTGACGGCGGGCATATGACACGCATGTAATTTCATCGTTGCATTCACCCGCAGTGATCAGTCCACGACTGAGCATGGCTACTGGGTGTGACTATTCATTACCTTAGGCATCCTGGTCGTGCGGATGACGAGGGGGACGCGACGAGTCGAGGAGGGGCCGTGCAAGAACTTCAGCTGGTGCCAGTGCTGGACGCCGCCGACGACAGCGAGCTGTCCTGGCAGGAGCGCGCTCTGTGCGCCCAGACCGACCCCGAGGCGTTCTTCCCCGAGAAGGGCGGCTCCACCCGCGAGGCCAAGAAGGTCTGCACCGGCTGCGAGGTGCGCGCAGAGTGCCTCGAGTACGCCTTGGCCCACGACGAGCGCTTCGGCATCTGGGGCGGACTGTCCGAGCGAGAGCGACGCAAGCTCAAGAAGCGCGCCGTCTGACCAAGGACGGCACTCGCGCCGTCGAGGTCCACCCGCTGCACCCACCCGCCCTGTCCACGTCCGGAGGCCCGGTGCCCGCTCCCACCCCTCGGCGTCCCGGCACCGCTTCCCTTCCCGGGGTTCGCGCGGTCGACGGCGTGCTCGTCGTCCATGACGGCGCTCCCTGGCTGGTGCGCAGCCTGGACGCCATCGCTGCCCAGACCCTTTCCCTGCGCCATCTGGCCGTCGTGCTGACCGGCCGGGAGGATGCCCTGCCCGAGGATGCGGGGCGGCGGCTCGCCGACGCGGGCATCCGGGTGCACGTCGTCGAGGCCCGCGGCGCTCGCCACCCGAAGGCCGTGCTGGCGGGTCTCGCCGACCTGCAGGCCCGCGGCGCCCTGCCCGATCCTGCGGAACGTGCCGGCGCCGACCCCGAGGCCGAGCTCGACGCCGCGTCGCGGTGGGTCTGGCTCCTCGAGGACGACTGCTTCCCCGAGCCCGACTGCCTCCACGCACTCCTGCGCGAGGCGACCTTGTCCGCCACCGTGGCCATCGCGGGCCCGAAGTATGTCGACGCGGGCGACCCCGCTCGGCTGGTGGAGGTGGGGCAGACGGTCTCCCCGACCGGACGACGGGTCGCCTCGCCGCGGCACGGCGAGCTGGACCAGGGGCAGCACGACCACCGCAGCGACGTCCTTGCCGTGGGCACCGGCGCGATGCTGGCGCGGGCGGATGCCCTCCTGCACCTCGGCGCCCTCGACCGGGTGTTTCCCGTGGCGGCGGACCTCGACCTGTGCTGGCGGGCCCACCAGGCCGGCCTGAGGGTCGTCGTGGTGCCGGAGGCCGTGGCCCTCGACGCCCGGGCGACCACCCAGGGGCTGCGGTCGCGCGACCGGATGCCGTTCGCGGGCCTGGGGCTCGACGACATCGACGAACGGTTCTCCCGCGACCACGTCCTGCGCGAGCGTCGGGCCTGGGAGCGCGAGCGCCGCGGCGCCGTCGACCGGGCCTACCGACGTGACCGTCGGGCCGTGCGACGGATCGCGCTGGCCCGCTGCCCCGGCCGGCTGGTCCCCTGGTATGCCGTGCGCATCCTGCTGGGGGCGTTGCTGCTGACGGCGGCGCTCCTGCTGCTCAAGCGGCCCCGGGCGGCCTTCGCCGAGCTGTCCGACGCGGGCGCCGTGCTCACGTCCTGGCGCAGCCACGGCTCGCGCCGGCGGGCCCGGCACACGACCGTCGTCGGGGGTGCCGGTCTGGGTGCCTTGCTGGCCCCGCACTCCCGCGCGCTGGCCGGTGTACGGGACGAGGTCTACACGGGCCTGCCGCACCTGCCGTCGGTCCTCGCACCCGAGGGCGGCGCGTCGGAGGGGCGCGGTGGGGGGCGCCCGGAGGGACTCGGACCCTCCGTCACGGTCGCCGAACCAGGTCCGGTCAGCGACGAGGCGACCGACCTCGATGCGGATGACCTCGGGGCCCGCGCCGCCCGGCACCCTGGCCTGCTCGCCGTCCTGGTGGCTGCCGCGCTCGCCGTCACGGCGTGGTGGCCGGTGGTGCGGGGCAGGGGTGGGGCGCTGCTGGACCGGGGAATGGCCGGAGGGGAGCTGCGGCCAGGGACGGGCGGGTCGGCGGCGGCGTGGACCCGCTACCTGACCGGGTGGGACCCCTCGGGGCTGGGATCCGCCTCGGACGCACCCACCTGGCTCCCCCTGCTGGCCGCGCCGGCCTGGGTCGTCGAGCACCTCCCCGGCCGCGCGCCGAGCTCTGCCCTGGGCGTCGCCGCGGCCCTGCTGCTGCTCGGCGCCATCCCTGCGGCGACGACCAGCGCGTACCTCGCCGGCCGGGCCGCCACTCGCCGCCCCTGGCCACGGGCTCTCGCCGCCCTCGCCTGGGCGCTGTCTCCCGCGCTCCTCGTGGGACTGGGTGAGGGACGCGTCGGCGCCGCCGTGCTCGGGGTCGTCCTCCCACCGCTCCTCGCCGGGCTGGCCGGCTGCGGCCAGCGTCGGCCCTGGTGGCCGGCCGTGGGAGGCACCGTGCTGGCGGCCACCGCCGCCGCGGCCGTGGCTCCCGCGCTGCTGGCGGTCGTCCTCGTGCTCGGCCTCGTCCTCGCGGCTCGCAACCACGGGCGCGGGCGGGTCGCGGGGGTGCTGGTGGCGACCGCGCCGGTCGTCCTGATCGGACCGGCGATCGCCAGCTGGTGGCACACCCCCGGGTCGGTGCTGACCGGACCCGGCCTGGCGTCCTGGGGCGGCCAGCCTCGCCCCTGGCACTTCGCGCTCCTGTGGCCGACGGCGCCCGTGACCTCCACGGAGACCGGGCTGCTCGCCGATCCGTCCCTGGCCGCGTCCGCACGGCTGCTGCTCCCGTTGCTCGCCGCCCCCGTCGTCCTGGCCGGGGTGTGGGGCTTGGCGGTGGACGGGCGCCGCATCGGCGCGTCCCGAGTCCTGGCCGTGCTGGCCCTGCTCGGTGTCGCCGGGGCCGCCGCCGCGCCGCACCTCGTCGTGGGTCAGGCCACCGACGCCGCTGGCCGCCCCGTGCCGATCACGCCCTGGGCCGGCGCCGGGCTGCTCCTGCTGACCCTGGCCCTGCTCGCGGCGGCCCTGCAGGGGGTCGAGGCGATCCGGAGGGCCGGCGCCACCCGCCCTGGAGCGTCTCGCCCGGGTGCCGCGCAGGCCCTCCGCGTCGCCGGCGGCGTCCTGGCGACGCTGGTGACCGTCACCGTCCTCACCCAGGCGGCGTGGCTGACGCTCACGCGCCTCGACCGCGCGCTGGCGGTCCCCGCCAGCCAGGTGCCGGCCGTCGCGCAGGACAGCGCCCAGAGCGCGCTGGCGGCGCGATACCTGGCCCTGGACCGTCGGGGGACGGCCATGACCTACCGCCTCGAGCCCGGGGACCCGTCGGACGTCGTGCGGGACCTGCCCAAGGATGCCGGTGCGGTCGAGGACAGCGCACGGCTGCGCGAGGTGGCGCACGCCCTGGTCACCGACGAGCCCTCGGGCGGCCGCCCCGTCGCCGACCGGCTCGCCGACGCGGGCGTCGGCTTCGTCGGCCTCGCGCCGGTGGACCCCGCGGTCGCCGCCCGCCTGGACACGACGGCCGGCCTGTCGCGGCTCACCGACGTCGAGGGCGACCCCGTCTGGCGCGTGACGCCGAGGTCCGGGCCGTCCGCGGCAGCCGTCCCCGTCTCTGCCGTGCGGGTCCAGCGGTCGGACGGCACGCCCGTCGCGACCGTGCCCGTCCGGGGCAGCGGTCCCGAGGTCGACAGCGACCTGGCGACGAGCGGCGCCGGTCACGTCCTGGCCGTCGCGCAGCAGCGGGGCTGGGCGGCCACGGCGCAGGTGCGCGCCGACGGCCGTGCCCTCACGCCGCGTGACGGCGAGCTGGCGGCATACGACCTCCCCCCGGACACCCGCCACGTGCGCATCAGCACGGTGCCGGCCCACAGGACCTGGTCGATCGTCCAGGGCGGAGCCCTCGCGCTGGTACTGCTGCTGGCCCTGCCGTTCGGCGTGCGCCGGGGCCGGGACGCAGAGGTGGTCCGGTGAAGGGGGCAGGGCTGCTGCGCGTGGTCGGGGTCGTCGTGGTGGGGGCCGCGGTGGTCGCGGGCTCCGGTGCCGTCGACGGCCGTCTCGAGGTGCCCGGAGCGCCCCGGGCCGCCATCCCCCCGAGCGCCCCGCCGGCTCGACCCGTCACGAGCCGCACCCTCGTGTGCCCCGGTCAGGAGACCGTCGGTGTGCCCGGGCTGCCGGCGGAGTCAGGGGCGCCCCCCGTGGACCTGACGGCGGTCGCCCCGCCCGATGCCGTCGCCGCGGCGCAGGGACGCGCGCTGCCACCGGGGATCCTGCAGGTGGGCCCCTCGGACCACCCGGATGCCCAACGGGTCACGGCGCCCGGCAACCCGGTCACCGCGCTGATCTCGGGGCCGAGGTCCGGGCTCGTGTCCGCCTCCCAGCGCCTGGCGCCAGCGCTGACGGCGGTCCAGCGGTCGTTGGCCACCACCGGCGAGCGCGCCGCCCTGGTGTCGGTGCCCTGCGACGTGCCGGTGACGGACGCCTGGCTCCCCGCTGGTGCCGGGCAGGCCGGTCGCCAGGAGCACCTCGTCCTCACGAACCCCCACGAGACCCCGGTCACCGTGGACGTGACGATGCACGGCGCGGACGGACCGATCGCCAGCGTGGCGGGGCGCGACGTCGTGGTGGAGCCCCGCGGACGCACCGTCGTGCTCCTCGACGCCCTGGACGGCACGCAGGCCAGCCCCACGGCCCAGGTCCACGTGCGCGGCGGCACGGTCCATGCGGCGCTGCACGACGGCTGGCTCGACGGCATCACCCCGAGGGGCGCCGACGACGTGGGGCCGAGCGCCACCGGGCAGGAGCTCGTCCTCCCCGGCCTCGTCGTCGCCGGGCCGGACGACCCCGCCGTCGTGCGGGTCGTCGCCGTCGGTGACCACGACGCCGAGGTCCGGATGACCGTCCTCGGGCCGGGCGGACCGGTGGGTGACCCCCTGCCGCCGGTGCGGCTCCCCACCGGGGCGAGCCGGGACATCGGCCTGCCCAGCCTGCCCACCGGTGCCTACGGCGTGCGCGTGTCCGCCACCAGCCCCGTGGCGGCCGCGGGCCACCTGGGTCGCGCCGACGGGCCGCGGCCGAGGGGCGCCGGCTCGGTCGCCGCGCCCGTCCACGACTTCGGGTGGGTGCCGGCGACCCCGGCGCTGGGCGACCTGGCCGGGATCCCGCTCGGCCAGCCCGGCGGCACGCGGTTCACGCACCAGCTCGCGATCACCAACCCGGGCGACGGCATCGTGACCACGACGGCGACGGTCGTCGCGGCCGACGGGACGACGGCTCCGCGCCGGATCGACGTCCCTGGCCGGGGGACCGCCTCCGTCGACGTCAGCGACGCCTCGAGCGTGTGGGTCACCGCGGCCAAGGGGCTTCGGGCGGCCGTCGCCACCAGCGCCGACGGCGGTCTGGTGACCGTCACCCCCCTCGTGGCACGGCCCCAGACGACCACGCCGTATGTCGTGACGCCCTCCCCCTGACCGGCCGGGCGCCAGCCCTCATGGATGGCCGTCGTAGTCCGGGTCCAGGTCCTCAGGGGCGACCATGAGCAGGGCTGCGGCCTGCTCCACCACCACGGCATCGACGAGCTCGGCGAGCTCCGTGCGGTCGCGCACGCGGGACTCGACGGGGCGGCGGTAGACGACGATGCGGGCGTCGGACCGGCCGTGCCCGGGGCGGGCGTGACCCAGCGGGATCGAGCCCTCCTGCTCCGCGGCCACCAGGACGTCGCCGCCCGGCACGAGCTCCACCGCGACCTCCACGCCGTCCAGGCGGCCACCGGCGCGGGGCACGAGGCGCTCGACCGCGTCGAGGACCAGCTGGTCGAACCTGTCCTCGCGGGACGTCATCTCGGGCACCGGGGGCCAGGCGAGGGGCCCGCGTCGGCCGCGGCCCCGACGGTCGCGCGCGAGCCGTCGAGGCGACGAGTCGTCGGGTGCGGGGGCAGGGATGCTCACGCCCATCACGATACGGCGCGCCAATGGCTATGCCGCAGAACGGAGACTAGGGTTGCCCACCGTGACCGTGCAGCGAACGTGCTCCAAGACCCCCTGCGGCCGACCGGCAGTCGCGACGCTGACCTACGTCTACGCCGACTCCCAGATCGTCCTCGGGGCGCTCGCGACCTTTGCCGAGCCGCACTCGTACGACCTGTGCGCGGACCACGCCCGCCGACTCACTGCTCCCCGCGGGTGGGAGTTCGTGCGCCTGGTGCCGGAGTTCGCCGAGCCGGAGCCCGCCCCAGACGAGCTGGTGGCCATTGCGGACGCCGTCCGTCGCCCGCGCCGCAGGCCGGACCCGGGGCCCGAGCCGGGACCGGGCGCGGGGGAGGAGAGCACCTCCGACGAACGCCGCACGCTCGTCGCGGCGCCCCGCACGTCCGAGCAGGCCAGGGAGGTGTCGGCCCGCGTGGCCCGGCAGGCCGGCACCGTCTCCGCGGTGGAGGTGGGTCGTCGGGGACACCTGCGCGTGCTGCGAGACCTCGGCGAAGCGGCCGACCCTGCCGACGACGCGGAGCCCGGGGGGAACTCCCCGGCCCGGTCCTGCTGACCCACGCCCCCCTGTCGGACCGGACCGGTAGGCTCCCCGTCGTGACCTCACGCACCGACCTGTCCACCTTCGTCAAGGCCTACGACGTCCGCGGGCTCGTGCCCGAGCAGCTCGACGCCGCCGTGGCCCGAGCGCTGGGCTCGGCCTTCGCCCGAGCCGTGATCCTGCCCGAGGGTGCGCGCAGCCTGGTCGTCGGTCACGACATGCGGCCGTCGTCGCCGGAGCTGTCGCGGGCGTTCGCGGACGGGGCCATGCAGCACGGCGTGGACGTGACCCTCATCGGCCTGTGCTCGACGGACGGGCTCTACTTCGCCGCCGGGCACCTGGACGTGCCGGGAGCGATGTTCACCGCGAGCCACAACCCCGCGGCCTACAACGGCATCAAGCTGTGCCGGTCGGGCGCTCGTCCGGTGGGCCAGGAGTCCGGCCTCGCCGAGGTGCGGGACCTGGCCCAGGAGATCCTCGACGGCGCGTCCGAGACCGCCGAGGGTGAGCCCGGCTCCGTCGTGGAGCGAGACCTGCTCGGTGAGTACGCCGGGTTCCTGCGCTCCCTCGTCGACCTCTCGTCGCCGCGTCGCTCGGACCCGATCACGGTGGTCGTCGACGCGGGCAACGGCATGGGTGGTCTGACCGTCCCCGCGGTCCTCGGCGACGCGGCCGGTCTCCCTGCCCTGCCGCTCGAGGTCGTGCCGCTCTACTTCGAGCTCGACGGCACCTTCCCCCACCACGAGGCGAACCCGCTCGAGCCCGCCAACCTCGTCGACCTGCAGCGGGCCGTCGTCGAGCAGGGGGCCGACCTCGGCCTGGCCTTCGACGGCGACGCCGACCGTTGCTTCGTGGTCGACGAGCGCGGCGAGGCGGTGAGCCCCTCGGCGATCACCGGGCTCATCGTGGCGCGGGAGACGGCTCGTATGACGCAGGCCGGCGCCTCCCCGTCCGACCTCACGTTCGTGCACAACGTCATCACCTCGCGCGCCGTCCCGGAGGTCGTGGCCGAGGTGGGGGCCCGCGCGGTGCGCACCCGCGTTGGGCACTCCTACATCAAGGCCACGATGGCCGACAACGCCGCCGTCTTCGGTGGGGAGCACTCGGCGCACTACTACTTCAAGGACTTCTGGTACGCCGACACCGGCATGCTCGCGGCGATGCACGTGCTGGCGGCGCTCGGCGAGCAGGACGGACCGCTCAGCGAGCTCGTCACCCGCTACGACCGCTATGCCGCGAGCGGCGAGATCAACTCCACCGTCGACGACCAGGCCGCCCGCAGCGCCGAGGTCACCGCATGGGCGCACGAGCGTGGCCTGCACGTCGACGAGCTGGACGGCCTGACGGCCACCCACGAGGCGGACGGCGACGAGCCGCTGTGGTGGGTCAACGTGCGGCCGAGCAACACCGAGCCCCTGCTGCGACTCAACGTCGAGGCAGCCGACCGGGCCACCATGGAGCGGGTCCGCGACGAGGTCCTGACGATCATCCGAGGAAAGGCGTGACCGACATGTGCGAGCCCACCACCAGCAGCACGATCCAGCCCTGGCTGAGGGAGATCCTGCGGTCCCCGGGCGGCAAGCATCGGCTCGTCGACGCCGAGGGGCCCGACGGCCCCGAGCTGCGCTGCGAGGAGCTCGGCGTGGCCTTCCCCATCGTCGACGGGATCCCCGTGCTGCTCCTGGACGAGGCCCGCACCCTCTGACCCACCCGCACCGCACCACTCCCCGAGGAGGGCCGGCGATGCCGCAGCTCGACGAAGCACTGGTCGACGACCCGCACGAGGTGCAGCGCCTCGACTCGCGGGGGCACCTGCGGGCGCTCGCGACCGCAGGTGCGCAGGTGCGTGAGGCTGCGCACCTCGCCGCCGAGGCCGGGATCGACCGACTCGAGCGTGAGGAGCGCCCCCGCGCCGTGCTCGTGGCGGCCCTCGGCGGGTCGGCGGTGGTGGGGGAGGTCCTCACCGTCCTCGCGGAGGCGCAGAGCCCGGTGCCGGTGTCCCAGCGCGCCGCGGGACCGCTGCCGGCCTGGGTCGGCCCGATGGACCTGGTCGTCGCGGTCTCGCTGTCGGGGCGTGCACCCGGGCCCCTCGGTCTCGCCGCCGAGGCCGGACGACGCGGTGCCCAGCTGGTGACGGTGGGCGCCGACGAGTCACCCCTCGCCGACGTCACCGCCCGTGCGCGGGGCCTGCACGTCCCCGTCCCGCGGGGGCTGGTGTCCTCGCGCACGTCCCTGTGGTCCCTGCTGACGCCCGTGCTGCTCGCGAGCGCCACGCTCGGCGTCGTGGACCTGCCGGCACCGGTCCTCGACGAGCTCGCCGACCGTCTCGACGCGCAGGCCGAGGCGTGCCGGCCGTCGTCCGAGTGCTTCGTCAACCCCGCCAAGATCGCGGCGCAGGCGCTGGTCGAGACGGTCCCGGTGGTGCTGGGTGACGGCCCGCTGATGGGCGTGGCCGCCCACCGGGCCGTGGCCGGGCTCGCCCGCACGGCTCGCATCCCGGCGATGCACGGCTGCCTGCCGGACGGGGCCTCGCAGGTCGTGGCGACCTTCGGCGGTCCCTTCACGGCGGCCGGTGGGCAGGGCGCGGGCAGCCTCGCCGCCGCGCGCGGCGGGCGCGACATCTTCGCCGACCCCTTCCTCGACGCCCCGGAGGAGCCGCCGCTGGGGCTGCTGATGCTGCGCGAGGGCGGCAGCGGCATACCGCCCGAGCAGACCTCGTTGGCCGAGACGGTGCTGCAGGAGGCCCACGACGTCGGCGTCCGGGTGCAGGAGATCACGAGCGGGGCCAGGCACCCGGCCGTGCGGCTCGCCGAGGTCATGGCGCTCACCGACTTCCTGAGCACCTACGCCGCCCTCGGGCTCGGGCTCGACCCGTCCACCAACCCCCACGTGGCCAACCTGCGCGCGGCGGGCCACCCCTGACCCGTCACCTAGACTTGCCGGCGGTCGGCGCAGGTGATGACCCTGCAGCCCGGAGGGGCGGCGCCAGGCCCAGACCGTCGTCATACCAACCGAAGGGACTGTCCACCGTGACGTTCGACCACCAGGTCCGCGACCTCTCGCTCGCCGAGGCGGGCCGCCACCAGATCCGCCTTGCCGAGCACGAGATGCCCGGTCTCATGGCGCTGCGCGAGGAGTATGCCGAGGCCCAGCCCCTCGCCGGCGCCCGCATAGCCGGCTCGCTCCACATGACGGTGCAGACCGCCGTGCTGATCGAGACCCTCACCGCTCTCGGCGCCGAGGTCCGGTGGGCCAGCTGCAACATCTACTCCACCCAGGACGAGGCGGCCGCCGCGATCGTCGTCGGCGCGGGCACCCCCGAGGACCCCCAGGGCGTCCCCGTCTTCGCGTGGAAGGGCGAGACGCTCGAGGAGTACTGGGACTGCACCAACCAGATCCTGTCGTGGGGGAAGGACGCGTCGGGCGAGCAGGTCTACGCCAACATGATCCTCGACGACGGCGGCGACGCCACGATGCTGGTCCACAAGGGCAAGGAGTGGGAGGCCGCCGGCCAGGTGCCGCCCACCACCGAGGAGGACTCCGAGGAGTTCGGCGTCTTCAAGGCCCTGGTGCGTCGCACCCTGGCCGAGGACCCGCAGAAGTGGACCCGAGTGGCCGCGCAGATCAAGGGCGTCACGGAGGAGACCACCACCGGCGTCCACCGCCTCTACGAGCTGGCCCGTGACGGCGAGCTGCTCTTCCCGGCGATCAACGTCAACGACTCCGTCACCAAGAGCAAGTTCGACAACAAGTACGGCTGCCGCCACTCGCTGATCGACGGGCTCAACCGCGCCACCGACACCCTGATCGGCGGCAAGGTCGCCGTGGTCTGCGGCTACGGCGACGTCGGCAAGGGCTGCGCGGACTCGCTGCGCGGCCAGGGCGCACGGGTGGTCGTCACCGAGATCGACCCGATCTGCGCGCTGCAGGCCGCGATGGAGGGTTACCAGGTCGCCAGGCTCGAGGACGTCGTGCAGACCGCGGACATCTTCATCACGACCACCGGGTGCTACGACGTCATCCGCACCGAGCACATGGTCGCGATGAAGGACAAGGCGATCGTCGGCAACATCGGCCACTTCGACAACGAGATCGACATGGCCGGGCTGGCCAAGGTCCCGGGGATCACCAAGACGGAGATCAAGCCGCAGGTGCACGAGTGGACCTTCGCCGAGGCCGGGGAGGACGGTCAGCCCGCGGGCCGGTCGATCATCGTGCTGTCCGAGGGACGCCTGCTCAACCTCGGCAACGCCACCGGGCACCCGTCCTTCGTCATGTCCAACTCGTTCGCCAACCAGACGATCGCCCAGATCGAGCTGTTCACCAAGCCGGGGGAGTACGCCACCGACGTCTACGTCCTGCCCAAGCACCTCGACGAGAAGGTCGCCCGGCTGCACCTCGACGCGCTGGGCGTGCGGCTCACGGAGCTGTCGAAGCCGCAGGCGCAGTACCTCGGCGTCGACGTCGCCGGCCCCTACAAGCCGGAGCACTACCGCTACTGACACCGGTCGTATGCCGCGGGCCCGCGCCTCCACCCCGGGGGCGTCGGCCCGCTGCGGCATACGGCCTGGTCACCGGTGCGCCGGCCCACCGGTCGACGGGGCTGCCGGGCGGGCCGAGACACGCCGCAGGTCCGTGACCCTACCGTTATCCCGGGCCCACCGTGTGTGAAGATGACGCAGGACGTCCCGCAGCGAAGGAGCACCCCGTGAAGACCCGGATCCTGGTGGTCGACGACGACCTCGCGCTCGCCGAGATGCTGGGCATCGTGCTGACCAACGAGGGTTTCGACGTGACGCACGTCGCGACCGGCAGCGCAGCCGTGCCTGCCTTCCGCGAGGTCAAGCCGGACCTCGTGCTGCTCGACGTGATGCTGCCGGGCCTGGACGGCGTCGAGGTGTGCCGCCGCATCCGGGCCGAGTCGGGTGTGCCCATCGTCATGCTCAGCGCCCGCACCGACACGACCGACGTGGTGGTCGGGCTCGAGTCCGGGGCCGACGACTACATCGTCAAGCCGTTCAAGCCCGCCGAGCTGATCGCCCGGATGCGGGTGCGGCTGCGGCGCGGCGAGGAGGTCGAGCAGGAGCACCTGACCATCGGCGACCTGTCGATCGACGTCGCCGGCCACGCCGTCAAGCGCGGCGACGAGACGCTGTCCCTCACCCCGCTGGAGTTCGACCTGCTCGTCGCGCTGGCGCGCAAGCCCTGGCAGGTGTTCACGCGCGAGGTCCTGCTCGAGCAGGTGTGGGGCTACCGCCACGCCGGCGACACCCGCCTGGTCAACGTCCACGTGCAGCGCCTGCGCTCCAAGATCGAGCACGACCCCGAGCACCCCGAGATCGTGCTGACGGTGCGCGGGGTGGGCTACAAGGCCGGCGGCTCGGCCTAGGCCATGGCCCGCACCCTCAAGTCCGACCTCGCGGCCCTGCGAGGTCGGATCGCTCGTCTCGGGGGTGGGGTCCTGGCACGCTCCTGGATGCGGCACGGGGTCAACCGCGTGGTCGAGCTGTGGAGCCGGTCCCTGCTGCTGCGGACCGTCGCCAGCACCATGGTCCTCGGGACCGCCATGCTGCTGATCGTCGGGTCCTACCTGCACGGTCGGGTCGCCGACGGGCTGACCGAGGAGAAGCTCCGGACCGCCTCCAACGACGCCGCTGCCCGGCTGCGCTCGGCGCAGGCGAGGTTCGACGACGCCGACAAGACCGACGACGCGGCGCTGCGCCAGATGGCCACCGACATCGTGCAGCAGGACAAGGCCCCGGACCTGTCGAGGGACGTGATCTTCACCCCTGCCCAGGACAACACCCGCAAGCCGCTGCCGACGGTCGCCGCGGGCGACCTCACCCTCGGCGAGATCCCGGCGACGCTGCAGGGCCGCGTGCAGGCCGACCGCGGCCACCAGCAGATCCAGGTGGTGACGCTGGCCCGCGACGACGGGGAGCTGCCGACCGTCGTCGTGGGCGCGCGCGTCCAGCTGCCGCCGGGGGTGGGCGGGTACGACCTCTACTACGCCTACCCGATGCGGGCCGAGGCCAAGGCCCTCGACATCGTGACCCGCAACCTGCTGCTCGCGGGGTCCCTGCTGATCGTGCTCATCGGCGGCGTGGCGTTCGTCGTCACCCGGCTCGTCGTCGATCCCGTGCGACGGGCCGCCCAGGTGGCCGAGCGGCTGGCCTCCGGGCGGCTGGACCAGCGGATGGCGGTCAAGGGCACCGATGACATCGCCGTGCTCGGACGGTCCTTCAACCGGATGGCGTCCAGCCTGCAGACGCAGATCGTGCAGCTGGAGGGGCTGTCCAGGCTGCAGCAGCAGTTCGTCTCGGACGTGTCGCACGAGCTGCGCACGCCGCTCACCACGGTGCGGATGGCCGCCGACGTGCTGTACGACGCCCGGGGCGACTTCTCCGCCGGCGCGGCCCGCAGCGCCGAGCTGCTCACCGGCCAGCTGGAGAGGTTCGAGAACCTCCTGACCGACCTGCTCGAGATCAGCCGCATCGACGCCGGGGCCGCGACGATCGAGCCGCAGCCCGTCGACCTGCGTCAGCTCGCGCAGGAGGTCGTCGACGACGCGGACGCGTTGGCCGCGCGCCGCGGCAGCCCCGTCACGATCGTGGCGCCGCCGCAACCGGTGGTCGCCGAGGTGGACCGGCGCCGCGTCACCCGCATCCTGCGCAACCTCGTCGTCAACGCGATCGAGCACGGGGAGGGCGAACCCATCTACGTCGAGATCGGCCGCAACGCCGAGGCCGCCGCCGTCGCGGTCCGCGACAGCGGGGTCGGCCTGCGGCCGGGGGAGGCGTCTTTGGTGTTCACGAGGTTCTGGCGGGCCGACCCGGCGAGGGCGCGCACCACCGGTGGCACCGGCCTGGGGCTGTCGATCTCGATGGAGGACGCCCACCTGCACCACGGGTGGCTCGAGGCCTGGGGCCAGCCCGGTGTGGGCTCGTGCTTCCGGCTCACCCTGCCGCTGACCTTCGGGGAGGACGTCACCGAGTCCCCCCTCCCGATGCAGCCGCTGGGGTTGCGCGTGAACCCGCCCGTGCCCGCGCAGACCACCGACGAGCTCCTCGACCCGGTCCCGGGCACCTCCCTCGACGCCGGCACGACGGGCGTGCTGGCGCTGCTGCCCGACCAGCTCACGGCGGCCCCGCCGCACAAGGACCCGACCGGGGTGAACCAGCCGTGACGACGTCCCCCCCGAGGGTCCGCGGCAGGTGGGCGGCCCGGGGTCGGCATACGGCCCGGGTCGGCGTGGTGGCGCTCGCCACGGCGGTCCTCGCGGCGGGCTGCGCCGGGCTGCCGAGGTCGACGCCCGTGGTCCAGGGGCAGGCCGTCGCAGGTGCGCAGGACGCGGGGGTGCGGATCATCCCGCGAGGCCCGGTCGCCGGGTCGGACGCCGATGATCTCGTGACGGACTTCTTGCGCCAGGGTCTGGGGGCCGACGACGACAGCAGCGTCGCCCGCGAGTACCTCACGCCTAGGGCCTCGAGCCAGTGGCAGCCGGACGGCTCGGGGTGGATCTACGACGGGCCGGAGGCGCTCGCGGTCAAGGTCACCGCGCCGGGCACCGTGGTGGTGACCGGCCGGGTCAGCGCGCAGCTCGACCGGGAGGGCCACTACTCCGAGCTGCCGCCCGGCCAGACGCGCTCGCTGACGCTGCGCCTGGTCAAGGTCGGTGATCAGTGGCGCATCGACGGGGGCCTCGACGGCCAGCACACGGTGTGGATCAGCCGGGCGGACTTCGGTCTGTACGCCAGCTACCCCATCACCTACGTCACGCCGGACGACACCGCCGTGACGGACCGCCGGTGGTTCCTGCAGGGCCCGGGACTCGTGACGCGGCTGGCGCGGGCCCAGCTCGCGCCGCCGCCGACCTACCTGCAGGGCGCCGTGCTGACGGGCGTGCCGGAGTACACCGATCTGGCGCACGGCTCGGTGTCGGTCGAGGGGGGCACGGCCCGTGTCGTGCTCAGCAGCCGGGCACTCAACGCCGACGACCGCAACCGGCGACGCATGTGGCAGCAGGTGACGGCCACGTTGACGGCCGTGGGCGGGGTCGAGGCCGTGCAGCTGGAGGCAGACGGTGCTCGGCTCAGCGTGCCCGGGTTGCCGGACCGCGCCCTGGGGGCGCAGGACGTGGACCTGCGCGACGCCGAGCCGCCGACGGGGCCGGTCCTGCTGCGCAGCAGCGCGGGGCTGGAGCGGGTCGACCCCCGTCAGCTCACGGAGAGCCGCTCGCGCAAGGAGGCGCGCGCGGACGGGCCGCCGCTGCCTGACATCGGCCCCGAGTGGTACCGCCTCGCATCGTCCGCCGACGGGACCGAGATCGCCGGCCTCGACGGCGACGACGAGGAGCTCGCTCGCTGGCGGGAGGGCCGGATGGTGCGGGTGCGAGGGTTCGCCAGGGACCTCACGCGCCCGGCCTACGACCCGGGCGGCTACCTGTGGATGGCCGGGCGCACCGACGCCGGCACCCGCGTGCTCGTGCAGCCGACCTCGGACCTGAGCGGGCGTGCGCCGGTGGCGATCAACGTGCCGTGGCTGTCCGACCGCAAGGTGATCGCGCTGCGTCCCTCCCCCGAGGGGCAACGCGTCCTCGTCGTGTCGGAGCCGTCGGGCGGCGGGCCGTCCACCGTGGGGGTCGCCGGCGTGCTGCGGCGTGACGGTCGCCCCGTCGGACTGGCCACGCCGATCACGGTCGGCGGCGGGTCCACGGACGTGACCGACGCGACGTGGCTGGACGCGGAGACCATCGGGCTGGTCGGGGCCGTCGACGCCAAGAGCGACCAGCGCGTGGTCATTGCTCCGATCAGCGGACCCAGCCAGGTGCTCGGCGCCGTGCCCAACCCCACCTCCATCACCACCTTCGGCGGCAGCCGCAGCATCGTCGTCACCACGCGGCGGGGCGCCGCCCTGGTCCGGTCCGGCAACGGCCTGGTGCCGCTGGTGTCCAGCACGAGCGACTTCGTGGTCCCCGGCCACTGACGCCGTGCCCACCTGTGGACGGCCGATCGGCCCCGTCCACAGCCTCGGCCGTGTGCGGCCCGCCCGCCGCCACCCCGTGGGACGCTGGGCGGCGTGGCGGGGGGTGGCGGGGTGGGTGCCGGCATTGACGGGGCGCGAGGGTTGGTCTCGGCCCTCGTGGATCTCGCGCTCCCTGTGGGGTGCGCCTCGTGCGGCCACCCTGGCGCGCGGGTCTGCGGCCCCTGCCGCACCGCGCTGTGGGGGTGGTGCTACCCCGGCGGCCCCCGCGCGGTGCTTCCCGACCCCTGCCCGCCGGGGCTGCCGCCCGTGGTGGCCACCGCGGTCAACGACGGCGTGGTCCGGCGCGTGCTGCACGCCTACAAGGACGAGGGTCGACGCGACCTGCGCGACACGCTGCTCGAGCTGCTCGTGCCGGCCCTCGCCCTGGCGGCGGGGGCGGTACGACCCGCCCCGCGGGAGGGCGTCGTGGTGGTGCCGGTCCCCACGTCGCCGGCTGCCCGACGCAGGCGCGGCGACCGCCCGCTCGAGCAGCTCGTGGCGGCCGCGGCCGAGGCGGTGCCCGGGGCGGCCTACCGCTCCGTCCTGTCGGTCGGCGGCCGCGCGGCCGACCAGGCGCTCCTGGGTCAGGAGGCGCGCGCGGTCAACCTGCAGGGCGTGATGCGGGTGGCCGCGGGCGGGGGCGAGGCCATGAGTGGACGTCCGGTCCTGCTCGTGGACGACCTGCTGACCACCGGGGCCACGCTCCTCGAGGCCGCCCGGGCGCTCCGGGCCGAGGGGGTGGTGGTGGCGGGTGCGGTGGTGGTGGCGGCCACCCGGCGCAACCCGCCACGCGACGCGCTGGGCATTGTCCGGCGGGTGCGCTAACGTCGGTCAACGGCTCGATGACGAGCGTGGTCCTCCCAGATGGACGGGGGTGGTTCGACACAGTTCTCCGCAGGCCCGACGGGCCTGAGTACGTCGAGCAGGTCACTCCCTAGGAGGGAAATCATGGACATCCAGATCACCGGCCGCCACGTCCCCGTCTCCGACCGGTTCCGGGAGCACGCGCAGGAGAAGCTCGACAAGATCGAGCTCCTCGCCAACCGCGATCCTCGTCTGGACATCGTCGTCTCCAGGCACGGCAGCGCCAACGGCGTGGGCACCATGACCGTCGAGATCACGTGCCGCGTCAAGGGTCCCGTCATCCGGGCCGAGGCGACGTCGGACGACAAGTACGCCGCCTTCGACATCGCGGCGGACAAGCTCCTGGACCGGCTCAAGAAGGCCAACGACCGTCGTCGCGGCAAGCGACGCAAGGTCACGACGTCGACGGAGGTGCCCGCTCCTGCCCGGCTGGTCGACGCGGTCCCCGGTGCAGCCGCCGCGCCCCCGCCGGCCGCCGACGCCGCCGACGCCGGCGCGGCCCAGGACGACGGCCCGGAGGTCGTCGAGGTCGCGGACTCACCGATCGAGGTCCGCGTCAAGCATCACAGCTCGGCCCCGATGAACATCGAGCAGGCGTTGTACGAGATGGAGATGGTGGGGCACGACTTCTTCCTGTTCACCGATGCCGACTGCGGCGCGCCGAGCGTGCTCTACCGCCGCCGCGGCTGGTCCTACGGCGTCCTGCACCTCGAGACGGAGACGCAGGTCGAGCCCGACCTCGAGAGTCGCTCGACCTGATCTCGCGCCGGCGCCCGAGGGGCGGCCCGCCACCGGTGGGTCGCCCCTCGGCGCGCCGGTCGCGATCGCTCGGCACGCCGCCCGCGGCGCCGGTCGACCCCCGTGGCATCATGCGGGCATGACGGGCATCCAGGACATGCACCCCCGCGCCCAGGCCTTCGGCGACCGGGCGCACCCCGAGCGCATCCGTGTCCTGGTCGCTGACGACCACGTGCTCTATCGCCGGGGTCTGGAGATGGTCCTCGCGCAGGAGCCCGACATCGAGATCGTGGGGGAGGCCGGCGACGGCGCCGACGCCGTCGTGCAGGCCGAGGAGCTCATCCCCGACGTCGTCCTGATGGACGTGCGCATGCCCCGGCTGTCCGGGCCCGAGGCGACGGCACGGGTGCGCGAGGTCGTCCCGTCGACCAAGGTCATCATGCTGACGATCTCCGACGAGGAGCAGGACCTCTACAACGCCGTCCGGGCGGGCGCGACGGGCTACCTGCTCAAGGACGTGCCGGGTGAGGACATCGCTGTGGGGATCCGTCAGGCCCATGCCGGCCAGTCGCTGATCTCTCCGCCGATGGCCTCCAAGCTGCTCGCGGAGTTCGCCCTCCTGATGAGGCGCCAGGAGGAGGGGCAGCAGATGCCCGTCCCGCGCCTCACGGACCGGGAGTTGCAGGTGCTCAGGCTGGTGGCGCGCGGGATGGCCAACAAGGACATCGCTGTCGAGCTGTTCATCTCCGAGAACACCGTCAAGAACCACGTCCGCAACATCCTGGAGAAGCTCCAGCTGCACTCACGGATGGAGGCCGTGATGTACGCCGTCCGCCAGAAGATGCTCGACCTGCCCGAATGACCCTGCGTGGGGGCGATCTCGGGGGCGTGGCCGGGCCGGCACCGGCCCGGCGGCTCACCCTGCCCCAGGCGCGTCGTATGGCGCTCGCGGCCCAGGGCTTCTCCCGCCCCCGCCCCGAGGCCGTGACGGCGCGTGACCTCGTCCGCGTCCTCGCGACCGTCCAGGTCGTGCAGATCGACTCGGTCAACGTGCTCACGCGCAGCCACTACCTGCCGTTCTACTCACGCCTGGGGGCGTACGACCCGGCGCTGCTGGACCGGCTCCGCGACCGTGCGCCCCGCCGCATGGTCGAGTACTGGGCCCACGAGGCCAGCCTCGTCCCGCCCAGCACCTGGCCGCTGCTCGACGTGCGGATGCGCCGGGCCGAGGACGAGTCCTGGGGCGGCATGCGCCGGGTCGCCCAGGAGCACCCCGAGCTCGTGTCCGCGGTCCTGGCGGAGGTCGTCGCACGCGGGCCGCTCACCTCTCGAGAGGTCGAGCGCGCCCTCGCTCACGACCTGCCGCGCGAGCGCGACGGCTGGGGCTGGAACTGGTCGCTGGTCAAGAACGCCCTCGAGCACCTGTTCTGGGCCGGGCGGATCACGAGCGCCGGGCGCACGTCGAGCTTCGAGCGGCGGTATGCCGCCCTGGAGCGCGTCCTGCCTCGGGGCGTCCTGCAGGAGGCGGCGGCCGGTCGCGACCGGGGGGCCGAGACCGCGCTGCGCGACGCCGACCACGTCCGCCGGCTGGTCGAGCTGTCCGCCCGCGCGCTGGGGGTCGGCACGCTCCGCTGCCTGCGCGACTACTTCCGCCTGACGCCCCAGCAGGTGGGCGCCGCGGTCACCGACCTGGTGGAGGAGGGCGCGCTCGTGCCGGTGACCGTCGAGGGGTGGCGCGCGGCGGCATACGTGCATCGCGACGCGAAGGTGCCCCGGAGGGTCCAGGCGAGCGCGCTGCTCAGCCCGTTCGACTCCCTGGTGTGGCAGCGGGACCGGACCCGGGCGCTGTTCGGCTTCGACTTCCGGCTCGAGATCTACGTGCCGGCGGCGCAGCGGGTGCACGGGTACTACGTGCTGCCGTTCCTGCTCGGGGATCGGCTCGTGGCGCGGGCGGACCTCAAGGCGGACCGGGCGACGGGGCGGCTGCTGGTCCGCGCGCTGCACTGGGAGGAGGGGGCCGCGACGGAGGAGGCCCTCGCGGCGGTGCAGCGGGAGCTGTCCACCCTCGGGCACTGGCTCGGCGTGCCGGACGTTGTGCACGAGGGCGTACACCCGGGTCGGACCGCCCGCTGAGGCGGGGTTGGGCCACGGCACGCGCACGACGGACTACCCTGGGCCAGGTGTGCGCCGATCCGGTCGGTCCGCACGCGCCATTCATCATCGAGGGAGCTCAACGTGTCAGTGATCGAGCGTCTGCTGCGCGCCGGTGAGGGCAAGACCCTTCGCCGGTTGCAGGGCATCGCAGCCCAGGTCAACGCGATCGAGGAGGACTTCGAGCGCCTCACCGACGCCGAGCTGCGGGCCGAGACCGACACCTTCCGCTCGCGGCTCGCGGACGGCGAGACGCTCGACGACATCCTGCCCGAGGCCTTCGCCGTCGTCCGCGAGGCGAGCAAGCGCACGCTCGGCAAGCGACACTTCGACGTGCAGCTGATGGGCGGGGCCGCGCTCCACCAGGGCAACGTCGCCGAGATGAAGACCGGTGAGGGCAAGACGCTCGTCGCCACGCTGCCGTCCTATCTCAACGCCCTCGAGGGCAAGGGCGTGCACGTCGTCACCGTCAACGACTACCTCGCCTCCACCCAGGCCGAGCAGATGGGGCGCATCCACCGCTTCCTGGGCCTGGAGACGGGTTGCATCCTCGCGTCGATGACGCCCGAGCAGCGGCGCGCCGAGTACGCCAAGGACATCACCTACGGCACCAACAACGAGTTCGGCTTCGACTACCTGCGCGACAACATGGCCTGGTCGACCGAGGAGCTCGTGCAGCGACCGCACAACTTCGCCATCGTCGACGAGGTCGACTCGATCCTGATCGACGAGGCGCGCACCCCGCTGATCATCTCGGGCCCGGCCGACCAGGCCACCAAGTGGTATGTCGAGTTCGCACGTCTGGTGCAGCGCCTCGAGCGCGGCGAGGACGGACGTGGCGACTACGAGGTCGACGAGAAGAAGCGGACCGTCGGCATCCTCGAGGCGGGCATCGCCAAGGTCGAGGACTTCCTCGGCATCGACAACCTCTACGAGTCGGTCAACACCCCGCTCATCGGGTACGTCAACAACGCCATCAAGGCCAAGGAGCTGTTCAAGCGGGACAAGGACTACGTCGTGATGAACGGCGAGGTCCTCATCGTCGACGAGCACACCGGCCGCATGCTCCCGGGCCGCCGCTACAACGAGGGCATGCACCAGGCGATCGAGGCCAAGGAAGGCGTCGAGATCCAGAACGAGAACCAGACGCTCGCCACGATCACCCTGCAGAACTATTTCCGCCTCTACAAGGTCCTGTCCGGCATGACCGGCACCGCCCAGACCGAGGCCGCCGAGCTCCACCAGATCTACAAGGTCGGTGTCGTCCCCATCCCGACCAACCGCCCGATGATTCGCAAGGACCAGCCCGACCTCGTCTATCGCACGGAGGTCGCGAAGTTCGAGGCGGTCGCGGACGACCTGCAGGAGCGCCACGCCAAGGGGCAGCCGGTCCTGGTCGGCACCACCTCCGTGGAGAAGTCGGAGTACCTCTCCGAGCTGCTGCGGCGCCGCGGGGTCCCGCACGAGGTCCTCAACGCCAAGCACCACGAGCGTGAGGCGGCGATCGTGGCCGAGGCCGGCCGCAAGGGCGCGGTCACCGTCGCCACCAACATGGCGGGTCGAGGCACCGACATCATCCTGGGCGGCAACCCCGAGTTCCGCGCCATGGCCGACCTCAAGGCGCGCGGGTTGGACCCCGACGAGATGCCGGAGGAGTACGAAGCGGCGTGGGACGAGGCGCTCGCAGCCGCCGAGCGGGCCACCGCCGCGGCCCATGAGGAGGTCGTCGGCTACGGGGGGCTCTACGTCCTCGGCACCGAGCGCCACGAGTCCCGTCGCATCGATAACCAGCTTCGGGGCCGTTCCGGTCGTCAGGGAGACCCGGGGGAGAGCCGGTTCTACCTGTCGCTGCAGGACGACCTGATGCGGATGTTCAACGGCCAGATGGTCGAGAGCTTCATGGCGCGGGCCAACATCGAGGAGTCGGTCCCGATCGAGTCCAAGATGGTCTCGCGTTCCATCCAGAGCGCCCAGACCCAGGTCGAGGGTCGCAACTTCGAGATCCGCAAGAACGTCCTCAAGTACGACGACGTGCTCAACCGCCAGCGCACCGTGATCTACGACGAGCGGCGGAGCGTGCTGGAGGGGGAGAACCTCCAGGACCAGATCCGCCTGTTCATCAACGACGTCGTCGACGGCTACGTGACGGCGGAGACGGGTGAGGCCTTCCCTGAGCAGTGGGACCTGGACCGGTTGTGGACGGCCCTGCGACAGATCTGGCCGGTGGCCGTGACCTGGCAGGAGCTCGAGGCGGACGCCGGCGGCAGGTCGGCGCTGCGGAGCGAGGACCTCGCCCTGGAGCTCAAGTCGGACGCGCAGCACGCCTACGACCGGCGCGAGGCGGAGCTCGGCGAGCACGTCATGCGCGAGGTCGAGCGTCGGGTCCTGCTATCCGTGCTCGACCGCAAGTGGCGGGAGCACCTCTTCGAGATGGATTACCTCCAGGAGGGGATCGGGCTGCGTGCGATGGCGCAGCGCGACCCACTCGTCGAGTACCAGCGCGAGGGGTTCATGCTCTTCGAGGCGATGATGGACGGCATCAAGGAGGAGTCCGTCGCCTACCTGTTCAACCTCGAGGTGGAGATCGGCGAGGAGGAGGCCCAGCGGCTGTCGGACGCCGCCGAGGCCAAGGCCCAGGCCAAGACACAGGACAAGACACAGTTCAAGGCCAAGGGCCTCGAGACCGACCGCCACCAGGAGCGCCTGCACTACAGCGCGCCCGGGGAGGACGGAGGCGTGGAGGAGCACGACGAGGGGGGCGCCGCCGCGTCCGGCGGCTCCCGCAAGGAACGTCGCGCCGCGAAGCGCAACCAGCGCAAGGGTCGCTGACCAGTAGGTATGACGAGCGCCCCCGCTCCGGTCCGGCCGGTGCGGGGGCGCTCGTGTGTGTGGTGGGTCAGCCCACGACGAGGTCGTCGATGACCCAGCGTCCGTCCCGACCGACCATCCGGAACGCCAGCGCGCGGACCCGCTCGCCCACCACGACCACCGCGGCCACCTCTGCGAGGCCGTCCCGGTCCTCGGCGACGTGCACGCTGCGCACCACCGGACGCCGTCCGCGCCGGGCGTGCCGGTTGCCGACGGCCTGCGACCCGCGCGCCAGGCGGGCGTACACGTCGGTGGTGGTCCAGCGCACCAGCTGGCTGACCGGCCGATGGGCCCCGAGCACCTCGACCAGGGCCTGGCTGACCTGCTGCGCCCACGCTCGCGGGGAGGGCAGGTCGGCGCTCGCGGTGGGCTGCGGCCCGAAGAACGCGTCCCGGTCGTGGAAGTCGAGCGCCAGCTCGGGCTGGCGGTCGAGGCCGGGCTCGTCCGTGAGGGGGACGGCGACGACGCCGGCGACGGTGTCCAGCGGCTCGGGGGCGATCACGGGCGCGGGGCGCAGGTGCAGACGGGTCACGGTGGCGGTCATGGGTTCCCCTGGAGCTGGGTCGCGGCGGGAGCGGTCAGGACCTGGCCCGGCAGGATCAGGTCGGGGTCGGGGCCGATGACGTCCCTGTTGTGGTCGTGCCAGGCGCGGCAGGTCTGCGCGACGGTCTCGGCGTCGACGTCGGGGGGCAGGTGCTGCTGCGCGATGGTCCACAGCGTGTCCCCGCGCATCACCACGTGACTGACCTCGGCGGTCCTGCGGACCTCCCGCTCCTGGCGGAGGGGGCGCAGCTCGGGATCCACCGGCGCCGCCCGTCCCGCGGTGCTCGGGTGCGGCGCCGTGGAGGTGGGCACGAGCTCGGGTGGGACCGGACCGGCCGGGAGGTCGGCGAGCCCGTCCGGCTGACCGGAGGAGGCTGTCGACGAGGTCGGAGCAGCGGGTGTCACCGACGAGGTTGGCGGGAGGGGCGCGGCAGTGGCCTGGAGGGTCGTGCCGCCCAGGCTGACGCCCAGCAGCACCGCGACGATCCGCGCGCGACGGACGGGGAGGAGGTGCTCCGCCGCAGGTCCGCTGCGTCCGCTCGGCCCGTCCGCCCTGGATGTCCGCCAGGCCCGCCAGACGTCGCCAGCGGTCCGGGCCAGCCAGGCGCCGACCGCGAGGGCGAGACAGGTCTCGACGGCGGCGACCAAGACGTCCGGGAGGGTCGGTGCCCCACCGACGCCCGTCGCGGCGGCGGTGACGACCTGCGAGCCCAGGACGACGGCCGACGCGAGGCAGGCCACGCTCCCGAGGGCTGTGACGCCGACGGCGAGGGCGGCGCGCCGTGACGGCACGGTGGGTGCGGGGGCCGGTAGGGGGCGGCGGGACATGGCAGGGACTCTAGGTAGTTTGCCTCCGTTTGCCTATGGCTGATGCTGAAAGAGTCGTTTGGCGAACAGAGAGTGAGGCGTTCTCGACGGTTCGTGTCCTGCGTTGACCAGACCCGTCACGCAGGGCCACTGGCCGTACCCTGAGTGCAGGAGGCGACATGGATCGGTGGCAGGGCTTCTTCGACGACCTCGAGGGTCGGGTCGAGGAGCAGCGGCGCGCGGACGAGCTGGCCGGGCTCGCCGACCGGGTGCGCCGTGACCGTGCCGGTGTCACGCTCGGGGCCCGGCTCGCGGGGAGCGTCGGGCTCCCGGTGCGTCTGCACGTGCTGGGTGGGGAGCAGGTGGCCGGTGACGTCGACGAGGCCATGGTCGACTGTGTCGTCCTGGCGCGCGAGGGGCGCCGCTGCGTCGTGCCGCTCGCCGCGGTCGTGCGGGTGGAGCGGCTCGGCGAACGGCCCGCAGAGCTGGCGGTGGCGGGCCGACCGGGGATGGGACGCGCCGTGCGTGACCTCGCGCGCGACCGACGACCGGTCCGGCTGCACGACGTGACCGGCACGGTCAACGAGGGGGTCATCGATCGGGTCGGCCAGGACCACCTGGACCTGCTCGTCCTGCCCGCCGACCTCCCAGCCCGGCCCTCGCAGCGTCGGTCCCGCGCGACGGTGCCCTTCGGTGCCGTGGCGGTGGTGCGTCAGCTCTGAGCGTCGGGCTCGGGGTCGGGGTCGGCCGAGCCGAAGGGGTGGGCCGCCACGAACGCCTTGGTCTCGGAGTACATCCGCTCGATGTAGTCCTCGAGCTCGCTGGTCTCGACGCGCCACTGGCCCCGGCCGCCGACCTTGATCGCCGGGAGCTCGCCCGAGCGCACCAACGCATAGGCCTGGGCCGAGGAGATGTCGAGGATCTCGGCGACGTCGGCGAGCTGGATGAAGCGCTTGGCCATGGGGTGCGGCTCCTCGTGAGGCGGATGTCGGGCGGTGGGCCCCGTGGTGCCCGGCCTGGTCGAGTGTAGGGCTGGCGTGCCGGCCGTGGGTGACCGTGCTGCCGGGGTGTGGACAACGGGAGACGGCGTGCGACCCCTGTGGATGACGAACGACGCCGCCTCGCCGGATTGGCGACGATGGTGGCACGGTCGGCGCCGGCGCGCGACCGTCCACCAGCAGGAGGTCCCATGCGTCGTTCTCGTCCGTCCGACACCACCCAGGCTCGGCCCGCCGCCCGCCGGCTGCGCCAGCCCTCCTGGCGCGACGCCCGACTCGTCGTGGGGGTGCTCCTCGTCCTGGCGTCGGTGGTGCTCGGTGCCCGCGTCGTCGCCGCTGCCAAGGAGACGACCCACGCCCTCGTGGCGACCCGTGACCTCAGTCCGGGAGAGGCCGTGTCCCCGTCCGACCTGAGGGACGTCGAGGTCCGGCTCGGTGACCTGACGGGCGCGTACGTCGCCCCGGGCGCCGTGGCCCGCACCGGCCTGCACGTGGTGCAGGCGGTGCGCGCCGGCGAGCTGGTGCCGACGGACTCCCTCGGCACGCGCGAGCAGGTCGGGCAGCGTCAGGTGGCGCTCCCTGCCCCGAGCGGGTCCGTGGGTGCCCTGGTCCGCGGGACGGCGGTCGAGGTGTGGGTGAGCAAGCGCAGCGCCGTGGGAGGCACCGACGTGTATGCCGCTCCGCGCAAGGTCGTCGGTGGGGCCACCATCGCGCGGGACCCGCAGGAGGGGGCGAGCCTGATGGGCGGCGGCTCGACCGTCACCCTGCAGGTGTGGGTGCCGGCCGCGGTCGTCCCTGAGCTGCTGGCCGCCGTCGACGCCCGCGACCGGATCACCGCGGTGCCGCTGCCCGGCGCCGCGCTGCGGGTGGACTCGTGAGCGCGCGGCGACCCTCGGTCCTCACCGCGCTCCCGGACGTCTGGGACGGCGCGGTGGTCGGTCGGCTGGGGTCCCGGGTCCTCGTCGGTCGCCGGTGCGTGGACCTGCCCGACCTGCTCGCCGCCGCGCACGCGCGGCTGGGGGACGTCGCGCTGGTCTCCCCCCGGTTGCGGGGGCTGGACCTGAGCGCCATCCGCGACCTGCGTCTGTGCTCGGTCGGCGTGCTCGGGGTGGTCGACCCCGGTGACGAGGCGGGGGAGGCCCTGCTGCGCCAGCTCGGCATCCGGGCGTTCGTCGGCCCTGACGCTCCCGCGCCCGACCTCTACGGCGCGGTGGTGGGAGCCCTTGCCGTCCCGTCCTCGACCGAGGGGTCCGACGAGACCGAGGAGGCCACCCCCGACGAGGTCGCCCCGAGAGGGCGGGTCGTGGTCGTCTGGGGGCCGGCGGGCGCCCCGGGTCGCACGACCGTCGCGGTCAACCTGGCTGCCGAGCTGGCCCTCGACGGCCGCGAGGTGGTCCTCGTGGACGTCGACACGCAGGCTGCCTCCGTCGCCCAGCACCTCGCGATCCTCGACGAGGCACCGGGCATCGCCTCCGCCTGTCGAGCCGCGGAGCACGGCACGCTCGACGTGACCTCGTTCGCGCGGCTGGCGCCCGAGGTCCTGCCCCGGCTGCGGGTCCTCACCGGCCTGCCGAGCGCCGACCGCTGGCCCGAGCTGCGGGCGGGTGCGGTGGAGCGGGTGCTCGACGTCGCGCGTCTCGACTGCGATGTGGTCGTGGTCGACTGCGCCTCCTGCCTCGAGGACGACGACGAGCTGAGCTATGACACCGTGGCGCCCCGGCGCAACATGGCGGCGCTCACGGCCCTGGAGGTCGCCGACCAGGTCGTCGTGGTGGGGGCGGGTGACCCGGTGGGCCTGCAGCGACTGGTGCGCGGCCTACAGGAGCTGGCCGGGCGGGAGGTCGAGGCCGGCGTCGTCGTGGTCAACCGCCTGCGGGCGAGCGCGGTGGGGCCGAGGCCGACGGCGCGCATCCAGTCGCTGCTCGAGCGCTTCGGGGGCGTGGAGGACCCGGTGCTCGTGCCCCTGGACGTCGAGCGGGTGGACGCCGCCCTCCTCGCCGGGACGGTGCTGCACGACGTCGCGCCGGACTCTCCGGTGCGTTCGGCCATCGCCTCGGTGGCGGCGACCGTCGTCCGCTGAGGAGGCCTGCCTGCCGGGGCACGGTGACTTGATTTCACCCTCTGTGATCAAATGTCACTCGTCGTTCATTGGAGGGACCAGTCGTGCGGAGATGGTGCATCGGCTCACGTGACCGGGATGCGCCCCCGTAGGGTGATGGAGAAACTATGGCCTGCACGACACCGGCCTTGTAGGGGGGTAGATGACGATCCAGCACGATCGGATGGGCGAGGAGCAGGGGGACGACCGCCGCGAGCCCACCACCCGCACCAGGGTCTCCTGGGCAGCCGAGCGACCGTACGTCGTGCCGGCCGCCGTCGAGGAGACGCAGGCGGGTCGCGTGGTCGACCACGACTTCGATCCGGTCGCCCGCGCCCACACCCGCCGCGCTCGGTGGGAACGACCTGTGATGCTGCAAGCTGTCTCCGGTGACGTGCTCATCGCCGTGGGCATCACCTTCGTCCTGATGATCAACGACTGGCGATCCCTGGGCGAGTCTGTCGCCGGGGCCCTCGTGACGGGTGTGCTGTGGGGCGGTCTGCTGCTCATCCGCCGCGGCTACGACCTGCGACGCATGAGCGAGAGTACCGCCGCGGTCCAGGCCGTGCTCGGCGCGGCCTTCGGGGCGATGGCCGTCCTCGGCTTCATGTCCTACGCCGTCAAGGTCGAGCTCCCGCGCCGGTACGTCCTCGTCGGTGTCCCGGCGATCGCGCTGCTGACCATCGTGCACCGCCTCGTCGTCCGGCACACGCTCAAGCGTCGCCGCACCTCGGGCGAGGCGATGCTCCGCACCCTCGTGGCCGGCGACGGCCTGACGGCCGGCGCCTTCGCCCGTGAGCTCGCGAGCACCAAGGACCACGGCATGCAGGTGGTCGGTATGGCGCTGTCCAGCCTCGACGTCGTCCCCATGACGCGGGGGGCGCAGGTGCCCGTGTGGGGCGTCCTGTCGGAGATCCCCCAGATGGTCGTGGACCATGACATCGACACCGTCGTCGTGACCGGCGGGGGGCTGTCGGGCACCTCGCTGCGGCGTCTCTCGTGGGCTCTCGAGCGCACCGGAGCTGATCTGGTCGTCTCGCCCGGCATGGTGGACACCACGCCGTCGCTGGTGACGATGCAGCCCACGTCGGGTCTGCAGCTCCTGCACTGGGAGCGGCCGTCCGACAAGCTCGGCCGCGGTCTCGTCAAGAACGTCCAGGACCGCACCATCGCGTGCCTCGCGCTGCTGGCGGTCTCACCGATCCTGATCGCGACCGCTCTGGCCATCAAGCTCACCAGCAAGGGCCCGATCTTCTACACCCAGCAGCGGCTAGGCCAGGACGCCGAGCCGTTCACCATGATCAAGTTCCGCAGCATGGTCGTGGACTCCGACGAGCTGCGCGCCCAGCTGGTCAAGCAGCAGCACGCGTCCTCCGAGGGCAACAAGGTGCTCTTCAAGATGGCCGACGACCCCCGCGTCACCAAGGTCGGCAAGGTGATCCGCCGCTACAGCATCGACGAGCTGCCCCAGCTGTTCAACGTCCTGCGCGGCGACATGGCACTGATCGGCCCGCGGCCCCCGCTGGCCGAGGAGGCGGAGAAGTACCACGACAAGGACAACCGCCGTCTGCGGGTCAAGCCTGGGCTCACCGGACTGTGGCAGGTCAGCGGACGCTCCGACCTCGACTGGGACCAGTCGGTGAACCTCGACCTGCGCTACGTCGACAACTGGTCGGTCGGGCTGGACATGCAGATCCTGTGGAAGACCGCCCGCGCGGTGATCAAGGGCGACGGCGCCTACTGACCAGGTCTGGATGGTCCTGGCCAGGTCAGGGCAGCCCGAGCTCGGCCGAGCCCCGACCTGGTCCACGCCCCGGGAGGGCGACCGCAGGGGAGGTCTGCGAGTATGGTGCCCATGACCACCCGCCTCACCCCGCTGGACGCCTCTTTCCTCTACCTGGAGAGGCCCAACGCCGTCATGCACGTGGGTGCGGTCCTGGTCTTCGACGGTGATCAGACGGCCCCCGGCCAGGAGGAGCTGCTCGCGCGGGTGAGCCGACGGATCGCACAGGTGCCCCGCTACCGCCAACGGGTGCGGTCCGTCCCCGGCGGCGTCGCCAACCCCGTCTGGGTGACGGACGAGGCGTTCGACGTGACCTACCACGTACGCCGGTCGGCGCTGCCGCGGCCGGGCATCCGACAACAGCTCGACGAGTTCGTCGCCCGTGTCCTGGCCCGACCCCTCGACCGGGCCCGTCCGCTCTGGGAGCTCTACCTCGTCGAGGGTCTGCAGAGCGGCGGCTTCGCGCTCGTCACCAAGACCCACCAGGCATTGGTGGACGGGGTGGAGGCCGTCGACATCGCCGAGGTGGTGCTGGACGACGAGCCGGTCGAGCACGAGCCGCGGGAGGCCCCCTGGGCGCCGGGCCGGGAGCCCAGCGACGTCGCGCTCGTGGTCGGTGCCCTCGTGGGCGCCGTGCGCCGCCCCGGCCGCCTGGTCGAGGTGGCGCGCAACGGTGCGAGCGAGCTGCGCAGCGCTGGAGAACGCGTCACGGCCGGCGTGAGCCAGGTGGTGTCCGCGCTCGCCAGCACCTCGCGGAGCACGACCCGCAGCCCGCTCAACGGGCCGACCGGGTCCGCGCGCCGCTTCGTCAGCGTCGACACCGACCTCGAGGACTACCGGGCGGTGCGTCGCGGCGTCGACCGCGGCGACGTCGGGCTCGAGCCCAGCGTCAACGACGTCATCCTCGCCGTGATCACGGGGGCACTGCGGACCTGGCTGGAGTCGCGGGGCGAGCACGTGACCCGGAGCACATCCGTGCGGGTGCTGGTCCCGGTCAGCGTCCACGCGAGCCATGACGACGGCGACCGCCTGTCGGCCTGCATCATCGACCTGCCCGTCGGCGAGCCGACCCCCCTGGTCCGCCTGCACCAGATCGCCTACGCGATGTGGCGTCAGGTCGACCGGGGCCGCGCGCTCGGCGCCGCCACCCTGGCGGGGCTGGCGGGGTTCGCCTCTCCCACCCTGCACTCCCTCGGCTCCCGCCTGGGGGCGGTCGCGTCGCGCAGCCTGTTCAACCTCGTGGTGACCAACGTGCCCGGCCCGCAGACCCCGCGTTTCCTCGGGCGTGCGACCATGACCGACACCTACCCGGTGATGCCGGTGGCCGAGGGGCAGGCCCTCGCGATCGGGGTCACTTCCTACGACGGCCGGGTGCACTACGGCATCAATGCCGACCGAGACCTCGTCCCGGACCTCGACGTGCTCGCCGCCGCGATCACCGAGAGTCTCGACGAGCTGCTGGATCACGCCTGACCGCCCGACCTCGCCCAGCCGCCACCCGCTGCCGTCCCACCGCCCGAGGAGCCCCATGTCCCTGCGCCGCGTCTACCTCGCTCTCGATGCCTCCGACCTGCGCCGGCTGGCCGGCGCCGAGGACGTGCGGGTCGACGATCGGCCCGCCCGTGCCGTGACGGCGGCGGTACGCCGTGAGCTCGCCGAGGAGGACGAGGAGGAGCAGGAGTACGACGCCCTGCTCGAGTGCGCGGCCGCCGCGTCGGTGCGGGCGGGTGCGTCGCGGCGGGTCGTGGCGGCAGCGGACCTGCCCGCCGCCTCGGTGCACGACGTGCCAGACGGCTACGCCGACGTGACGGTCGTGGGACCCGTGCGCCGCGAGCGCTTGGTGTCCTTGCACGTCGACGAAACCACCGAGCACGACGACACGGACCTGCTGTGGCACGACGTCACCGAGCTCGACCAGGTGATCGCTCTGGTCGAGAGCGACTGACCGCACGCGCTCGGACCGGCGTGTCCTCACCAAACCCGGTCAGGCCGGCTGGTCCCGCAGGCGAGCGTCGACCGCGGCGAGGACCCGGCGCATCCGGGCGACCTCCGCCCGGTGCCGCGCGGCGGCCAGGGCATGCTCGTCCGGGCTGCCCATGGCCTCCCCCCGCAGTTCGGCGAGGTGGACCGCGTGGGCCTGGAGCCCCGCGGCGAGGCGGTCCATCGCCTCCAGCAGGCCCTGCTCCTCGTCCGTGGCTGCGGTCCCGGCGGCCGCGCGGGCTGCCGCGAGGGCGTCGGCGACCCGCCCGCGGTGGCGGTGCAGGGCGGCGGCCAGCGCCGAGCAGGACGACGCGTCCCCGGTGGGCGCGGCATACGGGCTCATGACCGGACCAGTTCCGTCGAACGGTCGTGGAGGGCCTCGAGGCGGCAGCTGAGCCGCGCGAGGACGGCCGTCAGGGCCTCCTGCAGCTCGGGCGCGGGCTGTGCGCCGGACCAGGCCAGCTCCTCGACCGCCTCGTCCAGCACCTGCGCGAGGCGTCGCAGGGTCGGCTCGGCGGCGCTGGGGCAGGTCGGGCGGGTGGCGGGCACGGACTCGACTCTAGCGGTCCCGGCGGGCGCCGAGGAGGGCGTCCACAGGCCCCTGTCGCGATCGCAAGACCGTCCGTGACCACCGATGCGGGCGGGAGGATCCGGCGTCCAGGGGATCCGTGGAGCCACATCATGCGGCGGGGCGGGTCGCGAGGTGCGGGGGCCGCCTGCGGGCACGTCGCCGGGGAGCTAGTCTCGGGGAGGTGCACGCTGTCGTGCAAGACGTCGAGATCGATGAGGTACACACAGGCCATGTCTGCATCCTTCGACCAGACCCGCGCAGAGCTGCTGACCGCAGCCGCGGAGGTGGCAGGCCGCTCCCGGGACGGCACAACCGCCCAGCTCCTGCACCGCTACTACCGGCACACCGCCGACGAGGACCTGCGGGCACGCGCGCCCGAGGACCTGCTCGGCGCGGCGCTGTCGCACCGGGAGCTGGCCAGACGCCGAGCGCCCGGACGAGCGTCGGTGCGGGTCTTCACCCCCACCGTCGCGGAGAACAAGTGGTCCTGCGGGCACACGGTCGTGCAGACCGTCACCGACGACATGCCCTTCCTCGTCGACTCCGTCACCGCCGCGATCATGGCGGACGGGCGCACGATCCACCACGTGGTCCACCCCCAGCTCGTCGTGCGCCGAGACGCCGTGGGCGAGCTGGTCGAGGTCCTCGACGTCGACCCGGAGGACGCCCCCACGGGGGAGTTCGGGGTCCACGTCGAGTCGTGGATGCACGTCGAGATCGATCGTGAGTCCGATGCCCCCGACCTGCGCGAGGTCCAGGAACGCCTGGAGCAGGTGCTGGGTGACGTGCGGGAGGCGGTCGAGGACTGGTCCAAGATGCGTGACCGGGCTCGGCAGACCGCCGACGCGCTGCGCGAGGACCCACCCGGCCCGGTCTCCGAGGCCGAGGTCGACCAGGCGGTGCGGCTGCTCGACTGGCTGGCCGCGGACAACTTCACCTTCGTGGGCTGCCGCGACTATGCCCTCCACGAGGACGGGGACGACCTCTCGCTGCACGCGGTGCCCGGCACCGGGCTCGGCATCCTGCGCTACGACGAGCGGCAGGCGTCGGTCCCGCACCTCGTCGGTGCCGTGCGCGACAAGGCCCGCGAGCCGCACCTGCTGATCCTCACCAAGGCCAACTCGCGCTCCACCGTGCACCGGGCCGGCTACCTCGACTACATCGGGGTCAAGACCTTCGACGCCGACGGCGTCGTGACGGGGGAGCGCCGCTTCCTCGGCCTGTTCACCTCCGGGGCCTACACCGAGTCCGTGCTGCGGGTGCCCATCGCGAGCGACAAGGTGCGGGAGGCGCTGCGCCTGTCCGGCTACTCCCCGGAGAGTCACGACGGCCGCGACCTCGTGAGCGTGCTGCAGACCTTCCCCCGCGACGAGATCTTTCAGTCCGAGCCGGGCGAGCTCGCCGAGACGGCGAAGTCCATCATCCACGCCAAGGTGCGCCGCCAGCTGCGCGTCTTCCTGCGGCAGGACGTCTACGGCCGCTTCACCTCCTGTCTGGTCTACCTCCCGCGCGACCGCTACAACACGACGGCGCGGCTGCGGATCGAGGCCCTGCTGCGCGACACCTTCGGCAGCGACCAGATCGACTACACCACCCGCGTCAACGAGTCCACGCTGGCCCGACTGCACTTCGTCGTGCGGGTGCCGCGAGGCGTGTCCCTCCCGGACATCGACCGCGAAGCCTTGGAGCGCAAGATGATGGAGATCACCCGTGCCTGGGGCGACGACCTCGCCGAGGCCGTCACGCAAGAGCACGGCGAGGAGGACGCCGCCCGGATCCTCAAGTCCTACGGCCGGGCCTTCTCGGAGTCTTACAAGGAGGACTTCTCGGCGCGCGTCGCGGTCGTGGACCTCGAGCACCTCGACGCGGTGCCCGCCGACGGGCTGGGGCTCAACCTCTACCACTCCCTCGGTGCCCCCGGCGACGAGCGGCGGATGAAGGTCTACACCGAGCACGAGCTGTCGCTGTCGCGGCTGCTGCCGATCTTCACGCACCTGGGGGTCGAGGTCACCGACGAGCGGCCCTACACCGTCGACCGCGCGGGCCGCGCCCCCGCCTACCTCTACGACTTCGGGCTCAAGGCGGACTCCGCAGACGTCTGGGAGGACCACGGCGGCGACGTCCGTCGGGATGTCCAGCAGGCCTTTGCCCAGGCATGGTCCGGGGAGATCGAGTCCGACTCGCTCAACTCCCTGGTCCTGCGGGCGGGGCTCACGTCCCGACAGGTCGTCATCCTGCGCTCGATCGCCAAGTACCTCCGCCAGGCCGGCACGACCTTCACGGCGGGCTACATCGAGTCCGTGCTCACCGGCAACCCGATGATCAGCCGGATGCTCGTCGAGCTGTTCGAGGCGCGGTTCGGCGTCGGCACCTACGCCGACGACGAGCGGGGGATGCAGGAAAGGCACGCCGCCGAGCAGGCCGTCGTCGACCGGATCACCGATGCCCTGGAGGAGGTGGCGTCCCTGGACGCTGACCGGATCCTGCGGTCCTTCCTCGGCACCGTCCGGGCCGTCCTGCGCACGAACTTCTACCAGCACCAGGACGACGGCGCGCCCAAGCCCTACCTGTCGATGAAGCTCGACCCGCACGCCGTCCCCGGCCTCCCGGCCCCCAAGCCCAAGTTCGAGGTCTGGGTCTACAGCCCCCGCGTCGAGGGCGTGCACCTGCGGTTCGGCAATGTCGCCCGCGGCGGCCTGCGCTGGAGCGACCGGCGAGAGGACTTCCGCACGGAGATCCTCGGCCTGGTCAAGGCGCAGATGGTGAAGAATGCCGTCATCGTGCCCACCGGGTCCAAGGGCGGTTTCTTCGCCAAGCAGCTGCCGGACCCGGCCGTGGACCGGGACGCGTGGCTGGCGGAGGGCGTCGAGGCCTACCAGCTCTTCATCTCCGGGCTGCTCGACCTGACCGACAACCGCGTCGGTCAGGACATCGTGCCGCCGCACGACGTCGTGCGGCACGACCCCGACGACCCCTACCTGGTCGTCGCGGCCGACAAGGGCACGGCCAAGTTCAGCGACATCGCCAACGGCGTGGCGCAGTCCTACGGCTTCTGGCTCGACGACGCGTTCGCGTCCGGCGGCTCCGCGGGCTACGACCACAAGGGCATGGGCATCACCGCCCGCGGCGCGTGGGAGTCGGTCAAGCGTCACTTCCGTGAGCTCGGGCTGGACACCCAGACCGAGGACTTCACGGTGGTGGGCGTCGGCGACATGAGCGGCGACGTCTTCGGCAACGGCATGCTGCTGTCCGAGCACATCCGCCTGGTCGCGGCCTTCGACCACCGTCACATCTTCGTCGACCCCTCGCCGGTGGCCGACAGCTCGTATGCCGAGCGCCGGCGCCTGTTCGACCTGCCGCGATCCTCGTGGGCGGACTACGACGCCTCGCTGATCAGCGAGGGCGGGGGCGTCTTTGCCCGCTCCGCCAAGTCGGTGCCCGTCTCGCCGCAGATGGGCGAGGCGCTGGGGATCGCCGATGCGCCGGCGACGATGACGCCGGCCGAGCTGATGCGGGCGATCCTGCAGGCCCCGGTCGACCTCGTGTGGAACGGCGGCATCGGCACCTACATCAAGGCCTCGACCGAGGTCCACGCCCAGGTCGGCGACCGGGCCAACGACGCCATCCGCGTCGACGGCCGCGACCTGCGGTGCCGGGTCGTGGGCGAGGGCGGCAACCTCGGGGCGACCCAGCTCGGGCGCATCGAGGCGGCCAAGGCCGGGATCCACGTCAACACCGACGCCGTCGACAACTCGGCGGGCGTGGACACCTCGGACCACGAGGTCAACATCAAGATCCTGCTCACGGGGCTGATGAAGGACGGCGACCTCACCCTCAAGCAGCGCAACGAGCTGCTGGCCTCGATGACCGACGAGGTCGCCTACCAGGTGCTGCGCGACAACTACGAGCAGAACGTCCTGCTCGGCAACGCGCGCTACCAGGAGCACGAGATGCTCCCGACGCACCGCCGGCTCATCACCTGGCTCGAGGAGCGGGGCGAGCTCGACCGACCCCTGGAGTTCCTCCCCGGTGACGCCGAGCTGGACGAGCGCGCCGAGGCGGGCCACGGCCTGACCTCGCCGGAGGCCTCCGTGCTGATGGCCTACGCCAAGCTGGCGCTCAAGGCGGACCTGCAGGCGAGCGGCCTGCCGGACGAGCCCTTCTTCGCCCGAACCCTCGCGGAGTACTTCCCCGATCCGGTGCGCGAGCGCTACGCCGAGGAGCTGCAGCGCCACCCGCTGCGCCGCGAGATCATCGTCAACGCGGTGGTCAACTCCCTTGTCAACCGCGGTGGGATCACGTTCGCCTTCCGGGCGATGGAGGAGACGGCCGCCAGCCCCGAGCAGATCGCCAAGGCCTTCGTGGTGGCGCGCGAGGTCTTCGACCTGCGGGACTTCGTCCAGCAGGTCGAGGCGCTGGACAACCAGGTCCCCACGGACACCCAGACCTGGATGTACCTCGAGTTCCGTCGCCTGCTCGACCGCGCCACCCGGTGGTTCCTGCAGAACCGCCCGTCCAGCCTGGACGTGGAGGCCGAGATCGAGCGGTTCGCCGACACGGTGCGTCGGGTGCAGCCCCAGGTCGCGGACATGCTCAAGGGCGGCGAGCACGACCGGCTGCGCGAGCAGGCCGACGCGCTGGTCGAGCAGGGGGTCCCGGAGGAGCTGGCGGTGCGGGCCGCCGGGCTGCTCGACCTCTACTCCGTCCTGGACATCGTCGAGATCGCCCGCGAGACGGAGCGGCCCGGCGACGACGTGGCACGGCTCTACTTCCAGCTGTCGGAGCACTTCGGCGTGGACGCCCTGCTGACGCGGGTGTCGGCGCTGCCTCGCGAGGACCGCTGGGACGCCCTCGCCCGCGGCTCCATGCGCGACGACTTGTATGCCGCCCTCGGCGCCCTCACCATGGCGGTGCTGGGATCGGCCGGTGAGCTGCAGGATCCCGGCGAGCAGATCGGGCGCTGGGAGCAGCTCAACGCCGACCAGCTGGGCCGCGCCCAGACGGCGCTGACGGGGATCGCCCGGATCGAGCGTCCGGGGATCGCGCCGCTGTCGGTCGCCCTGCGGACGCTGCGCAGCGTGGTCCGCAGCGGAGCGGCGGCGGACTGACGTCGACCCCGCTCGCGGCGGGCCTCGGCATACGGCTCGGAAGGGTCGTGCGCCGGGGCCCACGCTCGTCACCTAGGGTGATGAGGTGGCGACCCTCACCGACATCCTGCGCGCCGAGACCGACCTGGTCGACGGGGACCTCAACTGGCTCCGCCTGCTGGTGGGCGACTGGCAGATCATCTCCGACCTGACCTTTGCCGACCTGGTGCTGTGGGTGCCGACGCGGTCGGGGGAGTGGCTGGTCGTGGCGCACGCCCGACCGACGACGGGTCGCATGGTCTTTGCCGAGGACATCGTGGGCACGCGGACGCCCCGCAGCCGCCGCCCGCTGCTCAACGAGTCCTATGCCTCGAGGCGCACCGTGCGCGACCAGGACCCGGGCTGGATCGACGACGACGGGATCCGGCAGGACGCCGTCCCGGTGGTGCGCGACGGTCGGGCGCTCGCGGTGATGAGCCGCTGCACCAACCCGGCCTACCTGCGCGTGCCGAGCCGCCTCGAGCTGACCTACATGTCCACCGGCGACGCCCTGTGCCGGATGATCGCCTCGGGCGCGTTCCCGAGCACCGAGGTGCCGACGGGGCAGCGACGCGGCGCCCCGCGCGTCGGCGACGGCATCGTGCGGCTGGACGTCGACGGTGTCATCACCTACGCCAGCCCCAACGCCATCTCGGGCCTGCACCGCATCGGGCACGTGGGGGCCGTGCTCGGGGTGACCCTCGCCGAGATCACCACCGGCGTGTTGCGCGACCACGCCCCGGTCGACGAGACGCTCGCCCTGGTCGTGACCGGGCGAGCGCCCTGGAGCACCGAGGTCGAGACCCGCGCCGGTCACGTGACGATGCGCGCCATCCCCCTGGTCGAGCGGGAGCAGCGGGTGGGGGCGGTCATCATCATGCGCGACGTCAGCGAGCTGCGCCGTCGCGAGCGTGAGCTCATGACCAAGGACGCGACGATCCGCGAGATCCACCACCGGGTCAAGAACAACCTGCAGACTGTGGCCGCGGTGCTGCGCCTGCAGGCCCGTCGTATGCCGTCCGAGGACGCTCGCGTCGCGCTGCAGGAGGCCGTGCGGCGTGTGGGCACGATCGCGCTCGTGCACCAGACCCTCAGCCAGGCGTTGGACGAGACGGTGGACTTCGACGACATCGTCAAGCGCTCCAACAGCGCGGTCGTCGAGGTGGCTCGCACCGAGGAGCCGGTGCGCTCGCGGCTGGTCGGGTCCTTCGGCAGGCTGCGGGCCGAGGACGCCACCTCGCTGTCGATGGTCATGGCCGAGCTCGTCTCCAACGCCGTCGAGCACGGGCTGGCGTCGAACGGCGGGGAGCTCGTGATCGAGGCTCGCCGCGGCCCGGACCCCCAGGACCCCACGGGCGAGGCGGGGGAGCTGCTGACGGTGACCGTGTCCGACGACGGGGTCGGGCTGCCGGAAGGATTCACGCCGCATGGTGACAGCCTGGGTACGCAGATCGTGTCGAGCCTGGTGCAGGACCTGCGGGGCCACATCCGATGGGAACGTCGCGAGCCCCGCGGCACCGTCGTGACGTTCACCGCCAAGCTGCGCGCCGTGGGCGCGACCGGTGACGACGACGATTGAGCGCCGGGCGCTCCTGAGGCACGCCGACGGCGTCGCCACCCTCGAGGTGGCGACGCCGTCGCTCGTGTCGTCGTGCCTGCGGAGTCAGCTCGCGCGGCGGGCCCGGGCGTTGCGGCGCTTGAGAGCGCGTCGCTCGTCCTCGGACATGCCGCCCCACACGCCGGCATCCTGACCGGACTCGATGGCCCACTTGAGGCAGGTGTCCATGACCGGGCAGCGCCGGCACACGGCCTTGGCCTCCTCGATCTGCATGATTGCCGGGCCCGTGTTGCCGATCGGGAAGAAGAGCTCAGGGTCCTCCTCAAGGCAGGCCGCGCTGTCGCGCCAGTCCATCTTGATCATGCTCCTTGCATAGACGATGCGGCCTGGGTGCGTGAGGGCATCCAGGGTTCCGTACCCTTGTTGGGGTGTGGGAGATGTTGGGTCCAACGTCGGACGTGCCCAGCGTGTTCCGAGGACCGCTCCGGTCCACCATCACATCCGCCGCTTCCGCGGCACAAGGGGTGGGCGTCAGGAGCCGTTGCCTACGCTTGTGGGTACCGTTTGATCGAGCAAAGCTCGTCGCACGCCAAGTCACCATCCTAGTAAGAAGCGTCCCGCTTGACTAGAGGCTGGGCACGACCAGGGCCGAACGTGCGATGGGATCCGACAGGTGGTCACGACAAATGAGGATCTATCACCTTGAGTAGCAACAAGCGCGCCCGCGGATCGTCGACCCCTGCCCGGGGCGCGCTCTGGCCCGTGGCGGTCCTGGTGGCGCAGACCGTCGTGGCCGTGGCGGCGGCGGGCTACTGGTTGGTGCAGATCGTCTCGGGTCGCACCGACGAGGTGGCGCGGAGCGTGGTGGAGCTTGTGCTCTTCCTGCTCGCGGCGGCGGGCTTCGTCGCGCTGGCCCGGGGGCTGCATCGCGGCGCCCAGTGGCCGCGCACCCCGACGGTGCTGTGGCACGTTCTGCTGGTCCCCGTGGGCGTGAGCCTGTGGCAGAGCGGCGAGCTGGTGCCAGCGGCCCTCGTCCTGCTTGGCGTGACGGTTGCTATCGCCGGCGTCGTGCTCTCTCGCCCTGACGGCCCCGGCGGCGATGTCTGACCAGTCGGCGGCATCTGACCAGTCGGCGGGGGCGGGAGTGCGCTCAGGCCGCGCCGGCGACGGCCCAGCCCAGAGTCGCCGCGAGCACGCCACCGAGGACGTTGCCGCCGAGGTAGGTAGCCAGCAGCGTCCAATGGCGGCGGTGCACCAGCTCGGCGCACCCGACGGCCAGCGGTGACCAGCTGCCGAGGCTCCCGGCGAAGCCCATCCCGACGAGGGCATAGAGGGGCTGGGCGAGGCCTCCGGTGACGAACCAGTGCAGCATCATGCCGATCAGCAGTGAGGCCGTGACGTTGACGGCGGTCGTCGCGACGGCCCCCCGAGGGAGGTCCTCGCGGGAGGGCGCCCGCAGCGCCACGGCATACCGGACCATCGAGCCGAGCCCGGCGCCGACCGCGAGGCAGAGGGTGTCGACCAGCCTCATCGACGCCACCGGGTCCGGGCCGTGCGGACGGGGGAGGTGTGCTCGCGCGGGTCGCGGGACTGGACGGGGGTGACTCCGGTCGAGGCCTGGCGGCGGACGGCCGACCGTTGACCGTCCTGACCGCCGGGACCGCGTGGGCGGTCGGGACGGTCGGGGCGCTCGATGAGCCTCATCGCGAGGTGCAGCCCGCCGACGGCCGCGGCGACGCCGACCAGGACGGTGGCGAGCAGGTAGACCACGGCGGTGGCGAGCCGCCCCGGGGCCAGCAGGACGACCTGCCCGGTGAACAGGCCGAAGGTGGTGAAGGAGGCGAGCGCCCCGGTGAGGAAGGCCAAGGACCACAGGGGGCCGCGGCGCAGGAGGTAGGGCGTGAGGAAGCCCGCCAGCCCGCAGCCGATCGCCTGGGTCAGCAGGAGCGAGGTGGGGAAGTGTCCCGCGTCATAGGGTACGAGCTCGCTGATGCCGGCGCGCAGCAGAGCCCCGCCGATCCCTCCCACGGCGACCACGGCGAAGCGCGTGGTGGGACTGAGGGGCGAGGTCACCCGACGATTGTGCCCCGATCCGCTGGTGCGCGGGGGAGGGCGACCTGCACGACGAGGGTGCGGCCACGGTCGACGAGGACGCCGCGGCCCGGTGGGGGTGCGTGCAGCCGGGGGAGCGCGACCCCGAGCAGGTCGCCCTCCGAGGCGTGCCGCGGCTGCAGGACCAGGCCGGTGGCGGCGCGGCGCAGCTCGGTCGCGAGCCCTCGATAGGTCGCCGCCAGGTGCTGGGTCGTGCCGGAAGCCACGAGGACGGGACCCCCGGGATGCGTGACGGCGTGCCGGGCCAGCGCGACGAGGACCTGCTCGACGGGGCTGTCCAGCAGGTGTTCGAGGTCGTCGACCAGGACCACGGCGTCGGGGTGCTCGTCGAGGTGCCAGCGCAGGGCCTCGTCATCGGTCGGGCCGAGCACCGGCACGACGGGCCCCGGCGCCGCGATCCTCGTCCTGCTGCGCGCGTCGGCCCACGCGGCCGCGGGCGAAGGGCCTGCCGCGACCACGACCACCCGGTCGGCCGGGCGCCCGCACGCCTGCGCGAGGGCGACCAGGGCGGTGCTGCGTCCGCTGCCAGGCGGCCCGCACACCGTCACCACGGGGCGGGCCGCGAGGTCCAGCGACACCGGGCCGGCCTGATCGCCGCCGACGCCGAAGGCGCGCGGGTCCGCGTGCCGGACCGCGTCGCTGGTGACGGACGACGGGAGGGGGCGCAGGGTCAGCGGCGGTCGCCGTCGTGCCGATGGTGCGTCGTCGGCGACACGGAGGACGTCCTCGGGCTCGACGAGGACCAGCTGGATCTCGGCGTGGTCCGAGGCCCGCAGTGCACGTCCGGCCGGTTGGTGCTCCGGGCGGGCCGACGCGGGGACGCCGCACAGGGCCAGGTCCGTCGCGTCGGCCAGGCGCAGCAGCAGGCGCTCGCCGAGGTGCGTCGCGATGGACGACGTGAGCAGGGAGCGGTCCCCGGCGAGGGCCATGACGAGGCCGGCGCCAGGGCCGTCGCGCAGGAGCCCGGTGAGCGCGTCCTGCAGGGCCGCGGCCGTCACGGGGTCGGCGCCCGCGACGACCGCGTCCCACCGGTCGACGAGCACGAGGACTGTCGGACCCGTCGTCCCTGTCGGCCGCGCATGAGCCGTCCCCGCGGCGAGGAGCTCGAGGAGGCGCAGGACACGTGCGGGGTCGGCGCGGGTGACCCGGGTGCCGCAGTGCGGCAGGGTCTCCAGGTCGCCGAGCCCGCCGTCGCCGTCGACGACGTGCAGGTGCAGAGAGTCGGGGTCGTGCCGGGCCGCAGCGGCGGCCGCAAGGGCACGCAGCGCGCTCGTGCGACCGGTCCGATGGGTGCCCACCACAGCGAGGTGCCGTCCCGCGGCGAGGTCGTGGCGCAGGGGCAGCCGGACCTGCGCATCCGGCAGGTCGACCAGGCCGAGGAGCAGCTCGGTGCTCATCGGCTCGGTGCCTGCCAGATCGGGGTCTGCCAGCTCCGCGGGCCGCAGGAGGTCCGGCAGGGGCGGGAGCCAGGGGCTGGCGGGTAGGGGGCGACCGGCAGCCGCCTCCCGCGTGGCGCGGACGAGAGACGCGAGCTGGGTGTCCGGCCCCGTCCGCGCCGACGACACGCGTCGACCGTCGGCGAGCTCCACCGTCACCTCGCCGGGGGTGACCTGCGCCGGCGCGCCGGCCCAGGCGGTCTGGAAGGAGTGAAGGTTGCCCTCGCCGGTCCGCCACAGCGCGCGACCGGGGAGCCGGTCGCTGATCCGGGCCGCGTCGGGTGCCTCGATGACGTCCTCGGAGTCGGCGCGGTCCCGCATGCGCAGCGCGACACGGGCGTTGACGTTGGCGCGGATGTCGGGCGTGACGACCCCGGCGGGCCGCTGCGTCGCCAGCACCAGGTGCACGCCGAGGGAACGACCGATCGTGGCCACCGTGAGCAGCCCCGGCACGAAGTCGGGGAGCTCCTGCGCCAGGACGCGGAACTCGTCCACGACGATCACCAGCCGCGGCACCAGCGGGTCACCGGGGCGCCGCAGCCTGCCGTAGGCGTCCAGGTCGGGGGCGCCCACCGTGCGCAGGGCTCGCTCGCGCCGCGTCAGCTCTGCTCGCAGCGACCTCAGGACCCGCCGTGCGAGGTGGGGATCGAGGTCGGTGACGACTCCCGCGGAGTGCGGCAGGGAGGCGCATTCCGCGAACGCCGCCCCGCCCTTGTAGTCCACGAGGACGAAGGTCAGCTCATCCGGCGGCAGCGCCAGCGCCAGCCCGGCGACCAGGGTCTGCAGCAGCTCGGACTTGCCGGCGCCCGTCGTGCCTCCCACCAGCACGTGCGGTCCGTCGGCGACCAGGTCCACGGTGACGGGACCGGCCGCTGAGAGCCCGAGGGGCGCCGACGGACCGCGCGTCGGTCGTGCCCACCCGGCGGCCACGTCGGCGGGGCTGTCCAGGTGGACCGGACTCACGTCGGCGAGGGTGACCAGGTCGGGGGTCACGCCCACCCCCTGCCCGGCAGGGGCACGCAGCGGTGCGAGCGCGCATGCCACCTGCTCCGCGACGTCAGGTCCCACGGCGTCGGGGACGACGTCGGTGACCAGCTCGCCCTCCGGCATACCGGCCGTGGCTCGCCCCCCGGGGGCGATGCGCAGCCAGGCACCGGCGGACACCGGCACCCGGTCGGGCTCCTCGGCGACGGTCACGACCAGGACGGTTCCCTGGTCCCCGTGCGACAGCAGACCGCCGAGCTGCTCGGTCGCCCCGAGCGCGTCCAGCCCCGCCACCACCGCCAGCCGCCAGGGTGGGTGCGCTCCGTCGGTCCTCGCCCGGCTCTCGGCCGGGCCGCCGCCGTCCGCACGGAGGTCATCGATCACCTGGGCCGCGGCACCGCTCCCCGCCACGGGCAGCGGCGAGGCAGCCGGCCGGGACCGGTGGGGCAGCCACCGCGTCCACTCCCAGGCACGGGCCTGCCGAGCCGAGCCCACGATGACGTCGACGGTGAGCTCGCCCGGGGGGCACTCGACGGCGAGAGCAGCGACGACCGCCCGTGCGACCTCCGTCGCGCCGGGACCGGCGAGTCCGAGGAGTCGCGCCTCGGCCAGATCCACGTCGACCGGCACGTCGTCGAGGAGCGGCCGGTGCACGACACCGTCCGGGTCACGGACGCCGGCACGAGCAGCGAGTCGGGCCCGGCCGAGCCGCACCGTGAGGGGCCGCGTCCGGTCCGGGACGCGCGACCACAGCCCAGGCTCCTCCAGCCGGGCGACCTGCAGCACGGTCGCCGGGTCCCGGGAGGCCCGTTCCCGACGGGCGCGTTCGTCTGCCAGGGCCTCCGCGAGGCGCCGGTCGACGTCGGCCACCGCGGCCAGGTGGGACGCGTGGACCTCCCTCGCACGACGCCCCCGGGCCGAGCGGTCGGACAGGTGGCTGGCGAGCACCATCACCGGTCCCAGGAGGCCGAACAGCAGCAGGTAGGGCGAGTGCATCACCCAGGCCAGCACGGCCGAGGCCAGGAGTGGCAGCAGCAGGGTGAGCCACGGGAAGGCTCTGGGGTCGGGTGGGGTCGGCTCGCGCGGTCGGTCGAGCAGGACGTCCTCGGCACGGGGGGCTCCGACCGGGTGCGGGTGGACCACGAGGTGCCCCTCGCCGTCGGGGTCGACCCGTTGCCGGCGCCCGCTGCGGCGGACGGCCACGACGGTGCCTCCCAGCCGGACCCGGGTGCCGACGGCCAGGCGGGCCGGTCCCTCGACGGGGTGGCCGTCGGCACGGGTCCCGTTGGTCGAGCCGGTGTCGGCGAGCACCACTCCGTCGTCGTCCACCATCAGGAGGCCATGGTGGCGCGACAGCTCGGGATCTCGTATGACGATGTCGCACCCCGGATCACGACCGACGACATGTCGACCGGGGCGCAGCGGCAGCACGCGCCCCGCGTCCGGTCCACCGATGGTCGCGAGGTGCAGGGCCGACGCCGGGCCGTCGGGCGGGACGGCGTCCCCAGCCTCGCCGCCGTCGTGGATGTGGGCGCCGCGGACGAGGGGTGGTCGGCCCAGCGTGGCGCCGTCCGGGATGACGGCGGGGCCGAGACGCCATACGGCCTGAGACGTCGTGCCCACGGTCTGCTCGACCAGGGGCCGCGCCACGGACCAGGGTGTGCCGGCCGGGGCCGTGACCGCCACCACCGACCGGCCACCGGCCGACTCCACCGTCAGCTCCACTCGCACGTCGACCTCCTCAGCTCGGGACCACTGTGCAGGCCGCCACCGACAGACCGCCCCCGTCATCCACAGGCCCGGCGGTTGAAGGGCACACGCTGCGTGACATCCACAGCCATTCAGATGGACACCCCGGGTGGCCGCCCGAATCTCCCTACATTCGAGGGACCCGGAGCAAGGAGTGATGGTGCAGATGAGCGCGGCCCTCGAGGCAGAGGTCAGAGAGGCGATCAGACGCGACGGCGTCGATCCCGTGGCAGACCGTGCCCGCGTCCGTGCCCTAGTGGACCGGGCCATCGACGACTACGAGGAGCGCGCGGTCGCGGCCGGTCTGCCGCCGCTGGAGGACGTCGACGTCACCGCCAAGCGCCTCGTCGACGAGGTGGCCGGCTTCGGTCCGCTTCAGCCCTACTTCGACGACCCCCTGGTCGAGGAGATCTGGATCAACGAACCGGGCAAGGTGTTCGTGGCCAGGGACGGCGTCAGCGAGCTGACGCCGACCATCCTCACCGCCGACGGCGTCCGCGACCTCGTCGAGCGCATGCTCAAGACCTCGGGTCGCCGCGTGGATCTCTCCTCGCCCTTCGTCGACGCCTCGCTGCCCGACGGGTCGCGCCTGCACGTCGTGATCCCCGACGTGTCGCGCGAGCACTGGCAGGTCAACGTCCGTCGGTTCGTCGCCAAGGCGACCCACCTGGACGATCTCGTCCGGCTCGGCACGCTGACCGACCACGCCGCCGAGTTCCTCTCCGCGGCGGTCGCCTCCGGGCTCAACGTGCTGGTGAGCGGGGGGACGCAAGCCGCAACGTAACAAGTACGTTGGCTGAGCCTACCCCACCGACTTCTCGACGGGTGTACGAGTCGGTTAGGTATTCCGGCAGAACCAACCTATACTTCAGCACGTCCTATCCCATAGCGTGCTGATTCGAGGTCTCCGCAAGGAGGCCATGCGCTAAGGAGCAGCCCCCTGCGGGGGGCGCGTTATCCCGTGGCACTGCAGGGCCGACTTACCAACGGCCCAGCAACCCCGGTCGGGCCAGGACGCTTCGTCACAAGACGGAGTGCAACATGTCACAAGTAAAGACCGACCCCGTGCTGGCCGCTCGTGCCCGGCTGGGGGTTGCAATGCGTAGCGCCCGTGGCGGCGGCTCCGGCGATCCGGCCCAGGTGGCTCAGGCTCGCCGCGACCTCGCTGCGGCCAAGCTGGAGCGCGCCATTCGGGAGACGCTGGCGGGGGAGCCCCCGTTGCTCCCGGCGGACCGGGAGCGCCTTGCCGCTCTCCTGTCGACTGGCGGCCGCAAGTGAGGCCCCCTGGCGGGCTGACTCCGGGTCAGCAGAGCCGCATGGAGCGCAAGCTGGCTAAGGCAGCCAAGCGCCGCCGCCCGCACCACGACAAGTACGGACACAAGGCACCCCGCCGGAACGGAGGTGCCGCATGACTACCGCGCAGACCATCTACACCGCGCCGCGCGCCGACGCCGGTCTATGGACTCCGGAGACCTTCACCTGGGACCAGGTCGTCGCTAAGGCGAAGAACCCCGCTGGGCGCAAGGAGTGCGGCGGCTTCATCGGGGGCACGCTGACCCTGGGCCACACTCCTGCATGCGACAGGCGTGGAAACAAGGACTGCCAGGCCTGCGGCTACGTCCGCGACCGTGAGCACGTCGAGTCCCGTTGGCTCGTAACGCTGGACGTGGACTACGCCGACGAGGGCTTCCCCGACCGGGTGGCCGGGCTCGGCTACTCGGCCATCCTTCACCCCACCTGGCGCCACACTCCCGCCGCCCCCCGCTACCGCGTGCTCCTCCCCCTGGATCGAGCCGTGCCGAGCGTGGAGTACGGGGACATCGTCGCCGGGCTGATGGACCGGCTGGGCGGTGCGCATCTGTTCGACCGGCGCAGCGCCTACCCCGAGCAGTTCATGTGGTGGCCAGCCACCCAGGATCGCGCCGCCTACATGGCGGGCCTCCGCGTCCTCGACGGGTCTCTCGCGCCGTCGAAGGCGCTGCGGGTGGACGGGGCCACCCTGGCGGATCTTCCTCCTGGAGAGGTCCGGACGGGACGCTACGTCTACGACGGCCCGGACCGTGACCCCGCCCTCGGCGTGCACCCCTACGCGGCTAAGGCAATCCAGCAGGAGCTGGCCCGCCTGGACTCGCTGAAGTACCCCTGGGAGCCGAACGCTCAGTGGGACAACACCACATTCGCAGTGGCCTGCAACCTACTGGAATTCGCCAACTCCGGGTGGGCTGGATACTCCCACGAGCAGGCCCTGGACGACCTCCTGGAGCATGCACCCGCAGACGGGACCTGGGGCGTGCGCGAGCACCGGGCCAAGTGGGAGAGTGCCGAGCGGAAAGTGGGGTACGGTGGCCGCCCAGCACCGCCGGAAACGTCCTCTCCGTCCCCCTCGGAGGACTTCGGCCCTGTGGTGGCTGACTCGGCCGGGGACACCCTGCAGACGCCGGGAGACGGACCGAGAGACCGGATTCGGGAGCTGTTCCCGCCGCTGGACCTGGACGCGCTACTCGGCCCGAACCGTCAGGAGCGGGACTGGGTGGTGGACGGGCTGGTGCCCGCTGGCGCGTCGGTGTCGCTCATCGCCCCGGCAGGCACCGGCAAGTCGTTGCTGCTGCTGTCCCTGTGCCTGGCGGTCGCCCGAGGGCAGGACGCGTGGGCCACGCTCCCCGTCCCCCGCCAGCGCCGCGTCCTCTACATCGACATGGAGAACACTGACGACGACGTGGCCGAGCGCATGGCCGACATGGGCGTGGAGTCGAGTGCCGGCCTGGGCCACTTGACCTACGTCCCCATGCCGAACATGGACACGCTAGACACCGCCGCCGGTGGCGAGCAGCTGCTCCAGGCGTGCGCCTGCTACGGGCTGCAGAAGGGCGACCTGGTGGTTCTGGACTCGGCCCAGCGGGTGGTGGCTGGTGCGGAGAACGACGCCGACACCTGGCGGGCCTTCTACCGGCACACGGCTATGCGGCTGAAGGCCCAGGGCATCACCGTGATTCGCACGGACAACACCGGAAAGGACACCAGCAAGTCCGCCCGCGGAAGCAGCAGCAAGCGCGACGACGTCGACATCGAGCTGCTGATGACCCGCGACAAGACCTCAGGCGACCTGACGCTGGCGCCGCAGAAGGTCCGCGTACGCGGCATCGAGCAGGTCACCGTGAAGCAGTCGTCGGCGGACGGTCGGCTGCAATTCGAAGCGGGCGGTCGCACGACGCGTCACGTGGAGACGGCACTGAGCATCCTCGAGCAGGCCGTGCCCGACGCCACGACGGGGGTCAACAAGTCCTGGGAGGCTATCAAGGAGTTCTGCTCCAAGGCTGACAAGCGACTCCCCACCCAGTCGGACGTGAGGCTTGCCGTGGCCGAGCGGAAGAAGCGCGCCGCCCAGGCCGCCGCCGACTTCGACGACCTCATCTAGCGCCCCGGTGGCCCTGGGTCAGGCTTCGCCCCCGTGCACTAATCACCCACTAAGTACCTCAAAATAGCCGGAAACTCCCTCGTCGCGGAATTACGAGGGAGTTTCCGGCTATTAGGGGTTGACTCCCTGGCGCTAAGGCTATCGCCCCGTTAGACGCAAGAAAGGCCCCCCCCTGCAGGAGTGGGGCCTTTCTTGTGCTTGGAGCGGCCCCGGCTACAACCCCAGGGCCACTCCTCTCGAAGGAGAGCAACATCAGTATAGCGCGGTCTAGTAGAAACGCTATACTCATTGTTGTTAACGGGCGACACACATGCAGAGAAAGCGAGGACACATGACGATTACGAGCCCCGGGCCGACGATTAGAAGCGGCCCGTACCTGCCGCCTGGCCCTACCGGACTGGAGTGCGAGTCCGTGGTGGTGCTGGTGCGCGAGGACGACCCCTCCACCTACCGCGTGCAGCGGCGCTTCCGCGAGGCCGTGGTGGGCTTCTACTCCGCCACCGACGGGTCCGACGTGCCCGCCGTGGCCATTCCCCAGCGCGACGCCCGCGTCCGGCTGACGCCGTTCCGCCCCGTCCACGTGCAAGGACCCGACGTGTCGCTGGGGCCGGTGCACCTGGTGGGCGCGTGGACGCGGGCCACCGTGCGGCGCTGCGTGCCGGTCGGCGGACCAGACCTGGTGGGCGACGACCTGGACCGGCTGGTGCGCACCGCCGCCGCCGTAGGTGTGCAGCCGTGAGCCGCCGCACCCGCCCGTCCGTGCCCGTGAACCGCGACGCGCACTGCGCTAGCTGCGGCGTCCGAGTGTGCGAGCCCCCGCTCAACGCCGACCGGCTGTGCTTTGTGTGCGTGGCCAACCCCGACACGCGCCGCCGAGTGGGCCTGCGGTCCACCCCCTCCATTCCCCGAGGAGCCCGACCATGAGCAGCTTGCCGCAGCGCGTGTTCGGCTCCCAGGACGGCGAGCGCGTAGAGGTAGCACCCCCGCCCGCCGACGCGTCGCTGGCGCGGGCGGTGTTCGGCGGCACGGTAACCGCCCCCGACCCCGCCGCGCCGCCGCCCCCACCGGGACTGTACGTCCCGTCCGAGGGTCGCCCCGTGGCCGCGCCCCGCAACCCCAACCGCGCCCTGCACGAGTTGCTGCAGGGCATTGGCAACTACTACTCCGACAACGACTGACAAAGGACGAATCCTTATGCCTACCAAGAAGACCCCCACCCCCGCCGCCGCTCCCGACCTGCGCCACTACAAGCCCCTGAACCTGGCTAGCTGGGAGTCCGCCGCCGCCACCAAGCTGTCCGCCGCGCTCACGCACCCGCAACTGCTGCAGGTGGACCTGCCCGCTGACCCCACCGTGGCGGCGTTCCTGGACGGGAACGCCCGATGGGTGGCCTGGCTGGACCAGGTGCAGGCCCGCACCACCTTCCCCGACCTGACGGACCCGGCCGCGCTGCCCACGCTGGAGGCCTGCACCGTCGCCGAGGCCGCCAACACCATCTACTCCCGCGGCAAGACCGCCTACGAGGCCTGGGTCGTGCGGGCGGGTGCCGCCGCCGCCCACGCCGCCGAGGCGCGCGTGGTGGGGGACCTGGCGCCTGTGCTGGCCGACATGTGGTCGCAGATCGCCGAGTGGGCCCCCTCGCTGCCCGAGGCCGACACGGACCGCGCTGCGCTGGCTGCCCTCGGCAAGGAGAGGTACCGCCAGGTGGAGGACATGGCTGAGGCCTGGGGCGACCTGGGGGAGCTGGTGCGGGTGGCCTACGGGCTGCAGGGCGCGCCGTTCGCTAGCAGCCACGCTATGCCTGGGCTGGGGCTGGTGCCCGAGGCGCACTGGGAGATGGCCGACGAGGGCAACCCCCTGCCCACCACCATGGACGGTACGGTGCCTAACCTGCTGCACTGGGCGCGCGTGGCTCGCGACGGCCACACCGTGCGGCTCGTGACCTACGGCGAGGCCCTGACCACCTACCAGGCCGCCAATACCGCCCGCCAGCAGGCCAAGACCGCCGCCGCTACCGCCCGCCGCACCGTGCCCTACGCGCGCTGACGCCACCCCGCCCCACCGCGACCCCGACCTGGCTGCTACTGGTCGGGGTCGCGGCACGTAAACCCCTGTCCCGCACCGCAACCCGACCCAGGGGAGGTTACCCAGTGGCACCCTGCGCTCGCTGGCTATCCCCGTGCCAGCTCAAAAGGTAGACAGAGAAACCGCCGTCAGAGCCCACCCCGTAGGGAACCCCCGAGAAACCCCCCGGAAACAGGGGTGGAAACCGTCCGGTTTGAGCGCGCGGGACGCCCTCGTATCCTGTCCCGAACGACTGACTGATGAGGGGGCTCATGGACTGGCTCAGGGACTTCCTGTCGGCCCTGTGTGGAAGCTTCGTAAGCGCCTGGGGCTGGCTGGTCGGGCACGACGCTGACTGGTGGTCGGCGCTCGCCACGGGCCTTGCGGTGGTGGTGGCATCCCTGGCGCTGATCGAGGCCCGGTCGGCCGCCACGGCGGCATGGGAGACGTTTAAGGCCCAACAGACCGAGCGCGAGCGGGAGCAGGCGTCGCACGTGCACGTCGTTATCAGCAGACTTGAGGTGCTGTCGTCCGACGACGGGCAGCGCCCCCTAGCGCCGGGTGAGAAGACCCGCTACATGGTGTGTCTCGACAACCGCAGCGACGACCCCGTCTACCACGCCGTGCTGGACTCCTGGCCCTTCGGGGGGTTCAACTTCGAGGGGGACGGCCACCGAGCATCCTGTAAACCGACTCGGGTGCCCGCCAAGACGGAGCTCGCGCTCCTGCCCTCTCGGCACGTGCAGGGACGCGACCCCCAGCCCCATCCACCCATCTCGGTCATCTTCAACGACGCTGTTGGCAGGACGTGGGTGAGGTGGTCAACTGGCCGGTTGGAGTCCAAGGACAAGCACAAGTACCTTGCTCAGCCTGAGTAGGAGGCCCGAGAGCCTTCTCTCTGCGCTTCTCCCGGACTTTCGGGGTGTGTCGGGTGTAGCCGCCCGGCCACGGCGCGATCGCCTCTTAGAGGGACGGAGAGGGAACCGCACACAGGTTCGACTCGTCGGAGCCGCTGGACGGCCCGCCCCTGGGCTGCCGGAGAGGAGCTCGGAGTGAGTGCGGAGTGGTCGGCGGCGTGGGCCGCGTGGGCGGCGGTCGGGGTCGCAGTGTTGGTCGGCCTTGTCGCTGGATGGGCGGGTCTGCACGCTAAGCGCGCCGCCGACGTGGGGCGGGAGACGCTCGACGTCCAGGAGAAGGAGCGCCGCGAGCGACAGGCCAGCCACGTGCACGTCGAGCGGCGGGTCCACCACCCCGAGAAGTACCCCGGCGTGTTGGACCTAGAGAAGCGACTCGTTGACGTCGAGGCATACAACCTGAGTCCGGACCCGGTCTACAACGTCCGCCTCGGTGCCTGGAGCCTGAGCAACACCCACCCACAGTCTGGGTCCACGGCCTGGCGGTGGGAGCCGATAGAGCGGATTTCCCCCGGCGAGCACGCGTCGGTCCTGGATCGGGCACAACCCTGGCCGCAGCCCAGGACCGGCCACGAGGACACCCCTCCGGCGTTTTCCGTGGTGTTTCGGGACGCCCAGGGCCGCACCTGGGAGCGGTGGCCCAATGGGAAGCTCGCCCCCGCCGACGAGGACGCCTACCTCCCCAGCACCCGCCCCGTGGGCTAGCGCCTGCCGCGAACGTCCTCTCCGTCCCTCTCCCGGACGTTCGGGGTGTGGCGGGTGTAGCCGCCCGGCCACGGGTGGATCGCCTCTTAGAGGGACGGAGAGGACGCAGGGTGGCTAGAACCGGGTCCTGCTTATCTCGTCCGCCCCGCGGAACGTGCCCTTCTCGGTGGTGTTCCGGGACGCGCGGTCACCCCTCCGCCCACCAGCGGTGGCCAGACGACCGACTGGAAGAACCCCAGCGCGCATAGTTTGAGTAGTTGTGCGAAGGCCGCAGCCAGCTAGCACCCCAACCAGGACTATGACTACCTGAGACCGGGCCCTGTGGGTAGCGTCCGCGTCGCCCCTTATAGGGGGGCGACGCGACGCTACCCCACGTAGGGGGGCCGCGTGGAGCCGCGTGGACGGTATTCCACGCGGGTGATTTGTACGCCGACCAGCGGAAACGCGATGTTTTGCCGGGGCCGCGTGGAGCCGCGTGGAACGGCTCCACGCGGCCCCCCGCGTAGAGGCCGCGTGGAACGGCTCCACGCGGCCTCTACGCGGGTGGTTGGGTGCCCGGCTAACGCGCCTCGTGGGCGGCGACGTCGGCGTCGGAGGGCCACACGGTCGGTTCCGTGCGCCACTCCACCACGAGCCGGGCCGGGTCGAAGTAGCGGCCTACCTTGCCGCGCACTACCCAGGCTGTGTCTATGGCATCGTCCAGGACGGCCCGGCGCTCCGCGTCGTCCAGCGCCCGCTCCCAGGCCTCCCGGAACGTGGTGGGGGAGCCCACCTCCCGCTGCACCACGACGGGGGCTGCCGAGCGCGCTTCCCGCCGCCGCGCCCGCAGCCGCCGTATTGACTCCCCTAGCCGGTCGGCCTCGGCGTCGTCGTCCGTACGGGCTAGCTGCTCCGACAGGTCCGCTAGCGCGTGCTCGATCTCGGGCAGTTCCTCGGCTCCGCCTTCCTCGACCTCGACCACGCGCGTCCACCGGGTGGTGTCGCCCATGGTGGTCAGGAACCGCTCGACCACGTGGTCGTCCAGCCCGGACACCGTCTGGTGGCACACCGGGCACGAGTAGGCGTGCCGCCCGCTCGACGTGCCCCGCCACATGCGGGTGGGGTTGCCGTCGTCGTCCAGGTGCTCCCCGCACCACACGAGCCCCGACAGCAGCGCGGAGGTCTTGGATCGCATCGCGCGGGGCTTAGCCCGGCCGTCGTTGCGGTCGTCCAGGGCCTTGACCATCGCCCGCCACTCGCCCGGCGACATAAGCGCCACCGACTCGTCCACCACGGGCAGGCCGTCCGCGTCGCGCAGTACCTCGCGGCCGCGCTTCTTGGTGTCGTTGCCAGGGTTGAAGGGCGTCATACCGGCCAGAATGGGGTGCCGCAGGATGTTCTCTACCGTGGTGTACGCCCAGGGGCGACCGTTGCGGGTGGGCGCGCCCAGGCGGTTGAGGTGCTGGACGGTCGAGTAGATGCTGTGCCCCTGTAGCGTTCGGGCAACCATGGTGTCTACGTAGCCGATTCGGTCGCGGTCCTTGGCGAGGACCATTCCCGGACCGTCGGGGTTGGCTACCGACCGCCACCCGTAGGGCACGGTCCCACCCACCACGCGCCCCGACCGGAGCAGGTGCGTGCGTGCGGCCTTGACTCGAGCGGAGATTGCCGCCGCCTCCATCTCCCCGAACACGGCGAGCATGGTCGCAAAGGCTCGCCCCTGGGGGGTGGTCATATCCACGGGGTCTTCCACGGCGACGATGCCCGCGCCCCGGTCCTGCAGCGCCTGGTCGGCGTTGAGGAAGTCGAGTACGCGCCGCGCCAGCCGGTCCACCTTCCAGATGATGACCTTGTCGTAGGCGGTGGGGGAGGCCAGCAGCGCGGCCCAGCCCTTGCGGTCGTCCGGGCGGTTGCGGCTGGCCGACACCCCGTCGTCGACGAAGCTTCCCGCCACGGTCCAGCCGCGCGCGGCGGCGTACGCCGTGGCGCTCTCTAGCTGGCGCTCGACGCTGACCGACTCCTCTAGGGTGACGCTGATCCGGGCGTAGATGACGGCGGTGGTCATGGGGTGCTCCTTGGGTGGTTGAGGACAACGTACCTGTTCAGGCTCGGCTTGTACGCAGGCGGGCAAGACCACGATGCTCAACTGCCTGGCCTCGGCGATCCCGCCCCGCGAGCGGGTGGTCAGCTGCGAGGAGGTCTTCGAGCTGCAGCTGCCGCTGCGGGACGTGGCTGCGATGCAGTGCCGGCAGTCCTCGCTCGAGGGCACCGGCGAGATCCCCCTGCGACGCCTGGTCAAGGAGGCCCTGCGGATGAGGCCCTCCCGCATCGTGGTGGGCGAGGTGCGGCAGGCCGAGAGCCTCGACCTGCTCATCGCCCTCAACAGCGGGCTGCCCGGCATGGCGACCATCCACGCCAACTCCGCACGCGAGGCCATCACCAAGATGTGCACGCTGCCGCTGCTGGCCGGGGAGAACGTCGGCTCACGCTTCGTCGTCCCGACGGTCGCCGGCAGCATCGACGTGGTCGTCCAGGTCGCTCTGGAGCGTGACGGGTCGCGCCGGGTGCGCGAGATCGTCGCCGTCCCGGGTCGGGTCGAGGACGACGTCATCGAGGTCGCCGACCTGTTCACCCGACGTGGCGGCGAGCTGGTGCGCAGCGACGGGTTCCCGCCCCACCTGGATCGGTTCGAGCGAGCGGGCCACGACGTGGCGGCGATCCTCGGGGCACCACGCCGATGAGCGGCCTGGCGGTGGGGCTGCTCCTCGGCCTCGGACTGTTCTGCATCTGGTGGTCCTGCTGGGTGCCGTCCGAGGATGCGGTCGAGCAGGTGCGCGCGCCGAGGCTGGCCCGTCTGGCCGACGAGCTGGCGCAGGCCGACCTGCGCTCGGTCACCCCCGCGCAGGTCTTGACCGGGTGCGGCGTCCTCGGAGTCATCACTTTCGTGACGTCCTGGGCGACCACGGACGTCGTGCCCGTTGCGGTGTGCTTCGGGGCCATGGCGGCATATGCACCGCTCGCGGTGGTGCGGGCTCGCGCACGCCGGCACCGCATGCTCCTGCGCGACCTGTGGCCCGACGCCGTGGACAACATCGCGTCCGGCGTCCGGGCCGGGCTGGCGCTGCCGGAGGCCTTGGCGCAGCTGGCCGTCCGCGGGCCGGAGCCGCTGCGGCCGGCGTTCGCGGCATTCGCCGACGACTACCGCGTGACCGGGCGCTTCGGCGACTGCCTGGACCGGCTCAAGGCCCAGCTGGCCGACCCCGTGGGTGACCGGCTGGTCGAGTCGATGCGGCTCGCACGCGAGGTCGGCGGCAGCGACCTCGGCCGACTGCTGCGGACCCTGTCGACCTTCCTCCGCGAGGACGCCCGCACCCGCGCCGAGATGGAGACCCGCCAGAGCTGGACCGTCAACGCGGCCCGGCTCGCCGTGGCCGCTCCCTGGGTCGTCCTGGCGACGATGGCCAGCCGTCCCGCGTCGCTGCAGCCCTTCGGCACTCCACTGGGGGCCGTCGTCCTGGCGTCCGGCGCGGTCATCACCGTGATCGCCTACCAGCTGATGGTGCGCATCGGGCGCCTCCCGGAGGAGCGGAGGGTGCTGCGATGAGCTGGTTGGCCGACTGGTCGTGGACCGGCGCCGCCCTCGGGCTCACCTGGGCCATGGGGGCCCTGCTCGTATGGCGGCGACTCCCCGGGCGGCGCCGACCCACGATCGACGACCGGGTGGCGCCATACCTGCAGGACGTCGCGCTGCCACCCCCGACGGTGCGGCGGGGGATCGACGACCATGGGCTGCTGGTCGTCCTTCGGCCCTGGCTGGTCCGTGCCGGGGCCAGGCTGGACCTGGCGCTCGGCGGGCAGGAGTCGGTGCGGCGACGGTTGCAGCGCGCCGGGCAGGCCCCCGACGTCGAAGGTTTCCGCGCGCAGCAGGTCCTGTGGGGCGCGGGCGGAGCCGTGCTCGGGACCGCCGGGGCCACCATCGCCGTCGCGCGGGACCGCAGCGCGCTGGTGCCCGCCGTGGTGCTGGCCGCCGTGGCCACGGCGGCCGGGGTCGTGCTGCGCGACCACCTGCTGAGCCGTGCCGTGCGCCGTCGCGAGGAACGCATCCTCCAGGAGTTCCCCACGGTGGCAGAGCTGCTCGCGCTGTCCGTGAGCGCGGGGGAGGGCGCTGCCGGTGCCCTGGACCGCGTCTGCCGGCTCTCGCGCGGGGACCTCGCCGAGGAGCTGCGTCACTGCCTCGCCGACGCCCGCGCGGGGTCGTCGCTGCCCGTCGCGCTGCAGTCCCTGGCCGACCGGACCGGGCTCCCCGGCCTCGCCCGCTTCGTCGACGGCATCGTCATCGCCGTCGAGCGCGGCACCCCGCTGGCAGACGTCATGCGCTCCCAGGCGCAGGACGTGCGCGAGCAGGGCCGCCGCGCCGTCATGGAGGAGGGCGGTCGGCGCGAGATCGCCATGATGACGCCCGTCGTCTTCCTCATCCTGCCGGTGACCGTGCTCTTCGCGGTCTTTCCCGGCCTCCAGCTGCTCACCCTCACCGTCTGACCCATCACACCCTCACGGAGGACGACATGAACCACCTCACCGACGCCGGACTCGCCCTGGTGGCACGGACCACGGCTACCGTCCACGTCCTCGTCGCGCGCCTGCGCGACGATCGGGACCGCGAGCGGGGCGACGTGCCCGGCTGGGTCATGATCACGCTGATGACGGCCGGCCTGGTCGCGGCGCTCGCGCTCGTGGCCAAGCCCGCCCTCACCGGCTTGTTCCAGAAGGCCATGGCCACCATCGGCGGCTGACCGGTGACCCCTGCCCACCTGCCGACCGTCGAGGGAGACGATCAGGAGCGCGGCTCGGCCGTAGCGGAGTACACCATGGTCACCGTCCTGCTCATGGTCCTCGTGCTCGGGCTGGTCCAGGTCGCCGTCGCGCTGCACGTGCGCAACACGCTCGTGCAGTGCGCGGTCGAGGGCGCCCGCTACGGCGCTCGCGCGGACGTGGACCCCGGGGCGTCGGTCGGGCGGGCGCAGGCGCTCGTGCGCGATTTCACGACCGACCGCTACGCCCAGGACGTCTCGTCCCGCGTGACCTCGTCGGGCGGGGCCGAGGTGGTCGAGGTGACGATCCGTGCCCCGCTCCCGGTCATCGGCACCCTCGGACCGGCCGGGCAGCTGACCGTGTCGGGGCGGGCCTATCGCGAGGGTCAGGAGCCGTCATGACCAGACCGGACCCGCCGGACCAGGCGGGCGTGCCGCGACGGCTGCGCCGGCGCCTCACCCTGCACGTGCGCGAGCAGGGCGACCGCGGGTCGGCGAGCCTGGAGCTGATCGGCGTCTCCGTGCTCCTGCTCGTGCCGCTCTTCTACCTCGTCATGACCCTCGCCCAGCTCCAGGCGGGTGCGTATGCCGTGTCCGGGGCCGCTCGCGACGCGGGCCGCGTCTTTGCCGAGTCGCGCGACGTCGGTGCCGCGCACTCCCGGTCGCAGGCGGCCGCGCGCATCATCTTCGAGGACTACGGCTTCGCCTCGGGCGACGTGCAGGTGACCTGCCTGGACGACCCCTGCCTCGGGCCGGACGCCCGGGTGCGGGCGACCACGTCGCTGCGCGTCCAGTTGCCGTTGGTGCCGGACGTCGTGCGAGGCGTGATGCCGTCGGAGGTCGTGGTGCACGGCGAGCACCTGGCGACCGTCGATCGCTTCCGGGGCGGGTCATGAGGGCCAGCGGGCCCAGGGCCGCGTCCGGCGCGGACGCCGTCCCTGGGTGCGGGGCCGCCGTCCCCGAGGACCGTGGGTCGATCTCGTTGCTGTCCCTCGGGATGATGCTGGTCGCCGCGATGATGATCGTGGTGGGCGTCGACATCACGGCCGTGCAGCTGGCCCGCACCCAGCTGTGGGACGCCGCAGACTCTGCCGCCCTGGATGCCGCCGACCGCATCGACGAGGACCGCGTCTACGCCCAGGGCCTGCCGGCCATGGTCCCCGTCACCAGCGCGGGGGTCGTCGAGGTCGCGGGTCAGCACCTGTCGGCCGAGCGGCGGCCGCATCTCGTGCGGTCCTGGTCCCTCGGCGGTCGGACCGGGAGCCCGGACGGACAGATCGCCGTGGTCGAGGTCACCGGGCACGTGGACCTGCCGATCGTGGGCAGCGTGGTCGAGGCCTTCGGCGGGGGAGTGGACGTGACCGTCGTGTCCCGCGCCCGCTCGGAGGTCCGCTGACCTGCGTCACACGGTCCTGAGCTGACGTGTTCGTGGTCCGAAGGAGCCGCGGACCAGGGCGCCGACGAACCAGGTCGCGGCGATGAAGTAGAACACCGCCTGGTAGCCGGATGAGGTGTAGATCGACGCGATGATCAATGGCCCTGCGGCGTTGGATAGGCGTCCGAGGCCATGGCTGAAACCCGTTCCCAGGGAGCGCGCATCGGTGCCGAACAGTTCGGGCGAGTAGGCGTAGGCCAAGGACGTGCAGCCGCGCTCGAAGAGGTCGACCAGGAACCCGAAGGCGAGGTGAGGTGGGTGGACATCGTCCCCCAGCCTCCATCCCGCGGAAAGCGTTCCCGCGGGAAGCCTTCCCTCGGCGGTCGTGCGTCGTCGCCGCGTCAGGAGCCGACGACCGCGGCGACCGCGGCGGCGGCCTCGTCGATGATCTCCTGCATGGCGCGGGTCGCGCCCTCGGACTCGCCGGACTGGATGGACTGGGCGACGTCGCCGTGCAGGCGGATCGCCTCGGGGTTGGGGTCCACCGGCATGAGGTCGTGGTGGGTGCGCCCGGCAAGGACCTCGGCGACCACGCCGTCCAGCGCGGCGAGCATCTCGTTGCCGCTGGCACGCAGCAAGGTGGTGTGGAAGACGACGTCCGCCTCGAGATAGGCCTCGAGGTCCTGGGCCTTGGCCCAGCGCGCCATCTCCATCACCGCGCCGACGAGCGTGGCGGCTTGCTCGGGCGTCGCATGGTGGGCGGCGAGGCCGGCCGCGATGGGCTCGATCCCGGCGCGGAGCTGGTTGAGCGAGCGCAGCTGATCGGCGCGGTCCTCCTCGGTGCCGTCGAGACGCCACCGGATGATGCGGGGGTCGAAGACCTGCCAGGCGTCCCTCGGCTGCACGGTGATGCCCACCCGGCGACGGGTCGCGATCAGCCCCATGGCCTCCAGCACGCGGGCCGCCTCGCGCACCACGGACCGCGAGGTGCCAAAGGTCTCCTCGATCAGGTCGGCTCGCAGCACGGTGCCGGGGGCGTGCTCCCCGGAGACGATGGCGCGCCCCAGGCGGTCGACCACGGTGTCGTGCAGGCTGGTTCGGGAGGGCGGGGCGGGCATGGCTCGATGGTGCCACATGGAGTCGTTGAGACGCCCATACGGGTCAATCGTCATACTTATCCTGATCTGGGGCTTGAAATCGTCTGCCAAGAGGTTGCATGCTGTTGCCCTCGACGCGCGACGAGGCGCGTCCCCCACGGACCTGGAGGCTTCGAAGATGAGCTCCACCGACATCGACATCGACACCGGCGGCGCGCGGACCCGCGCCCCACGGGTCGTCGTCATGGGCGTCACCGGCTGCGGCAAGACCACGGCCGGCGCGGCCCTCGCGCAGCGGCTGCGCGTCCCGTTCGCGGACGCGGACGACTTCCACCCCGAGGCCAACGTCCACAAGATGGCGGCCGGCATCCCCCTCGACGACGACGATCGCAGCCCCTGGCTCTTTCGCCTCGCCACCTGGCTGCGCGACCACGAGCAGACCGGCGCCGTCATCGGCTGCTCGGCCCTCAAGGTCAAGTACCGCGACATCCTGCGCAGCGGCGCCCCCGAGCTGACCTTCCTGCACCTGCACGGCGACCGCGAGGTCGTGTCGTCGCGGGTCGCCGGGCGCCCCGGCCACTTCATGCCCGTCTCCCTCGTCGACTCGCAGTACGCCACGCTCGAGCCGCTCCAGGACGACGAGGCGGGCATCGCGATCGACTTCGCCCTGCCCGTGGACGTCATCGTCGAGGACTACGTCCGCGCCTTCCCGGCCCAGGCCGTTCCCGGCGACCCCGCCGTGCACGCCGCCCCCTGACCCCCCCGCTCGATCGCCACCGCGACGACGCACCCTGACAGACAAGGATGTCGCCCAGCATGACCACCACCCTCATCTCCCTGGCCCAGGCCGGGGACGCAGCAGCCGCGATCCCCGCGGGTCGGCTCATCCCGGCCGCCCTCCTCGGCATGGCGCTGATCGTCCTGCTCATCACCAAGTTCAAGATGCACCCCTTCCTCGGCCTGACCATCGGGTCGCTCGCCGTGGCCGCCGTCGCCGGTCTCAACATGAACACCGCCGTCGAGTCCTTCACCAAGGGCTTCGGCTCCACCGCCGCGAGCGTCGGCACCCTGATCGCCCTCGGCGCGATCTTCGGCAAGCTGATGGCCGACTCCGGCGCCGCCGACGAGATCGTCGACACCATCGTCGGCAAGGCCTCCCCGGCCGCGCTGCCGTGGGCGATGGCCGGCGTCGGTGCCCTCATCGGCCTGCCGATGTTCTTCGAGATCGGCCTCGTCCTGCTGATGCCCGTCATCTACCTCGTGGCGCACCGCTCCGGCCAGTCGCTGATCCGGATCGGCATCCCGACCCTGGCCGGCCTGTCCGTGATGCATGGCTTCGTCCCGCCGCACCCCGGCCCGCTCGCCGCCATCGGCGTCCTCAAGGCCGACCTCGGCCTCACGCTGGCCCTCGGCGTCCTGCTCGCGATCCCCGCCCTGATCGTCGCCGGCCCCGTCTTCGGCACCATCGCCGGCCGCTGGGTCGACGTGCCCGCGCCGGACCTGTTCGAGTCCCGCGAGGACACCACCGGTCGTCGCCCGGGCTTCGGCATCACGCTGTTCACCGTGCTGATGCCCGTCGTGCTCATGATGGGCAAGGCGCTCGCCGACATCCTGATCAGCGACAAGAAGAACCTGATCCGCGTCAGCCTCGACTTCCTCGGCACCCCGCTGATCGCGCTGCTCATCGCCGCGCTCGTCGCCATGTGGACCTTCTCCCGCGGCGCCGGCTGGACCCGCGCCGAGCTCACCAAGAGCGTCGAGTCCTCGCTGCCCCCCATCGCGGGCATCATCCTGATCGTCGCCGCCGGTGGTGGCTTCAAGCAGGTCCTGGTCGACACCGGTATCGGCAAGCTCCTCGCCGACGGCATGGCCAGCTCGGGCCTGTCGGTGCTGCTGCTCGCCTGGCTCGTCGCCGTGGTCATCCGCCTCGCGACCGGCTCCGCCACCGTCGCCACGGTCACCACATCCGGCATCGTCGCCCCGCTGGTCGCCGGCATGAGCACGGGTGAGACCTCCCTGCTGGTCCTCGCGATCGGCTCGGGCTCGCTGTTCTTCTCGCACGTCAACGACGCAGGCTTCTGGCTGGTCAAGGAGTACTTCGGCCTCAAGGTGTCCGAGACCATCAAGACCTGGTCGATCATGGAGACCCTGATCTCCGTGATGGGTCTGCTCTCGGTCCTGGTCGCCTCGCTCTTCGTCTGACCCGCTGACCCGGCCTGCCGCGGCAGGCCCCCACGACCCGTGCGGCGTGGCTGCCCCCTGGGCGGCCACGCCACACGCATGTCCCGGCCCCCCGGCGAGCTCTGCCCGCCGGCCTGTCGGTGGGTGGGGGAGCATGGGCGTATGACCTCCCGCCGCACGACCCGGCCCTGGCACGACATCAGGCTGCCCGTGCGGCGGATCGAGGCACGGGTCCACGGCGAGGTGCCGGAGCGCCGCGAGGACGTGTGGCCGTTCGACGTACCGGCCGTCGCCCAGCTGCTGCGGGAGGGGCTGGACCCGGGGCCGGCCACGGTCCTGGTGGGAGAGAACGGCGCCGGCAAGTCGACGCTGGTCGAGGGCATCGCGATGGCCTACGGCCTCAACGCCGAGGGCGGGTCGACCGGTGCGCAGCACGTGACCCGGCCGACGGAGTCCCCGCTCCACGAGCACCTGCAGGTCGTGCGGCACGCGGGATCGGCGACGCGGTGGGGGTTCTTCCTGCGCGCCGAGACGATGCACTCCTTCTACACCTACGTCGAGGGCAGCTTCGGCGAGAACTTCCATGGCCGCTCGCACGGCGAGGGCTTCCGGGACCTGTTCACCGGGCCCCGCTTCACCCAGAAGTTCGGCCTGTACGTCTTCGACGAGCCGGAGTCGGCGCTGTCCTTCACGAGCCAGCTGCACCTGCTGGGGGTGCTGCTGGAGCTGATGGACCGCGGGGACAGCCAGGTCCTGATGGCGACGCACTCGCCGGTACTGGCCAGCCTGCCGGGTGCGACGCTGCTGCAGCTCGACGAGAAGGGCTACCGGCCGGTGGCGTGGGAGGACCTCGACCTGGTCGACCACTACCGCCGGTTCCTTGAGCGACCCGAGCGCTACCTGCGGCACCTGCGCTGAGCGGGCGGTGTGCGCCCGGGCGGTAGGCTGTCGGTTTGTGGCTGTCGACTTCTCCGAAGAGATCAAGAACCTCCGCGCGACCATGGCGTCCGTGCGCGAGGTGACCAACCTGGACGCACTGGCGGGCCAGATCGCCGAGCTCGAGAAGCAGGCCAGCGCCCCCGACCTGTGGGACGACCCCGACGCCGCGCAGAAGGTCACCAGCGCCCTGTCCCGCGCGAACGCCGAGCGCGACCGGGTCGTGGAGATGGACCAGCGGATCGAGGACCTCGAGGTCCTGGTCGAGATGGCGACGGAGGACGGTGGCGACGCCGAGACCCTGGCCGAGTGCGAGCGCGAGCTGGCCTCGATCCACAAGGCGGTCGGCGAGCTCGAGGTCCGCACCCTGCTGTCGGGGGAGTATGACGAGCGCGAGGCCGTCGTGACGATCCGCTCGGGCGCCGGTGGGGTCGACGCGGCCGACTTCGCCGAGATGCTGATGCGGATGTACCTGCGCTGGGCCGAGCGGCACGGCTACCCGACCAAGGTCATGGACACGTCCTACGCCGAGGAAGCGGGGCTGAAGTCCGCGACCTTCGAGGTCAACGTCCCCTATGCCTTCGGCAACCTGTCCGTCGAGGCCGGCACGCACCGGCTGGTCCGGATCAGCCCCTTCGACAACCAGGGCCGCCGCCAGACCAGCTTCGCCGCCGTCGAGGTCATCCCGCTCATCGAGACCACCGACACCGTCGAGATCCCCGAGAACGAGCTCAAGATCGACGTCTTCCGCTCCTCGGGCCCGGGTGGTCAGTCGGTCAACACGACCGACTCCGCGGTCCGGATGACCCACCTGCCCACCGGCATCGTCGTGTCGATGCAGAACGAGAAGTCCCAGATCCAGAACCGCGCCGCGGCGCTGCGCGTGCTGCAGTCCCGCCTGCTCCTGCAGAAGAAGCAGGAGGAGGACGCCAAGAAGAAGGAGCTCGCCGGCGACGTCAAGGCGAGCTGGGGCGACCAGATGCGGTCCTACGTGCTGCACCCCTACCAGATGGTCAAGGACCTGCGGACCGAGCACGAGGTCGGCAACACCTCGGCCGTCCTCGACGGGGACATCGACGGCTTCATCGAGGCGGGGATCCGCTGGCGCCGCAACAAGGCCAACGACACCGATCAGGACGCTGGGTAGTCGTCGCGGGGCGTTGCGTCACCCGTCCGTCGTCCATCAGGCGGCATCCGAGTGGCGAGGCCGAGTATTCACCCCGCTGTGACCTCACCGTGACCTAGGCTGACCCCATGGCACTGCTGTGGGGGGACCCGTCCGGTCGCGAGGTCGCGCTGCTGCGCCGCCGCGTCGAGCTGCTCGAGGAGCAGGTCGCGATGCTCGCCGAGTTCGCGGGCATGGACCCCAACCACCTCCCGCAGGCCAGACCGGTCCTCGACGCGCAGGCCCAGCAGCTGGCCCTGCGCGGCAAGCGCATCGAGGCCATCAAGGTCCACCGCGAGACCCGCCACCTCGACCTGGTCACCGCCAAGGACGACGTCGAGGCCTTCCTGGCCGAGCACTCCCAGCCCAGCACCTCCTGACGCATCGTCACGGGCGGTCGCCGTCCGCAACGCCGAGCCGACGAGACGTGCGGCGCCGGTCCCCCCGGTCGGCCTACGCTCGTCCCGTGCCGCGGGTCGCGACCTGACCCGGCGGCGGCCGACGGGACGAGGACGGGGCACGCCACACGATGATCAGGTTCGACCACGTGTCCAAGGTCTACCCGCGCACCACGCGGCCGGCACTGGACGACGTCAGCACCAGCATCGAGCGCGGTCAGTTCGCCTTCGTCGTGGGGTCCTCGGGGTCGGGGAAGTCCACCATGCTGCGCCTCGTCCTCAAGGAGGAGTCCGCCACGTCGGGCCAGGTGCAGGTCGCCGGCCGAGAGCTCGCGCGGCTGCCCCGCCGCGACGTGCCCGCGCTGCGACGCGAGATCGGCTGCGTCTTCCAGGACTTCCGGCTGCTGCCGGCCAAGTCCGTCGCGGACAACGTCGCCTTTGCCCTGCAGGTGATCGGCGGCCGGCGCCGCGACGTCCGCCGCCAGGTGGGGGAGACCCTCGACCTGGTCGGCCTGGCCGACCTCGGCAGGCGGCTGCCGCACGAGCTGTCCGGCGGAGAGCAGCAGCGCGTCGCCATCGCCCGCGCCATCGTCAACCGACCCTCGATCCTGCTCGCGGACGAGCCCACCGGCAACCTCGACCCCGCCACCAGTCTCGACATCGTCGACCTGCTCGACCAGATCAACCGCCGCGGCACCACCGTCCTCATGGCCACGCACGACGACGAGATCGTCAACGCGATGCGCAAACGCGTGCTCGAGCTGGACGAGGGGCGGCTGGTCCGCGACGACGAGCGCGGCGAGTACGCCCTCACCCGCGCGACCGGGCTCCGCGGCCCGGACGGCGGCGCGCCCCGGCATACGGCACGACCCACGGGCTCTCCCGACCCCGCGGGATCGACCGCACGCACCGAGGAGGACCGATGAGGCTCGGGTTCATCCTCGGCGAGGCCTGGACCGGGCTGCGCCGCAACCTGTCGATGACCGTCTCGGTCGCCCTCGTCACGATGGTCAGCCTGCTCTTCCTCGGCATCGGCCTGCTCTCCTACCAGCAGGTGCAGACGATGAAGGGCTACTGGTACGACAAGATCCAGGTCTCGATCATCCTGTGCAACGCCACCTCCGCGGAGGCGGCGTGCTCCAAGGGGGCGGCCACCGACGCCGACCGCGCGGCCATCGAGAAGCAGCTCGACGCGATGGCGATCGTGCAGGAGCGCGACTTCGAGAGCCAGCAGGAAGCCTACGCCCGGTTCAAGGAGCAGTTCCGCGACAACCCGCTGGTCCAGAGCACGCGACCGGACCAGCTCAAGGCGTCCTACCGCGTCCGGCTCAAGGACCCGCAGCAGTACTCCCAGATCACCAGCACCTTCCAGGGGTCCCCGGGGGTGGAGAAGGTCGAGGACCAGCGCAAGGTCGTCGAACCCCTCATCGACCTGCTCAGCACGCTGACCGTGGCGACCATCGCGCTCGCGGGCGTCATGCTGGTCTGCGCCACCCTGCTCGTGGCCACGACGATCCGGCAGTCCGCCTACAGCCGGCGGCGCGAGACCGGCATCATGCGGCTCGTGGGGGCGGGAGCGACCACGATCCAGGCGCCGTTCGTGATCGAGACGGTCGTCGCCTCCCTCATCGGCGCGGCGCTCGCCACCGGCCTGCTGTGGTCGGTCCTCGCGTGGTTCGTCGGGCAGAAGGCCGGCCAGCTCGTGATCCTCGGAGGCATCGCGGTCGTCGACCAGGGGGACCTGTGGCGGGTCGCGCCCTGGCTGTTCCTGACCGCGCTGGTCGTGTCCCTGCTGACCTCGCTGGTCACCCTGCGTCGTTATCTGCGCGTATGACGGACCTGCTCGCCCGCTCGCTTAGGCCATTCGCATGGTCGCAGGTCGCAGACGGGTGACAAGTGGGTCTCGGAGGGGTTCCGTGGACGACCGGTGGTCGCGTGACCACTGGTGCTGGTGGTACCAACGTCATGGCGGTGTCGCACGGCACCGACCGACGTGCCCGACCGCCACCGCCCCGCAACCCCCAGGACGTCAGACATGAGCGTGCTCCACCGAGGCCGTCTCCATCGCGGCTCCGTCGCCCTGACCTGTGCCCTCGCGGCGGCCCTGCCCGTGCTGCCGTCCGTCCTGGCCGCCGCGCCGGCCCACGCTGCCCAGCTGCGCGGGGACTCCGACAACGACCTGCGCGACCGCCAGACCACGCTCGAGCGCGACATGGGCGCGCTGCGCAGCAGCCTAGACCTCACCTCGGCGGACCTTGCCGACGCCTACGCCGAGCTCGTGACGGCCGAGCGCCAGCTCCCCGGGGCGCGCGCGGTGGAGGCCACCGCCACGTCCGCCCTCGAGGCCGCCCGACGTCGCGACACCGAGCTCGCCGCCCAGCTCGAGCGGGCCCGCGCCGACGAGGCCGAGGCCCGCCGGGACCTCGACCGCACCCGGGCCTCGATGGAGACCGCGACCGAGGCCATCGGGCAGGTGGCCACCGAGATGCAGGACCCCGGCGCGGAGCTGCGCGACCTCTCGCTGCTGGTCGAGGCGCAGACCCCCGATGACCTCTACACCCGCTACTCCGCCCTCGAGGCCGTCGGCTCGGTCCGCGCCTCCGCCGCCCGGGACCTCGCGACCGTCCGCGCCGCCGAGACCGCCAAGCAGGCCCGCCTCGAGGCCGTCCGCGCCCGCGTCGCCGAGCTCAGGTCCGAGTCCGCCGACAACGTCCGCGCCCGCGAGAACGCCCAGGCCGACGCCTCCGCTGCCCGGCTGCGGGTCGAGCAGCTCGTCGCCACCACCGCCCGCGCCAAGGCCGCCGTCGAGGCCCGCAAGGCAGACGAGACCGCCCGGCTCGCCCAGCTGGACCGCGAGGCCGACGCGGTCCGCAGCGAGCTCGCCGACCGCGCCGCCCGGGCCCGGGCCGCAGCCGCCGCCGAACGGGCCGAGCGTGCCCGTCGGGCGGCCGTCGACGCCGAGCGGGCGCGCCGCGCCGCGGAGGCCGCCCGGCAGGGCCGTCCCGCTCCGGCACCCGCACCGGCCGACACCGCGCCCCGCAGCAACCCCGCCCCCGGCGGGGGAGTCCTCGGCCGCCCCGCCACCGGTGGCATCACGTCGACGTTCGGCATGCGGCAGCACCCCGTCCTGCACGTCTACAAGCTGCACACCGGCACCGACTTCTCCACCGGCTGCGGCGCGCCCGTGTATGCCGCGGCCGACGGCCGCATCATCTCCGCCGGGTTCAACACGGCCTACGGCAACCGGATCATGGTCGAGCACGGCACCGTCCGCGGCGTCGACCTGGTGACGACCTACAACCACCTCACGTCCTTCGCCGTGCAGGGCGGCAGCGTGCGGCGCGGGCAGCTGCTGGGCTACTCCGGCACCACGGGCTACTCCACCGGCTGCCACCTGCACTTCGAGACGATCGTCAACGGTCGCTTCACCGATCCCATGGACTGGCTCTGACGGTCGGACGGCATACGGCTGGCACGAGCAGGCTCAGGACACCGGAGGACCAGGTGGCCGGCAGGTAGACTCGGACACCATGGCCAAGGAGCAGGGCACCAAGGTGATCGCGCGCAACAAGAAGGCGCGCCACGACTACCACATCGAGCGGACGTGGGAGGCGGGCATCGTGCTGTCCGGGACCGAGGTCAAGTCGCTGCGGCAGGGACGCGCCAGCCTGGTCGACGGCTTCGCGCAGGAGTACAACGGCGAGCTCTACCTCGAGGGCGTCCACATCCCCGAGTACTCCCAGGGCACCTGGACCAACCATGCCGCCCGCCGCCGCCGCAAGCTGCTCCTGCACCGCGACGAGCTCCGCACGATCTTTGCCTCGTCCCAGGAGAGTGGGCACACGATCGTGCCGCTCGAGCTGTACTTCAAGGACGGCCGGGCCAAGGTCGAGATCGCCCTCGCCAAGGGCAAGAAGCTCTACGACAAGCGTCAGACGCTGCGCGAGCGTCAGGACAACCGTGAGGCGGAGCGGGCGATGTCCAACGCGTTCAAGCGAGGCCGCGCCTGACGGACGGTGATCCCTCCTCGGTCGGGGGAGCGGTTCGGATAGATTCGCCGTCGAAGAGGCGCACCGACGACCAGGGGGTAGCCCGTGACCACCGATCCACGTCCGCACAGCCGGACCGCACGAGCGCTGGCCGTCCTGGCCGTCACGCTGTGGCTGATGCTGCTCGGGCTGACGCCCGCGGGGGCCGCCGCGGGCAGCGACCGCGTCACGCGGCTGGTCGTCGACTACGTCGTCGACGCGCAGGGCGGGATCTCGGTGACGGAGACCTACGACTACCAGTTCAACACCAGCGGGCGGCACGGCATCGAGCGGACCATCGCGACGGCGCAGGGCTACGCCCCGGACGAGGACACCGCCGCGGGCTCGGAGGGGTCCGGTGGCTCCACCTCCCAGGAGCGGCACTACGAGATCAGCGACATCTCGGCCAGCAGCCCGAGCGGCGCCCCGGCCCAGCTGAGCGTCCGTGACCAGGGCGACGCGACCGTCATCCGCGTCGGCTCGCCCAACCGCACCGTCTCCGGCGACGAGCGCTATGTCCTCAAGTACCACCTCGCGCACGTCGTCAACGAGCAGCCGAACGGCGTCGAGCTCTACTACAACGTCCTCGGCAACTCCTGGCGGGTGCCCTTCGACCGGGTCGACGTGACCGTCCGAGGTCCCGGGTCCAGTGCCGTCAGCAAGACGGCCTGCTACTACGGCACCTTCAAGAGCGACACGCCCTGCCAGTCGACGCCCGGCAACCCGGCGAGGTTCAGCGCGCAGAACCTCGAGGTCATGCAGAACATGAGCATCGTGGCGCTGCTGCCGCGCACCGCGTTCACCGACGTCAGCAAGGACGTCCGCGAGGCTGGGTCCGCGGACTCCGGGGGGCCCTACATCTCGCCGGAGGCGGCCCGCGTGCGCACGCTCAGCCAGCTGGGGGTCGGCGTGGGCGCACCGCTGCTGGCCCTGGCCGGGATGGGCGCCCTGGTCTGGCGGCGCGGACGGGACGAGCGGTATGTCGGCCTGGCTCCCGACACGCTCCCGGCTCCGGGGCAGCAGGTGCCGACGACCCGCGGTGGCAAGGCACCCGTGACGGCCGTCCGGTTCAACCCGCCGGACAACGCGACGCCCGGGCTCATCGGCACGATCTACGACGAGCACGCCGACACCATCGACGTGTCGGCGACCGTGATCGACCTCGCGGTGCGGGGCTACCTGCGGATCGAGCAGACGCAGGACGGCGGGAGGTTCCAGACCTCGGACTGGCGGCTCGAGTACCTCGGCACCCCCAAGCCGGGGGACCGCGGTCTGCTGAAGTACGAGCGGACCATCCTCGACGGGATCTTCGCGCACGGCACGCCCGTGATGATGTCCGAGCTCAAGAACCACTTCTCGGGCACGCTGGCCATCGCCAAGCAGGAGATGTACTCCGAGACCGTGCAGCGCGGCTGGTTCCGGCAGTCGCCGGAGCGGGTGCGCCAGGGCTTCGGCTGCCTCACCTGGTTGCCCTTCGCGGTGGTCTTCGGGTGGATGTTCTTCGGCGCCGGTTCCTTCGCGGGGGCGCTGACGAGCGACAGCATCGCGGGCTTCGACCTGCCGGTGCCGTCGGTCATGGTGGCCGCGGCCGGGCTGTTCTCGGTGCCCTTCATCATGCGGTGGCTGGTCAAGAGGCTCCCCGCCCGCACCGCCGACGGGTCCGCCGTGCTCGAGCAGGCCAAGGGCTTCCGCGAGTACCTCCTGACCGCCGAGGCGGAGCAGATCAAGTACGACGAGGCGCTGGACATCTTCAGCCGCTACCTGCCCTACGCCGTGGTCTTCGGCGTGGCCGACCGGTGGGCGCAGATCTTCGCGCGGGTCGCTGAGATGGCGCGGGCGGACGGCTACGACGTGGGCGTCCCGACCTTCTACGTCTGGTACGGCGGCGGCTTCGGTGGTTTCGGCGACTTCGGGCACGCGGTCGACTCGTTCTCGTCGTCCGCGGCCGGGACCTTCACCTCGACGCCGGGCTCGTCGGGCGGCAGCGGTTTCGGCGGTGGCGGCTTCGACGGGGGCGGCGGCTTCTCCGGCGGCGGGGTCGGCGACGGCGGCGGCGGCTCCTGGTGACCTACCCCCGGTAGGGGCATAGACCGGGCTTCGTTCGCCAGGTCGATGATCCCGCCCCCGGTAGGGGCATCGACCGGGCTTCGTTCGCCAGGTCGATGATCCCGCCCCCGGCAGGTCACTCGACGACGACGATGAGGTCTCCGCCCTCGACGGCCTGCGCCGCCCCGATCGCGAGGCGGCTCACGCGCCCGGCGACCGGCGTGGTGATGGCGGCCTCCATCTTCATGGCCTCGATCGTCGCGACCTGCGCGCCCGCCGCGACCTCGTCGCCCTCGGCCACCGCCAGCGTCACGACACCCGCGAACGGCGCCGGCACGTGGCCCGGCTTGGTGGTGTCGGCACGCTCGGCGGCGGCGACGTTGGACTTGACGGACTCGTCGCGCACCTCGATCGTGCGCATCTGGCCGTTGATCGTGACCATGACATTGCGCATGCCGCGGGCGTCTGCGTCGCCGATCGCCGTGAGGCCGAGGAGCAAGGTCTTGCCACGCTCCATCTGCACCTCGTGCTCCTCGCCGACCGCGAGGCCGTGCAGGAAGTCGCGCGTGTTGAGCACCGACAGGTCGCTGAACGCCTCGCGTGCCGCCACGAACTCCTTGGTAGGGCCGGGGAAGAGCAGGCGGTTCAGCGTCATACGCGGCTCGTCGGCCAGGGCCTGCTCGTCCTCGGCGGACAGCTCGGTCTCGACCGGCTTGGTCCGCCGACCCTCCAGGGCCTTGGTGCGGAAGGGCTCGGGCCAGCCACCGGGGGGCGTCCCCAGGTCGCCGTTGAGGAAGCCGATGACCGAGTCGGGTATGTCGAAGCGCTGCGGATCCGCCTCGAACGCCGCCGGGTCCGCGCCAGCACCCACGAGCGCCAGGGCGAGGTCGCCGACCACCTTGGACGACGGGGTGACCTTGACGATGTTGCCGAGGATGTCGTTGGCGGCGGCATACATGTCCTCGATCGCCTCGAACCGGTCGCCCAGCCCGAGCGCGATGGCCTGCTGACGGAGGTTGGACAGCTGCCCGCCGGGGATCTCGTGGGTGTAGACGCGGCCGGTGGGGCCGGCGAGCCCGGACTCGAACGGCCCGTAGAGCCGCCGGATGGCCTCCCAGTAGGGCTCGAGGTCCATGACGGCGTCCAGGTCGAGCCCGGTCGCCCGGTCGGTCCCGTCGGTGGCCGCGACCAGCGCGGACATGGACACCTGGGAGGTGGTGCCGGCCATCGAGGCCGCCGCCACGTCCACTGCGTCGACCCCGGCGTCGATCGCGGCGAGGAGCGTGGCGAGCTGGCCGCCCGCGGTGTCATGGGTGTGCAGGTGCACGGGCAGGTCGAAGCGCTCCCGCAGCGCCCGCACGAGCCGGGCCGCCGCGGGTGCCCGCAGCAGCCCGGCCATGTCCTTGATCGCGAGGACGTGCGCTCCGGCCTCGACGAGCTGCTCGGCGAGGCGCAGGTAGTAGTCGAGGGTGTAGAGCTGCTCGCCGGGCGAGAGCATGTTGCCGGTGTAGCAGAGCGCGGCCTCGGCGACGGCGTGGTCGGTCTCGCGGACCGCCTCGATCGCGGGGCGCATCTGGTCGACGTTGTTGAGCGCGTCGAAGATGCGGAACACGTCGACCCCGGTGCGAGCCGCCTCGGCGACGAAGGCGTTGGTCACCGACAGCGGGTAGGGCGTGTAGCCCACCGTGTTGCGGCCACGCAGCAGCATCTGGATCGGCAGGTTGGGCATCGCCTCGTGGAGCTGGGCGAGCCGCTCCCACGGGTCCTCGTGCAGGAACCGCAGCGCCACGTCGTAGGTCGCGCCGCCCCAGGCCTCCACCGAGAGCAGCTGCGGCAGCATGCGAGCGACGTAGGGCGCCACGTGCAGCATGTCCCGGGTCCGGACGCGGGTCGCGAGCAGCGACTGGTGCGCGTCGCGGAAGGTCGTGTCGGTGACGGCCACGGAGGTGCGCTCGCGCAGCGCCCGGGCCCAGCCCTCGGGGCCGAGCTCCAGGAGGCGCTGCCGGGACCCGGCGGGCGGGGCGGCCCGCCATACGTCCTCGGGCAGCCGCGGGAGCTTCTCGCGGGCCGAGCGCTCGGTGCGCTGCGGACCGTGCGGCTGGTTGACGGTGATCCCCGCAAGGTAGGTCAGCAGCTTGGTGCCGCGGTCGGCGGGCATGCGGTTGTCGAACAGCGAGGGCCGCTCCTCGATGAAGCTCGTCGTGATGCGCCCCGCGATGAAGTCGGGGTCGCTGATGAGGGACTCGAGGAAGGTGATGTTGGTGGAGATCCCGCGGATCCGGAACTCCTGCAGGGCCCGCTGGGCGCGCTGCACCGCCGTGGCGAAGTCCCGCCCCCGACAGGTGAGCTTGACCAGCATCGAGTCGAAGTGAGCACCCACCTCGGCGCCGTCGAAGACCGTGCCGCCGTCGAGGCGCACCCCGGCGCCGCCGGGAGAGCGGTAGACCATGATCCGCCCGGTGTCGGGCCGGAAGCCGTTGGCGGGGTCCTCGGTGGTGATGCGGCACTGCAGCGCCGCCCCGCGCAGCCGGATCGAGTCCTGGGACAGACCCAGTTCGGCCAACGTCTCGCCGGCCGCGATCCGCAGCTGGCTGGAGACGAGGTCGACGTCGGTGACCTCCTCGGTGACCGTGTGCTCGACCTGGATGCGGGGGTTCATCTCGATGAAGACGTAGCGGCCGTCCGGCCCGAGCAGGAACTCCACCGTACCGGCGTTGACGTAACCGATCTGGCGGGCGAACCGGACGGCGTCCGCGCAGATCCGGTCGCGCAGCTCGGGGTCGAGGCCCGGGGCGGGGGCGACCTCGACCACCTTCTGGTGGCGGCGCTGCACCGAGCAGTCTCGCTCGAACAGGTGGATGGTGTCGCCGGTCGCGTCGGCGAGGATCTGCACCTCGATGTGGCGCGGGGAGAGGACGGCCTCCTCGAGGTACATCCGGTCGTCGCCGAACGCGCTGGCGGCCTCGCGCTGCGCCTCGAGGATCGCGGCCTCGAGCCGGTCGGCCGACTCCACCTTGCGCATGCCGCGTCCGCCGCCTCCGCTGACGGCCTTGACGAAGAGCGGGAACCCGATCTCCTCCGAGGCCGCCACGAGGGTGGCGACGTCGTTGCTCGGCTCGCTGTCGTGCAGGATCGGCAGCCCGGCCTCCGCCGCCGCCTTGATGGCCCGCGCCTTGTTGCCCGTGAGCTCGAGCACCGTGTGCGCCGGGCCGACGAAGGTGATGCCCTCCTCCTGGCAGCGCTGGGCGAGGTCGGGGTTCTCCGACAGGAAGCCGTAGCCCGGGTAGATCGCGTCGGCCTCCGCCTCCTTGGCGGCCGTGATTATGCCCTCCACGTCGAGGTAGGCCCGCACCGGGTGGCCCTCCTCGCCGATCTGGTAGGACTCGTCGGCCTTGAGGCGGTACTCCGCCTTGCGGTCCTCGTAGGGGAACACGGCGACGGTGGTGATGCCGAGCTCGGTGGCGGCGCGGAACGCCCGGACGGCGATCTCACCACGGTTGGCGACGAGGACCTTGCGGAACATGGGGTGCTCCCTCGGGGAGTGGCTGGACAGGCAGCCGGCCGGGCGGGCCGGCCGACTCTGAGGCCAGCCTAGAGAGCGGGGGTCGGCCTGTCCTGGTCAGTCCGTATGACGGGAGCGATCGCCCGTCGTGCGCTGCGGCGACGGGCGACGGGCGAGGCGCGATGGCCGGGGAAAGGAGGGGCATCGCCCGACGCGCGGGCGATGCCACTCCGTGACGCACCCGCCTACCAGGTGTGGGCGACGTCCACCACCAGGTGTTGCCTGGTCGCGTCCTTGACGACGAACGCCCGCATGGGCAGCCGCGCCCGGGTCCCCACGCCGAAGGTGGTCTGCCCCTCGAAGGATCCGCCGAAGGCGATCTGGCGGAAGGTGCTGAAGCCGGAGACGCGGACGGCCTCGAGGCGGTTGGCCGGCCGATAGGTCGGGCGCCCCTCGGGGGTGTAGGCGGGCGCCTGCACCGTGACGACGAGGTCCGCTGCCCCCCGCAGCGGGATCGTGTCGCCCTTGGCGATGTCCGTGAACCGGGACCGGTAGCCGACGTGGTAGCCGACGGTGCGGGTCGAGGCCGGTCCGAGGTCGACGACCAGGCGGTCGAAGCAGGCGTGCCGGCCGGCCCGGGCGCCGAGGACGCGGACGTCGGCGGTGCTGGTGGAGGCCTCGTCCAGCGACCCCCACTTCGTGGCGCAGGCCGAGCGGGTGGTGGGTGCCGCGGTCGCGGGACCGGTGGGGAGGACGGCCAGGCTGGTGGCCGCCGTCAGGACGGCAGCCGCGGCTGCCGCACCCGACGTCAGGTGATGGGTGGTTCTCATGTCTACGTCCCCCATGGATGCAGGTCGCCCGCCGCGAGGTCGCGGGCACGGGCGGCGCCGGCCGGGACGTTGCGCCGACCGACGGCGAGGAGGCCGGGGCGTGCTGCCGGGCCTCGGGTGGCGCCAGGGCAGGGAAGCCGGTGTGGCCGGGGGAGACGAGGCGTCGGTCTCGGCCGCCGAGGCGGCCGGTGGGTTGCAGGCACCCGTCGCGTGGCGACGGGTCTACTCCAGGATAGGTCCCAGGGCGTCTCAGGGGAAGGCCTGCAGCCGGTAGGTTCGGGGGGTGACGATCGACGCCGACCGCTACCTCGGCGGGAGCCCGGACCGGGTCGAGCTGCAGCGACGCACCGTGCGGACGCTGGCCGTCACCAACGCTGTCGGCGGGGTCGGCGTCACGACCGGGATCACGGTCGCCTCGCTGCTGGCCGCCGACGTCTCCGGTCGCGAGGAGCTCGCCGGCCTCAGCCAGACCGCGCAGGTGGCGGGGACCGCGGTGGCGGCATACGTGCTGTCCCGCGTGATGACCCGGCGCGGCCGTCGGGTCGGGCTGTCGATCGGCTATCTCGTGGGCGCCACCGGTGCCCTGCTGTGCGTGCTGGCCGGTGTGGTCCGCAGCTTCCCGCTGCTGCTGGCGGCGGCGGTGCTGTTCGGCGCGGCCAGCGCCGCCAACTCCCAGTCACGTTTCGCGGCAACGGACCTGGCCAGCGACCAGCATCGCGGTCGGGACCTGTCGACGGTGGTGTGGGCCACGACGATCGGTGCGGTGACCGGCCCCAACCTCGCCGACGTGGGCGGGACGCTGGCGACGAGCCTCGGCCTGCCCGCCCTCACCGGAGCCTTCCTCGTCACGGCGCTGGCGCTCGGTGTCACCATCGCGCTCGTCGGGCTGCTGCTGCGCCCCGACCCATTGCTCGTCGCGCGCGCCGTCGCCGCGCAGCAGCGGCGGAGCGACCCGGCCGGATCCACCCGTGACGACGACGTCAGCGCCTGGCACGTGCTGCGGACCCGCCCCACCGTCGCCGCCTGCGTCGTGGCGATCGCGCTGGCCCACACCGTCATGGTGTCGGTGATGATCATGACGCCCATCCACATGCGGCACGGCGACGCGAGCATCCGCCTGATCGGGCTGACCCTCAGCGGGCACATCCTCGGCATGTACGCCTTCTCCCCGCTCGTCGGGCGTCTCGTCGACCGGTGGGGCGGCTGGCGGGTCGTCCTGCTCGGCGCGGTGGTCGAGGGAGGGTCGATCGTCGCGGCGGCCACGACCCAGGAGGGCGCGTCCTGGCTGCTCTCGGCCGCGTTGTTCGGGCTGGGGCTCGGCTGGTCGTTCGCGCTGATCGGGGCGTCGTCGTCGCTCGTCGGTGCCACCCCGGTGGGCGCCCGCGCCCCGGTCCAGGGGCTCGCCGACCTGGTCATGGGCCTGACCGCCGCGGTGGGCGGCGCCCTCGCCGGGGTCATCGTGGGCTGGCTGGGCTATCCCGCGCTCGCGCTGTCCTGCCTGCCCGCCGCTGCGGTCGTGTGCGGGTGCGGCCTCCTCGTGCGTGGCGCCGCGCGATAGGTTCGTGGCGGAGCCGTCGCCGACCACCGTCGATCAGCAGGAGGGTTCGTATGCCGGAAGACGCCCCCACCACCGCCAGCCCCCGCCCGGGGCACACCGACGAGGTCCTCTACGAGCGGCGCGGGGCCCTCGGCCGGATCCTCCTCAACCGACCCAGGGCCATCAACTCGCTCACCACGCCGATGGTCGACTCGATGCTCGAGCAGCTGCGGGACTGGTCGGCGGACGACGAGGTCGTCAGCGTCAGCATCGAGGGTGTCGGCCCCAAGGGGCTCTGCGCCGGCGGCGACATGCGGGCCGCGCGGGAGGCGACGCTCGCCGGACGCGACGACGCCATCGTCTTCTGGGACCACGAGTACCAGGTCAACGCCGCGATCGCCGCCTACCCCAAGCCCTACATCGCGTTCATGGACGGGATCGTCATGGGCGGGGGAGTTGGGGTGTCGGCGCACGGCTCGCTGCGCCTCGCCACCGAGCGCACGCGGCTGGCCATGCCCGAGACCGCGATCGGCTTCTTCCCCGACGTCGCGGGCTGCTGGTGGCTGGCCAAGGCACCGGGCCAGCTCGGTCCCTACCTCGCCATGACCGGCGCGTCCATCACCGGGGCGGACGCCGTGGCAACGGGATTCGCGGACGCGCTGATCTCCTCCGACGAGATCCCCCCTCTGGTCGACCGGCTCGCGGCGGGGGAGCGGCTCGACCCCTCCGTCGGTGACACCGACCCGACGAGCCCCCTTGTCGCGCAACGCGGCTGGATCGACGAGTGCTTCACCGGCGACGACCCAGCGGTGATCCTGCGGCGGCTCGAGGCGCATGGCAGCGAGGAGGCGAGAGGGTGTGCCGCCGTCATACGCACGAAGTCCCCACTGTCCGTGGCGGTCTCGCTCGAGGCCGTGCGCCGCGCCGCCCGCATGCGCAGCATCAATGAGGTGCTGCAGCAGGACCGGGTCCTCGGGCGGCACTTCTGGGAGCGGTCCGACATGCCCGAAGGCGTGCGGGTGGTCCTCGTCGACAAGGGCGCGGGCGAGCCGCCGCAGTGGCTCTGGGACCGTGTCGAGGACGTGCCGCACGACGTCGTGCAGGGCATGTTCGTCTGCTGAACCGGCTAGGGTGACCACGTGATCCGGACGGCGTAGAGGCACCAGCGCCACCCACCCTGCGTCGGTGGGCGGCTCGTCGTGCCCTCAGCCACCGGCCGCGCCGCGGCCACGTCCACCCGGAGTCACCCCATGTCCGGCACCACGCGTGCCGGGAGCTACCGCACCCTCCTCGCCGACCCGGTCGTCGCGCGCACCTTCGCGCTGGCCCTGGTCGGGCGGCTAGGGTATGCCGTGCTCCCGCTCAGCTTCCTCTTCACCGTCCGCCAGACCACCGGCAGCTTCGCCGCGGCGGCCACCGCGATGGCGGTCTTCGGCTCGACGACCCTCGTCATGCCGGTGCAGGCCCGCCTCGCCGACCGGCACGGCCAGCGTGTCGTGCTCTCCTGCGTCGCAGCGGGATTCGTTCTCGTCCTCGTCGCGGCCGCGCTCGTCGCCCGCGGCTCTGCGGGTGCCCCACCGGGAGCGTGGGTGGCGGGCTCGGTCCTGCTCGGCCTCACGGCGCCGGCCCTCGGACCCTCGATGCGCGCGCAGTGGCGCAGCTTCGTCCCCGAGGGGCCGCGGCGGGTCACGGCCTACTCCCTCGACGCCGTCTGCGAGGAGACCCTCTACCTCGTCGGCCCGATCGTCGCCGCCGCTCTCCTGGCTCGGGGCCCGGCCTGGCACCGGCTCGTGCTCGTCGCCGGGCTGGTCGCGGTCGGGGCGGCCGGCCTCATGATCTCCCCGGCCGCGACCGTCACCGCGGCCGCGGCGGATCTGGACGATCCGAAAGTCCTCGCCGGGCCAGGTGATTCGCCCGCACCCAGCGACGCACCCCGACCCAGCGACGCACCGGCGTCTGGAGGCGCCGCGGCGCCAGGACGGCGGGGTTCACCCCTCGGACTCGCCGGGATGTGGCGGCTGCTCGCCCTCATGGCGGGCTTCGGTTGCGCGAGCGCGTTGATGTACACCGGGGTCGCCGCCCGCGCCGACGCCGCCGGGCACCCGGGCTGGGCGGGCTACGTCGAGGCAGCCGTGGCCGCCGCCTCCGTGATCGGCGGCCTCGCGTGGGGCGCCCGACGGCACCGGCGTGCCTGGCCGGCGCAGCTCGCGGGAACCCTTGCCCTGCTGGGGATCTCGCTGTGCGTGGCGTCGGCGATGACGTCGTGGTGGTTGCTTGGCGTCGTCCTCGTCGGGGCGGGCCTGGCGATGTCGCCGAGCTACACCGTGGCCTTCGTGGCGGCCGATGTCGAGACGCCGCCCCACCTGCGCACCGAGGCGAGTACGTGGGTGAGCACCATCACCAACCTCGGCTCGTCCGGCGGCACCGCCCTGGCCGGCGTGGTGGTCGGGGCCTGGGGCGCGGGTGCGCCACTGGCCGTGGCCGGAGTCGTGGCCCTGGTGGCTGCCGCAGCGGCCGGCAGCCTGGCCGCGACCGCCTCCCGCAGCTAGCCCACGCGACAAGAGTGCTGTCTGTCCGCACCTGTGCCACGGTGCGGGGCGGGGAGCGTGCGGAATCTGCTGTCTGCCTGCGCCTTGGCCACGCTGCGGGGCCGTGGGCGTGACAAAACTGCGGTCTCCCCGCGCTTCGGTCGCGCTGCGGGGCCGTGGGTGTGACGAAAGTGCGGTCTCCCGCGCCTTGGTCACGTCGGCAGCCCGGCGAGGGCGCCGGGGTCAGGCGATGGCGGCCACCGCGCCGGCGCCGACGTCGTAGCCGCGGTACATGCCGGGGGAGTTGAACGCCAGCACCACCTCGCCCGCCGGCGTCACCGCGACGAGCCCGCCGTCGGCGCCACGCGCCCCCACGAGCTCGTCGATCGTCTCGCGCACCGCCGTCGCCAGACCTTGCCCACCCCACCGGAGCCGCGCGTGGATCTCGTGCGCCACCGCCCCCCGCACAAAGAGCTCACCCTGGCCCGTGCACGACACCGCCACGGTCGCGTCGTCGGCCCAGGTCCCGCAGCCCACCAGGGGCGTGTCGCCGACCCGGCCCGGCAGCTGCGCGGTGATGCCACCGGTCGAGGTGGCCGCCGCAACCAAGCCCGAGGCGTCGCGGGCGACCGCCCCCACCGTCCCGTGGCGGTACTCCAGGAAGGAGGACGTCTGCTCGAGCATCCGTCGCCGCGCCTCGGTGACGTAGTAGTCGGGGGTCACCAGCTCAAGCCCCCACTGCTCCAGCAGCGCAAGCGACGGCATCGCCATCAGCACGTGGTCGCTCCGCTCCATGACGGCGCGCGCGGCCATGACGGGGTTGCGTGGCCCGCTCGCGCAGGTCACGGCCCCTGACCTCGAGTCGCCGGCCATCACGCAGGCGTCCAGCTCGGCGGTCCCCTCGATCGTCAGCGCGGCGCCCCGCCCCGCGTTGAAGCACTCGCTGTCCTCCAGCACCCGCACGCTCGCGCACACCGCGTCCAGGGCCGCGCCGCCATCGTCGAGGATCGCCCGCCCGGCACGCACCGCCGCCTCGAGCGCAGCGGTGGCGGCCGCCGACTGCACGGAGGGCAGGGACGCCGGGTCGACGCCCGCGCCCCCGTGGATCGCGATGGCCGGGCCGTCGCCGGCCGGCAGGTGGGTGAGCTGGACAGGCGGCAGCGGCGTCATACGGTCCATTGTCGTATGGCGCCGCACCCGCGCAGGACGACCGGGGAATCCTGGTGGAGGCGCGCGCGTTGGGAAGGGTAGACTCACGGGTCTGACCTGGGCCTCGCGCACAGGTCGTCGTTTGACAAGTCCACAGCGTGACGTGCCCGCCCCTTCACCGGGACCCCCTTGGGGGTGATCGGTTTCGACGTTGGTCGATCTAGCAGGGGAAGCGGGCCGAGGATGCTGAGTTGTCTCGTTAACGCCCTCAGCAAACCAATAGGTGCCAATTCCAAGCGCACCGACTTCGCCCTCGCCGCCTGAGCGAGCCCGAAGTCTGTCAGCCTAGGTGTGATCTCGGCCTAGGGTCTGGCATCAGCTAGAGATCTTGCTGCACGCCGGTGTCGGGACGGCGTGCGGGACTCCTTCTCGACTGGGCCTGTCAGGGGACGTGTGCGCGCGAGCCCTGGGGCCGAGAAAGTCCTTAGCGCACTGCGCCCGGAGAAGCCCTGGTGCGTCGTCAGCGGACGCGGGTTCGATTCCCGCCACCTCCACCAGATCGGGCACGTCACGCCGTGGACCTGCAGCGCAAGGCCCCCTCGCCTCCACCAGGAGATCGAGGGGGCCTTGTCGGCATACGGGCTCGTTTGCCGGACGGCTCAGACGGAGGGGATGTCCGCGGGGCTGGTCCCCGGGGTCTGGCCCTGGCCGGCGGCGCCGGGCTGACCCTGCTGCTGCGCGAGCTGGGCCTCGGCGGCTGCCACCTGCTGGGCGTACTCCCGCTTGACGGTCTCCATGTCCAGCGACTTGATCTGCGTGATCAGGTCCTCGAGGGCGTTGGCGGGCAGGGCGCCGGGCTGCATGAGCAGCGGCACGCCCTCGCGGAAGGCCATGATCGTCGGGATCGACGTGATCTGGAGCATCGCGGCGAGGCCCTGCTCGGCCTCGGTGTCGATCTTGCCGAAGACGATGTCGTCGTGCTTGTCGGAGGAGGCCTCGAAGACCGGCGCGAACTGCTTGCAGGGGCCGCACCAGTCGGCCCAGAAGTCGTAGAGGACGATGTCGTTGTCCTGGATGGTCGACTCGAAGGTCGCTTCCGTGATCTGACGGGTGCTCATGGGAGGTCCAACGACGACCACCCGGCGAGGATTCCCCGGACCGGTGTCGAGATCAGCGCCCTGAGCAGACAGGAACGGGCACGGTCGGGCGCCTGATAGACTGGGGTCAGCAGTCTCGCTTGTGCGGTGTTCGCGATCGACGTCCGGGTCCTCCGGTCCCTCGGTCGCCAGCACCACGGCGCAACGTCCGCGACGGACAGGGCCCCAGCTAGGTCTGGGTAAGCCACAGGGGCGCACGACCCCGAGAACTTTCTTGGCCGCTCATCAGGGCGGCCCACGAGAAGCGAGACGCAGCCGGCGGCAGCTCGTCGACCGGCCCGACCGGGCTCCCGCACGTGGAGCCTGAGGCTCGCCTTCATCGTTGCCCTCGCCAGGTGGCTCGAAGCGTGCCTATCGACCACCCAGCAAGGAATCCCCATGTCTGCTCAGTCCTCGTCCGGCGCGCCCAAGAAGGCGCGCTGGAGCACCTCCAAGAAGGTCGAGGCCCGTCGTGGCCCGAGCAAGCCCCACCGCGGGCAGGGCCCCACGGCCGGTCGCGACGAGCGTCGCCCCTACACCCGCGACGAGCGGTCGTATGCCGACCGCGGGCCCCGCAGCGAGTCCCGCGACGAGCGCGGCCCCCGTCGCGAGTTCAACCGTGACGAGCGCCCGGAGCGCCGCCCCTTCAACCGCGACGACCGTCCGCAGCGCTCCTTCGACCGCGACGAGCGGCGTCCGTTCAACCGGGGCGACCGTCCCCACGACAGGGGTGTCGACCGGGACGACCGCGGGCAGCGCAGCTACGACCGCGGTGACCGACCCCAGCGTCGCTTCGAGCGGGACGACCGCGGGCAGCGCAGCTACGACCGCGGTGACCGACCCCAGCGTCGCTTCGACCGCGACGAGCGGGGCCCCCGCAGCTACGACCGCGGTGACCGACCCCAGCGTCGCTTCGAGCGGGACGACCGCGGGCCGCGCAGCTACGAGCGCGGTGACCGACCCCAGCGGCGCTTCGAGCGGGACGACCGCGGGCCGCGCAGCTACGACCGCGGTGACCGCCCCCAGCGGCGCTTCGACCGCGACGAGCGGGGCCCCCGCAGCTACGACCGCGGCGACCGGGGCTACCAGCGTGCGGACCGCAGCCGCACCTGGACCGACCGCGAGGAGCGCGAGGCGATGGGCCTGTCCGTCGACGTGCCGGCCGAGGCCGCGCCCGTCGAGGTCGGGGCCGACAACGGCTTCGCCGCCCTCGGTCTCCCGACGCCGCTCGTCGAGCGCCTGGCTCGGGACGGCATCACCACCCCCTTCCCGATCCAGCAGGCGACCATCCCGGACGCGCTCGCGGGCCGGGACGTCCTCGGCCGCGGCCAGACGGGTTCGGGCAAGACCCTGAGCTTCGGCCTGCCGCTCATCGCGACCCTCGCAGCGGGCGGCAAGGCCGCCCCGGGCGTCGTCCGCTCGATCATCCTCGTCCCCACGCGTGAGCTGGCCCAGCAGGTGAGCGACGCGCTGCAGCCGCTCGTGCACGTGATGGGTCTGCGCCACAAGCTCGTGGCGGGCGGCATGCCCTACCCGCCGCAGATCATGGCGCTGGAGAAGGGCCTGGACGTCCTCGTCGCCACGCCCGGCCGCCTCAAGGACCTCATCGACCGCGGAGCAGCCGACCTGTCCCAGGTCGAGGTGGCCGTGCTCGACGAGGCCGACCACATGGCCGAGATGGGCTTCCTCGAGGCCATCAGCGAGATCCTGGACCTCGTGCCCGGTGGCGGGCAGCGACTGCTGTTCTCCGCGACGCTGGACCGCGGGATCGACACGGTGGTCGAGCGCTACCTGTCCGACCCGGTGACCCACGAGACCGACCCGGAGACGGCGTCGGTCGAGACCATGGACCACCACGTCCTGCTCATCGACCCGATGCACAAGAAGGTCATCACGGCCGAGGTCGCCAACCGCACCGGCCGCACGGTGGTCTTCGTGCGCACCAAGCTCGGCGCCGACCGCGTCGCGCTCCAGCTGCGCGAGCAGGGCGTCTTCGCGGCGGCCCTGCACGGCGGCCTGTCCCAGGTGCAGCGCAACCGGGTGCTCACCGGCTTCAAGGAGGGCACGCTGCCCGTCCTCGTCGCCACCGACGTGGCCGCCCGCGGCATCCACGTCGACGACGTCTCCGTGGTGCTGCAGGTCGACCCGCCGGCCGACCACAAGGACTACCTGCACCGCTCCGGCCGCACGGCGCGCGCCGGCGAGCGGGGCACGGTCGTGACGCTGGCGCTCCCGCACCAGCGCCGCCAGATGGAGCGCCTCGTCGAGCAGGCCGGGGTGGACGTCAAGCCCGTCCGCACGGCCCCCGGCGACCCGCTGCTCTACGACGGCGTGGGGGCCCGCACCCCGTCCGGCGAGGCCATCGAGGAGGGGCGCTACCGCCGCCTCGTCGAGGGCGAGCCGCGCCCGCAGCGTGGCCACCGTCGCGGCGGAGCGCGCTACCAGCCGCACGGGCGCCGCAACGAGCGCTCGTTCCGCGGTCGGGAGGACCGTGGCGGTCGCGACGACCGGGACGGCCGCCAGGACCGCGGTGGCCGGGACCGTTCGGCCCGCCGCTACGACGGCTGATCCTGCCCCTGCACCACCACGGCTGGACCCCGTCAGCGGGCGTCACCTCCATAAGGGGTGGCGCCCGCTTCGGCATACGGCCCGTCGAGGTGGGCACAATGGGACGGTGCGCACCGAGGACCTGACCGGACAACTGCTCATCGCCACCCCCGGGCTCAACGAGGGGGTGTTCGAGCGGTGCGTGATGCTCGTGCTGCACCACGGCGACGACGGCGCCCAGGCGGTCGTCCTCAACAAGCCCGTCGACGCCACCATCGACACGGTGCTGGACGGCTGGCAGGAGCACGTCCGCGAGCCGCAGGTCCTCTTTCAGGGCGGCCCGGTGCAGCTGGACTCGGCCCTCGGCGTCGTCGGGGTCATCGACCCCGGTCGCGAGGTCGACGGGGTGCAGCAGCTCTTTCCGGGGGTGGGGGTCGTGGATCTCGACACGCCTGCCGAGCAGGTGATGCCGCACCTGACCGGGGTTCGCATCTTCGCCGGGTATGCCGGGTGGGTCCCCGGTCAGCTCGAGGGTGAGATCCGCAACGGGTCGTGGTATGTCGTGGATCGTCTCCCCGATGACGTGTTCAGCGACGAGCCGAGCACGCTGTGGCGACGGGTGCTGCGTCGCCAGCCGGGGCGGCTGGCCTTCGTCGGCCTCTACCCCGACGACGAGGACTACAACTGAGCCGCGGCCTAGGATGTCCCGCATGAGCCAGGGATACCCCGAGATGCCGCCGGACCCGTTCGCGGAGCCGGGCGGGCCCTCGACGCAGACCGCGGTGCTGGAGCGCGAGCAGGTCGACGAGCAGCTGCAGGAGCCGGGCGACCGGGAACGCTTCGCCCACTACGTGCGCAAGGAAAAGATCCTCGAGAGCGCCATGACGGGGGAGCCGGTCGTGGCGCTGTGCGGCAAGATCTGGGTCCCGGGGCGCGACCCCAAGAAGTTCCCGGTGTGCCCGATCTGCCAGGAGATCTACGAGGGCCTGCGCAAGCCCCAGGACGGCGGGAAGTAATTTCACCCTTTTGACAGGTCTAGGTCACTGCTAGTGACATTTTGCCGCCCTAGGCGCTATTCTGGTTGCAGGGTGTCACGGGGCGCCCTGCCGTCATCGAAGGGAAACCACCATGCGTAACCTCGCCCGCACCGCTGCCGTCATCACCGTCGCCGCCGTCGCCACCCTGGCCGGAGGCTCCGCCAACGCCGTCACCCTCAAGCTCGGCTCGCAGCCGGCCGACACCATCAAGATCGGCTCGGCGCCCTCTGACGCGAGCACCGTCGGCTCCGTCGACCGCGTCACCCTCAAGCTGGGCTGACCACCAGGACCTCCTCGGCCCGCCGTCCCGACCCGGGGTGGCGGGCCGATGGCGTGCCGCTCGAGGCTGTCAAGGACCCGCCGCCCGGCATGTTGCCCGGCGAAAACGTCTACCCTGCAGGACGCGATGAGTACCTCTGCTGCCGAACACCTGTCCCCCGCCTTTCCCGAGCGCGCAGCGTGGGGAACGGCGGGCAAGCTGCGTGCCTGGCAGGCGGAGGCCCTCGAGGCCTACCTCGCCGAGCGTCCCCAGGACTTCCTGGCGGTGGCCACGCCTGGCGCCGGCAAGACGACATACGCGCTCCGGGTCGCGACCGAGCTGCTGCGGCGCGGGGTGGTGCGCCGCGTCACCGTCGTCGCCCCGACCGAGCACCTCAAGGTGCAGTGGGCGGACGCCGCCGCACGCGTCGGTATCCAGCTCGACCCGACCTTCACCAACGCCGCGGGGACGCACAACAAGGCCTTCGACGGCGTGGCGCTGACCTACGCGCAGGTGGCATCCAAGCCGCTGCTGCACCGGGCCCGCACGGAGGCCGCCCCGACCCTCGTGATCCTCGACGAGATCCACCACGGCGGCGACACCAAGTCCTGGGGGGACGCGATCCGCGAGGCCTTCGAGCCCGCGGCGCGGCGGCTGGCGCTCACCGGCACGCCCTTCCGCTCCGACACGAGCCCCATCCCGTTCGTGCGTTACGAGGAGGGTCCGGACGGCATCCGTCGGTCGGCCTCGGACTACTCCTACGGCTACGCCGAGGCGCTGCGCGACGGCGTGGTGCGGCCGGTGCTGTTCATGGCCTACGGGGGCGCGATGCGTTGGCGGACCCGCGCCGGCGACGAGCTCGCCGCCCGGCTGGGCGAGCCGCTCACCAAGGACCTCACGGCGCACGCGTGGCGGACCGCGCTGTCTCCCACGGGGGAGTGGATCCCGTCCGTGCTGCGCGCCGCCGACAAGCGCCTCACCGAGGTGCGCCGGCACGTGCCGGACGCCGGCGGCCTGGTGATCGCGACCAACCAGACCAATGCCCGCGCCTACGCCAGGATCCTGCACGAGATCACGGGGGAGAAGCCCACGGTCGTCCTGTCCGACGACGCCGGGGCCTCCCAGCGCATCGAGACCTACTCCCAGTCCACCGATCGTTGGCTGGTCGCGGTCCGGATGGTCTCCGAGGGGGTGGACGTGCCCCGCCTGGCGGTCGGGGTCTACGCGACCTCGACGTCGACGCCCCTGTTCTTCGCGCAGGCGGTGGGGCGGTTCGTGCGCGCCCGTAAGCGCGGAGAGGTGGCCTCGGTGTTCCTCCCGTCCGTGCCGGTGCTGCTCGAGCACGCCGCCCGCCTGGAGGACGAGCGGGACCACGCGCTCGACCGGCCCAAGAAACCCGGTGAGGAGGAGCCGCTCTGGTCCGAGGAGGACGGGCTCCTCGAGGAGGCCAACCGGTCCGAGCAGGCCAGTGACGAGCTCGACCTGAAGTTCGAGGCGCTGGAGTCGGACGCGGAGTTCGACCACGTCCTGTTCGACGCCCAGCAGTTCGGTCTCGTGGCGGACGTGGGCTCCGAGGAGGAGGAGGGCTACCTCGGACTGCCCGGCCTGCTGGAGCCCGACCAGATGGCGCACCTGCTCCGCGAGCGGCAGCGCGGCCAGAAGCCCAACGCGCGCGCCCAGGAGCGGCACGAGGAGGTCTCGGCACACCGCGCGCTGCAGGCCCAGCGCAAGGAGCTCAACAAGCTGGTCTCCGCCTATGCCCGCAAGACCGGCACGAAGCACGCGATCGTGCACTCCGAGCTCCGGCAGGTGTGCGGGGGACCGGCCCTGGACCAGGCGTCCGGGGAGCAGGTGACCGAGCGCATCGACAGGATCCGCAACTGGTTCGTCGGTCGCCGCTAGGTCACGGGACGGCGGCGTCGACCAGCGGAGCGGTGCGGTGCGCCAGCCGGGTGGCCAGGGAGATCACCGTCGAGGTGCGTATGACGGAACCGCCCGCCACGACGTCGTCGATCACCCGCTGCAGGTCTGCGTTGTCGCGGCCGACCAGGCGGATCCAGATGTCACCCGACCCGGTGATTGTGTGGGCCTCCAGCACCTCGGGGATCTGCTCCAGGTGACGCACCACCCGCTCGTGGCCGTGGTCCTGACGGATCTCCAGCGTGGCGAAGGCCATCACCGGGTAGCCCAGCGCCGCGGGGTCGACGTGCGGGGCGAAGGACGAGATGACCCCCCGACCCTGCAGGCGATCCAGGCGCGCCTGGACGTTGCCGCGCGCCACGCCCAGGACTCGTGAGGCGCCGAGCACCCCGATGTGCGGGTCCTGCGTGAAGGCGCTGATGAGCCTGCGGTCCAGATCGTCGATCCCCATGAGACACATTGTCCACCCTCGGGCGGCCTGCGCCACCAATCTTGACCAGTTTGCCCAGGCGGTGAGGGCATGCTTGCCCGGGTGGGTCGTCGCCCCCACAGTTGGGCCTCATGACCGACACCACCGTGGACCTCACGCCGCAAGAGCGTGACGCCGACCTGGACCTCGACCAGCTCAAGCAGCTGGTCGGCCTCGTGGAGTACGACGAGGCCCGTGACCCCTTCCCCGTCACCGGCTGGGACGCCATCGTCTTCGTGGTCGGCAACGCCACCCAGACCGCGCACTACTACCAGTCCGCCTGGGGCATGACCCTGGAGGCCTACTCCGGGCCCGAGAACGGCAACCGCGACCACAAGGCCTTCGTCCTGCGGTCCGGCTCCATCCGCTTCGTGATCAAGGGTGCCGTCAGCCCCGACAGCCCCCTGATCGCCCACCACGCCGCGCACGGCGACGGCGTCGTCGACATCGCCCTCGAGGTGCCGGACGTGGACCGCTGCGTCGCCCAGGCCCGCCGGATGGGCGCCACCGTCCTCGACGAGCCGCAGGACGTCGCCGACGAGCACGGCACGCTGCGGTTCGCCTCGATCGCGACCTACGGCGAGACGCGGCACACCCTCGTGGACCGCTCCCGGTACTTCGGCCCCTACTGGCCCGGCTACGTCGAGCGCACCTCGACCTACCAGAAGCGCGAGGGCTCTCCCAAGCGCCTCTTCCAGGCGCTGGACCACATCGTCGGCAACGTCGAGCTCGGCAAGATGGACGAGTGGGTCGCCTTCTACAACAAGGTCATGGGCTTCGTGAACATGGCCGAGTTCATCGGCGACGACATCGCCACCGACTACTCCGCCCTGATGTCCAAGGTCGTCGCCAACGGCAACCACCGCGTGAAGTTCCCCCTCAACGAGCCGGCGATCGCCAAGAAGCGTTCGCAGATCGACAAGTACCTCGACTTCTACCGCGGCCCCGGCGCCCAGCACCTGGCCCTCGCCACCAACGACATCATCCGCACCGTCGACGAGCTGCGCGCCAACGGCGTGGAGTTCCTCGACACCCCGGACTCCTACTACGAGGACGAGGAGCTGCGTCGCCGCATCGGTGAGGTGCGCGTCCCGATCGAGGAGCTGCAGAGCCGCGGCATCCTGGTCGACCGTGACGAGGACGGCTACCTGCTGCAGATCTTCACCAAGCCGCTGGGTGATCGCCCGACCGTCTTCTTCGAGATGATCGAGCGCCACGGCTCCCTGGGCTTCGGCAAGGGCAACTTCAAGGCGCTTTTCGTGGCGCTGGAGCGCGAGCAGGACCTCCGCGGCAACCTCTGACCATCCCGAATGCCGTCCGCCCGCCGTCGGGAGGCGACAAATCGGGGTCATCCGGGCGGCATGGCCCCCATCTGTCGCCTCTCAACGGCGGGTGCGGGGGTGCGGGGGCGCAGGGTGCGGGGTGCGGGGGTCGCTGCGGCTGACGAGGTCGGCGGCGGGTCAGGCCGACGGATCCTCGGCGACGGCCTGGGCGAACTGGGCCTGGTAGAGCCGGGCGTAGGCCCCTCCGGCGGCGAGGAGCCGGTCGTGCGAACCCTGCTCGACGATGGCGCCGTGCTCCATGACGACGATGCGGTCGGCATGACGGATCGTCGACAGGCGGTGGGCGATGACGAAGCTCGTGCGGTCGCGCCGCAGCCGATCCATGGCCTCCTGGACGAGCGCCTCGGTGCGGGTGTCGACCGAGCTCGTCGCCTCGTCGAGCACGAGGATGGACGGGTCGGCGAGGAATGCGCGGGCGATGGTCAGCAGCTGTCGCTGGCCGGCGGACAGGGAGGACCCGTCGTCGTCCAGCACGGTGTCGTAGCCGTCCGGCAGCGTCCGGATGAAGTGGTCGGCATGGGCGGCGGTCGCTGCCGCGACCACAGCGTCCTCGGTGGGGCGCGTGGCGCCATACGCGATGTTGTCCCGGATGGTGCCGGTGAACAGCCAGGTGTCCTGCAGGACCACGCCGAACGCCGAGCGCAGCTCGCTGCGCGGCAGGTCACGGATGTCGGTGCGGTCCAGTGTGATCCGGCCGCCGTCGACGTCGTAGTAGCGCAGCAGGAGGTTGGCCAGGGTGGTCTTGCCGGCGCCTGTGGGGCCGACGATGGCGATGGTCTGTCCGGGCTCGGCGACCAGGTCGAGGTGCTCGATCAGCGGGGTGTCGGGGGAGTAGGAGAACGAGACGTCCTCGAAGGCCACCCGACCGGCGACGGGGCGCGGGCCTGCGGCCGCCACCTCGGGCCGGGAGGGCACGTCCGCGGACTCCTCCTCGGCGTCGAGCAGCGCATACACCCGCTCGGCCGACGCGACGCCGGACTGCAGCAGGTTGACCATGGCGGCGAGCTGGCCGAGGGGCTGGCTGAACTGCCGGGAGTACTGGATGAACGCCTGCACGCCGCCGATGGACAAGGCGCCCGAGGCCACGCGCACGCCGCCGATCACGGCGACCAGGACGAAGTTGAGGTTGGAGACGAACCACATGGCGGGCTGGATCATCCCGGACACGAACTGCGCCTTGAAGGCGGACTCGTAGAGGGCGTCGTTGTGCTCGGCGAAGGTGCGACGGGCCCCGTCCTGCTGGCCGTAGACCTTGATGAGCAGCTGGCCGGAGTACATCTCCTCCACGTGCCCGTTGAGCCGACCGGTGGCGGCCCACTGCTCGCGGAACTGCGGCTGGGAGCGCTTGGCGATGGCCATGGTGATCATCGCCATCACGGGGATGCTCACGACCGCGACGATCGTCAGCAGGGGAGAGATGGTGAGCATCATCACGATCACGCCGAGGACGGTCAGGGCGCTGTTGAGCATCTGGGTCATGGTCTGCTGCAGCGACTGGGCGACGTTGTCGACGTCGTTGGTGGCCCGGGACAGGATGTCGCCACGGGACTCGGTGTCGAAGTAGCGCACCGGCAGCCGCTCGAGCTTGTGCTCCACGTCGTGGCGCATCCGGTGGACGGTCGCCTGCACCACGGTCGTGGTCAGCCACACCTGCACCCAGGTGAACAGGGACGACAGGAGGTAGAGGCCGAGGGCCCACGCCAGCACCTGCGCCACGGCGCCCGTGTCGACGCCGACACCCGGGACGAGGTCCGGCATGCCGGAGAGCAGGTCGGCCAAGCGAGCGTCACCGCGCGCCCGTAGCCCCTCGACGAGCTGCTCGCGGGTCGCGCCGGCCGGCAGGTGCCGCCCGATCGCGCCGGCGAACACGAGGTCGGTGGCTCGTCCGAGGACCTTGGGCCCGACCACGGAGAACGCCACGCCGATGACGCCGAGCACCGTGATGACCAGGACGTGGCCCCGGTGCGCGGTCAGGTCGCCGAGCAGACGGCGAGCCGAGGCGCGGAAGTCGTCCGCCTTGGCCGCCGGGGCGCCCATCGCCATCGGGCCGCGCGCCGGCGAGGTGCGGCGCTGCTCGGTGGACGCGGTCATGCGGCCTCCTCCTCGCTCAGCTGGGACAGCACGATCTCGCGATAGGTCTCGCAGGTCCCCATCAGCTCACCGTGCCGACCTCGACCGACGACCGCTCCCTCGTCGAGGACGACGATCTCGTCGGCGTCGCGGATCGTGCTCACCCGCTGGGCGACCACGACGACGGTCGACTCCCTGGTGATGGGCCTGAGCGCGGCGCGCAGGGCGGCGTCCGTGGCGTAGTCGAGCGCTGAGAAGGAGTCGTCGAACAGGTAGACCGACGGTCGGCGCACCACCGCCCGCGCGATCGCGAGACGCTGCCGCTGACCGCCCGAGACGGTGGTGCCGCCCTGGCTGATGGGGGCCTCGAGGCCGCCCTCCATCGCCTCGACGAAGTCGCGGGCCTGCGCGATCTCCAGGGCGGCCCACAGCTCGTCGTCGGTCGCGTCCTCGCGGCCGAGACGCAGGTTGCTCGCGACGGTCCCCGTGAACAGGTACGGGCGCTGCGGCACGAGACCGAAGCGGGCCCACAGGTCGTGCAGGTCGAGCTCGCGCACGTCGACGCCGTCGAGCAGCACCTGGCCGGCCGTGGCGTCCATGAGCCGGGGGATCAGGTTGACGAGCGTGGTCTTGCCGGATCCCGTCGACCCGATGATGGCCGTCGTCCGGCCCGGGCTGGCAACCAGGTCGACGTCGCGCAGGACGGGGTCGTCGGCTCCGGGAAAGGTGAAGCTGACCGCGCGCAGCTCCACGACCCCGCGAGGCTCGACGGACGGCGCCGGTGTCGGCGCAGCAGGTGGCCGCACCGTGGGCTCCGTGGCCAGCACCTCGCCGATGCGCTCGGCGGACACCTGGGCCCGGGGCAGGACCATGAACATCATCGAGGCCATCAGCACCGACATGAGGATCTGCATGAGATAGGTCATCATCGCGACCAGGTCACCGACCTGCATGTCGCCGCTGTCGACCCGCAGCCCGCCGAACCAGATCACCGCGACGGTCGAGACATTCATGATGAGCATGATCAGCGGGAACATCGAGGTCATCAGCCGTCCCGCCGTCACCGCGATGTCCCGCAGCTCGTCGTTGGCGACCGCGAACCTCTGCTGCTCGGCCCGGTCCTTGACGAAGGCCCGGATGACCCGCACGCCGGTGATCTGCTCGCGCAGGATCTGGTTGACGCCGTCCACCTGCACCTGCATCCGGCGGAACAGCGGGTGCAGCCGCACGATGATCAGGCCGAGGCACACGACCAGGATCGGCACGACGACGAGCAGCAGTCCCGAGAGGGCGACGTCGTGGCGCAGCGCCATGACGACCCCGCCGACGGCGGTGATGGGCGCGGACACCATCATCACGAGCGTCATGAACACCAGCATCTGCACCTGCTGGACGTCGTTGGTGGTGCGGGTGATCAGCGACGGCGCGCCGAACCTGCCGAGCTCCTCCGCCGCGAACTCCTCGACGGCGCTGAAGACCTCGGCGCGCAGGTCGCGACCGAAGCGCATGGCGGTGCGCGCGCCGTAGTAGATGGCGACGAGGTTGGCGAGGATCTGCACGACCGTGATCGCCAGCATCCAGCCGCCCGTGCGCAGGACGTAGCCGGTGTCGCCCTGGGCGATGCCGCGGTCGATGACGTCGGCGTTGAGGGTGGGGAGGTAGAGGTTGGCCAGCACCTGCACGGTCTGGAAGATCAGGACCAGGACCAGGGGCCCACGGTGGCGCCCGAGGTGACGGCGCAGGATGGCTGACAGCACGGTGACACGGTAGTCCTCGGCACCGACAGACCCCATGCATTATCGCCGGCCCGTCCCCGCACCTCCGACCGCCGTCTGCCCCCGTCCGCCCCGTCGGCCGCCGGTCCCAGGTCGCCGTGGCAGGCTAGAGGCATGACCCAGCCATCAGGGTGGTACGACGACCCGCAGGACCCCGCCTACCTCCGCTACTTCGACGGAGTGTCGTGGAGCGACCACCGGGCGCCCAAGGTGGCCCCCCAGGTGGCGCGGTCGCAGATCGGCGAGGGGGCGCAGGTGGAGGACTTCCACCCGCGGGACCAGCAGCGGGACCAGCAGGCCCGCGAGGGTCGGTCTGGTCAGGCCAGGGATGGTGGCCAGGGGAGGAGCCCGTATGTCGCCCCGCCCGGCGGTATCGGGGGCAGCGGCACCGCGCGGGGACCGCGCCAGCACCAACAGGCCCCCTACCCCGGCGCGTACGCCCAGCCGGCGCAGGACACCACCCCGGACGGGCAGCCCCTCAGCGGATGGTGGCGGCGGTTCCTCGCCTGGATCCTCGACGGGCTCCTCGTCCTGCTCGTGATGCTGCCGCTCACGACATACCTGATGCGCGACTGGATCCCGCAGGTGCAGTCCTGGTGGGACGAGGCGATGGCCGCGGCGGCGGCCGGGAGCGCCACCCTGCCGCCGACCCCGATGCCCAGCGCGGCCCTGCAGCTGCAGGTCGCGGGGGCCATGTTCGTCGCCGCCGTGCTCTACGAGGTCGTCTGCCTGAGCCGGTGGGGTCGCACCCTGGGCCGGCTGGCCACCGGGATCAGCGTGCGCAGCATCGACCAGGCGGCGCCCGCGCCTGCGGGTCAGATCGCCCTGCGCACCATCGTCAAGCGGCTCGGCGACATCCTGCCGGGCGCGATCGGCACGGTGTGGATGCTGGTGGACGGGCTGTGGCCGCTCGCCGACCGACCGTTGCACCAGGCCATCCACGACAAGGTCGGCCGGACGTGCGTCGTGCGCGGCGCGTTGCCGCGGCGGCGGGGATGAGCCGCACCTCGCCCGGCCGATGAGGTGGGACGGGCGCTAGCCTGCGACCGTGCACCCCAGACCGGTCCCGAGCATCCGACCCCGCCGGGACGAGGACGTCCCCGAGCTGGCGCGGCTGCTGATCGAGCAGCAGCCCACGTCTGGCTATTCCTACCGCAACCCGCTGCCCTTCCCGCCGCAGGAGTTCGTGCGGCGGGAGGGGGAGCTGGCCGCCTTCGTGGCCGAACGGGACGGCGAGCTGCTCGGCCATGTCGCCGTGGTATCCGCCCGCCGACCTCAGGACGGCCCGGCGGGGGAGGTCGAGCGCGCCTACGCCATGTATCCCCGGCTCGGGTGGGTCGAGGTCGGACGGGCCCGCCCGTCGTGGCTGCAGCCCGCAGCACCGGACGTCATCGCCATGATCCTCCCCGACACCACCTGAGGTCACCGGTCGTCACGCGGTGCACGCGCTGTCAGGTGGTGGTCTCGCCGTGCCGGAGTGGTCTCGTGCTGCAGGGTGAGACGGGCTCGGCGGGGCGAGCGCGGGCGAGGCGGACGACCTCAGGCAGGCCCGAGGCGCGGGGCGCCGACCAGCTCCACGCCGGCCGCGCGCAGCTCGTCGAGCGCCCGCTCGGTGGTGTCCGGGGCGACGCCCGCCGTCAGGTCGAGCAGCACACGGGTCTGCAGCCCGGCCGACGCCGCGTCCAGGGCGGTCGCCCGGACGCAGTGGTCGGTGGCGATCCCCACGCAGTCCACCGCGGTGATCCCGCGCGACGAGAGCCACTGCGCGAGGGTCTCTCCGTCGTCCGTGACCCCCTCGAAGCCCGAGTACGCGGCGGACCGTCGGCCCTTGCGCACGACGGCGTCCACGGACCCGAGCGCCGGGCGCAGCCCCTCGTGGAAGTCCGCCCCCGACGAGCCCGCGGCGCAGTGCACCGGCCACGTGTCGACGTAGTCCGGCTGCGGCGCCCAGTGCCCACCGGGGTCCTCGTGCCAGTCCTGGGTGGCGACGACGGCGGCATACCGGCCCTCGCGGGAGAGCACGAGCGAGGCGACGTCTCGCGCCACCGCGGCGCCACCGGCCACGGCCAGGGACCCGCCCTCGCAGAAGTCGCCCTGCACGTCCACGATCAGCAGCGCGCGGCTCTCGTCGACCCCGTCCGCTCGCGACGCCCCCGGCTCCCCGCCGGTCGCCGTGTCCCGATCCGTCCCCACCGTCATGGCTCAGTCCTCCACGCCGTCGACGTACTGGGTCGGGATGGCCGGCTCGCCACGCGACAGGCGGCGAGCGCGTGCCGGCAGCTCGGCCACCGAGGCCTCGTGCCGTGCCCGTGCGGCCTCGAGGGACAGGTCGCCCACGGCCTCGCCCCCGCGCATCAGCGGCACGAGGAGCTCACGGTCGTTGCCGTCGTTGACCGGCCGCTCTCCGATCCCGATCACCTCGGCCTGCGCCGCGCCGCGCTCGTCGAGGCGCCGCAGGGCGTACTTGCGGCCACCGACCGAGGTCTTGGACCTCGAGGCCTTGGCCACCGAGACCCAGGTGCCGTCGTCGTCCTTGCGGGCGACGAGCTTGTAGACCATGCCGGCGGTGGGCGCGCCGGACCCCGTGACCAGCGACGTCCCCACCCCGTAGCCGTCGACGGGGGCGGCGGCCAGCGCGGCGATGGCGTACTCGTCGAGGTCGGAGGTCACGGTGATCCGGGTCGTGGTCGCGCCGAGCTCGTCGAGCTGCAGACGCACCTCGCGGGCCTGGGCCACAAGGTCGCCGGAGTCCAGCCGCACACCGCCCAGCTCGGGCCCCGCCAGTCGGACGGCCTCGGCGACGGCGGAGCGGACGTCATACGTGTCGACCAGCAGCGTGGTGCCCTTGCCGAGGGACTCGAGCTGCGCCTGGAAGGCGCCGGACTCGCTGTCGTGCAGGAGGGTGAACGAGTGGGCGGACGTGCCGGCCGTCGGCACGCCGTAACGCCGGCCCGCCTCGAGGTTGGAGGTCTTGCCGAACCCCACGATGTAGGCCGCCCGCGCCGCCGCCACCGCGGCCTCCTCGTGGGTGCGCCGCGAGCCCATCTCGATGAGCGGGCGCTCCTCGGCGGCGGTGACCATGCGTGACCCGGCGCCGGCGATGGCGGAGTCGTGGTTCATGATCGACAGGACGAGCGTCTCCAGGATGCAGGCCTGCGCGAACGTCCCCTCGACGACGAGCAACGGCGAGCCGGGGAAGTAGACCTCGCCCTCGGCGTAGCCCCAGACGTCGCCGGTGAAGCGATAGGAGGCCAGGTAGTCCAGGGTCGCCTCGTCCACCACGGCGTTGTCCCGCAGGAACGCGATCTCGTCCTCGCCGAAGCGGAAGTCGCGGATGGCCTCCACCACCCGACCGGTCCCGGCGACGACCCCGTAGCGACGCCCGTCCGGCAGCCGACGCGCGAACACCTCGAACACGCAGTCGCGGTGGGCCGCGCCCGAGTGCAGGGCGGCCTGCAGCATCGTCAGCTCGTAGTGATCGGTGAGGAGGGCCGTGCCGGCCACGTTGCGAGTCACGCGACGCACTCTAACCGGACCCTCCCTGGCGGGGGAGGCAGTGGCCGTATGCCGCCCCGCCCAGCCTCTGGGCGCGTCGTCCCTCGGGCGCGGGCCCCGGGTCTGTCGTAGCGTGGTGACCCCGGTCACGCCCAGCGCGGCCACCGACGACCCGCAACGATCGACCACCGACCCACCAACGACGTTGGGAGCATCCATGAGCGTCTATCCGCAGCCCGGCAGCAGCGAGTCCTCGATCGAGATCAAGGAGCGCTACGGCCACTGGATCGGGGGTCGGTGGACCGACCCGGTCAAGGGCGAGTACTTCGACAACCCGACGCCGGTGACCGGTCAGGTCTTCACCAGCGTCGCGCGGGGCACGGCCGATGACATCGACGCGGCGCTCGATGCTGCGCATAAGGCGGCGCCGGCCTGGGGCAAGACCTCCGCCGCCGACCGCGCGCACGTGCTCCTCAAGATCGCCGACCGGATGGAGGAGCACCTCGAGGACATCGCGGTCATCGAGACCTGGGACAACGGCAAGGCGATCCGCGAGACGCTCAACGCGGACATCCCCCTGGCGATCGACCACTTCCGCTACTTCGCAGGGTGCCTGCGGGCGCAGGAGGGCGGCATCAGCCAGATCGACGAGACGACGGTGGCCTACCACTTCCACGAGCCCCTCGGCGTGGTCGGGCAGATCATCCCGTGGAACTTCCCGATCCTCATGGCGGTCTGGAAGCTCGCCCCGGCCCTCGCCGCGGGCAATGCCGTGGTCCTCAAGCCGGCCGAGCAGACACCGTGGTCGATCCTCAAGCTGGTCGAGCTCATCGGCGACCTGATCCCCGAGGGCGTCGTCAACGTCGTCAACGGCTTCGGGGTCGAGGCGGGCAAGCCGCTGGCCTCGTCCCCGCGCATCGCCAAGATCGCCTTCACCGGCGAGACCACGACCGGGCGCCTGATCATGCAGTACGCCAGCCAGAACATCATCCCGGTGACCCTGGAGCTGGGCGGCAAGAGCCCCAACATCTTCTTCGAGGACGTCGCGCAGACCAAGGACGCGTTCTACGACAAGGCGCTCGAGGGCTTCGCGATGTTCGCGCTCAACCAGGGCGAGATCTGCACGTGCCCCTCGCGCGCCCTCGTCCAGCGCTCGATCTACGACGGCTTCGTCGCCGACGGGGTCAAGCGGGTCGAGGCGATCGTCCAGGCCAATCCCCTGGACACCGACACGATGATGGGCGCCCAGGCCTCCAACGACCAGTTCGAGAAGATCATGAGCTACCTCGCGATCGGTCGCGAGGAGGGCGCCAAGGTCCTCACCGGCGGCGACAAGGCCGAGCTCGAGGGCGACCTCGCGGGCGGGTTCTACATCCGGCCCACGATCTTCGAGGGGCGCAACGACATGCGGATCTTCCAGGAGGAGATCTTCGGCCCCGTCGTCGCCCTGACCTCGTTCGAGGACGACGTCGAGGCGCTCGCGACCGCCAACGACACGCTCTACGGCCTCGGCGCCGGCGTGTGGACCCGGCACATGCACCGCGCCTACACGATGGGCCGCGCGATCCAGGCGGGCCGTGTGTGGACCAACTGCTACCACCAATACCCGGCGCACGCGGCGTTCGGCGGCTACAAGCAGTCCGGCATCGGGCGCGAGAACCACAAGATGATGCTCGACCACTACCAGCAGACCAAGAACCTCCTGGTCTCCTACAGCCCCGACAAGCTCGGGTTCTTCTAGGCCATGAGCGATCCCCAGCCTGCGGAGCCGGTCATCCCTGCGGTGTGCCCGGCTCCGCAGGAGCGGTCGTATGCCGAGATCCCGCAACCGTCGCCGTCGCGGGTCGGGCTCACCGAGGCCGCCGCCGAGCTGCTGCGCCGGCTCGTGGACCGGCACGGCCCGGTGATGTTCCACCAGTCCGGCGGCTGCTGCGACGGCAGCTCCCCGATGTGCTACCCGGAGGGGGAGTTCCTCACCGGTGACGCCGACATGCTGCTCGGACGGCTCGTGGCCCCGGGGCTTCCCGGCATACCGGTCTGGATCTCGCGGGCGCAGCACGCGGCGTGGGCGCACACCCACCTGACGATCGACGCCGTCCCCGGGCGGGGCGGGGGCTTCTCGCTGGAGTCGCCCGAGGGGCTACGCTTCCTGACGCGGTCGCGGCTGCTGACCGACGAGGAGCGGGCCGCTGCCCTGCCGGAGGACTCTGCCTAGACTGGCGACCATGTCCGTCGCCCCCGTCGAGCTCGACCAGCCGCAGTCGGACGAGCTCATCGTCCCCGACGTGCCGTGGGTGACCCTCGTCTGGAACGACCCGGTCAACCTCATGTCCTACGTGACCTACGTCTTCCAGGAGTACTTCGGCTACGACCGGGCCAAGTCCGAGAAGCTCATGCTCGACGTCCACCTCGAGGGGCGCGCGGTCGTCAGTTCGGGCACGCGCGACGAGATGGAGCGCGACACCGAGGCGCTGCAGGGCTACGGCCTGTGGGCGACCTACCAGAAGGACGAGTAGATGGCCCAGGCCTTCCGTCGCCACGGCGACCGCATCGTCGGCCACCTCGACGAGGACGAGCGTGAGCTCCTCGCCGGCCTGCTCACCCAGGTGGCGCGCCTGATCCGGGGGATGGGCCCGGCGATCCCGGATCTCACCGGTGACCCGCTCGCCGACGCGGTGGCGGGACTGTCGGCGGACCCGCCGCGGCCCCAGGTCGACCCGGCCGTGCGACGGTTGTTCCCGGACGCCCGCCGCGACGACGGGCCGCAGGTCGCCGCGGAGGCCGAGGAGTTCCGTCGGCTCACCGAGATGGGGCTGCGGCAGCGCAAGGTCGCCACCCTCGAGGCCGCGGTGTCGCTGCTGGAGCACGCCACCGACCCCGAGGTGCTCACCCTGACGACGCAGCAGGCCGGGCAGCTGACCGTGGCGCTGACCGACGTGCGGCTCGTGCTGGGGGAACGTCTGGGCCTGCGCACCGACGCGGACGCCGCGGCCCTCGAGGAGCTGGTCGAGCAGCTCGGCGAGGACCATCCGCACGTGCAGACCGCCGCGCTCTATGACTTCCTGACCTGGATCCAGGAGACGCTGGCCGAGGCGCTGGTCCGCTGACCGCCGTATGCCTCCCGCCCGCCGCTGCCGCTCGCCGCACCCCGCCGACCGCTCACGTCACGATTCGGGCGCAGCAGGGCCACCCAGGGCCCGATCCGTTGTCCCGCATGGTCATGCGTGGCATGGTTCACAGCACCGCTCACTCATGCTCATGGAGGTAGCCCCGTGCTGATCCGTCCCGCTCGCGCCTCGGTGGTCGTCACCGCCCTGGCGGTCGCCTCGTCCCTGTCCCTCGCCGCCTGCGGCTCGGACTCGCTCGACTCGGGGGGCGCCAAGGCCTCCAGCGCCGCCGGCTCGGCCACCGCCGCCGCCAGCCAGGCCGTCGACCAGGCCCTCGCCGCCAAGGTCCCCGCCAAGATCAAGCAGGCCGGCGTCCTCAAGGTCGGCTCGGACGCCTCCTACGCCCCCAACGAGTTCATCGGCGACGACGGCAAGACCGTCACCGGCATGGACGTCGACCTGTTCACCGCCGCCGCGCAGAAGCTCGGCCTCAAGGCGGACTTCCAGAACGCCGAGTTCCCGTCGATCATCCTCGGCGTGACCTCCGGCAAGTTCGACGTCGGCGTCTCGTCGTTCACGATCAACGCCGACCGCAAGCAGAAGGTCAACATGGTGCAGTACTTCAACGCCGGGACCCTGTGGGCGGTCAAGAAGGGCAACCCCAAGCAGGTGGACCCGGCCAAGGCGTGCGGCCTCAAGGTCGGCGTGCAGAAGGGGACGGTCCAGATCGACGACCTCACCGCCCGCTCCAAGAAGTGCACCGACGGCGGCCAGCCCGCCATCACCCAGATCGTCGAGACCGAGCAGTCCAAGGTGACCGCGGACCTGTCCTCGGGCAAGGTCGACGCCATGGCCGCCGACTCCCCGATCACCAACTACGCCGTCAAGCAGACCAACGGCCAGCTGGAGAAGGTCGGTGAGCTCTACGACTCCGCGCCGTACGGCATCGTCGTCCCCAAGGACCAGAAGGACCTCGCGGACGCCATCGGCGGCGCCTTCGCCGCGCTGGAGAAGTCCGGGGACTACAAGAAGATCCTGGACAAGTGGAACAACGCCAACGGCGCCGTCACCGAGTTCCCGGTGAACCCCTGATCCATGGCTGACTCCGTCTCGAGGCCGCAGCAGCAGGGGCAGCCGGACAGCAGGACGGACCGGCCGGGCGCCATCGACGCCCGACCGGTCCGGCACCCCTGGCGCTGGGTGGCCGTCGCCGTCATCCTGGTCCTCCTGGCCATGATGGTGAGCTCGTTCCTCACCAACGAGCGCTGGGACCTGGCGTTCATGGTCAAGGTGATGAACTACAAGCCGGTGCTCAACGGCCTCATCATGGGCACGATCCTCGGCACGCTCGGTGCCATGGTCATCGGCGTCACCCTCGGCGTGATCCTCGCCGTGATGCGGTTGTCGTCCAACCCGGTGCTGACCTTCACCGCGGCGGCCTACACGTGGTTCTTCCGCTCCATCCCCCGCCTCGTGCTGCTGGTCATGCTCGGCACCGGCGTCGGCTACCTCTACCCCGAGCTGACCCTGGGCGTGCCCTTCGGCCAGCAGATCGCGGGGGCCCTGGGCCTCGGGACGGACCTCACCCTCACCCAGATCGACGTCAACGCCTTCTCGTCCACCCTGTGGGCCGGCGTCATCGGCCTGGGCCTGTCCGAGGCGGCCTACATGGCCGAGATCGCCCGCGCCGGGATCCTGTCCGTCGACCAGGGGCAGCGCGAGGCGGCCCAGGCACTCGGCATGCCCGCGGGCAAGACCATGCGCCGGATCGTCCTGCCCCAGGCCATGCGCGTGATCGTGCCGCCCACCGGCAACGAGACCCTCGCCATGGTCAAGGACACCTCGCTGCTGTCGGCCGTCCCGATCAGCGCCGAGCTGTTCTACCAGACCCAGGTGATCGGCCAGCGGACCCTGCAGATCATGCCCACGATGATGGCGGCCGTGTGCTGGTATCTCGTCGTGTGCTCGATCCTCATGGTCGGCCAGTACTACCTCGAGCGGCACTTCGGCAAGGGCTTCGGCAGCGCGCCCGGCAAGAAGGACCAGACCGTCAAGCGGCTGCTCGCGACCACGGGGAGCCACTGATGAGCAGCCGTATGACGGAGCCCGCCGCCACCGGGCGTGACGGCGACGCGCGAGGGGCCGGCCGGGACGGCATACCTCTGGTGCACGCCGTCAACGTCCACAAGGCGTTCCACGGCAACGAGGTGCTCAAGGGCATCGACATGGACGTCCGCCAAGGGCAGGTCGTGTGCCTGCTCGGGCCGTCCGGGTCGGGCAAGACGACCTTCCTGCGCTGCATCAACCAGCTCGAGTCCATCGACGGCGGCCGCATCTGGGTCGACGGGGACCTCATGGGCTACCGCGACGCGGGCGGGCGGCTGCACCACCTGACCGACAAGCAGGTCGCGGCGCAGCGGCGCGAGATCGGCATGGTCTTCCAACGGTTCAACCTCTTCCCGCACATGACGGTCCTCGCGAACGTCATGGAGGCGCCGGTCCAGGTCAAGGGCGAGCGCAAGACCGAGGTCAAGGAGCGGGCGGTGCAGCTGCTCGACCGGGTCGGCCTTGCCGAGAAGGCCGACGCCTATCCCGGCCAGCTGTCCGGGGGTCAGCAGCAGCGCGTGGCCATCGCGCGGGCGCTCGCGATGCAGCCCAAGCTGATGCTCTTCGACGAGCCGACGTCGGCGCTCGACCCCGAGCTGGTGGGCGAGGTGCTCACCGTCATGCGCGAGCTCGCCGCGTCCGGGATGACGATGATCGTGGTGACGCACGAGATGGCCTTCGCCCGCGAGGTTGCCGACCACGTCGTGTTCATGGACGCCGGGGTCGTCGTCGAGCAGGGGCCGCCGCGCGAGGTCATCGGCAACCCGCAGCACGACCGCACCCGTGCCTTCCTGTCGCGGATGCGGTCGGAGTCGCACGACGGCTGACGCCTCACCAGCCTCTATCCTCGGTCGGGTGAGCGACGCACCCATCGGCATCTTCGACTCCGGCTATGGGGGCCTCACGGTCGCCCGGGCCGTGCTCGACCAGATGCCGAGCGAGTCGATCGCCTACCTCGGTGACACGGCGCGGGCGCCATACGGCCCCCGGCCGATCGCCGAGACCCGGCGCTTCGCGCTCGAGTGCCTCGACCGGCTGGTCGACCACGGCGTCAAGGTCCTCGTGATCGCCTGCAACACCGCCAGCGCCGCGGTCCTGCACGACGCGCGTGAGCGGTATGCCGTGCCCGTGGTGGAGGTCATCCGGCCGGCCGTGCGACGCGCCGCCGCCGCCACCCGCAACGACGTCGTCGGCGTCATCTCGACCCGCGGGACGCACCAGAGCCGGGCCTACCCGGACGCGTTCGCGGCGGCGCCGCAGATCCGCGTGGTCAGCCAGCCGTGCCCGCGGTTCGTGGAGCTCGTCGAGTCCGGGGTCACGGGCGGTCACGAGGTGCTCGACGTCGCGCGCGGCTATCTCGAGCCCGTCATCGCCCAGGGGGTCGACACGCTGATCCTCGGCTGCACGCACTACCCGCTGCTCACCGGCGTCATCTCCTATGTGATGGGAGACACGGTGACACTGGTGTCGTCCGCCGAGGAGACTGCCAAGGACGTCTACCGCGTGCTGGCCGACGGTGACGCGCTGCGACCATCCGACCAGGGGCCTCCGTCCCACGGGTTCACCACCACCGGCGACCCCGAGGAGTTCCGTCGGCTGGCGCGTCGCTTCCTCGGCCCCGAGGTGGACACCGTGTTCGCCGACGACAGAGGTGCCCCGTGAGAATGACCGTGATCGGCTGCTCGGGGTCCTTCCCGGGGCCGCAGTCGCCGGCATCCTGCTACCTGGTGCAGGCCGAGGACGCGGACGGGCGCACCTGGTCGATCGTGCTGGACCTCGGCAACGGCGCGCTCGGGGTGCTGCAGCGTCACCTGGCCCTCGACGCGCTCGACGCGGTGCTGCTGTCGCACCTGCACCCCGACCACTGCCTCGACGTGTGCGGGCTCTACGTCACGCGCAAGTACGCCCCGTCGCGGGGTGCGGACGACGGACGGTTGCCGGTGCACGGCCCCCGTGGTGTGGAGCGCCGGATGGCCGAGGCCTACGGCGGCGGGGAGGGGTCGGCGCTGGCCGGGCAGCTGGACTATCGCGAGTGGGAGGCCCGTCGGCCCGTCCGGATCGGGCCGTTCACGGTGACGCCGGTGCCGGTCAACCACCCGGTCGAGGCCTATGGGCTGCGCGTGGAGGCGGACGGCCAGGTGCTGGCCTACAGCGGCGACACCGACTCCTGCCCCGAGCTGTCGGAGCTGTTCGCGGGGGCCACGCTGGTGCTGGCCGACTCGGCCTTCGTGGACGGTCGGGACGACACGCGCGACATCCACCTGACCGGGTCGCGGGCCGCTGCCGCCGCGGTGGAGGCCGGAGGGGTGCAGCGGCTGATGCTGACGCACATCCCGTCCTGGAACGACCCGCAGGTGTGCCGCGCCCAGGCCGCGTCGGTGTGGACGGGCGAGGTCGAGCTCGCGGAGCCCGAGCGCACCTACCCACTCTGACCTACCGGGGGTAGGGGCATCGACCGGCCTTCGTTCGCCAGGCTGATGATCCCGCCGGGGGTAGGGGCATCGACCGGCCTTCGTTCGCCAGGCTGATGATCCCGCCGGGGGTAGGGGCATCGACCGGCCTTCGTTCGCCAGGCTGATGATCCCGCCGGGGGTAGGGGCATCGACCGGCCTTCGTTCGCCAGGCTGATGATCCGGCCCCCGGTAGGGGCATCAACGGTGCAGGCGACCCACCACCGGCATCGACTGCAGCTTGTCCCTGGCGTGCCCCGACCTGACGAAGGCCGCCGTGGCGTCCGTCCCCGCCTGGAGCCCGTGATGACGCCCCTGCTTGATCCACGAAGGGAAGCCGCTCATGTCGTAGACGACGTCCTGCACGGCGACGTAGCAGCGAGCGCCGTCCAGGCAGGTGGCCGCCGCCAGCTCGGCGCCCGTGACGGTGACCGTGTCGAGGCGCCGTTGCTCCTCGACGGAGTAGGTCCGCTCCAGCTTGGACTCGTCCCCCACGTTGGGGTTGGGCCGAAGCAGGTAGAACGCCGACGCGGCCAGCACGGCCACGACGACGACGGTGACGATGATCCAGGTGCGCACGATGTCCTCTCCCGGGCGAGACACGGTGTCTCATGCCCTTCTGTGAGACACTATGTCGCATGACGCGCGCGCCAGCATCAGGGGGATCCCCCACCCGTCCCCGACCACGAGGGGAGGACCCCGTCGTGGACCGCATGCTCGACGTCGCCGTCGCCCGGATCGAGGCGCACGGCATGACGGTGAGCCTCGCCGATGTCGGCATGGAGGCCGTGATCGCGGAGGCCGGCGTCTCCCGCGCCACGGCATACCGGCGCTGGTCCAGCCGTGAGGCCTTCCTGGCCGACGTGCTGGTGGAGACCGTGCGGCGCACCTCGCTGATCCCCGAGACCGAGCGGGACCTGGCCCGCCTGCTCGAGGTCGTCCGGGGTCACCGGCCCCGCCTCGGCAGCGCGCAGGGTCGGCGGGACCTGGTCGTCGAGGCGCTGCGGGTCGCGGTCGACCTGGACGTACGACGCATCGTCGCCTCCCCGCGCTGGCGCACCTTCGTGTCGCTGGCGGCGACCTATCAGGGTCTGCCCGAGGGCGGCGTCCGCGACGCGGTCGGTGAGGCCCTCGCCGAGGCCGAGGATGCCTTCACCACCCGGCGGACCGCGATCTATGCCCACCTCGTCGGGCTGATCGGCTATCGCCTGGCGCCGCCGCTGGAGGGGGACGCGGGCTTCCGGGCCCTGGCCGGCGCCACCGGGGCGATGATGACCGGCGTGGTGCTGCGGGCGTTGCCGCGACCGGGGTGGCTCGACGAGCGGCATACGGCTCGGTTGCTGGGGTCGTCGCAGGAGGCGGACTGGTCCGACCCCGAGCGGCTGCTCGTGGGTCTGCTGCTCAGCCATCTCGAGCCGGACCCCGACCTGGCCTGGGACGACGCGACGATCGAGGGCCTCCTGGCCAGGCTCGAGGGTGAGGTCGCGGAGCTGCTGTCCGGTCCATCACGGCCCGTGGCCCCAGCCTCAGGCCCGCTCGCCGACCGCCCCAAGACCCGCCGGGGGTAAGGGCATCAGCCTGGGGGACGGAGGCCGGTCGATGCCTCTACCCCCGGCGGGACAGGGCGGAGGGCCACCAGGTGCGGTCGCCGAGCTCGCGCACCAGCGCCGGCACCAGCAGAGACCGCACCACGAAGGTGTCCAGCAGCACGCCGAACGCCACGATGAACGCGATCTGCACCAGGAAGCTCAGCGGCAGCACCCCCAGCGCCGAGAAGGTCGCGGCCAGCACGATCCCCGCGCTCGTGATGACGCCGCCGGTGACGGCGAGGCCGACCAGGACGCCCTCGCGGGTCCCGCGCCTCCGGCTCTCCTCGCGCACCCGCGTCATCAGGAAGATCGAGTAGTCGATCCCGAGCGCGACCAGGAAGACGAACCCGTAGAGCGGCACCGTCGGGTCGAAGCCCGGGTAGTCCAGCACCCACGTGAACAGCACCGCGAAGACCCCCATGGTGGCCGCGAAGCTCAGCACGTTGGCCAGGGTCAGGAGCACCGGCGCGACGGCCGAGCGCAGCAGGATCACCAGCACGACGAAGACCACGAGCAAGATGGCGGGCCCAACGGTCCGCAGGTCGTGCACCCCGGCGTCCCGCGAGTCGAGCCCCTGGGCGGCGATGCCCCCGACGAGGGCGTCGGAGGAGATGGGGTGCACGACGGCCCGTATGCCGCGCACGACGCCCTGCGCGGCCGGGGTGTCGGCGGCCGGTGTGGTCGTGGCCTGGAGCAGCACACGCCCGTCGACGACCTTGGGCGGCTGGCCCTGGTCGGGCCGTCCGCCACCCGTGCTGCCCGCCTGGTCCGTGAGCGGGACCACGGACGCCACCCCGTCGACGCCCCGCACCGCCGCCGCGACCTGGGCGGCCGAGGCGGCGGGCACGATGACCTGGACCGGCGACCCGGAGCCGCCGGGGAAGTGGCGGGCCAGCGCCTTGTTGCCGGTGACCGACTCGACCTCGGTGGTGAAGTAGCTGGACTGGGGTGCGCCGTCCGCGCGCAGCACCGGCACGAAGGCCGCGCACACGGCGAGCCCCAGCGCCGACAGCACCCAGGCCCGGCGCGGGTGCCGACCGACCAGGCCGGCGACCCGGCCCCACATGCCGGGTCGCGCAGCTGCGCCCGAGGGGGTCGTCGGTGCGCCGATCCCGTCCTCGGCGTGAACGTGGTCGACGCGCGGGATCGCCGGCCAGAAGATGCGCCGCCCGGCGAGCAGCAGTACCGCGGGCAGGAAGGTCAGGGCGGCGAGCATGGCGCCGACGATGCCGAGCGCCCCGATCGGTCCGAGGCTGGCGTTGTTGCCGAGGTCGGACAGGAGCAGGCACAGCAGGCCGAGGATGACGGTGCCGCCGGAGGCGGCGATCGGCTCGACCGTGCCCCGCCAGGCGCGGGCCATCGCGGTCCAGTGGCTCTCGTGGTCGTGCAGCTCCTCCTTGTAGCGCGCTACCAGCAGCAGCGCGTAGTCCGTCGCCGCGCCCACCACGAGGATCGACAGGATGCCCTGGCTCTGCCCGGAGAGGGTGAGGTGGCCGCCCTCGGCGAGCGGGTAGATCACGAGGCCGGCCGCCGCCAGGCCGAAGATCGCGGTGGCCAGCACCGCAAAGGGCAGGACCGGGCTGCGGTAGACGACGAGCAGGATCACGAGCACCACGCCGAGCGCCACGAGCAGCAGGACGCCGTCGATGCCGCCGAAGGCCTTGACCAGGTCGGCCGTGAAGCCGCCGGGGCCGGCGACATACGCCTGCAACCCCGACGACGACAGGACCGTGTCGCGCTGGGTGCGCAGCGCCTCGGCGATGGCGCCGACGGGCTTGACCCCGTCGATCTCGGTGTCGGTCTTGGAGGAGTCCACGGTGACGGGGACGAGCAGCGCCTTGCCGTCCGGGGAGGGGATGGCGACCGTGGGCCCGGCGAGCAGGGACCGCAGCGTGACCTGAGGAGCCCCCGGCAGGGTCAGCGAAGGGATCGAGTCGACATAGCGCCGCGCCGCGGCCCGGTCGTCGGCCGTGAGCCCGGCCTCGCGCTCGACCACGACGAAGAACGGCAGCGTCGACTGCTCCTGGAACCGCTCGGCGACCTCGCGGGCCTTGGTCGACTCGGCGCTCGCGGGCAGGAAGGCTGCCTGGTCATTGCGCTGCACCGAGGACAGGCCGCCGACCTTGGGTCCGCCGATCCCACCGACGGCGAGCCAGGCGACGACCACCGCCAGGGCGGCGAGCAGCCACCGGCCCGGTCGCGGTCCTGCGGTCCCGGAACGGCGGGGGCGATGACGACCAGGCTGGGCACTCATTCCACCAGTGAAACAAATGACGGGTGGATGCGCGCGTCGCCACGCGAGCCGGGGACGGCATACGGGCTCGATAGGCTGAGGCCCATGACTGCACGCCACGACGGGCGCACGCCCGACCAGCTCCGCGACGTCCGCATCACCCGCAACTGGCTGGACCACGCCGAGGGATCGGTGCTCGTGGAGTTCGGGCGGACCAGGGTGCTGTGCGCGGCGAGCTTCACCGAGGGGGTGCCGCGCTGGCTCAAGGGTCAGGGCCGCGGCTGGGTCACGGCGGAGTACGCCATGCTGCCGCGCTCGACCAACACCCGCTCGGACCGCGAGTCGGTCAAGGGCAAGATCGGCGGTCGCACGCACGAGATCTCCCGCCTGGTCGGGCGCTCGCTGCGGGCCGTGGTCGACCTGGACCAGCTGGGGGAGAACACCATCGTCCTGGACTGCGACGTGCTGCAGGCCGACGGCGGGACCCGCACGGCCGCGATCACCGGCGCATATGTCGCCCTCGCCGACGCCATCGCGGGTGGGGTCACGAGCGGCGCGATCCGCCGGGGCGCGACGCCCCTGCGCGACTCGGTCGCCGCGGTCTCGGTCGGTGTGGTCAAGGGGGTGCCGGTGCTCGACCTGGACTACCCCGAGGACTCGACTGCCGACACCGACATGAACGTCGTGATGACCGGCGACGGCCGCTTCGTCGAGGTGCAGGGCACCGCCGAGGCCGAGCCCTTCGACAAGGCGACGCTGGACGCCCTGCTCGAGCTGGCCACGGCCGGGTGCGCCGAGCTCACCCGCCTGCAGCAGGCGGCCCTGGCCGAGACCCCGCGGGAGCGCGTCCAGTGAGCCGGGTCGTCCTCGCCACCCGCAACGTCGGCAAGATCCGTGAGCTCGAGACGATCCTGCGGGAGTCGCTGCCCGACGTCGAGGTGGTCGGGCTGGGGGAGTTCCACGACCTGGAGGACGTCGTCGAGTCGGGTGTGACCTTCGAGGCCAACGCCACGCTCAAGGCCACCTACGCCGCCCGCATGACGAATCTGCCTGCCGTCGCTGACGACTCGGGCCTGGCCGTCGACGTCCTCGGCGGTGCTCCCGGCGTGTTCTCGGCCCGCTGGTCGGGTCGGCACGGGGACGACGCAGCCAACCTGCGACTCCTGCTGGACCAGCTCGCCGACGTGCCGGACGAGCACCGTGGGGCGCGCTTCCGGTGCGCGGCGGTGCTGGCGCTGCCGGACGGGACGACCGTCTGCCGCGAGGGCGACTTCCCGGGGACGCTGACGCGAGCGCCGCGCGGCAGCAACGGTTTCGGCTACGACCCGATCCTGCAGGTCGAGGGCGACACCCGCACCGCCGCCGAGCTCACCGCCGAGGACAAGAACGCGATCTCCCACCGCGGCAAGGCCTTTCGTGCGCTGGCGCCTGAGATCGCTCGCCTGGTGGGCTGACTCGCGCCGAGCTGCCGACGAGCCGACGAGCGGATCAGTCGTCGGCGCGGGTCACCCGGCCGCGGCCGGACTTCACGTCCGCGCGGCGGGCCTTGGCGGCGAGCCGGCGGCGCTGGGACCCCTTGGTGGGCTTGGTCGCTCGCCTCGGGGGCGGTGGGGGAGCCAGGGCCTGCCGTATGCCGTCCGCCAACCGCATCCGCGCCGCCTGGCGGTTCTGGCGCTGGGACCGGTGCTCGGACGCGTCGATCGTGATCACCCCGTCGACCAGGCGTGACGCCAGGGCCGCGACCACCCGGCCCCGCTGCGCCTCGGTCAGCGCGGCGGAGGTGGCGGGAGACCAGGACAGCTGCACCCGCGAGTCGGTGGTGTTGACGCCCTGACCCCCGGGGCCCGAGCTCCGCGAGAAGCGTTCGGTCAGCTCGGCCGCCGGCACCACGAGCCCGCGCGGGATGCCCGGGCCGGGAGGGACGCGGAGGTCGGCGGTCGGCATACGACCACTGTGACAGAGGCGCCCGGCTCACCAGGGTGAGCCGGGCGGGAGAGGTGCGCACGGCGGGACTCGAACCCGCACGCCGGGGCACAGGAACCTAAATCCTGCGTGTCTGCCAGTTCCACCACGTGCGCGAGCCCGGCCGACCACGCGACCGGGCAGGAGGCCCAGGCTACTCGGCGAGGCCGAGGGACCTGGACAGCGAGGCGACGTGGCCCTTGGCCTTGACGTTGTACTTGGCCAGCTCGACCCGGCCCTGCTCGTCGAGCACGATCGTGGACCGGATCACGCCCTGGATCGTCTTGCCGTAGCTCTTCTTCTCGCCGTAGGCGCCGTACGCCGTGAGGACGCCGAGGTCGGGGTCGCCGAGGAGGGGATAGGTGAGGCCCTCCTTCTCGCGGAAGCGCGCGAGCTTGTCCGGCGCGTCCTTGCTGATCCCCACCACCTCGTAGCCCGCCGCCCGCAAGGATCCGAGCGAGTCCCGGAAGTCGCAGGCCTCGGTGGTGCAGCCGGGCGTCATGGCGGCGGGGTAAAAGAAGATCACGAGCCGCCGCCCGCGGAAGTCCGCGAGGGACACCGGCGCGCCCGTGTCGTCGGGGAGGGTGAAGTCGGGGGCCTGGTCGCCGGGCTCGAGACGGGGCATGTCGGGTCCTTCCGGGCGGCTGGTCGGGATGCACCCCGAGCCTACGGGGTATGCCGGACTGCAGCCGCGCAGGCGGATGCTCCGACGTGGGGCACCTCACCTGCGTTATCGTCGACGCAGAACCCGCGTCCCGCGCATTCCCCCACGCTAGGAGAGCATCGTGACCGAGCAGCCCAACAAGTCCGTCTCCGACCTCGAGACCGACATCGCCAAGAGCCGTGAGCGTCTGGCCGCCACCATCGACGAGCTGGCCTTCCGCGCCCAGCCCAAGAACATCGTGGCCGACCAGAAGCGCCAGCTGCGCGACTCGCTCATGGCCAAGTACCACTCGTTCATGGGGACGTCCGCGAGCGCCACCACGGGGCCGAGCCGCTACTCCGCGACCACCACGACCACCCACGCCGACGCCTCCGTGGCCGACCAGGCCAAGGCCAAGGCCGAGGAGCTCAAGGCGACGGCGACGCTCAAGGCCGAGGAGCTCAAGGCCACCGCCACCGCCAAGATCGACGAGCTGAAGTCCCGGTCCGAGAGCCAGGGCCAGCACGCCGACCCGTCGTCGCAGAACTCCTTCGCGGACCTGAAGTCCCGCGCCCAGGTCAAGGCCGACCAGGCCCGGCTCAAGGTCGACGAGGCCACCCACGACGCCGACGGCGAGCTGCGCCTGGAGCGCGTCGCCACCGGGCTGGCCGCCGTGGGCGCCGTCCTGATCAGCCTGGGCGTCGCGCGCCGCAACCACGGCTGAGCCCATACGTTCCACTGTCGTGGTGACCCCGTCGCGGCGGGGTCACCTCGATTTCATGTCGGCCCGCTGACCTGGTAGGGTCTTACCTCGTTGCGCCGCTAGCTCAATGGCAGAGCAAGTGACTCTTAATCACTGGGTTCGGGGTTCGAATCCCTGGCGGCGCACCAGATCCGAAGGGCCCGGTCCAGTGGACCGGGCCCTTCGTCGTGTCCGGGGCGCCTCGCTGCTGCGCCTCGGACCTGGTCAGGGGCGGCCACCCTCGTCGCCGGCGCGGCGACGACGGGTCAGGCGGCTCAGACTCACCAGCCCCCCTGCGGCGAGGACGAGGGCCAGGCCGACCCACAGCCACGGGGAGCTGCCGCCGGGGGGCGGGGACGCCGGCGGGCTCGCAGGCTGGGCGGTCGGGCTCGTCGTCGCGGGGCTGGTCGACGTGGGGCCGGTCGACGTGGGGCTCGACGAGGCGGGCGCGCTCGTCGTCGCGGGGGACGAGGTGGGCGTGGTGGACGTGGTGGACGTGGGAGCACCGGTGGCCCCGGACGTCGCGAGCGTGAAGTGCAGCTCGCCGGCGATCCGGTGGGTGTCGGCGCTGACGACGCTGTAGACGACGCGGTAGCGGCCGTCGACCAGCCCGGCAGGGAGCCTGGCGCTGACCACGGGGCCGGCGACCGTGGCTGCCTCGGCGACCTGGCGACCCTCGGGGTCGGTGACGATGACCTTGCTGAACTGCCCCTTGACGTCCTCGTTGAAGGTCAGGGTCACCGCCGTCGGTGCGGTGCGCAGGGTGCTGCCGTCGGCGGGGTCGGCGGACACGAGGGCCGAGTGCGCGGACGCCGGCCCGGCACCGAGCAGGGCGAGCGCTGCGGTGAGGAGGATCAGCAGCGGCAGGGCGACGTGGCGGGCTGGGCTGACGTGGGTGGGCATGGTTCCTTCCGGTCTGGACCCGTCTCGCGGCCGAGTTGTTCACAGGTCGTCGCGATCCGGTCGGCGTCGTCCCCAGGCAGAGCGGGTGCGTCCCGGGGTGGTGCAGGTCCTTCCTAGCATCCTCACCAGGGCCGTCCATGGGAGGACGGCGCGGCGGCGGAGGTGAGCATGGACGGTGGTCAGGTCGTGGCGTGCGCGGCGGTGCTGGAGCAGCACGCGGCGGGCATGGGGCGGGCGGCGGAGCGGCTCGCGCAGGCGGCTGCGGTGGTGGACTGGCAGTCCCCGGCCGCCCAGGCCGCCCGGGACCGGGTCGACGACCTCGTCGTCGGTCTGCGCGCGGGGTCCGAGCAGGTGCAGGAGGCGGCGGTCGCGGTCAGAGCGCACGGTATGGCGGTCTCCGCCGCCTGGGCCGAGCTCGTCTCGACCGCGGCCGCCGTCCACGACGCCGCCGACCAGGGGGCCGAGGCGGTGCGCCGGGTGTTGCGTGACGAGCCGGTGGGCACGGGCCTGGTGGGCCTCCGGTGACCGGGGACGGGCCCCGGATCACGGGCGTCGACGGCGGCGCCGGCGGCATCAGGGTGGTCGTGGACGACGTGCAGGTGCTGGGCGTGCTGTGCCGGGGCGTGGGCGCCGATCTCGACGAGCTGGGCGTCGCGGGCGCCCTGGCAGGCGCGGGTCTCGCGGTCGACGCGACGGCGGTCCTTGCCCCGGCCACCGCGCTGGCGGCCGCCGCGGCGCTGCAGCGGTCGCTGATCGGCCCGTTCTCCCCGCTCGTCGTCGCGGGTGGCGCACGGGTCGTCGGCAACGCTCTCGTGACGGCGGCGAGCGGCTACGACCTGGCCGAGGTCGCCAACACCGCCCTGTGGGACGCCCGCGACGCGGCCGGCGTGGTCCTCGCGGTCGACGGTGTCGTCCGCGACCCCGTGGGCACGTCCCGCTCGGTGGGGGAGGCCTACCTGACGGAGGCGCTGCGGGCCGGCGAGCCGCTCTCACCTCGGGAGGCGGCCGACCGGTGGGCGTCCGAGCACGCGGGGGAGCTGGAGCACCGGATCAATGGTGCGGCTGCCCTCGCGGCTCCGGTTGTCGCGGCCGACCGTCTCGCCCAGGGCGAGGAGGTCCTGGGGGAGCACGCGCAGCTGTCGCCGGTCGCGGTGGTCGCGCACGCCGCCGCGCCGCTGTGGATCGATGGCGAGCCCGTCCTGGCGGCAGCAGGTCCCGTGTCGGTCGGCCCGGCGCCCGGGCGCACCGCCGACGTGGTGCGGGGCCTCGCCGAGACCAACGCCCGCGAGGACGGCACGATCGCGGTGCGGCGCATCACCAGCCGGCAGGACGGGACGGACCGGCAGGCGGTGCTCGTCGACGTCCCGGGCACCGACGCCTGGAGCCTGCCGGGGGAGGAGACGGACCAGGTCCGAGACCTCGGCGGCAACGTGGGCCTGATGGGTGGGGAGGCCACCGCCTACGCCCGTGGCGTCGAAGCGGCCGTGGTGGCGGCGGGCGTGCCCAAGGACGTGCCGATCGCGCTGGCGGGGCACTCGCAGGGCGGCATGGCCGCGGTGGTGGCCGCCGACCGCTTGCGCAGCCAGGGCTACCGCGTGACGCACGTGCTCGCGGTGGCGTCGCCGATCGCCAACCTGCGGCAGCCTCGCGGCGTGACCACGCTGGCGCTCGACGGCGACCGGGACCTCGTCACCAAGCTCGACGGGCGCGCCAACGGCGACCGCGCCCGGCGCGTGACGGTGCGGTTCGACAGCGGTCTTGCGGGCACGGGCCCCAACCACGACCTGCGGACCTACGCCCGGGCGGCCGACGAGGTCGACGAGCTCGCTGCCACGGACCCTTCGCTGGCTCGCGTGGTCAGCGAGATGCGTGCGGTCGGCGTGCTCACCGAGGACGGGGCAGCGGCGTCGATGGAGACCACCCACGTCCGCATCACCGCCGACCGGCGATGGTGAGCCGCGAGGGCGCGGTTCGGGCAGGCAGCCGAGAGGCCCCGGACCGTCACGGTCCGGGGCCTCTCGTCGACTGGGGTGAGTGACGGGACTTGAAGTTGTCGCTCGCAGTGCTCGGAGAGACGTGTCTGTGGACCTTTCGAGCCGACGCCGTCGTCCTCATCTCCGTCAGTATCAGTTGATCTCAGTGCTGTTCAGTCGTGAGCAGCTCCCATTGCCCCCTCCCGCCCCCTCACGGTGAGAGGTGGTCGCGGTGCCGAGACAGGTGCGCAAACGCGGTCCAATGGCCAGTCGACCCGTCGGCTGCAGCCCTGTCCGGGCGCGTCCCACACCATGGGAGCTGGCTCGCCGGATCCAAACTCCCCGCCCAGCCTCCACCTCGGGATGTGTTCATCGACCCACATCCCCGCGACCCCGGCCGGTCGTTCGGGTGCGGCACGCCGGGGGGAGCGGACTGTCCTGCCCCGGTTCCGAGCCTCTTCGTCACGTGCGGGGGGGGCGGGTTACTCGGGCCTTCGAACGACGACGCCGGCGTGGAAGAGGTTCACGAGCGTCACGGCCAGCGATACCGCGACGGTGGCCTCCTCGATGGACACGTCGCTTGGGGCCGACGGCTGCCCGCCGTGCCTGTCGTGCCAGAGCAGCCGCAGCGTGCTCACGAGCACCTCCTGGGAGGGTGCACGCGTGTGCTCTTGGACGAGGGGGAGGCGCCAGCCGCCCTGGGATTCCAGCTGTCCGAGCACCTTCCCGAGGGTGGCGGAACCGCCGCTGGCGAGACGACCGGCACGGTGGCGTCCTCGACCGCCTTGATCGCGAGCGAGTACGCGGCGCTCGGGTCGGGCGAGACGCTGTCGAGCGCCTCCCAAGACCTGGCCAGCCGTGCCCCGGCCCGGCCCGCGCGTGACATGACGGAGTCGGAGGCGGCCTGGACCCCGCTCGGGACACGCCGGACGAGGCCGGGTCTTTCGGCTCGCGACCCGACCGTCCATGCCGACTTCCCCCGGGCGAGCATGGCCTCCAGTTGCGTGGCGTTCGAAGCCCCGTGCGCGAGGAGGTAGTCGGCGACCTGAAGCGGTTGGGCCTGACGGTGCACAGAGTCCTTCACGGCGTCCAGCTGACTGCGCACGCTCGCACCGTCGAAGCTACGGACCCGTAGGTCAGGCAGGAGGATCCGCAGCGTCTGCGCCATCTCCTCGGGCGCCCTCGATCGCGAGGACTGGGATGATCCCCCTGCCGAGAGGGGCTGCCCGGCCCACGGTCAGGGCGTCCCTGATCCAACGCCAAAACGGGGCAGACAGCCAGGCCGGGACGCCGTCGTGGAGCGCGTCGTACGTGGCGACTTCCGCATCCGAATCGACCCCCAGGGGTCGCCAGGTCTCCTCGGACACATGGGCGACCCTGCCACAGCACGCGGACAATGGGGCCAAGCGGCCCGGGACAACTCCCCCACCGGCGCCTCCAACGGGGCAGCCACGCCGGGTAACCTGCGGTGCGGCACGCGAATGGCGCGAGTGCCAGAGAGCACAGGGGCGAGGAGACGCAGATGGAACCGCAGCAGGTCGTTCAGTCCATCACTATGGGGTCGCGGATCGCCGAGGATGAGCGTGACGACCTCTCGAGCTACTTCGTCGAGACCGAGAATTGGCGCAAGGTGTACCAGGGCGAGGCGGACGTAATCTTCGCGCCCAAGGGGGGTGGAAAGAGCGCCATCTACTCGATGCTGATGTCGCGTGAGGGCGACTTCTTCGACAGGGGCATCCTGCTCGCAACCGCTGAGAATCCCAGTGGTGGCACGGCATTCGCGGAGGTGGAGACCGCCCCACCCACAACCGAGCCAGAGTTCATCGGTCTGTGGAAGATCTACTTCCTGACGATCATTGCGCAGACCTTGGCGCAGTACGACCTGCGCCATGACTCCGCAAAGAAGCTCCTTGCGAAGTTGGAGGAGGCGGGCTTGCTTCCACCGAGCGCCGCGCCGCGACGTCAACTCATTCATTCCGCTATGGACTACGTGAGGCGCCTGTTCAGGCCCTCGTCGGTGGAGGCAGTCGTGTCCGTGGATGCCAACATCGGGGGCTCTTCGACTTTCCGCGGGGCGGGCCGGGTCATGCTGCGTCTCGTCGTGCTCGGGTGAGCGCGATGGTTGAGAGTATCCGGCGCTGGTAGTTGTCCAAGTTGCGGAAGCCGCAGGCGACGCGCTTGGTGTTCTTGATGATCCGGTTGAAGCCTTCGGTGCGGGCGTTGGTGACGTCCATCGTCAACGCGACGTGGATGGCCGGCCACCAGGTCTCGATCGTGGTGGCGAGCCGGGTGGTCTCGGGCATGTCCGCTCTCGCGGCGTCCCGATAGAACTCGTACAGCCGGTGCCGGATCCGGTGCTCCTCTGACTCGGCCAGGAGGAGTCGCAGGCGTTCCTTGACGCCCCAGGCTGCGCCGATCTCGTTGGTGGGGTCCTCGCCCGCGAAGGTCGCCTTGAGCCGGGCCCGCTGCTTGGCGGAGAGGTGCTCGTACCCGGTCAGGAGCAGGTGCCGGTTGACCCACACCTTCTCGGCGGTGGTGCCGCGCCGCCCGTAGCGTTCACGGGTGACCCGCTGCCGGACCTCGGTGACGACGGTGTTGGCCAGGGCCACCAGGTGCCACTTGTCGACCGCGATCTTCGCGTCGGGCAGAGCAGCCCGGATGCCGGAGGCGTAGGGCGCGCTGGTGTCGATGACGACAACCTCGATGGCGTCGCGGAACGCGGGGCTCTGCTCGGCGAGCCAGTCGCGCACGCACGCCCCAGAGCGGCCCGGCGTCAACCCGAGCATCCGGCCGGGGCTGGTGGTGTCGGCGTCGACGAAGCTGGTCAGCCACGGGTCGCTGCGCCGCCAGCCGGCGTCGGCCAGGACCCACCGCACCGACCTCGCGCGGGTCTCGTCGATCCCGAGCACGCGCACCGGCTCAGGCGTCGGTAGCCACCTGGCTGCCGCGGCCACCAGTGCCCGGTGCGCCGTCGGCCACGACACCCCATGGGAGCGGGCGACCTCATCGACCGCCCGGTTCCCCGACGCGATCTCGGTCGCGATCGCCTCGCGGAGCCGGCCGGTGAGCCGCGCCCTCGCGGGGATCGCCTCGGACTGCTGCGTGAACGAACCCGTACCGCAGAGCGGCTCGGGACAGGTCAGGCGCCGCTTGCGCCACCACAGCTCGACCACCTGCCCGCACGCGTGAAGGTCCTTCACCCGCACCAACGGTCGCTCCTTGACCCGCGCGGTGAGGACACCACACCCCGGGCAGGGCGCCCCCCGCTCCCGCAGCTCGATCACGACCCTCAGGTCGCTGCTGCTGAGCCGCTCGAGACTGGTGACGACGAACTCGTCTTCCAGCCCGAACAGCACTGACGTACTGTCGATCATGCTCGTGGCCTCGTTGCTGCTGAAGGAGTAGAGACCAACAGCATGACCGGGGCCACGAGCCCCCTCAGGTCAGGACACCCCGCTCAAAGTCGGAGAGCCACATCGGGATCACGACGGTCATCCCGAAGATCACGTTCGCGGAGCCCACGACGGAACAGCGGCAGGCGGGGGCTCTGTTTGTCGACGACCTCTTTGATCTCGCCCAAGACGCCCTGGATGAGGCCGGAACCTCGATGTGGATTCTGCTGGACCGTCTCGACATCGCGTTCGCGGATTCCCCTGCGCTGGAGGCGAATGCCCTTCGCGCCTTGTTCCGCGTGTATCGGGACTTGGAGCCACGCAACAAGGTCCACCTGAAGATCTTCCTCCGGTCGGACATCTGGGAGGCGATCACGAAGGACGGGTTTCGTGAGGCCAGCCACATCACTCGGGACCTGCGGATCGACTGGAACGAGAACACCCTTCTCCGGTTGGCGGTCCAGCGACTCCTTCGCAGCAGCGCGCTGAGGGAGCACTACGGTGTGGAACAGGAGGTGGTGCTGTCAGACATCCAACTTCAGCGTGATCTGTTCTATCGCGTCTTTCCTCGTCAAATCGACCAAGGCAGCAAGAAGCCAGCCACGCTCGACTGGTGCCTGTCGCGCACCAAGGACGGAACCGGCCAGAACGCGCCGCGCGAGCTTATCCACCTGCTCACCGAGACGCGCAACAGCCAACTCAACCGGTTCGAAACTGGCCAGGCGGCGCCTGATGGGGAGTCGGTCTTCGACCGGCAGTCCTTCAAGGACGCCTTGCCTACCGTGTCCAAAGCCCGGCTCACCCAGACCCTCTACGCGGAGCACCCGACCCTGCGGCCGTTCATCGAGGCGCTTGAGGGTCAAAAGACGCGGCAGAACGCAGTGAGCTTGTCGGCCGTGTGGGCGGTCTCCGCAACCGATGCGGCGAAGGTCGCGGAGCAGCTGGTCGTCATCGGCTTCTTCGAGCCTCGGCTCACCGACTACTGGGTGCCCTTCATGTATCGCCCCGCCTTGGAGATGGTGCAGGGCTCTGCTGAGGGTGTGTCTGCGAGCGACGACGAGTAGGTGCCGGACAGAAACGTTTGGCAGAGTGTCCGTCCCCACGGGCCCCGCGCCGGACGCCTCAGTCGGCTTCCCATTCGGGGTGCAGTGGCCTCCTGACCCATGGCTCGGCGGCGATCGGCTCGGCGAGGGCCTCGATGCTGGGCCTCTCGCCCTCCAGCTCGGCGGCCCACTTCGCGTCCGGCTCGTCCGCAGCCTGCTCCGGGTCGTTCCATAGGCGTTGACGTTGTCCATGTCGCCGCGCCCGCGCTCGTCCTGCACGCCGAGCAGCGCCCGCCACGGGTCCTCGGGCTCCAGGTGGGCGGTTCGGCCCTGGCCCGGGGAACGGGATGAACGCCCGGTTGGCGGCCTGTCGTGTCGGCGTAGTGCCCGGCGTCGTAGGCGGTCCAGGCACGACGACGGTCTCGAGCCTCTCGCCTCTGATCCTAGGAGGTCGGATCCTAGGTGCCTGACCTAGGTCCGCGACGTCGTCCCCCCAAGCGACGCGCACATTGGCGCGGCCCGCGGGCGCTGGCGCTCCAGCGCCTGCTGCTCCGCCTCCAGCGAGTCCCCGCGGGTCTGCTCGTTGCGCTTGTTGCCGCTCTCAACGTATTGCTCGCCGAGCCACCGCAGGCTCATGCCGCCCGGCTCCGGGACCTGGATCCGCTCCGGCAGCGGCGGCAGCACCAGCGCCGCCTGGATCTCGCGGGCCGTCAGGGACGCGTCGGCGTCGTACTCCTGGGCCATCGTGTCGGGGGCGGTGCTGTGCAGGATCGCGAGGATGACCTCGCGGCCGTGCTCCTTGCAGGCGTTAATGAAGGCATTCGCGTCGGCCTCGGTGCGGAAGGGCTCGTACTGCCGGCCGGTCTCGGTGCGCCAGTAGGCGCGGTGCTGGCTCCAACGTCGTTCGTACCAAATGTCGTGCTCCTGGGTGTCGTGCCTCTTCGGACACGGCGAACCGTCGCGACCCACCCTGTGGGCGCAGTCGCCCGGCGTTTGACCTGTGTCACGGTCCGGACGGTTGACAGGGCGCTGCCGGAAAGCACTGTGGCCCGTGCCCCTCCGGAAGGGGCACGGGCCACAGATACGCCCCGCACATGCGGGGAACATGGGGTGAGTGACGGGACTTGAACCCGCGGCCACCTGGACCACAACCAGGTGCTCTACCAGCTGAGCTACACCCACCATGCACCTCGACCACGGTCGCCCGCGTCGAGCAGCGCGGACCATACTACCGTGGATCTGAGGTGCTTCCGACCACGTTCGGACCACGTTCGGCCCGGGGCGGCCCGGGACGGACCGGGGCGCTCAGGCCCGAGGGGAGCCGCCGCCCCCGCCCTCGTGTTTCGCCGCGATTCCCCGCGCCTGGTCGGTCGTGGGACCGGGCTGCGGCACGAACACCGCCTCCCGGTAGTAGCGCAGCTCGGCAATCGACTCGGTGATGTCGGCCAGCGCGCGGTGCCCGCCGACCTTCTTGGGGGAGTTGAAGTAGACCCGCGGGTACCACCGCCGGGACAGCTCCTTGATCGAGGAGACGTCGACGATCCGGTAGTGCAGGTAGGACTCGAGCTCGGCCATGTCCCTGGCGAGGAAGCCGCGGTCGGTCGCGACGGTGTTGCCCCCGAGCGGGGCCTTGCCGGGCTCGGGGACCCACTCGCGCACGTAGTCCAGGACGCGGGTCTGCGCCTCCGCCATCGTCACCCCGGAGTCCAGCTCGGCGAGCAGCCCGCTCGTCGTGTGCATCTCGCGCACGAAGTCGTTCATCTGGTCCAGGGCCGCCTGCTCCGGGCGGATGATCACGTCGACACCGTCGCCGAGCTGGTTGAGCTCGAAGTCCGTGACCAGCGCGGCCACCTCGATGAGCGCGTCGTGCTCGAGCGACAGCCCGGTCATCTCGCAGTCGATCCAGACGATCCGGTCGGTCAGGGCCTTGTCGGTGCCAGCGCTAGTCACCCGCCCCACTGTAGCCACCTCACCCGGACGGCTAGCCTGCAGGCATGAGTCGGTCGCCCGGGGGACCCCCGCTGTCCATGGCCGCAGCCGTCCCCCCTCGCCGGGCGACGCTGCGCCGCTGGCTCATGGTGGGTCTGCTCATGATCGGCTTCGGGCTGTGCTCGCTCGTGCTCCTCGGCGCGGTCGGCATCTCCACCGGCGTCGGCGCCGGGCTGCTCGGACTCGTCTTCGCCGCCCTCCCCGTCGGGGTGGTGGTGCCGGCGTTCCTGTGGATCGACCGGCTCGAGAGCGAGCCGCGCCGGATGCTGGTGCTGGCCTTCGCGTGGGGTGCGGTGGTCGCCACGGCCGTGGCGCTGGTCGCCAACACCGGCACGATGGCGATCATCGCCGGTGCCACGGGGACCGACCCGACCTCGCTGGGCGCCGTCGTCGTGGCGCCGGTGGTCGAGGAGAGCGCCAAGGGGCTGGGCGTGCTGGTCATCCTGTGGCTGCAGCGCCGCGAGTTCGACGGCGTGGTCGATGGCCTCGTCTACGCCGGCCTGGTCGCGGGCGGCTTCGCGTTCGGCGAGAACATCCTCTACCTCGGCCGCGCCTTCAACGAGGCGGGAGGCGCCGGCCTCGTCGCGACGTTCGTCCTGCGAGGCGTCGTCGGCCCGTTCGCGCACCCGATCTTCACGTGCTGCACGGGGGTGGGGATCGGGGTCGCGGTCTACCGCAGGCGCGGCCCCCTGCGCCTGGTCGCGCCGGTGGTCGGGTGGGCCGTCGCGGTGGCGCTGCACGCCGCCTGGAACCTCTCCGCCGTGGCCGGCCTCGAGGGCTTCCTCACGGGTTATGTCCTCCTGCAGGTGCCCTTCTTCGCGGCGTTCGTGGCCCTGGCCGTGTGGGCCCGGCGCCGGGAGGCACGGATCATCTCTATCGAGCTGACGCGCTACGCCAGGGCCGGGTGGTTGGCCCCGACGGAGGTCGCCATGCTCTCCTCCGTTCCGGCGCGGCGCCAGGCCCGGGAGTGGGCGCGCGGCATCGGGGGCCGCCGCAGCCAGGCGGCCATGGACCGGTTCCAGGACGCGGCCAGCGACCTCGCGATGCTGCGGCACCGCATGGAGCTCGGCGACGTCGACGACGGCGTGCTCGCACTGGAACGTCACCTGCTGGCCACCATGATGGAGTGTCGGTCGCGGTTCGTCGGCTCGCGTGCCCTGTAAGGTCTGGGCCGTCGGTCCGCGTCGCGGTCAGGGAGCAGAGCAGGGACGTCATACGTGGCAACGGCACAGCTGATCGGCGGCAGCACGCCGCCCGAGCGCACCCTGGTCGACCTCCTCGACGAGGTCGTCTGCACCCACCCCGACGCACCGGCCCTCGACGACGGCACGACTGTCCTGTCGTATGCCGAGCTGCGCACCGCCGCCTCGCGGCTCGCCGACCGGCTGCGCGACGAGGGAGTGCGCCGCGGCGACAAGGTCGGGGTGCGCGTCCCGTCGGGCACCTGCGACCTCTACGTCGCGATCGTGGCGATCCTGCTCGCCGGGGCGGCCTACGTCCCGGTCGACGCCGATGACCCGATCGAGCGGGCCGAGCTCGTCTTCTCCGAGGCGGGGGCGGTCGCGGTGGTCGGCGCGGGCCTGCGGCTGCAGCTGCTCGACCTCGAGGCCGACCGGCCCGCCGACCAGCGCGGACGTCCCACGCCGGACGACGACGCGTGGGTGATCTTCACCTCCGGGTCCACCGGCACCCCCAAGGGCGTGGCGGTGACCCACCGCAGCGCGGCGGCCTTCGTCGACGCGGAGGGACGCATGTTCCTCCAGGACGCACCCCAGGGCCCGGGCGACCGGGTCCTCGCCGGCCTGTCCGTCGCCTTCGACGCCAGCTGCGAGGAGATGTGGCTCGCGTGGGGCCACGGCGCCTGCCTCGTGCCCGCACCGCGTGCCCTCGTCCGCACGGGCATGGACCTCGGCCCCTGGCTCGTCGAGCGCGGGATCACCATCGTCTCGACGGTCCCGACGCTCGCGGCGCTGTGGCCCGCCGCGAGCCTGGACGCCGTGCGGCTGCTCATCTTCGGCGGCGAGGCCTGCCCGCCCGAGCTGGCCGAGCGGCTGGTGCGCCCCGGCCGTGAGGTGTGGAACACCTACGGTCCCACCGAGGCCACGGTCGTCGCGTGCGGTGCGCGGATGACCGGCGAGGGTGCCGTCTCGATCGGCCTGCCCCTCGACGGCTGGCAGCTCGCGATCGTCAGGGACGGCGAGCTGGTCGCCGAGGGCGAGGTCGGCGAGCTGATCATCGGCGGCGTCGGCCTGGCCCGCTACCTCGACCCGGCCAAGGACGCCGAGAAGTACGCCCCCCTGCCCCTGCTCGGCTGGGACCGCGCCTACCGCTCGGGCGACCTCGTCCGCTACGAGCCCGACGGCCTGATCTTCATGGGGCGCGCCGACGAGCAGGTCAAGCTCGGGGGCCGCCGCATCGAGCTCGGCGAGGTCGACGCGGCCCTGCAGGCGCTGCCCGAGGTGGCCGGCGCCGCCGCCGCGGTCCGCACCACCGACGCGGGCAACCAGATCCTCGTCGGCTACGTCGTGCCGAACGACCCCGACGGCTTCGACCGCGCCCAGGCCCGCAGCGAGCTCGCGAGCGTCCTGCCCGCCGCGCTGGTGCCCCTCATCGCCGTCGTCGACACCCTCCCCACCAAGACCTCCGGCAAGGTCGACCGGGACGCCCTGCCCTGGCCGCTGCCCGACCTCGCGCCGAGCGCCCCGGGCGGCACGAGCGAGCTGACCGGCACCACGGCCTGGCTCGCCGAGCAGTGGTCCTCGGTGCTCGGCTCACCCGTGACCAGCCCGGACGACGACTTCTTCGGCCTCGGCGGGTCCAGCCTCACCACCGCTCAGCTGGTCTCGGTCCTGCGCTCGACCCACCCCGAGATGACGGTCGCCGACGCCTACGCCCACCCGCGCCTCGCGGACCAGGCGTCCTACCTCGACGTCATGGCGGCGCGCCTGCGCGCCGACGACACCCCACCGCGCACCGTGACCCCCGTGCCCCGGCGGGCCCAGCTCGTGCAGCTGCTTCTCGGCATACCCCTGTCGACGGTCACGGGGCTGCAGTGGCTGGTGGGGGTCGCCGCCGCCAACTCCGTCGCCGCCCTGGTCTGGGACATCCCCTGGGCGCCCGCCGCCCCGTGGTGGGCGATCCTGCTCGGCTGGTTCCTGCTGCTGACGCCCGTCGGGCGGATGGGCATCACGGTCGTCGGGGCCCGCCTGCTCCTGCGCGGAGTCCGCCCCGGCAGCTACCCCCGCGGCGGCTCGGTGCACCTGCGCCTGTGGGCCGCCGAGCGGCTGGCCGAGGCCGTCGGGGCGGTGACCATGGCCGGCGCGCCGTGGATCGTCTACTACGCCCGCGCCCTCGGCGCCAAGATCGGCCGCGACGCCGACCTGCACACCCTGCCTCCCATCACCGGCCTCCTGTCGCTCGGTCGCGGTGCCTCGATCGAGCCCGAGGTCGATCTCGCCGGGCACTGGCTCGACGGTGACGTCCTGCACGTCGGGCACGTCACGGTGCGCCCTGGCGCGGTCGTCGGAGGCCGTTCCACCCTCGGGCCCGGCGCAGTCGTGGGCCGCGACGCGGAGGTGCTGCCCGGGTCCTATGTCACCGGGGTCGTGCCCGACGGCGAGCTGTGGGCGGGCTCGCCCGCCACCAAGGTCGGCCGGGCGCGCCCGACCTGGCCCACCGAGCGCCCGGCCCAGTCGCGTGCCTGGCTGACGGCGTATGCCGTGAGCTCGGTCCTGCTCGGACTCGTCCCCACCCTCGCCGTCGTCCCGGCCGCCGCGCTGGTGCTCTGGGCCGTCCACGACGCGCCGACGCTGTCCGAGGCCCTGGTGCGGGCCCTCGTGTGGACGCCACCGGCCACCGTGGTCGCGATGCTCGCCCTCATGCTGCTGACGCTGGTCTGCGTGCGGCTGCTCGGGCTCGGTCTGCGGCCGGGCTACCACCCCGTCCGGTCCCGCATCGGCTGGCAGGTGTGGGCCACCGAGCGCCTCCTCGACAGCGCGCGCACCCAGCTGTTCCCCATCTACGCCAGCCTGTTCACCCCGGTGTGGCTGCGGCTGCTGGGTGCCCGCGTCGGCAAGAACGTCGAGGCCTCCACCGTCCTGCTGCTGCCCGCGATGACCCGGGTGGGGGAGGGCGCCTTCCTGGCCGACGACACGATGATCGCGTCCTACGAGCTCGGCGGCGGCTGGGTGCACATCGAGCGGGCCAAGGTCGGCAAGCGGGCCTTCCTCGGCAACTCGGGCATGGCCGCGCCGGGGCGCAGCGTCCCCAAGAACGGCCTGGTCGCCGTCCTCTCCGCCGCTCCCGCCAAGTCCAAGTCGGGCTCGTCGTGGCTGGGGAGCCCGCCGGTGCGCCTGCAGCGGCAGGCCACCGACCACGACCTGTCGCGGACCTACCACCCCACGCGGCGCCTCAAGGTCGCCCGCGCCCTGGTGGAGCTGTGCCGCGTGGTCCCCGTCATGTGCACCGTGGCCCTCGCGGTGCTCGTGGTCGCCGCCCTGGAGCTGCTGTGGGCGCAGGCCGGGTGGTGGGTGGCGGCCCTGCTCGCGGGTGTCGTCCTGCTGCTCACCGGGGTGCTGGCCGGTGCGATCACCGTGGCGGTCAAATGGCTGCTGGTCGGCCGGCTCCGCGTCGTGGAGCACCCCCTGTGGAGCACCTTCGTGTGGCGCAACGAGGTCGTCGACACGTTCGTCGAGATGGTGGCGGCGCCGTGGCTCGCGTGGGCGGCCACCGGCACACCGGTCCTCAACGTCTGGCTGCGCGCCCTGGGGGCCCGGATCGGGCACGGCGTCTGGTGCGAGAGCTACTGGCTGCCCGAGGCCGACCTGGTCACTCTGCGAGACGGGGTGAGCGTCAACCGCGGATGTGTCCTGCAGACCCACCTCTTCCATGATCGGATCATGCAGATGGACACCGTCACCCTCGAGGCCGGCGCCACGATGGGCCCGCACGGCGTGATCCTGCCGGCGGCCGGGCTCGGGGAGGCCACGACCGTCGGGCCCGCGTCCCTCGTGCTGCGCGGGGAGCAGGTGCCCGCCGGCACCCGCTGGATCGGCAACCCGGTCGCGCCCTGGACGGGGTCGGCATGAGGCCCCCGGCACTGCCGAGACCCCGCACCGCCGTCGGGATCGAGCCCGACCCCTACGTCCCGGCGCACGGCGACACGAGCTACACCGTCGCCCACTACGACCTGGAGCTGGACTACCGGGTGGCGAGCAACCGCCTGGCCGGTCGGGCGCGCATCCACGTGCGGCCCACCCGCCGCATCGACCGGCTGGCCCTGGACCTCGCCGCCCCGCTCGCCGTGGCCAAGGTGCTGGTCGACGGCAAGCGCGTCCGCTACGCCCACCGCGGCGGTCGGCTGACCGTCACGCTCCCCGCGCAGGTCGCCGTCGGCGCGGCCCCCGTGGTCGAGGTGCAGTGGTCGGGCAACCCCCGCCCCAGCCGCGGCCCCTGGGGCGAGGTCGGCTGGGAGGAGCTCACCGAGGGCGTGCTCGTCGCCGGGCAGCCAGACGGGGCGCCGACCTGGTTCCCCTGCAACGACCACCCCGGCATCACCTCGACCTACGCGACGACGGTGACGTGCGACTCGCCATACACCGTCGTCACCAACGGGGTGCTGGTGCAGCGGGTCGTGCGGGGCTCGCGGACCACCTGGTCCTACGAGCAGCGCGAGCCCATGGCGCCCTACCTCGCCAGCGTGCAGATCGGTGCCTACACCGCGGTGCGCATCGCCGACGCCCCCGACATCCCGCAGACGGTGTACGTGCCGCGCCGGCTGCAGGCCCAGGCCCTGCACGACTTCGGCCGGCAGCCGCAGATGATGGCGGTCTTCACCGAGCTGTTCGGGCCCTACCCCTTCCCGGCCTACGACGTCGTCGTGACGGACGACCCGCTCGAGATCCCGCTGGAGTCGCAGGGCTTCTCGACGTTCGGCGCCAACCACTGCACCGGGCGTCGGTCCGACGAGCGGCTCGTCGCGCATGAGCTCGCGCACCAGTGGTTCGGCAACGCCGTGGGTGTCGCGACCTGGCAGCACATCTGGCTCAACGAGGGCTTCGCCTGCTATGCCGAGTGGCTGTGGGCGCCGCACGGGGGCGGTCAGTCCACCGACGCCCAGGCCCGTCGCTGGCACGCCTCGGTCAAGCGCCGCCCGCAGGACCTGGTCCTCGCCGACCCCGGTGCGCCCGACATGTTCGACGACCGCGTCTACAAGCGCGGCGCCCTCACTCTGCACGCGCTGCGGCTCACGGTGGGGGACAAGGTCTTTCGTGAGCTGATCCAGTCCTGGGTGGCCGAGCACCTGCACTCCGTGGTCACCACCGACATGTTCGTGGCCCACGCCGAGCGGTATGGCGGAGCGACCGCCCGATCGCTGCTCAAGGCCTGGCTCGAGCAGCCGACCCTGCCCGAGCTGCCCCGCCGCTGAGCCCGCTCTGCCCTGGCCAGGTGTGCACGCGCGGCGCGTCCGGGGGCCGAGGAGCTAGTCGACGCGCAGGAGCTCGTCGCCGTCGAGCTGGGTGACGTCGATCGCAGCGACCCGGTCGTCGACGTCGTGCAGGGCCACGGCCGCGGCATACGAGCCTGCCACCCGCAGGTCCGCGAGATGCACCGCGGGCGAGGGGGACTCGGGCCAGGCGAGCAGGGCCGGGTCCTCGGTGGGAGGCGTCACGCGGACGGTCGTGGGGTCGATGGTCATGCCGTGGCCGGTGGCCTTGAGGGCGGCCTCCTTGCGCACCCACCAGGTCGCCAGCGCCCAGTCGGCGTCGCGCTCGGGCACCTCGGCGAGCTCCTCGACCTCGACCGGGTGCAGCGACACGGCGGCGAATCCCTCGAAGCCGCAAGCGGACTCGACCTCGATGTCGACGCCCACAGGCGCGGTGGGGGACAGCGCCACCACGACGAGGTCGCCGGCGTGACCGAGGCTGACGTGCTGGTCCAGGTCCGGCGCCGCCACCTTGCCGTGCTCGGCGGACCCGCAGGTGGGGCAACGACGTTCGAGCACGACGTCGAGCGCGTCGAGGCCGCAGCGAGAGGCCAGCGCGAGGCGCAGGAGGGCGTGCGAGGCGACCAGCCGGGCCCGGTCGGCGGGCCGGTGCAGGCCGTCCAGCCGACGCAGCTCGTCGTCGTCGAGCAGCCCGCGCAGCGCGGGTGTGTCGACCACGTGGGCCAGGTGGACCTCGACGTCCCCGGTGATCATGGCGACATCGTCCCACCGCAGGTCACGAGGTGCAGGCAGCGGCGCGACCGGCCACTAGACTGGCGGGCCGGCCCCCATAGCTCAACGGATAGAGCATCGGCCTTCTAATCCGACGGTTGCAGGTTCGAGTCCTGCTGGGGGCACCAAAGTTCTCATAATCGAACCCCGACCTAAAAGATCATGGTCGGGGTTCGTCGTGTTCAGGGTCATGCGGGCCTGGAAGTCCTGGTCGAACAGAGTGGCGGCCGGTTCGAGCAGGTCAGCGCCGCTGACGCTCGGGCCGTCTTCGGTGCCGTCGACGTAGATCTTGGCGAACATGAACTGATTGGCTCGGCGGCGTACGAGTGGTCCGGCCAGCTGGTAGGCCTCCCCGATGTGCTCCAGCAGGCCGAGGGTGCGCACGAGGTTCTGCTCGATGTGCTCGTACACGACGACCGAGGTCTCCAGGATCCGCTCGGCCTGTCGTAGGTCCTTGGCGATACGCGCCTGCTCCTCCCGGGCCAGGTCGTCCGGGATCGAGCCGGTGACGACGCCGCGGGTGAGGCGGCGGCGCTCTTCGGTGAGCTGGTCGACCCGGTCCCGGGCTCGTCGGATCTCGGGCATGGCCCGCTCGTTCTGCCGGTCGAGTTCGACCTTAGCCCCTGCTTCACGATCTCCGCGATCTCGGGTTCCAGCCGCACCGTCCGCCAGTACCGCTCGACGGCGGCATCGGTGGCATCGACGTCGAGGTAGGGCTGCGGGCAGCGCCCGCCCTGGTGTCGGCCAAGGCACATGAAGTAGGGGTACTTCCCCTTGGCCAGGGTGAACGAGAGCCGGCGGCCGCACTGCCCGCAGAACAGCGAGCCCTTGAGGTAGTGCTGGTGGACCCGCTGCTTCTCACCTGAGCTGTCGTGCGCCTTGAGCACCTCCTGCACCCGCTCGTAGGTATCCACCGTGATGAGCGGCTGGTGTCGCCCGGGGTACTCGACCCCGTTGAACGTCACGTAACCGAGGTAGTAGCGGTTCTGCAGCAGCCTGCAGACGTACGACAGGGCCAACGGCTTGCCGCGCTTCGCGCCCCGCGACGACTGGATGCCTCGCTCCGCCAACTCCTCGGCAATCATGCGGATCGTCCACTCCCCGGTGGCGTAAGCCTCGTAGGCCCACTGGATGTGCGGGGCCTTGTCCGGATCGACCACCACCACGCGGATCTCGCGGCCCTCGATGCGTTGCCGGGTGTTGAGGTACCCAATGGGAGCCTTGCCGGGCGTGCCGCCGGTCTTGGCCTTCTGGGTCATGCCCTTGAGCGCTTCGGTGCCGAGGTTGCGGCTGTAGAACTCCGCGATGCCCGCCATGATGGCGTGCAGGAGCTGCCCGGCCGGGCTCTCGTCGACGTTCTCCTTCACCGACACGAGCTGTGCGCCGCAGGCTTGCAGCTCGAACATCGTGTTCGCGTCGTCGCGGCCGTTGCGGGCCAGCCGGTCGATCTTGTCGAGGATGACGTAGTCGACGTCCCGCATCGTGCGGATGCGCTGCATCATGAGCTGGAACTGCGGTCGGTCGGTCGTCTTGGCCGACTCGGGACTGCTTGCCCACCAGTGCGGCGAGCGTCTGCCGGAGTGACTCAACGGTCAGCCGCCACTCGTGCTCCAAGTAGTGCCTCTGCGCGTCAGCGAAGTACTGCATAGCCTCGGCGTATGTCGATGAAGAGTTGGCATCGACGGCGTCCAGTTCGACAAGCATGATCCGCCGGTACTGCATGTGCTCCAGGATTGCGATCCACTCGCTCCGCTTCGCCTCGTGTTCTATTCGGGCGCTCCAGAACGCTTCCGGCACACCGTCAACCATCCAGTGGCCGGCGAAGTCGAACGCCAGGTTCACGCCACCAGTGCGATGGTTCTCGATCGCCTGAAGCTGGGTGTAGCTCAGATCGACAGTCAGCGTGACCTCCCTCGTCCGAGCAATGATCAGAACCTGTGGATGGCTCTCGGCGAGGTGACGTAGAGGAGACGTACCTCCCGAGCAAGATCGAAGCCCATGCTCAAGTTCGGATCGTGGTCGGCGTTGACGCGCCGGCTCGGGAAGGTACGTCCATGTTCAAGATAGTCCACGAGGAGAACGGGTCCCAGGAGCACGTCCCGGCGGCCGTCGGTGGGTCGTTGCTCGACGAGCTCGCCCGCGACGGTGCGCGGCAGATGCTCGCGGCGGCGCTTCTGGCCGAGGTTGCCGCCTACGTCGAGGCACACCAGCACGAGGTCGATGAGGACGGGCACCGGCTGGTGGTCCGCAACGGCTTCCACGACCCGCGGGAGGTCGCGACCGCGGCTGGGGCGGTGCCGGTGCGTGCGCCGCGGGTCAACGACAAGCGCATCGACGAGGCCACCGGGGAGCGGAAGCGGTTCTCCTCGGCGATCCTGCCCGCATGGGCGAGGAAGTCCCCAGGCGTGGCCGAGGTGCTCCCGCTGCTCTACTTGCACGGCCTGTCCTCCGGCGACTTCGTGCCCGCGCTGGAGCAGTTCCTCGGCTCCGCCGCAGGCCTGTCTGCGGCCACCATCACCCGCCTCACCGTCCAGTGGCAAGACGACGCCAAGGCGTTCGGCAACCGGTCGCTCGCCGAGAGCGACTACGTCTACCTGTGGGTCGACGGCATCCACCTCAAGGTCCGCCTCGAGCAGGACAAGGTGTGTCTGCTGGTGATGATCGGCGTCCGCCTCGACGGCGCCAAGGAGCTCGTCGCCCTGTCCGATGGATTCCGCGAGTCCTCGGAGTCGTGGGCCGACCTACTCCGCGACTGCAAGCGCCGCGGGATGCGCGCACCGGTGCTGGCCGTCGGGGACGGTGCATTGGGGTTCTGGAAGGCGCTGCGCGAGGTGTTCCCCGACACCAAGGAGCAGCGCTGCTGGTGGCACAAGCTCGGCAACGTTCTCGCCGCCCTGCCGAAGTCGGCGCACCCCGGGGCGAAGGCCGCCCTGGCGGAGATCTACAACGCCGAGGACAAGGACCACGCGCGGGCCGCAGCCAAGGCGTTCGCGGCCAACTACGGCGCGAAGTGGCCCAAGGCCGTCGCGAAGGTCGTCGACGACCTCGACGTCCTACTCGCCTTCTTCGACTTCCCCGCCGAGCACTGGATCCACCTACGAACGACGAACCCGATCGAGTCGACCTTCGCCACCGTCCGGCTCCGGCAGCGGGTCACCAAGGGCCCCGGCTCCCGCGCCGCCGGCATCGCCATGGCGTTCAAGCTCATCGAGTCCGCCCAGGCCCGCTGGCGCGCCGTCAACGCACCCCACCTCGTTGCGCTCGTCCGTGCCGGCGCGGAGTTCAGCAACGGCAAGCTCGTCGAACGACCCGACGAATCAGGAGGTCACGCTCACGCCGCCTGACACATCAATCCACAGGTCTTGACTATTCCTCCCCTCGTCCCACCGCGCTCGGGCAGCGTCAGCGGCTGGATCTGGGTGCGCATCTCGCCGACGTACCCGCTGCCTCGGCCGATGCCCTGCGCGTAGGCGCTGCCACCGAGCCAGAGGGGTCGGTTGTCTGCGACTGCCTTGCGGCTTGCCACTTCCACGGTGACTTGAAGCTGGGCGAGGCCGACGCCTGCGCTTCCTCCCAGACGTTTGAACGCCAGCCGGGCTGCCGAGTTCTCGTTGCCCAGCTGCAGCCACGCTTCCGTCATCAGGCTCTCCTCGTGTTCCGCCCGGCCGCTGCTCGCGCCACCGCGTCAGCAGCCTCTCAAGTCGTGAACGTAGCCGGTCCATCCGACGGCCAGCCTTGATCACTCCACTCCACCGCGCAGCAGGACCTCGGGACTCAGGAACGTCGAGATGTCGGAGGTCGGAGTGCACGGCTCCACCAGTCGGGCCGCCATCGCTTCCTCTGACAGCTCCCGCACCGGCGGCGGGACGTAGTCCGGGTCCTCCCAGCCGCAGTGCCGGCAGACGCCCCCGCCGACGGCGTACGACTGGCAGCCCTCGCAGCGGGTGGGCGAGTGGGCCAGGCGGAGCATCGCCGCCGTGAACAGCTCAAGCAGGAACTCCACCTGCTTGAGCCCGACCTCTGCTCCATCCGCATTGCGTTCTTGGCGTGCGTCAGCCAGTTGACGTACTCCCACGTCTCGACCGACAGCTTCTTGAGGTACGAGCGCAGCCGCGCCGAGGGTTCGCCCGCCGCCAGTGCGTTGGCGAGCAGGTCTGTCCAACCCTTGAAGTCCGAACCCTTTGGCGGGGCCTTGCCCTCCGGCACGAGGTCGTCCGACCGGACCTCACCGACGAACGACACCAGACACTCCCGCAGCCGCAGCCGACGGACTGGAGGTTCTCCGCCTCGTCGCCGCTGTCATACGCCTCGAAGGCCTGCTCCCAGCGCCGCCACGAGCCTGGCAGCAGCACGGCCACGCCCGGTGCCACCGGGACCTCACGCTCCTGGGCGTACTGCACCCGCAGCGTCAGACCGACGTGGAACGTCAGCACGACGTCCCGGCTCTTGAAGTCGCCCTGGTCGTAGAGGTTCGTCGGGTTCGTGACTACCCACCAGCGAGTCTTGGCGCAGTGCACATCCCAGATGTCGTGTCGCACCGGACCAACCAGCTCCGACGCCGCCTTCTCCAAGTGGACGACGTCCTCGTGCGCCTGGTCCTCGACGTAGGCCCGAACGGCATCCTTCTCCTGCTTGGTGGCGCGCACGCCGTCACACTCGTCCGCGCCGGGCGTTGCTGGACCGACCTGGCCCCAAGCAGGGCGCCGGAGCGCTGCGTAGATCCTTCAAGCTCACCGTCCCAGACTCGCACGGCTCACCGACAGTTCGAGTGACCGTTGACCCTTGGTTGCAGCGTCAGCGGTGTGTCGGCGCAGCGATGTAGCGTGATCCAGGTGACCGCAGGACAGGCCCGGGGCTTGATTCACACGCAGAAACTGTTTGAATTGTAGGAAAGATGCCCAAGCGACCAACCACACCAACGCCATCAGCGAAGACCGGGGGCGCTCCGGAGTCCGGAGCGGCTCTCTTGTCTGGTGGGGTACTCGACAAGCTTGGCAACTCCTACGAGGCGGCATGGACCGTCTCGTTCGTGCTCGACGTGCTCGGCGGGCAAGCCCAATCGATCACGGTTGAGGACCTGGACGATGCCGGACACAAGTCGGAGTTCACGCTCCTCCGGGGCGACCACGTTGAAGTGCATCAGGTGAAACGTCAGCGTTCGCGCAACGCAGAATGGAAGCCCGCGGACCTTCATGCGGAAGGCCTGTTGACGGCGGCCCGTGACCACGTGTTGGCAGGACGCCAATTCCACTTCGCCTCAATGACTCATGCTCCCAGGCTGCGGGAGCTAGCAGACGTCGCGCGTGGCTCCGCGACGGCAGAGGTCTTCTTGAAGCGGATCGCGCCGGACACGGACCCATGGAAGACGCTCACCTACATTCAGGAGAAGATCGGGACGCTCGAGGTCACCTGGAAAACGCTCAAGAGATGCTACTTCCATAGCATCGACGAGGACACGCTCGACAGGAAGAACACCACGATTGCCGGGCTGCTCTTTGACAGCGATGCGCCAGCCGCAGTACCCCCAACGCTCCGGATGCTCATCGAGAAGAGCCTCTCGCTACCTCTCGATCGAGAAGCAATCATTGGACTCCTCCCCGAATACAAGTTGCGCTTGTCGGATCTTGCGCGCTTGCGGGAGGAGATTCGGGCCTCCTTGCCGGAGATATTCAATACCTGGCAAGGTAGCGTCGCCCGAGAGCTCATCACACCGCATATACCCCGCCCGGAGACTGCCGAGTTAGTCGAACGTCTCCGCGAGCGAGGTGGTGTTCACTTTGTGACCGGCGACGGCGGTTCAGGCAAGAGTGCCGTGTTGCATGACGCCGCAGACGCCCTCAAGGAGGCCGGGTGGACCTGCCTGGCCTTCCGCCTCGACCGCGAGTCTGAGTTCTCGACGAGCTTTGAACTCGGACATCGGTACGGCTTGGGAGCGTCTCCCGTCTCGGCGTTGGGCGCATTGTCGGAGCGCGAACCGACGCTACTTGTGATCGATCAGCTGGACGCTGTGAGCCACGCGTCCGGACGGATGCCCGCGGTGTTCGCGGCTGTGGAGAGCATGCTCAAGGAGGCGTCCGCTTTCCCTAACATGCGGGTTCTCATTGCGTGTCGCAAGTTTGATCTAGAAAATGACTCCCACATTCTGTCCCTGCTGAAATATCACAAGGCCGCACGCCTCGACGTCCCGCTCTTGACTGACACGCAAGTCAGGGGTGCGGTCGAGGCAATGGGGATCGACCCGGCCGCTCTTTCTACGCAGCAGGTCAAGCTCCTGGGCTCTCCCTTCGCCCTCAAGCTCCTATCGCAGATGGATGCGTCCCAGCTATCGTTCTCGACTCTGCAGGACCTCCAGGAGACGTTCTGGGCATACAAGAGCCGCGCTTGCGACGCACGCAAGGGTGGGACGGTCAGGTTCGCCACAGTAGTTCGACGGGTGGCCTTGGCCATGAGCCAGCAACAGCGGCTCACCGTTCCGTCATCGATCCTCGATGAGGATGACCTAGCTGCCGACGGCGATGTCCTGGTTTCCGAAGGCGTGCTTGTCAAGGATGGCCGAAAGGTCAGCTTCTTCCACGAATCATTCTTCGACTATGCCTTTGCGCGGCAGTGGTGCCAGGGTGGGCAGACGCTCGTTGCGTTCCTGACCTCGAACGTGCAAGAGCTATTCCGCCGAAGCCAGGTTCGCCAGATCCTCGTTCATCTACGTCTTGAGGATCCCGAGCGCTTTCTGACGGAAGTTGTAGCGATGCTTCGCGACCCGGGGGTGAGATTTCACCTCAAGCAGGTGGCTCTCGCTGTCCTTCGCATGCTCGAGGACCCGACGGCGGCCGAGTGGGAGGCGGTGAAGCGGCTCGCCACCGATCTGCCCGAACTCGCAGATCACCTCTGGTGGACGGTATACACCGCAGGCTGGTTCGCTCGGGCCAACGAGGCTGGCGATGTCGCGGGATGGCTGCAGTCGGGGAACGAAGAGGAACAGACTCGTGCCGTACGTCTGCTGCAGAGCGGCACTGACGCGCATTCTGGGGAGGTCGCTGCCCTCCTTTCACGGCACGCGGGGGTCAACCCGAACTATCCGTCGTGGCTCCGGGCGGTCATGGCTCCAGCAGCGGCCGAGAGTAGCCGCCCACTGTTCGATCTCATGCTGCAGAGCGTGCGCCGGGGCGAGTACGACGGTCACGAGCATCAGTTGTTCGTCTCGATCTACCAGCTGCGCGAGGACAACCCCGCCTGGGCCATCGACCTGATCGAGGCCTACTGGGTTGATCGTCCAGATGCCGTTCCTGCCGACCCGACTCAGCCCGTCTCGTCTCTGGATCTACAAGACCATGCAGCCCTCGAACTGATAACCACAGCCGCGGCGAAAGCACCCCACGCTTTCGTGGAGCAGCTGCTGCCGTTCGTCGTCCGGGTGTTGCAACGTGAAGCAGAGCTTGGCGCAGACAGCCCAAGCGCGTCGCGGTACTGGCTCCTGCGGCGCCTTGAGAACGAGGGCCACCACCACGACGCTCAGGGTGCAATGCTTGCGGCGGCGCGGGAGTCGTTGCAGGCGGTCGTCGCCTCGTCCGACTCTGTACCCGAGGTACTTGTCCAGCTGGCGGACATCGACACTTTCACTGCTCAATGGCTCCTATACCAGGGGCTCGCCGCTAGCAAGACCTCAGCACTCGTGGCCTACGCCCTCAGCTGTCTACTTGGCCGGGCCAACGGTCTTGTCGCGCCAATGGACGCCTGGACAGTTCGAGACCTCATCGCCGCCATTGCCCCACAACTGTCCGCTAGCGAGTTCGATCGGCTGGAGACGGCTGTCCTCAACTTGAGGCCCGATTGGGAGAAGAAGCGTCCCGGCCACACGGTGCATGTGCTGCTCGACGGCCTCCCCCGCGAGCGGCTGGCCAGGCCGGCCGTGCTCAGGCTTGAAGAGCTCCAGCGACGCGACGGCGTCGACCTCGTCAGGTCGGGCGTCATCACGGGCGGCTGGATTCCCTCGCCCATCCCGTCGAGTGCAACGCCACACATGACAGACGCCCACTGGCTGGGCGCGATGGCGCGTTACACCGGAGAGCGAGAGGACCGCTGGACCTTCAAGGGCGGAGCTCATGAACTGGCAGCTCAGCTCAATGAAGAGGTGAAGCGAGACCCGACCCGCTTCGGAAACTTAGCCCTTCGTCTCACAAAGGATCATCACGCAGCCTATGCCTCAGCGATCCTTCGCGGTCTTGGAGAGAACGAGACTGAGGTCGACGCGGAGTTGACTTATCAGGTCATCAGGCATCTAGCTACGTTCGATCTGGTGGAAGTAGACCGCTGGTTGTCATGGCCGTTGCGTCATCGGGTGAAGGAGGACCTGCCCGATGACATCATCGCCATCCTGATCGACCGCGCGCTCACCTCGTCGAGCCCGGCAGCGGACAACCTCCCCGACAAGGACGAGCCGGACGCCCCGCACGACGATCTGCTTAGTCACGGCATCAACTGTGTGCGCGGCTCGATCGCCGAGTTCCTGGGTGACTACGTCGTCTACGACACCGACGGCAGCCGCACAGCGCACATCACGCCTCAGCTACCACAGTTCGCCGCCGAGCCGACTGCGGTAGTCAAGTCCTGCTCTGCGCATCTGCTCGCGGCTTGCCTTCGCTACGCGTCCGCTGATGTGCTCGCGGTCGCAGACACCTTCTTCACGGCCGACGATCGTCTGCTCGTGTCGCGGCATGCCCGCGATCTGATGCTTTACCAAAGCCATCACCAGATCGAACTGATCGAGCACCTTCAAGCTCGTATGGCTTCCTCACCGTACGCCTCCGTGCGTTACACCGGCGGCCAAGTTGCCGCCTACCTCGGCTTGGAGCACACCCGCGAGGACCTGCTTCGCGGAGCGGCTGAGAGCACCGACCCCGACGTGCGCCGAGGTGTCGCGGATGTTGCCGCGATTCGGTTGCGCGGCGAGTCGAGTTCAGCCGGACGCGACGTGCTCGTGAAGCTCTTCGCTGATCCGGACGAGAAGGTGAGGGAGTCAGCAGCCACCGTTGCGATGCATCTCCGTGATCGGGCGCTCCAGCCATTCACGGAACCGCTGAAAGCCCTGATCGAGTCGCCAGCATTCCGCCCGGCGCTGCCACAGCTATTCATTACGCTAGAGCACGCCCCTGATCGGGTGCACGACTTGATCGTGTTGGCTGCCCAGCGATTCCTGTCTGAGCTTGGCACAGAGTCGCGTGACATTCGCACTGCGGCGGCCGGGGATGCGCATTACGTTGGGGGTCTCGTGATGCGTGCGTACCAGCAGGCGGCCTCTGATGCGGAACGCAACGAGACCCTCGATCTTGTAGATGGCCTCTTGCGCACTGGCTCGTATGGCATCGAAAGGCTCCTCAGCGAGACGGAACGGCTATCGTAGGCTGGGCAGCAAGACCGCGCGGATTTATACTGGAACGCAAGTAGCAAGGACGCGAACGTGCCCGACAGTGATACCGGTTCACCATCTCGCGCAGGCATGTATCTGCGTGAGGTCAAGCTCACCAACTTCAGATCCTGCCGCAACACCACCATCGACTTGCGCCCAGCCCTGACACTGCTTGTCGGCGAGAACAACTCCGGTAAGTCAAATGTCGTGGATGCACTGCGGCTCGCCACCAACCCGATCGGCGGCCGGCGGACGCGGTACTTCGAGAGTGATGACTTCTCAAAGGGCGCCGCTGAGGAATCTATCCAGTTCGACCTGACCCTGGACGGGCTAACTCCGATCCAGAAGGGACAGTTCGTATCGGCGCTTGACCTAAAGACCGGTCGTGCCCACTACCGCGTCCAGTTCACCGCAGAGCCCGCACCGGCACGTCCCCGGCCAGTCGTCATGGCGGGGCCAGCCAACTCCCCGGAGGCGGAGCCCGAGAAGCGCGAGCAGATCACGCACGTCTACCTGGAGCCGCTTCGTGATGCCCGCCGGGAGCTTGACTCGGCCGATAACGGTCGGCTGGCGCGTATCATCGAACTGTTGACGAGTCCCGCCGAGACTGAGGCCTTCGTCGAGGCCGCCAACCAGGCCATGCGAGACCTCAGCTCGGACCCGGTTCTGACCAAGACCACCTCCGAGATTCAAGGGCACCTCGACGAGCTCACGATGCCCGTTCGCGGGCAGAAGGTGGGTATCAACTTCGAGGACCACCGCTTGCGTGGCCTCGTCCGCTCGCTGCGCGTCAAGATGGCGGAGCACGACGTCGATCTCGCCAACCTCAAAGAGTCCGGCCTCGGCTACGCCAACCTGCTGTTCATCGCCAGCGTCATCCTGGAACTGCGCAAGGCCTGCGACGCGGAGCTGACTCTGTTCCTCGTCGAAGAGCCGGAGGCGCATCTGCATCCGCAGCTGCAGGTCGTGCTTCTGGAGTACCTCAAGCAGCAGGCCGAGGAGTCGCTACGCGACGATACGACCGGTCCCGCAGGACGCATCCAGGTCGTCGCGACCACTCACTCGTCGAACCTTTCAAGCGGCGTCAGTGTTGAGGACGTTGTGGTGCTCCGCACCGTGACGCAGCCGTCCGATGATGACGACTCGCCGGCAACCCGCAGCACGCACGCCATCCCCATCGCGCGCCTTGGACTCCAGGCTGGCGAGATCCGCAAGATCGACCAGTACCTCGATGTCACCCGTGCCGCACTACTCTTCGCCACAAAGGTGCTCCTTGTCGAAGGCGTCGCCGAGGCCGTCCTGCTCCCGGTGCTGGCCCGCAAAGTCGTCTTTGCTGGAACGACTGACGTCGAGGTGCGGCAGCGGAGGGACTTCCGGGGCGTCACCATCATTTACGTCGGCAGCGTCGACTTTGCTCCGTACGTCAAGCTCCTGCTCACCCCGGTCGGCGGTCATGCCGTCCTGGATCGCCTTGTGGTCGTGACGGATGGTGACCCTGTTCGCCGAACCCCAGAGGCGACCAACACTCGTCCCGCCGCAGATGGCACCGAAGATGTCTGGGAGCCAATCAACCGACCGGATCAGCTGAGAGCAGCGGCTCCAAACAACAACGCCGACGGCCGGCTCATCGTCCACTCGTCTGACTTCACTCTCGAAGCGGATCTGCTGGTCGACGGATCGACGAACCACGAGGTCCTCAAGGCGGCATACCTTGCGCAACACCCGCGGTCGCCGCACCACTGGAACGACATCATGGCGGCCGCCGACCGGCGCGAGGCTCTCTACATCAAGCTCAAGGACGACGACTTCCTCAGCAAGGGCGAGTTCGCTCATGCGGTGGCAGGGGCCATTGACGATGATCGGGTGTTCACCTGTCCGCCGTACCTTGCGCAGGCACTCAAAGATGCGCTGAACTCCAACAATCCGGCCGCATCGTGACCGACGACTTCCCGTACAGCGATGCCCAGCGCACGCTTGTCGAGACACCCGGCAGTCTCTTCGTTGAGGCGTGTCCGGGGGCAGGGAAGACCCGAGCGATCGTCGGCCGGTTCCTACGGCGCGTTCAGCAGGAGCCCCGCAAGGGCATCGCTCTGCTTTCCTTCACCAACGCCGCCGTCGACGAGGCTAAGGCCCGGAGCGTTCAAGGCGGTGCCACGATCCAATCACCGCACTTCATTGGCACGTTCGACAGCTTCATCAACCGCCAGATCGTGGCTCCCATCTTCACGACCAAGCACCAGATTCCCGTCCGATTCATCGACTCGTGGGCCTCGGTGGCTGCAGCGGTCATCCGCCTCGATGGCGAGCGAAGCGCGGGTTACTCGCTCGACTACTTCTCTTTTGACCCCAACTTCGCCTCCGCAACCTTCGTCCCGGAGCGCATCCCGTTTCCGCAGCGCAGCCAGGCTCTCGGCCTGCCCGCTGACGCCCGAGCTCTCTTGGAGCAAAGGGCACGTACTCAGCTGCATCGCCTGGCTAAGGGTGACGTCATCCAGCCTCGATGCGGCCTGATGAGTGCCGAGGTAGCGCGCAACTATGCGACTAATTACCTGGGCCTTCCTGAGTGGAAGGACCTCATCGTCCCGGTGCTGGCGGCCCGATTCGCGGAGATCATTGTCGATGAGGCTCAGGACTGCGGCCCTGAAGAGCTTGCGATCTTGACAGTCCTCAAGGACGCCGGCGTCGCTATCGTGATGGTGGGTGACCTGGACCAAGCTATTTACGAGTTCCGCCGATCGCAGCCAGACCAGGTGCGGGCGTTCGCGAGCCAACTCCCGCCTGGGCGGCGACTTGACGGCAATTACCGCAGCACCCCTGCCATATGCAGCGTCGTGGCCTCGTTGCGCAGCGGGAACGCGATGGACGAGCCGGTCGGTGAGCACGGGGAGCTCAACACTCCCGTGAGTGTCCTGCCCTTCGGAAGACCAAGAGAGGTGCAAGCAGCTGTGACCGCGGCAGCCACAGCACTCGGCTTCACGACAGGCGACGACGTCATGGTGCTCGCACACAAGTCCGCCGACGCCATGAAAGCTGCGGGAGCTCGAACAACCCAAGCCGGTGGTGGAAGTCATCGAGTGCTACGCATTGCCGCCAACTCTCTCGTGCTCGGCAACCTGGCCGCCACAGCACGACAGCGTCTTACCGCCGTGACAGAAATCGAGCGTGGCCTGCTCGACATCGCCGGCTGCGCAGACGACGGTGGGGGTGCCTCCGGCCTTCAGCAGCTCGGCGCAACGCCGCGATGGCTGCGAGACCAGGCGCACCGCCTCGCACTAGGTCTGAGCCCCGAGGGCATGGAGACCGCCGCCTACACCGAGGCGCTGCGAGTGCGACTGAGAGAAATCGATTGGCCGCGCCAGGTCGATCTAAAACAACTACGCAGTCCCACGGCCCAGCAGTGGCGCGACGCCATGCGGAGCGCACCCGACCCCGACGCGCTGCGGTTCTCCACGATTCACGGCGCAAAGGGGCTCCAGTACCCCGTAGCTGCCGTCGTGCTGCCCGAGGAGTTGATCTCGAACGATGATGGCCACACCTGCTTGGACTTATGGGAGAACGATCTCGAAGGTGAAGCAAAGCGAGTGCTTTATGTGGCGACCTCCCGCGCTGAGCGGTTGCTGATCTTGGCAGTGCACTCAAGCCACGTCGAGCGCGTCACGGCCATCCTTGATCGCAACGGCGTCCCTCATACGCTCGCCAGCTGATCCGGTGGCAGTCGGGCTCCAACATCGAGATCAGCCAGGTCGTCGATCGAGATGCCGCCCGATGTACCGCTCGGCGCTCAGCCAGGTGTTGTAGTGCGCCTGCCCGACGAACTTCCTGTTGCCCGTGACGGGCTGCCCGCATCCGCACTTGCAGCGAGGCGTCGATGAGCAATCGGTAGTCACGAGGTCACCGGGCTCCGCCAGTTCATCGGAGATCGTCCCGATTCGCCCGTTCGATAGGGCCCCGATCGGGGGCGCCGCAGGAGCGTCAGGACAGGTCCGGCGGTCCAAAGATGTGGTAGCCGTCGGCCCCGGGCTCGTAGGAGTAGCCCGAGGAGAAGACCTGGCGCGTCAGCACCGCCATGTCCAGCGAGAGCGCCCCGGCGAGACCGTCGACCCGGTTGAGGGCCGCCAGGGCCGCGAGCCACCCGCGGGACTCGGCCTGGTCGAAGACGAACTCCTCCAGCGTGCTCACGTGCCCGCGGTAGCGGGCCTCGAAGTCGTGCTCGGACATGCCCTGCTGGAAGGTCATCTCGGCATAGGCGGCGTACGCCTCGCCGTGCCGGTCGATCCCTTGGGCGACGGCGTTCATGGTCCACAGCTCGGGCTGCGCCATCGGATAGACGTGGTGGAAGCCCATCCGGCCGTGGACCTGCCAGTCCGTGTCCGTCGGGTCGCCGGGCAGCGAGCCGAGAGCCTGCTCGACCTGCCGCTCGGGGCGCGTCATGTCGATCCAGTCGCCGACGCTGCACGCCGACCGGGCGACGTAGAGCATGGGGCGGGGCTGGAGCTCGGCCTCGCGCCCGCCCCAGCCGACCCGGATCGCCGTGGCGCAGAAGGCTCGCAGCGCCTCGATCCAGGCGGCGTGGCCGCAGGGGCGCAGGGTGGGGAGCTGGTCGAGGACGGCGCGCGGGTCGAGGATGTCGTAGATCACGAACTCGCCCAGCGGGGACTCGGCCTCCGGCTCGAGGTGCTCCCCGATCACGTGGCAGAGCGCGGCGCCCACACGACCGTGGGCGGCCAGGTCGGACGCCAGCGCAGCATCGGTCCAGGCGCCCGTGCGGCGGTGCTCGCGCATCCAGCTGAGCTCGGCCACGTCCGCGAGAAGCGATGGCGGGCGGTGTCGGTAGCTGTCGCTGAGGGGGGTGCCCGACATGCTCGCCTCCGTCTGTCTCGCTGGTCTGGTGGTGGCGCTGGTCTCGCGCCTGTAGAGCAGGGCGCCGTTCGGCCCCTGCTCCCTGGTCCGTCAACGACCGTAGGTGTCCGCACCGACAGGGTCCTGGCACCTGCCGAAACGGGGGGCTTTTGTCCGACGATGACCGCCCGGTCGGATCGCCCGGGTGACGCTCGGTGACCGGTCGTGGCGCAGCACCCGCGAGGGCCCGGGCCTGTTCACCCCCGCGACGCCCCCGTGTCACGCGCAGGTGGTCTTGACGGTCTGTCGGAGGCCGAGGCTAGCGTTCATCTCGCCGGCCCCACCCCCAGGGGCCGGACCACCCGCACGCTCCCGACGACGAGGGCGTGCCGTCCACTGGGAGTGACATGTCTCGAGTGCGCACCACGCGTGCCGCCGCCGTCCTCGCGGGGCTGGTGCTGGCCGCCTCCGCCACCACCGCCGCCGCGGCGCCCGCCGACCAGGGCGGCGCCGACGCCAAGGGCAGGAAGCCCGGCAAGGACAAGCTGGTCGACCTGCAGATCCTCGGCTTCAACGACCTCCACGGCAACCTCGAGGGCCCGTCGGGCTCCAGCGGCCGGGTCGTCGTGGACCACCGCCTCGACCCCACCACCGGCAAGCCGGTCGACGTCACCGTCGACGCCGGCGGGGCGGCATACCTCGCCACCCACCTCACGACCCTGCGCCAGGGGCAGACCCGCACGATCACGGCCGCTATCGGCGACCAGGTCGGCGCCTCCCCGCTGCTGTCCGCCGCGTTCCACGACGAGCCGACCATCGAGGCCCTCAACCTCATGGGCGTCGGCGTGGGGACCATCGGCAACCACGAGTTCGACGAGGGCTACCGCGAGATGCTGCGCCTCGTGGGGGGCGGCTGCCTCGACGACGGCGACGGCAAGGACAACCAGAACTCCTGCGCCGCAGGCGAGTTCCAGGGCGCGAGCTACCCGATGGTCGCCGCCAACGTGTTCTACAAGGGCACCAACCGCACGGTCCTGCCGGCTTACACGATCAAGGAGGTCGACGGCGTCAAGGTCGGCTTCGTCGGCGCCGTGCTCAAGGACACCCCCAACATCGTGACCCAGGCCGGCGTGGCCGGGCTCGACTTCCGCGACGAGGTCTCCACGATGAATGCCGCTGCCCGCGAGCTGCAGCGCAAGGGCGTCAAGGCGATCGTGGCGATGGTGCACCAGGGCGGCTCGCTCAAGCAGGAGCAGTGGACGGCGCCCGACGGCAAGACCTACCCCGTCAACCCGGCCTTCGACGTGGTGTGCGGCAAGGGTGGCGAGCTGGACCCCAACAGCGACATCCTGCCCATCGCGCGCAACCTCTCGCCCAAGTTCGACCTGGTCATGACGGGGCACACGCACCAGTCCTATGTCTGCGACGTGCCCGACCCGGCCGGACAGTCGCGCTACGTGACCTCGGCGCTGTCCTTCGGCAGGCTCGTGACGGACGCTCGCATGAAGTACGACACGAGGTCCCGCGACATCGTGCGCAGCTCGGTGCGGGTCGACAACCGCATCGTCACCCGCACGGTCGCGCCGGACGCCGCGGTCACCTCCCTGATCGCGACGTACAAGGAGCTGGTCAGGCCGATCGCCGGCAAGGTCCTCGGCCGCATCACGACCGACGTCACCCGCGTGCAGAGCCCCGCGGGGGAGTCGGCCCTCGGCGACCTCATCGCCGACGCCCAGCTCGCTGACCCGTCGGTGGTCAGCAACGGCGTCAAGCCGGTCGTCGCCTTCATGAACCCCGGCGGCATCCGCACCGACCTCACCTACAAGGCGTCCGGCGCCGAGGGCGACGGCGTGGTGACCTACGAGGAGGCCTTCCAGGTCCAGCCGTTCAACAACTACCTGGTCTCCATGGACATGACGGGCGCGCAGATCTACACCCTGCTGGGGCAGCAGTTCACGGGCTCCAACGCTGCCTTCCCCAAGGTGCTGCAGGTCAGCAAGGGCTTCCGCTACGAGCGCACCGCGGCCGGGGCGATCAGCAATGTCACGCTCGGCGGCGTGCCGGTGGCCAACGACGCGAGCAGGACCTACCGCGTCGTGACCAACAACTTCCTCTCGGACGGTGGCGACGGCTTCCCGGCCTTCAAGGAGGCGACCGGCAAGCTCATCGGCGGCCTGGACATCGAGGGCTTCGCGGCCTACCTCGCCGCGAGCTCGCCCTACACCCCGGGCCCGCTGGACCGCATCGTCCTGCGCTGACGATGCACGGGCAGGTCGTTCTCGTCGTCCCTGCCGTATGACGAGGCGCCCCGCTCCCGGGGTCACCGGGGGCGGGGCGCCGCGCCTTCTGGCTGGGTGCGGGGGAGGGATCAGCGCCGCGGCGCCAGCGCCCGGCCAAAGACGAGCAGGATGAACATGAGCACCGTAGCGACGTGGATCACGGTGCACCACAAGCAGATCGCCCCGATCCCGAACAGCTCGGCCCACACGAGGTAGAAGACCATGAGGACGCCGACACCGACGAGCACCAGTCGCGGCAGGTCCAGGTCGGGCCGCCGCCACGCCGCCGGGAGGCAGAGCAGGGTCACGACGACGAAGTAGGCGAGGCCCACCAGCGCCACGGGCAGCCCCAGGAAGGTGGCGTACCGGCTCTCGGTGACCTTGGCGCAGTTGAGCACCTCTCCCTCGGGACAGGCGAGGGTGGCGCTCGCGGTGAAGTGCTCGTAGGTCAGGTAGGCCGACGCGAGCAGACCGACGACGGCCAGGAGCAGCGCGCCGGAGCGCAGCCACCCGGGCAGCGCGTTCGTCACTGGTGGTCCTTGATCTTGGCGGCGCCCGCCTTGACGGGGGCCGACGAGCAGACGTCCGCGGGCTTGTTGCCGGTCTGCTCGCAGATCGCGGCCGTGATGACGTTGGCGCCCGACAGGATCTGCTTGGTGGTCTCGTCCTGCGGGTCCTTGAGGGCGGTCGCGATCTGCTGGGTGCTCTTGCCCTCGAGCACGCGGACGTCGAAGATGCCGCCGGACTGGAAGGTCTTGCCTCCGATCGACAGGAACGGGATGGAGCCGCCCTGCCCCTCGACATAGGGCGGGAAGTCGTACTTCTTGAAGGTCGCGTCGTCCTGGCCCTCGAGCCGGTCGAGCTTGACGAACTGGCCGTTGCGCTGCTCGGACGTGGTGGTCTCGTAGCCGTTGAAGGTGAGCGTCTCGCTGGCGTAGGCCGCACCGTGGTTCTGCTGGCTGAACGACACCGTCGACAGCGGGTCGAGGCCGGCCTCCTGGATGGACTTGCTCTCGGTGAGGGAGGTCCACTGGCCGAACCGGCCGAGGGCCACCGCCGTGGACCAGCGCAGCCCGGCGCAGTAGGGGCAGTACTCGGCACCGACGTAGAGCACCTGCGGCTTGCCGTCGCGGGTGGCGGCGGGCGCGTCCTTGACCCGCTTGGGGCCGTTGGTGATCTGGTCGCTCACGCCGGCGGCCGCGAAGGCCGACGCCGGCACGTCGTTGATGGAGGAGAGCGCGGCGGCGTCCAGCGCGACCGCGCCCGCGGCGGCCGGTGAGGGCTTGTCCTTGTCGAGCACGGCCACGGCCACGATGGCGCCGATGATCGCGAGGACCACGACGGAGGTGACGGCGGCGAGGAGCAGTCGCCGCTTGCGCTCGGCCGCCTCCTGCTGGGCGCGGATCTCGGCGGTGCGCTGGCGGGCGGCCTGCTTGGCGCTGCTCGCGCGGTTCTTCTTGGCGGACACGGGGGCTCCTGCACAGGTGGGTGAGTCTGCCGGGCGGGTCACGGTCCGTGACACGCGTCGGCCTTCCGGGGGAGTCTAGCGAGCCGTCCCGGTGAGAATCCTGAGGCACGCGTGAGGGTCAAGACCCCACGAAACGGGAAGCTTCCTGTCAGAATATGCGCGACGACCAGGGCCGAGACCGTGCCGTGGTGACGATCCGTGACCGCAACCCGTGACCGCAAACCCTGGGGGACTCGTGGAGATGGTGGACAGCCCGGCGATCCGCGGCGACGACCGCCTGCCGGACGCCGTGGCACACCTCAAGACCGTGGTCGAGCGGGCGCAGTTCCCCATCGAGCTGGGCTCCACCGCCGAGGCGCGCGCGGCCCGCACGAGCCTGGTGACGCAGCTCGACGACTACGTCCTCCCGCGGCTTGCGGCGCTGGACGCCCCGCTCCTGGTCGTCGTCGGTGGCTCGACCGGGTCGGGCAAGTCCACCCTCGTCAACTCCGTCGTGCGCGAGGCGGTCTCTCGCAGCGGGGTCCTGCGGCCCACGACCCGGGCTCCCGTCCTCGTGCACCACGAGGCGGACCGCGAGTGGTTCACCACCAAGGTCCTGCCCCGCTTTGGGCGGCTCACCGGCCGCAGCGACAGCCAGGGCACCCCGGACGACGACATGGGGTCGGTGCGCCTCGTGACCTCCGACTCCCTCCCGGCGGGCCTCGCGCTGCTCGACGCGCCCGACATCGACTCCGTGGTCGCGGCCAACCGCGAGCTGTCCCGGCAGCTGCTCAACGCCGCGGACCTGTGGCTCTTCGTCACCACCGCCGCGCGCTACGCCGACGCCGTGCCGTGGGACCTGCTCAGGGAGGCCGGGGACCGCGGGACCTCCGTCGCCATCGTGCTGGACCGGGTGCCCGACGACGCCGTGGTCGAGGTCCGCGAGGACTTGGCGCGCATGCTGGCCGAGCAGCAGCTCGACAGCGCCCCCATCTTCACGGTCCGCGAGACCGTCCTCGAGGACGGCGGACTGCTCCCCGAGCGCGAGGTGGGTCCGCTGCGTCGCTGGCTGACCACGTTGGCGGAGGACGCGGTGGCCCGTCAGGCCGTGGTCCGCCGCACCCTGTCGGGAGCCCTCGACTCGCTCTCGGGGCGGGTCTCGGGGCTCGTGGAGGCCAGCGACGACCAGCTGGAGGCCGCCGCGGGGCTGCGGCGAGCGGCCGACCGCGCCTACGACGACGCGCTCGAGGGCGTGGACCTGGGGGTGAGCGACGGCACCCTCCTGCGGGGCGAGGTGCTGGCCCGCTGGCAGGAGTTCGTCGGCACCGGCGAGTTCCTGCGCACCATCGAGTCCGGCATCGGCCGGATCCGCGACCGGATCACCGCCGCGGTCAAGGGCCAGCCCCAGCCCGCGGACCAGCTCGGGGAGGTGCTGCAGTCCGGCGTCGCCTCGCTCATCCAGGCGCAGGCCGACCGGGCCGCCTCCGACGTCCGCCGACAGTGGCGCAACACCCCCGGGGGCGAGGTCCTGCTGGCGCAGCGCACCGCGCTGGGGATGTCCTCCGTCGAGCTGCCCGACCGCGTCGACCGGCTGGTCCGCGACTGGCAGTCGGACCTGCTCGCCATGATCCGGGACGAGGGCCAGGACAAGCGCACCACGGCCCGCGTCCTCGCGTACGGCGTCAACGCCCTGTCCGTGGTGCTCATGCTCGTCGTCTTCACCCACACCAGCGGCCTCACCGGCGCCGAGGGGGGCATCGCCGCGGGGTCCGCGGTCCTCGCGCAGCGCATCCTGGAGGCGATCTTTGGCGACCAGGCCGTCCGGGACCTCGCCCGCAGGGCGCGTCGGGACCTCATGGAGCGGGTCCAGCGGTTGTATGCCGACGAGGAGCGCCGCTATCTCGAGGCCGTCGACGACGTCGCGGTGGACAGCAACCAGTCGAGCGACCTCGCGCAGGCCGCCGTGAGCATCAGGGCGGCCCGATGACCAGCATCCTCAGACGACGGACCACCGAGGAGACCACGCTGCCCGCCACCGAGCGGGCCCGGATCCTCGCCGAGGCGCTGCAGACGGGCGGGGCCGAGCTGAGCGAGCAGGCGGTGGCTCCGGCGCGCCGGATCGTCAACCAGACCCGGGAGCGCACGGCCCTCGTCGGCACGCACACCGTGGTGGCGCTCGCCGGCGCCACCGGGTCCGGCAAGTCCTCGACCTTCAACGCCCTCGTCGGCGAGGACGTCTCACGGGTCGGCGCTCGCCGTCCCACGACGTCCACGGCCAGCGCCGCGGTCTGGGGGGACGACCCCGCGACCCCGCTGCTCGACTGGCTGGGCGTGGGGGCCCGCCACCGCGTCGCGACGGACCCGGTCCACGGACGGGCCGCCGACCTTGACGGTCTCGTCCTGCTCGACCTGCCGGACTTCGACTCGCGCACCCAGTCCCACCGTGCGGAGGCGGACCGGGTCCTGCAGCTCGTGGACGTCTTCGTCTGGGTCACCGACCCCCAGAAGTATGCCGACGCCCGCCTGCACGACGACTACATCCAGGTGCTGTCCGAGCACGACGCGGTCACCGTGGTCGTCCTCAACCACGCCGACCGCCTGTCCGCCGAGGGCGTGCAGCAGTGCACCGCCGACCTGCGCCGGATCCTCGCGGACGACGGGATCCCGGCGGCGGAGGTGATCCCCACGTCGGCGCGCACCGGCCTGGGGCTGGACGTGCTGCAGCAGCGCCTCGCCGCGGCCGTGTCGTCGCGCACGGCGGCCGAGCGACGGCTCACCGGAGACCTGCGGGCCTCCGCGGAGGAGCTGCGCGCCGAGGTGGGGTCCAGCGACCCCCGGATCCCCGACGGACCGTCAGACGAGCTGGTCGCTGCCCTGGGCCGGGCGGCCGGCGTGCCCGTGGTCCTCGAGGCGGTCGAGCGGGACTACCGCCGGGAGGCCGCCCAGACGACGGGGTGGCCGTTCACCCGCTGGGGCCACGCGTTGCGGCCCGACCCGCTCAAGCGGCTGCGCCTCAAGGACAACGACCTGGGCATCCAGGCGACGGACGTCCGGCGGACGATCGGTCGGTCGTCGCTGCCCCCGCCCACGCCGGCCGCCCGCGCCTCCGTGGACCTCGCGACCCGTCACCTCGCCGACGTCGCCTCCCAGGGGCTGCCCACCCGGTGGGCCGATGCCGTTCACCGCGCGGCGGCCCCCGAGGACAACGACCTGGTGGACTCCTTGGACCAGACGGTCCTCGAGGTGCCGCTGCGCGCCCGGCGCCCCGTGTGGTGGAGCGTGCTCAACGGGCTCCAGTGGCTCCTCGCCCTGGTCGCGCTCGGCGGGCTCGCCTGGCTCCTGGTCCTCATGGGCCTCGGCTGGGCCCAGCTGCCGGTGCCCGAGCCACCGACGGTCGGGATCCTGCCCTACCCGTTGCTGATGCTCGTCGGGGGGATCCTGCTCGGGCTGCTGCTCGCCGCCCTCGGCCGGGCCGTCGCGCGGGCCGGCGCCCGACGCCGCCGTGACGGCATCGGGCGGCGTTTCGACGCGGCGATCCACGACGTCGCGCAGGAGCGACTGGTCAGCGAGGTGCAGGCGGTGCTCGCCCGGCACGCGCGCACCCGGGAGCTGCTCGACCAGGCGATCAAGGGCTAGCACGCCCGCTCTGTCTCGCCCCCCCCCCGACGCCGTCGTCCACAGGGGACGGCGGCGTCGCGTCATTCCGCGTCGTCGTCCACAGGCCGCGCCCAGGCCCTGGCCGCCGCGCCCCGCTCGTCCGAGCCTGGGGTCACGTCCTCACGACCAGGAGGACCCGACCAGGAGGACACCTCATGCACGAGACCATGATCACCGTCACCGGCAACCTGTGCGCCGACCCCGAGCTGCGGTTCACCCAGGGTGGCGACGTGTTCGCCGCCTTCCGGATCGCCTGCACGGAGCGCAAGCGCAACCGCGAGGGCGGGTGGGGCGACGGGCACACCAACTTCGTCCGGGTCACGGCCTTTCGCTCGCTCGGCCAGAACTGCGCGGCCTCGCTCAAGCAGGGCACGCGCGTCATCGTGCGGGGCCGCTTGCGCGTCACCGACTGGGAGCAGGGGGAGCGTCGCGGGACCAACGTCGAGATCGACGCCCACGCGGTGGGCCCCGACCTCACCTTCGCCTTCGCCGACGTGACCAAGGGCGTCCACAGCTCCACGTCCGACCGCATGGCCGATCCCGAGGTGGCGGCGGCGAACGACCGGGGCGCCCTCGCGGACGGTGTGGTGACCTACGGACTGCCCGAGACGGAGCCGGGAGCCGCTCCCCACGCCGACGGCATCCACGGTGACGTCGTCCACGGTGACGCCGACGTCGACGACGACTACGACGTGGATGCGGACGGTGTCGTCACCGAGCGCGAGCCCGCCTACCTCTGACGGTGCCCGCGCCGCACCGGTCGCGCGGTGCCCGGTCCGACCGCGGCACCGCGCGACCGGCCTCGACGGATTCGTCGGCCCTGGTGGGCGACCGATAGCCTGAGCCTCATGGCGGAGTTCATCTACACCATGTCCAAGGCCCGCAAGGCGGTCGGTGACAAGGTCATCCTCGACGACGTGACGATGTCGTTCTTCCCCGGAGCCAAGATCGGGGTCGTCGGCCCCAACGGTGCCGGCAAGTCGACGATCCTCAAGATCATGGCGGGGCTGGACCAGCCCTCCAACGGCGAGGCCCGGCTCTCACCGGGATACAGCGTGGGGATCCTGCTGCAGGAGCCGCCGCTCAACGAGGACAAGACGGTCCTCGGCAACGTCGAGGAGGGCGTCGGCGAGATCAAGGCCAAGGTCGACCGCTTCAACGCGATCTCCGCCGAGATGGCCGAGGCGGGCGCGGACTTCGACGCGCTCATGGAGGAGATGGGCAAGCTCCAGGAGGACATCGACCACGCCGACGCGTGGGACCTCGACTCCCAGCTGGAGCAGGCCATGGACGCCCTGCGCTGCCCGCCCGGCGACGCCGACGTCACCGTCCTGTCCGGCGGTGAGCGCCGCCGCGTGGCCCTGTGCAAGCTGCTGCTGTCCAAGCCGGACCTGCTGCTGCTCGACGAGCCCACCAACCACCTCGACGCCGAGTCCGTCCTGTGGCTGGAGCAGCACCTCGCGTCCTACCCCGGCGCCGTGCTCGCCGTCACCCACGACCGCTACTTCCTGGACAACGTCGCCGAGTGGATCTGCGAGGTCGACCGCGGCCGCCTCTACCCCTACGAGGGCAACTACTCCACCTACCTGGAGAAGAAGGCGGAGCGACTCGAGGTCCAGGGCAAGAAGGACCAGAAGCTCCAGAAGCGCCTCAAGAGCGAGCTCGAGTGGGTCCGCTCCAACGCCAAGGGTCGCCAGGCCAAGTCCAAGGCCCGCCTGCAGCGTTACGAGGAGATGGCCGCCGAGGCCGACCGCACCCGCAAGCTGGACTTCGAGGAGATCACCATCCCGCCGGGCCCGCGCCTCGGCAGCACGGTGATCGAGGTCACGGACCTCAAGAAGGGGTTCGGCGACCGCGTCCTCATCGACGGCCTGTCGTTCTCCCTGCCCCGCAACGGCATCGTCGGCGTCATCGGCCCCAACGGCGTCGGCAAGACCACGCTGTTCAAGACCATCGTGGGCCTGGAGGAGCCGGACTCCGGCTCCGTCAAGGTCGGCGACACCGTCGACATCTCCTACGTCGACCAGAGCCGCGCGGGCATCGACCCCGGCAAGAACCTCTGGGAGGTCGTGTCCGACGGGCTCGACCACATCCAGGTCGGCAAGGTCGAGATCCCCTCGCGCGCCTATGTCTCGCAGTTCGGCTTCAAGGGCCCGGACCAGCAGAAGAAGGCGGGCGTCCTGTCCGGCGGCGAGCGCAACCGCCTCAACCTCGCGCTCACCCTCAAGCAGGGCGGCAACCTCCTGCTGCTCGACGAGCCCACCAACGATCTCGACGTCGAGACCCTCGGTTCCCTCGAGAACGCCCTGCTCGAGTTCCCCGGCTGCGCCGTGGTCATCAGCCACGACCGGTGGTTCCTGGACCGGGTGGCGACCCACATCCTGGCCTACGAGGGCACGGAGGACGACCCCGCCTCGTGGTACTGGTTCGAGGGCAACTTCGAGGCCTACGAGAAGAACAAGATCGAGCGCCTCGGCGAGGACGCCGCCCGTCCGCACCGGGTGACCTACCGCAAGCTTACCCGCGACTGACCACCGCCGTAGCCCGAGAGCCGCATCCCGCCCCCGGATCCCCGCGTCGGGGTGCGGCTCTCGGCATACGAGATGGTCGTCGTCACCGGCGATGAAGCCGGGCGCGGTGGGTAGGGGGAGGGGCGACGCCGCACGCCCGCGACGCCGACCGCCCTACGCAGGAGGTTCGTGCATGGCCAAGCCCACCGTCGCCGACCAGCTGATCGCCCACCTGAAGTCCCTCGGGGTGCAACGCGTCTATGGGCTCGTGGGGGACAGCCTCAACCCCGTCACCGACGCGATCCGTCGCGACGGTGACATCTCCTTCTTCGCCGTCCACAACGAGGAGGCCGCCGCCTTCGCCGCGGCCGCCGAGTCACGGCTCACCGGACGGCTCGCCGTGTGCGCGGCCTCCTGCGGCCCCGGCAACACCCACCTCGTCCAGGGCCTCTACGACGCCAACCGCGGTGGCGCCAAGGTCCTGGCCATCGCGAGCCACATCCCCTCGCCGCAGATCGGCACCTACTTCTTCCAGGCCACGCACCCCGAGCAGCTGTTCACCGAGTGCAGCCACTACGCCGAGGTCGCCAACAGCCCGCGCCAGGCCGCCCGGATCCTGCACATCGCGACCCAGACCGCCATCGCCCGCAGCGGGGTCTGCGTCCTGGTCCTGCCCGGCGACGTCGCCGAGGAGCCCGCGGTCGACGCGCCCGCCCTCGGCCACACCTCGGAGCGGCCACCGCGCCACGTCCCGGACCCCGAGGTGGTGACCGAGCTCGCGCGCCTGCTCGACCGGGCCAAGAAGCCCATGCTCTTCGTCGGAGCGGGGGTGCGCGGCGCCCACGACCAGGTGATGGCGCTGGCCGAGGCTCTGCAGGCGCCGGTGGGGCACGCCCTCGGCGGCAAGGAGTGGATCCAGTTCGACAATCCCTACGACGTCGGGATGAGCGGGCTGCTCGGCTACGGCGCGTGCGCCGAGGCGATGGACCAGGCCGACCTCGTCCTGCTCCTCGGCACCGACTTCCCCTACGACCAGTTCCTGCCCAAGGACACGGTGATCGTTCAGGTCGACCGGTATGGCGAACGCCTGGGGCGTCGCGCGAAGCTGTCCCTGGCGGTGGAGGGTGACGTCGACGCGACCATCGACGCGCTGCTGCCGATGCTGGGGCGTGAGCGGGACGGGCGATACCTGCACAGGATGCTCAAGGAGCACGCCTCGACCCTCGACAAGGTCGTCAAGGCCTACACCCATGACGTCGACACGATGGTGCCGATCCATCCCGAGTACCTCGCCTCGATCCTGGACGACCTCGCCTCCGACGACGCCGTCTTCACCGTCGACACGGGCATGTGCAACGTGTGGGCCGCGCGCTACCTCACGCCCAACGGCCGGCGCCGCGTCCTCGGCTCCTGGCACCACGGCACCATGGCCAACGCCCTGCCGCACGCGATCGGCGCCGCGGCGAGCCAGCCCGGGCGCCAGGTGATCTCGATGTCGGGTGACGGGGGGCTGTCGATGCTGATGGGCGAGCTGGTGACCGTCGCCGAGCACCGGCTCGACGTCAAGATCGTGGTGTTCAACAACTCGACGCTCGGCATGGTCAAGCTCGAGATGCTCGTGGACGGCCTGCCTGACTACGGCACCGACCGCGCGCCCGTGGACTACGCCGCCATCGCCCAGGGCTGCGGCATCCCGAGCCTGCGGATCACGGACCCCAAGGCCCTCCGCGAGGGCCTCGGCCGGGCGCTCGCCACGCCGGGTCCGGTGCTCGTCGACGTCGTGACCGACCCCAACGCCCTGTCGATCCCGCCGGAGATCACCCTCGAGCAGGTCACGGGCTTCGCGTCCGCCGCCACCAAGACCGTGCTCGACGGGGGCGTCGGCAAGATGGTCGAGATGGCCAGGGCCAACCTGCGCAACATCCCCCGCTGACCGCCGGTGAGGTGGTCGGGACGGCCGGGCCGGCGCCCGGCGCCGGCCGGGCCCCGGCCCGGCCGGCTCAGCCCTTGAGCCGCAGCATGCCCTCCTGGGCGACGGTGGCGGCCAGCGAGCCGTCGGGCGTGAACATCCGTCCCATCCCGAGGCCGCGCCCGCCCTGGGCGCTGGGGGAGTACTGCGTGTAGAGCATCCACTCGTCCGCGCGGGCCGGTCGGTGGAACCACATCGCGTGGTCGAGACTGGCGGCCCGCAGCCGCCGGTCGATCCACGCAATCCCGTGCCGGCGGATCACCGGCTCGAGCAGGGCGTAGTCGCTGGCGTAGGCCATGACGGCGGCGTGCACCAGCGGGTCGTCGGGCAGGGTGCCCACTGCGCGCAGCCACAGCTCCTGGTGGGCCACCTGCTCGGAGGCCGGCTGCGACCAGAGGTCCTCCCGCACGTGGCGCAGGTCGATCGGTCGGCCATAGGCGAGGTGCTTGGCGGCCGGGTGGTCGACGTGGCCGTACTTGTCGGCGACGCTCGGCAGCGTCTCGGGCCCGGGGGCCTGCGGCATCGTGTCCTGGTGGTTGAGCCCGCCGGCGGGCTCCTGGAAGGACGCGGTCATCGACAGGATGACCTGGCCCTCCTGCATGGCGTGGACCCGGCGGGTGGAGAAGGACCGACCGTCGCGCATGCGCTCCACGGAGAACCTGATCGGCCTGGCCACGTCACCGGGCCGCACGAAGTAGCCGTGCAGGGAGTGGATCGGCCGTGCGGGCTCGCCGGCTCCCACCTCGACGGTGCGGCCCGCCGCGATGATCGTCTGCGCCAGCACCTGACCGCCGAAGACGCGTCCGTGCGGCTGCCACTGGCTCTGGCCCTCGAAGATCTCGCGGTCGGGGTCACCGAGGATCTGCTCCGTGAGGAAGGACTCGGGGCCGGCGTCGGTGCGGGCGCTGACCGTCATGCGCGCTGTCCCGAGGTGGTCCAGGTCGAGGATGTCGAGCAGCTCGGCAAAGGGGTCCTGGGGTGTCTGGGTCACGCCTCGAAGACTAGTCCCTCTGGGCCGACCGGATGACTTGCGGGACTATGCGGCGCCGCGGCCGCAGACGTCCTCGTCACCCCGGGGCCACCGTGACCGCATCGGCTGCTCGCCCACTTCGACATCGTTGTCACACAAGGGGATTCCATGCCTGCTCTCGCCCGCCGCCTCACTGCTGCCGCCGCTGCCGCGGTCGCCGTCGGGGGCGTCTTTCTCGCCGCCTTCCCCGCCGCGAACGCCGCCACCAGCTGCCGGGTGGCCTGGGGCTCGGCGCACAAGGCCATCAACCTGTCCAGCGCCGTGAGGGGACCCCCGCGACCGCGGTGCGCACCGGGCACCACGCGTGCCACGACCGCGTCGTCTTCGAGCTCAACGGCCGCACCGGCGCCACCGTCGCGGGCTACGTCGGCACGGCAAAGGGCCCGCAGGTCATCGCCGTCGGATCGCGCACCCAGCTGGTGCCCGTCGGGGTCAAGCCCGGCGAGGCGCTCCCGGCCAGCTTCACGACCGTCCGCGGCGTGGTCTGTGCCGGCAAGGTCGACGGCCGCGGCCCGTATGCCGTCCCCCCTGCCGGTCAGCCGGCCACGGCGAGGGCGAAGGGCAGCACGTGGGTCGCCCCCGCAGCACGCAGGGCCCGGCCGGCGACGGTCATGGTCCAGCGGGAGTCGACCAGGTCGTCGACGAGCAGGACCGCACCGGGCGACAGCTCGAGGTTGTCGCGGACCAGCGGCCCGGCGGCCACGCGGTCCCACACACCGGCGAGACGATAGGCGCTGTTGCCGCCCCGGTCACCCGTCGGCCCCCCGTCGACGAGGTCCATCGGACCGAGGTCGACCATGCGGCCCATCGCCGCGAGTCCCCGGGCGAGCGACTCCACCAGCTGGGGGCGGGAGCGGGAGGGCACCCAGGTCACGGCGACCGGTCGCTCGGCCCAGTCCCAGTCGCGCAGCACCGGCACGCACCCCCGCAGGAGCGCCTCGTCCGCCGGACCGTCCGGGCCGGCCAGCAGGGTCCGCACCCGCTGCCCCCACCCGAGGTCGGTCAGCCGGGCCAGCGCACGACCCGGCTCCACCTGCTCCTGCGGCCCGATGCGTCCCTTGACGTCGACGCCGAGGCGGGGCATCCCGCTCGGCCACTGCGCCCGCGGCTCCACGAGCACCCCGGGGCGGTCGAGCCGGGTGCGGGCCTCGACGACGGCCCCCTCGGGGACGCCCTCGGGGTACCACGCGCCCGCGCACACGTCGCACCGCCCGCACGGCGCGGCCGAGGGGTCGTCGAGCACCCGCTGCAGGAAGGCCATGCGGCACTCCTCGCCGCGCTGGTAGGCGAGCATGAGGTCCTGCTCGCGCTCGCGCGCCTCGGCCACCCGCGCGTAGCGCTCGGCGTCGTAGGTCCACGACGCGCCCGTGGCCGTCCAGCCCCCCTGGACCCGGTGCACCGCCCCGTCGACGTCGAGGACCTTGAGCAGCAGCTCGAGCCGGGTGCGGCGCACGTCGACCACCGTCTCGAGGGCGGCCGTGGACAGGGGGCGGGCTGAGGCGGACAGCGCGGCGATGACGGCGTCGGCCTGCTCGGGCCGGGGCATCGAGGCGCTTGCGAAGTAGGACCAGATGTCGCGGTCGGACGCCGACGGCAGCAGCAGCACGTCGGCCCGCGCGACCCCGCGGCCGGCACGCCCGACCTGCTGGTAGTAGGCGACCGGCGAGCTGGGGGAGCCGAGGTGCACCACGAAGCCGAGGTCGGGCTTGTCGAAGCCCATCCCGAGCGCGCTCGTGGCGATCAGTGCCTTGACCTGGTTGGCGCGCAGCAGGCCCTCGAGCTGCTCGCGGTCGGCGGGGTCGGTGCGCCCGGTGTAGGCCCGCACCTCGTGACCGGCCTGACGCAGCGCCTCGGCGACGTCCTCGGCCGCCGACACGGTCATGGCATAGACGATCCCGCTGCCCGGCAGGTCGCCGAGGTGCGCGGTGAGCCACCCGAGCTGCTGCTCCGCCGAGCCCAGCCGGAGCACACCGAGCCGCAGCGAGTCGCGGGCCAGCGAGCCGCGCACGGTCAGGACCTCGTGGCCACCGACCTCCAGCTGCTCGGCCACGTCCGACACCACCCGGGCGTTGGCGGTCGCCGTGGTCGCCAGCACCGGGACGTCCCTCGGCAGCTCGGCCAGCAGGTCCTTGATCCGTCGGTAGTCCGGTCGGAAGTCGTGGCCCCAGTCGCTGACGCAGTGCGCCTCGTCGACGACCAGGAGCCCGCAGCGGGCAGCGAGGCCCGGCAGCTGCTCGTCGCGGAAGCGCGGGTTGTTGAGCCGCTCCGGGCTCACCAGCAGCACGTCCACCTCGTCGGCGGCCAGCGCGGCTGCGACCTCCCCCCAGGCGTCGGCGTTGGCGGAGTTCATCGTCACCGCCCGCACCCCGGCGCGCCCGGCGGCGGCGACCTGGTCGCGCATGAGCGCCAGCAGCGGCGACACGATGATCGTGGGGCCCGCCCCGGCTGCGCGCCGCAGCGCGGTCGCCACGAAGTAGACCGCCGACTTGCCCCACCCCGTGCGTTGCACCACGAGCACCCGCTGCCGTGCGGACACCAGCGCCGCCACCGCCTCGAGCTGGCCGTCGCGGAAGTCGACGTCCTCGCGCCCCACGAGGCGCCGCAGCGCCGTCGTGGCGTCCTCGCGCACCGACTCGGTGTCCACGTCGACGGCGGGCGCGCTCGGCATACGGGCCTGGTTGCTGGTCATGCCCACACGCTAGACGCCGGGCCCGACAGACCCCCCGGCTGCGCCATGATGGTGCCATGGCCGACGCACCCAGCGACCTCCGCCCGACGAGCGTCTACCGGGTGGACGTCCCCCTCCGGTGGAGCGACATGGATGCCTACGGGCACGTCAACAACGTCGAGTACCTCCGCCTCCTGGAGGAGGCGCGCGTCGAGGCCTTCCGCGCGTGGTTCGGTGAGCACGACCCCGTGCTCGGTCGCGCAGTACTGGTGGCGCGCAGCGAGATCGACTACCTGCGGCCGCTGGAGTTCCGGCACGCCCCGGTCGCCGTCGACATGTGGGTGTCCAGGCTGGCCGGCGCGTCCTACGACCTGGGCTACGTCGTGCGCGACCCCGAGGGCGTGGGCGACCAGGTCTATGCGCGGGCCGAGTCGACGATGGTGATGTACGACTTCGCCGACGCCCGCCCACGGCGGATGACCCCCGAGCAGCGCGAGACCCTCGGACGCTACCTCGGGGACCCGGTCGGGCTGAGGCGGCGCCGGTGACCGGGGCGCTCGTCCTGGCCGAGGCCGGCACCGCCTCCGACCTACGGACCTACGTCGCGCGGGCGGCCGCCGCCGACCGCGAGGGTGCGATGCGCCTGCAGGTGCAGGGGACCGTGCTGGCCGCGTATGCCGCGGTCCTGCCCGGTTCCGGGCTGACCGCAGAGGGACTGGTGCTGGGGCTGCGCACCATGCGTCTGGCCGAGCCCGCCGACCTCGACGTCACCGTGCCGCTGGGCGCGCTGCTCGACCGGTTCGCGCACGACCAGGGCACCCGGGTCCCCGTGCCGCCCACCGAGGTGCGGGTGCCCTGGGCAGGGCAGAGCCCGCCGCGTGCTGGCTGGGTGCCGATCGGGCGCGTGACCGGCGCCGAGCTCCACGAGGCGGCGCAGTCGGGGATCGCCGACGTCGCGCGCGGCGCGGGCACGGGCTCCGGGGGGCTCGCGGTCGCGGGGCTGAGGCACGCCGTGTGGGCGCGGCCCGTGGTGGCCGCCGAGGTCGAGGGACTGCCGTCGGGGATGGCCTTCGCCGCGCAGGTCCTCGGCTTCGTCGGCGAGCAGCCGGCCACGGTCCATCGCTGCGGGCGCTGGCTGCGGCTGTCGACGCCGTCCGGTCACGTCCTCGCGCGCTGACGGCCCACCGGCCGGGCCCGGGACCCGGCGAGGACGACGAGGCCGGCCGACGCCGCGCACAGCGCCCAGATCAGCGTGTAGGCCCCGGCGTCCGCGCCGGCTGACCGGTGCATCCCGGCAAAGACCGAGCCCGTGAGCGCGACGCCGAGCGCGGAGCCGAGGGTGTCGGCGAGCTGGAGCGAGGACGACACCTCGCCGTGCCGCTCGACCGGCGTGAGGTCGAGCCCCAGCACGGAGATGGTGGACATGGCCAGGCCCATGCCGATGCCCATCGCGGTGGCGGCGACGGGGACGAGCCAGGCGGACAGCCCGAGCCCGGTGATCGCGGCGAGCCCCAGCAGGCCGACGGCGAGCGAGGCGCCACCGGCCCCGAGCAGGCGGAACCGGTCGCGCACAAAGGCGTCACGCCCCTGCAGCGCCGCACCCACGGACCAGCCGAGAGACCCGAGGGTGAGCATGACCCCCGCCACGGTGCCGCTCGTCCCGCGCTCGTTGAAGAGCATCAGGGGGATGAAGGTGATCGCCCCGTTGAAGGCCGCGGTGAGCAGGAACCGGGACATGGTCACCGACGGGAGGCCGCGCGCCAGGCGGAGGGTCCCGGGCGGGAGGAGGCGCGGGGCGACGACGACGACCAGGACCAGACCGACGCCCGCGACGGCCACGGGGGCGGCCTCGAACGGCTCCACGTGCTGCGAGCCCCACTGCAGGACACCGGCGCCCACGGCGACCAGCGCCCCCGCCAGGGCGGCTCGCCGGTGGCTGCGGCGCTCGCGCCCGGACCCGGTGCGACCCGGCGGGGCGACGAGTGACCGGCGTGCCCAGGTGAGGACGGTGGTGACCAGGATCGGTGGCACGACCACGAGAAAGACCCACCGCCAGGACAGCGCCTCGGTGAGCCAGGCCGCGAGCAGCGGCCCGACGATGGCGGGCAGCACCCACGCGGCAGACACCCAGCCAAAGACCTTGGGACGCAAGGACTCTGGGTACGCGCGACCGATCATGACGTAGAGCGCGACGACGAGCAGGCCGCCGCCGAGGCCGGCGATCATCCGCCCCGCCAGCAGCACGGGGAAGCTGTCGGCCAGCCCCGCGACGAGCGAGCCGAGCGCGAGACCGGCCTGGCCCACGAGGGTGGCGGGCAGCGGGCCGCGCAGGTCGGTCCAGGTGCCCGACAGGACGGTGCCGAGCAGCTGTGCGGAGAGGAACAGCGAGAACGCCAGGCCGTACGCCCGGACCGCGTCGAGCTCGTCGGCGACGGCCGGCATGGCGGTCGTGACCGCCATGGACTCGAAGGCGACGAGGGTCACCTGGGCGATCATGACGATCGTGACGAGCCGGTATGCCGGACCCATGGGCCCTTGCGGGGTGGAGGTCACGGCGGGGATCACGCCCCCACGGTAACCGGGGTGGCCGGGGGCGGCGGCGGCTCGTGCCACTGACCGCGCTCGATCAGGACGGTGCGCAGGGTGTCGATGGCGTCGCTCACCAGGCCGTCCACCCCGAGGTCCAGCAGCTCGTGCATCTCCTGCGCGTCGTCGATGGTCCAGACGTGGATGTGCTTGCCGCGCCGGTGAGTCGCCTCGACCAGGGCCGGCGTCACCAGCTCGACGGACCGGCCGGCGAGGGTGTAGGTGCGGGGGATCTGCAGCACCGGCGCCGGAGTGCTGAGCCACTGCGTGACGAGCCGCGGCAGGAACCGCAGGCTGGCCACCCCGGCGCCGCCCGCGGCCGTCGCGAGGCGTGGCCCGAGCAGCTCGCGCACGTGACGCAGGCGTCGCTGGGAGAACGAGCCGACGCACACGCGGTGCAGCGCGCCGGCCTGCAGGAGGGCCTGGGCCGTCGGGACGACCGCGCCGGGGGCCTTGATGTCGATGTTGAACCTCGCGTCGGGCAGCGCCTCGAGCAGCTCGGTGAGCAGCGGGATCGGCTCGCCCGCGATGCGCGCCTGCCGGACGTACTCCCACGGCAGGTCGGCGATCGCGCCGCGACGGTCGGTCACCCGGTCCAGCCGCGCGTCGTGGAAGGCGACGACCTGGCCGTCGAGGGTGGCGTGGACGTCGGTCTCGAGGTAGCGGTAGCCCAGGTCGTAGGCGCTGCGGAAGGCCGCCAGGGTGTTCTCCCGCCCGTGGTTCGGTGCGTAGGCGGCGCCCCCGCGGTGGGCGAGGGCCAGGGGCCGGGGAGCGTCGAAGTAGGGGAACTGCGCAGCCTTCACGTCCCCAACCTACGGCCCGGGGCGCGCCGGCCGGCGCAGGTCGCGGATCTCCGGGTGGGACCCGACGACCTGGGACGTGGCCGAGCTCAGCGGGTGCGCGCCCAGACGGTGGTGTCGGTCGGGACGAGCCCCTCGGGCGTCAGCGGGCCGCTGGCCACGACGACCTCGGACCCGTCGGGCAGCGGGACCGCCTCGTCGCCGAGGTTGGCGAGGACCAGCAGCCGGTCCGTGCCGCGCTCGTTGACGACGGCGACCACGTCCTCGCCATACCCCTGCTGCCAGTCCAGCGCCCCCACGCCGAGGTCCAGCTCGCGGCGGGTGGCGAGCAGGGTGCGGTAGAGCTCGAGCGTCGAGCCCGGCTGCCCCGCCTGGAGGTTCGCCGCGAGGTCGGCATAGGCGTCGGGCTGGGGGAGCCAGGTGCGCTCCGAGGGGCCGAACCCGTTGCCGGGCGCGCCCCCGACCCAGGGGAGCGGGATGCGGCAGCCGTCGCGGCCGATCTCGGCCTCGGGGGTGCCCTTGGTGCGGTGGTAGGCCGGGTCCTCGCGCAGCTCGTCCGGCAGGGTCGTGTGGTCGGGCAGCCCGAGCTCCTCGCCCTGATAGAGGTATGCCGAGCCGGGCAGCGCCAGCATCAGGGCCGTGGCAGCCCGGGCCCGCCGCAGGCCGAGGGCAGCGTCCGGTTGGGGGCAGGTCGCGTCGATGCCGTTCATGCGCGGCGACCCCACGGGGTAGCCGAGCCGGGTCGCGTGCCGCACCACGTCGTGGTTGGACAGGACCCAGGTCGTGGGGGCGCCGACGCTCTGCGCGGCCTCGAGGGAGCGCGTGATGCGCTCGACGAGGTCGGCTGCGCGCCAGGGGGAGTCGAGGAAGTCGAAGTTGAACGCCTGGTGCATCTCGTCGGGCCGGGTGTAGGCCACGAGCCGCTCGATCGGCGTCACCCAGGCCTCCGCGCACAGGATCCGGTCGCGCTCCGGGTCGCCCTCGGGGTTGTGCGCGTCGAGCACCTGGCGCCAGCCGCGGTAGATCTCGTGGACGCCGTCCTGGTCCCAGTAGGGGCTCGCGCTGGTGGGGTGGGCCTCGCCATCGCCGGAGATCATCTCGGTGTGGGCGTCCCAGTCGCGAAAGCTCTGGTCCTTGGCGAGGCCGTGGGCCACGTCCACCCGGAAGCCGTCCACGCCCCGGTCGAGCCAGAAGCGCAGGATGTCGTGGAACTCCTCGCGCACCTCGGGGTGCTCCCAGTCCAGGTCGGGCTGCTTGGAGTCGAACAGGTTGAGGTACCACTGGCCGGGCCGGCCGTCGGCCTCGGTGACGCGCGTCCACGCGGAGCCGCCGAAGACGGACCGCCAGTTGGTGGGCGGCAGCTCGCCGTGCTCGCCGCGACCGTCCTTGAAGATGTAGCGGGCTCGCTCGGGGGATCCGGGCCCGGCGGCGAGGGCCGCCTGGAACCAGGCGTGCTCGTCGCTGGTGTGGTTGGGCACGAGGTCCACCACGACCCGGATCCCCAGCTCGTGGGCCTCGGCGATCAGCTGCTCGGCGTCCGCCAGCGAGCCGAAGAGGGGGTCCACGTCGCGGTAGTCGCTCACGTCGTAGCCCGCATCGGCCTGGGGCGAGGTGTAGAAGGGGGAGAGCCAGACCGCGTCGACGCCGAGGTCGCGCAGGTAGGGCAGCTTGGCGGTGACGCCGGCGAGGTCGCCCATGCCGTCGCCGTCCCCGTCCGCGAAGGAGCGGGGGTAGACCTGGTAGATGACGGCGTGGCGCCACCAGGCGGGGGGCTCGGTCGAGGGTGCGGTGGCCGGGGGGACGGCGGTGTCGGGGGTCACGTCTCCATGTTGCGCCATGGCGGCGGTCCCTGTGAAATCGACTGCAATTCGTGCAAGATCTTGCAGGAACTGGGATGCCGGGACGTGCGACCGGCTCAGTCCGGTCGGTTGACGAGCGAGTGTGCCGCCCGCACGAGGTAGTCACGCAGCAGCAGGTCGTGCGTCTCGTCGAGGTCCAGCGTGTCGACGGCGGCGAGCATGTGGTGCAGCCAGCGGTCACGCATGGCGGGCGTGACGGCGAACGGCACGTGCCGCATCCGCAGGCGCGGGTGACCACGCTGCTCGGAATAGGTCGTGGGGCCACCCCAGTACTGCTCGAGGAACATCCGCAGCCGGACCTCCGCGGGACCCAGGTCGTCCTCGGGATAGAGCGCGCGCAGCTCCGGGTCCCCGGCCACGCCGCGGTAGAACTCGCGCACCAGCCGCTCGAAGGTCGGCGCCCCGCCGACCTCGTCGTAGAACGTCACGTCGTCTCCCGGTCCCGTTGGTGGACGTCCAGGGTATGCCGCGCCCCCGCCGCGTCTGGTCGCCCCCGCCGCGTCCGCGGCGGCTACTTGGCGGTCCCGGCCCCGCCATACGGCAGGACCCCCGGCCCGAAGCCCGGCATGACCGGCAGCGAGACCCCCTGGTCCGCAAGGGCGGCCATCACCCGGGAGCGCACCTCTCGCCCGACGGGGACATTCTCGTTGGGCGCGCACTTGACGATGATGCGGACCGTCGCGACGCCGCCGACGATGGACTCGACGCCGCCGACCTCGGGCTGCTCGATGACCTTGCCGAACCACTCCTCCTCCTTGTCCAGGCCGCGGATCGCGCGGGAGATGATCGGCATGACCTTCTCCATGGACTCGGTGACGGGGACAGGGATGTCGACCAACGCCGTGGACCAGCCCTGGGAGCGGTTGGCGATGCGGAGGATCTCGCCGTTGCGGATGTACCAGATCACCCCGTTGAAGTCGCGGATCGTGGTGAGCCGCAACGAGATGTCCTCGACGGTGCCGATCACCTCGCCGGTGTCGACGACGTCGCCGACGCCGTACTGGTCCTCGATGATCATGAACATCCCGGACAGGTAGTCCTTGACGAGGCTCTGCGCGCCGAAGCCGAGCGCGACGCCGCCGACGGACGCCGAGGCGAGCAGCGGCGCCATGTTGAAGCCCAGCTCGTCGCCGACCATCAGCGCCGCGACGAAGGCCACCGTCACCGTCGTCACGGAGCGCAGCACGGCGCCGAGCGTGCGGACCCGCTGCTCCTGACGGGCGCTGCTGACGATGCTGGGGTCGCTGAAGATCTTGGCCGCCTTGCGCGCCTGCCGGCGGATGACGGGCAGCTCGGCCGTGTCGACGCGGGTGACGTTGACCGCGGCGGCCTCGGCGCGCTCCGAGCGCAGCAGCAGGCCGTTGACGAATCCGTTGATGGCGCGGTGGATCAGCCAGCGGGTGGCGACGGCACCGAGGACGATTGCCACGATCGTGAGGGGCGCCCCCTGGGCCCATGCCCACGCCGACTCCCAGGTCACGGCGAGCGCTTGGAGGACGGACGAGGAGGTGCTGGCAGTCATGCCCTCATCATGGCGGGTCGACCTTGGCGGACGCTGTCACCGCCGTGACACACTTCACCCGTGACTGACGCACCCTCCACCGACCTCATCGAGCTCGCGCGCGCCCACGGGGTGGCCACGGAGTACTGGGACTGGCAGGGGGACCACGTGACCGTGCCCGCCACGACCATCGTGGCCGTGCTCGCCGCCCTGGGCCAGCCGGCCGCGACCGATGACGAGGTGCGCGCCTCGCTCGCGCAGATCCGCGACCGCGAGTGGCGTCAGGCGCTCCCGCCGGTGCTGGTCGTGACCGAGTCCGAGAGCACGACGATCCCGGTGCACCTGCCCCACGGCGAGTCCGTCACGGTGTCCGTGCGGCTCGAGGACGGGTCGCACCGTCCCCTGGACCAGGTCGACAGGTGGGTCGACCCTCGCGTCGTGGACGGTCGTCAGGTGGGGGAGGCGACCTTCGCGGTCCCGGCCGGCCTGCCGCTCGGCTGGCACGAGATCAGTGCCTCGTATGCCGGGGCCACGGCCACCTGCACCCTGGTCGTCACGCCAGACCGCCTCGAGGTGCCCCCGTCGCTGCGCGACCACCCCGCCTCGGGCGTCATGACGCAGCTCTACGCCATGCGCTCCAGCCGGTCCTGGGGGATGGGGGACGCCGCTGACCTCGCCGAGCTCGCCGCGTGGGCCGGCGAGGAGCTGGGCTCGGACTTCGTCCTCGTCAACCCCCTGCACGCCGCCGAGCCCGTCCCGCCGGTCGAGCCCTCGCCCTACCTGCCCACCACCCGTCGGTTCATCAGCCCGCTCTACATCCGCGTCGAGGACATCCCCGAGATGGGCTACCTCACCGCCGCGGACCGCGCGCTGCTGCAGTGGCACGCCGACGACGCGGTGCGGCTCAACGACGTCGACCTCATCGACCGCGACGCGTCCTGGCGTCTCAAGGACGCCGCCCTGCGGCTCGTCCACAAGCAGCCCCGATCGCCTCGGCGTGAGCGGGACTACCGGGCCTTCTGCGGGCGGGAGGGGCAGGGCCTGGTGGACTTCGCGACGTGGTGCGCGTTCACCGCGGCCTACGGCGAGGACGAGGCCGAGTGGCCGCAGGAGCTGCAGGACGCGACCAGCCCGGCCGTCGCCGCCCGCCGCGAGGAGCTGGCCACCGACGTCGACTACTACTGCTGGCTGCAGTGGGTCGTCGAGGGCCAGCTGGAGCAGGCCCAGCGGGTCGCCCACGAGTCGGGCATGCGCCTCGGCCTGATCCACGACCTGGCCGTCGGGGTGCACCCGAGCGGCGCCGACGCCTGGGGGCTGCGCGACGCGCTGGCGCGCGGCGTCACGGTGGGGGCGCCGGCCGACCAGTACAACCAGCTCGGCCAGGACTGGAGCCAGCCGCCGTGGCGCCCCGACCAGCTCGCCGAGCTGGGCTACGCGCCCTACCGCGACATGCTCCGGACCGTCCTGCGCTCGGCGGGCGGCCTGCGGGTCGACCACATCATCGGGCTGTTCCGGCTCTGGTGGATCCCGCAGGGCTGCAAGCCCTTCGAGGGCACCTACGTCCGCTACGACCACAAGGCGCTCATCGGGATCCTCGCCCTGGAGGCGCACCGCGCCGGCGCCGTCGTCATCGGCGAGGACCTCGGCACGGTCGAGTCCTGGGTGCGCGACTACCTCGCGGACCGCGGGATCATGGGCACGTCCATCCTGTGGTTCGAGCGCGACTACGAGCACGGCGGCGAGCCGATCCAGCCCGAGCAGTACCGCCGCCTGTGCCTGGCCACCGTCACCACCCACGACCTGCCCCCGACCGCGGGCTACCTGCAGCAGGTGCACATCGACCTGCGCCACGAGCTGGGCCTGCTGACCCGCTCGATCGAGGAGGAGCGCGCGAGCGAGGTCAAGGAGCAGGCCGGCATCACGGCGCTGCTGCGCTCGCGCGGGCTGCTGCGCGAGGACGCGAGCGACGAGGACACGATCGAGGCGCTGCACAAGCTGCTGTCGTGGACGCCGGCGCTGCTGCGCGGCATCTCGGTGTCGGACCTCGCGCAGGACCGGCGGATCATCAACCAGCCGGGCACCGATGAGGAGTACCCCAACTGGCGCATGCCGCTGGCCGGCGCCGACGGTCGGCCCGTGCTGCTCGAGGACCTCATGCGCTCGCGCTGGGCACGCCGCCTCGCCCGCACCCTCTGACCTACCGGGGGTAAGGGCATCAGCCGGCCTTCGTCCCCCAGGCTGATGATCCGGCCGGGGGTAGGGGCATCGGCCGGGCTTCGTTCGCCAGGCTGATGATCCGGCCGGGGGTAGGGGCATCGGCCGGCCTTCGTTCGACAGGCTGATGATCCGGCCGGGGGTAGGGGCATCGGCCGGCCTTCGTTCGCCCGTCTGATGATCCGGCCCCCGGTAGGGGCATCAGCCGGGGTTAGTTCGCCAGGCTGATGATCCTGCCCCCGGTAGGTGGACGCGCCCCCGCCGGGCGTCCGAGACGTGGACGCTCGGATTACCAAATGTTTGCCTATGCATAAGGTGACCTTCGGTCAGCCCATCGGTGGGCAGGCCATCCCACCTACGCCGGCGCCGACCGCGCCCCGCCCCGGAGGACACTCATGTCTCGCACGCCCTGGACCACCCGTCGCACCGCCCTCGCCGCCGCCGGCGCGGCGATGATGCTGACGCTGACGGCGTGCGGCTCCGGCTCCGGCTCGGACCAGGCGGCGGACAACCCGCTCGGCCTGCAGCGCCCTGGCGTCCTGCACGTGGGCACGCTCACCGACGCCCCGCCCAACGTCTACCTCAAGGACGGCCAGTTCACCGGCTTCGACAACGACCTGCTCAAGGCCGTCGCCGCCAAGCAGGGCCTCAAGGTCGAGTTCGCGGGCACGGACTTCTCGGGCCTGCTCTCGCAGGTCAAGTCGGGCAAGTATGACGTCGGCTCGTCCTCGATCACCATCACCGAGAAGCGCAAGCAGACCGTCGCCTTCACCAACGGCTATGACTTCGGGTACCTCGGGCTCAACGTGCCCGCCGGGTCGTCCCTCACGAGCTTCGACCAGCTCGCGGGCAAGCGCGTCGTGGTGGTGCAGGGCACGGTCCAGGACGACTACGCCACCAGCAAGAAGCTCGATCCCGTGCGCGTCCCCGACTACAACGGCGCGATGAACCAGCTCAAGGCCGGCACCGTCGACGCGTGGATCAGCCCCGCCGAGATCGGCGAGAAGCTCGCGGGCGAGTCCGGGGGCAAGGTGCGCCTTGCCGCCAAGGAGCTCAGCCCGACGCCAATGGCCTACGCCGTCGCCCAGGACAAGACCAAGCTCAAGGACGCGCTCGACAAGGGCCTGGACGAGGTCATCAAGGACGGCACCTGGCAGAAGCTGGTCAACCAGTACTACCCGGGCCGCAAGACTCCGGCGGACTTCACGCCGGGCAGCGGCGCGGTCACGATCACGCGGTGACGCGCGGTGGATGTCCTCGACACCCTCAGGGAGACCTTCTTCGACCTCGACGCGATGCGGGAGGCGCTGCCTGACCTGATCACGGTCGGGCTGCCCAACACCCTGCTCCTCGCGGTCGTGTCCGCCGTCATCGGGACGATCCTCGGTATGGCGCTCGCGGTCGCCGGCCTGTCGCGGCACCGCTGGCTGCGGTGGCCTGCACGCGTCTGGACCGACATCTTCCGCGGGTTGCCGGCCGCCGTCACCATCTTGCTCATCGGTGTCGGTCTCGCGCCCGTGGGGCTGCAGATCTGGGGCAACAACCCCTACCCGCTCGGCATCCTCGCGCTGTCGCTGATCGCGTCGGCCTACATCGGCGAGATCTTTCGCTCCGGCATCCAGAGCGTCGAGGCCGGGCAGATGGAGGCCTCACGGGCCCTGGGGTTCAGCCACAACGCCGCGATGCGGCTGGTCGTCATACCCCTCGGTGTCCGCCGCGTGCTCCCGGCCCTGGTCAACCAGTTCATCTCGCTGATCAAGGAGTCCTCGCTGGTCTACTTCCTGGGGCTGCTGGCCAGCCAGCGCGAGCTGTTCCGGATCGGGCAGGACTACGCCGCCAACACCGGCAACCAGTCCGCGCTACTGCTGGCCGGGCTGTTCTACCTCGTCATCACGGTGCCGCTGACCCACGTGGTCAACGCCATCGACCACCGGCTGCGCCACGGGCGCCGGTCGGACGGCGAGGAGCCCGGCGCGCGCGGCTCCGACGCGCCGGACTCTCCGGACGCGGACGCCCTCGCCCTCACCCAGGAGGCCCACTGATGACCCGCGAACCGTCGTCCGCCGACCAGCTGCGCATCGACCGGCCGGCCGCCGACCAGCGCTCCGTCGACCCGCTCTCCGTGGAGCTGCGCGACGTGCACCTGGCCTTCGGGCGCAACCGGGTCTTGCGCGGGGTCGACCTCGAGGTCCCGGCCGGCAGCACGACCTGCGTCATCGGGCCCTCCGGGTCCGGCAAGTCGACGCTGCTGCGCGTCGTCAACCGGCTGCTCGAGCCGGATCGCGGCGACGTGCTCCTCGGCGGGCGCAGCGTCCTGCGCGACGACCCCGACGAGCTGCGCCGGCACGTCGGCATGGTCTTCCAGCACTTCAACCTGTTTCCGCACAAGACCGTCGCCGACAACGTCGCGCTCGGGCCGCGCACACTGCTGGGTCTGTCCCGTGACGAGGCGCGGTCGCGGGCCCTGACGCACCTGGAGTCGGTGGGGCTCGCGCACAAGGCGGACGTGCGGCCGTCGTCGTTGTCCGGCGGTCAGCAGCAGCGCGTCGCGATCGCGCGGGCGCTGGCGATGGACCCGCGGATCATGTTGTTCGACGAAGCGACGTCCGCGCTCGACCCCGAGCTCGTCAAGGGCGTGCTCGCCATCATGCGCGACCTCGGCGCGTCGGGCCTGACGATGCTCGTGGTGACGCACGAGATGGGCTTCGCGCGCGAGGCGGCCGACCAGGTGGCCTTCATGGACCAGGGGGTCGTGGCCGAGCATGCGGCACCGGACGTGCTGTTCGAGCGACCGGCGAGCGAGCGGCTGCGGCGCTTCCTCTCCCGCGTCCTGTGACGATCTCAGGTCGTGTCCGTCTGGTCTGCCACCCCGGGCGGACCTGACCGAGGGCAGCTGGGGACTCGGGCCGTATGCCGGACCGGCCGCCGTCTCGCCGAGCGACTGCATCCGGCGCCACCCGCCCATCTCGCCGCGCCTCCGCCCACCCCACCGCGGCAGCGGGGTGGGGGGGCAGTTGTGCACCCCGGAGCCCCCAACCCGGCGCACGCCGGAACCCCGCCCCGGCGCACGACTGCACCCGCCGGGGGTAGGAACATCAGCCTGGCGAACGAAGGCCGGTCGATGCCCCTGCCCCCGGTGGGTCGGTACTACCCCCGGCGGGTCAGGCGGAGGCGTCGCGCGTCTGCACCCGCAGCGCCCGTTCCACCGTGTCCCGGTGCTCCGAGATCGCCCGCACCAGCCCCGAGGGGGCGTCGGCGTTGGCCGTCAGCCAGGCCGACGTGGCGTCGAGCAGCCGCCGGTCCGCGAGCGGCATCGGATAGAACGCGTCCGCCACGACCTCGGCCAGAGCGAACGAGTGCCGCGCCCACATGTCCCGCAGCATCGCGAAGTACCGCTCGACGTACGGCTCGAGCAGCGTCACGTCGTGGACCCGGGTGAAGCCCTGCCCCGTGGCCCCCACGATGGTGTTGGACTCGGACCCGTCCTCCACGCCGCGGCGCCAGGCCTCGGCCTTGGCCTCGGCAGTCGGGAGCGCGGCGACAGCCACGGCGGCGTGCTCCTGGCCCGACGCCGTCCGGTCGCGCCCGAGCTCGGCCTCCACCTCGGCACGCCCCACGCGGCCCGCGGTGGCCAGGGCGGTGAGCAGCGTCCAGCGCATGTCGGTGTCCACGGCCAGGCCGTCCAGGACGAGCTCCCCGGCATACAGGCCCTCGAGCAGGTCCAGGTCCTCCGGTCGGCGTGAGATGGACGCAAGGGCCGACACCAGCTGGAGCTGGGCGTCGCCGCCCGGGGCCGCCGTCTCGACGAGGCGCCGCAGCTCGGCGGCCACGGTGGCGCGCGCCTCGGCCCGATGGTCCGGCGCCACGTAGGCCGCGAGCGCGGTGGACAGCTGGCCGAGCAGCACCCGCAGCAGGGTCGCGTCCGCCTCGCCGTCGATCGCCCGCAGGGCCAGCGCGACGTAGTCCCGGGCCCGCATCTGGGCATCCCGGGTCATGTCCCACGCGGTCGCGAGGGCCAGCGCGCGGGGGAGGGAGTCGGTGAACGCCCGCGGGTGCTCGACCACGGTCGCCAGGGAGCGCTCGTCGAGCCGCAGCTTGGCGTAGGCGAGGTCGTCGTCGTTGACCAGCAGCAGGTCGGGCACGGGCTGGCCGACCAGCATGGGCAGCTCGGTGCGCCCGCCGTCGACGTCGACCTCGTGGCGCGCCACCCGCACCAGCGAGTCTCCTTGCAGCGCATAGCACCCCACCGCCAGGCGGTGCGGCCGCAGGACGGGGAGGTCGGCGGGGGCGGTCTGCACGATCGCCGCCGACTCGATCACGCCGTCGACGACCGACAGGTCCGGGGTGAGCGTGTTGACGCCGGCCTGCTCGAGCCACAGCTGCTGCCAGCGACCGAGGTCGCGCCCGGACGTCGCCTCCAGCTCGGTCATGAGGTCACCGATGGTGGTGTTGCCCCACGCGTGCTTGGCGAAGTAGGCCCGGATCCCGTCGCGGAAGGCCTCCCGCCCGACGTAGGCCACGAGCTGCTTGAGCACGGATGCGCCCTTGGCGTAGGTGATCCCGTCGAAGTTGGTCTCCACGTCGTGCAGGTCGCGGATGTCGGCGGCGATGGGGTGGGTGGACGAGAGCTGGTCCTGGCGGTAGGCCCAGGCCTTCTCCGCCGTCGCGAAGGTCGTCCACGCGGACTCCCACCGGGTCGCCTCGGCCTGCGCCGTCGTGGACGCCCACTCGGCGAAGGACTCGTTGAGCCACAGGTCGTCCCACCAGGTCATCGTGACGAGGTTGCCGAACCACATGTGCGCCAGCTCGTGCAGGATCGTCAGGGCACGACGCTCGACGAGGGCGTCGGACACCTTGGCGCGAAAGACGTACATCTCGTGGAAGGTCACCGCCCCGACGTTCTCCATCGCGCCCATGTTGTACTCCGGCGTGAAGACCTGGTCGTACTTCGCGAATGGGAAGGGCTGGTCGAACTCCTCCTCGAAGAACGCGAATCCTCGCTTGGTGCAGTCGAACAGGTTGTCATGGTCGACGTACGGCGTCAGCGAGCGCCGGCTGAAGATGCCGAGCGGGATCTCGCCGGCGCGCGTCGAGACGGTGTCGCGGACGACGTCATACGGGCCGGCGACCAGGGCGGTGACGTATGACGAGATGCGCGGGGTCGCCTCGAAGGCCCAGGTGGCAGCCGGCGCTGCGGACTCGTCCCCGTCCGCACGGGCCACCGGTGTGGGCTCGGGGGTGGGGGAGCAGCTGATGACCTGCCAGTGCGCCGGCGCCGTCACGGTGAACGTGAACTCCGCCTTGATGTCGGGCTGCTCGAAGACGACGAACATCCGCCGCGAGTCGGGCACCTCGAACTGCGTGTAGAGGTAGACCTCCCCGTCCGCGGGGTCGACGAACCGGTGCAGGCCCTCGCCGGTGTTCATGTAGGTCCCAGTCGCCCGCACCGTCAGCTCGTTGCGAGCCTGCAGGCCCGGCAAGGAGATCCGCGCGTCGGCGACGTGCGTGGCGGGGTCGAGCGACTCGCCGTTGAGGACGATCTGCTCCACCGAGGTCCCGATGAAGTCGATGAACGTGCTCGCCCCCTCCTGCGCGGCGCCGAACCGCGCGGTGGTGGTGGTGCTGAAGGTCGTCTGGCCGGTCGTCAGGTCGAGCTGCACGTCGTAGGACACGTCGCTCACGAGCTGGGACCGGACACGCGCCTCGTCGCGCGTGAGGTTGGTGCCTGGCACGGATGGGCCTTTCGGTGGTGCTGGCGCGCCCCGGAGCGCGGGGAAGCGGATGGCCGCCTCATCCTTGCAGGAATCCCGCCCGACGTCCCCACGGATCGCGGCAGCGCACTCGACCCGTCGCGCGATGACGCACGGGTGGGGTGCGTGCTGGCAGGATGGCGTCGTGAGCGACACGACCGAGACCACGCAGCCCCAGACCAACTACCCGTCCGTCGAGATGTTCTTCGACCCGGCCTGCCCGTGGGCGTGGATGACCTCCCGCTGGCTCATGGAGGTCGAGCGCGCCAAGGGGATCACCGTCACCTGGTCGGTGATGAGCCTCGCGGTGCTCAACGAGGGCCGTGACCTGCCCGAGGACTACCGCGACCTGATGGACCGCGCCTGGGGTCCGGTCCGTGTGATCATCGCCGCGGCTCGCGAGCACGGCGAGGACGTCGTCAAGCGGCTCTACGACGCGATGGGCACGCGCATCCACCTCCAGGGCGACAAGGACTTCCGGTCGGTGGTGCAGGGAGCGCTCGCCGAGGTCGGTCTGCCGGCCGAGCTCGCGTCGTATGCCGAGCCCACCGCAGGCGACGAGACCGACCGCGCCCTGCGCGCCTCGCACGAGCGCGGCATCTCCGCGGTGGGCGACGAGGTCGGCACCCCGATCGTCATCGTCGACGGCGTGGCGTTCTTCGGACCCGTGGTGTCCCCGGCCCCCAAGGGCGAGGACGCGGTGAAGCTGTTCGACGGGTGCGTGCTCGTCGCGGGGACGCCCGGCTTCTTCGAGCTGAAGCGCACGCGCGACGTCGGCCCCATCTTCGACTGAGTCTGCCTCGGGCAGGCCCGTCCGGCCGACCCCGCACCCGCCCACCTCACCTGCAGGAGCCCCGCCATGCGCATCCACGTCGGCGCCGACCACGCCGCCCTCGAGGCCAAGACGGCCCTCATCGATCATCTCCGCCAGGCCGGTCACGATGTCACCGACCACGGCCCCTTCGTCTACGACGCGGAGGACGACTACCCCGTCTTCTGCCTGCGCGCCGCCGAGGCCGTCGCGGCCGACGACGACGCGCTGGGCTTCGTGCTCGGCGGGTCCGGCAACGGCGAGCAGATGGCAGCCAACAAGGTCGCCGGCGTGCGCGCCGCGCTCTGCTACGGCCCCGAGCTGGCCCAGCTGGCGCGGGAGCACAACGATGCCCGCATCTGCTCGATCGGTGGGCGGTTCACCACGCCCGAGGAGTCCCTGGCGATCGCCGACGCCTTCGTGGCCACGCCGTTCTCCGGGGTGGAGCGGCACGCCCGCCGCATCGCGATGCTCGACCGCTACGAGGCCACGGGCGAGCTGCCGGACCTGCCCGACAGCGCCCGCTGAGACCCCGGCGGTGTGACTCCTGGGGCGCGGGTGACGGCTGAGGCGTCGTCGCGGCCGTCACTGTGCGTGTCCAGGCCATGTCCGTTGTGTCCACCCTGCACCGGACCGTCCGGGTGAAGGTCAGGCGAACGGCGCATCTCGTTCGGGTGTTTCGGGCACGCAGCGTCCCTCGGTCTGCTCTAGTGGAGACCGAGCATCCCGCTCGCTCCCCATCACGGAGGAAGTCCTCATGGCCGTCCACGTCGGTCACCCCACCCGCACCCCGCAGGCCCCCGTCCTCACCTGGCTCGTCGCCCCGGCCCTGGTCGCCCTCGGGGTGCTCCTCGCGCTCGCCGCGGTGGTCACGGTCGTGATGGGGATGGCGCCTTTCGCGCTCGCGTCCCTGGTCGGACTGGTCGCCGCCGTCGGCGGATTCTGGACGATGCTGGACCGTCGCCAGCGCTGACCTGCCTGGATGCCGAAGGCCCCGCCGCCCTCCGAGGAGAGGCGACGGGGCCTTCGCGCCGCCCGGCGGGGCGGGCTGGAGCGGGTGACGAGAATCGAACTCGCGTAGCTAGTTTGGAAGACTAGGGCTCTACCATTGAGCTACACCCGCAGCGTGGCACGACGGGGAACCGTCATGACGGGCACTGCACAGGGTAGTGGCCGCACCGGGCCCGCGGGAAATCCGACACCCCGCCTCGCCGTTCGCGCGTGCGGGGCCGCGCGCCGGGACCGGTAGGATCGAGGCTTCACGGGCTGTGGCGCAGCTTGGTAGCGCGCGTGCTTTGGGAGCACGATGTCGCAGGTTCAAATCCTGTCAGCCCGACCACGCGAGGGCCCGCCGGACGTCTCCGGCGGGCCCTCGCGCGTCTGGTCGTCCGCGTCGGCGGGGGCCGCTCGGCCGTAGCATGGCTGGGGGCCGTGACGGCGGCCCGTGGCATCCTCGCCGGCGGCGGGGATCTCTACCTCGCAGGCGGGGTGGAGTCGATGAGCCGGGCGCCGTTCGTGATGGCCAAGGCCGAGAGCGCCTACCGCCGCAGAGCCGAGGTGCACGACTCGACGATCGGCTGGCGACCGAGATCGCGCCCGTCATGATCCCCCAGCGCCAGGGGCGTCAGCGACGGTGCCGCGGCCCTGCTGGTGGCTAGCGAGCGCGCCGTCGAGGAGTTCTCCCTGGAGCCGCTGGCCCGCATCGACGGCGCGGCGGCGGCCGGCCTGGCGCCCCGGGTGATGGGCTACGGCGCGGCGCACGTCAACCCGCACGGCGGGGCCATCGCGCTCGGCCACCCCCTCGGCATCAGCGGTGCCCGCCTGGCCCTGACCGCGGCGATCTCGCTCGCCGACGGTGGCCACGACCACGCCCTCGCCACCATGTGCGTCGGCGTCGGCCAGGGTGTCGCCATGCTGCTCTCCCGCCCCTGAGGCGGGTCTGCTCGGGCCGCCGATAGGGTGGCGGCATCCGTCACGACGAAGTGAGGAAGGAAAGACATGGACAAGGTGGTGTCCTCCGCCGAGGAGGCCGTGGCCGACATCGGCGACGGAGCCTCGCTGGCGGTCGGCGGCTTCGGCCTGTGCGGCATCCCGAGCGTGCTGATCCGGGCGCTGCACGAGCAGGGGGCCACGGACCTCGAGCTCGTCTCCAACAACTGCGGCGTTGACGACTGGGGGATGGGGATCCTTCTGGCGGACAAAAAGATCCGCCGCATCCAGGCGTCCTACGTCGGGGAGAACAAGGAGTTCGAGCGGCAGTACCTCTCCGGGGAGCTCGAGGTCGAGCTCACCCCGCAAGGCTCCCTCGCCGAGAAGCTCCGCTGCGGCGGCTCGGGGATCGCCGGCTTCTACACCCTCACCGGGGCCGGCACCCAGGTGGCCGAGGGTGGCCTGCCCCTGCTGCACGACGCCGACGGCAGGGTCGTCAAGACCTCGCCGCCCAAGGAGACCAAGGTCTTCGACGTCGACGGCGAGCCCAAGACCTTCGTGCTCGAGGAGGCCATCAGCTGTGACTTCGGTCTGGTGCGCGCCTGGCGCGGCGACCGGCACGGCAACCTCGTCTTCCGCGAGGCCGCCCGCAACTTCAACCCCGTGTGCGCGATGGCGGGCCGCGTGACGATCGCCGAGGTCGAGGAGCTGGTCGAGCCCGGGGATCTCGACCCGGGCGACGTGCACCTGCCCGGGATCTACGTCCAGCGCGTCGTGGCGCTGACGCCCGAGGAGGTCGCCGACAAGCGGATCGAGCGCCGCACGGTCCGTCCGGCAGCCACCGCACCCACCGCAGACGAGCAGAAGGAGGCGTGAGCGATGGCGCTGACGCGTGAGCAGATGGCCGAGCGGGCCGCCCAGGAGCTGCACGACGGCGACTACGTCAACCTGGGCATCGGGCTGCCGACGCTGGTCCCCAACTACGTGGCCGACGACGTCGAGCTCGTCCTGCAGTCCGAGAACGGCATCCTCGGCACCGGTGCCTACCCCGTGGAAGGCACCGAGGACCCCGACCTCATCAACGCCGGCAAGGAGACCGTCACCGTCCGCAAGGGCGCCAGCTTCTTCGACTCGGCGACGTCCTTCGGGATGATCCGCTCCGGCAAGGTCGACGCCGCCATCCTCGGGGCCATGCAGGTGTCCGAGCATGGCGACATCAGCAACTGGATGATCCCCGGCAAGATGGTCAAGGGGATGGGCGGCGCGATGGACCTGGTGCACGGCGCCAAGAAGGTCATCGTCCTCATGGAGCACACCGCCAAGGGGGGCGCGCACAAGATCCTCGCGGAGTGCACGCTGCCCTACACCGGCAAGGGCGTGGTCCAGCGGATCATCACCGACCTGTGCGTCTTCGACGTCACCGCGCAGGGCCTGGTCCTGCGCGAGCTGTTCGACGGCGTCACCGAGGACGAGATCCGCGACAAGACCGGCTGCGACTTCACCGTCGACCTCGGCTGACGCTGCCGGGCGTGGCCCGGTGGCGGCTTCGTGTCCCGATGACCGTTAGGGATAGGCGGGGCGAGCCGATAGCATGGCGAGAGCCTCGGCTCGGCCGAGGCCCCTTGTCGATGTCGCCGGCCGCCTCCCGATCCTCCACCGAGGCGTGGCGGTGGGGCGCCGGCGAGGGCCACAGACCTCTAGCACAGACCATGGAGCAACCGCAGTGAAGAGTGCCGTCGAGAACCTCAGCCCGACCCGGGTCAAGCTGACCGTCGAGGTCCCCTTCGAGGAGCTCAAGCCGAGCATCGACGCGGCGTACAAGACCATCGGCCAGCAGGTGCAGGTTCCCGGCTTCCGCCGCGGCAAGGTCCCCGCCCGCATCATCGACCAGCGCATCGGCAAGGGCGCCGTGCTGCAGGAGGCCGTCAACGAGGCGCTCCCGCAGTTCTACGGCCAGGCCATCGACGAGACCGGCCTCAAGCCGCTCTCGCAGCCCGAGGTCGACGTCACCGAGATCCCCCTCGAGGACGGCCAGCAGCTGGCCTTCGCCGCCGAGCTCGACGTTCGCCCGACCATCGAGATGCCGGACTTCACGAGCCTCACGGTCGACGTCGACGACGTCGAGGTGACCGAGGAGGACGTCAACGCCAACCTGTCTCAGCTGCAGGAGCGCTTCGGGAGCCTCGTGGGTGTCGACCGCGCCGCCCGGACCGGCGACTTCGTGTCGATCGACCTGGCCGCGTCCATCGACGGGGAGGAGATCGACTCGGTCTCCGGCGTCTCCTACGAGATCGGCTCCGGCAACATGCTCGAGGGCATGGACGACCACCTGGTCGGGGTCAAGGCCGACGAGAGCACGACCTTCACCGCGCCGCTGGCCGGTGGCGACCGCGCCGGTCAGGAGGCCGAGATCACCATCACCGTCCTGTCCGTCAAGGAGCGCGAGCTGCCCGAGCTGGACGACGAGTTCGCCCAGCTGGCCTCGGAGTTCGACACGATCGACGAGCTGCGGGCCGACGTGACCGCGCAGACCGAGCGCGCCAAGAAGTTCGAGCAGGGCACGCAGGCCCGGGACAAGGTCCTGGCCCAGCTGCTCGAGACGGTCGAGATCCCGCTGCCCGAGGCCCTGGTCGAGGCCGAGGTCGAGTCCCACTTCGCCGAGGGCTCGGAGGAGGGTCACGACACGGCCGAGCACCGCGAGGAGGTCGCCAAGAACGTCCGCGAGGCCATGAAGGGTCAGTTCCTCCTCGACGCCATCGCCGAGGAGCGCGAGGTCCAGGTCGGGCAGCAGGAGCTCATCGAGTACCTCGTGATGCAGGCCCAGCAGTACGGCATGGACCCCAACCAGTTCGCCCAGATCATGGACTCCAACGGCCAGGTGCCCGCCATGGTCAGCGAGGTGGCTCGCCGCAAGGCGCTGGCCACGGTGCTCGAGGACATCACCATCAAGGACGCCTCCGGCAACGTCGTCAACCTGTCCGACCTGGACGTCGAGGTCGAGGGCGCTGACGACGAGGCCGCCGACGACGCCGAGGCCACGCCGGCCGAGAAGGCTCCGGCGACGAAGTCCCCGGCCAAGAAGGCTCCGGCCAAGAAGGCCGCTGACGAGGCCGCGGTGAGCGAGGACTCCGCCGAGGGCGCCGAGGAGGCCAAGCCGGCCAAGAAGGCTCCGGCGACGAAGTCCCCGGCCAAGAAGGCCCCGGCCAAGAAGTCCGCTGATGAGGCCGCGGCGAGCGAGGACTCCGAGGGGGCCAAGCCGGCCAAGAAGGCTCCCGCCAAGAAGTCTCCCGCCAAGAAGGCCCCGGCCAAGAAGGCCGCCAAGGACGAGGACGCTGCGGACGCCTGATCCGCACGCCCGCTACGGCACCACCCCACGGGGAGCCCGTCACCGCGAGGTGGCGGGCTCCTCGCCGTCGCGAGGGCGGGCTCGCTGCGCGCCCTCGGTGTGCGCTCACGGCGAACACGCGCCCCGGCGGGAAGGGTGTGTCGGCACCGGGCGTTAGTGTCATCAGCAAGCGACGCTCGAGACCGGTCCACGGCAGGGCGCCACCCAGTGCGACAGAGAGATGAGACTCACGGTGAGCCAGAGCAACGTCCCCGCGACCCCGGTCGCAGCGGCCGCGCCCCAGGGCGGTCTCGACGACCACATCTACCAGCGGCTCCTCAAGGACCGCATCATCTTCCTCGGCTCGGACGTCCGCGACGACAACGCCAACGCGATCTGCGCCCAGCTCCTCCTGCTCTCGGCGGAGGACCCCGACAAGGACATCTGGCTCTACATCAACAGCCCGGGCGGCTCGGTGACTGCCGGCATGGCCATCTTCGACACCATGCAGTGGATCCCTAACGACGTCTGCACCGTGGCGATGGGCATGGCCGCCTCCATGGGGCAGTTCCTGCTCTCCGCGGGTGCCCGGGGCAAGCGCTACGCGACGCCCCACGCCCGGATCCTGATGCACCAGCCTCTCGGCGGCATCGGCGGCACCGCCACCGACGTCAAGATCCAGGCCGAGCTCCTCCTCGCGATGAAGAAGGAGATGGCCGAGCTCATCGCGGAGCACACCGGTCAGCCGGTGGACAAGATCAGCGCCGACTCCGACCGCGACCGCTGGTTCACCGCGGCCGAGGCCAAGGACTACGGATTCGTCGACTACGTCTTCGAGCGCGCCATCCAGACGCCTGGCAGCGGCGGCACGGACGCCTGATCGCCATACCGACACGACCCTCTCGGAGACCCAGATGATCCAGCACCCCCAGCTCCCGTATGCCGCAGCCGGCCGGTCCGGCGCGGCCACGCCCACGAGCCGCTACATCCTGCCGCAGTTCGAGGAGCGCACCTCCTACGGCATGAAGCGGACCGACCCCTACACCAAGCTCTTCGAGGACCGCATCATCTTCCTCGGCGTGCAGGTGGACGACGCGTCGGCGGACGACATCATCGCGCAGCTCATCGTGCTCGAGTCCCAGGACCCGGACCGCGACATCACGATGTACATCAACAGCCCCGGCGGCTCGTTCACCGCGATGACGGCCATCTACGACACGATGCAGTACATCCGTCCGGACGTGCAGACCTTCGTGGTGGGGCAGGCCGCCTCGGCCGCCGCGGTGCTGCTCGCCGCTGGCGCGCCCGGCAAGCGGTACGCCTTGCCCAACGCGCGGGTCCTGATCCACCAGCCGGCCGTCGAGGGCGGCGGTGGCCAGGCCAGCGACATCGAGATCCAGGCCAACGAGATCTTTCGCATGCGCACCTGGCTCGAGGAGACCCTGGCCCAGCACTCCGGCCGCACGGCCGAGCAGGTCCGCGACGACATCGAGCGCGACAAGATCCTGTCGGCCGCCGCGGCCAAGGACTACGGCCTGATCGACGCGGTCCTGACGAGCCGCAAGGCCACGCTGGACTGACCCGCACCAGCGGGCGGGCTGCCCGATCGGCGACGCCGGCCGGGCAGCCCGATGCACGACAGGGGCATTGCGCTGTTGGCTGAACTCCCCGGGGCTCGGCGTGACGCGCGGGCGATAACAGGTGCTGGGGCCGAGCGTCCAGGTACCGTCCTCAAGACACGGCGCTGCGGCGCCGGCGGTCCAGGACCGGCCCGGAGGGGGCGGTCTCGCACAGGTGGAGGTGGCAGATGGCTCGCATCGGCGACGGTGGAGACCTGCTGAAGTGTTCCTTCTGCGGCAAGTCGCAGAAGCAGGTCAAGAAGCTCATCGCGGGTCCGGGTGTCTACATCTGCGACGAGTGCATCGACCTGTGCAACGAGATCATCGAGGAGGAGCTGTCCGAGGCTCCCGACTCGGGGCTCGACGAGCTGCCCAAGCCGCGCGACATCTTCGCCTTCCTCGAGTCCTATGTCATCGGCCAGGAGGACGCCAAGCGTTCCCTCGCGGTCGCGGTCTACAACCACTACAAGCGCATCAACGCCGGAGCGACCGGGTCCGCCACGGGCACCTCGGCCTCCAAGCGCGGCGACGAGCAGGTCGACATCGCCAAGTCCAACATCTTGATGATCGGACCCACCGGCTGCGGCAAGACCTACCTGGCCCAGACGTTGGCGCGCATGCTCAACGTGCCTTTCGCCATTGCCGACGCCACCGCCCTGACCGAGGCGGGCTATGTCGGCGAGGACGTCGAGAACATCCTGCTCAAGCTCATCCAGGCGGCCGACTACGACGTCAAGAAGGCCGAGACGGGCATCATCTACATCGACGAGATCGACAAGATCGCCCGTAAGTCCGAGAACCCCTCGATCACCCGTGACGTGTCCGGCGAGGGCGTGCAGCAGGCGCTGCTCAAGATCCTCGAGGGCACCACGGCGAGCGTGCCTCCGCAGGGCGGGCGCAAGCACCCGCACCAGGAGTTCATCCAGATCGACACGACCAACGTGCTGTTCATCGTCGGTGGCGCCTTCGCCGGCCTGGAGCAGATCATCACCGCCCGTGCGGGCAAGCGCGGCCTCGGCTTCGGTGCCTCGATCGCCACGCATCGCGAGGCCGGGGCACCGCGCTTCGCGGACCTGCAGCCGGACGACCTCATGAAGTTCGGCCTCATCCCCGAGTTCATCGGCCGCCTGCCGGTCGTGGCCACGGTGGACGAGCTCGACCGGGCGGCCCTCGTCCGGATCCTCACCGAGCCGCGCAACGCCCTGGTCAAGCAGTACCGCAAGATGCTGGACATCGACGGCGTGGAGCTGTCGTTCACGCAGGAGGCGGTCGACGCGATCGCCGACAAGGCCATCGCGCGGGGCATCGGCGCGCGCGGGCTGCGCGCGATCATGGAGGAGATCCTCCTGCCGGTGATGTTCGACGTGCCCTCCGACGACGACATCGTCGAGGTCTCCGTGACGCGCGAGACCGTCGAGGAGGGCGCCACGCCCGTCGTGGTCCGCGCGACCGACAAGCGTCGCAAGGCGTCCGCCTGACCGGTCTGGCCCGGCTGACCGGTTTGGTGGGGTATGCCGTCAGCGTGGCCGCTCGGTCGTGGCGGCCCAGCCCACCGCAGCGACCCCCAGCAGGGCGGCGATGACGACCGGGACCGGCGCGGCCGGCAGGGATGCCCTCGCCACCATCCCTGCGCCCCACGCGACGACCCCGAGGGCCGTGAGCGCGGTGCACCGCTCGACATAGCGCCGCAGCAGACGGGGGTCCAGCCGCGCGGACCCCGGCGCGGTCGTCGACACGGCCACGCAGGCCAGGTGCACCACCACGAGCGCCGCCACGACCAGCACCCTCGGCGACCCGGGGTCCTGCGTCGCCACGAGCAGGTAGGCCCCCAGCGCCGCCAGGGCCACAGGCCCACCGGCGGGCTCCGGTCGGGCGGCCGCGAGCAGCGCCCCGAGCACGACGAGCGTGACGGCCACCGGTGACAGCTGGTGCCCGCTCGGCGCGACGAGCGGGACCGCGCAGGCGCACAGCATCCCGAGCAGGCGGACGGCGAGCTGGGAGCGCGAGGTGGAGCGTGCCTCCGCCAGCTTGCGGACGAGCGCCCGCTCGGTCGTCGAGGGGCTCCTCGCGGCACTCATGCCCGGGCCCGTTCGCGGCGGGCCTGGAGGCGTCGTAGCAGCTCCTCGACGGAGGAGGCGTCCTGCCAGGCGACGACCGGGATGCCCTCCCGCTCGAGCAGGTCCGCCGTGCGGAGGCGTTCGAGAGTGAGCAGGCGCCACGCGACCGCCTCGACGTCCTCGTCCGTCGTCGTCGCGGTGGGGGTGACGTCGATGCACGCCACGTCGAGCCCGCGCCGCGAGAGGGCGACGACGGCGTCGACCACCACGCGCGAGGTGAGCGGGGTGAGAGCCAGCAGCAGGGAGCCGGGTGTCAGCCCCAGGCTGAGCTGCTGCACGTCCGGCTGCCGGTCGCTGGCGGGGTCCACGGTCGCGAGGGCGCCGAGCAGCCGCTGCAGGTGCCGCCCGCCCGTCCCGGCCGCGACGGGGAGGATGGTGGCGTCCCCGAGCACGCGCAGCCCGACCCGGTCCCCGGCGGCGCTGAAGTGGCCGGCGACGTGCGCGGCTGCCTGCACCGCGGCCTCGACGCTGCTCGGCGCGCCCGGGTCGGCGTGCGGGATGTCGCTCAGCACGTCCACCAGCAGCATGACCTGGGCGTCCTGCTCGGCAGACATCGTCCGGACCTGCAGGCTGCCGGTGCGGACGGAGGTCGGCCAGTGGATGCGCCGGACGCGGTCGCCGGGGCGGAAGGGGCGGATCTCGGCGAACTCCGAGCCCTCGCCCGCGCGCCGGGACAGGTGCCGCCCGAGCTGCTGCGCGGGGCGCAGCTGGTCGGAGCGCAACGGCAGCCGCTCGGGGGAGGGCAGCGCGAGCAGCCGGTGGCCCTCGCCGGCCCGGAACCTGCTGCTGTGCGCCGCCCAGGCAGACGACAGCCGCACCTCGCCGCGGACGACGGAGTGCCGCCCCCACACCGTCGGCGACACCAGATGCTCGCCGTGGTGCCGCGCGCCGTCGAGGAGGGTGCTGGTGGCGCCGTGCGGCACTGCGGGACGGAGCCGGTCGCTCGGCGCCAGATCCACACCCAGCACCTCCGCGCGGGGGTCGTGCTCCACGTCCACCGTGACCGTCGTCGTGGACCCCTCGCGCAGCCGGTCCGACCGGACCGCCGTCCGCAGCCGGCTGGGTCGCTCGGGGCGGCCCAGCGCGCCCAGGACGGCGACGACGAGCAGCGGTGTGGCGACCACCAGCAGGTCCATCCGGTGACCGAGCACGGCAGCGACCGCGAGGGCTACGCCCACCCCCACGACGCCGAGGTGGTGCGGCGTCGCCGACCAGCCCGCCTGCCGGGTCGCCGCGCCGGCGCGCCCGTCACGGATGGGTGCCGTCATCGGCTGAGGCCACCGGTGAGGGCGGCGGGCGTCGGCACGCTGTCGAGCAGGGACCGCACGATGGTGGCGCCGGACACCTGGGTCATCCACAGCTCGGGCTTGACGGTGAGCCGGTGCGCGAGGGCGGGGACGGCGACGTGCTTGACGTCCTCCGGCGTGACGTAGTCCCGGCCCCGCACCACGGCATACGCGCGGGCCACCGTCACGAGAGCCAGCGAGCCGCGGGGAGAGCTGCCGACCTGGACCGACCCGTGCCGGCGGGTGGCCGCGACCAGGTCCACGCAGTAGTCGACGACGGTGGGGTCGACCTCGACCAGCTCGGTCGCGCGCTGGGCCTCGAGCAGCTCGCCGGGCGCCAGGACCTGCTCGACCTGCTGCGCCTCGGACCGGCGCCCGAGGCGACGGAGCACCACCTCTGACTCCTCCTCGGGCGTCGGATAGCCGAAGGAGACCCGCAGCAGGAAGCGGTCGAGCTGGGCCTCGGGCAGGGGATAGGTGCCCTCGTGCTCGACGGGGTTGGCGGTGGCGAGCACGTGGAAGGGCTCGGCCAGCCGGAAGGTGCGGCCCTCCACCGTGATCTGGCGCTCCTGCATCGCCTCGAGCAGGGCGGCCTGGGTCTTGGGCGGGGTGCGGTTGATCTCGTCGGCCAGCAGCAGCCCGGTGAACAACGGCCCCTCGCGGAACTCGAACTCGTGGGTGGCCTGGTTGTAGAGGAACGACCCGGTCAGGTCCGAGGGGAGCAGGTCCGGGGTGAACTGGGCTCGGGTGAACCGCAGCCCGAGCGCCTGGGCGAAGGACCTCGCGGCGAGCGTCTTGCCCAGGCCGGGGTAGTCCTCGAGCAGCACGTGACCGCCCGCGAGGATGCCGGCGAGGACGAGCTCGAGAGCCGGCCGCTTGCCGACGACGGCGGTCTCGACCGCGTCAAGGACCCGGGCGCACGTGCCGGTGACGTCGGTGGGACGGGAGTCGTTGCTGGTCATAGCTGTTCGATCCTCGCGATCAGGGTCGTGAGCGCTCCCTGCGAGCGCGGAGGGGTCAGCGGGTCATCGACCAGGCGGGTCAGCTCGGGGCCGAGCAGCTGCCTCGCGCGGTCGGGGTCGGTGGCGCGGTCCACGCCGTGGCGGGTGAGCAGGCGGTGGTCGACCAGGTCCACCAGCAGCGGCGAGAGGGTGCGCTCCCAGGTGCGTCCGTCGCGCAGGCCGTGGACCGCCCAGGCCAGCGCGCTGAGCCGCCGGTCGTGGGTGGGGGTGGCGTGGACCTCCCGGTCCCGCGCCCACGGCGCCGACCACCCGGGGTGCTCGGCGCGCGCCCGGTCCGCGAGCCGCCACGAGGTGGCGAGGACCGCTGCCAGGGCGGCGGGCACGACGACCGGGTGGAGCCGCAGGCCGAGCAGGGCGGCGCCACCCAGGACCACGAGGCACAGGACGAGCGCCAGCAGGGTCCGGCGGACGAGGGTGCGGCTCATGGTCGCCCCTCCCCGCGGTGAGCGGCGGCGGGGCCGGTGGGGGCGGCGTGGCCGAGCAGCGCGTCGTGCAGGCGGTCGAGCGCCAGACCGGCTGCGCTTCGCAGCTCCTCGCCGACCTCGTGGCTGGAGAACCTCGCCTCGCGATAGGCCTCGGCCAGGGCGGCGATCGCGTCCTCGGGCACGTGCTGCTCCGCGAGGACGCGGCGGGTGAACTCCGCGGACGTCTCGGCCGCGCGCCGGGTGCTGCCCGCGGCCGCCGCGAGGCGCTCCAGCTCCACCCAGCAGGCGACGATGCCGTTGCGGGGCGTGCCGCCGGCCAGGGCGGCCCGCTGCTGTCGTGCGGCCTCCTCGTCGAGCACGGGCTCGGGCGCCAGGTCCGGGGCCAGCGGGGCGTCGTCGCGCTCGTCCCGCGGCAGCGCCCGCGCCCGTCGGAGGACCCGACGGCCGACGACGACGGCGAGCACCAGTGCCGCGGCCAGGAGCAGCCAGGGGAGCCAGCCGGGCAGCCCCTCCCACCCGTCCCCGCCGTGCGCCTGGGCGGGGGTCACGGTCGGGGTGCCGACCCCGGAGGCGGGCACGGCCCGCGGGTCCTGGGCATCGCGCTCGGGGGAGGCGGTGGTGAGCGACCTCGACGTGATCAGCGTCGGCCCCCGCACGGTGGCCCACACGAGGGCGATCCCCACCAGCGCCAGCACGACGGCCAGCAGCCCCAAGCCCCTACGCGTGCTCACCGTGCTCCACCCCCGATCGCTGCGTGCCCCGTGATCCTGCCACGTCCGCCGGCTCGGGATGTGCTGGGGGGTGGGCGTGAGAGCGCCGACGTGGTGAGGTGGTGCCATGGCTCCCGCCTTCGCCCTGCGCCGTGGCAGGCCCGCCCCGCAGCAGTCGACGCCGACGACCTGCGGCTCGATCTGCCTGGTGGTGGCCCGCATGCTGACCGACACTGCCTATGCCGAGCGGGTGCGGCGCCGGGGCCTGGCCGCCGAGGAGCTGACCGTGCGCAACCGCACCAACCGCCTCCTGGCGACGCCGACCTCCTGGCAGGTGCCCTGGCCCCGCGCCTTGGGGACCCCGCCGTGGGGAGCCGCGCGTGAGCTGGCCCGGCTGCTCGGGGTGGGCCGTCGCGGGGTGCGCTGGCGGGTCATCCGCTGGGCCGGCCGGTCGGCGCGCGCCGAGCTGCTGCGCCGTTGGGAGAGCTCTCTCGCCTCGGACGGACCGGTCCTGCTGTATGTCGGGAGCCGGTGGCTGCCTCGCCACGTGACGATGCTCGTGCCCGCCGCCGACGGCGTGGGGGTGGACGTCTTCGAGCCGTCCGCCGGCGAGGTGCTGGAGCTGGATCTCTCGGCGTTCGTGGCGGGGCGGTTGTCGCTGGCCGGCTGGAGCCGGCCGTGGCTGGTGGTGGGACGTGCTCCGGGTCCACGCGCCGACGCCGCCGAGTGGTCAGTCGTCGACGTCGGGAACTGACCACTCGGCGGTGGGGAAGGGGCGGTGGGGGTAGGGACCGGACGAATCCGTGGGGTCAGGCCTTGGCGCGCTTCTCGGCGGGGATCAGCTCGACGTCGCTCACCGCGAGCGTGTCGCCCTCGGCATACTCCAGGCCGGTGATGGTGCCGGTGGCCCGCAGGTCGGCCTCGGCGAGGCGCAGCTGCTCGACCTGGGCCGCGGGGGCGGTCAAGGTCATCGCGGTGATCTCGCTGCGCATGCCGACCTTGGCCTCGGACTTGGCCTTGCGCACCCCGATCAGCGCGGCGGACACGGTGTCGAGCAGCGACGAGTCGCCCTGCGCTGCAACGGTGCTCAGCTCGTCGATGGTCGGCCAGGGCTGACGGTGGACGGTCCCCTCGCGGAACCAGCTCCACACCTCCTCGGTGGCGTAGACCAGCACCGGGGCGAAGAGGCGCAGCAGGACGTCGAGCGCGATCCGCAGCGCCGCCCGGGCCGAGGCGGCGCCCGCGTCACCGCGTCCGCCGTGCGCCCGGTCCTTGACGAGCTCGATGTAGTCGTCGCAGAAGGTCCAGAAGAAGGTCTCGGTGGCCTCGAGGGCGCGGGTGTAGTCCATCGCCTCGTAGCCCTTGCCGGCCGCGTCCACGACCTCGGCCAGGGACGCGAGCATGGCCCGGTCCAGCGGCTCGGTCACCTGGGCCTCGAGGTCTCCGGACACCTCGCCGAACCCGAGCGCGAACTTGCTGGCGTTGAGCAGCTTGATGGCCAGGCGGCGCCCGACCTTCATCTGCGCCTCGTCCAGCGCCGTGTCGGTGCCGAGGCGGGCGGCGGCGGCCCAGTAGCGGATCGCGTCGGTGCCGTGCTGCTGCAGCATGTCCTTGGGCGTCGTCGCGTTGCCCTTGGACTTGGACATCTTCTTGCGGTCGGGGTCGAGGATCCAGCCGTTGACCGTGGCGTTGGTCCAGGGCAGCGAGCCGTGCTCCAGGTGGGCCCGCACCACGGTGGCGAAGAGCCAGGTGCGGATGATGTCGTGGCCCTGCGGCCGCTGGTCGAAGGGGAAGATCTTGGCGAAGAGCTCGGGGTCCGAGCCCTGCCCGCCCGCGCGCCAGCCCGCAGCGATCTGAGGGGTCAACGACGAGGTGGCCCAGGTGTCCATGACGTCGGCGTCCCCGACGAAACCGCCCGCCTGACCGCGCTGGGACTCGTCATACCCCGGGGCCGGCTGCGAGGCCGGGTCGACGGGCAGCTGCTCCTCGGTGGGGACGATCCGCTCGTCCCACAGCACCTCGCCCTGGTCATCCACGCGGTACCACACCGGGATCGGCACGCCGAAGAACCGCTGCCGCGAGATCAGCCAGTCGCCGTTGAGCCCGCCGACCCAGTTGTCATAGCGCGAGCGCATGTAGGACGGGTGGAAGTCCAGCTCACGGCCGCGGGCCCGCATCGCCTCGCGCAGGTCCTCGTCGCGGCCCCCGTTGCGGATGTACCACTGGCGCGAGGTGACGATCTCGAGGGGCTTGTCGCCCTTCTCGAAGAAGTTGGCCTTGCGCTGGGTCTTCTTCGGCTCGCCGTCCAGGTCGCCGGACTCGCGCAGCGCCGCGACGACCGCCTCGCGGGCGGAGTGCGTCGTCTTGGTCGCCATCTCGGCGTAGACCTTGCGGCCGGTCTCGGAGGTGATCCAGTCCGGCGTCTCCGCCTGGATGCGCCCGTTGCGGGTGATGACCGAGCGGGTCGGCAGCTGCAGCTCGCGCCACCACTGGACGTCGGTCAGGTCGCCGAAGGTGCAGCACATGGCGATGCCGGCGCCCTTGTCCATCTCGGCGGCCGGGTGGGCGAGCACGGGCACCTCGACCCCGAAGAGGGGCGACCGGACCGTCATACCGAACAGCCCCTGGTAGCGCTCGTCGTCCGGGTGCGCGATCAGCGCGACGCACGCGGGCAGCAGCTCGGGGCGGGTGGTCTCGATGGCGACCGTGTCCCCGTCGGCGGCGTGGAAGGACACCCGGTGGTAGGCGCCCGGGTAGTCCCGCGCCTCCAGCTCGGCCTGCGCCACCGCGGACTGGAAGGTCACGTCCCACAGGCCCGGCGCCTCGGCCTGGTAGGCCTCGCCGCGCGCGAGGTTGCGCAGGAAGGCCTGCTGGGCGGTTGCGCGGGAGTGGTCGTCGATGGTGCGGTACTGCACGTCCCAGTCGAGGGACAGCCCGAGGTAGCGGAAGGTGTCCTCGAAGGTCACCTCGTCCTTGACGGTCAGGATGTCGCACAGCTCGATGAAGTTGGCCCGGCTGATCGCGACCTGGTCGGCGGCCTTGACCGACCTGCCGTCGGCGCCCTCGTGCGGCGGGGTGAAGCCCTCGACATAGGGCAGGGTCGCGTCGCCGCGCACGCCGTAGTAGTTCTGCACGCGCCGCTCGGTCGGCAGGCCGTTGTCGTCCCACCCGATCGGGTAGAACACCTCGTGCCCGGTCATCCGCTTGTAGCGCGCGAGGCAGTCGGCCTGCGTGTAGCCGAAGACGTGCCCGATGTGCAGCGACCCCGACGCGGTGGGCGGGGGCGTGTCGATCGCCCAGATCTGCTCGCGGGGCAGGTCCATCGCCCGCGCCCGGTCGAAGCGGTAGGTGCCCTGGTCACGCCATACCTGCAGCCACTTGTCCTCCAGGCCGTCGAGCGACGGCTTGTCCGGGACGTGGGTGCGCGGCGTGTCAGTGGTCATGGGCGTGATCATCCCAGAGCGCGAGCGCGGACGGCCAATCCGTATGCCGTCGCCCGGGTCCCGTCCCGACCAGGGTGACCCGCCGGTAGGGTCTGCCCCATGGCGAGCTTCTGGCAGATGCTGCGACGTGATCCCGTCTACACCCCCGTGGTCGAGGCGTTCAAGGGGGTCTTCGCGCTGCAGGGACTGCGCTTCCGGATCACCGGGGAGCACCACGTGCCCGAGACCGGGCCGGCGGTGATGATGATCAACCACACCGGCTACTTCGACTTCACGTATGCCGGTCTGGCGGCTCTCCCGTCGCGTCGCCTCGTGCGGTTCATGGCCAAGGAGAGCGTCTTTCGTCACCCGGTGAGCGGCCCGCTGCTGCGGGGGATGCGGCACATCTCGGTGGACCGGGCGGCCGGGGCGGCGTCCTACGGGCACGCCCTGGACGCCCTCAGAGCCGGAGAGATCGTGGGCGTCTTCCCGGAGGCGACCATCTCGATGTCCTTCGAGCCCAAGGCGTTCAAGAGCGGCGGGGTGCGGATGGCGCAGGCGACGGGCGCGCCGATCCTCCCCGTGGCGATCTGGGGCTCGCAGCGGGTGTGGACCAAGGGCCACCCCAAGCGGCTCGGTCGCACCAACGTGCCCATCGGCATCACGGTGGGCGAGCCGATCCGGGTGCGGCCCGAGGACGACGTCGTCGAGGTGACCGCGCACGTGCGCGACACGATCACGCGGATGCTGCACGAGCTGCAGGAGGTCTACCCGCCCGTGCCCGAGACCGAGCGGCACCTGGTGCCGGTGCGTCTCGGCGGCACGGCGCCGACGCCCGAGGAGGCGGCGGTGCTGGAGGCGCGGCTGCGCGCCGAGGGCGTCCAGGGCTGACCTCCCTCGGGCAGTCGCCCCCGCCCGGCGGCGGGCGGTGGACGTCATACGGCAGGCAGGGCCACCCTGCTGATCGTGCAGACGGCGGTCTCGCGGGGATGGTTCGATGGCCGTATGCCGCACCCCCTCGCCCTCCCGCCCAAGGCGTCACCGGGGGACCGCATCGCCGTGGTCTCCCCGTCCTTCGCCGCGCCTGCCGTCTATCCGCAGGTGCACGAGCAGGGGATGCGTCGCCTCGCTGAGGTGACCGGGCTGGTGCCGGTGGAGTACCCCACGACGCGCGAGCTCGGGGCCTCGCCGCAGGACCGGGCGCGGGATCTCATGGCGGCCTTCACCGACCCGCAGGTCCGCGCCGTGCTGGCCGTCGTGGGCGGTGACGACCAGATCACCGTGGTCCCGCACCTCGACCCCGAGGTGGTGCGCCGCGACCCGAAGCCCTTCCTCGGCACCAGCGACAACACCAACCTGCACGCGTGGCTGTGGGGCGCGGGCGTGGCGAGCTTCTACGGCGGCTCGTCGCAGGTGCACCTGGGCCCGGGGCCGGGCGTGGACGAGGTGCATGCGGCGTCGCTGCGAGCGGCGCTGCTGACGGGGGAGCGGCTGGAGATCACGGATCCGGGGGAGTCGCAGGACCTGGGCCTGGACTGGGGCGACCCGCGGGCGCTGACCGAGGGCGGGCCGCGCGAGCCGACGGAGCCCTGGACGTGGCACGGTCCGCGGCGCGCGGTCACCGGCCCGACCTGGGGTGGCTGCCTGGAGGTGCTGCAGTGGATCCTGACGGCGGGGCGCTTCCCGGCCGACCCGGGCGTGCTCGACGGCGGGGTGCTGCTGGTCGAGACCTCCGAGGAGCTGCCCTCCGCCGTCGATGTCGGTCGCATCCTGCGGTCGATGGGGGAGCGGGGTCTGCTGGCCGCCGTCGACGCGGTGCTGGTGGCGCGCCCGCCGGTGTCGAGCTTCGAGGTACGCCCGGGGGTCGAGGACCGGGCTCGGCTGCGGGCCGCCCAGCGGGAGGCGGCCGTGCAGATGATCGCGCGGTACAACCCGGACGCCGTGGTGTGCGTGGGCATCCCCTTCGGTCACACCCGGCCACAGTGGATCCTCCCGCACGGTGGCGTCATGACCGTCGACGGGGAGCAGCAGCGGGTGTGGGCCGACTACTCGTGAACCCGCCGGGGGTAGGACCATCGGCCTGGGGTGCGAAGGCCGGTCGATCGGACTACCGGGGGTAGGTCAGACCGCGAAGCCGAGGTGAGCGAGGGCCTGACGCAGCAGCGTCGCGTGGCCACGGCCCATCTCCTCGGCGACGGCGCGGCTGCACGCCTCGCGGGGGGTGAGCCAGGCCAGGTCCAGGGCGTCCTGGGAGGGCGCGCAGTCCCCGGCCACGGGCACGACATAGCCCAGCGCCACCGCGTGCTGGCGCGGGTCGTGGAAGGGCGTGACGCCCGGGGTGGGGAAGTACTCCGAGACCGTGAACGGCTGAGGGCTGACAGGAATCCGCGGCATCGCCAGGGGCCCGAGGTCCTTCTCGATGTGCCGGAGCAGCGCGTCCCGCAGCCGCTCGTGGTAGAGCACGCGCCCGCTCACCAGCTCGCGAGCCATCTCGCCGTTGCCGGACACGCGCAGAAGCGTCCCGAGGTGGGTGACCTCGCCCCGGTCGTCCACGCGCACGGGCACGACATCGACGTACAGGATGGGCAGGCGCTCGCGGGCCTGCTCCAGAGTCTCGTGGCTGAGCCAGGCGGCCGAGGCATCGACGTCGGGGAGGTTCATGGCGCCATTCCACCACGACCCGGTGATGCCGGGGGGGTGCCTGCCGACCCGCCAGGGCCGTCCGGCAGGCTAGGACCATGAACGTGATCAGCACCGCCCAGATGAAGTCCCTGCTCGAGCGCGCCCCCGAGAACCCCCGCGTCGTGGCCACGGGCAACCACGTGCCCCCCTGGGCGCTGCTCGAGATCGTCGACGAGGCGCTGCCCACCTATCGGCTCAACATGCTCAACGCGCCGGCCGGCATCTCCACCCGCGAGGGCGTCGAGCACGAGTCCTGCTTCGTCGGGGTGGGGATGCGCAAGCTCCCCACGCTGCACTACACGCCGACCCGACTGTCCCTGGTGCCCATGCTCTTTCGCACCACCCTCGCCCCGGACGTCGTCGCCGTCCACGTGAGCGCCCCCATCGGCGGCAAGGTGTCGCTCGGCGTCGAGGTCAACGTCATGGTCGCCGCCATCGAGGCGGTCAAGGAGCGCGGCGGGATCCTGGTGGCGCAGATCAACAAGCACATGCCCTACACCTACGGCGACGGCGAGTTCCCGGTCGACATCTTCGACGCCTTCATCGAGGCCGACGCCTCGATCGCCGCCGTCCAGTCCCAGGCCAAGCCCGACGACGCGACCTCGCTCATCGGCGAGCTGGTGTCCGGACGGGTCGGCAACGGCGCCACGCTCCAGCTGGGCATCGGCGCGGTCCCCGACGCCACGCTGCCCGGCCTCGCCCGCCGGCACAACCTCGGCATCTGGACCGAGATGTTCTCCGACGGCGTGCTGCTGCTCGACCGCGTGGGGGCCCTCGACGAGATGCGACCCATCGTCGCGTCGTTCGCGTTCGGCAGCGAGGCGCTCTACCAGTGGTGCCACCTCAACAACCGGATCATCATGCGCCGCACCGAGATCACCAACGACCCGGGCCAGATCGCCAAGCAGCCGCAGATGACCTCCATCAACACGGCGCTGCAGGTGGACCTGCTCTCGCAGGCCAACGCCTCGCGCATCGGCGCCCGCATCCACTCCGGCTTCGGCGGGCAGACGGACTTCATCGTCGGGGCGCTGCACTCCAGGGGTGGTCAGGCCATGATGGCGCTGCGGTCCTGGCACCCCAAGGCCGACGTGTCGACGATCGTGCCGATGCTCACCGAGCCGACGACGTCCTTCCAGCACTCCGCGGTCATCACCGAGCAGGGCGTCGCCGAGGTCTTCGGCCACCCGGAGAAGGTCCAGGCCCGCAACATCATCGAGAACGCCGCCCACCCGGACGTGCGCGAGTCGCTGTGGGAGGGCGCGCGGGGGCTCGGGCTGGCCTGACGCGCACCCGCGAACCCCCACATGGTGAACGCCCGTTCACCATGTGGTCGGGGGTGGCGGCGAGGTCCGGGCAGTCGTAGCGTCGGGGCATGGGGCCGCACCGCCAGCTCGTCGACCACGCGGCCGGGGTGGCCCGGCTGCGGGAGTCGTTGGCCGCCATACCCGCCGGTGATCCGGTGCGCCTGGCCAAGGCGACGACCAACCTGTTCCGCCCGCGCGGGCGCGCACCGCGGGGGCTCGACGTCTCGGGGCTCACCCGGGTCCTGGATGTCGACCCGGTCGCCCGGGTCGCCGAGGTCCAGGGGATGTGCACCTACGAGCACCTCGTCGAGGCCACCGCCGCCCACGGGCTGATGCCGCTGGTCGTGCCGCAGCTGCGGACGATCACCCTGGGCGGCGCCGTCAGCGGGCTGGGCATCGAGGCCACGTCCTACCGCAACGGCCTCCCGCACGAGTCGGTGCTCGAGCTGGACGTCCTCACCGGGTCCGGCGACGTGGTCACCGCCCGGCCCGACGGGGAGCACGCCGACCTGTTCGCGGCCTTCCCCAACTCCTACGGCAGCCTCGGCTACGCCACCCGGCTGCGGATCGAGCTGCAGCCGCTGGGCCGGCAGGTCGCGCTGCGGCACCTGCACCTGAGCGACCTCGGCGAGCTGGTGCGGCTCGTGGCCCGGGTGAGCGAGGAGCGCAGCTACGAGCGGCAGCCCGTCGACGCGATGGACGGGGTGGTCTTCGGGCCGGGCGAGGCGGTGCTGACGCTGGCGACCTTCGACAGCGACACCGTCAGCCCAGCGAGCGACTACACCGGCCAGGACGTCTACTACCGCTCGCTGCAGCGCTACGACCGGGACCGGCTCAGCGGGGTGGACTACCTGTGGCGCTGGGACACCGACTGGTTCTGGTGCTCGGGCGCGTTCGGGGCGCAGCATCCGCTGGTGCGGCGCGCGTGGCCGCGCCGGTGGCGGCGCAGCGACGTCTACCACCGGATCGTGCGGCTGGAGAACCGCTTCGGCGTCGCGGCGGCCATCGACCGGCGCCGCGGCCTGCCCGAGCGGGAGCGGGTGGTGCAGGACGTGGAGGTGCCGCTGGAGCGGCTCGAGGAGTTCGTGGGGTGGTTCCTAGAGCACGTGCCCATGCGACCGATCTGGTTGTGCCCGTTGCGCCTTCGCGAGGTCGACGGGCCGGGGGGCGCCCGCGCCGCCAGGTCCTGGCCGCTCTACCCGCTCGAGCCGGGGCGCACCTACGTCAACGTCGGCTTCTGGGGGACGGTGCCGATCGAGCCGGGCCGCCGCGACGGCGACGTCAACCGGATGATCGAGGACCAGGTCAGTGCCCTGGACGGCCACAAGTCCCTCTACTCCGACGCCTGCTACGACCGCGCCACCTTCGACCGCCTCTACGGCGGGCCGGCCTGGCGCACCGTCCGCGACCGGTACGACCCGTCCGGCCGCTTCCCGACGATGTACGACAAGGTGTGTGGTCGATGATGGCGAGGGCCGGGGGCACGCCCCGCGTGGGCGACCTGGTGGAGGCCGTGACCGAGGGGCCGCTGCCGCTGCGGCTGACGGCGTATGACGGGACCGACCTCGGCCCCCGCGACAGCGACGTCGCGGTGCACGTCGCGAGCGAGGAGGGCCTGCGCTACATCGTCTCGGCCCCGGGGGACCTCGGGATGGCGCGGGCCTACCTCACCGACAACCTCGTCCTGCGCGGTGTGCACGAGGGGGACCCCTACGAGCTCTTCCGGCGGATCAAGCGCGAGGTCCGGAGCCGACGACCCGCCCCCAAGGAGCTGGCCGCGCTGCTGCGGGGATTCGGCCCGCGCGTGGTCGTCCCGCCCCCGGCCCCGGCGATGGAGGCCCTGCCGCGCTGGCGCCGCGCCGTGCGCTCGCTGGACCCGAGACAGCGTGCCGCCGCGTCGATCTCGTCGCACTACGACGTGTCGAACGCCTTCTACGAGCGGGTCCTCGGCCCGTCGATGGCCTACACCTGCGCCGTCTTCGACAGCCCCGACGCGACGCTCGAGCAGGCGCAGGAGCGCAAGTTCGCCCTCGTCGCGGACAAGCTCGCGCTGCGTCCCGGCCAGCGGCTGCTCGACGTCGGCTGCGGCTGGGGAGGGATGGCGATGCATGCCGCCCGCGAGCACGGGGTGTCGGTGCTGGCGGTGACCCTGTCCCGCGAGCAGGCCTCGTGGGGGAGGGAGGCGGTGGGGCGCGCCGGGCTGTCCGGGCAGGTGGAGGTCCGGCACGCCGACTACCGCGACGTCACCGAGGGGGACTTCGACGCCGTCAGCTCGATCGGCCTGACGGAGCACGTCGGGGTGCGTGGCTATGACGGCTACTTCCGCTTCCTGCACGGCCGGCTGCGCGAGGGCGGTCGGCTGCTCAACCACTGCATCACGCGCGCCGACGGACGGGCGGGGTTCCGTCCCGAGCCGTTCACCGACCGCTATGTCTTCCCCGACGGCGAGCTCGCCCCGCCGGGACTGGTGATGAGCGCCTGCCACGACGCGGGCTTCGAGGTGCAGCACGACGAGAACCTCCGGCTGCACTACGCCCTCACCCTGCAGCGCTGGTGCCAGAACCTCGTGGACTCCTGGGACTTCTGCGTCGCCGACGCGGGATTGGCCACGGCGCGCGTCTGGGGCCTCTACATGGCCGGCTCGCGGATGGCCTTCGAGGCCAACTGGCTGCAGCTGCACCAGGTCCTCGCCACCAAGGTGGGCGCCGACGGCGCCAGCAGCTTTCCCCTGCGCCCGGACTGGCGCCCCTGAGGCCGTATGCCGTGCGCCCCGGCGGGCAGGGCCGGCGCCGTCAGTACGGCGGTGACTCCGGCGGGGGCCACGGGCGCGCCGGAGTGGTCACCTCCAGGCGCCCCGCCCGCTCCGGCCACGCCAGGTCCGCCTGCAGCGAGGTCGGCGCACACCCGGGCGCCCGGCAGGTCACGTCCCGGGCCACCACGTCGTCTCGCAGGCCCTGCGGGATGCGATAGCCGCTCGCGGTCCGGTCCATGGCGACCCCCGTGACCGGGTCGTGGACCAGGCGGTGCCAGACGGTCCACGGGCCCTGGGCGATGTCCCGCGCGACCGAGGCGGGCACGCCGGGCCGCCGCCGCGTCGGGGAGGGCGTCGACCTCGCGCGGCAGGCTGCTCGAGCACACCTCGTCGACCACCGTGGTCGCGCGCTGCAGCGTCGCGGACCCCGTGCGCATCGCTTCAGCAGGCGCTCGCGCACCACCGGGGGAGCGGTGATCACCTGTGAGCGACGCCGGACCTCGTGCACCCCCAGCCCCGTCGCGGCCACGATCTCGTCGCCCGCCAGGACGCGTGCGTCGTCCAGGACCCGCGACCGGGCGGACGGGCGCCCGAGGGAGCAGTGCTCGACCTCGACCTCGTCGGCGATCGCCGCGACGAGGCTCTCGTGCGCGACCAGGCCCTCGGCGGCGAGCAGCCCCACCGCGCGCTCGGCGGTGACCAGGCGCGCGAGACTCGCGCGTTCAGGGGGTGTCCGCGGCGAGACCGGCGACCCGGAGCGGGCCTGCGCGGCGGCATACGCGTCGGCCACGGCGACGAGGAGGGCCTCGACGGCGGCGGTCACGTCAGGCGCTCCCAGGAGCTGCTCCAGGTCCATCCGCCACCACCTCCCGGCTGCCAGGCCGACCCTGGCCATTGGGTCAATGCCATTGCCAGGACTCGCGATTGGGCTAGCAGCAAGCAGGTGACCGCATTGGCACACAGTAGCGAGAGGTGGGGATTCGAGGTGTCCCTGCGGTCTCCGATAGACTGGGGCCACAGACGTCTGAGCCGCTATCACCGGCGAGTCTCCGGAAGAACGGCGCTCCGCCACCAGCGCAGCGCCTAGTAGACCCGGACGGGTGGGCCCGTCACAGCCTTCGACCAGAGCGGCCGGCCGCGGTCGTCATACGAGCCCCGTATGACGAGATCCCGCGCCCGGCAAGCGAGGTGGCACCGCGGGAGCGCCGCACGGCGCGATCGTCCTCGTGATCAGCACCGTCCGGATCACCGCGACTCGTCCCCAGGGAGCCTCACCCATGACCTACCCCAAGGTCTCCACCGACCCGCAGCTGCCCGCCGCGCCCTCCGGCGTGGTCCCGAGCCCGCGCTTCCCGGAGATCGAGGAGCGCATCCTGCGCTACTGGGACGAGGACGGGACCTTCCAGGCGTCGGTGGCCAACCGGCCCGTGGGGGAGGACGGCGCCAACGAGTTCGTCTTCTACGACGGCCCGCCCTTCGCCAACGGCCTGCCGCACTACGGCCACCTGCTGACGGGCTACGTCAAGGACATCGTGCCGCGCTACCAGACGATGCGCGGCCGGCATGTCGAGCGGCGCTTCGGCTGGGACACGCACGGCCTGCCCGCCGAGCTCGAGGCCATGCGCCAGCTCGGCATCAAGACCAAGGACGAGATCGTCGAGCTCGGCATCGACGCGTTCAACGCCAAGTGCCGCGAGTCCGTCCTGACGTTCACCGACGAGTGGCAGGACTACGTCACGCGCCAGGCGCGGTGGGTCGACTTCGACAACGACTACAAGACGCTCAACCCGGACTACATGGAGAGCGTCATCTGGGCGTTCAAGACGCTCTACGACAAGGACCTGATCTACGAGGGCTTCCGCGTCCTGCCCTACTGCTGGAACGACCAGACCCCCCTGTCCAACCACGAGCTGCGCATGGACGACGACGTCTACCAGGTGCGCCAGGACCCGGCCGTCACGGTGGGCCTGCGGATCGAGGGCAACGGCCCGGACGACGACCTCGACGGGGCGCTGGCCGTCGTCTGGACCACCACGCCGTGGACCCTGCCGTCCAACCTCGCGATCATGGTCGGCGGGGACATCGACTACGTCGTGGTCGGGTCGGACGTCCCCACGGGCAGCACCGAGCGCTATGTCTTCGCCGAGGCGCGGCTCGCGTCCTACGCCCGGGAGCTGACCGGCGACCCCAAGGGTGACGTCGAGTCGCGGATCGTCAAGCGGCTCAAGGGGTCCGAGCTCGCGGGCCACCACTACCAGCCGCCCTTCTCCTACTACCTGGGGCACGACAACGCCTTCCGCATCGTCGAGGCGGAGTTCGTCACGACCACCGACGGCTCGGGGCTCGTGCACACGGCCGGCGCGTTCGGCGAGGACGACAAGGTCGTGACCGACCGTGAGGGCATCGAGCCCGTCATGCCCGTGGGCGCCGACGGCCGGTTCACCCACCCCGTCGTCGACTACGCCGGGATGCTCGTCTTCGACGCCAACCCGCACGTCATGGACCACCTCAAGGCCGCCACGCGCGGCGAGGGGGAGACCGGGGCGGCGACCGAGGGGACCGTCCTCGTGCGCCGCGAGACCTACGACCACTCCTACCCGCACTGCTGGCGCTGCCGTCAGCCGCTGATCTACAAGGGCGTGTCGAGCTGGTTCGTCGAGGTCACGGCGTTCAAGGACCGCATGCTCGAGCTCAACGAGCAGATCTCCTGGACCCCCGAGCACATCAAGCACGGGCAGTTCGGCAAGTGGCTGGAGAACGCCCGCGACTGGTCGATCACGCGAAACCGCTTCTGGGGCAGCCCGGTCCCCGTGTGGCGATCCGATGACCCCGCGTACCCGCGCATCGACGTCTACGGCTCCTTCGAGGAGATCGAGCGCGACTTCGGCCGGGTGCCCCGCAACCACGACGGCGAGCCTGATCTGCACCGTCCGTTCGTGGACGAGCTGACCAGGCCCAACCCCGACGACCCGACCGGCCAGAGCACGATGCGCCGCGTCGAGGACGTCCTGGACGTGTGGTTCGACTCCGGGTCGATGAGCTTCGCCCAGGTGCACTACCCCTTCGAGAACGCCGAGTGGTTCGAGCACCACTTCCCGGGCGACTTCATCGTCGAGTACATCGGGCAGACGCGCGGCTGGTTCTACACGCTGCACATCCTCGCGACGGCGCTGTTCGACCGACCCGCCTTCAGCAGCTGCGTCTCTCACGGCATCGTCCTCGGCTCGGACGGCGCCAAGATGAGCAAGTCGCTGCGCAACTACCCGGACGTGTCCGAGGTCTTCGACCGGGACGGCGCCGATGCGATGCGCTGGTTCCTCATGTCCAGCCCGATCCTGCGCGGCGGCAACCTGATCGTCACCGAGAAGGGCATCCGCGACGGGGTCCGTCAGGTCCTCATCCCGCTGTGGAACACCTGGTACTTCTTCACGCTCTACGCCAACGCCTTCGACGGCGGGCGCGGCTACGAGGCGCGCTGGTCGACCGGCTCCAGGGACCTGCTCGACCGCTACCTCCTGGCCAAGCTGCGGGAGTTCGTGGAGGCGATGCAGCAGCAGATGGACGCGTATGACGTCGCGTCCGCCTGCGAGACCATGCGCGGCTTCCTGGACGTGCTGACCAACTGGTACGTCCGCCGCTCGCGGGAGCGCTTCTGGGACACCGGTGGTGCCGACCGCGAAGCGACCACGCAGGCGTTCGACACGCTCTACACCTGCCTCGAGGTCGTCACCCGCACCTGCGCGCCGCTACTGCCGCTGGTCACCGAGGAGATCTGGCGCGGCCTCACCGGCGGCCGCTCGGTCCACCTGGCCGACTGGCCGGACGCCACGCAGCTGCCGAGCGACCACGAGCTGGTCGCGCGCATGGACCGCGCCCGCGACATCTGCTCGGTGGCGTCCTCGCTGCGCAAGGCCCAGAACCTGCGCGTCCGCCTGCCCCTCGCCGACCTCACCGTGGTCACCGAGGACGCCGCCGGTCTCGCCGCCTTCGCCGACATCGTCAGGGACGAGGTCAACGTCCGCGAGGTCACGCTGCGCGACGTGGGGGAGGTCAGCGAGGAGGACTTCGGCATCTCGCAGCGCCTCACGGTCAACGCGCGCGCCGCCGGTCCCCGGCTCGGCAAGGACGTGCAGCGCGCCATCAAGGGCTCGAAGTCCGGCGACTGGTCGGTCGCCTCCGACGGCGTCGTCACCGCCGGTGGGCTCGAGCTGCACGAGGGCGAGTTCACCCTCGAGACGGTGAGCGCGGGCGACGGCCCGGACCACCACGCGACGGCCATGCTGCCCGGCGGCGGCTTCGTGGTCCTCGACACCGAGGTCACCCCCGAGCTCGCGCGCGAGGGCGTGGCGCGCGACCTCGTCCGCGCCGTCCAGCAGGCGCGTCGCGACGCCGGCTTCGAGGTGTCCGACCGGATCTCGTTGACGGTCACCGGCGCCCAGGAGGTCTACGACGCGACGGTCCACCACCAGGACCTGCTCGTCGAGGAGACCCTGGCCAGCCAGTTCGGCTCCGCGCCCAACCCGCTCGCGATCGACGGTGACGGCGTCACCGAGGTCGAGGTCGGCGACGGCTACCACGCACGCATCCTGGTGAAGAGGCTCCCGTGAGCAACGACCGGCACGACCTGCCCCACGACCGCGACGGCTATGGCGTCTACGAGGGCACCGACGGCACCGAGGAGACCGACGGCCACGACGCCGTCGACCTCTCGGGCAACGAGGACCTCAACGAGCTGATGGGTCTGGACCCGCTGGGCCCGGGCGAGCGTGCCGTGGCCCGCAGCGGTCGCCCCGACGCGGCGCAGCGCGACGCCGCCGAGCGGCTCGCGACGGCCAAGCGGATGCGCGAGATCGAGCGGGACATCCTCGGGCGCATCCCCGAGAACGACGTCACCCCCTCGCTCGACCGCATCCAGGCGGTCATGGAGCTGTTGGGCGACCCGCAGCGGACGTTCCCGGTGATCCACCTGACGGGCACCAACGGCAAGACGAGCACCACCCGGCTGATCGAGACGCTGCTGACCGAGCACGGCCTGACGACAGGGCGATTCACGTCGCCGCACCTGCACGACATACGGGAGCGGATCGCCATCGGCGGTCAGCCGATCAGCCCGGAGCGCTTCGTCGCGGCCTACGACGACGTCCTGCCGTTCGTCGAGATGGTCGACGGGCGCAGCGTCGCCGAGGGCGGCCGGCCCATGGGCTACTTCGAGGTCATCGTGGCCGTCGCGTATGCCGCCTTCGCCGACGCACCCGTGGACGTCGCGGTCGTCGAGGTGGGGCTCGGCGGCAGCTGGGACGCCACCAACGTCGCCGACGGTCAGGTCAGCGTCATCACCCCGATCGGCATCGACCACCAGAAGTTCCTCGGCGACACCCTCGAGGACATCGCCTCCGAGAAGGCCGGGATCATCAAGGCCGGCGCCATCACCATCAGCGCCGAGCAGGAGCCCGAGGTCGTCGAGGTCCTGGTCGAGCGGGCCGAGCAGGTCGGCGCCCAGATCGCCTGGGCCGGGCAGGAGCTCGAGGTCGTCGCCCGCGACCAGGCGGTCGGGGGCCAGCTCCTCACGATCAAGGGGCTGGCGGGGGAGTACCCCGACGTCCTCCTGCCCCTCTACGGCGAGCACATGGCGGGCAACGCCGCGCTGGCGCTGGCGGCGGTCGAGGCCTTCATCGGTGGGGGCGAGCAGGCGTTGGACCCCGAGGTCGTCCGCGCGGCGTTCGCCCGGGCCAGCTCACCCGGACGTCTGGAGATCGTGCGTCGCAGCCCCACCGTCATCGTGGACGCCGCGCACAACCCCCAGGGGGCCCGGTCGCTGCGCCTCGCGCTGAGCGACTCGTTCGCGTTCACCCGTCTCGTCGGGGTCCTCGCGATCCTCGAGGACAAGGACGTGCTGGGCATCCTCGAGGAGCTCGAACCAGCCTTCGACGAGGTCGTCGTCACGCGCTCGACGTCACCGCGGGCCCTCTCGCCGAGGGCGCTCGGACGCCTGGCCCGCGAGATCTTCGGCGACGACCGGGTCACGGTCGTCGAGTCCCTGCCGGACGCGCTCGAGCAGGCCGCGGCGCTCGCCGAGGCCGACGCCATGGCCGGCGGGGCCGGAGCCGGGGTCGTCGTCACCGGCTCGGTGACCACCGCCGCCGAGGCCCGCATGCTCCTCGGGGTGACCAGCGCGTGAGAGGTCTGATGCTCCACGGCGTCCCGCGCGCCCTCACCCGACGCCTGCTCGCGGCCGTCATCGCGTCCGAGTCGGTCGTCGTCTTCTTCGGCGCGCTGGTCGCCATGTCGTTGGACCGCACCGAGGGCGGGTCGGGCACGACCTGGCTGGTCCTCGGCTCGATCCTCGCGGTGCTCTGCGTCGTCGACGCCGGGATGCTGCGCCGCCCGTGGGGCGTGACCCTCGGCTGGTTCCTGCACCTGGCGACGCTCGTGTCGGCGCTCGTGGTGCCGATGATGTTCTGGGTGTTCGTGATCTTCTGCGGCCTGTGGGTGGTCGCCCTCGTCCAGGGGCACAAGATCGACGACCTCGCGGACGAGGCGCGCCGCCGGCACGACGCCGAGAGCAGCACCGGCCCCTCCGCCACCTGAGCCCGTCCGCACTCGTGGCGCGCCGATGCCTCGGCCGCCGGGGGGCTCGGGCGGTCGATAGGGTGTGGCCATGACTGAGACCACCACCGAGCGCACCCTCGTCCTCGTCAAGCCGGACGGGTTCGAGCGCGGACTCACCGGCGAGGTGCTCCGCCGCATCGAGGCCAAGGGCTACACGCTGGCCCAGCTGCAGATCCTCACGCCCGACCGCGAGCGCCTGGCGCAGCACTACGCCGAGCACGAGGGCAAGCCGTTCTACGAGCCGCTGCTGGAGTTCATGTCCTCCGGCCCCGTCACCGCCGCCGTCGTCGAGGGCGACCGCTGCATCGAGGGCTTCCGGTCGCTGGCCGGCGCCACCGACCCGACCAAGGCCGCGCCCGGCACGATCCGCGGCGACCTCGGCCGCGACTGGGGCCCGGGCGTGCAGAAGAACATCGTCCACGGCTCGGACTCCGCGGAGTCCGCCGAGCGCGAGATCGGCATCTGGTTCGGGGGCCAGGGCGCCTGAGCGCGCTCTAGCCGGTCGACGACTCCGGGCCCGCGTGACAGCGTGATCAGCACGCGCGAGCGGTTGTCCGGGTCGGGGTCGCGTGACACCAGCCCTGTTCGACCATCTTGTCGAGGCGGTGGGTCCTGGACGACGGCGAGCTGCGCGTCATACCAGCGGTCCAGCTGCTTGGCGAAGTTGACCGCCGTGATGACCCGCTGGACCATGTCGTCGCCCCCGGCGGCGACATAGGCCTCGACGTCCGCGGTGTACTGCCCCGCGACCCGGCGCCGGCGCATCCCGGTGCGCTGCCGGACGCGGACTCTCGTGCGCTGGCAGGGATCGGGCCAGCATGCCGGACGGCCCGCCACCCTCGTGGGTGACGGGCCATCAGCCGGGGCCGCTGCTCAGCAGCAGCGGCTGGTGGGGTTGCGCTCCTGGTCGGCGTACTTCTGCCGCCAGAAGTCCCGCTCCGTGGGGATCGGCGCACCGGGGTGGGTCCGACGCAGGTGGTCGACGTAGCGCTCGTAGGCGTCCGCGCCGGTCACGCCGCGCCAGTACCACCGGGCGGTGCTGAGGGTCTTGCCGAGCGTCTGCACGTGATGCCCTCCGTCAGTGGTGGACACCCTGGGGCGAGGGGTCGAGGCCGGCGGCCTTCCACTCAGCGTAGACCGCCTTCTCCGCAGGCGTCGGCAGGAAGCCCTTGGGGGCGAAGATCCGGGACGGGACGTCCGGCTCCTCGCTGGTGGGCAGCCCGCCAGCGCGCGACGCCTTGATCGCCGTCCAGATGGTCGCGAGCACGACCAAGATCACGAGGACGGCGAACAGGACCGACAGCACCTCCTGGACGACGGTGTTGCGGATGACGGCCTCCATGTCAGCGGCCGACTTGGCGGGGGCGACGACCTTGCCGGCCTCGTGGGCCTTGACGTACTTGTCGTGGTTGGCCCAGTAGCCGATGGCCGGGGTGCTGCTGAAGATCTTCTGGTACGACGCCGAGAGCGTGACCGTGAGCAGCCAGACGAGCGGCAGGCCCGGGATCCACGCCCAGCGGAAGAGGCCCATCTTCATCACGACGGTGAAGACCAGGCACAGGGCGATGCAGGCCAGCAGCTGGTTGGCGATGCCGAAGAGCGGGAACAGCGTGTTGATGCCGCCCAGCGGGTCGGTGACGCCCATGACGAGGATCGAGCCCCAGCCGAGCACGACGATCGCCGAGCACACCCACGCGCCGACGCGCCAGGAGGGGTCCTTGAACTTCGAGAGGCCGGGGATGTTGCCGATCGCGTCGGAGAACATGAACCGGGCGACGCGGGTGCCGGCGTCGATGGTGGTGAGGATGAACAACGCCTCGAACATCACGGCGAAGTGGTACCAGAAGGCCTTCATCCCGGCTCCGCCGAAGAAGGACATGACCTGCGACATCCCGAATGCCAGGGTCGGGGCGCCACCGGTGCGGGAGACGATGGACTTCTCCTGCACGTCGGCAGCCGCCTGCGCGATCTTGTCGGCGGTGGCGGGCTCGAGCGGCCCACCGCCGGGGGAGTGCAGCGGCAGGGAGTTGACCCAGGTCGCCGCGGTCTCGGGGGTGCCGCCGGTGACGCCCTTGGGGGCGTTCATGACGAAGTAGAGGTGCTGGTCGAGGATGCAGGCGGTGATGAGCGCCATGATCGCGACGAAGGACTCGGTCAGCATCCCGCCGTAGCCGATGATCCGGGCCTGGGACTCCTTCTCGATCAGCTTGGGCGTCGTGCCCGAGCTGATGAGCGCGTGGAAGCCCGAGATGGACCCGCAGGCAATGGTGATGAACAGGAACGGGAACAGGTTGCCGGCGAAGGCGGGCCCGGTCCCGGTGTGCGCGAACGGCGTCACCGCTGGCATCTGGATCTGCGGGGCGGTGAGGACGATGCCGAGGGCGAGCACGGCGATGGTGCCGACCTTCATGAACGTCGACAGGTAGTCGCGCGGTGCGAGCAGCAGCCAGACCGGCAGCACGGACGCCGCAAAGCCGTAGACGCACAGCCACAGCGCCAGCGCCCGTGGGGACAGCGTGAACAGCTCGGCGCCCCAGCTCGACTCGGCCACCCACGACCCGGAGACGACGGCCAGCAGCAGCAGCGCGACGCCGAGGATCGAGACCTCGTTGACCTTGCCCGGGCGCAGGAAGCGCAGGTAGACGCCCATGAACAGCGCGATCGGGATCGTCATCGCGATGGAGAAGACGCCCCAGGGCGACTCGGCGAGCGCGCCGATGACGACGATGCCGAGCACGGCGATGAGGATGATCATGATCGAGAGGACGCCGAGGATGGCGGCCCAGCCGCCGACCTGACCAAGCTCGTCGCGGGCCATCTGGCCGAGCGAGCGCCCCCGGCGGCGGATCGAGATGTGCAGGACCATGTAGTCCTGGACCGCGCCGGCGAAGATGACGCCGAGGATGATCCACAGCGTGCCGGGCAGGTAGCCCATCTGGGAGGCGAGCACGGGGCCGACGAGGGGGCCGGCGCCGGCGATGGCCGCGAAGTGGTGGCCGAACAGCACGCGGCGGTCGGTCGGCATGAAGTCCTTGCCGTTGCTGAGCTCCTCGGCGGGCGTGGCGCGGGTGTCGCGCGGCCGCAGCACCTTGTACTCGATGAGGCGGGCGTAGAACGTGAGCGCAATGACATAGCTGCCCACGGCCGCGAGCACGAACCAGACGGCATTGACGTGCTCGCCGCGCACCACGGCCAGCATGACCCAGCCGATGGCGGCGGCCAGGGCGATGAGGGCGAGGACGCCCTTCTTGACGGGCGTGGGGCTGAATGGTTCCTCGACCGCCACGGGGGGCAGGTCGGGATCGTTCCGCACGGCGCGGACGCGGTCGTCGTTGACGGTCATCCGGGTCTCCTGTCTTTCTCGATGTGCTCCGGCTGCCCTGCAGGGAGGTAGGGGGAGGGGGTGGGCGGCGGACGCCCCATGGTGACGCTAGCGACCCGGTGCGGGGCGCAGGGAGGACCATGCGGGTCACCGGGCCCAATGGTGGTGGATCGTTATGCGCCGCGAGGCAGGACGACGCCTTCGACGGAATGGGTAGGGTAGGGCCCATGGCTGACTTCGATGTGGTGGTCCTGGGCGCCGGCCCGGGTGGGTATGTCGCGGCGATCCGAGCCTCCCAGCTCGGCAAGAAGGTCGCGGTCGTCGAGAAGAAGTACTGGGGCGGAGTCTGCCTCAACGTCGGGTGCATCCCGTCCAAGGCGCTGCTGAAGAACGCCGAGCTGGCGCACACCCTGACCCACGACAAGAAGAAGTACGGCATCGAGGGCGACGCCACCATGTCCTACGGCCCGACCCACGCGCGCAGCCGCCAGGTCTCCGCGGGCATCGTCAAGGGTGTCCACTTCCTGATGAAGAAGAACAAGATCACCGAGATCGACGGCTGGGGCACCCTCACCGGCCCGAGGTCCATGGACGTCGCGGTCGAGGGCGGCGAGACCAGGAGCATCACCTTCGACAACCTGATCATCGCGGCCGGTGCCGTGACCCGCATGCTCCCCGGCGTCGAGGTCTCCCAGAACGTCGTGACCTACGAGGAGCAGATCCTCGACGACGGGCTCCCCGGCTCGATCATCATCGCCGGGTCCGGCGCCATCGGCGTCGAGTTCGCCTACGTCATGAAGAACTTCGGCGTCGACGTGACCATCGTGGAGTTCCTGGACCGCATGGTCCCGACCGAGGACGCGGACGTGTCCAAGGAGCTGCTCAAGCACTACAAGAAGCTCGGCGTGAAGGTCATGCTGGGCACCAAGGTCGAGTCCGTCGAGGACACCGGCTCCGGCGTCAAGGTCACGGTCAGCCCCGCCAAGGGCGGCGACCAGCAGGTGCTGGAGGCCGACAAGCTCCTCTCCGCGATCGGCTTCGCCCCCCGCACCGAGGGCTACGGCCTGGAGGCGGCCGGCGTGAGGCTCACCGAGCGCGGTGCCATCGAGATCGACGACTACATGCGTACCAACGTCGACGGCGTCTACGCCATCGGCGACGTCACCGCCAAGCTGATGCTCGCGCACGTCGCCGAGGCGCAGGGCATCGTTGCCGCCGAGACCATCGCCGGCGCCGAGACCATGCCGATCGACTACCGCTTCATCCCGCGGGCGACCTACTGCCACCCGCAGATCGGCTCGATGGGGCTGTCCGAGCAGCAGGCCAAGGACGCCGGCCACGAGGTCAAGACCGCGTCGTTCCCGTTCTCGGCCAACGGCAAGGCGATGGGCCTCGGCGACGGCGTCGGCTTCGTCAAGATCGTCGCAGACGCCAAGTACAACGAGATCCTCGGCGCCCACATGATCGGCCCGGACGTGACCGAGCTGCTCCCCGCCCTCAACGCGGCGCAGACCTGGGACCTCACCGCCGACGAGGTCTCCCGGGTGGTCTTTGCCCACCCCACCCTGGGCGAGGCGGTCAAGGAGGCCCTGCACGGCATCGCGGGACACATGATCAACCTGTGACGGTCCGCCCTCACGGGCCGGATGCCGTATGCCGGAAGGCGGGTCGCCCCATCGCGGGCACCCGCCTTCCGGCATACGGGACCCGCCACGCTCACCGAGGTGAGGGGGCCCGGCTCAGGCGGTGCGTCCGCCGTCGGCGTCGCGGGCCTGCGGCGGGAGGGGCCGGACGGCGTCGACGAGGTGCTCGACCGGGACGGGACGCGCGAACAGGTAGCCCTGCATCGCCGAGCAGCCGAGGTCGAGCAGGACCTGGCGCTGCTGCTCCTGCTCCACGCCCTCGGCGAGGGGCTCGCGTCCGATGGAGCGGCACAGCTGGACGATCGAGGCGATGAAGCGGCGGGCGCCGGGGTCGGTGCTGATGTCGGTGAGGAAGGACCGGTCGAGCTTGACCACCTCGACGGGCAGCTGGCGGAGGTACTCCAAGGAGGAGTAGCCCGTCCCGAAGTCGTCCAGCCACAGCGAGACGCCCACCTCGCTCAGCGCGGTGCCGATGCACACGGAGGCCGCGAGGTCCAGGGTGGCGAAGGTCTCGGTCACCTCGAGGATGAGCAGCTCGGGCGGGAAGCCGATGTCCTCGAGGATCTGCCGGACGTCGTCGACGAAGGTCGGCTGGGCGATGTGGACGGTCGAGATGTTGACGGTCACGCGGAGGGGGCGGTCGGGTCGGTTGGCGCGGTTCCAGGCGTTGACCTGCAGGCAGGCACGGCGCATCACCCACAGGCCGATCGTCGAGATGAGCCCGGACTCCTCGGCGTAGGGGACGAACTCGCCGGGGCTCATCTGCACGACCCCCTCGCGCTCCCACCGCAGGAGGGCCTCAACGGCGAAGGCCTCGCCGCTCGCTGCGTCGACGATCGGCTGGTAGTGGAGGGTGAACTCGCCGTGATGCATGGCCGCGCGCAGCTCGGCGTCGAGCCGCAGCAGGCGCCGCGCCTCGAGCACGATCTCCTGCGTGGCCATGGTGACGGTGCCGCGGCCGGACTTCTTGGCCCGCGTCAGCGCCGCGTCGGCCGCCGACAGGGCGTTGGCGCGGGTGGTCGGCTGACACACGTGGTGCACGCCGATGGAGCAGGTCACGTTGACGACGTTCTGGTCGAGGGTGAACGGCTCGGAGATCGCGTGCTGGAGCACCTGAGCCCGTCGGACGGCCTCGCCCGGCTCGGCGGCGTCCGAGAGGATGACGAACTCGTCCCCGGCCATGCGGGCCAGGACGTCCTCGGGGGCGCAGTGCTCGGTCAGCCGACGGGCGACGGCGACGAGGAGGTGGTCGCCGACGGTGTGGCCGTAGGTGTCGTTGATGGCCTTGAAGGTGTCCAGGTCGAGGGACATGAGCACGAGGGGCGCCCCGCGACCGGCCGCCGGGAGGCGCTCGTCGAGGGCGTCCCAGAGGCGGTGGCGGTTGCCGAGCCCGGTCAACGCGTCACGGGTGGCCCGCCACCGCAGCTCGCGCTCGAACTCCAGGGAGCGCCTGACCTCGGCCGCGGTGTCGACGAGGGCGGCGGAGGCCTGGCGGGTGGGGCCGGGCAGCACAGCGCGGCCCGGCGCGAGCGCGATGTACTGGTCCTCGCCGATCCGGTAGGCCTCCTGGCCGCGGCTGGGCTGCTCGGTGACGACCCAGTCGTGGGTCTGCCACAGGGTGGCGAGCTCCTCGGCGAGCACGTGCGGCACGTCGTCCACCTCGGTCTGGCTGCGGAGGCGCTCGCTGGCGGTGTAGAGCTGCTCGGCGATCCACCGCTGGTTGGCCGAGCGTCCCTGGACGGACAGGTGCACGAGCACGATGGCGAGCAGGGCGTGGCCGAGCAGGGCGCCCAGCGGGGTGCCCTGGGCCCCCAGCGCGACGGAGCACGACGCGAGCCCGATGGCCATGAGCTGCGGCACGACCCGGGTGGCCGAGCTGGTGAGGGTCGGGGCGTGCTCGCGCTTGCCGTCCAGCACGCAGCCGATCCAGACGGCGACCTCGCTGAGGGCGTACTGCGTGAGGACCCCGGCGAGCGCGGCGACCACCACCGGCCAGGCCATCTGGTGCGGCGCAGCGCCGCCGGTGAGGTGGTAGGCGCCGGTCGCGGCGGCGCTGGAGATCGCGGCGATGCCGACGTTGAAGGTCGTGTCGAGGGGGGTGAGGCGCCAGCGCAGGCAGGTCCACAGGGTGACGGCGACGGTGGCCACGACGTAGCCCCAGTGCGGGGCGACCGCGAGCAGGGGAGTGGTGAGCAGGGCCTCGGGGAGGTCCCCGACGAGGGTCCCCGGCACGCGCACGCCGCGCAGGATCAGCGTGGTCACGACCACCAGGACGACCACGCACCCCGCCACGTAGACCGTGGACGTCGGGAGCACCTGGCCGGGGAATCGCACCGTCAGCGCCAGCGAGGCGGCCCCCGCGAGGGCTGCCAGGACGGCGTAGACGCGGTAGGCCGGGGTGTTGGCCCATGGCGGCGGAGGCGAGTGCCCGGCCTCCGGCGGCGCAGGCACCGAGCGGTCACCGACGGCGCCGTGCGTCACCTCGGGGATCGCGCTGCTCATGGGTGGCCTGTCGATACGGGTCGGAGCCGGACTGGTGGGGCTGGTGGGACGTGTGCCGGGTGTTCCCGGCGCCTCCCGATTCATCCCCGTGCGGGTCGAAAGTAACTATAGACATCACTGAGCGTACTTGATGGGCTACACGCTGCACGGGGACGGGCCCGTGTAGGGCGTGGACGGCCGTGCCGGCGACATCGGCGCGATTAGGGCCTCCTGTGCCCGGCTGATAGCCTTGGACCTTGCCGTGGACCGGCCGCGGATCAAGAGCGCCCTCGGGATGAGCCCGGGGGCACCGCGCTGCTAGGAGAAGGAGTCGCGCCATGCCGTTGGAGGCAGACGTCAAGAAGAAGATCATGACCGAGTACGCCACGCACGAGGGCGACACCGGCTCTCCCGAGGTGCAGATCGCGATGCTGACGCAGCGCATCAAGGACCTCACCGAGCACTCCCGGGCCCACAAGCACGACCACCACTCTCGTCGTGGTCTGCTGCTGCTCGTCGGCCGTCGCAAGCGCATGCTGCGCTACCTCGAGGCCACCGACATCGAGCGCTACCGTGCGCTGATCAAGCGTCTGGGTCTGCGTCGATAACTCTCGTCGTGCACCGGAGGGAGCGGCTCCTGAGTGATCAGGGGACCGCTCCCTCCGGCGTACCTGCGAGCTGACAACTTCATAGCCCGTAGTGTGAGTGGCGGCGTCTGACGCCGCTCACGCACAGATGGAGACACGCTGCCGCACAACGACGATGTGGTCAGCGACGAAGCGAAGACAAGGAGGACCCATGGAGGGTCCAGACATCACGTTCACCGAGGCCACGATCGACAACGGCCCCTTCGGTACCCGCACGATCCGGTTCGAGACCGGCCGCCTCGCCAAGCAGGCCGCCGGGTCCGTGACCGCCTACCTCGACGACGAGACCACGCTGCTGTCGACCACGGTCGCGGGCAAGTCCCCCAAGGACCAGTTCGACTTCTTCCCCCTCACCGTGGACGTCGAGGAGCGCATGTATGCCGCGGGCCGCATCCCCGGCTCGTTCTTCCGCCGCGAGGGTCGCCCCGGCACCGACGCGATCCTCACCTGCCGCCTGATCGACCGGCCGCTGCGCCCGACCTTCAAGAAGGGGCTGCGCAACGAGGTCCAGGTCGTCATCACCGTCCTGTCGATCCACCCCGACCACCGGTACGACGTCCTCGCCATCAACGCGGCGTCCGCGTCCACGCAGATCTCCGGGCTGCCCTTCTCCGGGCCGATCGGTGGCGTCCGCGTCTCCCTGATCGACGGCCAGTGGGTCGCCTTCCCCAACTTCAGCGACAGCGAGCGCTCGGTCTTCGACATGGTGGTGGCCGGCCGCAAGGTCACCACCAAGGACGGCCAGGACGACGTCGCCATCATGATGGTCGAGGCCGAGTCCACCGACAGCACCTGGGACCTGGTCAAGAACGAGGGCAAGCAGGCGCCGACCGAGGAGGTCGTCGCCGAGGGTCTCGAGGCCGCCAAGAAGTTCATCGCCGTCCTGTGCACCGCGCAGGAGGAGCTGGCCGCGCAGGCCGCCAAGCCGGTCCAGGAGTTCCCGATCTTCCTCGACTACGAGGACGACGCCTACGAGGCCGTCGCGCAGGCCGCCGAGGGCGAGCTCAAGGACCTCCTCGCGATCGCCGGCAAGCAGGAGCGCGAGGACAAGCTCGACGCCCTCAAGGAGCGTCTCAAGGCCGAGCTGGGCGCCGCGCACCAGCCGCTGAACGGGCGGGACAAGGAGATCTCCGCGGCCTACCGCGCCGTGCAGAAGAAGCTCGTCCGCGAGCGCATCCTGCGCGACAAGGTTCGCATCGACGGCCGCGGGCTCGCTGACATCCGGGCCCTGTCCGCCGAGGTCGAGGTGCTGCCCCGCGTGCACGGTTCCGCGATCTTCGAGCGCGGCGAGACCCAGATCATGGGCGTGACCACGCTCAACATGCTCCGCATGGAGCAGCAGATCGACTCGCTGTCGCCGGTGACGCGCAAGCGCTACATGCACAACTACAACTTCCCGCCGTTCTCCACCGGCGAGACCGGCCGCGTGGGCTCGCCCAAGCGGCGCGAGATCGGTCACGGCGCCCTCGCGGAGCGCGCTCTCATGCCGGTCCTGCCGACCCGCGAGGAGTTCCCCTACGCGATCCGTCAGGTCTCCGAGGCGCTGGGCTCCAACGGCTCCACCTCGATGGGCTCGGTCTGCGCGTCCACCCTCTCGCTGCTCAACGCCGGCGTGCCGCTGCGCGCCGCGGTCGCGGGCATCGCGATGGGTCTGGTCTCCGCCGAGATCGACGGCGAGACGCAGTACGCCGCGCTCACCGACATCCTCGGCGCCGAGGACGCCTTCGGCGACATGGACTTCAAGGTCGCCGGCACCAAGGAGTTCGTCACGGCGATCCAGCTCGACACCAAGCTCGACGGCATCCCCGCCTCCGTGCTCCGTGGCGCCCTCACCCAGGCTCGCGACGCCCGCCTGCACATCCTGGACGTCATGGCCGAGGCCATCGACGTGCCGGACGAGATGAGCCCGCACGCGCCGCGCGTCATCGCCGTCCAGGTCCCGGTCGACAAGATCGGCGAGGTCATCGGGCCCAAGGGCAAGATGATCAACCAGATCCAGGAGGAGACCGGCGCCGACATCTCCATCGAGGACGACGGCACCGTCTACATTGGCGCGACCGACGGTCCCTCGGCCGAGGCGGCCCGCGCGGCCGTCAACGCCATCGCCAACCCGCAGATGCCCGAGGTCGGCGAGCGCTTCCTGGGGACGGTCGTCAAGACCACGACCTTCGGCGCCTTCGTGTCGCTGCTGCCCGGCAAGGACGGCCTGCTGCACATCTCCGAGGTGCGCAAGCTCGTCGGCGGCAAGCGCATCGATGCGGTCGAGGACGTCCTCGGCGTGGGCCAGAAGGTCCAGGTCGAGCTCAAGGAGATCGACCCCCGCGGCAAGCTCTCGCTGGCCGCTGTCCTGACCGAGGAGCAGGAGGCCGCCAACGCCGCTGCCGCGGAGGAGGCCAGGGCCTCCCGCCCGGAGCGCGGTGACCGTGGTGGTGAGCGCAGCGACCGTGGTAGCGAGCGCAGCGACCGTGGTGACCGCAACGGTGACCGCGGGCCCCACCGCGAGCGCTCCGGGGAGCGCGGCGAGGGCGACGGCGACCGCCGCCCGCGCTCGCGCACCCGTCGCCGTCGCAGCGACGTCGAGGAGGGCCAGGGCACGCCAGAGGCGGACCGCCTCGCCGACTCCAGCGACACGGGCAACGAGGCCACGCCGTCCTCCGAGGACGCCTGAGCCGCAGCCTGAGCGTCCGGCTCAGCAGGGAGGGCCGGTCACCCCGGACAGGGTGACCGGCCCTCCGGCATACGTGCTCACCGGACCGAAGCGCACCGGACCGGCGGGGGACGGGGGTTGGGGACAGCACCCCGGTGGGTATGCCGACCGTCATGAACGCACAGGACCCCACCCAGCAGATCCCGCCCCTCGACGAGCCGCCGCTGGAGGAGGCTCCGCCTGCCGCCGAGGAGGTGCCCGTGAACGCCGAACGTGGCCAGCGCGGTCCGTCCTCCGACCAGACCGGGACCGAGCAGGTCGGTGTGGACCCCGCCCGGGCCGGGTCGCCCGCAGGTGACCCAACCGTCGCGCGCGAAGGGTTCGCCGCCCAGGGCAACCAGCAGGCGTCGGGCAACAAGCAGGCCTCCGGCAGCCAGCAGGCCTCCGGCGACGGCGAGATGCTGGGCGCCGGCACCGGCCCGACCGACGGCCCGGTCAAGGACCCCGACGACTGGGTGACGGGTGACCAGCCGGCCACCGACGCCCAGAAGTCCTACCTGGACTCCTTGGCGCGCCAGGCGGGAGAGCAGATCCCCGCCGACCTGACCAAGGCCGAGGCCTCGGAGCACATCGACCGGCTCCAGGCGGCGACCGGGCGCGACCAGCAGGGCCAGCAGGACTGATCCAGGGCGGCGCGGCGGCGGGGGGCGCACGGCTGCTCGCCGCAGCGTCGACCACACCAGGAGGTCCCGCGCGATGCGGGGCAGAATGTCTGCGACGGAGGGAGCGCGGATGTCGTTCGTGGACAAGGTGGATCGGTTCCAGCGGCGCCACCGTGGGGTCGGCTTCCCGCTCGCGGTGCTCTACAAGTTCTTCGACGACCAGGGGCCCTACCTCGGAGCGCTGATCACCTATTACGGCTTCCTGTCGTCCTTCCCGCTGCTCCTGCTCCTGTCCTCGGTCCTCGGCTTCGTCCTGCAGGACCGTCCCGAGCTCGAGCAGCGCCTGCTCGAGTCGGCCCTCAGCCAGTTCCCGGTCATCGGCACCCAGCTGAGCACGCAGGGGCTGCAAGGGGACTGGAAGGCCATCGCGATCGGTCTGCTGGTGGCGTTGTACGGCGCCCTCGGCGTGGGGCAGGCGCTGCAGAACGCCCTCAACGTGTGCTGGGCGGTGCCGCGCAACCAGCGCCCCAACCCCTTCGTCTCGCGCGGCCGGTCCCTGCTGCTCATCGTGACGGCGGGGTTGTTCCTCATCGTCACCACCGTGATCTCCGGCATCGGCAGCTCGGCCTCGGCGTATGGCCTGGACCTCGGCACCGCGGGTGCCTACCTGCTCACCGTGCTCGCCGTGGTGCTCAACGCCGGGATCTTCCTGCTGATCTTTCGCATCGCGACGGCGCACCCGATGCGGTGGCGCCGCTCCATCCCCGGCGCCCTGGCAGCGGCGGCGTGGTGGCAGACGCTGCAGACGGTCGGCACGGCGTACGTGTCCTTCGTGGTCAAGGGATCGAGCGACGCATACGGCGTCTTCGCCCTGGTCCTCGGCCTCATGGGGTGGGGCTTCCTGGCGGCCTGCGGCGTGGTCATGGCCATCGAGCTCAACGTCGTCCTTGCCAAGCACCTGTGGCCGCGGGCCCTGCTCACGGTGTTCACCGACGACGTCGAGCTGACCGAGGCCGACAAGAAGTACTACGAGGGACTCGTCAACGCCAACCGGCTCAAGGGTTTCCAGCAGGTCGACGTGTCCTTCGAGCGGTCGCTCAAGGACATGGAGGACGAGTACTACGGCTCCGAGTAGCCCCGCCCCGGGCGTCGACCCCTGCCGCGCGCCACGGCCCACGTCCAGGGATCGGGGCCACTTCTGGTGGCTATGCCCACCAGGAGTGGCCCCGATCCGTCAGCGGCAGCCCGGGACGCGCTCGGCCAGCACCTCGAGGACGTGGCGGTAGGGGCGGCCCGTGGCGCGGGACATGCCCAGCTCGCAGGCCCGGTTGGCGGAGACGTAGGCGTCGAAGGCGCGCCCGTCCAGCTCGTGGGCCTCCAGCCGGGTGGCGGACGCCGTCAGCTCGGGGTGGAGCATGCCGCGGTCGCCGGCGAAGCCGCAGCAGCCCCAGTCGACGGGCACCACGACCTCGCGCGCCGCGGCCTGGGCGCAGGCCACCAGGTCGTTCACCACGCCGAGGTGCACGGTCGAGCAGGTCGGGTGCACGGCCACGGTGCCGAGGGGCTCGCCGACCTCGACGTGAGGCAGGACCTCGCGGGCGACATACGTCACGGCGTCGATCACCCGCACCCGACCCCACCGCTCGGCGTCCTCCTCCGGAAGGTGGTGCGCGAGGTCGGCCAGGCCGTGGGTGCACGACGCGGCGTCGCACACGACGGGCAGCCGCCCCTGCTCCGTGGCGCGCCACAGCGCCCGGAAGACCTTGCGGGACATGGCATCTGCTCCCTGCGTGAGGCCCTTGGAGACCCAGGGGGTGCCGCAGCACAGGCCCTGCAGCTCATCGGGCACGACCGCCTCCAGCCCGGCGCGGCGGGTCAGGGCGAAGAACGCGTCGACCACGCCCGCGCCGGTCGAGTCCGCGGAGGGGGCGAAGAGCGACCCGAGGCAGGAGGAGAAGTAGACGAACGCCGCGCCCGTCGGGTGCTGGGGGGCCGGGCGGCGCGGTCCGCGGCCCGGCAAGTCGTCGCCGACCAGCGGCACCACGTCCGGCGAGATCACCCGCCGCAGAGCGCTGGTCGCGCCGGTCTTGAGCGGCCCGGGCACCGTGTCGGCGACCGCCAAGGCCGTGCGCAACATCGTCATGGTGGTGCCCCAGCCCTCGGCCAGCCGTATGCCGGCCCGCTGGGTCCTCGCCGAGTGGCGGTCGGCGCGGAGGGACTTCATGAACAGGCCGGTGTCGATGCCGACCGGGCACGCCTTGACGCACAGCGAGTCCACCGCGCAGGTGTCCACGGCCTCGTAGTCGTAGGCCGCGCGGAGCTCCGCGGCCTGGTCCTCGGGGAGCCGGCCGAGGTCGCGCAGGAGCGTGATGCGGCGCCGCGGCGTGGTGGTGAGATCCCGTGAGGGGCAGACGGGCTCGCAGTAGCCGCACTCCACGCAGCGGTCCACCGCCGGGTCGACGGCGGGCATCGTCTTGAGGTGCCGCAGGTGAGCGCCGGGGTCGTCGTCGAGCAGAGTCCCGGGGTTGAGCACCCCGGACGGGTCGGCGAGGCGCTTGACCTCCTGCATCACGGCGTAGAGCTCGTCCCCGAACTGCCGGCGCACGTAGGGCGCCATGATCCGCCCGGTGCCGTGCTCGGCCTTGAGGGTGCCCTCGTGCCCGAGCACCAGAGACACCATCTCCTCGGTGAACGCCTCATAGGTCTCGAGCGCGGCCGGGTCGTCCAGGCGCGGGTTGATCATGAAGTGCAGGTTGCCGTCCTTGGCGTGACCGAAGGTGACGGCGTCGTCGTAGCCGTGGCGCCGGAAGGACTCCGTCAGGTCCGCGACCGTGGCGCTGAGCGAGGCCAGCGGGACGGCGATGTCCTCGAGCAGGTTGGTCGTGCCCTGCGGCCGGGCCCCGGCCACCGAGGTGTAGAGCCCCTTGCGCAGGTGCCACAGGTCCGCCCGCTCGCGCGCGTCGCGGGTGAAGGTGGCGCGGTGAGGGAGGCCGAGGGAGGCGACGACGTCGTCGAGCTCGCCGATGCGGCGGTCGAGCTCCGCGCTGTCGTCGGTGGTCGCCTCGACGAGCAGGGCCGCGTGCCGGTCGACGTCGAGGCCGGCCAGCTCGGGGCTCGCCTCGCGGTAGCGCTGCACGACGCGCAGCGACGCGGCGTCGAGCAGCTCGAGGGCCTTGGCGCCGGCCCCGACGAGATCACCGAGGGCGTCGGTGGCCTGGCCGATCTCGTCGACCACGAGCAGGGCGGTGGCGGCATAGGGGCTGATGGGCACGGTGCGGAAGGTGACCTCGGCCACCCAGCCCAGGGTCCCCTCGGACCCGACGACCAGGTGCTCGAGGATGCGCACCGGCTCGTCGAAGTCGACGAACGCGTTGACGCCGTAGCCCATGGTGTTCTTCATCGAGTACTGGTGCGCGATGCGCGCCGTCGAGTCCGGGTCGGCGCGCACCCGGTCGCGCAGCCCGGCGAGCCCCTCCCACAGCTCCGGCTCGGCGCGGCGGAGGAACTCGTCGGCGTCCGGGAGGCTGGTGTCGACGACGGTGCCGCTCGGCAGGACCAGGACCAGGGAGTCGAGGGTGCGATAGGTGTTGAGCTCGGTGCCGCACTGCATGCCCGAGGAGTTGTTGGCCACGACCCCGCCCACGGTGCAGGCGATCTCGCTGGCCGGGTCCGGCCCCAGACGTCGCCGGTAGCGGGCCAGGTGGGCGTTGACCGAGCGCAGCGTGGCGCCAGGCCGGCAGCGGACGCGCTCGCCCCCGTCGAGCACCTCGACGCCACGGAAGTGGGTGCGCGTGTCGAGGAGGATGCCGTCGGAGAGCGCCTGCCCGGACAGGCTGGTCCCGCCAGAGCGGAAGGTCACGGGGACGCCGTCCGCCCGGGCCGCCGCGAGGGTGCGGGCGACGTCATCGACGGTGCGCGCGGTCACCACGGCCTGCGGCGTGAGCAGGTAGTGGGACGCGTCGTGGGCCTTGGACACCCGGTCCACCAGGCGGCGGGAGGTGATGGTGCCGACGCTGCGATCCAGTGCGCTGGTCGTGACGGTCATGCGAGCGACCTCCTCGTCGTTGGGGTCCTGCCACTCTATGCCGCGGCATGCCGCTCGCCCCGGCCACGGCGCGCTTGGTCGCTCGCGGCGCGCCGCCGCACCGGCGCCTAGGGTGGACGGCGTGAGCGACATCATCAAGGTCTCTGTCATCGGCGCCTCCGGGCGCATGGGCTCCACCGTCTGCGACGCGGTCGACGCGGCGGAGGGCCTCGAGCTTGTCGGGCGCTTCGACGTGGGGGACGAGCTGGGCGACCTGGCCGGCGCGGACGTGGTCGTGGAGTTCTCGGTGCCGGACGCGTCGCCGGCCAACGTCGCGCACTGCGTCGCGCAGGGCGTCCACGTGGTCGTGGGGACGACCGGCTGGACCGAGCCGCGATTGCAGACGCTGCGCGACCAGGTGGCGGCGGCCCCCGAGGGGACCGGTGTGCTCATCGCCCCCAACTTCGCCATCGGCGCGATCCTCATGATGACCTTCGCCGAGCAGGCGGCCCGCTTCTACGAGTCCGTCGAGGTCATCGAGCTGCACCACCCTCGCAAGGTCGACGCACCGTCCGGCACGGCCGCCCGCACCGCCGACCTGATCGGGGCCGCCCGGTCCGAGACCGGCCTGGGCGACGTGCCGGACGCGACTGAGCAGGACCCCGACGGCGCCCGGGGTGCCCGTGTGCACGGCGTCCCCGTCCACTCGGTCCGGCTGCGCGGGCTGGTCGCGCACCAGGAGGTGCTCTTCGGTGCCGAGGGAGAGCAGCTGACGATCCGGCACGACTCCTTCGACCGGGTCTCGTTCATGCCCGGGGTGGTCGAGGGCGTGCGGCGCGTGGCGGAGCACCCCGGCGTGACGGTGGGGCTCGAGCACTACCTCGGGCTCTGACGGGCGGGGCCGGGATGCGGCATGGGGCCCGCACCCGCCGCTGACCCAGGGGTGTGCCCCTGGGTCAGTCGGCGAGGATCACGTGCAGCGTCCGGGGGCCGTGGACGCCCTCCACGCGGGACAGCTCGATGTCGCTGGTGGCACTCGGCCCGCTGATCCAGGTGAGCGGGCGACCTGTGCGGGCCACACCGGCGAGCCGGGCCACCGCCTCGGGGACGTCCGACACGACCTGGTCGGCCCGCACGACGCACACGTGCACGTCAGGCACCAGCGAGAGGGCGCGACGACCCTGGTCGGGGCCGTGGTCCAGCACGATCGTGCCCGTCTCGGCCACCCCCACGGACGCCCCCGTGACCACGGCGTCGACCGCGTTGAGCTGGGCGGCCGTGAGGTCCGCGTCCTCGAGGAGCGACAGCCCGGCGGCCGCGATGGTGGCGCGCCACCCCTCGTCGAGCCCGTCGGGGAGCACGACCGTGTCGACACCGTGGCTCTGCAGGGCCGCCGTCACGCGGGCCCCGACGTCGTCCGGGGCGCACCGCTCCACCACGGCCCGGTAGTCCTCGACCCGCTCGACGAACCGACCAAGCAGGTCGTCCACCGGTGTGGGGCGGGCGTACTCCCAGGCGACGGGGACGTCCGCCTCGGGCGTGGAGCGCGGCACGTCCGCCAGCGCGGCCCGGACCCGTCCGAGGATCTGCTCCCGACTCATCGCTGCTCTGCCTCGGGCTGCTCGGTGCTGCCGTGCGCGCGCTGGTCGGACGCCCGGTGCGCCTCGGTGGACGCGTCGTGCCGAGGACCGGCAGGCCCGCCATGCCCCGGCGTGCCGGGACGATCTGCGCGCTCGCGGGCCCACCAGTCGCGGAAGGACTCCGTGGGCAGCATCTGCACGTCGCGCGCGTTCGTCCACTTCGACGCCGGCCACGGCAGCGTCCCGAAGTGGTCGAACCGCGACCCCAGCAGGCGCCCCGCCAGGCCGGAGCCCTTCATGGCGGCACCCCAGCGCCGGTGGTCGGCCATCATCCACGAGGTGGCGCGCATCACCCCCGCCTCGGAGTGCGGCATCCGGTCGGCCTTCTTGGCCTCGACGACCTTGCCGCGCATGTGGACGAGCATCCTGGGGATGTCGATGCGCACCGGGCACACGTCGAAGCACGCCCCGCAGAGGGATGAGGCGTAGGGGAGCGAGCGGTCGACCGCGGAGGCGGTGCCGCGCAGCTGCGGCGTCAGCACGGCACCGATCGGCCCGGGGTAGACCGAGCCGTAGGCGTGGCCCCCGACCTTCTCGTAGACCGGGCACACGTTGAGGCACGCAGAGCACCGGATGCAGCGCAGCGCGGTGCGGCCGAAGTCGTCGGCGAGCACCTTGGTGCGGCCGTTGTCGAGCAGGACCACGTGCATCTGCTGCGGCCCGTCACCGGGCGTCGGACCCGTCCACAACGAGGTGTACGGGTTCATCCGCTCGGCGGTGGAGGACCGGGGGAGCAGCTGCAGGAAGACCTCGAGGTCGGCAAAGGTCGGCACGACCTTCTCGATCCCGACCACCGAGATCAGCGTCTCGGGAAGGGTCAGGCACATGCGACCGTTGCCCTCGGACTCGACGACGCACAGCGTGCCGGTCTCGGCCACCGCGAAGTTCGCCCCCGAGATCGCCACCGAGGCGCGCAGGAACTTCTCGCGCAGGTGCAGGCGGGCGGCCCCTGCGAGGTGCGCGGGCTCGGCGTCCAGGTCGTCCGGCGCGGGGCGGCCGTAGTCGCCCATCTCGTCGAGGAAGATCTCGCGGACCTCGGCGCGGTTGCGGTGGATCGCCGGGACCAGGAAGTGCGAGGGTCGGTCGTGGCCCAGCTGCACGATGAGCTCGGCCAGGTCGGTCTCCCACGCGGCGATGCCCGCGGCCTCGAGGGCCTCGTTCATCTCGATCTCCTGGGTGGCCATCGACTTGACCTTGACCACCTCCGGGGGGACCTCGCGCCCCGTGGGGTCCACCTGGCGCGGCTGGTCGCGCAGCGCGTCCCGCACCAGGCCCACGATGATCCGGTTGGCCTCCTCGGCGTCGCTCGCCCAGTGGACGGTCGTGCCGGCCCGGGTGAGGGACTCCTCGAGCTGCAGCAGGTAGTGGTCGAGGTGCCGCAGGGTGCGGTCCTTGATCTCCTCGCCGGCCACCCGCATCTGCTCCCAGTCGGGCCGCTCGGCCACCACGCGGGCGCGCTTGTCGCGGATGGTGGTCATGGCGTGGTGGAGGTTCTTGCGCTGCACGGGGTTCGCCAGCTCACGGCGCGCGGCGGCCGGGAAGGGCGGCGAGTCGGCGAGCTCCCCCGAGGGCGGCGCGGGGGTGAGGCGGTGGGCGGGCTGGGTCATACGGGCTCCTCCATGGTCTCCTCGGTGCTGGCGAGCACCTCGGCCAGATGGATGGTGCGGATGCCGGTGCGCTGGCGGGCGAGCACGCCGCCGATGCTCATCAGGCAGCTGTTGTCTCCTGCCACGACGTACTCCGCGTCGGTGTCGGCGATGTGGCGGGCCTTGTCGGCGGTCATGGCGACCGAGACGTCGGAGTTCTTGAGCGCGAAGGTCCCGCCGAAGCCGCAGCAGCGGTCCGCGTCCGGCAGCTCGACCAGGTCGATGCCGCGGACCGCGCGCAGCAGCTGGTAGGGGCGGTCCCCGACCTTGGTGATACGCAGCGAGTGGCAGGTCGGGTGGTAGGTCACCCGGTGCGGGAAGTAGGCCCCCACGTCGGTGACCCCGAGGACGTCCACGAGCAGCTCGGGCAGGTCGTAGGTCTTGGCCACGACGTCGGCGACCCGCCGCTGGAGCTCGGTGCTGCCCGACCGCTCCGCCAGCATCGGGTGCTGCTCGCGGACGGACCCGATGCAGGACCCCGACGGTCCCACCACGTAGTCGAAGCGCTCGAACGCGGCGAGGTAGGTCCGGACCGTCGGCAGGGCCTCGTCGAGGTAGCCCGTGTTGGTGAACATCTGCCCGCAGCAGGTCTGCTCGGGCGGGAACGCGACCTCGCAGCCCAACCGCTCCAGGAGCCGCACGACGGCCTGGGGGGTGCCGGGATACATGGTGTCGTTGACGCAGGTGGCGAACAACGCGACGGTCTTGCCCTCACCGGGGCGCTCGGGGCTCATGGCAGCATCCAAGCAAGAACGGGCGTGGATTGCAGGCCGACGAGCAGGCAGAGCACGACGAGTAGGCCGAGGCTCCACCAGATCACGCGGCGCAGGATCTCGGACTCGCGCCCGAGCAGACCGACGGCCGTGGCCGCGATCGTGAGGTTCTGCGGGCTGACCATCTTGCCCACGACGCCGCCGGAGGTGTTGGCGGCGACGAGCAGCGTGGGGTCGATGCCGGCGTGCTTGGCGGCGGTCTGCTGCAGGGTCGCGAAGAGCGCGTTGGCGCTGGTGTCCGAGCCGGTGACGGCGGTGCCGAGCCAGCCGAGGACGGGGGAGAAGAACGCGAACGCCGCACCCGTCCCGGCGATCCAGGTGCCGATCGTGATCGTCTGCCCAGACAGGTTCATGACGTACGCCAGCGACAGCACCGAGGCGATGGTGAGGATCGAGAAGCGCAGCTTGTGGGCGGTCTCGGTGAGCTGCCGGGCGGTGTCGCGGGCGCTCACCCGGTAGACGAGGGCGATGATCACCGTGCTGATCAGCAGCATGGTGCCGGGGCTGGAGAGCCACTGGAAGGTGTAGACCGTGGAGCCGTTGACCTTGCCCGCGGCGTTGAGGACGTGCCCGTCGAGGCCGGGCCAGCGGACCTTGACGTCGGTCGAGGCGAGCCAGGCCTTGATCGGGGAGACCAGCTTGGACAACGAGAAGATCACGATGACGAGCAGGTAGGGGAACAACGCCATGGCGATGCGGGAAGGCGCCAGGTGGGTCGCGGCGGGCGCGTCGGACGAGCTGGGCAGCTGGGCGCGCTGCTCTTCGGTCATGCCCGCGCGCTCCTCGCGCTTCTCCTCGCTCATGCGCTCCAGGGCGGCGTCGCGGCCCTCGGGCTGCCAGAGGCGAAGCATCACGACGGCCGCGGCGAGCCCGACCAGGGACGCGATGATGTCCGTCAGCTCGACCGACACCCAGGTCGCGGAGATCCACTGGGCCACGGCGAACGCCACGCCGGTGACGAGCGCGATCGGCCAGGTCTGGCGCAGGCCGCGTCGCCCGTCGGCCAGGAAGACGAGGAACAGCGGGACGAACATCGCAAGGACCGGGGTCTGGTGCCCGACGTAGGCGCCGATCTCGGTGTACGGGATCTTGGTGAGGTTGCCCGCGGTGATGATCGGGATGGCGATGGCGCCGAAGGCGACGGGTGCGGTGTTGGCCAGCAGCACGACGGTGGCGGCGCGCAGGGCGGAGAAACCGACGGCCATGAGCATGACGCCGGTGATGGCCACGGGAGCCCCGAAGCCCGCGAGGGCCTCCAGCAGCCCCCCGAAGCAGAAGGCGATCAAGATGGCCTGCACCCGCGGGTCGTCGCTGATGATGTTGAACACCGCGCGCAGGTCCTCGAACCGACCGCTCACCACGGTGACCTGGTAGAGCACGATCGCGGTGAACACGATCCAGACGATGGGGAAGAGGCCGAACACCGCGCCCTCGGTGGCGGACAGCAGGGCCAGCCCGACCGGCATCTTGAAGGCCAGCACGGCCACGACCAGGGAGACGGCGAGGGCGGTGAGGCCGGCCACGTGGGCCTTCCAGCGCAGGGCGCCGAGGGTCACGAAGATCGTGGCGAGGGGCAGGAGGGCCACGAGGGCCGACAGCAGGAGGCTGCCTCCGACGGGGTCCAGGTCGGGGCGGAAGGTCATGGGAACTCCATAGTTCTCAGGTCGGTCACGCGGTCGACCGACGCCTCCGGTCAGACCATTGAAGCCACTATGGAGTGCGGTCAGACCAACTGCAAGACCCGGGACCGCGTGATCGATCCAGCCGGTTGTCGCAATAGCGCGCATGGAGGGCTACGAGTCCGTAGTCCACCACGTCGAGTCCGGCATCCTGGCCGGCTCCCAGCGCGTGGGCGCCCAGCTCAACGCGCCGGACACCGACTTCCACGTCGAGCTGGCGGAGGTGGGGCGCCACCGGCTGATGGCCGACATGACCGTCGCCGTCCGCGAGTCGCTGCGCCGGCCCATCCTCGACGCGGAGCGGTCGCTCGGCGACTGGGCCGGGTTCGGTGGCCAGCCGCAGGAGCACCTCGAGGCGATCTACGAGTCCGTGGTCGCCGGGGACGGCCAACGGGCGGCAGACCTGGTGGAGTCCCACATCCGGGCGGCGTACGCGATCCTCCGATCGTGCTCGCCCGTCGGTGGGTCGTGCTAGGTGAGCGCGGCGGTGAGGCGGATCTCCCGCAGGAGGTCCTGGTCGCCCGGTCCCACGACGCGGTCGCGGTAGGCGCTGTCCGGCGCGAAGCCCCCCGCCTCGAGGAAGGCCCGTGTCGTGACGTCCTCGGCCGGGACCCAGGCGTAGGCGTGCGCGAAACCCCCGTCGCGGAGCAGGTCGACCGCCGCGTTGAGCAGGCGGGAGCCGTGGCCCTGACGGCGCGCGTCCGGGTGGACGCCCAGCGTGATGATCTCGCCGTCGCCGTCCTCGGCGTCCGGGTCCTCGCACGGTCCGATGGCCGCGTAGCCCAGCACCTGGGGGCCGGCGCAGGACACGACCAGCACGTGGCGCGGGGACGGCGGCTGCTCCAGCGAGGCGCGCCAGGCGCGGGCGAAGGGCAGCGGCTCGAATCCCTCGAGCACCTCGGCGGGGATGAGCCCCGCGAAGGCCTGGCGCCATACGGCCGACTGGACCGTGCCCACCGCCGGGGCGTCGTTGACGCGAGCCTGACGGACGCTGGCGTCGGCGGTGGGGCCGGCGGCGCCCTCGTGCTCGTGCTGGTGGTCGTGCTCGTGCCGGTGGTCGCGCTCGTGCTGGTGGTCGTGGTCGCTCACCGACCGATCCTCTCAGACCGACCTGCGAGCTACCGGCCGGTAGCGTGACGGACGACACCTCACCGGCCTCGGGCGCCTTTGCAGGCGCTGACGCGGGCGAGGATACTGGCCAGCATGTATGGCAACGATGTCATCGACCCGGACGAGCCGCTGAACGCGGCCGAGACCGACGACTACACCCGGGCCCGCGAGGCCTCGGCCGACGCGGACCGAGCTCCGGGGGACACGACGTCGTTCGACGACCTCATCGCCCGTGACCTGCGCATCGAGCCGCGCGACGACATGCCGGAGGGCTACCGCCAGACCCTGATCCGACAGATCGCCCAGCACGCTCACTCCGAGATCATCGGGATGCAGCCCGAGGCCAACTGGATCACCCGCGCCCCGAGCCTGCGGCGCAAGGCCATCCTGATCGCCAAGGTGCAGGACGAGGCCGGGCACGGCCTCTACCTCTACTCCGCGGCCGAGACGCTCGGCGTCGACAAGGCCGAGCTGCTCGACAAGCTCCACGCGGGCAGGCAGAAGTACTCCTCGATCTTCAACTACCCGACGCTGACCTGGGCCGACGTGGGGGCGATCGGCTGGCTGGTCGACGGCGCCGCGATCATGAACCAGGTGCCGTTGTGCCGGTGCTCCTACGGCCCTTACAGCCGCGCGATGATCCGCGTCTGCAAGGAGGAGTCCTTCCACCAGCGACAGGGCTTCGAGATCCTGTGGGTGCTCGCCCGGGGTACCGAGGAGCAGCGCGCGATGGCGCAGGACGCCGCCAACCGCTGGTGGTGGCCCGCACTCATGATGTTCGGCCCCGAGGACTCCGGCGAGGCCGCCCAGCAGGGCCACACCGCGCAGAACATGGCGTGGGGCATCAAGCGGTTCAGCAACGACGACCTGCGCCAGAAGTTCGTCGACATGACGGTACCCCAGGCGCAGAAGCTCGGCATCGCCCTCCCCGACCCCGACCTGCGCTGGAACGACGAGCGCGGTCACTGGGACTTCGGCCAGATCGACTGGGAGGAGTTCTGGCGGGTCCTCAAGGGTGACGGTCCGTGCAACGCCGAGCGCATGAGCAACCGGATCCGGGCTCACGAGGACGGGGTGTGGGTGCGAGAGGCCGCCAACGCGTATGCCGCCAAGCAGGCCTCGCGCTCGAAGGAGAGTGCCGCATGACCGAGGCCACCTGGCCGTTGTACGAGGTGTTCGTCCGCGCCAAGCGGGGTCTGTCCCACGTCCACGTGGGATCCCTGCACGCGCCGGACGCCCCGATGGCGCTGCACAACGCCCGCGACCTCTACACCCGCCGGCAGGAGGGCGTGTCGATCTGGGTCGTCGAGGCGGACAGCATCACGGCGTCCAGCCCCGACGAGCGCGGACCGCTCTTCGACCCCAGCGCGGACAAGGTCTACCGCCACCCCACGTTCTACGACGTGCCGGAGGACGTGGAGTACCTATGAACGCCAGCACCGTCGCCGGGCCCGGTGCCCCGCCCCCGCCCGGCACCTCGGGCACCCTCGCGGACTACGTCCTGGGACTCGCGGACGACGCGCTCGTCTACACCCAGCGCCTGGGGGAGTGGGTGGCCGACGCCCCCGCCATCGAGGAGGACATGGCGATCGGCAACATCGCGCTCGACCTCCTGGGCCAGGCGCGCAGCCTGCTGACCTACGCCGGGTCCCTCGACGGGACGGGGCGCTCCGAGGACGACTACGCCTACCTGCGCGACGAGCGCGAGTTCCGCAGCGTCCACCTCGTCGAGATGGAGCGCGGCGACTTCGGCGTGGAGATGGCCCGGCTGCTGTGGTTCGCCACCGCTCGGCTGGCGGTCATGCAGCGGCTCACCGGGTCCGAGGACGAGACGCTACGCGGCGTCGCGGGCAAGGCCGTCAAGGAGCTTGCCTACCACCGCGACCACGCCCGCAGCTGGGTGGTGCGCCTGGGCGACGGCACCGAGGAGTCGCACCGCCGCATGCAGGCGGCCCTCGCGGTGGTCGAGCCGTACGTCGCCGAGCTGTTCGCCGACGACGACGCGGCCGTCGCCGCCGCGGAGTCCGGGGCGGGCGTGCGCCCCAGCGAGGTCGAGGACGAGGTGCGCGCGTATGTCGCGAGCGTGCTCTCCGAGGCGTCCCTGACCCCAGCCGAGCCGTCCCGCTGGACGGCCCGGGACGGTCGGCGCGGGATCCACTCGCGGCCGATGGGCTACCTGCTCGCCGAGATGCAGCACATCGCACGCTCGCACCCCGGCGCCACCTGGTGAGCGCCGTGGCGGCGCCGGCCCGGTCGGGGCGCTCGGCCGAGCAGCTGGCCGACGCCATACGGGCCATCCCCGACCCCGAGATCCCGGTCATCACGATCGACGACCTCGGCATCGTGCGGTCGATCGAGGTCGACGAGGAGCGGCGTCTCGTGCGCGTCGTCCTCAGCCCGACCTACTCCGGCTGCCCCGCCATGGGGCTGATCGAGGACCTCGTGCGGCACGAGGCGAGCCGCGCCCTCATGACGGCGGAGGTCGTCACCCAGCTGTCGCCCGCCTGGACCACCGACTGGATGAGCCAGCGGGGGCGCGAACGCCTGCGCGAGTTCGGCATCGCCCCGCCCACCGCCGGAGCTGCCGGAGCTGCCGGAGCTGCCGGGAGCGCCCACGCGCCGGTGCCCGTTCAGCTGACCCGGCACCAGGTGCGCTGCCCCCGCTGCGGCAGCGACCAGACCACGGAGGTGGCCCGGTTCGGGTCCACCGCCTGCAAGGCGTTGCGCCGGTGCGACGTCTGTCGTGAGCCCTTCGACGAGTTCAAGGTGATCTGATGGCCCTGCTCAGCAAGCCCGTGCGCCACCGCCCCCAGTTCCACCCCCTCACGGTGGCCGGGGTCGAGCCGCTCACGGACGACGCCGCGGCGATCACCTTCGCCGTGCCCGAGGAGCTGCGAGAGGAGTTCACCTTCGCCCCCGGCCAGCACCTCACCTTGAGAGTCGAGCGGGACGGCCAGGAGCAGCGGCGCTCCTACTCGATCTGTCTGTCCCGCAAGGCGGCCGCCGACCGAGGGGTCCTGCGGGTGGCTGCCGGGCGCGTGGCCGGCGGTGCCGTCTCGCCGTGGCTGGTCGACGAGGTGCGCCCGGGCGACACGATCGAGGTCATGCCGCCGCTCGGCTCGTTCCTCGTGCCCACGGAGCCCGACCGCGCCCGTCACCACGTCGCCATCGTCGCCGGGTCGGGGATCACACCTGTCCTGTCCCTGCTCACGACCGTCCTCGAGGACGAGCCCGGCAGCCGGGTGACCTTGCTGTTCGGCAACCGGTCGACGAGCTCGATCATGTTCCTGGAGGAGCTCGAGGACCTCAAGAACCTCTACCGCAGCCGGTTCCAGCTCATGCACGTCCTGTCCCGTGAGGCCCGTGACGTCGACCTGTTCAGCGGGCGTCTGGACGAGGAGCGGCTGCGCCGGATCTTCGACTCCCTCGTCCCCGTCGACACGGTCGACGAGTGGTACCTCTGCGGACCCTTCTCCCTGGTCGAGAACGCCCGCGAGGTCCTCGCGGCCGAGGGGGTCGCCAACGAGCACGTCCACTTCGAGGTCTTTCACGTCGACGACGAGCCGCGGGCCGAGACCGACCCCGGGGTCGGCGCCGCCGGGGAGCGCACCGGCGTCCTCGCGAGGGTCACGGTCAACCTCGACGGACGCACGACCGAGATCGCGATGACCGACCCCGGCGAGACCATCCTGGCCGCGACGCTCCGGGCCCGTCCGGACGCGCCCTACTCCTGCACCGGCGGGGTGTGCGGCACCTGCCGGGCGCGGCTGGTCGAGGGAGAGGTCCGCATGGACCGCAACTACGCCCTCGAGGAAGACGAGGTCGCGGACGGCATCGTGCTCGCGTGCCAGTCGCGCCCGGTCACCGACCACGTGCGCCTCGACTACGACGCGTGACGCGCCGCGCCCTCGCCGGGCCGGGGCGTCCGGTGGGGCGCGCGGCGGCGACCGTCGCCGTCGCTGCCCTCGTCGCGGTGACGACCGCCGGGTGCCAGGGCGCTCCCAACCGTCCCCCGCCCGCCGCGTCCTCCTCCGGCCGGGGGACGGGCGACGACGGGGCGACCTCGGCGGGGCCCACGACCAGCATCCCCGACCTCGGGGCACCGAGCCTCGACGACGTGGCGCCGGAGCCGTCCTCGCCCGCCGCCCCAGGAGGCGACGCGACGGCCGGTGAGGCGGACCGACTCGCCGCTGCCGCCGCGGATTTCGTCGCGGCGGCGACCAGCGTGCGAGCGGTGGGCACCCTCAACGTCCAGGGCGCGCCCATGACCTTCGACCTGCGGGGCACGCGTGACGGGCTGAGCGTCCGGGGCACCGTGTCGATGGGGGTGTCCGCGCCGTTCGAGATCGTGCGCAGCGAGGGGCGGACGTTCGTGCGGTCCGCGGCCCTCTCCGGCAGCGCCCGCGGCCGCTTCGTGCAGCTGTCCGGTGCGGCGGCCAACCAGCTCGCCGTCCTCAGCCTCAGCGAGCTGCTGGACGCCGTCGAGGCCGCCCTCCGCGACCCGGGCGACCGCACGGTCGTGGGGCGGACCTCCTACGAGGGCACCCAGGCCTACGAGCTCCGCTCCGGCGGGCCGACCACAGCGATCGTGGCAGCAGACGGGTCGGGGCGACTGCTGCGGCTCAGCTCCTCCGCGCCCCGCACGGCCGGCACGATCGCGTTCAGCGAGTGGGGCGCCGTCGCGCGCATCACCCCACCCGCGATCCGCGAGGTCGCGCCGGTCCCGGGGTCCTGAGTGGCCTTGGGCGACGGGGTCAGTCGACGGGCCCCGCCCCGACCGGGACGACCTGGTCGTCCGGACCGCCCGAGTGGTCGTCGGCCCGGTCGATGCGGTACAGCACGTGGTGGCACAGCTCGCTCGCCGGGTCGATCAGCGGGTGGTCGAAGTCGTCGGCGAGGTCGTGCATCATGCCGATGCGCTGCATGACTGCCCGCGACGGCAGGTTGACCGAGGCCGTGAAGGACACGACCTGCCGCAGCCCGAGCTCGCGGAAGCCCACGTCCAGGGCGGCCAGGGCAGCCTCCGTCGCGTAGCCCCGCCCCCACGCCGACCGGGCGAGCCGCCAGCCGATCTCCACGCACGGCGTGAACGCCGCCTCGAACCGCGGCCGGACCAGACCCGTGAAACCCACGAAGGCGCCGGTGCTGCGCTCCTCCAGGGCCCACAGTCCCCACCCGTGCTCGTCGACGTGGCCCCGCGCGCGACCCAGCAGCTCGTCGCTGGCGGCCCGGTCCAGCGGGGCGGGGAAGTACGCCATGACCTCCGGGTCGGCGTTGAGGCGCGCGAACTCCTCGGCGTCCAGGTCGCGCCAGGGCCGCAGGACCAGCCGCTGCGTCGTGCGGGGGCGGACGGGCAGGTCGGGGAGGGCGGGCAGCTGCGTCGTCCCCGCGGCGTCGGGGGCGGTCGGGGAAGGGGGTGGCGCGGTCGGCATACGGCGAGACTAGCGATCGCCCCCACCCAGATGATAAGAGTTCTCACCTGCATCTGGTGTGGCATACTCCGAGAACCAGCCCGACGGTGCCAGGAAGCCGGTGAGAGACCGGCGCGGTCGCGCCACTGTGACCGGGTCCCCGACGGGGGCGCGGGAGCCAGGAACTGCTCGTCGGGTCCACCGCGAGGGGGACGCGTGATCCCCGATCTCAAGGAGTGCGCAGATGCACATCGCCGAGGGCTACCTCCCTCCCTGGCACGCCGCGGCCTGGACGGCCGTCGCCACCCCGTTCGTCGTCCACGGAGCGCGACAGGTCGTGCGTCAGGTCCGTGAGCATCCCGAGAACCGCCTGCTGCTGGGGGCGGCCGGCGCCTTCACCTTCGTGCTGTCCGCCATCAAGCTCCCGTCGGTGACGGGCAGCTCCAGCCACCCGACGGGCACCGGCCTCGGCGCCGTGCTCTTCGGGCCCCCTGTCATGGCGCTGCTCGGCGGCATCGTCCTCGCCTTCCAGGCGCTCCTGCTCGCCCACGGAGGCCTCACCACCTGGGGCGCCAACGTCATGAGCATGGCCGTGGTCGGTCCGTGGGTGGGCTACTCGTGCTACGCCGTATGCCGCCGCGCTGGGCTGCCCCTCCTGGGCGGCGTGTTCGTGGCGATGGCCGCCGCCGACCTCGCGACCTATGCGACGACCGCCCTGCAGCTCGCGCTGGCTCATCCCGACCCGGCCAGCGGGTTCCCCGGGGCGCTCGCGAAGTTCCTCGGCATCTTTGCCCTCACCCAGGTCCCGCTGGCCCTCGCCGAGGGTGTCCTCGGCGTCCTCGTCATCCGTGTGCTGCGCGACGTCGCGGCCCCCGAGCTGCGGCGCCTCGGGGTGCTGCCGCGCGAGGCCGACGCGAGGACCGGCCTCGACGGGCGTGGCGGTCCCGGGCGGCCGGGCGCCGGCGCGTCCGCTCCGTCCCTCACGACGGAGGGCTGAGCATGCGACCACGCCGACACCTGCTGACCGTCGTCTGCCTGCTGGCCCTCGTGGCGCTGCTCGCCGTGCCGCTGCTGCTGGACGCCCGGCGCAGCGGTCCCGAGGAACGGTTCGTGGGGACGGACAGCGCCGCCACCAGCGCCATCGAGCAGGCCCACCCGGACTACCAGCCGTGGTTCCGCAGCGTGTTCGAGCCCAGCGGCGAGGTCGAGTCGGGGCTGTTCGCCCTGCAGGCCGCCGTCGGCGCGGGCGTGCTCGGCTACGTCATCGGCTACCTGCGCGGCCGCAGCCGCCCCCGCCCGCAAGGCTCCGACTGAGGTGGCGGGGCTCGCGATCGACGACGCCGCCTGGGCGGGCACCTGGCGGACGCGCGCCGTCGGTGACAAGGCGCTGCTGAGCCTGGGGCTGGTGCTCGTCGCGCTGCTCCTGCCCCCCTGGCCGGCCTCACCGCTGGTAGCCCTCACCAGCGTGATCGTCCTGGTCGGCCCGGCCCGGGTGCCGGTGTCCCTGGTGCTGCGCGCGCTTCGTGGACCCTTGGCCTTCATCGTCGTCAGCGGGCTGTCGGTGGCGGTGACCGTCGGCGCCCAGGAGGCGACCCAGGGAGGGGCCGGGCCCTCGGCATACTGGCGCTGGGGACCGCTCGCGGTGACGCCCGAGAGCCTGGCGGCCGCCGCGGGCCTGACCGCCCACGCCGTGGCCGGCACGCTGGCGGTGCTCGTCCTCGCCAGCACGACACCCATGGTCGACCTGCTCGCCTCCGCGCGTCGCGTGCGCGTGCCGGACGCCTGCGTGGAGATCGCGGCGCTGACCTATCGCCTGCTGTTCGTGCTGCTGGACTCCGTGCGCTCGATCCGGGAGGCGCAGTCCGGCCGGCTCGGCTACCACGGCCGCCGAGCCGCGCTGCGCTCCGCGGGCATGCTCACCGCCGCCGCCCTGACCCGGTCGTGGGACCGGGCCCGCCGCATGGAGGAGGGGCTGGCGGGGCGGGGCTACGAGTCCGCGCTGCTCACCCTGCCGCGCGAGCAGCGACGCTCGGCCGGCTTCCTCGTCGCCAGCATGCTCTTGCTCGTGTCCCTGGTGGTGCTGTCCCTCGCCACCTCAGCGGGGGTGGGAGGGCCATGAGCCACCGCGAGGACTGCCACCACCCCCCGCTCGCGGCGATTGGGCAGCGGCTGGCCACCACGGCGCTGCACGCGGCCTATCCCGGGGGTCCGCCCGTGCTCACCGGGGTGGACCTGCAGGTGGGGGCGGGGCGCCGCACCGCGCTGCTCGGGGCCAACGGCTCCGGCAAGACGACGCTTCTGCGCTGCCTGAGCGGTGGGCACCAGCCCTCGGCCGGCGAGGTGCAGGTCGACGGCCGGCGGGTCGACTACTCCCGCAAGGGTCTGCGCGAGCACCGGCAGCGCGTGCAGCTCGTGCTCCAGGACCCCGACGACCAGCTGTTCAGCGCCGACGTGACCCAGGACGTGTCCTTCGGGCCGATGAACCTCGGCCTGCCCGTGGCCGAGGTGCGCGAGCGGGTGGCCGAGGCGCTCGCCCTGCTCGGCATCGAGCATCTCGCGGATCGTCCGACGCACCAGCTGTCCTACGGCGAGCGCAAGCGTGCGGCCACCGCGGGCGCCGTCGCCATGCGCCCCGCGGTGCTGCTGCTCGACGAGCCCACGGCGGGCCTGGACCCGGCCGGCGTCGAGGAGATGCTGGGTGCCCTGACCCGCCTCGAGGAGCACGGGACCACGGTGGTGCTCGCCACGCACGAGGTCGACCTCGCGCTGTCGTGGGCGGACGACGCGGCCGTGGTGGTCGACGGGACGGTCACCCAGGGCCTGGTCGAGGAGGTGCTCGGCGACGACCTGCTCGTCGCGCGGGCCCGGTTGCGCCGCCCTTGGCCGCTCGAGCTGGCCGCCCGCCTCGCGCGGGCCGGGCTGCTCGACGCCGACGCCCGACCGCGCGACGTCGACGGGCTGGTTGCGGCGCTGTCGGGACGGGCCGCGACCACGTCCTGAGCGCGGGTCGGGTGCGTCGAGGGGCGCAGACGAGTGCGTCAGTCCTGCATGGCCTTGATGATCGCGACGGCCTGCGTGATGCGCTCGTGCCCGTCGGGCTCCCGCGCGGCCCACCAGGCGTTGTCCAGCTCCCGCAGGATCGTCCACGCGCGCGCCCGTGCCGGGTTGATCCCCGCCGCGTCGCAGGCGTAGTCCACCCGGAACCTCAGGTGGTTGCGCAGGTGGTGCGCGCGGACGGCCTCGTCCCAGCGGTTCCACAGCAGAGGGGCGATCGTCAGGGCGAGCTCGCCGGCGAGGGGCTTGGGGTCGATGGCGAGCCAGCCGTCGACGGTGCCGACCCGCGGCGCCACTTCCTCCGGCACGCGCAGCACGTTGCCGTCGTGAAGGTCGCTGTGCACGAGCCGGGCGTCGACCTCTGCGTCCTCGGCCAGCTCCGCGGCAAGGCGGACCCCCTGGTCGACCACCCTGGGCGGGACGGGAGGGGGTGAGCTCGTGAGGCGCTCACGGATGCGCCCGCACCAGGCGCTCGCCGTGTCGAGGCGGGGGAGCGCTGGCCGGTCGAGCAGGGCGTGCAGCCGGCCCACCGTCTCGCACGCGTCGAGCACGGGCTCACTGCTCAGCGCCTGGTCGGGGTTCAGCCGTTCGAGCAGCAGCGCCCAGCGGGCGGGGTCGGCCGCCAGCAGGCGCACGGCCCCCGTGCCGTCCCACGCGCGCAGCGCCAGGTGCTCGTGCGCCGCCTCGGCGTGCGGCCAGCTCACCTTGAGGACGGCCGGTCTGCCCTGCCTGCGCACCGGTAGGACGATCGCGGACACCCCGTGCCGTGGTCGCCCGTCCACGGCGAGGTCCTGCGCGGCGAGGATCTCGTCCAGGGTGCCGGGCAGCCGCCGCAGCCAGGTGTCACCATCGACCGGGTCGCGGACCCCCTCGTCCGCCGGGCGGCCGGACACCAGCGCGGTCAGAGATGCCGGGACCAGGTCTCGGGTCGCGCCGCTCACGACAAGAGCCCCGGGAACGCCCGCAGCGGCACCCCCCACGCATCCCCGGCGGTCACGGCGTCGACGACGAGGCGGGTGGTGGTCGTGACCGCCTCCGTCGACCCCGAGCCGGCAGCCCAGGTCGTGCCGCAGGCCGTCTCGAGCGTGGTGAGCGCGTGGGTGACGAGGCGGCGTGCGGCGGCGCCGTCGCGCACGGGGAAGGGCAGCGGGTAGCCGGCGGGAGGCGCCCCCGAGGAGCCGCCTCGCGACTCCAGCCGCACGACGACACCGGCGACCCGGGCCAGCTCGCGCGAGACCGCTCCACGGTCGTCGTCCGGCGTGCGGGCGGCGGCCACCTCGAGGTGGTAGCGCGCTCGCCGGTGCGCGGCCAGCAGCCCGCCGTCGGCGGGGGAGGCAGCCGTGCCCCACTCCGGCCAGCGGGCAGGGGACCCGAGCAGGCCCGCCAGGCGGGCGCGGCACGCCCCGAAGGACCCCAGCAGCGGCAGCTGGCCGGCGTGGGCCGACGCCAGCTCCGCGAGGGCGGCGGGTGACACGGCGGCGGCCTCGGCCCGGGCGGCGGCGCCCCGGTCCGCCGGGGTGCCGGATGCGCCGGATGCGCCGGATGCGCCGGATGTGCCGACGGTGCCGGACGCGCCGGCGTCGGACCCGCTGGTCGAGACGGAGGGGGTCGGAGTCGTGACGCGCTGCGCCTGCGGCACCCGTCGGTCGCGCAGCAGCTGGTCGAAGGTGCGGGCGTGGACGGCGTGCAGGCGCGGTGCCGCAGCCCCGTCACCGGCCAGGCCGGTCGTCATACGGCCGAGGTCCGTCGCGGTGCGCCAGGCCGCGAGCAGGAGCGCCTCGTCCTCGGTGGGCTCGCGGGTCGGGACGAGCGGGATCCGCGGCGCGTCGTCCTCCAGCCGGACGCGGCAGGCGGTCAGCAGCCCCAGCGGGACGAGCGAGGCAGCCGCCACCACCGCGCGCCGCGAGGGCACGGCCGCGACGTCGCGCGAGGTGCGCGGGGCGTGCGGGGACGACCGGTCGACCATGCCTGCGATCCTGCCACCCGTGAGCGGGCTCCCGTGGACGTGACACAGCCCGAGAGCAGCCGGACGCGCGCTGTCATCCCGCTCGCCCGCTCGATAGAGTTCCAGCAGGGTCGATGGCATAGGGTGTGGACTTTGCCGGCCCGCGCGCAGCCGTGACGCGGCGCAGGCGCACATCACCGACAGCGGAGGAAACGATGGTCACCCGGAGCACCGAGCAGGACGTCCGCACGCTGCTGGACCCCGCGCTCGCCGAGCTGGGGCTCATGGTCGAGCAGCTCACCGTGCAGCAGGTGGGCAAGCGTCGCCTCGTGCGGCTGACCGTCGACACCGACCTGGTGACCGCGCCCCCTGCCGACGACACGACGGCCATCGAGCCCCTGGACCTGGACCTCGTGGCGGACGCCACGCGCCGCGTGAGCGAGCTCCTCGACGAGTCCGAGGTCATGGGCGAGCAGCCCTACGTCCTCGAGGTGGGCTCGCCCGGTGTCGACCGGCTGCTCACCGAGCCGCGGCACTTCCGCCGCAACGTCGGTCGTCTCGTCAAGGCATCGACCCCCGACGGCCAGGTCACCGGACGCATCGTCGCCGCCGGCCCGGAGCAGGTGGCCCTGGAGGTCACCACCAAGGGGGCGTCGTCGACCCGGCAGCTCGCCTACCCCGACATCGCCCGCGCCCAGGTGCAGGTCGAGTTCACCCGCGCGACCGAGGAGAAGAACTGATGGACATCGACATGGCGGTCCTGCGGATGCTCGCCACCGAGCGCGAGATCCCCCTCGAGGTGCTCGTCAAGACCATGGAGGACGCCATGCTCCTCGCGTACTCCAAGACCGAGGGGGCGGCGCGCCGGGCCCGAGTGGAGCTCGACCGCAAGTCCGGCAAGGTCACGGTGTGGGCCCTGGAGGACCTCGAGCCGGTCGCCGAGGGCGAGCCCCGTCCCGAGCCGAGGGAGTATGACGACACGCCTGCCGACTTCGGCCGGGTCGCCGCCTCGACGGCGCGGCAGGTCATCCACCAGCGCATGCGCGACCTCGAGGACGAGTCGGTGCTCGGCGACTTCCGCGGCAAGGAGGGGGACATCCTCTCCGGCGTGGTGCAGCAGAGCTCCAACCCCCGCGTCGTCCAGGTGGCGCTCGGTGGAGGTGTCGAGGGTGAGCTGCACGTCTCCGAGCAGGTGCCGGGTGAGCGCTACGCCCACGGGGATCGCATCCGCTGCTACTGCGTGAGCGTCAAGCGGGGCAACCGCGGCCCGCAGATCATGCTGTCCCGCACCCACCCCAACCTGGTGCGCAAGCTCTTTGCCCTCGAGGTGCCCGAGATCGCGGACGGCACCGTCGAGATCGCAGCCCTCGCACGCGAGGCGGGGCACCGCACCAAGATCGCCGTCACGGCCAAGACCCCGGGGGTCAACGCCAAGGGCGCCTGCATCGGTCCGATGGGGGCCCGTGTCCGGGCCGTCATGACCGAGCTGCACGGCGAGAAGATCGACATCGTCGACTACTCCGCCCAGCCCGACGAGTTCGTGGCCGCGGCGCTGTCGCCGTCCCGCGTGCTGTCGGTCGAGGTCGTGGACCCCAAGCTGCGTGCCGCGCGGGTCGTGGTGCCCGACTACCAGCTGTCCCTGGCCATCGGCAAGGAGGGCCAGAACGCCCGCCTGGCCGCCAAGCTCACCGGGTGGCGCATCGACATCCACCCCGACACCCCCGCGGGTGGCGGTCAGGCAGCGGCCGGGTCGGCCGGGTCGGCCGGGTCGGATGAGTCGGCCGGGTCGGATGAGTCGGCTGAGCCGTCGGCCGGTTCCGAGCAGGGTGCCTGAGGTCCCTCACCCCCGGGAGCACGTCGAGCCGGTCGTCACGGTGCGACGACACGCCCGGGGACGCGGTAGGATGGGTCAGTCTGGTCCAGCGACCACCGCGTCCTCGTCCGCCCCGGGTCCCTCCCGAACGTGCGTGGGCTGCCGTGGTGTCGGTGACCGGGCGGCTCTCCTGCGAGTGGTGGCGGAGCCGGACGAGCGTGGGTCGCTCCACGTCGTTCCGGACCCGCGCAGGCGCAGGGCCGGACGTGGGGCCTGGCTCCACCCGGACCCCTCCTGCCTGGACCTCGCCGTGCGTCGCAAGGCGTTCGGGCGTGCCCTGCGCGCGGAGGTCACGACCGACGTCGCCGCGCTGCGGGCGTGGGTGGAGAGCGAGCACGACCGGTCCTGACGGCACCCGCCGTCGAGGCCGTGACAGCACCGTCCGATGAGAACCGAAAGCGGGTTTGACGCTATGAGCACCCGATGAGTACTCAGCGATGAGCATGCCCCAGCACTAACGACGGTCCGTGACCGGCGGAGGACCTCTCCGCGCCCGCCCGGACCGAGATCAAGGAGAATTGTGGCTAAGGTCCGGGTCTACGAGCTCGCCAAGGAGCTCGGAGTCGAGAGCAAGGTTCTGCTCGAGCACCTGAAGAACCAGGGAGAGTTCGTCCGCGCGGCGTCCTCCACCATCGAGGCGCCGGTCGTGCGCCGCATCCGGGAGTCCTTCCCGGCCGAGCTCGCCGGCAAGGCCGGCGGCTCCCCCAAGAGCCCTGCGGCGGCCCCCAGGCCCGCCGCCGGCACCACGGCGAGGCCGACGCCGGGACCCGCCGCCGGCAGCACGTCGAGGCCGACGCCGGGACCCGCCGCCAAGCCGGCCCCCGCCTCGGACAAGCCGGCCGCTGCCGCGACTCCGCAGGCGCCGGCCGCTCCGGCGACGTCCGCCCCCCAGGCTCCCTCGCCCGCGGCGCCCGCCCCCGCGGCGCCCGCCGCCAAGGCGCCCGCGGCCGAGACCGCGGCGCCCGGCCCGCGCCCCGCGCAGCCCGGTCCACGTCCTGCCGCCCCCGGCCCGCGCCAGCAGCAGGCCCCCGGCCGTTCCGGTGGTCAGGGTGGTCGTCCGGGAGCCCCGCGCCCCGGCAACAACCCCTTCGCGTCCTCCCAGGGCATGGGTCAGCGTCCGGAGCGCGGCGAGCGCACCGACCGTACCGAGCGTCCGGAGCGGACCGACCGCCCCGCTCGCGACGGCGGCGCGCCGCGTCCCGGCGGGGCTCCCCGCCCCGGCGGCGGCCAGGGATCGGCCCGCCCGGGCAACAACCCCTTCGCCCCCTCGCAGGGCATGCCCCGCCCCCAGGCGCCGCGTCCCGGCGGTCAGGGTGGCGGCCAGGCCGGTGCGGCCGGGCCCCGTCCGGGCGGCCCGCGTCCCGCCGCACCTCGTCCCGGTGGCCCGCGGCCCACGCCCGGCGCCATGCCGACCCGGTCGTCGGTGCCCCGTCCCGGCGAGCGTCCCGCCCGTGGCGGCGGTGGTCGTCCCGGCGCCCCCGGCGGTGGTGGCTACGGTGCTCGTCCCGGTGGTGGCGGTGGCTTCGCCGGCCGTCCCGGTGGCGGTGGTCGTCCCGGCGGCGGCGCCGGTCGCGGTGGCACCCAGGGTGCCTTTGGTCGTGGCGGCAAGCCCGCTCGCGGACGCAAGAGCAAGCGCGCGAAGCGCCAGGAGTTCGAGCAGATGCAGGCGCCGTCCATCGGTGGCGTCACCGTGCCCCGTGGCGACGGCTCCACCGTCGTGCGCGTGCGTCGCGGCTCGTCGCTGACGGACTTCGCCGACCGCATCAACGCCAACCCGGCGTCCCTGGTGACCGTGCTCTTCCACCTCGGTGAGATGGCCACGGCCACGCAGTCCCTCGACGAGGACACCTTCAAGGTGCTCGGCGCGGAGCTCGGCTACGACATCCAGGTCGTGTCGCCGGAGGAGGAGGAGCAGGAGCTCTTCGCGTCCTTCAACATCGACCTCGAGGGCGAGGACTACGCCGACGAGGAGCTCCAGGCCCGGCCGCCGGTCGTCACGGTCATGGGTCACGTCGACCACGGCAAGACCCGCCTGCTGGACGCGATCCGCAACGCCAACGTCATCGCCACCGAGGCCGGCGGCATCACCCAGCACATCGGTGCCTACCAGGTCGCCGTCGAGCACGAGGGCGAGGAGCGCAAACTCACCGTCATCGACACCCCGGGTCACGAGGCCTTTACGGCCATGCGTGCGCGCGGCGCCAAGGTCACCGACATCGCGATCCTCGTCGTGGCCGCCGACGACGGCGTCATGCCGCAGACCATCGAGGCGCTCAACCACGCCCAGGCCGCGGACGTGCCGATCGTCGTCGCCGTCAACAAGATCGACGTCGACGGGGCCAACCCGGCCAAGGTGCGCCAGCAGCTGACCGAGTACAACCTGATCGCCGAGGAGTACGGCGGCGACACGATGTTCGTCGACATCTCGGCCAAGCAGGGTCAGAACATCGACCAGCTGCTCGAGGCCGTCCTGCTCACCGCGGACGCCGCCCTCGACCTGCGCGCCAACCCCGAGACCGACGCCCGCGGCGTTGCCATCGAGGCCAACCTCGACCGTGGTCGCGGCGCGACGGCGACCGTCCTCGTCCAACAGGGCACCCTGCGGGTCGGCGACGCCATCGTCGCCGGGTCGGCCCACGGCCGCGTCCGCGCGATGCTCGACGAGCACGGCAAGCAGGTCAAGGAGGCGACCCCGTCGCGTCCGGTCCAGGTGCTCGGTCTCGCGTCCGTGCCCCGCGCCGGCGACACCTTCGTGGTGGCCCCCGACGACCGCACGGCCCGTCAGATCGCCGAGAAGCGCGAGGCCGCCGACCGCCAGGCCAGCCTGGCCAAGGCCCGCAAGCGCATCTCGCTCGAGGACCTCAACGAGGCCCTTGCGGCCGGCAAGGTCGAGACGCTCAACCTCATCCTCAAGGGTGACGCGAGCGGCTCGGTCGAGGCGCTGGAGGATGCCCTCCTGCAGATCGACGTGGGCGACGAGGTCGACCTGCGGATCATCGACCGCGGCGTCGGCGCGATCACGATGAACAACATCAACCTCGCCGTCGCCTCCAACGCGGTCATCATCGGCTTCAACGTCCGCGCCGAGGGCCAGAACGCCGAGTACGCCGACCGTGAAGGCGTCGAGATCCGCTACTACTCGGTCATCTACCAGGCGATCGAGGAGATCGAGGCGGCCCTCAAGGGCATGCTCAAGCCTGAGTTCGAGGAGGTGGAGCTCGGCACCGCCGAGATCCGCGAGATCTTCCGCTCCAGCAAGTTCGGCAACATCGCCGGATCGATCGTCCGCAGCGGCGAGATCAGGCGCGGCGCCAAGGCCCGCATCACGCGCGACGGGGTCGTCGTCTCCGAGAATGTCGAGGTCGCCGGCCTGCGGCGGTTCAAGGACGACGTCATCGAGGTGCGCGAGGGCTTCGAGTGCGGCATCAACCTCGGGTCGTACAACGACCTGCAGGTCGGTGACCTCATCGCGACGTACGAGATGCGCGAGAAGCCGCGCGACTGATCGTCGGTCGACCCGGAGCCCCTCCTTCGGGGGGCTCCGGGTGCGGCGGCCGGGCCTATCCTCCGCCGCTCGTCCCTCGCGGCTCCCGCCAGGCCCACCACGGCCCGGCCACCGCTCCCTGGCGCCCCCAGCGGGTCCGGGCGCCTCACCTCGTGCGGCTGAAAGGCAAGTGAGTTGTCGTCCTATCTTGCGTTGGTGTCCCCGTCGCACAACCGGGTGTATGCCGACCAGGCACCCGCCCTCATGGCGGCCGAGCTGCGTTGTGTGGCGGACGCGCTCCTGCCGGGCAGCGTCGGGGACATCGCGCCGGTCGAGGTGGCGGGCGTGGCCTACCTGGGCTTCGAGACGGCGGCCCCGCTGACCGGCGACCCGCTCCGGGCGGTGAGCGTGCTGTCCGGCATACAGGCCCTGTATCTGCGTGCGGGCGACGAGCATGGCGAGCTGCTCCGCCCGGTCGCGCTGGACCGGCCCGACCGGTTCCCGAGCGACCTGGTCACCATCCTCAAGTACCAGGGCAAGACCAACGAGCAGTTCACCCGACTGCTGCTCACCGTGACCGCGATGGCGACGGCCTGGCCCGAGCGCTACCTCGACGGCACCATGACCGTCCTGGACCCCATGTGCGGTCGCGGCACCACGCTCAGCACCGCCATCACCCTCGGTCTGGACGTCACCGGGATCGACCTCGACGCCAAGGACCGCGAGGCCTACCAGGCCTTCCTCAGCACCTACCTGCGCCAGCACCGGATCAAGCACCGGCTGACGTCCGGGGCCGTCCGCCGCAGCGGCAAGACCCTCGGTCACCGCTTCGACGTCGAGCTGGCGGCCGACAAGGACGACTACAAGGCGGGGCGCGTGCAGCACGTGACCTACCTCGGGGTCGACACGACCCGGCTCCAGGGCCTCCTGCCCGCCGGCCAGACCAACGTGGTCGTCGCCGACACGCCGTACGGCGTGCAGCACGGCAGCCACGGGGACCGCCTGGCCCGCAGCCCGCTCGACCTCCTCGACGCGGCGCTGCCCGGCTGGGTCCGGGCGCTGCGCACCGGGGGCGCGGTGGGGCTCGCCGTCAACCGCCACGTCGCTGCGCGCGCTGCCGTCACCGACCTGCTCGCGCGGCACGGGCTCACCGTCGTCGAGGCGGGTGGCTACGGTGGACTGCGTCACCGCGTCGACGCCTCCATCGACCGCGACATCGTGGTCGCCCGCAAGGGCTGACCACACGTACGACCAGCCCGTCGGCACCCACGCCGGCGGGACTCGACCCATCACGAAGGGGCACTCTCATGGCAGACCCGGCACGCGCCCGCAAGATCGCCGACCGCATCAAGGTCGTCGCGGCCGAGTACCTCGAGTACCGCCTCAAGGACGAGCGTCTCGGCTTCGTCACCCTCACGGACGTCCGCGTGACCGGTGACCTGCAGCACGCCTCGATCTTCTACACCGTCTTCGGCTCCGACGAGGAGCGAGAAGGCACTGCCGCGGCGCTGCAGGACAACCTCGGCCGCATCCGGTCCTACGTCGGCAAGGCGCTCGGCATCCGGCTCACCCCGAGCCTGGAGTTCATCGCCGATGCCCTCCCCGAGACGTCCTCGCAGATCGAGGACGCCCTGCGCAAGGCGCGCGAGCGGGACGAGGAGCTTGCCCGCCGGCGTGAGCAGGCCGCCTACGCCGGCGACGCCGACCCCTACAAGAAGCCTGCCGACGCCTCCTCGGAGCCCGCCGACGCCACCGATGCCACCGACGACAGCGACGACTCAGTCGACACCGACGACGGTTATGCCCCGGTCCCACCGCCCCCATCGGTCCGGGACGGCGGTGTGGACGCCGAGGAGGCGGCCCAGCTCGAGGACGTTGCGGCGCTGGACCTGGCCGACCAGGAGGAGGACGCCGCCCAGGGCACCGGGCGCGCCGATGGCTAGGAGCCGGGGCGCCGACGACGGCCCCGACGGGCTGCTCGTCGTCGACAAGCCGGCCGGCTGGACCAGCCACGACGTCGTCGGGCGGGTCCGCCGGCTGGCGGGCACGCGCAAGGTCGGTCACGCCGGCACGCTCGACCCCATGGCCACCGGGGTCCTGGTCCTCGGGCTCGGGCGAGGGACCAGGCTCCTGACCCATCTCGTCGGCTGCGACAAGGCCTACGACGCCACGATCCGGCTGGGGCAGGCGACGGTCACGGATGACGCCGAGGGCGAGCTGACGGCGGCCACACCGGTGGAGGGGGTCACGCCCGAGCGGGTAGCGGCCGCGGTCGCGGGCCTGACCGGCGCCATCGAGCAGGTCCCGAGCGCCGTGTCCGCGATCAAGGTCGACGGTCGCCGCTCCTACGCCCGGGTCCGGTCGGGCGAGGACGTCGAGCTGCCTGCGCGCCCGGTCACGGTGTCCCGCTTCGACATCCACGACCAGCGCGTGGCGGGGGAGACGGCCTACGACCTGGACGTGACCGTCGAGGTGAGCTCCGGCACCTATGTGCGCGCCCTCGCGCGCGACCTCGGGTCGGCCCTCGGCGTCGGTGGTCACCTCACCGCGCTGCGCCGCACCCGGGTGGGCGGCTACGCCCTGGACGTGGCGGCCGACCTCATGGACCTGACGGCTGCGTATGACGCCGCGCGCACCCGCCTCGGCGTGGACCGGCTCGACCGCGCGGACCTGCCGAGCCTGCCGCTGCTCGACCTGGCCACCGCGGCGCGCGCGCAGTTCCCGGCGCACGAGCTCAGCGCCGAGGAGGCCACGGCGCTGGGCTACGGCCAGCGGATCGCGTCGGCTGCGTCGACGTCGGGCTCGGGGCAGGGCGTGGTGGCGGGGTTCGCGCCGGACGGGCGCCTGGTGGCGCTGCTGGACGAGACGCGGCCGCAGGCCCGCAGCCTGGTCGTGCTGGCGCCGGCCGCGACCTGACGCCTGCGACCTCGCGTCCGCCCGTCGAGACGGTCTGCGGGACAGGTCATCCATAAGTGATGGTTATGGGTGTCCAAAGCCACTGTCCTGGCGTGGGCACCCATCCTCCACCGATCAGGAGACCCCCATGTCGCTGTTCCTCATCGAGCTCGTCCCCGCCGACCCCACCCGCGAGGGCGCCCAGGCGCTCATCGAGACCCTGGCCTCGCAGAGCACGGGCACCGGGGCGGAGCTCATCGAGTCTCAGGTGACCGCCGACGCCGGCCGGGTCTTCGCGGTGCTCGAGGCGGACGAGGCCGAGGCCCTCGCCCCCCTCGCGAGCGTCGACGGCGCCGCCGAGGTGACCGCTCCCGCGGAGGTCCGGCTCGTCGGCGCCGAGCTCGCCGACATCAAGGCTGCCCGTCCGCACGCGGGCTACCTCGTCGAGTGGGACCTGCCGGCCACTCTCGACATGGACACCTACCTGGCCAACAAGAAGGCCAAGTCCCCGCGCTACGCGCAGGTGCCCGAGGTGGCCTTCCTCCGCACCTACGTGCGCGAGGACATGCTCAAGTGCCTGTGCTTCTACGACGCTCCCGACCAGGACACCGTGGTCCGGGCCCGCGAGGTTGTCCAGACCCCCATCGACCGCCTGCACCAGCTCGCCTGAGGGTCGCCCCATGACGACAGTGACCGTGGACCCGGTCCGGACCTGGGCCGCGCAACGGGCCGAGCAGGTGGACCGCGGGGAGCTGGCCGCCTCCGAGGCGGTCGCGCTGCTGGCGGCCGACGGCCTGCTCGACCTGGGCGCAGACGACACCGCCGCCGCCGTCGCGGCCGCCGGCCCCAAGGCCGCCGTGCCGCTGCGGGCCATGGGCGACGTCATCGCGGCCGTGGCGGAGGAGTGCCTCAGCTCGGCGTTCAGCATCTGGGGCCACCGCATGGCCATCGAGTACTTCGCCCGGGGGCGGCGCTCGGCGCTGTCCGAGGACGCCTTCGCCGAGCTGCGCGCCGGCCGGGTCGTCGGGTGCTCCGCGATGGCGGCGGCCATGAAGCAGGCCTCCGGGCTCGGCGACCTCGGTGTCACCGGGCGGCGCGAAGGCGACGAGATCGTCCTGGACGGGTCGATTGCCTGGGCCTCCAACCTGGTCCCCGGTGCCGTCGTGGTGACGGCGGTGGACCTGGCAGGGGAGCCGCCGGTCGTCACGTGGTTCACCGTCGGCAGCGCGGGCGTGCAGGTGCAGCCCGCCCGGGGCCTGCTCGCGCTCGAGAGCACCGCCTCCGGCCGCGTGGTGCTGCAGGGTGTCCGCACCCCCGTCGAGGCGGTGCTGTCCGAGGACGTGCCGAGCTACGCCGCCGGCTTCCGGCCGACGCTGCTGCTCCTGCAGAGTGCCTTCTGCGTGGGGCTGACCCGATGCTGCGTGGCCGACGCCCTGGCCGGGGTCGCACGCCCGGAGACCCGCGCCCTCGACCGCGAGGTGCACGAGCTCCAGGCCCGCGCCGACGAGGTCGAGCGGCGCTGGCAGGAGGCCGTCGCCGACCCGGCGGCCGTGACCCGGCACGAGCTGCTGCGCCTGCGGCTCGACGCGAGCCACGTGTGCCAGGACGCGACGCGGCTGGCGGCGACCCTCGCGGGCGGCGGGGGCTACGTCGCGACCAGCACCGCCTCGCGCCGGTTGCGGGAGGCCGCCTTCCTGCCCGTCCAGTCGCCCTCGGAAGGACACCTGCGGTGGGAGCTCTCCTCGTCCAGCTGACGGACGTCGCCGTGACCTACGGATCACGGGTCGCCGTGCGCCGGGTCGACCTCGATGTCGAGCATGGCCGCCAGCTGGCCCTGCTCGGCCCGAGCGGGGCCGGCAAGTCCACGCTGCTGCACCTCCTCGCGGGGGAGCTGCACCCGAGCGCCGGCGCGGTGCACCGTCCGGGCACGCCCCGCATCGGCATGGTCTTCCAGCAGGCGCGGCTGATGCCCTGGCTCACCGTGCGGGACAACCTCGCGCTCGGCCACGCCTACGCGGCCAACGCCGACGTGCGCGACGCCCCGCTGGTCGACGAGCTGTTGGACCTGCTCGGCCTCACCGCGCACGCCGACGCCTACCCGGATCAGCTCTCCGGCGGCCAGGCGCAACGTGTCGCGCTGGGGCGCGCCCTGGCGGTGCGCCCTGACCTGCTGCTGCTCGACGAGCCGTTCAGCGCCCTGGACCCGGCGACCCGCGGCGAGCTGCAGGGCTGGCTGCGCCGACACCTCACGGAGCGGGGGCTCAGCAGCGTCGTCGTCACGCACGACATCGACGAGGCGCTCGTCCTCGCCGACGACGTCGTCGTGCTGCGGGCCGGCGGCACGGTCGCGCGGCGCTGGTCGATCACCCCCGCGACCAACCACGTCACGGCGGCCAGCCACCCGCTGCGGGCGCAGGTGCGCGCGGCATACGACGAACCCGCCCACGATAACGGCGCGCCCGAGCCCGGCAGCGACCGCGGGCGGCACGGGCGCCGGATCCATGTCTGAGCGCCACGCCCGTCCGACGCCGACCCGTCGCGAGCTGCTGCTGGCCACGGCGCGGGGCGGCGCGGCGCTCGGCCTGGCCGGCCTCACCGCCAACGGCGCCCGGATCGCCGTGGCGCCAACCGTGTCCGGCTGGCGCGACGACGCGGGTGCGCTGGGCCGGGAGCTGCGCATCGGCTACCTGCCCATCACCGATGCCGCGGCGCTGCTGACCGCCCACCAGCGTGGCTTCCTCGCCGACGCGGGGCTGCCCGCTGCACGCCCGGTGCTCTTCCGCGGCTGGGAGTCGCTGGCCCAGGCGTTCTTGGTCGGGGACGTCGACGTGGTCCACCTGCTGATGCCCTTTGCGCTGCAGCTGCGCCTCGCCCAGCATGCCGACGTGCGCGTGCTGGCCTGGGGCCACACCAACGGCTCGGCCCTGACCGTGGGCCGGTCCATCACCCGCACCGAGCAGCTCGCCGGGACGACGGTCGCCATCCCCTACTGGTGGAGCGTGCACAACGTGCTGCTGCAGCGGCTGCTCGCGGCCTCCGGGCTGCGAGCCGTGGTGCGCCAGGCACCGTCCGTCAGCGCCGGCACGGTGCAGCTCGTTGTGATGTCTCCGGCGGAGATGGTGCCCGCGCTGGCGTCAGGGCGGGTCAGTGGGTTCGTGGTGGCCGAGCCGTTCTGCTCCGTGGCGGAGGTCAAGGGGGTCGGGCGCGTGCTGCGCTTCCTCGGTGACGTCTGGCACGACCACGCCTGCTGCGGCATCGCGGTCCGCGGCGACCTCGTCGACGCCCACCCGGCCGCGGCCCAGGCGCTCACGACCGGTGTCGTCCAGGCCCAGCAGTGGCTGGAGGGTCACCGCGCCGACGCCGCGGCTGTGCTCGGGGCCGAGGGCGGCTACCTGCCCCAGCCCGCCGCAGCCGTGTCCCGGGTGATCACGGGGCGGCGGCCACCGGCCACGATCACCCGCCACCCCGGCTGGCAGGGCCAGCGGCTGGGCTTCAGCGCCTACCCCCGGCCCGGCTACACGGCGGAGCTGGCCTCGCTCATGCAGGCCACGACCGTCGACGGCGACCGGGGATTCCTCCGCGGGATCGACCCGGGGACCGTGCACGCCGGTCTCGTCGACGAGCGGTTCGTGCGGCAGGCGGCCCGCGACCTGCACCTGCCGCTGCCCGTCACGACTCCCGAGGAGGTCGCCCCATGACCGATCCCCGTCACCGGGCGCTGCCCGCCGTGGTCGGCCTCCTCGCCGCGGTCGCGGTGTGGTGGCTCGTGACCGACGTGCTGCTCGCGCGGTGGCCACTGATCCCGCAATTCTCGCCCGTGCGCACCTGGCAGGGGCTGGTCGAGCTCGCCCGCGACGGGCGGCTGCTCACCGACGCCTCCATCAGCGTGTTCCGGCTCGCCAGCGGTCTCGCGATCGCCACCACGGTGGGTGTCCTCGTGGGCGCGCTCGTCGGGCTGGTCCCGTGGATCGACGCGGCGACCCGGCCGGTGCTGCTCTTCCTGCGCATGGTGTCCCCCCTGTCCTGGGCCCCCGTCGCCATCGCGCTGATCGGCATCGGGGACGTCCCCGTCATCGCGCTGGTCGCGGCCACGGCCGTCTGGCCCGTCCTGATGGCCACGGTCGAGGGCGTCGGGCGCGTGGACGCCGGGCACCTGGAGGTGGCCCGCACCCTCGGGGCCTCGCGCCGCGAGACGGTGCGCTCGGTGGTCGTGCCGTCGGTGCAGCCCTTCGTGCTCTCGGGGCTGCGCGCCGCCATCGGCATCGCCTGGGTGGTGCTCGTGCCCGCCGAGATGCTCGGGGTCACCTCGGGGCTCGGCTACGAGATCCTCAACTCCAAGGACCAGCTCGCCTACCACCACGTCACCGCGCTGATCGTCGTCATCGGCACGATCGGCTTCGCCGTGGACCTCGTGGCGCGCCGGGCCCTGCGCAGCCGGCGGGAGCGTGACGAGGAGCGACGTTCGGTCACCCGCCCCACCCACGACCCCCTGGAGGCTCTCGTATGACGATCCGCGTGGTCGCCCTCAGCGCGGGGCTACGGCCCACGTCGGCCACCGCCGCTTGGCCGACCTGCTGCTGACGGCCTGCGAGGAGCATCTGGGGCCGCGGCAGGAGCACCTCCCGGTCGCGGAAGACGTCCGGACCGGCTGCACGTGGCCCCGACCAGCGTCCTCGCCGCACCCCCGGACTGGTCGGAGGACGGCTCGGTCCTCCCGGACCTGCCCCCGGACTTGCTCACAGGCTCGGGGGACGCCGAGGCTCCGAACAGGGGAGAGTGTGAGATGCATCCTTCCTTTTATCGGTGCGACCAGGCACACTCGCCCCAAAGCTACCCATGGGTCACCCCCGCACCCACCCTCGACGTGGAGGAGAAGTCATGCCGTTGCTGTCCGCCAAGGACGAGAAGGTCGACTGGGCCGTCATCGACAACCGGATGGAGAGCGTCGCGCACGTCTTCCGTGACCGGGCGGCCAGGACGCCCGACGGAGCCGGGTTCCAGCACTTCCGCGGTGACGAGCTGCAGACGCTGACCTGGAGGCAGGTCAAGGAGCGTGCCTACGACCTCGCCGCCGGGCTCATCGTCCTCGGCGTCCAGCACGAGGACCGGGTGGCCGTGGCGTCGACCACCCGCCTGGAGTGGGCCCTGGCGGACCTGGCCATCATGTGCAGCGGCACCGCGACGAGCACCGTCTACCCGACGACCATCGCCAGCGAGGTCGCGTTCATCATCGCCGACTCGGGCAGCAGGGTCGTCTTCGCCGAGGACGACACCCAGGTCGCCAAGGTCCGCGAGCAGCGCGACCAGCTCCCCGACGTGATCAAGGTCGTGACCTTCGACGGGACCTCGGACGGGGACTGGGTCATCACCCTCGACGAGCTCGCCGAGCTCGGGCGGGCGGCGCTCGCGGAGGACCCCGACCTGGTCGACCGGCGCATCGACGGGATCTCCCGCGACCACATGGCCACGCTCATCTACACCTCCGGCACGACGGGCCGGCCCAAGGGCGCGATCCTCACCCACGACTGCATCGTCTACGAGGGCGCCGCCGTCGACGCGGTGCAGCTCGTCACCCAGGACGACCTGCAGTACCTCTGGCTGCCCCTCTCGCACGTCATGGGCAAGCTGCTGCTCGCGCTGTCCTTCCAGGTGGGGTTCCCCACCTGCATCGACGGCCGCATCGACAAGATCGTCGAGAACATGGAGATCGTGAAGCCCACCTTCATGGGAGCGGCGCCCAGGATCTTCGAGAAGGCCTACGCCCGCATCAACACCGTCCTCATGGAGGGGTCGCCGCAGAAGGTCAAGATCGCGACCTGGGCCCTCGGGGTGGGGCGTCGGGTGGCCGAGCTGAAGGAGCGGGGCGAGCCGATCCCCGTCCCGCTGCGGCTGCAGCACCGCGTGGCGGACCGTCTGGTGCTCAGCAAGGTTCGCGCGCGCTTCGGCGGTCGGATCAAGTCCATGGTGTCCGGTTCGGCCAAGCTGGACCCCGAGATCGCGCGCTGGTTCGCCTCCTGTGGTCTGCTCATCATCGAGGGCTACGGCCTGTCCGAGACGAGCTCCGCGTCCTCTGTCAACCGGCCGACCCCAGGGAGCTACACCTTCGGCACGGTGGGGTGGCCGGTGCCGGGGACCCAGTTCAAGACCGGCGAGGACGGCGAGATCCTGATGAAGGGCCCGGGCGTCATGCGCGGCTACCACAACGCCCCCGAGCTGACCGAGCAGGTCTTCACCGACGGGTGGTTCCACACCGGTGACATCGGCGAGATCGACGAGCGCGGCTTCGTCCGCATCACCGACCGCAAGAAGGACGTCTTCAAGACCTCCGCCGGCAAGTACGTCGCACCCTCGCAGATCGAGATCCAGTTCAAGGGCCTGTGCCCCTACGCGAGCCAGTTCATCGTCTACGGCAGCGAGCGCAACTACGTCACAGCTCTGGTGGCGCTGGACGAGGCCATGATCATGCCCTGGGCCGAGGAGCACGGCCTCGCCGGCAGGACCTACGCCGAGGTGGTCGCCTCGCCCGAGGCGGAGCAGCTGATCCAGGGGTATGTCGACCGGCTCAACAGCGGGCTCAACCGCTGGGAGACGGTCAAGCGCTTCTCGATCCTGCCTCGCGACCTCACCGTGGAGGACGGGGAGCTGACCCCGAGCCTCAAGCTCAAGCGCAAGGTGGTCTCCGAGCGCTTCGCCGAGCAGGTCGAGAGCAACTACAGCACCTGACGTGGCGCTGGCGCGTCGGCCCAGCAGCTTGGTCACGTGTGGGCGGTCCGAGCGTGGCGCTAGCGCGTCGGCCCAGCAGCTTTGTCACGCATGGGCCGAGATCGCCGAGCTGCGTGGGTCGGGGAGGCAGGAGGCGGCGGCATACACGCAGGCCGTCTCCCTGCCCGCGGCACAGCGACGGGCGCAGGTGCTGGCCGACGTGGGCCGGCGCCGTCGCCCGGGCGACTAGAGTTGGGACGTGCATCGATGGAATGACCTGTCCCAGATCCCCGCGGACCTCGGCCCGACGGTCGTGACGCTGGGCAACTTCGACGGGGTCCACCGGGGGCACAAGGCGGTCCTGCAGGCGGTCCTGCAGCTGGCGTCCGAGCGCGGTGCGCAGACGGTGGCCGTGACCTTCGACCCCCACCCCGTCGCGGTGCTGCACCCGGAGCGTGCGCCCGCCCCCGTCACCTCCCTCGAGCACCGCCTCGACCTCATCGAGCACGTCGGCCTCGACGCGGTCCTCGTGCAGGAGTTCACCCGCGAGCTCGCCCAGATGTCGCCCGAGGACTACGCCCGCACGGTCTTCGTCGACGCGTTGCACGCGTGCGCCGTGGTCGTCGGCGAGGACACCCGCTTCGGCCACAAGAACTCCGGCGACGCGGCGACGCTGCGCGAGCTCGGCGCCCGCTACGGCTTCGAGGTGCTGACCGTCGCCGACCTGGGGGAGGGGCAGCGCTGGTCCTCGAGCCTGGTCCGCCAACGGCTGGGCGACGGCGACGTGGCCGGGGCAGCAGCGGTGCTGGGGCGCCCGCATCGGGTGATGGGCACCGTCGTGCACGGCGACCACCGCGGTCGCGAGCTCGGCTACCCGACCGCCAACCTCACCCAGGACGCCGAGGGCATGATCCCGGCGGACGGCGTGTATGCCGGGTGGCTCACGCGGGTCGCCCTGGACGACGACCAGGAACGCGTGCTGCCCGCCGCCATCTCGGTGGGGACCAACCCGACCTTCGAGGGCACGCAGCGGCGCGTCGAGGCCTATGTCCTCGACCGCACCGACCTCGACCTCTATGGCGAGCAGGTGGCGGTCGAGTTCGTCGAGCGGCTGCGTCCCACGCTGAAGTTCGACTCCGTCGAGGAGCTGCTGAAAGTGATGGCAGACGACGTGCAGCGCTGCCGCGAGGTGCTCTCCTCGATCGTGCCGGCCTGACCGTGCCGCTCGAGCGGCCGGGGCGTGGCGCGACGTGGTCCGTCCTCGCTCCGTTACCGGTGAGTAGGTAGGGTCGGCTCATGCCGCTGCCCCGACGCCTCCCCCGCACCTACGCCGACCTGACCGCCTTCCTCCGGTCCGCCGAGGCCATGCGGAGACTCATGAACCTCTGGCCGCCGTTCCTGTGCTCCGGCATCCACATCATGGCGATCAGCGAGGACTTCCGCCACGTCGCCGTGCGCCTGCGCAAGCACCGGCTCACGGCCAACTACGTGGGGACGCAGTACGGCGGCTCGCTCTACTCCATGACCGACCCCTTCTGGATGCTGCTGGTGCTGCGCAACCTCGGCTCGGACTACGTGGTGTGGGACAGGGCCGCCGAGATCGAGTTCGTCTCGCCCGGCCGCACCGAGGTGTCCACCGAGTTCCGGCTCACCGACGCCCATCTCGAGCAGATCCGCCACGAGACCGCGGGCGGCGACAAGTGCCTCGTGTGGTTCGACAACGAGGTCGTCGGGACCGACGGCACGGTGGTGGCCCGGGTGCGCAAGCAGGTCTATGTCCGGCGCAAGCGCGACCGGGGTCTCGTCACCGGCTGAACGCCGCTCACGGGTTGGTCGCCGAGCTGACGATCAGCGCGATGCCGCCGCCCACCGACAGGACCGCGCGGACCCTTGTTGGCCCGCGTCCACTCGGTGAGGTAGCCCCGCCACACCGGCCCCCCCACAGCACGGCCGCGCTCAGCGCCGCCGCGCCGAATGTGTCTCCGAAGGATCGGCCACCGGTCGCAGGCCTCTCGGCGACCGAGTCGCCGGACGTGACGACCTTGTGGATCGGGGCGTGCGTCGGGTCCGGCTGCGGCGGCCACACCGAGGGGGAGGGCGTGACCAGACATCACTGGCAGGACACCCAGTCCGACCGAGGTCAGACCGTGAGATCGACCCCTTCGCGATCGTCCAGGTCCTCGGCCTCGATGGTGCGCAGCTGCTCGACGGAGGGGTCGTCCTCCTCACGCAACCGCCAGGCGTGCCGCCCGATGGCGCCCTCGAGGGTGTTGCGGGCGAACCGCCCGTTGCCGAAGGACTCCCCACGCGGCGTCGCGGCCAGGATCTCGCGGAAGCGCGTGATCGCGCCCTCGGACAGGTCGTAGTCGTTCTTGGCCGACAGGTCCTTGATGATCCCCACGAGCTCGTCGTCGGTGTAGTCCTCGAACTCGATGACTGTGTTGAACCGGCTCTGCAGCCCAGGGTTGGTGCGGATGAACTCCGCCATCGGCTCGGGGTAACCGGCCACGATGACGACGAGGTCGGCGCGGTGGTCCTCCATCTCCTTGACGAGGGTGTCGATGGCCTCCTTGCCGTACTGGTCGCCGTTGAGCGCGTAGGCCTCGTCGATGAACAGGACTCCGCCGAGCGCGGATCGGACGACCTCGGAGGTCTTGGTCGCGGTCTGCCCGAGGTAGCCCGCGACCAGCTCGGAGCGGTCGACCTCGACGAGCTGGCCCTTGCTCAGCAGACCGAGCGCGCGATAGATCCCACCGACCAGGCGGGCGACGGTGGTCTTGCCGGTGCCCGGGTTGCCGGTGAAGACGAGGTGGCGGGTCAGCGTGGCGGACCGCAGCCCGGCCTTCTCGCGCTTGGCCTCCATCTGCAGCAGGGCGACCTGCCGGTGCACCTCGCGCTTGACCCGGGCGAGCCCGACCAGGGCATCGAGCTCGGCCAGCAGCTCGTCGACGGACTTCTCCGGCTCGGGAGGCGCCACCGGCTCGGCAGGCTCGCTCGGGCTGGTGGCAGCGGCGCCGGGGGCGGTCGGCGGCCCGGGTGCGCCGGGTGCGCCTGGGTCGGTCGGAGGAGGACCGGCCGGTATGCCGGGTGGCGTCGGCGGGGCGGGGTGGGGCGCATCGGCCACGGACGCGGGGCGCAGCCCGCGCAGCGCCTGCAGGGTCGCCGCCTCGAGCGCCCGCAGCTGCTCGCGCACGGAGTCGGACGACGAGGACGGGGACGACGTCGGCGCGGCGCCCCGCGGCGTGGGGGTGACCCCGGGTGGGGCCGGCGCGTCCGGCATACGGCCGGGTGGTGCTGTCCCCGCCCCGGGCCCCGGCGAGCCCGGTGCACCCGCCGCGGCCAGCTGGGCACCGGCGGAGGTCGTCGCGCGACCGACGGCGCCGGAGTCGGCACCCGGCACGGTGCACGCGGCCGTGGCGACCTCGGCGAGGGCGGACGCATAGGCCGCGGTGTGGAACGAGCCGTCGGCAAGCAGGCCCGTCAGCAGCGTCGACGGGGACGAGGCGAACCGGCGACCGCGCGGCGCGTGCTCGAAGAACTCCGACGCCGACCGTCCGAGCTCGGCCGCCCAGGAGGCGTGGACGGTGCTGCCCGGGCGCGAGGTCTGGAGCACGGCGGCCGACATCGCCAGGCCCTCGTCGCGGACCTGCCCGGGGTCGAGCCCGGCCGTGCGACCCACCTCGACCAGGGCGTCGACCGACGCCCGCAGACCGCCGGGGACCGACCCGCTCACTGGCCGAGGTCGAGCGAGCCGGCGGCGCGGCGCTCGTCGGTCTGGCGGACGCGAGCGAGGTACTCCTGGCTCTTGGACACCTCGCCCTCGAGCGTGCCGATCGTCGTGGCCATGGTGTCCAGGGCCTCGTTGCGGAAGCTGTCGATGGCGTCCATGGTGGTGTAGATGTTCTGGAAGGCCGCCTGCAGCTGCGGCAGCCCGATCGTCGCGGACGCCGCCTGGCGCTGGATCTCGACGGAGTTGTCGCGCAGCAGCTCGGAGGTGCGCTCGATCATCGTCGAGGTGGTCTGGTTGAGCGCGGTGATCTGCTCGAGGACGAGCTTCTGGTTGTTGAGGGCCTGCGCCACGATGACGGCCGTGCGCAGGGCGGAGACCGTGGTGGTGGAGGCACGGTCGACGCCCTTGATGAGCTCGATGTTGTTCTTGATGACGATGTCGATGGCCAGGTAGTTCTGGATAGACACGGCCAGCTGGGTGAGCAGGTCCTGGTGCTTCTGGCGGACGTAGAAGAGCACGTCCTCGCGCAGGGCCTTGGCCTTGTCGGGGTCGCTGACGTCGAGCTCGGCGATCTGCGCCGCGACCTTGGCGTCGAGCCGCTCCGCGACGTAGATGTACTGGTTGAGCAGGCCCATCGTCGTCCAGAGCTGCTGCTTCTCCTGGTTGAGCGCGACGTTGTCCTGCTGCAGCTCGGCCTGGCCGTTCTTGAGGGCCTGGAGGATCCCGTCGAGGTGCCCCTGCGCGGACTCGTATCGCCGGAAGTAGTCGGTGACCTTGTCGCCGAAGGGGATCATCCCGAGGAACTTCTTGGAGCCGCGCGCCTGGCTGGGGTCGAGGTCCTCGACCGTGCGGCGCAGGTCCAGCAGCGTCTTGCCGACGCCCGACTCCTGCGACAGGCCCCCCTTCTGCAGGGCGGTGACGGGGGTCTTGAGCAGGCGGTTGGAGGTCTCGGCGGCCTTGCGGATCTCGGCGTCCCCCATCGTGCGCACGTCCGCCGCCTTGGCCTCGAACTCCGGCGACTTGGCCTGCGCGCCGGTCAGGGCCGAGAGGTAGTCGTCGACCTTGGCGTCCAGGCCCGGCATCGCCGACGGGTCGACCGCCGGGGCCATCTTGGGGGCCTGGGTGGCCTGCACGGGCGCCGGGGCGGGCGGGGCCTCGAGGCGCAGGGCGGGCTCGGTGGCGGTGGCGGTCGCCGGAGGGGGCGTGAGCGGCTCGGTCATGGGGTCTCCTCGAACGGTCCGGTGGCGGTCTGGCTCCAGCCTGTCACGAGTCGACGAGTCCTGGGTGGACGTGGTCGTCTCTTACCCTGGAGTCATGCCCATCACCCAGAACGCCCCCGGCGCCCTGCGTCACGAGACGCCTGGCGCCTCGTACTACGAGGCCCTCGAACCGTTGCTGGAGCGGGTCAGCAAGCCCATCCAGTATGTCGGTGGCGAGCTCAACTCCACCGTCAAGGACTGGCACTGCGGCGGTCACGGGCCGTCCGGCGAGGACCTGACCGTGCGGTGGGCCCTGATGTACCCCGACGCGTACGAGGTCGGCGTGCCCAACCAGGGGATGATGATCCTCTACGAGGTGCTCAACGAGCAGCCGTTCGCGCTGGCCGAGCGGACCTACTCGGTGTGGGCCGACATGGAGGAGCAGCTGCGTGCCGCCGGTCTGCCGCAGCTCACCGTCGACGGGCACCGCGCGGTGCGGGACTTCGACCTGTTCGGCATCTCCTTCTCCACCGAGCTGGGCTACACAAACCTCCTCGCGGCCCTCGACCTCGCGGGCATCCCGCTGCACGCCGCCGACCGTGGCGAGGACGACCCCATCGTGGTGATGGGCGGGCACGCGTCGTTCAACCCCGAGCCGATGGCGGACTTCGTCGACTGCGCCATCGTCGGTGACGGCGAGGAGGCCGTGCTGCGCGCGACCGAGCTGGTCCGCGCGTGGAAGGCCGCCGGGCGACCGGGCGGGCGCGACGGCATACTGCTCCGGCTCGCGCAGACCGGCGGTGTCTATGTCCCGAGCCTGTATGCCGTGACCTATGGCCCCGACGGGCAGATCGAGGCGGTCACGCCCACCGCACCCGGGGTCCCCGAGCGGGTGTCCAAGCACACCGTCATGGACCTCGACGCGTGGCCCTACCCCAAGCAGCCGCTGGTGCCGCTCGCCGAGTCGGTGCACGAGCGCATGTCGGTCGAGATCTTCCGCGGGTGCACGCGTGGTTGCCGGTTCTGCCAGGCCGGGATGATCACCCGTCCCGTGCGCGAGCGGTCCATCACCGGCATCGGCGAGATGGTCGAGCGCGGCCTGGCCGCGACGGGCTTCGAGGAGGTCGGGCTGCTGTCGCTGTCGTCGGCCGACCACACCGAGATCGGCGACATCACCCGCGGCCTCGCCGACCGCTACGAGGGGACGCAGACCGGGCTGTCGCTGCCCTCGACCCGCGTCGACGCCTTCAACATCGACCTGGCCAACGAGCTGACCCGCAACGGGCGGCGCTCCGGGCTGACCTTCGCCCCCGAGGGCGGGTCCGAGCGGATCCGCAAGGTCATCAACAAGATGGTGACCGAGGAGGACCTGATCAAGACCGTGGCCGCGGCCTACGGCGCGGGCTGGCGGCAGGTCAAGCTCTACTTCATGTGCGGGCTGCCGACCGAGACCGACGAGGACGTCCTGCAGATCGCCGAGCTCGCCAAGCGCGTCATCGAGACGGGGCGCCAGGTCTCGGGCCGCAAGGACATCCGCTGCACCGTCTCGATCGGCGGGTTCGTGCCCAAGGCGCACACGCCCTTCCAGTGGGCCTCGCAGCTCTCGCCCGAGGACACCGATGCGCGCCTGGCCAAGCTCCGCGAGTCGATCCGCTCCGACAAGCGGTTCGGCTCCTCGATCGGCTTCCGCTACCACGACGGCGAGCCCGGTCAGGTCGAGGGCCTGCTGTCCCGCGGCGACCGGCGCGTGGGGCGTGTGATCGAGGCGGTCTACCGCGACGGCGGGCGGATGGACGGCTGGAGCGAGCACTTCTCCTACGACCGGTGGATGCGCTGCGCCGACGTCGCGCTGGCGGGGACCGGGGTCGACGTCGGCTGGTACACCCAGCGCGAGCGCGACGAGGACGAGGTCCTGCCCTGGGACCACATCGACTCCGGGCTCGACAAGCAGTGGCTCTGGGACGACTGGCAGGACGCACTCAACCTCAACGAGGTCGACGACTGCCGCTGGACGCCGTGCTTCGAGTGCGGCGTGTGCCCGCAGATGGGCACGACGATCGAGACCGGGCCGACGGGGCGCAAGCTCCTGCCCCTGTCGGTCGCCAACCCAGGCACGGCGGCGCTGCGCGCGGCGTCGGTGGGCGTGCCGTCGGCCGTCGGCGGCGAGGGCGCCGGGATGCGGGTCTCGACGGACGACGGCTCCGACGCCTGAGGGGCGGGTCGGCATACGGACCCTGGGCTCGGCGCATGGTCACCGTCGAGCGACTGCAGCCCCGCGACTCTGCGGACCTCGACGTCATCGTCGAGCTGCGGGCGTCGTGGGCCTCGGACCACGGGCGTGCGGGGGACCTCGCCGAGCTGCGGCGCCAGGTCGTGGGCTGATTGCGGCCGAGGGCGAGTCGCGACGCATCTGGGCGGCGTTCAGCGAGGACGAGCCGGTGGGCATGGTCTCGCTGTTCGTCGACAGCCGCATGCCGGAACTGGCCCGGGAACTGACCAGTCGGCGGGATTGGGGGTTGGGGGGCGGGGTCAGGCGCGGGGGAGGGCGAGGGGCAGGACCCGGGCGCCGGGCAGGGAGGCGAGCGCAGACCCCTCCACCAGGACCTTGGCGCCCCGCACCCCACCGCCCACCACCACCGGGCCGGCCGCGACCACCCCGTCGTCCACGAGGATCAGCCAGTCCTCGGGCAGCCCGATCGGGGTGATGCCCCCCTGGATCATCCCGGTCCGCGTCTCGGCGTCCTCCTGGTCGGCGAAGGACACCTTGCGCACCCCCAGCTCCTTGCGCACCACCTTGTTGATGTCGGCGCGGTCGGTGGCCAGGACCATCACGGCGGCGTAGGTGACCTCGTCGCCGCGGCGGCCCGCGACGACGACGCAGTTGGCCGAGGCGTCGGGCGCGACGTCATACGTCTCGCAGAAGGTCGCGGTGTCCGCGAGGTGCGGGTCGATCTCGGCGACGCGGGCGCCCGGGACCAGGTGCGCGGCGGCGGCCACGGGCGGGGCAACCAGGTCTGCGCGGTCGGCGAGGGGGAGCCAGGTCAGATTTCCTTCGGCGCTGGGCATGGGTCGACGCTAACCGTCCCAGAGCGCGACCCGCCGCTGTCGTCTCGCCTGGTGATCGGGGAGGATGCCGGTATGACGACCGCCCTTGACCTGGTGCCGGAGCTGCAGCGCGCGGGGGTGCGGGACATCCGTGCGGACGCGCTGACGCTGGGCATGTACTCCACCGACGCGTCGCTGTATCGCGTGGTCCCGCAGGTCGTCGTCTGCCCGCACGACGCCGCCGAGGTGGCGGCCGTGCTCGACGTGTGCCGCCGCACCGGGGTGCCGCTCACGAGTCGGGGCGCGGGCACGAGCTGCGCGGGCAACGCCGTCGGTCCGGGGGTCGTCCTGGACTTCTCGCGCCACATGGGGCGGGTCCTGTCGATCGACGCCGAGGCCCGCACCGCCGTGGTCGAGCCGGGCGCGATCCACGCGACCCTGCAGCGTGCCGCGGTGCCGCACGGGGTGCGCTTCGGACCCGACCCGTCCAGCCACACCCGGTGCACGGTCGGCGGCATGATCGGCAACAACGCGTGCGGCAACCGGGCGCTGGGCTACGGCCGCACGTCGGACAACGTCGCCGGGATGGTCGCCCTGACGGGCCTCGGGCACGAGCTGCGCCTGACGACAGGGGTGCTCGGTGACGCGCCGACCGTGTCGACGACCGGCGACGGTGGCGGCGCCGCGCAGGTCGAGGCCGTGCGCTCGCTCGTCGGCGCCAACCTCGCGACGATCCGCACCGAGCTGGGCCGGTTCGGTCGGCAGGTGTCGGGCTATGCGTGCGAGCACCTGCTCCCCGAGCGGGGATTCGACCTGGGGCGGGCGCTTGTCGGGTCCGAGGGGACCCTCGCCGTCGTCACCGAGGCCACCGTGCGCCTCGTCACCGATCCCGCCGAGAAGACCCTGGTGGTGCTGGGGTTCGACGACATCTATGCCGCCGGCGACGTCGCCCCACTGATGAAGCAGCTGGGCGCGGTGGCCTCCGAGGGGATCGACCGGCGCATCGTCGACGTCGTGCGGGCTCGGCTGGGCGACAACGCCGTCCCCGACCTGCCCGAGGGCAACGCCTGGCTCTTCGTCGAGCCGGTGGCCGAGTCGGTCGACGAGCTCCGTACGCGCGTGGCCGATCTCGTCGGCGCCGTCGGGGCGCGCTCGCACCGCGTCGTCGGCGACCCGGTCGAGGGCCGGGCCCTGTGGCGCATCCGCGAGGACGGGGCGGGGCTCGCGGGACGGACGCCGCGTGACCGCCCGGGCCACGCAGGGTGGGAGGACGCCGCGGTGCCACCCGAGTCCTTCGGCGCCTACCTGCGCGAGTTCGACGCCTTGCTAGAGCAGCACGACCTCACGGGCCTGCCGTACGGCCACTTCGGGGACGGGTGCCTGCACATTCGCCTGGACTTCGACCTCGAGAGGCGCGGCGGCACTGAACGCTTCCGCGAGTTCCTCTTTGCCTCAGCCGATCTCGTGGCGCGCTATGGCGGGTCAGTGTCTGGCGAGCACGGTGACGGACGGGCCCGCTCCGAGCTGCTGCCGCGGATGTACTCGCCCGGCGCGATCGACCTGTTCCGCGGGCTCAAGCGCGCGCTGGACCCCGACAACCTGCTCAACCCGGGCGTGCTCGTCGACCCGGGCCCGGTGGACGCCCACGTGAGAGTCGCTGTGGCGCAGCAGGTCTCGACGGGCCGCGACCGGCTCGCCTTCCACTACCCCGCCGACGCGGGGGACTTCACGCAGGCCGTGCACCGCTGCACCGGCGTCGGGAAGTGCCGCGCCGACCATGCCCCGGGCGCCGTGTCGGTGATGTGCCCGTCATACCTCGCGACCCGGGAGGAGAAGGACTCGACCCGAGGCCGGGCCCGCGCCCTGCAGGAGATGCTGAGCCCGTTCTCGGCCATCAAGGACTGGCGGGCGCCCGAGGTGCACGAGGCCCTGGACCTGTGTCTGTCGTGCAAGGGGTGCGCGTCGGACTGCCCGACCGGCATCGACATGGCGACCTACAAGGCCGAGGTGCTCCACCAGAGCTATCGCGGCCGGCTGCGCCCACCGTCGCACTACGCCCTGGGGTGGCTGCCCGCGTGGTCGCGGCTCGCCAGCCGGAGCCCGCGGATCACCAACGCTCTCATGGGTGCTCCCGGCGTGGCCAAGGTCGGCATGAAGGCCGCCGGCGTCGACCCGCGCCGATCCCTGCCGCGGTTCGCGGAGCAGACCTTCCGCGGGTGGTTCGCCGAGCACGGCGCCGATGCCGCCGCCGAGGGCTCGCCCGGCCGACCCGTCGTCATCTTCGTCGACAGCTTCGTCGAGCACTTCTCGCCCCAGGTCGGGATCGATGCGGTGCGGGTGCTGCGCGCGGCCGGCTACACCCCGATCGTGACCGGACGCCAGGTCTGCTGCGGCCTCACGTGGATCTCCACGGGGCAGCTGGACAGCGCCCGTCGGATCCTCACCAAGGCGGTCCGCGAGCTTGATCCGTATGTCGTCCAAGGCATCCCGATCGTCGGCCTCGAGCCCAGCTGCACGGCGGCGTTGCGGCACGACGTCGTCGACCTGCTCGGCACCGACGCCGCCCGGCGCGTCGCCGGGGGAGTGCTGACGCTCGCCGAGCTGCTCGACCGCACCGAGGGGTGGACCCCACCGGACCTGACCGGGGTCGAGGTCGTCGCGCAGCCGCACTGCCACCACGCCTCGATCCTCGGCTGGGGGGCGGACGCGGCCCTGCTGGAGCGCGCGGGTGCCGACGTGGTCCGGCTCGGGGGATGCTGCGGCCTGGCCGGCAACTTCGGGGTCGAGCAGGGGCACTACGACGTGTCGGTGGCGGTGGCCGAGCAGCAGCTGCTGCCCGCGGTGCGGGAGGCGGGACCGCAGGCCGTGGTGCTCGCCGACGGCTTCAGCTGCCGCACCCAGCTCGACGACCTCGCCCACCGCGAGGGCGTGCACCTGGCGACCCTCCTCGCGACCTACCCGAGGTAGTCACCTCCGCCCGGCAGCGTGGTGCACGCCAGGCGGAGGTGACGACCTCGGGCGGACCCGTGGTCAGGCCGGGTCGAGCGCGTCGGCCCGGCGCAGGTCGGCCGCGAGGACCTCGCGCTGCTCGCGCCGGTGCGCACGCAGCGACCACGCGACGGCACCCGCCCAGACGGCGGCGATGACGGCATACGAGAGGTTCTGCACGGCGCCGGAGGCGTCGATCCAGTCGCTGCGCAGCAGGGTGCGGACGTTGGTCAGCACGATCAGACCGCCGACGGCCGAGCCGAGGATGCGCGGGGGGAGGTGCCGGACCAGCCAGGCCGCGATCGGGGCCGCGATCAGGCCGCCGATCAGCAGCGCGAGCGCCATGCCGGGCACCACGGCGCCGCCGCCGAGCCCGACGAAGAAGCCCACGGACGCGGCGATCGCCACCAAGAACTCGGAGGCGTCGATCGACCCGATCACCTTGCGCGGCTCGAGGCGGCCGCTGGCGAGGATGGCGGGCGTGCCCACCGGGCCCCAGCCGCCGCCGCCCGTGGCGTCGACGAAGCCGGCCACGAAGCCCAGCGGCGACAAGAAGCGTCGACGCAGCGGCTTGCCGAGGTGCTCGGTCGTCACGCTCTGGACGGTGAACCGCACCAGGATGTAGATGCCGAGCGTCAGCAGAACCAGCGACATGACGGGGGCGGCGACCTCGGTGGACAGCCAGGACAGGACGGTCGCGCCGAGGAAGGCGCCGATCGCGCCGGGCACGCCGATGCGGGCGACGACCTTCCAGTCGATGTTGCCGAACCTCCAGTGGCTGACGCCCGAGGCGAGGGTGGTGCCGATCTCGGCGAGGTGCACGGTGGCGGAGGCAGAGGCGGGGTTGATCCCGGCGGCGAGCAGCAGGGTGGACGACGTGACGCCGTACGCCATGCCGAGGCTGCCGTCGATGAGCTGGGCGATCAGGCCGACGATCGCAAGGATGATGAGGGAGGGCATGCGGGGGCTCCTGGGGACACGCGATGGGTTGGGGGCGGAAGCGGGTCAGCGACAGAGCTGGCTGGCAACGCGCTGCAGGTCCACGTGCCGGCGCACGACGCGCATCAGGTGCATGGCGTTGTCCTCGGGGAGGGGGGCATGCGAGGAGAGTAGGGAGGCGGTTCTTATGGAGTCAATAACATCGGCTTATGTCTCACGATCTGGGTTGCGGTATGCCGACGCCGCCCGTGCGCCGAGCCCGTCGGCAGCAGGCCACCGCCCAGCCTGGCTCCCGTAACCTTGGGCCTCATGGCTCGTCAGCGCACCCCCGAAGGCCCCCCTCCGCCCCCCGCGGTGCAGAAGATCCGGCTGCGCTACGCCAAGCGCGGTCGGCTGCGCTTCTCCTCGGCGCGGGACTTCCAGCGGGCGCTCGAGCGGGCGCTGCGCCGGGCGGGCGTGCCGATGGCCTACTCCGCGGGCTTCCACCCGCACCCCAAGATCAGCTACGCCAACGCGGCGCCGACGGGGACGGCGAGCGAGGCCGAGTACTTCGAGATCTCCGTGACCGAGCCGGTCGACCCGGCGCGTGTGGCCGCCGCCCTCGACGAGGCGCTGCCGCACGGCCTCGACGTCCTCGAGGCCGCGGATGCGTTGCCGGGGTCGCTGGCCGACCGGCTGCAAGCCTCGGAGTGGATCGTCGAGCTGCGCGGGCTCGACGACGACGAGCGCGCACAGGTCGAGCGGACCGTGGCGGCCTTCCTGCTGGCCGGGTCGGTCGAGATCAGCCGTATGACGAAGAGCGGCAACCGCACCTTCGACGTCCGATCGGCGGTGCTCGGCCTCGACCTGGAGGGTGCCGGCGAGCGGGCCGCGGCGAGCGGGGTCACCGTCAGCGCGGACGCGCAGCTGCTGCGGGTCCTGCTGCGGCATACGACCCCGACGGTCCGTCCCGACGACGTGATCGCGGCGCTCGCGGCGACGGGGGAGGGCCTGCCGCAGGTCACCCCGCTGATGACCAGGCTGGTGCAAGGCCCCTGGTCGGACGCCGACGCCACGGTCGGCGACCCCCTGCGCTGAGCGCCCGCCGGGCCCCTCGGGCCCGCCGGGCATGCCGGGAGTGCCACGCCCGGGTGCGCGTGGCCCGGCGAGCCTAGGGGCGGGTCCGGCGCGCTGTGCGATACTGCTGGAGGTCACGGTGCGACCCACTTCGTGCCGCTGACCCGACGACATCACGGCGACGTGCGGCGTCGCGACCGATCTGGTCGCCCGTCTCGCCCGACGACCGAGCCGACCGGCTCCGTCGACGTGATGGCGGCGGCACCACGTGAGTGACGCGCCTGGCGCGAGCCACGCGGTGCAGCAGACGACTTCCGTCGTCGGGGCAACCTGCTCCGCTGACGACGACGACCGCGCACCACGCGGCGACGAGGCGCTTGGCGCCGGCAGTGGGCGTGGCCTCGTGGTCGAGAAGGGAACGCCCCCGATGGCACCCGACAACGACACCCTCCCCACCTCCGACGCCGCAGACGCCTCCGACGTCACGGGCACCGCCGAAGCCCCCGACACCGCAGGGGGCCCCGACACCGCCGAAGCCCCCGACACCTCCGAGGCCACGGCGCCTGCCAAGAAGGCCACCCGCCCCCGCAAGGCCGCCGCCACCAAGCGGGCGCCGCGCAAGGCCGCCAAGAAGGCCCCCGCCGCCGAGGAGGCGCACCGCCCGAGCATCAGCGACGCTGACGACCTGCTCGGCACGCCCGGCACCGAGGCCGAGGAGGGCGACGCCCGCGCCGCGGTCGACGCCGTCACCGCCGCCGCCCCCGCCAAGAAGGCCGCCAAGCGCACCCGCCGCGCCACCACGAAGGCGTCGGCCCCCTCCGTGACCGAGTCCGTCGCCGGCACCGACGCCGACGATGATGCGTATGACGCGCCCGGCCTCACCTCCGGGGTGCCCGACCACGCCGCCGAGCGGGCCGCCGCGCAGGCGGACGCCGTGGAGCACGCCCCCGAGATCGCGGCCGCCGCGGCCGACGGGGACGCCGACGACAGCGACGAGGAGGTCGTCGACATCGCGCTGGCGGTGCTGGACGAGGACCACCTCAACGACCTGATCAACGAGCTGCCCGTGCGTTCTGCCGGCGACGCCGCCGCGCCGGCCGTCTCGCCGTTCGGCCTGCTCTTCCAGGCGCCGGACCCCACGGTGGCCCGTCGCTCGCGGCGCGCCACCTCGCCGAGCGTCGACCCCTCCACCATCCAGCGCGACGAGACCGACGACGCCGAGGGCGACGAGCACGACGACCTCGACGACCCGGCTCGGGGCCGGCCGCGTGGCCGGGTCTCCCGCTCACGCGACGAGCGGGACCTGCGCGGCCGGGACGCCCGTGGCCGCGACGTGGAGGACGATGAGGGCGACAGCCGCGGCGCGGGGAGCACCGGTCGCACCGACGGACCCGACGTCGATGACGCGGACGAGCAGGACGACGACCAGGCCCCGCGTCGTCGTCGTCGTGGTGGCAAGGGCCGCCGCGGCCGGTCGGGCTCCGACGACCGGGGCGCCTCTGACGAGCAGGCCGACGGCGATGACGACAGCGCCGACCGCGGCGGCCGCGGCCGCACCGGCGACCGCGACGACCGCCAGGTCGACGACGACACGAACGACGCAGACGACACGAACGACGCAGACGACACGCACGACGCAGACGACACCGACGACCAGGGCGACGACGGCGAGCAGTCCGGGGGCTCCCGCCGCTCGCGCCGCCGCCGCGGCCGTGGTCGCTCCGGCGGACGCGCGGACTCCGACGGCGACGACCGCAGCGACGACAAGGGCGACGACGAGCCGGACGACTCCGATGAGGGCCGCGACGGCCGCAGCTCCCGCAACGGCCGGGACGACCAGGGCGAGGACGACGACGACTCGTCGAGCTCCTCGCGTCGGCGTCGCCGCCGTCGTCGCTCCGGCTCCGGCGGTGGGGACGAGGACCCGCCCGGCACCGTGACCAAGGTGCGTGAGTCCCGTCGCTCGGACTCCGCCACCGGTATCAAGGGATCGACCCGCCTGGAGGCCAAGAAGCAGCGCCGCCGCGAGGGCCGCGAGGCCGGGCGTCGCCGCACGATCATCACCGAGGCCGAGTTCCTCGCCCGCCGCGAGAGTGTCGAGCGGACCATGGTCGTCCGCGACAGCGGCGACCGCACCCAGATCGCCGTGCTCGAGGACGGCGTCCTCGTGGAGCACTACGTCTCGCGGGAGCAGTCGGCGAGCTCGACCAGCATCGCGGGCAACATCTACCTCGGGCGCGTGCAGAACGTCCTGCCGTCGATGGAGGCCGCCTTCGTCGACATCGGCAAGGGCCGCAACGCCGTGCTCTACGCCGGCGAGGTCAACTGGGACGCCGCGGGTCTGGAGAACGGCCAGCCGCGCCGCATCGAGAACGCCCTCAAGTCCGGGCAGACGGTCCTGGTCCAGGCGACCAAGGACCCGATCGGTCACAAGGGCGCCCGCCTGACCTCGCAGATCTCGCTGCCCGGCCGTTACCTCGTCTTCGTCCCCGGCAGCTCGATGACGGGGATCAGCCGCAAGCTGCCCGACACCGAGCGCGCCCGGCTCAAGAAGATCCTCAAGGAGGTCATGCCCGCCGACGCCGGCGTGATCGTCCGCACGGCCGCCGAGGGGGCCAGCGAGCAGGAGCTGCGCGCCGACGTCGCCCGCCTCACCTCGATGTGGGACGACATCCAGGCCAAGGCCGGCGCGCGCGGCACCAACGCCCCGGCGCTGCTGCACGGCGAGCCGGACCTGACGGTCCGGGTGATCCGCGACGTCTTCAACGAGGACTTCAGCTCGCTGGTCGTGTCCGGGCCCCAGGTCTGGGAGACCGTGAGCTCGTATGTCGAGTCCGTGGCCCCCGACCTGGCCCCGCGGCTGACGCGGTGGACCGGTGACAAGGACGTCTTCGCGGAGCACCGCGTCGACGAGCAGCTCGCCAAGGCGATGGACCGCAAGGTCTGGCTGCCCTCCGGCGGCTCCCTGGTGATCGACCGCACCGAGGCGATGACCGTGGTCGACGTCAACACCGGCAAGTTCGTCGGCCAGGGCGGCAACCTCGAGGAGACCGTCACCAAGAACAACATCGAGGCGGCCGAGGAGATCGTGCGCCAGCTGCGGCTGCGCGACATCGGCGGCATCATCGTCGTCGACTTCATCGACATGGTCCTCGAGTCCAACCGCGACCTGGTCGTGCGGCGGCTCGTCGAGTGCCTGGGCCGTGACCGCACCAAGCACCAGGTCGCCGAGGTCACCTCGCTGGGCCTGGTCCAGATGACCCGCAAGCGCGTGGGGACCGGACTGATCGAGTCCTTCTCCACCACCTGCGAGCACTGCAACGGCCGCGGGATCCTCGTCTCCTCCACGCCGGTCGCTCCGGGCACGGAGTCAGGCGTCGACCACTCGCACGAGCAGGGCGGCCGTCGTGGCCGCAAGGGCAAGGGCGGCAACGGCGGCTCGAACGGTGGCTCGAACGGCGGCTCCGGCAACGGGGGCTCTGGCAACGGCGGCTCCGGCAACGGTGGCAACGGCGGGAACGGGTCCGGCGCCGGCAAGGCCGAGGACGCCGGGCCGACCCCCGCCCAGATCGCCGCGGCCGCGCACGCCGCCGCGATGGCCGCTTCCAAGGCCGTGGCCGAGGACGAGCAGCCCGCGTCGCCCGACGAGGTGGCCCGGGCCATCGACGACGCCATGTCCTCCGTGCTCGGCGACGAGCCGGCCGCCTCGTCGGCTCCGGCCGGTGCGGCCACGGACGCCAGCGCGCACGACGCCCCGCAGGAGGAGGAGCGCCCCGCCCGTGGGCGCCGCTCCGCCCGCAAGGGACGCGCCTCCAAGGCGGCCGGCGCGCCCGCTCCGGCACCGGCGCCGGCCGAGGCAGGGCCCGGTGCGGATCCTGCCGAGGGCGCCGCGCCCGGCTCCGACGCCGAGTCGGCGGCCAACGCCGCCTCCGACGCCGCGGCGAGCGCCGACCACCCCGGTCTCGGCTGGGGGTCGCAGGATGAGTCCGGCACGCCCCGTCCCGGAGCCGCCACGGCCGGCGCCGGCTGGGGCGCGGACACCTCCGTGGCCGACGTCGACGCTCCCGCCGGGGTGGTCGCCGCCGCGATCGCCCAGCAGCGGGACCAGGCGCTGGACCAGACCGTCGCCCCGACCGACAACGCGCCCGAGGCCGAGACCAGCCCCGAGCCCGAGCAGCGCCCCCGCCGGCGCCGCGGTCGAGTCGTCGCCCCCGCGGGACCGCCCAAGGCCGCTGAGGCCAGCGGGTCGGCATACGAGCCCTCGCCCGCGACCGACGCCTGACTGGTCTCGTGGGGTGGTCCGGGCACCGGGATCGGTGTCCGGACCACCCCACGAGGGGCCGGGCCGGGGATTTGGTCACAGCACCCCCGCCCCGGTACTCTGGTGAGTCGGTGCGTCCACCGTCCCCCGCGTTGCCCAGGCGAAGTGCCAGGCGCGATCGGAGGCCGGTCACGAAGCGGCGGCCGGTTCCACACCCTCATCAAGAGAGCGAGTCTGCAACGTGTACGCGATTGTTCGCGCAGGCGGGCGCCAGGAGAAGGTCTCCGTCGGCGACGTCCTCATCGTCGACAAGGTGAACGACAAGCCCGGCGAGTCCATCCAGCTCCAGCCCCTGCTGCTCGTTGACGGCTCCACCGTCACCAGTGACGCAGCCACGCTTGCCAAGGTCAAGGTCACGGCCGAGGTCGTCAAGGCGACCAAGGGCCCCAAGATCACGATCATGAAGTACAAGAACAAGACGGGCTACCGCAAGCGCCAGGGTCACCGTCAGCCGACCACCCAGATCAAGGTCACCGCGATCGAGGCCTGAGCCTCCTCGCACCCCCAGCTCACGATTCGACGAAGGCAGGCTTAGTCATGGCACACAAGAAGGGTGCATCCAGCTCCAAGAACGGTCGCGACTCGAACGCCCAGCGCCTCGGCGTCAAGCGCTTCGGCGGCCAGGAGGTCAACGCCGGCGAGATCATCGTCCGCCAGCGCGGCACGCACTTCCACCCCGGCGCCAACGTCGGCCGCGGCAAGGACGACACGCTGTTCGCCCTCGCCGCCGGTGCCGTCGAGTTCGGCACCAAGCGCGGCCGCAAGGTCGTCAACATCGTCGCCGGCGAGTGACGCACCGCTGAGCCTCCGCTCAGCACACATGTTTGCGCGAGGGTGCAGGCCACGAGCCTGCACCCTCGCGCGGTTTGCCACCGAGGAGATAAGGACCAGGACATGGCGAGCTTCGTCGACCGGGTGACGCTGCACGTGCAGGCGGGCAACGGTGGTCACGGCGTGGCCTCCGTGCACCGCGAGAAGTTCAAGCCGCTCGGCGGCCCCGACGGGGGCAACGGTGGTCGCGGCGGGTCGGTCGTGCTCCGCGTCGACCCGCAGAAGACCACGCTCCTCGACTACCACCACACCCCGCACCGCAAGGCCGGCAACGGCAAGCCGGGCGAGGGCGCCGAGCGCAACGGCGCCGACGGCGACGACCTGGTGCTCGGTGTGCCGCAGGGGACCGTCGTCAAGGACAAGCAGGGCCGACTGCTCGCCGACCTCGTCGAGATGGGCGGGGAGTATGTCGTCGCCCAGGGCGGTCGCGGCGGCCTCGGCAACAAGGCGCTGGCGTCCACCCGCCGCAAGGCCCCCGGCTTCGCCCTCCTCGGTGAGCCGGGCGACGAGCACGACGTCGTGCTGGAGCTCAAGACGCTCGCCGACGTCGCCCTGATCGGCTTCCCCTCCGCCGGCAAGTCGTCCCTGGTGTCGGTGCTCTCCAGCGCCCGACCCAAGATCGCGGACTACCCCTTCACCACGCTGGTGCCCAACCTCGGCGTCGTGACGGCGGGCTCCGCGCGCTACACGATCGCCGACGTGCCCGGGCTGATCCCCGGCGCTCACGAGGGCAAGGGCCTCGGCCTGGAGTTCCTGCGCCACGTCGAGCGCTGCTCGGTGCTGGTGCACGTCGTGGACTGCGCCACCCTGGAGCCCGACCGCGACCCGATGTCCGACCTCGAGGCGATCGAGCGCGAGCTCAGCCTCTACGTCCCCGACGCGACCCTGGGTGGCAAGCCCCTCACCGAGCGCACGCGCATCGTCGTGCTCAACAAGGCCGACGTCCCCGAGGCCGAGGAGCTCGCCGAGTTCGTCAAGCCCGACCTGCAGGCCCGCGGCCTCGAGGTGCACGTCGTCTCCGCGGTGGCCCGCACCGGGCTCAAGGAGCTCACCTTCTCCCTGGCGCGCCACGTCGAGGCGGCCCGCGCCGAGCTGGAGGAGGTCGTGACCCCGCGCGTCGTCATACGGCCCAAGGCCGTCGACGACACCGGCTTCACCGTCCGCAAGGAGAACACCTCCGACGGGGTCATCTATCGCGTCGTCGGCGACCGGCCCGCCCGGTGGGTGCGCCAGACCGACTTCAGCAACGACGAGGCCGTCGGCTACCTCGCCGACCGGCTGGGCCGGCTGGGCGTCGAGGAGGAGCTGTTCAAGGTCGGGGCGGTCGCCGGGGACACCGTCGTGATCGGGGCCGAGGACGACGCGGTCGTCTTTGACTGGGAGCCGACCCTCGCCGCCGGCGCCGAGCTGCTCGGCCGTCGCGGCACCGACCTGCGCCTGGAGCAGGCGGAGGGCACCCGTCGCGCCACCCGCGCCGAGAAGCGCGAGGAGCTCGCCGACCTCAAGGCCGCCCGCCGCAAGACCGCCGCCGAGCTTGACGCCGAGCGCCGGTCCGGCCACTGGGCGACGCTGCGCGACGAGGACTGACCGGCCGTGACGGACGAGGTCGACCTCACCGGGGGGACGGGCACCCGGCAGCGCATCGCCGGTGCGCAGCGCATCGTCGTCAAGGTCGGCTCGTCCTCGCTGACCGGCGGGGACGGTGACCTGGACGACCTCGCCATCGGTCGGCTCGTCGACGCGCTGGCTGGCCGCTGGCGCGGTGGCGCGCAGGTGGTGCTCGTCTCGTCGGGCGCCATCGCCGCCGGGCTCAACCCCCTGGCCCTGCCCAAGCGCCCCCGTGACCTCGCCACCCAGCAGGCCGCCGCCGCCGTGGGCCAGGGTGCCCTGATGGCGGCCTACACCGCCAGCTTCGGGCGTCACGGGGCCCGCGTCGGGCAGGTGCTGCTGACCGAGATGGACGTCACGCGGCGCTCGCACTACGTCAACGCGCGCCGCACGCTCGTGCGTCTCCTGCACCTCGGCGTCGTGCCCGTCGTCAACGAGAACGACTCGGTCGCCACGCAGGAGATCCGCTTCGGGGACAACGACCGGCTCGCCGCCCTGGTCGCGCACCTGGTCAAGGCCGACGCCCTGGTGCTCCTCTCCGACGTCGACGCGCTGTATGACGGACCGCCCTCGCGCCCGGGCGCGCGTCGGATCCCCGTGGTGCGCGGCGCGGCCGACCTGGCCGACGTGGTCGTGCGCGGCTCCGGCAGCAAGGTCGGGACCGGCGGGATGACGACCAAGATCGAGGCCGCCCGCATCGCCACCGGCGCCGGCATCCCGGCGCTGGTCACGTCCGCCGCGCTGGCCGCCGAGGCGCTGGGCGGCGAGGACGTGGGGACCGTCTTCGAGGCGCCGGCGGTGCGGCCGCGCGGCCGGCTGCTCTGGCTGCGGCACGCCTCGACGGCGCGGGGGCGGCTCGAGCTGGACGCCGGGGCCGTCGACGCGGTCGTGGCGCACCGTCGCTCGCTGCTGCCCGCCGGGATCGTGGGCGTGAGCGGCCGCTTCGACGAGGGCGACGCGGTGGACCTGGTCGCGCCGGACGGGCTCGTGGTGGGGCGGGGGCTGGTCAACTACGGCTCGTCCGAGCTGCCCGCCATGCTGGGTCGCAGCACCCACGACCTGGGGGACGAGCTGGGGGAGCAGTACCGCCGGGAGGTCATCCACCGCGACGACCTCGCCCTCCTCTGACCCGCCGGGGGTAGGGGCATCGACCGGCCTTCGTCCCCCAGGCTGATGATCCCGCCCCCGGTAGGGGCATCGGCCGGCTTTCGTTCGCCAGGCTGATGATCCCGCCGGGGGTAGGGGCATCGGCCGGCCTTCGTTCGCTAGGCTGATGATCCCGCCCCCGGTAGGGGCATCGGCCGGGCGTGGTTCCGGGCGTGTGCCCAGCCCCGCGAGACGGTGGGGGCGTCATACGGCCGGTTGCGGTTGGATGGGAGCATGACCACCCCGGCCGCCAAGCCCATCGATCCCGGCGCTCGCGAGCTCGTCTCGGGGCTCGCCGCCCGCGCGCGCACCGCCGCCCGCGAGCTGGCGCTGCTGCCACGAGGCCGCAAGGATGACGCGCTGCGGACCATGGCTGACGCGCTCCTCGCGGCGACCGATCGCATCGTCGCGGCCAACAACCTCGACGTCGAGCGCGAGACCGCCGCCGGCACCCGGGCCAACCTGCTGGACCGCCTCACCCTCACCGAGCCGCGCGTCGCCGCCACCGCCCAGGGGCTGCGCGACGTGGCCGGGCTCCCCGACCCGGTGGGTGACGTCGTCCGTGGCAGCACCACCCCGACCGGGTTGCAGGTCAGGCAGGTTCGCGTTCCGATGGGCGTGGTCGGGATGATCTACGAGGCGCGCCCCAACGTCACCGTCGACGCCGCCGGCCTGGCCCTCAAGTCCGGCAACGCCTGCATCCTGCGCGGCGGCAGCGCCGCGGAGCACACCAACCGGGTGCTCGTGGAGGTCCTCCGCGAGACCCTGCGCACCCTCGACCTCAACCCCGACGCCGTCCAGCTGCTCGACGCGCCCGGGCACGACGCGGTGCGCGCCCTCATGACGGCCCGCGGCGAGGTCGACCTCCTCATCCCGCGCGGGGGAGCGGGTCTGATCCAGACCGTCGTCACCGAGTCGACCGTCCCCACGATCGAGACGGGGGTAGGCAACTGTCACGTCTATGTCGACGCCGGCGCCGACCTGGACATGGCCGAGCGGATCACGCTGAACTCCAAGACCCACCGCACCAGCGTCTGCAACGCCGCCGAGTCGCTGCTCGTCCACGAGGCCGTCGCCGATCAGGCGCTGCCTCGGATCCTGCGGGCGCTCGGCAGCGAGGGCGTCGTCATCCACGCCGACCCGGACCTCAAGGACGTCGCCGAGCAGGCCGGCGCGCGCTGGGTGGAGGCGACCGACGAGGACTGGGCGGCGGAGTACCTCTCCTTGGACATGGCCGTCCGCGTGGTGCCCTCGCTCGATGCCGCGATCGAGCACGTGCGCCGGTGGTCCAGCGGCCACACGGACGCCATCGTGACCGACGACCGTGGAGCCGCGCGGCGATTCGTCGACGAGGTGGACTCGGCAGCGGTCATGGTCAACGCGAGCACGAGGTTCACCGACGGCGGTGAGCTGGGCTTCGGTGCCGAGATCGGCATCTCCACCCAGAAGCTCCATGCCCGCGGCCCCATGGCCCTCGAGGAGCTCACGAGCACCAAGTGGGTCGTCGAGGGCGACGGACAGGTCCGCGTCTGACGGCGTGATCTGCGCGCCCCGGACGGTGAGTTCCTCTAGGTTTGTGGCGTTCGACGACGAGAGGACGTGCCGCACGTGGAGGGTCACGAGGTCCGCAAGCTGGCCAGGCTGGAGGACGCGCACTGGTGGTACCGCGAGCGCAGGCACATCCTCGCTCGCATGATCTCCGGTATGACGCCCGGCCGGGCCCTGGACATCGGGGCCGCCGGGGGAGGCAACACCCGCGTGCTGATCGAGCACGGGTGGCAGGCCGTGGCGCTGGAGTACACCCAGGACGGCGCGCTGGCTGCCGACGAGCGCTCGGTGCCGGTGATGCGGGCCGACGCGACGAACCTGCCCGTGGACACCGGGTCGCTGGACCTGGTGATGGCCTTCGACCTGCTCGAGCACCTGGTCGAGCACGACGCGTGCGTGCAGGAGGTGCACCGGGTGCTCAAGCCGGGTGCTCCGTTCCTCGTGGCCGTGCCCGTCGACCCCAAGCTGTGGTCCGACCACGACTTCGCCGTCGGTCACGTGCGGCGCTATCACCGCGCCGAGATCCTGGACCTGCTGCAGCGCAACGGTTTCGAGATCGAGCGACGCTTCGCCTGGAACGTCCTGCTGCGGCCGGTCGTGTCCATGCGCCGCCGCACGAGCCAGGGCAGCGACCTGCAGGACACGCACTGGGCGGTCAACGCGGCGCTGCGGGCGGTCATCACGGTGGAGCGCTACCTGCCGGTCAAGGACCTGCCTGGCGTCAGCGAGTTCGTCGTCGCGCGCCGGCGCTGATGCCCCTACCCCCGGCGGGGTCATCAGCCTGGGGGACGAAGCCCGGTCGATGCCCCTACCCCCGGTGGGATCATCAGCCTGGGGGACGAAGCCCGGCTGATGCCCCTACCCCCGGCGGGATCATCAGCCTGGGGGACGAAGGCCGGTCGATGCCCCTACCCCCGGTAGGTCAGCGGTCGATGGGTTCGCCCGCCAGGCCGTGGGCGTCCAGGGTGCCCTCGCTCGTGTCGGTTCCCCGCATCGTCGGGTCGGCCCCTCGCGCGCTCGCCCCGGCAGCCGCGGTCCCCCCGCCGAGGGCGACCTCGGGCCGAGACGCCGTTGCGCCCGTCGGGCGGCCGGTCGCCATACGAGCACTGCGCGGTATGGCGAACCGGTGGTCGTCACGGTCCCGCGCCGAGTCGTAGGCGATGAAGTAGCTGGGGCGCTCCTGCAGCTGCTGGTACATCCGGCCGAGGTACTCGCCGAGGATCCCGAGGCAGAGCAGCTGCAGCCCGCCCACCAGGGCGATCATGCCCACGGTCGAGGCCCAGCCCGCGATGGCGTGACCGGTGAAGCGGCCGATCACGGCATACGCGATCAGCAGCAGCGAGGCGATGAAGCCCCCGAAGCCGAACCACGTGGCGAGGCGCAGCGGCTTGAGGCTGAAGCCGATGATCGAGTCGACCGACAGCATCACCATCTTCATGAACGGATACTTCGACTCGCCGGCCGCCCGCTCCTCACGCTTGTAGGGGACGCTCGCCGACGGGAAGTTCAGCGCCGGCACGACGAAGCGCAGCACCCGCCCGTGCTCGGGGAGCGCGTTGACGGCGTCGACGGTGGCGCGCGACATGAGACGGAAGTCGCCGGCGTTGCCTGCGGTCTCCATGCCGGTCAGGCGGGAGTGGACGGAGTAGAACGCCTTGGCCGTCTCGCGCTTGAAGAAGGTGTCCGTGGAGCGGTCCGAGCGCACGCCGTAGACGACGTCGACACCCTCCTCGTGGGCAACGCGCAGCATGTCGGCGATCGTCTCGGGGGGGTCCTGCAGGTCGGCGTCCAAGGTGACGACGAAGTCGCCGTGGGCGGACACGAGACCGGCCGAGATCGCCGCCTGGTGGCCGGAGTTCGCGCGCAGGCGCACCACGCGCAGCTGCTCCCACTCGCGGCGGTAGCGTTGCAGCAGCACGGCCGTCTGGTCCTTGGACCCGTCGTCGACCGCGACGACCTCGTAGCTCGTGCCTAGGCCGTCGAGCACCGGGCGCAGCCGCTGCACCAGCAGCGGGAGCACCTGCTCCTCGTTGTACATGGGGATGACGACGGATAGCTCAGGGACCATGCGTGCCAGCCTAGGACCGTGGCGTTGGCAATGGCCGAAGCGGGTGCTGTGCGTCGGCTGTGCCGTTGCGCCCTCGAGACCGGCATCGGGGGCGGCCGCGCACCAAGCAGGTAGCATGGCCGCATGACTTCTGCCGCCTTGATCCTCGCCGAGGGCGAGCACCACTCCGAGCACGCGATGACGCTGCCGTTCGCCGACTTCTGGTTCGGGGTCATCGCGCTGGCGCTGTTCATGGCTCTGCTCGCCATCACCTTCGCGTTCCGCAACACCGCCGCCAAGCTCAGCCATGGCGGCGTCAACGACGCGTCGCACGGCTCGCACAGCTCGCCCGGGAGCGGGCACTGAGACAGCGGATCGGCGTGATGGGCGGGACCTTCGATCCCATCCACCACGGTCACCTGGTCGCCGCGAGCGAGGTCCAGGCGTTGTTCGACCTCGACGAGGTCGTCTTCGTGCCGACCGGCCAGCCGTGGCAGAAGGCCGCGTCGAGCGTCTCCCCGGGAGAGCACCGCTACCTGATGACGGTGATCGCGACGGCCTCCAACCCGAGGTTCTCGGTGTCGCGCGTCGACATCGACCGCGACGGGCCGACCTACACGATCGACACGCTGCGCGACCTGCGGCGGCTCAACCCCGACGCAGAGCTGTTCTTCATCACCGGCGCGGATGCCTTGTCGCGGATCCTGTCGTGGAAGGACGTCGACGAGCTGTGGGACCTGGCGCACTTCATCGGCGTCACCCGGCCCGGCTACCACCTGTCGGAGTCCGGGCTCCCGGCGGACGGCGTGACCCTCACCGAGGTCCCCGCCATGGCGATCAGCTCCACCGACTGCCGCGAGCGCGTCGTCGAGGGCAAGCCCGTGTGGTACCTCGTGCCGGACGGGGTGGTGCAGCACATCAACAAGTACCGGCTGTATGCCGCGTCCGCGCCCGTGGTCTCGACCGACCCGGCCCTGTCCGGGGTGTCGGTCAACGGCGGGCTCACCGATCCCGCGACGTCCGCCTCCACCGCGGCGTCCGCCTCCACCTCGGCGTCCGCGCCGTCACCGACCATCACCCCGAAGGATCCTGCGTGACCGCCACCCCCCGTGCCATCGAGCTCGCCAAGGCCGCCGCCCTCGCGGCGGACGACAAGCGCGCCCGCGACATCATCGCGCTCGACGTCAGCGACCAGCTCGCCCTGACCGACATCTTCGTCCTCGCGTCGGCGCCCAACGACCGCCAGGTCCGCGCGATCGTGGACGAGGTCGAGGACCGCCTGCGCGACCTGGGCGCCAAGCCCGTGCGCCGCGAGGGCGAGAAGGACGGTCGCTGGGTCCTCATCGACTTCGTCGACGTCGTGGTGCACGTCCAGCACAGCGACGAGCGCGAGTTCTACAGCCTGGAGCGGCTGTGGAAGGACTGCCCGACGGTCGACCTCGGGCTGCCGGACCCCGCCGGTCGACAAGACGAGGACGACCCGTATGCCGACGCGCCCGCCCGGACGACCGGGTGGCCGGGACTGCGCGACTGACCCGCATGGCCAGGCGACTCATCCTGTGGCGGCACGGCGAGACCGCCCACAACGCCGCGGGCATCTGGCAGGGGCAGCTCGACATCAAGCTGTCCGAGACCGGGCGCGCGCAGGCCGCTGCGGCGGCCCCGCACCTCGCGGTACGGCGTCCTGACCTGATCGTCAGCTCGGACCTGCTGCGGGCCGCGGCCACCGCCGACGCGCTCGGGGATCTGCTGGGCGTCGAGGTGGAGCGCGACGAGCGCTTCCGCGAGATCCATGCGGGGGAGTGGCAGGGTCGTACGGGTGCGGAGGTGCGCGCGGAGTATCCCGCCGACGCCGAGCGCATGCTGACCGGCGAGGACTTCAAGCGCGGTGGTCACGGGGAGTCCGTGGCGGACGTGGCGACCCGCGTCCTCGCCGGGGCGAAGGACCTGGTGGGTCGTCTGCCGCAGGACGGCCTCGCCGTCGTGGTGTCGCACGGGGTGGCCGCCCGCGCCCTCGCTGCCGAGCTCGTCGGCCTGCCGCAGAAGCAGGCCTGGCTCGTCCTGGGCGGACTGCGCAACTGCCACTGGGCCGAGCTCGCCCAGATGCCCTCGGGCGGCTGGCGCATCGAGACCTGGAATCTCGGCTCCCCGGACGCCGACGAGGGCGCCTCGTGGCCGACGGAGCGCTGAGGCCGAGGTCCGGGAGGGGCGACCGGCACGGCATACGTCGATTTGGTCGCAGCGGTGAACTCTGGCTAAAGTGATCCAGTCGCAGCGAGCGTGAGCCCGCGACGACGACCCGCGGGACTCGTCTCGTGAGGGGCTGTAGCGCAGCTGGTAGCGCACCTCCATGGCATGGAGGGGGTCAGGGGTTCGAGTCCCCTCAGCTCCACCCCACGCACAAGGCTCGAACCCTCGCCAACGGAAAGGTCGGTGGAGGTTCGGGCCTTGTTCACGTCTGCGGCCCAGGTCAGTGCGTTGGCGTCGACCTGCGGGTCGGGGAGCATCTCGAAGGGCCGGTTGTGCTCGACGCGCAGCTCGTCGTCCTCGTCGATGTAGACCTCGGTGACGAGCGCCTGGTTGCACAGCCGCCGGTTGGTACGGGCCGCCGTCAGGCCCCGAGCAGCCGTGTGAGGACGCGCACCACACCGTCCTCGGTGTTGGCGGGAGCCAGATAGGCCGCCTGCTCGATCAGGTCGTCGTGGGCGTTGGCCATCGCGAAGGACCATTCCGCGGTGCCGAGCATCTGCAGGTCGTTGAGGTAGTCGCCCAGCACCACGGTCTGGGCGGGGGTCACGCCGAGCCGGGCCTGCAGCGCCCGCACGCCCTGGCCCTTGTCGACGCCGCGCACCATGATGTCGAGCCAGTGCTTGCCGGACACGACGACCTGGTGGGTGCGGGCGACCTCGCCAAAGATCGGGTCGACGTGGCGCTCGGAGTCCTCGAAGTCGTAGACGGCGAGCTTGAGCACGTCGTCCTCGACGGCGTGCAGGTCCTCCACGACCTCCAGCCTGGCGTAGTACTTGTCGCACTCGGCCAGGAACGCCCGGTCGTTGCGCTCGACGTAGGCGCTGCGCACGCCGCACACCACGAGGCCCAGGTCGTGGTCGCGGGCGGCCTCGCGGACCGTGCCTACGACCGAGCGCGTGATCTCGGCCGAGACGGTGGTCGTCGAGACGACCTCGTCGTCGTGGACCACGAGGGTGCCGTTCTCGGCGACGTAGGACAGCCCCTGCGGCGCGCGCTCGAAGACGCGCTGCAGCGTGGCGAGCTGGCGACCGCTGGCCGGCACGAAGGTGATCCCGCGCTCACCCATCAGCGTCAGCAGCCCCCAGAAGTCCGCGGGCACCGCCCCGGACTCGTCCAGCAGCGTCCCGTCCATGTCGGCGACCACGAGTCGCACGTCGTGCGGGCCGGGGGCGATCGTGGTCCAGGGGCGGGCTGGCATGGGGCACCTTTCGGTGGGCGATTGCGGGGATGTCCCGATCGTATGGCGCCCCGCCGCCACCACGCCCCACCCGATCACACGGCGACCCCGCGTCACGGGCGGTTCGGCATACGGCCTGCTCGTCCAGCCCCGATGACCCTGCGGTAGCCTGGGCGGGTGGCCCACCAGCAGCTCCTTGTCGGGCCGCGCTGAGCGAGTCGGACATCAGCGCGGCTGCCCCTCTGCGTGAGGGGCGTTCGTGTGTCTGGAGGCATGCGAGTCCGCAGCAGCAGCGAGCCACACCGAGGACCCAGGGAGACAGACGATGACGGACACGGCCACCGAGACGCGCGACGAGCACCCCTACCGCTACACCGCCGCGCTGGCGGGGCAGATCGAGACCAGCTGGCAGGATCGCTGGGAGGAGCAGGGCACCTACCACGCGCCCAACCCCGCCGGTCCGTGGGCCGAGCCGGACAACCCGCTCACCCAGGCGCAGAAGCTGCTGGTCCTCGACATGTTTCCCTACCCGAGCGGCGCGGGCCTGCACGTCGGGCACCCGCTCGGCTACATCGCGACCGACGTCTACGCGCGCTACCACCGCATGACCGGCAAGAACGTCCTGCACTGCCTCGGCTACGACGCCTTCGGGCTGCCCGCCGAGCAGTACGCCGTCCAGACCGGCCAGCACCCGCGCACGACCACCGAGGACAACATCGTCATCATGGCGCGCCAGCTGCGTCGCCTCGGCCTCGGCCACGACGACCGGCGCGCGATCCGCACCATCGACCCGGACTACTACCGCTGGACCCAGTGGATATTCCTGCAGATCTTCAACAGCTGGTATGACGAGAGCGCCCGCCGCCCCGACGGGGGTCTGGGCCGCGCGCGGCCGATCACCGAGCTGGTCGCGCAGCTGGCCGACGGGTCCCGTCCCCTGCCGGGGGAGTGGGCCGGCCGTGCCTGGAGCGACCTCGACGCCACCGAGCAGGCTGCCGTCATCGACGGCCACCGCCTGGCCTACGCCGACGAGGCGCCCGTCAACTGGGCCCCCGGCCTCGGCACGGTCCTGTCCAACGAGGAGGTCACCAACGACGGCCGCTCCGAGCGCGGCAACTTCCCCGTCTTCCGCAAGGCGCTGCGCCAGTGGAAGATGCGGATCACCGCCTACGCCGACCGGCTCGCCGACGACCTGGACCGCGTGGACTGGCCCGAGAAGGTCAAGACCATGCAGCGCAACTGGATCGGCCGCTCCCACGGCGCTCGCGTCACCTTCACCGGGCCTGGCGGCGAGGACATCGAGGTGTTCACGACGCGGCCGGACACGCTTTTCGGGGCGACCTTCATGGTGCTGGCGCCGGAGCACCCGCTCGTCGCCGACCTGGTCACCGACGCCTGGCCGAGCGACATCCCGATGCACTGGACCGGTGGCGCCGACACGCCCCGCGAGGCGGTCGCGGCCTATCAGCAGGCGGCCTCCCGCAAGAGCGACGTCGAGCGCCAGATGGACGACAAGTCCAAGACGGGCGTGTTCACCGGCGCCTACGCGACCAACCCGGTCGACGGGCGCGAGATCCCGGTCTTCATCGCCGACTACGTCCTCATGGGCTACGGCACCGGCGCGATCATGGCGGTCCCGGCGCACGACGCCCGCGACTTCGAGTTCGCGACGGAGTTCATGATCCCGATCCTGGATGTCGTTGCGCCGCAGGAGGACTCGTCGTGGCCCGGCTCGGTCAACAACGGCCAGGCGTATGTCGCCCCCGGGGTCGCCGTCAACTCCCGCAACGACGAGGTGAGCCTCGACGGCCTGGGGCTCGACGAGGCCAAGGCGACGATGATCTCGTGGCTGGAGCGCACCGGCCGCGGGCAGGGGACCGTGACCTACCGGCTGCGCGACTGGCTGTTCAGCCGGCAGCGCTACTGGGGCGAGCCGTTCCCCATCGTCTTCGACGAGGACGGGGTGGCGCACGCGCTGCCCGAGTCGATGCTGCCGCTGGAGCTGCCGGAGATCCCGGACTACGCGCCCAAGACCTTCGACCCCGACGACGACTCGTCCGAGCCGGAGCCGCCGCTGTCCCGCGCCGGGGACTGGGTCGAGGTCGAGCTGGACCTCGGGGACGGGCGCGGCGTGCGCCGCTACCGCCGCGAGACCAACACCATGCCCAACTGGGCCGGCTCGTGCTGGTACTTCCTCCGCTACCTCGACCCGGCCAACGCCACGGCGATGGTGGACCCCGAGGTCGAGCGCTACTGGATGGGGCCGCAGGCGACCGCGGTCGCGGGGGCGCCGGCCGGGGCCGCCGACCCTGGCGGCGTGGACCTCTACGTCGGTGGTGTCGAGCACGCGGTGCTGCACCTGCTCTACGCCCGCTTCTGGGTCAAGGTGCTGCACGACCTCGGCCACCTGACCTCCGAGGAGCCGTTCCGGCGCTACTTCTCCCAGGGATACATCCAGGCCGCCGCCTACCGCGACGACCGGGGTCAGCCGGTGCCCGCCGCCGAGGTGGCCGAGAGCGCCGACGGCGTCTTCACCTGGCAGGGCTCGGTCGTGCACCGTGAGTTCGGCAAGATCGGCAAGTCCCTCAAGAACGTCGTCTCCCCCGACGAGATGTATGACGAGTACGGCGCCGACACCTTCCGCGTCTACGAGATGGCCATGGGACCGCTCGAGCTCAGCAAGCCCTGGGAGACGCGCGCGGTCGTCGGGTCGCAGCGCTTCCTGCAGAGGGTGTGGCGCAACGTCGTCGACGAGCAGACGGGGGAGGTGCGGGTCGGTGACGGGCCGCTGGACGACGCGACCTCCCGGCTCCTGCATCGCACGATCGACCAGGTGGCGCGGGACTACGACGGGCTGCGCTTCAACACAGCCATCGCCAAGCTGATCGAGCTCAACAACGCGCTGACCAAGTTGGACGTCGTGCCGCGGTCCGCCGCCGAGGCGCTGATCCTCATGGTCGCGCCGGTCGCACCGCACCTCGCCGAGGAGCTGTGGTCCCGTCTCGGCCACGAGTCCTCGGTGGTGCACGAGACCTTCCCCGCAGCCGACCCCGCGCTGCTCGTCGAGGACACCGTGACGTGCGTCGTGCAGGTGCTCGGCAAGGTGCGTGACCGCCTCGAGGTCGCCGCCGACATCAGCGACGCCGACCTGGAGGCCGCGGCCCTGGCCAGCGAGCGCATCCAGGGGCTGCTCGACGGCAAGACGGTCCGCAAAGTCATCGTGCGGGCCCCCAAGCTGGTCAACATCGTCGTCGGCTGACCGATGACCACCCTGTTCCCCTCCGTCGGGCTGGTCACCGACTCGACGGGCTACCTGCCCGCCGAGACGGTGGCCCGCCACGGCATCGACGTCGTGGCGCTCGTGCTCGTCGCCGACGGGGAGCAGCACATCGAGGGTGAGCTCGCGCAGGACCAGGTGCCCGGCATCCTGCGCCGCGCCAAGAAGCTCGGTACCTCACGTCCCTCGCCCGCCGAATTCCTCCTGGCCTATCGCCGGGCTGCCGAGCGGGGCTGCGAGCAGATCCTCTCGATCCACCTGTCCTCGGAGCTGTCGGGCACGGTCGAGGCCGCGGTCCTCGCTGCGACCCGCTCGCCGATCCCCGTCGAGGTGGTGGACTCCCGCTCCATCGGTATGGCGATGGGCTTCGGCGTGCTCACCGCCGCCGAGATGGTGGAGGACGGGGCGGGCGCCGCCGAGGCGGGGGTGGCGGCCCGGCGCCGGGCGGAGGACGCCACCTTGACCTTCTGCGTCGAGTCCTTGGACTACCTGCGCAAGGGCGGCCGCATCGGGGGAGCCGCCGCCTTCTTCGGCACCGCCCTGTCGATCAAGCCGCTGCTCGGCATCGACGACGGCCACATCGAGCCGGTCGCCAAGGTCCGCACGTCCACGCGGGCGATCAAGGAGATGGTCGACCGCTCCGTCGCGGCCGCCGAGGCGTGCGGGGAGCGTGGCTGCGAGATCGCGGTCCACCAGCTCGACGCCGAGCTGCGCGCCGACGAGGTGGTCGAGGCGCTGCGCGTCCGCTGCCCCGCGGGCACCCCCGTCGAGGTTTATCCCCTGGGACCGGTGGCGGCCTGCCACGTCGGGCCCGGCACGACGGCTGTGGTCGTCTCGCCGCGCCCCTGACTGACTCGGACGGCGCTCCGATCAGGTCCGGTTGGTCGGGGTGGCCGGGGGGCTTCGTCCGACCTCGAGCCATGCACCTCAGTGCGGAACCCGTCTGCCCGCCGACTTGTCCACACCCTGACGCGACGCGAGGACGCCCGTCCACAGGCGAAGCGCGTGCCCGCCCAGGCGTGGGCGCGCGAACCTAGCGTCGCGCTCATGGCACGTCGACCACCACCACCGGACCTGGAGCGGCTCGGGCGGATCACCGCGACCGAGGCGCGCGCGGGCGACCCCGCGTGGCGGATGGAGCTGCCGCGACCGGCAGCGGTCGAGTCGCTGGACCACCTGCCCGACAACGTCGTGGAGCGCGTCTACGGCCAGGACGCGCTGGAGCGTCGTGGGCGGCTGTCGCCGTCCCCGCCCGAGGGCTCCGGGCGGCATCGTCCACCGGCGCCAGCGGTGGTGTCGCTGCCGTCCCGGCTGGTCGGCGCCACCTGGCAGCCGCGCTGGACGGCGGTGCTCGCCCTGCTCCTGGTGCTGGTGCTCGCGGGCGTCGCTTTCGGCGTGCGCGTGGCCATGGCCCGCAGCCAGGGGGAGCCCGAGCCGGTCCCGTCGGCGGGCGCGGACCGCGAGTCGGGTGACGGGGTGAGGCGGGGCGGGGCGACTGCAGTGGCGACGTCGTCCGGACGAGGCGGCGCGGCACCCCCCGCAGCGGTCGGCCCCGCGGCCGCACCGTCCCCGTCGTCCACCGGGGTGATCGTGGACGTCGGCGGCCAGGTGCGGCGGCACGGGGTGGTCCGCCTGGATCCCGGGGCACGCGTGGTGGACGCGCTCGCGGCCGCCGGTGGGGCGCTGCCGGGGGCCGATCTCGGGGGCCTCAACCAGGCCCGGGTCCTCGTCGACGGCGAGCAGGTCTATGTGCCGCGCCCCGGCGAGAAGGTCCCGGCTCCGGCCGGACCGTCAGGCGGGGTGCCGGCGGCGGGAGGCACGTCACCCAGCGGTGGCGGCGTGGCGGGTGGCGGGGCGCCGGGTGCCCCGGTCGACCTGAACGCGGCGACCGTCGAGCAGCTGGACACCCTGCCCGGGGTCGGTCCCGCCATCGCGGGCCGCATCATCGAGTGGCGCACCCAGCACGGCCGGTTCAGCAGCGTCGACGAGCTCGGCGAGGTGCAGGGGATCGGACCCAAGCTGCTCGAGCGGCTCCGACCCCAGGTGCGCGTATGACGACCCCCCACCCTCTCCAACCGGGCCACGCGACCGGCGCCGGCGCGGCCGGGACACCCCCTGCCCGCAAGCTGCCGCAGTCGTCGGCGCCCGCCGGTGCACGGGAGGTGCAGGCTGCCCGCCGCCACGAGCGCCAGGACCAGGCCCGACGACTCCTCGGTCTCGGGCCCTCCCAGGGACAGGGACGGCGACCGTCGAGGTGGCTCGACGACATCCGCCCGCAGACGCCCTCGGACGTCCGTCTGCTGCTGCCGGCCTGCGTCGCGTGGGCCCTGACCGCGGCGCTGCTCGACCGGCCGACCTGGGTGCTGGGGATGGTGGCGTCGGCGGGCGTCGTCCTCACCGTGACGTCGGCGCGGTGGGCGGTGCGTCATGCGCGTCATGTGCCGCCTGTCCCTCCGGTGCCTCCAGTCTCTCCGGTGCCTCCAGTCTCTCCGGTGCCTCCTGGCCGCCCTGTGCCGCTGGGGCGTCCTGGGCGTGGCGGCCGTCGGTCATGGGTGCCGGTCGTCGGGATCACCGGCGTGGTGGTCGCCCTGACGCTGACGGCGCTCGTGGGGCATCGCGAGCTGCGCGGTGCCGGCACGATCGACGAGCTGGCGGCGCAGCGCGCCAGCGTGCGCCTGACGGCGGAGGTCGTGTCGGACCCGCGGGTCGTGGGCGGTGGTGCCGAACGCGCTCCCGCGACGATGGTGCGGCTGCGCGTGCTCACCGTGCAGGGTCGCGGCGCCGTCAGCCAGGTCTCGGCACCCCTGCTGGTCTTCGGTGACGAGCGCTGGGCCCAGGTGCGCTGGGGACAGCGCCTGGAGCTGGCCGGCAGGCTCAAGCCCGCGGAGCCGGGCGACGACGTCCTGGCCACGGTCACCGTCCGCGGGCCACCCCGTGTCGTGGGGCAGCCCGGTGCGGTGCTCGCCGGAGCCGAGCACGTGCGGGCCGCCCTGCGCGCCGCGGTCACCGGGGTGCCCGAGGACGCCGCCGGGCTCGTGCCGGGGCTCGTCATCGGGGACACGAGCCTGACGCCGCCCGACCTCACGGCGGACATGACCGAGGTGCAGATGAGCCACCTCAGCGCCGTCTCCGGGTCCAACGTCAGCATCGTCCTGGCCGCCCTGCTCGGTCTGTGCTCGTTGCTCGGTCTGCCGCGCCGCCTGCGGCCGGTCGTGGCGCTGGTCGGCCTGGCCGGTTTCGTGGTGCTGGCGCGGCCCGAGCCCAGCGTCGTGCGGGCGGCCGTCATGGGGGCTGTCGGCCTGCTCGGCATCTCCACCTCACGTCGTCGTGCCGCCCTGCCCGCACTCGGCGCCGCGATCGTCGTCCTCCTCTGCTACGACCCCTGGCTCGCCCGGTCCTACGGCTTCGCGCTGTCCTCGCTGGCCACGCTCGGGCTGCTGCTGTTCGCGACGCCGTGGGGCGAGCGCATCGGCAGGGTGCTCCCGCGCCAGATCCGTTCGTGGGGGCCGGCGCTCGCGATCCCGGTCGCCGCGCAGGTCGCCTGCGGACCCGTGACCATCATGCTGCAGCCGTCGGTCAGCCTGGTCGGCGTCCCCGCCAACCTCGCGGCAGCGCCCTTCGTGGGACCGACGACCGTCCTCGGGATCGTCACGGCGGTGGTCGCCGTCGTGAGCGTCCCCGCGGCGCACGTCGTGGCGTGGGCGGCGGCCCTGCCGGCCTGGCTCATCGCCCGGGTGGCGCGCGTGGCGGCGGACGTGCCGTACGGCGCGGTGCCGTGGCCCGATGACGGGCGCGGAGCCCTGCTGCTCGCCCTCGTCACCGTGATCCTGGTGGTGAGCGGTCCCCGACTGGCGTGGTGGACCCGCGCCCGCCCGCTCGCGGCGATCGCCGTCGTGCTCCTCGCCCTCTCGCTCGTCGCGCCCGTCGGGTCGACCGCATGGCCGGTGGCCGACTGGCGGATGATCGTCTGCGACGTGGGTCAGGGCGACGGGATCGCGCTCGCATCCGGGCCCGGACGAGCCGTCGTCGTCGACGTCGGGCCGGCCGACCCCGGCATACGACCGTGCCTGTCCCGCCTGGGGATCGAGCGCATCGACGCCGTCGTCCTGTCCCACTTCCACGACGACCACGTGGGCGGGCTGGAGGAGGTGCTGGACGGTTGGCCCGTCGGCGCGGTCCTCGTGACCGCGACCCGAGACCCTCCCGACCAGGCGAGCCGGGTGGAGCGTCTCGCGGCGGACCATCGGCTGCGGCCGCAGGTGCTGGCGGCAGGGGACCGGCTGACCTATGGCCAGGTGCACGCCGAGGTGGTCGCGCCGACCCGTGAGATCCGAGAGGGGTCCGTGCCCAACAACGCGAGCCTGGTGCTGCTCGCCGACATCGGCGGCACGACCGCGCTGCTCACCGGGGATGCGGAGCCCGAGCTCGCGGCGGACGTGCGGACGACCCTGGCGCGCAGGGCGATCCACCCGCAGCTCGACGTGCTCAAGGTCGCGCACCACGGCTCGGCCAAGCAGGACCCCCGACTGCTCGCCGACCTCGATGCGCCGCTGGCCCTAATCAGCGTGGGGGAGGGCAATGACTACGGCCAGCCGGCAGCCGCGGCACTGACCACGTTGCAGCGCAACGGCTTCCACATCGAGCGGACGGACCGGTCCGGCGACCTCGCCGTGCTCGGGCACGGCGCTGAGCTGCGCGTCGCCCGGCGCGGGCGCTGACCGGGGACAGGACCCGGGGTCAGGACTTGGTGTCAGGACTCCTGGAACTCGCGGGCGCTGGTCTGCAGGGCGTCGATGGTGGCCTGGACGGCGGGGACCTTCTGCAGGTCGGGGGTGGTGATCGCCATGATGTGGCGGCGCGAGGAGGGCGTGATGTCGCGGATCGCGGTGTGCGGGTTGACGGCTCGGCGCAGCATGAGGTCGGGGATGAGGGCCACGCCGAGACCGGCACCGACCAGGCCGAGCTGAGCGACGTAGTCCTCGGTCTCGAAGGCCAGGTTGGGTGCGAAGCCGGACTCCGACGCGAGCCCGACCATGTGGACGCGGCAGCGTGGGCAGCCGGCCACCCAGGCCTCGGAGGAGAGGTCGGCCATGTCGACCGTCTCCTGCGCGGCGAGGGGGTGGTCCAACGGCAGCGCCAGGCGCACCTCATCGACGAGCAGGGGCGTGGTCACGAGCAGGTCGAGGTCGGTGTCGTCGGCGGGCGTGGAGCCGTTCTCGTAGGAGAAGCCGACGACGAGGTCGCAGTCGCCCTCGCGCAGCGCCGCGATGGCCTCGGGGGGCTCGTTCTCGCTGAAGGTCACCGTCAGGTCGGGGTGCTGGCGGTGCAGGGCCGCGAGCGCCGGCGGCACGATGGTGGCCGTCGCGGACGGGAAGGACATGATCCGCACCCGTCCGGCGCGCAGCCCCGCGATGGCCGCGACCTCCTCCTCGGCGGCGTCGAGCGCGGCCAGGACGCCACCGGCGTGCCGGGCGAGCACCTGCCCGGCCTGGGTCAGGCGCACCTGACGGCCCACCCGGTCGATGAGGACGGTGCCGGTGCGCTGCTCGAGGCGCCGCACCATCTGCGAGATGGCGGGCTGGGTGTAGCCGAGTGCGGCGGCGGCCCCGGTGAAGCTGCCCTCGTCGGCGATGGCCTTCATGACACGAAGTCCGGCGGCGTCGATCATGCAGCGATTATATAACAGGGTGTTATCGAATGTCGAGATTGCGACACGTGCGCCTATGGTTCGAGTCGCGCGTCGCCCGGCATACTTGACGGGTGCAGCCCATGATCCTCGACCAGCTCGCCCGGCTCGTCCACGACGGCGGGGTCGTGGCGCTCACTGGAGCGGGCATGAGCACCGAGTCGGGGATCCCGGACTATCGCGGGCCGGACGGACGCCGGCGGGTCCAGCCCATGCAGTACTCCGAGCTGCTGAGCGGCCCCGAGGCCAGGCGCCGCTACTGGGCGCGGGCGTACGTCGGCTGGGAGCGGTTCACCGGCGCCCGCCCCAACGCCGGCCACCGGGCGCTCGCCGCGATCCAGCGGGCCGGCCTGGTGGACGGGGTGATCACCCAGAACGTCGACGGGCTGCACCAGCAGGCCGGCACCCAGGACGTGCTCGAGCTGCACGGCACCCTCTCGGTCGTGCGCTGCCTGACGTGCGAGGACCGCACCTCCCGCGAGGAGGTGCAGCGCCGTCTCGCCGAGGCCAACCCCGACTTCCAGGTCCACAGCGACGAGGTGCGTCCGGACGGTGACATCGCCCTGCCCGACGGGGTCGTCCAGCGGTTCCACCTAGCCCACTGCGTCGTCTGCGGGTCGGACGCCCTCAAGCCCGACGTCGTGTTCTTCGGCGAGTCCGTGCCGCGGGAGCGGGTCGACGAGGCCTATCGCCGGGTCGAGACCGCCTCGGCGCTGCTCGTGCTGGGGTCCAGCCTGCAGGTGATGAGCGGCTACCGGTTCGTGCGCCGGGCGGATGCGCTGGGCCTGCCGGTCGGCATCATCACCCGGGGACGCACCCGGGGCGACGACCAGGCGACCTGGCAGCTGGACGCGCCGCTCGGGCCCTCCCTCACCGGGCTCGCGCGACGCCTGGGGATCGACGACGACCTGGGTCCGGTGGTGGACGTGGAGTACGCGACGGGGCTGCCGCTCGGCCTGGTATGACGGCCGGCAGGCGCAGTTCGGCATACCGGACCGCCGGTGACGACCCTGTGTCGGTGGTCTGTGATGGGGTGGGCCCGTGAGCGAATCCTCATCCTGGCGCACGCCTCTCGACCCATCACCGCAGGCCGGCCGCGCCGCCTCGGACCAGCTCGACGCGGGCAAGCACCAGCGACCGGGGAGCGACCTCGGCAGGCCCGTCGAGGTGCCCTGGGTCGAGCGGCACGGGACGGGGCTGTGCCTGTCCGGCGGCGGTTACCGGGCCGCGATGTTCCACCTCGGGTCCACGCGACGGCTGGACGAGCTGGGGGTCCTCGGGCGCCTGCGCACCGTGTCGGGCGTGTCGGGCGGCTCGATCATCGCCAACCTGCTCGGCGACCCGCGCCTCGGGTGGCCGCGCGACGGCGCGGGCGGTGAGCGCCTGGAGGGCTTCGAGGAGCTGGTCGCCGGACCGGCGCGGCGGCTGGCCTCGACCAACGTCCGCACGCCGGCGCTTCTGAGCCGCCTGCGGCCCGACCGGTGGCTGGTCCAGGACGGGGCGGTGCGTGCCATGGCCGACGGGTTCGCCCGCGAGATCGGCTGGTGGGCCACGCCGTTGCGCGACCTCGGGGTCGTGGGAGCCGCCACCGTGACCGGGGCCACCGACGTGGCCTACGGGGTGGACTGGCGGTTCTACGACCCCACCGCGGTGCGCCCGGGCGGGTGGATCGGGGACTACCGGCTCGGCTTCGGCCCACCTCCGGCGTGGCTGCGGGTGGCCGACGTGGTGGCGACGTCCTGCGCGTTCCCGCCCGTCTTCGGCCCGTGGCGCCTCGACGGGCGCGGGCTCGACCTGCGCGGCGGGGTCGCGGGACGCGAGCCGTCCTCGACCCGCGAGGCCATCCGCCGCAGCATCCCCCTGTCCGACGGCGGCGTCTACGACAACCTCGGGCTCGAGCCCGTGTGGAAGGACCACGCCGCCGTCCTGGTCTCGGACGGCGGCAACGTCTTTCGCGCCCGCACCACCCGCACGCCGCTGGGCCAGATGCTGCGCACGATGTCCATCGCCTCGGACGGCGGCACGTCGGTGCGGCTGCGCTGGCTGCACTCCTCGATGAGTGCGGGCGAGCTGGCGGGCGCGACCTGGGCACTGGACGAGGTCGTCGGCTATCCACCCGACGTCGTCGAGCTCGTCAACGCGATCCGCACCGACCTCGACGCCTTCTCGCAGGGGGAGCAGATGGTGCTCGAGCGGCACGGCTACCTCGTGACCCACGCGTTGCTCCGGGAGCACGCGCCCGAGCTGGTCGCCGTGGAGGCGGCACTGGACCCGCCCCACCCCGAGGTGGCCGACCCCGAGGTGGCGCGCCGGATCCTGCGGGGGCTCCGACCGGCGCACGCTGCTCGGCCGCCGCGCAGCACGGCCTGAGCCCCGCCTGGGTCGGGTCTGTGAGGGGTCACAAATGTGCACGACACGCCGCGTGACGGGGCACTCGTGACCCTTCGGCGTCGCTCGTCGGGGACGTCTAGAAGGGGTAGGTCGCGATCCGGCTCTGCATCGTCACCCACTGCAGGTGGCAGAAGGTCTCGAGGTTGGCCCGGGCGCCGCCGAAGCGGCCGCCGCTGCCGGAGGCCTTGACCCCGCCGAAGGGGATGACCGCCTCGTCGTCCACCGTCTGGTCGTTGATGTGCAGCATCCCGGTCTCGATGCGGTCGGAGAGCTCGTATGCCGCGAGCGCGTCACCCGTGAGGACGCCCACCGACAGGCCGTACTCGCTGGCATTGATCAGGTCGATCGCCTCGTGCACGGACTCGTAGGTCGTGATGGGGGCGACGGGGCCGAAGATCTCGTCGGTGAACGCCGGGCTCTGCGCCGCCACCCCGGACAGGACGGTGGGGCGGTAGAAGAGACCGTCGTAGGTGCCGCCGGCGTCCAGCCGTGCGCCGCCGTCGACCGCACGCGTGACCACGTCGTGGACGCGGTCGCGCTGGCGCTCGTCGATGATCGGGCCGAGCACGTTGGCCGGGTCGGTCGGGTCGCCGACGGTGAGCCGCTCGGCACGTGCCGCGAGCGCGCGGGCATAGTCCTCGGCCAGGGCGACGGGCACGAGGTGCCGCCCGGTCGTCATGCAGATCTGGCCCTGGTGCAGGAAGGACCCCCACGCCCCGGCCGAGGCAGCGGCCTCGACGTCGGCGTCGGGCAGCACCAGCAGGGCGTTGTTACCGCCCAGCTCGAGGTGCACCTGCTTGAGCAGGCCGCCGGCGGTCGCGCCGATGCGGCGTCCGACCGCCGTGGAGCCGGTGAACGTCAGGCACGGCACGTGCGGGTGGGCCACGATCGCCTCGCCCAGCTCGCCACCGCCCGGCAGGACGTGCAGGAGCCCCGCCGGGAGCCCGGCGTCGGCGAGGAGCTGGGCGAGCGCCATACCGCCGGCGACCGTGGTGCGCGGGTCGGGCTTGAGGACCACGGCGTTGCCGAGGGCGAGGGCCGGCGCGACCGAGCGCATCGACAGGATCGCCGGGAAGTTGAACGGCGACACGACCCCGACGACGCCGTAGGGGACGTAGCGCGCGACCGACAGGCGGGGCTTGGCCGAGCGCAGCACCTCTCCGTAGGGCGCGGCAGCGGTCGCGGCGGCCTCCTGGAGCTCGGCGACGACCAGCCCGACCTCGAAGGCGGCCTTGCCCTGACCGGACCCCGCCTCGCGGACCAGCCACGGCGCCAGCCGGTCCGGGGCGGCTTCGAGCAGCTGAGCGGCCTTGTGCATCACGGCGGCTCGCGCGGGGTAGGGCTGCGCCGCCCACTCGCGCTGGGCGTCGCGGGCCTGCTCCACGGCGCGGTCGAGGTCCTCGGTGGTGGCGGTGCCGACCTGCCCGAGGGTCTCGCCGGTCGCCTTGTCGGTCACGTCTGCCGGACCTCCGGAGCCGTCGATCCAGTCGCCGGACCAGACCTTGCCCTCCCAGGGCGTCGTCGCGCTCGTCATGGTTGTGGTCATCCTCCGATGGGGTGGTTGGGCCAGCCGGTGTAGCACTCGGCGACGTAGGCGCGGCCCTGCTGGGTCGACGTCACCGTCTCGAGCTCGCCCATCTGCCGACGCACGTCGAAGGCGTCGGCGCCGGGCGGGGTGTGCAGCATCTGGGTCATCCAGTAGGAGAAGTTCTGCGAGCGCCACACCCGAGCCAGGGCCCGCGGGCCGTAGGTCTCGAGCACCTCGACGTCCTGGGTGTCGAGCGCCTGCTCGAGCACGTCCGCCAGCACCTTGACGTCGGCGAGCGCCAGGTTGAGGCCCTTGGCGCCGGTGGGCGGCACCGTGTGGGCGGCGTCGCCGGCCAGCACGAGCCGGCCGTGACTCATGGGCTCCTGCACGAAGGAACGGAAGTTGAGCCGGGCCCGCTCGAAGATCGGGCCGGTCTCGAGCTCGAAGCCGTCCCCGGCGACGCGCGCCTGCAGCTCCGACCAGATCTGGTCCTCGCTCCAGGCGTGCACGTCCTCGTCGGGCTCACACTGGAGGTACATGCGCTGGATGCTGTCGGTGCGCTGGCTGATCAGGGCGAAGCCGCGGCCGGACTGGGCATAGATGAGCTCGGGGGCGCTCATCGGCGCCTCGCACAGGATCCCGAACCACGCGAAGGGGTACTCCTTGCCGTAGATGCGTCGGCGGGCCTCGGGCACCAGCCGTCGGCACTGGCTGCGCGACCCGTCTGCCCCGACGACATAGGTCGCCCGCAGCTCGTGACGCTCACCGCCTGCGTCCGTGAAGCGCACCGTGGGAGAGTCCGTCTCGACGCCGTCGACCTCCACCTCGGTGACCCCGAAGCGCACGTCCCCGCCGTCGCGCTCCCGAGCGTCCGCGAGGTCGATGAAGACGTCCGTCTGCGGATAGAGCCAGACCGAGGCGCCCACCAGCTCCTGGAAGTCGATCCGGTGCCCCTGTCCGTGCAGCCGCAGCTCGACCCCCTCGTGCTCGTAGCCGTCGCGCAGGATCCGGTCGCTGACCCCGTCGAGGAGCATCCGGGCGCTGTCGGCCTCGAGGATGCCCGCGCGGTGGGTGGTCTCGATCTCCTGGCGGGTGCGGGTGTCGATCGCCACCGACTCGACACCTCGCCGGGCGAGCAGGTGGGAGAGCATGAGCCCGGCAGGCCCGGCCCCGACGATCGCGACGGGCGTGGTGCTGACGGTCATGCCTAGCCTCCTGGCTGGTCGTGGGAGCAGTCTGTCACCGGGCGCCGAGCAGCGCTCGCGAGACGACGATCCGCTGGATCTGGTTGGTCCCCTCGTAGATCTGGGTGATCTCGGCGTCGCGCATCATCCGCTCGACGGGGAAGTCCGCGGTGTAGCCCGCTCCACCCAGCACCTGGACCGCGTCCACGGTGATGGACATGGCCGCGTCCGGGGCGAAGCGCTTGGCGGTGGCGCCCGCGACGCTCATGTCGGGGCCGGCGGCCTCGGCCTCCTCCGCGGCGGCGTAGGTCAGCAGGCGCGCGGCGCGCAGCCGCATCTCCATGTCGGCGAGCATGAAGGCCACGCCCTGGAACTCGCCGATCGGTGGACCGAAGTTCGTCTGCGGCGCGTTGTCCGCGATGCGTGCGGCGAGCCCCAGCGCGTGGTCCAGGCCGGCGCCGTCGTCGACGAGGTAGTGCGCGAAGCCCACCGCGTGGCCCTCGACGGCGTCGTGGCGGCGCCCCGTCAGCATCATGTCGACCATGCGGTGTGCGCCGACGAGGCGAGGGACCCGGACGGAGCCGCAGCCGCCCACGAACAGGCCGCGCTGCCCCTCGGGGAGGGCGTAGAAGGTGGAGCGCTCCACGACGCGCACGTGGGTGGCCGAGGCCAGCTCGAGCCCGCCGCCGACGACCGCGCCCTTGAGCACCGACACGACCGGGACGACCGAGTCCTCGATGGTCTCGAACGCGCGGTGCCACAGGCGTGAGTGGGCGACGCCCGCCAAGGTGTCCCGCTCCGCCATCTCGGCGAGGTCCAGCCCGGCGCAGAAGTGGTCGCCCGCGGCGTCCAGCACGATCGCACGGACCTCGGGGAGCAGATCGGTGAAGATGCGCTCCAGGCCAAGGATGGTGATGTCGGAAAAGGCATTTCGCTGGGCGGGGCGGCTCAGCGTGATGATGCCGACGGCACCCTCGCGATGCAGCGACAGGGTCTCGGGGACCTCGCAACCATCGTGCACGACACCGGAACTCATGGTCTCTCCCCGTTCTTCGGCGAATGGCAGGATTCCTGATACTGACACCGTGGCGCCCGGGTGCGCAAGGGTGCGGCGGCGAATTTCGCGCTGCGCGATGAGGTTGAATGGCCGAGTGACACACCGTGATCGTGCGCCGGCGCCGCCATTGCTCTACGTCGTGAAGCAGCTGGAGCTGGTGACGCGGGCCCACCTTGACGCGATCGTCCGCGAGTCGGGAGTCACGGCCTTGCAGTACACCGCCCTGACGGTGCTGGAGCGCCGGGAGGGCATGACCTCGGCCGACCTGGCGCGTCACTCCTTCGTGCGGGCCCAGTCGGCGGCCGACCTGGTCGGTGGTCTGGAGCGGCGCGGCCTCATCCGGCGCGACCCCGACCCGGCCAACCGCCGTCGCCGTCTGATCAGCCTCACCGACGAGGGGCGCGCCCTGCTGCGCCGGCAGGCGGAGCCGGTCGCCGCGCTGGAGGCGCACATGCTCAAGGACCTCGACCCGGACCAGCGCGAGAGCTTTGCCGAGGCCCTGCAGCTGTGTCGCGGCGCCATGAGTGACCTGCCGCTCGACGCCGACTGATTCCGCGGCGCCGCGCCCGAGGCGCTGTCGCCGCGGCGCCGGTCGTCTCGCCCCGCACCACCGAGCCACGTCACGAGCAGGGCACCTTGCCCGATGGCTCCACGTGGGACATCGCGGTTCCCCGCGGGGTGGAACGGCGACCTCGTGCTGTTCAGCCACGGCTTCCGCACCGGACCCGCCAACCCCACCGTGGACGCGGGCCTCGCCCCCACCGCTGCGGCCCTGCAGGCACGCGGGTATGCCGTGGCGCAGTCGTCATACGCCCGGACCGGGTGGGCACTCGGCAGCGCGGTCCACGACCAGATCGGCGTGCTCGCCGAGTTCCGGGCCCGCGTCGGTGAGCCGCGGCGCACCCTGGCCATGGGACGGTCGATGGGCGGACTGGTGAGCAGCCTGCTCGCGGAGCGCCGGGACGCCGCCATCGACGGGGCGATCAGCACCTGCGGCCGCCGCCAAGGTCGAGCGGGCGGGCTCTGGCGCCCTGCTGGGTCAGGCCTACGGGCAGCGGACGGGGCACTGCACGTTCACCCCTGCCGAGAACGTCGCCGCGGTGCCGGCGATGCGGGAGCGACTCGCCGCCGGTCGGTGGACCCGGGCCGTCAGGCCGCCGCCGCTGCAGCGGGTCGCCGAGGCATCCAACCTCGGCGGCGCGGCGTTCGTGAGCTATCGGGCGGGCGCGTACGTCAACGACCGGGCCGACCGCGACCCCTACGGCCCGCGCCGCTGGCCTGAATCGCCCGGCACTGGCCCTCGGCGAGGTCCGGCCGGCGCGGCGCTCAGACGGAGCGCAGCACCGCCGTGACCTTGCCGAGGATCGTCGCCTGCTTGCCGTCGATGGGCTCGAAGGCGGGGTTGTGGGGGAGCAGCCACGGGTGCCCGAGCTTGCGCTTGAAGGTCTTGACCGTCGCCTCGCCGTCGATCATGGCCGCGACGATGTCGCCGCTGTCGGCGTCGGGCTGCTGGCGCACGACCACCCAGTCGCCGTCGCAGATCGCCGCGTCGACCATGGAGTCACCGACGACCTTGAGCAGGAACAGCTGGCCCTCGCCCACGACCTGGCGGGGGAGCGGGAATACGTCCTCCACCACCTCCTCGGCCGTGATCGGGACACCGGCGGCGATGCGGCCGAGGACCGGCACGTATGACGCCTGGGGCCGCTGGTCACGCACGCCCGTGACGTCGGTGCTGTCGTCGGCGTCGGCGTGGAAGGCCTCGGGCGCCCAGTCGGGGGAGACGACCTCGATGGCGCGCGGGCGGTTGGGGTCGCGTCGCAGCATGCCCTTGCGCTCGAGGGTCTGCAGCTGGTGCGAGACGCTGCTCACGCTGGCGAGACCCACGGCGTCGCCGATCTCGCGGATGCTCGGGGGATAGCCGCGGCGCTCGACCGTGTCGCGGATGAACTCCAGGATCTTGCGCTGGCGGACGGTGAGCCGCTGCCCGCCGTCGCGCTCGGGCAAGGAGGTGACCTTGGCCATCATGCTCGCTCCCTCGGTGGCTGCAGGCCTCTGACCTGCGCTGATGTCGGTCGGAGACCCTCGGGGGCGGGGGTATGTCAGTGGTCGCTGGTTGAGTGTCTCCCGTGGCCACCCAGGCTACCGGGGTCGAAGGCGTGTTTCAAACACTCGTTCGACGCGAGTCTTCACATCGACCCCAGGGATGCTGTACTTTCGTACAAGCGTTCTATCGAACGGATGAGCGAGCCACCTCGGTTCGCCGACAAGGAGGACCCTATGAGTGCAGCTGTTGCGTGGGGCGACACCACCGCACCGGCACGTGTGCCCGGACGTCCCCGACTGCACCTGGTGCCGACCGGTGACGCCGTCCCGGCCCGAGCGCCCCGTCGTCTCCGCTTCACGCGTCGCGGCCGGCTCGCGATGACCATCACCGTGGCTGTGCTCGTCGCCGTCGCGGCGTTCTCCGCCTGGTCCTCGCTGGCCTCGGCGGCCCCGACTGGCGTGCCCGCCCACGTCGTGACGGTCGCGAGCGGCGACACCCTGTCCGAGATCGCTGCTCGCGAGATGCCGGGCGTCCGCACCGACGACGCCGTCCTGCGTCTCGTGGCAGCCAATCACCTGCAGAACGACCAGATCATGACCGGCCAGACGCTGGTCGTCCCGGCTCGCTGATCCGGCCGACCTCGCATCGTTCCGCAGGATCCTTTCCGTCCGCTCGAGCGTTGATCCTCACGAACGGCCCCGACCGATGTCGCGCCACTGGGCATCCGGGCACGTTGCACGTGCCCGCTGCAAGACCCTCGGCGCATCTCGCCGTCGAGCGGACACGGTCGCCTGTCGCAGCAGGCGAGCGGGGCCCACGACCTGCGTCGTGGCGCTCACCATCAGGGGGTGGTGACGCCACGGCGCAACTCTGTCCAGTCAGGCCGATCGTGCCCCGGTGGGCGGCCCGTCAGGAGGAGCCTGTGGCGTCCGGCGAGCTGTCCGGCGGACGACCGTAGGCCTGGCGCAGTGTCTGCACGTAGGTCGCGAAGGCGCTTGCCATGTCGAGCGTCCCGCCCGAGAGCAACCACTGCGTCTGTAGCCCGTCCATCATGGCGAGGGAGGAGCTGGCGACCTGCTCGGTCGGCGTCTCCGGCGCTACCGTGCCCGCGCGCACCCCGGAGGCGAGGTCGTCGACGATGGCCTGGCGCGCCTCTGCGTAGTGGCGCTGGGCCCAGTCGTGAGCCGGGTGGTCTGCGTCAAGCGCCTCGCTGGAGACCGTCACGTAGAGGCGCACGAGCTGCGGCCGTGTGCTGTTGAGCAGGACGAGGCGACCTAGCCGTTCGAGGGCCCGCCACCCCTCCGGCGCACAGGGCTCGAGAGCGATCAGGTCGTCACGGTCGCGCTGGTCGCGCAGAGCGAGGACCTCGGTCAGCAGGGCTTCCTTGTGGGGGAAGTGATGGGTGAGAGCGGTGGGGGACAGGTCCGCCCCCTTGGCGATCTGAGCGAGCGCGGTGGCGCGGAAGCCCTGCCTCGCAAACAGCTCGAGGCTCGCCGCGACGATGCGGGCGCGTGTGGCGGCGCCGTCACTGCCGCGGGGGCGTCCGGGGCCACGACGGACCCGCGTCGCGTCCGTGCTCATGGGCCGACCCTACTCGCTGGCCGGACATGGCCGAAGGCTCTGCGATGTCCGGTCGCGTCCGTGCGGTGAGCGGCACCGACGCCGCCGCACGGTGAGCGTCAGCCCTGGTCGATCAGCTCGTTGCGGCTGGTGCGGACGTCGATGGGCTGGTCGGGCCCGGGGATCTGCACGGTGTCGGCGATGGCGGTCCACGGCCCGCCGTCGACGCTGTACTCCCCGGAGTACGTCGCCGTCACGTTGATCGCGAAGCGACCTGGTTTGGGGTAAGGGTAGGTGACGTCGCCGGTGGGGTAGGGGCCACCCATGCTCGACGTCGGCCCCACCGCGCCCCCGTCCCCGAAGTCGTAGACGTAGCTACGCCCCACCGGGCGGATGCGCACCGCGTGCCCGAGCAGGCCCACGGTGCTGATCTCGCCAGGCTCGAACCCTGCCGGGTCCCAGGCGATCTGGACGTAGGTGGGCAGGGTCACCAGGGTGCGCCCACCCACCGGTTGTACCTCGGCCACGGGCTTGGCGAACGGCGTGGTGTGGAAGGCCTGCACGATCATCGCCTCGGTCAGCACCGGCTGCGGCGGGGCCGCTTGGGCGGGCGCTCCCGGCGCCGCCGGCGCGGCCTGCACGGGGCCCGCGGGAGCGGCCGGGTCCGGGATGAACCCCGGCACCGCCGTCTCCCACACGCCCGGCCCGTCCCGAGACAACAACGGCCGTTGCCTCACAAATGCAAGGGTAGGACCTGCAGTTCTACTATTCACGGCCAAACCCGTTGCCGCGCGCGCGGGTTGAGCTTGTGGAGCGGCCGCTCGATCGTTCGACGACCTGCGTGGGGAGGAAATCTGTTCGGGTCTTGCGGGTTGACGACGGGTCGTGATGCGCGTTCCTTCGATCTTCAGCCCGTCTTGACTCGAAGAGCCGTTGATTGTTGTTCCGTCCGCGGCTGGCAGCGCGGCTTGCGAGGCAATTATGAAGGCGATCACGTGATCAGCCCCGGATCGAGTCGACGCGCCAGCCGTCGGCCGATTCGCGGAGGACGAACTGCCTGTCGGACTCTTCTTGGGGCTGTTGGCCCACCTGCCGTCCATCGAGGTTCACGACTCGGGCGGCCCTTTGTGCACCCTGCATCTGGACGACGGCTCGCCTGTCATCGGTATCTCCCTGGTAGGCAACGTTCGAGACGGACCATGGCTGGGTTGCGTATCGCTCCTTGGCGTCGGTCAACTTGGCGACACGGTCTTCGAGGGATGCGCAGGACTTGCAGGTGGGGAGGCTGAGGGCGGAGATCAGGCCAGCCCTTGGTGTCGTCCAGGCGACGTTGACCTGGTCGATGAAGTAGCGGGTGAAGGCTTCGGCGCCCTCGGGGGTGTGGGCGCGTGCCGCAGCGGGGATGGGGGTGGTCGTCGCCGGGGAGGACGGCGCCGCTGGCGCCGTGGTCGGTGTCGCCGACGTCGGGGGCGTCGTCGCCGACCCCGCGGTCGTGTCGGACGCCGTCGGCGGCAGCTCGTGGGTGGCGGTGGTCTTGGCGCTCGTGGTGGCGCCCGAGCAGCCGGTCAGCAGCCCCGCGGCGGTCAGAGCGGCGGCGGTCAGGAGACGTCCGTGTCCACGCATGGCGTCGAGCCTAGACGTGCGGCGAGGTCGCCTGCTTCCGTCATACAGGCGTCTGTGGATAACCCGCGATCAGCGGCGATCGCGGGTCATGACCGACACCGCGTAGACCATGAACCCCGCCGCCACGAACATCAGCAGGCCGCGCACCAGGCCGCCGCTGCGGATCATCAGAGCGATAGCGAAGCACAGGAGGCCGACGACGAGAGGGGTGAGGGCGCGACGATCCATGGGTCGAGCCTAGACCTCTGAGCCACCACCAGATCGTGGGGTGCGCGGTGGGGCCGCACGGCGCTCGACCTGCCGTCACGCACAGTGATAACGGTGACACGATGGGTTGAACACGCCGTGTGACCTGGGGCGACACGTCAGCTGGGTGACGTGTTTGATCGTTGGGGCAGAGCGGGCATAGGATCACTACATCTAGTGGTTACACCGATGTAAGTCGTCCACATGTAGTCCCCAGGACGGGGTCGGTTAACCACAGGTTGTCAACACGTCATCCACAGCCGCATCCACAGGCGTCCGTCGACCAGGGGAGGAGCCTAGCCGTGCACTGCCCGTTCTGCCGCAACACCGACAGCCGCGTCATCGACAGCCGCACGACCGACGACGGCTCGGCCATCCGTCGCCGTCGTCAGTGCCCGGCGTGCCAGCGCCGCTTCACCACGGTGGAGTCCGCGAGCCTGACCGTGATCAAGCGGTCCGGTGCCAGCGAGCCCTTCAGCCGCGCCAAGATCCAGGACGGCGTGAGCAAGGCCTGCCAGGGTCGGCCGGTGAGCGAGGACGACCTGGCCAGGCTGGCCCAGCGGGTGGAGGAGACGATCCGCTCGCAGGGCCACGCGGAGATCGATGCCCACGAGGTGGGCCTGGCCATCCTCGGCCCGTTGCGCGAGCTCGACGAGGTCGCCTACCTGCGCTTCGCCAGTGTCTACCAGGCCTTCGACTCCCTCGAGGACTTCGAGGCGGCGATCACCCTCCTCCGGGCAGAGCACCCGCCCACCGGGGAGGAGCCCGCCGCGGTGGGTCCACCCAGCCCGCCGCGCACGACCTAGCAGGTCAGCAGGGGTCTGTCAGTGGTCGCCCTCAGACTGCCCGTATGACGACCGACCCCCTCATCACGACATCTCCACATCCCCGCCGAGACACCTGACGGGGACACCCAGGCACGACATACAGCCAGTAATCCCAGGGAACGGAAGGCACAGCACCATGACCGAGACCGTCGGCGCTCGCTCCGCAGCACGCAAGTCGGCCAAGAAGGGCCTCACCATCGAGCGCATCTTCACCACGCCCGGCGTGCACCCCTACGACGACGTGACCTGGGAGAAGCGCGACGTCGTCCAGACGAACTGGAAGACCGGCGAGACGATCTTCGAGCAGCATGGCGTCGAGTTCCCCGACTTCTGGTCGGTCAACGCCTCCACCATCGTCACCACCAAGTACTTCCGCGGCGCCGTCGGCACCGACAAGCGCGAGCAGGGGCTCAAGCAGCTCATCGACCGCGTCGTGCTGACCTACGCCAAGGCCGGCAAGGACAACGGCTACTTCGCCACGCCCGAGGACGCCGAGATCTTCGAGCACGAGCTGACCTACGCCCTGGTGCACCAGGTGTTCAGCTTCAACTCGCCGGTGTGGTTCAACGTCGGCACGGCCAGCCCCCAGCAGGTCAGCGCCTGCTTCATCCTGTCCGTCGACGACTCGATGGACTCGATCCTCAACTGGTACAAGGAGGAGGGGTTCATCTTCAAGGGCGGCTCCGGCGCCGGCCTCAACCTCTCGCGCATCCGCTCCTCCAAGGAGCTGCTGTCCTCCGGCGGCACCGCGTCCGGGCCCGTCTCCTTCATGCGCGGCGCCGACGCCTCCGCCGGCACCATCAAGTCCGGTGGCGCCACCCGCCGCGCGGCCAAGATGGTCGTGCTCGACATCGACCACCCCGACATCGAGGAGTTCGTCGAGACCAAGGCGCGCGAGGAGGACAAGATCCGCGCGCTGCGCGACGCCGGCTTCGACATGGACCTCGGCGGGCGCGACATCGTCTCGGTGCAGTACCAGAACGCCAACAACTCCGTCCGCGTCACGGACGAGTTCATGAAGGCCGTCGAGGAAGGCACCGACTTCGGTCTGCGCGCCCGCATGACCGGCGAGGTGATCGAGCGCATCGACGCCCGCTCATTGATCAAGAAGGTCGCCAAGGCCGCCTGGGAGTGCGCCGACCCGGGCATCCAGTACGACGACACGATCAACGCCTGGCACACCAACCCCGAGACCGGCCGGATCACCGCGTCCAACCCCTGCTCGGAGTACATGTCGCTGGACAACTCCTCCTGCAACCTCGCGTCGCTCAACCTGCTGAAGTTCCTGCGCGACGACGACACCTTCGACGCCGAGACCTTCCAGAAGGTCGCCGAGCTCGTCATCACCGCGATGGACATCTCCATCTGCTTCGCGGACTTCCCGACCGAGTCCATCGGCGAGACCACCCGCGACTACCGCCAGCTCGGCATCGGCTACGCCAACCTCGGCGCCCTGCTGATGGCGACGGGCCACGGCTACGACTCCGAGGGTGGCCGAGCCCTCGCCGCCGCCATCACCTCGCTGCTCACCGGCGCGTCCTACAAGCGCTCGGCCGAGCTCGCCGCCGTGGTCGGGCCGTATGCCGGCTACGCCCGCAACGCCGACGCCCACAAGCGCGTCATGGCCCAGCACCGCGACGCCAACGCCGCCGTCACGACCCTGGACCAGATGGACTCCTCCATCCACGCCCTGGCCACCCAGGCGTGGGACGACGTCCTCACGCTCGGCGACAAGAACGGCTTCCGCAACGCTCAGGCGTCGGTCCTCGCCCCCACGGGCACCATCGGCTTCATGATGGACTGCGACACCACCGGCATCGAGCCGGACTTCTCGCTGGTCAAGTTCAAGAAGCTCGTCGGCGGCGGCTCCATGCAGATCGTCAACCTCACGATCCCGCGCGCCCTCAAGAAGCTCGGCTACCAGGACGAGTCGATCGAGGCGATCGTCGAGTACATCGCCGAGCACGGCCACGTCATCGACGCCCCCGGCCTCAAGACCGAGCACTACGAGGTCTTCGACTGCGCAATGGGCGCCCGCGCCATCTCCCCCATGGGTCACGTCCGGATGATGGCGGCCTGCCAGCCGTTCCTCTCCGGCGCCATCTCCAAGACCGTCAACCTCCCCGAGTCCGCCACGGTCGAGGAGATCGAGGACGTCTACCTCCAGGGTTGGAAGCTCGGCCTCAAGGCGCTCGCCGTCTACCGCGACAACTGCAAGGTCGGCCAGCCCCTCTCGGACGCCAAGAAGAAGGTCGAGGAGCGCGTCGAGGAGAAGGCCGCTGAGCTCGTCGAGTCCGGCGAGGCCAAGGTCGTCGAGAAGGTCGTCTACCGGCCCACCCGTCGTCGCCTGCCCAAGCGTCGCTCGTCGCAGACGACCTCCTTCACGGTCGGCGGCGCCGAGGGATACCTGACGGCCGGCGCCTACCCCGACGGTGGCCTGGGTGAGCTCTTCCTGAAGTTCGGCAAGCAGGGATCCACGCTGGCCGGCGTGATGGACGCCTTCTCCATCGCCATCTCGGTGGGCCTGCAGTACGGCGTCCCGCTCGAGACCTACGTCGACAAGTTCACCAACCAGCGCTTCGAGCCGGCCGGCCTCACCGACGACCCGGACGTGCGGATGTCGCAGTCGATCATGGACTACGTCTTCCGCCGCCTGGCCCTGGATTACCTGGACTTCGACACCCGCTCGATGATGGGCATCTACTCCGCCGAGGAGCGCGCCCGCCAGCTCGAGACCGGGTCCTACGAGCCGGTGGGCGACGACAGCGAGGAGGAGTACGACGAGGAGATCCAGCAGGACGTCGCCACCTCCAAGACGCCGCAGGAGAAGGCCCGTGAGGCTGGGGAGCGCTTCGGCTCCTCCCCGCCCCGCCCGGCCGAGGTGAAGTCCGGCGCCGGCGCCGCCGACGCCCGCGAGGTCTCCCAGGAGATCCACTCCTCCGCCGATCTCATGGAGAAGCTCCAAGGCATGGCCTCCGACGCGCCGATCTGCATGACCTGCGGCACCAAGATGCGCCCCGCCGGGTCCTGCTACGTGTGCGAGGGCTGCGGCAGCACCTCCGGCTGCAGCTGAGGGTGGGTAAACCAGGGTTATCCCCCTGTTGGGACAACCCCGGCCGAACAGCAACGCGCATCCAGGTAAACGCAGCACGAGCCCCTGAGGTCAGTGACGACGAGCACAGGATCGACAACAACGCCAGTCCTGCCCCTCATGCAGAGGGGCCGGACTGGCGGCGTATCCCGGACGGGGCACGTCGGACGGCTGCTGCGTTGCCCAATCGCGGGCGCCAAGGTCGGACGTGGCACTACAAGCTCTCCGGGCCGGCCGCTGTCGGCGCGAGGTGATGTGATGAAGCGGGCCGGTCAGGCCCATACAACAACACGAGGCCCGGTCCTGGCAGACCGGGCCTCGGAGGCACCGACCGAGTGGCCGAGTGCGGGGCGTTCACCCGTATCTGACCACCCCCGGTGCCGGCTTGTCCATTCGGCACAGGGGCGGAGGTGAAGAGAGTGAGCACGAGGAACACCAGGCAGACGAGCGCGAAGGCTGCGTCGGCTGCCAGCAAGGTGCTGAGCAACCCGAAGGCGGGCAAGGCCGCGAAGTCGGCCGCCGCCAGCGCGTTGTCGCAGACGCCGAAGCGGAAGTGACCTCGGCGGCCCTCCCCGGTAGGGAGGGCCGCTACCCAAGCCGCGCCGGACCGGCGCGGCGCCCTCTCAACCTCAAGGAGGCCCGCCATGAAGCGGACCATAGACAGCTCGTTCGCCATGCTGGACGAGAACCTCAACCTCAACCCACTCGTGCGCCTGCAGGCACAGAACCTGCACAACACCATCCGCGAGGACCTGACCCGCGCCGGACTCATCGCGGGCAGCTTCCTGCAGGGCTCGTTCGCACGTAGGACCATGCTGAAGCCGCTCAAGGACGTCGACATCGTCTGTCTGCTGCCGCAGGACACGTTGGACGCCCTGCGCGGACCCGACGGCCCGGGCAACGCCATGGAGTCGTTCAAGGCGCCCATCGAGGCGCGGTGGCCGGAGGTCGAGTTCGACGCCGGTGACAAGGCCGCCGGTAAGGCGGTGCGCGTGACGCTGCCCGGCGTCGATTTCACCATCGACCTCGTGCCCGCATTCGACCAGGACGGTGACCACGTCCTCATCGGTGACCGGTTCGAAGGCACGTGGGAGCCGAGCAACACCCGCATCCAGCTCAAGCGCGTCTCCCAGCGCAACCAGGACACCGGTGGGCGGTTCGTGCACCACGTCCGGGAGGCCAAGGAGCTGACCCAGCACCATGAGCAGCTGGATTTCATCTCCGGCATCGTGGTGGAGTCCCTGGCGTACCAGGCTATGAGCCGCAAGGAGCCGGACCAGGACGCTGTCGCCCGGTTCCTCGACCACGCCAAGGACGCCGTCAAGGGCCCGGTCATCGAGCCGGCCGGCGATGACGATGTCACGGCGAAGTGGACCAGCGAGCAGCGGCAGACCGCTGTGAGGGTGTACGGCCATGCCGCCGAGCGGGCCATGGAGGCGCGTGCACTCGAACGCGCTGGGGACGTGAGCGCGGCCGTCGACGTGTGGCACTCGCTGTTCGGGGACGCTTTCCCGCCCGCTCCGCACCGGCCGGTCCAAAGCGTCCTCACCGCCCTCGCCGCCGGCAGCGTGACAAGCACTGGCCGGCCCAGCGCCACCCAGGCCGCGCAGCAGGTCGCCGCACCCGGTCGCTCGTGGTCTCCGAGGCGAGGCACCGCTGTCGGCCGAACAACGACGTTCGGGAGCCCGTCTTGGTGACGCTCTCACTGCAGGATGTCCTGGAGGACCCGGCGCGCACGCGCCGGGTCCTCCAGGACGGGCTCTTCGGCGTCGTCTGCGACCGGGCTCTCGCACCCCGGTGCGGCGGCCTCGTCCTCGACATGTCCTTCGCCCCGATGCCTGAGCTCGCCGCAGCCGGGTATCACACCGAGCGTGCCAGGGTCAGCGTCCGGCCGGACGGCCCCATCTACGCGTTCCCGCTCGGGCCGGAACGCGCGTGGCGCCACCGCTACCCGTCCCCGCTCGGCCAACAGTTGGGGCACCTCGCTGGGCCCTTGTGCCTCTGGTACCCCCAAGACCCGCGGTCGCTCCGCTGGGAGTGGGATGACGGGCTCGAGCAGTACGTCACCCGCGTCTACAGGCACGTCTTCTACGAGGAGTACTACCGCCGGGAGGGCCACTGGCCCGTCGAGGACGCACCGCACGGTGACCCCCTCACGGGCGCGCACCCCATCCGCAGCTCCTTCATGCGTCGGGAGGTGCACCGATGGGCGTCCTGACTACAGCCCTGCGCACCGCCGAGGTCACACCCGCGGCCGCAGCGCCCACTGGAACGGGCTCGAGTAACGTCTGGGTGGTCGTCGCGGTCACCTTGCTCGGCTCCTCGGTGATCGCCGGCCTCATCACGACCGTGCTCGGCAACCTCCGGGCGACCGCTGCCACCAGGCGTGAAGGCTACGCGAACGCGGTGCGCTCCCTGATCGCCCGCGGCGAGTACCCGTACCGGGTCCGGCGGCGTGTGTCCGACGAGCCCGACGTGCTCGCGGCCCTCGTCAGCCGGGGACACGACCTTCAAGAGCAACTCGCCGCCTGCCGCACCTGGGTCAACTCCGAACATCGCGCCATGGGCGAGCTGTTCGACAAGGCCCTGTCCGACATCGACGCCAGCGTGAAGCCCGCGACAAGAGACGCCTGGGACCAGCCGCCCATCACGACCGCGAGCGGGATGAATCTCAACGGCTGGAGTCCCGGGGACCAGTGGCCGCACGTTGGGCGCCTTGAGCGGGCGATCGCCTACCGCTTCGGCTGGCGACGGCTGCTACCACGGCGCTGCTGGCGGATGGACGCCTGATCCGGCCACGCAACAACGCCGCGATTGGGTTGATGATGGGTCTGCCCCGCGTCTGCGTGACGAGTCCGGTTGAGCCCCGCAGGGATTCGCCCCTGCGGGGCTCAGCCGCGTCAGCTCGACGACCCGGGGGCCGGGGCGGCCGCGGGGGTCGGGCTACTGGTCGGCCTCTCCTAGGTCGAGCGCCAGTCGATCCCAGCGACCCGAGTGGTCAGGGGGTAGGGGATAGCCATCAGCCGTGATCCGTGCTGCCCAGCCCTCGGGAATCCACGCGCCCTGCTCGAGCTGAGGGTGCCGCGGATGTCGGACGCGGGCCCACATCGTGAGGATCAACTCGGCCCAGTCACTGTCCACGATCCACCGCACGGGCCCATTCGTGGAGTTGCCCGACATCCTGAGGCGCCCTGGTCCGACAAGCTGGGCTGACGTCACGGCACCCCACCCCCACGGCAACAAACCTCGCCGAGACTGGAGGTAGAAGCCGAAGTCCGAGACGTGGACGAGCCCATCGTCGACGAGGCACCACCGCGGCACCGTGGCATCTGCCGCCGCACGACGGCGAGAGCGGTTGCCCACTGCGCGTCCGATCGCCACCCCCGCCGTGAGGGCGGCGCCATAGCGACCGGACGCGAAGAAGAAGCCCACGTCATGGACGTAGGTGCCGTCCCCGATGCTCACGAACTAGCCCTTGGTGGGGGGTGTGCACAGGGTGGCGACGACCAGGTAGAGATGGTTAGGTATACCTAACTAACTGGAGGTCATGCCCATGGTTCAGTACGGCGTGCTCGAGCGCACCACCGCCGCGGCCTACGCCGCCGCCTATGCGACGACGACGGCGATGCCGCCACGGCGCGCCTTCTATCCCCAGCTCGAGGCGCAGGCGACTGCCCTGCAGCAGCTGTCACCGGCCTTCCGCCGCGTCACGATCACCGCGGGCGGGCTCGCGGACCTCACGCTCACCGGGCCAGACGAGTACCTCGGGCTGTTCCTGCCGCAGCCCGCCGGCAACCTGCACCTGCCGGCCAACATGCTCAACCCGCGAACCGCCCTGGCCGCGATGCCCGAGCCGCTGCGGCCGGACCTGCGGTGGTACACCATCCGCGCCCACCGCCCCGAGCGCGCCGAGATCGACGTCGACATCGTGTGCACCGGTCACGACGGCCCGGGCTCGCGGTGGATCCGGTCGGTCTGCGTCGGGGACGAGGTCGGTCTGCGGATCCAGGCGGCGCCATACGGCAGTGCTCCACCCACCGGTCACCACCTGCTGCTCGCCGACGAGACCGGCCTGCCCGGCCAGCTCGCCATCCTCGACGCGTATGCCGACGATCCCGGCCGACGCTTCACTGCCGTGGTCGAGGTGCCGACCGAGGGCTTCCTGCACGACGAGGTCCGGGAGGCCGGTGTGCACGTCGTCTACCGCGGAGAGGGCGAGCCGGGGTCCGCGATGCTGCCGGCGCTGCGCGCGTGCGGGATTGCCGACGTCGACTATGCCTGGGCGTGCGCCGAGGCGGCCACCGTCGCCGCGGTGCGCCGTCATCTGGTCAGGGAGCGTGACGTGCCGCGGCGCCGCGTCATGGCCAGCGGCTTCTGGAAGGTCGGTCAGGCCCGGCTCTGACCGGCCCACCCCCACGCGACGAGATCTGACCAGTGGGCGGGGTTGGGGGCGCGATAGGTGACCAGCCGAGAACGCTCACCTCGCCGAGGAGCGGCCCGCGGTCGAGTCCCAGCAGGTCGCCGAGAAGGCCAAGCCGCTGCGCTCGGCCGCGATGATCGCCTCGATCGCCGACCCCGGCGTCCCCAGCCTTCGGTCATCGACCTCAAGCCTGGCGGCGAGGTCAACGGATGGTTGATGTTCGAGGTCCCCACGACGGACAAGCTGAAGACCGTCGAGATCGATGACGGGGGCTGGCAGCGGCCGTGACTCACGGTGATGGCCGCGGGCGCGACCCGCGGCCATCACGCCTGTCCCGGCGAGGTGTGGTCAGCGCAGCGGCAGGCGGCGCCCGGATCGGGCCGCGAAATCGTCGAGGGCGGTGAGGATCTCCGGCGCCCGCCAGTAGGTGCCCCGGACGCGGTGCACCCGTTGTTCCTTGAGGATGCCGAGCTCAAGCAGCGGGTCGACGTGGCGGCGGACGTGCCCCGGCGCGAGGCCGAGCTCGGTCTGCAGCGTGGCGGCCGTGACGACGGGCTGGCGGACCAGCAGGTCCAGCAGGTCCCAGGTGCGTGACTGCGGCCGCGCCGTGACGATCGCGGACCATGTCGCTCGGATATCGCGCACCTCGTGGCCGAGGCGGCGTCCCTCCGTGGCGGCGCGCAAGGTCGCCTCGGCGAACAGCCGGAGCACCGGGTCCGGGTCGCCGGCCCGGTAGGCGGTGAGGGCGTCGACGTAGGCGCGGCCCGAGGCGAGCAGCCCGGCCGAGACCGGGAGGGCGACCTGGCGCACCAGCCCCGTGGCCCTGAGGTGCGCATGGACCAGGGCCCGGCCTGTGCGCCCGTTGCCGTCGGTGAAGGGGTGGATGGTCTCGAACTGCGCATGCCCGAGCGCGGCCTGCTGCAGCACCGAGACATCAGGCGTGGCCAGGAATCTCACGAGGTCGTCGATGAGCTCGGGGACCCTGTCGTGGCGCGGGGCGACGTATGTCGCACCGCACGGGCTGATGCTGGAGCCGCCGATCCAGACGGGCTCGGCGCGCCACTGACCGGGCTCGTGCCACCGGTCTCCCACCATGAGGGCGGCATGCATCTGCCGGATCGCCGGCGCGTCCACCGGCCCGTCCACCTCGAGGGCCCGCCGCATCGCCTGGACGTTGGCGGCGATGATGCCGCCGTTACCTCGTGAGTCGATCCCCACCTCGGCCGCGGCGACGGCCCGCGCCGACGCCGTGAGGTTTTCGATGGTCGAGGAGGCGGCGGACTCGCTCCGGAGCAGGATGCCGAGGTAGGGCGCTAGCTCGATCCCCATCTCCACGTCGAACCGCGACGCCTCGGCGGCGGCCTCCTCGAGCTCCGAGGCCAGTGCTGCCGGGGGCGCATGCCGGAGCTCCGCGATGACCGGAGGCACCGCGGCGTCATACGACCGCAGGGCAGCGTCGACCCGCTGACGTCGGCTGAGCCCGTCGGTGTCGTAGCGCGAACGCCACTCGAGAGTCTCGTGGGCGATCGCCGGCCACGTGGTGCCATGCATACCATTTGTTTACCACTTCAGAGGAAACTGGTAAACATGTGGACGACCTCAACCTCGGGTCCTGCCGATGGCGCTGTCCAGCCCGTGGGGTCTGGCCGAGCCGCGAGCTGGCCCGGCTCATCATCAGCAGCGCGGTGCGTCGGGTCCGCTTCGGTGGTCCGGTCGAGGTCGTGGACGTCGGGGCCTGGGACGAGATCGGTTCGTATGACGAGCCCCCCGTCGCGAGCGATCACCTCAAGGTGGCCTCGCTCCTGGTGCTCGACAAGGTGGATCGCGTTGATCCTGACCGAGTCGCGCTGCTGGAGAGGGTGACCCATGAGTCCATGGGCGAGAAGCCCATGGTGCCTGCATGATTCGGGCAGGTGGATCCGGACCTGCTCTACGACTCGGTCGGACGGCGCGATCCCACGGGCCAGCTCAGCCTCGTGGGCCTGCTGCGGGATGAGCAGGACCACGGCCACACTCATGAGCACGCCCACACCACTGGCGTTGCGTGAGCGTGGACTCGCCGTTGCCCGTCGACCCGCGGGCCGATCCTGATGCTCCTCGGCGGGTTGCCTGCGTTCGGGCTGCTGCTGTGGCGCTACCTGCGAAGCCCGCGCACCGCCTGAGCGTCCACGATCCGCCTGATCGTCGCGCGATAGGCCACCCAGGCGACGGCCGCCGTCACGGGGTCGAGCGCGCGCGGGAGACCTGCCACGCTGATCCGTTGCCGCCATCGCAGCTCGGTCGCAGCTCGCCCACCGGGCAGCTCCAGGGCGCGCGCCGTCGCGTCGATCGCACCACGAACGACCTTGCCACGCTTGACGATCCGGCAGCGCCATGGCCCGTCGCCCTCCGGCGTGGACACCGCCACGGTCTCCATGTCGTCGTCGAACCCCCACGGCCCGACAGCAGTTCGCGCTCGGACCCGGGCGCCCGCGACGTCCAGTCGTCCACGGCGAGCGGACGACGTCACCACGGTGAGGGGGATCACGGCCGTATGACGAGGGGCCGACCACAGGCGGCGCCATACCTCCGCCCGGTCGAGGGGCAGCCGCAGGGTGATGACGAGCTCAGCCATGACGTCAGTGCCCCGCCAGGACGCGGATGGGCAACGGCATCGCGCCGTCCCGCTTGACCCGCGTGCCGTCGTAGATCAGGCGAACGCCCTCGTCGCCGCGGACGAGCAGGGCCCGGCCGCCCATGAGGCGCAGCGGGATCCGCGCGACGGAGCGGGGATCGACGTGGCGCAGCTCGCGCCGCCACGCGTCCGAGAAGCCGTAGCCACGTCGCAGGAAGTCCAGGGTCCGGTCGGTGCGGGTCGGCCCGCTGCTGGCCATCGTGCTCTCCTCCACGGATCGGTCACGCGCTGTCCTTGGACGCGCATACCCAGGCCCAGGCCTGCGAACCCTGCAGGGTCGCGTGCCGTGCCGAGTAGAGGCCCGCGCGCAGACCCACGCGCAGATCCGCCGGGGGTAGGGGCATCGACCTGGGGGACGAAGGCCGGTCGATGCCCCTACCCCCGGCGGGGGCTTGTGGAGGATAGGGTCGCCTTACTAAGGTTTGGCTATCCTTCTCATCGGTTCTGTCGATCGGAGCACAATGTCGTCCCGCCTGCTCACCCCCGCCCGCGCCGCGATCCTCGCCACGGTCGCCCTGTCGACGGCCGCGTGCGGCTCGGCCACCGCGTCCTCGGGCTCCGGCTCGTCCGGCTCGGGCAGCTCGTCCGGCAGCGCCACGACCGTGAGCGTCACGCACGCGCAGGGCACCACGCAGGTGCCCGCCCACCCCAAGAAGGTGGCCGTCCTCGACCTGGGCGTGCTCGACAGCCTCCAGTCCCTGGGCGTCGACTCGGTCACGGCCGTGACCAAGCAGGGCATGCCGAGCTTCCTGTCGGGTTACCAGGAGGCGAGGTACACCGACCTCGGCAGCATGAAGGAGCCCGACGTCGAGAAGCTCGCCGCCGCCGGGCCGGACCTGATCATCGTCGGCGCCCGAGGGGCTGCGAAGTACAAGGAGCTGTCGAAGATCGCCCCCACCATCGACCTGACGGTGGGGTCCAAGGACCTGATGGGCTCGGCCAAGAAGGTCAACGCGCAGCTCGGTGAGATCTTTGGCAAGCAGGAGCAGGTGGCGGCCAAGCATGCCGCGCTGGACGCCAAGGTCACGGCCGTCAAGGCCAAGGCGGCCAACGCCGGCACCGGCCTGATCCTCATGACCAGCGGGGGCAAGGTCTCGGCGTTCGGCCCGCAGTCCCGCTTCGGTCTCGTCCACCAGACGCTCGGCGTCAAGCCCACCGCCGCCACGATCAGCGAGGACCGCCACGGCCAGGCCGTGAGCTTCGAGTTCGTCCGCGACGCCAAGCCGGACCGCCTGTTCGTCGTCGACCGCGACGCTGCCATCGGCCAGAACGGCAAGGCCGCCAAGGAGATCCTCGCCAACCCCCTCGTCGACGCCACGCCGGCCGGCGCCACGAAGCAGATCACCTACCTCGACGGCCAGCGGTGGTATGTCGTCGGGGCCGGCCTCGACAACCTGTCGACCATGGTCGACGAGGTGGCCGCGGGGCTGTGACGGCGTCAGCCACCGTCGTCGCGCGACGCCGACCCCGCCAGGCAGCGCTGCTGCTCGGCGGGGCCGCCGTCGTGCTGGTCCTCGCGGTCTGGTCGCTCTTCGTGGGGGTCGCCGACGTGACGCCCGCCGCGCTGCTGGACGCCGACCGCCGCGCCGACGCCCTCGACCTCATCGGGGTCAGCCGCGTCCCACGCACCGTCGCCCTGGTGCTGGCCGGCGCCGGCCTCGCGGTGAGCGGGCTGATCATGCAGCTGCTCACCCGCAACCCCTTCGTCGAGCCGTCGACCACCGGGACGATGGAGTTCGCCGGCCTCGGCCTGCTGGGGGTCGCGATCGGCTGGCCGGACGCGCCGGTCGCGGCCCGTATGGCGATCGCCGCCGCCTGCGCGCTCGCCGGCACCGCCGTGTTCCTGCGCCTCGTCCGGTCCGTCACGATCCGGGACGTGCTCGTCGTGCCGCTGATCGGCCTGGTCCTGTCCGGGATCGTGGGGGCGGTGGCCACCTTCGTCGCCTACCGTTACGACCTCCTGCAGAGCCTCGGCGCCTGGATGACCGGCGACTTCTCGGCCACGATCCAGGGCCGCTACGAGCTGCTGTGGATCGCGGGCGCCCTCACCGTCGTGTCGGTCGTCGTGGCGGACCGCTTCACCGTCGCGGGGCTGGGGGAGGACGTCGCCACCAACCTCGGCCTGGACTACCGCCGCACGATGGCGATCGGCATGAGCATCGTCGCCGTCGTGACGGCGACCGTGGTCGTGACGGTGGGCATGCTCGGCTTCATCGGCCTGGTCGTCCCCAACCTCGTGGTGCTCGCCATGGGCGGCAACGCCCGCAGCAGCGTGCCCTGGGTCGCGCTCGGCGGAGCCGGTCTCGTGCTCCTGTGCGACCTGCTCGCCCGCTCCCTGGTCGCGCCGCACGAGCTGCCCATCGGCACGATCCTCGGCGTCGTCGGGGCGGGAGCCTTCCTCGCCATGCTGGTCAAGGGAGTTCGCGGTGTCCGCTGACCTGACGACCGCCGCCCCCGCCACGCCTGCGGCATCCCGTCGACCTCTCGTCCGCCGTGCCCCCTCCCCGACGCTGCGGGTCGCCGCGTGGTGGCTGCTCGCGGCGGCAGCCGCGACGGCATACCTGCTCGTGGGCCTCGAGGGGGCCGTCGGCTTCATCCTGCCGCGACGCCTGATCACCCTCGCCACCATGACCGTCGTGGGCGCGGCCGTGGCCATCGCGACCGTGCTCTTTCACACGGTCACCGCCAACCGGATCCTGACGCCGTCGATCATGGGCTTCGACGCGCTCTACCTGCTCGTGCAGACCGCGGCCATGGTGGCGCTCGGGGTGACCGGCAGCGTGACCATCGACCCGGTGCTGCGCTTCGGCGCCGAGGCGACGGCCATGACCCTGCTGGCCGTCGGCCTCTACCGCTGGCTCGTCGTCGGCCTCGGCCGCAGCCTGCACCTCGTGGTGCTGGTCGGCGTCGTGGCCGGCGGGTTCTTTCGCGCGCTGTCCACCCTGATGCAGCGCGCCATGGACCCGACCGAGTTCATCGTCCTGCAGGACCGCTTCTTCGCCGACTTCCATGGCGCCGACCCCCGGCTCGTCGCGACGAGCGCGGTGATCGTGGCGCTCGCTCTGCTGTGGACCCTGCGCCAGGCCGAGCGGCTCGACGTCATCGCCCTCGGGCGCGAGCTCGCGACGTCCCTGGGCATCGACCACCGCCGCAGCCAGCTCGTCGTCCTGGCCGTGGTGGCGCTGCTCGTCGCGTCGGCGACCGCCCTCGTGGGGCCGACCAGCTTCTTCGGGCTGCTGGTGGCCCATCTCGCCTACCAGACCATGGGCACGCACCGGCACCGCTACGTCCTCCCGGCCGCCTGCGGCGCGGCCGTCGCCACCCTCGTCGCCGGACAGCTCGTCTTCGAGCAGCTCCTCGGCCTCGAGGGCTCCCTGTCCTTGGTCGTCGAGCTCCTCGGCGGCGTCGCCTTCCTCGTCCTCCTCCTGCGAAGGGCCCGCGCATGACCTCCACCGCCGTCCTCCCGCACGCCGCGACCAGCTCGGGCATCGCCATACGGGAGGTGACCAAGTCGTATGACGGGACCACCGTCGTCGACCAGGTCACCCTCGACCTGCCCCGTGGGGGTCTGACCTGCCTGGTCGGTCCCAACGGCGCCGGCAAGTCGACGCTGCTGTCGATCGTGGCCCGCCTCCTGCCCGCCGACGAGGGCGAGGTGCACGTCGACGACCTCGACGTCACGCGCTGCGAGTCCTCGGTGCTGGCGCGACGGCTCGCGATCCTGCGCCAGGAGCACCACCTCGCGGTGCGCCTGCGGGTGCGTGACCTGGTGGGCTTCGGCCGCTTCCCCCACTGCGGGGGACGGCTGCGCCCGGTCGACGTCGAGCACGTGGACCGGGCCCTGCACTACCTCGACCTGGAGGACCTGGCCGACCGGTTCGTCGACGAGCTCTCGGGTGGTCAGCGCCAGCGCGTCCTGATCGCCATGGTCGTCGCCCAGGACACCGACTACGTCCTGCTGGACGAGCCGCTCAACAACCTCGACATGCGGCACGCCCTCGGGATCCTGCGCCTGCTGCGCCGCGCCGTGGACGAGCTGGGCAAGACCGTCGTGGTGGTCGTGCACGACCTCAACGCGGCCGCCGCCTTCGCGGACCGGATCGTGGCGATGCGCGACGGCCGCGTGGTCGCCGCCGGCAGCCCGGACGAGGTGATGCGCGAGGGCCTGCTCGAGGAGATCTTCGCCGTCCCGATCACCGTGGAGCGCGTGCAGGGGCGACCGGTCGGACACTACCTGCGGCGCTGACCTGGGGCGCTGACCTGGGGCGCGTCGGCTTTTGGTGCAGCTATGCTCAAAAGGTCTGGCCGACCTGGTCCGACGCGATGGCGGCGGGACATCGCCCGCGAGGAGGTGGACCCCATGGCTGCGACCGAGACCGGTGCCGGTGAGGTGCTGGCGCACCTGCGCGAGCACGGGCCGACGACCCGGCGCGGGCTGGTGGACGGCCTCGGCTGGGCGCGCATGACCGTCGGCAAACGGCTGGACGAGCTGCTCGCCGCCGGCTTCGTCGTGAGCCGGGGCCTCGGGGCCAGCGAGGGGGTCGGCCCGCCGAGACCTTCGCCGTCGACGACGACCTCGGCCTGCTCGTCGGCATCGACGTGGGCGGCTCCTACACCCGCGTCGGGATCACCGACATGGCCGGCGGGTTCCTGGCCGAGGACGGGGCCGACATCGGGCTCCCCACCGGGCCGGGTGGCGTGGCCGCTTGGGTCGACTCACGCATCACCGCGCTGCTGGCCGGGATCGGGCGGTCGCCCGCCGATGTGCGGGCCGTCGGGGTCGGCGTGCCGGGACCGGTCGACCTCCGTAGCGGGGTCATCGGGGCGCCGCTGCGCGAGAGCGCTTGGGAGGGGGTGCGATTCACCGACCTCCTCACGGTCCGCGGCGACGTGCAGGTCGTCGACCGGGATGTCAACACGATGGCGGTCGCCGAGCACGCGGCGCTGGGGGCGGGCGACCACACCGTGGTGCTGCGGGTCGGCATGGGGATCAGCTGCGCGTTCGTGCTCGACGGGCGGGTCTATCGCGGCGAACGTGGGGGAGTGGGCGTGCTGACGCTGCCCGGGCCTGACGGCCGTCTGCGCCGCCTCGAGGACGTCGCCAGCGGGTATGTCGTGCGAGAGCGCCTGGCATCCCATGGGGTTGCGGCCACGACGAGCTTCGACCTGGTGTCGCTCGTCGAGGACGGCCAACCGCTGGCCTGCCAGCTGGTCGGCGAGGTGGGGGAGGCCCTCGGCCGGTCCCTCGCGGAGGTGGTGCGCCTGCTCAACCCCACGACCGTCGTGGTCGGTGGTGCGCTCTCCGGTGCCGGCGGCGTGCTCATGGCGCCGCTGCGCCGGGCGCTCGACGAGGGTGCGGGGGAGTACGCCCTCCAGACCCTCAGCCTGCGCACGACGCTCCTCGGCGGTCGGTCCGGGCTGGCCGGGGCCGTGCGGCTGGCGGCGGACGCCTACTTCGAGCCGGCGCGCATCTCGCGGCTCGTCTCGTCCTGAGCCTTGTTCCCTCCCGCGTCCACTGGGACGTGATCCACACATGGACCGGCTGGCACCCCGCCCCACCCGCGAGCGCCAGCCCCGACCCCGACACCAGCCCAGAGACCAGCCCCGACCCCGCACCACCACCCGACGGCAACCCGCCAGACAGCGACCCACCACACGGGCACGCCCTCACCGCCTGACCCGACACACCCGCCCACCCGGACAGCCACCCCAGGCTGCCAGGGCGGAGGCCTGTCCCCAGCGCGCCACTTTAGTCAACCCCTAGACAAAAGACGGGCGACGGCATACGGTGAAGGCATGCGCACTGAAGCGGCCGTCATCCACGGCAAGGGCAAGATCAAGGTCACCGACGTCGAGCTTCCCCCCATCGGGCGCGACGAGATCCTCATGAAGGTCATGTCGGACAGCATCTGCATGTCGACGTACAAGGCCACCATCCTCGGCGAGGACCACAAGCGCGTCCCGCCGAACATCTCCGAGGTCCCCGTCATGGCCGGCCACGAGTTCGCCGGCGAGATCGTCGAGGTCGGCGCTGACTACGCGGACGACTACACGGTGGGTCAGCTCATCGCCATCCAGCCCGCCATGGGCCTGGAGAACGGCTACTCCAGCGGCTACTCCTACCCCTACTTCGGTGGCGACACCCACTACACGATCATCCCCAAGATCGCGATCGACAAGGGCTGCGTCCTCAGCTACGACGGCACCTACTTCGCGAATGCCGGTCTCGCCGAGCCGATGTCGTGCATCATCGGCGGGTTCCACGCCCAGTACCACACGAAGCCGTTCGTCTACGAACACTTCATGGGCCCGGTCAAGGGCGGCAAGATGGCCCTGCTCGGCTGCGCCGGCCCGATGGGCATCGGCGCGATCGAGTACGCCATCAACGGCCCCTACACCCCGTCGCTGCTGGTCGTCGTCGACATCGACCAGGCCCGCCTCGACCGCGTCGCCAGCCTGATCAACGTCGAGGACGCCAAGGCCAAGGGCGTCGACCTGCGCTACGTCAACACCACCGGTGGCGACCCGGTGCAGATGCTGCGCGAGATCACCCCGGAGGGCAAGGGCTACGACGACGTCTTCGTCTACGCCCCCGTCAAGGCCCTCGTCGAGCTGGGCGACCAGATCCTCGGCTTCGACGGCTGCCTCAACTTCTTCGCCGGCCCGACGGACAAGAAGTTCGTCGCCGACTTCAACTTCTACAACGTGCACTACGAGTCCACGCACATCGTCGGTACCTCGGGCGGCTCCACCGGCGACATGATCGAGTCCCTCGAGATGTCCGCCCGCGGGGAGCTGAACCCGTCGTTCATGGTCACCCACATCGGCGGCCTGGACTCCGTGCCCGAGACGGTCCTCAACTACCCCAACATCCCCGGCGGCAAGAAGCTCATCTACCCCTGGGTCCGGATGCCGCTCACCGCGATCGACGACTTCGCCGAGCTGGGCAAGGACGACGAGTTCTTCGCCGGCCTCGCGGAGATCTGCGGCCGCAACAACAACATCTGGAACGAGGAGGCCGAGAAGTACCTCCTCGCGCACAAGACGACCTCGAGCGTCGAGTGATCGTCTGACCGGCTGGTCGTGCGGCCCCCTCCCCGGTCCGGGAGGAGGCCGCGGCCGTATGGCGGGGAAACCGCAGGCCAGACCTCGGCCTGTGGCACTGTGGAGCGGTGGATCGCAAAGTCAGGGCGACGGACGTCGCAGCCCGGGCGGGGGTGTCGAGGACGGCCGTGTCCTTTGTGCTCAACGGCCGGGGCGACGGCAACGTCGCCCCGGAGGCGCAGGAGCGCATCCGCGCTGCGGCCCGAGAGCTCGGCTACCGACCTGACCGTCTCGCCCGGAGCCTGCGGCTGGGCCGCACGAACGTCATCGGGTTCGTCACCGACGCGATCGCGACCTCGCCGTTCGCGGGCCGCATCCTCGGTGCCGCCATGGACCGGGCGCAGGAGTCGGGCTACGTCCTGGTCGCCTTCGACAGCGAGGGGCATCCGGATCTCGAGCAGGCAGCGATCGACGAGCTGACGCAGCGCAGCGTCGACGGGCTGGTCTACGCGTCCATGGGGCTGCGGGAGCTGACCTCGCTGCCGCAGACCGGCCTGCCGATGACGCTGGCCAACTGCTACGAGCCGACGCCGACCCGGGACGCGGTCGTCCCGGACGACCTCGAGGGAGCGGCCACGGCCGCCCGGCATCTCCTCGAGCTCGGTCACCGACGCATCGTGATGCTCACCGGGACCGGGGCCGCCAAGGGTGGCAACCTCTCTGGTCCGGTGCGCTCCAAGGGTTTCCGGGCTGCGATGACGCGTGCCGGCGTGCCCGCTCAGGAGGCTCCCGTCGTCACGGCCGGGTGGACGATCGACGAGGGCTACCGTGCCGCGATGAAGGTCCTGGCCGCCCCGGACGGGCGCGCGGCCGATCCGCGCCGGCGCCCGACCGCCGTCTTTGCGGTGACCGACCGCGTGGCGACGGGCGTGCTGCTCGCGGCCTCTCGACTCGGTCTGGACCTGCCCGAGGACCTGTCGGTGGTCGGCTACGACGACCAGGAGCAGCTCGCCGCGCACGTCGTGCCGCCGCTCACGACGGTCGCGCTCCCGCACCGGGAGATGGGGCGGCGCGCGACCGAGCTGCTGCTCGACCACCTGGCAGGGCGGACCGGGGGCGCAGCGCCCGCCGTGACGCGGCTGGCATGCCCGCTGGTCGTGCGCGGGTCCACCGGCCCCGTGGTCGCGGGCGCCGGCCGGGGCTGAGCAGGCCCCGGGCCTGACGGCCCGGGCCGACGTCAGGCCCGGGCGCGGCCCTCGGACCGGACGGCCACCGACGGCACGAGGGGACTCACGTGGGCGGGCGCGTCGTCCACCTCGACGGTCCACGACGTGGTGCCGACCTGGCGCCAGGTCGCGGGCGTGCCGCCGTCGTGGGGGTAGGCCTCGACCACCTCGCCGTCGATCCAGAGGTCCCAGCCGGCGCCGACGTCGGCGCCCACCGTCCCCTCCCGCCCACGGAGCCGCCAGGCCCCTGGGCCGGCGGCCACCCGGACCCGGCCGCTGCCGTCGACGACCGCAGACGAGCCCGGGGCGACCTTGCCCGACGCCTCGTCGCAGACGAGGGTGTCGACGGCGGGGTCGAGGCGACTGACGACCCGGCCGTCCTCGACGGTGAGGCGACGAGGGAAGCTCAGGCAGCCCGCCACGAGGTCGAGGTCGGGTGACTCGGGGTCGGCGGGGACCCCGTCCTGCCGGACCCAGCCGAGGAGCAGCGGTGCCGGGCTGTCGTGGAGCACCTGGGGGGCGTAGAGCGCGTCCCCGGCGTCCAGGTCACCGCCGGCGCGGGGGGCGAAGGTCGGCCGCCCGTCCTGGTCGCTGCCGAGGTCGCCGACGAGCCACACCGCGCGGTCGAGCCGTCCGTCGGTCTGCACGCTGAGGATGAGCGCCGTGCCGTCGCCGGTCTGGACCAGCTGGGGGCACTCCCAGATGTCGGCGGGCGCGGCCTGACGCGCGACCGGGTCGGCGTGCGTGAGCCACAGCCCGACGTAGCGCCAGGCCAGGATGTCCTCGCAGTCGTAGAGGAGCACGGCGGGAGTGCCGTCCTCGAGGCCGGCCCCGATCAGCGCCCAGCGACGATCCCCGTGCCGGAAGACGAAGGGGTCGCGCATGACCCGCACCCCGTGCGCCTGCGGGGTCGCGGCGACCACCACCGGCTCGGTCCACTCGTCCAGGTCGTCGTCCGTCGCCCACCGCAGGCACACGGTGCTGGTGAGGGCCGTGTCCACGATCCCGGAGTAGGCCACGGCCGGCCGGTCCAGCCCCGGCACGAAGACCCCCGACCAGCACCCGAGCCGGTCGGGGCCGTCGTCCGTGGGGGAGAACGCGACGGGGTGCTCGGTCCAGCGCACGAGGTCGGGGCTGCTGACGTGCCCCCACTCGATCCGGTCGTGCACGGCGGCCGAGGAGTTGTGCTGGTAGAACACGTGCCATCGTCCGCCGTGCCGGGTCATGCCGTTCGGGTCGTTGAGCCACCCGTGGCGCGGTCGCACGTGGTGCTCGGGCAGGGCGGGCTGGGGGTGGGGGTGGGGGTGGGGGTCGAGCATGACTTCCTCGCTGAGCGTCGGTGGGTCGGGGTCGAGTGGTCAGGTGCGGGGCGTCAGCGGTTGCTGCCCGCCGTCAGCCCCTCGCGCAGGGTGCGCTGCCCGAACGCGAACACCACGAGGGCCGGGATCATCGAGATCACCACGCCGGCCAGGACGGTCGCCACGCTGCCGGTGCCCATGTTGCCCTGCAGCGAGACCAGGCCGAGAGGAAGCGTGAAGTTCTCCTCGCTGATCGTCATGATCAGGGGTCGGAAGAACTCGTTCCAGTGGTAGTTGAACGCGAGGATGCCCACGATGGCGAGGCCGGGTGCGGCGAGCGGGGCGTAGATCGAGAAGAAGGTGCGCCACGGCCCCGCCCCGTCGATCTCGGCGGCCTCGCCGAGCTCGTCCGGGAGGCCGAGGAAGTACTGCCGCATGAGGAAGGTGCCGAACGCGGTGGGGATCGCGGGGAGGATGAGCGCGAGCAGGGTGTCCGAGAGCCCCATGCCGCGGATCAGCATGAAGACCGGCACGATCGTCACCTGCATGGGGACCATCATCGTCGCGAGCACGATCGCGAAGAGCGCACCGCGACCACGGAACTCGATCTTGGCGAAGACATACCCCGCCATCGCGGCGGTGATCATCTGACCGATCGCGCAGGCCGCGGTGACGAGCACGCTGTTGAGCACCAGCATCCACATGTCGACCTGGACGAAGACGTCGCGGTACGACGAGAGGTCCAGGCTCGTCGGCACCAGGCTCGGGGTGGCACCGAGGGACTCGGTGACCGGACGCAGCGAGGTGGACACCGTCCACAGCACCGGGCCGAGCGTGAGTGCCGTCGCGACGAGGAGGACCAGGACGCGGCCCAGCAGGCTCGCGGTGACCGGGCGCCGGCGGCGCAGCCGCCCGGCGTCGGTGGTGGGGTGGTCGGGGCCGGTGGGGGTGCCGGAGGCGTCGACCGGGTCGATGGTGCGGGTGGCCATGGTCGGCTCCTCAGGAGTAGAAGACGAAACGTCGGGACAGGCGGAACTGGAGGGCCGTGACCAGCATGATGATGACGGTCAGGACGACGCCGATGGCCGAGGCCCGGCCGAACTGCAGCTGCTGGAAGGCGGATTCGTAGATCACCATCACGGCCGTGCGGGTGGAGTCGCCCGGGCCGCCGCGGGTGAGGACGTACGGCTGGTCGAAGATCTGCAGCGCGGAGATGATCGCCATGACCGAGGCGACCAGGGTCGTGGGGCTCACCAGGGGGAAGGTGATGGTGCGGAACTGCCGCCAGCCACCGGCCCCGTCGATCGACGCGGCCTCGTAGACCTCGCGGGGGATGGAGGCCAGGCCGCCGAGGAACAGCAGGAACGAGAAGCCGAAGTTCTGCCAGACGTAGACGAGGATGACCATCCAGACGGCGCCGGTCTCGGAGTTGAGCCACGGCACGGCGGGGAGGCCGACCCTGCCGAGCAGGTGGTTGACCAGCCCGAACTGCTGGTTGAACAGGTAGCTCATCATGATCGACACGGACGACGCGGACAGGATGAGCGGGAAGAAGAAGACGGACCGGAAGAAGGACCGCAGCCACGTCGGCATCGTGGACTGCACGAGCACCGCGAGGCCGAGGGCGATGGCCAGCTGCAGCACCACCGCCACCACGACGAAGCCCATCGTGTTGAGGAAGGCGCGGCGCACCGTCGGGTCCTGGACCAGATCGACGAAGTTGCTCAGCCCCACGAACCGCGGGGAGGAGATGATGTCCCACTCGAAGAACGCCAGGGCGAGCGAGGCGACGATCGGCAGCAGGACGAACAGCCCGATGCCGCCGACCGTGGGCGCGAGGAAGAGGGTGGCGAGCAGGCCGCGCTGGCGACGGGCGGCCCGCGTCTCGACGGGGGACGAGGTCGTGGGGGTGGCGGGGGTGTCGGCGGACGGGGGGACGGTGACGGTCATGACGACTTCCTCAGGGCGAGCTCGAGATCGCGGCCAAGACGGTCGACCGCGGGCCTGACGTTGCCGGCGGGGCCGGTGACCGCGCCGAGGACGTTCTTGATGAGGGCGGTCTCCACCGCCGCCTGCTGCGGTGGCGCCGGGATGGGGGCGGCATCCATGCGGTCCAGGGTGTCGTAGAAGACCTTCCAGTGGCGGGGGCCCTTGCCGGCGTAGAGGGTCTCGTTGACCATCGAGCGGCGCGTGGGGGTGGTGTTGGGGGTCGGGAAGGCCAGCGCCATACCCTCGCGGGAGACGCAGAACTTGACCCACTCCCACGCCTGGTCCTTGCGCTGTGAGGTGCGCATGATGGCGTAGCCGGCGGCGCCCAGCTGGTGACGCTGGGTGCGCCAGCGGGGGAAGAACTGGACGTCGTAGTCGTCCGGCCCCATCCCCGCCTCGTTGAGGCCCTGCACCCAGTAGCCGCCCGCCGGGGTCATGCCGATGCTGCCGCCCGCGAACTGCGCCACGAGCTCGTTGCCGCCGCCCTGGGCCGGGCTCGTGCCCAGGCCCTCGGCGACGACCGCCCGCAGGAACTCGAAGGTCTCGACGACCCGGGGGTCGTCGGTGTTGGGCTCCTCCCAGAGGAAGCCGCCCTGACGTCCCCGCGCCGCCGGGCTGCGGGCGTAGAAGCGCTGCCACAGCCAGTCGCCGCCGGGCGCCTTGGTCTCGGTGAGGAAGCTCGTGTCGTTGGCGTACAGCCACGGCACGACCCCGCCCCACAGCCGGTTGGTCCAGTAGTAGGGGACGAACGCCCCCGTGTTGCCCTTGCGCAGGGCGCGGGCCGTGGCCAGGAAGTCCTCGTGGGTCCACCTGTCGTGGGGGAGGCCCACGCCCGCTCGGTGCAGGGCCTTCGCGTTGAAGTACATGTCGGCGGCGTTGAAGTCGATGGGCAGCTGGTAGAGGCTGCCGCGGTACATGAACGCCTCGACGAGCGAGGGGTGCACGTCGTCGAAGTAGTCCTTCATGACCGCGGCGTCCCGCTGCACGTAGGAGTCCAGCGGCTCGGCGAGCCGGTCGGCGAACAGCTGGGCCCCCTCGGTCGCGACGACGCAGACGTCCGGCGGCGTGCCGGCCGCGACCATCGTGAGGATCTTGGCGAAGAAGTTGGACCAGTCGGCGCCCTGGATCGCCTGGATCCGGACGGGGATGTCGGGGTGGTGGGCGTTGAAAGCCTTGACCAGGGACTGGCGTGCGGCGACGTCCTGGTTGGTGCCGAGGATGGCGACGTTCAGCACGTCGTCGCGCCGGCCGGGGATGTCGGCGGCCGTGAGACGGGGCCACGCCGCCGCGGTGGCGCCCACGGCACCCAGGCCGGCGAGGCCGAGGAAGGTGCGTCGGGTGAGGTCGGTCATCGTTGACTCCTGCGGGGGAGATGCTGGACCTAAATCGTGTTAGGTGCCTAGAGTGTGAGACCGGGCGAGCACGTTCGTCAAGAGATGACGCGAATCATGTCGCCACCCCACCCAGCGTTCCGTGGGTGCGACACTGTGCCGCAACGGGCGACCCCGCGACGGGGCGGGCGCGCCATACGGCCGGGGGTGCGACCCCAGGGAGAGGTGCCGCGTGGAGCAGGTGACCGACGAGCAGCCGACCAACGAGCTGCGGACGGACGTCGACGTGCTGGTGGTGGGGTCCGGCTTCGGGGGCTCGGTGGCGGCCCTCCGGCTCGCCGAGAAGGGTTACCGCGTCGAGGTGCTCGAGGCCGGCCGCAGGTTCGCCGACGAGGACTTCGCCAAGACCAGCTGGGACGTACGGAGGTTCCTGTGGGCGCCGCGGCTCGGGTGCTTCGGGGTGCAGCGCATCCACCGGCTGCCCGACGTGCTCGTCCTCGCGGGCGCGGGCGTCGGCGGGGGATCGCTCAACTACGCGTGCACGCTCTACCGCCCGCACGGCCCGTTCTACGCCGACCGGCAGTGGGCCCACATCACCGACTGGGAGAGCGAGCTCGCGCCGCACTACGACGAGGCCACGCGGATGCTCGGGGTCGTCGTCAACCCCTGCGACGGGCCCGTGGAGCGGCTGATGCTCGACGTCGCGCGCGAGCTGGGCGTGCAGGACAGCTACCGCAGGACGCCGGTCGGGATCTACTTCGGACCGCCGGGCGAGACGGTCCCCGACCCCTACTTCGGCGGTGAGGGGCCGGCGCGCACGGGCTGCACCGAGTGCGGCAACTGCATGGTCGGGTGTCGCGTCGGCGCCAAGAACACCCTGGTCAAGAATTACCTCGCGCTCGCCGAGCGGCTCGGCACGCTCGTGCGCGAGCGCCGGACCGTGACGCGGGTGCGACCGATCGACCCGGCGCGCCCCGAGCGCGGCTACCGGGTCGAGCACGAGCGCACCGGCGCCTGGGTGAGCCGCGACCGTCAGGAGACGACGGCGACGTATGTCGTGATGGCGGCCGGCGCCTTCGGGACGAGCCGCCTGCTCCACCGGCAGCGGCACACCGGCGACCTGCCCCGCCTGTCGCCGGCGCTCGGCCGGCTGACCCGCACCAACTCCGAGATGATCGGCGGCGCCGGCACCCGCCGCGTCCCACACGGCGCGGACCTGACCCGGGGCGTCGCCATCACCTCGTCCTTCCACCCCGACGCGGACACGCACGTCGAGAACTGCCGCTACGGCGTCGGGTCCAACCTCATGGGGGCGCTGACGGCGCTGCTCGTGCCCGGGGGCGGCCGGGTGCCGAGGGTCGTGCGCTACCTCGGCGAGGTGGCTCGCGACCCGCTCGGCGCGGCCCGGTCGCTGTGGCTGCGGCGCTGGAGCGAGCGCACCGTCATCGGCCTGGTCATGCAGAGCTGCGACAACTCGCTGACGACCAGCTATCGCCGGGGCCTGCTCGGAGGCCACTCCATGACCAGCCGGCAGGGCCACGGCGAGCCCAACCCCACGTGGATCCCGGTGGGGCACACGGCGTTGCGCACCATGGCCCGTCACCTCCAGGCGCTCACCGGCGTGCCGGCGGACGCGCGCGGCAGCGTCGGGGAGGTGGTCGACATGCCGATGACGGCGCACTACCTCGGCGGCGCGGTCATCTCGGACGACCCGGCGACCGGCGTCGTCGACCCCTACCAGCGGGTGTGGGGATACCCCGGCATCTCGGTGCTGGACGGCGCCGCCGTCAGCGCCAACCTCGGCGTCAACCCGTCGCTGACGATCACCGCCCAGGCCGAGCGGGCGTGCGCGTTGTGGCCGCGGCGCGGGGAGCAGGACCGGCGGCCGGCGCAGGGGGAGCCCTACCGACGTCTCGCCTCATGGGAGGTCATCGGCTCCGACGCCGAGTCTGTGGCAGGCTGAGGCGGGTCCAGAGCAGCGACCGATCACCTCGAGGAGGTCGCTCGGCACCCGGTTCCGCGCCGGTGCCTCTCGAGGGCAGACCCGGCCGCGCGGCCACCGTCGACGCGGTCACGCGGGCCTCGGTCGAGGTCCAGCCCGATCGAGGAGGTCGATCCCGTTGCCGGTCAACGTCCCTCGCGCCCTGCCGGCGCGCCGCACGCTCGAGTCCGAGAACGTCTTCGTCATGTCGAGCGAGCGCGCCGGGCACCAGGACATCCGCCCGCTGCGCATCGCCATCGTCAACCTCATGCCGACCAAGATCGTCACCGAGACCCAGCTGCTGCGGCTGCTCGCCAACTCCCCGCTGCAGGTCGAGATCACCCTCGTGCGGATGTGCTCGCACGAGTCCCGCAACACCTCCACCGAGCACCTGGACACCTTCTACCGCACCTTCGAGCAGATCCGGGACGAGCGCTTCGACGGCCTGGTGATCACGGGCGCCCCGGTCGAGAAGCTGCCCTTCGAGGCGGTGGACTACTGGGACGAGCTGTGCGCGATCCTCGACTGGAGCGCCGACCACGTCTACTCGACCATGCACGTGTGCTGGGGCGCGCAGGCCGGGCTCTACCGGCACTACGGCATCGGCAAGGTCGAGCTGCCGGACAAGATGTTCGGCGTCTTCGAGCACCGGGTGCTCGACCCTCGCGCCCGCATCGTCAGCGGCTACGACGAGACCTTCACCGCGCCGCACTCCCGGCATACGGGCACGCCCCTGGAGGAGGTGCAGGCGCATCCCCAGCTGCAGGTGCTCGCCACGTCCGAGACCGCCGGCCTCTACCTCGCGCAGTCCCGCGACGGGCGGCAGCTCTTCGTCACCGGCCACCCGGAGTACGAGGCGGACACGCTCGCGCTGGAGTACCACCGCGACGCGTCCAAGGGCCTGCCGATCGAGGTGCCGGTGGGCTACTTCCCGGACGACGACCCGACGCAGCCACCGCGAGTCACCTGGCGCAGCCACGCGTTCCTGCTCTACGCCAACTGGCTCAACTACTACGTCTACCAGCGCACGCCGTACGACCTGGCCGAGATGCAGCGCGCGGCCAGACGGGCGGACTCGTACGTCATCTGAGCGGGCGTCATCGGAGCGGGCTGGCGCCCAGCCGATCGGCGTCCGCGTGGACCAGCAGGTATGCCGGAGCGCCGGCGTGCACGTGGGTCACCGCGCTCGCCGCGGCCGCCGCGCCCGGGCGCTCGCTGACCGGCCACCCAGCAGCAGCGCCTCGTGGTCGACGACGACAGGTGTCGCGGGTCGTCAACCCGCCGAGAGCCTGCGAGGCTAGGAGCATGCGACTGGGGAGGGTGCAGGACCACACGGCACGGCTGCGGACCCGGGTGGCGCTGGGGCTGCGCGAGCGTATCGCCGGCACCGACGCCGACCGCCGGGCCGACCAGATCTGGGGCGCGGTGGGGGAGAGGTGGTTCGGGCCGGACGACGCCATCTGGCAGGTCCACGCCGACACCAGCATGTTCAGCGGCGGCCTGCGAGCCCTGCTGCTGCAGTCCCTGCACCCGCTGGCGATGGCCGGCGTGGCGGACCACAGCGGCTACAAGGGCGACCCGTGGGGCAGGCTGCAGCGCACCAGCCACTACATCGCCATCACGACCTACGGCACGGTGCGGCACGCGGAGGCGACCATCGAGGCGATCCGGCACCTGCACGGACGGGTGGTCGGGAGCACCCCGGACGGCCTCCCGTATGCCGCGAACGACCCGCACCTGCTGCGGTGGGTGCACGTCGCCGAGGCCGAGAGCTTCCTCGCCACCTACCAGGCCTTCGGCGCGAGCCGACTGACCCCGGCCGGGCTCGACGAGTACGTCGCCCAGTCGGCGCACGTGTCCTCGCGGCTCGGGGTGCCGCTCGCGGACCTGCCGCAGACCTACGCCGAGCTGCTGCAGGCCGTCGAGTCCTACCGCGGCGAGCTGGTGACGACGGCGGCCGCGACGGAGGCCGCCCGGTTCCTGCTGCTGACGCCACCGATCGACCCGGCCGCCCGGCTCGGCTACTGGACCCTCGCGGTGGGCGCGATCGCGACCCTGCCGCCCTGGGCGCGGCGGATGCTGGGGCTGTCCGTCCTGCCCGACCCCGTGACCGGGGTGCTCGACCGGGTGGTGGGGCTCCCGCTCGGGCGCGCCTCCACGGCGACCACCCGGTGGGTGATGTCCGACCCGGCGGTGGCCAACGAGTCACGCTCGCGCGCGGCGCTCGCCGCGGGCGGGCAGGGTGACCAGCGCCGTTGAGCGTGTCCCGCGTGGCGCAGGTCCACCCCTCTGGCGCTTGCCCCCCGGGCGGGTGACGGGCAGGATCGGGCGATCCCGCCCTTTTCGGACGGGCCCCACCCCATCCCCGCAGGAGCTCATCGTGATCGCACAACGACGTGTCCTGGCCGCCGCTCTCGGTGCCTCGACGGTCCTCGCCGGCTTGGCCGCGGCGACCCCCGCCTCCGCAGACCAGGACGGACCCGCTCGCTCGGTCCTGGTGCTCGCCCGGTCCGGCGCCGCGGACGGTGCCGTCCGTGACGCCATCACCCGCGCCGGCGGCAGCGTCACCGCCGTCGACTCCGCCATCGGTCTCTACACCGTCACCACCACCAGGTCCCGCTTCACCAGCGACGTGCGCGGCGCGGACGCGGTCGAGACCGCCGCCGCCGACCGCGTGGTGGGCTTCAGCCGCAAGCCGGCCAAGGCGTCCGCGTCCGACATCGAGCGGCTGAAGGCCGAGCGCGCCCAGGCCCGTGGCAAGAAGGCCCCGGCCCCGAGCGTCGACACCAACGGCGAGCCGCTCGCACCCCTGCAGTGGGACATGCGCATGATCCGCACCGCAGAGGCCCACCGCATCGCCACGGGCCGCGGGGTCCGGGTGGGCGTCATCGACACCGGCGTCGACGCGTCCCACCCCGACATCCGCCCCAACTTCGACTTCGCGCTGTCCCGCAACTTCACCCGCGACATGCCCGACATCGACGGCGCGTGCGCCGACGACCCGGACGGCTCCTGCGACGACCCGGCCACCGTCGACGAGGGCGGCCACGGCACGCACGTCGCGAGCACCATCGCCTCGCCGGTCAACCGCCAGGGCATCGCGGGCGTCGCGCCCGAGGCCACCATCGTCAACCTGCGCGCTGGTCAGGACTCGGGCTACTTCTTCCTCGAGCCGACCGTCAAGGCGCTCACCTATGCGGGCGACCACGGCATCGACGTCGTCAACATGAGCTACTACATCGACCCGTGGGCGTTCAACTGCGCCAACAACCCGGCCGACTCCGCGGAGGAGCAGGCCCAGCAGCGCCTCACCATCGAGGCCACCAACCGCGCCCTGCGCTACGCCCGCGGCAAGGGCGTCACGCTCGTGGCCGCCGCCGGCAACTCCGCCACCGACCTGGACAACCCCACGGTCGACGCCTCCTCGCCGGACTACCCGGAGGGGGCCGCCAAGACCCGCCAGATCGACAACTCCTGCCTCGACCTGCCGACCGAGGGTGACCACGTCCTGACCGTCACGTCCGTCGGCCCGTCCACGCGCAAGGCCTACTACTCGAGCTACGGGCTGAAGTCGGTCGACGTCGCCGCCCCGGGTGGCGACATCCGCGACTTCTACGGCACCCCGGAGTACCGCAAGCCGTCCAACATCATCCTGGCGGCCATGCCCAAGGGCGTCGGCATCGCCGAGGGTGACATCGACCCCGTGACGGGCGCGCCGACCAACGAGTTCGTCATCAAGCAGGGCGAGGGCTACTACACCTACATGCAGGGCACCTCGATGGCCGCGCCGCACGCCTCCGGCGTCGCCGCCCTGATCGTCGACCGCTGGGGCCACCGCGACCCGCGTCAGGGCGGTCAGACGCTCAACCCCAACCAGACCGAGAAGATCCTGATGCGCACGGCCACCGACCACGCGTGCCCGACCCCGGCCACGATGGTCTACCCCGGAGTCGCCGACCGCTACACCGCCACCTGCACCGGCACCACGGCGTTCAACAGCTTCTACGGCGACGGCATCGTCGACGCCCTGAGCGCGGTCACCAAGAAGCACTGACCGCCACCTGCTCCTGCACGTCGTGGGCGCTCGTCACCGGGTCACCGGGGCGGGCGCCCACGCCGCGTGCGGCTGGGGCACCGGCTGCGATGATGGGACGCATGCCCGAGACGACACCGCCGTCCCTGCGCCGCGCGACCCTGCCCGTCGAGGGGCTGCCCCCCGGGTGGGCGCTCCGGGTCCCGGACGAGCGGGACGTCCATCGGCTCGCCTGGCTCCGCTGCGCCGTGACGGACCGGTCGGTGCCCGGGGCGACTCCGGACGTCCGCACGGTGCTGCTCGAGATCACCGGCGTCGCGTCCTGGACCCGGCGCCAGGCCGTGGTCGTCGACCCCGTGGGGATGGTCCGCGGGTGGTCCGCGGTGCACGACCGCGCCGCCGGGCGGGTCCTCGCGCACGTCACCGTCGAGCCCGACCTCGACGAGCAGCTCGGCGCGGGGACCGAGGACGCCGTGGCGCGTGCCCTGCTCGGCTGGGTGGAGGACGCGGCTCGCGCCGTCGCCCACCTGCGACGCCTGGGCTCCACCCAGATCGACACGGGCTCGTATGCCGGTGACGAGCGTCAGGCGGGGTGGCTGCGAGGCGCCGGCTTCCGGCCCACGCGCACGTGGCTGCAGATGAGCCGGCCGGTCGACCCCGAGGGCGACCACCCGGCCACCCTCCCCGCCCCGCGGGAGGGGGTCCGGGTGCGGCGGGTCCGGTTGCACACCAACGGACTTCCCCTCGCCGAGGACATCCAGATCATCCACGAGATGCTCGAGGAGTCGTTCGCCGACCACTTCAACAGCTATCGCGAGAGCTTCCCGGAGTTCGTGCAGCGGCTGCAGGAGGACCCGGGGCACCGCTGGGACTCGTGGTGGCTGGCGGAGGTGCGCGGCGGCGCCGGGGAAGCTGCAGGGGACAACGCCGGGGGCGGCGGCTGGCTCGCCGGCGGCGCCCTCGTCGGCACGGTCCTCGCCCCGGACCGCGACGGGGTGCTGGGCAGCTATGTCGACTACATCGGCGTGCACCGCCGCGCCCGGGGACGCGGCGTCGCCAAGGCGCTGCTGCACACGGCGATCGGCAACGCCGCGCTGCAGGACCGCAACCGGGTCGGACTCGAGGTCGACGACGACTCCCCGACGGGCGCCGACGCGCTCTATCGCTCGCTCGGCTGGGAGACGGCCTACCGCACCTGCTCCTGGCACCGGGACGTCGAGGTGTGAGCCGCCGCAGTCAGTCGACCAGACCCATGCCGCGGCGCCCGGCGTCGTTGAGCTCGTCCTCGCGGAAGCGGTCCGGCCAGCTCGCCTCGTAGTGCTCCTCCGGGAAGTCGTAGGGGGACTCGCCGGCGCGGAAGGCCTTGCGGACGTGGTCGGCGTACGCCTCGTTCTTGGCGCACCAGGGCGCGGCGGGGATGTACATCACGTTGCCCCACCCCTGCTGGTCCTGGACGGGCTCGACGCCGTGGATCATGTCGCAGTGCCACCACACGGAGTCGCCGGGCGCCACGTCCGGGATCCCGGCGGTGGCCTCGAGGAGCAGCGGGTGCCACTGCTCGTCGGCGGGAAAGACCTGGTTGACCGTGACGCCGCACATGGAGTCCTCGGGCACGTCCGCCAGCAGCGGCCGCAGCATGAGGTAGGCCATGGCGTGCGGGATCGGGACGGTGTAGAGCACGCCCTGGTCGTGGCGCATCTCGGACAGCGCGGTCCATCCCTGGAAGGTGCGGAAGGCCGAGCACATCGTCGAGCCGGGGTACTGCGCGGCCTCGGTGCGGTAGGCGGCGTCCCAGGGGTCGTACTCCTCCGGGCGCCCGTCGAACAGGTGCCGGAAGTGGCGCTGGTAGCCCTCGCTCATCCACAGGTCGAGGGTGCCGGGGTCGAGGTGGGAGCCGAGGCCCTTGCTGGACGCGCCCGGCGGACGACGACGGATGCGGTCGGGATAGAGCGAGTCGCGGTCCGGGTCGAACCAGCTGCGCCCCTCCGACTCGTGCGTCCACAGCCCGTTGAGGAAGGCCTGGACGCGCGCCATCCGCGGGTGCTGGCGGGCCTCCATCTGCGGGTGCGACCAGTAGACGGGGTAGATCTCGGGCTTGGACCCCACCGTGCCGAAGAAGTCGTCCCCCGGTCCGCGGTAGTCCTCGAAGAACCGGTTGCGGTCCACGTAGTCGACGACCTCGCGGTCCCAGGCCTCGGCCTGCTCGCGCGGGAAGTGCCCGCGGACGACGGCGCAGCCGCGGCGGCGCAGCAGGGCGAGCTGCTCGGCCGAGACCGTGCCGGACTCGATGTCGGCGTAGTCGATCTCGGGCCAGACGGGGCGGCCGGCCTCCCGGTCGGCGCGGATCGCCTCCACCTCCTCGCGGACCTTCGCCTCGACGACGGCGAAGACCTCCTCGACGGTGCGGCCGCTCGCGGCGATGCGGGCGCGCAGCGCGGCCTTGATCTCGCGGATGGCGGCGGGCAGGTCCGCCGGCGTGGTCTCCCAGTGGGGGAGGGCGGGCAGGTCGGTGACCGTCATGGCTGCTCCTACGACTTCGTTGTGGCTCCTTACTGAAAGGGTGGCAGGGCGTCTGCTATTTTGCAAGGGTTCCTAACTAACCGTTCCGGGCCGCCCCCGGACACGGGAGAGACGAGGGCCGTATGACGTCAGCCACCGCCCCCACGGGCCTCGGCCTCGTCCGGGGCGCCACCGACCGGATCGTGCTCGAGTCGCTGGTCGACGCCGGGCGGCAGACCCGGGCCGAGATCGCCCAGGCCACCGGCGTGTCCAAGCCGACGGTGTCCGAGGCGGTGCGCCGCCTCGGCGAGCTCGGCGTCGTGGCCGAGGCGGGCCGGCAGGAAGGCACGCGGGGGAGGTCCGGCATCTACTACGAGCTCGCCGCCGGGGCGGGCCTCGCCGTCGCCCTGCACGCCGGTCCGCACCTCGTCGTCGGGGAGTCGCGGGACGTGCGTGGCGGCCTCGTGCGGCGGGTCGAGCGGCCGGTCGGCCTCACGGTCACCGCCGACGAGCTGCTGGGCGAGCTGGCCGGCGCGCTGTCCGCCCTCACCGCCTCCGACGGCACCCGGGGGGCCTCGTCCGTGGCTGCAACGACTGTCTCGGTCGCCGACCCGGTCGAGCACCGCAGCGGGCGCCTCGTGCACGTGCCGGGGTCGCCGTTCGTGCGGGGGGAGGCGTGCCTGCGCGACGTCGTCGGCGGGGCCGCCGAGATCGACAACGACGTCCACTGGGCCGCGGTGGCCGAGCTGCACCAGGGGCAGACGGACACCTTCCTGCAGCTGTACCTGGGGGCCGGCATCGGGGCGGCGCTGGTCGCCGACGGTCGGCTGGTGCGGGGGGCGCGCGGGCTGGCGGGCGAGGCGGCGTACGCGGTGACGGCGGCGGGTCGGACCGGTCGCCGGTCGTCCCCCCGCCTGCTCGACGTGCTGGTCGAGGAGGGGCTCACCGTCGACGGTGGCACGGTCGTCGACGTCGCCGCCGTCGCAGCGCTGATGCGGCGAGGTGCCGCGCAGGGCACGGCCGCTCGCGTCGTGGGAGCCGTCGGGGACGTGCTGTGCTCGGCGATCGCCCTCGTGGATCCCGGCCGCGTCGTGCTGAGCGGCCCGTGGGGGTGCGAGCCGCGGCTCGTCGACGCGCTGAGGACCCACCTGGCGGAGGCGGCGGTGCTGCCCGTCGAGGTGGTGACCAGCGTGACGGGGACGCAGGCGCCGCTCGACGGCGCCCGGCAGCGGTCCGTGGAGCTGGCCCGCGCGGCCCTGCTGTCCCGCGTGCCCTGACGGCGTCCCGACCTGCCGGCCGGTCGCGAGCCCGGCAGTCGTATGCCGGACGCCTCCCACGCCCGGGGCCGGGGCACTGTCACCATGGCGCCATGAAGGCCCTGCTGCTCGAGAACGTCCACCCCCTCGCGACGACCCTGCTGACCGAGGCGGGCATCGAGGTCGACCACCGTCCCGGAGCCCTGGACGAGGCCGAGCTGGTCGAGGCGCTGCGCGGCGTGCAGCTTCTCGGCATACGGTCCAAGACCGAGGTGACCCCCGCGGTCGTCGAGGCCGCCGAGGACCTGCTGGCCATCGGGGCCTTCTGCATCGGGACCAACCAGATCGCGCTCGCCCCCGCCGCCGAGCGCGGCATCCCGGCGTTCAACGCGCCGTACTCCAACACCCGGTCCGTGGTCGAGCTCGCGCTCGCCGAGATCATCGTCATGGCGCGGCGCCTCACCGAGAAGGACCGGGCGCTGCACGACGGCGTGTGGCGCAAGGACGCCAAGGGCTCGCACGAGATCCGGGGTCGTCGGCTCGGCATCGTGGGCTACGGCAACATCGGCTCGCAGCTGTCCGTGGTGGCCGAGATGCTCGGCATGGAGGTCTACTTCTACGACATCCAGGACCGGCTCGCGCTGGGCAACGCGCGCCGCTGCGGCAGCCTGGAGGAGCTGCTCGACATCGCCGAGGCCGTGACCCTGCACGTCGACGGGCGCGACGGCAACGCCGGCTTCTTCGGGCGCGAGCAGTTCGAGCGGATGCGGCCGCGCTCGCTGTTCCTCAACCTCTCGCGCGGCTTCCTCGTGGACTACGAGGCGCTGCGCGACGGCCTGCAGTCGGGGCACATCGCGGGCGCCGCGGTCGACGTGTTCCCGGTCGAGCCCAAGAAGTCGGGGGACCCGTTCACCTCCCCGCTCCAGGGCCTGCCCAACACGGTGCTCACCCCGCACGTCGGCGGCTCGACCGAGGAGGCGCAGGAGGACATCGGCCGGTTCGTCGCCGGCAAGCTGCGCGACTACGTCAGCTATGGCACGACCACCCTGTCGGTCAACCTGCCGGCGCTGACGCTGCAGCACGTCCCCGGCGACCACCGGCTCACCCACTTCCACACCAACACCCCCGGGGTCCTCGCCAAGGTCAACCACATCCTTGCCTCGCACGGCGTCAACATCGGGGGCCAGCTCCTCGGCACCCAGGGCCACGTCGGGTATGTCGTGACCGACGTCGACTCGCCCCTCAACGAGGACGCCCTGGCGGAGCTGCACGACCTGCCCGAGACCATCCGGCTGCGCGTCATCGACTGACCTCGCCGGACGGCCCGGCACGCCGTGTCAGACTTGGCGCACCCACGGCGCCGACGCAGGCGGGGCCGGCAGCACCACCCGTGAGCAGGAGACGCGCATGACCCAGCAGTTCCGCCGACGCGCGCTCGCCGCCGTCGCCACCGCGAGCGTCCTCGCGCTGACGGCGTGCAACGCCGGCTCCTCCTCGACCGGGTCGAGCGGGAGCGCCACGGGCAGCGGTGGGGGCGCGTCCGGCCAGAGCGTCGCCATCGGTCTGGTGCTCGAGCCCACGAGCATGGACTTCACCCGGTCCGACGGCGCCGCCATCGCGCAGGCGCTGCTCGGCAACGTCTACGAGGGCCTGGTCAAGGTCGACGAGAAGGGCGCCATCCAGCCCTCCCTCGCCACGAGCTGGACCATCAGCCCCGACCGCCGGACCTACACCTTCGACCTGGTGCAGGGCGCGAGGTTCAGCAACGGCGCACCGCTGACCGCCGACGACGTCGTCTTCTCCATCAACCGGGTCAAGACCGACTGGGCCGTCGCGGTGAAGCGGTCCATGGACGTGGTGAGCTCGGCCACGGCGCTCTCGCCCACCAAGGTCCAGGTCACGCTCTCGCGCCCCAGCAACTCCTGGCTCTACGCGATGACCACGCGCGTCGGGGCCGTCTTCAGCCGCACCGGTGTCGCCGAGCTCGCCACCACGCCCGTCGGCACCGGTCCCTACACCCTCGGCGAGTGGCGCCGCGGCGACGCCATCGTGCTGCGCCGCAACGACGCCTACCACGGCGCCAAGCCGTACTTCGGGCAGGTGACGCTGCGCTACATCAAGGACGCGGCGGCGCTCAACAACGCCCTGCTGTCCGGCACCATCGACGTGATCGGCACGGTCCAGTCGCCCGAGTCGCTGCAGCAGTTCACCACCGACGACCGCTACCGCGTGATCGAGGGCACGACCAACGGCGAGGTCATGCTCACGATGAACACCTCTCGCCCGCTCCTCAAGGACAGGGCCGTCCGCCAGGCGATCCGCCAGGCCATCGACCACAGGTCGCTGCTGCAGACCTGCTGGGCCGGACACGGCACGCTCCTCGGCGCGATGGTCCCGCCCACCGACCCGTGGTACCAAGACCTCACGGGCGTCGCGCCGTTCGACCGCGCCAAGGCCACCCAGGCGCTCAAGGACGCCGGCGCGGCCGGCCGGACGCTGCGCCTGCGCCTGCCGGCGGCGCCCTACGCCACGACGTGCGGCCAGGTGGTCAAGTCCGACCTCGAGCAGGCCGGGCTCAAGGTGACCATGGACCAGATGGACTTCCCGACCTGGCTGTCCGACGTGTTCAAGGGCGCGGACTACGACCTGACGATCGTCGCGCACGTCGAGCCCCGCGACATCGGCCGGATGTTCGGCAACCCGGACTACTACACGAGGTACGACAACAAGGCGGTCCAGGCCGAGCTCGCCGCCGCCGACGCGGGCACCGAGGCGCAGCAGGTCGAGCACATGAAGGAGGTCGCCCGCCTCACCGCCGAGGACGCGGCCTCGGACGTGCTCTTCCTCATGCCCAACCTCGTCGTCGCCGACAAGGACATCCAGGGCCTGCCGACCAACGCCGTGGGCGAGACCCTCGATCTCGCGCACCTGTCGCGGTCCTGACGCCGGCCCGCCGACCCCACGCCCCATGCTCCTCGGACTGCTGCGCCGCGTCGGGACCTTCCTCGTGTCCCTGCTCGTCAGCAGCGTCCTCGTCTTCGGCTTCATGGTGCTGTTGCCGGGCGACCCCGCCAGGGTGGCTCTCGGCACCAACGCGACCGAGGAGGCCGTGACCGCGCTGCGGCACGAGCTCGGGCTCGACCGACCGCTGGTCGTGCAGTATGCCGAGTGGTTGCGCGGACTCGTGACCGGCGACCTCGGCCGGTCCTACGTCTCCCGCGCCGACATCGCCCCGCAGGTCGCCGACCGCCTCCAGGTGTCCCTGCTCCTCGTGCTCGCCGCGATGGTGGTGGCGGTGGTGGTCGCCCTACCGCTCGGCACCCTCACGGCGCTGCACCACCGACGGCCGGCCGGTGTCGTGCTCGCCGCGCTGTCCCAGGTCGGGGTGGCCGTGCCGGCGTTCCTCGTCGGCGTGCTCCTCATCAGCCACGTCTCCGTGCAGCTGCGCTGGCTCCCGGCCAACGGGTGGACGCCGCCCGCGCGGGACCCCGTGATGTTCGTCCGGCAGCTGATCCTGCCCTCGCTGTCGCTCGGCATCGTGCAGGCGGCCGTGCTCGCCCGCTACGTGCGGTCCGCGATCCTCGACGTGCTGCACGAGGACTACCTGCGGACCGCCCGGGCCAAGGGCCTGCGTCCCGGGCCGGCGCTCGTGCGGCACGGCCTGCGCAACGCGTCGGTGCCCGTCATGACCGTCCTCGGGCTGCAGCTGGCGACGACGCTCATCGGGGCGGTCGTCGTCGAGCGGGTGTTCGTCATACCGGGGCTGGGCTCGTTGCTGCTGGACAGCGTCGGCACCCGTGACCTCGTCGTCGTCCAGGACGTCGTCATGGTCCTGGTCGTGGCGGTGCTGCTGATCAACCTGCTCGTGGACCTGCTCTACCTCGTGCTCGACCCGCGCCTGCGGACGGGCACCCGATGAGCGCCCGGGCCCGCGGCCGACGGGCAGACGCATCCCTCGTCGTCGGTGCCGTCCTGGTGGGGCTCGTCGTGCTCACCGCCCTGGTCAGCTTCGTCTGGACCCCGCACCCGCCGGGGCTCACCGACGGGTCCGTGGCCCTGCGCGGACCCATGCCCGGCTACCCGCTCGGCACCGACCGGCTGGGCCAGGACGAGCTGTCCCGCCTCATGGTGGGCGCCCGCACGACCCTGCTGGTCGGCATCGTCGCGGTCGGGCTGGCCGCCGTCGTCGGGGTGCCGCTCGGCGTCCTCGCCGGGATGCGCGGCGGGCTCGTCGGGCGCCTCGTGATGCGCGCCAACGACCTGCTGCTGGCGTTCCCCGCCCTGCTGCTGGCGATCATGCTCGCGGCCGTGCGGGGCGGCTCGACCACGGTGGCGATGGTCGCGATCGGCATCGCCTCGATCCCGACCTTCGCGAGGGTGACGCGGTCGGGCGTGCTGTCGATCATGCAGCGCGAGTATGTCCTCGCTGCCCGTTCCGCCGGCCGCGCGCCCCGCGGGATCGCCTGGCACCACGTGCTGCCCGGCGTCGCCAACCTGGTGGTCGTGCAGTCCTCGGTGGCCTTCGGGATGGCGATCCTCGCCGAGGCGGGCCTGTCCTACCTCGGGGTCGGGACACCGCCGGACGTGCCGAGCTGGGGCCGCATGCTCTACGACAGCCAGGCCACCCTCTGGCAGACCCCGCGGCTCGCGTGGATCCCGGGCCTCGCGATCGCGGCGGCCGTCCTCGGCTTCAACCTCCTGGGCGATGGTCTGCGCGACCTGCTCGATCCGACGATGGAAGACCGACGATGAGCGGTCACGTGCTCGCGATCACGGGGCTGGCCATCGACGCGGGCGGCACCCGGCTGCTCGACGACGTGTCGCTCACGATCGCGCCGGGCGAGCGGGTCGGGCTGATCGGCGAGTCGGGCTCCGGCAAGTCGATCACCTCCCTGGCCATCATGGGGCTGCTGCCGAGGTCGCTGCACGCCAGCGGGTCGATCCGGCTGGCCGGGGTGCCGCACGACGTCGTCGGCGCCTCCGAGGAGGAGCTGTCGCGGGTGCGGGGCCGTGACGTCGCCATGGTCTTCCAGGAGCCCCTCACCGCCCTCAACCCCACGATGCGCGTCGGCGACCAGGTGGCCGAGGCCATGACCATCCACGGGACCCAGCCGTCCCGGTCGGCGGCCCGGGCCCGAGCCGTCGAGCTGCTCGACGCCGTGCGCCTGCCCGACCCCGCGAACCTCGCCCGGGCCTATCCGCACCAGCTGTCCGGCGGCCAGCGCCAGCGGGTCGTGCTCGCCATCGCCCTCGCCAACGACCCGGCGCTGCTCATCTGCGACGAGCCCACGACCGCGCTCGACGTGACGGTGCAGGCACAGGTGCTCGACCTGGTCGTGCGGGGCGTCGAGTCCCGGGACGCCGCCCTGCTCTTCATCACCCACGACCTCGCCGTCGTGGCGACCGTGTGCGAGTCCGTCGCCGTGATGTACGCCGGGCGCATCGTCGAGGCCGGCCCCGTCGAGGAGGTGTTCCGGCGCCCCCGCCACCGCTACACCCAGGGACTGCTCGCGGCCTGCGACCTCGCGGTCGACCCCGCGACCGGGCGCCTTCGCACCATCGCGGGCTCCGTGCCGCCCGCGGGGGAGCTCCCGGACGGCTGCGTGTTCCGTACGCGCTGCTGGAAGGCCACGGACGAGTGCCGCACGACGCCGCCCTGGACCGTGGAGGGCGGCGGGCCGAGCGACCCCGAGGGCCTGGCGGCGCGCGGTTTCGCCTGCCACCACCCCGCGCGGTCGGAGACGGTCGTATGACGCCCCCGGCCATCGCGGTGCGCGAGCTCACGCGGGACTACCCCCGCCCGCGTCGCCGCCTGCTCGAGCCCGCCCCGGTCGTCCGGGCGCTGCGCGGGGTGAGCCTCGAGGTCGCGCCGGGGGAGAAGCTCGGCATCGTGGGGGAGTCCGGCTCCGGCAAGTCCACCCTGCTGCGCATCGTCGCCGGGCTCGACCGCGCGACCGGCGGCACCGTGGCCGTCGACGGCCGCGACGTCACCCGTGCCTCCGACCGTGAGCTGGCCTGGCTGCGCCACCGCCTGCAGGTCGTCTTCCAGGACCCGATGAGCTCGCTGGACCCGCGCCACCGGGTCGGCACCATCGTCGCCGAGCCGCTGCATGCCCTCGGGCTCGGGCGCACCCTCGACGTCGACGCGCGGGTCGCCGAGCTGCTGTCGTCCGTGGGCCTGACGCCCGACGCCGCGCGGCGCTACCCCCACCAGTTCTCCGGGGGGCAGCGGCAGCGCATCGCGATCGCGCGGGCGCTGGCGCCGTCGCCCGGCATACTGCTCGCCGACGAGCCCGTCTCGGCCCTGGACGTGTCCGTGCGGGCGCAGGTGCTGGGCGTCATCGACGATCTGGTCCGCGAGCTGGCGCTGACCCTGGTCTTCGTCTCGCACGACCTGACCGTGGTGCGGCACGTGTGCGACCGCGTCGCCGTCATGCACGAGGGTCAGCTGGTCGAGAGCGGGCCCACGGCGCAGGTCTACGACGACCCGCAGCACGCCTACACCCGGCGCCTCGTCGCGGCGGTCCCGTCGGTGCGGCGCGCCCTCGCCGGGGTGACGGCCGCGGACCTCGCCGCCGGCAGGCCGGAGTAGGTCCAGCAGGTCCACCCCGGGGGAGGGGCGCCGGGGCCGGTGGGCACGATGGGGGTGTCGCACGGCGAGGACGCCTCTCGCGTCGAGGGGCTCGCGCAGCTGCCGGCCTCGTGCGCGCGCTCGGCGGAGGCGCTGCTCGCCGATCGGGAGGCCGACGAGGAGGGGGCGTGTTCCCTCCCGGCCTGATCGACGCCCAGGCGGCCATGCTGCGGGCCTACCAGGACGAAGACCTGTCCGCACGACTCCTCGGCGACGCCGGCGCCCTGGCCGCCCTGGTGCAGGAGCACCTGCACTGCGGTTGATCGATCAGGCCCGAGGGGAATGCGGCGGATCTCCAGCGGATCCCCAGGCGTCCGGCCTAGGGTCGAGGGCGTGAGGACCACCGACGGCACCCACGACGCGGGCACGACGGCCCGCCCCACGACCGAGCTCGGCACGACGGGGGACGGTCGCGCAGGATCACGGCTCGACACCACCCTCACGGCCACCTCGGCGCTCCAGAGCTTCCGCGACGAGCTGGCCGACCTGTGGGAGGACCTCGAGCCGCTCGTGCGCCCCGCGGACGACGTAGCGATGCTCGACCTGTCGCACCGGCTGGAGCGGCACGTGGTGCTCATGCCCGGCTCCGCCGACCGGTTGCGTGAGCTGGCCAACGACCTCATGGCCCTGATGGCCGGGTGGCAGCACCTCGGCGACGAGGAGCGCATCGTCCTCGCGACCGCCATGGCCTACCTGGCCGAGGCGGACGACGCCGTGCAGGATCACCTGCCGGGTGGGCTCGACGACGATGACCGCGTGGTGGGCGCCGCGGTGCGCGCGGTGCTGCGACCGCGTCGCCGGGTCGCCTGAGGGCGGTCGGTCTTCGTTCAACCACCTCTGGCGATTGCCCCTACTGTCCGGTATTGTCCGCCGTGGTGGGGGGTCGTCCGGGTGAACGGATGACGACGAGGCCATGGGTGCGCACGCTCGGTGAATGACGGGGACGATGATGTGTCCCGACGCCAGCCCCGCGTCGCGCCTCTTTCGAGAGGAAGTCATGATCGAGCAGCCGTGGTGGGCCGAGGGCCCCGCAGACCACGAGGCTCGCTTCGACGGCCCCGTCGTCGACCCGATGGCCCCGCTGCACCGCAGTGCGGTGTACGCCGAGGCCGAGGTCGATCCTGAGCAGGGCAGCACGGTCCGGTCCGTCGTCGTGGGCTGCGTGGTGCTGCTGACCGCCGTCGTCCTGACCGCGGCGGTCGCCGGCCTCGCGTCCCGACCCGGCGTCGACCTGCGCGGTCTCGTGCCTGCCGCGGGACCGGCACCCGTCGCCCACCTCCAGGTGCGCGGCGCCACGCGGACGCCACGCACGACCTCCGCACCCGGCACGGTGACGGCTCGCTCCGCCGCCGGTTCCGCCAACCCCCGCGTCGCGCGGACGGCCAACACGATGGCGCCGTCCGCCTCGGCCGGGGTGCGGGTCACCGCACGCACGACCCCGACGGGGGACCAGACCCGGCCGGCGTCGGCCACAGCCTTGTCGGCCGCAGCCTTGTCGGCCGCAGCCTTGTCGGCCGCAGCCTCGTCGGCCGCGCCGCCCCGCGTCGCCGCACCGCCGGTCCTGAGGGCCCCGCTCGCCGGTCCCCCGAGGGGTGTCGTCGGCCTGCGTCTCCCACGGACCACGACCGGCCCCGGTGCGACGCCGTCCTCGGGGCGAGGGCGCGGCGCGACATACGGGCCCCAGGGCCGAGCCGAGGGGCACGAGGTCCGATCGACCCCGCCACGGCGCTCCCGCGCAGGCGCCGGACCAGGCCCCCGCGCCGAGGACGCCCCGCCCGGGGTGCGACGGGCCAGACCTGCGGCGCGCCCGACTGCACCGGGCCGGGGGGCCCAGCACGAGCCGGGGCGCCGCGGGCGCCAGGGGACCGGGCCGCGAGCGCACTAGCCTGAGAGGTACCGTCTCCCGAGAGGACCTCATGGCCGCGCCCGACCACCAGCCCGTCGCTCGCCCCGACATCGAGATCGACATCGACGCCGACATCGACGTCGACATCGATGCTGATGCCGATGCTGATGATGCCGACGCCCGCGGTATCGCCCATGACGCCGAGACCGACGTGCCATGGGCCATGCAGGTGGTCGTGCGCCACGACAAGGCGGCGCTCCCGGACGAGGACCTCGTGGCGGCCACCACCGCCCGCGCCGTCGTCACGCTGCTGGCCGATTCCCGGGCCGAGCGCGGTGAGTGGTCCGCGCCCGTCCGGCGCTGGCGGGACGGCCGCATCCGCAAGCTCGTGCGTCGCGCCCGCGGGGTGCGGTGGGAGCGCGCGCAGGTGGTGCCGGGCGTGACGGTGACGGACGGTGCGGCGGCGGTGCGGGCCTACGTCCCCATGCCGACCCGGCCCCTGCCGCCGGAGCTGGACGCCCTGCAGGTGAGCGGGACGACCTTTCCCCCCACGACGCCCGCCCAGCGGGACGCCCGTCCAGCGGCCGTCGTGACGGTGGCCCTGTCGCCGCACGCCGAGATGACCAGCGGCAAGGCGGCCGCCCAGTGCGGCCACGGGGCCCAGCTCGCCTGGGAGACGATGCGGGCGCAGGGCGACCCGTCGCTGCCGGCCTGGGCCGAGGACGGCTACCGCGTGCAGGTCGCCAGGCCCGACGAGGCCGGCTGGCGAGCGTGCGCCGACGCCCCCGTGACCGTGGTCGACGCGGGCTTCACCGAGCTCGACGGTCCCACCGAGACGGTGCGGGCCTGGTGGTCAGCGGCCCGCTGACCGCGCACGCCGGATCTCGTCATACATCCGGTCGATCTGCTCGGCGAACCTCTCCTCGACGGCACGCCGACGGACCTTGAGGGTCGGGGTCAGCAGCCCGGCGTCCATGGTCAGCGGCTCGGCCAGCAGCTCCACGCCGCGGACCTGCTCCTGGTGGGGCAGGTCCGCGTTGAGGGCCTGGACGTGACGACGCACGTCCGCGAGGACGTCGTCCCCGGCGTCAGGACCGGGCTGGACCAGCGCCACGAGGCAGACGCGTCGGTCGCCGATCACGACGGCGTGCTCGACGCCCGGGTGCTCGGCGATGCGGGACTCGATCGGGGCGGGGGCGATGTTCTTGCCCTGCTGCGTGACGATGAGGTCCTTGAGCCGGTCGGTGATCCGGACGAAGCCGTCGTCGTCGATCTCGCCGACGTCACCGGTGCGCAGCCACCCGTCCTTGATGACCTCGCGCGTGGCCTCCTCGTCGCGCCAGTAGCCCGCCATCAGGTTGGGCCCGCGATAGAGCAGCTCGCCCTCCTCGCCTCGCCGCAGCTCACCGCCCAGGATGACCCGTCCCACGGTGCCGAAGCGGACGGCGCCAGGACAGTTGAAGGTCATGAGCGGGCCGGTCTCGGTCATGCCGTAGCCCTCGCACACGAGCACCCCCGCGGCCCAGAAGAATTCCGCGACCTCCGGTCGGAGCGGGGCGCCGCCGACGGCGAGGACGGACTTCCGGCCGCCGATGGCGTCGCGCACGTTGTGCAGGACGAGCCGGTCCGCGAGCCGCAGCCGGGCCTGTAGGTGCGTCGGGATCGGCCGGCCCGCGAGGCGCAGCTCGCCCACGCGGCGGCCCACGCCGAAGGCCCAGTCGAAGACGCGGCGGCGCACGGGGCTCTTGTCGGCCATGGCGTGCGCGACGGAGTAGACCGTCTCGTAGAGCTTGGGCACCGCCACCAGCGCGGACGGCCGCGCCTCCCGCAGCTGGTCGGCGACGGTCTTGGGGTCGCGGACGTAGGTGTTGAGGGCGCCGTGGGACAGGACGACATAGGTCCAGGCGCGCTCGAGGGCGTGCGAGAGCGGCAGGAACGCGAGGCTGGAGTCGTGGGGGCCGATGTCGAAGAAGGCGTCCACCGCGTGCAGCTGGTGCAGCATCGTCGCGTGCGACAGCGCGACCCCCTTGGGGCGGCCGGTGGTGCCCGACGTGTAGATGATGGTCGCGATGTCGTCGCCGTGCCCGGCCTGCGTGCGGCGGGCCACCTCGGCCGACAGGTCGTGGTCGTGCTCGCGGTCCTGCGCCGAGATGACCCGTGACCAGGGCTCCGCCCCGGGGGCGTCGTCGAAGGCGACGACCAGGCGCAGCCCGGAGCCCGTCGTGTCCCCGAGCCGGCCCAGCAGCTCGGCGTCACCCACGAAGGCCGCCGTCGCCCCGCTGTGCTCGAGGACGTAGGCGACCTGGTCGGGGGTGGAGGTCGGGTAGACCGGCACGGGGACGGCGCCGGCGGCCAGGGCCCCGAGGTCGACAAGGGACCACTCCGGGCAGTTGGGGGCGAGGATCGCGACCCGGTCGCCGGGCTCCACGCCGCACGCCACCAGGGCCCTGGCGACGGCCTCGACGCGGCGACCCACCTCGGCATACGACAGCGTGACCGCGCCGTCGCCCAGGACTCGCATCGCGGGCCGGTCGGCGTGCTCGCGCACGACCCGGGCGTAGACCCGGGCCAGGTGGTCCTCCGAGAACCGGGGCGGCGGGACGACGGCGGCACCGGCTCCCGCGGGGGCGCTTGCAGGCACGGGCATCCGGGCTCCAGCTCCGTCGAGGGTGGGTCGGGTTCACCGTAACCCACGCCACCCGCCGTGGACCCGGCCGGCGGCGATGGTGAGCATCGCGAGGGCTAGCGTCGCGAGGGCTCGATGGCGAGGGAGGAGTACATCTCCTCGATCGCGGCGGCGCACTCCCGCTCCACCCGCTGACGGCGCATGAACCCGGCCGCGGCGGGTCCGCCGAGACGCCCCAGCGGGGAGGCGGTCAGCCGGAACCCCTGGATGCACTGGTCGGGGGACAGGGAGGCGTTGGCCAGCCGGATGGCGTCACCGACGGCGCGGACGACGAGGGGGTCGGTGGCGAGCGCCTCGTCGTCCGCGAGGGAGTGGTCCCCGCCCGCCAGCCGCACCTGGCGAGCCAGATCGACGTCCGCCTCGACGATGGCGGTCAGGCAGGGCCGGCCGTCACCCACGACGACGACGTCCGCGATGATCGGCATCGAGCGCAGCCGCTCCTCGACGACCTGTGGTGACACGTAGCGCAGCGACTCGGTGACGATGCGGTCGTCGAGCCGGCTGGTGAGGTGCAGGTAGCCGTCGTCGTCGACCCGGCCGATCTGACCGGTGTGGAGCCAGCCGTCGCGCAGCACCCGGGTCGTCTCCGCCGGCAGCCCGAAGTAGCCCCGCATCAGGCCGGGCCCGGCGAGCAGCACCTGACCGTCGTCGTCGATGCGCAGCGACAGGCACGACAGCGGCCGGCCCACCGACCCGTCCTTGGCGGCATGGGGGGCGTTGACCGTGGCCAGGACCCCCGACTCGAGCGGACCCCAGCACCGGTATGCCGGGAGCCCCGCCGTCTCGAGCAGGCTCATCACCTCCGGTGGTGCCCCCACGCCGGCGACCAGGAAGAGGGCCTTGGGTCCGCCCAGCGCGCGCGCGACCCGCGTGCCCACGAGGAGGCGGGCGGTGCGCGAGCGCAGCTCGTCCAGCACCGACCCGGCCCCCCGTTGCTCCGCCCGACGCGCCGAGTCGGCGACCGACACGCGACGGCACCAGGGCACGAGCGTGGCTCCGAGGGGCAGCTCGTCGCCCGCCCGCTCGAGCGCCTCGTCGACGAGCCGACGCAGCACCGGGAACGAGGTCATGAGCATCGTCGGCCGCAGCTCACGGATGGCGTCGCGCACGTCGTCGGGGTCGCCCACGCAGGACACCGAGCCGCCGGACAGCAGGGCGATCAGGCTGCTGCCGTGCTGCACGGAGTGGTGCAGGGGCAGGGTGGTCACCTCGTGGAGGGGCTCGCTGACCTGGAAGGCCTCGGCGATCGCCTTGACCGTGGTCAGCGCCGAGCGGTGGGTGTGCACGACGCCGCGCAGCTCGCCCGCGCCCCCCACGGTGTAGTCGATGAACGCGATGTCGTCGGGGGACCAGGCGTCGCGGCGGCGGGCGGCCTCGGCGGCCGTGGCGATGTCGAACGGCGCCGCCAGCACACGGTCGAAGGAGAAGGTGCCGTGGGTGCCCACCTCGGCACCGAGGTCGTCCACGGCGTTGCCGAAGGACAGGCCCACGAAGTCGTCGAGGAGGGGGACCACGGAAGGGTTCTCGTCGAAGCACACGACGACGCGCAGCGACGGCAGCCGCCCGGACAGCCGCCGCATGCTGTCCACGAGGACGTCGCCGGCCACGAACGCGGCCCGCGCCTCCGTCTCGCGCAGGACCACGGCGAGCTCCTCGACCGGCGTCGCGGGGCCGAGGCGCACCACGACGCCGGCCGCCGCGACGACCGCGAGCTCGGTCACCAGCCACTCCGGGCGGTTGTCGGCGATGATCGCCACCGCGTCGCCCGGGTGCAGCCCGGTGGCGATGAGGCCGTGGGAGACGTGGCGCACCTGGGCGGCGAGGTCGGCGTAGGTCAGCTGCGCCCACCCGTCGTCGGTCCGTCCCCGCAGGGCCACGGCGTCGGGGTGGGCGTCCGCGCGGGCGAGGACCAGGGCAGCGAGGTGCTCGGTCACGGCGGGCTCCCTCGTCCTGGACGCATCGGCTCCAGCGTAGGGGCCGGTGGCGTCACGCGGGGAGCACTCGCAGGACCTGCTCCCAGCGCTCCGGGGGGAGCAGGTGTCCGCAGCCGTCGACGACCACCACGGTGGCGCTCGTGCGGCGGGCGACGATGGCCGACAGCGCGGGCGGTGGGACGAGGGTGTCCTCCTCGCCGACCACCACCGTCAGGGGCGCGCCGTCGATCCGGTCGAGGTAGTGCTGGGGCACAGGACGGGGGTGGTTGATGGTCTTGCAGGTGCGGCCCACGAGCGTCAGCCACTCGACGAGGTCCTCCGGGATGGCGCCGCCGGGCTCGACCAGGTGGCCCAGCACGGCCCGGGCGGTCGCCGGCGTCGAGTGCAGGGACCAGCGCGTCCGGTCGCGGACCTGGCCCGCGGAGGTGCGCGGGGGGAGGAGCCCTCCCGGGCCGACGAGGAATCGTCCGGTCACCACGGGAGAGTCGGCGCTCAGGCAGACGGCCGCGCCGAGCCCGCTGCCCACCAGGGTCAGCTCGCGGGCGTCGGACCACTCGGCGGCGATCAGGTGCAGGGCCGCCTCGAGCCAGGCGGAGTACCAGGCGGTGGTGTCACGTCGTGGGCGAGCGGGGTCGGAGAGCCCGGGCTGGCCCGGGAGGTCCAGCGCCCAGACGGTCCCGTGCTCCGCCAGTGCGCGGACCTGGTCGAGGCTGGACGACGCGCTCATCGCCGTCCCGGGGAGCCACACCAGACGGGGCAGCCCCTCGCCCACCGCCACGACGTGCGTCTGGACCTGTGTGTCGTGGACCGGCACCTGCAGGGTCCGGGACTCGTGCGCCACGCTCCACCCGGCGAGCGCTGCGGTGCACCACTCGCGCACGGTGTCCCGTGCGGCGGGGGAGCGGTAGGCGTCGTTCACGTGGTCGAACGATACCGCTGGACCGGGTGGTCGCCCGACCAGGTCTCGGCGCTCGGGGCCCCTGGTGTCAGGACCCGGCGCCCTCGATCCGCACCAGGCACCCTCCCGGGACCGAGAAGGGTTCCACCCGCACGGAGCCGGGGTCTGCGCCGGCCGCCTCGACGAGCGCGGCGGCGAGCCCCTGGTGGACGGTGCACACGACGTGCGGGACGCGTCGGGCGGCGTCGAGCATGGGGCACTGCCGCAGGACCAGGTCCTGGTGCCCGGCGGAGGCCTCGTCGGGCGCGAAGCCCATGCGGTCGAAGTCCTCCCGCAGCTGCTCGCGCGGCGACGCCTGCGCGGGGGCGGACCGGTCGCGGGCGAGGGAGCCGCCCCACGCGACACCCGCGGCGTGCGCGACGGCACGGGCGTCCGGCAGCTCGGCGACCTGGTCGGCCAGGGCGACCGCGAGCGCGGCATACTCCGCGCCGGCCTCGGAGCCGGCCAGCGTCGCCTCGTAGCGCCAGGCCGGTCGTCCGCGGCCCGTGATCGGGGCCCGGAAGCGCCGCGCGAACCCGGCCTCCACCAGGGCGTCCAGGTGTGCCCGGACGGTGTTGTTGTGCAGGCCGCACGCGTGCGAGGCCTCGTCGACCGTCATGGGGGCGGCGTGCTCGCGCAGGACCCGCAGGACCGCCTGGCGTGCCGACGTCAGCACCTGGGGCTCGGTGCCCTCGGGACCGGGCAGCGGGCCGGGAGCCGGCCGCTGCGGAGATGTCATGGACACGCCGACTAGTCTAGGGACCCCGACCGAACCACCAAGACCCCCGGGGCGACCGCAGCCGGCGCCCCGGCCACGACGGGCCGCAGGGCCCGGTGAGGAGCTGACGTGATGACGAGCGTCGCCGACGTCGCCGACACGGCACCGACCACGACCAGCGGGGGCTCAGGCACCGCTGAGCAGGGACTGCGGGCGGACAACCTCGCCCTCGCGCAGACCGTCGAGCAGACGGTCGAGGCCCTGATCGGGGCGATCGGGGCAGCCGACGCCACCGCGTTCGGGCAGGCGCACGCCGACCTCGCCACCTGGTGCCAGTTCGAGCTCGTGCCCTCCGCCGTGGCCAAGGAGCAGGTGCTCTACCCCCGCGCCGCCCAGGTCGCCGAGGCGTCCCTGCTCGTGCAGGGGCTCGTGGCGGACCACCGCGTCATCGCGGGCCTGGTCGACGCCGTCAACGCGGCCCAGGACGCCGCCCAGCTCGCGGGCGACGCGCAGGCCCTGCGCGTCCTGCTCCGCGCGCACCTCGCCAAGGAGGACCAGCTGCTCGCGGGCCTGCTCGAGGCCCAGGACGGCGCCGCCGAGGCGTATGCCGAGACCCGCCGCGCCGCCGACGCCCTCGCCCAGCAGTACGCCGCGAACGTCGCCGCCGACGTGGAGGCATCGCACGCCCAGCCCACGGGCGGGTGCGGCGGCGGCGGCTGCGGTGGGTGCGGCAGCGGCGGCGGCTGCGGCGCTGCGGACGACGCACGCACCGACGAGGAGCGGGCCGCCGACCGGGCCGCCGTCACCGTCACCCGGGTCGACTGAGGGTCGTGCTGCCGGCGGGGACGACGTGGTGGGCCGCCCTGCCCGTGGCAGCGGTCTCCCTGGTCCTCCACGTCCTCCCCGGCGCCCTCGTGCTGCTCGCTGCCCGCGCCGCACCGCGGATGATCCTCGGCGCGGCCCCGGTGGTATCGGCCGGTGTCGTGGGGGCCGCCGTCGCGTGGACCACGTGGACGGGGGTGCGGTGGGGCGCCATACCGCTGCTGCTCACCACCGTGGTGCTGGGCGGGCTGACGCTCCTGGTGGTGCGCCGTCTCGGCGGTCGGGAGCCACGAGGACCGGAGGCGGCGTCGGCGGGCGCGCGGCTCGGGCCGCTCTCGACGCCTCGGTCCGCCGGGACCCCGGCCCTGGCGACGGTGGGCCCGGTCCTCGTCGCCGTGGCCGGGTCGTGGTGGGTCCTCGTGCGCGGGATCGCGTCGCCGGCGGCCCTCCAGCAGTCGCACGACGCGGGCTTCCACGTCAACGCCCTGGCGCGGGTCCTGGCCGTCGGTGACGCCGGGTGGTACTCCGTCGGCGCGACCTCGGCGCCCGCGTCGAGCACGACCTTCTATCCCCCCGGGCTGCACGCGCACGCCGCGCTGGTCGCCCAGCTCACCGGCGCGCACCCGGTGGTGGTGCTCAACGTCGTCATGCTCGTGCTCGCCGCCGTGGTGTGGCCGGTGGGGATGCTGCTGCTCGTGCGGGAGATCCTCGGGCCCGACCCTGTGGCGCGGTGGGCGGTCGCGGCCATGCTGCCCGTGACGCTGGTCTTCCCGACCCTCCTGCTGCACTTCGGGGTGCTGTGGTCCAACGCCGCCGGCCTGGCACTGGCCCCAGGACTGCTGGCGCTGCTGGTGGCGATCTGCCGGCGCGACGTGAGGCTCACCCGGCGGGCGGGCTGGTCCGTCGTCGCGACCGGTGCCGGCCTCGGGCTGGCCCTGGTCCACCCGTCGGCGGTGCTCAGCGTCCTGGTCCTGGGGGTGCCGCTGCTGGTGCCGGCCGCGTGGCGCCAGCTGCAGGACGTCGCCCGGCACCACCCGAACGCCCGACGGGTCGTGACCTGGGCCACCGGGCCGGCGCTGCTCGTCGCCGGGGTCGGCGTCGTGCTCGTCGCCCGCACGCCCACGGTCCGGTCGCTGCTGACGAGCCGGACCCGCACCGTCACCGAGACCGGCGACGCCGTGCGCGAGGTGCTCACCCTCGGCACCCACCTGACCCCCGGCTGGCTGGTGCTGGCCCTGCTCGTCGCGGTGGGGGCCGGGCAGGCGAGCCGCACCCGCCGTGGCTGGCTGGTGGTGGGGCTGGTGCTGACGGCCTGCCTGTACGTCTGCGCCGCCTCGATCTCGACGGGGTGGGGCACGCTGCTCACGGCGCTGTGGGACCGCGAGCCCTACCGCGTGGTGGCGCCGCTCGCCGTGCCGGCCCTCGTGCTCGCCGGGACCGGGGTCTCTGCGCTCGTGGGGCTGGGCGCGCGCCTGGCCCCCTCCCGCCCCGGCGTGGCGCGCGGGGTGGTGGCCGTCGTCGTCGCGGTGGCGATCGCCGCCGGGATCCCCTCGGGGGCGGCCTCGTCCGAGCGCTTGGTGAGCCACAACTACGGGGACCAGCCGTGGTGGCGGACCGTGGTGTCGCAGCGTGAGGCGGCGCTCTACGGGAGGGTGCTGGGGGCGCGGCCGGACGGGCTGTCGGTGGCGGGCGACCCCTTCGGCGGAGGGCAGTGGGCGGGGGTGCTCAGCGGGCACCCCAGCGTCTTCACGCACTTCGGCGGGGTGCTCGTCGGCGACCACGACCTGCTGCGCCGGCACCTGCGCGAGATGACGCCGCAGGTGTGCCGGGCGGTGCGTGATCTGCACGTGGGCTATGTCGTGGAGGACACCGACAAGGTGTGGGACAACGACCCTCGCTATCCGCTGTATGCCGGGCTCCGCGGCCTCGCGGGGGTCCCCGGGCTGCAGCCGATCGGGCACGGCGGGTCGGTGACGGTCTACCAGGTCACGGGCTGCGCCCAACCTGCCCCCTCTCCCTCCTGAAGGGGGGCGGGTTTGCGCGGGCGCCTATCCTGGAGAGCGTGCCTGACGAGTCCCCCCACCCCAGCGAGCAGCCCGCTCGCGGACGTCGCGGCCCCGGACGTCAGGGGTCCGGGCACCGGCGGTCCGGACGCCAGGGCTCCGGGCGGCGCCCGGCCCGCACCGCCGAGGAGCGCGAGGCCGCCACGGCGCGGCGGCTGGAGCGCGAGGCCCGGCGTCGGGCGCTGGTCCCCGAGATCACCTATCCCGAACAGCTACCCGTCGTCGCCCGCAAGGACGACATCGCGGCGGCCATCCGAGACCACCAGGTGGTCGTCGTCGCGGGTGAGACGGGATCCGGCAAGACCACCCAGATCCCCAAGATCTGCCTCGAGCTGGGTCGCGGGATCCATGGCCTGATCGGCCACACGCAGCCCCGCCGCATCGCCGCCCGCTCGGTGGCCGAGCGCATAGCCGAGGAGCTGGGTCACCCCATCACGGGGGAGCGGGCGGCGGACGAGGAGCGACCCGTCGGCTACCAGGTCCGCTTCGGCGACCACTCGACCCGGGACACGCTCGTCAAGGTCATGACCGACGGGATCCTGCTTGCCGAGCTCCAGCGCGACCGGGACCTGCGGCGCTACGACACGATCATCATCGACGAGGCGCACGAGCGGTCGCTCAACATCGACTTCATCCTCGGCTACCTCAAGCAGCTGCTGCCACGACGACCTGACCTCAAGGTCATCATCACCTCGGCCACGATCGACCCGGAGCGGTTCGCGGAGCACTTCGCCTCCGCCGCAGGCGAACCCGCCCCGATCATCGAGGTGTCCGGACGCACCTACCCGGTCGAGGTGCGCTATCGCCCCCTCGAACGCCTCACTCCCGCAGGGGATCTGCTCGAGACCGTCGACCAGGTCACCGGGATCGTCGACGCCGTCGAGGAGCTGTGGACCGAGGCCGGGTCCGGTGACGGGTCCGACCAGGACGTCCTCGTCTTTTGCTCCGGCGAGCGTGAGATCCGGGACGCCGCAGACGCGCTCGAGGGGCTGAGGCTGCCGGGGACGGAGATCCTGCCGCTGTACGCCCGGTTGTCGAGCGCCGAGCAGCACCGGGTGTTCTCGCGTCACGCCGGTCGTCGGGTCGTCCTGGCGACCAACGTCGCCGAGACGTCCCTGACCGTCCCCGGCATCCGCTACGTCGTCGACACCGGCGTCGCCCGCATCTCGCGCTACAGCCAGCGCACCAAGGTGCAGCGGCTGCCCATCGAGCCCGTCTCGCAGGCCTCGGCCGCGCAGCGTGCCGGCCGGTGCGGCCGCGTCGCCGACGGCGTCTGCATCCGGCTCTACTCCGAGGAGGACTTCGACGCCAGACCGGAGTTCACCGATCCCGAGATCCAGCGCACCAACCTCGCATCGGTCATCCTGCAGATGATCTCCCTGGGGCTCGGCGACGTCGCGCGGTTCCCGTTCGTCGACCCGCCGGACTCGCGCCAGGTGACGGACGGCCTCAACCTGCTCCTCGAGATCGGTGCGATCGACGCCGACTCGGCGGGGCGCGACGCCGGGCGAGGCAGGGGGCTGACGGCATACGGCCGGTCCATCGCCGCCCTACCCGTCGACCCCCGCCTCGCACGCATGATCCTCGAGGCCAACGAGAACGGCTGTCTCGCAGAGGTGCTCGTCATCACGGCCGCGCTGTCGATCCAGGACCCGCGCGAGCGTCCGGTCGACAAGCAGGCCCAGGCGGACCAGCAGCACGCGAGGTTCAAGGACGAGCACAGCGACTTCATCACCTGGCTCAACCTGTGGGGCTACCTCCGCGACCAGCAGAAGGCCCTGAGCGGCAGCGCCTTTCGGCGCATGTGTAAGCAGGAGTACCTGCACTACCTGCGGATCCGCGAGTGGCAGGACCTGCACCTGCAGCTCCGGCAGGCCTGCAAGGCGCTGCACCTCGAGCCCAACAAGAGCCCCGGCACGCCGGACGCGATCCACCAGGCGATGCTGTCAGGGCTGTTGTCACACATCGGGCTTCGCGACCCGGAGCGCCGGGAGTACACCGGGGCCCGCGGTGCGCGCTTCGCCATCCAGCCCGGCTCCGTGCTGCATCGCCAGCAGCCCGACTGGGTGATGGCCGCCGAGCTCGTGGAGACGACACGCCTGTGGGCACGCACCAACGCGCGCATCGACCCGGCCTGGGCGGAGCGCCTCGGATCCCACCTGGTCAAGCGGACGTATGCCGAACCCCACTGGGAGCGCAAGCGATCCGGCGCGGTCGCCCTCGAGCGGGTCACCCTCTACGGCATACCCCTCGTCGCGGGCCGCAAGGCCAGCCTCGGCCGCGTCGACCCCGTGCTCGCGCGCGAGCTGTTCATCCGGCATGCCCTCGTCGAGGGCGACTGGGACACGCGGCACCACTTCTTCCACGACAACCGGCGCCTGCTCAAGGAGGTCGCCGAGCTCGAGGAGCGGGCCCGCCGCCGCGACATCCTGGTCGACGACGACGAGCTGTTCGACTTCTACGACGCCCGCATCCCCGAGTCAGTCGTGTCCGGGCGGCACTTCGACGCGTGGTGGAAGGCGGCGCGGCACGAGACCCCGGACCTGCTGACCTTCACCGAGGACGTCGTCGTCGCGGAGGGCGCCGACACCTCCGTGAGCGCTGACTACCCCCAGACCTGGCGGCAGGGCGAGCTGGAGCTGCGCCTGACCTACCAGTTCGAGCCGGGCGCCGACGCGGACGGGGTCACCTGCCACATCCCCGTCGAGGTGCTCAACCAGGTGCGCGACGAGGGCTTCGACTGGCTCGTGCCAGGGATGCGCGAGGAGCTCGCGACCGCGCTGATCAAGTCTTTGCCCAAGGCCACTCGCAAGAACTTCGTGCCCGCGCCGGACCACGCGAGAGCCGCTCTGGCGCAGGCGGATCCGGCGTCGGGGCGGGACCTGGTCGAGGAGCTCGCCGCGGCCCTGCGCAGCCGCACCGGGTTCGGCGTACGAGGCGACGAGTGGGACTGGACCAAGGTGCCGGACCACCTGCGCATGACCTTCCGCGTGGAGGACGTCCGGGGCAGGTCCCTCGGGGAGTCCAAGGAGCTGGAGTCGCTGCGGCGCCAGCTCGCCCCGAGGGTCCGGCAGACCATGGCGTCCGCCGCTTCCTCGATCGAGCGAACCGGCCTGACCACGTGGGACTTCGGCGAGCTGCCGGCCACCTTCGAGCAGCGCGTCAAGAATGGCCGCACCCTGCACGGCTATCCCGCCCTCGTCGACCGCGGCACCTCCGTGTCGGTGCAGGTGCTCGCCACCGAGCACGAGGCGGAGGTGGCGTCCCGACTCGGCCTGCGGCGCCTGCTGCTGCTCGACATCACCCCGCCGTGGAAGCGCGTCCTCGCCGTCCTCACCAACCAGCAGAAGATCGCCCTCGGCCACAACCCCCACGGGTCCGTGCCCGCACTGCTCGACGACTGCCTCGCCGCGACGGTCGACTCGATCGTCGCGGAGACACCCTCGCTCACCACCGGTGCCGCGGGGATCGTGCGGGACCAGGAGCAGTACGCCGAGGTGCTGCGCCGGGTCCGCCAGCTCGTCTCCGCCCGCGTCATCGAGATCATCGAGCAGGTGGAGCCGATCCTGGTGGCGGCCCGTGAGGCCCGGCTGGCGCTGGACCGCCTGTCGCCGGCCGCGCGCCCCATGAAGGAGGACATGACCCGCCAGCTCGAGGCGCTGGTCCATCCCGGGTTCGTCGCCGAGACGGGTCGGGCACGCCTGCGGCACCTGCAGCGCTACGTCCGCGCGATCGTCATACGGGCGCAGAAGGGGCCGGACGACCTGCGCCGGGACGACGAGCGGCAGGCCGTGGTGGCGACCGTGGAGCGGGAGTACGCGAAGTTCCTCGCAGGGCTGCGGCCCGCCCGTGTGGACGCTCCGGACGTCGTCGAGATCCGGTGGATGATCGAGGAGCTGCGGGTGTCGTTGTTCGCCCAGTCGCTCGGGACGGCCCACCCGGTCAGCGAGCAGCGGATCTACAAGGCCATGGACGCGGCCGAGGCCCGCTGAGCGCGCCGGTGCCCGGCTCTCGTGCAGGCGAGGGCTGGGTGCAGCGGCCGGGGGAGTGGCCGACCCCGGGTGGCCCGGCGGGCGCCGCCGCTGATCCTGGCCCCGCAGGGGCGGCGCGCCCACGATCGTCAGCGGACCTGGACGATCCCGTGCGCGCCGCTCTCGGCCCGGCTCCTCATGTGGTTGACGAAGGGATAGCGCCCGGCCTCGGGGAAGGTCATCTCGACGAAGCCTCCCTGCGCGGCCCCGAGATCGAGGGCCTGGGAGCCACCCGGGGCGTCCGGCTCGCCCGGCGCGGCGCGCAGCAGCCACGCGCCTTCCTTGAACACCCGGTCGAATTGCGTGCCCACGACGTGGAAGGTCGTCGGCTCGTCCGGACCCACGTCGAGCACCCAGAAGCGCACCCGCTCACCGACCTTCGCCGTGAAGGGGCGGGCGTCATACTGCCCGCTGGTGCCGTTGAAGACGATGGCGTCGGGCCGGTGCGCGGCGATCTTGGCGGGGTCCGCGGGCTCGCTGCCCGCCCCCAGGTAGAGCTCGGACTGGACGACGAGGTACTCCTTGTCGACCCTGGGCAGGCCGGGCGGGTCGATGATCACCGCGCCCGCCATGCCGCTCGCGATGTGCACCGACATGGGCATGGTCGAGCAGTGGTACATCCAGATCCCCGAGCGGGTCGCCGTGAAGCGGTAGACGAGGCTCTCGCCCGGCTGGATCGTGCGCATCGGCCCGTCGGGCGCCAGGGCGCCCGCGTGGAAGTCGATGGAGTGCCCGATGGTGCCCTCGTTGACCAGGGTGATCTCGAACCGGTCGCCGACCTTGCCCCGGATGGCGGGACCCGGCGCCTGCCCGTTGAAGGTCCACCTGCGCCGGGTGACGCCGGGCCCGACGGGCAGGTCGATGTCCTGGGCCCGGAGGGTGAGCTTGTGCAGGGCCCCGGCCGGGGCGGGGGGCAGCGTCGCGTCGCGGGCCGTGAAGTCGGTGGGGAAGGTGCCGTGCAGGTCGACCGTGGGTGCGGCCGCGCCGCCGACTGCGTGCCCCCCGTGCCCACCCCCGGCCAGCGCCGCGGCGACCCCGGGCGCCGCGGCCCGGTCGTCGCCGGTCGTGCGGATGTGGAGGACCATGCCCATCTGGCGGTGGCCGACGATGGAGCACCAGCCCTCGACCGACCGGCCGACGATGCCGACGTCCATCGTGGCGCTCTGGTCGCGCGCGAGGCGCCCGGACTGCTCGCCGGTCTCGAGGGTGAGGTCGTGCACGTCGGCGTCGGTGTTGGTGACCGTGATGGCGAGCCGGTCGCCGGGGTCCACCGTCACGGTGTCCGGGGTGAAGTGCATGCCCTGGGCGGTCACCTTGGCGGTGATCGTGCGCCCGGTGGGCGTGACGCCCCCGGCCGCGTCGCTGCGAGAGACCACCGCGGGGTCCAGGGCCACGCCGACCGCCACCACCAGCAGGATCGTCGCCAACCCCGCCGCGAGACCGCCGAGGGGACGGCCGCGCTCCCGCTCGTGGCTGGGCGTGGGGGTGCCGTCGGCGCGGCGCTCCGGGAGAGGCAGCGCCCGCGTGAGCTCGGGGTGGGTGCGCAGCCTCCGGGCCACGACGGCGGCCCGGACGAGCAGCGGTGGGGTGAGGCAGAGGGCCACGAGGACGAGCACGGAGGCGGTCACCCGCACGAGGCTGGGCACCGGCACCAGGCAGACGAGCAGCCCGAGCGAGGTGACCGTCACCCGCCAGGCCCCGAACCGCTGGGTGATCCCGGTCGTGTGCCGCACCGCGGCCGGGCCCCCGCCGAGCATGACCGGCAGGAGATAGGACAGGGCGCCGAACAGCACCTGCGCCACGAACCCGACGGCGAACGAGGACACCACGAGCCCCAGGTCCTCGTGCACCCGCGCCACCCGCGGCGTGCGGACCAGGAGCCACACCAGCTGGCCGAGGGTGACGAGGAGCCACACCAGCCCCGCGCCCACCGACCAGGTCGAGAACTGCCACGGCGGCTTGCGGACGGCGGTGCGGGCGAGGGGGACGAGCAAGGTGACGGTGCCGGCGGCATACAGCACGACGCCGGCCGCGACGACCCAGGTGAGCCCGAGGAGCGAGCCGGTCACGGTCACGGCGATCGCGCCGAGCAGGATCGGCAGCACGGCTGCGAAGGTGCGCTCCGAACCCTCCTCCAGGCGGGTCCGCAGCATGGTCGGCCACAGGGTGACCAGGGTCCCGAGGATGGTCAGCCCCACGAAGCCCAGCAGGTTGAGGGCCAGGTGGGCGAGGACCAGGCGCGACTGCCACTCGTCCGAGCGCCCGGCCGCCATGAGTGCCCCGAGGGTCGCCCCGACCGGGAGGAGCAGGCAGGCGGCGGTGTAGTAGGTGATGGTGCGACGGAACCGGTTGGACAAGGAGCGACGGGCCCGTATGCCGAGCGCGACCCCGTGCCACGCGAGGACCCCACCCACGACCACCGCACCCGCGACCGTCGTCCCCAGCCGGCCACCGACCACACCCGCGCTCACGCCGAGGACGCCGACGTTGAGCAGGACCTGCCGCACGACCTGGTGCTGCGTCTCGGTCGTGGACGCGGGGCGGCGCACGAGCGCCCCCGTGAAGTGCCAGGTCCAGGTGACGATGGCGTTGCCGGCGGCGCCGAGCAGCAGGAAGTGGACGAGCATCCAGCGCGAGCCGGGCACGAAGCGGTGCACGACCGACACGACGGCTGTCGCGACGAGCCAGCCCAGGACGGGGAGGAAGGACCGCACGTGCCACCGGGCGCGGTCCGAGAAGCCCTGGGCGCCGTCCTGCTGAATATTCACAGCTGATAGTGTAGTAAATTGGTGGCGGGGGCCCGGCGCGGGGGTCGGTGCTGGATGCCAGCAGGGCGGAATGCCGTTGCCGTGCCGGGCGTTGCCGAGGGGGAGCAGGCGCCCCACCGCGGGTGACGCCGCCGAGCCGGAGGACCCGGTTCGGCCGAACCACCAGGAGGCACACCGTGCAGGACCCCACGGGTCTCTACCGCTTCGAGACCGACTGCGACCCCACCCACATGCGTGCGTCGTCGTTGGTGGTGGCCATGGGCGCGTTCATCGACGCCGGCCACACCGGCAAGCTCATCTCCGACCACCTGCTGGGTGCGCTGGACCACTCCGTCGTCGCGTCCTTCGACGTGGACCAGATGCTCGACTACCGCGGTCGGCGACCGCTGATGACCTTCGACCGGGACCGCTACACGACCTACGACGACCCGGCGATCGTGCTCTACCGCGTGCTCGACGTCGACGGCACGCCGTTCCTGCTGCTGACGGGCCCCGAGCCGGACTACCAGTGGGAGCGGATGACCGAGGCGGTGCGCGGGCTCGTCCGGACCTTCGGGGTGTCCCTCACCGTGTCCGTCCACGGGATCCCCATGGGAGTCCCGCACACCCGCCCCATCGGCCTCACCGCGCACGCCTCCGACGCGGCGTTGATCCCGGACAACAACCCGGTGTTCGGCGAGGTCCAGGTGCCCGCGTCGTTCGCGTCCCTGCTCGAGCTCCGGCTCGGCGAGTCCGGCTACGACACCATCGGGTTCAGCGTGCACGTGCCGCACTACCTCGCCCAGACCGACTTCGCCGACGCCGCGCTCACGGGCCTGCGGGCGGTGTCCGGCGCGACCGGGCTCGCCCTGCCCACCGCCGAGCTGGCGGCCGTCGCCGGGGCCAACCGCGAGGCCATCGACTCCGAGATCGGCGGCAGCGAGGAGGTGCTGCAGGTGGTGCGTGCCCTCGAGGGGCAGTACGACCAGTGGACCCGCGGTCTCGACAGGCCCACCCTCCTGGCGCCGAGCATCGGCGAGCTGCCGACGGCCGACGAGATCGGCGCCGAGTTCGAGCAGTTCCTGCGCACCCACAGCGACGGCGAGGGCTGAGGCGCCGCCTGAGCCTCAGGCCTTGGCCTCGGACCACCGGCGCACGACGCTGACGTCCGCCACGAAGCGCACCCGGTGCGTGCCCGTCCATCGCGCCGCCGCCTCGTCGAGGCTGCGGTGCACGAGGGCGACCGTCTCCTCGGCGTGCGCATCGTGGACGTGCACGAGCAGCTCGTCGTGCAGGCACAGCACGATCCGAGCCCCGATGGGGTGCCCGCCGGCGCGCACGGTCGCGGCCCACGCCTTGAACAGCTCCGCGGCCGCGCCCTGGACGACCGCGTTGCGGGCGAACCTCCCGCGCGCCGCGCGCTGCGCCTCCGAGAGCGGGCCCTGCCACATCGGCACCCGCCGCCCGCCCCAGGTCACCACGGCGTCGCCGCGCACCCCCGCGTCATAGGCCCGGTGCAGGTAGGCCATGGCCGTCGGGTAGGCCCGGTCCAGCCGCTTGAGAGCCTCGCCCGCGGAGCCCGACGTCTGTCCGTACATCGCGGCCAGGACCGCGACCTTGGCGACCGGTCGGTCGACCCCCAGCTCGGCGGCGACGGGTGAGTAGAGGTCGGCCGCCTGGCTGGCGTCCGCGAAGGCCGGGTCGCGGGCCACCGCCGCCAGCACCCGCGGCTCGATCTGGCCCAGGTCGGCGCGCACGAGCACGTGACCGGGGTGCGCCGCCACGGCGGGTCGCAGCTCGGCGGGCAGGTTGTGCAGGCCGTTGGCGGCCGTCATCCGACCCGCTCCGCCGTCGCAGGCGGTCCAGGCACCCCGCAGGCGGTCGTCCTCCCCGACGTGCGATTCCAGCCAGTGCCAGCCATAGGTCGTGGCGACGCGCTCGGCCTTGCGCCAGGTGAGGAGAGCCTCGACGACGGGGTGCGAGCCGCGATGGGCCGCCAGCGTCCACTTGCGCGTGTTGTCCACGTTGACCCCGACCGACGCCAGCATCTCCTTGACCTGCAGCGGATTTCGCAGGTCCGTGCGCTCGCGCCCGGGCACGTGCACGAGGACGGCTCGGTCCCGCTCGGCTCGTATGGCGCTCGCCTGCGCCTCGTCGCGAGGGCGTGGTCCGGCGGCCGCCGTGATGAGCGCGGTCGCCGCCGCGCGGTCGATGGGCAGGCCGTGGACCTCCAGCTCGACGCAGAGCAGGGCCGCCGCGGACTCGGACAGGGCCGTGGCGAGCAGGCGCCGGGCGTCGCGCGGGCTGCCGCCGGAGTCCGGCACACGCGGCGCGCCGGCCAGGGCGGCGCGCTGCTGCTCCGCGGCGGTCAGCGCTGCCCGCGCCCACGCGGCGAGCCGCGCGGGCGTCGTGATCCAGCTGCCCTGGACGGCGTCCGCGCGCAGGTGGCCGTCGGCGGTCGTCAGCGTCTCGGGGTCGAGCTGCGCGGCGGGGGAGACGAGCGCGAACAGGTCCGGCTCCGCGACCTGGGGCACGCCCGCCGGGTCCAGCCCGCGCAGGTGCGCCCACACCGTGCCGGGGTCCGCGGCGAGGCCACCCGCCAGCACCCGGTGCACCTCGGCGACGTCCCAGCACCGGGCGAGGTGCACGCCGGCCTCCACCACGGGACGGGCGTCACGGCCCGCCTGCCACCACACCCACCGCGGCCGCTGCTCCTGCTCCAGCTGCCGCAGCCGCGGCACGAGCTCGCCCAGCGTGCACGGCGCCACGACGACCGCGCCGGAGGGGGCGACGACGACGCCGCGCCCCTCGGCGACGGCGAGGCCCAGGGCCCCCGGTAGCCCGCCAGGCACGGTCAGGCCGCGGCGAGCTGGCGCTGCACGCGCGCCAGCATGCCGGCCATGCCGCCCAGCCGCAGCGGGGAGACGGTGCCGTCCAGGCCGAGACGCAGGGGCAGGTCGGCCGGCAGCCGCAGCACCTGCGCCGGCGGGGCACCGTCCACGGCCTCGTGCAGGATCGCCGCGAGGGCCCGGGTGGCCGCGGCGGAGGGCGGCGCATCGACATACAGCCGGACCACCCCCTCCTCGACCCGGGCCAGGACGTGGACGGGAGACTGGCACTCCTCGACCCGCTCGAACCCAGGGTCGCCCTGGACCCGCTCGGGCGGGGAGGGCAGGTCGTCGGCGAGCTCCTGGAGCAGGTCCAGGCGCTCGCTCGGCGTCAGCCCGGCAAGGTCCTCGACGAGCTCGCTGACGGTCTCGGGCAGCCCGGAGGTGTCGGACGGGGAGGTGCCGGGTATGTCGCTCACCGACCCAGTGTGCGCCACCACGCTCCTTCCGCGAGCGCGGCCCGCCAGCGCACCAGCACCGCCACAGACAGGAAGGACTGCCCGTGGGCATCTTCGACAGGATCACCGGCTCCCTCATCAACAAGGCCGTCGGCCAGCACGCGACCGACCCCAGGACCGGCGAGTCCCGGCTCAACGGCCCGGTCGAGGACCTCGTGCAGAAGCTCCTCGACGTGGGCGTGGACGGCGCCGGCCCGCTCGACGGCGCGGCCAAGGTCGCGGACAAGGCGCTGCGTGGCCGCACCCCGGAGCAGGCCGTAGCGGAGATCATCAAGGACCACAAGCGGGTCGCCGCCACCGGTGGCTTCGTCACCGGGCTCGGCGGCTTCATCACCATGCCGGTGGCCCTCCCGGCCAACGTCGTGGAGTTCTACCTCACCGCCACGCGCATGGTCGCCTCGATCGCGCGGGTGCGCGGCTACGACATCACCCGGCCCGAGGTCCGCTCGGCGATCCTGCTGACGCTCGTGGGTGCGGATGCCGACGACGACCTGCTGCGCCGCGCGGGCGTGCTCACGTCGGGGCGCCTATCCAGCCTCGCCAGCCAGCACCTGCCGGCCTCCGCCGTGATGATGATCAACAAGGGCGTGGGCTTCCGGCTCATCTCCACCCTGGGGCAGAAGGGCTTCGCCAAGGTCGTCGGCAAGGGCCTGCCGCTCGTGGGCGGCGTCGTGGGCGGTGGCATGGACTACTACCTCCTCGCCAAGATCGCCTCCGACGCCCAGCAGCAGTTCCCGGCCACCGCGGCCTGACCGCGGGGGAATCCCCCTCGCGGGTGGTTCGTTGAGAGGGGTGGAGCGCCACGTGGTGCTCCACCCCCGTCCAGTCCGCACAGCCCACGCAGTCGCAGCACTCGAGCTGTCGAAACGCTCGAGCCGTCGAAGCACCTGGAGGTCCCGTGAGCCCCCGAGCATCCCGCCCCACCGCGCGCTGGGCGTCCGTCTGGTCGTTCGGCCGCGCCGTGCGCACGGCCGCGCGCCCCGGCTCCCCGAGCCTCTCGACCCGGCTCCAGGCGCTTCCCCGGCTGGTCGGCGCCGTCAGGTCGGGGGAGTACTCCGGCGCGACGCGTGCCCAGCTGCTGGCGCTGGCCGCGGCGGTGGCCTACGTCATCAGCCCGGTCGACCTCGTGCCCGAGGGACTGTTCGCCCTGCTCGGCGTCGGGGACGACGCGTTCGTCCTGGCCTGGGCCGCGGCCCAGCTGATCAGCACCACCGAGGACTTCCTGCGCTGGGAGCAGGCTGGCAGCCCCCGCGGGTCTCGGCAGGGCGATCCCGCCACGGTCACCGTCGACGGGCGCGTCGTGCGCTGACGGTCCTCCGTCCACAGGCCGCCGTCCGCGACGAGTCAATCCGCGTCCCTGTCCACAGGCGCGCCGACCGCCCCTGGTCGGCGCGCCTCGTGGCGTCCATGGTCGGGGCATGACGTCCTTCCCCCAGACCTCCGTCCCGTCCCCGAGCGCCCCCGCCGACACCCCCGTCGCGTACGTGCGTGACAGCAGCCAGCTGGTGGCGACCCTGCCCTACCTGCTCGGCTTCCACCCGACCGAGAGCCTCGTGGTCCTCGGCCTCGTCCCCTCCTCGACCGGGAGCCTGCGCGTGGGCCCGTGCGCGCGGATCGACCTGCCGCCGGTCGGCACCCCCGCCGCCGTCCTCTGGGACGCCGTCCACGGCCGTATGGCGCGGCACAGCCGCCACCTCGTGGTCGCCGGGTACCTGCCCGGCAGCGGAGGTCGCGACGACGCTGCCTCGGCCTGGGGCTGCGCCCTGATGGACGAGGTCCTGCAGCTGGCGAGGCGTGCCCAGATGGAGGTCGTCGACGCCGTCGTGATCGGCGCGGGGGGCTGGTGGTCGATGCTGTCTCCCGAGGCCGGGTGCCGGCCCACCCGCCTGCAGCCGCTGCCCGACCCGAGCCAGGTCGAGGCCGTCACCGACCTGGTCCTCGCTGGCTCCGCGCCCTTCGCCGACCGGGAGGCCGCGCTGGCCCGGGTGCGGGCCGCACCGGAGGACGACCGTTGTCGCGACGTCCGGTCCGCCCTGACCGCCCTGACCGCCCGGACGGTGCCGGCCCCGGGGGACGTGGAGGAGGGGCTGCGGGCATGGGCCCGCCTGCTGGGAGTGGGGGAGGAGCACTGCGTGGACGGCGGCCTGCCGTCGGTGCCGACGCGCGACGACTGGACAGCCCGCGACCTGGTCTCCGCCGTCGCGGTGGCCCGGGACAAGGTGGTCCGCGACGCGCTCCTCGCCTGGTGCTCGCCCGGCCTGGCCCCGGGGGCCCTGCTGCCTCAGGAGCTGCTGGACCTCTGCCGACGCCACCTCGGCCGCCCCGTGCGGTGGGGGTCGGCCGACCGTGGGCGGCGTGAGGCGCTGCTCGAGCGTCTGCTGCTGGTCGGCCGCGTCGTCCCGCCGGAGCACGCCGGGGGGTCGTTGACCGTCGCGGGGGTCGTCGCGTGGTCCCTGGGCGACCACATGATCGCCGTCGCGGCGCTGCGACGGGCACTCGCCGTGGACCCCGGGCAGACGATGGCGCGACTCGTCCTGCCCGCCGTCGAGTCCCTCGCGGTGTACTCCGAGGTGGTCGGTCGCCGCGGGGACGACCACGACGGTCGGGGGCGGGGCGCGCGCGCCGTCGAGCCGATGGGATAGGTTCGGGGCGATCATCGTTCGCCCCCACCTGCTCGGAGGACTGTCATGACCATCGTCGTCGGCCTGGTCGCCACGCCCGAGGGTCGCGCCGCTCTGGCCCGTGCCGCGCAGGAGGCCGTCATCCGTTCCGTGCCCCTGGTCCTCGTCGAGACGGGTCGCGCCGCACCGGACGCCGAGAGCAGCGCGGCGATGGAGGCGGTGGTGGCGGAGGTCACGGCGGAGGTGTCCGCGGCGGGCCTGGGCCTGGAGCGCCGGGCCCCCGGCGGCAAGGACCTCGCCGAGCAGCTGGTCGGGGTGGCCGAGGAGGTCGACGCCAGCTGCCTGGTCATCGGACTGCGGCGGCGTTCGCCGGTCGGCAAGCTCATCCTCGGGTCGAGCGCGCAGCGGATCCTGCTCGACGCCACCTGCCCGGTGCTGACCGTCAAGCCACCGAGTCGCTGAGTCTCTGAGTCGCTGAGTCGCAGTCGCTGAGTCTCTGCGCCGCCAATTCGCCGCGCTGGTCGACTGCTCGGGCCGTGTCGCCGGGGGGCAGGCTGGGTGCGCCTTCCCCGTGCTTTCGTCGCCCCGACTACTCCGGTCGACTTATAATGGTGGGGAAGCGCACCGGAGGCCATGGTCAGCCCCCCGCAGACCCTGCCACGACAGGCTGCACCAGCCCACAGCGCACCCGCCGTCCCGTGGCTCCTGCGTCTCGTCCTGCGACGATCGATGGTTCCACGCGCCCACGTCATGCGACGAAAGGTTGTTGTGACCACTGTACCCAATGCCGCCTCCCTTCCTCCGGAGTTCGCGCACCCCTCCCTGCAGGCGCTGCTCCAGCTCGGCGCCACCCACGGCTCGATCGACTCCCAGCAGCTGGGGGCCGCCCTCAGCGAGGTCGCCCTGGAGCCCCGTCGGATGAAGGCCGTCCTGCGGGCCATCGATGCTGCGGGCATCACGGTCACCCTGGACCCCGACCACGCGCGGGCCGTCGCAGCCTCCGCCGGTGGTCGCTCGAGCTCCACGCGCAAGGCCACCGCCAAGAAGGCTCCTGCCAAGAAGGCCCCCGCCAAGAAGGCCGCCACGACGCGTGCCGCCGCTGACGCCGCCGCGCCGGCCAAGAAGTCCACCGCCAAGACCGCTGCGGCCGCCAAGGGCGCGGCCGCCAAGGCGGCGGGCAAGGTCGCCGCGGGCACGGATCCCGAGGCGACGGAGCCCGAGGAGCCCACCGGTGACGTGGACGTGTCGGACGACGGCCCGGCCACGTTGGACGACGTCGAGGACGTCGTGGTTGAGGACGACGCCGCGAGCACCGAGGACGCGGACGACGACGAGAGCGTCGTCGACCCCAAGGCGCCCCAGGGCGACGCGGGCGCGGCCCGGTCCAAGGGGGTCAAGAAGGACGACGAGGAGGAGACCGACGGCGGCTTCGTCTACCGCGAGGACGACGAGGACGACGCTCCGCCGCAGCAGGTCGTGACGGCGGGGGCCACCGCCGACCCGGTCAAGGACTACCTCAAGCAGATCGGCAAGGTCGCGCTCCTCAACGCCGAGCAGGAGGTCGAGCTCGCCAAGCGCATCGAGGCCGGCCTGTTCGCCGAGGAGCGGCTCAACTCCGGCGACAAGATCGACATGAAGCTCAAGCGCGAGCTGTGGTGGGTCGCGCAGGACGGCAAGCGGGCCAAGAACCACCTGCTCGAGGCCAACCTGCGCCTCGTGGTCTCGCTCGCCAAGCGCTACACCGGCCGCGGCATGCTGTTCCTGGACCTGATCCAGGAGGGCAACCTCGGTCTGATCCGCGCGGTCGAGAAGTTCGACTACACCAAGGGCTACAAGTTCTCGACCTACGCGACGTGGTGGATCCGTCAGGCCATCACGCGGGCCATGGCCGACCAGGCGCGCACCATCCGCATCCCCGTGCACATGGTCGAGGTCATCAACAAGCTGGCTCGCGTGCAGCGGCAGATGCTGCAGGACCTCGGGCGCGAGCCCACCCCGGAGGAGCTCGCCAAGGAGCTCGACATGACCCCCGAGAAGGTCGTCGAGGTCCAGAAGTACGGACGCGAGCCCATCTCGCTGCACACCCCCCTCGGTGAGGACGGCGACAGCGAGTTCGGCGACCTCATCGAGGACTCCGAGGCCGTGGTGCCGGCCGACGCCGTGAGCTTCACCCTGCTGCAGGAGCAGCTCCACTCGGTGCTCGACACCCTGTCCGAGCGCGAGGCGGGCGTGGTGTCGATGCGGTTCGGCCTCACCGATGGCCAGCCCAAGACCCTGGACGAGATCGGCAAGGTCTACGGCGTCACGCGAGAGCGGATCCGGCAGATCGAGTCCAAGACCATGTCCAAGCTGCGGCACCCCAGCCGCAGCCAGGTGCTGCGGGACTACCTCGACTGACGGCTCCCGCGACCAGACGGCCGAGGCCGGCACCCCGTCGGGTGCCGGCCTCGCTGAGTCCTGCCTGCCTCGTCATCCCCGCGTCGTCAGTCTGCTCGACCCCGACCCGCGGTGGGCAGCAGGACCGCCCGCAGCCGTTGTGGCCAGGACCGCGTGCGGGCAAAGGTGCGCCGCACCACCTGGACGTCCGCCGCCACCTGGCGAGGTGACGCCGACGCCCCGGGCGGGGCATAACGGGCGCGCTCGACCGCCGACAGCACGCGGGTGAGGGCGCGCTTCCCGTCGTCCGGCAGCAGCGCGTAGCGGTCGTAGTGGCCGGCGAGCGCCCGGGGTGTGAGCCCGGTGGGCGGGCCCAGCCCGAGGTCGTGCAGCTGCTCCGCCAGGCTCGTCCAGTGCGCCTCCACGGCTGCTGCGGGGGTGCCCGCCCGCGCCAGCCTCCGCCGGCGCGCCCGGGCGGCGCGCAGCGGAGCGACCGCCAGGGCGATGGCCGCGACCAGCAGCAGCCCGAGCGTGAGGGTGCGTGCGGGGGTGAACCAGCCCCGCAGCCGGTCCAGCGCACCGGGCTCGGCCTCCGCGGCGGGGGTGGTATCCGTCTCGGTGGGTCGCGGCCGGGCGGTGGAGGTGGTCGTCGGGGCGGCGGTGGACGTCGACGCGGTGGGAGCGGTCGGAGGGGTCGCCCAGGCCGGGGGCAGACCCGCACGGCCGCCCGGCGTGGGCTCGAAGCGGGTCCACCCCACCCCGTCGATGAACAGCTCGGGCCAGGCGTGAGCGTCGGCGGCCCGCACAACGCGGGTCCCGTCAGGCTGCAGAGAGCCCGGCAGGAAGCCGAACACGACACGTGCGGGGATCCCCTGCGAGCGCGCCATCATGACCATGGCCGTCGAGAACTGGGTGCAGTATCCCCGGCGCGTCCGGAGGAAGTGGCTCACCGCGTCGGGCTCGACGCCGCGGCGACGCTCGTCCTCGGTGAGGGGGGCGAGGGTGAGGCTGTAGACGAAGGACGGGGATCGGAGGTACTGCTGGATGGCCATGGCCTTGGCGTAGGCGCCGTCCGGCGTGCCGTAGCGCTCGACCTCGGCCAACGACAGGACCTCCTGCGCCGTGCGGTCGACGAGCTCGCGGGAGGCGGGGTCGACGTCGAGGTAGTCGGTGTCGTCGTAGGCCGAGGTGGCGTACGGCTGCTGCGAGGCAGACCCCCTGGTCCCGCCGCCCAGCTGCGCGGGGGTGAGCGTGGGCACGGCATAGGACACGGAGTAGTCCTCGGCCGCGCGGCCGACGGAGACGAGGCCGGTCGTCGCATCCCGGCGCCACGGCACGTCCGCTCCCACGGACAGCGCCGGGACGGGTGCCGCCAGCTGTGGTGGCCGCATCACGGTGTTGTCGCTGACGCGCGCCGTGACCGAGCGATGCGGCAGATCGGGCGCGATGCCGTCCGGCAGGCCCAGGGTGCGGCCGGGAGCAGGCTGGGCCTGGTCCGCGGGGGGCGGTGTGGGGATCATGCGCCAGTGGCCGTCGACATACTGCTTGGCCATCGTGACCGCGAGCGGCGGCGGCTCGCTCCCGTCGCTGGTGCGGAGGGTGAGCACCGGGCGAGGGTCGCGGGAGCCCAGGCTGCGCGTGATGTCCACGTCCGAGGTGAAGCTGAGGGTGCCTCGACCCGCCTGCTCCTGACGACCGAGCCCCTCGCTGAGGAACCGGGTCGGGAGGTCGGGCAGCAGGGCCTGTATGCCGACGGCCGCGAGGACGACGGCCACCGCCACGGCCCGGGACCGCCCGGAGAACCTGCTGACGACGGTGGCGGCGTCGTCCACGTCGGAGCTGCGCGACGGGGCTGCGGCGAGCGTGGCCCACCGGCGCAGCTGCGAGCCGTGCTGCTCGACGAGCAGGAGCAGCCACAGGAGCGCCAGGGGGAGGAAGTACACCGCCGGCAGAGCCACGGGGGTGTTGACGACGGAGACGAGGTAGACGACCAGGAGCGGGAACCCCGCCACGGTCGCGGCGCGCCGCGCGACGACGAGGTGGTCCACGAGGATGGCGACCAGTCCCGTCAGCAGCGAGATCAGCGTGACCAGGCCCCGGGTGGCCGGGGCCGGGGCGGCGTAGGAGCGGATGGTGCGTCCCGCCTCCTCGAGGCGGTCGACGAGCCGGGACCCCACGTCCGTCCACGGCAGTCCGCCAGGGCCGCTGCCGAGGTCGTGGAGCAGGCACACGGCGAGGCTCACGGCGAGCAGCTGTGCCAGGACCACGCCCCACGCCGGCGCGCGCATCGAGCGCAGGCCGGCGCCGACGAGCGCGACCAGGCCCACGACGAGCAGCATGGGGCCGGTCCAGCTGGAGTCACGCAGGAGCGTGCCGATGGGCCAGGCTGCGACCACCACGGCCAGCGAGGACAGGGCGGTCTCGCGCAGGTGGGCCCGCGTCATCGGACGCTCCTGCGGGTGGACGCGATCTCTCGCCAGGCCTGGGCGGGGGTGGTGCCGTGGCCGGCGACCACGGCGCGCCAGCCGTAGCGCCGCAGCAGCTCGACGCTCGCGGCTGCCGACAGACGCCCGGGGCGCGGCCCGGCGTGCGGGGCGTCGTCCGGACGGGAGGCGGGGCGCAGGCCCTCCGGTGGGGCCTCGGCAGCTCGACCGTCGGCAGCTCGACCGAAGGTCGGGCTGTCCACCACGACGGCCAGCGAGGTCGTGCCGGTGCGGTGGCTCGCCGTGAGGGCCTCGAGGTCGGCCCGGCTGCCGGGCCCGACGACGGCCACAACGAGGCCCGCCGTGCCGCGGGCCAGGACGTCGGCCGCACCGGCGAGCCCGTCCTGCTCGACCGGGACGACGCGGGCGAGGGTGGTCAGCGCCTCGTCGAGGGTCGCGGGGCGCTCGTGCCCGCTGACCGGGTCGGTCACCAGGTCGACGTCGTAGCCGTGGTCCTGCAGGTGGCCCACGACGGAGGCGGCCGTCGTGACGGCCCACTCGAAGGAGCTGTGCGGCCCGTCGCCCGCGTGCGCCGTGACCCGGCGGTCGAGGAGCACGGCGGCCCGGCGCCGGGACGGTTGCTCCTCCTGGCGCACCATGAGCGACCCGGTGTGGGCGCTGGCGGGCCAGTGGATGCGGCGCAGCTCGTCGCCCTGGCGGTACTGGCGGATGGTGACGTCGTCCTCTCCGTGCAGGGCGACGGTGTCGGCGACGTCGTCGTCCTGGCCGGGTCCCGACCCCGGGAGCGCCGACGCCTCCAGGGGGAGCACCTGGGGGACCACCAGCACGGTGCGGGACCCGGTCAGCCGGGTCAGCCGGCTGGTCAGCCCGAACCCGTCGCGCACCCGGACCGAGAGGGGGCCGAGCACGTGCTCACCCCGCACGACCGAGCCGATCGGGTAGTGCACGACCTGGTGCGCACCAGGGCGCAGGGAGGGCACGACGAACCGTGGCCGGTCACCCAGCGGGTAGGACACGTGCTCCTGCGCGAGGACGAGAGGGGAGCGTCGGCGTCCCGTGTTGCGCAGGGTCAGGGTGACGGTGCCGAGCTCGTCGACCGCGAGCCGGCCGGGCTCGACCTCGCGCTCGACGTGCAGCCAGCTCGCAGGACGGCGCGACAGCGCCCAGGCACCGACGGCGAGGATGACCAGGACCGTCCCGATGCGCAGCAGGTCGCCCAGCCCGAGGGCGGCACCGGCGCCGAGCAGCACCACCCCCGAGGCCAGGAAGGACTGGCCTCGGGTCGTGAGGGCGGCATCGTGTCGGGGCATGAGCCGGCGGTGGGCTCAGCGCGAGCCGGGTCGGCGACCGGTGACGCCGACCACGGGCACCTGCGCGAGCAGGGTCTCGATGACGTCCACCGCAGCACCGTGGGCGCCGCCCAGGCCGCCCGCGCCCCCGGCGGGCAGGACGCGGTGGGCCAGGACGGGGACGGCCAGCTGCTGCACGTCGTCGGGCAGCACGTGGTCGCGCCCGGACATCGCGGCGCGGGCCCGGGCCGCGCGCAGCAGGTGGAGCCCGGCCCGCGGGCTGGCGCCGAGACGCAGGCCCGAGGAGGTGCGGGTGGCGCGGACGAGCTCGACGACGTAGCGCTGGACCGCCTCGCCCGCGTGCAGGTGCCGCACGGACTCCACGAGCTGCTCGACCGTGGTGGCGTCGGTCACGGGGGACAGGTCCCGCAGCGGACGGTGCTCACCGTGCGCGGCCAGCATGGCGGTCTCGGCGTCGGCCGTGGGGTAGCCCATGGACAGTCGGGCCATGAAGCGGTCGCGCTGGGCCTCGGGCAGGGGGTAGGTGCCCTCCATCTCGAGCGGGTTCTGGGTCGCCAGCACCATGAACGGCCGCGGGAGGGGGCGGCTCACCCCGTCCGTCGTGACCTGCCCCTCCTCCATGGCCTCCAGCAGGGCGGACTGCGTCTTGGGGGACGCGCGATTGATCTCGTCGCCGATGACGAGGTTGGTGAACACGGCCCCCGGCCGGAACTCGAAGGTGCGGTTCTCCTGGTTGAAGACCGAGATGCCGGTGATGTCGCTCGGCAGCAGGTCGGGGGTGAACTGCACGCGACGCACCGTGGCATCGATGGCGCCCGCCAGCGCCTTGGCGAGCATCGTCTTGCCCACGCCCGGCACGTCCTCGAGCAGGAGGTGGCCCCCGGCCAGCAGGACGGTGACGGCGGTGCGGACCTGCTCGTCCTTGCCCGCGATGACGGTGGCGACGGCGCGGCATACGGCCTCGGCGGTCTCGGCGACCTCCGTCGACGTTCTCGCGCGGTGCGTCTCGGTGCGATGGATCACGGTGCCCCCGTCTGTGCGGTCCGGTGCCGGGTCCACCGGGACGTCAGGGCAACTCTATGGACATCGCGCCCGCTGCCAAGGCGGACCGCTCGTTCCCCACTTCCCACCACCCCTGGTCCACCGACGGGTGCCGCGGGGGGTGAAGGGACGGGAGTAGGGCGCTTTGTGCCGCTTGGGCCGCCTGTGGCGGCCCCGGGGCTCCCGCCGCCCTCCACTTCCTACCACGTCCTCTGACCAGCATGTATGACGAAAAAATAACGGCAAACCGCGCGATCCACGATTGACCGTGGTGAGTGGTGGAGTAAAGTGGGGGACATCAGAGCACGCGGCGAGCCACGGGGGAGGGGCCACGATGTTTCTCGGCACCCACAACCCGCGCCTGGACGACAAGGGCCGGCTCTTCCTCCCCGCCAGGTTCCGCGAGCGCATGGCCGAGGGGTTGGTCGTGACCCGCGGCCAGGAGCGGTGCCTCTACGTGTTCCCCATGGACGAGTTCGTCCGCGTGTCCCAGCAGCTGCGCGCCGCGCCGATGACCAGCAAGGCCGTGCGGGACTACCTGCGCGTCTTCCTGTCGGGGGCCTCGGACGAGGTCCCCGACAAGCAGGGCCGCATCACGATCCCGGCGGCCCTGCGGCAGTACGCCGGGCTGAGCCGCGACTGCACCGTCATCGGTGCGGGCGAGCGCGTCGAGGTCTGGGACACCGAGGCGTGGGAGCGCTACCTGTCCTCCACCGAGCAGGCCTTTTCCGACCAGGCCGAGGAGGTGGTCCCTGGACTGCTGTGATCCCTGGCGCCCGGCCTCCACCCGCTCCTCGTGCCCCGCGGCACCTTCCCCGGTCTCGGGACACCTCGAGCGGAGCGGTTGGGGACCGGACGCCAGGGCCCCTCGTCCGAGGGCCCACTACCACTCACCACCCGCCACCACGACCCACCCACCACCACGACCCACCCACCAGCACGACGCAGTCACGCACAGAGAGGGGCCGACGTGCAGCAGGACGACGCGCGCACGGGTGCCGCGGGCCGTCACGTCCCGGTCCTGCGCGACCGCATCGTGGGCCTGCTCTCCCCGGCCCTCGCCGAGGACGTCGACGGCGCCCGGCCGGTGTACGTCGACGGGACGCTCGGCATGGGCGGGCACGCCGAGGCGGTGCTCACAGGCTGCCCCCGCGCTCGTCTGGTCGGCATCGACCGGGACACCGAGGCCCTGCGGCTGGCGGGGGAGCGGCTCGCCGCCTTCGGGGACCGGGTCGACCTGGTGCACGCCCGCTACGACGAGATCGGCGAGGTGCTGGCCGACCTCGGCGTCGACGGCGTCCAGGGCGTCCTGCTCGACCTCGGGGTGTCCTCCCTGCAGCTCGACGAGGAGGACCGCGGCTTCGCCTACCGCGTCGACGCACCTCTCGACATGCGCATGGACCAGTCGACCGGCCGCACAGCCGCCGACGTCCTCAACACCTACGCCCACGGCGACCTCGCTCGCGTCCTGCGGACCTACGGCGAGGAGCGGTTCGCCAAGCAGATCGCCTCGGCCGTGGTCCGTGAGCGCGAGATCGAGCCGTTCAGCTCGTCGGGACGCCTGGTCGAGCTGCTGCGCCGCACCATCCCGGCCGCCTCCCAGCGGCAGAGCGGCCACCCGGGCAAGCGCACCTTCCAGGCCCTGCGCATCGAGGTCAACGGCGAGCTCGCCTCGCTGGAGGCGGCCCTGCCCGCAGCCGTCGACGCGCTCGCCGTGGGGGGTCGCCTGGCCGTCCTGTCCTACCACTCCCTCGAGGACCGGCTCACCAAGCAGGTCCTCGCCGCGGGTGCGCGCAGCACCTCGCCACCCGACCTGCCGGTCGAGCTGCCCGAGCATGCCCCCTACCTGCGACTGCTCACCCGCGGTGGTGAGGAGCCCGACGCCGAGGAGACGGCCGCCAACCCCCGCGCCGCCTCGGCCCGGCTCCGGGCCGCCGAGCGCGTCCGCACGTCCCCGCCCACCACGCCGACCGCCCGCCCGCACCGCACCACCCGGCCAGCCCACCGGAAGGGACACCGTTCATGAGCCTGCTGCAGACCGTCAGCCCGCGCCCAGGGCCGACCCGCACCTACGATCGTGCCGTCGGGCAGCGTCCCCACCTGGAGGTCGTGCGCATGGCTGGCCGCCGAGCCTCCCAGGTCCCCTTCGTGGTCCTCGGTGCCGTGCTCCTGACGCTGGGCCTGCTCGCCGCGCTGCTGCTCAACATCACGCTGTCGCAGGGCTCCTACGCCCTCAACGACCTGCAGGACCGGTCCGCGACGCTGCGGGACCAGTCGGCGGCGCTGCGCCAGGACATCAACGCGGTGTCGTCGCCCAACCACCTCGCGACCAAGGCCCAGGAGCTGGGCATGGGCCCGGCAGACTCCCCGGCCTTCCTCGACCCGGCCACCGGCAAGGTCTCCGGCCTGGCGAGGCCCGCGACCCGGACGGGCGACTTCACGGTGATGACCGGCAGCCAGGCGGTCGCCCCCCAGGCCCGACCCGACGACTCCACCCTGGCCGCCGCGTCCGCCGTCTCCGGCCTCGGGCTCGGCAACGGTCTGGTGGGCGGGCTCGCCGCTCTCGCCGCCCCGGCCGCGACCCGCTGAGCCGCGTCGCAACCGGCCGATCGGCGACTCACGGTCGATGATGGAGGCGGTGGGCACCGCCAGAAGCACGACCAGACCCACGGACAACCGACGCGCCCCGGGCGCACGAAGGATCGAGGTGAGCGCGTGACCGCGACGCGACCCACCCGTCAGGGACAGCCGGTCACGGGGTCCCGGGCGCGGATGCACCCCCGGCGTCGGGTCCGCTCGATGTTCATCGTCTCCCTGCTCGTGCTGACGGTCTTCGCCGCCCAGCTCGTGCGACTCCAGGGGTTCGACGCGGCGGCGATGTCCGCCAAGGCGCTCGAGCAGCGCAGTGCCAAGCGCACCCTCCCCGCCGCGCGAGGGCAGATCACCGACAGCAACGGCACCGTCCTCGCCGAGTCGATCGAGCGCTACACCCTGATCGTCGACCAGCAGGCCGTCAAGGAGTACCAGAAGCGCCTCACCCCCAAGGGGCCACGCACCAAGGTGGGCGCGCAGGGCGCGGCCGCCGACATCGCCCCGCTGCTCGGCCTGCCCGTCGCCGACGTGCAGGCGCGGCTGACCGGCGAGCGTCGGTGGTACCCCGTGGCCACCGACATGACGCCGGTCGCCTGGCGGCAGATCAAGAAGCTCGGCATCGGCGGCCTCACCGCCGAGCTGACGACCAAGCGCGTCTATCCCGCCGGCACAGGGGCCGCCTCGCTGGTCGGCGCCATGACCAACGCCGGGGCGCCCGTCGGCGGCGTCGAGCAGCTCATGAACTCCGTGCTCGCCGGCAAGCCGGGCGAGCAGCGCTACGAGACCACCCCGAGCGGGCTCAAGATCCCGACCGGCACCGAGTCCCACACGCCGGCCGTCCCGGGCCGCAACGTGCAGACCACCATCGACGCCGACCTGCAGTTCGTGGCGCAGAACGCCCTCGCGCGCGCCGTCACGCAGCGCGAGGCGCTCAACGGCTACGTCGTGGTGCAGGACGTCCGCACCGGCAAGCTGCTGGCCGTCGCCAGCTACCCGACCTTCGACCCGGCCGACCTCAGCAGCCTCAACCGTGGGGGCACCGTCTCCAACAAGGCCTTCCAGGAGAACTTCGAGCCGGGGTCGACCGCCAAGGTCATGACCATGGCGGCCGTGCTGCAGGAGGGCGTCGCCACGGCGGACACCCCCGTCACGGTGCCGTCCGAGCTCCCCCGCTCCGACAGGGTCTTCAAGGACTCCTCTGAGCACGGCGTGCAGCAGCTCACCCTCAGCGGCGTCCTCGCGACCTCGTCCAACATGGGCACCATCCTCGCCGGCGAGAAGCTCCCGGTGGCAAAGGTGATGGACTACTTCGGCAGGTTCGGGCTCGGCCACCTCACCGGGATCGGCTATCCCGGCGAGCAGGCGGGCATCGTCCCCAAGAACCCCACGGGGTCGCAGCGCTACACCGTGATGTTCGGTCAGGGCATGAGCCTCAACGCGGTCCAGTCGGCCAGCGTCTTCCAGACGATCGCCAACGGCGGCGTGCGCATCCCGCCGACCCTGATCAACGGCCAGACCGAGCCGGACGGCACCTTCACGCCGGCCAAGGCCCCGGAGCGGCAGCAGGTCATCTCGGGGCCCGTCGCCAAGACGCTCGGGGAGATGATGGAGTCGGTCGTCTCCGACGAGGGCACCGCCGGCGCCTATGCCTCCATCCCGGGCTACCGGGTCGCCGGCAAGACAGGGACCGCCGACCGCTACGACGAGCAGGCGGGCGGCTACGTCGGTCACACGGCCTCGTTCATCGGGTTCGCGCCGGCGGACGAGCCGAGGTTCGTGGTGGCCTGCACCCTCCAACGTCCCATCAGGGGCCACTACGGCGGCCAGACCTGCGGGCCGGTCTTCACCGAGGTGATGAAGTCCGCGCTGGAGAAGTACCAGGTCCCGCCGAGCGGCAGCCCCGCGCCGCACCTGCCCGCGACCTGGGGCGGCTTCCGGCTGCACGAGGACAAGACCTCGTCGTCGACCACCGCGAACCCCTCGCGGGCCCGCTCCAGCACTGGGACGCGATAGGTTCGGTGCTCGTGGCAACCCCCTTCCCCCGCCCCTCGCACGTGCGAGCCCTCGCCGCGACCGATCTCGCGCGCCGGCTCGACGGAGTCGTCCTGCGCACCGTCTCCGGCGCACCCTGCGCCGACCCGGCGATCCTCGGCGTCACCCTCGACTCGCGGTCGGTCCGCGACGGTGACCTGTATGCCGCCCTGCCGGGAGCCAACGTGCACGGCGCCAGGTTCCTGGCGCAGGCCCTGGACTCCGGGGCGGTGGCGGTGCTCACCGATGAGGCCGGCGCGGCCGTCGTGGGGGAGGAGCTGGGACCCGCCGCCGCCGACCTGCCGCTGCTGGTCGCAGCAGACGCCCGGGCGGCTCTGGGCCGCGCCGCCGCCGAGGTCTACGCCCGGCCGGACGGGACGCAGATCGCGGTCTACGGCATCACGGGCACCAACGGCAAGACCACCACGGCCTACCTGGTCGACGGCGGGCTGCGCTCCCTCGGCCTGCGCACCGGTCTGGTCGGCACGGTCGAGACCCGCGTCGGCGACGAGCGACTGCGCAGCACCCGCACGACGCCCGAGGCCAGCGACCTGCAGGCGCTGCTCGCCGTCATGGCCGAGCGGGGTGTGCAGCGCTGCACGATGGAGGTCTCCAGCCACGCCCTCGTGATGCATCGGGTCGACGGCGTCGTCTACGACGTCGCGGCCTTCACCAACCTGTCCCAGGACCACCTGGACTTCCACGGGACGATGGAGGACTACTTCGCCGCCAAGGCCTCGCTGTTCACCCCGCAGCGCGCGCGACGTGGCGTCGTGGTCGTGGACGACCCGTGGGGCAGGAGGCTGGCCGAGCAGGCGACGATCCCGGTCGTCACGGTGTCGGCGACCGGCGCGGAGGCCGACTGGCAGGTGCGCGACCTCGGTGGCCGGGCGTTCGTGCTCACCGACGGGGACGAGACCAGCCTGGAGCTTGTCTGCCCCCTGCCCGGCGACTTCAACCAGGTCAACACCGCCGTGGCCGCCATCCTGCTGCACCTCGGTGGCGAGGAGCTCGCCCGGGCCGCGCGCGCGGTCTGCGAGGACCCCCACGTGCCCGGCCGGATGGAGCGGGTCGAGACCGGGCTGCCCGACCAGCCCCTCGCCGTGGTCGACTTCGCCCACACCCCCGAGGCCGTGGGGGCCGCACTGCGTGCGTTGCGTCCCCAGACCCGAGGACGGCTCGTCGTCGTGCTCGGGGCGGGCGGTGACCGCGACCCGGGCAAGCGACCCCACATGGGCGCCGCCGCTGCCGCGACCGCCGACCTCGTGGTGGTGACGGACGACAACCCCCGCTCGGAGGACCCGGCGGACATCCGCGCGGCGGTCGCCGGCGGGGTCCCCGAGGACCTGCAGGTCCGGGTGCAGGTCGTGCCGGGTCGCGCCGCGGCCATCCGTGCTGCGGCGGCGGCCGCTCCCGGCGCCGAGGACACCGTGGTGGTGCTCGGCAAGGGCCACGAGCAGGGCCAGGAGATCGCCGGCCAGACCCACCCCTTCGACGACCGGGAGGAGCTGGCCGCGGCGCTCCGGGAGCACCGAGCCGGCACCGACCTGAAGGAGCGTGCACCGCACGTGCAGGATGAGATCTCGACCACCGAGGAGACCAGCTCGTGAAGGCCGTCCTGATCGCCGCCGGTGTCTCGCTGCTGATCGCCCTGCTGGGCACGCCCGCCTACATCAACTTCTTGGTGCGCAAGCACTACGGCCAGTTCGTCCGGGACGACGGACCGACGAGCCACCACACCAAGCGCGGCACCCCGACCATGGGCGGTGCCGTCATCATCCTCGCCTCCCTCGGTGCCTACGCCCTCGCTCACCTGCTCACCTGGTGGCCCCCGTCGGCGTCGGGCCTGCTCGTGATGTTCCTCATGGCGGGCCTGGGCCTGGTCGGCTTCCTCGACGACTACATCAAGATCTCCAAGCAGCGCAGCCTCGGCCTGCGATCCTGGCAGAAGCTCGCCGGGCAGGGCATCGTCGGGCTGGTCTTCTCCTGGCTCGTGCTGCAGTTCCCGAACTCCCGAGGTCTCACCCCCGCCTCGACGGTCATCTCGTCGGTGCGGGATACGAACCTCGACCTCGACGTGAGCTCGACCCTGCCCTGGGTGGGTGTCCTGCTGTTCGTCCTGTGGGCCAACCTCATGATCGCGGGCACCAGCAACGGGGTGAACCTCACCGACGGCCTCGACGGGCTGGCGACCGGGGCCAGCACGATGGTCTTCGCCGCCTACGTGATCATCGGCACCTGGCAGACCAACCAGAGCTGCGCCATCACCCCCAGCGCCGGCTGCTACGAGGTGCGTGACCCCCGCGACCTCGCGGTGGTCGCGGCCTGCCTGATGGGCGCGTGCTTCGGGTTCTTGTGGTGGAACGGCTCGCCCGCCAAGATCTTCATGGGCGACACCGGGTCCCTCGCCCTCGGTGGCGCCCTGGCGGGCCTGGCCATCTGCACCCGCACCGAGCTGCTCGTGGTGGTCCTCGGAGGACTGTTCGTCCTCGAGGCGCTGTCGGTCATCATCCAGGTCGGCTCGTTCAAGACCACCCGCAAGCGGGTGTTCCGCATGGCGCCGCTGCACCACCACTTCGAGCTGCTCGGCTGGGCCGAGATCACCGTCGTCATCAGGTTCTGGATCATCGCCGGGCTCTTCGTCGCGCTCGGCATCGGGTTGTTCTACGCAGAGTGGGTCGTGGGAGCGTGACGGACGTGCAGGGTAACGACGAGGGGCACGAGGGCGTCGCCGACGCGAGCTACGAGCCGCGGCCGGGCCTCACCCACAAGGACGCCGACTGGGCAGGGCTGCGCGTCCTGGTCGTCGGCCTCGGCCGCTCCGGCTTCGCCGCGGCCGACGCGCTGCGCGAGCGCCTCGCGGTGGTGACGGCATACAGCCCGGACGTGACCCCGCAGATCGAGGAGCACGCGCGCATCCTCGACATCCTCGGGGTCGACATCCGCCTGGGGGACCAGGCGACCGACGAGATCCCCGAGGGCACCGAGCTGGTCGTGACCTCGCCGGGCGTGCCGCCCCACAACCCCCTCCTCGCGCGCGCTGCGGAGGCCGGCATCCCCGTGTGGGGCGAGGTCGAGCTGGCCTGGCGCATGCGCCCCCGCGAGGGCGCGGCGCCCTGGCTCGTGGTCACCGGCACCAACGGCAAGACCACGACGGTCACGATGCTCGAGTCGATCCTGCGGCACTCGGGGGCCCGGGCGGTCGCCGCCGGCAACGTCGGGACGCCCATCATGGAGGTGATGCTCGACCCGACGCCGTACGACGTGATCGCGGTCGAGCTCAGCTCCTTCCAGCTGCACTGGCAGAGGTCACTGTCGCCGCTCGCGTCCGCGTGCCTCAACGTCGCCCCGGACCACCTCGACTGGCACGGCTCCTACGACGACTACCTTCGCGCCAAGGGCAGCGTCTACGACAAGACTCAGGTGGCGTGCGTCTACAACGTGCAGGACCCGCAGACCGAGCTGCTGGTCATGGAGGCGGACGTCGTCGAGGGGTGCCGGGCCGTCGGCTTCACCATCGGGGTCCCCGCCCCCGGCATGGTCGGCCTGGTGGACGACGTCCTCGCGGACCGTGCCTTCGTGGAGCAGCGCCACTCCAGCGCCGCCGAGCTGGGCACCCTCGCCGACCTGCAGGGGGACGCGCCGGACGTGGCGCCGCACTACGTCGCCAACGCGCTGGCCGCCGCGGCCCTCGCGCGGGCCTTCGGCGTGGGCCCGATGGCCGTGCGCGACGGGCTGCGGGCCTACCGTCCCGAGGCGCACCGCATCGCCGAGGTCGGCACGGTCGACGGGGTCCGCTACGTCGACGACTCCAAGGCCACCAACCCGCACGCCGCGTCGGCCTCGCTGGCCGCCTTCGGACGCGTCGTGTGGATCGCGGGCGGGCTGCTCAAGGGGGCCGACGTCGAGGAGCTGGTCCGGTCGCGCGCGGACCGGCTGGTGGGCGTCGTGCTCATGGGCCGTGACCGCGCCCGCATCGCGCAGGCCCTGGCTCGACACGCACCCGATGTGCCCGTGGTCGACGTGGACAGCACCGACACTGGTGCCATGGCGCGCGTCGTCCGCGAGGCCACCACCCTCGCCCAGCCGGGGGACGTGGTGCTCCTCGCTCCGGCTGCGGCCTCGATGGACATGTTCACCAACTACGGAGCCCGCGGCGACGCCTTCGCCGAGGCGGTGCGCCGGCTCGGAGGGAGCACTGTATGACGACCCGCCCCGGAGCCTCGCCGACGGGTGCGTCCCGCGCGCGACGCACGGGGCGTGAGACGCTGCCCGACCGGGTGGTGGACTTCCTCGACAGCATCGACACCCCGCTGACGACCTACCACCTGCTGGCGTCGGTGACCGCGGCGCTGACCATCGTCGGTCTGGTCATGTACCTCTCGGCCTCGAGCATCCGCAGCTACGACCTGTTCCTGCGCCAGCTCCTCTTCGCGGGCATCGGCCTGGTCCTGTGCGTCATCGCCTCGCGCCTGCCGGTCCGGCTGTGGAAGCGGCTGGCCTGGCCGGGGATCCTGCTGTCCATCACCCTGCAGGGGCTGATCTTCGTCCCCGGTCTGGGCCAGGAGTTCCAGGGCAACCGCAACTGGATCCAGGTGGCCGGGGTGCAGCTGCAGCCCTCGGAGTTCGCCAAGATCGCCATCGTCGTCTTCGGCGCCGCGATCCTCGACCGCAAGAAGGACCGCCTCGCGGACTTCTGGCACGCGGTCATCCCGCTCGGCCCGGTCGCCGTCCTGCTCCTCGGCCTGCAGCTCGCCGGCAACGACCTGGGCACCGGCCTGGTGCTGCTCGCCATCGTGGCGGGCATGCTCTTCGCCGCGGGCGTGTCGGCCCGGTTCTTCGGCATCGCGGGGCTGCTGGGGGTGGCCGCCGTCACCGTCATGACGTTCACCAGCCGCAACCGGCTCGGCCGCATCGACGCCTGGATCGGCGACGGGTGCGCCACCAACTTCGACCTGTGCCGCCAGGTCGTCAACGGCAAGTACGCCCTCGCCGAGGGGGGCTGGTGGGGCAAGGGGCTGGGGGAGAGCGCCGAGAAGTGGGGGTGGCTGTCGGAGTCCCGCAACGACTTCATCTTCGCCATCATCGGCGAGGAGCTCGGGCTGCCCGGCACCCTCACGGTCCTGCTGCTGCTCGCCCTGCTGGCCTATGCCTGCTACCGCCTGGTCTTCCGGTCGTCGGACTTCTTCGTCCGGATCGCCTCGGCCGGCGTCCTGACCTGGTTGGTGGTGCAGGCCAGCATCAACATCGGCGCCGTCACCGGGCTCCTGCCCGTCATCGGCGTCCCCCTGCCGCTCATCTCCGGCGGCGGCACCGCCCTGATCTCCACCCTCACGGCGCTGGGCATGCTCATGGCCTTCGCGCGCGAGGAGCCCGGCGCCCGCGAGGCCCGCAGCCTGCGCCGGTCCCGGCCCGCCCGCGACGCACGACCTAGGATCGACCGATGACCTCGACCCCCTCGCCCCGTCACCGTGCGACGTCCGTCGTCCTCGCCGGCGGCGGCACGGCAGGGCACGTCTCGCCGCTGCTCGCCCTCGCCGACGAGCTCCAAAGACGCGACCCCGACGTCCGCATCACCGTCCTCGGGACGGCGACCGGGCTCGAGACGCGACTCGTCCCCCAGCGCGGCTACCCGCTGCGCACCATTCCCAAGGTCGCCTTCCCCCGCAGGCCATCGGCAGCGCTCCTGCGGCTGCCGCAGTCCCTCAAGGGGGCGGTCGACGCCGCCGGGTCGATCCTCGACGAGGTCGACGCGGACGTGGTCGTCGGGTTCGGGGGCTACGTGTCCACCCCCGCCTACCTCGCGGCCCGCCGCCGGGGTCTGCCCATCGTCGTCCACGAGCAGAACGTCCGCCCCGGTCTGGCCAACCGCCTCGGCGCCCGCCTCACCCGCTTCGTCGCGACGACCTTCGCCGCCACGCGGCTCGCGGGTGCCCGCCACCTCGGGATGCCGCTGCGCACCGAGATCTCCGGCCTCGACCGCGGCGCCCGGCGCGCCGAGGCCCTCGAGCACTTCGGGCTCGACGTCGGCGGCGGCCCAGTCCTGCTCGTGACGGGCGGCTCGAGCGGGGCCAAGCGCCTCAACGACACCTTCGCCGCGCGGGTGCGCGAGCTGTCCGACGCGGGGATCCAGGTCCTGCACGTCACCGGCGTCGGCAAGGCCTTCGAGCCCGTGCTTGTCGGGGACGGTGCGCCCTACGTCGTCCGCGAGTACTCCGACCGCATGGACCTGGCCTTCGCCGCCGCCGACCTGGTCGTCTCCCGGGCCGGGGCGGGGATGGTCTGCGAGCTGACTGCCGTGGGCCTGGCCGCGGTCTACGTCCCCCTGCCCATCGGCAACGGCGAGCAACGGTTCAACGTCGCCGAGGTCGTGGCCGCCGGCGGCGGCCTGGTCGTGGACGACGCCGAGCTGCTCCCCGGCTGGGTCGACAGCGTCCTGGTGCCCCTGGTCCGGGACCGCGAGCGACTGGACCGTATGGCGGCCGCCGCCTCCCACGTCGGGACCCGCGACGGCGACCGCCGGCTCGCGGACCTGGTCGAGGAGGCCCTCGCCGCCACGTCCAGAGAGGGTCGGTGAGTCGATGAGCGTCCACCAGGACCGGTTCGACTTCAGGGCCCCCGTCGTCCCGCTCTCCGAGCTGGGGCGGGTCCACGTCACCAACGTGGGCGGCGCGGGCATGTCGGCCGTGGCCCGGGTGCTGCTCGGCCGGGACGTCGTCGTCAGCGGTTCCGACCCCAAGGACCTGCCCATCCTGGATGCCCTGCGCGAGGCCGGTGCGGACGTGCACGTCGGCGCCCGTCCGGAGTCGGTGGATCAGGTCGACACCGTCGTGGTCTCGTCGGCCACCCGCGAGACCGATCCCGAGCTGGCCCGGGCGCGCGCGCTGGGCAAGCGGGTGCTGCACCGGTCCCAGGCGCTGGCGAGCGCCGCCGACGCCCGTCGGGTGCTGGCCGTCGCCGGCGCCAACGGCAAGACCACGACGACGTCCATGCTCACCGCCCTGCTGCTCGACGCGGGCGCCGACCCGTCGTTCGCCATCGGGGGCGAGCTGGCCGGGCTGGGCACCAACGCGCACGCCGGCCGGGGAGAGGCCTTCGTGATCGAGGCCGACGAGTCGGACGGCTCCTTCCTCGTTTACCACCCCGAGGTCGCGATCGTGACCAACGTGCAGCCCGACCACCTCGACCACTACGGCACCTTCGAGGCCGTGCAGGACGCCTACCTCGCCTTCGCCGGCAGCATCCGTCCCGGCGGCCTGCTGGTGGCCTGCGCGGACGACGCGGGGTCCGCCGCGCTCGCCCGCCGCGCCTGCGCGAGCGGGGTGCGCGTGGTCACCTACGGCACGGGCTCCGCCGCCGACGTGCGGGTGCTCGGTCACGAGGTGGACGGCTTCCGCACCGTGGCCCGTGTCCTGGACGGGGACCACGAGGTGCGTCTGGGGATCGCCATACCGGGCTCGCACAACATCCTCAACGCCACCGCCGCGTATGCCGCGGCCCGCCACGGTCTCGGCCTCGACCCCGACCTGGCCGCCCGGGGGCTGGGCGCCTACACCGGCACCCGCCGGCGGTTCGAGCTCAAGGGGGAGGCAGGCGGGGTCACCCTGGTGGACGACTACGCCCACAACCCGGGCAAGGTCGCGGCCGTCGTGGGCACCGCCGCGTCCCTCGTGCACCGGCCCTCGCGGCTCGTCGTGATCTTCCAGCCCCACCTCTACTCCCGCACGCGCGACTTCGCGGCCGAGCTGGCTGCGGGCCTGCGGGCGGCCGACGTCGTCATCGTGATGGACGTGTACGCCGCGCGGGAGGACCCGGTGACCGGGGTGTCGGGCGCGCTCGTGGCCGATGCGGTGCGCGCGCTGGCGGCGACCGACGGCGGCCCCGCGTGCGAGGTGCACTACGTGCCGGGCTGGTCCGACGCCGCCCCGCTCGCGGCGGACCTCGCACGGCCCGGCGACCTGGTCCTGACGGTCGGCGCCGGCGACGTGACCCAGCTGGGCCCGCGGATCCTCGCGGCGCTGGGGGAGGGCGTCCGGTCGTGAGGTCCCGACGTCCTGGCCGCGGCGAGGGCGGGTCGACCCGGGCGCGGTTCGAGGACCGGGCACGCACCGCCCGGCGGCTGCGCTGGCGCCCGATCCTGCTCGCCGTCCTGGCGGCGGCCCTGGTGGGCGGCCTCGTCTACCTCGTGTGGTTCAGCCCGGTGCTGGCCGTTCGCTCCGTCGTCGTCGAGGGCGTGCAGGGGTCGCAGGCCGAGGCGGTCCGGCGGGCCGCCGACATCCCCCTCGGGGTGCCGCTCGCCCGGGTCGACCTGGCGGGGCCGGGGCAGCGCGTGACGCGATCCCCGCTCTACGCCTCCGTCGACGTGGCCCGGAAGTGGCCGAGCACCGTGCTCGTGCGCGTCGAGCCGCGCCGACCGGTCCTGGCGCTCGACCGCGGCGGCGACGTGCAGCTGGTCGACGCGTCGGGCGTCGCCTACCTCACCGCGCCCGAGGCGCCCAAGGGGGTGCCCGTCGTGACCAGTCAGGGCGCGGCGACCCCGGATGGGCTGACGACCGCCATCTCCGTGCTGTCCGCGCTCCCGCAGGAGCTGCGCTCCACCGTGTCCGCCGTGCGGCTCGAGGGGCCGAGCATGGTGACCTTCCAGGCCGGCAGAACCAAGGTCCTCTGGGGGGACAGCACTGAACCTCAGCTGAAGGTCAAGGTCTTGACCGCGCTGCTGAAGTCGGGTCCCGCCACGGTCAACGTGAGCGCGCCGCACGCACCGGCGACCACCTGACGCGCGGGACGTCGGCAGGAGCGCTCGTCGGCCGGTCCATGCGGGTAGCAACACGCCTGGTCGGAGGTTGCCCCGCGCCTCGGGCAGGACGTACCTTTCTCTCGACGTTCCATAACAGAACCATAACCTTGCACTCAACCTTTAGGGTTAAGGGTTGGTTGCCCCCAGCAGGAGAGGCCCCACCGTGGCAGCACCACAGAACTACCTGGCCGTCATCAAGGTCGTCGGTATCGGCGGCGGCGGTGTCAACGCGATCAACCGCATGATCGACGTCGGCCTCAAGGGGGTCGAGTTCATCGCGATCAACACGGACGCCCAGGCCCTCCTGATGAGCGACGCGGACGTCAAGCTCGACGTGGGGCGCGAGCTGACCCGCGGGCTGGGGGCCGGCGCCGACCCCGAGGTCGGCAAGAAGGCCGCCGAGGACCATGCGCAGGAGATCGAGGAGGTCCTGCAGGGGGCCGACATGGTCTTCGTCACCGCCGGCGAGGGCGGCGGCACCGGCACCGGCGGCGCCCCCGTCGTCGCCAAGATCGCCCGCGGTCTCGGCGCCCTGACCATCGGCGTCGTGACCCGCCCGTTCACTTTCGAGGGCCGCCGTCGCGCCAACCAGGCCGAGTCCGGCATCGGCAACCTTCGTGAGGAGGTCGACACCCTGATCGTCATCCCCAACGACCGGCTGCTGTCGATCAGTGACCGCAACGTCTCGATGCTCGACGCCTTCCGCAGCGCCGACCAGGTGCTGCTGTCCGGTGTGCAGGGCATCACCGACCTCATCACGACGCCGGGCCTGATCAACCTCGACTTCGCCGACGTCAAGTCCGTCATGCAGGGCGCCGGGTCGGCGCTCATGGGTATCGGCTCGGCGCGCGGCGAGGACCGGGCGGTGCAGGCCGCCGAGCTCGCCATCTCCTCCCCGCTGCTGGAGGCCAGCATCGACGGCGCCTACGGCGTCCTGCTGTCCATCCAGGGTGGCTCGGACCTCGGGCTCTTCGAGATCAACGAGGCGGCCCGCCTGGTGCAGGAGGCCGCGCACCCCGAGGCCAACATCATCTTCGGCTCGGTCATCGACGACGCCCTGGGCGACGAGGTCCGCGTGACCGTCATCGCCGCCGGCTTCGACGGCGGGGACCCGCAGCCCCGCCGCGAGGAGCCGCAGCGCCAGGCCCCTCAGTCCCAGCCGCAGCGTCCCGCCCAGCAGCAGCCCCAGCGACCGGTGCAGCAGCCGGTGCAGCAGCGTCCGGCACCGCAGCAGCCCCAACAGCAGCAGCCCCAGCAGGCGCAGCAGCAGGGCCGGCCGCAGCAGCCGGCCCAGGGGCAGGGCCAGCCTCAGCCGGTGCAGCAGCAGGGTCAGCCGCAGCAGCAGGGCACCCCGGGTCAGGTCCGGCCCGCGGAGCAGGAGCAGCAGTCGCAGCAGCGACCGCCGCGACAGGTGACCTTCGACGACGCGGCCGACCTCGACGTCCCGGACTTCCTCAAGTAGGTCCGTCGACCCTGCGGCGCGACGGTCTCCCGATCGCTCGACGAGCCGCCGCCACGTGAGGCCCCCGCCACCGAGGCGGGGGCCTCTCGCGCTACCGCCCCGATCGTGCGCCCTCGTGCCGTTACCCTCGTGGGGTGTTCGCCCACCAGCAGCAGGACGGGTCCGTGTGGCGGGCCTTCACCGATGCCCGCGGCGGCGTCAGCGACGCGCCCTACGCCGGCGGCCGGGGCGCCGCCGGCGGCCTCAACCTCGGGAGCCACGTCGGTGACGACCCCGCCGCCGTGGCCGCCAACCGTCGTCGGGTCGCCGAGGCGGCCGGCGTCGCCCCCGACGCCCTCGTGCTCGTCGACCAGGTGCACGGCGCCGACGTGGTCCAGGTCGACGGGCCGTGCCGCGGGCCGGCCGGCGTGGCCGACGCCATGGTCACGACGCGGACCGGGCTGGCGCTCGCCGTGCTCGTGGCCGACTGCACGCCGGTGCTCCTCGCCGACCCGGAGGCCGGGGTCCTCGGGGCGGCCCACGCAGGGCGCCCCGGGATGCTCGCCGGGGTCGTGCCCGCGACCGTGTCCGCCATGCGCGACCTCGGTGCCCGCGTGATCAGCGCCGTCGTGGGTCCCTCGGTGTGCGGCCGCTGCTACGAGGTGCCGGCCGACATGCAGCAGGCGGCGGGCAGGTTGGTCCCGGAGTGCCTGGCCCGCTCCTGGGGCGGCACGCCCGCCATCGACGTCGCCACCGGTGTCGTCGCTCAGCTCGCCGACCTGGGGGTCGTGGTGACCTGGGTGCCCGGCTGCACCTACGAGGACGACCGCTTCTACTCCTACCGCCGGTCCGGCACCACGGGACGGTTCGGGGGAGTCGTGCTGCGGCGAGAGGTGGCGTGATGGGCGAGGTCCGCACCGCGGCGCTGGCCGAGTCTCTGGCCCGGGTCGAGGAGCGCATCGTCGCGGCCTGCGCCGCGTCGGGCCGGGACCGTGACGACGTCCACCTCGTCGTGGTCACCAAGTTCTTTCCCCTCGAGGACGTGCGGCGGCTGATCGGTCTCGGGGTCACCGAAGTGGGGGAGAACAAGGCGCAGGAGGCCGCCGCCAAGCTCGCCGGGCTCGATGACGACGAGCGCGAGGCTCTCACCGTGCACTTCGTCGGGCAGCTGCAGACCAACAAGGCCCGCCAGGTGGCCTCCTGGGCCGACGTCGTCCACACCGTCGACCGGAGCCGTCTGGTCACCGCTCTCGACCGGGGCGCCGAGCAGGCGGGCCGCGACCTCGACGTGCTGCTGCAGGTGGATCTGGACGACCACGTGGATCTGGCCGACGCCCCACGCTCCGGGCGACCCCGCGCGAGCGGGTCGCGCGGAGGTGCGCCGGCGGACGGCATACCGGCCCTGGCCGACGAGGTCGGGCGAGCGGCGCACCTGCACCTGCGTGGCGTGATGGCCGTCGCCCCCCTGAGCCGGTCCGCCGACGACGCCGGCCCCTCCTCGACCGCGGCGGTCGCCTTCGCCGAGCTGGCCCGGCTGGCCGACCAGGTGCGGTCCGCCCACCCCCGGGCGACCATGGTCTCGGCCGGCATGAGCGGCGACCTCGAGCAGGCGATCGCGCACGGCGCGACACACCTGCGTGTCGGCTCCGCAATCCTCGGACCTCGACCGGCGCCCCGGTAGCGTTCGACGCGACGACGATCGACGACTGAGCAGGAGATGCGCGATGGCTGGGGCGCTGCGCAAGACCATGGTCTACCTCGGGTTGGCCGAGGACGACGAGTACGACACCTACGACCGCCAGGACGCCGTGGCGCGCGAGACGCGACCCGCCGAGGCGCGCACGGCCGAGCCGTCGCGTCGCGAGCCGCACCTGGTCGAGGCCCGCTCCGAGGCCGGGGCCGAGGCCGAAGTCCGAGCGGGAGCGACGTCGGTCCGCGGGGAGCACCGCGCCTCCGTCGCCCACCTGCCCCAGCGCACCCCTGTGGCGCGCGTCGTCCGCGACCCGGAGGTCGGCCCGATGAACCGCATCACGACGATCCACCCCCGCACCTACAACGAGGCCAAGACGATCGGCGAGTCCTTCCGTGAGGGCACCCCGGTCATCATGAACCTCGGCGACATGGCCGACGACGACGCCAAGCGCCTCGTCGACTTCGCGGCCGGCCTGGTCTTCGGGCTCAACGGGGCCATCGAGCGCGTCACGAGCAAGGTCTTCCTGCTCACGCCGCAGCACGTCGAGGTGTCCTCCGAGGAGTCCGAGGCGCCCCAGTCGACCCGCGGCTTCTTCAACCAGAGCTGATCGCACCGCTCGGCCCCAGCCGGGAGACGGCGCAGGTCCCCACGGGAACGCCCAGGGGACCTGCGCCGTTGTGCTGGAAGCAACCCGCACCCGACGACGACCGCCCGGTGACCCGGCCGGTGCAAAGGATCCTTGAGACATGAGCCTGCGTGGCCTGCTGCTGAACCTCCTGTGGCTCTACTGGCTGGTGCTGATGGCCCGGCTCGTCCTCAGCTATGTCGTGATGCTGGCCCGTGACTGGCGACCGCGCGGTGTGGTGCTGGTGCTGGTCGAAGGCGTGTACACCCTGACCGACCCGCCGCTGCGCGCGCTGCGCAAGGTCATCCCCCCGCTGCGGCTGGGAGGCATGGCGCTGGACCTGGCGTTCATGGTGCTGTTCCTCATCGTGATCGTCCTCATGCAGGTCGTGGCCAGGGTGTAGGTTTTCCGACGAATGGACCCGGGACCCCGACGGTTCCGGGCCCGACCGCACGACGAACGAAGAGGTGGACTCATGGCGCTCACGCCTGATGACGTGCTCAAGAAGAGCTTCGGGGCGACCCAGTTCCGACGGGGCTACGACGAGCGCGAGGTCGACGACTTCCTGGACGAGGTGGTCAGCGAGCTGCGCGACCTGATCGCGGAGCGCGACGACTACAAGCGCAAGTACGAAGAGACCGCCCGCGGCAAGGGCCAGACGCCGGTGCCGGCCGCCGGTCGGGCGGCAACCGCCCCGTCCGCCGAGCTGGACAAGCTCCGGGCCGAGGTGGCAGCCGCCAACAAGCGCGCGGACGAGGCGACCCGCAGGTCCGCCACGGACGAGGGGGCCACCAGCGCGGCGGCCCGCACCGAGGTCACCCAGCTGCGCCAGCGTCTGCAGGCCGTCGAGAAGGACCTCGAGTCGACCCGCGCCGAGCTGACCAAGGCGCGCTCCGCGCAGGCGCAGCAGGCCAAGGCCGCCGAGAAGTCGGGCGACGCCGACGAGGCCGCCGGCCTGATCGCCCTGGCCCAGCGGCTGCACGACGAGCACGTCGCCAAGGGCAAGGCGGAGCACGAGCGGCTCCTGACCGAGGCGCGGCAGCAGCGCGAGACGCTGATCGGCGAGGGCACCCGCAAGCGCGACGAGCTCGTCACGACGGCGCAGCGCCGCCACGACGAGCTCATCGCCGAGGGGCAGGAGCGTCACAAGAAGCTCATCGCGGACGGCACCGCCAAGCACGAGACCATGGTGGGCGAGGCGACCCGGCAGCGGGAGGGCATCCTGTCCGACATGGTGGCCGAGAAGGCCACGCTGGAGCAGGCGGTCGCCTCCCTGCAGGCCTACGAGGCCTCCTACCGCGAGAGCATCAAGACCTTCCTCAGGACTCAGCTGCAGGAGGTGGAGCAGGCACGCCTCGCTCCGCCGCAGCACCAGCAGCAGCACTGAGACATCGAGGCATGTCTGTCGTGCAGGGAGCCGACCGGCTACCCTGTGCAGACCTCGCGCGCCGTCGGCGTGTCGAGCCGGTCGACGCCGGGGGGCGTCGACCTCACCACGAGCAAGTGAGGGCATCATGGCTGGCAAGTCCGGAGGGCAGTCGACGACCGCGACCTCGACCAAGGGCAGCGCTGACGACGGCACCTGGTCGACGGCCGAGGTGGCCGAGCTGCGGCAGACCCTGCAGGGTGAGATCGACCGGCTGACGCGCGAGCTCGCCGAGGCGCAGATCGACCTGGTCGACCTGGTGCAGGACACCCAGGACATCGTGGGCGACGACCAGGCCGACGTGGGGTCCAAGGCGATCGAGCGCGAGCACGAGGCCGCGATGGCGGCCAACACTCGTGACGTCCTGGCGCAGTACCAGCACGCGCTCGAGCGGGTCGACGCCGACCTGCACGGCGTGTGCGAGAGCTGCGGAGGGGTCATCCCCAAGCTGAGGGTCCAGGCCTTCCCCCGCGCCACGCTGTGCGTGGCGTGCAAGTCCGCGCAGAAGCGGTGACCTCACCCGTCGACGACGACGCACGCGACGCCGGGGCGACCCGAGCGTCGCGGCGTCGCGTCTGGCCCCTGCTGGTCCTGCTCACGGTCGTGACCTTCGCGGCCGACCAGGCCAGCAAGGTCTGGGCCCTGGACGCCCTCGTGCCGGGGGCTCCACGAGACCTGGTCGGCTCGGTCCTGCGGCTCAACCTCATCTTCAACTCCGGCGCCGCGTTCTCGCTGGGCGCCGGCACGACCTGGCTGCTGACCATCGTCGCCGTTGTCATCGGGGTGCTCGTCGCCTGGCACGCCCGCCGCATCGTCAGCGTCCCGTGGGCCGTCGCCGGCGGGCTGGTGATGGGGGGCCTGCTCGGCAACCTCTACGACCGGCTGTTCCGGCCGCCCTCCTTCGGGCAGGGTCATGTCGTGGACTTCCTCGACTACAGCGGGTTCTTCATCGGCAATGTCGCCGACATCGCGATCGTTTCCGCGGCGATCCTCGTGGCGCTGCTGTCCTTCGTCGGGATCTCCTACGACGGCACCCGGGCCCCCGACCACGCCCCCTCCGAGGAGGACACCCATGCCTGACGTCCGGATGCTCCCCGTCCCCGACGGACTGGAGGGCGAGCGGGTCGACGCCGCCGTCTCCCGGCTCTTCGGGGTCTCCCGCACCAAGGCGGCCGAGCTCGCCGCGGACGGCCACATCCAGCTCGACGGCAGGGGCGCCGGCAAGTCCGACCGGGTCACGGCCGGCGCCTGGCTCGAGGCCACCCTGCCCGACCCCGTGCTCGACGACGCGCCGGCCGTCGTCCCGCGCGAGGTGCCGGGCCTCGCGATCGTGCACGACGACACCGAGATCGTCGTCGTGGACAAGCCCGCTGGCTGCGCGGCCCACCCGAGCGTCGGCTGGGACGGGCCGGACGTCGTGTCCGGGCTCGCCGCCGAGGGCTACCGCATCTCCACCTCCGGCGCGGCCGAGCGCCAGGGCATCGTCCAGCGCCTCGACGTCGGCACCACCGGTCTGATGGTGGTGGCCAAGTCCGAGCGGGCCTACACCGTGCTCAAGCAGGCGTTCCGTGACCGGACCGTCTCCAAGACCTATCACGCGGTGGTGCAGGGACTGCCGGACCCCATGGTGGGCACCATCGAGGCGCCGATCGGGCGGCACCCCAACCACGACTGGAAGTTCGCCGTCCGCCAGGAGGGGCGCCACTCCGTCACGCACTACGAGGTGCTCGAGGCGATGCGGCACGCGTCGCTGCTGGAGATCCACCTCGAGACCGGCCGCACCCACCAGATCCGGGTCCACTTCAGCGCCCTGCGGCACCCCTGCGTCGGCGACCCGCTGTATGGCGCCGACCCCGTTCTCGCGCGGCGGGTCGGGCTCGACCGGCAGTGGCTGCACGCCCGCGAGCTGGGGTTCACCCACCCCGGCAGCGGGGAGTGGGTGACCTACGAGAGCCCCTACCCGGCGGACCTGCAGCGGTCGCTGGACCTGCTCCGCGAGGGGTGACCGAGGCGCCTGGCGGCGACCTGTCGAGGCGCCGGGACGGCATACGGGATGTCCGGGAGGGGTCTGTCGGACCGCGGGCATAGACTGCCGCCGATGTCCTCGCCAGCAGCCTCCAGCAAGTCCTTCGTGCACCTGCACAACCACACCGAGTACTCCATGCTCGACGGTGCCGCCCGCATCGACGACCTCTTCGCCCGGTCCGCCGAGATGGGGATGCCGGCGGTCGCGACCACCGACCACGGCTTCATCTTCGGGGCCTACGAGTTCTGGAAGAAGTCGACCCGGCACGGGGTCAAGCCGATCGTCGGGATCGAGGCCTACCTCACGCCGGGGACGCACCGCACCGACAAGACGCGGGTGAGATTCGGCGACGGCGGTCGCGACGACGTCTCGGGCTCCGGCGCCTACACCCACATGACGATGTGGGCGCGCAACAACGAGGGCATGCACAACCTCTTCCGGCTGTGCTCGCTGGCCAGCCTCGAGGGCTACTACTTCAAGCCGCGCATGGACCGCGAGCTGCTCCAGACCTACGGCAAGGGCCTGATCGCCACCACCGGCTGCCCCTCGGGCGAGGTCCAGACCCGGCTGCGCCTCGGGCAGTACGCCGAGGCCCGCCAGGCGGCCAGCGACTACCGCGACATCTTCGGCGCCGAGAACTTCTTCTGCGAGCTGATGGACCACGGCCTGGACATCGAGCGGCGTGTCCACAAGGACCTGCTGCGCCTGGCCAAGGAGCTCGACCTGCCGCTGGTCGCCACCAACGACCTCCACTACACCGACGCCGCGGACGCCAAGGCCCACGCCGCCCTGCTGTGCGTGCAGTCCGGCTCGACGCTGATGGACCCCAACCGGTTCAAGTTCGACGCCGACGACTTCTACCTCAAGAGCCCCGAGGAGATGCGCCACCTGTGGCGCGAGCTGCCGCAGGCGTGCGACAACACCCTGCTCATCGCCGACATGTGCGACATCTCCTTCAGCGAGGGCGAGGGGCAGTACATGCCCCGCTTCCCCTGCCCCGAGGGCGAGGACGAGACCAGCTGGTTCGTCAAGGAGGTCGAGCGCGGCCTGCACGCCCGCTTCCCCGAGGGCATCCCGGACTACGCCCGCAAGCAGGCGGCCTTCGAGACCGAGGTCATCATCGGCAAGGGCTACCCCGGCTACTTCCTCGTCGTCGCCGACTTCATCAACTGGGCCAAGGAGAACGGCATCCGGGTGGGCCCGGGCCGTGGCTCCGGTGCCGGCTCGATGTGCGCCTATGCCATGCGCATCACCGACCTGGACCCCGTGCCGCACGGTCTGATCTTCGAGCGCTTCCTCAACCCCGAGCGCCAGTCCATGCCCGACTTCGACGTCGACTTCGACGAGCGCCGCCGCGGCGAGGTCATCAAGTACGTCACGGACAAGTACGGCGAGGAGCGCGTCGCCCAGATCGTCACCTACGGCACGATCAAGGCCAAGCAGGCCGTCAAGGACGCCGGACGCGTGCTCGGCCACCCCTTCGCCGTCGGCGAGAAGCTGACCAAGGCCATGCCGCCGGACGTCATGGGCAAGGGCATCCCGCTGTCGGGGATCTTCGACCCCGCGCACAAGCGGTATGCCGAGGCCGCGGACTTCCGCGCGATGCACGACTCCGACCCCGTGGCCCAGGAGGTCGTCGCCACCGCGCGCGGCCTCGAGGGGCTGAAGCGCCAGTGGGGCGTGCACGCCGCCGGCGTCATCATGTCCAGCGAGCCGCTGATCGACCTCATCCCGATCATGCGCCGCGAGGCCGACGGGCAGATCATCACGCAGTTCGACTACCCGAGCTGCGAGACGCTCGGCCTGGTCAAGATGGACTTCCTCGGCCTGCGCAACCTGACGATCCTCGACGACGCCATCAAGAACGTCGAGATGAACCGCGGGGAGACCATCGACCTGGACGCCCTGTCCAAGGACATGACCGACCCGGCGACCTATGACCTGCTGGCCCGCGGCGACACCCTCGGCGTCTTCCAGCTCGACGGCGGCGGCATGCGCTCGCTGCTGCGGCTGATGCAGCCGGACAACTTCGAGGACATCTCCGCGGCCCTCGCGCTCTACCGCCCCGGCCCCATGGGCGCCAACGCGCACACCAACTTCGCGCTGCGCAAGAACGGCAAGCAGGAGGTGGACTACATCCACCCCGAGCTGACCGAGGCGCTCGAGCCGATCCTGTCCATGACCTACGGCCTGATCATCTATCAGGAGCAGGTCATGGAGATCGCGCAGAAGCTCGCGGGCTACACCCTTGGCAACGCCGACCTGCTGCGTCGCGCCATGGGCAAGAAGAAGAAGGAGGTGCTGGACGCCGAGTACGCCAACTTCGAGAAGGGCATGCTCGACAACGGCTACTCCAAGGATGCCGTCGAGAAGCTCTGGAGCATCCTGCTGCCCTTCTCGGACTATGCCTTCAACAAGGCCCACACCGCGGCGTACGGCGTCGTGTCCTACTGGACGGGCTACCTCAAGGCCAACTACCGCGCCGAGTACATGGCCGCGCTGCTCACGAGCGTGCGCGACGACAAGGACAAGTCCGCGCTCTACCTCAACGAGTGCCGCCACATGGGCATCAAGGTGCTCCCGCCCGACGTCAATGACTCGATCGGCTTCTTCGCCGCCGTCGGCGAGGACATCCGCTTCGGCCTGGAGGCGGTCCGCAACGTCGGCGCCAACGTCGTCGTCGAGATCATCAAGGCCCGCGAGGACAAGGGCGACTTCACCTCCTTCAAGGACTTCCTGCACAAGGTCCCCGCCGTCGTGTGCAACAAGCGCACCATCGAGTCCCTGGTCAAGGCCGGCGCGTTCGACTCCCTCGGGGAGTCCCGCCGCGGCCTCGCCGAGGTGCACGAGCCGTATGTCGAGGCACTGGTGGACGTCAAGCGCCGCGAGGCGGCCGGCCAGGACTCGTTGTTCGCGGCGTTCGCGATGGCGGACGACGACGACGCCGGTGGCGCCGACGCGTTCGCCGGCATGCCGCCGGTCCCGACGCACTCGTGGGACAAGCAGGTCACGCTGCAGTACGAGCGCGAGATGCTCGGGCTCTACGTCTCCGACCACCCGCTCTTCGGGATCGAGCACATCCTGCACCAGGCGGCGGACACGTCCATCGCGTCGCTCAACGCCGAGGACGGCAAGCCCGACGGGGCGACCGTGACGATCGCGGGCCTGATCACCGGGCTGCAGCTGAAGCGCACCAAGAAGGGCGACCTGTGGGCCATCGCCACGGTCGAGGACCTCGACGGCGCGGTGGAGTGCCTGTTCTTCCCCTCCACCTACATGACCGTCGCGACGATGCTGTCCCCGGACACCGTCGTGGTCGTGCGCGGCCGGGTCAACAAGCGCGACGAGACGACCTCCGTCTATGCCCAGGACCTCACGCTGCCCGACCTGCACGAGGGGCCACGTGGACCGGTCGTGCTCAACCTGCCGATGACGCGGGCGACGAACGGCATGGCCGAGGCGCTCAAGGACGTCCTGCTCAACCACCCCGGCACCACGGAGGTTCACGTCAAGCTCACCCAGCCGGGCCGGTCCGTGCTGATGCGGCTGGAGGACAACTTCCGGGTGGACGCGACGTCGGCGCTGTTCGGCGACCTCAAGGCCCTGCTCGGCCCGGCCTGCCTGACGGGCTGAGCCGGTGCGCATCAAGATTGTCCGCGCACCAGGGTGTCCGTCCGGTCAGTCGTCGCGCAGCAGCACCCAGTGCCGCAGGTCGTCGTGCGACCCGTCGTCGCGGGCGCAGGATTCCGGCTCGCGGCGGCGCCCGTGTCATAGGGTCGCGGGACGGTCGTCCACCGCAGGCTCTCGGGGTCGGTGCACTGCTCGACGATCGCCGGGACGTCGCCCTCGGTGTGGGCCCGCAGCAGCACCACGCCGTCGGTCAGCTCGGTCACGGTCATGCCCCGTTCCTATCGGCTACCGTGCGCAGGTGACCACTGCCTCCCCCGAGCCCCCCGTCGCGCGTCGCGTCGAGACCATCCGCGAGCACCACGGCGATCGCGTGGTCGACCACTACGAGTGGTTGCGCGACAAGACGTCCCCCGAGGTGCTCGCCCACCTCGAGGCGGAGAACGCCTACACCGAGGCGATGACCGCCCACCTCGCGCCGCTGACCGAGCAGGTCTACGACGAGATCCGCACCCGCACTCAGGAGACGGACCTCAGCGTCCCCTCGGCCTACCGCGGCTGGTGGTACTACTCGCGCATCACCGCCGGGGAGCAGTACGGCCGCGAGTGCCGGGTGCCGGTGCGGCCCGGCGAGCAGCCGCCCGCGCTCACCGACGGCGCCCCGCCCGTGGGGGAGCAGGTCCTGCTCGACGCCGAGGCGCTCGCGGCGGATGCGGACTTCTTCGCCGTCGGGTCCAGCGAGATCAGCCACGACGGCACCTGCTACGCCTACGCCGTCGACACGGCCGGCGACGAGATCTACGACCTGGTCGTCACGCGGGTGGGCGATGACCCCACCCGCACCGGCCCGGTGGGCGAGGTGATTGACGACGCGGTCCGCAAGGTGGGCTACGGCCTGGCCTTCTCCCGCGACGGGAGGCACATCTTCTACTCCCGCAACGACGACGCGTGGCGTCAGTTCCAGGTCTGGCGGCACGAGATCGGCACTCCCGCGGAGCAGGACGTGCTCGTCCACGAGGAGACCGACGAGCGCTTCTGGGTGGGTGTCGGGTCCAGCCGCGACGACGCGTGGATCATCATCGCGGCCGGCTCCAAGGACACCTCGGAGACCTGGCTGCTACCGGCCGACGACCCCTGCGGCGAGCCACGCTGCGTGGCGCCGCGCCGCGAGGGCGTCGAGTACGACGCCGAGCCCGCCGGCGACCGGCTGCTGATCACCCACAACGCCACCCACGAGGACTTCGAGCTGGCCCAGGCTCCCCTGGGCAGCACCTCGGCGGACGACTGGCAGAGCCTGTATGCCGCTGCGCCGGGCGAGCGCGTCGTGGGGGTCGACGCGTTCGAGGCGCACGTGGTCGTCTCGTTGCGACGTGACGGCCTGACCGCGCTCGCCGTCATGGACCGGACCGGCGACCCGGTCGGGCCGGACGGCAGCGGGTTCGGGCCGATGCGGCCGATCGGCCTGGACGAGGAGCTCGGCACCATCGGCGTGGGCGACACCCCGGACTACGGATCGCACGTGCTGCGGATCGGCTTCACGTCGCTGGTGACGCCGCGCAGCGTCTACGACGTGGACCTCGTCACCGGCGATCGCACCCTGCTGCGGCAGACGCCCGTGCTCGGCGGGGTCGACCTCGATGACTACGTCCAGCACCGGGAGTGGGCGACGGCGGCCGACGGCACGCGCATCCCGATCTCGGTGGTGCACCGCAAGGACGTGGTCGCCGACGGCACGGCCCCCGGTCTGATCTACGGCTACGGGTCCTACGAGGCGAGCATGGACCCGTGGTTCTCGGTGGCGAGACTGTCGCTGCTGGACCGTGGCTTCGTGTGGGCGCTGGCGCACGTGCGCGGCGGCGGCGAGATGGGCCGCCAGTGGTATCTCCAGGGTCGGAGGCTGCACAAGCGCAACACCTTCACGGACTTCATGGCGTGCGCCGAGCACCTCGTCGACACCGGCTGGGTGGCGCCGGATCGGCTGGTCGCCGAGGGCGGTTCGGCGGGCGGGCTGCTTATGGGGGCGGTCGCCAACCTCGCCCCCGAGCGGTTCCGGGCGATCCACGCGCAGGTGCCGTTCGTCGACGCGCTGACGACGATCCTGGACCCGAGCCTGCCGCTGACCGTGGGGGAGTGGGAGGAGTGGGGCAACCCCCTCGCCGACCCCGAGGTCTACGCCTACATGAAGGGCTACTCGCCCTACGACAACGTCGCGGCGCGCCCCTACCCGGCGATCCTGGCGACGACCTCGCTCAACGACAGCCGCGTCTACTACGTCGAGCCCGCGAAGTGGGTGGCGCGGCTGCGCGAGCGCGCCACCGACGACCTGGCGACGCGGCCCATCCTGCTCAAGACCGAGATGGTGGCCGGGCACGGCGGCGTCAGCGGCCGTTACCACGCCTGGCGCCAGGCGGCCTTCGAGTACGCGTGGCTCATCGACCAGGCGGGAGCGTCGGCATGACGGAGCGGATCACCAAGGACACGCAGCTGTGCATGTCGCTGTCGGCGCGACCGTCCAACATCGGCACGCGATTTCACAACTACCTCTATCGCGAGCTGGGGCTGGACTACGTCTACAAGGCGTTCACGACCTCGGACATCACGGCGGCGATCGGTGGCGTGCGCGCCCTCGGGATCCGCGGCTGCGCGATCTCGATGCCGTGGAAGGAGGACGTCATACCTCTGGTCGACCAGATGACCGAGTCCGCGGCGGCGATCGAGTCGGTCAACACGATCGTCAACGACGACGGCCGCCTCGTCGCCTACAACACCGACTACCTCGCCATCCGCAACCTCCTTGCGTCCCACGGGGTCTCGCCGTCGGACGACTTCGCCGTCCTCGGCTCCGGCGGTATGGCGAAGGCCGCGGTCGCCGCCCTGACCGACGCGGGCTTCACCAACGGCCATGTCGTGGCGCGGAACTCGCGGACCGGACCCGCCCTCGCCGCGAAGTACGGCCACCGGTGGGCGGACTCACTGGGTGACCTGCGACCGGCCTTGATCCTCAACGCGACTCCCGTCGGTATGGCGGGCGGGCCCCAGGCCGAGGAGCTGCCGGTGCCACGGCCCGCCGTGGAGGCAGCGCGGACGGTGTTCGACGTGGTGGCCTTCCCCGCCGAGACCCCGCTGATCCGCCTTGCGCGTGAGCTGGACCGGCAGGTCATCACCGGAGCCGAGGTGATCGCGCTGCAGGCGGCCGAGCAGTTCGTGCTCTACACCGGGGTGCGCCCGAGCGACGAGCAGGTCGCCCGGGCGTCCGCCTACTCACGCGAGACCGTCTAGTCGACACGACTCAGCAGGGGGGTTCGTCGGGGGTGCGGACCAGCTCGGCGGTCGACCGAGCGTCGTCGGCGGTGACCTCGACGTGGTCTGTCCGACCGCTCGCAGCTCGTCCGGGGGCACGCCGTCATCGTGCCTCGACGTCCGAGCGGGAGCCGGGTCAAGAAACGTGCCCGGAACCCCCCGCTCCCTAGCCGCGTCTCAGGTTTAAGTGATATCAAAAAGATGTCACACGACGAACCCCCAGGGGGAGACCATGAGCACGCAGCAGACGCACGACGAGACCATCGACCCGCAGGCCGCGCCGCCCTCGGCCCGGCCTGTCGGTCACCAGGGCACGCGCGTCGACGTCAGCGAGCGACCGGCCTTCGCGGTCGACGGTTTCCTGGCGCTGGCCCTGTCGCTGCTGCTGTTCGTCGGCGGCGTCTGGCTGATCGTCAGCGGCGCCCTCGCGGCCAACGAGACGGGCCAGCCGCCCATCGGTCGCTTCGTCGGCGGCGCCGTCGTCATCCTCCTCGCCGCCGTCGTGGCCAGCGCCGTCGTCATCATCCAGCCCGGCCAGACCAAGGTCATCCAGTTCTTCGGACGGTATGTCGGGACGGCTCGCCGCACGGGCCTGACGATGGTGATGCCGTTCACCTCCAAGCGCGGAGTCTCCGTGCGCGTCAACAACTTCGAGACCAACGTCCTCAAGGTCAACGACGCCGACGGCAACCCGGTCGAGATCGCCGCCATCGTCGTCTGGCAGGTCGCCGACACGGCCCGCGCGAGCTTCTCGGTCGAGCACTACGAGAACTTCGTGCGCGCCCAGTCCGAGTCGGCGCTGCGGCACGTGGCGATCTCCCACCCCTACGACAGCGACCTCGAGGACGTCGAGTCGCTGCGCGGGTCCACCGACGTCGTGTCCGGCGAGCTGGCCCGCGAGGTCGCCGAGCGGGTCGTGGTCGCCGGCGTCGAGGTCGTCGAGGTGCGCATCTCCCACCTCGCCTACGCCCCCGAGATCGCCCAGGCGATGCTGCAGCGCCAGCAGGCGTCGGCCATCGTCGCGGCCCGGTCCCGGATCGTCGAGGGTGCCGTCGGGATGGTCGACATGGCCCTGGCCCGGCTCGAGGAGCAGGACATCGTGGCCCTCGACGACGAGCGCAAGGCTGCCATGGTGTCAAACCTGCTCGTGGTCCTGTGCGGCGAGTCCAAGGCCACCCCGATCGTCAACACGGGATCGCTCTACCAGTGACCCCTCCCCGGGAGCGTCGCGGCGGGGCCGAGCGCAGGCAGGTGCTGCTGCGCCTCGATCCCGCCGTCCACGACGCCCTCACCCGCTGGGCGGGTGACGAGCTGCGCAGCGTCAACGCCCAGGTCGAGGTGGTCCTGCGCGACGCCCTCAAGAGATCGGGCCGTATGCCGAAGGACGCGGGGCCGCTGCCTCGGCGCGGGCGTCCCCCTGCCGGCGACAACCGGAAGGACGACGTCCGCAACCCCTCGTAGCGTGGCGAGCATGATCGTCGACGGCGAGGTCGAGCCGTGCATCAACGGCGGCACGGTGGCGCTGGGGGCCTACTTCGGTGTGCCGGTCGACGGCGTGGTCGAGCGTCTGCTGGGCGAGCAGCTGGCTGACGGCGGGTGGAACTGCGGGGCCGAGCGTGGGTCGGTGCGGTCGTCATACCACTCGACGATCTGCGTGCTGGACGGACTCGCGGTGTATGAGCGCGCCACCGGCGCGCTGGACGTGAGCGACGCCCTGCGGTGGGGCGAGGACTACCTGCTGGGGCGGCGCCTGTTCCGGCGGTTGTCGACCGGGGAGGTGGTCGACCCGTCCTTCCTGCTGTTCTCGTTCCCGGCGCAGTGGCACTACGACGTGCTGTGGGGGCTGGACCACCTCCGCGGGCGTCAATACCATTACGACGTGGCGGGCGACGCACACTTCGAGAAGTCGACCCAGAGGTATATTCATACTCCCCACAAATATCATATTCGATTCAACGGGAAGGGTCAGCCGAACTTCCGCTCACCCACCACTCCCATGGGCTGGTTTGACCTGGCACGCGTCCGAATCCATTTACACTACCGGAGGTAGCTAATGATTACGTCGGCGAGTCCCGGTAACCTGGGCGATTGGAGACTCAACTACGATGAGATCGAGGTGCCTTTCCATCCCATCCCTCTTGACTTAAAGAACGACTACGCCACGGACACCGTCCTATACGATGGTGAGTCCTTTGAGATCATACTCACTTCTCCACGTGGAGTAGACGGCCCCACACGAATCAAGCTTGTGTGGATCGGCGCGAAAGTTCATAAGTTGTCCATAGAGTGTCTTTCCTACGGGCATAATCTGCGCTTCTTCGCCGCCTTATTGACAAGAGAAAACGCAGATAGTCTCTCCTTCACGGTTCTCTTAGAGGCCTCCGAAATCGATCTCACCGCCTCGCGACTTTCGGTTTTTCTGGAATAGGGCTCCGATATGTATCGGGCTATCGAAAGGGTGCCCGTACGGCCGGGCGGATGCGCCCGGGGCGGGCTGGAGAAATGGCTAGTGTGGACTGTGTTCGAGAGCTGACGCACAGCGTCCAAGTCGGCAATCAGAGCAGCCGCTACCCTGGCCGCTCCGGTCCAGTCGTGCAGTCCTATTGCCCGGGATAATGCATGGAATCCCGTGTCATAACGACTGCCTGGCGTCTCGCAGGGCACACTGGGTCGCATGACCACGATCGACTGGGAGAGTTCGGGCTGGGGGCTGCGCATCAGCTCGGTCGACGAGCTCATGCGCCTCGTCTCTCGGCTGACACTGACCCGCGTTCTGGGCGAACGGATCGTCTGGCGTGGGGTGCGGTGCGCGTCCTGGCGGATCGAGTCGTCCCTGCAGCGCGCCATCCGCACCGATCCGGATTACTACGAGGCGGCACGCCACGAACGCGGGCCCGACCTGCTGCGACAGGCTGAGCGCTCCTTGATCACGCTGGCCAGGGACTGGGGCATCGGAGCCAACAACGGCGCCTTCCACACCGACCTTCAGGTCCTGGCCACCCTGCAGCACCACGGCGTCCCGACCCGCCTCTTGGATGTGACCACCGACCCGGTGACTGCGCTGTGGTTCGCCTGCGCCTTCCCACCGTCGAGGGGCGAAGATGAGAGCGAGGACGCCGCCCTGTTCGCGTTCGCCACAGCAGGAGAGGAAGAGCTCACCATGACCGTCCCGGAAGGGACCGTTAGCGAGCTCGACGATGGGTTGGCATGGTCCCTGAACCAGGCGCTGAGCGCTGGTGCCTCGCGTCCGGTCCTGGTCCGGCCCGCGTTTCCTGACGCGCGGATGCTCGCCCAGTCCGGGCGGTTCCTCATCGGACAGCCCGCCTCGCAGGCACCGGAGGGGGCCGCGGACGATGAGCGCTGCGTGAACCCGATCCCCGGCCTGCGCGCCGTTACCTACGACCAGGTCGAGGCGTCGTCAAGCGGACCGAGTTTGAGGGCGCTGCTGGAGCACGAGAAACCGAGCGAGCCAGTGCACATCCCGTTCGCCGCCGTGGTCATCCCCCGAGCGCTCGTCCGCGAGGTCTGCGAGGTGGTCCTGGACCAGTACGACAAGACCTACCGGGCGCTGCTGCCCGACCCCGCCGGCCTGGCCGATGCCGTGCGTCAGCAGGCTGTCCGCCTGCCGCAGTGGGCCCCCCGGCACGGGCCTACGGTCTCTGACGGCTTCATGAAGAAGCTTGATGACCGGGTCGATGAACAGATGCGTGCCATCGGCCCGCTGTAGGAGACCACGTCCGTGCACCCTCATCTCCCGTCCACTCGCAACCCCGACCGCCCCCCCGTCTCGGACCCGGGCCGAGTGGTCGAAGAGCTAGCAGCCGGCGAGCCCCTGTCGGCCGAGGAAGCCGCATACGTCGCGGCCGCTCGGGCCCAGAACACGATGCGTGTGTACGCCTCGGACTGGCGAGAGTTCACCGCGTGGTGCGCCCAGCACGACCGTGCCCCGTTGCCGGCGGCCGCCTCGACCGTGACGGCATACCTGTCAGACCTGGCCGCCGCAGGAGCCAAGGTCGGCACTATGTCCCGCCGACTGTCAGCGCTGAAGTTCGTCCACGCCGGCCGCGGCCTTCCCGACCCGACCTCGAACGCCCGCGTCATGACGGTGTGGGAAGGCATCCGGCGCACCCACGCCGCTCCCCCGGACCAAGCCCGCCCATTGATGCCACCCGAGCTGTTCGACATCCTCGAGGCCTGCCCGGTCACCAAGACCTGGAAGACCAAAGGCCGCCCACCCGAGCCGGACCTGGCCGGTGCCCGCGACCGAGCGCTCCTACTCGTCGGGTTCGTCGGCGCACTACGCCGCAGCGAACTCGCGGGCCTGCGGGTCCGTGACGTGGGCGCGCACGCCAACGGGCTGGTCCTGACCCTCCCCCGCTCCAAGACCAACCAGACTGGCGACCGGCCGGAGCTCGTGGTCCTCCCCCGCGCCTCCAGGACCGACCGGTGCCCCGTCACCGCACTCGAAGCGTGGCTGACCCTCGCGGGGGTCACCGACCCGTCGTGGCGGCGCCCGGCCGGACCCGCGCGCCGCGGAGGCGATCGAGGTGCTGCGGTCGAAGCGCCAGTCCGACGGGCGATGGCTGCTGGAGGACACCCACCCCGGGGCTGGTGCACCTCGAGATGGAGTACGGCGACGGCCGCCCCAGCCGGTGGAACACCCTGCGCGCCCTGCGAGTGCTGCGGTGGGCTGACGCAGGCTCGCGTGAGGACCGAGGCCTGCACGTATGACGCGCTGCTGCCGGCCGACCCGCCAGCGGGCGGACGTCATACGGGCTCATGCCGGGGGAGGGGTGAGTCTAGGGTGGCCGCATGAGTGCCACGCCATCCCTCATCGCCCTGCTCGAAGGCCCTAGCGACGTCGCCGCCGTGCGAGCGATCATGCGCCGCAACGAGATCGGCGGCGACCACGTCGAGCTGCGCAACCTGCAGGGAGTGACCAACGTCGGGCGTGTGCTCCCCGAGATCCGGCAGCTCCAGCCCGACGCCGACGTGGTGGGGATGTGCGACGCGGCCGAGGTGAGGTTCGTCGAGCGGGCGCTCGTCGCCGACGGCTGCCCGGTCAGCGACGCGAGCGACCTGCCGGCGTACGGCTTCTTCGTGTGCGAGGCGGACCTGGAGGACGAGCTGATCCGCGCCCTCGGGACGAGTCGCGCCGTCGAGGCGATCCAGAGCGCGGGGCTCGGCGGCAAGCTCGAGGCGCTGCAGATCCAGCCGGCGTGGGCCGACCGTCCGCTGGCCGAGCAGCTCCATCGCTTCTGCGGCGTCGCGTCCGGGCGTAAGGAGCAGGTCGCCGGGGTGCTCGCCGCCGAGCTGTCGCGCGACGAGCTGCCCGAGCCGCTCTCGATGCTCGTGGACAGGATCGCCTGGAGCGCCTGACCTCAGTCGGTGCGGCGGCCGTAGTCGCCGATGCGGCCACGCGCGACCAGCTCGAGCATGGTCACGACGGCGAGCGCCTGCACGAGCAGCAGCGCCGCCAGGACGACGAGCTGGACGGCGGCGGCCTCGAGCGGCGTCGCCCCACCGAGCAGCGTCCCGACGAACGCCCCGGGCAGCGTCACGAGACCCACGGTGCGGGTCTGGTCCATGCCGGGGACGAGCGCGAGGGCGGCGTCCTCCCGGGCGACGAGCAGGGCCGCGTCGCGGTCGACGAGGCCGATCGACTGGCCGGCCTCGAACTCCCCGTGCCGGGTCGCCAGCGCGTCGAGGGTGCGCTTGCCGGCCAGCGTGGTGGCCGTCATGGCGTTGCCGATCAGGATGCCGAGGATCGGGACCAGGGCCACGGGCCGCAGGGGGATCACGCCGGAGACGGCGAGCGCGAGCCCGACCGGGACGGCGCCGAGGCACACCGGCAGCGCCGCCCACCAGGTCCCGCGGCCGGGCAGCACCCGTCGGCCGGCGGTCACGGACGCCACGCCCAGCATGAGCGCGACGAAGCCCAGGGTGAGCCACCAGCTCTCGAGCACCGCGGCGATGAGCAGGCCCACGACGGCGAGCTGGACCGTTGCCCGGCCCGCAGCGGTGAGGGTCGCGCCCGAGTGACCCAGGCCGCCCCACCGGTGGACGCCCGCGGCCGCGAGCGCGAGCAGCGCGACGACGAGGACGAGGCGGACGACGTCGGCGGTGCTCCCGACCGAGACGAGCGAGGAGCCGGAGCCCGTTGCAGGACCCATGCCTGACTCAGCTGCCGTATGGCGGGTGCCACCCGCCGGCGTGGCCGCCGTCCAGCCCCGGCTGCGGCACCGGGTGCACCGGGGGCACCGGGGGCACCGGGCCCGGGGCGAGGGGCACGACGGGTGGTGGCGGGATCTGCGGGGTGCTGCGGCGCTGCAGGTCCACGCGTCGCGCCTGCCAGGCGACCAGGGCGTAGGCGATGGCCATGATCACGACGGAGGTCAGGACGGCGAGCGGCGAGCCCTTGGTGTCGCCGTCGATGAAGCCCTCGTCGAAGCCGCCGAGCGCGAGCGACAGCGCCATCACCAGCATGTTGTTGACGACGTGCAGGGCGATAGCCGCTTCCAGGCCGCCGGTCCGCCAGGTCAGCAGGCACGCCGTGACGGCGAACACCGCCAGGTCGGCGAAGGTCCAGGGGTCCGAGCTGCCGTGCGCCGCACCGAAGGCCAGGCAGGAGACCACCGTCGGCACCGCGAGCGCGACCCAGCGGTGGGAGAACCACGACCCGAGGCTTTGCAGCACCCATCCGCGAAAGAGCAGCTCCTCGCCCGCGCACTGCAGCGGCGTGGTGAGCAGCATGATGGCGAGCAGGGCGACCCAGTCCGCGGAGCGGCCGCCGTCCGGCAGGCCGTCGACCAGGGTCCCGACGGCGAGGTAGGCGAGCCAGAGCGGGGTGAGGACCGCCAGGCAGCGCGCGAACCAGCCCCACCGGAAGCGCCCGGTCACGGACTGCACCCACCGGGGGTTGACGGTGTGCCCGACCCAGATGGCAAAGAGCGAGACCGGGATCAGCGCCGCCAGCATGAGGTTGGTGGACAGGAAGGCCGACGGCGACATCCGGCCGGACGCCGCCGAGTCCATCCATTCCTCGAGGTCGCCACCGGACCCGACCACCACGGCGGCCGCGATCCCGGAGACGGCGATGACCACCATGAGCAGGGACGCGACCACGATGACGACCGACAGCAACGGCCGCCACCAGCGGTGCCTCGGCCCGCGCAGGAGCTGGTGGTACTCCGTCGCGCGCGGGGGCAGGTCCGGGATCCGCGGCCGTGGCGGAGCCGTGGCGTAGGGGTAGGTCATAGGCTCATTGTGACCGACCGACCCGGGTGAGACGGGCGGCGGGCCTGTCCGACCCACCACCTAGACTGGCCCGCATGCTCTCGATCGATGACCTGCGCGGTCGCGTGCTCGACGCACGCGCGCTGCGCGACGCGTTGCCCCGGGCCGAGCTCGACGTGGAGGCCGCCCTCGACGTCGTCCGTCCGATCTGCGACGACGTGCGTCATCGTGGGGCGCAGGCCCTGCTGGAGCTGGGGGAGCGCTTCGACGGGGTCCGTCCCCCGAGCCTGCGGGTCCCGGCCGAGGTGCTCGCGGCGTCCGTCGAGCGGCTCGACCCCGACGTGCGGGCCGCCCTCGAGGTCTCCATCGAGCGGGCTCGCCGGGTCCACCGCGCCCAGCGTCGCGAGGACGTCACCACCCAGGTCGTGCCGGGCGGGACGGTCACCGAGCGGTGGGTGCCGGTCGAGCGCGTGGGGCTCTACGTCCCCGGCGGTCTGGCCGTCTATCCCTCCAGCGTGGTGATGAACGTCGTGCCCGCCCAGGAGGCCGGCGTCGGCTCCCTCGCGGTGACCAGCCCGCCCCAGCGCGAGAGCTCCGGGGTGTTCGCGGGCTACCCGCACCCGACGATCCTCGCCGCGTGCGCCCTCCTCGGGGTGGACGAGGTGTATGCCGTGGGCGGGGCCCAGGCCGTCGCGATGTTCGCCTACGGCGTGGCCGCCGACGACGCGACCGGCACCCCCGCGATCGAGCCCGCCGATCTGGTCACCGGGCCGGGCAACGTCTACGTCGCCTCGGCCAAGCGGCTGCTGCAGGGCGTCATCGGCATCGACGCCGAGGCCGGGCCGACCGAGATCGCCGTGCTCGCCGACGACTCGGCCGACCCCGAGCACGTCGCGGCGGACCTGATCAGCCAGGCCGAGCACGACCCGCTCGCGGGGTCCGTGCTGGTCACCGACTCCGAGGAGCTCGCCCGGGCCGTCGTCGCGGCCGTGGAGCGGCGCGTCCCCGAGACCAAGCACGCCGAGCGGGTCCGCACCGCGCTGACCGGCACCCAGTCCGGCATCGTCCTGGTCGACGACCTCGACGAGGGGGTGCGCGTGGTCGACGCCTACGCCGCCGAGCACCTGGAGATCCAGACCCGTGACGCCGCCGCGGTTGCCGCTCGCATCCGCAACGCCGGCGCGATCTTCGTCGGCCCCTACTCGCCGGTGAGCCTCGGCGACTACGCGGCGGGATCCAACCACGTGCTGCCCACCGGAGGGTCCGCGGCCTACTCCAGCGGCCTGTCGGTCCAGTCCTTCCTGCGCGGGATCCACGTCGTCGACTACTCGGAGGCGGCGCTGCGCGACGTCGCCCGGCACGTGGTCACGCTCGCCCAGTCCGAGGACCTGCCCGGCCACGGGCAGGCGGTCACGGCGCGCTTCGGCGACGAGGTCCCGGCGCCGGCGGGGGAGCGCGCATGAGCGACAGCGCTTCTCGCGCGGCCGTCCAGATCGAGGGGCTGCTGCGCCCGGACCTGCGCGGTCGCACGGCCTACGGCGCGCCGCAGCTCGACGTCCCGGTCCAGCTCAACACCAACGAGTCCTCCTACCCCGTGCCGCAGGTCGTCGTGGACGCGGTGGCCGAGGCGGTCACCAAGGTCGTCCCCGACCTCAACCGCTATCCCGACCGCGAGTTCACCGCGCTGCGCGAGGCGCTCGCCGGCTACCTGACCCGCACGTCCGGGGTCGCGGTCGAGGCGGCGCAGGTGTGGGCCGGCAACGGCTCCAACGAGGTGCTGCTGCACCTGGTGCAGGCCTTCGGCGGCCCCGACCGCCGCGCCCTCGGCTTCACCCCGGCCTACTCCATGCATCCGATCATCACCGAGACGACCGGCACGGCCTTCGTGCACGGTCGCCGCGGCGAGGGCTTCGACGACGTGGCGCACCGGTTCGACCTGTCCACGGCGTCCGCGGTCGCGCAGGTCCGCGAGGTCGACCCGCACCTGGTCTTTCTCTGCTCGCCCAACAACCCGACCGGCACCGCCCTCGACCTCGACACGGTCGTGGCCGTCCACGACGCGGCCCCCCGCGCCGTCGTGATCGTCGACGAGGCGTATGCCGAGTTCGCCCGCCCCGGCACCCCGTCGGCCCTGACGCTGCTGGCCGGCCGTCCGCGACTCGTGGTCACCCGCACCATGAGCAAGGCCTTCGCGCTCGCCGGGGGACGTCTCGGCTACCTGGTCGCCGACCCGGCGCTGGTCGACGCGCTGCGCCTGGTCCGCATGCCCTACCACCTGTCGTCTGTCACGCAGGCCGTCGCACGGGCCGCCCTCGAGCACGCCGACCTCATGCTCGGCACCGTCGAGGCCATCAAGCAGCAGCGCGACCGCATGGTCATCGAGCTGTCCGCGATGGGCTTCACCCCCGTGGCCAGCGACGCCAACTTCGTCTTCTTCGGCAACGTCGCGGACGCCCACGGCACCTGGCAGTCCCTGCTCGACCGGGGTGTCCTCGTCCGCGACGTCGGCATCCCGCACTACCTTCGGGTGACGGCGGGCACACCGGCCGAGACCGATGCCTTCCTCGACGCCCTGCGCGAGCTCGCCCCGACCCACCGACTGGAGTCCTGATGACCGACCTGCAGGCACCGAGCACGACCCACCGCACCGCCACCGTCACGCGCGCGACGTCCGAGTCGCGCATCGAGCTCACCCTCGACCTCGACGGCACCGGCCGCGGCGACGTGTCGACCGGCGTCCGCTTCTACGACCACATGCTCGAGTCGCTCGCCAAGCACTCGCTGATGGACCTCACCGTCCGCGCGGAGGGCGACGTCGACGTCGACGCCCACCACACCGTCGAGGACGTCGCCATCTGCCTCGGCCAGGCGCTGCGCGAGGCGCTCGGCGACAAGCGCGGCATCTCCCGCTTCGGCGACGCCATGGTCCCGCTCGACGAGGCGCTCGCCCAGGCCGTCGTCGACGTCGCGGGCCGCGCCTACGTCGTGCACGAGGGCGAGCCCGCCGGCCAGGAGTACGTCATCATCGGCGGGCAGTACGTCGGCTCGCTCACGCGCCACGTCTTCGAGTCCATCGCGCACAACGCCCAGATCGCCGTGCACGTGCGCGTCCTGTCCGGCCGCGATCCCCACCACGTGGTCGAGGCGCAGATCAAGGCCTTCGCCCGCGCGCTGCGCTTCGCGTGCCAGGCCGATCCTCGGGTCCAGGGCATCCCCAGCGCCAAGGGAGCCCTCTGACGGTCATGGAGCACGGGGTGCTCCTGGTCAGGGGCCGACGCGATCGCGTGATCCGGTGGGTGCGACGCGGCACCCTGCCGGTGCACGTCCTTGCGGGCACCCCCTGGACCGCCCTCGCCGCAGCCGGCCCCAGCCGAGCCATGGCCCCCTACCGCGACGGCGTCGCCATGCTCGCAGCGCACCCCGTCCGGCACGACCTGCGCCCCGCCGTGGGGCTCTTCGTCGACGACGGCCGAGCGGTGGTCACGTGCTGGCCGAGCCGCTGGCGCGGGGGAGCGCGCTGGGTCCTGTGGACCCCGGGCGAGGGGCCCGGCCCCGTGCCCGGCTTCCCCCTGGCGCGCCCGACCGACCTCGCCCGGGCCGCGGGATTCTCCCGGGACCAGGGCGCGCCGGGCGCCATCCATGACGTGCTCGCCGACCCGGGGGGCACGGCCGAGGAGGTGCTGATCGACCTGGCGGTCCTGCTGGGGCTGCCAGGCGCCGAGCTGGTTCGCGGCGTGTCCGCCGCCGACCTGCCAGGCGCCGAGCTGGTGACGCCCAAGGACGAGTCCGTCCGACGGTTCGACAAGGTGGTGTCCGACGAGCAGCGTCTGGACGCCGAGGTGGAGGAGGGTCTGTGACCGCACCCGAGGTGGTCGTGCTCGACTACGGCAGCGGCAACGTCCGCTCGGCCGTGCGCGCTCTGGAGCGCGTGGGCGCGCACGTGACGCTGACCGCCGACGAGCGAAGCGTGCTGGACGCCGACGGGCTGTTCGTCCCCGGGGTGGGCAACTTCCACGCCTGCCTGCGGGGGCTGCGGGCGGTCGATGGTCACCGGCTCATCGACGTCCGCCTCTCCGGGTCCCGGCCCGTGCTCGGCATCTGCGTGGGCATGCAGGCGATGTTCGAGGGGTCCAGCGAGCCGTCCGTGCAGGGCGCCGTCCCCGGCCTGGACCAGTGGCCCGGCACCGTGGACCGCCTGCCGGCCGAGGTCGTGCCGCACATGGGCTGGTCCCGGGTCGAGGCGCCCGAGGGCACCGTCCTGTTCGACGGGGTCCAGGACGAGCGGTTCTACTTCGTCCACTCCTACGGCGTGCAGGACTGGACCCTCGACCCGCACGGGCCGTTCGAGGTCGTCGCCCCCCGCGTGACCTGGGCCGAGCACGGCACGCGCTTCGTGGCTGCCGTCGAGAACGGCCCCCTGTCCGCGACCCAGTTCCACCCGGAGAAGTCCGGCGACGCCGGGAAGCAGCTGCTCGCCAACTGGGTCGCCACCCTCCGCTGACCGCGCCGGGGATCACTGCGCGGCCGGCGCGTCCGAGGGGCAGGATGGCGCCATGACCCATGACGTGGCCGCCCTCCGCGCGCGCATCCCCGCCCTCGAGGAGGGCACGGCCTACTTCGACGGGCCCGGCGGCACGCAGACGCCGCGCGAGATCGGCGACGCGATCGCCGAGGCGCTGTGCGCGCCGCTGTCCAACCGCGGCACCGGCGCCGCGTCGCAGCGCAACGCCGAGCGGCACGTGGAGCAGTTCCGCACCGCGGGCGCCGACCTGCTCGGCAGCGACCCGCGCGGCGTCGTGCACGGGCGCAGCGCGACGGCCCTGACCTACGACCTGGCCCGCGCGCTCGCGGCGACCTGGCAGCCGGGCGACGAGGTCGTCGTGACGAGCCTCGACCATGACAGCAACGTCCGGCCCTGGGTCCAGGCCGCCGAGCGCGTCGGCGCCGTCATACGGTGGTGGGAGCTCGACCCGGCCACGGGAGAGCTGCCCCTCGCCGCGCTCCGCGAGGTCGTGGGGGAGCGGACGCGCCTGGTGGCCATGACCGGCGCGTCCAACCTGCTCGGCACGATCCCCGACGTGGTCGGGGCCGCCGAGATCACCCACGACGCCGGCGCCCTCCTGCACGTCGACGCCGTCCACCTCGCGGCGCACCGCCTGGTCGACCGCGAGGCCCTCGGCGCCGACTCGCTGGTGTGCTCTCCCTACAAGTTCCTCGGGCCGCACTGCGGCGTCCTCGCCGCCGACCCGGCGCTGCTGGACGAGCTGCACCCCGACAAGATGCTCCCGTCGACCGACGAGGTCCCCGAGCGCTTCGAGCTGGGCACCCTCCCCTATGAGCTGCTGGCCGGGGTCACGGCCACGGTCGACCTGATCGCGGGGCTGGCACCCGGCGACGCCCCCACCCGACGGGCCCGGCTCCGCGCCTCGTGGGAGGCGGTCCACGAGCACGAGCACCGCCTCCACCGCCTCCTCGAGGACAGCCTGGTCGAGCTGCCTCGCGTGCGTGTCCTGTCCCGCGCGCCGGAGCGCACACCCACGTCCTACCTCGTCGTCGACGGCGTGCCCGGCGACGAGGTCAGCCGCGGCCTCCTCGAGCGGGGCGTCCTTGCGCCGGCCGGGCACTTCTACGCCTACGAGGCCTGGCGGCGGCTGGGCCTCGAGCCCGACGTCGGCGTGCGGGTGGGCCTGGCGCCATACACCTCGGACGAGGACGTCCACCGGCTCGTCGAGGCGCTGGGCGCCCTGGGGCGCTGACCGTCGCGACGCGTGCCCGTCACCTGCTCGTCGCCCCGTCGTCGACCGGGCGCGACGCGCAGGTCGCGGACGGCGGCTGGGATGGGGGAGCAGACCCACCCGGACCCGACCGCGCCACAGGAGTCGCCATGCGCCGCCTCGCCACCACCGTCCTCGCCCTCGCTCTCGCCGCAGCCGCGGCCCTCCCTGCCACCGCGGCCACCGCGGGTCCCGACAGCGCGGGACCCGACCACCGCGGCAAGGGGAGGGGCCCGTCCCACGATCGCCCGCTGCCCCACGCCTCGGCCGCGCAGCTCACCGGCTGGTCGGTGCTCCCCACCGAGACCTATGTCCCCGGCAGCGAGCCGAGCGGTCGCTGGGTCACGGGCAACGCCGCCGTCCCGGCACCCTTCAAGGGCCAGCCGGTCCAGGGCTTCTCCGCGACTCACCGGTCCACGGACGGGTCCTACCTCGTGATGAGCGACAACGGCTTCGGCACCAAGGCCAACTCCGCCGACGCGCTGCTCGCGGTGCACCGCATCAAGCCCGACACCCGGACGGGGCGCACCCGCTACCTCGGCACCCCGATGCAGCTGTCCGACCCCGGCCGCCTCGTCCCGTGGCCCATCTGGCGCGACGGCGCCTGCCTCGCAGCCACGTCCCTGCCCCAGGGCTACACGTGCCCGACGCCCGACCGCCGCCTCACCGGCTGGGACTTCGACCCGGAGTCGATGCAGATCGCCCCCGACGGCACCTTCTGGTTCGGCGACGAGTTCGGCCCCTATCTCCTGCACACCGACGCGCGCGGCCGGCTGCTCCAGGCGCCCATCCCCACGCCAGGCGTGAAGTCCCCGTCCAATCCCACGCTGAAGCCGGGCGAGGCGCCGCAGGTCCCCGACTCCAAGGGCTACGAGGGCATGGCGATCAGCCCCGACGGGCTCACCCTCTACCCGCTGCTCGAGGGGGCGACGGCCGAGGACAAGGCCGCCGGGCACCCGGAGGACCTGCGCATCCACACCGTCCGCCTCGGCGGCCGTGCCGGCGCCCGCTACACCGGAGAGGTCGTGCGCTACCGCATGGAGGACCAGGCCCACGCCATCGGTGACTTCGCGATGATCAACGACCACCAGGGCATGGTCATCGAACGCGACGGCGGGGCCGGACCGACCGCGCAGGTCAAGCGCGTCTACCTCGTCGACCTGCGGGACCGCGACAACGACGGCTACGTCGAGAAGCACCTGCTGGTCGACCTCATGGACCTCGCCAACCCTCGGCAGCTGGGCGGTGCCGGCGACCCGTTCACCTTCCCGTTCGTCACGATCGAGGACGTCGAGATCCTCGACGCACGCACGATCGCCGTGATGAACGACAACAACTTCCCGGGCACCGGCGGCCGCTCGGCGACCCAGCCGGACCGCAACGAGTACCTCGAGATCCGCCTCGGTGGTCGCCTCGACGTCGACAAGCGGCTGCTGCCCACCCGGTGACCGCCCGCGGCGCCACGCCGGGCGAGCGCGATAGCGTCGGTCACGTGACTGACGCACCCCGCCTCGAGCTCCTGCCCGCCGTCGACGTCGTGGACGGCCGGGCCGTCCAGCTGGTCCAGGGAGTGGCCGGCTCCGGGGGCGAGTTCGGCGATCCCTGGGAGGCCGCCAAGGCGTGGCAGGACCAGGGCGCCGAGTGGCTCCACCTCGTCGACCTGGACGCCGCCTTCGGGCGCGGGTCCAACCACGAGCTGCTGGCGGACATCGTCGGGCGGCTGGACCTCAAGGTCGAGCTCAGCGGTGGCATCCGCGACCAGGCGAGCCTCGAGCGGGCGCTCGCGACCGGCTGCCGCCGGGTCAACATCGGCACGGCCGCGCTCGAGGACCCCGAGTGGACGCGGCGCGCGATCGCCGAGGTCGGTGACCGGGTCGCGATCGGCCTCGACGTCCGCGGCACGACCCTGGCGGCCCGCGGCTGGACCAAGGACGGCGGCGACCTGTGGGAGACGCTGGCGCGCCTGGACGCCGAGGGCTGCGCCCGCTACGTCGTCACGGACGTCAACAAGGACGGCATGATGGCGGGCGCCAACGTCGACCTGCTGCGTCAGGTCTGCGCCGCGACCGACCGCCCCGTCGTCGCCTCCGGGGGCGTCTCCACCCTCGACGACATCGTGGCCATCCGGGGTCTCGTGGCCGAGGGGGTCGAGGGCGCGATCGTCGGGTCCGCGCTCTACAAGGGCGCGTTCACGCTCCCCGAGGCCCTCGACGCGGCCGGCCGGCCGAGCTGACGGCGATGAGCGACCGAGAGCGCGACCCACGGATCGAGCGCCGTATGGCGGGCCACGACGCCTCCCACGGCCACGACACGGGTGGGGTGCCGTGGCACGACCGCGAGCTGACCGACAACCCGTTCAGCGACGACCGGGGCGAGGTCGACCCGCGGCTCGCCGCGGCGCTGGACCGCGACGTGGACGACGAGTCCCTCATGAGCGCGGTGTCGGCGGCCCGGTTCTTCGTGCCCGTCGTCGCGGCGCCGGGCGAGGGGGCGGCTGTGGGCACCGACTCCGTGGCGGACATGGCCACCGTCGTCCTGACCAGCCCCGATGGTGAGCGAGCCCTGCCGGCGTTCACCGGTCTCGCGACCCTGGCCGCATGGGATCCCTCGGCCCGACCCGTCCCCGTGACCGCTCAGACCCTCGGCCAGGCTGCCGTCCAGGAGCGCTGCGACCTGCTCGTGCTCGACCTGGGGTCGGACCAGCACCGGGTCCTGCGGCCGTCCATGGTCTACGCCCTCGCCCAGGGGCGGGCCTGGGTGCCGGCCGACCGCGACGTGGTGGTGCAGGAGTCGATCGACGGCGGTCGTCGGGTGGTGCTCGCCGAGGAGCGGCTGGCGGGTCTCGTCCAGGACGTCCGAGTCGGAGGGCTCACCCCCTCCGGCGAGCTGCGGGTCGACGTGGTCGTGCCGCGGGGGCTGGACCGCGAGACCCTGCACCTGGTGCTCGCCGAGGTGGGTCGCCAGCTGTCCGAGGACGCCGAGCTGCGGACGCGCATCGACGGTTTGACGTTCTCGGTCGTGGCGGGTCCCGGATCCGCCCAGGTTCCCCGTTAGGGTGAACCCCAGGTGTGGATGTCGCCACCCCATCACGCGGCGTAATCGCGATCGTGACGTCACGAGCCGGGCCGCGGCACGCGAAGGAGCATCGATGACGCAGCACGACGCCGCACGGCCGGCCAATCCCATCAAGGCGCGCCTGCTTGCCGGCTCCGAGCTGCTGAGGACCATCCGAGAGGACCGCCAGACCAACCTCGGGTGGCTCGAGCCCGGCTTCCACGCCCTGGCCGCCTATCGCCTCGGTCGGTGGGCCCTCGACTCCGACCACGAGCCGACCTGGAGGCGTCGCGGCGCCGAGCTGGCCTACACCGTCGGCCATCGCGTCTCGGTCAACGTCTACGGCATCGACATCCCGCGCACCGCCAGCATCGGTCGGCGCGTCGTCGTCCAGGAAGCCGCCATCGGCATCCACCCGGGATCGGTCATCGGCGACGACTGCGTGCTGCGCAAGGGCTGCACGATCGGGGGGACGACCGGCGGCGAGACCTTCGGCGACCAGGCTCCTGTCGTGGGCGACGGCGTCAGCATCGGCGTCAACGCGGTCGTGGCCGGCAAGGTCACCGTGGGCGACCATGCCGCCATCGGGCCCAACGTCGCCGTCCTGCGCGACGTCCCGCCGGCCGCCACGGTGATCGCGCCCAAGCCGCGCGTCATCCAGGGGCTGTCGAGCAACGTCGAGCGCGTCGGGGCGTCCGGGGCCTGACCCGTCATGCCGTGGTGCGACGCACCACGCCGCCGACCGCCGTCGTCAGGGCGCGCAGCGCACCCAGCTCGGTGGCCGGCACCCGCCAGGGGTCTCCGCTCCAGGCCACGAGATCGGCGGGCGCTCCCGGGCGCAGCGTCCCCGTAGGTGCCGCCAGACCGGCCGCCCGGGCCGGGGCGACGGTGAACCCGTGCACCGCCTGGTCGATCGTGAGTGTCTCGTGCGGCTCGAATCCCCCTGCGGGGTGGCCCGTCTCGGGCTCCTGACGGGTCACCGCTGCCTGGATCCCCGCCATCGGGTCGGGCTCCTCGACCGGCGCGTCGGACCCGAGCGCCACCAGGGCCCCGGCCCGTAGCAGGCTCGCCCAGGCATAGGACCGCAGGTCCCGGCCCGCCAGCAGCCGCTCCACGAGCCGGAGGTCGCTGGTGCAGTGGGTCGGCTGCATGCTCGCGACCACGTCGAGGGCCGCGAGCCGTGCCACGTCGCCCGGCCGCAGGTGCTGGGTGTGCTCGACCCGGTGGCGCACGGCCGGCGGCCCCGCGAGGCGCCGGGCCTCGGCATACGCCGTCAGCACCCGATGGTTGGCCTCGTCGCCGATGGCGTGCGTGGCGACGCCGAGGCCGGCGCGCGTCGCCCGGACGACGACGTCCACGAGGTCGGGCACGCTCATGACCTCCATCCCGTGCCCGCCGCCCGGGAACGGCTCGCCCATGTGGCACGTGTGCGACCCGAGGGCACCGTCGCTGAACACCTTGACCGGCCCCGTGGACAGCCAGGCGTCCCCGTCGCCGGTGCGGCGGCCCTCGTCGATCGCCTGGGCCAGGGCGGTCAGCGGGACGGACTTGTGGACCCGGATCGCGAGCTCGAATGCGGCTCGCAGGGTCTCGTATGCCGCCCTGGCGTCCTCGCCGTCGAAGCAGTGGACGCCGGTGAGGCCCACGGCGAGCAGGCGCTGCTGGGCCACCCGCAGCTGGTCGGTGAGGTCGCCGGAGTGGAGCGTCATGAGGTGCTCGCCGGCCTGGGTGGCGGACTCGCGCAGGATCCCCGTCGCCCGGCCCACGGCATCGCGCTCGATGGTGCCGCCGGGCGGGTCGGGGGTGTGGTCGTCGATCGAGAGCTGCTGCAGGGCAAGGGAGCTGACCCAGTGGGTGTGGCCGTCGATGGACGGCAGGATGGCCGGTCGGTCGGGGCAGACCCGGTCGAGGACGTCGCGGTCCGGCAGTCCCTCGGGCCAGTCGTTGGCGTCCCAGCGTCCACCGAAGAGCCACCGCCCGGGCTCGAGCCCCGCCACGAACCGCGCGATCTCGGCGAGCGCCTCCCGCTGGGTGGTGCAGCCCCGCAGGTCGACCGTGGTCAGGTCGCGCGCGTAGCCCGCCGTGTGGATGTGGGCGTCCACCAGGCCCGGGGTCACCGTCGCGCCACCCAGCCCGATCGTGCTGGTGATGCCGGTGGTGTGGGCGCGCAGCTCGGCCACGTCTCCTGCGGCCAGGACGTGCTCGTCCTCGGTCAGCAGCGCGGTCGCCGTGGGCCGGTCGGGGTCGAGCGTCCGGAAGGTCGCGTCGATCCACAGGGTCCGCGTCATGACGCGAACGCCGCCGCCCCGACGGCCCAGGTCTGGTCGAGGGGAGACCCCGGCGGGAACCGGTCGTCAATCTCGAGGATCGCCATGCCGTGGCACCACGCCCACAGGGCCTGGGCGCGCACGGGGTCGCCGCTGACGAGCCAGAACGGCGATCCGGCCCACTGCTCGAGGCCGTCCGGCAGGGCGTCGCGGGCGAGCGGCTCCACGGTGGCGAGGCGGTAGAGGTGGGGCGCGCTCCGCGCCAGGTCGCGGTAGGCCCGCGCGACCGAGGCGACCGAGGGGTCCTGCGCCACCGCCGCGTGCAGCCGGGTCCCGGACTCGACCAACGCGTCGGTGAGCAGGGCGACGCGGATGTCGTCCAGGCCGCCGACGTGCTTGTAGAGCGAGGGGGCCTTGATCCCCAGCTGGTCGGCCACGGCGCGGGCCGTGACCGCCGACCACCCCCCGTGGTCGAGCAGCGCTCGGGCCGCCGCGACGATCTGCGTCTGGCGGGCCGTGCGGCTCGGCACGGGGGGAGCCGGGGGGGCCGGGGGAGCGGGGGGAGGCGTGGTCACGAGGTCGACGCTAGCCGCCGGCCACGACGGACCCCCGGACCGCCTCGACGCGGCGCGCGAGGGCGTCGTTGAGGGCGGCGAACTCCTGGTCCATGCCGGCCAGCAGGCCCGACGCGAACGGCACGATGACGCCGGTGAACTCCTCCCGCTGCACGAGCCGCGTGACCCCCGGGCGCACCTCCTCCAGCACGAAGCCGTGCTCGCCGTCCGCGACCAGCGGCAGGTAGGTGCGCCCGACCCAGCGCAGCTCGCGACCGGGCTCGACGGCCAGGATCTCGGGCGTGAAGGTCATCGTGCCGTCGCCGAAGCGCACGGTGTTGGTGACGTGGCCGCCGACCTCGAAGCGGCCGTCGCTGCGGATGATCGAGGGGTTCCACTCGGGGTAGCGGTCGTTGGCGGCGAGGACCTGCCACACCTCGGCGGGCGTGGCGTGGATCTCGCTGACGGCCTCGATGACGTGCGGCCGGTGGCGGGACCAGAGGTAGGACGCCCCGGCGACCAGCACGGCGGCGAGCGCGACGGACCCGGCAACGGTGACGATCGGTCGGACGGACATGGGCTGCTCCTCTCCAGGGGCTAACGACATTAGCCGTTATTTGAGGCTAACTATGTTAGCTCCACGGTGTCAACCCCCGGCCCACCGCCCTGCCACACTGGCGCCATGACCACCGACGTGCTCGGTCGACGCTTCGCGGGCGAGGACTGCCCGCGAGCTAGTGGGCCGGCGCTACGTCGACTGCGAGATGGTCGACGTCGACCTGACCGAGGCGACCATCACGGACTGCGCGTTCGAGGGGACCCGCTTCCGCAACGTCCGGCTCAACGCGGCGCGCCTCGAGCGCACCCGGCTCACCGGCTGCACCTTCGAGCGGACCTCGTTCTTCGACGCGACCCTGGTCGGCTGCAAGCTGACCGGCTCCGAGCTCGTCGCCTGCACGCTGCTGCCGCTCACGGTCGAGGGCGGCGACTGGTCCTACGTCTCGCTGCGGCAGGCCGACCTGCGCCGGGTCGAGCTGACCGGGCTCAACCTCGAGGAGGCCGACCTCACCGAGGCGGACCTGACCGGCGCCTCGCTCCACTCCTGCCTTATGGCGCGCGCCGTGCTCCGGGGCGCCCTCCTGCGAGGCGCCTCCCTCGTCGGCAGCGACCTGGCGGGGGTGCGGCTCGACGAGGTCGACCTGCGCGGCGTGACGATCGACCTGGCGCAGGCGGCCCTGGTCGCGCAGTCCCGTGGCGCCACGGTCGTGTGAGGTGGCGTCGGGTCTGAGGTCCGCGCCGAGGGCGGCTAGCGCAGCCGCCGGGCGGGGTCGGGCGCCTCGCGCGCTCGGGGTGCCTCGGGTCCGTCGCGACGACCGTCCTCAGGCCTCGACCGGCCGCCCGCTGACCTCCGAGCCCGGGTCCTGGGCCACCCAGTCGCGCACCTCGGGCATGTCCTGCAGGTGCTCGCGGATGTACTCCTCGTGCCGGTCCAGCTGCGCCTCGCACCAGGCCTTGAGCTCGGCGGAGCCGCGCGGGTGCCGCTGGGAGTTGTTGAGCGCGTCCATCACGAGGTGGTATCGCGACGCCTGGTTGCGCACGACCATGTCGAACGGCGTGGTGGTCGTGCCCTGCTCGATGAACCCGCGCACGTGGAACCTGTCGGCGTCGTTGCGGCCGTGCACGAGCTGGTGGATGGCCCCCGGGTAGCCGTGGAAGCTGAAGACCACGTCCTGCCAGGTGGTGAACAGCTCCTCGAAGAACATGTCCGACATCCCGTTGGGGTGGTCCTTGCGCCGCGCCAGCGTCATGAGGTTGACGACGTTGACGACGCGCACCGACAGCTCGGGCAGCCGCTCGCGCAGGATCTGCGCGGCGGCGACCGTCTCCATGGTGACGACGTCGCCGGCGCAGGCGAGCACGACGTCCGGCTCCTCGCGCGAGTCGAGCTCGTTGCCCGCCCAGTCCCAGATCGAGGCGCCGCGCTCGCAGTGCTCCCGGGCCTCGTCGAGGGTGAGGTACTGCAGCTGCGGCTGCTTGTCCTGCACGATCAGGTTGACGTGCGACCGCGAGCGGAAGCAGTGGTCCGAGACGGCCAGGAGGGTGTTGGCGTCGGCGGGCAGATAGATCCGGGCGACGTCCCCGCGCATCTGCAGGACGTTCTGGATCAGGCCGGGTCCCTGGTGGCTGAAGCCGTTGTGGTCGTTGCGCCACGCGGTCGAGCTCAGCAGGATGTTGAGGCTGGGGATGTCGGCCCGCCAGTCCAGGTGGTGCGCCTCCTCGAGCCACTTGCAGTGCTGGATCGTCTGCGAGGCGCTGACCATCGCGAACGCCTCATAGGTCGCGAAGAGCCCGTGCCGCCCGGTGAGCGTGTAGCCCTCCAGCCACCCGTGGCAGTTGTGCTCGGACAGCACCTCCATCACGCGCCCGTCGGCCGAGAGCTTCACGTCGTCCTCGGTGACCCGCTCCATCGTCATCCGGTCCGAGACGTCGAAGACGGCGCCGATCCGGTTGCTGTTGGTCTCGTCGGGGCAGAACAGCCGGAACGTGCGGGGGTTGCGCTCGTAGAGCGCCTTCATGAGCTCGCCGAGGACCCGCGTCGACTCGTGCCGCACGACCGCGGGCGCCGGCACGTCGATCTCGAAGTCGCGCACGTCGGGCAGGTCCAGGTCCTGCGTGAGCAGGCCGCCGTTGGCGTGGGGGCTCGCGCTCATCCGCAGCGGCCCCGCGGGGTTGTTGCGCGTCACCAGCTCCGTGGGCGCCCCAGCCTCGTCGAAGAGCTCCTCGGGGCGATAGCTGCGCAGCCACTCCTCGAGCAGCCGCAGGTGGTCCGGGTCGTCCTTGACTCCGGACAGCGGCACCTGGTGGGCCCGCCAGGTGCCCTCGATCAGCGTGCCGTCGACCTCGTGCGGACCGGTCCAGCCCTTGGGGGAGCGCAGGACGATCATGGGCCAGCGCGGCCTGGTCGTCGGGGCCTCTCCCGCGCGCGCCCGGTCCTGGATGTCCCTGATCAGGCCGTATGCCGTCGCCAACGTCTCGGCGAACCGCTGGTGCATGCCGGGGAGGTCGTCGCCCTCGACCTCCAGGACCTCGTAGCCGTGCCCACGGAAGAGCTGCCTGACCTCCTCCGGGTCCTTGCGGGCGAGCACCGTCGGGCCGGCGATCTTGGCGCCGTTGAGGTGCAGGACCGGCAGCACGGCGCCGTCCCGGGCGGGATTGAGGAAGGAGATGCCCTTCCAGGAGCCCTCGAGCGGACCGGTCTCGGCCTCGCCGTCACCGACGACCGTCAGCGCCACCAGGTCCGGGTTGTCCATGACCGCGCCGAACGCGTGGATGAGGGCGTAGCCGAGCTCTCCACCCTCGTGGATCGAGCCCGGCGTCGTCACGGAGGCGTGCGAGGGGATGCCGCCGGGAGCGGAGAACTGCCGGAAGAACCGCCGCAGCCCGTCGACGTCCTGCGTGATCTCCGGGAAGGTCTCGGTGTACTCGCCCTCGAGGTAGGCGGCGCCCACGAGCGCGGGACCACCGTGGCCGGGGCCGGCGAGGTAGATCAGCTGCTGGCCGGTGTGCCGCACGAGCCGGGACGCGTGGGCGTAGACGAACGCGAGCCCGGGGGAGGTGCCCCAGTGACCGAGGAGCCGCGGCTTGATGTGCTCGGGGGAGAGCGGCTCCCGCAGCAGGGGATTGGCCTGGAGGTAGATCTGGCCCACCGTGAGGTAGTTGTCGGCGCGCCACCAGGCGTCCAGGGCGGCGAGCTCAGCCTCGTCCGGGTGGGCGAGCCGGTCGCGGACCTCCTCCGTCAGCGGGGCGGCGGGGGTGAGCTCGGGGCATACCCCCGGGCTCGGCTGGGTCGGGTGGGTCGTCATCGTCTCTCGTCCTCCTCGTAGCGTCGCTCCGTCCACCCTCTGCCCGGCCACCAGCGGCAGGCAAGGCGGGACGGCTCCCGTCACGCGATGTTCACATGGGCGGGTTCTCGCTCCCGGCGACCCTCGCCCGCCCGCGATTAGGGTCGGTGCGGCCCACCTGGTAGCCTTGATCCCTGACCGGTGGCACCCTCGTGGATGCCACGTGCAAGAGAAGCCCCGCTTCCACCCAGGCAGCCGACCGATCGACGCCAGTCGAGCAGCAGGCAGCCGGGTCCCAGGTCCTGTCGCAGGTGCGGCAGTCGTCGAGGTGTCCTCGTCGACCGTCGGTGCGTCTCCCACCAGGGTGACGTCCTGCCCAGGTGTCTGTGCGGAAACCCAAGGCTCCTCGTGCTGGTCGCGAGGGGCCTTTCGGCATCTCCGGCCGCGGTCCCGGTACGGACGACTTAAGGAGCATCACATCAGCGAGCCTCGTATCAATGAGCGCATCCGGGTCCCCGAGGTGCGCTTGGTTGGACCCAACGGCGAGCAGGTCGGCATCGTCCGCGTGGAGGATGCCCTGCGCCTGGCAGCCGAGGCGGACCTCGACCTCGTCGAGGTGGCACCCATGGCCAAGCCTCCGGTCGCCAAGCTCATGGACTTCGGCAAGTTCAAGTACGAAGCGGCGCAGAAGGCCCGTGAAGCCCGCAAGAACCAGGTCAACACGGTCATCAAGGAGATCAAGCTCCGTCCCAAGATCGACCCGCACGACTACGGCACCAAGAAGGGCCACGTCGTCCGGTTCCTCAACGGCGGTGACAAGGTCAAGGTGACCATCATGTTCCGCGGTCGCGAGCAGTCCAAGCCCGAGCTGGGCTTCCGGCTGCTGCAGCGCCTCGCGGAGGACGTGTCCGAGCTCGGCTTCGTCGAGTCCGCACCCAAGCAGGACGGCCGCAACATGGTCATGGTGCTGGGCCCGACCAAGAAGAAGGCGGACGCCAAGGCGGAGCAGCGCAAGCGCCGCGAGGACGCCTCCCGCCACGACGACGAGCCGCACGAGGCCGAGGCTCAGGCGCCCGTGGCCGAGGTCGCAGAGGCTGCCCGTCCTGAGTGAGGCGCCTCGCCTCCACCCATCTTTTTTCCCCGCCCGCACAACGAGTTAGAGGAGATCGGCCACCATGCCGAAGAACAAGACGCACTCCGGTGCCAAGAAGCGGTTCCGCCTGACCGGCTCCGGCAAGGTCATGCGCGAGCGTGCGCACCACGTGCACAAGTTCGAGGAGCGCGCCAAGCGTCAGACGCGCCGCCTGGTGCCTGACGTCGTCGTCGCCAAGGCCGACGAGAAGAAGATCAAGCGTCTCCTGGGCAAGTGAGCCCCTTTCCCCTGTTCAGTCTTAGCTAAGGAGTACTCACGTGGCACGCGTGAAGCGGGCAGTCAACGCCCAGAAGAAGCGCCGGGTCGTCCTCGAGCGCGCGAGCGGTTACCGCGGTCAGCGGTCCCGTCTCTACCGCAAGGCCAAGGAGCAGGTGACCCACTCCCTCGGGTACGCCTACCGCGACCGCCGCGCCCGCAAGGGTGACTTCCGTCGTCTGTGGATCCAGCGCATCAACGCCGCGGCCCGCGCCAACGGTATGACCTACAACCGCTTCGTCCAGGGCCTCAAGGCCGCTGGCGTCGAGGTCGACCGTCGCATGCTGGCCGAGCTGGCCGTCAACGACGCCGCTGCGTTCACCGCGCTCGTCGAGATCGCCAAGGCCAACGTCCCGGCCCAGGCCGCGACCGACGCCGCCTGATCCGCCCGGATCCTGCGACAGCACCCGCTCGTATGCCGTCCTCCGGGCCTGACGAGCTCCGCTCCCGTGGGGGCGACCACCACCGTGGTCGCCCCCACGGGCATGTCGTGCTGAGCAACGTGCGGTCCGAGCGGGTCAGAGCCGTGCGGGCGCTCACCCGCCGGTCGGTGCGCGAGCGGGAGCAGGCCTTCCTCGCCGAGGGCCCGCAGGCCGTGCGGGAGGCCGTGGCCCACCGCCCGGACGTCGTCCGCGAGGTCTACGCGACGGCCACCGCCCGCGAGCGGCACGAGCAGATCCTCCAGGACGCCGGTGACGCCGGCCTGCCCGTCCACGAGGTCACCGACGAGGTGCTCGCGGCGATGGGCGACACCCGGGCCCCGCAGGGGATGGTGGCCGTCTGCCGCCGGCTCGACGTCTCGCTCGACTCGGTCCTGGCCGAAGGGCCGCGCCTGCTGTGCGTCCTCACCCACGTGCGCGACCCCGGCAACGCAGGCACCGTCCTGCGCGGCGCGGACGCGGTGGGGGCCGACGCCGTCGTCGTGAGCGAGGCCAGCGTCGACGTCTACAACCCCAAGGTGGTCCGGTCCACGGTGGGCTCGTTGTTCCACCTGCCCGTCGTGACGGGGGTGGACGTGGCGGAGGCCCTCGAGGCGGTGCGGGGGAGCGGCATACGGCTGATCGCCGCCGACGGGCACGGGGACCAGCTGCTGACCGATGCCGCGGTCGAGGCGAGGCTCGCCCGGCCGCACGCCTGGGTGATGGGCAACGAGGCCTGGGGGATGCCCCCGCAGACGCGCGCCCTGTGCGACGACGTGGTGCGGGTCCCCATCCACGGGCACGCCGAGTCGCTCAACCTCGCCATGGCTGCAACGGTTTGCCTCTACTCCTCGGCGCGGATGCTCCACCCAAGCACAGCCCACTAGGCCGTTCGGGTGGAGAGCTGTCACGCGCTGACTATGGTTCTCCCATGACCACGGAGATCGCGCGACGGGATGACTCGCGCCCCGCGGAGCCCCGGATCGGTGACTGCCGGTGCGGCTGCGACCTCGACGCGCTGCCCGACGGAGTCGTCGTGGTCGACGCCGACGGCCGGGTGCTGTCCTTCAACACCCGGGCCGCGAGCCTCCTCGGCGCCTCGGCCGGCACGCTGGCCGGCGTGGATGCCCGCCAGGCCGTGCCGCTGCAGGACCTCGAGGGGCGCAGCTGGTGGACCTGCGCCGACCCCTTCGGCGGACTGGTGACGCGGACCCGCATCTCGGAGTCACTGCTCGTGCTCCCCGGCGGGCACGAGGTCTTCCTGACGGCCTCGCTGGTGCGCTTCGTGCCCCGGGGCCCGGTGCAGCAGGTGATCATCACGCTGCGCGACGCCAAGGCCCGGCGTCGGGCCGAGCAGAAGTCCTCCGCGCTCATCTCCACCGTGGCGCACGAGCTGCGGTCCCCGCTGACGAGCGTCAAGGGGTTCACCTCCACGCTGCTGCGCCGCTGGGACCGCTTCTCCGACGACCAGAAGCGCCTCATGCTCGAGACGATCGAGGCCGACACCGACCGCATCACCCGCCTCGTGGCCGAGCTGCTGGACGTCTCCCGCATCGACAGCGGCCGGCTCGAGCTGAGGCGCCAGCCGGTGGACCTCCCGCGCCTGCTCGACCGTCACGTCGACGGGCTGATCGCGGCCGGCCACCCGCACGAGAGGTTCGAGGTCCGGGTCCACGGGACCCTCCCGGAGGTCTGGGCAGACCCCGACCGCGTCGAGCAGGTGATGGCCAACCTCGTGGAGAACGCCCTTCGCCACGGCGCCGGCACGGTCACCGTCGACCTCGCCCCCGGCGAGGAGCGTCCCGAGCTGGTCGTCACGGTGTCGGACGAGGGCGACGGCATCCCGGAGGAGAACTACCCCATGGTGTTCACGAGGTTCTGGCACACGACCCGCCGCGGCGGCACCGGCCTCGGGCTCTACGTGGTGCGCGGCCTGGTCGAGGCGCACGGCGGGGACATCACCGTGGGCCGGGCGCCCTCCGGTGGCGCGCGGTTCCGATTCACCCTGCCCGCCGGGGCACCCGACCACGTGGCCTGAGCCGTCGGGGCGAGCCTCGGCAGCGGCCCACTAGGATGGCCGCCGCAGCCACCGACCCGATCCGAGTGAGAGCGATGTCAGGACCCAACACGCAGTACGACCCGGTGGAGGTCAGCGCCCTCGACCCCGCCGCCGTCGACGCCAACGTCGCCGACGCACTGGCCGCCATCGAGGCCGCGACGGACCTCGATGCGCTCAAGGCCGTGCGGCTCGCGCACGCGGGGGACCGGTCGCCGCTGGCCCTCGCCAACCGCGAGATCGGGGCGCTGCCGCCGTCGGCCAAGGCCGAGGCGGGCAGGCGGGTCGGTGAGGCCCGCGGCCGGGTAGGGGCGGCCCTGCGGGCGCGCCAGGAGGCGCTGGAGGCCGAGCGGGACGAGCGCATGCTCGTGGACGAGCGCCTCGACATGACCGTCGTGGCACCCCGTCGCCCGCTCGGTGCCCGCCACCCGATCTCGACCACCATCGAGCGGGTCGAGGACATCTTCACCGGGCTCGGTTGGGAGGTCGCCGAGGGCCCCGAGGTCGAGGCCGAGTGGTTCAACTTCGACGCCCTCAACTTCGGCCCCGACCACCCGGCCCGGGCCATGCAGGACACCTTCTTCGTCGAGCCCGGCGACGCCGGCCTGGTGCTGCGGACCCACACCTCGCCCGTCCAGATGCGAGCGATGCTGACCCGCGACCTGCCGTTGTTCATCGTGTGCCCCGGCAAGGTCTTTCGCACCGACGACCTCGACGCCACCCACACCCCCGTCTTCCACCAGGTCGAGGGGCTCGCGGTCGCGGAGGGTCTGACCATGGCGCACCTCAAGGGCACGCTCGACCGGTTCGCCGCCGAGCTCTTCGGCCCGCACGTGACCACGCGGCTGCGGCCCGCCTTCTTCCCGTTCACCGAGCCGAGCGCCGAGATGGACTTCCAGTGCCCCATCTGCCTCGGCAAGGACCCGGCCTGCCGGGTGTGCGGCGGGACCGGCTGGATCGAGTGGGGTGGCTGCGGCATGGTCAACCGCAACGTCCTGTCGGCGGCGGGCGTCGACCCCGAGCGCTTCACCGGGTTCGCCTTCGGCATGGGCATCGAGCGCGCCATCATGCTGCGCCACGGGGTGCCCGACATGTTCGACATCGTCGAGGGCGACGTCCGTTTCAGCACGCAGTTCGGGATGGAGATCTGATGCGCGCACCCGTGTCCTGGTTGCGAGAGCTGGTCGGGGAGGATGTCCTGCCCGTCACGGCGACGGGCGTGGAGGTGGCCGCCGCCCTGGTCAAGGTCGGCCTCGAGGAGGAGGGCCTGCACGGCGGCGACGTCACCGGACCGCTCGTCGTCGGGCGCGTCCTGGACTTCACCGACGAGCCGCAGCGCAACGGCAAGGTCATCCGCTGGTGCACGGTCGACGTGGGCCGGCACGGCCAGATGGTCACCGAGGGCAAGCACCAGGAGATCATCTGCGGCGCACACAACTTCGCCGTCGGCGACCTGGTCGTCGTGGCGCTTCCCGGCGCCACCCTGCCCGGCGGCTTCCGGATCAGCGCCCGCAAGACCTACGGCCACGTCTCCAACGGCATGATGTGTGCCGTCGACGAGCTCGGGCTCGGCGAGGACCACAGCGGCGTCATCGTGCTGGGCGACTACCTGGCCGACGACCCTGAGCGCCTGGCGCGGGCCGTCCCCGGCGCCGACGCCGTCGAGCTGCTCGGCCTGGGCGACGAGGTCGTGGAGGTCAACATCACCCCGGACCGCGGCTACGCCTTCAGCATGCGGGGGATCGCCCGCGACCTCGCCCTGTCCCTCGGCGCCCCCTTCACGGACCCCGCTGCCGAGCCGGCCCGTACCGCGCCGGCCGGCGACGGCTCGGGCTACCCGGTGCGCCTCGCGGACGACGCGCCCCTCGACGGGCGCCCCGGCTGCGACCGGTATGTCGCCCGCGTGGTCCGGGGCGTCGACGTCCAGGCCACGACGCCGCCGTGGATGGCGACCCGCCTCACCCAGCTCGGGATGCGCCCGATCTCGCTCACGGTCGACGTGACCAACTACGTCATGCTGCTGCTCGGCCAGCCGCTGCACGCCTTCGACCTCGACCGCCTCTCCGGCTCCATCGAGGTCCGGCGGGCGCGGCCGGGGGAGCGGCTCACCACGCTCGACGGGGTCGAGCGCGCGCTCGACCCGCAGGACCTGCTCATCACCGACGGCGGCGAGACCCCGCTCGTCATCGCCGGCGTCATGGGCGGCGAGGACTGCGAGGTCACCGGCACCACGACCGACGTCCTGGTCGAGGCCGCCCACTTCGACCCGGTGAGCGTCGCCCGGTCGGCGCGCCGCCACAAGCTGCCGAGCGAGGCGGCCAAGCGCTTCGAGCGGGGCGTGGACCCCGAGCTCACCGCCGCTGCGGCCGAGCTCGTCGTCCAGCTGCTCGAGGAGCTCGGCGGCGGCACCCCTGATCCCGGCGTCACCGACGTGGGCTCGGTGGCCCTGCCTGAGCCCTTCAGCTTCGACGTGACCCTGCCCACCCGACTCGTGGGGCTCACCTTCGAGCGCCCGGAGGTCCTGGAGGTGCTGCGCGAGATCGGCTGCACCATCGAGGATCTCGACGGTGACCAGGTGCAGGTGACCCCGCCGAGCTGGCGTCCCGACCTGCGCAACGGGCCCGACCTCGTGGAGGAGGTCGCCCGGGTGCGGGGCTACGCCCAGATCCCCTCCGAGCTGCCCCAGGCACCCGGGGGCCGTGGCCTGACGCCGGCGCAGCGGTCTCGACGACTCCTCACGGCCACCCTGGCTCAGCAGGGTCTCGTCGAGGTGCTGAGCAGCCCCTTCGTGGCCGCGGACCGGTTCGATGCCTTCGGCTACGGCCCCGACGACGAGCGGCGCCGCACGGTGCGGCTCGCCAACCCCATCAACGACGAGCAGCCGCTGCTGCGCACGACCCTGCTCGACACCCTGCTGGACGTGCTGCGGCGCAACGTGTCGCGCGGCTCCAAGGACCTCGCGATCTACGAGCTGGGTCTGGTGACCCGCACCGACGGCCGCGACCGCAAGGCGCCCATCCCGCCGCTCGGGCGGCGGCCCGACGACGAGACGCTGCGGCGCATCGACGAGGCGGTGCCCGCCCAGCCGTGGCACGCCGCGCTGGTCCTCACCGGCGACAGCGCCCCGGCCGGTCCCTGGGGCCCGGCCCGACCCGTGACGGCGACCGACGCGGTCGCGGTGGTCGTCGAGGCGGCCCGGGCTCTCGGCGTGAGCCTCGAGGTCGTCCAGGACGAGCAGGCTCCCTGGCACCCGGGCCGGTGCGCCCGGCTCGTCCTGCCCGACGGCCCGACCCTCGGGCACGCCGGCGAGCTGCACCCCCGGGTCCTCGCGGCGCTCGAGCTGCCGGCCCGCACCTGCGCTGCGGAGATCGACGTGGACCTGCTCGCCACGGCCGCCGGCGAGGCCGTGGCAGAGGCGCGCAAGCTGTCCACCTACCCGGTTGCGCACAGCGACGTCGCCCTCGTCGTCGACGAGCAGGTGCCCGCCGCGGTGCTCGAGCGGGCGCTGCGCGACGGCGCCGGTGCGGAGCTGGAGCACCTCGCGCTCTTCGACGTCTTCCGCAGCGACCAGCTCGGGCCCGGCAAGAAGTCGCTGGCCTACCGCCTCACGGTCCGGGCCGCCGACCGCACCCTCACCACCGAGGAGGTCAGCGCCGTGCGCGACCGCGCGATCTCGGCGGCGGCGCAGGCCACCGGCGCGACCCAGCGGGGTGCCTGAGGTGCGACCGGTCGTCGTCGTCACCGGCGGGTCGCGCGGCATCGGGGCCCACCTCGCCCGCGGCTTCGCCGAGGCCGGGTATGCCGTGGAGCTCACCTCCCGCGACGGCGAGGGCGCGCGTCGGGTGGCCGACGAGCTGTCGCGCGAGGGTCTGGACGCCCTGGGCAGCGCGCTCGACGTGACCGAGCCCGACCTCGTGCAGGTCTTCGCCGACCAGGTGCTGCAGCGCCATGCCCAGGTCGACGTGCTGGTCAACAACGCCGGGGTGATCGAGCCTCCCGCTCCGCTGTGGGAGGCCGACGTCGACGCCTGGTGGGGCGTGCAGCGCGCCAACGTCCTCGGGCCCTTCCTGCTGTGCCGCGCGCTGGTGCCGCGGATGGTCGCCGCGGGCGGTGGGCGGGTCATCAACCTCAACAGCGGGTCGGGCACCCGCGCCGACGCGGAGCAGAGCGCCTACCACGCCTCCAAGTCGGCCCTCGCCCGCATCACCGGTGGGCTGCATCTCGCCGGCGTCGAGCACGGGGTGCGCGCCTTCGACCTCGCCCCCGGGGTGGTCCGCACCGACATGACCGCGGCCATGCCGCAGCACGTCGGGCGCACCGAGTGGACCGAGCCGGGCGAGGTGGTGGCCCTCGCCCTCGCCCTGGCGTCCGGTGAGCTCGACGCCTGGTCCGGTCGGATGGTCCGCGCCGGCGTCGACACCGCCGGGTCCCTGCGTGCGGCGGCCGACGCCGGGCTGCCGGACGAGGCACGCACGATCGGGCTGCTGCCCTACGGCGACGACGACCCGGTCGCCTGACCTCGGCCGGCTCCTCTCGGCGCCTGGACCCACATGCATGAACACCCAGTTTGTCGTATGCTCATGCAATGAAGTCCGTCGCCGTCGCTGGGGCCAGCGGGTATGCCGGAGGTGAGCTGCTCCGGCTGCTCCTCGGCCACCCCGAGCTCGAGGTCGGGGCCGTGTGCGCCGCGTCGCAGGCCGGCGCCCTGCTCGGCACCGTCCACCCGCACCTCGTCCCCCTCGCCGACCGTCGGCTCGAGCCGACCGACCCCGCGGTGCTCGCCCGCCACGACGTCGTGGTGCTCGCCCTGCCCCACGGTGCATCGGCCGAGGTGGCCGCCCACCTGCCGGACGACGTCGTCGTCGTGGACTGCGGGGCGGACTTCCGCCTCGAGGACCCGACCGCCTGGGAGGCCTTCTACGACACCCCGCACGCCGGCACCTGGGCCTACGGCCTGCCCGAGCTGCCGCTCGAGGCGGGGTCGGCGCGGGGTCGCGACGGCCTCGTGGGGGCCAGGCGCATCGCCGTCCCCGGCTGCTACCCGACGGCGACGACCCTCGCCCTCGCTCCCGGCCACGCGGCCGGGCTGCTGGAGCCCGAGGACGTCGTGATCGTCGCGGCGAGCGGCACCAGCGGAGCCGGCAAGGGGCTGAAGCCCCATCTGCTGGGGGCCGAGGTCATGGGGGCGATGTCCCCCTACGGCGTGGGCGGCGTCCATCGTCATACGCCCGAGATCGAGCAGAACCTCTCCCGCGTCGCCGGCGCCGCGGTCACCGTCTCCTTCACCCCCACGCTCGCCCCCATGTCTCGCGGCATCCTCGCCACGTGCACCGCCCGTGCCGTGGCCTCGGCGACCGCGGAGGAGGTGCGGGATGCCTGGGAGTCCTGCTACGCCGGCGAGGACTTCGTGCACCTGCTGCCGCCGGGGCAGTGGCCCCGCACCAGTGACGTCGTCGGCTCCAACCAGGTGCACGTGCAGGTGGCCCTGGACGAGCGGACCCGCCGGGTCGTCGCCGTCGCCGCGATCGACAACCTCACCAAGGGCACGGCCGGCGCCGCGGTGCAGTCGATCAACCTCGCGCTCGGCCTGCCCGAGTCGACGGGCCTGCCGACGGTGGGGGTGGCCCCGTGAGCGTCACCGCCGCCCGGGGCTTCCGGGCCGCCGGCGTCACCGCTGGTCTCAAGGCCAGCGGCCGACCGGACGTGGCGCTGGTCGTCAACGACGGTCCCGAGCACGCTGCGGCCGCCGTCTTCACCAGCAACCGCGTCGAGGCCGCCCCCGTCACCTGGAGCCGGCAGGTGCTGGCCGACGGCCGGGTCGATGCCGTGGTGCTCAACTCCGGCGGCGCCAACGCGTGCACCGGCCCCGAGGGCTTCCTCGACACGCACCGCACGGCCGAGCAGGTCGCGGACCGGCTCGACGTCAGCGCCGGCGACGTGGTCGTCTGCTCGACCGGGCTCATCGGCGAGCGCCTGCCCATGGACCGGCTGGGCGCCGGGATCGACGACGCCGCCGGGCGGCTCTCGGCCGACGGGGGAGCCCTCGCGGCCGAGGCGATCATGACCACGGACACCCGCAGCAAGCAGGCGGCGGTCACGCGCGACGGCTGGACGGTCGGCGGCATGGCCAAGGGCGCCGGCATGCTGGCGCCGGCCCTCGCCACGATGCTCGTCGTCCTCACCACCGACGCAAGGGTCGAGGCCGACGTCCTGGACCGGGCCCTGCGCGCGGCGACGGCGCAGTCCTTCGACCGGATCGACTCCGACGGCTGCCAGTCCACCAACGACACCGTCGTGCTCCTGGCCAACGGGGCGAGCGAGGTCGCTCCCGGCGAGGACGAGCTCGCCGCCGCCCTCACGCAGGTCTGCCAGGACCTCGCCCGCCAGCTGATCGGCGACGCGGAGGGCGCCCACCACGACATCCGGATCGAGGTCGTGGGCGCCGCCGACGAGGACGACGCCCTCGAGGTCGGCCGGTCCGTCGCCCGCAACAACCTGTTCAAGTGCGCGGTCTTCGGCAACGACCCCAACTGGGGTCGCGTCCTGGCCGCCGTCGGCACCACCGCGGCGACCTTCGACCCCTATCGGCTCGACGTCGCGATCAACGGCGTCCAGGTCTGCCGCGCCATGGGGGTGGGGGAGCCCCGCGAGCTCGTCGACCTCACCCCGCGCGAGGTGCACGTCCTGGTCGACCTGCACGCCGGGGACGCCGCGGCCACGATCTGGACCAACGACCTCACCCACGACTACGTCCACGAGAACTCGGCCTACAGCACATGACGACCCGACCCGCCGCCCGCACCCCGCGCCTGCACGAGTCCCACCCGCGGACCCTGGCCAAGGCGTCCGTCCTCGTCGAGGCGCTGCCCTGGATGGAGCGCTTCCGGGGAGCCCTCGTCGTCGTCAAGTACGGCGGCAACGCCATGATCGACGACGAGCTCAAGGCCGCCTTCGCGCAGGACGTCGCGTTCCTGCGCTACGCGGGCCTGCGTCCCGTGGTCGTCCACGGCGGGGGCCCCCAGATCGCGGCCATGCTCGACCGGCTGGGCCTCGCCAGCGAGTTCCGCGGCGGCCTGCGGGTCACGACCCCCGAGGTCATGGACGTCGTGCGGATGGTGCTGACCGGCCAGGTCGGGCGCGAGCTCGTCGGCCTGCTCAACCAGCACGGCCCCCTGGCCGTCGGACTGTCCGGCGAGGACGCCCACCTGTTCGGAGCCCGTCGCCGGGGCACCGTCGTCGATGGCGAGGACGTCGACCTCGGCCTCGTCGGCGACGTCGAGGTGGTCAATCCCGCCGCGGTGCAGGACATCCTGGACGCCGGGCGTATCCCGGTCGTATCCACCGTCGCGCCCGACCTGGACGTCGACGGGCAGGTCCTCAACGTCAACGCCGACACGGCCGCGGGCGCCCTGGCGGCTGCCCTGGGCGCCACCAAGCTCGTCGTCCTGACCGACGTCGAGGGCGTCTACCTCGACTACCCGGACCCCGCCTCGATCGTGTCGCGGATGGGGGTGGACGAGGCCGCGGAGCTGGCCACCCGGGTCGACGCCGGCATGATCCCCAAGCTCGAGGCCTGCGTCGCCGCCGTCCGCGGTGGCGTGCCCCAGGCCCACATGATCGACGGCCGCGTGGCCCACTCCCTGCTGCTGGAGGTCTTCACCAGCGAGGGGGTCGGCACGATGATCACGGCGCCTTCCGACGATGCCCCTGCTGATCCAGCTGACCCTGCCGAGGAGGCCGTATGACGACCGGCGCCACCACGCTCGACCGCTCCCAGGAGGTCCTGCTCGGGGTCTTCGGGCGACCACGGCTCACCCTGGTCCGGGGGGAGGGCTGCTACGTGTACGACGCCGACGGGGGTCGTCACCTGGACCTGCTCGGGGGCATCGCCGTCAGCAGCCTCGGGCACGGCCACCCGGCCCTGGTCGAGGCCGTCAGCCGGGCAGCCCGCGAGCTCGTCCACGTCTCCAACTTCTTCGTGACCCCCGACCAGGTGCGCCTGGGGGAGCGCCTGCTGCAGCTGTCCGACGCCCCGTCCGGGTCGCGAGTCTTCCTGTGCAACAGCGGGACCGAGGCGATCGAGGCGGTCGTCAAGCTGTCCCGTCGGACGGGGCGCACCCGCATCGTGGCCGCCGAGGGCGCCTTCCACGGGCGCACCACCGGTGCCCTGGCCCTCACTCACAAGGAGGCCTACCGCGCGCCGTTCGAGCCGCTGATCGGGGACGTCACGTTCGTGCCCTACGACGACGTCGACGCCCTGCGTGCGGCGGTCGACGACACGGTCGCCGCGGTGGTGCTCGAGCCCATCCAGGGGGAGGCGGGCGTCATACCGGCGTCGACCGACTATCTGCGGGCCGCCCGCGAGGCGACGACCGCCGCCGGGGCGCTGCTCGTCCTCGACGAGATCCAGACCGGGGTGGGGCGCACGGGGACGTGGTTCGCCCACCAGGCCCACGGCGTCAGGCCCGATGTCATGACCCTGGCCAAGGGGCTCGCCGGGGGAGTGCCGATCGGGGCCGTCGTGACCTTCGGCGAGCGGGTGAGCGGCCTGCTGGGGCCGGGGCAGCACGGCACGACCTTCGGCGGCAACCCGCTCGCGTGCGCGGCGGCGCTCGCGGTCCTCGGCACCATCGAGGAGGACGACCTGCTCGAGCAGGTCAAGACCACCGGTGAGCACCTCGTCGCGGCCGTGGAGGGCCTGCGGCACCCGCTGGTCCGCGACGTGCGTGGCGCCGGGCTGCTGCGGGCGATCGCCCTCACCCGGGACGTGTCCGCCCAGGTCACCGCAGCCCTCGAGGCCCGAGGGCCTATCGTCAACCCGGTACGCCCGGATGCCGTCCGGCTCGCGCCGCCGCTCGTGCTCACCACGGACGAGGTCGACGAGTTCGTGACGGACCTGTCCGTCGTCCTCGACGGGATCGTCGCCTCCGAGGGAGGAAACCCATGATCGCCCAGACCCGCGGGGCCCGGCACCAGCTGATCGCCGACATCCTCGCCCGGACGACGGTGCGTTCGCAGAACGAGCTGCTCGAGCTCCTGGCGGCCGAGGGCGTGGAGATCACGCAGGCGACGCTCTCGCGCGACCTCGTGGACCTCGGGGCCGTCAAGGTGCGCCAGGGGCGCACGCTCGTCTACGCACTTCCCGGCCTCGGCGGGGACCAGACGCCCCGCATCGCTCCCGACATGGCCGAGGTGTCGGGCCGGCTGCGCAAGGTGTGCGAGGAGCTGCTCGTCTCCGCGCGCGCGTCGGCCAACCTCGTGATCGTGCGCACGCCCCCGGGGGCGGCGAGCTTCCTGGCGTCGGCGATCGACATGGCCCGCGAGGGCGACATCGTCGGTACCATCGCCGGCGACGACACGATCCTGGTGATCACGGCCGCCCCCGACGGCGGCGAGGCCGTCGCCGCCAAGCTCCTCGGGCTCGCCGGCGTCAACGACGACTGACCCCACCCCTCCGCAGCCGCCGGGCCCGCCGGCCGCACCGTCCCCCTCCTCCCCTCCGAAAGGACCCGCATGACCTCCGAGCGCACCAGCCTGTGGGGCGGTCGCTTCGCCGGTGGACCGGCCGACGCCCTCGCAGCACTGTCGAAGTCGACCCACTTCGACTGGCGGCTCGCCCCCTACGACCTGGCCGGCTCGCGGGCCCACGCCCGCGTCCTGCACCGCGCCGGGCTGCTGGACGACGCCACGCTCGACGCGATGCTCGAGGCCCTGGGGCGGTTGCGCGAGGACGTGGAGTCCGGGGCGTTCGCGCCCGCCGAGGACGACGAGGACGTCCACACCGCCCTCGAGCGGGGGCTCATCGAGCGCGCCGGCGCCGACGTCGGGGGACGCCTGCGGGCCGGCCGCTCGCGCAACGACCAGGTCGCGACCCTCTTCCGGATGTACCTGCGCGACCACGCGCGCTCGGTGGCCGGCCTCGTCCTCGACGTGGTCGACGCGCTGGTCGCCCAGGCCGAGGGGCACGCCACCACCGCCATGCCCGGGCGCACGCACCTGCAGCACGCGCAGCCCGTCCTGCTGGCCCACCACCTGCTCGCCCACGCCTGGGCCCTGCTGCGCGACGTCGAGCGGTTCGTCGACTGGGACGTCCGGGCCGCGGTCTCGCCCTACGGCGCCGGCGCCCTGGCCGGCTCGTCCCTCGGCCTGGACCCGGAGGCGGTCGCGGCCGACCTGGGCTTCGCGACGAGCGTGGAGAACTCCATCGACGGCACGGCCTCGCGAGACGTCGTGGCCGAGTTCGCCTTCGTGTGCGCGATGACGGCGGTCGACGTGTCCCGGCTGGCCGAAGAGGTCGTCCTGTGGGCCACCAAGGAGTTCAGCTTCGTCACGCTCGACGACGCCTACTCGACGGGGTCGAGCATCATGCCGCAGAAGAAGAACCCCGACGTCGCCGAGCTCGCACGTGGCAAGGCCGGCCGACTGGTCGGTGACCTCGCGGGCCTGCTCACCACGCTCAAGAGCCTGCCGCTCGCCTACAACCGCGACCTGCAGGAGGACAAGGAGCCGGTGTTCGACGCCGTCGACACCCTCGAGGTGCTGCTCCCCGCCTTCAGCGGCATGGTCGCGACCCTGACCTTCCACGACGACCGGCTGGAGTCCCTGGCGCCGCAGGGCTTCTCCCTCGCCACCGACGTCGCCGAGTGGCTCGTGCGCGAGGGCGTGCCCTTCCGCGTCGCCCACCAGGTCGCCGGCGCCTGCGTTCGCGTGTGCGAGGAGCGCGGGATGGAGCTGTGGGACCTCGACGACGACGACCTGCGGCGCGTCTCGGAGCACCTCACGCCCGACGTCCGGTCGGTCCTGTCGGTCGAGGGATCCCTGGCGTCCCGGTCGGCCAAGGGCGGCACCGCCCCGGAGCGTGTGACCGAGCAGCGCGCCCGCGTCGCCGAGCGGGCCGATCGCCTCCGGGAGTTCGCCGGCTCCGCCCTGGACGTGCGCGCCTGATGCTCACGCGCGAGTTCTTCGCGCGCCCGGTGCTCGAGGTCGCCCCCGACCTGCTCGGGTGCGTCCTGTGGCACGGCCCGGTCGGTCTACGGCTCACCGAGGTCGAGGCGTATGCCGGTCAGCGGGACCCCGGCTCGCACGCCTTCCGTGGCCCCACACCGCGCACCGAGGTCATGTTCGGCGAGGCGGGGCACCTCTACGTCTACCTGTCCTACGGAATGCACCACGCCGTCAACGTCGTGTGCGGCCCCATCGGCGAGGCCTCGGCGGTGCTGCTGCGCGCCGGCGAGGTGGTCGCCGGCCACGACCAGGTCGCGGAGCGACGCTCCGGCATACGGCCCCGCGACCTGGCCCGGGGCCCGGGGCGACTGACCAAGGCCCTCGGCCTGGACCTCGGGCACCACGGGCTGGACCTGCTGGACCCCGCCGCCGCGGTGCGCCTCGTGCCGGGCACACTGGATCCCGAGGCGGGTATGATCCGCACCGGCCCCCGGGTCGGTGTGTCGGGCCCCGGTGGAGACGGCGACAGGTTCCCCTGGCGCTACTGGCTGGCGAACGAGCCCACCGTCTCGGCGTATCGTCCAGCCGTGGTGCGGCGACGGCCGCCGCGCCTCTGATCGGCAAAGCGGGGCTCGCCCCGGGCAGGAGCACGACACCGTGAGCAGGGACCACCGGGGGAGCAGGCAGGTCAGCGCGTCCGTGCGCACCGAGCGGCTGGCGCTGCGCCCCTTCGGCGAGGACGACTTCAAGGCCGTGCGCAGCTACCTCAGCGACCCGCAGGTGATGCGCTACGTCGACGATCCCTACTCCGACAAGCAGGTCAGGCGCTTCCTGTCCCGCTGGGTGGGGGACGACCCGCCGGTGCTGGCGCTGGTCAGGCGGGGCAAGGACAAGGTCGTGGGGCACGTCGTCTTCCACCGGTACGAGCACCCCGACGTCTACGAGATCTCCTGGGTGCTGCACCCCAAGTACCACCGTCGTGGCTATGCCACCGAGGTGGGGCGGGCGCTGCTGGACCACGCCTTCCGTGACCTGGGCGCCCACCGGGTGTTCGCGACCACGGTCGAGGGCAACGACGCGGCGTGCCGGCTCATGGCCACGCTCGGCATGACGCGCGAGGCCGTCCTGCGCAAGTCGACGCGGCACGAGGACCGCTGGCTCGACGAGTACTACTACTCGGTGCTCGACACGGACTACGCCGACCGCCGGGGATAGGGCAGGCTGGTCCCGGCTCGCCCGTCCGGCGGCGGGCACCCGACGCAAGGAGTGATCCACCGTGACCGACATCCTCGACGAGCTGCAGTGGCGCGGCCTGGTGGCGCAGACCACCGACGAGGCCGAGCTGCGCCAGGCCCTCGAGGACGGACCCATCACCGTGTATTGCGGCTTCGACCCGACCGCGCCGTCCCTGCACTTCGGCAACCTCGTGCAGCTGATCGCCCTACGGCACCTGCAGCGCGCCGGTCATCGGGTCATCGGCCTGGTGGGTGGGTCGACCGGGCTGGTGGGCGACCCGCGCCCGTGGAGCGAGCGCGTCCTCAAGAGCAAGGAGCAGACCGCCGCCGATGTCGAGCGGATCGCCGTGCAGGTGCGGGCGATCCTGTCGGACGACTCCGGCAACCCGCCGATCTTCGTCAACAACCTCGACTGGACGGCCCCGATCTCGGCCCTGGACTTCCTGCGCGACTACGGCAAGCACTTCCGGGTCAACCAGATGATCAAGAAGGACGCGGTCGCCGCGCGCCTGAACTCCGACCAGGGCATCTCCTACACGGAGTTCAGCTACCAGATCCTGCAGGCGTTGGACTACCTCGAGCTCTACCGGCAGTACGGCTGCACCCTGCAGACCGGTGGCCAAGACCAGTGGGGCAACCTCACGGCCGGCGTGGACCTCATCGGTCGCGTCGAGGGCGCGTCCGTGCACGTGCTCACCACCCCCCTGCTGACCGACTCCTCCGGGGAGAAGTTCGGCAAGTCCGCGGGCAACGCCGTGTGGCTGGACCCCAGCATGACCTCGCCCTACGCCTTCTACCAGTACTGGATCAACGTCGAGGACGCCTCGGTGGTCAAGCTGCTCAAGGTCTTCACCGACCGCACGCGCGACGAGATCGTCGGGCTGGAGCGTCAGGTCGCCGAGGAGCCCTTCCGGCGCACGGCTCAAAGGACGTTGGCGGCCGACGTGACCACGCTCGTGCACGGACCCGAGGCGACCGCGGCCGTGCAGGCCGCGTCCGAGGCGCTCTTCGGCAAGGGGGACATCGCGGCCCTGGACCGGCAGACCCTGCTGGACGCGACGGCGGAGCTGCCCGGGGGAGAGCTGTCCCCCGGGGACACCGTGGTCGACGCGCTGGTGTCGGTGGGTCTGGTGGCGTCCCGCAACGAGGCTCGGCGCGCGCTGAAGGAAGGCGGCGCCTCGGTCAACAACGCCAAGGTGTCCGACCCCGAGGCCGTGCTGGGGGAGCAGGACTTCCTCCACGGCCGGGTGGTCCTGCTCAAGCGGGGCCGCAAGTCCATGGCTGCTGGTCGTATGCCGGAGGCCTGACCCGCGAGCGTGCCGGCCCGATGGCCCCGGCCAGTCACATCCCCGAGGGTGGCTGGCCGGGGCCATCGGCGTGCTGACCAGCGGATTTGTCTCCCCGGACACCTTCACGTAATGTTCTCGATGTCGCCCGGACAGGGAGGAACGGACACCACTGCTAGCAGGGAAACCTCGCAGCGAAGTAGGCCGGTCCCGCGGATGACAACCTCTACCGAGAAGGTACTTCGGTATGTCCTGATGAGCGGAAACGCCCGATTAGGAAGCGGGAGAAACACCTGCTACAGTAGAGGAACCGAACACGCCAAGCGCGCTCCGCAGGTCACTGATCTGGTCCGAGAAGCCCAAGATGTGATTCGGAAACTGACAGCCTCGGCACGAAGGCCCACACATGTGGTTCGGGATGTCGTGAGCGTCCGATGTTTGAGAACTCAACAGCGTGCCGAAATTCGATGCCAAGTTTTTGACCTCGTTTGAGGTTCCTTTGGTAGATGGACGATTCAACGTCATGTTGTTTTGTCTTTTTGCTGGGGTTGCAAATTTTTCTACGGAGAGTTTGATCCTGGCTCAGGACGAACGCTGGCGGCGTGCTTAACACATGCAAGTCGAACGATGAAGCCCAGCTTGCTGGGTGGATTAGTGGCGAACGGGTGAGTAACACGTGAGTAACCTGCCCTTCACTCTGGGATAACTCCGGGAAACCGGGGCTAATACTGGATATGACTCCTCCTCGCATGGGGTGGGAGTGGAAAGCTTTTGTGGTGGAGGATGGACTCGCGGCCTATCAGCTTGTTGGTGAGGTAGTGGCTCACCAAGGCGACGACGGGTAGCCGGCCTGAGAGGGCGACCGGCCACACTGGGACTGAGACACGGCCCAGACTCCTACGGGAGGCAGCAGTGGGGAATATTGCACAATGGGCGAAAGCCTGATGCAGCGACGCCGCGTGAGGGATGAAGGCCTTCGGGTTGTAAACCTCTTTCAGCTCTGAAGAAGCGAAAGTGACGGTAGGAGCAGAAGAAGCACCGGCTAACTACGTGCCAGCAGCCGCGGTAATACGTAGGGTGCGAGCGTTGTCCGGAATTATTGGGCGTAAAGAGCTTGTAGGTGGTTTGTCGCGTCTGCGGTGAAATCCCAACGCTTAACGTTGGGCTTGCCGTGGGTACGGGCAGACTAGAGTGTGGTAGGGGAGACTGGAATTCCTGGTGTAGCGGTGAAATGCGCAGATATCAGGAGGAACACCGATGGCGAAGGCAGGTCTCTGGGCCATAACTGACACTGAGAAGCGAAAGCATGGGGAGCGAACAGGATTAGATACCCTGGTAGTCCATGCCGTAAACGTTGGGCGCTAGGTGTGGGGCTCATTCCACGAGTTCCGTGCCGCAGCTAACGCATTAAGCGCCCCGCCTGGGGAGTACGGCCGCAAGGCTAAAACTCAAAGGAATTGACGGGGGCCCGCACAAGCGGCGGAGCATGCGGATTAATTCGATGCAACGCGAAGAACCTTACCAAGGCTTGACATACACCGGAAACACTCAGAGATGGGTGCCCCGCAAGGTCGGTGTACAGGTGGTGCATGGTTGTCGTCAGCTCGTGTCGTGAGATGTTGGGTTAAGTCCCGCAACGAGCGCAACCCTCGTTCTATGTTGCCAGCGCGTGATGGCGGGGACTCATAGGAGACTGCCGGGGTCAACTCGGAGGAAGGTGGGGATGACGTCAAATCATCATGCCCCTTATGTCTTGGGCTTCACGCATGCTACAATGGCTGGTACAAAGGGCTGCGATACCGCGAGGTGGAGCGAATCCCAAAAAACCGGTCTCAGTTCGGATTGGGGTCTGCAACTCGACCCCATGAAGTCGGAGTCGCTAGTAATCGCAGATCAGCAACGCTGCGGTGAATACGTTCCCGGGCCTTGTACACACCGCCCGTCAAGTCACGAAAGTCGGTAACACCCGAAGCCGGTGGCCTAACCCTTGTGGGGGGAGCCGTCGAAGGTGGGACTGGCGATTGGGACTAAGTCGTAACAAGGTAGCCGTACCGGAAGGTGCGGCTGGATCACCTCCTTTCTAAGGAGCATATGCCTCTGCACCACCGTTCGTGTGGTGGGGGTGCTCAAGGGTGGAACATCGAATGGGTCGCGTCTGGTTGGCGCTGCTGGCGAGTACGGCTGTCATGCTTCTCCTGGTGGGGAGTGTGGTGGTGGGGAAAGTTGGTGGTGTTGGCTGGGTGTGGTGGCGCGCTGTTGGGTCCTGAGACATCGGGCCGGCTGCTGGTGGGGTCTCCTGTGTGGGGGTCGTGCTGGTGGTGGGACTGGTTGTCTTGGTTGTGCCTGGACTGCTGATAGCTCGAGCGTGTGCTTGGGTGTGTAGGTGGTTGGGGTTTGTGTTTTGAGAACTACACAGTGGACGCGAGCATCTTTGTGGCCAAGTTTTTAAGGGCGCACGGTGGATGCCTTGGCACCAGGAACCGATGAAGGACGTAGGAATCTGCGATAAGCCTCGGGGAGTCGATAACCAGACTGTGATCCGAGGATTTCCGAATGGGGAAACCCGGCTGGAGTTTATGTCCAGTCACCTGCACCTGAATATATAGGGTGTGTGGAGGGAACGTGGGGAAGTGAAACATCTCAGTACCCACAGGAAGAGAAAACAACAGTGATTCCGTCAGTAGTGGCGAGCGAACGCGGAAGAGGCTAAACCGGTCGTGTGTGATACCTGTCAGGGGTTGCACGGTCGGGGTTGTGGGACTTGTCTGCCCGTACTGACATGCGGGCGCACAGTGAGAAATCTTGTTCGTAGGCGAACGGTCTTGAAAGGCCGGGCATAGAGGGTGTTACCCCCGTAGCCGAAACGTTCGAGACTGTGGATGAGTATCCCAAGTAGCACGGGGCCCGAGAAATCCCGTGTGAATCTGGCGGGACCACCCGCTAAGCCTAAATATTCCCTGGTGACCGATAGCGGACTAGTACCGTGAGGGAAAGGTGAAAAGTACCCCGGGAGGGGAGTGAAATAGATCCTGAAACCGTGCGCTTACAATCCGTTGGAGCCTCTTTGTGGGGTGACAGCGTGCCTTTTGAAGAATGAGCCTGCGAGTTAGTGCTCAGTGGCGAGGTTAACCCGTGTGGGGAAGCCGTAGCGAAAGCGAGTCCGAATAGGGCGTCAGAGTCGCTGGGTCTAGACCCGAAGCGAAGTGATCTACCCATGGCCAGGTTGAAGCGCGGGTAAGACCGCGTGGAGGACCGAACCCACCTAGGTTGAAAACTGGGGGGATGAGCTGTGGGTAGGGGTGAAAGGCCAATCAAACTTCGTGATAGCTGGTTCTCCCCGAAATGCATTTAGGTGCAGCGTCACGTGTTTCTTACCGGAGGTAGAGCTACTGGATGGCTAATGGGCCTCACCAGGTTACTGACGTCAGCCAAACTCCGAATGCCGGTAAGTGAGAGCGTGGCAGTGAGACTGCGGGGGATAAGCTCCGTAGTCGAGAGGGAAACAGCCCAGATCACCAGCTAAGGCCCCTAAGCGTGTGCTAAGTGGAAAAGGATGTGAAGTTGCTGTGACAACCAGGAGGTTGGCTTAGAAGCAGCCACCCTTTAAAGAGTGCGTAATAGCTCACTGGTCAAGTGATTTTGCGCCGACAATGTAGCGGGGCTCAAGCACACCGCCGAAGCTGTGGCATTGACACATTGCCAAGCCTTTGTGGTTCAGGCGTGTCGATGGGTAGGGGAGCGTCGTGTGGCGAGTGAAGCGGCGGAGTGATCCAGCCGTGGACGCTACGCGAGTGAGAATGCAGGCATGAGTAGCGAATGACGGGTGAGAAACCCGTCCGCCGAATAACCAAGGGTTCCAGGGTCAAGTTAATCTGCCCTGGGTAAGTCGGGACCTAAGGCGAGGCCGACAGGCGTAGTCGATGGACATCCGGTTGATATTCCGGAACCGGCGCAGTACCGCCCCTAGCGAGGCTGGTGATACTAAACCTGGTGAAGCTTCTCTTAACCGCCTTCGGGTGGGTGAGGAGTGGATGAGGTGACCTGAGCCAGTAGTAGTTAAGCGATGGAGTGACGCAGGAAGGTAGCCTCCGCGTGGCGATGGTTGTCCACGTCCAAGGATGTAGCCCTGTGTGTAGGTAAATCCGCACACTGTACGGGTGAGATCTGATAGTGACCGCGTATGCGGGAAGAGGGTGATCCTATGCTGCCGAGAAAAGCTTCTAGCGAGGGACTGAGCCGCCCGTACCCCAAACCGACTCAGGTGGTTAGGTAGAGAATACCAAGGCGATCGAGTGAATCGTGGTTAAGGAATTCGGCAAAATGCCCCCGTAACTTCGGGAGAAGGGGGGCCATGATCGTGACGCACCTTGCGTGTTGAGCGTGAGTGGCCGCAGAGACCAGGGGGAAGCGACTGTTTACTAAAAACACAGGTCCGTGCGAAGAAGTAATTCGATGTATACGGACTGACGCCTGCCCGGTGCTGGAACGTTAAGGGGACCGGTTAGCCTTACGGCGAAGCTGAGAACTTAAGCGCCAGTAAACGGCGGTGGTAACTATAACCATCCTAAGGTAGCGAAATTCCTTGTCGGGTAAGTTCCGACCTGCACGAATGGCGTAACGACTTCCCCACTGTCTCAACCGCGAACTCGGCGAAATTGCATTACGAGTAAAGATGCTCGTTACGCGCAGCAGGACGGAAAGACCCCGGGACCTTTACTATAGCTTGGTATTGGTGTTCGGTACGGCTTGTGTAGGATAGGTGGGAGACTGTGAAGCATGCACGCCAGTGTGTGTGGAGTCATCGTTGAAATACCACTCTGGTCGTTCTGGATATCTAACCTCGGTCCGTGATCCGGATCAGGGACAGTGCCTGGTGGGTAGTTTAACTGGGGCGGTTGCCTCCTAAAGGGTAACGGAGGCGCCCAAAGGTTCCCTCAGCCTGGTTGGCAATCAGGTTTCGAGTGTAAGTGCACAAGGGAGCTTGACTGTGAGACAGACATGTCGAGCAGGGACGAAAGTCGGGACTAGTGACCCGGCGGTGGCTTGTGGAAGCGCCGTCGCTCAACGGATAAAAGGTACCCCGGGGATAACAGGCTGATCTTGCCCAAGAGTTCATATCGACGGCATGGTTTGGCACCTCGATGTCGGCTCGTCGCATCCTGGGGCTGGAGTAGGTCCCAAGGGTTGGGCTGTTCGCCCATTAAAGCGGTACGCGAGCTGGGTTTAGAACGTCGTGAGACAGTTCGGTCCCTATCCGCTGTGCGCGTAGGAAACTTGAGAAGGGCTGTCCCTAGTACGAGAGGACCGGGATGGACGAACCTCTGGTGTGTCAGTTGTTCTGCCAAGGGCACCGCTGATTAGCTACGTTCGGAAGTGATAACCGCTGAAAGCATCTAAGCGGGAAGCACGCTTCAAGATGAGGTTTCCATGCCCCTTGTGGGTGAGAGGCTCCCAGCTAGACTACTGGGTTGATAGGCCGGATGTGGAAGCACAGCAATGTGTGGAGCTGACCGGTACTAATAAGCCGATGACTTGACCCGAAGATTGCTCGCGTCCACTGTGTAGTTCCCGACACACAAACCATTCAGGTGGTTTGACAAGTCGATAGAGTTACGGCGGTCATAGCGTCAGGGAAACGCCCGGTCCCATTCCGAACCCGGAAGCTAAGCCTGACAGCGCCGATGGTACTGCACTGGAGACGGTGTGGGAGAGTAGGACGCCGCCGGACAACCATTGTGGGGAAGCCCCGGACCACCAGGTCCGGGGCTTTTCTGCGTTCCGATCCGCTCTGCTTTTCGGTCGTGCCTGGCTCTGAGCTCCGGCGGCGCCCCGCGGCTGCGGCATACTGGAGCACGACGACCTGCATAGTGACCTGCCCGGCACGCGCCGGCGACGTGGAGGAGAAGGACCGTGACGGACAACGCCCACCAGAGCGACCGGGACCGTGCGCGTCGACCGTCAGGTCCGCGCGGGGGGGAGCGTCGCCCTTACCAGCGGCGCGAAGGTGGCGGGGCTGGCCGGCCCGAGCGTGAGGGTGGAGAGCGTCGTCCCTATCGGCGGCGTGATGGTGGCGGGGCTGGCCGGCCCGAGCGTGAGGGTGGAGAGCGGCGTCCCTACCAACAGCGTGATGGTGGTGAACGCCGTGGTCATGCCCCGCGCGGCGGTCAGGGCAGCCGCGACCGTCGGCGGGAGGGCCAGGCCGCGGCGCCCGAGCAGCGGGGTGGTTCACGTCTCGTCCCCACCCAGGGGCGGCTGCCCGAGCCGGCCATCCACGAGGACGTGACGGGCTTCGAGCTGGACCGTGCCGTCAAGAACCAGCTGCGGACGCTCAGCAAGGAGAATGCCGAGGGCGTCGGTCAGCACCTGGTGATGGCGGCGCGACTGCTCGACGTGGACGAGGACGGCGCCTTGGCCCACGCGGAGACCGCGGTGCGCCGCGCCGGGCGGGTCGCGGCCGCGCGTGAGGCCCTCGGCCTCGTGCACTACCGACGGCAGGAGTGGGCCAAGGCGCTCAACGAGTTCCGCACCGCACGTCGCCTCTCGGGCTCGAACCACCTGCTGCCGTTCATGGTCGACTGCGAGCGCGCCCTCGGCCGGCCGGACAAGGCCCTCGAGCTGGCGCAGAGCCCCCAGGCGGGGGCGCTGCCGCAGGAGGACCGCATCGAGCTGCTCATCGTCATCTCCGGCATCCGCCGCGACCTTGGTCAGCTCGATGCCGCCAAGGTGGAGCTGGAGGTCCCGGCCCTGCGGCAGGGGACGACCAAGCCGTGGTATCCGAGGCTCGCCTACGCGTACGCGGATGCTCTGCTGGCCCTCGGGGACGAAGCGGGCGCCCTCGAGTGGTTCCACCGCTCCGCGTCGACCGACCACGAGGCCGAGACCGACGCCGACGAGCGGATCGCCGAGCTCGAGGGCTTCACCTTCACCGACCTGCTGGAGGGTGAGGACGACGATCCGGAGGCTGAAGCCGACGCCCGGACCGACGGCTCTACGGAGGGTCCTCGTGTCTGACCGCGCCCTGATCGAGGGCTTTCGTGGCCTGGTGGTCGACCTCGACGGCGTCGTCTACCGCGGACCCCACCCCGTGCCTCACGCCGCGGACGCGCTGGGCGCGGCGGTGGCCGACGGCCTGCAGGTGATGTACGCGACCAACAACGCCGGGCGCCCAGCGGACGCGGTCGCGCAGCACCTGCACGAGCTCGGCGTCCGCACCGACCCCGAGCACGTGGTGACGAGCGCCCAGGCAGGAGCGGCGCTCCTGGCGCGGCAGGTGGAGCCCGGCTCCACGGTCCTCGCCGTCGGGGGCCCGGGCGTGGCGACGGCCCTGCGGCAGGTGGGCCTGACCCCAGTCAGCCCTCAGGACCGGATCGACGATCCCGCCGTCGCGGGACGGGTTGCGGCCGTCCTCCAGGGTTACGGCACCGAGCTCAGCTGGTCCGACCTCAAGGAGACGGCGTACGCCGTGGCGGCGGGCGCGGTCTGGATGGCCACCAACGTCGACCTCACCATCCCCACGGACCGGGGGATCGCCCCAGGCAACGGCTCTGCCGTGCAAGCCGTCGTCAACGCCGTGGGGCGCGACCCGCAGGTTGCGGGCAAGCCGCACCCGCCGCTGTACCTCATGTGTGCCGAGCGAGCGGGCGGGGACGTCACGAGCATGCTCGCGATCGGCGACCGGCTCGACACGGACATCGAGGGCGCGAACGCCGCCGGCATGCAGAGCCTGCACGTGCTGACGGGGGTCGACGGGCTCGTGGCCCTGGCCGGTGCCGACGAGCAGCTCCGGCCGACCTATCTCGGGCTGGACCTGCGCGCCCTGCGGGAGCCGTATGTCGCAGCGCGGGTCGAGGTGGCCGCGGAGCAGGTGACGGCGCGTTGCGGCGACACGCAGGCAACCGTCTCCGGCAGCGGGGACGAGGCGTCCTTGGCGGTCGACGACGGCGCGGTCGTCGAGCGGGCCCGCGCGGCGGTCGCCGCGGTCTGGGCGGCCCGCGACCACGGGCGGGTCGGCATACCTCTGTCCTCGTCCCTGACCGCGGTCCTGGACGCGCTCGACCCCCGGTGACCACCGTCATCCCCGAGGCTGTCCGACCCCGCGGCTAGGGTGGCCATGACGACCACCGAAGGAGCGCCATGACCGAGTCCCCTGGGAGCGCCACCCCGGCGGCGATGGGTGCCGGCCCCGACGGGCGCGACCCGACCGTCGAGGCCGCCCTGCGTGCCCTGGAGGAGGCGGCCGGCGGGGACGACCCCCAAGCCCAGATCGCGGCGGCCCAGCACGTCCATGACGTCCTGCAGGGTCGCCTCTCCGGGGTCAGCGGGGCGTGAGCGTGGCCCGGTTGGACGCGGAGCTCGTGCGCCGCGGACTGGCACGGTCACGGGGCCAGGCCCGGGAGCTGGTCGACGCCGGTCGCGTCAGCGTGGGCGGGCGCGAGGTGCGCAAGGCCTCGCATCCCGTCGAGGTGCACGACGCGGTGGAGGTCGCCGGGCAGATCGACCCGTGGGTCAGCCGGGCGGCGCACAAGCTGCTGGGTGCGCTGGAGGCCTTCCCGGCGGTGCAGGTGCGCGGCCGACGGTGCATCGACGTCGGCGCCAGCACCGGGGGCTTCACCCAGGTGCTGCTCGACCGCGGCGCCGCGTCGGTGTGCGCGCTCGACGTCGGGCACGGCCAGCTGGACCCCTCCCTCGCCCGTGATCCGCGCGTGGACGAGCGCAGCGGCACGTCTGTGCGCGACGTCGGTGCGCAGGACCTCGCCGGCCCCTTCGAGCTGCTGGTCACGGACCTGAGCTTCATCTCCTTGACCCTCGTGAGCGGTCGCCTCGCCGACCTGGTGCAGGTGGGAGGCGAGGCCGTGGCGCTGGTCAAGCCACAGTTCGAGGTGGGACGCACCCGCCGCGGCAAGCGTGGCGTCGTGCGCGACGCCGGTCACCGCGGCGACGCCGTGGTGGCGGTGCTGGAGTCGTTGGCGGGCGCCGGGCTCCATCCCCGAGGCCTCGCCGCGAGCCCGCTGCGCGGGACGGACGGCAACGACGAGTACCTTCTGTGGTGCGTGCGGTCGGACGGGCCGGCGCCACCCCTGGCGCCCTGGCGGGCCCGCGCCGAGGTCCTGACCACCGGACGCGGGGCGGACGACGCGGCGCCGTCACCGGCCGGGCCCCCGCCGCCCGTCGCGGCCGCGCACGTCGACCACACGCCGCAGACCTATCGAGGAGAGCATCCGTGAGCCGCCGAGTCCTGCTGGTCGTCCACCACCGCCGCCCCGAGGCGCTCGACCTGGCGCGCGCGCTCGCCGAGCGGCTGCGCGAGGCGGGGGTCACCTCGGTGATCAACGCCGCGGACCTGCGCGGCTTCGCGCGGCGGCTGGACGACGTCGTGGAGGCGGCGGGCCACGACGAGGCGGCCGGGTGCGAGCTCGTGTGCGTGCTGGGCGGCGACGGCACGATCCTGCGGGGCGCCGAGCTGGCTCGCGAGCACGGCACCCCGGTGCTCGGGGTCAACCTCGGCCACGTGGGCTTCCTCGCGGAGGCGGAGCGCGAGCACTTCCCGGACGTGGTGGAGCGCATCGTGCACCGCGACTACGTCGTGGAGGAGCGCATGACCTTGGACGTGGTGGTGCGGCAGGGCGAGGACGAGGTGCAGCGCACCTGGGCGCTCAACGAGGCCACCGTCGAGAAGGCCTCGCGCCAACGGATGCTCGAGCTGGCCATGGAGATCGACGGACGCCCGCTGTCGACCTGGGGCTGCGACGGCGTCGTCATGGCCACCCCCACCGGGTCGACGGCCTACGCCTTCTCCGCGGGTGGCCCGGTCGTGTGGCCCACCGTCGCGGCGATCCTCGTGGTGCCGCTGTCCGCCCACGCGTTGTTCGCCCGGCCCCTGGTGCTGGACCCGTCGGCCCAGGTCGCCGTGGAGCTGCTGCCGGACCAGGAGGGCACGGGCGTCCTGTGGTGCGACGGGCGCCGGACCGTGGACCTGCCGCGCGGGGCCCGGGTGGAGGTGTGCCGGGGGCAGACACCCGTGCGCCTCGCCCGTCTCGCGACCGCGCCCTTCACCGACCGCCTGGTGCGCAAGTTCGACCTGTCCATCGTCGGCTGGCGCGGCCAGGGCCGCGTGCGGGAGCAGTGAGCGATGCTGCGCGACATCACGATCCGCGGTCTCGGGGTGATCGACGAGGCCGTGCTGGACCTCGCGCCCGGCCTCAACGTCGTCACGGGCGAGACGGGCGCGGGCAAGACGATGGTCGTCACCGGTCTCGGGCTCCTGCTCGGCGGTCGCGCTGACAGCGAGCTCGTGCGTACCGGCGCCGACCGCACCAGCGTCGAGGGCTTCGCCGACCTGGAGGCCGACCACCCGGCGCTCGTCCGAGCCGCGGAGGCCGGCGCTGACGTCACCGACGGGCTCATCCTGGCCCGAAGCGTCGCGGCCCAGGGGCGCTCGCGGGCGCACCTCGGCGGCCGGTCCGTGCCCATCAGCACCCTCTCCGAGGTGGGGGAGCGGCTCGTGGCGGTGCACGGCCAGGCCGACCAGTGGCGGCTGCGCAGCGCCGAGGAGCACCGCGTGGTGCTCGACGGCTTCGAGCCCGAGGTCGGTCGGCTCCTCGAGGACTTCCAGCGGCGGTATGACGAGCACCACGCCCTGGCGGCGGAGGCGGACCGGCTGCGGTCGGCGGCCCGCGAGCGCGCCCGAGAGGCCGAAGGGCTCCGCGTGGCCCTCGAGGAGATCGAGGCCGTCGACCCGCAGCCGGGTGAGGACGAGGAGCTGCGGGGCGAGGACGACCGCCTGTCCCACGCCGACGCCCTGCGCGACGGCGCGTCCCGCGCGCACGCCCTGCTGGCGGGCGACGACAGCGCCTGGGACGGTGCCTCGGGCGGAGCGCTGGCCGCCCTCGGCGAGGCCGTCTCGGCGCTCGAGCCGTGGACCGGGCACGACCCGGCGCTGGCGGACCTGCACCGTCGGCTCGCCGAGCTGACCTACGTCGCGTCCGACCTGACGACCGACGTCGCGGGCTACCTCACGGACGTCGAGGTCGACCCGGGGCGACTGTCGTGGGTGCAGGAGCGCCGGGCCGAGCTCACCCGTCTCCAGCGCAAGTACGGCGACACCGTGGAGGAGGTCCTGGCCTGGTCCCGGGATGCCAGCCGCACCCTGCTGACGCTCGAGGGGGACGACGCCCGCATCGAGGAGATCGAGGCCCGGCTGGCCCAGCTCACGCCCCGGCTCGGTGCCGCCGGCGCGGCCCTGCACGACGCCCGAGCCGCCGCGGCCGAGCGACTCGGCGCCGCGGTCACGGCCGAGCTGCGACGACTGTCCATGCCCCGCGCCCACCTGGTCGTGGGGGTGACCACCCAGGCCCACGAGCGCGGTCTGGAGCTGCCGTCCGGCGAACGCGTCCGCTACTCTCGCAACGGGATCGACGAGGTAGACATCGCGCTCGCGGCCAACGCCGGAGCGCCGCCGCGCACGGTGACGCGGGCCGCCTCCGGGGGCGAGCTGTCCCGCGTCATGCTCGCCATCGAGGTCGTGACCCACGGCGGCTCCTCCACCGTGCCGACCTTCGTCTTCGACGAGGTCGACGCCGGCATCGGCGGCAAGGCCGGGGTCGAGGTGGGCGCCCGGCTCGCCGAGCTGGCGCGCGAGGCCCAGGTCATCGTCGTGACCCACCTTGCGCAGGTCGCGGCCTATGCCGACCGGCACCTCGTCGTCCGCAAGGCGGACGACGGTCAGGTGGCAGCGAGCGGCGTCGTGGAGGTCGCCGGCGACGAGCGGGTGCGCGAGCTGGCGCGGATGATGAGCGGGGACGAGAGCGGCGCCGCGGTCGAGCACGCCCAGCAGCTCCTGGCGAGCGCACAGGAGCGCGTCAACGAGCCGCGGGAGGGCACCTGATCATGGCCCGCAGCACACCGTGGCACGATGGATGACGATGTCCCAGCTTCCCCACTTCCGTCGATCCCTCCCCGAGGATCCGACGGCCGGCACGCACACGGTCCGTGTCGACCGTCGCACCAAGGACCTCACGAAGCGCCTGCGGCCCGGGGACATCGCGGTCATCGACCACGCGGACATCGACCGGGTCAGCGCCGAGGCGCTCGTGGCCTGCCGGCCCGCCGCCGTGCTCAACGCCGCACGCTCCACCACCGGGCGCTACCCCAACCTCGGTCCGCAGATCCTGCTCGACGCCGGCATACCGCACGTCGACGGTCTCGGCCCGGAGGTCATGCAGGTCAAGGAGGGGACGGTCGCCGAGCTCGTGGACGCGACCCTGGTCGTCGACGGGCGCAGCGTGGTGACCGGTCACCGGCAGTCGGCCGAGAGCATCGAGGCCGCCCAGACCCTCGCGCGCATCGGCTTGTCCAACCAGCTCGAGGCCTTCGCGGCCAACACGATGGAGTACCTCAAGAAGGAGCGCGCGCTGCTCCTCGACGGAGTCGGGATCCCCGACATCGACACGGCCATCGCCGGTCGGCACGTGCTGGTGGTCGTGCGCGGCTACCACTACAAGGAGGACCTGCGGGCCCTGCAGCACTACGTCAAGGAGTACCGCCCCGTGCTCATCGGGGTCGACGGCGGCGCCGACGCCCTGCTCGAGCTGGGGCACCGGCCCGACCTGATCGTCGGCGACATGGACTCCGTCAGCGACCAGGCCCTGACCAGCGGGGCGGAGATCGTCGTCCACGCCTATCGCGACGGTCGCGCACCGGGCCTCGACCGGGTCCGCGCGCTGGGCCTGGCCCCCGTCGTCTTCCCCGCCACCGGCACCAGCGAGGACATCGCCATGCTCCTCGCCGACGACGCCGGGGCCACGCTGATCGTGGCCGTCGGCACGCATGCGACGCTCGTCGAGTTCCTGGACAAGGGGCGCGAGGGGATGGCCAGCACCTTCCTCACCCGCCTGCGGGTCGGCGGCAAGCTCGTCGACGCCAAGGGGGTGTCGCGGCTCTACCGCACGCGCATCTCGAGCGCGTCGCTCGTCCTGCTCGTCCTCGCCGGCCTGCTGGCGCTCGGCGTCGCCCTGTCGGTCACGCCCGGCGGCCAGGCGATGCTGCAGGCGGTCATGGCACGGTGGGACGACCTCATCTCCTGGCTCGGGGGGCTCCCCACGTGATCGACTTCCGCTACCACCTCGTGTCCGTCATCGCGATCTTCATGGCCTTGGCCGTGGGCATCGTGCTGGGCGCGGGCCCTCTCAAGGAGGACATCGGCACCACGCTGACCTCCGAGATCACCAAGCTCCGGGAGGACAAGACCGCCCTCAACCAGGAGCTCACCGCCGCCCGCCGATCCGTCGCGGCGGGCGAGAGCTACGCCACGGCCAGCCGCCCGCAGCTGCTCGCTGGCCGGCTCGCCGACCGCCGGGTCGTCGTGGTCGCCGCCGCGGGTGCGGACGAGCAGGTCGTCAGCGGGGTGCAGACGGCCCTGACCGAGTCGGGCGCTGCCGTGGCCTCCGTCGTGCGGCTCAGCGACGCGTGGACGCGCCCGGACTCCTCGGGGAGCTCACCGACTCCGTGCGTCAGGCCGCCGAGGTCCTGCAGATCGACGCGCGCACCGTCGGTGAGGGCCTGCTGCCCGGGACGGTCCTCGGGCGGGCCACCCTCACCGGGACGACCCAGGGCCGAGGCCAGGGCGACGCCGCCCGCGCCCGCCAGGCCCTCGAGGTGCTCCGCGGCAAGGGTCTGGTCAGCGTGCGCGGCGAGGACCCGACGGAAGCCACCCTCATGGTGACGGTGGCCGCCCCCATGGTGGCCAGCACCGCGACGGGCACCGGCCCGCAGGTGCGGGCCTATGCCCGGCTCGTCCGGGGCGCGGACGCCGTGTCCAACGGCTCCGTCCTCGTGTCGCCGACGCGCCCCACCGATGACCCCGACAACCTCAGCGCCGCCGCAGTGGTGAGCGGCGTCCGCGCGGACCGGGCCGCGGCGGCCGCTGTCTCCACCGTCGACGACGCGGACCGCGCCGTCGGGCAGGTCGCGACCGCCGTCGCGCTCGCGGCCCAGCAGCAAGGTGGTGCCGGTCGGTACGGCACCGGCTCGGACGCCGAGTCCGTCGTCCCCGACCTCGGTCGGTGACCGGCGTGCCCGCCCTGCCCGCCCGGCCGTCCCTGCCCGCCTCGCCACGACCGGGACCGATCGTCGCGGCCGGACTGTCCGCCGTCACGGCGCGGTGCGCCGCCGCCGTCGCGCGCCGCCACCCCCCGCTCGGCCACGCGGTCTGGGAGCGCACCAACCACGCGGGGCGCGCGGTCACCCTCCTCGAGGGGCCCGCCTGGGCGCTGGGAGCCGCTGTGCCCCTCGCCCTCGACCCGTCCCGCGCCGCATGCGCAGGGCTGCTCGCCACCGCCGCCGCCGCCGCCCTCGGCGCCCTGGACGACCACGCCGGCACGACCTCCGTCAAGGGGCTGCGCGGCCACCTCGGCGCCCTCCGTCGCGGCGAGATCACCACGGGCGCGGTCAAGATCGTAGGCCTGGCCGCCGCCGGGGCCCTCGCCACCGCAGTGATCGACAGGCCCCGACGGCACCGCTCCACACGGGGTGGGACGACCGAGCTGGTGGAGGCGGTCGTGGGGGCGGGCGTCGTGGCGGCCTCGGCCAACCTCGCCAACCTGTTCGACCTGCGGCCCGGCAGGGCCCTCAAGGTCGTCCTGCTCACGGCTCCGATCACCGCGGTCCTCGGTCCCGGCCCCGCGACGCTCGCCGCCGCTGCCGCCGGAGCCTCGCTGGGCATGCTGCCGGACGACCTGGCCGGCCGGTCGATGCTGGGCGACACGGGGGCCAACGCCGCGGGGGCGCTGCTCGGGACGGCGGTCGTCGCCGGCTGCCGGCTCCCCGCGAGGGCCCTGGCGCTCGCCATACTCTCAAGCCTGGTGCTCGCGAGCGAGCGCGTGAGCTTCAGCGCCGTGATCGAGGCGAGCCCGGTGCTGCGCGCGGTCGACGCGTGGGGCCGCGCCACGTGAGCGCCCGCGCGGTGCGGGGGATCGCGGCGGCCAGCGGACTGATCGCCGTCCTGACCCTGCTGGCGCGCGTCGTCGGGTTCGGCCGGTGGCTGACCTTCTCTGGGCAGGTCGGGGCGGGATGCGTGGGCACGGCCTACGCCGCCGCCAACACCGTGCCCAACGTCCTCTACGAGGTCGCCGCCGGAGGGGCCCTGGCGGCGGTCGCGGTGCCCGTCGTGGCGGGCTACCTCGCTGACGACGACCACGACCGCGCGGACCAGGTGGTCTCGGCACTGCTGACCTGGGCCTGCGTGGTCCTCGTGCCCCTCGCCGTGGTCCTGGCCTTCGTCGCCGCGCCGGTCGCGGGTTTCCTGCTGCCCGACGAGGCGTGCGCGTCGCAGCGCGAGCTCGCCACCCGCATGCTGTGGTGGTTCGCCCCGCAGATCCCCCTCTACGGCATCGGCGTCGTCGCCGCTGGCGCCTTGCAGGCCCGTCGGCGCTTCGCCTGGCCCGCCCTGGTGCCGCTGCTGTCCAGCCTCGTCGTGATCGCCGCCTACGTCGCCTACGGCCGTATGGCGCCCCCCGGCGCCACGGGGGCGACGCTGCCGGACGGGGCCGTGGCGGCGCTGGCGGGCGGCACGACGCTCGGGGTGGTCACCCTGAGCCTGCCGCTCCTGGTCCCCTTGTGGCGCAGCGGTGCTCGGCTGTGCCCCACCCTGCGCCTGCCCGACGATGCGGGGCGCCGGGTGCGCCGTCTCGCCGTCGCCGGGATCATCGCCCTGCTCGCGCAGCAGGTCGCCGTGCTGGCCACCGTGTGGATCGCCGACCACCGCGGCGGGACGGGCGTGCTCAACGTCTACCAGTACGTCCAGGCGGTCTACGTCCTCCCCTACGCCGTGCTGGCTGTCCCCGTGGCGACGGCGGTGCTCCCCTCCCTCACGCAGCGTGGCGGACAGCGGGCTCCGGTGACCCCCGAGCTCTCCGCCCGGCTGGGCAGGTCGGTGCGCGTCGTGGCCCTGTCGGGCTCGCTCGGGGCCGCCGTCCTCGTGGCGGCCGCCCCGGCGGTGGGTCGCTTCTTCGCGACCATCGATGCGGGCCGGCACCACGGGCAGGGGCCCGACCTCGCGACCAGCGTCGACCTGGGCCTGACCAGCTTCGCCCCCGGCCTGCTCGGCTACGGGCTCGTGGCCCTGCTGACGCGCGCCCTCTACGTCCGAGGCCGTCCCTCGGTCGCCGCCAGGTGGACGGCGGCGGGCTGGCTCCTGGCGGCGGCGGTGCCGTTCGTCCTCACGGCGGGCTCCGCCACGGCCGGCTCCACGATCACCGCCCTCGGGGTGGCGAGCAGCGTCGGGATGACCGTCGCCGGGGCCGGGCTGCTCGCGGCCGTGCGTCGCGCCTGGGGGACCGCGACCACGGCCGGGCTGACCCGGACCGTGGCGGGCGCCGCGCTCGCCATACCCGTGGCCGGTGTGGCCGGGCGCCTCGCCACAGCCTGGTGGCCCACGGCAGGCATGCCCGGCACGGCGGACGCCGGCGGCGTCGCCGGGCCCGTCGCCCTCGGTGTCGCGAGCGGGGTGGTCGCGCTCGCCGTGTGGCTGGGTGCGGCGGCCGCCCTGGATCGGGTGGGCGTGCGGGCGCTCGTCGGCGCTGTCCGGGGGGCGGTCCGTCAGGGCGGTTGATCCACGTTCGTGGTGAACTACTGCCATGCGCATCCTCCTGGTCGTGGGTACAAGCTCCGGCGGCATGGGACGGCACGTCCACGGACTCGTCCAGGGCCTCGTCGCCCGTGGGCACGACGTCATGGTCGGGTGCCCCCAGTCGGCCGACGAGCTCTTCGCCTACGGCGCCACCGGTGCCCGCGTGGTCCACCTGCCCATCTCGGACCGGCCGCACCCCGCCAACGACCTGCGGGCCCACCAGACGCTGCGCGCCCTCATCGACGGCGCCGACGTCGTCCACGCCCACGGCCTGCGCGCCGGGGCGCTGTGCTCCCTCGCCCGCACCGGGCACCTGGCCCCGCTCATCGTCACCCTGCACAACGCCACGCCCGACAGCTCCTGGCTGGGCGGCGTCTACAACACCCTGGACCGGCTCGTCGCCAGCAAGGCCGACCTGGTCCTCACCGTCAGCCGGGACCTCGAGGAGCGTCAGCGCGAGCTGGGCGCCCGCCGGGTCGAGCACGCCGTCATCCCGGCGCCGGCGTTCTCCGGGGCGCGGGCAGACCGGGAGACCGTGCGTCGGCAGCTGGGCGTCGACGACGACACCACCCTCGCCGTCGTCGTGGCGCGCCTCACCACGCAGAAGGGCCTGCCGGTGCTGCTCGACGCCGCCGCGCGGCTCAAGAACAGCGGGATCCGCTTCGTCATCGCGGGGGAGGGGCCGATGCGGCACGACCTCGAGACCGACATCGCCGAGCGCGGCCTGCCGGTGCGGCTGCTCGGCGACCGCCGTGACGTGCCGGACCTGCTCGCGGCCGCCGACCTGGTCGTCAGCTCGGCCAACTGGGAGGGGCAGCCGCTCGCCCTGCAGGAGGCGCTGGAGGCCGGCGCCGCCATCGTCGCCACCGACGCCGGCGGCACCGCGGCCGTCGTCGGGTCCGCGGGGGTGCTCGTCCCCGTCGGCGACGCCGAGGCGCTCGCGGACGCGGTGGCGCGGGTGGCGCAGGACCCCGCCGAGCGAGAGGACCTGCGCGCCCGCGCCCTCGCGCGGGCGCAGGCACTGCCCACGCAGGACGACGCGGTGGACGCCGCGCTGTCGCAGTATGCCCTGTGCGTGCAAGACAGTCGTCGCTGAGGGCATGCGGTCGGCATACGGCCTGTCGTCCCGAGGTCACGGAATGATGACGTACCATCGAACTCCGTGGTGGACACCAAGCACATCTTCGTGACCGGAGGCGTTGCCTCGTCGCTCGGCAAGGGGCTCACGGCCTCCAGCCTCGGACATCTGCTCCGCGCCCGTGGGCTGCGCGTGACGATGCAGAAGCTCGACCCCTACATCAACGTCGACCCCGGCACGATGAACCCCTTCCAGCACGGTGAGGTCTTCGTCACCGAGGACGGGGCCGAGACCGACCTGGACATCGGCCACTACGAGCGCTTCCTGGACGTCAACCTCGTCGGTCGCGCCAACGTCACCACCGGCCAGGTCTACAACAACGTCCTCGCCCGGGAGCGGCGCGGGGAGTACCTCGGCGACACCGTCCAGGTGATCCCGCACATCACCAACGAGATCAAGGACCGGATGCGCGAGCCCGCCACCTTGGGCAAGGACGCTCCGGACATCATCATCACCGAGATCGGCGGTACCGTCGGCGACATCGAGTCGCTGCCCTTCCTCGAGGCGGCCCGGCAGGTGCGGCACGAGATCGGCCGCGACAACAGCTTCTTCCTGCACGTCTCGCTCGTGCCCTATCTCGCGCCGAGCGGTGAGCTCAAGACCAAGCCGACGCAGCACTCCGTCGCCGCGCTGCGCCAGGTCGGCATCCAGCCCGACGGGCTCGTGCTGCGCGCCGACCGGGAGATCCCCGAGGGCATCAAGAAGAAGATCTCGCTCATGTGCGACGTCGACGCCGAGGGCGTGTGCGCCTGCGTCGACGCCCCCTCGATCTACGACATCCCCAAGGTCGTCCACCGCGAGCAGCTCGACGCCTATGTCATCCGACGACTCGGGCTGAAGTTCCGCGACGTCAACTGGAAGGACTGGGACCAGCTGCTGCAGCGGGTCCATCAGCCCGCCCACCAGGTCGAGATCGCCCTCGTCGGCAAGTACATCGACCTGCCGGACGCCTACCTGTCGGTGACCGAGGCGCTGCGCGCCGGCGGCTTCGACCACGACGCGCGGGTCAACATCCGCTGGGTCGCCTCCGACACGTGCGACACCCCCGAGGGTGCCGAGGCGGCGCTCGCCGGGGTGGACGCGGTGCTGGTGCCGGGCGGCTTCGGGGTCCGGGGGATCGAGGGCAAGCTGGGCGCGCTGCAGTGGGCCCGCGAGCACAAGGTCCCCACCCTCGGCATCTGCCTGGGCCTGCAGTGCATGGTCATCGAGGCGGCCCGCAACCTCGCGGGCATCCAGGAGGCGTCCTCCTCGGAGTTCGACCCGCAGTCCCCGGCGCCGGTCATCGCCACCATGGCCGAGCAGAAGGCCTTCGTGGAGGGTGCGGGCGACCTGGGCGGCACGATGCGCCTGGGGGCCTACCCCGCCCGCCTCGCCAAGGGCTCGGTCGTGGCCACCGCCTACGGCACCCAGAAGGTCAGCGAGCGCCACCGCCACCGCTACGAGGTCAACAACGCCTACCGCGAGCAGCTGGAGGCGGCCGGCCTGGTCTTCTCCGGCACCTCGCCCGACGGCTCCCTCGTGGAGTTCGTCGAGCTCCCGCGCGAGGTCCACCCCTACTACGTCGCCACCCAGGCGCACCCGGAGTTCAAGAGCCGTCCGCACCGCGCGCACCCGCTCTTCGCCGGCCTGGTCGGCGCGGCCCTGGAGGCGCGCGGGATCGAGGTCGCGGCCTCCGCGCCCCGTCGTTTCGCTTCGGACCGGGCCTGAGACCTGATGGGCGACAAGGACTTCCGCGGCGAGCCGAGGATCGCCGGCACGGAGCTGCAGGACCGGCGGGAGCCTCGGCCGGTCGTGGCCTCCCGGGTGCTGTACGAGGGGCGGGTCTTCGACCTGGTCAGCGAGCGGGTCGACCTGGGCGAGGCCGGGGAGGTGGAGCGGGAGTACCTCCGACACCCGGGTGCGGTGGCCGTGGTGGCCCTGGACGCCGACGAGCACGTCGCCCTGGTCCAGCAGTACCGCGTCCCGGTGGGGGCCCTGGCGTGGGAGATCCCGGCCGGTCTGCTCGACGTGGCGGGGGAGGATCCGGCCGACGCCGCACGCCGCGAGCTCCTGGAGGAGGCGGACCTGCGTGCCGAGCGCTGGGACGTGCTGGTGGACTACTGGACGACGCCCGGCGGCAGCGACGAGGCGATCCGCATCTACCTCGCGCGCGACCTGTCCCTGGTCGCCCCGGAGGAGCGCCACGAGCGCACCGCCGAGGAGGCCGGTATGCCGACCGCCTGGGTCGCCCTGGACGAGGCGCGCGACGCGGTCCTCGCCGGCCGGGTGCACAACCCCTCCACCGTGGTGGGGATCCTCGCCGCGCACGCCTCGCGGGCGGGAGGCTGGGCCTCGCTGCGCCCCGCCGACAGCCCCTGGCCCGAGCACCCGGCGCATCGGTGAGCGGCACCGTGGGGCGCGACGGTTCGGCCTTCGGGTCCGGCGCGGCCTTCGGCGTCGCCAGGCCGCGCACGCCGGGGGAGTGCCCGTGCGGGTCCGGTGACCCCTACGAACGGTGTTGTCGACCGCTGCACCTGGGTCGGCATACGGCCACGACCCCCGAGCAGCTGATGCGCTCGCGCTACAGCGCGTTCGTGGTGGGGGACGCGGACTATCTCCTGCAGACCTGGGACCCGGCGACCCGGCCCGGCGAGCTGCGCCTGGACTCCGAGCGAGAGTGGCTGGGGCTGAGGGTGATCCGCGCCGACGGCGACGAGGTGGAGTATGCCGCACGGTCGCTCGTCGGTGGACGCACCCACGAGCTGCACGAGATCAGCCGGTTTCGACGACTGCTCGGGCGCTGGGTCTACGTCGACGGCGACTTCCCGGACTGACCCGACTCGGTCGCCGAGGTCGGGCGTGCACAACTGCTGCACATCCAGCGGCGGCCTGTGTGAATCCTGTTGTGCCGCAACGGTGGGTTCAGGTGGGGCGGCCACAAGTGCAGCAGTTGTGCACGGGGGAGGGGTCAGGGGTCAGCCCAGGACCAGCTGACCGTCCTCCGCGATGGGGAACGCGCCCCAGGCGATCTCCCACAGGTAGCCGTCCGGGTCGGCGACGTAGCCGGAATAGCCGCCCCAGAAGGCCTCGGCGGGCGGCTTGACGACGGTGCCGCCGGCGGCTTCCGCGGCCGCCACCACCTCGTCGACCTCGTGGCGCTCACGGCAGTTGTGCGCCAGCGTGATCCCCGGGAAGCGCGACCGCTGCTGGTCGGCGAAGCCGTTCCCGACGTCGTCGGCCAATGCCTCGTAGCCGTAGAGCGACAACCGGGTCCCGCCCGTGGCGAAGAACGCCACGTCGTCGTGGTCGGTGGCCGGGGGGACCCCGAGCCAGACCGAGTAGAAGGCCGTCGAGCGGGCCAGGTCGCTGACGCCGAGGGTGACCAGAGAGATGCGCGGCTCCATGGCTCTAGGGTCGCCGACGCCGCCAGTACCCCGCCACCGCAACGAGCAGCAGCGGCCCCCAGAGCAGGATCGGCAGGTAGCACGCCCCCATCAGCACGAGCGGGCCGCCGTGCATGGTGTACTCGTCCGGGCGGTGACCGGTCAGGATCTGCGTGGGCATGGTGATCGTGAAGAGCCAGGTCACGGCCAGCGCGCCGAGGCCGCCCACCAGCACCGGCACCCACCGGTTGAGGCGTAGGCCGCCCACCCGCTCGCCCCACCCCTGCACGAGCCCCAGCGAGAGCATTCCGCAGGCGACCTGCACGATGCTCAGCCCCCAGACGTAGCCCTCCTCGCCGGCGTGCAGCGCTCGCAGGTCAGCCGTGCCGGGCAGCACCCCGTAGAGCATCAGCAGGCGCCATACGGCCGAGGGGATCGTGGACAGGAAGGCACCCCAGGCGGCCCACCGGGCCCACGTCTGGGGCGGGCGAGCGGTGCTCACGCCCCGCGCTCCGCGCGAGTCCGTATGGCGCGCAGCAGGTCTCGGCGGAGAATCCCCGAGAACGGCCGGATGACGGTCCAGTACGCGCGGAACCGCCGCCGGGCGACCTCGTCGGTGGGGTCGCAGCGGGTCGTCGTCTCCAGGTGGGTGCGCCCGCCCGCGAGAGGCGTGAGGCGGAAGTCCATGCCATAGCGCAGCCAGCCTGGCTCGGTGAACTCCCGCAGCTGGTCGAGGGACTCGATGGGCCGCTGGGCGTCCGCGCGCGGCTCCCACGGTCGTCCCGCCAGGCCGCTGGCGTAGTAGTGCGGCGGGTCGACGTGCGTGGGGCGGCCGGGGCCGCGGGGGTCGGTGACGAGGGTGTCGGCGAGGTCGAGCCGGCCGAGGGTGCGGACGGCGAAGAGTGGTCGGCCGAGGGCCAGGTCGGCCCACCGGATGCCCATCAGGGCGTCCCACGCCCGCTCGGGCGGCGCGGCGACGACGGTGTCGTGGTGCTCGGTGAACTCGGCCCGGGGGAGTGCCCGGGCGAGCGGACTGTCGCAATCTAGAATTGGGGTTCTAGTGAACATGCTCTAAAACTAGGCGTACGATGACGCCATGGCAAGACCCGCGAAGTTCACGGCCGACGACCTTCTCGACGGTGCGCTCAGAGCCGTTGCGGCGCACGGCGCCTCGGCGACGGTGGCTCAGGTGGCCCAAGACGTGGGAGCACCCATCGGGTCGATCTACCACCGGTTCCCGTCGCGCGAGCACCTCTTCGTCGCGCTGTGGCTGCGCTCGATCCGCGCCTTCCACGTCGGGCTGCTGGCGACGCGCGAGCTGGACGACCCGCGAGACGCCTTGCTGGCGCAGGCGGTCCACATCCCCCGGTGGTGCCGCGAGCACCCCGACGTCGCGGTCGCGATGACGCTCTACCGCCAGCGCGAGCTGCTGGCGGCCCCGCCCGCGGGCCTCGAGGAGGAGGTCCGCACCCTCAACGACGACGTGTGGGCGCTCGGCCGCGCGCAGGCCGCGGGCTTCTACGGCCGGCGCGACGAGCACCTCGAGCAGGTCATGGCGCTCGCTGTGCGGCAGTGCCCCTACGGGCTGATGCGCCCCTTCATCGGCAGTCGTATGCCGATGCCCCCCTGGCTCGACGACGCCTGCGTCGCGGCGGCCGCCGCCATCCTCGACCTCGAGCAGCGCTGACCCCCAGTCGGAGACCCGACGTCAGTCGCCGATCTCCTCCCCGGCCAGGGCCTTGGCGGCGACCCGCTCGTCCTCGGCGACCTCCCACACCTCGTGCGCCGCCGTCACGTTGACCGCGATGATCACCACGCCCAGCACCACGTCCGGCCAGCCGGAACCGGTCCACGCGGTCACCAGACCCATCAGGATGATCGCCGCGTTGACCAGCACGTCGTTGCGCGCGGCGAGGAAGGCCGCCGCCGTCATCGACCCGCCCGCGTGCCGGTGCCGGGCGAGGACCCAGGTGCACAGCCCGTTGACGAGCACGGCCCCACCTGCGGTCACCACCAGCGGCACGACGTCGGGTGCCTCGGGGTGGCGGAACTTCGAGAACGCCTCCCACGCCGCGGCCAGCGCCGGCACGCAGATGATCACCGCCATGACCTTGCCCGCGCGCGACCGGGCGCGCAGCGACCAGCCGAGCGCCAGGGCGATGAGCAGGTTGACCGCCGTGTCCTCGAGGAAGTCGACGGAGTCCGCGAACAGCGAGACCGACCCGATCGCCAGCGCCACCCCCGCCTCCACGAAGAAGTACGCGAGGTTGAGGGCGGCCACGAGCAGCACCGTGCGCCGCAGGACGGTGGGGCTGATGGCTGGGGGCGCGGTCGGCATACGGCCCATTGTCGTTTAGCGGGGGAGGGGTGAGTCCGTAGGATGGCGAGGGCGCGCCGACCCGCGGCGCCCAGCCACACAGAACAGGAACCATCGTGCTTCGTACCCACGAGGCGGGCACCCTGCGTGCCAGCCACTCCGGACAGACCGTCACGCTCACGGGCTGGGTCGCCCGTCGGCGCGATCACGGTGGAGTGGCGTTCCTGGATCTGCGGGACGCGAGCGGCGTCGCCCAGGTCGTCGTCCGTGACGAGGTCCTGGCGGCCGGGGACGCGCACGAGCTGCGCAACGAGTACGTCGTCAAGATCGTCGGCGAGGTGCGCGAGCGCCCCGAGGGCAACGCCAACACCGAGCTGCCCACCGGCGAGATCGAGGTCGTGGCCACCGAGATCGAGGTGCTCAACCCGAGCGCGCCGCTGCCCTTCCAGATCGACGAGCGCGTCACCGTCGGCGAGGAGGCGCGCCTCAAGCACCGCTACCTCGACCTGCGCCGCCCCGGCAAGAGCGCCGGCGCCGCGCTGCGGCTGCGCTCCCAGGTGTCCGCCGCGGCCCGCAAGGTGCTGGGGGAGCGCGACTTCGTCGAGATCGAGACCCCCACGCTGACCCGCTCCACCCCCGAGGGAGCGCGCGACTTCCTGGTCCCCGCACGCCTCGCCCCCGGCAGCTGGTACGCCCTGCCCCAGTCGCCGCAGCTGTTCAAGCAGCTGCTCATGGTGGCCGGCATGGAGCGCTACTACCAGATCGCGCGCTGCTACCGCGACGAGGACTTCCGCGCCGACCGGCAGCCCGAGTTCACCCAGCTCGACATCGAGATGTCCTTCGTCGAGGAGGACGACGTCATCGAGCTCGGCGAGGCGCTCGCCAGGGAGATCTGGGCGCTGATCGGTGTCGACCTGCAGACGCCCTTCCCGCGGCTGACCTATGCCGAGGCGATGCGCCGGTTCGGCTCCGACAAGCCCGACCTGCGCTTCGGCAACGAGCTGGTCGAGTGCACGGAGTTCTTCTCCGACACGACCTTCCGCGTCTTCCAAGCGGAGTATGTCGGCGCCGTCGTGATGCCGGGTGGCGCGTCGCAGCCCCGCAAGCAGCTCGATGCCTGGCAGGAGTGGGCCAAGCAGCGCGGCGCCCGCGGTCTCGCCTACGTCCTCGTGGGCGAGGACGGCGAGCTCGGCGGCCCTGTCGCCAAGAACCTCACCGACACCGAGCGGGCCGGCCTGGCCGCGCACGTGGGTGCCAAGCCCGGCGACTGCATCTTCTTCGCCGCCGGCGCGACCAAGCCCTCGCGCGCCCTGCTCGGCGCCGCCCGCCTGGAGATCGGTCGTCGATGCAACCTGATCGACGAGTCGGCCTGGTCCTTCCTGTGGGTCAACGACGCGCCGCTCTTCGAGCCGACGGCGGACGCCGAGGCCGCCGGTGACGTCGCCGTCGGAGGGGGCGCGTGGACCGCGGTGCACCACGCCTTCACCTCGCCCAAGAAGGAGTTCCTCGACACCTTCGACACCGACCCCGGCCCGGCCCTCGCCTACGCCTACGACCTGGTCTGCAACGGCAACGAGATCGGTGGCGGCTCCATCCGTATCCACCGCCGCGACGTGCAGGAGCGGGTCTTCCAGGTCATGGGCCTGACCCAGGAGCAGGCGCAGGAGAAGTTCGGGTTCCTGCTCGACGCGTTCGCCTACGGCGCCCCACCGCACGGAGGCATCGCCTTCGGCTGGGACCGCATCGTCATGCTGCTCGGCGGCTACGACTCGATCCGCGACGTCATCGCCTTCCCCAAGTCCGGCGGCGGCTACGACCCGCTGACCGACGCGCCCGCCCCGATCACCCCGGAGCAGCGCAAGGAGGCGGGTATCGACGCGGTCAGGAAGCCGACGGACCAGGCCGCTTCGGCGGCCGCCCTTGACACCTCGGTCGTCGCCCCCAAGGAGTCCTGAGCTCGTATGACGAAGGCCCACCCCATCGACACGCTGCTGCTCGACGCCGACGGCGTCCTGCAATACCTGCCGAAGGGGTGGGCCTCCGAGGTCCTGGGCCACCCCCGCTGGCCGGGGATGCAGGCGCTGCTGGACGTCGAGGCGCCCTTCCTGACCGGCCAGCGGACCGACGGCTTTCCTGAGGCGATCGCCGAGCTGCTGCGCACGTCCGGCGTGGACCTGCCGGTGGAGGCCTTCTTTGCCGCGTGGTCCCTGATCCTGATCGACCAGCGGGCGCTCGAGCTGGTCGATCAGGTCCGCGCCCGGGGTGTCAAGGTCCACCTCGCCACCAACCAGCAGTCGATGCGCGCTGCGATCATGCGCGACCAGGGCCTCGACGACCACTTCGACGGCGCCTACTACTCCTACGAGCTGGGCTGCAAGAAGCCGGACCGGGCCTACTTCGACCACATCGTGCGGGACCTGCGCGTCCAGCGAGACCGGGTGCTCTTCGTCGACGACACCTGGGTCAACGTCGAGGGCGCACGGCGCGCCGGGATCCGCGCCGCGCACAAGCCGTATGCCGACGGCGTGGCCGGCCTGGAGCGCGTCCTGCGCTGGCACGGCGTGCTCTGACGCGCCGCCGTCGAACCCGCCCCCGGTAGAGGCATCAGCCCGGCGAACGAAGGCTGGTCGATGCCTCTACCGGCGGTAGGTCAGGAGCAGGCGGACTCGCGGCCGGCGCCCGAGCCGTCCGGGGCGAGGACGCTGCAGCTCCACCAGGCCTTGTCGGTGACGAAGCCCATGGAGTGGTAGAGGCTGCGAGCGACCACGTTGTCGGCATACATGCCGAGCGTCACCACGGGCTCGCTGCGCAGCAGGTCTCGCGTGAGGACGGCGGTGGTGGCTCGGCCGAGGCCCTGCCCACGGTGGCTGGAGGCGACGATGATGCCCGAGAGGTGCGCCGCGCCGGAGGAGAGCCGGTGCACCGCCGCGCAGGCCACGACCCGGCCCCCGTCGTCGCGGACGCCGACCCACCGCTCGCTGCGACCCGTGCCGGGGTAGCCCTCGGAGAGCGGGTTCTCGCGGTCGGCGAGGTCCTGCAGCTCGGCGGCGTCCGCGGTGTCGTCGAGAGGGACGACGCGCGCCTCGGCCGGGGTCGGTGCCGAAGCGGTGGTCGTGGCCATCCAGTCCCACGCGGAGCCGTCCGCGGTCGGGACGCGGGCGCGGAGCACCTCGGCATCAGCCTGCTGGACGGACACGTGGTCCAGCGACGCGCAGAGCACGCCGTCCGCGATCAGCCGGTCCAGCAGCCGACCGAGATCCCCGCGCGGGCCCCACGTCGCGAGGCTACGGCGCCCGGAGTGGCTGCGCCGCACGAACGCCACCGCGCCACCGAGCACCCACCCACCGTGAAGTCGGGCGGGGACGGCATACCGGGCGAACAGGTCGTCCGGGGGAACGATGGCGCACAGCTCCTCCCGGGTCGAGATGGTGCGCATCGTGTCCTTCCTCGTCACGGCAACGATCGTGAGGGTTTGGTCCAAGGATCTTGGACCAAACCCTCACGACCGTGGTGGGCGGGTGACTACCAGCCGTGCTGCTTGTTGGCGTTGTCGGCGGTGGCTCGTGCGTCCGCGACGCTGTCGCTGTCACCGGTGTCGGGCCGGTAGGTGCGCGCCGACTGGTGGGTGGGGTCGTTGGCGTCGTCGTCCAGACCCACCTTGTCGGCCACCTTGCGCAGGAGACCGCTCAGGCCGCCGTGCCCCTCGGAGGCCCTGGTGGCACCGTCGCCGCTGCTCGTCCCGCCCGGCAGGTCGGAGTCGACCTCGGCCCCGGTGGCGACGAGCACCTCGGGGAAGTGGCAGGCGCTGCGGTGGCCGTCGTAGCCGTCCGGCCGGTCGACGAACTCCGGCACCTCGGTCGTGCAGCGCTCCTGGGCCTTCCAGCACCGGGTGTGGAAGCGGCAGCCCGCGGGCGGGTTGGCCGGGGACGGCACGTCACCCTGCAGGACGATCTGCTCGCGCTTGCCACGCAGCGTCGGGTCCGGCACGGGGACGGCCGACATCAGCGCCTGGGTGTACGGGTGCGTCGTCCGCTCGTAGATCTCGTCCTCCGTGCCCAGCTCGACCATCTTGCCGAGGTACATCACGCCGACCCGGTCGGAGATGTGCCGCACCACCGACAGGTCGTGAGCGATGAAGATGTAGGACAGGCCGAGCTCGTTCTGGAGCTTCTCCATCAGGTTGACGACCTGCGCCTGCACCGAGACGTCCAGCGCCGAGACCGGCTCGTCGCAGATCAGCACCTTGGGGTTGAGCGCGATGCCCCGGGCGATGCCGATGCGCTGACGCTGGCCACCGGAGAACTGGTGGGGATAGCGGTTGATGTGCTCGGGGTTGAGCCCCACGAGGTCCAGCAGGTCCTGGACCGCCTTGCGTCGACCCGACTTGGGCACGACGTCCGGGTGGATGTCGAAGGGCTCGCCCACGATGTCGCCGACCGTCTTGCGCGGGTTGAGCGAGGTGTAGGGGTCCTGGAAGACGATCTGGATGTCTCGGCGCAGCTTGCGCATGGCCGAGCCCTTCTGGGAGTACATGTCGACGCCGTCGAAGTCGAGCGTGCCCGACGTCGGCTCCTCCAGGCGCATGAGCAGGCGCCCCAGGGTCGACTTGCCGCAACCGGACTCGCCCACGATGCCCAGGGTCTCGCCCTTGAGCAGCTCGAACGAGACACCGTCCACGGCCTTGACGTGACCCGTCGTGGTGCGGAGGATTCCGCCCTTGATCGGGTAGTGCTTGACGAGGTCCTTGGCGACGAGGATCGGCTCAGCCATGGAGCACCTCCTGGGAGAAGTGGCACGCGGACAGGCGACCGGGAGCCACCTCGAGCAGCTCGGGACGGTCCTGCCGGCAGACGTCCTGGGCGTAGCGGCAGCGCGGGTTGAACGAGCAGCCCGGCGGGATCCGCAGCAGGTTGGGCGGCAGGCCACCGATCGCCGACAACGTCTCGCCCTTCTGGTCCAGGCGCGGGATGGAGTCCAGCAGCCCCTTGGTGTAGGGGTGGGCCGGCTTGCGGTAGAGCTCGTAGACGTCGGCCTGCTCCACGATGCGGCCGGCATACATCACCGCGATGCGGTCGGCGACGTCGGCCACGACACCGAGGTCGTGGGTGATCAGGATCAGGCCCATCTGGCGCTCCTGCTGGAGCTCGGCCAGCAGACCCATGATCTGCGCCTGCACCGTCACGTCGAGCGCCGTGGTCGGTTCGTCGGCGATGAGCACGGCCGGGTCGAGCGCGATGGCCATCGCGATCATGATGCGCTGGCGCATGCCACCGGAGAACTGGTGCGGGAAGGCCTTGACGCGGGACTTGGCCCCGGGGATGGCCACCCGCTCCATGAGGCGCACGGCCTGCTCGAGCGAGTCGGACTTGTTCATCCCGCGGTGCTGGCGGAACATCTCGGCGATCTGCCAGCCGACCGGAAAGACCGGGTTGAGCGAGCTCAGAGCGTCCTGGAAGATCATCGAGATCTCCGGGCCGCGCACGTGCCGCCGCTGGTCCTCCGGCATGGTCAGCAGCTCCTGACCGCAGTAGCGGACCGAGCCCTGGGGGATCTTGGCCGGGGGCATGTCGAGGATGCCCATGATCGCCTGGGCGGTCACCGACTTGCCGGAGCCCGACTCGCCGAGGATCGCCAGCGTCTCCCCGGCGTCCAGGGTGAAGTTGACGCCGTTGATGGCCCGGGCGATGCCGTCGTCCGTGTGGAACTCGACGTGGAGGTCCTCCACGTCGAGGAGGCGGCCGTCGATCGGCTGGTAGGCCGAGCCGGCTTCCTGGGGTGCCCGCGCATGACGGGCCGTGTGGGTCGTAGACATGTGTGTGTCAGCCCCTCATCGAGACTTCGGGTCCAGCGCGTCGCGGACGGCGTCACCGAGGAGGATGAACGCGAGGACCGCGAGGCTCAGGAACAGGCTGGGGAAGAGCAGGATGTGCGGCGAGGTGCGCACCGTGTCGAGGGCGTCGGAGATCGCGACGCCCCACGAGATGGTCGGGGGCACGAGACCGATGCCGAGGAAGGACAGCGTCGCCTCGGTCGCGATGTAGGCGCCCAGGTTGATCGTCGCCACGACGATGACCGGCGCCACCGCGTTGGGCAGGACGTGGCCCAGGATGATCCGTCCCGGGCGGGCGCCGAGCGCCCGCGCCGCCTGGACGTACTCCAAGGACTTCACCTGCAGGACGGCGGAACGCATGAGTCGCGCGATGCCCGGCCAGCCGAACACGGTCATCACCAGCACCACCTTGCCGACGACGGCCCAGTAGCTCGTGTCGGCGTTGGACGGGAAGGAGGCCATGAACAGGATGCCCCCGAGCAACATGGGGATCGCGAAGAAGATGTCCGTCACGCGCATCAGCAGCGCGTCGAGCCAGCCGCCGAGGTAGCCGGCCATGATGCCGAGGGCGCCGCCGACGAGGGTCGTGCTCAGCGTGGTCAGCAGGCCGACGATGATCGAGGCCCGCGCGCCGTAGATCGTGCGGGAGTAGATGTCGCGGCCCTGCTTGTCCGTGCCGAACCAGTGGTCACTGCTCATGGCCTCGCGCACGTGGCGCAGCGAGCCGGACGTCGGGTCGATGCGGGTGAACAGCTGGGGCACGAGCGCCATCAGGAGGAAGACCACGATGAGCGCGGCGGAGATCCAGAAGAGGGGGTTCTTGCGCAGCTGGCGCCAGGCGTCCGACCACAGTGAACGCGCCTCGTCCGCTCCGGGGCCGGCCCCCTGGGAGGGGTCCGGGGCCACCTCTGCGGCGGCGACGGTGGCGGTGGTGGCGTCAGTCATGGCTGATCCTCGGGTCGAGCAGGCCGTAGAGCAGGTCGATGAGCAGGTTGACGATGAGGAAGACGAACACCAGCATCGTGACGGCCGAGACCACGGCGATGCCGTCCCGGTTGTGGATGCCGGTGAAGATGTAGCCGCCGACGCCGCGGATGTTGAAGATGCGCTCCGTGACGATGGCGCCACCGAGCAACGACCCGAAGTCGGCGCCGAGGAAGGTGACGACGGGGATCATCGAGTTGCGCATGGCGTGCAGACCGATGGCCCGCTGCCGGGTCAGACCCTTGGAGATGGCCGTGCGGACGTAGTCGGCGCGGAGGTTCTCGACCAGGTTGGTGCGCATCAGCCGGGCGACGTACGCGATCGACAGGGACCCGAGGACGAACCCCGGCAGCACCAGGTCGTACAGCGTCGGGTCGTTGGCGGCGGTCACCGGGAACCAGCGAAGCCGGACGCCGAGGACGTACTGCAGCGTCGAGCCGATGACGAACGAGGGGATCGAGATCGCCACGAGGGTCGAGACCATGACGAGGTTGTCGATGAACTTGCCCTTGCGGATGCCGGCCAGCACGCCGGCGACCAGGCCGATCACGATCTCGAAGGCGATGGCGATCAGCGCGAGCTTGGCGGTGATGGCGTAGCGCGAGGAGAGGTCCTCGGCCACCGGCATCCCGTAGAAGTTGGTGCCGAGGTCGCCCTGGACGAGCTTGCCCATGTACTTGCCGTACTGGACGAGCAGCGGGTCGTTGAGGTTGTGCTCGGCGCGGAACTTCTCCACGTAGGCGGGGGAGCAGGGACGCTCACCGCACTTGCCCTCGGTCGGATCGCCCGGTAGGGCGAACACCATGGCGAAGATCAAGAACGTGGCACCGATGAGCACCGGGATCATCTGCAGGATCCGGCGAATGATGTATTTGGTCACGACACCTCCTCAGATGGTCGTGCCTGCGGCGGCTGGGCCGCAGACGTCTCGGAGTCGTGCTCCGAGCGTGAGCTGCGATGCCTCCGCCGGAGGGGGATGGCATCCGGCAGACGGCTCACGTGGCGACGCTGCTCACGCGATGGCTGTGGTCAGACCCGTGGGGGGTCGGGATGGGGAGTGCGAGCGGCCTCAGCGTAGCGGCACCGGGGGTGATGTCCGACATCGCCCCCGCACAGGCGTGGGTGCCCGGCACGTGCCGGGCACCCACGACTCAGGTGTCACCTGTCGGACTGAGGCCCGTCAGCTCACTTGAGCTTGATGCCCACGTAGTCCGGCTTGCCGAACGCCGAGATCTTGACGTTGGTCACCTTGGGGGACCAACCGATGGTCGCCTTCGGGTACCAGAGCGGGATCGACGGCATCTGCTCCTTGAGCATGCCCTCGGCCTCCTGGTAGAGCTCGTTCGCCTTGGCCGAGTCGGTCGCCGCGGCGGCCTCCTTGAGCTTGGCGTCGAAGGCCTTGTTGGAGTAGTCGCCGTCGTTGGAGGACGCGCCCGTCGCGAAGATCGGGGTGAGGAAGTTCTCGATCGACGGGTAGTCCATCTGCCAGCCCGTACGGAACATGCCCTTCATCTCGCGCTTCTTGACCTGCGTGCGGAAGGTCTTGAAGTCCACGACCGGGGTGGCGACGCAGTCGATGGCCAGCGCCTCCTTGATCGACTGGCACGTGGCCTCGGTCCAGTCCTTGTGCGACGCGTCGGCGTTGTAGGACAGGGTCAGCTTGCCCGTGAAGCCACCGGCCTCCTGCAGCTTGGCCTTGGCCTTGGCGGCGTCGTAGGTGCAGAACTCGCCGCAGGCGCCGGCCTTGTAGCCGTTGACGGTCGTGGCGACCCAGCCGGTGGCCGGGGTACGCGTGCCGTTGAACTGCGACTTGATGACGGCCTCGCGGTCGATGGCCATCGAGATCGCCTGGCGGACCTTGGGGTTCTGGACCGCCGGGTCTGCCTTGGCGGACGCGAAGGTGACGGTCGAGATGCCGCCGTACTCCTTCTGCGCGTTGCGGTCGGGCAGGTCGGTCTTGTACTTGTCGGCCGTGATCGCCGAGGACGGGACCTCGTCCGTGACGTCCAGGTTGCCGGCCATCACGTCGTTGTAGGCGGCCGAGGAGTCCTGGTAGATCTTGAAGGTGATCTGGTCCAGGGAGCCCTTGTTGGAGCCCGAGTAGCTCGGGTTCTTCTTCAGGACGATCGACTGGTTCTTGGTCCAGGACTCGACCACGTAGGGGCCGGCGCCGACCGGCTTGTCGCCGAAGGCCTTCGGGTCCTTGGTGAACGAGTCCGGCAGCGGCGCGAAGGCCGAGTAGCCGAGGCGCTCGGGCAGGTTGGACACCTTGTCGGTGGTCTTGATGGTGAAGGTGTGGTCGTCGACGACCTTCAGGCCGGACATGGTCTTGGCCTTGGGCTGCTGGCCCTCCTCGGCCTGCAGGTCCGCGAAGCCCTCGATCGGCTCCATGAAGTAGGACGCACCCTGGGCGTTGGTCGACAGAGCGGTGTAGTTCCACGCGTCGACGAAGTTCTTGGCCTTGACCTCGGTGCCGTCCGAGAACTTGTAGCCCTTCTTGAGCTTGATCGTGAAGGTCTGGTTGTCCTGGGTCTCGATGGACTCGGCGATGTCGTTCTCCGGCTTGGCCGTGTCGACGTTGTAGTGCACGAGGCGGGCGGTGACGGCGTCGATGACGTCGCCCCCGCAGGTCTCGGTGGTGGCGCCGGGGATCAGGGGGTTCTCCGGGTTGCAGCCGCGGACGGAGATGGACCCGCCCTCCTTGCCGGCGGAGTCGCCGCTGGCGGAGGAGCCGGAGCTGCCGGAACCGCCGCCACAGGCGGCCAGCAGCATTGCCGACGCCGAGATGGTGGCGGTGAGGGTGAGGCGAGTGGTGGCTCGCATAGGGATAGACCTCCTCGAACGGTCCGGTGATGGGACGGACCTTGGTGATCACCCTGACGGATGGCGGTCAGGGTGTGATCCCAGCCGAGCGAGTGCGCCTTTGCCCTCGTGTGAGCGGGGAACCGTGGGCCACACTCTAGGTCTGGCCACCGTCCGGTCCAGACCCCCGGGCGGCGTCGATACCGATTCGTGACCAGAGGGCCACCGGAGGGAGCCCGTCAGCGCCGAGGGGGATCGGGACGTCTGAGACACTGAGCCGGTGGATGTCCCGGACCTGTTCGACGCCTCCGGCGGATCCGACGCCCCGCTGCCGCCCCTCGCGGTCCGGATGCGTCCGCGATCCCTGGACGAGGTGCGCGGGCAGGGGGCGGCGCTGCGGCCCGGCAGCCCCCTGCGACGGTTGATCGAGGGGCACTCGGGCACCGTCGGTCCGCTGTCGGCGATCCTGTGGGGACCTCCCGGCACGGGCAAGACCACCCTCGCCCACCTGGTCGCCACCGCGGCCGGTCGCCGGTTCGTCGAGCTGTCGGCGATCACGGCAGGGGTCAAGGACGTGCGCCGGGTGATCGACGAGGCCGTGCGCGAGCGCGACCTCTACGGCCGCACCACCGTGCTCTTCCTCGACGAGATCCACCGGTTCACCAAGGCCCAGCAGGATGCCCTGCTGCCCGCGGTCGAGAACCGTCTGGTCGTGCTCGTGGCGGCGACGACGGAGAATCCGTCGTTCAGCATCATCGCGCCGCTGCTGTCCCGCTCGGTGCTCGTGACCCTCGGCTCGCTGACGGACGAGGACCTCGGCGAGGTGCTCGACCAGGCGGTGGTCGACGAGCGGGGCCTCGCCGGTGCCTTCGCCCTCGAGGCGGCGGCCCGGGAGCACGTCATACGGATCAGCGGGGGAGACGCGCGGCGGGCGCTGACCGCGCTGGAGGGCGCCGCCGGGGTGGCGCTCGGCGACGAACCCGCCGGCGCGGCCCACGACGAGCCCGTGTCGATCACCAGCGCCCACGTCGAGCAGGCGGTCGAGAAGGCCGTCGTGCGGTACGACAAGACCGGCGACCAGCACTACGACGTCGCGTCCGCCCTGATCAAGTCGATGCGGGGGTCCGACGTGGACGCCTCGCTGCACTACCTCGCGCGGATGCTGGAGGCGGGGGAGGACCCGCGGTTCATCGCGCGGCGGGTGGTCATCGCGGCCTCCGAGGACGTCGGTATGGCGGACCCCACCGCTCTGCAGACCGCCGTGGCCGCGATGCACGCCGTGGCCCAGATCGGCATGCCCGAGGCGCGCATCATCCTGGCCCAGGCCGTGGTCCACAACGCTCTCGCCCCCAAGTCCAACGCCGCCTACGCCGGCATCAACGAGGCCATCGCCGACGTGCGGGCCGGCCGCGGGGGTGCCGTGCCGGCGCACCTGCGCGGATCGGGCTACGCCGGCGCGTCGCGGCTGGGGCACGGCGACGGCTACGTCTACCCGCACGCGCTGGACGAGGGCGTCGCGGCCCAGCAGTACCTCCCGGACGACCTGGACCGGGCCGTCGACTACTACCGCCCCACGACGCGCGGATTCGAGGAGCGCCTGGCCTCCCGGTGGAGGTGGCTGCGGGCCGCGCTGCACGACCGGCGATGAGGCGGGCGGCTAGGGGTAGGCTGGCCGAAGACGCCACGACCCCTCGGAGGTGAGCGCCGTGGTCCCCGGCACCCGTCGCGCAGTGATCGCCGCAGTCGCAGCCACGCCTGCGACCACCGCGGCTGCGCGGATCGCCGCGGCGGGCCGAGCCCGAGCTATCTAGGGGCGGCTGCCCCCGCCCCGGCCTGCGTGCGTGCGCGCGCAGGTGGCCCCTCCCCGTCATACGACTGCTCCCTGCAGGCCCCGGCCGACGCCCGCGCCTGCCCCCACACGTGCAAGACCAAGACAAGGACACCGTCATGGAAACCGCCGAGATCCGTCGCCGCTGGCTCGCGTACTTCGAGGGCAAGGGACACACTGTGGTCCCCAGCGCCCCCCTGCTCTACGACGACCCCAACCTGCTCTTCGTCAACGCCGGCATGGTCCCCTTCAAGCCCTACTTCCTCGGCCAGGAGACCGCCCCCTACAAGCGCGCCACCAGTGTGCAGAAGTGCGTGCGCACCGGCGACATCGAGGAGGTCGGCAAGACCACGCGCCACGGCACCTTCTTCCAGATGAACGGCAACTTCTCCTTCGGGGACTACTTCAAGAAGAAGGCCATCAGGTACGCCTGGGAGTTCGTCACCGGCCGCCAGGAGGACGGTTTCCTCGGCTTCGATCCCGACAAGGTGTGGGTCACGGTCCTCGGCCCGGGCTACCACCCGGACTACCCCGAGGGCGACAAGGAGGCCTACGACCACTGGATCGCCGTCGGGGTCCCGGCCGAGCGCATCCAGGGCCGCAGCCTCAAGGACAACTACTGGCACATGGGCGTCGAGGGCCCCGGCGGCCCCTGCTCGGAGATCTACATCGACCGCGGCCCGGAGTACGGCGCGGACGGCGGCCCGGAGGCCGACGAGGACCGCTTCCTGGAGATCTGGAACCTCGTCTTCCAGACCGAGGAGATCACGGACGTCAAGGCCAAGGACGACTTCCGCGTCGTCGGCCCGCTGCCCGCCAAGAACATCGACACCGGCATGGGCCTGGAGCGCGTGGCCTTCCTGCTGCAGGGCGTCGACAACCTGTACGAGATCGACGAGGTCTACCCGGTCATCGAGCGGGCCGAGCAGATCTCGGGTCGGCGGTATGGCGCGAACGACGGCGACGACGTCCGCTTCCGCGTGGTCGCCGACCACGTCCGGTCGTCCTTGATGCTCATCGGCGACGGCGTCACGCCCGGCAACGAAGGGCGCGGCTACGTCCTGCGGCGGCTGCTGCGCCGCGCGGTGCGCTCGATGCGGCTGCTGGGTGTGACCACGCCCGCGCTGCCCGCGCTGCTGCCCGTGTCCATGGAGCAGATGAGCAGGTCCTACCCCGAGCTCAAGCGGGACTTCTCTCGGATCAGCCAGATCGCGTACGCCGAGGAGGAGGCCTTCCGCCGCACCCTCACCAGCGGCACCACCATCCTGGACTCCGCCGTCTCCCAGGCGAAGTCGTCGGGTGCGCGGGTGCTGGGCGGGGACAAGGCCTTCCAGCTGCACGACACCTACGGCTTCCCGATCGACCTGACCCTGGAGATGGCGGCCGAGCAGGGCCTGTCCGTCGACGAGGAGGGCTTCCGCCGCCTGATGGGCGAGCAGCGGGCGCGCGCCAAGGCCGACGCCCAGGCCAAGAAGCAGGGCCACGGCGACGCCAGCGCCTACCGCGAGCTGGCGGACGCCCTCGGCCACGCGGTCGAGTTCACGGGCTACGACGAGGTGCGCTCCGAGGCGCGCGTCTCCGGCCTGGTCGTCGACGGCGCGTCGACGCGGTCGGCGACCGCGGGGCAGGACGTCGAGATCGTCCTGGACCGCACCCCCTTCTACGCCGAGGGCGGCGGCCAGCTCGCCGACGGCGGTCGGATCGAGCTGGACAACGGCGCCGTCATCGAGGTCCGCGACGTCCAGAAGCCCATCACCGGGCTCATCGTCCACAAGGCGACGGTCGTGTCCGGCGAGGTCGTGCCCGGCCTGGCCGCCCACGCCCTCGTCGACCTGCAGCGCCGCCGCTCGATCAGCCGCGCCCACACCGCGACGCACATGGTGCACAAGGCGATCCGTGAGGCGCTCGGCGACACCGCGACGCAGGCCGGCTCCGAGAACGCCCCCGGCCGCTTCCGGTTCGACTTCAACGCCACCTCGGCGGTGCCCGTCTCGGTGCTGGGCGAGGTCGAGTCAAAGGTCAACACCATGCTGCTCGAGGACCTCGAGGTGCGTGCCGACGTCATGACCCAGGAGGAGGCGGTCGCCTCCGGCGCCATGGCGCTGTTCGGCGAGAAGTACGGCAACGAGGTGCGGGTCATCTCCGTCGGCGACTGGGCGCGTGAGCTCTGCGGTGGCACGCACGCCCAGCGCTCCGGCCAGCTCGGCGTCGTCAAGCTGCTCGGCGAGGCGTCCATCGGCTCCGGGGTGCGTCGCGTCGAGGCGCTCGTCGGGTCGGACGCCTACGACTTCCTCGCGCGCGAGGCGGCGATCGTCGGTCAGCTCACGGCCGACCTCAAGGTCCGCAGCGAGGAGCTGCCCGAGCGCATCTCCTCGATCCTCGGCAAGCTCAAGGACGCCGAGCGCGAGATCACCACCATGCGCCAGCAGCAGGCGCTCGCGGCCGCCGGCCGGCTCGCGAGCCAGGCCAAGGACGTGTATGGCGTGAGCTTCGTCGGTCACCACGCGGACGGGCTGGCGGCCGACGACGTGCGCGCCCTCGTGCTCGACCTGCGTGGCCGGCTCGGCACCGATCGTCCGGGCGTGGTGGCCGTCGCGACCGAGGCCAAGGGGCGGCCCGTCGTCGTCGTGGCCACCAACGAGCGGGCCCGCGAGTGGGGGATCAAGGCCGGTGACCTGGTGCGCGTCGCCGCGCAGACCCTCGGTGGCGGGGGCGGCGGCAAGGACGACCTCGCCCAGGGCGGCGGCCAGGACGCGACCAGGATCGGCGAGGCGCTCACCCAGGTCGAGTGGACCGTCGGGGCCCGCGCCACCCAGCGCTGACGCATGGCTGACGTGCCAGCGGCGCCGGCGGGACCGGACGGGACCGTCGCACCCGCTCGACAGGACGACCGGCAGGTCACCCTGCCCCGCGGCGTGCGCCTCGGCGTCGACGTCGGCACGGTCCGGGTGGGGGTGGCCCGCAGCGACCCGGACGGCCTGGTCGCGACGCCCGAGACGACCGTGGCGCACGTGCCCGGGCGCCATACCGACGTGGCCGCCGTCGCGGCGCTCGCCGCCCAGGCCGGAGCGTCCGTCGTGTATGTCGGGCTGCCCCGCACCCTCGCCGGGGGCGAGGGCGAGTCGGCGCGTCGGGCGCGCGAGTTCGCCACCGGTCTCCTAGGCTCGACCCAGACCGCCGCCGGTGGCCCGGACATCGAGGTACGCCTCGTCGACGAGCGACTGACCACGGTGGACGCCGCACGACAGCTCCGCGACAGCGGGCGCCGGGCCAGGGCCCAGCGCCAGGTCATCGACCAGGCCGCCGCGGTGCTGATCCTCCAGGTGGCCCTCGACCACGAGCGGTCGACCGGGAGGAGGGCCGGCGCAACTCCGGCGGAGGAGCCCGGACCCGTGGCGGACGCACGTCGTGCCGCCACCCCGATCCCTGACCGCCCCCGCAAGGCGCGGCACCGGGGACGGGGAGCCGACGCCCGGCCCGGGGCGGCGGTCGAACCCGACGACAAGGACCCCAGCCCGTGACCGACCAGCACCTGAGCGACTCGATCTTCGGCGGTCGGGAGGGGTCCGTCACCGCTGACGAGGGCCCCGGCGACGGGACCGGCAGGACGCCAACGGGGCGCCCCCCGCATCGACGCAAGCGTGGGCCGGTGCTGATCCTGCTCGTCCTGGTGGCCCTGGCCGCGGCCGTCCTGGTCGCCGGTCTCGTGCTCAAGCCCGTCGTCGCGGGCTTCCTCGGCCCCGACGACTACGCCGCGAGCGACGCCACCGGCAAGAAGGTGCCCGTCACGATCGCCGCCGACGCCAACGGCAGGGCCATCGGCGAGACCCTCGAGAAGGCCGGCGTGATCAAGTCCGCCGGCGCCTTCGTCGACGCGGCCCGGGAGGACTCCCGCGCCCAGTCCATCCAGCCGGGCAGCTACCTGATGGCCGAGCACCAGCCGGCCAAGGCCGCGATCGACTACCTGGCCAACCCCAGGAACCGCGTCGTCAAGCGGGTGACCGTCCCCGAGGGCATGCGCGCGAGCGAGGTCTACGCCGTGCTGTCCAAGGCCTCGGGCCTGCCCGTCGCGGACTACCAGAAGGCCGCCAAGGACACCGCGGCGCTCGCGTTGCCCTCGTCGGCCAAGGGCAACGTCGAGGGCTACCTGTTCCCGTCCTCCTACGAGTTCGGGCCCAAGAGCACCGCCGCCCAGCAGCTCGCCGCGATGGTCGCCAAGACCAAGGACGTCCTCGCCGGGCTGGGAGTCAGCGACGACAAGGCCGAGCGCGTCGTCATCGTGGCCAGCATCGTCGAGTCCGAGTCGCGCCTGGACGCCGACCGCGGCAAGGTCGCCCGGGTGCTCGAGAACCGCCTGGCCGTGCCGATGCGCCTGCAGCTCGACTCGACCGTCGCCTACCCGACCGGCAAGCGCGTCATCACCACCACCGACGCGGAGCGTGCCCAGGTCAACGGCTACAACACCTACACCCGCGACGGGCTGCCGGTCGGGCCCATCGGCAACCCCGGCGAGGAGTCCATCAAGGCCGCTGTGAACCCCGCCCAGGGCCCCTGGCTGTTCTTCGTCACGGTCGACCCCGCCACCGGGGAGACCGTCTTCACCGAGAACAAGGCGGACCACGACAAGGCCGTCCTGCAGTTCCAGGCGTGGTGCCAGGCGCACAAGGGCCAGTGCTGAGGGCGGGGGTGCTGGGCTCGCCGATCGCCCACTCCCTCTCTCCGGTGATGCACCGGGCGGCCTACGCCCACCTGGGGCTCGACGACTGGACCTACGGCCGACGCGAGTGCGAGGCGGCGGCGCTGCCGGCGCTGGTGGCCGGTCTCGACCAGACCTGGCGGGGACTGTCCCTGACCATGCCGCTCAAGGAGGCCGCGCTGGCGCTGGCCACGACGGTCGACCCGGTCGCCGAGAGCGTCGGCGGCGCCAACACCCTCGTGCGGCGCCCCGACCTCGGCTGGGACGCCTACAACACCGACGTGCACGGCGTCCGCCAGGCGCTGGCGGACCACGAGGTGACGGCGGCCCGGCACGTGCTGGTCCTCGGGTCCGGGGCGACCGCCCGCTCGGCGCTCGCGGCCGTGCGCGAGCTCGGCGCCCGCACGGTCGCGTTCGGCATACGGTCCGCGGTCCGTCCCGAGACCGGAGCCCTGCTCGACGAGCTGGACATCTCCTGGTCCGCCCACCCGCTGGGCGAGGTGACGACCCTGGCCCGCGACGCCGACCTCGTGATCGACACCCTCCCGGGGCGCGGCGCGGACGCCGTCGCCGCCCGGCTCACGGAGGTGCCCCGGCTCCCGCCGCTCTTCGAGGCGATCTACGAGGACTGGCCGACGCCGCTCGCGCGGACCTTCGCCGCCGCGGGAGCTCCGGTCGTCTCCGGCCTGGAGATGCTGGCGCACCAGGGCGCCCTCCAGGTCGAGCTGATGACGGGGCGCGCCGTGCCCGCGTCCGTGCTGCTCGACGCCGCGTCTGGAGCGTGGACGCAGCGCTAGCCGACCCGTCCCGGCGTGGGAGGATCCGAGACATGCTGCGTTGGTTGACTGCCGGTGAGTCGCACGGTCCCGCCCTGGCCGCCACGATCGAGGGCCTGCCCGCCGGGATCCGCGTGACGAGCGACGACATCGCCGGAGCCCTCGCCCGCCGCCGTCTCGGCTACGGACGCGGGGCGCGGCAGAAGTTCGAGCAGGACGCCATCGAGATCATCGGCGGACTCCGGCACGGCCTCACCCTCGGCAGCCCCGTCGCCCTGAGGATCGGCAACTCCGAGTGGCCCAGGTGGCAGACGGTCATGAGCCCCGACCCCGTCCACGCCGAGGCGTATGCCGCCAGCGACGACGTCAACGCGCCGAAGGAGATCGCGCGCAACAAGCCCCTGACCCGCCCGCGCCCCGGCCACGCCGACCTCGTCGGCATGCAGAAGTACGCGTTCGAGGACGCGCGCCCGGTGCTCGAGCGGGCGAGCGCCCGCGAGACGGCGGCGCGCGTGGCGCTGGGCGCGATCGCCGCGGCGCTGCTCGAGCAGGCGTACGGCGTACGGCTGGTGTCGCACACCGTCGCGATCGGCGAGGCCGGTGTGGCCGACGACGCCCCGGTGCCCGGCCCCGACGACGTCGCCGCCCTGGACGCCGACCCGGTGCGGGCCTTCGACCCGGCCGGGAGCGCCGCGATGGTCGCCGAGATCGACGCCGCCCACAAGGACGGCGACACCCTCGGCGGCGTCGTCGAGGTCGTCGCGGTCGGGCTGCCGCCCGGCCTCGGCTCGCACGTCCACTGGGATCGACGCCTCGACGCCCGGCTCGCCGCCGCGCTCATGGGCATCCAGGCGATCAAGGCTGTGGAGGTCGGCGACGGCTTCCGCACCGCCCGTCGACGGGGGAGCGCGGCCCACGACGAGCTCGAGCGGGACGACCAGGGCAGGATCGTGCGACGCAGCAACCGCGCCGGCGGCACCGAGGGGGGCATGAGCAACGGCGACATGCTGCGCGTCCGCGCCGCGATGAAGCCCATCTCGACCGTTCCTCGCGCGCTCGACACCGTCGACGTGACGGACCCCGACGCCCAGGCCACCGCGATCCACCAGCGCTCGGACGTGTGCGCCGTGCCCGCCGCCGGTGTGGTCGCGGAGGCGATGGTGGCGCTCGTGCTGGCCGAGGCCTGCCTCGAGAAGTTCGGCGGCGACAGCGTCGCCGAGACCGCGCGCAACTACCGTGCCTACCTCGACGCGATCCCGGAGGCGATGCGCTGATGATCGTCCTCGTCGGCTTCATGGGCGCGGGCAAGTCCACCGTCGGACGGCAGCTCGCGGCGCGCACCGGCCTGCCGTTCGTCGACAGCGACGCCGTGCTGGTCGAGCGCCTCGGCATGCCCATCCCGGAGTACTTCGCGGCGCACGGCGAGGCGGCGTTCCGGGAGGTCGAGCGCCGCACCGTGCTGGAGCTGCTGTCCGCGAGGGAGCCCTGCGTCCTCGCGCTCGGCGGCGGTGCGCTCGGCTCGCCCGAGGTCGTCGCCGCCCTCGGGGACCACCAGGTCGTGCACCTCGACGTCGACCTCGACGAGGCGTTGACGCGGGTCGGCGACCCCGCGGGGCGGCCGATGCTGCGCCGCCACGACGTGCCGCAGCTCTATGCCTCCCGGCGACCCGTCTACGAGCAGGCGGCGGACGTGGCGGTCGACACCACCGGTCGGGACGCCGCAGAGGTCACCGAGTCCATCATCCACGCCCTCCCGCGGCGCACGCGCCCGCAGGTCGTCCTGGTCGGTCCCCCCGGGTCGGGCAAGTCCGCCGTGGGCCACGCCCTGGCCGAGCTGCTCGGGGCAGGCTGCGTCGAGACCGACCGCGAGGTCGAACGCCTCGCCGGCACACCCGTGTCCGAGGTCTTCGTGGACCTGGGGGAGGCCCGCTTCCGCGAGCTCGAGCGCGAGGCGACCATGCAGGTGCTGGCGCGCGACGGCGTCGTCGAGATCGGCGGCGGTGCGATCACCGACCCCGCCGTGCGGGCGGTGCTGCACGACCACACCGTCGTCTTCCTCGACGTGGGCATCGCCGATGCCGCCAGACGCATCGGCTTCGACCAGAGCTCGTCCATGGTCGCCCTGCTCCCGCGGCGCTCCTGGATCCGCCACATGGAGACGAGGCGTCCGCTCTACACCGAGGTCGCCACCTGGACCGTCGATACCGCCGGCCGCAGCGTCCAGGACGTCGCCGACCAGGTCGTCGAGCTCCTGCAGGGCGGCACCGCATGAGCGACGATGCCGGGACGGCCGGGACGCCAGGCCCGGACGACGCGACCGCGATCCCGGTCGGCGACGCCTACGACGTCGTGGTCGGGCACGGTGTGCTGGACCGGGTCCCCGGACTGCTGAGGGCGGGCGTGCTGCGGGTGCTCGTCGTGTCCTCGCCCGCCGTCGAGACCTATGCCTCCGGTGTGGCCGGGGCCCTTGCGGCACACGGCCTGCAGGTCCACCGTGCCGAGGTGCCGGACGCCGAGACCGCCAAGTCCGCCGACGTCCTGGTGCGGCTCTGGTCGCAGCTGGGGCAGGCGGGCTTCACCCGGTCCGACGCGGTGGTGTGCGTCGGTGGTGGCACGGTCACCGACCTGGGCGGCTTCGTCGCCGCCAGCTGGCTGCGCGGCGTCGACGTCGTGCACGTGCCCACGACCCTGCTCGCCATGGTCGACGCGGCCGTCGGCGGCAAGACCGGCATCAACACCCCCGAGGGCAAGAACCTCGTCGGGTCCTTCCACGAGCCCCGCGGCGTCGTGTGCGACCTCACGACCCTCGCGACCCTCCCGCGGGCCGACCTGGCAGCGGGCCTGGCGGAGGTGGTCAAGGGCGGGTTCATCGCCGACCCGCGCATCCTCGAGCTCGTCGAGGCCTCGCCCGAGGCGGCCCTCGACGTCCACGGCGCAGTCCTGCGCGAGCTCGTGGAGCGCAAGATCCGGGTCAAGGCCGACGTCGTCGCGGCGGACCTGCGCGAGTCCTCGCTGCGCGAGATCCTCAACTACGGTCACACCTTCGGCCACGCCGTCGAGCAGGTGGAGTCCTATCGCTGGCGGCACGGCGACGCGGTGTCGGTCGGCATGGTCTTTGCTGCCGAGCTCGCCTGCGCCGCAGGGTTGCTCGACCGGTCCGTGGTCGAGCGGCACCGCCGCGTGCTCACCTCGGTCGGTCTGCCGACGTCGTATGCCGACGGCCGCTGGCCCGACCTGCTCACCGCCATGTCCCGCGACAAGAAGTCGCGCGGGGCCACCCTGCGCTTCGTCGCCCTGACCGGCGTCGGCTCGCCCACCCGCCTCGAGGGCCCGCGCGAGGAGTGGCTGCGCGCGGCCTACGACGCCGTCAGCGCAGGTCGTGGCGCCACGCGCCCGTGACCGCGTGGGTGCACCGGTCGCGGTGGACGTCGTGCAGGTGGTGCACCTGGGCGCTGAGCTCCTCTCCCGACCGCCCCGTCCAGCCGAGGCGCCACGCCCGGTTGGTGACGCTCAGGGTCTGCGCAGCAGGCCACCGTCGACGCGCCTGCTTGTCACAGATGACGGTGCTAACGTCAGGTGACAGCCCGTGTCATCTCTGGCAAGTCCAGCGATCGCACGACCCCCCCAGGCCCCAGGCCCCAGGCCCCAGGCGCGCCGCGCGGTCGCGGCGGCCGGCACCCGCGGCATGGTCAGAGCAGGCCGGCGTCGTGCATGCGGATGGCGATCTGGACGCGATTGTCCGCCTCGAGCTTGGTCAGCAGGTGGGTCACGTGGGACTTGACGGTGGCGACGGACAGGTAGAGCGAGGCTGCGATGCCGGCATTGGTGCGGCCCTCGCCGATGGCCAGCGCGATCTGGCGCTCGCGATCGGTCAGACCCGCCACCAGGGTCGAGGCGCGGCGCTGCCGCGTGTCGCTGGTGCGGGTGGACACCGCGTGGATGAGTCGCTGGGTCACGCTCGGCGACAGCGTCGGCTCCCCGGCCCGGACGCGGTGGATGGCCTGCACGATCTGCGGTGGGGGAGTGTCCTTGAGCAGGAAGCCGCTCGCCCCGGCACGCAGGGCCCGCAGCACGAGGTCGTCGGCGTCGGTGAAGGTGGGCTGCGGCGCCTCGACGGCGTCCTGCGGCTCACCGACCGGTGTGCTGCGCAGCACGCCGAGGATCTGACGCAGCTCGGTCAGGGCCTGCATCGAGGTGCCCTGGATGATCGTGGCCTCCTTGCGAATCTGCTCGCGGGACAGGTCGTCCCGGTAGGCGAGGGCACCGGCGTGCATGGACACCAGCGAGATCCGGTGGGCCAGCACATCGTGCATCTCGCGGGCGATGCGGGTGCGCTCGGCCTCGCGCGCGGACGAGATGCGCTGTACCTGCTCGCGTTCGGCGGTCTCTGCTCGCCACTGCCAGGTCGCGAACAGGTCGCGCCGGGCCCCGAGGTACAGGCCCCAGGCGATCTGGGCGGCGAGCACCAGCACCATCGTGGCGACGTTGAGCGCCGTTGGCATCGGATCGATCTCGGGATAGATGCGGGACACGGCCAGCGACGCCAGCATGGCGACGACGCCCGCGAGGGCGATGCGCGGCCAGCGCCGCCGCGTGGCGACCGAGACGAGGGCGACCGAGGCCGAGCCGCCGCTCGATGTCGACACGGCCGTCATCGCCTGCAGCAGGACCGGCACCAGCAGCGGGGAGCGCCGGTGCAGCGGCAGCAGCACGAGGGACAGGACCCCCACGACGAGGTCGACGAACGGCACCCAGCTCGCCAGCGGGCGGGAGAACTGGGGATCGTTCGATACCAGGAAGAGCAGCGTGCCGGTCACCGCCGCGAGCAGACCCCGCCAGACGTGCCCCCACACCGAGATGGGAGCCCACAGGTCCCGGGGCGGACGGCTGCTCATGGCAGCAGCCTAGGAGCCGGGGGGCCTGGAGGCGTCATCCCTAGGTCGCGTCGACCCTGGCCGATGGTCGGTCGCGGTATGGCGGAAGGCCCGACGCGTCTCGCAGGGTGCGTGCCGGGCTGGAGCAGATGTTCCTCGAGCTGACCGCGGGCGACGCGCGCGGCACCAACGGGCAGGAGGCTGTGGCATGAGCGCCACGACGACCCACCGCACGACCGGTCGCGACGAGAGCGGGCGCACCCCGGCGACCCGCGCCTCGGGCGGCCGCCCCGGCATCCCCTTCGGGCGGCTGCTGCACGTCGAGCTGCGCAAGCTCGTCGACACCCGCTCCGGCCGGTGGCTGCTCATCACGATCGGCCTGGTGACGGCGGCGGCGATCGCCCTCGTCCTGGCCTTCGCCGAGCGCGAGAGCCTGACCTTCACGACCTTCCTCACGGCCACGTCGACGCCGCTGATGATGCTGCTGCCGGTGCTCGGGATCCTCACCGGGACCTCGGAGTTCTCGCAGCGCACCGGGCTGGTCAGCTTCACCCAGGAGCCGCGCCGGCTCAGAGTGGTGGCCGCCAAGGCCGTGGCCGGCTGCATCGTCGCGGTCCTCGCGGTGGCGCTGGCCGTCGCCCTCGCCGCCGCGGCCAACGGCCTGGCCATGACGGTCAAGGACGCGCCGGGGACCTGGCCGAGCAGCTGGGCCCTCGTCGGAGGCGTCCTGCTGGCCATGATCCTCAGCGTCCTGCAGGGCGTCGCCTTCGGTCTGCTGATCGTGGTGCCGGGTGCGGCGATCGCGGCGTTCTTCATCCTCCCGACGGCGCTGACGATCCTGACCGCCAGCGTGGCGTGGTTCCGGAGCTCGGCGCCCTGGATCGACCCGAGCCAGTCCACCGCGCCGCTGCTGGCCGGGTCGATGACGGGCACGGACTGGCAGCACCTCGTCTCGTCGCAGGCGCTGTGGGTCCTGCTGCCCCTCGTGGTGGGTAGCGCGCTGCTGGTGCGGCGCGAGATCAAGTAGGGGACGCGGGCACCGACGGCATACGGCTCCGGGCCGGTCATCTGCGGGGGGAGATGACCGGCCCGGTCGTTCGTGCGTGGCCGCGCTGCAGGACGAGCCGATCAGGGCGCCGAGAAGGAGAGCGGTCAGGGCCACGGAGGAGGGACAGTCCATGAGTGTCGCCAACTCCAAGCAGCACTCATGCAGTCCTGCGACCCAGGGTCGGACGCGACGTCGCCCACGACGCCCCGCCTGATCACTGCGCGTGGGCGCTCTCGGGGGCCTCGCCTCCCTGCGGTGCGGTGCGGTGCATGATCGCCGAGACCTCCGCGGCGAGCTGCGGCCCGAGCTCGCCCCACCCCGGCTCGTAGCCGTAACGCTCGCGCAGGGACACGCCGCCGCCGGTGCCGTCGAGGAGCTCCACGTCGTCCATCGTGATCAGGGCCGGGTGCAGCACGCCGCAGGCCTCGGCCACCTTGAGCAGGTCGCGTCGCACGGTCATGAGGTAGTTCGCCAGTCGGACCGACTTGAGGGCGGGGTCGATGCCGCGGGACAGCCAGGGGTTCTGCGTGGCCACCCCCACCGGGCAGGTGTCGGTGTGGCACTTCTGGGCCTGGATGCAGCCGATCGCCAGCATGGCCTCCCGCGCCACGTTGACCATGTCGCAGCCCATGGCGAAGGCCACCACCGCGTTGTCGGGCAGCCCCAGCTTGCCCGCGCCGATGAAGGTGATGTCGTCGGTCAGCCCCCGCTCGGCGAACAGCGCGTAGATCCGCGGGAAGCCCATCCGGAACGGGAGGGACACGGAGTCGGAGAAGGTCAGGGGCGCCGCGCCGGTGCCGCCCTCGCCGCCGTCGACGGTGATGAAGTCGACCCCGCGCGTGCGGTCGGTCATCAGCTCGGCCAGCTCCTGCCAGAACTCTAGGTTGCCGACCGCCGACTTGATGCCGACGGGCAGCCCCGTGCGCTCGGCGATGGTCTCGACCCAGTCCAGAAGGCCGTCCACGCTGTCGAACTCGCCGTGACGCGATGGCGAGATGCAGTCCTTGCCGACCGGGATGCCGCGGATCTCGGCGATCTCCTCGGTCACCTTGGCGGCCGGCAGGACCCCGCCCAGCCCGGGCTTGGCACCCTGGGACAGCTTGATCTCGATGGCCCGGACGGGCGCCGACCCGACCAGGGCCGCCAGACGCTCCAGGTCGAACCTGCCCTCCCCGTCGCGGCAGCCGAAGTAGGACGTGCCGATCTGGAAGACGAGGTCGCCCCCTTGGCGGTGGTAGGGCGACAGCCCGCCCTCGCCGGTGTTGTGCAACGCCCCGGCCATGCCCACCCCCGCGTTGATGGCGCTGATGGCGTTGGCGGACAGGGACCCGAAGCTCATCGCCGACACGTTGACCACCGACTGCGGGCGGAACGCGTGCCGACGTCCGCGCGGACCCCCGAGGACCTTGGCCGACGGCAGCGGCGACTGCTCCGCCGGGTGGTCGTGGGTGGGCGGCGCGACGTCTGCGAACGTCCGGTGCTTGATGACCGCGTAGTTGGCGACCCGCTCCATGTCGTTGTCGGAGCCGAAGCCGAAGTAGTTGTTCTCCCTCTTGGCCGACGCGTAGACCCACCGCCGCTGATCCCGGGAGAACGGTCTTTCCTCGTCGTTGGCGGCGACGACGTACTGCCGCAGCTCCGGCCCGATCGCCTCGACGAGGAACCGGCCGTGGCCGATGACGGGGTAGTTGCGCAGCAGGGAGTGTCGTCGCTGCGTGAGGTCGTGGACGGCGACGCCGGCGATCGCGGCGAGGCCCCCGAGAGCGGCGGTCGTGAGCTTCATGACCCGAGTGTGAGCCCTGCTGCCGTCCGGCGCCCGGCGTCGGCGTGAACCGGCGATCACCTGGGTGTGCGCGCACCCGGTAGACTGACGCGGAAACCCTGGTGATCCGAGGCGCTGCAGCGCGCCCCCCGACGACAGAGATGGACGGCCCTGTGGCAACGACCAACGACCTCAAGAACGGCATGGTGCTCAACCTGGAGGGCCAGCTCTGGTCCGTGGTGGAGTTCCAGCACGTCAAGCCCGGCAAGGGTCCGGCCTTCGTGCGCACCAAGCTGAAGTCGGTGATGACCGGCAAGACGGTGGACAAGACCTTCAACGCCGGCACCAAGGTCGAGACGTCCAACGTCGACAAGCGGACGATGCAGTACCTCTACAAGGACGGCAACGACTTCGTCTTCATGGACGGCAAGACCTACGACCAGCTCCACGTGAGCGAGACCGTCGTGGGCTCGGCCGCCGACTACATGCTGGAGAACCAGGAGGCGATCGTCGCCACCCACGAGGGCTCCCCGCTCTACGTCGAGCTGCCCGCCTCCGTGGTCCTGGAGATCACCTACACCGAGCCGGGCCTGCAGGGTGACCGCTCCACGGGTGGCACCAAGCCTGCCACGCTGGAGACCGGCGCGCAGATCGCCGTCCCGCTCTTCCTCGAGAGCGGCACCAAGGTCAAGGTCGACACCCGGGACGGTTCCTACCTGGGCCGCGTCAGCTGACGTGTCGGCACGAGGCAAGGCTCGCAAGCGGGCGCTCGACATCCTCTTCGAGGCGGAGTCGCGGGGCATGAACGCCGCCGACCTGCTCGCCGAGCGGCTCGCGTCGCCGGTCCGAGCGGGTCAGGACGACCACCCCGTCCCGGAGTACTCCACGACCCTGGTGCAGGGTGTCGTCCGGCACTGGGTGGCGATCGACGAGGCGCTGACGACCTACGCGCAGGGCTGGACCCTGGACCGCATGCCGGCGGTGGACCGCGCCATCCTGCGGCTCGGGACCTTCGAGCTGGTCTACGGCGACGAGGTGCCGGAGGGCGTGGCGATCGCCGAGGCCGTGGCGCTGGCGCGGGAGCTGTCCACCGACGAGTCCCCGACCTTCGTCAACGGTCTGCTCGGCCGGCTGCAGCAGGTCAAGCCCACCCTGGTCTGAGCTCGCCGACGAGAGCTGCGAGGATCAGGCCTCGGGGATGCCGCGGCGGGCGGCCGGGTCGAGGACGCCCCAGCCGACGAGCTCGTCGGCCAGCTGCGCGGGTGAGGTGTCGTAGATGACGGCCAGGGTGCGCAGGTCCTCCTGGCGGATGGACAGCACCTTGCCGTTGTAGTCGCCGCGCTGGGACTGGATCGTCGCGGCGTAGCGGGCGAGGGGGCCGGCGCGCTCGGCCGAGACCTGGGAGAGGGCCTCGAGGTCGATGATGAGCTTGGCGGGGGCCTCGGTGGCTGGCGCGACCTCGGAGTCGGGCATCAGCGCGGACACGGGGACGCCGTAGAAGTCGGCGAGCTCGGAGAGCCGCTGCACGGTCACGGCCCGGTCCCCACGCTCGTAGGAACCCACCACGACGGCCTTCCAGCGACCCTGCGAGCGCTCCTCGACCGCGTGCAGGGACAGGCCCTGCTGGGTGCGGATGGAACGCAGCCGGGACCCGAGGGCCTTCGCGTAGTCGCTGGCCATGACTGTCTCCGATCACGTAACTGTCTGTAACAAAGAGATGGTTACTCACGGTGATCCTCGCGGCAAGCGCAACCGCCGAAAGCCCACTGGTATTCATCCATATGGGCACATGATTGACTCTGAGCGATTGAACAATCCGATTGCGTCATCGTGGACGTGGTGGATGTGCGCCCGATTGGCCCCGCCCTGTCCGATTGTGACCGTGCGCGAGGGTTCTGCCGTCCGGCGGCACCGGCGGCACCGGGGCGCGGGGACGGCGGTCACGACCACCCCTCGCGTCCCGCTAGGATCGGGGCGATCGACATCCTTTAACGACGTCCAGCGAGGCGAGAAGGAGGTCAGACGCGATGACGCCTGCCCCACAGACACCCCCCCAGTCATCCGACGACAACGGCACCGATGCCCGGATCGTCATGAGCGACAACGAGATCGCCCGGGCCCTGCGACGCATGGCCCACGAGGTTCTCGAGCGCAACAAGGGAGCGGAGGGCCTGGTCGTCCTCGGCATCCCCACCCGCGGCGTCCCCCTCGCCCGGCGCCTGGCCCGGACCATGGCCGAGGTCGAGGGCGCGGACGTCCCCGTGGGGGCGATCGACATCACGATGTACCGCGACGACCTGCGGCGCCGGCCGATCCGCCCCGCGGAAAGGCTCGACATCCCGTCCGACGGCATCGACGACAAGGTCGTCGTCCTCGTCGACGACGTGCTCTACTCCGGCCGCACCGTCCGCGCCGCCCTCGACGCGCTGGCCGACCTGGGACGCCCCCGCGTGGTCCGGCTCGCCGTGCTCGTCGACCGAGGCCACCGCGAGCTGCCCGTCCGTGCCGACCACGTCGGCAAGAACCTCCCCACCTCGTCCACCGAACGGGTCTCGGTGCTGCTCGCCGAGCGCGACGGCACCGACGAGGTCCGCATCTCCGGAGGCAACCGGTGAACAAGCACCTCCTGTCCATCAACGACCTGACCGCTGCGGACATCACGCAGATCCTCGACACCGCCGTGCAGATGCACGAGGTCCAGCACCGGGACATCAAGAAGTTGCCGACGCTGCGCGGGCGCACCGTCGTCAACTTCTTCTTCGAGGACTCCACGCGCACGCGTGGATCCTTCGAGCTCGCCGAGAAGTGGCTGTCCGCCGACTCGCTCAACATGGCCGGCAAGGGGTCGTCGTTGTCCAAGGGCGAGTCGCTGCGCGACACGGTGATGAACCTCCAGGCCATGGGCGTGGACGGCTTCGTGATCCGGCACATGTCCTCGGGCGCCCAGCAGCAGATCGCGTCGTGGGTCTCCGGCGTCGTCATCAACGCCGGCGACGGGACCCACGAGCACCCCACCCAGGCCCTGCTGGACGCCTACACGATGCGGCGCGAGCTGGGTGACCTCGACGGCCGTCACGTCGTGATCTGCGGCGACCTGCGCCACAGCCGCGTGTTCCGTTCCAACGTCCTGTGCCTGGCCAAGCTCGGCGCGACGGTCAGCGTGGTCGCGCCGCCCACCCTGATGCCGGACGGCATCCGGACCTGGGCCGAGCGTGATGGGTTCACCTGGTCCCACGACTTCGACGCGGAGATCCCCAAGGCCGACGTCGTCATGATGCTGCGTGTGCAGAAGGAACGCATGAGCGGCGGCTTCTTCCCCACGCCGCGGGAGTACATCGCGGGCTTCGGGCTCACGCCGCGGCGCCTCGAGCTCATGCGCGACGACGCGCTCATCTGCCACCCCGGCCCGATGAACCGCGGCCTGGAGATCTCCTCGGACGCCGCCGACGGCGCCCGCTCGGTCATCCTCGACCAGGTCTCCGGCGGCGTCGCCGTCCGCATGTCCGTGCTCTACCACCTGCTCGCCGGCGAAGGAGAGACCGCCTGATGTCCACCACCCTCATCACCGGTGCCAGCCTGCTCGGGGATCGCTCCGCCGACATCCTCGTCGTCGACGGCGTCATCCGCGAGATCGGCTCTGCCGCAGACATGTCCGTGGCCCAGGACGCCGTGGACGAGACGATCGACGCCGACGGGCTCGTCGCCCTCCCTGCGCTCGTGGACCTGCACACCCACCTGCGCGAGCCGGGGCGCGAGGACGCCGAGACGATCCGGACCGGGTCCGCGGCTGCGGCGGTGGGCGGCTACTCCGCGGTCTTCGCGATGGCCAACACCCAGCCCGTCACCGACACCCCGGAGAAGGCCGAGGAGGTCTGGCGCCGCGGGCGCGAGGCGGGCCTGGTCGACGTGATGCCCGTCGGTTCCGTCACCAAGGCGCTCGCGGGGGAGGAGCTGTCCGAGATCGGTCTCATGGCGCGCTCGCAGGCCCGGGTCCGGGTGTTCTCCGACGACGGCCGGTGCGTCCACGACAGCCGGCTCATGCGCCGCGCGCTGGAGTACGTCACGGCCTTCGACGGGGTGATCTCCCAGCACTCGCAGGACCCCAGGCTCGCCGACAGCACGGCCTGCTGCCACGAGGGCGAGCTGTCCGGGCGGCTGGGTCTGCCCGGGTGGCCGGACGCGGCCGAGGAGGTCGTCGTCGCCCGAGACGTGATGCTGGCCAAGCAGACCGGGGGGCGGGTGCACGTCGCCCACGTCTCCACGCCGGGCTCGCTCGAGGTCATCCGCTGGGCCAAGGGCAAGGGGATCGCGGTCACCGCCGAGGTGACCCCCCACCACCTGGTGCTCACCACGGACCTCCTGCAGGACTACGACACGGTCTACAAGGTCAACCCGCCCCTGCGGCCGAGCGAGTATGCCGAGGAGCTGCGCGCCGCCCTGGCCGACGGCACCATCGACGTCGTGGCCACCGACCACGCGCCGCACGTCGTGCACGACAAGGAGCACGCCTTCGCGGACGCCGCGTTCGGCATGCTCGGACTGGAGACCGCCCTGTCCGTGGTCAGCGACGTGATGGTGAGCACCGGGCGGATGTCCTGGTCCGACGTGGCGCGGGTCATGTCGACGCGGCCCGCCGAGATCGCCCGGCTGGAGGGGCACGGCAGGCCGATCGCCGAGGGGGAGCCCGCCAACTTCGTGCTCGTCGACCCCACGCGGTCTCTGACCGTGGACCGCGCTGCGAGCGCCTCGCTGTCGCGCAACAATCCGTGGCACGGGCGGACCCTCACCGGTGCCGTCCGCGCGACGATGCTGCGTGGGCGCATTACCGCCCGCGACGGCCGGCTCGCGTGACCCCCGTCCTCACACCTGAGCGGAGCATGTCGTGACCCTGCGCCTCGAACGCCAACCGGCCCTGCTGATCCTCGAGGACGGACGGACCTTCGCGGGTCGTTCCTACGGAGCGGTCGGCAGCACCGTCGGCGAGGCGGTCTTCTCCACCGGCATGACCGGCTACCAGGAGACCCTGACCGACCCCTCCTACCACCGTCAGGTGGTGGTCATGACCGCCCCGCACGTCGGCAACACCGGCGTCAACGGCGAGGACGACGAGTCGCACCGCATCTGGGTGTCCGGCTTCGTCGTGCGGGACCCCGCGCTGCGCCCGAGCAGCTGGCGCAGCACGGCCCCGCTGGAGGGCGAGCTGGAGCGCCAGGGCGTCGTCGGGATCTGCGAGATCGACACCCGCGCCCTCACGCGCCACCTGCGCGAGCGCGGCTCGATGAAGGTCGGCATCTTCTCCGGCGACGTGGCCGACACCCCCGTGGAGCGGCTGATCGACCGGGTCGTCTCCCAGCCCGCGATGGCCGGCTCGGCCCTGGCCGCCGAGGTCAGCGCCGACGAGCCGTACGTCGTGCGCCCCGAGGGCGAGCCACGCTACCGCGTGGCGGCGCTCGACCTCGGTATCAAGGGCATGACGCCGCAGCGCATGGCGGAGCGCGGCCTCGAGGTGCACGTCCTGCCGGCGACCTCGACGTTCTCCGACATACAGGCCCTCTCCCCGGACGCGGTGTTCATGTCCAACGGCCCGGGAGACCCGGCCGCGGCCGAGCACGAGGTGGGGGTGCTGCGCGAGGTCCTGGGCGCCCGCATCCCCTTCTTCGGCATCTGCTTCGGCAACCAGATCCTCGGGCGGGCCCTCGGCCTCGGCACCTACAAGCTCAAGTACGGCCACCGCGGGATCAACCAGCCGGTGATGGACCTGTCGACCCGCAAGGTCGAGATCACCGCGCAGAACCACGGGTTCGCCGTCGACGCGCCGATCGGCGAGGACCTCGACACCCCCTTCGGGCGGGCACGGGTGAGCCACGTCGGCCTCAACGACCAGGTGGTCGAGGGACTCGAGTGCCTCGACGTCCCGGCCTTCTCCGTGCAGTACCACCCCGAGGCGGCGGCGGGCCCGCACGACGCCGCCTACCTGTTCGACCGCTTCATCGACCTGATCGGCGCCGCCCAGCCTGAGGAGAACGCCCGCTGATGCCCCGCAACCCCGATATCACGAGCGTCCTGGTCATCGGCTCCGGCCCGATCGTCATCGGGCAGGCCTGCGAGTTCGACTACTCCGGCACCCAGGCCTGCCGCGTCCTGCGCGAGGAGGGGATCCGGGTCGTCCTGGTCAACTCCAACCCCGCCACGATCATGACCGACCCCGAGTTCGCCGACGCGACCTACGTCGAACCCATCACCCCCGAGGTGGTCGAGGCGATCATCGCCAAGGAGCGCCCGGACGCGGTCCTCGCCACCCTCGGCGGCCAGACCGCCCTCAACTGCGCGATGGCGCTGCACGAGGCGGGCGTGCTCGAGCGCTACGGCTGCCCGCTCATCGGCGCCAACGTCGAGGCGATCCAGCTGGGGGAGGACCGGGAGCGGTTCAAGGGCGTCGTGGAGCGCTGCGGTGCCGAGTCGGCCCGCTCGATCATCTGCCACACGATGGACGAGTGCCTCGACGCGGCGGGCGATCTCGGCTACCCGCTCGTCGTCCGGCCGTCGTTCACCATGGGCGGTCTCGGCTCCGGCTTCGCCTACGACGAGGCCGGCCTGCGGCGCATCGCGGGCGCCGGGCTGTTCGCCTCGCCGACCACCGAGGTGCTGCTCGAGGAGTCCATCCTCGGGTGGAAGGAGTACGAGCTCGAGGTGATGCGCGACCACGCCGACAACGTGGTGGTCGTCTGCTCCATCGAGAACCTCGACCCGATGGGCGTGCACACCGGCGACTCCATCACGGTGGCACCGGCCCTGACGCTGACCGACCGGGAGTACCAGAACCTGCGCGACATCGGCATCGCCGTCATCCGCGAGGTCGGCGTGGACACCGGCGGCTGCAACATCCAGTTCGCGGTCAACCCCGAGGACGGGAGGGTCATCGTCATCGAGATGAACCCCCGGGTGTCCCGGTCCTCCGCGCTGGCGTCCAAGGCGACCGGCTTCCCGATCGCCAAGATCGCCGCCAAGATGGCCATCGGCTACACCCTCGACGAGGTGCCCAACGACATCACCCGGGAGACGCCGGCGTCCTTCGAGCCGACCCTGGACTACGTCGTCGTCAAGGTCCCGCGGTTCGCCTTCGAGAAGTTCCCGGCCGCCGACCCGACGCTCACGACCACCATGAAGTCGGTCGGCGAGGCCATGGCGATCGGGCGCAACTTCACCGAGGCCCTGCAGAAGGCCGTGCGGTCCCTGGAGAAGAAGGACGCGGCCTTCCACTGGCGCGGCGATCGGCCCGGTCGTGACCAGGGTGCCGCCTGGCTGGAGCAGGCCAGGACGCCGACCGACGGCCGCATCCTGCTCGTCCAGCAGGCCCTGCGCGCCGGTATGACGGTCGAGGAGGTCCACGAGGCGACCCGCATCGACCCGTGGTTCCTCGACCAGATCGAGCTGCTCAACGAGGTCGCCCGCACCATCAAGGGCTCCGAGACGCTCACTCCCGCGCAGCTGCGGCTGGCCAAGCGCCACGGGTTCTCCGACACCCAGATTTCCCAGCTCACCGGCATGACCGAGCCGGTCGTACGCGGGGTGCGCCATGCCCTCGGCGTGCGCCCGGTGTTCAAGACCGTCGACACCTGCGCCGCCGAGTTCGCCGCCCAGACGCCGTACTACTACTCGTCGTACGACGAGGAGACCGAGGTGCTGCCTCGGGACAGGCCCGCGGTGATCATCCTCGGCAGCGGGCCGAACCGCATCGGCCAGGGCGTCGAGTTCGACTACTCGTGCGTGCACGCGAGCTTCGCGCTGCGCGACCAGGGCTACGACACCGTCATGGTCAACTGCAACCCCGAGACCGTGTCGACCGACTACGACACCAGCAGCCGGCTCTACTTCGAGCCGCTGACGCTGGAGGACGTCCTCGAGGTCTACCACGCCGAGCGCGCCGCGGGTCCGGTGGCCGGCGTCATCGTCCAGCTGGGCGGGCAGACGCCGCTCGGGCTGGCCCAGGCGCTCAAGGACGAGGGGCTGCCGGTGGTCGGTACGTCGCCCGAGGCCATCCACCTCGCCGAGGACCGCGCCGCGTTCGGCCGGGTCATGCACGAGGCCCAGCTGCCCGCCCCCAGGTTCGGCACCGCCTACTCGGCCGCCGAGGCCCTCGAGGTGGCCCGCGAGATCGGTTACCCGGTCCTCGTCCGCCCCTCCTACGTCCTCGGCGGGCGCGGCATGCAGATCGTGTATGACGACCAGACCCTCACCGACTACGTCACGCGCGCGGCGCTGGCCAGCCCCGACCACCCGATCCTCGTGGACCGCTTCCTCGACGACGCCATCGAGATCGACGTCGACGTGCTCTACGACGGGCAGGAGATGTACGTCGGGGCGATCATGGAGCACATCGAGGAGGCCGGGATCCACTCCGGAGACTCCTCGTGCGTGCTGCCGCCGGTGACGCTGGGGCGCGCCGAGATCGACCGGGTTCGGGAGTCCACCCGCCGGCTGGCGGCCAGCATCGGGGTCCGGGGGCTGATGAACGTCCAGTTCGCCCTGGCCCAGGACATCCTCTACGTCCTCGAGGCCAATCCCCGGGCCTCGCGCACCGTGCCGTTCGTCGCCAAGGCGACCGGCGTCCAGGTCGCCAAGGCGGCGTCGCGGATCATGATGGGCGCCACCATCGCCGAGCTCCGCCGCGAGGGCCTGCTGCCGTCCGAGGGCGACGGCGCGTCCCTGCCGATCGAGGCCGGCACGGCGGTCAAGGAGGCCGTGCTGCCGTTCAAGCGGTTCGTCACGCAGGACGGGGAGTTCGTCGACACCATCCTCGGCCCCGAGATGCGCTCCACCGGCGAGGTCATGGGCCTCGCGGACGACTTCGGGACGGCCTTCGCCAAGAGCCAGCTCGGCGCGTTCGGGGGGCTGCCCTCGGAGGGGACCGTCTTCATCTCGGTCGCCAACCGGCACAAGCGCGCCATGATCTTTCCCTGCAAGCGGCTCGCGGACCTGGGCTTCCGGATCCTCGCGACCCAGGGCACGGCCGACGTGCTGCGGCGCAACGGGGTCCGTGCCGAGGCCGTGCGCAAGCACAGCGAGGGCCGTGGCCCGGCGGGGGAGCCGACCGTCGTGGACCTGATCCTCGACGGCGAGGTCGACATGGTGGTCAACACCCCCACGAGCCCGGAGGCGCGCGCCGACGGCTACACCATCCGCACCGCCACCACCAGCATGGACAAGCCCATCATCACGACGGTCCAGCAGCTCGCCGCCGCCGTGCAGGGCATCGAGTCGATGCGAGACGGCTCCGTGTCGGTGATCTCGCTGCAGGAGCACGCCGAGCGCCTGGCCCAGCACGGCGCCCACGCGGCCGGGTGAGCCGGCCCGTGGCCCGAGGAGACCGGGTGAGCACCCACCGACCGGAGGAGACGCCGTGAACCCGACCCCCTTCGGCACGCGGCTGCGCGCCGCCATGGACGCGCACGGCCCGTTGTGCGTCGGCATCGACCCGCACCAGCAGCTCGTGGAGTCCTGGGGACTGCCGTACACCCTCGCCGGGGTGGAGCGCTTCGCGATGACCTGCGTCGAGGCCTTCGGGGGGCAGGTGGCCTGCGTCAAGCCGCAGTCCGCCTTCTTCGAGGTCTTCGGGTCGCGCGGCGTGGCGCTCCTCGAGCGGGTCCAGTCCGGGCTGCGGCAGGCCGGCACCCTGACGATCCTCGACGTCAAGCGCGGTGACATCGGCTCCACCATGACGGCCTACGCCGAGGCCTTCCTCGGCAAGGACAGATCCGACGCGGTCGACGCGATCACGGTCTCGCCGTACCTCGGCTACGGCTCGCTGCGTCCCGCGCTCGACCTCGCCGCCGCAACCGGCCGCGGTGTCTTCGTGCTGGCGCTCACCTCCAACCCGGAGGGAGCGTCCGTGCAGCACGCGCGGGGCGCAGGGGGGCGCTCGGTCGCCGGGGAGGTCGTGGCGGGAGCCGCCGCGGACAACGCGGCGGCGAGGGAGTCCGGACGGCTCGGCTCGGTCGGGCTGGTCGTCGGTGCCACCGTCGGGACCGCCGTCCGGGACCTGGGCCTGGACTTGACCTCGATGGGGGGACCCCTGCTCGCCCCGGGCGTGGGGGCCCAGGGCGGCACGGCCGAGAGCCTTCGCCAGGTCTTCGGCGAGGCGCTGCCCCAGGTGCTTGCGTCCAGCTCACGCGAGGTCCTGTCGGCCGGGCCGGACGTGCCGGTCCTGCGCGAGGCCGCGCGACGGACGGGTCGGCAGATGCGCGCCCTGGTGGCCCTGTCCGGCTGAGCGGCACGAATGTGCGCGTCAAATGTCCGGATTCGTTCCCGACGATGTCGGACGGGGAGCTAGGCTCGTCACACGCCGCGCGGGCCCGGCCCCGCGTTGCGGCTGCGCTGGCCCCGCCAGTACGTTGTCCACAAGCATCACCGACCGGCGCTGGCCAGCCCGGTCCAGACCCACCGAGGAGACTCCTGTGGCCTTGCCGACCCTGACCCCCGAGCAGCGAGCCGAGGCACTGGAGAAGGCCGCCGTCGCTCGACGCGAGCGCGCTGCGGTCAAGAACCAGCTCAAGTACGGCCAGGGCTCGCTGCGCTCGGTCCTCGCCGAGGGCAAGTCCAACGACGTCATCGGCAAGATGAAGGTCTACGTGCTGCTGGAGTCGCTGCCCGGCGTCGGCCAGGTGCGGGCCCGGCAGATCATGGAGGAGGTCGGGATCTCGCGCACCCGACGCGTGCGTGGGCTCGGCGCCAACCAGATCGCGGCGCTGCTCGCCCGCTTCGAGAACTGAGCGCGATGCCCGAGGCCGCTGCGCCCGGCCCTCGACTGGTGGTCCTCGCCGGACCAACGGCCGTCGGCAAGGGGACGGTGGCGGCCTACGTCCGCGACCACCACCCCGAGGTGTGGTTGTCCGTCTCCGCCACGACCCGGGCCCCCCGCCCCGGCGAGCGCGACGGCGTCCACTACCACTTCCTGGACCGCGAGGAGTTCGAGCGCCGCCGCGACGCGGGGGAGTTCCTCGAGTGGGCCACTGTCCACGGGACGCACCTCTACGGCACGCCCCGCTGGCCCGTCGACGAGGTCCTCGCCGAGGGCCGACCCGCCCTCCTGGAGATCGACCTGCAGGGCGCCCGCCAGGTGCGCGAGTCCATGCCCGAGGCGCAGTTCGTCTTCCTCGCGCCCCCGAGCTGGGACGAGCTGGTGCGCCGGCTGGTCGGCCGGGGCACCGAGGACGAGGCGGAGCGAGCCCGGCGGCTGACCACCGCTCGGGCCGAGATCGCCGCCCAGGCGGAGTTCGACGTCACCGTCGTCAACGACGATGTTCGCCGCGCGGCCGAGGAACTCGTATCATTGATGAGATCCACCCATCGACTGAAGCGAGACTGACTGTGCCTGGCACCGTTGCTGCCCCCATCGGGATCACCAACCCGCCGATCGACGACCTGCTCCAGGTTGCGGACTCCAAGTACGCACTGGTCATCTACTCGGCCAAGCGCGCCCGGCAGATCAACGCCTACTACTCGCAGCTGTCCGAGGGTCTGCTGGAGTACGTCGGGCCCCTGGTCGAGACCCAGGTCCACGAGAAGCCCCTGTCGATCGCCCTGCGCGAGATCAACGACGGTCTGCTCACCTCCGAGCCCACCGAGGGCTGATCCGCCCCATGGCTGTCCACGGGGACAGCAACAGCGTCGGCCCCCGTCGCGTCGTCCTCGGCGTCGGCGGGGGCATCGCTGCCTACAAGGCCGCCTCCCTGCTGCGCCGCTTCACCGAGTCCGGACACGACGTGACCGTCGTCCCGACCGAGGCGGCGCTGCGGTTCGTGGGGGAGCCCACGTGGTCGGCGCTGTCCGGCAAGCGCGTCACCCACGAGGTCTTCGACGACGTCGAGCAGGTGCGGCACGTGCTGCTCGGCCAGCAGGCGGACCTGGTCGTCGTCGCCCCGTGCACCGCCAACCTGCTCGCCAAGGCGGCGCACGGCCTGGCCGACGACCTGCTGACCAATGTCCTGCTGACGGCGCGCTGCCCGGTGGTGCTGGCCCCGGCCATGCACACGGAGATGTGGCAGCACCCGGCGACGGTGGCCAACGTCGCTACCCTGCGCGCCCGTGGTGTCACCGTGATCGAGCCCGCGTCCGGGAGGCTGACGGGCTCGGACACCGGTCCCGGGCGGCTCCCCGAGCCCGATGACATCTACGCCGCAGCCGTCCGCGCGCTCGAGCCCGGGACGGACCCGCGCCAGGACCTCGACGGGGTGGTCGTCGTGGTCTCCGCCGGCGGCACCCGCGAGGCGCTGGACCCCGTCCGCTACCTCGGCAACCGGTCCAGCGGCAAGCAGGGGGTCGCGATCGCCGAGGCGGCGGCCGCGCGCGGTGCCGACGTCGTCCTCGTGGCGGGCGCGGTCGACATACGACTGCCCGACCATCCCCGCATCGTCACCCGCAGGATCGAGTCCGCCCTGGACCTGCAGGCTCAGCTGGCCGACCTGAGCAAGGACGCCGACGTGATCATCATGGCCGCCGCCGTCGCCGACTTCCGGCCACGGCACGTGGCCACGGCCAAGATCAAGAAGACCCACGGCCAGGGCGCCGACGGCGGGCCTGACGAGTCCGCCCCCACGATCGAGCTCGTCCGCAACCCGGACATCCTCGCCGAGCTCGTGCGCGAGCGGCACCGCCAGGGCGGCCAGGTGCCCTACATCGTGGGCTTCGCCGCCGAGACGGGGGACGCGGAGCACTCCGTGCTGGAGCTCGCCCAGGACAAGCTGCGGCGCAAGGGCTGCGACCTCCTCGTCGTCAACCAGGTCGGGGTCGGCGTGACCTTCGGCCAGGACGACAACACCGTGACGATCCTGCGCCGCGACGGGGGCGCGCCCGTCACCGCGGGACCCACGACCAAGACGCGCGTCTCACACGCGCTCCTCGACGTCATCGCCACCGAACTGCGGCGCTAGACTCCCGGCAACTGCCGTCCATGTGCTGAGGAGCAACACGTGTCGCGTCTGTTCACGTCCGAGTCCGTGACCCAGGGCCACCCCGACAAGATCTGCGACCAGATCTCCGACTCGGTCCTCGACGAGATGCTCCGGCAGGACCCTCGCTCGCGGGTCGCGGTCGAGACCATGGTCACCACAGGCCTCGTCCACGTCGCCGGCGAGGTCACCACCGAGGGGTATGTCGACATCCCCCGGATCGTGCGCGACACCGTGCTCGCGATCGGCTACGACAGCTCCACCAAGGGCTTCGACGGGCAGTCCTGCGGCGTCGAGATCTCCATCGGCCAGCAGAGCCCCGACATCGCCCAGGGCGTCGACACGGCCTACGAGTCCCGCACCGGCGCGGTGGACGCCCTCGACAAGCAGGGTGCCGGCGACCAGGGCCTGATGTTCGGCTACGCGTGCGACGACACGCCCGACCTCATGCCCCTGCCGATCCACCTGGCGCACCGCCTCTCCGAGCGCCTCACCGAGGTCCGCAAGGACGGGACGCTGCCCTACCTGCGTCCCGACGGCAAGACGCAGGTCACGATCGCCTACGACGGTGACCGCGCCGTCCGCGTGGACACCGTGGTGCTGTCGACGCAGCACGCCACCGACATCTCCCTGGAGGGGCTGCTCCAGCCCGACATCGTCAAGCACGTCTTCGAGCCCGTGCTTGCCGAGCACGCCGACGGTCTCGACGTCGAGGGCTACCGCACGCTGGTCAACCCGACCGGACGCTTCGAGATCGGCGGGCCCATGGGCGACGCCGGCCTGACCGGGCGCAAGATCATCGTCGACACCTACGGCGGCATGGCGCGCCACGGCGGCGGCGCCTTCTCCGGCAAGGACCCCTCGAAGGTCGATCGCTCCGCCGCCTACGCGACCCGCTGGGTCGCCAAGAACGTCGTGGCCGCGGGGCTCGCCCGCCGGTGCGAGATCCAGGTCGCCTACGCCATCGGCAAGGCCCAGCCCGTCGGGCTGTACGTCGAGACCTTCGGCACCGAGAGCGCCCCGGTGGAGGCGATCCAGCGGGCCATCACCTCGACCTTCGACCTGCGCCCGGCCGCGATCATCGACGACCTCGACCTGCTCCGGCCGATCTACGCCCGCACCGCGGCCTACGGCCACTTCGGCCGGACCGGCGGCGACGACGGCGGCTTCACCTGGGAGCGGACGGACCGCGTCGAGGCCCTGCAGCGCGCCGTCCGCGCCTAGGGCGTGTCCCGCTGATGCGGGTAGCGTGACGGCGCGGAGGGCCGCCACCAGGTAGGGACCCTCGACGAACGCCCGGCCGAGGAGCTCGCGAGCACCGCCCAGGTGTTGGGGATGAAGGTCACGGACTACGGGGGTCACGCTCACAGCGGGGCGACGGGGTCCGGCCAGGCGTGGGTATGTCGGCGGGGTGCGATAGAAACGTGGCCATGACGCAGGAGGACCGGGTGCCCGCCCAGGGGACCGTGGAGGCCGCGACGGGCGAGCAGCTGGCGCTCGTGCGGGCGCGCGTGCGCGGTGACCGGTCCCTGCCGCCGGCCGGGGGCACCACGCAGGGCGACCCGATCGCCGAGGTCCTCGTCGACCTGCCTCTGGCGCACCTCGACCGCCCCTTCGAGTACTCCGTCCCCGACGAGCTGGCCGCGACGGCCGTGCCCGGTGCGAGGGTGCGGGTCCGCTTCGCCGGTCAGGACGTCGACGGCTTCGTGATCGCCCGCAAGGAGCAGCCCGAGCACCAGGGGCGTCTCGCGCCCCTGCGGCGGGTGGTCAGCCCCGAGCCGGTGCTCACCCCGGCCGTCCTGGACACCTGCCGCGAGGTGGCCAGGGCCCGCGCCGGGACGGTGTCCGACGTCCTGCGCCTCGCCGTCCCCCCACGGCACGCGACGGCCGAGCGCAACCTGTCCGGCGAGCCGGCGCCGACGCCACCACGGCCCGACCCCGGGCCGTGGGGGGAGCTGCGCGCGGGCGATGCCTTCCTGCGGCACCTGGCGGAGGGTCGCTCGCCCCACGCCTGCTGGCAGGCGACGCCCAGCGGTGGGGACCCGGAGCGCGACTGGCCGCACCTGCTGGCGGTGGCGGCGGCCACCACGCTGTCCTCGGGACGTGGGGCGCTGCTCGTCGTGCCCGACCACCGCGACGTCGACCGGGTCGACGCGGCGCTGACGGCGGTGCTGGGCAAGGGCTCGCACGTGCGCCTCACCGCGGCGCAGGGCCCGCAGGCGCGCTACACGGCCTGGCTCAAGGTGCTGCGCGGGCACGTTCGCTGCGTCGTGGGCACCCGCGCCGCGATGTTCGCGCCGGTCCAGGACCTGGGGCTGGTGTCCTGGTGGGACGACGGGGACGACCTCCTCGCCGAGCCGCGGGCGCCCTACCCGCACGTGCGCGACGTGCTGCTGGCGCGGGCCCGTCGCGAGGGGGCCGCCGCCCTGGCCGGGGGCTTCGCCCGCTCGGTCGAGGTGCAGCGCCTGGTCGAGGCCGGCGCGATGCCGGTCGTGGCGGCCGACCCCGTCGCGCTCCGCCGGGCGGCTCCGCGCGTGGTGCTCGCGGGCGAGGGCCACGAGCAGGAGCGCGACGCGGCGGCGGCGAGCGCGCACCTGCCCTCGCTGGCCTGGCGGACGGCCAAGAAGGCCCTCGACTCCGGGCCCGTGCTGGTGCAGGTGCCGCGTCGTGGCTACGCACCCTCCCTGTCCTGCCAGGACTGTCGTGCCCCGGCTCGCTGCCCGGTCTGCCACGGCCCGCTCGGCCTCGGCGGCCGCGACGCGGCGCCCCGGTGCCGCTGGTGCGGGGCGACGGTGGCGCGCTACGAGTGTCCCGAGTGCGAGGGCAGCCGGCTGCGGTCGTCCGTGGTGGGGGCGAGGCGCACCGCCGAGGAGCTCGGCCGGGCCTTTCCCGGGGTGCCGGTCATCACGTCCGGCTCGGGCGAGGTCGTGGGCCGGGTCGGGTCGCGGCCCGCGCTGGTGATCGCCACGCCCGGCGCCGAGCCGGTCGCCGAGTCAGGCTATGCCGCCGTCCTGCTCCTGGACGCCTGGGCGAGCCTGGACCGCCCCGACCTGGACGCGTCCCTGGAGGCGCTGCGGCGCTGGCTCGGCGCCGCCGCGCTGGCCCGCGCGGCCTCCTCGGGCGCCGTCGCGGTCCTGTGCGGCGCCCCCACCGACCTCACCGTCCCGCCGGTGGAGGCGCTGGTGCGCTGGGACCCAGGCTGGCTGGCGGCCCGCGAGCTGGCCGAGCGCCGTGAGCTGTCCTTGCCGCCCGCCGTGGTGATGGCCAGCCTCGACGCGGAGCGGCACGCCCTGGCCGACGCGGTCGCCGCCGTGGGGCTGGCCGACACCGTCGAGCGGCTCGGCCCGCTGCCGGCGCCGCCCCCACCTGGTCCTCGCCGGGTGGGCGACGACCCTCCGCCGCGCCAACGGATCCTGCTGCGCACGGGCCACGAGCACGCCCTCGACCTCGCCGACGCCCTGCGGGCGATGCGCGCCACGCGCTCGGCGCGCAAGGAGCCCGAGACGGTGCACGTCGTGGTCGGCCCGCGCGACGCGGTGGTGTGACGGCGTACGGGGGTGGTCGACGGCATACGGTGGGGCCTGTCGGGCGACCACGAGGCGGAGGCGGGACGAGATGAGCAGGCAGACACGCGCGATGGTCTTCGACCTCGGGCAGGTGCTCGTCGCGTGGGACCCCCTGCCAGCCATCGCGGCCGGTGTCGGGGAGGAGCGTGCGCGGGCCTTCCTCGCCGCGGACGACTTCAGCTTCCACGACTGGAACCTCTCCCTCGACCGTGGCGTGCCCGTAACCGAGGCGGAGGACCGCGCGATCGCCGAGCACCCCCGGTACGCCGACGAGATCCGTTCCTACGCGGCCAACTTCGACAAGTCGCTCACGCACCAGATCAACGGGACCGTGCAGATCCTGCGGGAGCTGTACGACGCCAGGGTGCCGCTCTTCGCGCTGACCAACTGGTCCAGCGAGCTGTTCGAGCAGCACGCCCGGCCCCGCTTCGCCTTCCTGCAGGGCTTCATCGACGTCGTGGTGTCGGGCGCCGAGGGCGTGATCAAGCCGGACCCGGCGATCTTCAGCATCCTCGAGCAGCGCATGGGCATCCCCCTGACCGAGTGCTGCTACACCGACGACAACGCCCGCAACGTCGTGGCGGCGACGGCGTGCGGTCTCGACGCCGTCCGCTTCACCGGGCCGGAGCAGCTGCGCCGCGACCTGGTCGCCCGTGGGGCGCCGCTGCGACCCGCGTAGACTGGGACCGCCAGCCGTCGTCGCACCCACCAAGGACCGCAGCACGTGTCAGTCATGGACATCCGCCTGTTCGGCGACCCGGTCCTTCGCACCCCGGCCGCACCCGTGACGGACTTCGACGCCGAGCTGCGAGGTCTGGTCCAGGACCTGACCGACACCATGATCGACGCGCCGGGGGCGGGCCTCGCGGCACCTCAGCTGGGCGTCTCCCTGCGGGTGTTCACCTACTACGTCGACGGCGTCCTCGGGCACCTCGTCAACCCCTGCCTCGACCTGTCGCCGGAGACCCAGGACGGGGACGAGGGCTGCCTGTCCCTGCCGGGCCTGGCGTTCCCGACCCGACGCGCCCTGCGCGTCGTGGCCACCGGCCAGGACATGCACGGCGAGCCGGTCCGCCTCGAGGGGTCCGAGCTCCTCGCGCGCTGCGTCCAGCACGAGACCGACCACCTGGACGGGGTGCTCTTCATCGACCGGCTTGACCCCGAGCAGCGGCGCCTCGCGATGCGGGCGATCCGCGAGGCGCAGTGGTCCGGGTCGCCGGCGCCCACGGTCAAGGCCAGCCCCCACCTGTCCGGTTCGGCCTTCGGCCTCTAGGAGCCCGCCATGCGTCTCGTCTTCGCCGGCACCCCGGCCGTCGCCCTGCCCAGCCTGGAGGCCCTGCTCGGGTCGTCCCACGACGTCGTCGCGGTCATCACCCGACCCGACGCGCGCGCCGGACGAGGCCGCACCCTGGTCCCGTCGCCGGTCAGGGCCCGCGCGGAGGGGGCCGGGCTCCCGGTCCTCACCCCCCGCAGCCTGCGTGACCCGGAGGTGCTCGAGCGACTGCGCGAGCTCGCGCCCGACTGCTGCCCCGTGGTCGCCTACGGTGGGCTGGTGCCCCCGACGGCGCTGGCCGTCCCCCCGCGAGGCTGGGTCAACCTGCACTTCTCCGTGCTGCCGGCCTGGCGGGGTGCCGCTCCCGTCCAGCGCGCGGTCATGGCCGGCGACGAGATCACCGGGGCGACCACCTTCCTGCTCGAAGAGGGTCTGGACACCGGGCCGGTCCTGGGGAGGATGACGGAGGCCGTCCGCCCGACCGACACGGCCGGTGACCTGCTGGACCGGCTCGCCGTCGCCGGGTCCGGCCTGCTGGTGGAGACCCTCGACGCGATCGAGGCGGACGCGATCCAGGCCGTGCCGCAGCGCCCCGACGGCGTGTCCCACGCGCCCAAGCTGACCGTGGAGGAGGCCCGGATCAGCTGGGCCGCACCCGGCTTCGCCATCGACCGCCAGGTGCGAGGGTGCACCCCGGACCCCGGCGCGTGGACGACCTTCCGGGGCGAGCGCCTCGGCATCGGGCCGGTCACGGTCGACTCCCGACCCGACCTCGGGCCGGGCGAGGTCGAGGCCGGCAAGCGGGAGGTCGTGGTCGGGACCGCGACCACGGCGGTGCGGCTGTGGACCGTCCGTCCGCAGGGCAAGCGCGAGATGGCCGCCGCCGACTGGGCGCGTGGCGTGCGGATCACCGACGAGGACGTGATGGGCCAGTGACCTCCCCCGACGACCGGCGTGCCGACGGGCCCGCGCGGCGCCACCGCCCCGAGGGCCGCCGCGGGCCCCGGCCGCGGAGTGCGCAGCGCCCCTCCGAGCGCGCCCGCAGCGGTGACCCGGCGCGGCTCACCGCCTACACCGTGCTGCGCAGCGTCGCCGAGGGCGGCTACGCCAACCTGGAGCTGCCGCGCCTCCTGCGTGGCCACGCGATGGAGGGTCGCGACGCGGCCTTCACCACCGAGCTCACCTATGGGACGCTGCGGTGGCAGGGCCTGTACGACGCCGTCCTCGCCGATGCCGCCGGTCGCTCCGTCGACAAGATCGACCCGCCGGTGCTCGACACGCTGCGTCTCGGGGCGCACCAGGCGCTGGGGATGCGCGTCCCCGCCCACGCCGCCGTCGCCGAGACGGTCGGGCTGGCGCGGCAGGTCAACGGGGCCGGCGCGGCGGGCTTCGTCAACGCCGTGCTGCGCAGGGTCAGCGAGCGGTCCCGGCAGGAGTGGCTCGGCCGGGTCCTGCCCACCGGCACCGGCACGGACCGGCTGGCCGTCGAGCACTCGCACCCGGAGTGGATCGTCAGGGCCCTGCGCGCCGCGCTCGTCGCGCACGGCGCGGCGTCCCCGGACACCGTCGACCACGAGCTGGTCGCGCTGCTGGAGGCCGACAACGACCCGGCGGACGTCATGCTCGTGGCGCGCCCCGGCCTGGTGGGCGTCGCCGAGCTGGTCCGGCTCGGCGCCGAGCCGGCCCCCGTCTCACCGGTCGGCGCGGTGCTGCGCAGCGGCGACCCCGGGGCTCTGGCCCCCGTCCGTGACGGACGGGCCGCCGTCCAGGACGAGGGCTCGCAGCTGCTGGCCCTCGCGCTCGCCGCGGTGCCGGTCGACAGCATCGACGACTACCCCGAGGAGTGGCTCGACCTGTGCGCCGGCCCGGGCGGCAAGGCCGGGCTGCTGGCGGCGCTGTCCGTGGGCCGGGCCTACCTCACGGCGAACGAGGTGAGCCCCCACCGGGCCGACCTCGTCCGCCAGGGGTTGCGAGCCGCCGTGGCGGCCGGGGCCGGTGTGGACGTGCGGGTGGGCGACGGCCGGGACGTCGGCGTGGACGAGCCGGGCCGCTACGACCGCGTGCTCGTCGACGCCCCCTGCACCGGGCTGGGCGCGCTGCGGCGCCGCCCGGAGGCCCGGTGGCGCCGCACCCCGGCGGACCTGGCTGCCCTCACCCAGCTGCAGCGCGAGCTGCTGGCCTCGGCCATCGACGCGACCCGTCCCGGGGGTGTCATCGGCTACGCGACCTGCAGCCCGCACGTCAACGAGACCACCTTCGTGGTGCAGGACGTGGCGGGGCGCCGGGACGACGTCGAGGTGCTGGACGCCCGGGAGGCCATGCTCACGGTGGCCCCGGGCCTGGACCTGGCGGGGGAGGGTCCGCAGGTGCAGCTCTGGCCCCACCGCAACGCGACCGACGGGATGTTCCTGGCCCTGCTGCGCAAGCGCTGACCGACGGCGAGACCTCCGGCGGACGGCGGCTCGCCTAGGCTGGGCCCGTGCAGATCTCGCCCAGCATCCTGTCCGCCGACTTCGCCAACCTGGAGCACGAGCTCGACCGCATCGGCAACGCCGACTGGGCTCACGTGGACGTGATGGACGGCCACTTCGTGCCCAACCTCACGCTGGGGCTGCCCGTCGTCGAGGCACTCGCGCGGGTGAGCCCGATCCCGCTCGACTGCCACCTGATGATCGACGACCCGGACCGTTGGGCGCCCGCGTACGTCGAGGCCGGGGCCGGGTCGGCGACCTTCCACGTCGAGGCGACCCGCGACCCGCGCGGGCTCGCCCGGGCCCTGCGCGCCGCGGGTGGCCGGGCGGGCATGGCGCTGAAGCCGGGCACCGCCTTCGCGCCCTACGCCGACCTCGTGCCCGAGCTCGACATGATCCTCGTGATGACGGTCGAGCCCGGGTTCGGCGGCCAGTCCTTCATGGCCGACCAGCTGCCCAAGGTGAGGGAGGTCCGCGAGGCGGTGAGGCGCCACGGCGGCGAGGTGTGGGTGCAGGTCGACGGCGGGGTGTCCCTCACGACCATCGAGCGGTGCGCCGAGGCGGGGGCCGACGTCTTCGTGGCCGGGTCCGCGGTCTACGGCGCCGAGGACGCGGCGGCGGCGGTCGACCACCTGCGTGGGCTCGTGGCGGCGCACGCCGGATGACTAGTCACGCTAGGTATCCGCACCTAGTTACTCTCCGTGCGATTTGTCGTACTATGCGTGCGTACGACTTCTCGAGGGAGAGGGGTTCCGGTGCCAGCGACCAGTCGCGCAGCGCTCGAGTGCCTGCGGCGTGTGCCAGCCCTGGCGCGCCAGGCCGGTGCGGAGGGAGGCGGCCCCGCCGGGGCTCGGATGGACGCGGTCCCGCGTCGCGGACGACGTCATACGGCCGTCACCGGGAGCCGTAGGCTGTAGCGCGTGAAGACCTTCGACCAGCTGTTCGCCGAGCTCACCGACAAGGCCGCGACCCGGCCGGAAGGCTCCGGCACGGTGGCCGAGCTCGACCAGGGCGTGCACTTCATCGGCAAGAAGATCGTCGAGGAGGCCGCCGAGGTGTGGATGGCGGCCGAGCACGAGGGTGACGAGCGCGCCGCCGAGGAGATCAGCCAGCTGCTCTACCACCTCCAGGTCCTCATGCTCGCCCGGGGCATCGGCCTGGACGACGTCTACGCCCACCTCTGACCGGAGACCCCATGCTGCGAGTCGCCGTCCCCAACAAGGGGTCGCTGTCCGAGCCCGCCACGACGATCATGAAGGAAGCGGGCTACGCCCAGCGTCGTGACACCAAGGAGCTCGTGCTCACCGATGCCGACAACGGCGTCGAGTTCTTCTACCTGCGCCCCCGTGACGTGGCGGTGTACGTCGGAGCGGGCACCGTCGACCTCGGCATCACGGGTCGCGACCTGCTGCTCGACTCCGGCAGCACCGCGCGCGAGGTCATGGCGCTGGGCTTCGCCCGGTCGACCTTCAGGTTCGCCGCGCCCGCGGGGTCCATGGACGCCGTGAGCGACATCGACGGCCGGCGCGTGGCGACGTCCTACTCAGGCCTGGTCCGCTCCCACCTCGACGAGCACGGCATCACCGCCGAGGTCGTCCATCTCGACGGCGCGGTGGAGACCGCGGTCACGCTGGGCGTGGCCGACCTGATCGCCGACGTGGTCGAGACCGGCACGACGCTGCGCAACGCGGGCCTCGAGGTGTTCGGCGACCCCATCCTGCGCAGCGAGGCGGTGCTCATCAGCCGGTCCGACGCCGGTGCCGCGACGCAGGGTGAGCCCGACCCCGCCCTGGACACCCTGCGGCGGCGGCTGCACGGCGTGCTCGTCGCCCGGCAGTACGTCCTCATGGACTACGACTGCCCGGCCGAGCTGGTCGAGCGGGCCGTCGCCGTCACGCCGGGCCTGGAGTCGCCCACGGTCTCGCCCCTGCACGACCGCGCCTGGGTGGCCGTGCGGTCCATGGTGCCCCGCAAGCAGACGAACGCCGTGATGGACGAGCTCTACCGCATCGGCGCGCGGGGCATCCTGGTCACCGACATCGCCGCGTGCCGGCTGTGACCGCGGCCGGATGAGCGCCGTCGACCGGCCGGGGCCGTCGCCCTACGACCCCTTCCAGCCGCGCCGGGGACGGGCCGTGGCCCTGGGCGCCGGGGTCGTCAGCCTGGTGCTGTTCTGCGTCCTCGCGGCGCTGGTCCCCGGCGGGGCCCGGGGCTTCGGTGCCGTCGATCGGCTCATGCTCGTGGGGTGCGGTGTCGCGATCGCCGCCGTGCTCGCGCGGTATGCCGCGATCCGGGCCATCCCCGACGAGTCTGGTCTGACCGTCCGCAACCTGATGACGACGCGGCACCTGCCGTGGACCAGCATCGAGGCGGTGCGGTTCGGGCACGGTGACCCCTGGGTGTCCGTGGTGCTCGACGACACCGAGACGGTCGCGGTGATGGCCATCCAGCGGGCCGACGGCCTGGGGTCCCAGGCGCAGGCCGGGCGCCTCGCAGCCCTGGTGGAGTCCCACCGCCCGCGTCGCGGCGAGGACGACCGGCTCCGGGAGGTCTGAGCTTGCTCATTCGGCCGTCCGGGGCCTCCCCCCTCGCTAGAGTTGCTGGGTGGATCGTCTCGAAGCCGTCGTCCAGCCCTACGACTGGGGCTCCCGCTACGTCATCGCCACCCTCCAGGGCAGGCCGACGCCGTCCCCCGGGCCCGAGGCCGAGCTGTGGATCGGGGCCCACCCCGGTGCCCCTGCCCTGCTCGAGCGGGAGCAGGGTCTGACCACGCTCCACCGGGTCATCGCGGCCGATCCCGAGCAGGAGCTCGGCGTCGCCTGCGCGAGCCGGTTCGACGGGCGCCTCCCCTTCCTGCTCAAGGTCCTGGCCGTGGAGAAGGCGCTGTCCATCCAGGTCCACCCCGACCGGGCCCAGGCGCAGGAGGGGTGGTCACGGGAGGACGCCGCGTCGATCCCGCTGCGCGACCCGGCCCGCAACTACAAGGACGACTGGCCCAAGCCGGAGGCCGTGCTGGCGCTCACCGAGTTCGAGGCGCTGGCGGGCTTTCGCAGCGTGGAGGAGGCGGCCCGCATCGTCGAGCACCTCCAGGTGCCCGCGCTGGCCACCGTCGTCGACGCCCTGCGCTCGGGGGAGGACCAGGCACAGGTCCGTGCGCTCACCACCTTGCTCCACTGGCCCATGCGCGAGCGGGACCAGCTCCTCGCCGACGTCGAGTGGCGCTGCGGGGAGCTCGCGGACGACCCCGGCGTGGCGGACGAGGACCGAGCCGCCTTCCGCGCCGCCGTGCGCATCGCGCGCCAGCACCCGGGGGACATCGGGCTGGTGGCCTCCCTCCTGCTGCAGCACGTGACGCTCAGCCCGGGCGAGGGGCTGTTCATGCCGGCCGGCGGTCTGCACTGCTACCTGCAGGGGACGGGCATCGAGCTGCTCGCCAACTCGGACAACGTGGTGCGCGCCGGCCTGACGTCCAAACATGTCGACGTCGACGAGCTGCTGCGCCTGCTCGACCCCGCGGTGACCGTCCCGACCCTGCGCCCGGTCGAGGTCGCCCCGGGACTCACGCACTTCGAGACGCCGGCTCCGGAGTTCGACCTGCTCCGCTGCACGGTGGGCGAGGGTGGCGCGACGGCCGGTGGCCGGCACCTCCCCGGTGACGGCGCTCCGCGCCTGCTGCTGTGCCTCGAGGGCGAGGTCACCGTGACCGACGACGCGGGAGACCAGGTGGTGCTCGGACGGGGAGAGAGCTGCTACTCGCCCGCGACGGACTCGGGACTCGTGCTGACGGGTCGTGGCGACGTCGTGATCGGCACGACCGGTCGCTAGGATGACGCGGGCCGGACGCTCCGGCCGGCGAGGAGCATGACCTGATGGCGCTGTGGACGCTGCACAACGGGGGAGTCCTGGAACCGGGAGCCGTGGTGGCCCCGCACGAGCGGCTCGGCTGGGGCAAGACCATCGGGCTGGGCGCCCAGCACGTCGTGGCGATGTTCGGTGCGACCTTCGTCTTCCCGATCCTCATGGGGCTCAACCCGCAGCTCGCGGTGATGATGAGCGGCGTCGCGACGCTGCTGTTCCTCGCGATCGTGCGCGGTCGGGTGCCGAGCTACCTGGGCTCGTCGGCCTCGTTCGTCGGGGTGGCGACCGCCATCTATGCCGCGGGCGGGTCCCCGGCGCACGTCTCCGGGGCGATGCTCTGGTGCGGGGTCGCCCTCGCCGTCGTGGGTGTCGTCATCCACCTCGCCGGCGCCACCGTGATCCACCGCACGCTGCCGCCCGTCGTGACGGGCGCGGTCGTCATGCTCATCGGCTTCAACCTTGCGCCCGTGGTCGCCCGCACCTACTGGCCGCAGGACCAGTGGGTGGCGCTGGTCGTGATGCTGGTCGTCGTGCTGCTCAACGTCGGCGTGCGGGGGTTCCTGTCCCGGGTCGCGATCTTCCTCGCCCTGCTGATCGGGTATGCCGTGTCCTGGGTCCTCGACCTCGTGGCCGGCCCCATCACGAGCTTCCAGCCCGGCGCAGTCTCCGCGCAGAACCCCACCGGCGTCGTCGAGCACCTCCGCGTCGACTGGTCGGCCGTGAGCGCAGCCCCGTGGTTCGGCTTCCCGCCCGCCACGTCCGGCACCACGGTCGGCTGGCACCTGCCGCAGTTCTCCCTCGCCTACGCCCTGCTCGCCCTGCCCGTCGTCATCGCCCTCATCGCCGAGAACACCGGCCACGTCAAGGCCGTCGCAGAGATGACGGGGGCGCCCCTCGACCAGGAGATGGGCAGGGCCATCATGGCCGACGGGCTGGGGTCCGTCCTCGCCACGGGGGTGGGGGCCGGTCCCACCACCACGTATGCCGAGAACATCGGCGTCATGGCCGCCACCCGCGTCTACTCCACGGCCGCATACGTCGTGGCAGCCCTGGTGGCGATCGTGTTCGGCTTCTCCCCGAAGTTCGGCGCGATCATCTCCGCCACCCCGGGAGGCGTCCTCGGCGGCATCTGCGTGGTGCTCTACGGCATGATCGGCCTGCTCGGCGCCAAGATCTGGAAGGAGAACGGCGTCGACTTCGGCAACCCCGTCAACCTGGTCCCCGTCGCGGCCGGCATCATCATCGGGATCGGGGACACCTCGCTGCGGATCACCGACGACTTCACCCTCGGCGGCATCGCTCTGGGCACCGTCGTCACCGTCGCGCTCTACCACCTCGCGCACGCGGTCGCGCCGCGGCACCTGAGCGACACCGCCGGGGGCAGCAGCCTCGTCCTGGACACCCCCGGGATGTACGTCGACGAGGACTACGTCGAGGACGACGTCGAGGACGGCAAGAACGACGGCGAGGCGCGACGCCGGCGCTGAGGGGCTACTCGCTACTCGCTACTCGGTTGTCGGTGGGGCGTGTCCTTGCCGAGGTCGGCCTCCAGCACGCGCCGGATCTCGTGCTGGGCGGCGTCGAAGGACAGGCCGAGCACCTGCAGCAGGTCGACGACGATGGACCGCAGCTGCGCCCGGATCACCTCGGCGGACAGCGTGGCGTCCGGGTCGGGGTCGCGGGTCAGCCGCCCGATCTCGAGCAGCTCCGGCTCCAGCTCCTCCGACAGCTCGCCGACGCTGAGGGCGTCGGAGATGTGGTCGACCGCCTCGGCGAGCCGGTCGATGGCGTCGGTGTAGCGGTCGGGGACGTGCTCGGCGTTCTGCAGCGCGACGGTGGCGCGGCGGATCAGCACCCGCATGTTGCGGATGGCACGGTCCATCGGCTCCATGAGGTTGGCGACCTCCTCCACCGCCGGCCGGTGGCGCCGGTGGAAGGGGGTCACCCGCATCACCTCGAGGCTGTCCGCGGAGAAGCCGCGCAGCGCCGTCAGGTCACGCTCGGTGGCGCGGGCCGCGGCCAGCGCCTCCTCACAGGCGTCGAGGTCGTCGTCGCGCAGGGCGGAGGAGGTGGTGTGCAGCAGGTCGCCGATGGCGTCGAGGATCTTGCTCGCCTGGCTGCGCGGCTTGACCAGGGACGAGCTGGGCACCAGGGACGCGAACACCAGGGCCACGACCGCGCCCACGAGCGCCTCGAACCAGCGACCGAAGGCGCCCTGCGGCGCCGCGGCCAGCAGGGCGACGATCATGCCCTGGATGCCTGCCTGGTTGGCCATGAGGGTGCCGGCGCCGAGCAGCGTGGCGATCGTCATACCGGCACTGACGATCAGGAGGATCTGCCAGGGGCCGATCCCGAACAGGTGCACGAAGGACTCGCCGATGAAGGCGCCCACCGCCACGCCGACGGTGATCTCGATCGCGCGCCGCAGCCGCTGGCCGTAGGTCATGCCGAGCGCCACGATCGCGGCGACGGGGGCGAACAGCGGCACGCCGACGTCGAAGCCGTAGTGCGCGATGGAGTAGGCGGTCATGGCGGCGAGTGCGCACTGGGCGATGAAGAACAGCCGCTGACGCAGGCGCCGCGCGCTGCGCAGCGCCCCTCGCCGCGACACGCGCGCGGACGACCGGCCGAGGTCGGCCGCGCGCTCGCCCCAGCGGACCTGACGGGTGGCGCCCACGTCAGTTCTGCTCGTAGGCGGCCAGAACCAGCGCCACCCACTCCTCGACCGTGCGCCCCGTGCGGTCCTTCGAGGAGCGGGTGACCGCGTCCTTCGTGCCCTTCGGTTCGTTGCCCACCGGCTCATTGTCCCGTATCCACGACCAGGTCGGCGTGCTCCCGGGTCGCGTGCCCGGCGAAGTGCGCGGACTCCTGGCCGGCCCAGCGCTCCCAGTGCGGGGCGTAGGACTCGCCGTCGCGCTCGAGCCCCCGACGCCTGCGGGTCTCGCGGTCCGCCTCCAGCCAGGCCAGGGCCGCCAGCCGAGGCCGTATGACGTCCGCCCCGCACCCCACGCCCTCGACGACGAGCCAGGCTGTGGCGCAAAGAATCTCGTGCCGCTCGGCGTAGGCGCCGCGCGCCCAGTCGTAGCGCTGGTAGGCGCCGTCCCGCCCCTGCGCCAGCGGCTCGACGACCTGGGACGAGAGCAGGGTCACCGCGGCGGCCAGACCGTCCCAGCCGGGATAGAGGTCGTCCATGTGCACGACGACGACGTGGCCGCCCGTCCGGCGCAGGTGCGCCTCCAGGTGCGCCGCGAGCGTGGTCTTGCCGGAGCCGCTCGGCCCGTCGACCGCCACGACCCGGGTGCCGCAGGGCAGGGCGGGTCGCCGCCTGGCGATGGTGACCAGCCGGGTGGCGGCGCTGGCGAGGGGAGGCACGGACCGAGCCTAGGCACACCGGTGGGCCGCCCGGATAGGATCTGCTGGTGCCTGTCGCGATCCGTGTCATCCCCTGCCTGGACGTCGACGCCGGACGCGTCGTCAAGGGCGTCAACTTCGAGAACCTCCGCGACGCCGGCGACCCCGTCGAGCTGGCCCGCAGCTATGACGCGCAGGGCGCCGACGAGCTGACCTTCCTCGACGTGACCGCGAGCTCGGGCAACCGGGAGACGACATACGAGATGGTGCGGCACTGCGCGGAGCAGGTGTTCATCCCGTTGACCGTCGGCGGGGGAGTGCGCACCCCCGAGGACGTCGACCGGCTGCTGCGAGCCGGCGCCGACAAGGTCGGGGTCAACACCGCCGCGATCGCCCGTCCCGAGGTGATCAGCGAGATCGCCGACCGGTTCGGCAACCAGGTGCTCGTGCTCTCGGCCGACGTGCGTCGCCGGCGCGACGAGCAGGGCCGGGTGGTCGAGGGGTTCGAGGTCACCACGCATGGTGGCAAGCGGGGCACGGGCATCGACGCCGTGGAGTGGTGCGCCCGGGCCGAGCGGCTCGGCGCGGGGGAGATCCTGCTGAACTCCATGGACGCCGACGGCACCAAGGACGGCTTCGACCTCGAGCTGATCCGGCTCGTGCGGCGGGAGGTGCGCGTCCCGCTGATCGCGTCCGGCGGCGCGGGCGCCCTCGAGCACTTAGCCCCGGCCGTCGAGGCGGGGGCCGACGCCGTGCTCGCCGCCAGCGTCTTCCACTACGGCGAGCTGACGATCGGTCAGGTCAAGGACGCGTTGCGCGCCGCCGGGCACGAGGTCCGCTGAGCGGGGCGGTCAGAGGCCGAGCGGCGTCTGACGGAACGCCCGGTCCGCCTCGGGGGAGCCCTCGACGGTCACGTCGGCGGCCGCCGTCCGCCCGGACAGATAGAGCAGGAGATCGCCCGGTCGACCCGTGAGCGAGACCGCACTCGCCCCGGTGGGCTTGCGCAGCACCTGCTCGCCGTGCCCCGGCGCCACCACGGTGACCCCGACCTTGCAGCGCAGCAGGGTCATCCGGCCCATCGTCGAGACCATCCGCCACAGGGCCGCCTCGAGCTCGGGCGTCATGGGGACCTGCGCCTTGGGCTCCTGGGCGCGGAGCACGTCCTCGTGATGGATGTAGAACTCCGCCAGGTTGACCCGCTCGGCGATGGCGGGGATGCGGGTCGGGGCGTAGGCCGGGGGTCCGAAGCGCACGAGGTCGACCAGCTCCGGCCAGGGGCGCGCGGCATACGACTGCTGCACCGCGTCGGTGTGGCCCGAGAGTGCCGGGACCAGGATGCCGGGCATGGCGTCGGGGCGGCGGTCACGGGTCGCGAGGTGAGCGGCGAGGTCGCGCGTCGTCCACCCCTCGTCGAGGGTGGGGGCGTCGGGCCCCACGCGGTCGAAGAGGTCGGACAGGGCCTGGCGCTGGGCGTGGGCGAGCGAGGTCATGACCCCATCCTGGCACCGAACCCGGTGGCCCCGGAGCCTCCCGGCGTGCTGGTCTCGCACGTGCTCGCCCACGAGACGGGGTGACCGGGCACCCGGTCGACTTGGCACAATGACCTGGTGACCCCCGACGCCGCCATACGGCCACCCGCCCTGGACCCGACCATCGCGAGCCGCCTCAAGCGCGACGACCACGGACTGGTCGCGGCGGTCGTGCAGCAGCACGACACGGGGGAGGTGCTCATGGTGGGGTGGATGGACGACGAGGCGCTACGGCGGACGCTGACCGAGGGGCGAGTGACCTTCTGGAGCCGCAGCCGTCGTGAGTACTGGCGCAAGGGGGACACCTCCGGGCACGCGCAGCACGTCAAGGGCGTCGCGATCGACTGCGACGGCGACGCGCTGCTGGTGCGCGTGGACCAGGTCGGCGCGGCCTGCCACACCGGGCAGCGGACCTGCTTCCACACCGATCTGCCTGCGGCAGAAGGGAACCGACCGTGACCGACCAGGCCTCTGAGCACCTCCCCGACCTGGGCTTCGGGACGACCTGGCCGGGCCTTGACACCTTCCGCGAGCTGGCGCGGGACCGCCGCGTGATCCCCGTCGTGCGGCGGCTGCTGGCCGACGCCGAGACGCCGCTGTCGGTCTACCGCAAGCTCGCCCAGGACCGCCCCGGCACCTTCCTGTTCGAGTCGGCGGAGCACGGCGGCGTGTGGTCGCGCTACTCGATCGTCGGGGCGGCCAGCCTGGCCACCCTCACCGAGCGCGGCGGGTCGGCCACCTGGCTCGGGGACGTGCCCGCGGGGATCCCCACCGACGGCAGCCCGGTGGAGGTCCTGCGCGACACGGTCGAGGTGCTCGGCACCGAGCCCCTGGCCGGTCTCCCGCCGCTGACCGGCGGCATGGTGGGCTTCGTCGGGTACGACGCGGTGCGCCGGTGGGAGCGTGTGCCCGACCACGCCGAGGACGTGCTCGGCCTGCCCGAGCTGGCCATGATGCTGGCGACGGACCTCGCGGTGATGGACCACGCGGACGGCTCGATCCTGCTGGTGGCCAACGCGATCAACGTGGACGACACGGACGAGCGCGTGGACGAGGCGCACGCCGGGGCGGTGGAGCGGCTCGACCGGATGGTGCGCGAGCTGGCGGCCCCCGCGCCCAGCACCGTCGCGGTCGTCGAGCCGGCGGCTCCCGAGGCCACGAGCAACATGACCCCGTCGGAGTTCCACGCCATGGTGGAGCAGGGCAAGGAGGCGATCCGGGCGGGCGAGGTCTTCCAGGTCGTCCTGGCGCAGCGGTTCAGCGTGCCCTGCCCGGCCGACGCCCTGGACGTCTATCGCGTCCTGCGCGCCTCCAACCCCAGCCCCTACATGTATCTCCTGCGCTGCCCCGACCCCGACGGCGGCAGCTACGACATCGTCGGGTCCTCGCCGGAGGCGCTGGTCAAGGTCACCGGGCGGCGCGTCATCACCCACCCGATCGCCGGGTCCCGCCCTCGCGGCGCCGGTCCCGAGGAGGACGTCCAGCTCGAGAAGGACCTGCTGGCCGACCCCAAGGAGCGCTCCGAGCACGTCATGCTCGTCGACCTGTCCCGCAACGACCTGCAGCGGGTCTGCGACGCCGGCACGGTCGACACGGTGGAGTTCATGACGATCCGGCGCTACAGCCACATCATGCACATCGAGTCCACGGTCGTCGGTCGCCTCGCACAGGGACGGAGCGCGTATGACGTCCTGGCCGCCACCTTCCCCGCCGGCACGCTGTCCGGGGCGCCCAAGCCCCGCGCGCTCAGCCTGATCGACGAGCTCGAGCCCAGCCGCCGCGGGCTCTACGGGGGAGTGGTCGGCTACCTCGACTTCCACGGCGACCTCGACATGGCGATCGCCATCCGCACCGCGCTCATCCGCGACGGCGTCGCGCACGTGCAGGCGGGCGGCGGGATCGTGGCGGACTCGGTCCCCGAGCTGGAGTTCCAGGAGTCCTGCAACAAGGCCGCGGCGGCCCTGAGGGCGGTCGCGGCGGCGTCCGGGCTGCGGGCGCCGTGACGCCCGCTCGGTCGGTCGTGCTCCCGGCCGTGCTGGGGGCGGGGGTCGTGCTGGGGCTGGCGACCCAGCCCTGGGCCACCGGCAGCTCCGCCGACGCCCTCGTCGGGGGGCGCGCCGTCACCGCCAGCGGCTCCTCCCTGGTGCCGCTCGCCGGGGCACTGGCGCTCGCGGCCGGTGCGGCCTCGGTCGTGGCCGTCACCGGTGGGCGGGTGGTGCGCCGGGTCGCCGCGGCCCTGCTGCTGGCGTCCGCGCTCGGCTGCGCGGCCGCGATCGGGTGGTTCCTCACCGACCCCGCCTCCCCGCTGGCCGCCGACCTCGCGACCCGCACCGGCCGCACCTCGCCTCCACGGGTGAGCGCGTCGGCGACCTGGGCGGCGTGGGCCGCGCTCGCCGCGACGCTGCTGCCGACAGCCGCGGGCGTGGCCGCGCTGCGGCTCGCTGGTCGCACCCGAGGGCTGTCGGGCCGCTACGACTCCCCGGCGGCGGGCCCGCCCGAGCAGGCGCCGGCTCGTGAGGAGTCCCTCTGGGACGAGGTGAGCCGCGGTGACACGGACGACACCGGCGGGGCCGGCGACACCGGTGGCGCCGCACCGCACGAGCCCCGCCGACCTGACACAATGACGCCAGACCGTCCCGCCGCAGAGACCAGACCCTCACGCCCCGACGAGGAGCCAGACCGATGATCCAAGACCGCCCCGACTCCGCCCCCTCCGCCAACGAGCGGGTGACGCACGACACGCACGGCCAGTCGATGGCCGCCTGGGCCGCCGTGGGCGTCCTGCTCCTCGGCGCGGTCGTGATGTCCCTCGCGGTGGTCTTCGCCAACTGGTTCTGGATCGCCGTGGGCGCGCTCATCCTCGCGGCCGGCCCGATTGTCGGCATCGGCATGGCCAAGGCCGGTTACGGCGCCGGCGGCCCCAAGGACCGCTTCACCAACAGCGCGCACCACCACTGAGGCGCCCAGCGCCCCACCCCACAGATCGTGAGGGTTTGGTCCACAAGCGTGGATGTTAGGTCCGGGGACATTTGAGACTGGCATGTCCTGGATCATGTGAGACACGTGATTCGGGGCGTGTGGGGCGCTGAGTGCGCTATCCCTTGCGGATGTGCAGGAAGCGGGCGGCGGTCATGCAGCTGTTGGACAACGCGTTGAAGATCGAGGCCGAGCACGGCACGGACGCGGCGTTCCCGCAAGGGTTCGCCGCGTTCGTGCGCTCGCACGGCCTGCCTCGAGCCACGGCCTATCGACACCGAGAACGTGTCAAGCTCGAGGGACGGTGGCAGCCGCGGTCCCGAGCGCCTCGGAACCGACCGAACGCCACTCCTGAGCGGGTGCGTGCGCGGGTGATCGCGCTGCGCGAGGAACTGGGCCCGGACAACGGCGCGGACATGATCCGGGCCGCGCTGCTGGTCGAAGCGGCCGAGCAGGACTGGGCCTCGCAGGGTTTGGTGGTGCCGGCCCGGTCGACGATCAACGCGATCTTGGACCGGGCTGGGCTGCTCACCAAAACGCCTCGTAAGCGGCCCCGCTCGTCCTACCGACGGTTCGTGTACGCGCGACCGCGGGACTGCTACCAGATCGACGGGACCACCATCACCGGGCTGCCGGTGGGACGGGTGTGCGTGATCGAGGTCCTGGACGACTGCACCCGCACCCTGGTCGCCACCCGTGCCTGCTGGGCCGAAACCACCAAAGACGCGATCGCCGCGGTCAACGCCGCCATCGCCAGCTACGGGGCACCGGCGATCGTCCTGTCCGACAACGGGACCGCGTTCTCCACCACCGCCCGCCGTGGCGGCACCCAACGATCACGGTTCGCGCAGAACCTCGACCGGCACGGCGTCCGGCTGATCCACTCCAGCCCGTACCACCCCCAGACCTGCGGGAAGGTCGAACGGCACCACCAGACCTTCAACAAGTGGCTCGCAGCCAGCGGGCACCAGCCCCAGACGCTGACGCACATGCAGGCCCTATGCGACCAGTACCAGGACTGGTACAACACCCAACGCTGGCACTCGGCCATCCGCGCTACCCCCGCCGCCACCTGGGCCAACGCCCCAGCGCTCGGCGGCCCCACCAGCCTGCCCGCTCAGACCGACGCCCACATCTACGCCGCCCGCGTCGACAAGACCGGCCGAGTCTGGATGCACGGCACCAGCATCACCATCGGACGGGCCCACACCGGACAGACGATGACCGTCGTGATCGACGGGCAGCACGCCAACGTCCACGACCACGACGGCCATCACCTCGGCCACCTCACCCTCGACCGCGACCGACGCAACCAAGGCCAGCTCATCGCCTAACCTGTCTCACATCCATCGAGACATCGCGTCCCACATGTACCGAGACACGACATCCACAAGCGTGGACCAAACCCTCACGATATTCGTGGGGCGCGCGTCAGGGCGCCCCAGCTGAGACTCAGCGCTTGTTGAACTCGTCCGTGACGCACTGCTGCATCTTGGCCGGGTCCTGGTCGTACTGCTGGCACTTCTGCGCGAGGTCCGCGAACATGATCGTGAACACCAGCATCGCGATCCCCATCACGGTGCCGATGATGCCGAGGATCAGACCCGCCATCGACAGGCCCTTGCCCCCGACGAGGCCCTGCTTGGCCTTCTTGTTGCCCATCACGCCGAGGACGATCGCGACGATGCCGGCGAGCAGGCCCGGCCAGCCCCCGCAGCACGCGAGCGGGATCGACAGGATGCCGAGGATCAGGGCGATGATGCCCAGCACGTTCGTGCCCTGCGGCTGCGGGGCGTAGCCCTGGCCGTAGGGCTGGTCCCCGTAGGGCGGCTGGTCCCCGTCATACGGCTGAGCGCCACCAGTCTGACCGTCGGCCGGCTGGTAGGGCTGGCTCCCGTAGGGCTGGCTCCCGTAGGGCTGGCTGCCGTACGCGCCGCCCGAGGCGGGACGCTCGGGCTCGCCGGCCGGGGGCGGCGGGTTCTGCGGGTGGTCGGTCATGGATTTCCCCTCTCGTCGGTGACGGACACGCCCGTCAGGGCGGCGCTGCCACGCTAGCCGCCGGCCCGGGGCGCGCCGTGGACGTCACCCGTGCGTCCGCAGGTCGTGGCCGTATCGTGGCCTGGTGCAGCAGACCTCCACCCCGGCACCGGCCCCCGCCGGCCCGCGGGCAAGGCCCGCCCTGCCGCTGGGGCTGCTGACCGGCGAGGCCCTGGCGCTCGGCACCCTGGCCGTGCGGGATCCCCACGTGGCGGGGTCGTGGGGGAGCTGCCCGTTCCTGACGATCACCGGTATGCCGTGCCCGTGGTGCGGAGGCCTCCGCTCGGTCAACGACCTCGTGCGCGGCGACCTGCTCGCCGCCGTGTCGTCCAGCGCCCCCACCCTGCTTGCGGTGGTGGCCGTCGTGGCCGGCACCATCGCCTGGGTCGTGGTGGCCTGGCGGGCGGCCCGCGTCGGGGGAGCGGACCCGGTCGTCATACGTCTGCAGGAGGCCCCGGCCGGACGCTGGGCCGCAGCGGTGCTCCTGCTGTGGTGCGCCTTCGGCGTGGCCCGCTGGTGGGCGCCGCTGTCGTGGTGGCAGCCCTAGCCGACGGGTGGACGGATTCGGTGACCGCGCCACCAGTGGCTAGCCTGAGGCCGTGGCTTCGGTACTCGACGACATCATCGGCGGCGTCCGCGACGATCTCGCGCGCCGTCAGGCGCAGGCCTCCCTGGAGGAGCTGAAGCAGCGCGCCTCGCAGGTCGAGCCCGCCAAGGACGCCCGAGCCGCCCTCGCCGCGGGCCGCACCGCCGGTGTCCGGGTGATCGCCGAGGTCAAGCGGTCGAGCCCCAGCAAGGGCGCCCTGGCCCTGATCGCCGACCCGGCCGGGCTCGCAGCCGACTACCAGGCCGGCGGGGCCAGCGTCATCAGCGTCCTCACCGAGGAGCGCAGGTTCGGCGGGAGCCTGGCCGACCTCGACACGGTGCGGGCCGCCGTGGACGTGCCGGTGCTGCGCAAGGACTTCATGGTCGAGCCCTACCAGCTGTGGGAGGCGCGGGCGCACGGCGCCGATGTCATCCTGCTCATCGTGGCGGCCCTCGAGCAGCCCGTCCTGGTCTCGATGCGTGAGCGTGCCGAGTCCCTCGGCATGACGGCCCTGGTCGAGGTGCACGACGAGGACGAGGCGCGCCGGGCCCTCGACGCCGGCGCCCGGGTCGTCGGCGTCAACAACCGCAACCTCAAGACACTCGAGGTCGACCGCTCGACCTTCGGCCGGGTCGCCGCGGTGCTGCCCGACACGGTCGTGCGGGTCGCCGAGTCGGGGGTCCGCGGACCGCACGACGTGCTCGAGCTCGCCCGCGCCGGCGCCGACGCGGTCCTCGTCGGAGAGTCCCTCGTCACCGGGGGCAGCCCGCGGGACGCCGTCGCCGAGCTCGTCGCTGCCGGCGCCCACCCGGCCCTGCGCCACTGACCAGATCCGGAGACGCCGTATGACGAACCTCAGCCACCGCAGCCCCAGCGACGCCCAGCCGGGCGACCCGGTCGGCCGGTTCGGCGACTTCGGCGGGCGCTACGTCCCCGAGGCTCTCGTGGCCGCGCTCGACGAGCTCGACGAGCAGCGGCAGAAGGCCGCCCGTGACCCCGAGTTCGTCGCCGAGCTCGAGCGGCTGCAGCGGACCTACACCGGCCGGCCGAGCATCATCACCGAGGTGCCGCGCTTCGCCGAGCACTGCGGGGGAGCGCGGGTCATCCTCAAGCGGGAGGACCTCAACCACACGGGCTCCCACAAGATCAACAACGTCCTCGGCCAGGCCCTGCTGACGCGCCGGATGGGCAAGACCCGCGTCATCGCCGAGACGGGCGCCGGGCAGCACGGCGTGGCGACGGCCACCGCGGCGGCCCTGATGGGGCTCGAGTGCGTCGTCTACATGGGGGAGCGGGACACCGAGCGACAGGCGCTCAACGTCGCCCGCATGCGGCTCCTCGGGGCCGAGGTCGTCCCGGTGACGCACGGCAGCCGCACCCTCAAGGACGCGGTCAACGAGGCCTTCCGCGACTGGGTGGCCAACGTGGCCACCACCCACTACGTGCTGGGGACGGTCACCGGGCCGCACCCCTTCCCGGAGATGGTCCGGGACTTCCACAAGGTGATCGGCGAGGAGGCGCGCGAGCAGGTCCTCGAGCTCGTCGGCCGGCTGCCGGACGCCGTGTGCGCGTGCGTGGGCGGCGGGTCCAACGCGATGGGGATCTTCCACGCCTTCGTGCCCGACCGGCAGGTGCGGCTGGTCGGCCTCGAGGGCGGCGGCGAGGGTGTGGAGTCCGGGCGCCACGCCTCACGGTTCTCGACCGGCACCCCGGGCGTGCTCCACGGCGCCTTCACCTACCTCCTGCAGGACGACGAGGGCCAGACGATCGAGTCCCACTCGGTCTCGGCGGGCCTCGACTACCCCAGCGTCGGGCCCGAGCACGCCGCCCTGCACGCCTCCGGCCGCGCGGAGTACCACCCGATCACCGACGACGAGGCGATGGAGGCCTTCCGACTGCTCACCCGCACCGAGGGGATCCTGCCCGCGATCGAGTCCAGCCACGCGCTCGCGGGCGCCATGAAGCTCGGCCGTGAGCTCGGGCCCGACGCGGTCATCCTCGTCAGCCTGTCGGGGCGCGGGGACAAGGACGTCGACAGCGCCGCCCGGTGGTTCGGGCTGATGGACGGCGAGGACTTCGCCCGGGCCGAGCAGATCAAGGCCGCCGAGCCCGTCGCCGACAACGAAGGGGTGGGCCAGTGAGCTCCCGGGTCACCGACGTCCTGCGGCGGTGCCGCGACGAGCACCGGGCCGCCCTGGTGGGCTACCTGCCCGTCGGCTACCCCGACGTCGACCGCTCGATCGAGGCCATGGTCGCCATGGTCGAGGCGGGCGTCGACGTCGTCGAGGTCGGCATCCCCTACAGCGACCCCGTCATGGACGGCCCGGTGATCCAGGACGCCGCCGTGCGGGCCCTGGCCGGCGGGGTGCGGCTCGCCGACGCCTTCCGTGCGGTCCGGGCCATCACCGATGCCGGGGGCGCCGCGGTCTGCATGACCTACATCAACCCCGTCCTGCGGTATGGCGTCGACCGGTTCGCCGCCGAGCTGGCCGCCAACGGCGGATCGGGGCTCATCACCCCCGACCTGATCCCTGACGAGGCCGGCGCGTGGATCGAGGCGGCCGAGCGCCACGACCTCGACCGCATCTTCCTCGTCGCCCCGTCCTCGACCACCGAGCGTCTGGCGAGCACGGCGGCCGCCTGCCGCGGGTTCGTCTACGTCACCGCCCTCATGGGCGTCACCGGGGCCCGGGCCGCCGTCGGGCCCGAGGCGGCCCACCTCATCGAGCGGACCCGTGCCGTCACCGACACCCCGCTGTGCGTCGGGCTCGGCGTCTCCACCCGCGAGCAGGCGGCCCAGGTGGCGTCGTACGCCGACGGGGTCATCGTCGGGTCGGCCCTCGTGCGGGCGCTCACCGACGGTGTCGAGGAGCTGCAGGGCGTCGTGCGCGAGCTCGCCGCGGGGGTCCGGGAGGGCGGCCGATGAGCGCGGGTCGCTGGGGTGGCTGGGTGGGCCTGGTGGCCCGGCTCGTGCTGGGCGTCGTGCTGCTCGTCTCGGGCTACCTCAAGGTCGGCTCGCTCGAGTCCTCCGCCGAGGCCGTGCGCGCCTTCAAGATCCTGCCCTTCGACCTGGCCAACCTGGTCGGATATGTCCTGCCGGTGCTGGAGCTGGCCATCGGCGCGCTGCTGGTGCTCGGGCTGTTCACCCGTCTGGCCGCGGTCGCGGGCAGTCTGCTGATGGTCGCCTTCCTCATCGGCATCGTCAGCGTGTGGGTGCGCGGCATCTCCATCGACTGCGGCTGCTTCGGCGGGGGAGGCGTCGTGGCGCCCGAGGACACCAACTACCTGTGGGACGTCGTGCGCGACGCCGGCCTGCTGCTCTGCGGCGTGTGGCTGACGATCCGACCGCGCACCCCTGCGAGCATGGACCGATGGCTCTTCGGAGCCCCGACCAGACACTGATCGAGGAGCACCACCGATGAGCACGAGCTACGAGGAACGGCGCCGCAAGGCGCAGGCCGCGGCCCCGAGGGACAACAAGGCCAAGGTCGCAGCGGCGGCAGCGTTGGTCGCGCTGCTCGTCCTGGCCGCGGTCGGCTGGGCCATCTGGTCGCAGCAGTCCCACAAGAGCGAGGTCGCGGACACGATCGCCAACGCCTCGACGCCGCCCAACGCCACGACGGACGGCGGCGGGATCGTCGCCAACCCCGGCAAGGCCAAGGCCGGGGCCCCGACGCTCGTGATCTACGAGGACTTCCAGTGCCCCATCTGCAAGCAGGTCGAGGACGTCGTCGGCCCGACGGTGACCACGCTCGCCGACCAGGGCAAGGTCAGGCTCGAGTACCACCTGCGCAGCTTCCTGGACACCAACATCCAGCGGGCCATGCCCAACGTCCCCAACCCCGACTCGTCGCTGCGGGCGGCCTCGGCAGCGAGCTGCGCCGATGCGGCAGGACGGTTCAAGGCCTACCACGACGTCGTGTTCAAGCATCAGCCCGAGGAGGGCAAGGGCTACACCGACCAGCAGCTGCGCGTGGACTTCGCCCAGGAGGCCGGGCTGAGCGGTGACTCCCTCGCCGGCTTCCAGGCCTGCGTCCAGGACAAGAAGATGCAGGGCTATGCGACCAAGATGGAGCAGGTCGGCCAGCAGAAGGGCAACACGGGCACCCCCCAGTACCTCCTGAACGGCAAGGAGCTGTCCTTCCAGACCCTCGCCCAGGACCCGACCCAGCTCGAGAAGGACGTCGCCGCGGCGACGAAGTGACCCGGTGACGCCCATCCTCGCCGAGATCCCCAGCCCGACGCAGGGGGTCTGGCACCTCGGCCCCCTGCCCCTGCGTGCCTACGCGCTGTGCATCCTGGCGGGCATCCTCGTGGCGGTGTGGCTGACCCAGCGCCGGCTCGCGGCGCGCGGGGGTGACCCCGAGCGGGTCGTCGACGTGGCCATGTGGGCCGTGCCCTTCGGCATCGTCGGGGGCCGGCTCTACCACGTCATCTCCTCGCCGCAGGCGTACTTCGGGGAGGGTGGCCACCCCCTGGACGCCGTCAAGATCTGGAACGGCGGCCTCGGCATCTGGGGAGCGGTCGCGCTGGGGGCGCTGGGGGCGTGGATCGGCTGCCGGCGCAGCGGCGTGTCCTACCTCCACTTCGCCGACGCCCTGGCCCCGGGCCTGCTGGTCGCCCAGGCGATCGGCCGGTGGGGCAACTGGTTCAACAACGAGCTGTACGGCGGCCCGACCGACCTGCCCTGGGCGCTGCGGATCCACGAGTGGGACGCAGCTGCGGGGGAGGCGGTGCGGGACGTGTCGGGCCAGGCCATCGTCCTAGGCCACTACCACCCGACCTTCCTTTACGAGTCGCTGTGGTGCCTGGGGGTGGCGGCCCTGCTGGTGTGGGCCGACCGGCGCCTCGACCTGCGACGGGGCCAGGTCTTCGCGCTCTACGTCGTGGGCTACACGCTGGGGCGGGCGTGGATCGAGATGATGCGCGTCGACGAGGCCAACCACGTGCTGGGGTTGCGGCTCAACGTCTGGACCAGCCTCGTCGTACTCGCCTTCGGTCTGGCATGGTTCGTCCTGGCTCGTCGAGGGCCGCACAGCGTCTCGACAAACGACCCGATGGAATCTCATACTTCGGAATGAATAACGAGTCCCTCCCCACCGGGGGGCACTCTTTCACCCGTGTTGCTGCGTGGCCACCGCCGTCCCCGCAGCGATGCCTCATGACCGGACGGCGCCCCGCCGTCCGGCCCAGCACGGAGGACGGTGATCACCTGATGTCCCAGTCGTCTGCGACGTCCGCGAACCCTCGAAGCACCACGATCCCCACGACGTTCGCGCGCTTCGGCGCCCAGCCGGGGGACCAGGGGCTGTACCGCTCGGACAACGAGCACGACGCCTGCGGGGTCGCCATGGTGGCCACCCTCCGGGGCACGGCCGGGCACGACATCGTCGACCAGGCCCTGCTGGCCCTGACCAACCTGGAGCACCGCGGCGCCACCGGGGCCGACCCGCTCGTGGGTGACGGCGCGGGCATCCTCACCCAGGTCCCCGACGAGTTCCTCCGCGGGGTCACCGACTTCGCCCTCCCCACCGCCGGGACGTATGCCGTGGGCACGGCCTTCCTTCCCCAGGACGAGGCCGAGCGCGCCGAGGCCGTCCGCACGATCGAGCGCATCGCCTCCGAGGAGAACCTCAAGGTGCTCGGCTGGCGCGAGGTGCCGGTCGAGCCGGGCTGCGTCGGCCAGGTCGCCCGGGACTGCATGCCGCACTTCGCCCAGCTGTTCGTCTCCGACATCACCGGTCGCCGCGAGGGTCTCGAGCTCGACCGGCTGGCCTTCTGCCTGCGCAAGCGCGCCGAGCACGAGGCGCACGTCTACCTCCCGTCGCTGTCCGCGCGCACCCTGGTCTACAAGGGCATGCTCACCACCGCCCAGCTCGAGCAGTTCTACCCCGACCTGTCGGACGAGCGGTTCGCCACGGCGCTGGCCCTCGTGCACTCACGGTTCTCGACCAACACCTTCCCGTCCTGGCCCAAGTCGCACCCCTACCGCTACATCGCGCACAACGGCGAGATCAACACGGTCAAGGGCAACCGCAACTGGATGCGCACGCGGGAGTCCATGCTCCGCAGCGACGTCATCCCCGGCGACCTCAAGCGGCTCTTTCCGATCTGCACGCCGGACGGGTCGGACTCCGCGTCCTTCGACGAGGTCCTCGAGCTGCTGCACCTCGGCGGCCGGTCGCTGCCGCACGCCGTGCTGATGATGATCCCCGAGGCGTGGGAGAACCACGCCGAGATGGACCCCGCCCGCCGGGCCTTCTACGAGTTCCACTCGATGTTCATGGAGCCCTGGGACGGCCCGGCGTGCGTGACCTTCACCGACGGATCCCTGGTCGGCGCCGTGCTGGACCGCAACGGGCTGCGCCCGGGGCGCTACTGGGTCACCGACGACGGGCTCGTGGTCCTCGCCTCCGAGTCCGGCGTCCTGCCCCTCGACGAGGAGCACGTGGTGCGCCGTGGGCGCCTGCAGCCGGGCCGGATGTTCCTCGTCGACACCGAGGCCCGCCGGATCGTCGAGGACGACGAGATCAAGGCCCAGCTCGCGGCGGAGCAGCCCTACGCCGACTGGCTGGAGGCCGGCGTCATCAAGCTGTCCGACCTGCCCGAGCGCGAGCACATCGTCCACACCGCGGCCTCGGTCACCCGACGCCAGCAGACCTTCGGCTACACCCTCGAGGAGCTGCGGATCCTGCTGACGCCGATGGCGGTCAACGGCGCCGAGGCGCTCGGGTCGATGGGCACCGACACCCCCATCGCCGTGCTGTCCAGCCGCCCGCGCATGCTGTTCGACTACTTCACGCAGCTCTTCGCACAGGTCACCAACCCGCCGTTGGACGCCATCCGCGAGGAGCTGGTCACCTCGCTCGGGACCGCCGTGGGCCCCGAGGGCAATGCCCTGCTGCCGAGCGCCACGCAGGCCCGCCAGGTCGAGCTGTCCTTCCCCGTGATCGACAACGACGAGCTCGCCAAGATCGTCCACATCAACGCCGACGGCAACCTGCCCGGCTACGCCACCCACGTCGTCCGCGGGCTCTATCGCGTCGACGAGGGCGCCGAGGGCCTGCGGACCCGCCTTGAGGAGATCTTCGCCGAGGTCACGGAGGCGATCCGTGGCGGCGCGCGGTTGGTCATACTGTCCGACCGCGACTCCGACCGGGAGCACGCCCCCATCCCGTCGCTGCTGCTCACCTCGGCCGTCCACCACCACCTGATCCGCGAGAAGCTCCGCACCCAGGTGGGCCTGGTGGTCGAGGCCGGCGACGTCCGCGAGGTGCACCATGTCGCGCTGCTCGTGGGCTACGGCGCCGCCGCGATCAACCCCTACCTCGCGATGGAGTCCGTCGAGGTCCTGGTGCGCCAGGGCATCATCGAGGGGGTCACCCCCGAGAAGGCGGTCAAGAACCTCATCAAGGCGCTCGGCAAGGGCGTCCTGAAGGTCATGTCCAAGATGGGCATCTCGACCGTCGCGTCCTACCGCGGGGCGCAGGTCTTCGAGGCGATCGGTCTGTCGCAGGAGTTGGTCGACACCTACTTCACCGGCACCGTCAGCCAGCTCGGCGGGATCGGCCTCGACGTCATCGCCGACGAGGTGGCCGCCCGTCACGTCACGGCCTACCCGGTGGACGGTGTGCGTCAGGCGCACCGCACCCTGCCCATCGGCGGGGAGTACCAGTGGCGCCGCGAGGGCGAGCCGCACCTGTTCGACCCCGAGACGGTGTTCCGCCTGCAGCACTCGACCCGCGAGCGGCGCTACGACATCTTCAAGCAGTACACCCGGCGCGTGGACGACCAGGCCCAGCGCCTGATGACGCTGCGAGGGCTGTTCGACCTGGCCTCCGACCGCCCCTCGATCCCCGTCGAGGAGGTCGAGCCGGTCAGCGAGATCGTCAAGCGGTTCTCGACCGGGGCGATGAGCTACGGCTCGATCTCCAAGGAGGCGCACGAGACCCTGGCCATCGCCATGAACCACCTCGGCGCCCGCTCCAACACCGGCGAGGGCGGCGAAGACGTCGACCGGCTGATGGACCCCGAGCGGCGCAGCGCGATCAAGCAGGTCGCCTCCGGCCGGTTCGGCGTGACCAGCCTCTACCTCACCGAGTCCGACGACATCCAGATCAAGATGGCGCAGGGCGCCAAGCCCGGCGAGGGCGGCCAGCTGCCCGGCCCCAAGGTCTACCCCTGGGTCGCCCGCACCCGGCACTCCACCCCGGGCGTCGGCCTCATCTCGCCGCCGCCGCACCACGACATCTACTCCATCGAGGATCTCGCCCAGCTGATCCACGACCTCAAGAACGCCAACCCGCAGGCCCGCGTCCACGTCAAGCTGGTCTCCGAGATCGGTGTCGGCACCATCGCGGCGGGCGTGTCCAAGGCGCACGCCGACGTCGTGCTCGTCTCCGGCCACGACGGCGGCACGGGAGCCTCGCCGCTCACCTCGCTCAAGCACGCCGGTGCCCCGTGGGAGATCGGCCTGGCCGAGACCCAGCAGACGCTGGTGCTCAACGGCCTGCGCGACCGCATCGTGGTGCAGACCGACGGCCAGCTCAAGACCGGTCGCGACGTCGTCGTGGCGGCGCTGCTCGGCGCCGAGGAGTTCGGTTTCGCCACGGCCCCGCTCGTCGTGTCGGGCTGCATCATGATGCGCGTCTGCCACCTGGACACATGCCCGGTCGGCGTCGCGACGCAGAACCCCGAGCTGCGGGCGCGGTTCAGCGGCAAGCCCGAGTTCGTCGAGACCTTCTTCGAGTACATCGCGCAGGAGGTCCGCGAGCTCCTCGCCGAGCTGGGCTTCCGCTCGATCCAGGAGGCCATCGGCCAGACCGGCGTCATCAACACCCGCAAGGCGATCGACCACTGGAAGGCCAGCGGCCTGGACCTGTCCCCGGTCCTCGCCGAGGCCGTGCCCCTGGACGGCGCCGCGCGCCACCAGACCCAGGAGCAGGACCACGGGCTCCAGCACGCGCTCGACAACGAGCTGATCGAGCGGGCGCGCACCGCCATCGACGGCGGCGAGCCGGTGACCTTCGACGTCCCCGTCCGCAACGTCAACCGCACGGTCGGCACCATGCTGGGCAACGCGGTCACCCGAGCCCACCCCCACGGTCTGCCGGACGGGTCGATCACCGTGCGCCTGCACGGCTCGGCCGGGCAGTCGATCGGCGCCTTCCTGCCCGGAGGGATCACCCTGCAGCTGTTCGGCGACGCCAACGACTACGTCGGCAAGGGCCTGTCGGGCGGTCGCGTGGTCGTGCGGCCGGGCGAGCGCAGCGCGCTCGTGGCCGAGGACAACGTCATCGCCGGCAATGTCATCGGCTACGGCGGCACCACCGGCGAGATCTTCCTGCGTGGCACCGTGGGGGAGCGCTTCTGCGTGCGCAACTCCGGCATCACGGCGGTCGTCGAGGGCGTCGGCGACCACGGCTGCGAGTACATGACCGGGGGCCTGGCCATGATCCTCGGCGAGGCGGGCCGCAACTTCGCGGCCGGCATGTCCGGCGGCGTGGCCTACCTGCTCGACGCCCGCACCGACCGCGTCAACACCGAGCTCGTCGACGTGCTGCCGCTGCGTGACCTGGACAAGCCGGTGGTCGAGGGTCTGCTCCGCGACCACCTGCGCTGGACCGACTCCACCGTGGCCGCCGGCCTGCTGGAGGACCTCGAGGCGGCCTACGCCCGCTTCACCCTGGTGCTGCCCCGCGACTACCAGCGCGTGCTGGACGTCCGCGCCCAGGCCGAGACCGAAGGACTGGACCTCGAGGGCGACGAGGTCTGGGACCGCATCATGGAGGCTTCCCGTGGCTGACCCCCGTGGATTCTTGAAGAACCGCCAGCGGGAGCTGCCCAAGCGGCGCCCGGTGCCGGTGCGCATCCAGGACTGGAAGGAGGTCTACGAGGCGCAGCCCGTGGACCAGCTCCAGCGGCAGGCAGGGCGTTGCATGGATTGCGGCATCCCCTTCTGCCACAGCGGGTGCCCCCTCGGCAACCTCATCCCCGAGTGGAACACCCAGGCCTGGCGCGGCGACTGGCGCGACGCCATCGACCGCCTCCACGCGACCAACAACTTCCCGGAGTTCACCGGTCGCCTGTGCCCGGCCCCCTGCGAGACCGCCTGCGTCCTCGGCATCAACCAGGAGCCGGTGACGATCAAGCAGATCGAGGTGACGACCGTCGAGCGGGCCTTCGAGGCGCAGCGCGTCGACCCCCAGCCGCCGGAGCGGCTGTCGGGCAAGCGCGTGGCGATCGTGGGCTCGGGACCGGCCGGCCTGGCGGCGGCCCAGCAGCTGACCCGCGCCGGCCACACCGTCGCGGTCTACGAGCGCGCCGACAAGCCCGGCGGGCTCCTGCGCTACGGCATCCCCGAGTTCAAGATGGAGAAGGCCGTCCTCGACCGCCGGCTCAACCAGATGACGCAGGAGGGCACGATCTTTCGCTCCGGCGTCAAGGTCGGCGAGGACCTGACCGGCGACCAGCTGCGGGAGCGCTACGACGCGGTCGTGCTCGCGATCGGCTCGACGGTGCCGCGCGACCTGCCGGTCCCCGGGCGCGAGCTGCGCGGCATCCACCAGGCGATGGACTTCCTGCCCCCCGCCAACCGCGTGGCCCTCGGGCAGCGGGTCGAGGGACAGGTCACCGCCGAGGGCAAGGACGTCGTCATCATCGGCGGCGGCGACACGGGCGCGGACTGCCTCGGCACCTCGATCCGCCAGGGCGCACGGTCGATCACCAGCCTGGAGATCATGGGCCGGCCGGGGGAGCTGCGTCCCTCCCACCAGCCCTGGCCGACCTACCCGATGCTCTACCGCGTCGCGAGCGCGCACGAGGAGGGCGGCGACCGCGTCTACGCCGTCAGCACCAAGGAGTTCCTCGGCGACGACGACGGCAACGTCGCGGGTCTGCGCATCACCGAGGTGGAGATGCGCGACGGCAGGTTCGAGGAGGTCGAGGGCAGCGAGCGCGTGATCCCCGCCCAGCTCGTCCTGCTGGCCATGGGCTTCCTCGGCCCGCAGCGCGAGGGCCTGGTCGACCAGCTGGGCGTCGCGCTCGACGAGCGCTCCAACATCCGCCGCGACCCGAGCTTCATGACCTCTGTCCCCGGCATCTTCGTCGCCGGGGACGCCGGCCGGGGCCAGTCGCTCATCGTCTGGGCCATCGCCGAGGGGCGCAGCGCCGCCCAGGGCGTCGACGCCTACCTCACCGGCGGGACCTCCCGCCTCCCGAGGCCGGTCGATCCGACGGACCGGCCCTTGGTGGTCTGACCCCAGCACGCCGTATGCCGGTGGCCCGCTGCACGGCGGGCGACCGGCATACGGCTGCCCGGACCCTCGATGGGCGCGGGGCCCATCCTGGCTCCCGCCACCCGGTCCCGGCGGCACTGTGGCGCACGCCACTGCCCTAGGATGGGAGCCATGCGCCGAGCCAAGATCGTCTGCACCATCGGGCCGGCCACATCCTCCATCGAGCAGATGCGCAAGCTGGTTGCTGCCGGGATGGACGTGGCTCGCCTCAACTTCTCCCACGGGTCCCACGAGGACCACCAGCAGGTCTACGCCAACGTGCGGGCCGCGTCCGACGAGGTCGGCCGCGCGGTGGGCACCCTCGTCGACCTGCAGGGCCCCAAGATCCGCACCGGGCGGTTCGCCAACGGCCCCATCCTGCTGACGAAGGGCGACCGGTTCACCATCACCACCGACGACGTCCAGGGCGACCAGGAGCGAGTCGGCACGACCTACAAGGGCCTGCCGGGCGACGTCTCGCCGGGGGACCGCCTGCTCATCGACGACGGCAAGGTCGGCCTGCGCGCCGTCGAGGTCACCGACACCGACGTGGTCACCGAGGTCGTCGAGGGCGGCTTCGTCTCCAACAACAAGGGCATCAACCTGCCCGGCGTGGCCGTGAGCGTGCCGGCCCTGTCCGACAAGGACGAGGCGGACCTGCGGTTCGCCCTGCGGCTGGGCTGCGACATGGTCGCCCTGTCCTTCGTGCGCTCCGCGGCCGACGTCGACGACGTGCACCGCATCATGGACGAGGTCGGCCGCCGCGTCCCCGTCATCGCCAAGATCGAGAAGCCCCAGGCGATCGACAACCTCGAGGAGATCGTGCAGCGCTTCGACGCCGTCATGGTCGCCCGCGGCGACCTCGGCGTGGAGCTGCCCTTCGAGGAGGTCCCGATCGTGCAGAAGCTCGCGATCGAGCTGTGCCGCAAGTACGCCCGTCCCGTCATCGTCGCCACGCAGGTGCTGGAGTCGATGATCGAGAACTCCCGGCCCACCCGCGCCGAGGCCTCGGACTGCGCCAACGCCGTGCTCGACGGCGCGGACGCGATCATGCTGTCGGGCGAGACCTCGGTGGGCAAGTGGCCGATCGAGACGGTGCAGGCCATGGCCCGCATCATCGAGTCGACCGAGGAGCACGGCCTGTCCCGCGTCCTGCCCACGCCCGAGCCGCGCTGGCACGTGGGTGACGCGGTCACGCAGGCCGCGGTCGACATCGCGCGCCACCTCGACGTGCGCTACCTCGTGACCTTCACCCAGTCCGGCAAGTCCGCACGCCTGCTGTCCCGCCTGCGCTGCAGCATCCCGGTGCTGGCGTTCAGCCCCGAGCAGGCCACGCGCTCGCGGCTGTCGCTGTCCTGGGGCGTGGAGACCTTCCTCGTGCCGGGGGCCAGCCACACCGACGAAATGGTCATGCAGGTCGACCTGGCCCTGCTGGCCGCCGGCCGGGTCGAGGAGGGCGACTATGTCGTGATCGTCGCCGGCACGCCCCCGGGGGTGGAGGGCTCGACCAACTCCGTGCGGGTGCACCGCATGGGCGACTCGATCAACCACCGGATGGGACGCACGCTCGACGAGCAGCCCGCCTGACGTGGTGACGCCCGTCCGTACGCCGGCCCGTGCAGGGGCCGGTAGCATGGGCGGGCACCTTGCCGGGGTGGTGGAATGGCAGACACAGAGCACTCAAAATGCTCCGCCCGCAAGGGCGTGCGGGTTCGAGTCCCGCCCTCGGCACCACGGCTCACAAGGCCTGCCCGGTCGCCCGGCGCACCTGTGAGCGACTAGAGTGACGGGGTGACTGAGCACCCCGTGACCACCGGCCGCCGCATCCTCGTCGCCGAGGACGAGGCCCTCATCCGACTCGACCTGGTGGAGATGCTCCGCGACGCGGGCCACGAGATCGTCGGTCAGGCCAGCAACGGCGAGCAGGCGGTCGAGCTCGCCTCCGAGCACAAGCCCGATATCGTCATCATGGACGTCAAGATGCCTGTCCTGGACGGGATCTCGGCGGCGGAGCAGATCGGCAACGCCAAGATCTGCCCGGTCGTGATGCTCACGGCGTTCAGCCAGACCGAGCTCGTCGAGCGCGCGCGCGACGCGGGCGTCATGGCCTACATCGTCAAGCCGTTCACCGCGGCGGACCTCGCTCCGGCCATCGACATCGCCGTCACGCGGTGGGCGGAGTACCAAGCGCTGGAGTCCGAGATCGCCGACCTGTCCGAGCGGCTGGAGACCCGCAAGTCGGTCGACCGGGCCAAGGGCGTGCTGATGGCGAAGCTCAAGCTGAGCGAGGCCGACGCTTTCCGGTGGATCCAAAAGACGGCCATGGACCGCCGCATGGGGATGAAGCAGGTCGCCGACGCCGTCATCACCGGCATGGGCGACGACAAGGCCAAGAAGTAGCCCCATCGCCCACCCGGCCCCGGACCCCCACCCCGGGGTTCCGGGTTTGGGGGTCCGGGGGTCCGGGGTCCCGGGAGTCAGCGGAGAGCGACCACCAGCTGGGTGAGCAGGGGCGCCACGACGAGCGCCGGCAGCAGGTCCCCGACGGGGATCTCCCGGATGCGTAGCAGGCGCAGCGCGATCGCCACCAGCAGCAGCCCGCCCGTCGCCGTCAGCGCCGCGATGTGGGCCTCGGGCAGCACCGACCCGAGCAGGACACCGACCACCGTCAGGGCGCCCTGGACGACGGCGACCGAGACCGCCGACAGCAGCACCCCGATCCCGAAGGTCGAGGCGAAGGCCAGCGCGGCGAACCCGTCCAGCACCGACTTGAGGGCGAGCTGGTCGATGCCGCGCCCGAGCCCGTCGTTGAGGGACCCCAGGATCGTGAGCGGCCCGACGCAGAACAGCAGGCTCGCCGTCAGCCAGCCCTCGATGAACCTCTCCCGCTCCTCGTCGGCCGAAGCGCCTTCCCCGGCGGCTGCGTCGGGACCGGGGGCAGCGCTGCGGTGGACGCGCCGCTGCACCGCTGCGGCGAGCCCCTCCAGCCGTCGCTCGATGTGCAGCGCCGAGCCGCAGATGGCGCCGACGAGCAGGGATCCCAGGACGATCAGCATGGGGGCACCCGTGCCGACAGCGTCGGTCAGGCTGCGCGAGGTCACCTCCCACGCGGACAACAGGGCCATCAGCAGCGTGGTGAGGCCGAGGCAGTCCGTCACGATCGACCGGGTGCGCTCGGGCAGCCGGTTGCCGATCACCATGCCGAGGGAGGCTCCGAGGAGCACGGCGACGACATTGACGACCGTGCCGAGGCCGGGAAAGGCAGCGCTCATGGGCGCAGAGTAGGCGTCCGGTCGCACGCCATGGACGACCGACCGGTCCGTGGCCGGGAGAGAAGCGATGAGGGCCACCCCGGCTACCCAAACCATCGGGGGGCGTGCCATATTTTGCTGTGGAGAGTGCTTCGGGGGAGGCATGCGCCAACCGTTCGTCCCGGTGATTTCCCTGGAGGTACTCATGGCACGGTCGTGGACCGTCGCGCGTCTGGTCGGGCCCGGGGACTGGGCCGGCGTGCATCGGCTGTGGTCCGACGCCCTCGCGGACGCCACCCCGGCCGGTGACGGTGCCGGGCGGCAGGTCGGCGCGGAGCGTCTCGAGCAGGTCCTCAGCCGTCCGGGGGTCACGACGATGGTCGCCGAGCACGACGACGACCTGGTGGGGCTCATGGTCGCCACCAGCAACCCCCTCAGCGGGCTGACGGACTCGGCCTGCGTCACCGTGGAGATCCTTTACGTCACGCCCGCCCGCCGCGGTCGCGGGATCGGCCATCTGCTCCTGGCCAAGGCCGCCGTGCTGGCCGAGCAGACCGGCGCCACCCACGTCGTGTCCAACGTCCCCAGCCAGTCGCGCGACCTCAACCGGTTCTTTGCCCGGATGGGGTTCGCGTCCACCGTGACCCGCAGGATCACCTCTCCCGCAGCCCTGCGCCGCCGACTGTCCGGCGAGGAGGGGGGCCGCCCCTTCGACAAGGTGCTGGCCCGCCGGCGGTCGCTGCGGGCCCGCACCGGTCTCACCCAGCCGCTGGAGATCGTGCAGGCCGGCGCCAGCGCCTCCTGACGGGTCCGGTCACACCTCGTCGCGCAGGGCGCAGGTGATCCGCGAGGTGCAGACGCGCCGCCCCTGCTCGTCGCTGATCACGACGTCGTAGCACGCGGTGGTGCGGCCGACGTGCACGGCCGTGGCGATGCCCGTGACGGCGCCCGAGCGCACCGAGCGGTGGTGCGTGGCGTTGATGTCGACGCCCACGGCATACCTGCCCGGTCCTGCGGCCAGCATGGCCGCGATGCTGCCGAGGGTCTCCGCGAGGACCACCGAGGCGCCACCGTGGAGCAGCCCGTAGGGCTGCGTGTTGCCCTCGACGTCCATCGTCCCGCAGCACCGCTGCGCGGACGCCTCGGTCAGCTCGATCGCCATCCGCTCGATCAGGGTGCCGCGGCCGGCGTCCCGCAGCTGCTCGAGGGGGGTGGAAGGGTCGGGCTCGGTCGCCGTTGCGGGTGTGTCAGTCATACGGCCTAGGCTGCCATGCGTGACGCGACTTCTGCTCCTCGACGGACACTCCCTGGCCTACCGCGCGTTCTTCGCCCTGCCGGCCGAGAACTTCTCGACGACGACAGGGCAGACCACCAACGCCGTCTACGGCTTCACCTCCATGCTGATCAACCTGCTGCGCGACGAGGAGCCGACGCACGTCGCGGTCGCCTTCGACCTGTCGCGCCAGACCTTCCGCACCGAGGCCTACGCGGACTACAAGGCGGGCCGCGCCACGACGCCCGACGAGTTCAAGGGCCAGGTCTCGCTCATCCAGGAGGTGCTGGACGCGATGCGCATCCCGCACCTGCAGGCCGAGGGGTTCGAGGCCGACGACATCATCGCCACGCTCACGACGCAGGCGGCCGCCGCGGGTCTGGACGAGGTGGTGATCTGCTCGGGCGACCGGGACGCCTTCCAGCTCGTCGACGAGCGCACCACCTTGCTCTACCCCGTCCGCGGCGTGTCCGAGGTGTGGCGCATGGACCCCGCGGCCGTCGAGAGCAAGTACCTCGTGCCTCCCGAGCGCTACAGCGACCTCGCGGCCCTCGTGGGGGAGACCTCCGACAACCTCCCGGGCGTGCCGGGGGTCGGGCCCAAGACCGCGGCCAAGTGGATCACGCAGTATGGCGACCTCGCGGGGATCGTCGAGCACGTCGGTGAGATCAAGGGCAAGGCGGGCGAGTCGCTGCGAGCCCACCTCGACCAGGTGCTGCGCAACCGGCAGCTCAACCAGCTGGTCACGGACGTGGACCTGCCGCTCGGCATCGCGGACCTGCAGCGGGCCAACTGGGAGCGCGACGAGGTGCACCGCGTCTTCGACGGGCTCGAGTTCCGGGTGCTGCGCGACCGGCTCTTCGCCACTGTGGAGTCCGCCGCGCCGGAGGCGGAGTCCGGCTTCGACCTCGACGGGACCGTGCTGGAGGCCGACGAGCTGGGGGACTGGCTGTCGAGCCACGGCCGGTCGGGGTCGGTGGGGCTGGTCGTCGACGGACGATGGGCGCGCGGCACGGGCGACGTGGAGGGGCTGGCGCTCGCGGCCGAGGACGGCGCCGGGGCCTACCTCGACGTCACGTCCCTGACGCCCGAGGCCGAGGCCGCCCTGGCCGCCTGGCTCGCCGACGCCTCGGTCCCCAAGGTCCTGCACGACGCCAAGGGCCAGCTCCAGGCGCTGGCGGCGAGGGGTTTCGCCGACGTCGCGGGTGTCCGCCTCGACACGGCCCTGGCGGCCTACCTCGTCCGCCCCGACCAGCGGTCCTACGACCTCGCCGATCTCACCCTGCGGCACCTGCACCGCGAGCTGCGGGTCGAGGGCGCGAGCGACGGGCAGGGGATGCTGGACTTCACCGCCGACCAGGACGCCGAGGCCCAGGCCTCCATGGTCAAGGCACGGGCCGTCCTCGACCTGTCCGCCGTGCTCGACCAGGAGCTCGTCGCCACCGGGCAGCGCGAGCTGCTCGCCGACGTCGAGCTGCCGCTGCTGAGCGTGCTGGCGCAGATGGAGCGGGTGGGCATCGCGGTCGACGAGGAGGGGCTGGCCCGCCTCGAGTCGCACTTCGCCGACCTGGTGGCGCAGGCCCAGGCGGACGCCCACACGGCCATCGACGACGACAGCATCAACCTCGGGTCGCCCAAGCAGCTGCAGGTCGTGCTCTTCGAGCGCCTCGACATGCCGCGCACCAAGCGGACCAAGACCGGCTACACCACCGACGCCGAGGCGCTCGCGGATCTGCACACCAAGACCGAGCACCCCTTCCTCGAGGCCCTGCTGCGGCACCGCGACGCGGCCAAGCTCCGCTCCACGATCGAGGGGCTGCGCAAGTCCGTCGCGGAGGACGGACGGATCCACACCACCTACCTGCAGACCGTGGCGGCCACCGGTCGGCTCAGCTCCACCGAGCCCAACCTGCAGAACGTCCCCATCCGCACCGAGGAGGGCCGCCGGATCCGGTCCGTCTTCGTGGTCGGGCGGGGTCGCCACGGCGACGAGCCGGTGGACTACACGTCGCTGATGTCGGCCGACTACAGCCAGATCGAGATGCGCATCATGGCCCACCTGTCCGGTGACGCCGGGCTCATCGAGGCCTTCCGCACGGGCGAGGACCTGCACCGGTTCGTGGGGTCGCGCGTGTTCCAGGTCGAGCCCGAGGACGTGACCGCCGCGATGCGCTCCAAGGTCAAGGCCATGAGCTATGGGCTCGCCTACGGCCTGTCGGCCTTCGGCCTGTCCAAGCAGCTGCGCATCTCCACGGGCGAGGCCCAGGGGCTGATGGACGGCTACTTCGAGCGGTTCGGCGGGGTCCGCGACTACCTGCGCGAGGTGGTCGCCGAGGCACGTGCCACGGGCTACACCGCGACCATCCTCGGGCGACGCCGCTACCTGCCCGACCTGACGAGCGACAACCGCAACCGCCGCGAGATGGCCGAGCGGATGGCCCTCAACGCCCCGATCCAGGGCTCGGCGGCCGACCTCATCAAGGTGGCGATGCTCGGTGTCGACCGGGCCCTGCGCGCCGAGGACCTGCGGTCCCGGATGCTCCTGCAGGTGCACGACGAGCTGCTGCTCGAGATCGCGCCGGGGGAGCGGGACACCGTGGAGGCGCTGGTGCGTCGCGAGATGGGTGGTGCCGCCCGGCTGGACGTCCCCCTGGACGTCCACGTGGGGGTGGGCCGCTCGTGGCAGGACGCCGAGCACTGACGGGAGGCCGATCCGCGGACCCGACGGTTCGAGGACCGGGCAACCAGGCCAGGCCCAGCCAACTCTCCTAGAGTTCACTGGGGGCCCACCCCTGGCCCCTTCACGACCTCACGACCTCAGGAGCTCGATGCTCGCCCTCGTCGGTCTGCACCTGCTCGCGGCCGTGTGCGCCCCGCTGCTCGTGCGGCTGTGGGGACCCCGAGCGTTCTGGCTTCTGGCGCTGCCGTCGGCCGCCACCGCTGGTCTCGCCCTGGCGCGCACCGGCGAGGCCACCGCGGGCCCCGTGCCGCGCGAGGACCTGACCTGGGTGCCGTCGCTGGGGTTGTCGGTGACGCTCCGCATGGATGCCCTCGCGTGGCTGATGTGCCTCGTCGTCGGGGTGGTGGGGGCGCTCGTCCTGATCTACTGCGCGGGTTACTTCGAGCCCGACGAGCCGGGGCTGGACCGCTTCGCCGCGCACCTGACGGCCTTCGCCGGCGCGATGACCGGGCTGGTGCTGAGCGACAACCTCCTCGTGCTCTACCTCTTCTGGGAGCTCACCACCGTCCTGTCCTACCTCCTCGTGGGTCACTCCTCGCAGCTCGAGGACAGCCGCAACGCCGCCACCCAGGCGCTCGTGGTGACCACGGCCGGCGGCCTCGCGATGCTGGTCGGGATCGTCATGCTCGGCCAGAGCGCCGGGACCTACTCGCTGGTGACGATCCTGGCTCACCCGCCCGCGGGCCCCGGGGTGGCCGTCGCCGTGGCCCTGCTGCTCGTCGGGGCGATCACCAAGTCGGCGCTGGTGCCCTTCCACTTCTGGCTACCCGGGGCGATGGCCGCGCCGACCCCCGTCAGTGCCTACCTGCACGCCGCGGCCATGGTCAAGGCCGGAATCTACCTCGTGGCCCGGCTTGCGCCGGGCTTCCACGACGCCGCCACGTGGCACCCCGTCATCCTCGTGCTGGGCTGCGCCACGATGCTCGTGGGGGGCTACCGCGCGCTGCGGCAGGTCGACCTCAAGCTCCTGCTGGCCTACGGCACGGTCTCCCAGCTCGGCTTCCTCGTGGTGCTCGTCGGCACCGGGTCGGCCGAGGCCGCCGTGGCCGGGCTCGCCATGCTCGTCGCCCACGCGGTCTTCAAGGGTGGGCTGTTCCTGTCCGTCGGCGCGATCGACCACGCCACCGGCACCCGGGACATCCGGCAGCTGAGCGGGTTGCGCCGACGCATGCCTGTCGTCTTCGCGGCCTCCGTCGCGTGCGCGGCGTCCATGGCGGGGCTGCCCCCGACCCTGGGCTTCGTCGGCAAGGAGGCGGTCTACGAGACCTACTGGCACGGCGGTCAGGCGTGGAGCCGGCCGGTGCTCGTCGTGCTCGTCATCGGCTCCATGCTGACCTTCGCCTACAGCGCTCGCTTCCTCCTCGGAGCGTGGAGCGACGTGCCGGGCCGGGAGGACACCCCCTATCACGCACTCCACCGCCCGGTCGTGTGGGTGCCGGCCCTCCTCGGGCTGGGCAGCGTGCTGGCCAGCCCCTTCCTCGGCGCCGCGCAGCACCTCGTCGAGCCGTATGCCGCGAGCTGGCCCCCCTCGGACCATCCCATCCACCTCGCGCTCTGGCACGGCCTGACGCCGGCCCTGTGGCTGAGTGTCCTCACGGTCGTCGTCGGCCTGGCGCTGGTGGCGGTGCGGCGCCCCCTCGAGACGGCCCAGCGCCGCCTGCCCCACCCCCCGGCCGCGGTGTCGGCATACCGCTGGGTGATGCGCGCCCTCGACCGAGGCTCGATCGAGGTGACCGGCGCGGCGCAGCGGGGGTCCCTGCCGCTGTCGCTGGGGCTGATCCTGGTCGTGTTCATCGGCCTCACCGCGGCCGGGCTCCTCGGCATCGGCGCGATGCCCCGCACCCGCTGGTGGGACACCCCTGCGCAGGCGGTCGTGGCCGTGGTGGCCGCCCTGGCATCCGTCATGGCCGTGCGGTCCCGGCGGCGGCTGCGCGGCGTCTTCCTCGTCGGGGTCACGGGCTACGCGAGCGCCGTCCTGTTCCTGCTCCACGGCGCCCCCGACCTCGCCCTGACGCAGGTCCTGGTCGAGACCGTGTCGATCGTGGTCTTCGTGCTCGTCCTGCGGCGGCTGAGCGGCAAGTTCAACGACAACCCGTCCCGCGGCAACCGCAGCCTGCGCATCGCGCTCGGCGTCGTGTCCGGGGTGCTGGTGAGCGGGGCCGCCCTCGCCGCCGCGGGGGCGCGCACGGCGCCCCCGGGGTCCGCCGGGTGGCCGGTGGGAGCGACGAGCTTCGGCGGCGGGGAGAACATCGTCAACGTCGCCCTGGTCGACATCCGAGCCTGGGACACCATGGGGGAGATCGCCGTGGTCCTGGTCGCGGCGACCGGGGTCGCCAGCCTGATCTACCTCAGCCACGACCGGGTCCTGGCGACCCGCAGGCGGCTCGACGAGGCCAGGCGTCTGCGCGACCGCACGCGGGAGGGCCGGCCCAGCTGGCTGGCCGTGCCCACGGGCGAGCGGACCGAGGAGCCGTCGCTGATCTTCGCCGTGATCACGCGGCTGATCTTCCCGGCCATCATGGTCTGGTCCCTCTACCTGCTGTTCGCCGGCCACAACAACCCGGGCGGCGGCTTCGCGGCGGGGCTGGTCGCCGGCCTCGCGCTCACCGTGCGCTACCTCGCCGGCGGGCGGGTCGAGCTGCGGGCCGCGCTCCCGCTCATGCCCGGGGCGCTGCTCGGCACCGGGCTGTTCCTGTCCGCCGGTTTCGGCCTGGTCTCCATGCTGGTGGGCGGTGACGTCCTGCAGAGCTGGGACGCGGACGTCGAGCTGCCGCTGGTGGGCCACCTGCACCTGGTGTCCTCGGTGTTCTTCGACATCGGGGTCTATCTCGTCGTGATCGGACTAATGCTCGACATCCTCAGGTCCCTCGGGGCCGCCCTCGACCGCGAGATCAGCGGGAGGGCCGGCCGATGACCGTCAACCTCACGCTCGTCGTCCTCGCCGGCATCCTCTTCGGCTCGGGCGTGGTGCTCCTCATGGCGCGCAGCCTGGTGCGAGCCCTGCTGGGCGTCCTGCTCATGAGCAACGGCGTCAACGTCGTCTTCCTCGTCGCCTCCGGCGCACCCGGGCGCGCACCCATCGTCGGCAAGGCCTCGGCGGACGGCGTGACCGTCGGTGCCGACGGCATCTCCGACCCCCTGCCGCAGGCCATGGTGCTGACGGCCATCGTGATCATGCTGGCGGTGACCGCCTACTGCCTGGCGCTCGCGCACCGGTCCTGGCAGCTCTCGTCGAGCGACAACGTCGAGGACGATCCCGAGGACACCCGGATCGGTCAGCTGGCCGACTCCGACCGGGTTCCCGACACCGACTACGCCGACACCACCGATCCGCACGCCCTCGCCGACGCGGCGACCGACGACCGGGGAGACCACCGATGATCGACCCAGGGCCGCTGGTGCCGCTGCCCGTGGTGCTGCCCCTCGTCGGGGCCGGGCTGACCGTCGTGGCGTCCGGGCAGCAGGCGGTGCAGAGGATGGTGAGCACCCTCGTGCTCACCGCCTCCGTGGTGGTCTCTGCGGTGCTCCTGTGGGGTGCCCACACCCGGGGCACGCTGGTGGTGAACGCCGGCGGCTGGTCCCCGGCCGACGGCATCGTCCTCGTCGTGGACCGGTTGTCCGGGCTGATGCTCCTGGTGTCCTCGACGGTCACCCTGGCGGTCATGCTCTACTCCATCGGGCAGGGCCGCGCCTCGGACGACAGCGAGCACGACGGGGGGGCGCCCCTCCCGATCTTTCACCCCACGATGCTCGTGCTCGCCGCCGGCGTCTCCACGACCTTCGTCTCCGGTGACCTGTTCCACCTGTACGTCGGTTTCGAGATGCTGCTGTTCGCCAGCTTCGTCCTGCTCACCCTGGGGGGCACGGCCTCCCGGGTGCGGGCAGGGGCCAACTACGTCGTCGTCAACCTGTTGTCCTCGTTGCTGTTCCTCGTCGCCATCGCGCTCGTCTACGCCGCCACGGGCACGGTCAACCTGGCGGAGCTGTCCGGGCGCCTCGGCGCCCTGCCCGCGGGCCAGCAGGGGCTCCTGCACGGCATGCTCCTCCTGGGCTTCTGCATCAAGGCCGCGGTGTTCCCCATGTCCGGCTGGTTGCCGGACTCCTATCCCACGGCGCCGGCACCGGTCACGGCGGTGTTCGCGGGACTGCTCACCAAGGTCGGCGTCTACGCCATGATCCGCACGCAGACCCTGCTCTTTCCCGACGGTCGCCTCGACGGCGTGCTGATGTGGGCCGGGCTGCTGACGATGCTGGTGGGCATCCTCGGTGCCGTCGCCCAGGACGACATCAAGCGACTGATCTCCTTCACGCTCGTCTCGCACATCGGCTATCTCGTCTTCGGCGTCGCCGTCGGCAACGAGACCGGGCTGTCGTCGGCCATCTTCTACACCGCCCACCACATCACCATCCAGACCGCGTTGTTCCTGGTCACCGGCCTGATCGAGGCTCGCGGCGGCTCCACCTCGCTCAGCCACCTGGGCGGGCTGGGGAGACTGTCGCCGGGGCTCGCCCTCCTGTTCTTCGTCCCCGCCATGAACCTCGCGGGCATACCGCCGTTCTCGGGCTTCCTGGGCAAGGTGGGGCTCATCCAGGCCGGGGTGGCGGCAGGCACCTGGCTCTCCTACCTCCTCGTCGCGGGGTCCGTGATCACCAGCCTGCTCACCCTCTACGCCATCAGCCGGGTGTGGGGCCGGGTGTTCTGGAGGTCGCCACGGGCCGCGGTGCCGGACGACGACGGGGGTGACGACGACGTGATCGTCGTCACCGGCGACAGCGCGGCCGAGGTGGTCGCCGGACGACGCCTGCCCCTCGGCACCGTCCTGCCGACCACGCTGCTGGTCGCGGTCAGCGTGGCCATCACCTTCGCGGCCGGCCCGCTCTACCACGTCACCGATGCCGCGGCGGGTCAGCTCGCCCAGCCGGACGGCTACACCGCCGCCGTCCTGCACGGGGTGTCGCGATGAGCAGCCGCGTGCGTCTCACCCCGACCCTCGGTCTCGCCCTGGTGTGGGTCCTGCTCTGGGGCAACGTCTCGTGGGGCAACGTCCTCGCGGGACTCCTGGTCGCCCTGGTGGTCCAGGTGCTCTTTCCCCTGCCGCACGTCATGTCCGGCGTCCGGGTCCACCCCTGGGGGCTGCTCGTCCTGGTCGGCACCTTCCTCAAGGACCTGGTCACGGCCAGCCTCGCGGTCGCCTGGCTGGCTGTGCGCCCCCGGCCGATCGGGACCGGAGCGGTGATCGAGGTGCAGCTCACGGTGCACGACGACCTGCTGCGCACCGTGGTGGCCGAGCTGACGTCCCTCGTGCCCGGCACGGTCGTGGTCGACCTCGACCCGTCGTCGGGGGTGCTGACGATGCACGTCCTGGACCGCACCGACCCCGCGGACCTGCAGGCCGAGCGGGAGCGGGTCGCCGCGCTGGAGCGCCGCGTGCACCGCGCACTCGGCAAGGACCCGGCGCAGCCGGGGCGGCATACCCGCGAGCACGAGGAGGCCGGGCGATGACGGTGCTGGTGTGGCTGATCGTGACCATTCTGCTGGCGGCGGCGCTGCTCGTGCTCTGGCGCCTGGTGACGGGTCCCACGGTGCTCAACCGCACGCTGGCGAGCGACGTGCTCGTGGCGGTCATCATCTGTGCGCTCGGGGTGGAGGCGGTCGTGCGGGACCACTCGACGACGCTGCCGGTCCTCGTGTCCCTGTCGCTGGTCGGGTTCGTGGCGACGGTCGCCGTGTCGCGGTTCGTCGCCGGTGACTCCGACCTCGGGCTGCGGGAGGCCGGTCGGCCCGGGTCCGACGTGCCCGAGCCCGCCGAGGTCAGCGGCTTCGACGAGGACCAGGGTGTCGCCGACGACCACGGGGGCAACCGATGACCTGGACCGCCGTCGCCGACCTCGCCGCGCTTGTCTGCCTGGCCCTCGGGTCGCTGCTGTGCCTGTGCGCCGCAATCGGGCTGGCGCGCTTCCCCGACCTGCTCTCGCGCATGCATGCCGCGACCAAGCCGCAGACCCTGGGGATCCTGCTGGTGCTGCTCGGGGTCGGCATCGGTCGGCACTCCCCGCTCGACGTCGGGATGCTGCTGCTCGTCGCGATCTTTCAGATGGCGAGCGCCCCGGTCTCCTCGCACCTGCTGAGCCGGGCGGCGGTCCGCACCGGTCAGGTGCCCGGCGTGCGGGACGACGAGAAGGTCGAGCGGACCTAGCCGCCCGACCCTCCCTGGCCTCGCCCCGCGGAGAGGGTCAGAACAACCCGACCGTGTTGCCGTCGGCGTCGATGTCGATGCGCATCGCGGCGGGCGACTTCGACAGGCCCGGCATCGTCATCATCGACCCGCAGATCGCATAGACGTAGCCGGCACCGGCAGCGAGCCGCACCTCGCGGACCGGCAGGGTCCAGCCGCGGGGCGCGCCCTTGAGGGTCGCGTCGTGCGACAGCGACATCTGCGTCTTGGCGATGAGGACCGGCAGGTGGCCGTAGCCCTGGTCGGTGTACATCGCGAGGGCCTTGGCGGCGGCCGGGTCGAGCGAGATCCCGTTGGCGCCATACACCTTGGTGGCGATCTTGCGGATCTTGGTCTCCAGGGAGTCCTCGAAGTCGTAGGTCGGCGTGAAGTGGACCTCGTCGTTGCAGGCCTCCACGACCGTGCGGGCGAGGTCCTCCGCCCCGGCGCCACCGTCCTTGACGTGGGTGGAGACCGCGCAACGCGCGCCCATCTCCTCCGCGACGCGCCGGATCACGTCGTGCTCGGACGGGTGGTCGGTGGGGAAGGCGTTGATGGCGACGACCGGCTGCACCCCGAAGTCCTGGATGATCTGGATGTGCTTGCGCAGGTTGTCGCAGCCCGCCTCGACGTCCTCGGGCGACTCCAGCAGCATGCCCTCGGGCAGCGGCTTGCCGGCCTTGACCTCGTAGCGCCCGGAGTGGGACTTGAGCGCGCGGACCGTGGCGACGAGCACCGCGGCCTGCGGGGTGAGCCCGGCCGCCCGGCACTTGACGTTGAAGAACCGCTCGGCGCCCATGTCGGCGGCGAACCCCGCCTCGGTGAGCAGGATGTCGCCAGCCTTGATGCCGACGCGGTCGGCGATGATCGAGGAGTTGCCGATCGCGATGTTGCCGAACGGGCCGGTGTGGATGAGGGCCGGGGTGTGCTCCAGGGTCTGCATCAGGTTGGGCTTGAGGGCGTCCTTGAGCAGCACGCACATCGCGCCCGCCGCGCCGATCTGCTCCGCCGTGACGGGCCGCTTGTCCTTGGTGAAGCCGACGACGATGCGGCCGAGCCGCTCGCGCAGGTCCCGCAGCGAGGTGGCCAGGGCCATGATGACCATCACCTCCGACGCCGCGGTGATGTCGAAGCCGGCCTGGCGGGTCACGCCTTCCGTCTTGGCCCCGCAGCCCTCGATGATGTGCCGCAGCGAGCGGTCGTTGACGTCCAGGACGCGGCGCCACTGGATGTCGTCGAGCCCGAGCTCGTTGCCGAAGTGCAGGTGGTTGGCGACCATCGCGGCGAGCAGGTTGTGCGCCGCGGTGATGGCATGGAAGTCGCCCGTGAGGTGCAGGTTGAGCATCTCCATCGGCACGATCTGGCTGTAGCCGCCGCCGGCTGCGCCGCCCTTGACGCCGAAGACGGGGCCGAGCGACGGCTGGCGCAGCGCCAGCACCGGCTTGCGGCCGACGCGCGCCAGGCCCTGGGCGAGCCCGACCGCGGTCGTGGTCTTGCCCTCGCCGAGCGGCGTGGGGGTGATGGCGGTGATGACGACGTACTTCGCGTCGGGCAGGTCCCGCATCTCGTCGATGACGTCGAGCTCGACCTTGGCCACGTGCGGGCCGTAGGGGATCAGGTGCGAGGCGTCGATGCCGACGGTGGCGGCGACCTCGGGGATGGGGGCGAGATCAGCGGATCGCGCGATCTCGATGTCTGAGGGAAACGGCTTTGTGTCCACGACGGCGAGTATGTCGGACCGCCTCCACCCCCTCCCGGCCGGGGTCGCCCGGCCGGGAGGGGGTGCGGGCGGGGCGGCGGCCTCCCCGTCGAGGGGGCGCGGATGTCGCGTCCCGCGGCGGTCGCCGGCCAGGGCGATCCCTCGCTCAGCGCTCGCAGACGTAGATCGCGGTGCCGGGGATGAGTCGTCCCCGCAGCGGGCTCCAGCCGCCCCACACCTGCTCGTGCCCCGCCGGCCACTCGGGCTCGACCAGGTCCACGAGGCGCAGACCGGCGGCGGTGATCTCCCGCACCCGGTCGCCGAGGGTGCGGTGGTGCTCGACGTAGAGGGCGTTGCCGACGTCGTCCTCCTCGACGTAGGGGGAGCGGTCGAAGTAGGAGCTCGACGCGGTCAGCCCGGCCTCTCCCGGGACGTCGGGGAAGGCCCAGCGGATCGGGTGCGTGGTGGAGAAGGTGAACCTGCCGCCCGGGCGCAGCACACGCGCCGCCTCCCGCATGACCGCGGCCGAGTCGGCGACGAAGGGCACCGCCCCGTAGGCGGTCAGCACCAGGTCGAAGCTCGCGTCCGCGAACGGCAGCGCGGCGGCGTCGCACGCCAGCAGGGGGAGCGGCGCCACCGGAGGCTGCCCCGCCCGTATGCCGTCCGCCCGCCGCGCGTCGATGCTGCGCGCCTGCGCGAGCATCCCCGTGGACAGGTCGGTGGACACGACGACCGCCCCCTGGTCCGCCAGCCACCGGCCCCCCTGGGCCGCGCCCCCGCCGATCTCGAGGACGCGGAGCCCGACGAGTCGGTCGGCCGGGCCGAGGGTCCGGGCGTCGTGCTCGCGCAGGCCCTCCGGGCCCCAAACCAGGTCTGAGTCACCGAGGAAGGCCCCGTGCTCGGCGTAGTAGTCGCCCGCCTCGGCGTCCCACCAGCCCTTGTTGGCGCGGGCCGACTCGCCCTGGTCGGCGTCGCGCCGGCTGACGCCGGCGAAGCGACCGCGGTGGGCGCTCGTCATACTGCCTCCTGCTTTGACCGGTGCGTGACAGGACCGTTAGGATAGGCGGGTGTCTCGTGCGTGACCGCGCGCGAAAGCCGGCGGCCCGGGGCACGTGCACGATCCCACCTATTCAATCTGTCCACCATCGGAGTTCCTACTACATGACTGCCAGCCCGGTCGAAAAGACCGCCCCTCAGGTCGCGATCAACGACATCGGATCTGAGGAGGACTTCCTCGCCGCGATCGACGAGACGATCAAGTACTTCAACGACGGAGACATCGTCGACGGTGTCATCGTCAAGGTCGACCGGGACGAGGTCCTGCTCGACATCGGTTACAAGACCGAGGGTGTCATCCCGAGCCGTGAGCTCTCGATCAAGCACGACGTCGACCCGTCCGAGGTCGTTTCCGTGGGCGACGAGGTCGAGGCCCTGGTCCTCCAGAAGGAGGACAAGGAGGGTCGTCTGATCCTGTCCAAGAAGCGCGCCCAGTACGAGCGCGCCTGGGGCACGGTCGAGAAGGTCAAGGAGGAGGACGGCGTCGTCACCGGCACCGTCATCGAGGTCGTCAAGGGCGGCCTCATCCTCGACATCGGGCTGCGCGGCTTCCTGCCCGCCTCCCTGGTCGAGATGCGTCGCGTCCGCGACCTCCAGCCGTACGTCGGCAAGGAGATCGAGGCCAAGATCATCGAGCTCGACAAGAACCGCAACAACGTGGTCCTGTCGCGTCGCGCGTGGTTGGAGCAGACCCAGTCCGAGGTCCGCACCACCTTCCTCAAGGAGCTCGGCAAGGGCCAGGTCCGCTCCGGTGTCGTCTCCTCCATCGTCAACTTCGGTGCCTTCGTGGACCTGGGCGGCGTCGACGGTCTCGTCCACGTCTCCGAGCTGTCCTGGAAGCACATCGACCACCCGTCCGAGGTCGTCGAGGTGGGCCAGGAGGTCACCGTCGAGGTGCTCGACGTGGACATGGACCGCGAGCGTGTCTCCCTGTCGCTGAAGGCGACCCAGGAGGACCCGTGGCAGCACTTCGCCCGCACCCACGCCATCGGCCAGGTCGTGCCGGGCAAGGTCACCAAGCTCGTCCCGTTCGGTGCGTTCGTGCGCGTCGAGGAGGGCATCGAGGGTCTGGTCCACATCTCCGAGCTGGCCGAGCGCCACGTGGAGCTGCCGGAGCAGGTCGTCAACGTGGGCGACGACATCTTCGTCCGCGTCATCGACATCGACCTCGAGCGTCGCCGCATCTCGCTGTCGCTCAAGCAGGCCAACGACGCGTCCGTCGTCTCCGACGAGTTCGACCCGACGCAGTACGGCATGGCCGCCGAGTACGACGAGCAGGGCAACTACAAGTACCCCGAGGGCTTCGACCCCGAGACCAACGAGTGGCTCGAGGGCTTCGAGACCCAGCGCGAGAAGTGGGAGAAGCAGTACGCCGAGGCCCACTCGCTGTGGGAGGCGCACAAGACCCAGGTCGAGGAGGCCGCCAGGGCCGACGCCGAGGCTGCCGCCAACCCGGAGGCCCCGACGTCCTACTCCTCGGGCGGCTCCGGCTCCGAGAGCACGTCCGCGTCGTCCGTGTCGTCGTCCTCCTCGAGCGAGGGCACCCTCGCCTCCGACGAGGCGCTGGCCGCTCTGCGCGAGAAGCTCACCGGCTCCAACTGAGCCACCAGACCAGGCGCACCTCGCCCGGTCCCGGCCGACGGCCCCGTCCACCCCAGGTGGGCGGGGCCGTCGTCGTGCGCGTGGCGTCCCCGCCGCCGAGGATCACGGCGCCCCCCGGCGGGTGTCGGCGCCCGGGCGCGAGTAGCCTCTGTGCATGGTTCGCATCGGTCTGACAGGTGGTATCGGCTCTGGGAAGTCGACGGTGTCGCAGCGCCTCGGCGAGCTGGGCGCGGTGGTGGTCGATGCCGACCAGCTGGCTCGCGAGGTCGTCTCGCCCGGGTCGCAGGGGCTGCGGGCCGTCCGTGAGAGGTTCGGTGACGGCGTCGTGGGTCCGGACGGTGCGCTCGACCGCGGGGCCCTGGGCGGCATCGTCTTCGCCGACGAGCGGGCCCGGCGCGACCTCGAGGCGATCACGCACCCGCTGATCGCGCACCGCACCGGGCAGCTCATGGCCGAGGCCGGCGAGGACGCCATCGTCGTGCACGACGTGCCCCTGCTGGTCGAGAAGCACATGGGTCCGGCCTATCACCTCGTGGTGGTGGTCGAGGCCGACCACGAGTCACGCCTGCGGCGCCTGGAGGGGCGGGGCCTCAGCGGGCACGACGCGCGGGCCCGGATGGAGCACCAGGCCACCGACGAGCAGCGCCGCGCTGCCGCCGACGTGCTGATCGACAACAACGGGTCCGTCGCGGACCTGGTCACCCAGGTCGACCGGGTGTGGCAGGAGCGACTGCGGCCGTATGCCGACAACGTGCGCACCCGCACGCGGGCGCGTCGCCCGGACGTGCCCACCCTCGTGGAGTACGACGAGACGTGGCCCCAGCAGGCGGACCGGCTGATCGCCCGGATCAGCGCGGCGATGGGGGCGCGGGCCCCGGAGATCGAGCACATCGGCTCGACCGCGGTGCCCGGCCTGGCGGGCAAGGACGTCATCGACCTGCAGATCGGGGTGCCCGACCTGCACGACGCCGACGACCCGGAGTTCGTCCGCACCCTGGAGGACCTGGGGTTCCCGCGGTCCAAGGACAACACGATGGACAACGTCAAGGACGAGCTGCCCGACCCGTCGCTGTGGGTCAAGCGGTTCCACGGGTCCTGCGACCCGGGCCGGGTCGTGCACGTCCACGTGCGCGAGACGGAGGGGGCGGGCTGGCAGTACGCCCTGCTCTACCGCGACTGGTTGCGGTCCGACGCGCAGGCGCGCGCGGACTACCTGACCGAGAAGCACCGGCTGGCGGGCACCTGTGCCACGACGTCGGAGTACGCCGAGGCGAAGGAGCCGTGGTTCAACCACATCTGGCCGCGCATGCAGGCGTGGGCCCGCCGGACGGGGTGGCACTCCTAGCCGCCTCCGGGCACCTGTAGACACGGGGTCTGTCAGACCCGCGCTCTAGGCTGACGTCATGCGACCGACGACCGACCTGCAGCGGAGCGTGGCCCCCTTCCACGTGGTCTCCGAGTTCTCACCGTCCGGCGACCAGCCGAGTGCGATCGCGGAGCTGACCCGCCGCATCAAGGCGGGGGAGCAGGACGTGGTCCTGCTGGGTGCCACGGGGACCGGCAAGTCGGCGACGACCGCCTGGCTCATCGAGCAGGTGCAGCGCCCGACGCTGGTGATGGCGCCCAACAAGACCCTGGCGGCCCAGCTGGCCAACGAGTTCCGCGAGCTGCTGCCGAACAACGCGGTCGAGTACTTCGTGAGCTACTACGACTACTACCAGCCCGAGGCCTACATCGCCCAGACGGACACGTACATCGAGAAGGACTCGTCGATCAACGACGAGGTCGAGCGGCTCCGGCACAGCGCCACCAACTCGCTGCTGACCCGGCGCGACACGGTGGTCGTCGCGTCCGTGTCGTGCATCTACGGCCTCGGCACCCCGCAGGAGTACGTCGACCGCATGGTCCGCCTCAAGGTGGGTCAGGAGATCGAGCGCGACGAGCTGCTGCGCCGCTTCGTGACCATGCAGTACGCCCGCAACGACCTGTCCTTCACCCGGGGAACCTTCCGCGTGCGGGGGGACACGGTCGAGATCATCCCTCAGTACGAAGAGCTCGCCATCCGCATCGAGTTCTTCGGCGACGAGGTCGAGCGCCTCTACACCCTGCACCCCCTCACCGGGGAGGTCGTCCGTGAGGAGGAGGAGATGTACGTCTTCCCGGCGACGCACTACGTGGCTGGCGAGGAGCGCATGGAGCGCGCCATCAGCGGGATCGAGCGCGAGCTCGAGGCGCAGCTGGCGACGTTCGAGCAGCAGGGCAAGCTGCTGGAGGCCCAACGCCTGCGGATGCGGACCACCTACGACATCGAGATGATGCGCCAGGTGGGTTCCTGCTCGGGCATCGAGAACTACTCGATGCACATCGACGGGCGCTCCCCGGGGTCCCCCCCCAACACGCTGCTTGACTACTTCCCCGAGGACTTCCTCCTCGTGATCGACGAGTCGCACGTGACGGTGCCGCAGATCGGCGCGATGTTCGAGGGCGACATGTCCCGCAAGCGCCAGCTCGTCGACCACGGCTTCCGGCTCCCCAGCGCGATGGACAACCGGCCGCTCAAGTGGGAGGAGTTCCTCGAGCGGATCGGGCAGACCGTCTACCTCTCGGCCACCCCCGGTCCCTACGAGCTGGCCAAGGGCGAGGGCACGGTGGAGCAGATCATCCGCCCCACCGGCCTGGTCGACCCCGAGATCGTCCTCAAGCCCACCAAGGGCCAGATCGACGACCTGCTGCACGAGATCCGCGAGAGGACGGCCAGGGACGAGCGCGTCCTGGTCACCACCCTCACCAAGAAGATGGCGGAGGACCTCACCGACTACCTGCTCGAAAAGGGGGTCCGGGTCCGCTACCTGCACTCCGAGGTCGACACCCTGCGCCGCGTGGAGCTGCTGCGGGAGCTGCGGATGGGGGAGTACGACGTCCTCGTGGGCATCAACCTGCTCCGCGAGGGCCTCGACCTGCCCGAGGTCTCGCTCGTCAGCATCCTGGACGCCGACAAGGAGGGCTTCCTGCGGTCGGCCCGCTCCCTCATCCAGACCATCGGTCGCGCGGCCCGCAACGTGTCGGGCCAGGTCCACATGTATGCCGACTCGATCACCCCGTCCATGGAGGAGGCGATCGGCGAGACCAACCGGCGCCGGGACAAGCAGATCGCCTACAACCGTGAGCACGGCATCGACCCGCAGCCGTTGCGCAAGCGGATCGCCGACATCACGGACCTCATCGCCAAGGAGGAGGCCGACACCGAGGCGCTCCTCGGCAGCGGACGCGGTCAGTCGCGGGCCAAGGGCAAGGGGCGAGGCGCCGTCGCGGGCGCCGCGACCGGCGACAAGGGCGCGCTGATGCAGCAGGCCCGGTCGATGCCCGCGGCCGAGCTGGCCGAGCTCATCCAGGAGATCACCCAGCAGATGCACCAGGCGGCCGCCGAGCTGCACTTCGAGCTCGCGGCCCGGTTGCGCGACGAGCTCGGCGACCTCAAGAAGGAGCTCCGCCAGATGACGGAGGCCACGCGGTGACCCCGGATCCCCGGGGCGAGGGCGTGGAGGCCACCCCCGACCTGCTCGGCTGCTGCCTGGCCAAGCCCGGCGCCTGGCGCGACGAGGCCGACGAGTGGATCCGGCGCTACCCGCAGGACGCCTCGGTCTCGGCCTACATCGGCCGGCACGGGTGGAACGTCCTGCGCGTGGGGGGCCGGATCCCCGCCGACGAGATCCGCGAGGCGATGGAGGAGTCCTACGACCGCGTCGTGTCGGGCCTGCCGAGGAGCAGACGCCCGGCCTGAGCGGGCACGGCACGGGGAAGTCCCGCGACTGTGAAACAATCACGCGATCGACCACGGAGGGGAGTATCCCCAACGCGGTGGCCTCGTCAGCACGGACCTGGACGGACGACCCTGTCCCAGGTGCCCGGGGCACCGGTCCGCCTCGGGCGGGAGAGACCTCCGACGCATGGCCTCCCCCTCCCACCGAAAGGCCTCGTCCAACCGTGAACATCCCCACCTGGGTCTGGATCGCCTCCGTCGGCGTCACCGTCCTCTTCCTGGTCTTCGACGTCATCCACATGATGCGCAACCCGCACACCCCCACGATGAGGGAGTGCCTGCGCCACCTGGCCTTCTTCGTCGGGTCGGCCGTCCTGTTCGGCATCGGGGTGTGGTACTTCGCCGGCTACGACTACGGCCTGCAGTTCTTTGCCGGCTGGCTGACGGAGTACTCCCTGTCGATCGACAACCTGTTCATCTTCTTGATCATCATGAGCAAGTTCGCGGTCCCGGAGAAGCTCCAGCAGACCGCTCTGATGGTGGGCATCATGATCGCGCTGGTGCTGCGCGGCATCTTCATCGCGGTGGGCGCCACCCTCATCAACCAGTTCGCCTGGATCTTCTACCTGTTCGGCGCGTTCCTCATCTACACGGCGGTCAAGCTGGCGTTCGAGGGCGAGAGCGACGACGACGAGTACGAGGAGAACGCCTTCACGAAGTGGGTCACCCGGCGGTTCCCGGCCACCGACCAGTGGCACGGCCCCAAGATGTTCGCCCAGGTGGACGGCAAGCGGGTGATCACGCCCATGTTCCTGGTGATCCTGGCGCTGGGCACCACGGACCTGCTCTTCGCGCTCGACTCGATCCCCGCCATCTTCGGGCTCACCAAGGAGCCCTTCCTGGTGCTGATGGCCAACATCTTCGCGCTGATGGGTCTGCGGCAGCTGTACTTCCTCATCGGCGGCCTGCTGAAGCGGCTCGTCTACCTGGGTCTCGGACTGGCGGTCCTGCTGGCGTTCATCGGGGTCAAGCTCATCCTCCACGCCATGCACGAGAACACCCTGCCGTTCATCAACGGCGGCCACCACATCGAGTGGGCTCCGGAGATCCCGATCGCCGTGTCCCTGGGCGCCATCGTGCTGATCCTCGGCGTCACGACGATCGCCAGCCTGTGGAAGTCCAAGAAGGACGAGCGGGCGGGCCTGGAGCACTGACGGGCGTCATTCGGCCGTGAGCACCACGGCCGCGACCGGGCTCTGGACCCCGGGTCAGCCGATGTCGGCGGCCCGGGGTCTGCTCGTGCCCATGACGATGGCGCTCGCCACGACCACCAGGGTCATGCCGATCAGCTGCAGCCCGTCGAGAGTCTGGTGCAGCACGAGGAAACCCGCCAGGGCCGCGGTCGCGGGCTCGAGCGACAGCAGCACCCCGAACACCCGGGCGTCGAGGTGCCGCAGCGCAAGCAGCTCGAAGGAGTACGGGATCACGCTGGACAGGAGCGCGATGCCGAGGCCGCCGGCCACGACGGCGGTCGTCAGGCGATCGCCGTCCACGGTGGCGGCGCCCACGGGGATGACCAGCACCGCCGCCACCACCATGGCGAGGGTGAGCCCCTCCAGCCGGGCGAAGTGCCGCCCGACCTGCTGGCTGCACACGATGTAGGCCGCCCAGAAGGCGCCGGCGGACGCGGCGAACGCGATCCCCACGTGGTCGAGCTCGGCCCACGGCACCGTCAGGGCGCCGGAGATCAGGGCGATCCCTCCGAGTGCGGCCAGGACGGCCAGCGCGTCAGTCCCGCGTCGGGACAGGACCGCCGAGAGCGTCAGCGGGCCGACGAACTCGATGGTGACCGCGACCCCGATGGGCAGGCGCGCGAGGGACGCGTAGAAGGTGGAGTTCATCAGGGCCAGGCTGACGCCGAAGGCGACGACGGCCCACCACGCCTGGGGGCTGTGCCCGCGGACCCGGGGGCGCGCGACCACCAGCAGGACCAGGACGGCGAGCCCAAGCCGCAGGGCCACGGTGGCGGTGGGCCCGATCAGCGGGACCAGCAGGGCGGCCAGGGCGCCGCCCAGCTGGACGGACACGATGGCCGCGAGCACGAGCAGCAGCGGGGTGCTGCGACGGGTGTGGGCCGTCATCCGGTCCGACCCAGGCGTCCGAGGTCCTCGAGCCTGTCCTCGACGTATGCCGTGCCGAGGTGCTCGCGGATCGCGCGGGGACGGACGAGGTGGTGGGCGCTCACCCGCGTCATACTGCCTGCATGCAGCCGATCGACGCGAGCCAGGTCCTCCAGCGTGACCTCAAGGACATCGTCCGGCATGCCCCCGGGAGGCTGAGCATCCAGGTGGTCGGGCCCGAGGGCGTCCTCGCCGGGTGGGACTCCAACAGGGGGGTGCCGGCCGCGAGCCTGGTCAAGGTGCTCGTGCTGGTGGCGACGTTGCGTGAGGTGGAGGCGGGGCGGCTGAGCCTGGACCAGACCCTTCGGATCCCCGACGACCGCGTCGGCGGCGCGGGAGCGCTCAGCCTGCTGCCTTCGGTGGTCGAGCTGTCCGTCGTGGAGCTGCTGCGCCTGATGGTGACGCTGTCGGACAACGACGCGGCCAACCTGCTGCTGCGGCTGCTGGGGCACGACCGGGTCACCCGCTGCGGTCTGGAGCTCGGCCTGCGGCACACCCACGTGCGGCGAGACCTGATGGACAGCCGGTCGGCGAGCCAGGGCCGCGACAACACCACCACGGCCGCCGACCAGGCCGGGCTGCTCGCCGTGCTGCGGGCGGGCCAGGCCCTCGGTGCTCAGCAGACGGCGCTCGCGCTGGCCCTGCTGTCCGAGCAGCAGCACGCGTACGGCGTGACGGCGCTGCTGCCCGACGACGTGGTGCGCGGCTCCAAGCCGGGTGACCTGCCGGGGATCCGGCACGACGTGGCGCTGATCGAGACCGGTGGCGCCTGGGCTGCCGTGGCGGTGACGGCGACCGGGATGTATGACGACCGGCACGGTCAGGACTACTCGGTCAGCGTCCTGCCGGCGCTCGCCGCGGTGGGCGAGGCCGTGCTCGGCTGCCTGGCCCCGGGCGGGCCGCAGGAGCGGGTCGGCGGCTAGTGCCGGGCCGCACCCACCTCGTCCCTGGCCGCCACGAAGGCCCCGACGCACGCCCGGACGTCGTCCTCGGAGTGCGCCGCGGAGAGCTGGACCCGGATGCGAGCGCGCCCCTGCGGCACGACGGGGTAGCTGAACGGGATCACGTAGACGCCGCGCTCGAGCATCGCGTCGGCCACCTGACCCGCGGGGCGGGCGCCGTCCTCGCCGGGGAACATCACGGGGATGATGGCATGCTCGCCTGGCAGGAGCTCGAAGCCCGCCTCCGTCATCAGCCGACGGAAGAGCTCGGCGTTGCGGCGCAGCACCTCGCGGGGCTCGGCCGAGCCGCGCGCGATCTCCAGGGCCTTGAGCGACCCGGCGACCACCGAGGGGGCCACCGCGTTGGAGAAGAGGTAGGGGCGCGAGCGCTGGCGCAGCAGGTCCACGATCTCCTGGTGGGCACTGATGTAGCCGCCCGAGGCGCCGCCGAGGGCCTTGCCGAGCGTGCCCGACAGGATGTCGACCCGGTCCATGACGCCGAAGTGCTCCGGGGTGCCGCGGCCGCCGTCCCCGACGAAGCCGACCGCGTGCGAGTCGTCGACCATGACCATCGCGCCGAACTCCTCGGCCAGATCGCAGATCTGGGGCAGCGGCGCGAGGTAGCCATCCATCGAGAAGACCCCGTCGGTGACGACGACGACGCGGCGGGCGCCCCGCTCGTGCGCCGCCGCGAGCTGGGCCCGCAGGTCGGTCATGTCGGCGTTCTTGTACCGGAACCGCATCGCCTTGGAGAGCCGGATGCCGTCGATGAGGGAGGCGTGGTTGAGCTCGTCGCTGATGATCGCGTCCTCGGCGCCGAAGAGCACCTCGAAGACCCCGCCGTTGGCGTCGAAGCAGGAGCTGTAGAGGATCGTGTCATCCGTCCCCAGGAAGTCCGACAGCGCGCCCTCCAGGGCCTTGTGCTGGCTCTGGGTTCCGCAGATGAAGCGGACGCTCGCCATGCCGAAGCCCCACTCGCGCAGCGCCTCCGCGGCGGCGCGCTCCACCTCGGGGTGGTCCGCGAGGCCGAGGTAGTTGTTGGCGCAGAAGTTGAGGGCCTGCGCCCGGCTCGTGGTGACGTGCGCCGACTGGGGGCTGGTGAGCTGCCGCTCGGACTTCCACAGCCCCGCGTCCTTGATCTCCTGCAGGGTGCTGGCGAGCTCGTCCTTGATCGTGCCGTACATCGAATCTCCTAGGTGTCGCGGTCAGTCGGCGATCTCGAGGACGACCTTGCCGCACTCGCCGGAGCGCGCCGTCGCCCAGGCGTCGGGCCACTGCTCCAGCCCGACCCGGTGGGTGATGACCGACCGCACGGCGTCGCGCAGGGCAGCGCTGGTCTGCAGCATGAAGGTCATGTGGTACCACGTCTCGAACATCTCGCGCCCGTAGATGCCCTTGATCGTGAGCATGTGCGTGATGACGGTGCCCCAGTCGACGGGGAAGCCCTCCGTGGGCAGGCCCAGCATCGAGATCTTGGCGCCGAAGTTGCAGTTGTCGATCATGGCCTTCATCGCCGCCGGCGCGCCCGACATCTCCAGGCCGAGGTCGAAGCCCTCGGTCATGCCGAGCTCGCGCTGCACGTCGGCGAGGGACTCGCGACCCACGTTGACCACGCGCGTCGCCCCGGCGCCGGACGCCAGCTCGAGCCGGAAGTCGCTGAGGTCCGTCACCACGACGTGGCGCGCGCCGGCGTGCCGTGCGATCGCGGCGGCCATGACCCCGATGGGACCGGCGCCGGTGATCAGGACGTCCTCCCCGACCATGGGGAACTGCAGCGCGGTGTGCGTGGCGTTGCCGAAGGGGTCGAACAGTGCCCCCAGCTCTGGGTCGATGTCGTCGGGCTGCACCCAGACGTTGGTCGCGGGGACGACCACGTGGTCGGCGAAGGCGCCGTCCCGGTTGATGCCGATGCTGCTGGTGTGGAGGCACATGTGCCGGCGGCCGGCTCGGCAGTTGCGGCACATGCCGCACACGACGTGCCCCTCGACCGCGCAGCGCTGACCGACCTGCAGGTTGCCGGACCCGTGGGCGGTGACGACGTCGTCGGCGATGTCGACGATCTCGCCGTAGAACTCGTGGCCGAGCGTCATGGGCGGACGCACCATGGAGGCCGCCCACTCGTCCCACTGCTCCAGGTGCAGGTCGGTGCCGCAGAGCCCCGCCCGCATCACCTTGATCTTGACCTCGCCGCGGCCGACGTGCGGCTCCGGGACCTCTCTCAGCTCGAGACCAGGGCCGGCGTGGGGCTTGACGAGCGCGCGCATGAGGACACTTCCTTGAGAGATTCTCCGTCGAACACCGAGGACGGCGCCAAATCTAACGGCTGCGCGGGCCGGGCCCCACCGCGGGGTGCGGCCACGCGGGTCACCAGCCGCGGGCGCGCCACTCGTCGAGGTTGGGGCGCTCCGCGCCGAGCGTCGTGTCGCCCCCGTGGCCGGGGTAGACCCAGTCCGCGTCGTCGTACTCCCCGAAGATGCGCGTCTCGACGTCGTCGATGAGCTGGTCGAAGGACTGGCCGGGGTTCTTGGTGTTGCCGACGCCGCCGGGGAACAGGCTGTCGCCGGTGAACAGGTGCGAGTCGCCCTCGGGGTCGTCATAGGCGAGGGCGATCCCTCCGGGGGTGTGGCCGCGGAGCTCGATCACCCTCAGGGTGCTCTCGCCCAGGGTGATCGTGTCGCCGTGCGCGAGCTCGCGGTCGGGCCGGACCGGCAGGGCCCGGCCGTCCGCCGCGGAGGCGGCGGTCTCGACCCCGGTGTCCTCGACGACGTCCTTGAGCGCCCGCGTGTGGTCCCAGTGCTGGTGGGTCGTGACGACCAGGTCGAGCCGGCCCGTGCCCTCGGCGACGAGGGCGGTGATGCGCCCGACGTCGTCGGCGGCATCGACGAGCAGCTGGTGGCCGGTGGCCCGGTCGGTGAGCAGGTACACGTTGTTGTGCATGGACGACACCGCGGTCTTGCGGATGGTCAGGTGCGGCAGCTCCCGCACGTCGCTGGGGCCGCCGGGGGCGACGTCGCCGGTGTAGTCGGTGTGGGTCACGAAAGGTCCTCCTGCTGGTCGGGGGAGAGGTGGGGGAGCTGGTCGGGGGAGGGGGCGGTGACCTGGTCGGGTCGGCCCCGGACCAGCCACAGGAGCAGCCCCGCCCGGGGACCGCTGACGGTGGGCCGGCCGTCGCCGATGGCGACGACGTCGCGCTCGTCGGTGCGCAGCGTCATGGGCGGGCACCGCGGGTCGCTGCGGAGGTCGTCGACGGCCTCGTCGAACCACCGGCGGACGGCCTTGGCCGGGGCGTTCGCGAAGGTGTAGCCCGCGTCGAGGTCGACGTGGTGCCACACCACCTCTCGCAGCCGGTGGCCGGGCAGGTCGGCGCCGGTCAGCGCGGTCATGGCGGCGGGGTCGTTGCCAGCCTGCGCGGTCCGGGACATCGCCGACTCGGGCATGGCCGCGAGGGCGTCGACGATCTGCTGCGAGGTGTCGCGCAGCTCGGCCAGCAGCGTCTCGTAGGTCGCGGCGGCCCCGCGCTCGATGTCGGTGTCCCGCTCCTCGCGCGAGGGATACATCGGGGTGGGGTCGCCCTCGACGGTGGCCACGAGGTTGAGCATCGCCCGGGCGTTGCCGCTGAGGTGGCTGATCGCGTGGGCCCTGGTCCAGCCCTCGCACATCGACGGGTGCCGTATGCCGTCCGCGCCCAGCGCCTCGACGGTGGCGATCACGCGCGCCGACTCCACCCGGAGCAGCGCGAGGTCGGCGGCGTGCTGCTGGGCCCGTGCGTCCGTCATACGGACAAGACTAGACGAGCCGGGGGAGAGCTGCCCGCCAGCGTGCGAGCGTCCCCCGGACGCCGCGACGAGGCGCCGAGGCGTCAGGGAGGGGTATGTCGGTGGTGGCACCTAGCATGGCGGTCGTGCCTGATGCTTCTGTCGCCCCTCGCCGCGCCCACGACCGTCTGATCGTCCGTGGAGCACGCGAGCACAACCTCCGCAACGTCTCCGTCGACCTGCCCCGCGACTCCCTGGTGGTCTTCACCGGGCTGTCGGGCTCCGGCAAGTCGTCGCTGGCGTTCGACACGATCTTCGCCGAGGGCCAGCGTCGCTACGTCGAGAGCCTGTCCGCCTACGCCCGTCAGTTCCTCGGTCAGATGGACAAGCCTGACGTCGACTTCATCGAGGGGCTGTCCCCGGCGGTCTCGATCGACCAGAAGTCGACCAACCGCAACCCTCGCTCGACGGTGGGCACGATCACCGAGGTGTACGACTACCTCCGGCTGCTCTTCGCCCGGGCCGGGCACCCGCACTGCCCCGTGTGCGGCGAGCCGGTCGGCCGGCAGACCCCTCAGCAGATCGTCGACCAGCTGCTCGCGCTGCCGGAGCGCACCCGATTCCAGGTGCTGGCTCCGGTGGTGCAGGGCCGCAAGGGCGAGTTCGTGGACCTGTTCGCCGAGCTGCAGACCAAGGGCTTCTCCCGGGCCAGGGTCGACGGGCAGACGGTGTCGCTGACCGAGCCGCCAACGCTGGAGAAGCAGCGCAAGCACACCATCGAGGTGGTGGTGGACCGGTTGGTGGCCAAGGGGGACGACGCCACCAGCAAGCGCAGGCTCACGGACTCGGTCGAGACCGCCCTGCGCCTCACCGGCGGGATCCTGGTCGTGGACTTCGTCGACGTCAAGGACGGCGACGTCGACGACGACGGGCAGGCCCTCCCGCAGCAGCGGCGGTTCTCCGAAAAGATGGCCTGCCCCAACAACCATCCCCTGTCCATCGACGAGGTGGAGCCGCGGTCCTTCTCGTTCAACTCGCCGTTCGGCGCGTGCCCCAAGTGCACCGGTCTGGGCACCGAGCTGGAGGTCGACCCGGACCTGCTGGTCCCGGACGACGAGCTGAGCATCCGCCAGGGCGCCATCGCGCCCTGGGCCCAGGGATCGGGGGCCCAGGACTACTTCCTGCGGGTCATCGACGCGCTGGCCAAGGACCTGTCGTTCAGCCTGGACGTGCCCTGGCGCTCGCTGCCCGAGCGGGCCAGGGAGGCGCTGCTGCACGGGCAGGACTACAAGGTCCACGTCAAGTACCGCAACCGCTACGGCCGCGACCGTTCCTACACCACCGGCTTCGAGGGCGTGGTGCCCTTCGTCCGGCGGCGGCATGCCGAGACGGAGTCCGAGTGGTCGCGCGAGCGCTACGAGGGCTACATGCGCGAGATCCCCTGCCCGGCCTGCAACGGGGCCCGCCTCAAGCCGGAGATCCTGTCGATCCTGCTCGGGGGCCGGTCGATCGCCGAGGTCTGCGCCCTGCCCATCGACGAGTGCGCGGCCTTCCTGCGCGACGTGGAGCTCTCGGCCCGCGAGCAGCAGATCGCGGAGCGGGTGATCAAGGAGATCCACGCGCGGCTCGGCTTCCTGCTCGACGTCGGCCTCGACTACCTCTCGCTGGACCGCCCCGCCGGCACCCTGTCCGGTGGCGAGGCGCAGCGCATCCGCCTCGCCACGCAGATCGGGTCGGGCCTCGTCGGCGTGCTCTACGTCCTCGACGAGCCATCCATCGGCCTGCACCAGCGAGACAACCACCGGTTGATCGAGACGCTGACCCGGCTGCGGGACCTCGGCAACACGCTCATCGTCGTCGAGCACGACGAGGACACCATCGCCACCGCGGACTGGGTCGTCGACATCGGCCCCGGCGCCGGCGAGCACGGCGGCCATGTGGTCCACAGCGGGTCGGTGGACGACCTGCTCGCCAACGACGAGTCCCTCACGGGGCGCTACCTGTCGGGACGGCGGGAGATCCCCATGCCCGCGGTCCGCCGCCCGCAGGAGCCTGGCCGCGAGGTGACGGTCGTGGGCGCCAAGGAGCACAACCTGCACGGGGTGGACGTGTCCTTCCCCCTCGGCAACCTCGTCGCCGTGACCGGGGTGTCCGGCTCCGGCAAGTCCACGCTGGTCAACGACATCCTCTACACCGTCCTCGCCAACAAGCTCAACGGTGCCCGGCAGGTGCCGGGACGCCACCGCACCGTCACCGGGCTGGAGCACCTCGACAAGGTCGTGCACGTGGACCAGTCGCCGATCGGCCGTACGCCGCGGTCCAACCCGGCGACCTACACCGGGGTGTTCGACCACATGCGCAAGCTCTTCGCGCAGACCACGGAGGCCAAGGTCCGCGGCTACCAGCCGGGACGGTTCTCGTTCAACGTCAAGGGTGGTCGCTGCGACAATTGCAACGGCGACGGCACCATCAAGATCGAGATGAACTTCCTCCCGGACGTCTACGTCCCCTGCGAGGTGTGCCACGGGGCGCGCTACAACCGCGAGACCCTCGAGGTGCACTACAAGGGCAAGACCATCGCCGACGTCCTGGACATGCCCATCGAGGAGGCCGCCACCTTCTTCGAGGCCGTCCCCGCGATCTCGCGCCACCTCAAGACCCTCGTCGAGGTGGGCCTCGGCTACGTCCGCCTCGGACAGCCCGCCACGACCCTGTCCGGCGGGGAGGCGCAGCGCGTCAAGCTGGCCGCGGAGCTGCAGAAGCGCTCCTCGGGCCGCACCATCTACGTCCTCGACGAGCCGACCACGGGCCTGCACTTCGAGGACATCCGCAAGCTCCTCCTGGTGCTGCAGGGGCTGGTCGACAAGGGCAACACCGTGCTGGTGATCGAGCACAACCTCGATGTCATCAAGAACGCCGACTGGATCGTCGACATGGGCCCGGAGGGTGGCAACCGTGGCGGCACGGTCGTCGCGACGGGCACGCCGGAGCAGGTCGCCGAGGTCTCGGGGTCCTACACCGGTCAGTTCCTGCGACCCGTGCTGGCCAAGACCACCGAGCGGTCCGACGTCTCTATGGCCGCGCCGGTCGAGCGACCCGCCAAGGGCGCGGCCAAGAAGGCCGCGAGGTCCGCCGGCAAGGCGGCTGCGGTGACGACCTCCGGCAAGGGGACGTCCACGGGCAGGGCCACCGCAAAGAAGGCTGCGCCGCGCAAGGCGGCATCGCGCTCGGCCTGATCCCGCGCCCTGCCCTGCTCCACCCACGCGCCGTGACCGGGCGCGTGGGTAGGGATACTCTGGCCGCCCCCTGAGCGGGCTGGCCAGCATGGGGCCATGGCCAGGTACTTCGACCCCCAGTCGTGCCCCGTCTGCGGCGCCGACCTCCCGAGCGCAGTCACCCGGTGCCCCGAGTGCCGTCTGCGGCTGACGCACCCGACGGTCGGTCGGCTCGCGACGCTGCTGTCCGAGGCGGACCGCACCAAGGACGCCCTCGTCGCCGACCCGACCGCCTTCCGCGCCGACCCGACCGCCCTCCACCCTGACCCGACCGCCTCGCAGGGGGCCGATCACCGGCTCGGGCCCGGGCCCGGGCCCGAGCCGGTGGCGGGGACGGCCCCCGCCGCCGCCCCGACCGCAGACCCCGTGCGTCACTCGGCGGTGCGCAGCACCCTGCTCCTCGTGGGCGCGTTGTGCCTGCTGGGAGCGGGCAGCGTGTTCGCCCTCGTGACCTGGATGCTCCTGCCGTGGCAGGCCCGTCTCGTCGTGATGCTGGGCCTCGCGGGGGGCGCCCTGGCGGTCGCGCCGATCCTGCGCCGTCGGGGGCTGCCGGGCTCCGCCGAGACGGCGGGGGCGCTGGCGACGGGCTTCCACCTCATCGGCCTGGCCGTTGCCGCGCCTCACGCCGAGGAGCCGCGCGTCGTGCACGCCCTCGGTCTGGCCGTCCTCTGCGCGGTGGGCTGGGGGAGCCTGCACCGGGGGCTGCGGCGCGGGGTGCTGTGGCGCAGCGCCGACGCGGCGGGGGCCGTCGGCCTGGGCGGTCTCGGTCTGCTCCTGGTCGAGCAGGCGCACCGCCATGGTCCCTGGGTGGCCGTCGTGCTCGTCCTGGGGATCCCCGCGCTCGCCGACCTCCTGGCGCGTCGGCCGCGGGTGACCCGCGCGGCCCCGGTCTCCGTGTGGTCCGCCGCGCTGGTCCTCGGCGTGATGACGGTGGTGCTGGTCGAGCAGGCCGTCCTCGCCGCACGGGCCGAGCACGCCCTGGGCACCGGGCTGCTGGCCGGCTGGCCGCTGCCCTGGCTCGCCACCGTCCTGGTCACCGCGGCACGAGCGGCCGTGCCGCTGGCCTGGTCGCGGGTCGCGCTCGCGCTGGACGCGGCGGCCGGCGCGCTGGTCGCCCTGTGGTGGCTGGTGGCCGCCGACGACCTGGCCGTCGCGGACGGTGCCTGGTCCTCCGTGGTGCTCGTGGCCGTCGTGGGCCTCGTCGGTGCCGTCGCGGTGCGGGCGACCGGCGACGTCCGGCCGCTCGTCGCGCTCGCGCCGGGCCTGCTCCTCACCGCGTCCGGGGTGGTGCCCGGGCTGGCGCTCGGGGCGTGGCAGGCCGCGCACCCCGTGCGGCAACCGTCCTCCCTGGTCTGGACCTGGCCGGTCTCGGCGTTGGTCCTGACGGTGCTCCTGCACGCGACTGGTCGCCGGCCCGCCGGGCGGCAAGAGCTGCGACGGATCCTCGGGATCCAGGGCGAGACCGCCGTCCTCGCGACTCTCGTCGTGCCCTGGTGCGCCTGGAACGGTGCCGGCGGATCCTCGGTGCCGATGGTCGCGCTGTCGGCCGGGTGGCTCCCGGCCGTCGGAGCGGCCGTCGCCGCCGCCGTCATCGTGGTGGGTGGGGCCATCGACGGGCGACGTCGCCGGCCTGACCCCTCCGCGAGCGTGTGGTGGGGTGCCGCCCTGCTGCTGACGCACGGCCACACCGAGCGGCTGGTGGCGGTCCTGCTCGTCGGTGCGGCCGGGTGCGCCGGATGGTCCCTGCTGCGGCGACGCCGGGCCCTCGGCATGGTCGCGACCGGTCTGCTCCTCGTGGCCTGCTGGTTGCTCCTGGCCATGGCCGACGTCACGGTGCCGGAGGCCTACACCCTGACGGCCGCGGCCTGCCTGGCCGCCTGGACGCTGCCCGCGACCCTGACGCTGCGAACCCCTTCCTACGCGGCCGTCCCGGCCCTGGCCGTGGCGCTCGCCCCCACCACGATGATGGGGGTCGACGACACGACCTCCGTCCGCGCCCTCGTGGGCATCGTCGCGGCGGTCGCACTCACGGCCCTCGGCGCGGCCCGCCGCCGCGCGGCCCACCTCTACGTCGGTGCCGCGGCGGCCGGGGCGTTGGCCCTCGCCCTGTGCGCTCCCGTCGTCAGCCTGCTGCCGCCGTGGCTGCCGCTGGCGGTCGGCGGCGGGGTCCTGGTCGGGCTCGGCGTGACCTGGGAGGCCCGTCTCGCCGAGCTGCGGAGGGTGAGGTCCTATGCCGCTGCGCTGCGGTGAGCGATATCAGCCGGCGAGCACGTCGGCCGTCTGGCCCACGGCCCGGCGCCCGCCCTCGACGACGCCCGTCGACAGCACCCGCTCCTGGCGCTGCTGGCTGACCAGGGCCGCGACGGCGGTGACGGTGGCCCGGCGGCAGCGGGCTCAGCGCAGGACGTCGGCGACGAGCTTGGTGATCCCGTTGCCGTAGGTCTCGGACTCGCGGACCTCGAGGCGCTGCTTGTCCTTGTCGGTGTCGCTGAACAACCGCTTGCCGGCGCCGAGGAGGACCGGAAAGACCAGCAGGTGGTAGCGGTCGACCAGGCCGGCGTCGGCGAGGCCGTGCCCCAGGGTCGCGCTGCCGTGGACGATGATCGGGTCGCCGTCGGAGTCCCTCAGGGCGGCCACCTCGTCGAGGGACCGCAGGATCGAGGCGGGCCAGCGCGGGTCCGCCTCGGCGAGCGTCGTGGAGACGACGTAGCGGGGCATGGCGTTGTAGCCGGGGAACTCCTCGGTCATGCTCGGCCACACCGGCGCGAAGGCCTCGTAGCTCCTGCGCCCGACCAGCAGGGCGCCGGCCTCCTCCTGCTCACGACCCTTGATCTCGTAGGCGGCGGGGTCGAACGCGATGTCCTTGAAGGTCCACCCGCTGCTGCGGTGGCCGGGCTCGCCGCCGGGGGCTTCCATGACCCCGTCGAGGGACATGAACGCGGTGACGACGATGGGGCGCATGTGCTTCTCCTCGGCTGGACGACCAGATGGGGGCACGCTACCTGCGTGCCGCGCCCCCGGCGCATCGGGCCGAGGCGGTTCCGCGCGCCTCGGCCCGGGCCCCGGACTGGGTGGGCGCACCGGCATACGGCCGGGCACGTCAGGAGAGGTCACCACCACGCAGGGAGTCACCCCGGTCTTCTGGTTCGACGGCGACGCGGTCGAGGCCGCACGGCTGTGGACCTCCGTCACCCCCAACTCACGCATCCTCACCGACATCCCCTACCCCGAGGACGGCGACAAGGGAGAGCCGGGGACGGTGATGGTGGTCGAGTTCGAGCTCGACGGCAGGCCGTATGCCGGCCTCGACGGCGGGCCTCAGTCCCGTTCAGCGAGTGCGTCTCCCTCCAGGTCGTGTGCGACGACCAGGAGGAGGTCGATCGCATCTGGGTCGCGGCGCTGGAGGCGGCGGCGCAGGGATGACCTGACGACGGTGGGCCCCGACCCCGCCGTGCGAGGTCGGGGCCCACCGGTCAGGGCGACCGGGCGGTCACTCCTCGCCGAGGTAGGCCTTGCGCACCTCGTCCGAGGACAGCAGCTCCTGGCCCGTGCCCCGCAGCACGATCTTGCCGACCTCGAGGACATAGCCCACGTCGGAGATCTTGAGCGCCGCGTTGGCGTTCTGCTCGACCAGCAGGATCGTCGTGCCCTGGGCCTTGAGGGTCTGCACCGTCGACATGATCTTCTTCATCATCAGCGGGGACAGCCCCATCGACGGCTCGTCGAGCAGCATCAGGCGCGGACGCGACATCATGGCCCGACCCATGGCCAACATCTGCTGCTCACCGCCGGAGAAGGTCCCGGCCGGCTGCGAGCGACGCTCGCGCAGGATCGGGAACAGCTCGAACGCCGCGTCGAGGTCCTGCCGGACGGCCGAGGAGCCGTCCTTGCGGGCGAAGGCGCCGAGCATGAGGTTCTCCTCGACCGTCATGCGAGGAAAGATGCGCCGACCCTCGGGTGACTGCGCGAGGCCAAGGGTGACGATCTTGTGCGCAGGCACGTCGTCGATCCGCTTGCCCTCGAAGGTGATCGAGCCGCGCGCGGGCCGCAGGAGTCCCGAGATGGTCCGCAAGGTGGTGGTCTTGCCGGCACCGTTGGTGCCGATGAGCGAGACGACCTGGCCCTCCTCGACATCGAAGGAGATGCCCTTGACGGCCTCGATCTTGCCGTAGGCGACGCGCAGGTCCTTGACCTCGAGCATGCTCATCGGCCTTCCTCCCTCTGGGTGTGCAGCTCGCTGCCGATCTCGGCGTCGAGCTCCTCGTCCGACTCGTCGACGTCCGGGCTCCCGATGTAGGCCTCGATGACCCGGGGGTCGGACTGGACGACCGAGGGTGCGCCCTCGACCAGCGCCTCGCCCCGCACCAGGCACAGCACCCGGTCGCAGAGCGTGAAGATGAAGCGCATGTCGTGCTCGATCACCACGACCGCCATGCCGTTGTCGCGGATGCGGAAGATGAGCTCCTGGGCCTGCTCGGTCTCGCGGGGGTTCATGCCGGCCGTCGGCTCGTCGAGCAGCACCACCTTGGGGTCCGTGGCCAGGGCCCTGGCGATCTCGAGGCGGCGCTGGTCGCCATACGGCAGGTTGCGGGCCAGCAGCTCGGTCGAGCCCCCCAGCCCCACGAACTCCAGGAGCTCCTGGGCTCGCTCGCGCGTCTCGCGCTCCTCGCGGCGGTACTTCGGGCCGCGCACGATGGAGGTGAGCGGGCCGGCCGAGGTGCGGCAGAAGCGACCCACCATGACGTTCTCGAGGGCGGTCATGTTGCCGAAGAGACGGATGTTCTGGAAGGTGCGGGCCATCCCCTCCTTGACGACCAGGCCGGGCCTGGGCGGGATCTCCTTGCCCGCCAGGGCGACCCGTCCCTCCGTGGGCTTGTAGAGCCCGGTGAGGCAGTTGAAGAAGGTCGTCTTGCCGGCGCCGTTGGGGCCGATCAGACCCATGATCTCGCCCTCGTGGACGACCATGTCGACCTGGTTGACGGCCGTGAGGCCACCGAAGCGCATGGTGACGCCTCGGGCCTCCAGCAGGACGGCCCCGCCGGGGCTGGGCGCGCCCGAGGGCTGGCCGCCCGGACGCTCGTCGACTCGCGTGCTCATGACACCTTCTCCACGTGGACGTGCTCGATCTCGTCCGCCAGCTCTTCGTCGTCCTCGTGGAACTCCAGCTGACGACGCTTGTTGGCGACCAGGCCCTCGGGCCGGAAGCGCATCATCAGCACGAGCAGGAGACCGAACATCAGGAGGCGGTACTCGCTGAAGAACCGGAGCTTCTCGGGCAGCAGCTTGAGCACCACGGCGCCGAGCAGGACGCCGCCGATGGTGCCCATGCCGCCGAGGACCACGGCGGCGAGCAGGAAGGCGGACTCCAGGAACTGGTACTGGTCCGGGGTGACGGACTGGTCGTGGTGGGCCTTGACCGTGCCGGCGAGGCCGGCGAGGAAGGCGCCGCCGGCGAAGGCCAGCAGCTTGAGCCCGAACACGTTGACGCCCATGGCCTCGGCAGCCTTCTCGTCCTCGCGGATCGCGATCCAGCCACGCCCGATGCGGCTGTCGTTGAGGCGGCTGAACACCAGGGTGATCAGGCCGAGCAGCAGCAGCAGCAGGAAGTAGTAGTTGGCGAACCGGGGGATGTCGACGCCGAGCAGGTTGTGCGTGTCCCCGAAGTTGAAGCCGTAGAACTCCAGGTCGGGGATGGCGGGGATCCCGTTGGGGCCCCGGGTGATGTTGGGCCCGTGGGCGCCGTCGAGGTTGTTCATGGCCAGGCGGAAGATCTCGCCGAAGGCCAGCGTCACGATCGCCAGGTAGTCACCGGACACGCGCAGCGTCGGCGAGCCGATGATCAGGCCGAGGACGGCCGAGAAGCAGGCGCCGATCAGCACCACGACGAGGAACGGCGGGTGCCACCCGATCGTCGCGAAGGTCGACTCCGACATGGTCGCCGCCACGTAGGCACCCGCCCCGAGGAAGGCGATGTAGCCGAGGTCGAGCAGGCCCGCCAGGCCGACCACGATGTTGAGGCCGATCGCCGTGGCGGCGAAGATGATGACCTGCGTCGCGATGGACATATTGGCGTTGGACCCGCCCTGGGTGAACGGGAAGGCGAACGCCGCCAGGAAGGTCGCCAGGAGCAGCACCCGGCTGTGGTGGGCGGCGACGACGGACAACCAGTCGAAGAACCCGCCCCCGACCAGGCCCGCCCCCATCGCGAAGACGAAGGTCAGGAAGAGCACGAACACCCAGGCGTCCTCGATGCCGAGGCCGTAGGCGGCGCCGAACAGCACCAGCGCGACGAGCGCCACGATGATCAAGATCTCGACCCACCCCGCGAACCGCTGGTGCGGCTCGGAGCGGACCTTGCGCACGGGCAGCAGGAAGCCGGCGGCGGCGACGAGGAGGGCCCCCACGATGCCGATCCACAGACCGGGGTCGGCCGCAGCGACCAGCGCGGGGTCCGAGGTAGCGACCCCCACCAGCACCAGCAGCATGAAGACCAGCGAGCCGATGCCGAGGCGCTTGAGCCCGGACGGCGACCCGAGGTGCCGGCCCAGGCGGGCCAGCGGACCCTTGCGGACCAACGTCATGAACAACGCGAGCAGCCCGAGGGCGATCGCCATGAGCTGCACCGGTGCGGGGTAGCCGACGATCGTGACGTTGCCCAGCAGGGCCGGGTCGTAGGTCCACGGGAGGAACGCGCTGGCGATCAGCAGGAGCGAGCCGACGATGCCCAGCAGCCAGGCGCGGGTCAGCCGGGGCTCGAGGGGGGCCTGGTCCGCGGCGGCCCCGCGACGCGGCATACGGGAGTCGCTCGACGAAGTGGTGACGGTGCTCATGCCCGGTCCACCACCCGAGCGCCCATGATGCCCTGGGGGCGAAAGACGAGGAACACGATGAGGAGCCCGAAGGCCCACACGTCCTTCCAGTCGGAGGGGAACAGGTTGGTGGCGAAGGCCTCGACGATCCCGAGGGCGATGCCGCCGACGACGGCGCCCTGGATGTTGCCGATGCCCCCGAGCACCGCGGCGGTGAACGCCTTGAGGCCGTAGAGGAAGCCCATGCGGAAGCCGATGGTCCCGTCCTGCAGGCCCTGCGCGACACCGGCGATGGCAGCCAGCGCGGCGCCGAGGGCGAAGGACACGACGATGATGCGGTCGACGTCGACGCCCATGAGTCGGGCGGTGTCGGGGTCCTGGGACACGGCCTGCATGCCGCGGCCGGTCCGGGTGCGGTTGACGAACCACCACAGGAAGGCGGCGGACACCAGGAGGGAGGCGATCGTGAACAGCGCCGGCCGGGCCAGGCTCACGCCGCCGACGCTCCAGGCCGCCCCGGTCACGCCCTCGATCTGCGGGAAGGAGATCTTGGACTTGGCGCTGGGGAACTCGAGCGGGTTCCAGTCGACGAACAGGCCGGGCCGGTCGTAGAAGAGGCGCACGGCCTCCTGCAGAAGGACCGAGATGCCGATGGCGGTGATGAGGGGTGCGAGCCGTGGCGCGTTGCGCAGCGGCCGGTACGCCACCCTCTCCATGAGGACCGCCGTCACGACCGAGGCGAGGATGGCGCCGAGGATCAGGACGGGCAGGATCCAGATCGAGGTCTGACCCTTGAAGAGCAGCAGGTAGGTCGACATGGCGCCGAACGCGCCGATCATGAAGACCTCGCCGTGAGCGAAGTTGATGAGCTGGACGATGCCGTAGACGACGGTGTAGCCGACGGCGATCAGGGCGTAGAGGGAACCGAGGGTCACTCCGTCCACCAGGTACTGCAGGAAATGCATGCGGGCACCTTCGATCGAGTGATGACAGGGGTGGGAGGCGGGGAGGGTTGGCCTCCCCGCCTCCGATGGAGCTCGTCCGGCGACCTGGCGATCAGGCCGTGCCGGTCTTGGCGGCGACCCACTTGCCGCCCTCGACCTTGTACGCCGTCAGGGTGCGCGTCTTGGTGTCGCCGTACTCGTCGAACTCGACCTTGCCGGTGACTCCCTCGATCGCGACCTTGCCGACCGCGTCGGCCATCTTGGCGCGGGCGTCCTCGACGGTCTTGGCGTCCTTGAGGGCCGTCTTCGCGCCCTCGATGATGACGTTCGCCGCGTCGTAGGAGTACGCGCCGTAGGCCTCGGAGGGCTCCTTGTAGCCGGCCGTCTTGTAGTCCGCCAGGAAGGTCTTGCCCTTCTCGAGCGTGTCGGTCGGGGCGCCGACGGAGGTGGCGAGGTCACCGGTGGCGGTGGCGCCGGCCAGCTTGATGAAGTCGGCGGCGAAGATGCCGTCCCCACCCATCACCGGGACCGCGAGCCCCGCCGACTTGGCCTGCTGCGAGAGCGGGCCGGCCTGGGGGTACTCGCCGCCGTAGTAGATCGCCTTGGGCGCGGACGGCTTGATCTTGGAGATGACCGGGCCGTAGTTGGAGTCGTCCGGGTTGATGGTCTCGGCGGCCACCACGGTGCCGCCGCCCTTCTTGAACTCCGCGGTGAAGGCCTCGACCAGGCCCTGGCCGTAGGTCTTCTTGTCGTGGATGGTGGCGACCTGCTTGATGCCCTGCTCGAGGAGGTACTTGGCCGCGAACGGGCCCTGCACCGAGTCGGTGGTGCAGGTGCGGAAGTACGAGGGGTACATCCGCTGCGGGGCGTCGGCGAACTTGGCGCCGCGGGTCAGCGAGGGGTTGGTGTTGGCCGGCGAGATCTGGACGATCTTGGCGGTCGAGAGCACCGGCTGGACCGACTGCGAGGTCGAGGAGTTGAGCGTCCCCACGACCCCCAGGACGTCCTTGTCTGCGGCGATCGCGGTGGCGGCGTTCTTGGCGACGTCGGGCTTGGCCTCGTCGTCCTTGGTCACGACCTCGAACTTCCAGCCGGGGACGGCGTTGCTCTCGTTGGCCTTCTTGGCGGCGAGCTCGACGGAGTGCTGGATGCCGAGACCCAGCGCCGACAGGTCGCCCGAGACGGGGGCGATGACGCCGATCTTGACGGTCTTGGTGGCGGCCGCGCCGGAGCCCGACGAGCCGCTGTTGGACGTGGACGCCTCCCGCGAGCCGCAGGCCGACAGTGCGAGGGATGCCGCCAGCGCGGTGGCACCGAGGGTCATCCAGGAACGCTGCTGCACGTTTCCTCCCAGAGGGTGTGGGGGAGCGGTGTCATGGTCGACGCCGCTTGAAGTGCGGCTGACAATAGGGCTACCGGCCAGGTCCTACCAGGGTCCGGTCGATGCCGGAGCGTGACTGTGACCTGCCTGTTACCAGTGACTTGGCCTGTTACCCCGAGCGTTTGGTCGTGTTTGCTTCCGTATGCCGCCCGGCTGGCGCCGGGGGCGGGTCCTGGGTGACCGTTCATCGCCGCCAAGCGACCGCTCGCGGCAAACCCGGACGCACTCGCACGGCACTCGGGTCGTTTGAGCCGAACGGATGACGACGGGGGTGGCTCCCGCTCGCGGACGCCGTCCCGGGTGTGTCGGTGCACCGGCATAGGGTTGTCGGGTGGCTGATCCCTCGTCCTACCGACCCCGCCCGGGAGAGATCCCGGTCGACCCGGGCGTCTACCGCTTCCGCGACAAGGAAGGCCGGGTCATCTACGTCGGCAAGGCGAAGTCGCTGCGCTCCCGGCTGAGCTCCTACTTCCAGGACGTCGGTGCCCTGCACCCCCGCACGCGACGCATGGTCACGACCGGGGCGTCGGTCGAGTGGACCGTCGTCAAGACCGAGGTCGAGGCGTTGCAGCTGGAGTACTCCTGGATCAAGGAGTTCGACCCGCGGTTCAACGTGAGGTACCGCGACGACAAGTCCTACCCCTACCTCGCGGTCACGATGGGCGAGGAGTTCCCCCGCGCCCAGGTCATGCGGGGGGCCAAGCGCAAGGGGACGCGCTACTTCGGGCCGTACGGCCACGCCTGGGCGATCCGCGAGACCCTCGACCTGCTCCTCAAGGTCTTTCCGGTGAGGACGTGCAGCTCCGGCGTGTTCAAGCGGGCCGCCCAGGTCGGTCGACCCTGCCTGCTCGGGTACATCGACAAGTGCTCGGCGCCCTGCGTCGGGCGGGTGACGCCCGAGGAGCACCGCGAGATCGCCGAGGAGTTCTGCGAGTTCATGGCGGGCAGCACCACCCGCTTCGTGCGCCGGGTCGAGCGCGAGATGCAGGCCGCGTCCTCCGCGCTGGAGTTCGAGCGCGCCGCCGTCCTGCGGGACAACCTCGGGGCGATGACCAAGGCCCTGGAGAAGTCCGCGGTGGTGCTCGGCGACGCCACGGACGCGGACGTCTTCGCCGTGTCCGACGACGAGCTCGAGGCCGCGGTGCAGGTCTTCCACGTGCGCGGCGGCCGCATCCGCGGCCAGCGGGGCTGGGTGGTGGAGCGCGAGTCCGAGGATGTCGCCTCCCTGCCCCTGCTCATGGAGCGGCTGCTGCAGCAGGTCTACGGCGGCGAGAGCAGCGAGGGCGTGCCGCGCGAGGTCCTGGTCCCCGTGCTGCCCGAGGATGCCGAGGCGGTCGAGCAGTGGCTGAGCGAGCTGCGCCACGCCCGGGTCGAGGTGCGCGTGCCGCAGCGGGGCGACAAGCGCCAGCTCATGGAGACGGTGCGCCGCAACGCCGACCAGGCCCTGGCGCGGCACAAGGTGACGCGGGCGGGCGACCTCACGGCGCGCAGCCAGGCGCTGCAGGAGCTGCAGGACGCGCTCGAGCTCGACGAGGCGCCCCTGCGGATCGAGTGCTACGACGTGTCCCACGTGCAGGGGACCAATGTCGTGGCCTCGATGGTGGTCTTCGAGGACGGGCTGCCCCGCAAGGGGGAGTACCGCCGCTTCATCGTGCGGGGCGACGAGGCGGCGGGTCCCGCCGTCGACGACACCGCTGCGATGCGTGAGGTCCTCCTGCGGAGGTTCCGTCGGCACCTGGCCCAGGCCGAGGCGCAGGGGGAGACCGCCACCGAGGAGGCTCCGACCGCCACGGCGGGGGCGTCCGCCGACCTGCCCGACACGCCCGCGGGCATCGATCCCGAGACGGGCAGGCCGCGCCGGTTCGCCTATGCCCCGCAGCTCGTCGTGGTCGACGGTGGGCTACCGCAGGTCAACGCCGCCCAGCGGGTGCTCGACGAGCTCGGCATCGACGACGTGGCCCTGGTGGGGCTGGCCAAGCGTCTCGAGGAGGTGTGGATCCCGCACCAGGACTTCCCGGTGATCCTGCCGCGCTCCAGCGAGGGTCTCTACCTGCTGCAGCGCCTGCGCGACGAGGCCCATCGCTTCGCGATCACCTTCCACCGGCAGCGGCGCTCCAAGGCAATGACGACGAGCGCGCTCGACGGCATCCCCGGGCTCGGCGAGGCCCGCAAGAAGGCCCTGCTGCGGACCTTCGGGTCGGTCAAGCGCCTGCGCGGCGCCACGGTCGAGGAGCTCCAGGAGGTGCAGGGCATCGGTCCGGCGCTGGCCGAGGTCGTGCACGCCAGGCTGGCGGGCGAGCAGGCGGAGCCGGGGGTCAACCTCACGACCGGGGAGGTGCTCTAGTAGGCCGCGTTACAACAACTTCTCGTCCAAGGACGAGCTCGTGCTCGCCTACCTCCAGGAGCGCCACGAGGAGTGGCTCGGCCTCTACGAGGCGAGGCGGGCCGCCGGTGACGGCTCCGGCCGGGCGGGCGTGGCGGCGGTCTTCGACGCGTATGCCGACCACGCCAACGCCGCATACGTCCACGGCTTCCGAGGGTGCGGTCTGCTCAACGCAGCGGCGGAGCTGCCGAGCGGAGCTCCCGGGCGCGAGCAGGTCCGGCGGCACAAGGAGGAGGTGCAGCAGCTCCGTCGTCACCGGGTGGCGCTGCGCGCGCAGGGGCCGGCCGTGGCCCTCTCCGCGGCGGCCGTGGCGGTGTTCCCCCTCGCCTTCTACTCCTCGATGCGCCTCAGTGGCGTCGCCGTCGGCACCGTCGTCACCATCGGCTCCGCACCGCCCGCCGCTGCGCTCGTCGCTGCGCTCGTCGACCGAGCCGTGGACGGCACGCCCCTCTCCCGCCGGTGGGCCGTCGGGACCGCCCTCGGCCTCCTGGGCGTCACCGCTCTGGCCTTCTCGCACGCCGGCCCGGCAGGAGGAGGCCCCGTGGGAGCAGGTGCCGCCGCGGTCGACGGGTGGGGCCACGTCGCCAGCATCGGCCTCGGCCTGCTCGGCGGGGCGACCTACGCCCTCGACTCCTGGGGTGCTGTCCGGGTCATCCGGACCGGCATCCCGACCCGCGCCGCGATGGGCGCCGTCTTCGGCCTCGGCGGGGTGCTGCTGATGCCGGTCCTGGTGCTCACCGGGTCCGGCATCCTGGCCACGCGCGTCAACCTGGCCGTCGTCACCCATCTCGCCGTGGTCCCGATGTTCCTCGGGTACGTCCTGCTCGGCCGCGGCCTGGCGAGCGTCGGTGCCAGCACCGCCACCACCCTGTCCCTGGCCGAGCCGGGCGCCGTCGTCGTCATCGCCGTGCTGGCCCTGCTCCTGGCCGGTCTGGTGACGACGACAGCGCCAGGACGAGGCGCCGTCGCTGGCTAGACTGACGGCCACCCGCCCACCCGACAAGGAGCCCACCCGTGGCCGAGCCGACCGAGCAGCGTGAGTCCGACACCCGCCCGGGCGAACCCTCCCGACGGTCGGGTGACCCCGACACCGCGGACATGCCGCTCGTCTCGCGCCGCCACGAGTTCGTCGTGGTCACCGGCCTGTCCGGCGCGGGGCGGTCCACGGCCTCGAACGTCCTGCAGGACACCGGGTGGTACGTCACGGACAACCTGCCGCCGCAGATGCTGGCGCCGATGGCGACCCTGCTGCGGGACAAGCAGCCGGAGGTGCTGCGCGTCGCGGCGGTGGTGGACGTCCGGTCGCGCGACATGTTCGAGTCGCTGTCGGAGGCGCTGCAGGAGCTGCGTGACCTGGGGTGGCAGCCGCGCGTGGTCTTCTTGGACGCGACCGACGAGACGCTGGTGCGGCGCTTCGAGAGCGTGCGCCGACCCCATCCCCTGCAGGGGGACGGGGGGCTGCTGGAGGCCATCCAGGAGGAGCGGCGCAGGCTGGGTGACATCCGCTCGGTGGCCGACACGATCGTCGACACGAGCGGCTTCAACGTCCACCAGTTCTCGGCCAAGATGGCCCAGATCTTCGACTCCGAGCGGGGCCCGCGCCTGCGGGTGGCGGTCATGTCCTTCGGCTTCAAGTACGGCATACCCCTGGACGCCGACATCGTCCTCGACATGCGCTTCCTCCCCAACCCCTTCTGGGTGCCCGAGCTGCGCAGCAAGACCGGGCGTGACCCGGAGGTCGCCGGCTTCGTCTTCGACGCGCTGGGCGCCGATGAGTTCGTGGAGCGCGCCGTGGCGATGATGGACGCGATGATCAGCGGCTACGTCCGCGAGGGGCGCCGCTACGTGACGCTGGCCGTGGGGTGCACGGGCGGCAAGCACCGGTCCGTGGCCGTCGCCGAGCGCCTGTCGCGCGAGCTCTCCGGGCCCGAGGTCGGCACGATCACCGTCCACCGAGACCTGGGGCGCGAGTGAGTCGGCCCCGGGTCGTGGCGCTGGGGGGAGGCCACGGGCTGGCGGCGACGCTGTCCGCCCTGCGGCTGGTCAGCGACCAGATCACCGCGGTCGTGACCGTGGCCGACGACGGTGGCTCCTCGGGTCGGCTGCGGGCGGAGTTCGACGTCCTCCCACCGGGCGACCTCCGTATGGCGCTGGCGGCGCTCTGCAACGACGACGAGTGGGGCACCACGTGGGCGGCGGTGCTGCAGCACCGGTTCGCGGGGGAGGGGCCGCTCGGCGGCCACAGCCTCGGCAACCTGCTGATCCTGTCGCTGTGGGAGCACTACGGCGACACGGTGCGTGGCCTCGACATGGTCGGTCGGCTGCTGAGCGCCCGCGGGCGGGTCCTGCCCATGGCCGCGGTGCCCCTGACGATCGAGGCGGTGGTGCGGGGGCTGGACCCGGGCGACCCCGAGGCGCTCAGCACCGTGACGGGGCAGGCGTCGGTCGCCAAGACCCCGGGCCAGGTCGCGTCGATCGCCGTCGTCCCGCAGGAGCCGCCCGCCAGTCCCGAGGCGGTGCAGGCCATCGACGAGGCCGGGTGGGTCGTGCTGGGACCGGGGTCGTGGTTCACGTCCGTCATCCCGCACCTGCTGGTCCCGGAGCTGCGCGCGGCCCTGGTGCGCACCCCGGCGCGCCGCCTGCTCAACCTCAACCTCGAGCTGGACACGTCCGAGACCTCCGGCTTCACCGCCGAGCGCCACCTCGAGGTGCTGGCGGCGCACGCGCCGGAGCTGCGGCTGGACGTCGTGCTGGCGGACCCGTCCGTGGTCGCCGACGAGCAGGCCCTGCGCCAGGCGGCGCAGCAGCTCGGTGCCGAGCTGGTCGTGGCCAAGGTGGCGACCGCCGGGAGCCCGGGCCAGCACGACTCGCTACGTCTCGCCGCCGCCTACCGTGACATCATGAGCTGACTACACTGCGCTGTCGCATTTGTACGAAACGTGCCGAATTCGCCCACGCACCGTGCGGCCTACTGTCAGGATGGATCCCATGTCGATGACGGCCATGGTCAAGGACGAGCTCAGCCGGCTCCAGATCACCAAGCCCTCGTGCCGCAAGGCTGAGGTCTCCGCCATCCTCCGGTTCAGCGGTGGCCTGCACATCGTCGGTGGACGCATCGTGGTGGAGGCCGAGCTCGACACCGGCTCCGTCGCGAGGCGCCTGGTCAAGGACGTCGCCGACGTCTACGGCTACACCAGCGAGATCGGGGTGCTGTCCGCCGGGGGCCTGCGCAAGGGCAGCCGCTACGTCGTGCGCGTCGTCCAGGACGGCGAGGCGCTCGCGCGCCAGACCGGCCTGATCGACCCGCGCGGTCGCCCCGTGCGCGGTCTGCCGCCCAAGGTCGTCTCGGGCGCCACCGACGACGCGGTCGCCGCGTGGCGCGGGGCCTTCCTCGCCCACGGCTCGCTCACCGAGCCTGGCCGGTCCTCGGCCCTCGAGGTCACCTGCCCTGGCCCCGAGGCCGCCCTCGCCCTCGTGGGCGCGGCCCGGCGGTTCTCGATCGCGGCCAAGGCGCGGGAGGTGCGGGGCATCGACCGTGTCGTCATCCGCGACGGGGACGCCATCAGCCAGGTCCTCACGCGCATGGGCGCCCACGACGCGGTGCTGGCCTGGGAGGAGCGGCGGATGCGTCGCGAGGTCCGCGCCACCGCCAACCGCCTCGCCAACTTCGACGACGCCAACCTGCGGCGCTCGGCCCGGGCCGCCGTCGCGGCGGGCTCGCGGGTGGAGCGCGCCCTGGAGATCCTCGGCGAGGAGGTGCCCGACCACCTGCGTCAGGCCGGCACGCTGCGACTCCAGCACAAGCAGGCCAGCCTCGAGGAGCTCGGCCAGCTCGCGCAGCCCCCGATGACCAAGGACGCGGTCGCGGGGCGGATCCGGCGCCTGCTGGCGATGGCCGACAAGCGCGCCCAGGACCTCGGCATACCCGGGACCGAGGCCAACCTGACGCCCGACATGCTCGACCTCTGAGTAGTCCGTGACGCCGTCGGTCCGCAGAGCGGACCGACCCTCCCACATCTCGGACCGGTCACGGCCCGACAACGCGCCGCGCACCACTTCCGACTAGGGTGGACAACGCCAAGACGAAGACCCTCTAGGAAGGCTCAAGACGTGACTGTTCGCGTTGGGATCAATGGCTTCGGCCGCATCGGCCGCAACTTCTTCCGCGCCGTGGTGGCTTCCGGTGCCGACATCGAGGTCGTTGCGGTCAACGACCTCACCGACAACAAGACGCTGGCCCACCTGCTGAAGTACGACTCGATCCTCGGCCGCTTCCCCGGCGAGGTCACCTACGACGACGAGTCCATCACCGTGGACGGCAAGAAGATCCTGGCCTTCGCCGAGAAGGACCCCGCCGCCCTGCCGTGGAAGGACAACGCCGTCGACATCGTCGTGGAGTCCACCGGCTTCTTCACCGACGCCACCAAGGCCAAGGCGCACATCGACGCCGGCGCCAAGAAGGTCATCATCTCCGCCCCGGCGAAGAACGAGGACATCACCATCGTCATGGGCGTCAACGACGACCAGTACGACGGCTCCCAGACGATCATCTCCAACGCCTCGTGCACCACGAACTGCCTCGCCCCCATGGCCAAGGCGCTCAACGACGGCCTGGGCATCGTCAAGGGTCTGATGACCACGATCCACGCCTACACCCAGGACCAGAACCTCCAGGACGGTCCGCACAAGGACCTGCGCCGCAGCCGCGCCGCCGCCCTCAACATGGTCCCCACCACCACCGGTGCCGCCAAGGCCGTCGCCCTCGTCCTGCCCGAGCTCAAGGGCAAGCTCGACGGCTACGCCATGCGCGTGCCGACCCCGACCGGCTCCGCCACCGACCTCACCTTCGAGGCCTCGCGCGAGACCACGGTCGAGGAGGTCAACGCGATCGTCAAGGCGGCCGCCGAGGGCGCCATGAAGGGCAAGCTCGTCTACACCGAGGACGAGATCGTCTCCAAGGACATCGAGACGGACCCGGCCTCCTGCGTCTTCGACGCCCAGCTGACCAAGGTCATCGGCAACCAGGTCAAGGTCGTCGGCTGGTACGACAACGAGTGGGGCTACTCCAACCGCCTCGTGGACCTCACGGCCCTCGTCGGCTCCAAGCTCTGAGCGATCGGGGACAGCCGATGAAGACCATTGCCGACCTGGGTGACCTGCGCGGCAAGCGAGTCCTCGTCCGCTCGGACCTCAACGTGCCGCTCGACGGTGACCGCATCACCGACGACGGCCGGGTCCGCGCGTCCGTGCCCACCATCCAGGAGCTGACCGAGCAGGGTGCGCGCGTCGTCGTCGTCGCCCACCTCGGTCGCCCCAAGGGCGCGCCGGAGGACAAGTACTCGCTGAGGCCCGTGGTCTCCCGCCTGGGCGAGCTGCTCGGCCAGGACGTCGCCTTCGCCACCGACACGGTGGGGGAGTCCGCCAAGGCCACGGTCGAGGGACTGCAGGACGGCCAGGTGGCACTCCTGGAGAACCTCCGGTTCAACCCCGGCGAGACGAGCAAGGACGAGTCCGAGCGTCAGGCCTTCGCCAAGGAGCTCGCGTCGCTCGCGGACGCCTACGTGTCCGACGGCTTCGGCGTCGTGCACCGCAAGCAGGCGTCCGTCTACGACGTCGCGCAGATCCTGCCCGCCGCCATGGGCGGTCTGGTCAAGACCGAGGTCGACGTGCTCGAGCGCCTCACCGAGGACCCCGAGCGGCCGTATGCCGTGGTCCTCGGCGGCGCCAAGGTCGCCGACAAGCTCGCCGTCATCGACAACCTCCTCGGCAAGGCCGATCGCCTCCTCATCGGGGGCGGCATGGCCTTCACCTTCCTCAAGGCCCAGGGCCACGAGGTGGGCAAGAGCCTGCTCGACGAGGACAACGTCGAGACCTGCAAGGGCTACCTCGACCGGGCCGAGGAGTCCGGCGTCGAGATCGTCCTGCCGGTCGACGTGGTCTGCAACGCAGAGTTCAGCGCCGAGGGCGAGGTCACCACGGTGGCTGCCGATGCGATCCCGGCAGACCAGATGGGCCTGGACATCGGGCCGAGGTCCGCGGAGCTCTACGCCTCCAAGGTCGCCGACGCCAGGACCGTCTTCTGGAACGGCCCCATGGGGGCCTTCGAGATGGCGCCGTACGCCGCCGGCACCAAGGCGGTGGCCCAGGCCCTGGTCGACGCGACCGCCAAGGGCGCGCTGACCGTCGTCGGTGGTGGCGACTCCGCCGCCGCCGTGCGCCAGCTGGGCTTCTCCGACGACCAGTTCGGTCACATCTCCACCGGTGGCGGCGCGAGCCTGGAGTACCTCGAGGGCAAGGACCTCCCGGGCATCTCCATCCTCGGCTGACGCCGGCTGCACGACACGAGGCGGCCCCGTGAACCCGACCCGGGTGGCGGGGCCGCCTTCTCGTCATACGACTGAAAACTCTTGACTCACAAGGAGACGCACATGGCATCCCGCACGCCGTTGATGGCCGGCAACTGGAAGATGAACCAGGACCACCTGCAGGCCACGCACCTCGTGCAAAAGCTCGACTGGACCCTGCGCGACGCCAAGCACGACTACGCCGCGGTCGAGGTCGCGGTGCTGGCGCCGTTCACCGACCTGCGCTCGGTGCAGACCCTGGTCGAGGGCGACAAGCTCGAGCTCAAGTACGGCGCCCAGGACCTCTCGCAGCACGACTCCGGCGCCTACACCGGTGACATCTCCGGCGCCTTCCTCGCCAAGCTCGGCTGCACCTACGTGGCGGTCGGTCACAGCGAGCGGCGCGAGGGCCACGGCGAGACCGACGAGCTGCTCAATGCCAAGGTCAAGGCGGCCTACCGGCACGGCCTGACGCCGATCCTGTGCTGCGGCGAGGCCCTCGACGTCCGCAAGGAGGGGCGTCAGGTCGAGCACGTGCTCGCCCAGATCGAGGCCGACCTCGACGGGCTGCCCGAGGACCAGGCCAGGAGCATCGTCATCGCCTACGAGCCCATCTGGGCCATCGGCACCGGCGAGGTCGCGACCCCCGAGGACGCGCAGGAGGTCTGCGGCGCGATCCGCGGCAAGCTCGCCGAGCTCTACTCCGCCGAGCTGGCCGACGGTGTCCGCATCCTCTATGGCGGCTCGGTCAAGTCCGGCAACGTCGCCCAGATCATGGCCGAGGAGGACGTCGACGGCGCCCTCGTCGGCGGGGCCTCGCTGGACCCGGAGGAGTTCGCCAAGATCGTGCGCTACCAGGCCCACAACGCCTGACCGCACGTATCCCGCGGCCCCGGGCCGGTCGCCTGACGCTGACCGGCCCGGGGCCGCGTGCTGCCTGGCGTGTGCTCTGGGCAGCGCGCAGGTGGGATGATGCGGGCATGAGTCTCAAGCCCCAGCAGCACCGCCGTCCGTCCCCCGCCGAGGTCCGCGCGATCAACGACTCGATCCGCTACACCATGTGGTCCGTCTTCCAGGTGACCGACTCCGTGGGGGACGAGGCGGAGCGCGAGGGGCTGCTCGCCGAGGCGCAGGCGTTCTTCGACCAGCTCGCCGCCGACGGACAGGTCACGGTGCGCGGGATCTACGACGTGGCCGGGCTGCGGGCCGACGCGGACTTCATGGTGTGGTGGCACGGCGAGTCCGTCGAGGCGGTGCAGCGGGCCTACCACGCCTTCCGGCGCACGGGGCTGGGCCGGGCGTGCGACCCGGTGTGGTCCAATGTCGCGATCCACCGCCCGGCGGAGTTCAACAAGAGCCACATCCCGGCGTTCATGGCCGACGAGACGCCGCGCGCCTACGTGTGCGTCTACCCCTTCGTGCGGTCCTACGAGTGGTACCTCCTTGCCGACGAGGAGCGCCGCGACCTGCTCGTCGAGCACGGCCGGATGGCCCGCGACTACCCCGACGTACGGGCCAACACGGTGGCGAGCTTCGCCCTCGGCGACTACGAGTGGCTGCTGGCCTTCGAGGCCGACGACCTGCACCGGATCGTCGACCTCATGCGGCACCTGCGGGGGGCGGCTGCGCGGCGGCACACGCGCGAGGAGGTGCCGTTCTTCACCGGCCCGCGCGTCGACCTCGACCAGCTCGTCGCCGACCTTCCATGACCTACCGGGGGTAGGGGCATCGACCGGCCTTCGTCCCCCAGGCCGATGAGACCAAGGCCGGTCGATCTCGTCCTCCCGGAGGAGGAGGTATGCCGACGCGAACCATCCTCCCGAGGGATGCCCCGCCCCGCGCCCCGCCCTAGGTTCGTGGGCATGACGACGAACCAGCCCAGCACGACCACCTCGCTCTTCCTGCTCGTCCTCAAGGACGATGGCAAGCCTGTGTCGATGGGGCAGCAGACGGGCTACGGTCTGGCCGGCGCCCTGCTCTCCGACCTCGTCGCGGCCGGTCGCCTCGGCGTGAGCGACGACGGCAAGAAGCTCCGTGTCCTGGACACCAGCGTGACGGGCGACGAGCTCCTCGACGAGGGGCTGCGCAGGTTCGGGCACAAGGACGGCAAGCGGCTCTCGTCCGTCATCCCCGGAGCAGCCCGCAAGCTCGAGCGCGAGGTCGGGGACTACCTCGCCCGACGCGGGGTGGTGCGGGTCGAGGAGGGCGGCATGCTCGGTCTCAAGCCGCAGCGCTACCCGATCGTGGACGTGAGCCGCGAGGCCGAGCTGCGCCGCGGGCTGGTCGCGGTGTTGCGCGGCGCCTCACCGACGGTCGAGCAGCACGCGCTGGTCGGGCTGGTCCACGGCCTGGAGCTCGGCACCAAGGTCTTCCACCCCGACGAGGTCGGCCTGGACAAGGGTGACCTCAAGCGAGGCATCAAGGCCGTCGCGGAGTCTGCCGGCCCCGGTGCCGACGGCGTTGCCCGGGCGGTCCAGTCGGCCAACGCCGGGATGATCGCGGCGATCACGGCGGCGACCGTCTCCTCCACGAGCGGTTCCAGCTGATCTCGGGGCGGAGCAGGATCAGCGGCCCCCCGCAAGCGATGGCTGGGCTCGCGCCATGATCACCGCGGTGCACACCCTCATCTACTCCGACGACCCCGAGGCGACCCGCGCGTTCCCGAGCGACGTGCCGCAGCTGCCCAGCGTCGGGGTCGACGACTGGCCGATCTATCGCACCGGCCCGTCCGAGCTCGGCGTGCACCCCACGAGTGCCGACCAGGACGGCGAGTCCTGGTCGACCGCGCGCCGCCACGAGATCGCCCACTCCTGATGGGGCACCATGTCACGCCCGATGCTGCCCGATGCCGCGTTCACCCCCGAGACTCCTCCGACCGGAGGATGACCACACCCTGAACGACCAGGGCATCGGTCTGGCCGACCTGGTGGAGAACGTGGCCCAGAGCAGGGACACCGGGCTGGGCGCGGCAATGAGACAGCTCCTGAGCTGCCGCGAGGGGGATCGGGGGTCGGCATACGGGCACGACCGCGAGATCAGCCGGCCCTAGGAACATCAGCCTGGGGGACGAAGGCCGGTCGATGCCCCGGCCCCCGGCGGGTCAGCGGGGGGAGAGTCGCATCGAGACGGAGTTGATGCAGTAGCGCTGGTCGGTCGGCGTCGGGTAGCCCTCGCCCTCGAAGACGTGGCCCAGGTGCGAGCCGCACTGCGCGCACAGCACCTCGACCCGCACCATGCCCAGCGACCGGTCCTCGCGCAGCTCGACGTTGTCGGCCTCGGAGGGGGCGTAGAAGGACGGCCACCCGCAGTGCGAGGAGAACTTCTCGGTGTGCGTGAACAGCTCGGCGCCGCATGCGCGACAGCTGTAGACGCCCTCGGTGGTCGTGTCGGTGTACTCGCCGACGAAGGGTCGCTCGGTGCCGGCCTGGCGCAGGACGGCATACTCGGCGGGCGTCAGCGAGGCACGCCACTGCTCGTCGGACTTGGTCACGGGGTACTCGCGCTGGGTCATACTGGGTCCAACCTCGCGGGGTCGCGGCAGATTCCGCTCACCAGGCCGACAGGAGCACGTCGTGGCGAGCAAGGCCATCTCGATCGAGGTCCCGGGTCCGGACGGCGCGACCCGGCAGGTGCGGGTCTCGAGCCCGGACCGGGTCATGTGGCCTGACGACGGGATCACCAAGGAGGACCTCGCCCGCTACGTCGTGGCGGTGGGGGACCGGCTCGTGGCCCGGCTCGCGGACCGGCCCGTGACCCTGCAGCGCTTCCCCGAGGGGATCACGGGGGAGGAGTTCTACTCCAAGAACCCGCCCCGTGGCGTCCCCGACTACGCCCGCACCGTGGTGTGCACCTATCCCTCCGGTCGCACGCACCCGCAGCTCGTCGTCGACGAGGTGGCGACCGCCGTGTGGGCCGTGCAGATGAACACCGTCACCTTCCACCCCTGGCCCGTCACCACCTCGGACACCGACGACCCCGACGAGCTGCGGATCGACCTCGACCCGCAGCCGGGCACCGGTTTCGCCGAGGCCGTCGAGGCCGCGGGGGTGCTGCGGGAGGTCATGCAGGAGGCGGGCCTGACCCCCTACGTCAAGACGAGCGGCAACCGCGGGCTCCACGTCTTCGCCCCGATCGAGCCGGCGCACGAGTTCCTCGAGGTGCGCCACGCGGTGATCGCCATCGCCCGTGAGCTCGAGCGCCGCGTCCCGGACCTGGTGACCACGGCCTGGTGGAAGGAGCTGCGGGGCGAGCGGATCTTCGCGGACTTCAACCAGGCCTGTCGTGACCGCACCCTGGCCGGTGCCTACAGCCCGCGCCCCCTGCCGGGTGCGCCCGTCAGTATGCCGATCGCCTGGGAGGTCCTCGGGGACATCGCCCCCGGCGACTACACCGTGCGGACGACGCCCGAGATCGTCGCCGCCGAGGACGACCCCTGGGCGGGCTTCGACGACGCCCGGGCACGGGTGGACACCGCGTTGCAGTGGTGGCAGCGGGACGTGGACGAGCGCGGGCTCGGGGAGCTCAACTTCCCCCCGGACTATCCGAAGATGGCGGGCGAGCCGCCGCGGGTGCAGCCGTCCCGGGCCCGCAAGGTCGACGACGCATGAGGGGAGCCGTCGCGCCGGGCACGAGGCCGGGGATCAGCAGGCGAGGCGGATCAGCAGGCCAGGTCGTTCTCGGCCTGCATCGCCAGCATGGCGGCGCCGATGGCGGTGACGTTGCCGACGCGGGTCCGCCGACCGTCGAGGACCTCGACCCGGACCGCCCGCAGAGCCTGCAGCGTCTCGAGGGCCGCGACCACCTCGTCGCCGCGCAGGCCGGTGCGGGCCACGACCTCGGACAGCTCGTGGGTGGGACCGCCGAGCAGGTCCAGCTGCTCCACGGCGCGGAGCACCGGGAGGTCGCGGCTGGCCCAGGTGGCGGCTGGCGTGGTCATGACTTCACTGTCACACGGCATATCCGCAGGTCGGGACCACACCAGGGAACGATCAGGGGATTCACCTGCATGCAGAGTGAGCCGGTGACGGACGGTCACTCGGCGCGACACGCTGTCGTGGGCTACTCGACCAGGACGCGACCGAGGTCATAGCTCGGGGCCCGGCTGACCTGGGCCAGCGTGCAGGACATCGGCTCGCGGTCGGGACGCCAGCGCAGGAAGGTCACGGCGTGCCGGAACCGGGACTTCTCGAGCTGGTCGAAGGCGACCTCCACGACCCGCTCGGGTCGCAGCGGCACGTAGGACACGTCCTTGGACGAGCTGAACCGCGACCGGTCCGTCTCCGCCGCGACCACCGAGCCGTCCTCCTCCCGCATGACATAGGGCTCGAGCTCCTCGACGAGCTCGAGCCGCCGCGCGGCCGTGAACGCCGCGATGCCACCGACGTTGACGATCCGCCCTCCCTCGTCCACGAGCCCGAGCAGCAGCGACCCGACCCCCTGGCCGCTCTTGTGGACCCGGTAGCCCACCACGACCGCCTCCGCGGTCCGCTTGTGCTTGACCTTGAGCATGGTGCGCCGACCCTGCTCGTAGGTCCCGTCCAGCGGCTTGGCGACCACCCCGTCGAGCCCCGCCCCCTCGAAGTCCTCGAACCACGACTGCGCCAGCTCCGGGTCTCGGGTGACCCGGGTCAGGTGGATGCCCGACGCGGGCGAGACGTCCGCGAGCAGGGACTCCAGGGCTGCACGGCGCTCGCGGAAGGGTCGATCCGTGTGGTCCCGGTCGTCGTCGGCCAGCAGGTCGAAGCAGATGAGCTCGGCCGGCGTCTCCGCAGAGAGCTTGGCGACGCGGGAGGCCGCCGGGTGGATCCGCTGGGAGAGCAGGTCCCAGTCCAGGTGCTCGGCGCCGGCGGCACCCGCGCGGACCACGATCTCGGCGTCGACCACGCAGCGAGGGGGCAGGTGCTCGCGCACCCGCTCGACGACCTCGGGGAAGTACCGCGTGAGCGGCTTGGAGCCGCGGCTCGCCAGCTCGATCTCGTCGCCGTCGCGGATCACGATGCAGCGGAAGCCGTCCCACTTCGGCTCGTAGGACAGCCCACCCGGGACGGAGTCCGCGGCCGGGACCGTCGGGACGGCCTTGGCCAGCATGGGGGAGACCGGGGTGGCGATGGGCAGCGTCATACGGCCCATTGTGTCCCTCGTCGAGGGCCGTATGCCGCGCCACGCTCGCGCCACCTGACCCACCCGCGCGCCCTCGGATGTCACGATGGGCGGGTGAGCACGCGCGACAGGGCAGGGGGGCCCGCCGGTGTGCTGCGCGCGCACCCTCGGGCGGTGGCGGCAGCCGTGGCCGGCGGTGTCGGGGCGGTCGGAGCCGCGACGGGCTGGCTGAGCGCCGCGGTCTACCTCGCCAAGAAGGTCGTGACGCCGGAACGCAGACGCCCCGACGACACCGAGGTGGTGTCCTTCGACGAGCGGAGCATCACGCTGAGCCGCACGGCCGAGACCGTGGTGCCCGGCAAGTACGGCCTGTTCCTGGATGGCGGGCAGTCTCACGTGAGGTTCGGCCGGATCCTGGCCGACCACCCGGGGCAGGGCACCATCACCCGGCGGCTGCACGGCGTCGACCTCGGGCGGCTGCACGCCGGACCGGCCCGGTTCCACTCCTACTACTACGCCCTGCGACCCGACGGCGCGCTGGGCCTCCCGACGCGCGACGTGGACGTCCCCGGCGAGGTCGGTCCGCTGCCGTCCTGGCTGGTCCCGCCGCCGGGCGGCCGCGTCGACGGAAGCCGGTGGGCCGTGCTCGTGCACGGTCGCGGCGCGGGCCGGGAGGAGACCGTGCGTGGGATCGCCGCCCTGCACCGCGCCGGCCTGACCTGCCTCACCCCGTCCTACCGCAACGACCAGGTCGCCCCCGCCAGCAACGACGGGTTGTACGGCCTCGGGCTGTCCGAGTGGCGTGACGTGGACGCTGCCGTCGCCTACGCCCTGGAGCACGGCGCCCGAGACGTCGTCCTCGTCGGGTGGTCGATGGGCGGGGCGATCGTGCTGCAGACCCTCATCAACTCCACGCACGGGGACCGCATCTCGCAGGTGGTCCTGGACGGGCCGGTCGTCGACTGGCCGGACGTCCTGCACCACCACGCGCGCGCGATGCGGGTGCCCGGGCAGCTCACCACGCTGAGCATGCGGCTGCTCGGCGTGCCTCCCGGACGGCACCTGGTGGGGATCGAGTCGGTGATCGACCTGGCGGCCACCGACTTCGTGCGGCGGGCCGACGAGCTGCGTCACCCCATCCTGCTGATGCACTCGCTCGACGACGAGTTCGTGCCCGCCCAGCGCTCGCTCGACCTGGCCGCGGCGCGGCCCGACCTCGTCCAGCTGGAGACCTGGCAGGTCGCCCGGCACTGCAAGGAGTGGAACGTCGACCAGCAGCGGTGGGAGCAACTCGTCGAGGGCTTCGTGGGCCGAGGTGCGGCCCCACCTGCGCCGGGGGTGCGACCATAAGCCGCATGGCAAAGACCTCCAAGAAGAAGAAGGCCGCCGACCGCGCCGACGAGGCCGTCGAGACGCTCGTCCGGGACGAGGGCAGCGCAGCCGCGACCGACGAGGCGAAGGCGCACAAGGACGACCAGAAGGCGTCCAAGAAGGCGTCGAAGAAGGACCGCGGCAAGACGTCGAAGGACGGCGCCTCGGAGGTGGTCACGGCGCCGCTCGCCTTCGGCGACCCGGACTTCACGTTCAGCGAGGCCCTGCGCGTGGGGCGGGGATTCGTGCTCGCGGACGTGGACACCCGGTCCACTCCGGGCTACTCCGGCGACAAGAAGTCGGCCGCGATGGACCTCGTGGAGGGCCAGACCGAGCTGTCCGACCTGCAGGAGCGCCTCTGGGCGAACGGCAAGGACGGCGACGGACCGTCGGTCCTGCTGCTCGTGCAGGGCATGGACACCTCCGGCAAGGGCGGCATCATGCGCCACGTGGTCGGCGCGACCGACCCGGGCGGCGTCAAGTACACCGCCTTCAAGGCGCCTACGCCCGAGGAGCGCGCCCACGCCTTCCTGTGGCGCATCGAGCGGGCGCTGCCCGACCCCGGTCAGCTCGGGGTGTTCGACCGGTCGCAGTACGAGGACGTGCTGGTCGTCCGGGTCAACGAGCTGGTGCCGCGCGCCGAGTGGATGCGGCGCTACGCCCAGATCAACGCCTTCGAGCGGGCCGCCCTGGCGCGGGGGATCACCGTCGTCAAGGTGATGCTGCACATCTCCTCCGACGAGCAGCGGTCGCGCCTCGAGGAGCGCCTGGCCCGTCCGGACAAGTACTACAAGTACAACCCGGGCGACATCGCCGAGCGGGGACGCTGGGACGACTACATGGAGGCCTACCAGGCGGTGCTGGCCAAGACGAGCACCAAGGGCGCGCCCTGGCACGTCGTCCCGGCGGACCGCAAGTGGTACGCCCGGCTCGCGGTCCAGCAGATCCTGCTCGAGCACCTGCGGGGGCTGGACCTGGAGTGGCCGGCGGCGACCTTCGACGTGGCGACCGAGCAGGAGCGCCTCGCCCAGACCTGAGTCTCGCGGCACCCGGCGCCCACGTCGGGTGCCCAGCGTCCGGCATACGAGCGGGCCCGCCTCGTCCAGGACGAGGCGGGCCCGCTGCGCGAACGGGGTGCGGAGCGGGACTCAGCCCTCGCCGTCCGCCTTGGTCGCGGGCTGGGCCTTGCCGCCGCTCGACCCGCCGGCCTGGTCGTCCGCACCGCTGTCGGCGCTGTCGTCCTTGTCCTGGTGCTGGTGCGTCACCGGCTCGGTGGGGGCCGGGCGGGCGGCGGGGTCGGTCGTGACCGGCCCCGTGATGCCGGCACCGGTCTTGGCGGTGAGCGGCGACGCCAGCCCGGGGGAGGCCTGCTCGGCCGGCTGCTCGGACCGCAGGACCACCACCGAGCGAGCCGGGACGCGGTTGACGCTGCGGGCCGCCCAGACGCGGGGCTCGGTCAGCTCCGGGTCGGCGGTGTCGAGCACCACGGTCCACTCGGTGCCGTAGTCCTCCGGCGGCATCGTGAAGTCGATGTGGTCGTGGTGGGCGTTGAACAGCAGCAGGAAGTCGTCGTCGACGACCATGCGCCCGCGCTGGTCCGGGGCGGCGATGGCGTGACCGTTGAGGAAGACGCTCAGCGTCTTGGCGTAGCCGGACTCCCAGTCCTGGTCGGACATCTGCGTGCCGTGGGCGGTGAACCAGGCGATGTCGCCGAGGTCGGACATGCCGCCGTGGGCCGCGTCGCCGGCGAAGAACCGACGGCGCCGGAACACGGGGTGGGCGGAGCGCAGCGCGGTCAGCTTGGCCGTGAACTGCTGAAGCGCGAGGTCGTCGGCGTCGAGGTCCCAGTCGATCCAGGAGATCTCGTTGTCCTGGCAGTAGCCGTTGTTGTTGCCGCCCTGGCTGCGCCCCAGCTCGTCGCCGTGGGCCAGCATCGGCACCCCCTGGCTGACGAGCAGGGTGGTGAGGAAGTTGCGCTGCTGCTGGGCGCGCAGGGCGTTGATCTCGGGGTCGTCGGTCGGGCCCTCGACCCCGCAGTTCCACGACCGGTTGTGGCTCTCGCCGTCGTTGTTGCCCTCGCCGTTGGCGTCGTTGTGCTTGTCGTTGTAGGACACGAGGTCGCGCAGCGTGAAGCCGTCGTGCGCGATGACGAAGTTGATCGACGCGATCGGCTTGCGGGCCGAGTGGGCGTACAGGTCGCTGGATCCCGTGATGCGCGAGGCGAACTCGCCGATGGTCGAGGGCTCCCCACGCCAGAAGTCGCGGACGGTGTCGCGGTACTTGCCGTTCCACTCGGTCCACAGCGGGGGGAAGTTGCCGACCTGGTAGCCGCCGTCGCCCACGTCCCACGGCTCGGCGATCAGCTTGACCTGGCTGACCACCGGGTCCTGCTGGATCAGGTCGAAGAACGCCGACAGCTTGTCGACCTCGTGGAACTGACGTGCGAGGGTCGCCGCCAGGTCGAACCGGAAGCCGTCGACGTGCATCTCGGTGACCCAGTAGCGCAGCGAGTCCATGATGAGCTGCAGCACGTGCGGGTTGCGCATCAGCAGCGAGTTGCCGGTGCCCGTGGTGTCGTAGTAGCTCGCGAGGTCGTCGCTCACGAGGCGGTAGTACGCGTTGTTGTCCAGGCCGCGGAAGGCCAGCGTCGGGCCCATGTGGTTGCCCTCGGCCGTGTGGTTGTAGACGACGTCGAGGATGACCTCGATGTCGGCCTCGTGCAGCGCCTTGACCATGGCCTTGAACTCCGTGACCTGCTGGCCGCGGGTGCCGGAGGAGGCGTACTCGTTGTGCGGGGCGAGGAAGCCGATGGTGTTGTAGCCCCAGTAGTTGCGCAGCCCCTTCTCCTGCAGCGAGGTGTCCTGGATGAACTGGTGCACCGGGAGCAGCTCGATCGCCGTGATGCCGAGCTGCTTGAGGTGCGTGATCACGGCCGGGTGCGCGATGGCGGCGTACGTGCCGCGGATGTCCTCGGGCACCTCGGGGTGCGTCATCGTCAGGCCCTTGACGTGCGCCTCGTAGATGATCGTGTCGTGGTACTCCCGGCGCGGCGGTCGGTCGTGGCCCCAGTCGAAGTAGGGGTTGATGACGACGGACAGCATCGTATGGCCGAGGGAGTCGATGTCGTTGAACGCCGACGGGTCGTCGAACCGGTAGGAGAACAGCGCCTCGTCGTTGCTGATCTGGCCGTCGATCGCCTTGGCGTAGGGGTCGAGCAGCAGCTTGGCCGGGTTGCACCGGTGGCCGCTCGCCGGGTCGAAGGGGCCGTGGACGCGATATCCGTAGCGCTGACCCGGCTGGATCTGCGGGATGTAGCAGTGCCACACGTAGCCGTCGACCTCGGTGAGGGAGACGCGCTGCTCCGCGCCCTCGTCGTCGACGAGGCACAGCTCGACGTGCTCGGCGACCTCGGAGAAGACGGCGAAGTTCACGCCGCTGCCGTCGAACGTGGCGCCGAGGGGATACGGCTTGCCGGGCCAGATTTCCATGAAGGGGTTCGTCCTCGCGTGCAGTGGTGGTGGGATCGATCAACCGGTCACCTTACGCGGTCCACGAGACCCCCCGGGGGATTGCGGGTCTCGGCGAGACGACATCACGTCTCGACAACGAGCCCCACGTGCCCCTCGTGCCCCAGCCGTCCCGGCCGGGCGCGCGTCCTAGCGTCGTGGCCATGACCCCTCGGACGGCCCTGCGACACCTGCTCCAGCAGGTGCCCGGTGGGCTGTCCTTCGCGCGCCTCGTGCGCGAGACGGTCCGCGTCTGCCTGCGCTACCGCGTGACAGGGCTCGCCTCCGAGGCGGGCTTCTTCGCCCTCCTCTCCCTGCCCCCGCTGGTCCTCGGCCTGATCGGGGGACTGGGATATGCCGGGAGCTGGGCCGGGCAGGGCACCGTCGACCAGGTGGTGGCCGGGCTCGCCGCCTACGCGCGGCGGTTCCTGACGGACGACAGCGTGGGCGCGGTCATCGTCCCGACGATCGACGAGGTGCTGCGGGGAGGTCGCATCGATCTGGTGTCGCTGGGGTTCGTCCTGTCCCTGTGGTCGGGTTCGCGGGCCCTGAACGTCTTCATCGACACCATCTCGATCATGTATGGCCAGAGCGGGGTCCGCGGCATCGTGCGCGCCCGGACCCTGTCCTTCACGATGTACTCCGTCGCCGTGATGGTCGGCGCAGTGCTGATGCCGCTGGTCCTGCTCGGCCCCGCGATCCTGTCCCGGGTCCTGCCGGGGCCGGAGGTGCTCGTCGGCATCGTCCACGGGACCCTCGTCACCGGTGGCGTGCTGTGGGCGGTGACCTCGCTCTACCACGTTGCCACGCCCCGGCGCTCGCCCTGGCGCCGGGACCTTCCGGGGGCCGCCCTCACCGTGGTGCTCTGGGTGCTCGTCTCCTACGTCGTGCGGACCTGGCTCGGTGCGTCCATCGGCGGGACCTCCGTCTACGGACCACTGTCCGCACCCATCGTCCTGCTCGTCTGGCTCTACCTCCTCGCCATCGCCGTCCTGATCGGAGCCGCCATGAACGCTGCCGTCCGCCACCTGTGGCCCGTGCCCGACCGGCCCAGCGCCCGGGCCCGGGTGGTCGAGGCGGTCCGGACCGAGCTCGAGGTGCGCCGCGAGCCGCGCCCGCGGACCTCGCCGTTCGGGCCGGTGATCGTGGGTCTCGTGGCCGACGCGCGGGGTGCTCAGGAATTGGACGTCCCGCGGCGGCATCGGTTAGTGTCGGTCAGCACGCACGGCGGGTGAAGGTGCACGCTGCGGATTCACCAAGATCCGGCGACCGCACGGTGCAGCACGCGGACATAGCTCAGTTGGTAGAGCGCAACCTTGCCAAGGTTGAGGTCGCCGGTTCGAGCCCGGTTGTCCGCTCCGAGGGTCCTGGACCCTCAGGGGGGTCCTCGGACCCTCCGGTGATGCATTGGCTAGCATGGTTGCACCTGCCACCATGCTGGCGCATCGGCACGGTGGAGTGGCCGAGAGGCGAGGCAACGGCCTGCAAAGCCGTGTACACGGGTTCAAATCCCGTCTCCACCTCGGGCGATTGGCGCAGCGGTAGCGCGCTTCCTTGACACGGAAGAGGTCACTGGTTCAAACCCAGTATCGCCCACCACCTCCAGCGGGCCCCGGACCGATCGGTCCGGGGCCCGCTGGCGTGTGCGGACCGGGATGCGGCTGGGCCATCGGTTGCGTTGGTACGGTGACGGGACCTGCCACGACGACCCCAGCGACGGAGACACCCTGGACCCCACGGAGCGCCCGGAGCACCCGCGGCCGGCCGGTGCGGACCGGCTGCCCCGGTGGTTGCGCGCGTCACCGCAGGACCCGGAGCGCGAGGCCCGGGTGTACGCCGGTCGCGCGCTGCTGGGCGTGCTGGTCGGGTGCGTGTGCGCGGTGCTGCTGCTGACCGCGATGTACCCCTCGCTGAGGTTCACCAACCAGCGCCCGGAGCGGACGACCGTCGCTGCGCCACCACCCGCCACCACGCGCGCCGCCCTGGCCCGGGCCGAGGCGGCTCCGGCGGCCGGCGTGCTGCGCGCCCTCCTCGCGCCCGTGCCGGCGGGGATGCCGTCCGGCCTGGTCGACGCGTCGTCCGTGACGGGCACCGTGTCGCCGGCCGTGTCGCCCACGTGCGACACCCCCGTCTCGCCGGTCCTGTCGCGCTCGCGCACCTGGGCGAGCCCGCCGGGCGCCGGAGGGTTCGGCTCCGGCGTGACGGTGACGGCCACGGCATACGGGCCGGGAGCCGGTGCACCGGCCCTCGACGCGATGCTGGTCGCGCGCCAGGAGTGCGTGGGGCAGACCCGGGTGACGGCCTCCTCGGGGCTCGGTGTGCAGACGCTGCGGGCCGCCAGGACCAAGGGGGCGGTGGACACGCGGTCGGTGCTGTTCCGGCGCGGCGACGTGGTGGTGTCGGTGTCCGGCACCGGGCGGCCCGTGCCCGAGGACGCCGCGGCCGACCTCGACCGCCGGCTGGCCCAGCTGCTCGCTCCGCTGTGCGCCGACCAGGACTCGACGACGGCCGACTTCGCCCGCTCTCCGCTCATCACGCGGACCGCCTTCACGGGCCTGCAGGTGCCTCGCGGGGTGGACCTGCCGGCCCAGGGCACGCCGCTGCCCGACCTCGCGCCCCCGCACGCCGGCACCCCGTTGCCTCCCGTCACGACCCCCACGCCGCCACAACCGCCCTACTGGCCCGAGCGGGCCCCCGACCCGGTCCCGAGCCCTACCGAGCCGCAGCCGCCGACGCCCTACCCCGTCCAGACGTCCTACCTCGCGCCCGCCCCCGACGAGCGGGGGCCCGGCTGCGGCTGGGCGTTCACCGGCACCATCGCGCCGACCTACGACGAGCAGGCGGCGGCCGCCACGCAGGAGCAGCGGAGGAAGGCGGCGGTGACGGCCATGCAGGCCGCCGTCGCGGCCTACCCCGCGGCGGTCCGGGCCTACGAGCAGGCGTGGCAGCGCTACCAGCGCGAGGCGCAGGCCTACACCGACTACGCGGTGGCCGCGCAGCAGGTGGAGAGCGCGTGGGCGACCATCCGCGCCCAGCAGGAGACCTACCGGGTGGCGCTCGAGGGCTACCAGCAGGCCCTGGCGGCCTACGACGCGGAGACTCGCCGTCGCGAGGACCTGGCGACGGCCTACGCCTCGGCGGTCGCGGCCTGCGCGACGACGGTGCCGCCGCCGTCCACGGACCCGGCGCAGCCCTCGCCGGCACCGAGCGCGACCAGCGTCCCGGCACCCACGTGCCCCCCGGCACGGGACCCGGCCCTCGACCTGCCGCCTCCCGCCTCGCCCACCTCGCCGTCCCCGCCGCCCGACCCACGCCCCACCCCGAGGCCCTGACGATGACCATCCCGTACGACGACCGGCCTGGCGGGCGGCAGCCCGCCCCTCGGCGACGTGCCCTCATGGCGCGGCTGGTCGGTGTCGCGGCGGTGGCCGGTCTCGCGGCCGCCGCCACGGCCGCGCCCGCGGTGATGATGACCGGCGCCGCGGCCAACAGCGTCGCGGACTACTGGGACGCGCTGCCGACCACGCTGCCCATCGAGCCGGTGCCGCAGCGGTCCACGATCCTCGCGGCGGACGGCAGCATCGTCGCGACGTTCTACTCCGAGAACCGCGTCGAGCTGCCTCTCGCGCAGGTCGCCCCCGTCGCGCGCCGGGCCGTGGTGGCGGTCGAGGACGACCGCTTCTACGAGCACGGCGGGGTCGACCTGCGCGGCACCCTGCGCGCGCTGGTCAACAACGCCGGGGACGGGGGCCGCCAGGGTGGGTCGACCCTCACGCAGCAGTACGTCAAGAACGTCCTGCTCAACAACGCCGAGACGCCGCAGGACCGCGCGCGGGCCACCGAGACGACGATCACGCGCAAGGCGCAGGAGGCCAAGCTCGCGGCGGCGCTCAACCGGACCATGAGCAAGGACGACATCCTGCAGGGCTACCTCAACATCGCCTACTTCGGCGACGGCGCCTACGGCATCGGCACGGCCGCACAGCACTTCTTCTCCGTCCCGGCGTCCCGACTGACCCTCACCCAGGCCGCGCTGCTCGCGGGTCTGGTCCAGAACCCCTACGGCTACAACCCGATGGTGCACCCCGAGCAGGCGCTGAAGCGCCGCAACGTCGTGCTGGCACGCATGCGCGACACGGGGGTCATCACCGCGCCGGAGGCGGCCCAGGCGCAGCGAACCCCGCTCGGGCTCAAGCCGTCCGAGGCCGCCAACGGGTGCACGGCCAGCCGCTACCCCTTCTACTGCCAGTGGGTCAGGGACACGCTCGAGCGGGACCCTACCTTCGGCGCCACCCCGGCGCAGCGACGTCGGTTCATGAACTCCGGGCTGACGATCCGGACCGCTCTGCAGCCGAGGCTCGCCGATCAGGCCCAGCGCGCCGCCGACGATGCGCTCGGGCGTGACAACCAGTTCGCCGCCGGGGTGGCGGTCGTGCAGCCCGGGACCGGGCAGGTCGTGGCCTTCGCGCAGAACCGCTCGTTCGGTCTGGGGCAGGGCCGGACCAACCAGATCTATCCGGCGCTGACGGCCTTTCAGCCGGGCTCGACCTTCAAACCCATCACGTATGCCGCGGCGCTCGAGGGCGGCTTCCCCGTCAACGGCGTCCAGGACGCGCCCGCGCGCTACCGCCCGGACAAGCTGAGCTATCCGCCTGGGGGATACCGCAACTCGATGGCGGCCGACGCGGGCCGGCTCACGGCCGGTCAGGCGCTCGCCCGCTCGTCCAACACGTGGTTCGTCATGCTGGAGGAGCAGGTCGGCGTGCCCAAGGTGGTCCAGATGGCCAACCGGCTCGGGATGACCTTGCCCGCCGACAAGATCGGGGCGGACGAGGGGTCCACGACCCTGGGGACGCACGACGCGTCACCGATCCAGGTGGCCTCCGTCTACGCGTCCTTCGCGGCCCACGGCAGGGTGTGCAAGCCGGTCGGCATCGTGGCCATCACCGGCGCCGACGGCAAGCCGCGCAAGGCGCCCGACCCGCAGTGCCACCAGGAGATCCGGCCGGGCATCGCCGACGCCGTGACCGCGGGTCTCGCGGAGACCATCGACGGCCCCGACCCGTACCGCACCGGCAAGCGCCTGTCGATCGGGCGCCCGGTCGCCGGCAAGACCGGGACCATGGACGGCAACGCCGCCGTGTGGTTCGCGGGCTACACCCCCCAGCTCGCGACCGCCGTGTGGGTGGGGGATCCGCGCGGAGGCCAGAAGCACCCCATCGACAGCGTGCAGCTCTACGGCCGCCGCATCGGCTCCGTCTTCGGCTCCACGGCGGCCGGACCCATCTGGCAGGACGCCATGCGGTCCATGCACGAGGGGCTCCCGGTCCAGGGTTTCGCGCCCGTCGGGCCCGCCGAGCTGGCCGGCACCCACGCCGTCATGCCCGACGTCCGGGGCCTGGGGCGCGACCAGGCCGTCCGCGTGCTGCAGGACTCGGGCTTCGACGTCACGCTGGCACCGACGGCGGCGGGCCCAGATCCGTTGCGGCCCAAGGACGTCGTGGCCGCGCAGGCCCCGGCGCCTGGCACGGCGGTGGGTCTGTCGGGCAAGGCCACGATCACGCTCAGCGCAGGCTCGGACCTGACCGTCCGGCTGCCCGACGCCCCGTAACCTCGATTTGGGCCGCACGTCACCCATCGGCTATCGTTTCTACGCGCACCACGGCGTGGTGCAGGCGGACATAGCTCAGTTGGTAGAGCGCAACCTTGCCAAGGTTGAGGTCGCCGGTTCGAGCCCGGTTGTCCGCTCCGACGAGGGGCGCGAGAGATCGCGCCCCTCGCCCTAGGGCGATTGGCGCAGCGGTAGCGCGCTTCCTTGACACGGAAGAGGTCACTGGTTCAAACCCAGTATCGCCCACCACAGCGAACCCCCTCTGGCCGCAGCGATGCGACCAGAGGGGGTTCGTGCGTCTGGGGCCGAGGTCCTGATCGTGGCCGCCGGGGCTCAACCCTGGCGGGACGTCCTGGCGTCACGAAGGCCCGGTGCCCTCACCACGTGAGAGCACCGGGCCTTCGACATACGGGAGGGGCTGCGGCTCAGGCGACCGGGCGCACCGGCATCCGCTGGATGTCCAGGATGTGGCGCAGGCGCCGCAGGATCTGGGACAGCAGCCGCGAGACCTGCACCTGGCTGACACCGATCTCGTCGGCGATCTCCTGCTGCGTCATCTCCGAGAAGTAGCGCAGCTCGATGATCTTGCGCTGGCGCGGGGTCAGGCAGTCCAGGAGCGTGTGGACGGTCATCTCGTTCATCAGGTTGGCGAGGTCGTCGTCGTCGTCCGGGATCAGGTGCCCCAGCGTCGTGGACGAGCCCTCGCCGGTCGGGTGCTCGAGCGACAGCGGCTGGTAGCCGGTGGCGGCGCGCTCGACGTCGGCGAGCTCCTGCGCCGTCAGGCCCAGGGCGTCGGCCACCTCGGTGGAGGTGGGGGCGCGGCCGAGCTTCTGCTCCAGCTCCTGCTGGGTCTCGCGGACGCGGGGACGCAGCTCCTGCAGCCGGCGCGGCGGGCGCACGGACCAGCACTTGTCCCGGAAGTGCTTGCGCAGCTCACCGATGATGGTGGGGGTGGCGAAGTCGATGAGGCTGACCCCGTGGGAGGGGTCGTAGCGCAGGACTGCCATGACCAGGCCCAGGTTGGCGACCTGCTCGAGGTCGTCGGCGGGTTCGCCACGGTTGCGGTAGCGGCTCGCGAGCCGCTTGGCGAGCGACAGGTTGTCGGAGATGACCTTGTTGTAGACGGCCTGGCGCTCCTCGGCGGGGAGGTCGGGGATCGTGGCGAGAAGTCGTTCGGACTCGCCGTCGCCGACGGGCCGGACGTGCGGCAGGCCGAAGACGATGTGATGAGAAGACTTGCTCAACAGGGGAACCTCGATCGTTGTCGGGGTAAGACAGGCCGTCTTCTAGACCTGCGGGCCGGCCGGTACCCGCTAGGGGACGCCCTCGGTGCCAGCCTTGTCAGCGATACTACCCACGGATGCTGGCGCAACCCCACCTTTGGCGGAAACACAGGTTGTGACCAGACGAATCGGGTCATCGACGTGCATCAACGCGCAAAGGGGGCGTGAACATGACGGAGCGTGACTGGGCCTGGAGGCGGCGACTCAGGGCGGACCCGCGCAGCCACGCCGTGTATCGGGCGGTCGTCGGGGCGGTCGGCCTGGTGATCGTGGTGGTCGGTCTGATCCTGGTGCCGTTCCCCGGGCCGGGGTGGCTGATCGTCTTTCTCGGCGTCCTCGTCTGGGCGACGGAGTTCGCGTGGGCCCAGCGGCTGCACGGGTGGGGGATGGGGCACCTGCGGCGGTGGAACGACTGGCTCCTGCGGCAACCGGTGTGGGTGCGCGCGGCCGTCGGCCTGGCCACGGCGGCGTTCGTCGGGCTGGTCGTCCTGACCACCATGGCGATCACCGGCGTGCCCGCCTGGCTGCCCGACCCGGTGGAGCGAGTCCTGGTCGATCTGCTGCCCTGAGACCCGATTTCGTGCTGGACCCCGACACCGGATACGATGCCGTAGTTGTCCGCCGCGGCGGCACCTGGACGTGTAGCTCAGTTGGTTAGAGCGTTCGCTTCACACGCGAGAGGTCAGGGGTTCGAGTCCCTTCACGTCCACCATCATCGAGAGGGGCCGGACGCTGTGGGCGTGCCGGTCCCTCTGGCGTTGCCGACGGGGTCGATCCGGCTGGCGGCGCGGATTGGCCCTGGTCGGTGCTGGGGGTGCACGCTTGACCCATGGCATCCAGCGTCACGCCCGTGTGGCCCCTCACCGACATCGCCGTCTATCCCGTCAAGGGTGAGCCGGGCCGTCCCCTGCGCCAGGCCGTGCTCACCGACTCCGGCCTCGTCGGCGACCGCGCCAAGCGGCACCCGCTCCTGGTCGCCACGGCCACGCAGGCAGCCGGCGACCTGCGCGCCAACCTGGTCCTCGACATGAGCGACGACGAGCTGGCCGCCCTCGAGGGGCAAGAGCTGCGGATCGGTGACGTGGTGGTGCGGCTGGGGTGCAAGCCGAGCGCCTGCGAGGGCCTGTATGCCGAGACCGTCAAGGGCGGCGATCTGCTGGTGGGGGACCAGGCGCGCGTCGTGCGCTGCTGCGCGTCCTTCTGACCACTCGGCGGGAGGTCATCCTGACCGAACCCGGTTGCCCTGCCCGATAGCCTAGGAAGAACGTCACCGCAGCGGTGACGGCCGCCCGCGAGGCAGCGGGACGTCATACGAGAACGAACTGGAGACACCTGTGTCAGCCGACATCACCGTGCACATCGCTGGAGACGAGCGAACGGTGACGGCAGGCACGACTGCCGCCGACCTGTTCGCCGACGACCGCCGCATCGTCGTGGCCCGCATGGGTGGCGAGCTCAAGGACCTGGCCACGGAGCTGCGCGACGGCGATCAGGTCGAGGGCGTCGACATCGCCAGCGACGACGGCCTCGACGTGCTGCGGCACTCCTGCGCGCACGTGATGGCGCAGGCCGTGCAGCAGGTCAACCCCGACGCCAGGCTCGGTATCGGACCGCCGGTCCGCGACGGCTTCTACTACGACTTCCAGGTGGACGAGCCTTTCACGCCCGAGGACCTCAAGGCCCTCGAGAAGGTCATGCAGAAGATCATCAACGAGGGGCAGACCTTCCGCCGCCGCGTGGTGAGCGAGACCGAGGCGCTGGAGGAGCTCGCGGGCGAGCCCTTCAAGTGCGAGCTGGTCGGGCTCAAGGGCTCGATGACCCACGACGACGAGGACGCCGGAGCGGGCGTCGAGGTCGGCGCGGGCGAGCTCACGATCTACGACAACGTCCGCCGCGACGGCACCGTCGCGTGGAGCGACCTGTGCCGCGGCCCGCACCTGCCGAGCACCAAGATCATCGCCAACGGCTTCAAGCTCATGCGCTCCGCCGCCGCCTACTGGCGCGGCAACCAGGCCAACGAGCAGCTGCAGCGCCTCTACGGCACGGCCTGGCCCAGCAAGGACGAGCTGCGCGCCTATCTCGACCGCCTCGCCGAGGCCGAGAAGCGCGACCACCGCAAGCTGGGCGTCGAGCTCGATCTGTTCTCCTTCCCCGACGAGATCGGCTCCGGCCTGCCCGTGTTCCACCCCAAGGGCGGGATCATCAAGCGGGAGATGGAGGACTACGTCCGGCGCCGGCACATCGAGGAGGGCTTCGAGTACGTCGGCACCCCGCACATTGCCAAGGACGGGCTCTTCCACACCTCCGGGCACCTGCCGTACTACGCGGACACGATGTTCCCGCCGCTGCACGTGGACGAGGAGCGCAACGACGCCGGCGAGGTGACCAAGCCGGGTCAGGACTACCGCCTCAAGGCGATGAACTGCCCGATGCACAACCTCATCTACCGTTCCCGTGGCCGGTCCTACCGCGAGCTCCCCCTGCGGCTCTTCGAGTTCGGTTCGGTCTACCGCTACGAGAAGTCCGGGGTCATTCACGGGCTGACGCGCGTGCGCGGCTTCGCCCAGGACGACTCGCACTCCTATGTCACGGCCGAGCAGGCGCCGGCGGAGATCAAGCACCTGCTGGACTTCGTGCTCGGGCTGCTGCGCGACTTCGGGCTGTCCGACTTCTACCTCGAGCTGTCCACGCGGGAGACCGAGGGCGCCAAGAAGGACAAGTTCATCGGCTCGGACGAGCAGTGGGAGGCCGCGACCCGCGTGCTGGAGCAGGTGTGCCTCGAGTCGGGTCTCAAGCTCGTGCCGGACCCGGGCGGCGCCGCCTACTACGGCCCCAAGGTGTCGGTGCAGGCCCGCGACGCCATCGGGCGCACCTGGCAGATGTCGACCATCCAGTACGACTTCAACCAGCCGGAGCGCTTCGGGCTGGAGTACCAGGCCGCCGACGGCACCCGCAAGCAGCCGGTCATGATCCACTCGGCCAAGTTCGGGTCGATCGAGCGGTTCATGGGGGTGCTGGTCGAGCACTACGCGGGGGCCTTCCCGGTGTGGCTGTCCCCGGTCCAGGTGACGGGCGTCCCGGTGGCCGAGGACTTCGCGGACTACCTGGAGGACGTGGCGCGGCAGCTGCGCCGCCGGGGCGTGCGGGTCGAGGTGGACCACAGCGACGACCGCTTCCCCAAGAAGATCCGCAACGCCTCGAAGTCCAAGGTGCCCTACGTGCTCATCGCGGGGGGCGAGGACGTCGAGGCGGGGGCGGTGTCCTTCCGCTACCGCGACGGGTCGCAGCGCAACGGGATCCCGGTGGGACAGGCTGTCGAGGAGATCGTGCGGTCCGTGGAGTCCCGTGAGCAGGTCATGACCGCGCCTATCGGCTCGCCCGAGGCGTCGCCCGAGGCGGTCGAGCCCGCTGAGCCCACCACGACCGCCGAGACTGCCTGAGCGCCGCTCGCGCCTGACGGCACGCGCTCGGCATACCGGCGCAGGATGACCGACGGCACCCACCCCCCGGGGGTGGGTGCCGTGTCGCGTCCTCAGGCCTGGTCGGTGCCCGCCGCTGACGCCGCCGCCGCAAGGCCGCGGTCGAGGTCGGCCAGGATGTCGTCGATGTGCTCCAGGCCCACCGACAGGCGCACCAGGCCGGGCGTGACGCCGGCCCCGAGGCGGTCCTCGTCCGACCCCTGCGAGTGCGTCGTCGAGGCCGGGTGGATGACGAGCGAGCGGACGTCGCCGATGTTGGCGACGTGGCTGTGCAGCTCAAGAGCGTCCACGAAGGCCCGCCCCGCGTCGACCCCACCGGCGAGCTCGAAGGAGAACACCGAACCGGATCCCTTGGGGCAGTAGCGTTCTGCGCGCGCGTTCTCCGGGCTGCCGTCGAGCGAGGCGTAGTAGACGCGCTCGACCTGCGGGTGGCCCGCCAGGTGCTCGACGACGCGGCGGGTGTTGGCGAGGTGCCGCTCGATGCGCAGCGACAGGGTCTCGATGCCGAGGCCCACGAGGAAGGCGTTGAACGGCGAGCACGCCGAGCCGAGGTCGCGCAGCAGCTCGACGCGCGCCTTGAGGATGAACGCCAGGTTGGCGCCGAGCGCCGAGCCGACCCCGAGGTCGCGGGCGTAGACGAGCCCGTGGTAGCTGTCGGACGGCGTGTTGAGCTGCGGGAAGCGCTCGGGGTCCTGGGCGTAGTCGAACGTGCCGGCATCGACGAGCGCCCCCACGATCGACGTGCCGTGGCCGCCGAGGAACTTCGTGGCCGAGTGGATGACGACGTCGGCGCCGTGCTCGATCGGGCGGATGAGGTAGGGCGTCGCGACGGTGTTGTCGACGAACAACGGCACGCCCGCCTCGTGGGCGACCTCGGCGATCCCGGCGATGTCGAGGACCTTCTGGTCGGGGTTGGAGATCGTCTCGCCGAAGAAGAGCTTGGTCTCCGGGCGGACCGCGGCGCGCCACTGCTCAAGGTCTGCCTGGTCGTCGACGAAGGTCGTCGTGATCCCCAGCTTCGGGAGCGTGTAGCGCAGCAGGTTGTAGGTCCCGCCATACAGCGCGGGGGAGGCCACGACGTGGTCGCCCGCCTGCGCGACGTTGAGGATCGCGAAGGTCGTCGCCGCCATGCCCGACCCCAGCAGCAGCGCGCCGACCCCACCCTCCAGCGTCGCGATGCGCTCCTCGATGGCGTTGTTCGTCGGGTTGCCGAGGCGGGTGTAGATCGGTCCGAGGTCCGACAGCGCGAACCGGTCCGCCGCGACCTGCGCGTCGTCGAAGACGAACGAGGTGGTCTGGTAGATCGGTAGCGCCCGCGCGCCCGTCTCGGAGTCCGGGGTCTGCCCCGCATGGATCTGCTTGGTCTCGAATGCCCAGTCGCTCATGACCACGTACCCTTCCTGACGCTCATGACCTGCGGCGACTCTAGGAGGGGTCTCGCAGGGCGAGGGAGGGGCGTCCCGGCATACGGACCACGCTCCCATGGAGTGACGGTTTGGTCACGAGGAGGTGCCGAGACCCTCGACCGATGGTTCACTGTGGCCATGAGCGCCCCTGCCCACATCCGCCGTGCCCGTCCGCACGACGCGTTCGCCGTTGCCGCGATGATGCTGCAGCTCGGCAGGGAGCGCGGCGCCTCGCCGGACCCGGAGTTCATCGACCGGTTCGCCGACGCCTGGCTGCGCAGCAGCGGTTCCCACGCCTACTGGCTCGCCGAGATCGAGAAGCGGCCCCTCGGCATCGCCGGCGTCACCCTCGTCGAGCAGCTGCCCGTTCTCGGCGGCCCCCGGCGCTCGCGGTGGGGCCAGGTGCACACGATGTTCGTGACGCCGACCTTCCGCCGGTGCGGGATCGGTGGGCAGATGGCGCGGGAGGTGTTCGCGTGGTCCTCGGCCGAGGGGCTGACGCACCTGCGCGGTGACCTCACCGAGCTCGGCCCGGCAGCCCCGGGCATCGCGCGTCGTCTGGGTGGACGGCCCGCTCATGAGGGGATCTTCGAGTCGGTGCTGAGGGTCCCCGCAACGCTCTTCTGAGTTCATCCGGTCATGGACCAGACCGTGCGCGTCAAGGCCCTGGGTGGCCTGTTCGCCATCATGGACCCGTTCGTCGCCCTGCCGATGTCCTGACGCTCACTGCCGGGTATGACGCCGCGCGCGGCAACGCAGGACCACCGTCCGTCTGGCGGCATATGGGCCTCGTGATGTCGTTGGTGGTCATGGTGGCGGGCACGGCGATCCTGTCACTCTCCGGCCTGCTCCGTCAGTCGGAGAAGGGGGAGGGCTGCTGCGGCTGCGGCGGCGCGAGGTCCGCCAGCAGCTGCAGGTAGCGGTCCTGGACGGTGACGCGCGTGATGTCCCGCAGGCGCCACGCGGACAGGGCGTCCCACTGCGCGTCCGACCCCAGCTCCAGCAGCATGAGCGTGCCCTCGGCGACCAGGGCGGGGGCCCCGACGAAGACGTCGTCCTCGCTGTCGCGAAGGTCCAGCCCCACCAGCGGGAAGCGGTCGGCCAGTCCTGCGAGCAGCGCGTCCGTGCGGTCCAGGTCGAGGTCCTCGAGAGCGGCCGGCGGCCAGCGGTCGTCCCGCTCGAAGGCGCGGCGTTCGACGGTGGCGGGCTCGACGCGGTGGATGCGCTCGAGGGCGGCCAGCCGGACAGCGGCGTAGCCGTCGGGCCACGGTGCGGCGAGCGCGACCAGGCACCAGCGGCGACCCACGCCGACGCAGTAGCCGACGACGTCGTCACCGTCCCGGGTCGTGAGGCGCACGCAGGTCGTCTGATCGATGGCGTCCTGGAGCGTCGCGCGGATGCGGGCCCGACGGGTGTCGGCGTGCTTGGTCATGGCGCCCAGCATGCCAGGCTGCCCTGGGCGACCTCGTCGAAGCCGTCACCGATCATCCAGTGGGCGTCCACCTCGGCCACCTCGTCGTTGTCGGCGATCTGGTGTGCCTTGGTCCACTCCCGAGCGGTCGAGAAGGTCCACGTCCTGTGCAGGAAGTGCCCGTCCACCGCGCTGATCCGTGGGGCGGACCGGGAGCGCGACGCGTCGAGCAACGCCTGGAGGCGGTGGAGCTCCTGCCGGGTCTCCTTCACGGCTGCCCGAGCAGGAAGGTCGGGATCTGACGGTCCGTCTCGGTCTGGTAGTCGGCGCAGGGCGGGAACGCCTCGACGCAGCGGGGCCACCCACCGGCGCGCTCGTCATCGGTGGCCAGGCGCGCCACCTGACGCGTGACGGTCGTGCCGTCCTGCAGGCGCAGGTGCGGGTGGGCGACCAGGTTGTGGAACCACTGCGGGTGCTCCGGGGCGCCGGGCGTGGGGTCTGGCGTCGTCGCCATACCGTCGAGTCTAGGATCGAGGGGTGACAGACCTCCAGGGCCCGCGCAGCATCGAGGACGCCGGCCAGCTCGCCGGCGTGGACGACGGGTTCGAGCGTCTGTGGACGCCGCACCGCATGGCCTACATCCAGGCGGACCGGCCGAGCACCGGTCCGGGACAGGGATGCCCGTTCTGCGCGGCCCCCGACAAGGACGACGCCGACGGGCTGATCGTGCACCGCGGCGAGCTGTGCTTCGTGGTGATGAACCTCTTCCCGTACAACCCCGGGCACCTGCTCGTCTGCCCCTACCGGCACGTCCCGCTCTACCTCGACCTCACCGACGACGAGACCGAGGAGTTCACCCGGCTGACCAAGGCGGCCATCCGCGCGCTGGAGGCGGCGAGCAGCCCGATGGGCTTCAACCTCGGCATGAACCAGGGCGCCGTCGCCGGGGCGGGCGTCGCCGCGCACCTGCACCAGCACGTGGTGCCGCGGTGGGGCGGCGACATGAACTTCCTGCCGATCGTCGGTCAGACCAAGGCCCTGCCCGTCCTGCTCGAGGACACCCGGCAACAGATCGTGGCGGCCTGGCCGGGGGAGTGAGCCGTATGCCGGACCTGCCCGCCATGCCGACGGACCCCCAGCCCGTCCTCCTCTACGACGACACGACCGCCCTCGGCCGGGCGCGGGCGCGGGTGCTGTGGCACGTGGTGTCGCGCGACAGGTTCGAGCTGCGGCCCTGGCGCCGGGTGGCGCTCGAGCGGTGGGGTCTCGCCCCCGAGGACTGCCGCGGACACCTGGTCTGGGTCGGCGGGGACGGCACGGTGACCCGCGGCCGCGGGGTCTGGCCGGAGCTGCTGCGGCACGGCCACCGCTTCCTGCGGCCGGGTGTGCGCCCGGTGGAGGGGCTCGTCAGAGCGCGCGCACGCCGCTGACTACCATCACCACGCCGAAGGCCAGGAAGAGCAGGGCGGCGCCGATCTTGATGGTGCGTTCTGGCAGCTTGCGGCCGAGCAGGGCCCCGGCACCGATCGCGAGGGCGTCGGCCGCCACCATGCCGAGCGTGGAGCCCACCCACGTGCCGAACCACCCCTCCTGGGTGGCCAGGGTGATGGTCGCGAGCATGGTCTTGTCGCCCAGCTCGGCCAGGAAGAAAGCCGTGCCGACCGCGAGCAGCGCCATGCCGCGGCTGTTGCGGGCCTTGGCGGCCTCGTCGTCCGTCAGCTCGTCGCCGCGCAGGGTCCACGCGGCGAAGGCCAGGAAGGCGATGCCCGCCACGACCTGGATGGCGCCCTGGGCGTCGGCGAAGACGTCACCGATGGCGTAGCCGATACCGACGGACGCGAGGTGGACCAGGGCCGTGGCCGCGGTGATCCCGAGGAGCACGTCCCGGGCGCGGTAGCGGGCGGCGAAGGTCATGGCCATCAGCTGGCTCTTGTCGCCGAGCTCGGCGGCGAAGATCACCGCGGTGCTCAGGAGGAAGGCGTACACGAGGGGGTCCTCTCAGGCCTGCCGGACCCGCGTCGTGGACGGACCTCGGCCAGGCACGTCCGTCGACGGGGTGCTGGTCGAAAGTCTCGTCCGCCACGAGGTCGTGGCCTGCCGAGCCGGGCCCTAGGGCCAATGTGTCGACTCGACTGTTGGGGACTACTCCCTTTCGTCGCCCAGGATAGCGGTTGGCGCCTCAGGCGTTGATCTGGTCGCTGTCGAGGTGGCGGACCCGGTTGACCCAGAGCACGCGCCACTCGCCGTCCTCGTGCCGCAGGGCGGTCACCGAGGAGTTGGACAGCTCGAACTTGCGGCCGGCCTCGCCGATCCCGGCGGCCGCCCCGATCAGCAGCTGACCGAAGTGCTGGTGGGTGAGGATGCCGATCTTGGCCCGGTCCCCGTGACGGGACGCCAGGTCGTCGAGGACCGCGGCGGCCCGGCGCTGGGCCTCGGCGTGCTCCTCCTCGAAGCCGCCGTCCCACTCCGAGCCCTGCTCGACGTCGGCCGGCAGCGTGAGGGACGGCGCGATGTCGTGCATATCCTGCGTGCTGAGGCCGGGGTAGGGGCGGCGCACGCCGGTGGCAGGGTGGGCGGCGTACAGGCCACCGACCTCGCCCAGGTCCGTCCGGCCGATGGGCTCGAGCCCTAGGGCGTCGGCGAGCGGGGCGACGGTCTGCAGGCACCGGTGCGTGAGGGCGGTGTGGAGGACCTCCACGTCGAGGTGGCTGCGGTCCTCCCGCACCGCCTCGGCGAGGCGCCGGGCCTGTTCGTGACCGAGCTCGGACAGCTCGGAGTCGGGCGTGCGGCCTGCGCGGCTGCCGGTCTCGGCATACAGCTTGTTGTTCTCGGACTGACCGTGGCGGATGACGAAGAGGTCCATGCCCCAGAGTCTGTCATCCGCCACGGCCGGCGCCCAGCCCGGGGTGGCCCGCATGCTCGGGGGCGACGAGGGTCAGTCGGTGCACTTCACGTGCCAGCCCCGCGCCGGCGAGACGTCTGCGCCCCCGGCGCAGCGACTCTGACCCAGGGGCGTCGACGGCCTCAGAGCATCTCGAGGGGCACCGGGTTTTGCGGAGCCGGGAACAGCCGGTCGATCTCCGCCTGGACGTCGGCGGACAGAGTCATGCCCAGCACGGCGGCGTTCTGGCGGGCATGGCCTGCGGAACCCGCCTTCGGGATCGCCAGCACGTCGCCGTCGCGGATCACCCAGGCCAGCACGAGCTGCGCCGCGGAGAGGCCGCTTTCGACCGCAAGAGCCTGCAGCCGAGGGTCATCGAGCAGCCGAGCCTGCTCGAGCGGCGAGTACGCCATCACCGGAATACCCCGGGATCGCAGGATCGGGAAGAGATCCAGCTCCGGACCGCGGCGAATCGGGTTGTAGAGCACCTGATCGGTCGCGCATCCGTGCGGCAGGTCGGCCATGTCATCCGGACCGAGGTTGCTGACACCCCACGCGCCGATGTCGCCGTCCTTCTGCAGCCGCTCGAACGCGGCGACGGTCTCGTCGAAGGGCACAGAGCCGCGCCAGTGAAGCAGATAGAGGTCGAGACGGTCGGTGCCCAGCCGCTGCAGGCTCGCGTGCACCGCCGAGCGCACACCCGCCTCCGACGCGTTGTACGGCAGCACCTTGCTCACCAGGAAGACCTCGTCGCGCCGGCCGCGGATCGCCTCGCCGACGAGCTGCTCCGAGCGCCCGTCACCGTACATCTCCGCCGTGTCGATCACGCGCAGCCCCGCATCCAGCCCGGCACGGATGGCGGCGATCTCCTCGTCGCGACGCGACGGCTCGTCGCCGACGAACCATGTCCCGATGCCGATCTCGGGCACCGTCACACCATGCGGGAATTGGATGCTCATGCCCACAGACTACTGGCCGGGCGCGGCGGTCAGCCCGTGACGAGCTTGGCCGCGAGGTGTTGCGGCAGCGGGTCGTAGCGCAGCCGGTCCCGGCCGAAGGTGCCCGTCCCGTGGGAGACCGACCGCAGGTCGATGGCGTAGCGCGTCAGCTCGAGCGCCGGGACCTCGGCGTGCACGACCGTGCGCCCGACACTGCCGGCCTCGGTCCCGACGACCCGCCCCCGGCGCGTCGACAGGTCGCTCATGACGGCACCGACGTACTCGTCCGCCACGTCGACGTCCACGCGGTCCACCGGCTCGAGCAGGGTGACGGTGGCCGAGCTGGTCGCCTCCTTGAGCGCCAGCGCCCCCGCGGTCTGGAAGGCCATGTCCGAGGAGTCGACGGAGTGCGCCTTGCCGTCGGTCAGGGTGACGCGGATGTCGACCATGGGGTAGCCCGCCAGGGTGCCCTTGGCCATCTGGGCGCGGACGCCCTTCTCCACCGACGGGATGAACTGCCGCGGGACGGCCCCGCCCACCACCTTGTCGACGAACTCGAAGCCCGCGCCCCGCTCCAGCGGCTCGATCTCGACGTGGCAGACGGCGAACTGCCCGTGCCCGCCGGACTGCTTGACGTGGCGGCCCTGGGCCTTGGCCGGGGCCACGAAGGTCTCGCGCAGCGCCACGCGCAGCGGCTCCGCCTCCACGGTGACCTGGTAGCGCTCCTGGAGCCGGCCCAGCAGCACGTCGACGTGGGCCTGGCCCATCGTCCACAGGACCGTCTGGTGGGTCTCGGCGTCGTGGTCGAGCCGCATCGTCACGTCCTCGGCGACGACCCGCTGCAGGGCGCTGGCGAGCTTGTCCTCGTCGGCCTTGGAGGCCGGGTGGATCGCCACCGGCAGCAGGGGGTCGGGGAGCAGCCAGGGCTCCACGACGCACGGGGAGTCCTTGTCCGAGAGCGTGTCCCCGGTCTCGGCGTGCGCGAGCCGGGCCACGATCGCCAGGTCGCCGGCCACCGCGGACCCGGACGACTTGGGGGCGTGCTCGGTGCCGCCGAGCGGCGTGGACAACTGGCCCACGCGCTCGTCCGAGTCGTGGTCGGGGTGACCATCGACCTCCTTGCCGACGAAGGTCGACAGGTGGCCGGCGACGTGCACCACGTCCTCGGCGCGCAGGGTGCCGTTGAAGACGCGGACGAGCGAGACGCGCCCGACGTAGGGGTCCGTGGAGGTCCGGACGACCTCGGCGACCAGAGGTCCGTCCGGGTCGCCGACGAGGGCCTCGATCGGCTCGCCGTCCAGCGAGGTCACCGTCGGCAGGGGGTGCCGCGTGGGGTCGGGGAAGGCGTCGGTGAAGATCTCCAGCAGCTCGGGGACGCCCGCCCCCGTCAGTGCGCTGATCGGGATGGCGGGAAAGAAGGTGCCGGCGGCCACCGCGGTCATGAGGTCGGCCCGGATGGTGTCGAAGGACACGTCCTCGCCCTCGAGGTAGCGGTCCAGCAGGGTGTCGTCCTCCGACTCGGTGATGATCGCCTCGACCAGGTCGCCACGGACCTCGTCGATGACCTCCAGCTGCTCGGGCGTGGCGTCGCTGATCCGCACGTCCCCGCCGAAGGAGTCGTAGTGGCGGCGGCTGAGCAGCGCCAGCGTCCCGGTGATCGTGCCGTCGTCGGCCTGGACCGGCAGGTACAACGGCTGCGCGTCGCCGAACACCCGCCGGCACGAGTCCACCGTCTCCTCGAAGGACCCGCGCCCTGCCTCGAGCTTGGTCACGACGATGGCGCGCGGCATACCCACGACCTCGCACTCGTGCCACAGCATGCCGGTCGCCGCGTCCACCCCGTCCACCGCCGAGACGACGAACAGCGCCGCGTCGGCCGCGCGCAGCCCGGCCCGCAGGTCACCGACGAAGTCCGGGTACCCCGGCGTGTCGAGCAGGTTGACCGTCGTCCCGTCGACGTCGAAGGACGCCGCGTCCAGCCCGACCGACCGGGTGTCCTCGCCCTTGGGGGTCTCCTTGACGCGGCGCCCGGGCACGCGAGCGGCCACGAGGTGCTCGAACAACGTGCTCTTGCCCGACCCGGACGGCCCCACGAGGACGACATTCCGGATGTCCTCGGGGCGGGCTGGGGCGGGGGAGCCCGCGGGTCCTTGACCCTGGCTGTTGTTAGCGGCCATGTCATCTCACCTGACTTCGTCGTTGGCGGATCGTCACCCCCGCGTGCAGGGTGGGTGGTTCCATACTCAACTCCCGGCGAGCGGTGCCGACAACCGGGGTCCCCCTATGGCTAGGGTGGGGGCACCATGCTGAACCGATTTCGTGCTCTGGCCACCCGGATCTTCACGCCCGTCGCCAAGATCCTGCTGCGCCTCGGGGTCTCGCCCGACGCCGTGACGGTCGTCGGCACGCTCGGGGTGGCGGCGAGCGCGCTGTGGTTCTTTCCTCGCGGCGAGCTCCTCGTCGGGACCCTGCTGATCGCCGTCTTCGTGTTCTCCGACACCATCGACGGGGTCATGGCCCGGCACAGCGGCCGTACCTCCAGCTTCGGCGCCTTCCTCGACTCGAGCCTGGACCGGATCGGTGACGCCTCGATCTTCGGCGGGCTCGTCCTCTACTACGCGTGGCGGGGTGAGCGCGTGCTGACCTGCGTCGCCCTCGCCGTGCTCGTGCTCGGGATGCTCGTGTCCTACGTCCGGGCGCGGGCCGAGGGCCTCGGCATGACGGCCAGCGTCGGCGTGGCCGAGCGCGCGGACCGGCTCGTGCTGATCCTGGTCGCGACCTTCGTGACCGGCACCGGCCTGTGGGAGCCCATGGTCGCGGTGGCGCTGTGGGTCCTCGCCGTCCTGTCGGCGATCACGGTGCTCCAGCGGATCCTCGCGGTGCGCACCCAGGCCCTCGCCCGGGGCTGAGGCCGTATGCCGAACCGCCTCGCCGACCGGGCCACCGTCTGGGCGTTCCGTGCCGGCTGGCGCGTCGTGCGCCTGCTGCCCGCCCGGGTCGCCTACGCCGCCTTCGACCGGGTCGCCGACGTCACGCACCGCCGGGACGGGCGCTCGGTGCAGCGGCTGCGGGCCAACTACGCGCGGGTGCGGCCCGAGCTGACGGCGACCCAGCTCGAGACGCTCGTCGGCGAGGGGATGCGCTCCTACCTGCGGTACTGGTGCGACGCCTTCCGCCTGCCCGACCTCACGCCGCAGGTGCTGCACGAGACCGTGCGGGTCGTCGGCGACGAGGGGGTGCGGGCGTCGCTGCGCGAGGGGCGCGGTGCAGTGATGTTCCTCGGCCACCTGGGCAACTGGGACCTCGCGGGGGCCTGGTCCACGCACGAGCTCGCGCCCGTCACGACCGTGGCGGAGCGCCTGCGCCCCGAGGAGGTCTACGAGGCCTTCGTCGCCTTCCGCGAGCGGCTCGGCATGCGGATCCTGCCGCTGACCGGTGGGCCGCCGGCCATGCCCGAGCTCGTGCGCGCGCTGCGCGCAGGGGGTTTCGTGCCCCTGCTCGCCGACCGAGACCTGACCGACCAGGGCGTCACCGTGACCTTCTGCGGGCGCGAGGCCCGGATGGCGCCCGGCCCGGCCGCCCTCGCCGTCGCGACGGGGGCACCCCCTGCACCCCGTCTCGGTGCACTACGAGCGCCGGCGGGGACCGGGCGGGACCGGCAGCGGCCACGACGTCGTCGTGACCTTCCACGAGCAGGTGCCCGTGCCCGAGACGGGTCGCACGAGGGACAAGGCCGCGGCCATGACCCAGAGCTGTGCGGCGGCGCTCGAGGCAGTGGTCGTCCGGCACACGGCCGACTGGCACATGATGCAGCGGGTCTTTGCCGAGGACGCGCGGTGACCTCGCTGCGCGTCGGGATCGTCTGCCCGTACTCCTTCGACGTGGCCGGGGGGGTGCAGTTCCACGTGCGCGACCTGGCCGGGTGGCTCCTGCGCGAGGGGCACGCGGTGTCGGTGCTGGCGCCGGCCGACGAGGAGACTGTGCTGCCGCCGTACGTCGTGAGCGCCGGACGCGCTGTCCCCGTCAAGTACAACGGGTCCGTGGCGCGGCTGAACTTCGGGCCGGTGACGGCCGCGCGCGTCGGTCGCTGGCTCGAGGACGGCGCCTTCGACGTGGTGCACATCCACGAGCCGATCACCCCGTCGATCGGCACCCTCGCCCTCTGGCAGGCCGAGTGCCCGATCGTCGCGACCTTCCACTCCTCGCAGGTGCGCTCGCGGGCGATGCAGACCGTCTATCCCGCCTTCCGCCCGTCGCTGGAGAAGATCCTGGGCCGCATCGCGGTCTCGGAGGACGCGCGCCGCACCGTGACCACGCACTACGGCGGCGACGCGGTGGTCATCCCCAACGGCGTCTACGTCGACCGGTTCGCGGCAGCGCCCGTGCGGCCCGCGTGGCAGGGTTCGCCCGAGCGGCCGACCATCGCCTTCCTCGGCCGGCTGCAGGAGCCGCGCAAGGGCCTGCCGCTGCTGCTCGAGGCTCTGCCCGCCATCACCCGCGCGGTGCCCGGCGTGCGGCTGCTCGTCGCGGGGCCGGGCGACCAGGAGGCCGTGCGCGCGGCGGTGCCCGACGGGTGCAGCGTCGAGCTGCTCGGGGCGGTCTCCGACGACGACAAGGCCGCGCTCTTTCGCTCCGCCGACCTCTACGTCGCCCCCAACACCGGCGGCGAGAGCTTCGGGATCATCCTGGTCGAGGCCATGGCCGCTGGGGCCCCGGTGCTGGCGTCGGACATCCCGGCGTTCGTCCGCGTGCTGGACGGGGGCCGGGCCGGAGCGACCTTTGCCAACGAGTCGAGCGGGTCCCTGGCGGAGGCCGCCGTGGCGCTGCTGGCGGACCCCGCTCGGCGCGCGGAGCTGTCCCGGCTGGGGCAGGACCGGGCCCGGCAGTTCGACTGGTCCGTGGTGGCCGACCAGGTGCTCGCGGTCTACGAGACCGTGTTGCTCGGCGCCCCCGCGAAGCCCCGTGGCGCCGTGTCGAGGCGGCTGGAGGGCCTCGGCCGCAGCCTCACCCAGGGCCTCGGTGACAGCCTCGGCCGCGGGGCGAGGCGCTCCTGATGCCCGTCCCGGTCACCCCGGTCACCCCGGTCATCCCGGTCATCGCGGTCATCCCGGTCATCCCGGTCATCCCGGTCATCGCGAGGTTCCTCGGCATCCCCGAGGTGCCCAGCATCCCCGGGCCGCTCGTCCTCCTCGGGCTCGCGCTGGTGCTGCTGGCCTGGCGGCTGACCTACACCGCGGCGCGGCTGGACCGGCTGCACGCGCGCGTGGAGGGCGCGCTGGTCGCGGTCGACGCCCAGCTGGTGAGACGCGCCGAGACGGTGCAGGAGCTCGCCGGGTCGGGCCTGCTGGACCCTGCCACCTCGCTGTTCCTCGCCGCGGCGGCCGCCGAGTCGCTCGAGCTCGAGGACGAGCCGGTCGACGCCCGCGTCGAGGCCGAGACGGACCTGTCCCAGGCCCTGGACCTCGCCCTGCCGCCCGAGACGGTCGACGGGCTGCGCCGCGACGGTGACCACGGCGGGCGCGTGCTCCTCCAGCGACTCCGCAGCTCGTGCACGCGGGTCCAGCTGGCGCGGCGCTTCCACAACGACGCGGTCGTGGACGTGCAGCGGGTGCGTCGCAAGCGCCTCGTGCGGGCCTTCCGGCTCGCCGGGCACGCCGAGCTGCCGCGGACCGTCGAGTTCGACGACCGGCTGCCGTCCGCGCTGGAGTGACCGGCCGATGCGGGCGTGGCGCCTGGTTGGACCTACGATGACGCCGACACCGACGTCGACACAGCAGTCCTCGAGCTAAGGCAGCCCCATCGCGATGAGCACCACCGAGTCCACCCCTGCGACCACCCCCTCCGTCCCCAGCGCCGGCACCGGCACCACCCGCGTCAAGCGCGGCATGGCCGAGATGCTCAAGGGCGGGGTGATCATGGACGTCGTCACGCCGGAGCAGGCCAAGATCGCCGAGGACGCCGGCGCCGTCGCGGTCATGGCGCTCGAGCGGGTCCCCGCCGACATCCGCGCCCAGGGTGGCGTGTCGCGCATGAGCGACCCCGACATGATCGACGGCATCATCTCCGCCGTCTCCATCCCCGTCATGGCCAAGGCCCGGATCGGTCACTTCGTCGAGGCCCAGGTGCTGCAGTCGCTGGGCGTCGACTACGTCGACGAGTCCGAGGTGCTCACCCCGGCGGACTACAGCAACCACATCGACAAGTGGGCCTTCACCGTCCCCTTCGTGTGCGGGGCGACCAACCTGGGCGAGGCCCTGCGCCGCATCACCGAAGGCGCCGCCATGATCCGCTCCAAGGGCGAGGCCGGCACCGGTGACGTCTCCAACGCCACGATGCACATGCGCAAGATCCGCAGCGAGATCAACCGGCTGCAGTCCATGGCCGCCGACGAGCTGTACGTCGCGGCCAAGGAGCTGCAGGCGCCCTACGAGCTCGTGCGTGAGGTCGCGCAGGCCGGCAAGCTGCCCGTCGTGCTCTTCACCGCCGGCGGCATCGCCACCCCCGCCGACGCGGCCATGATGATGCAGCTCGGCGCCGAGGGCGTCTTCGTCGGGTCCGGGATCTTCAAGTCCGGCAACCCGGCCGAGCGGGCGGCGGCCATCGTCAAGGCCACCACCTTCTACGACGACCCCGACACCATCGCCCAGGTCTCCCGCGGCCTCGGGGAGGCCATGGTCGGCATCAACGTCGACGACATCCCCGTGCCGCACCGCCTCGCCGAGCGCGGCTGGTGAGCTGAGCGCGCCGAGCTCCTCACCTCGCCTCGGGGCGGGGTGAGGAGCCCCGGACGCGGTGCACGGCGGTGACGGTCAGGGCGGAGCAGGTCGTGACCCGGGCCGGTCTGGTCAGTCCGCGGCGGCGGGGCCGTGAGGTCCTGTATGCCCGAACCCCGCTGGGCGACGACTCGTGGCGGGCGCGGTCGTCGTCATACGAGCAGGGACACTAGGGTGGCGCGGGTGACCGCCCCCACCCGCATCGGAGTCCTCGCCGTCCAGGGGGACGTGCGCGAGCACGTCCACGCCTTGGAGTGCCTGCGCGTGCAGGCCATCACCGTCCGCCGGCCCGAGGAGCTCGACGAGCTGGACGGGATCGTCATCCCCGGTGGCGAGTCCACCGTCATGGACAAGCTGGTCCGGGCCTTCGGCCTGCAGGGCCCGTTGCAGGACCGGATCACGGCCGGTATGCCGGCCTACGGGTCCTGCGCGGGCATGATCATGCTCGCCGACCGCGTGACCGACGCGACGGCCGACCAGCAGACGCTGGGCGGCATGGACATCACGGTGCGGCGCAACGCGTTCGGGCGGCAGGTGGACTCCTTCGAGGCGGATCTGTCGGTGCCGTCGATCCGGGACGGGGTGGCCGACCCGCTGCGGGCGGTGTTCATCCGGGCGCCGTGGGTCGAGGACGTGGGGAGCGGGGTCGAGGTGCTGGCCAGCGTGCCGTCGTCGGTCCAGGGCGACGCGGCGGGCAAGGTCGTGATGGCGCGGCAGGGCCCCCTGCTGGTCACGAGCTTTCACCCCGAGGTCACGGGCGACCTGCGGGTGCACGAGTACTTCGTCGACCTGGTGCGCGGCGCGTAGACTGGGCCAGTTGCCACGCCGGACACACGAGGAGCTTACGTATGAGCGGCCACTCCAAATGGGCCACCACCAAGCACAAGAAGGCGACGATCGACGCCAAGCGGGGCAAGCTGTTCGCCAAGCTGATCAAGAACATCGAGGTCGCGTGCAAGTCCGGCGGCGCCGACCCGGCCGGCAACCCGACGCTGTACGACGCGGTCCAGAAGGCCAAGAAGAACTCCGTCCCCAACGACAACATCGACCGCGCGCTCAAGCGCGGCTCCGGTGCGGAGTCCGGCGGCGCCGACTGGCAGACGATCATGTACGAGGGGTACGCCCCCAACGGCGTCGCCGTGCTCATCGAGTGCCTCACCGACAACCGCAACCGGGCCGCCACCGAGGTGCGCGTGGCCCTGACCCGCAACGGGGGCAACCTCGCCGACCCGGGCTCGGTCGCCTACAACTTCTCCCGCAAGGGTGTCGTCGCGGTGCCCAAGGCCAACAAGGGCCGGGACCTGACCGAGGACGACCTGCTCGAGATCGTGCTGGACGCCGGGGCCGAGGAGGTCAACGACGAGGGTGACACCTTCGAGATCATCTCGGAGGCAACGGATTTCGTGGGCGTACGCAAGGCCATTGAGGAGGCCGGGCTGGAGTACGAGTCGGCGGAGGCGTCGTTCGTGCCCAACCTCAAGGTCGACCTGGACGCCGACGGCGCCACCAAGATGATGAAGGTCGTGGACGCGCTCGAGGACAGCGACGACGTGCAGAACGTCTGGACCAACGGCGACATCAGCGACGAGGTGGCTGACGAGCTCGGCCTGAACGACGAGGACTGACGACAGCGCGAGGACACGAGCGACGTAGGAGCGAGGCCCGGAGCGCGGAGGAGGTCCGACCAGAGGGTTCGAGGACTGACGACCGCGCGAGGACACGAGCGACGTAGGAGCGGGGCTGGGGCGACGGGGGTCGTGCCGGCCCCGCTCGCGTGTGCCTTCACCTCCCTGGTCTGGCTTCTGCCGCTGGTCCGGGGGTGCAGCCACGGTCTCGTGCTGCAGCCCAAGACGGGGGATGGCGGGGTGCGGCGAACGTGTGTTCGGAGCCTCGGTGTGTCCCGCCGAGCCTGACGGTGCGCACGGTGGAGACTGTCGGTGCGCACGGTGAGACCGTCGCGCGAACGATCGGCGAGAGGGGTGACGGCATGAGGGTGCTCGGGGTCGACCCTGGCCTCACCCGCTGCGGTGTCGGCGTGGTCGAGGGGGTCCCGGGGCGACCCCTGCGGCTCGTGGCCGTCGGGGTGATCCGCACCCCCAGCGGTGACCCGCTGCACCAACGGCTGCTGACGATCCAGACCGAGCTCGAGGACTGGCTGCACGACCACGACCCGGACGCCATCGCCGTGGAACGCATGTTCGCCCGCGGCGACGTGTCGACGATCATGGGGACCGCCCAGGCCAGCGCGATCCCGATGCTGGCGGCTGCGCGCCGCGGCCTGCCCCTGGCGCTGCACACGCCCTCGGAGGTCAAGGCGGCCGTCACGGGCAACGGTCGCGCCGACAAGGCCCAGGTCACCAGCATGGTGATGCGGGTCCTGGGTCTCGACGAGCGACCCACCCCCGCGGACGCCGCGGACGCCCTCGCCCTCGCCATCTGCCAGGTATGGCGGGGAGGGGCGGCGTCACGGCTCGCCGACGCCGTGACCGACAACCGCACGACCGAGGCGCTGGACGCGGCCCGACGCCGTCAGCCCGCCGCCCCCAACCGGTGGCAGCAGGCCGTGGCGGCGCACCGCGCGAGCGGCGGGTCGGCTCACCCGGCGGTCGCGGCCGCGCGGCGGCAGGCGGTGCAGCGGGGGACCGCGCGATGAGCCGGCCGCTGCGGCATACGACCCATCAGACCGGACCACAGGAGAGCTCATGATCGCGTCCGTCTCGGGCACCGTGCTGACCGCCCGGCTCGACCACGTCGTGGTCGAGGTCGGGGGTGTCGGCATGCTCGTGCACACGACCCCCGCCACGGCGTCCGGGCTGCGGGTGGGGCAGCAGGCGCGCCTGTCGACGAGCCTGGTGGTCCGGGAGGACTCGTTGACGCTCTACGGCTTCGGCGACGACGACGAGCGGGCCCTCTTCGAGCAGGTCCAGACCGTGAGCGGGGTGGGGCCCAAGGTGGCCCTCGCGATCCTGTCGGTGCACGCCCCTGACGTGGCGCGCGCGGCCATCTCCGGGGGCGACATCGTCGCGCTGACCAAGGTGCCGGGCATCGGCAAGAAGGGCGCCGAGCGCATCGTGCTGGAGCTGCGCGACAAGGTGGGCGCGCTTCCGGGCGCGGCCACGAGCGCGGGTGTCGCGCCGACCGCCGGTGGGACCCAGCCGCAGGTCGTGGAGGCACTGGTCGGGCTCGGCTGGAGCGCCAAGCAGGCCGAGGACGCCGTCGGGCGCGTCCTCAAGGCCGGCGAGGCTCCGGGGACCACGAGCGAGATGCTGCGCGCCGCGCTGCGCGAGCTGGGGCGCTGACCCGTGGCGGAGGTGTGGGAGAGCGGGCCCGGCGACCCGTTCGACGACGGCAGCTACGACGCGACCGCGCGGGTCGTCGACGCCCGGGGCAACGACGACGAGCAGCGGGTCGAGGCGGCGCTGCGGCCGAAGCGTCTGGCCGACTTCCCCGGCCAGCCACGCGTGCGCGACCAGCTGTCGCTCGTGCTCGAGGCAGCCCGGCGTCGCGACGCCGTGCCCGACCACATCCTGCTGTCCGGGCCCCCAGGCCTCGGCAAGACCACCCTGGCGATGATCGTCGCAGCCGAGCTCGAGCGGCCGATCCGGGTCACCAGCGGCCCCGCCATCCAGCACGCCGGTGACCTCGCTGCGATCCTGTCCAGCCTGGCCGAGGGGGAGGTGCTCTTTCTCGACGAGATCCATCGGATGGCGCGACCGGCGGAGGAGATGCTCTATCTCGCGATGGAGGACTTCCGGGTCGACGTGATCGTCGGCAAGGGCCCGGGCGCGACCGCGATCCCGCTCGAGCTGCCCCCCTTCACCGTGGTGGGGGCCACCACTCGGGCCGGTCTGCTCCCGGCGCCGCTTCGCGACCGCTTCGGCTTCACCGGGCACCTCGACTTCTACTCCGCCGACGACCTCGCTGCCATCCTCGGGCGCTCCGCGCGACTGCTCGGCGTCGAGGCCCTCGACGACGGCATCGCCGAGATCGCCGGGCGGTCCCGGGGCACGCCCCGCATCGCCAACCGCCTGCTGCGGCGGGTCCGCGACTGGTCGCAGGTGCACGGACGCGGTGTCGTCGACCTCGAGGCCGCGCACGAGGCGCTCGCGCTCTTCGACGTCGACGCGCGCGGCCTGGACCGCCTCGACCGGGGCGTGCTGGAGCTGCTGTGCACGCGCTTCGGCGGCGGTCCCGTGGGCCTGTCGACCCTCGCGGTCGCCGTCGGGGAGGAGCCGGACACCGTCGAGACCGTCGCCGAGCCCTATCTCGTGCGCGAGGGCTTCATGGTCCGCACGCCTCGAGGCCGGGCGGCGACGGCGCTGGCGTGGCAGCACCTCGGCCTCGCGGCCCCGCCGGATGCGCCAGGCGCAGCGGTCGCCCAGCAGCTGCCCCTGGACGGCGAGGGACGGTTCGCCTGAGCGCGTGGTGATTGGGTGGGGACAGACCCGACACGTAGACTGCCGAGAGGAATCCTCCTCGTTGCACCACGTGTCAAGGTCGCCACTCTGCGTCATCCCAGGCCGGCGATCTTGTCAGACCATCCGATCGAGAGAACGTGTCGATGATCTCTGCCACCCCGTTCGTCGCCGCTGCGGCGCAGAACGACCAAGGGGCTCTGTCCTACCTGATCTTCCTGCTCCCCGTGCTCATGCTGGGGTGGTTGTGGTGGACGACGCGCCGGCGCCAGCGGGAGGCGGCCACCCGTGCCGAGTCGCTCCAGCCGGGCCAGCGGATCCTCACCGCCTCCGGCATCATCGGGACCCTCGTGTCCCGTGGTGGCGGCATCGCGCAGGTCGAGGTGGCCGACGGAGTGGTGCTGACCCTCGACGAGCGCGCCCTCATGGGCGAGGCCCCCGCTGCCGGCGGCGCCACGACGACCCGCGCCGAGGGCACTGACTGATGGCCCGCAACCCTCGCACCAGGGGAGCCCGCCGGACCCTGGTCTGGTTCGCCACGCTCCTGCTCGGCCTCGCGGCGCTCCTCGCCGGGGTCCACACCTGGGGCACCGCCCAGCTCACCCCCAAGCTCGGGCTGGACCTCGCCGGCGGCACCCAGGTCGTGCTCGCCCCGCAGGTCGAGGGCGATCGCGCCCTCGACGAGTCGACCATGAACCAGGCCGTCGACATCATGCAGAAGCGCGTGGACGGGTCCGGTGTCGCCGAGGCCGAGGTGTCCACCCAGGGTGGCCGCAACATCGTCGTGTCGCTGCCCAAGGGCACGCCGCAGGAGACGGTGGACTCGCTCAAGAAGTCCTCGATGATGCGTTTCCGGCCGGTCCTGGTCGAGGGTCCCGGCTCCACGCAGCCCGCCCCGACCCCCACCGGGACCGCGACGGCCCCTGCCTCCGCGCCCGCGACCGGTTCGGCGTCGGCGGCGCCGAGCGCCCCGGCCAGCGCGAAGGCCACCGCTACCGCGACCGCCACGCCCAGCGGCGCACCCGCCGTCGTGCCTCCCGCCGCCGCGCAGGCCGCACCGGCCGCGACGGTCTCGCCGTCGGCCCCGGCCACCACGCCGTCCACCCCGGCCGCCACGGTCTCGCCGTCGTCCCCGGCCGCGACGGTCTCGCCGTCGGCCCCGGCCGCCACGCCGTCGACCCCCGCAGCGACCCCGACGTCCAGCGGCACCACGCCGACCAACGCCAGCGACCCCGCCTGGGTGACGCCCGAGGTGCAGGCGCAGTACGAAGCGCTCAACTGCAGCGACCCGAACCTCGACCTCAAGGTCACCGACGACCCCAAGAAGCCGCTGGTCACCTGCTCGACCGACCGCGCGGCCAAGTACATCCTCGGCCCGGCCGAGCTCGAGGGCCAGGACATCGCCGACGCGACCTCGGGCCTGCAGCCCAACCAGGCGGGCGGCACGGGCACGGAGTACGGCGTCAACCTCACGCTGACCGGGGACGGCGGCAAGAAGTTCGCGGACCTGTCCAAGCGGCTGCTCAACCTGTCCCCGCCCCGCAACCAGTTCGCGTCGGTGCTGGACGGCGAGGTCATCGTCGCCCCGCGCATCACCGTGCCGATCCTCGACGGCCGCTCCAGCATCACCGGGTCGTTCAACGCCACCAGCTCCGAGGCCCTGGCCCAGCAGCTGAAGTTCGGTGCGCTGCCGATGTCCTTCCGCGTCGAGACGCAGGACACCGTGAGCCCGACGCTCGGCGCCGACCAGCTCAGCAAGGGTCTGCTCGCCGGCGCCATCGGCTTCGTGCTGGTCATGCTGTACGCGCTGGTCCAGTACCGCGCGCTCGGCCTGGTGACCGTGGCCTCGCTGCTCATGGCCGCCGCGCTGACCTACCTGTGCATCACGCTGCTCGGCTGGTCGCAGAACTTCCGGCTCTCGATGGCCGGCGTCACCGGGCTGATCCTGTCGATCGGCATGACGGCCGACTCGTTCATCGTCTACTTCGAACGTGTGCGGGACGAGATCCGCGAGGGGCGCTCGATCCCGGCGGCCGTCGAGGCGGGCTGGCAGCGCGCCAAGGGCACGGTGATCATCTCCGACGCCGTCAACCTGATCGCCGCCGTCGTCCTCTACCTGCTGGCCTCCAGCAACGTGCGCGGCTTCGCCTACACGCTGGGCCTGACCACGATCATCGACGTCATCATCGTCTTCTTCTTCACCCACCCGATGCTGGCGCTGCTGTCCCGCACGAGGTTCTTCGGCCAGGGGCACAAGCTCTCCGGCTTCGACCCCGGCGCACTGGGCGCCAAGCCCGCGCGCTACATCGGGCGCGGCCGGTTCCGCGACCCGGACGCCGAGCTCGAGGCGCTGGACGCCGAGCGCGCCGCAGCGCGGCAGCGCGAGGGCAGCTACACCAAGGAAGGCGGGGCCGTGCTGTGAGCAAGGTCGCTGATTTCGGTAACGACCTCTACACCGGTCGCCGGGGGCTCGACTACGTCGGGCGTCGCAAGGTGTGGTTCCTCCTGTCCGGGCTGCTGCTGGCGGTCTGCATCGGGTCGCTCGCGTTCAGCGGGCTCAACCTCGGTCTGGAGTTCCGCGGAGGCTCGGAGTTCAGGGTGTCGAGCATCGCCGACACGTCCGGGTTCGAGACCCGGGCCAAGGACACCGTCGAGACGGCCGCTGCCAAGGCGGGCGAGCAGGCGGGCAACGTCACCGTGACCAAGGTCGGCAACGACTCCATCCGGGTGCAGACCGAGAAGCTCGCCGACGCCCCCACCCAGGCGGTGAGCACGGCGCTGGGCCAGGAGTTCAAGGTCGGCAAGGACCAGGTGTCCAGCACCTTCGTCGGGCCGTCCTGGGGGCAGTCGGTCAGCCAGCAGGCGTTGCGCGCGCTGCTGATCTTCTTCGCCATCGTCGCCGTCGTGCTCGCGTTCTACTTCCGCACGTGGAAGATGGCGGCGGCCGCGCTCATCGCGATGCTGCACGACATGGTGATCACGGTCGGCCTCTATACCCTGCTCGGCTTCGAGATCACCCCCGCGACGACGATCGGCTTCCTGACCGTCCTGGCCTACTCGCTCTACGACACCGTCGTGGTCTTCGACAAGGTCAAGGAGAACGTCCGTGCGGCGAGCCACACGGGGCGCCAGACCTTCAGCCAGGCGGCCAACCTCGCGGTCAACCAGACGCTGGTGCGCTCGATCAACACCTCGATGATGTCGGTGATCCCGGTGACCGTCGTGCTCATCGTCGGGCTGCTCGTGATCGGCCCCGGCGTGCTGCTCGACCTGTCCCTGGTCCTGCTGGTGGGCATCCTGGTCGGTGCGTACTCCTCGGTCTTCATCGCCACTCCGGTGCTGGCGATGCTGCGCGAGCACGAGCCGGCCATGAAGGAGCAGGCCAAGCGGGCCCGCCGCTACCAGGACTCGCGAGGTGGCGCGAACTTCTCCGGCACTCTGCTCGCCGACCTGGGCCAGCACGGCACGCACAGCTCGATGCTCGACCCGGAGCTGGCGCCGGCCACCGCTCCGGCCGGCGTCACTGCCGGCACGACGCGCACGGACGCAGAGGCGGGCACGGGTGGTGCGACCTCGGCCACCCGGCCGGCCCCGGGGGCGACGGCCACCCGGCGCCCGACCCACCCCGCTGCGGGGGAGGGCCGTCGGCCCCTGCACCCGAGCGTCACCCAGGGCGGCCCTCGCAACCAGCCGCGGCGGGTTCCGCGGTCCAAGCGATAGGAGCCGTATGCCGACCAGCCCGCACCCCGACCGCGAGCAGCAGCGCGTCGCCGAGCTCGTCGAGTCCCTCATGCGGGACGTCCCGGACTTCCCGCAGCCCGGCGTGCTGTTCAAGGACTTCACGCCGCTGCTGTCCGACGGGGCCGCCCTGGCGCAGGTCGTCGACGACATCGCCCGCCGCCACCGCGGCGAGGTGGACGTCGTCGTGGGGATGGAGGCGCGCGGGTTCATCCTGGGCGCTGCCGTCGCCTACGCCCTGGGCGTCGGCTTCGTGCCGGTCCGCAAGGCAGGCAAGCTCCCCGGCGCCACCGTGACCGAGGACTACACGCTGGAGTACGGCTCGGCGACGCTCGAGATGCACCAGGACGCCCTGCACCGCGGCCAGCGGGTGCTCGTCCTGGACGACGTCCTCGCGACCGGCGGCACGGCCGCGGCCACCTGCCGCCTCGTGGAGCAGTGCGGCGCCACGGTCGCGGCGTGCGAGTTCGTGCTGGAGATCGACGCCCTGGGAGGGCGGTCTCAGCTTGTGGATCGCGTGGTCTCATCGCTGCTGCGGGCCTGAGCGCGTCCTAGGATGGCGGGATGAGGGACCAGGACACGCGGAGCCGTTCGGACCTGCCGGGTGCCGGCCCGGGCGCCGAGGTGACGGCGCTGCGCGCCGAGCCGGACCCCACCGTCTCGGACCTCGGTCCGGCCGACGCCGTGTCGGGCGCACCCGACGGCGCCGCGGTGCCGGAGCCGACCGTCCTGCTGCCCGGCTCCGCCCGCATGCGGGCCCGGTTCGCGCGCTTCGGCGGGCGCACGTCGGCCAACCCCGTGCTCGAGCCGATCCTGCGCTCGCTCAAGCTCACCCACCCCAAGGCCGACACGAGCGTCGTCGAGCGGGCGTACGCCGTCGCGGAGCGCTGCCACCGGGGGCAGCTGCGCAAGAGCGGCGACCCCTACATCACCCACCCGCTCGCCGTGTCAACGATCCTGGCGGACCTCGGCATGCCGCCGTCGACCATCGCGGCCTCGCTGCTGCACGACACCGTCGAGGACACCGACTACTCGCTGGACGAGCTGCGCCGCGAGTTCGGGGACGAGATCGCCCGCCTGGTGGACGGGGTGACCAAGCTCGACAAGGTCCACTACGGGGACGCCGCCCAGGCGGAGACGGTCCGCAAGATGGTGGTCGCGATGGCCCGCGACATACGGGTCCTCGTGATCAAGCTGGCCGACCGGCTCCACAACGCACGGACCTGGCGCTATGTCTCGGCGAGCTCTGCCCAGCGCAAGGCCCGCGAGACCCTCGAGATCTATGCCCCCCTCGCGCACCGGCTCGGCATGAACACCATCAAGTGGGAGCTCGAGGACCTGTCCTTCGCGACGCTGTACCCCAAGGTCTACGACGAGATCGAGAACCTCGTGGCGGGACGGGCGCCCGCGCGTGAGGAGTACCTCGCCGGCGTCCGCGAGCTGGTGCTCCACGACCTCGCGCAGGCGCGGATCAAGGCGACGGTGACGGGCCGCCCCAAGCACTACTACTCCGTCTACCAGAAGATGATCGTGCGGGGGAAGGAGTTCGACGAGATCTTCGACCTCGTCGGGGTCCGCGTCCTCGTGGAGTCGGTGCGCGACTGCTATGCCGCGCTCGGGGCCATGCACGCGCGCTGGACGCCGGTGCCGGGGCGGTTCAAGGACTACATCGCCACGCCGAAGTTCAACATGTACCAGTCGCTGCACACGACGGTCATCGGCCCGGGCGGCAACCCCGTCGAGATCCAGATCCGCACGCACACCATGCACCGGCGCGCGGAGTACGGCGTCGCGGCGCACTGGAAGTACAAGGAGGACGGCCCGGGCACCTCCGCCCCCACCGACGACGGCCAGACCGACATGTCCTGGCTGCGCTCCCTCGTCGACTGGCAGCAGGAGACCAGCGACCCGGGGGAGTTCCTGGACTCGCTGCGCTTCGAGATCAACACCCAGGAGGTGTTCGTCTTCACCCCCAAGGGTGAGGTTGTCGGCCTGCCCGCAGGGTCCACGCCCGTGGACTTCGCGTATGCCGTCCACACCGAGGTCGGTCACCACTGCATCGGCGGCCGGGTCAACGGTCGGCTCGTCCCCCTCGAGTCGCGCCTCGAGAACGGCGACGTCGTCGAGGTGCTCACCTCCAAGGCACCCGACGCCGGTCCGAGCCACGACTGGCTGACCTTCGTCAAGAGCGCACGGGCGCGCAACAAGATCCGCGGGTGGTTCTCCAAGGAGCGGCGCGAGGAGGCCATCGAGTCCGGCAAGGACGCGATCGCCAAGCAGATGCGCAAGCAGGGCCTGCCCGTCCAGCGGCTCACCTCCGCCGAGTCGCTGACCGCCTTGGCCCGCGAGCTGCACTACCAGGACATCAGCGGGCTGTATGCCGCGGTCGGCGGCGGCACCATCTCCGCCCAGCACGTCGTGTCCAAGATGCTCGCGCAGGCCGGCGGCGAGGAGGGGCTGACCGAGGACGCCGCCGAGACGGTGTCGCCGTCGCGGCGCACCCGCCGCGTGCGCGCGACCGACCCCGGTGTGGTCGTCGTCGGCACGGACGACGTGTGGGTCAAGCTCGCCAAGTGCTGCACGCCGGTGCCGGGCGACGACATCATCGGCTTCGTCACCCGCGGGCACGGCGTCTCGGTGCACCTGCGGGACTGCACCAACGCCGCCGGGCTGCTGGCCGAGCCGGAGCGGCTCATCGACGTGCAGTGGGCGCCCACGGCGTCCTCGGTCTTTCTCGTGCAGATCCAGGTGGACGGTCTGGACCGGTCCCGACTGCTCTCCGACGTCACCCGCGTGCTCGCCGACCTGCACGTCAACCTCATGTCGTCGAGCTCGTCCACCACGACCAACCGCGTGGCGACCTTCCGGTTCACCTTCGAGATGGGCGACCCCGCCCACCTCGACCACGTCATGCGGGCCATCCGCAAGGTCGACGGGGTCTTCGACGTCAGCCGGGTCGGCGGGGCCCGCAAGATCGAGCAGCAGTGAGGAAAGACCTTGCGTAGCAACGAGTTCGGCCAGCCCATCGGCGATGACGTGTGGGGCTGGCACCCGCGCGTGCTCCCCCGCGACGTGCGCCTGGTGGGTCATGAGGTGACCCTGGTGGACCTCACGCGAGACCACGTGCCCAGCATGTTCGAGCTGACCTGCGGCGAGGGCGACGAGCCGCTGTGGACCTACATGTCCGCCGGGCCGTTCCGCACCACGACCGAGCTCGGCGCCTATGTCCACAAGCAGATGCGCAACCCCACGACCATCCCGCTCGCCATCATCGGCAACGAGACCGGGCGGGTGGTGGGGACCGCCTCCTGGCTGCGGGCCGACGTCGCCAACGGGGCCATCGAGATCGGCTCGATCCTCTACTCCCCGGAGATGCAGCACCACCGCGGTGGCACCGAGTCGATCTATCTCATGGCGCGGCATGCGATCGACGAGCTCGGCTACCGCCGCCTCGAGTGGAAGTGCGACGACCTCAACGAGCCCTCCCGTCGGGCGGCGGTGCGCTACGGCTTCACCTACGAGGGCACCTTCCGCAACGCCGTCGTCTACAAGGGTCGCAACCGCGACACCGCGTGGTACGCCATGACCGACGAGGAGTGGCGGCGGCTGCGCCCGGCCTACGAGCAGTGGCTGTCGGACGACAACTTCGACGAGGACGGGCGGCAGCGGTCTCGGCTGTCCGAGCTCACCGCGGCCGCGCTGGCGTGACCTCCCCGGCCCGCCCGCAGGGGCGCACCCTCAGCGGCGTGGGAGGGGGCGGCGGCGCGCGGCGAGCACAGCGATGGCCAGGCATGACGCCGCTGCCACCAGGGCTGACGTCAGGGGCCGTCCGGCGAGCGTCTCGGTGATGCGGGGGAGGGCCGGGGTGGGCACCCACGGACGCAGCACCGGCGCCATCCCCAGCAGCGGGAGCCCGATCATGAGCGTGCCGGCCACCGTCGCGAAGCCCGCCAGGACGCCCCGGGCGACCACCGCCGCCAGGGCCGAGGCGGCGACGACGAGCGAGAGGTATGCCGACCCCGCCGCCCAGCACCGCAGGACGGTCGGGACCGTCGGGGCATCGAGGAGCATGGTCGTCTCGTAGACCGCGCACCCCAGCCCCACGGTGAAGGCGACCACGACCGCGGCCCAGGAGGTCGAGGTCGTGGAGCCCGACGCCACCGCCGAAGTCGATGCCGAGGGCGCGGGTACGGATCCCGGCGGTCATGCCCGGCCTCCCCGGTCACGGCCGAGGAGCAGATAGGCCACCGGGCCCAACGGGAACGAGGCCAGGACCAGGACGGCCCAGGCCCAGCGGGGCAGGTGGCGCGCGCCCCGGCTGCGTGCCAGGTCGAGGAGGACGAGCGCCAGGGCGAGGAACGCCAGGGGGGCGAGGGCGGCGAGAGCACGGCTGTCCACGGGGACCTCCATCAGGGTGTGCGGGACTCACGTGCGGCGCATCGTGCGCTGCACGTCGGGAAGGGTGGGTGGTGGGTGGTGGGGTGGCGTACCGGGATCAGGGCCTTCGGCTCAGCGCCTCGAGCAGGGCTGCGCCGGTCGCCGCGTCGTCGACGGTGATCGTGAACCGCCGACCGTCGTGACGGGTCACCCGCAGCGCCGAGCCGCCGCGGGTGACCAGGGCCGGGCCGAGGACGGGGGAGAGGCGATAGCCCCAGCCGCCGTAGTCGACGGGGTCCACCTGGACGACCTCGGCAGCGGCGACGTCCTCGAGCGGCACGTGCCCGCGGGGCAGGCCCAGACGGCCGCGCCAGCGCAGACCCGCCTCGTCGACGGTCACGCGGTAGCCGGTGAAGGCCGCGCCGATGACCAGGACCAGGGCGGGCACCCAGGCCAGGGACCACGCGCGGTCCCGCAGCATGAGCGCGAGGGGCACCACGGCCCCGACGACCAGCACCACGGTCATCCACCGAGGCTGCCCCGTGCGGGAGACCCAGACGGCGCGCGTGCCGGGGGGCAGCTCCTGCCGGAGCCGGGGGGCCGGCGGGGATGTCGGGGCGGCCGGTCCCTCGGGGCAGAGCCGCGCTGCCAGCCACCCCGCGAGCAGCCCCAGTGCCACCGCGACGGCGGCCGACGGGACGGGCAGGCGGGCGGCATACGGGTCGGTGAGGTCGAGGTGGGCGTGCAGGACCAGGGCGAACACCGAGGAAAGGACGACCTCGACGGCGACCAGGCCCGCCACCAGGGCCGCCGGTCTCGGACCGCGCCGGCTGCTGACCAGCACGAGCGTGCCGACGACGGCCACGGCCGCGAGTGCTCCGTAGAAGCCGGTGACCTGGGCCGCGGCCTGGCCCACCTGGTCCGGCACTCCGGTGATGGAGAAGTGCGAGGCCATCCGATCAGGCAGGCGGGGCCACCACAGGAGCAGCAGGACACCCGGCACCGCGAGGCAGGCAAGCAGGGGGACGAGGGTGACCAGCAGGGTGCGCCGACGGGCGCGGGCCCCCAGGTCGACGTGAGGTCGAGGGCTGCGGACGGTCATGATGTCGCCTCCTGGTCGAGGAGAGTGTGGAGCTGGGGGAGCGTGAGGCCGTGGCGGCGGCCGACCTCCACGAGCGTGCGGGCGGCCTGCTCGAGCTCTGCCGTGTCCAGGCCCTTGGCGGTGACCACGGCGCCCCGGCCGCGGCGGAGCTCCAGCGCCCCCTCGTCGCGCAGCGTGGTGTAGGCCCGCAGGACGGTGTGCATGTTGACCCCGAGGCTGGAGGCGAGTTCGCGCGCGCTGGGGAGCTTGTCTCCGGGCCCGACGTCGCCGCGCAGGATGGCGCCGCGCACCTGTGACACGAGCTGGCCGTAGAGCGGCTCGGTCGACTCCGGGTCGATGATGATGAGCACGCGATAACTCTAGTTGTTCTAGTGCAACTAGAACAACTGCGTTGTCCGGGTCCTTGTGCCCCAGCCGTCGTCGTATGACGCAACCGCCCGCCTCCCGGTGATCGGGCAGGCGGGCGGTTCCGGCATACGGGGCGGGCTAGGACTGGGCCTTGTGGACCATCTCCAGCAGGGCCCGGCGGGAGGCCAGGGACTCCTCGGCGGCCTTGATCTTCTTGTCGTCGCCGGAGGCACGGGCCGTGTCCAGGGCCTTGTTCTCCTTCTCGAGGGCTCGCTCGATCTGCTCGGCGAAGGCGCTGGCGCGGTGGTTGACCTCTGGGTTGGACTTCTTCCACCGGGCGTCCTCGGCGTCGCGCACGGCCTGCTCGACCTTGCGCAGCTCGCCCTCGATGCGCCCCATGTCCGAGCGGGGGACCTTGCCGGCGGCGTCCCACTTGTCCTGGATGGTGCGCAGCGCGGACTTCGTGGCGCCCAGGTCCTTGATCGGCAGCAGCGCCCGGGCCTGCTCGAGCAGACCCTCCTTGACCTCCAGGTTGGCGCGGAACTCCTTGTCCTCCTCGGCCGAGACCTCGTCCTTGGCGTTGAAGAAGGCGTCCTGGGCGGCCTTGAACCGGCCCCACAGCTCGTCGTCCTCCTTGCGCCCGGCGCGACCCGCCTTGCGCCACTGGTCCATCAGACGCTTAAAGGCACCCGCGGTGGGGCCCCACTCCTTGCTGGCCGACAGCTTCTCGGCCTCGGCGACGAGCTTCTCCTTGGCGGCCCTGGCCTCGGACTGCGTGGACTCCAGCTCGGCGAAGTAGACGCGCCGGGCCTTGTCGAAGGAGTTGCGCGCCGCGCTGAACCGCTGCCACAGGGAGTTCTCGGACTCGCGGTCGAGCTTGACGGAGGAGCGCTGGTGCTTCTTCCACTCGTCGAGGAGCTCGCGGATGCGCGCGCCGCTGGCCTTCCACTGCGTCTTGGCGGGGTCCTGGGCCGCGATCTGCTCGGCCTCGGCGACGATGGCCTCACGCTCGGTGCGGGCCTGGTCGCGGGCGGCGGCGCGCTCGGTCGCCTCCACCTGCCGGCGCGCCTCGATGGCGGTGGCGATCGACTCGACCTTGGCGTCCAGGCCGGGCAGGTCCCCGACCACGTTGGCCTCGCCGATGTGCTCGCGCAGCTTGGCGAGGTCGTCGGTGGCCTCCTTGGCGGACAGGCCGGTCTGCAGCACGCGGTGGTAGAGGAGCTCGGCGGCCGCCCACATCTCGTCGTACTTGCGGGCGAAGTAGGCCAGGGCCTCCTCGCTGCTCGCACCCGGGTAGGACCCGACGGCCTTCTCGCCGTCCGGGGTCCGCACGTAGACGGTGCCGTCCTCGGCCACCCGTCCGAAGGTCGCCGCGTTGCTCGGCGGGCCGGCGGGCGGGGCGATCGGGGCCGGCACGGCCGACGGGGACGCGGGCGCCGGACGCGCCGGGGGCTTGGGCATGGCGGCCGGGGTGGGCACGCGCGCCGGGCTCGGGCCGGCCGGGGCTGAGTCCTCGGCGGGCGCCGGCTCCTCGGTTGCGGCTGCGGGCTCGTCCGTCGTGACGCCCTCGCTGGCGGAGGAGGTGGCCTCGGCCGAGACGTCGCTGCCCTCGCTCGCCGAGGTGCTGGTCTCGGTCGCGACGGTGGTGTCCGCGGGGACCGCCTCGTCGGCAGGCGCAGCCCCCTGCACCGGCGCCTCGACGCCGGTCTCGGCGGGGGCGGCCTGCGGGGCCTCGGACGACACGGCTGCGTCGACCTCGGCGTCGACGGGCTGGGTGGTCGGCTGCTCGGGCTGATCGGACACAGTCATGCCTTCTTCTTGGTGACGGAGACCTCGAGGATGCTGATCGGGGTCTTCGGACGGCCGTCGCCTCGGCCGTTGGAGTCGTCGGACCCCGCCGCGGCGATCTGGTCCACAATATCCATCCCGCCGGTGACCTTGCCGAATATCGAGTAGCCACCTCCGTCGGTGGGCAGCCTCGAGGCCTGGTGGACGACGAAGAACTGGCCGCCGTTGCTGTTGGGGTCCTGCGTCCGGGCCATGGCGACGACGCCGCGCGGGTAGGCGCCGTCGGCGGGCGCGTTCTCGATGCCGAAGCCGTAGCCGGGAGAGCTCGCACCCGTGCCCGTCGGGTCGCCGCACTGCAGCACGGACAGGCTCCCGGTGGTCAGGCGGTGGCAGGGGCTGGGGGCCCAGTAGCCCTCGCGGGCCAGGTGCAGGAAGGACGCGACGGTCTGCGGCGCGGCCTTGCCGTCGAGCTCGATCGTGACCGGGCCGCAGGTGGTCCGCAGCGTCGCCACCCAGGTCCCGCCCTCGGCGGTCGCCTTGTCCGGGACCTCGCCGAACTGCTTGGGCTTGCTCTGGAGCGCCGGTGGCGTCGTGCAGCGCCCCGACGGTCCGGCGGTGCCGGTGGGGGAGGCCGCACCGGACGGTGCGGCGGCCGAGTCCCCGCGCGGCCGCATCGCCAGCGCCACCCCCACCACCGTCGCCAGCACGATCGCCACCGTCGCGACCACCGCCACGAGACGCCGGGTGCGGGCACGCCGCTCCGCCCTGCGCCGCTGCGCGGCCTGGACCTTGTCGTGGCGCCGCCTGGCTCGCGCGCGCTCCTGCTCCCTCGTCACGCGCATGAGTGTAGGGAACGCCACCGACAGGCCCCGCCCGGCGCGCCCCGTCTCGCCGACGGCGTCCCGTGCTCGGCCCGGTCCGCCCTCCCAGTAGGCTGACGCGGTGCTCGTACTCGCCTTCCCCGCGCAGGCCTTCGCCACCAACTGCTATGTCGTGGCCCCGGCCGCCGGCGAGCAGTGCCTCGTCGTGGACCCGGGCATCGGGGTGGTCGAGCAGCTGCGCTCCGTGCTCGTTGAGCACCGGCTGAAGCCCGCGGCGGTCCTGCTGACCCACGGGCACGTCGACCACGTCCACTCGGTGACCCCGGTGTGCACCACGGGCGATGACGCCGACCTTCCGGCATACATCCATGGCGACGACCGCTATCGGCTCGCCGACCCCGCCGCGTCGCTCGACCCGCAGCTGCTCGCGATGTTCGAGCAGCAGTTCGGGCGGGCGTGGTCCTGGCGCGAGCCGCCGCGCGTCGAGTCGATCGTCGACCGCCAGCACCTCGACCTGGCCGGGCTCGGCGTCGACGTGGCGCACGCGCCCGGGCATACCGAGGGGTCGGTGATGTTCACGCTCCCCGGCACCCCCGACGGCCTGCCCATCGAGGCCGAGCGCACCGTGCTCGCGGGGGACGTGCTCTTTGCCGGCTCCATCGGTCGCACAGACCTGCCCGGCGGCGACCACGAGGCCATGCTCCGCAGCCTGCGCGAGGTGGTCCTCCCGCTCGCCGACGACACCCTCATCCTCCCCGGCCACGGCCCCGCGACCACCATGGAGCGCGAGCGGGCCGCCAACCCCTACCTCAAAGGACTCTGACCTCCCGTGAGCACCAGGATCGCCCCCCTGTCCGGATTCCCCGAGTGGCTGCCCGCCGAGCGCGTCGTCGAGCAGGCCTTCCTCGACATCATCCGCGAGACCTTCGAGCTGCACGGCTTCGTGTCGGTCGAGACCCGCGCCGTCGAGCCCGTGTCCCGCCTGCTCGGCAAGGGCGGCGACGCCGACAAGGAGATCTACGGCGTGCACCGCCTCGCGGGCGACGCCGAGTCTGGCGCGGACCCCGACGGCGAGGCCGAGCAGTCCGACCCGGACAAGGCGCTCGGCCTGCACTTCGACCTGACCGTGCCGTTCGCGCGCTACGTCCTGGAGAACGCCGGCAAGCTGACCTTTCCCTTCCGCCGCTACCAGATCCAGAAGGTCTGGCGGGGCGAGCGGCCGCAGGAGGGCCGCTTCCGCGAGTTCACCCAGTGCGACATCGACATCGTCGACGCCGGCTCGCTCGCCGCGCACTACGAGGCGGAGATGCCGCTGGTCATCGCCGACGTCTTCAGCAAGCTGCCGATCGGGGACTACCGGATCCAGGTCAACAACCGCAAGATCCCCGAGGGCTTCTACCTCGGGCTCGGGCTGACCGACGTCGTCGGGACGCTGCGGATCGTGGACAAGCTCGACAAGATCGGGCCGGAGGGCGTCACCGAGCTCCTGGCCTCCGCCGGGGCGACGGACGAGCAGATCGGGCAGTGCCTCTCGCTCGCCGAGATCTCCTCCACCGACACGACCTTCGCCGACCGGGTGCGCGCCCTCGGCGTCTCGCACCCCACCCTGGACGAGGGGCTCGCCGAGCTGACCGCGGTCATGGAGGCCGCGATGGCGCAGCGTCCGGGTGTGCTCGTCGCCGACCTGCGGGTCGCGCGCGGCCTCGACTACTACACCGGGACCGTCTACGAGACCCAGCTGGTCGGCCACGAGTCCTATGGCTCGGTCTGCTCCGGCGGCCGGTATGACGCACTGGCCTCCGACGGCAGGACCACCTACCCCGGGGTCGGGATCTCCATCGGGCTGTCCCGCCTGCTCGCCCGCCTCGTGTCGACCGGCGCCGTCCGGGCCTCGCGCCCCACGCCGACCTGCGTGGTCGTCGCGCTCGGCGTCGAGGAGGACCGGGCGCGCGCGACGGCCGTCGCCGCCGAGCTGCGGGGGCGGGGCATCGCCACCGAGATCGCGCCCAGCGCAGCGAAGTTCGGCAAGCAGATCAGGTTCGCCGACCGGCGCGGGATCCCCTTCGTGTGGTTCCTCGGGGCCGAGGGCGCCTCGGACTCCGTCAAGGACATCCGCTCCGGCGAGCAGGTCGACGCCGAGTCGGCCACCTGGACCCCGCCCGCGGAGGACCTGCGACCCGTGCTGGAGCGCGTCGAGGACTGACGGGGTCGTCGGGTCGCCCCTGGGGCAGGGGCGACCCGACGAGGCGGGCAGGCGGCCTACAGTGGCCGTATGACGATGTCCGGGGGAACGTGGCAGGAGCAGGCGGCACGACGCACCGCGGTCTCCCGCGAGGCCCGGACCCTGCCGCGCGAGCCGGCCTCGTGGCCGTCTCGCGTCGCGCTGGGGCTCGCGACCGTGGCCTGGCTCGGGACGCTGGTGTGGCTGGTCGCCACGCTGCCGGAACGCGTGCCGACGCACTGGTCGAGCGGCACCGTCCCCGACCGGTGGTCGAGCCGGGGCGTCACGCTGGCGATGTCGGCGTTGCTGCCGCCGGCCATCGCCGACGGGCAGATCGGGGTCGCCGCGCACCGTCCCGGCGGGGAGGTGCCGGGGTGGGCCTTCCCGGTGACGCTGGCGTGCTTCCTCGCGTCGATCGGCCTCGTCGTGGCCCGGATGGGCCTCGGGGGGCGCTACCGACCGCGGGAGGACGACCCCGACCTGGAGTGACGGGACCCGACTGGGCCGGCCAGGCCGTCCACGCCGGTCCCGCGGGTCAGGACGCCGTGGGGTCCCAGATCTCCCGGCCGGCGGCGCGGGCCTCGAGGTTGGGCACGAGCTCGCCGTCCAGCTGCTCGCGGATGATGTCGGCGTGCCCGGCATGCCGCGCGAGCTCCTCGATCAGGTGCAGCATCTCATAGCGCCGGGTCCCCATCATCGCCGGCAGGCCGTCCCACGGCGCCGGCGGCTGCATCGACTCCTCGTCCGGGTCGGAGGCGAGCGAGCGCTCGCGGCAGGCGGCTCGCCAGTGGTCCAGCTCGGCCAGGACGCCGGACAGGGTGTGCTGGTCGTCGAACGCGAACGAGTCCATGAAGGCGTGATAGCCCGCCTCGTCGATCTCTCCCGAGCGCCCGCCCTCGGCGTGCTGGCGCAGGACGTAGGTGACGTGGCGCATCAGGCCGCCGAGGCACAGCTCGCTGCGCGCGGGCCGTTCGCGAGCCTGGTCGTCGGTCAGGTCGGCGGCGCTGGCGCGCAGGGCGTCCACCTGCGAGTCGGCATACGCGGCGAGCATCTGGATCTCGGGGTCGGTGGTGGGTGCGTACATCGGGACCTCTCCTTGTCGGTCAGGGTGTCTCGGTCGGCGTGTCGAGCTGGTCGGTCCGGTCGACCCGGGCGGTGCTCATGGCTCCACGGTGGCCTCCCCTGCGGACACCTTCTGTCCGCGGTGTCCGGCAGGATGTGTCGTATGGCGGACACGACCGCGCGGGCGCTGCGCCTGCTGTCGCTGCTCCAGTCCAGGCCGGTGTGGACCGGCCCCGACCTGGTCGCCGAGCTGCACGTCACCGACCGCACGCTGCGGCGGGACGTGCAGCGTCTGCGCGACCTGGGCTACCGCGTCGAGTCGGCGGCGGGGACCGGTGGCGGCTACCGCCTCGTGACGGGACGGGAGCTGCCCCCGCTGCTGCTGGACGACGACGAGGCCGTGGCGCTCGCGGTGTCGCTGCGCCTCGCCACGCAGGCCACGGTAGAGGGCATCGGTGATGCGTCGGTGCGGGCGCTAGGCAAGCTGGAGCAGGTGATGCCCGCACCCCTGCGGGAGCGGGTCGCCGCGCTCCAGGAGACGACCGTGATGCTGGCGCCAGGCGGGGCGCAGGTCGACGTGCGGGCCGTCACCGACCTGGCCACCGCGGCGCGGGGCCGCGTCCAGGTGCGTTTCTCCTATGTCAAGCGTGGGGGCGAGGTGGGGGAGCGCCGGGTCGAGCCCTACCACCTCGTCGTCGCGGGTCGGCGGTGGTACCTCTTCGCCTGGGACCTGGACCGCGACGACTGGCGCGTCTTCCGGGTCGATCGGACCTCGGACGTCCACGTCACGACCTGGCGGTTCACGCCCCGTCCCTGCCCCGACCCGGCCGGCCACGTGCAGCGGTCGATCGGCACCGGGGGTTACCGCTGGACCGTCGTGGTGCGCCTCGGCGCCCCGGCGGAGGAGGTGCGGGAGCATCTGCCCCCCGCCGCCGGGACCGTCGAGGCGGACGGGCCGGACGTCTGTGTCGTGACCGTCGGGGCCAACGACCTGCCGATGGCCGCGTGGTATCTCATGAACCTCGCCGAGGACGTGCAGGTGATCTCGCCGCCCGAGCTGCGTGACGCCTTCGCCCAGCTCGGCGCGCGGGCCCAGCGCGCCGCCTCGGTGCCGCTGGGTGACGGCGCGCGACGCTCGGTGAGGGCGGCGGTGGGAGATCGAGGCGCTGATCGTCAGGAGGGTTGACGGCCGCGGTCGACGCTCCTGACGGTCCGGAGGCGGCATCGACCATCCTTCGGGTGCGGCGCATGGCGCTGGGGGCTCAGCGTGCGGAGCGTGGCGCTGCGGGTCGCAGCCCCTGCTCGCGCAGCTCCATGACGGCCAGCGCGTGCACCACCTCGGGATCGCCGCGCCGCCAGGCGCCCACCGGGTCGGGGGAGATGCGGGTCAGGCGCTCCAGGGGCTGACGGGCCATGGCGCGCAGGGCGAACAGGTCGAGGTCGGCCTCGGAGTCGACGAACCGCTGCGCCGCCGTCGCCGCCCGCACGAACGCCACCCGCCGCGCCACCCACCACAAGGTGACCAGCAGGATCGGGACGGCCGCGGTCAGCAGGCCCAGCAGCCAGCCGATCTGCTGGATCTGGGCGACGAGGTCCGCGGACGAGCGGGCGATGCCGTCACCCGTGCCCGAGGCCCGGTCGAACGGCACCTTGAGGGTGTCGCCGACGAGGGGCAGGTCGCTGACCGACGAGCTGGCGTCCCGCATGGTGCGCCCCAGGTCGCTGGCGCGCGCCTGGATGCCCACGACGGGCTCGGCGAGGCGGACGACCGTGTCCTGCACCAGGCGCCCGACCCACACCCACGAGGCGATCCACGCGAGCAGCAGCAGGTCGCCCAGGACCTGTCGGAAGCGTCGGGCCGGGGCGGCGGCATACAGCGTCATGGGTCCAGTGTCTCCGGGGCCCCACCCCGCAGGAGGACCCGACACCCCCTGGCTAGACTCGCGGGTGTCGGGCGACGGGGGGCGATCCCTCCGGGGCCAGGTCGAGCACGGGGCCGATGGCGTCCCCGGCGTGGACAGGAGAGAGCACATGTTGGTTGGCATCCCCCGCGAGATCAAGAACAACGAGTTCCGTGTGGCGATCACCCCCTCAGGAGTGCACGAGCTGGTCGCACACGGTCACGAGGTGGTCGTCGAGAAGTCCGCAGGCGAGGGGTCCTCCATCACCGACGAGGACTACACCTCGGCCGGGGCCACCATCATCGACTCGGCCGACGAGGTGTGGGCCCGCGCCGACATGATCCTCAAGGTCAAGGAGCCGATCGAGGCCGAGTACCACCGCATGCGCGAGGGCCAGACCCTCTTCACCTACCTGCACCTCGCGGCGGACCGCCCGTTGACCGAGGAGCTCATAAAGCGCAAGGTCACGGGCATCGCCTACGAGACCGTCCAGCTCCCCGACCGCTCGCTGCCGCTGCTGGCCCCCATGTCCGAGGTGGCGGGCCGTCTCGCCGCGCAGGTCGGCGCGTACTACCTCATGAAGACCAACGGCGGACGCGGCGTCCTCATGGGTGGCGTGCCCGGCGTGCAGGGCGCCAACGTCGTCGTGCTCGGTGCCGGCGTGGCCGGCCTCAACGCCGCGCAGATCGCCGTGGGCATGCACTCCCGCGTCAAGCTGCTCGACATCAACATCGCCCGGCTGCGCTACCTCGACGCGATCTACCACGGTCACCTCAACACGGTGACCTCCAACGCCCTCGAGGTCGCCAACGCCGTCAAGGAGGCCGATCTGGTCATCGGCGCGGTCCTCGTGCCCGGCGCCAAGGCCCCCAAGCTGGTCACCAACGAGCTCGTCTCGCAGATGCGGCCGGGTTCGGTGCTCGTCGACATCGCCATCGACCAGGGTGGCTGCTTCGAGGACTCGCGGCCCACGACCCACGCCGACCCCGTCTACCAGGTGCACGGCTCCACGATGTACTGCGTCGCCAACATGCCGGGCTCGGTGGCCAACACCTCCACCTACGCCCTCACCAACGCGACCCTGCCGTATGCCGTGGCGCTCGCCGACAAGGGCTGGCGTGCGGCGCTCGAGGGCGACGACGCGCTCGCGCTCGGCCTCAACACCTACGACGGCCACGTGACCTTCCCCGGCGTGGCCGAGGCCTTCGACCTGGAGTGCACGCCCGTCGACGAGGTGCTGCGCTGAAGCCGGAGCGCGCCATCCGTGGGTGGCTCGACCACCTGACCGTGGAGCGGGGCGTGTCCGACAACACGCTCTCGTCCTACGGGCGTGACATGCGCCGCTACCAGGCCTACCTGGAGCAGCGCGGCATCACCGACGTCGCGCAGGTGCGCGAGGAGGACGTGGCGTCCTTCCTCGCGCACCTGCGCACGTCGGCGCCGGGCGAGGGAGACGCGCCGGGACGCACGGCCCTGTCGGCGTCCTCGGCCGCCCGCACCCTGATCGCGGTGCGGGGGTTGCACCGGTTCCTGCTGCTCGAGGGCGTGACCCAGGTCGACCCGGCGCGCGAGGTGCGCCCGCCCACCGTGGGGTCTCGTCTGCCCAAGGCCATCCACATCGACGAGGTGGAGCGACTGCTCGAGGCGGCCTCCGTCGGCGACACCCCCGAGTCGCTGCGCGACCGCGCGCTGCTGGAGGTCCTCTACGCCACCGGCGCCCGCGTCTCGGAGGCCGTGGGCCTTGACCTCGACGACCTGCCCGGCCCCGACGTCCCCGAGGAGGAGGCGGTGGTGCGGCTGCTCGGCAAGGGCGGCAAGGAGCGGCTCGTCCCCCTCGGGTCCTTCGCTCGTGACGCGATCGCCCGGTATGTCGTGCGCGCCCGCCCGGCCCTGGCGGCCAAGGGATCCGGGGGACCCGCCCTGTTCCTCAACCAGCGTGGTCGCCGGCTGTCCCGGCAGAGCGCGTGGGCCGTCATCCAGGTCGCGGCCGGGCGCGCCGGGCTCGACCAGCACCTGTCGCCGCACACGCTGCGGCACTCCTTCGCCACCCACCTGCTCGACGGCGGCGCCGACGTCCGCGTGGTGCAGGAGCTGCTGGGGCACGCCAGCGTCACGACCACGCAGATCTACACCCAGGTCACCGTCCAACGGCTCCGCGAGGTCTTTGCCGAGTCCCACCCTCGTGCTCGCTGAGGTCGCGGGTGGGGTGCGGCGACCAGGGCGCTCATCCCTAGGATGAGGGCGTGATGCTGCCCGAGTGGTTGGTGTGGTGGGCGCTGCCTCCTGCGGAGCGCTACCTGCGGCGACGATCGCCGATGGCCCCCATGGTGCCGACGAGCGGTGAGCTACAGCGCGGTTCCGCGTCATACGTCCCGCTCACCGAACGACCGCTCACCGAGGACGAGCTCGCCCGGTGGCAGGCGGAGAACCCGATGCCCGAGCCGGACGAGGAGGAGCTCGAGCGCGGGTGGCGCGAGCAGGACGCCGCCGTCGAGCGCTGGAGCCCGCGGGCGAGGGCGTGCGCCGAGCAGGTCGTCCGCACCGGTCAGGGGAGCGTCGACGACGTGCCGGGGGTGGTGCTCGAGGCGCGGCTCGTGCGGTTCCGGTGGGGGAGCTCGGTGGTCGAGGTCGACGCCCGGGCCCTCGACGGACCTGCGCAGAGCAGCAGCGCCAGCGTCGTCGGTCGCGACGCCGGACCCGAGGTGGTCGACGAGGTCGCCCTGCAGGTCGCCGGCGCGCTCGCACAGGTCGCCACGTGACCGGAGTGTGATCACGCACCGTGGTCACGGTAAGGTCACGTGTGACTGATCTGCGCGACGCAGACCGCCGCACCAGCGTGGGAGATGATCGACCGGTGAGCCACCCGGAGCAGACCCAGCAGCAGCCGAGCGCCTACGAGTCGCCGCGCCACGACGTCCTCCCGGGGACGGACGGGGTGTTCGAGGGCACGATGGGCCCCACCGGCCGACCTGTGGTGGAGTTCCCGGAGCCCGCCCCGCTGGCGAGCCACGGCCCGGCCCGCGTCATCGCCATGTGCAACCAGAAGGGCGGGGTCGGCAAGACGACCACCACCATCAACCTGGGGGCGGCGCTCGCCGAGCTCGGCCGCAAGGTCCTCATGGTCGACTTCGACCCGCAGGGCGCGCTGTCGGTCGGCTTCGGGATCCGCACCAACGACCTCGACACGACGATCTACAACCTGCTCGTCGAGCGCGGCCTGGACGTCCGCGAGGTCATCCAGCCGACCCGCACCGAGGGCGTCGACATCATCCCGGCCAACATCGACCTGTCCGCCGCCGAGGTCCAGCTGGTCGGCGAGGTCGCGCGCGAGCAGATCCTGGCGCGCGTCCTGCGCCCGGTGATGGACGACTACGACGTCATCCTCATCGACTGCCAGCCCTCCCTCGGCCTGCTCACCGTCAACGCCCTCACCGCGGCGCACGGCGTCATCATCCCGCTCGAGTGCGAGTTCTTTGCCATGCGTGGCGTGGCCCTGCTCGTCGAGACGATCGAGAAGATCATCGACCGGCTCAACCCGCGCCTGCAGATCGACGGGATCCTGGCGACGATGTATGACGGACGCACGCTGCACAGCCGCGAGGTCGTCCGCTCGGTGGTCGACCACTTCGGCGACACCGTCTTCCACACCGTCATCAGCCGCACGGTGAAGTTCCCGGACGCCACCCTGGCCGCCGAGCCGATCACGACCTACGCGTCCGCGCACAGCGGCGCCGAGGCCTACCGCCGGCTGGCGCGGGAGCTCATCGCCCGCGGCGGTGCCGCCTGAGCGTCATGACCGAGCCAGGTCGGGCAGCGGAGGCCACGCCGGGCGGCGTCATCACCCGACGAGCGGCGGTCACGCCGTTCGAGGTGCACCTGGACAACTTCGACGGGCCGTTCGACCTGCTGCTGGGGCTGATCAGCAAGCACAAGCTCGACATCACCGAGATCGCGCTGGCCACCGTCACCGACGAGTTCATCGCCCACATCCGCGCTGCCCAGAAGGCCGCGGACGAGGGCGGGCAGGACTGGGACCTCTCCCAGGCGTCGGAGTTCCTGCTCGTGGCGGCGACCCTGCTCGACCTCAAGGCCGCGCGCCTGCTGCCCAGCTCGGGGCCCGACGACGAGGAGGACCTCGCCCTCATCGAGGCGCGTGACCTGCTCTTCGCCCGCCTCCTGCAGTACCGCGCCTACAAGCAGATCGCCGGCGCCTTCGCTGAGCGCATGTCGACGCACGGCCGCATCACGGCACGCCAGGCCGGGCTCGAGCCGCAGTTCGCCCGGCTGCTGCCCGAGCTGGTCATGGCCGTCACGCCGGAGCAGCTGGCCATGATCGCGGCCCGCGCGCTCACCCCCCGCGAGGCGCCGACCGTGGGCCTGGCCCACCTGCACGCCGCTCAGGTGTCGGTGCGCGAGCAGGCGTCGATCGTCGTGGGCCGGCTGCGCTCGCACGGCACCATGTCCTTCCGCTCGCTGGTCGCCGACGCCGACTCGACGCTGGTCGTGGTGGCTCGCTTCCTGTCGCTGCTCGAGCTGTTCAAGGAGGCCGTCGTGTCCTTCGAGCAGGCCGAGGCGCTCGGCGAGCTCGACGTGCGGTGGACCGGCGAGGACCGCGAGGACGTGGAGATCACGGGGGAGTTCGACGCCGCCGACATGGCCGCAGCCGCCGACGTGGCCGCCGCCGCCGTGCTCGCGGGCGGCGAATCCGTGACCGAGCGCGAGGGGGAGCCCAGCGACGAGGAGCAGCGCCTCCTGGCGGAGGCCGCCCTGGCGGCAGCGAACGACATACCTGCTGGTCAGGACCACGAAGGAGGCCAGGCGAATGTCTGAGGCTCAGGTCGAGGTGCAGGCCGTCGAGCCGCAACCTCAGGTCGAGGAGGAGGTCTTCGATGTCCGCGACTTCCCGGCCGGGCTGCGCGGTGCGCTCGAGGCCGTCCTCATGGTCGTGGAGGAGCCGATCGACGAGAGCACCCTCGCCGCGGCGCTTGAGGTCCCCCTCGACCAGGTGCGCGAGCAGCTGGCCGACCTGGCCCGGGAGTACGACGAGGGCTCGCGTGGTTACCAGCTGCGGGACTTCGCCGGTGGCTGGCGCATCTACTCCCGCCCGGAGTACACCCCGGCCGTGGAGAAGTTCCTGCTCGACGGGCAGCGCGCCAAGCTCACCCAGGCCTCCCTGGAGACCCTCGCGGTCATCGCCTACCGCCAGCCGGTGTCCCGGGCCCGCGTCAGCGCGGTCCGCGGCGTCAGCGTCGACGGCGTGATCCGCACCCTCATGACCCGTGGCCTGATCACCGAGACCGGCCACGACGAGACCACCGGGGCCGTGCTCTACGGCACGACCCCCTACTTCTTGCAGCGGATGGGCCTTACGAGCCTGGACGAGCTGCCGGCCCTGGCGCCGTACCTGCCAGACACCGACATCCTCGACGAGATCGCAGAACAGGGGCGCTGACATGAGTCCGCAGCCGAACAGGTCCAACCGGTCGTCCGGGTCCGCCGGCGGAGGCCGCCGCAGCGGCTCGGGCGGCACGAGCCGCTCGAGCACGCCGGGAGCCCCGCGTCGCATGGGCCCGGGCGCCAAGCGGGTCGCCGGGCAGCGCCGCGCCCAGCAGCCGCAGCGACCCCGCTCCTCCGAGCCCTACGTCGACGTCCACAACCCCGAGGGCACCCGCCTGCAGAAGCTCCTGGCGGGCGCGGGCGTCGGCAGCCGCCGCACCTGCGAGCGGCTCATCGCGGAGGGCCACGTCCAGGTGGACGGGCACGTCGTCACCGACATGGGCGTGCGCGTCGACCCCGAGACCCAGCAGGTCCACGTGGACGGCGAGCGGGTGATCTTCGACGAGAGCAAGGTCTACCTCGCGTTCAACAAGCCGCTCAACGTCGTCACGAGCATGCACGACGAGCTCGGTCGCGTGGACATCGGCGACTACCTCGGCGAGGGCCGCAAGCAGCGGCTCTTTCACGTCGGTCGGCTCGACCAGGACACCGAGGGGCTGCTCCTGCTCACCAACGACGGCGAGCTCGCGCACCGTCTGCAGCACCCTGCCTACGGCGTCACCAAGACCTATCTCGCGCAGGTCCCCGGGCCGCTGCCACGCGACCTCGGCCAGCAGCTGCGCGAGGGCGTCGAGCTCGAGGACGGCCCGGCGCGGGTCGACTCGTTCAAGGTCGTCGACTCCTCGCCCGGCAAGGCCGTGGTCGAGATCGTGCTGCACGAGGGCCGCAAGCACATCGTCCGGCGCATGCTCGAGGCCGTCGGGCACCCCGTGCTCAACCTCGTGCGCATCAAGGTGGGCGAGGTCAGCCTCGGCACCCTCAAGGCCGGCAAGATGCGCGCGCTGACGCGGGCCGAGGTCTCCTCCCTCTACGACGCCGCCCAGCTGTGAGCCCGGGTCCGACCCGACGTGCCCGGATCGTCGGCACCGGCCTGATCGGCACGTCGGTCGGGCTGGCGCTGCGCGCCGCCGGGTGGCAGGTCAGCCTGCAGGACCCGTCCCCGACGGCGGTGGCCCTGGCCCGTGACCTGGGGGCCGGCACCATCGACGACGAGACGCCCGACGTGGTGGTCGTCGCCGCGCCCCCGGACGTGGCGGCCGGCGTGGTGGTCGAGCAGCTCGACCGCTGGCCAGGCGCCGTCGTGACCGACGTCGCCTCGGTCAAGGGGGCCATCGCCTCCGGCGTCGCGGCGCTCGCGGGGCCGGGGTCGTCGGAGCGGTATGTCGGCAGCCACCCCATGGCGGGGCGCGAGCGATCCGGCGCGGTCGCCGGACGGCCCGACCTGTTCGAGGGACGGGCGTGGGTCGTCGTGCCGATGCCGGACTCGACCCCGCAGGCCGTGGAGACGGTGCGCGTCCTGGCTCGGGCGGCCCGTGGCGAGGTCGTCGTGATGACCGCCGAGGAGCATGACGCCGCCGTCGCGGCCGTCTCGCACGTCCCCCAGGTCATGGCCACTCTCACCGCGGCCCGGCTGCGGGACCGCGACGAGCACGCCGTGGGCCTCGCCGGCCAGGGCCTGCGGGACGTCACCCGCATCGCCGCCAGCGACCCCCAGCTGTGGACCCAGATCCTCGCGGGCAACGCCGCCGGGGTCCGCGAGGTGCTGCTCGACGTCCAGTCGGACCTCGCCGCGGCGCTGGACGCGCTCGGGGCGCTCGCCGACGAGGCCGCCACCGCGCATCACCACACCCCGGAGCGGGACGCGCCGGGTGCCCGAGCCGTGCTCGCCCGCCTCCTCGACGACGGCAACCGCGGCCGTGCCCGCGTCCCCGGCAAGCACGGTGGCGCGCCCACGGCATACGACGTGGTCACGGTCGTGATCCCCGACGAGCCGGGCTCCCTGGGCAGGCTCTTCGCCGAGGTCGGCGACGCGGGCATCAACATCGAGGACCTGCACCTGGAGCACGCTGTCGGTCATCCCGTGGCGCTGGCCGAGGTGTCCGTGCTGCCCGCTACGAGCGACCGCCTGCGCACCCACCTGCAGTCCACCGGATGGCGCATCCACTAGGCTCGCGGCCATGACCAGCCGCGCCTCGCAGACCCCCGCACCGACACCGCCAGGCGACCACATGAACGGCCCTGACCTGGTCGTCGTCGCCATCGACGGGCCCTCGGGGTCGGGCAAGTCCAGCGTCGCGCGAGCGGTAGCGTCGCGGCTGCGCTATGGCTACCTCGACACCGGGGCGATGTATCGCGCGGCCACCTGGTGGTGCCTGGACCAGCACGTCGACCTGACCGACGCCGAGGGCGTGGCCGCCGCGGTGCGAGCCATGCCGCTCACCATCGGGACCGACCCGGAGGCGCCGGGCGTCGAGGTCGGGGGGACGGACATCTCCGTGCCGATCCGCACGACCGAGATCTCGACCCAGGTCAGCGCCGTCGCCACCAACCTCGACGTCCGCGACGAGCTGCGTCGCCGCCAGCGCGAGATCATCGGTCTGGTCGGGCGCGAGCGCGGTGGCATCGTCGCCGAGGGCCGCGACATCACCACCGTCGTCGCCCCGGACTCGGACGTGCGGATCCTGCTCTACGCCAGCGAGGAGGCCCGCCTCGCGCGACGCTCGACCGAGCTGCACGGCAACGCCTCCACCGCCAACGTCGAGGCGACCCGCGACCAGATCGTGCGCCGCGACCGCGACGACTCGACCGTGTCGAGCTTCATGCAGGCCGCGCCCGGCGTCACCACGATCGACACCTCCGACCTCAGCCTGCAGGGCTCGGTCGAGGCGGTGCTCGACCAGATCGCGTCCGACCTGGGCCGCATCCGTGACTGAGGCCCGCCCCGAGCTCGATCCCGCACGCGCGAGCGACCGCCTCATGGGCGCCACCGCCCGCGTGGTGCGCGGCGTCCTGCGGATGTACCGCCTGTCCGTGCTGGGGCGCGCGTCCTTCCCCACGTCGGGGCCGGTGGTCCTCGTCGCCAACCACAGCGGCCTGCTCGACGGCCCCCTGGTCGCCGCGGTCGCGCCGCGCACCCCGCACTTCCTGGTCAAGCAGGAGGTGCATGCCGGCCGCCTCGGTCGCCTCCTGCTGCGTCTCGGCCAGATCCCCGTCGACCGCACAACCGGTGACCGCCGTGCCCTGGCCTCGGCCCGCACGGTGCTGGACGCCGGGGGAGTGGTCGGTGTCTTTCCCGAGGGCACCCGCGGCACCGGAGAGGTGGCCGCCGTGCAGCAGGGCGCGGCCTGGCTCGTGCTGCAGACCGGCGCGCAGGTCGTGCCCGTGGCCTGCGTCGGCACGCGCGCTCCCGGACGAGGTGCCGGGTCGCTGCCACGACCGGGCGCGCGGATGGTGGTGGCGTTCGGCGAACCCTTCTCCGTCGAGGCGCCCGCCGGCGTCCCCGGTCGCGAGCGCCTCCGCCTCGCGACGTCCCAGATCCACGAGCACCTGCGCGAGCACGTCGCCGCCCACCGATGATGGCCATGGCTCGTTATCAGATATGATCATTTCATGGATGTGCTCGCGGAGGTGCTGCAGTCGGCCGTCCGGCTCCAGCGGCTGGTGCCGGATGCCGTGCTGGTCGGTGGCTCGGCAGCCGCCTACTACGCCGGTCACCGCCAGTCCTTCGACCACGACCATGTCCTGACCGACCTGGTCGAGCGCTACGGGGCTGTCCTTGACGCGGTCGAGGCGAGCGACGGCTGGGCCACCAGCGTGCGGGCGTCGTCCCCGCCGTTCACCATCCTCGGCTCCCTGGACGGGGTCGAGGCAGGGCTTCGACAGCTGCGACGGCGTCGCCCGCTGGAGACCGCGTGCGTCGAGGTGGCCGGCGCCGGGGAGCTGGTGGTGCCGACGATCGAGGAGACCCTGCGCGTCAAGGCCTACCTGGTGGTCCAGCGCAACCAGACCCGGGACTACCTCGACGTCGCTGCCCTGGCGGACGCGATGGGTCACGCGCCTGCCGTGACGACGCTGCTCGCCATCGACGACTTCTACGCGGACCGATCCGACGAGCAGGGTGCCGTGTCAACACTTCTCGTGGAGCGGTTGGCCCAGCCCGACCCCCGCGACCGCCGCACGATCGACGAGCTGCCTCGATACAAGGGGCTGCTGCCCCGGTGGCACGACTGGTCGGCGGTGGTGCAGGTGTGCGCAGACCTGGCCGCGGCCATGGTGGACGGAGGCGAGTGATGGCGCTGAGCTTTCGCAACGTCGACGCCGACCCGAGCGACCCGGTCGAGTCGTGGCCCTACGAGGGCCTGGTCACCGCCGTCGAGCGCGGCGGTCTGACCGACTGGCGCCGGATCCATCGCGCCGTCCAGGCCGACCCGTGGGGCCCGGTGGCGCGCTCGCTCGAGGACTACTTCAGCTACGAGCAGCCGTATGGCGTGACGCCGCTCCTGCAGCGCTCGATTGCCGACGCACGCGCGGCCGCCGAGGCTGCCGAGAAGGCGGCGGTGGCCGACGAGGTCACGGCGCTCGTCGCGGCGAGCGGCCTGTCGCGCAAGGCCTTCGCCGAGCGCATCGGCACGTCACCGTCGCGGCTGTCGACCTACGCGTCCGGCAAGGTCTCGCCGGCGGCCTCCCTGGTCGTCCGGATGCGTCGCGTCGCCGGGGTTCGTGGCCAGGACCCCGGTGAGGGTGGCTGCGCGGATGCCCGTCCGGCGGGACAGGTGGGCGCGTCGCGTCACTCGTTCGGGCCGCGGCGGGGCGTGAGGGACAATGGGATGCCGGTGCCCGCTCCGCGGCATACGGCAAGGACTGCTGAAGGACCGCTCACGTGACCGACCACGACAACCCGACCTCCGACGAGACCCCGGTGGGGCCCGCGGCCGAGGGCGCCCTCGACGAGGGGGTCGAGCAGGCGCTGCGGGCGGGGCTCGAGGACTTCGAGCTGTCCGACGAGGACCGCGCCCTCATCGACGCCGAGCCGGGCTCGCAGGACGACGACGACAACGCTGGGCCGCTGCCCGTGCTCGCCGTGGTCGGCCGCCCCAACGTCGGCAAGTCCACCCTGGTCAACCGCATCCTCGGCCGCCGCGAGGCCGTCGTCGAGGACGTGCCCGGCGTGACCCGCGACCGAGTCGCCTACGAGGCGGAGTGGACCGGGCGACGGTTCACGCTCGTGGACACCGGCGGCTGGGAGGTCGACGCCAAGGGCATCCACCTGCGGGTCGCCGAGCAGGCCGAGGTCGCCGTCGAGCTGGCCGACGCCGTGATGTTCGTCGTGGACGCCACCGTCGGGGCCACCGACACCGACGAGGCCGTCGTCAAGATGCTCCGCCGCTCCGGCAAGCCCGTGATCCTCGTGGCCAACAAGGTCGACGACCAGCGCGCCGAGGCCGACGCCGCCATGCTCTGGGGCCTCGGGCTCGGCCAGCCGTGGCCCGTCTCGGCGCTGCACGGCCGCGGCTCCGGCGACGTCCTCGACGAGGTGCTGCGGGTGCTGCCCGAGGTGTCCAAGGTCGGCGGGGCCTACGAGCGCGGCGGGCCCCGCCGCGTGGCGCTGCTCGGTCGCCCCAACGTCGGCAAGTCCTCGCTGCTCAACAAGCTGGCGGGGGAGGAGCGCGTCGTCGTCGACAACGTCGCCGGCACCACCCGCGACCCCGTCGACGAGCTGATCCGCCTCGGCGACACCACGTGGCGCTTCGTGGACACCGCCGGCATCCGGCGGCGCGTCCACCAGACCCGCGGCGCCGACTTCTACGCCAGCCTGCGCACCCAGTCGGCCCTCGAGAAGGCCGAGGTCGCGATCGTCCTCGTCGACGCCGGCGAGCCGATCTCCGAGCAGGACATCCGCGTCATCCAGCAGGTCGTCGACGCGGGGCGTGCCCTGATCGTCGCCTACAACAAGTGGGACACCGTCGACGAGGAGCGCCGCTACTACCTGGAGCGCGAGATCGAGCGTGAGCTCGTGCAGATCCAGTGGGCCCCGCGCGTCAACCTGTCCGCGCTGACCGGGCGCAACACCGGCAAGCTCGTGCCCTATCTCGAGACGGCCCTGGACTCCTGGGACACGCGCGTGCCCACCGGGCGGCTCAACGCGTTCCTCGGCGAGATCGTGGCGGGGCACCCGCACCCCGTGCGCGGAGGCAAGCAGCCGCGCATCCTGTTCGCGACGCAGGCGTCCACGCGGCCGCCGCGGTTCGTGATCTTCGCGTCCGGCTTCATCGAGGCCGGCTACCGCCGGTTCCTCGAGCGGCGGCTGCGCGAGGAGTTCGGCTTCGAGGGCACGCCGATCGAGATCTCGGTGCGCGTGCGCGAGAAGCGCGGCCGCCAGTCGCGGTAGGCGCCCGGCGTACGGCCGGGGAGAGTCGGGCTGGCACCCACGGCACCCGACCCACGACGACGTCGAGGAGGACCTGATGACGAGCACGACCCTGGCCATCACGGGGGCGACCGGGCAGCTCGGGGGCGCGGTCTCGCAGCTCCTCGACCGGGCCGGTATGCCGCACCGCCTCGTCGTGCGTGACCCGTCCAGCCCGCGGGTGCCGCCCCACGACGCAGTCACGGACGTCGCCGCCGCCGAGTTCGGCGACCTGGACGCGGCGACGCGGGCGCTGGCCGGGGTCGACGTGCTGCTCATGGTGTCGGCGTCCGAGAGCGCGGACCGCCTGGCGCAGCACCGCACCTTCGTCGACGCGGCGGCGGCGGCCGGGGTGCGGCACGTGGTCTACACGTCCTTCCTCGGCGCCGCGCAGGACGCGACCTTCACCCTCGCGCGCGACCATCACGCCACCGAGGAGCACATCAAGGCCTCCGGCATGGCGTGGACCTTCCTGCGCGACAGCTTCTACCTCGACTTCACCGAGGCGCTGGTGGGCGAGGACGGGGTCATCCGCGGACCTGCGGGAGAGGGCGCCTGCGCGTTCGTCGCGCGAGCCGATGTCGCGCGCTCGGCGGCCGCGGTGCTGTCGGGCCCGGCCGCGCACACCAACCGCACCTATGACCTCACGGGGCCGCAGGCGCTGACCCTCGACGAGGTGGCGAGCACCATCTTGGCGGTGCGGGGGACGCGCGTCAGCTATCACGACGAGACGCTCGACGAGGCATACGCCTCCCGGGCCGGCTACGGCGCCCCCGACTGGCAGGTCGACGCCTGGGTGAGCACCTACACCGCGATCGCCGACGGCACGATGGCGACGGTGAGCAGTGCCGTCCACGAGCTCACCGGTTCGCGGCCGACGAGCCTGGAGGAATACCTGCGCAGCACCCCGCCGCGCTGACCTCCTCGCAACCGCGGTCCCCGCACGACAAAGGCGCGGATCCACCTCCAAGGGGGTAGGAGGTGGATCCGCGCCGGTCTGTGGGCCTAGCCCGCGTCACTCGTGGCCGGTGGGCTCGCTCTCGGTGCGGCGCGCGATCACGCCGCGCAGCTCCCCGTGGGTCTCCTGGTGCTTGCGCAGCAGGTGGCGGGCGTCGAGGTAGGCCTTCGTGCGGCGTGGGGACATGGGGGTTCCTCTCGGTGGTTCCTGGATCGTTCAACGACCGGGAGAGGACAGACATTCCCGTTGCGTGAGGGTTGGGGTGGGCGCTCCTGCGGGGCGGCAGCGGTGGGCGGGATCGATTGGGAATCGTGGCCGCTCGTGCGCTAAGGTGACGTGTCGCTCACCGCGGTGGGCAACGGGCTGTAGCGCAGCTTGGTAGCGCACTTGACTGGGGGTCAAGGGGTCGCAGGTTCAAATCCTGTCAGCCCGACCACAAGGTCCCGGGAACGCTAAGTTCCCGGGACCTTTGTCATTGGAACGGTGTCTCTGCGCACGTCGAGGACTGACCACGCACCCAGCCAGGCGGCAGAATCGCGTACACACTGGGATGATGTGGCCTGCTTTCTGCTGAGGTGGGTGATCATGGCAGAGCGGCAGCTCCCGGACTTCTTGGCGTATGGCGACCTGTCCCGCCACGGGCTCAGCCGGCATGGCCTGGAGCAGCTCGTGGCGCAGGCGGAGGTTGAACGCGTTGCGCCAGGCGCCTTCATCAGGACAGGGCTGACGGATGGCACGACCGCCGCTCTGATCGCCGCGACCGCGAAGAAGCCGCAGGCCACCATCTGCCTGCTGTCAGCCCTGTCCATCCACGACCTGACGGACGAGATCCCCACGAGGAGCGACATCGCCCTGCCGCGGGGCAGCCAGCCCCCCAGGATCACGATCTCGACGGTGCGCTGGCACCGTTTCCACCCGGCCACCTTCGAGGTCGGCCGGACCCAGCAGTCGCTGCCCGGGGGCGGGCGCATCGGGCTGTTCTCGCCGGAGCGCACGATCCTCGACGTCTTCCGGTTGCGCCACGACTGGGGTGCCGACCTCGCTCACGCAGCCCTCAGACGATGGCTGGCGCGTCAGGGCAGCAGCCCAGCGACGTTGCTGTCGATGGCCGAGAACCTCCCCAAGGCCCGACCGGCCGTCCGGGTCTATCGCGTTAACGGTGTAAGTGGCCCTAGCGCCCCGGTTGGGGCAGGAGGGTCGTCATGACCGAGACACTGGTGGCTGTGAGTCCACCTTCACCGAAGAAGAGCCAGGACCCGGGCGATCCGGGCGGTCCACCGCCCGGGGAGGCGTTCGGGCCGATCCCGGACGCGGGTCCGGAGCGGGAGCTGACGCCGGCCGAGCTGGCCGTGATCAAACAGATGGTGCTCCAGGCCAAGGACGCCGGCGTGGCGCTGACCGGCCCGGACGGGCTGCTGAAGGCGTTGACGAAGACGGTCATCGAGACCGCGCTGGATGAGGAGCTGTCCGAGCACCTGGGCTATGACAAGCACGCCGTCGAGGGCCGTAACCGGGGCAACTCCCGCAACGGCACCCGGACCAAGACGGTCCTGACCGACAACTGCGGACCGGTGCAGATCACCGTGCCCCGGGACCGGGACGGCACGTTCGAACCCCAGCTGGTCAAGAAGCGGCAGCGGCGCCTGTCCGACCTGGACGACCTAGTCCTGTCCCTGTACGCCAAGGGTCTGACCACCGGTGAGATCTCCGCGCACCTGGCCGAGGTGTACGGCGCGTCGGTGTCCAAGGACGTGATCTCGCGGATCACCGACCGGGTGATCGAGGAGATGCAGTCCTGGTGGGCCAGACCCCTGGAGAAGGTCTACGCCGCGATCTTCATCGACGCGATCATGGTCAAGGTCCGCGACGGTCAGGTCCGCAACCGCCCGTTCTACGCCGCGATCGGGGTCGACCTGGACGGGCACAAGGACATCCTGGGCATGTGGGCCGGTGACGGTGACGGGGAGTCGGCCAAGTACTGGCTCGCGGTGCTGACCGAGCTGCGCAACCGCGGCGTCAAGGACGTCTTCTTCATCGTCTGCGACGGCCTCAAGGGTCTGCCGGACAGCGTGAACGCGGCCTTCCCCCAGGCCATCGTGCAGACCTGCATCATCCACCTGATCCGCAACACCTTCCGGTACGCCAGCAGGAAGTACTGGGACCAGATCGCCCGCGACATGAAGCCGATCTACACCGCCCCCAGCCCCGAGGCGGCCCGGGCACGGTACGAGGAGTTCGCCGAGAAGTGGGGCACGCCCTACCCGGCGATCAAGAAGTTGTGGGACAACGCGTGGGAGGAGTTCATCCCGTTCCTGGACTACGACGAGGAGATCCGCAAGGTCCTGTGCTCGACCAACGCGATCGAGTCGCTCAACGCCCGCTACCGGCGCGCGGTCCGAGCCCGTGGGCACTTCCCGAACGAGCAGTCCGCGATGAAGACGCTCTACCTGGTCACCCGATCACTGGACCCCAAGGGCACCGGACAGAGAAGATGGGTCACCAGGTGGAAGCCAGCACTGAACGCGTTCGCCATCACCTTCGCCGACCGCATGCCCGCGGCGGAGGACCGCTGACCATGCAAACGCCACTTACACCGTTAGCCGGACAGTCCCGGCCGTCCGGACAGCGTTGCAGGTCCTGCTGTAGCGCCTCGGTAGTCGGATCTGAGGGGCGGTCGGAGGTGGGGATGGGGTATCCGTCCGATGTGGGGGCCTACCTCAGGAGCCCAGTGTGGAGGTGCCAGAAGGACCGGCGACACCACCCGAGAAGGGCACCGTCATGAGCGTCTACGGACACGCGTACATCGTCAACACCGAGGTGGAGTACCGCCTGGAGCGTGCCGGGGTTGGCCGGGGCAACCCCGGGCTGGGCGGGCGCGGCGCGTGGGCCGGCACCCGGTCAGGGTTCTTGGCCCGGCGCCGGGCCAAGAACCAGACCGCTGCCGCGGCCGGCGCCGCAGCAGCTGCTGCCCCCGCCTCGCCACTGCCCCCGCCTCGCCACTGGCCTCGGCAGATCTTCGTCACGGGCGCCGCCAACGAGGGACCGCGCGCCTGGTCGCCACCTTGGTCGTGGGGCTGAGCCACGGGTGGTGGATGCGCAAGCACTCCCGCCACCACGCCAACCCCAACAGGGTCGGGGCGGACGAGGACATCCGGCCCGGCGTCCTGCTCTTCACCCCCGACGACGCCGCCGGCGCACGGGCCTGAGCGGCTGGCTCACCGCTCGCCAGGGGTGGCTGTTCTTTCCCCTGCTCACCCTCGAGGGCCTCAGCCTGCACGCCGACGCGGTCCGCACCGTCGTCCAGGACCGCGAGATCAGCCACCGCGGGACCTAGGCCGTGCTCCTGACGATCCGGCTGGCCGTGCTCCCGGGCCTGGTCCTCACCCTGCTCGGGCCGGGCCTGGGTGCAGCCTTCCTCGCCGTGCAGCTCGCCGTCTTCGGCGTCTACATGGGCGCGACCTTCGCCCCCAACCACAAGGGGATGCCGCCGGTCCCGCGGGGCACGAGGATCGACTTCCTCTCCTGCCAGGTCCTGACCTCGCGCAATATCCGCGGCGGCCGGCCGTGGACTGGCTCATGGGCGGCCTCAACCTGCAGGTCGAGCACCACCTGTTCCCGAGCATGCCGAGCGGCAACGTGCGCCGGGCGCCGTTCGTCCGCGCCCACTGCGCCGAGCACGCCGTCCCCTACACCGAGGCCGGGCTGCTCGAGTCCTATGGCATCGTCGTGCGGCACCTCAACCGGGTGGGGCTGGGTGACCGGGACCCGTTCGCCTGCCCGTTCGTGACGGCGCACCGGCAGGGCTGACCGCCGCGGCGAAGGCCGCCAGCGTCCAGTCCCGGACCAGCTCGGCCGCCGCGCGACGCCGGGCGGGCTGGACGATCTCGTGGCCCTCGTCGGGCACGATCTCGCAGCGCGCGGTCCCGCCCACCGCCTGCACCGCCTGGGCGAGCTGCTGCGACTCGCTCGGCGGGACGTTGGTGTCGTGGGCGCCGTGCACCAGCAGCACGGGCGCGTCGATCCGGTCGGCCAGCCGCAGCGGCGAGATGGTCCGCAGCAGCTCGGCGTCGTGGACGGGGTGGCCGTACTTCGGCAGGGCGGCCCGCGCGATCCACGGCTCGGTGGTGGCGTAGAACGTGCCGAGGTCGCTCATCCCCGCGATGCTCGCCCCGGCTGCGAAGAGCCCGGGTCGAGCCGCCAGGCACGAGAGGGTCAGGTAGCCGCCATACGACCAGCCCACGCACGCCACCCGGTCCGGGTCGGCGAGGCCGCGCGCGACGAGGTCCGCCACGACGTCCTCGACGTCGTCGACGCCCCGCCAGCGCAGACCGACGTCGTCGGCGTGGGAGTAGGCCCGCCCGAAGCCTCCCGACCCGCGGACGTTGGGGGCGCAGACCGAGATGCCGGCCCGCAGGAGCACGGGATACAGGTGCGACCAGCCGGGCCGCTCCTGGCCCTCGGGCCCGCCGTGCAGGTGTATGACGACCGGCCCGCCCCCGTCGACCGGGCGGTCCTGCGCCGGGTGCCACCAGGACGACACCTCCGTGCCGTCACGCGTCGTGGTGCGAAGCAGCTCCGGCAGGACGGCCTGCGGGTCGCGGGTGGCGCCCTCGACGTCGACCCACGCCTGCGAGACCCAGCTGCGGGTGCGCAGGTCGAGGATCTCGACGCACCGGTCCCGGTCGGGGCTCTCGACCGTCAGGGCCAGGATCGAGCCGTCGGCGCTGAGGCTCGGCTCGGTGGCGACCCAGCCGGGCAGGGGGATGGCCTCTTGGACGGTGCCGTCGACCAGCTCGACGAGGGCGAGCTCGCTGCGGCCGCCGTCGACGTTCCACAGGACCGCGGCGCGGGTGCCGTCCTCGCTGACGCAGAACTCCTCGACGTCGGCGTCCGGACGAGCCATCAGGACCCGCTCCGAGACGCCGCGGCCGGTCACCGTGAGCAGCGCCAGCCGCTGCCGGTCGCCCCCGACGTCGGTGCGGACCACGACGCGCAGGTAGCCCTCGCGGCTCTCCGACGGGCACGAGGTATGCGGGGGCAGCCGCTCCGACCAGCCCGATCGTGACGGCAGGCGCCGGGGACGGTGGTCGTCGAGGATCGCGGCGGCGTCCGTGACCGAGCCGGGGTCCGGGCGCAGCAGCGCGGTGTCCTCGCCGCCCCACAGCAGGCGCAGCGACCGGTTGCCGCGACCGCCCACCCGCACCAACGACGCGCCGCCCCACGAGTCGACGAACCGGCCCTCGGGACGCCGGTCGACGACCTCGACACCGAGCGTCTGCGGGTCGACCAGCCGAGACTCGCCGGAGCCGTCCTCCAGCTCGGCGGTGACCTGGATCCGCGCGCCGTCCCAGCCGACGAGCTCCGCCGACCCGTCGCGATCGTCGTCGGCGCGCCACGCCTGCGGGTCGCCGGGGTCGGTCGTGACGACCCACACCTGGGAGCGGTACCCGCCATACGGCGCGACCTGGCAGGCCAGCCACAGACCGTCGGGAGAGTGCCGCACCCGGGTGACCGGTCCGTCGACCGGCAGCCGGACGGGCCGCCAGGTGCCGGCGCGCGCCCCCTCGAGGAAGCGCTGCACCGCTCGGGGATAGCCATCGACGTCGACGACGTGCGCCAGGGCACGGCCGTCGGGGGCGACGGACGCCCCGTGGGTGGGGCGGCCGGAGAGCTCCATCACGGTCGGAAGGTCTGGAGCCACAGCTCCAGGGTCGCGAGCTGCCACAGCTCGTTGGAGCCGAGGGTCGTGCGGGTCGTGTTGGGATCGGCGAGCAGCCGGTCGAGCACGTCGGTGTCGAAGACGTGGCGGTCGAGCGCCGCCGACGAGCCGAGGGTGTCGCGGACCAGCTCGAGCACCTCGCCCTCGAGGTGGCGGATGCCGGGGACGGGGAAGTAGCCCTTGGTGCGGTCGATGACCTCGACCGGCAGGATCGACCGGGCGGCGTCCTTGAGGACCCCCTTGCCGCCCCCGGCGAGCTTGAGCTCGGGCGGGCAGGAGCCGGCCAGCTCGACGAAGTCGTGGTCGAGGAAGGGCACCCGGCCCTCGAGGCCCCAGGCCATCGTCATCGTGTCCACCCGCTTGACCGGGTCATCGACCAGCATGACCTGCGTGTCCAGGCGCAGGGCGGCGTCGACGGAGGTGTCCGCGCCGGGGGCGGCCTGGTGGGCGGCGGCGAAGGCCCAGCTCGGGTCGTGGTCGAGGCGGTAGTCCGGGTGCAGCAGGGCGCCCACGGCGTCGTGGCTGCGGTCGAAGAAGACCCGGCGGTAGGCCTCGGTCGTCCGGTCGCGGGGGACGTCCAGGAGCGGGGGGTACCAGTCGTAGCCCCCGAGCACCTCATCCGCGCCCTGGCCCGACTGCACGACCTTGACGTGCCGCGAGACCTCTTGGGAAAGCAGGTAGAACGCGATGCAGTCGTGGCTGACCATCGGCTCGCTCATCGCCGCGAGGGTGCCGGGGACGGCCGGCAGCAGGCGGCTGGTGTCGACGTGGATCTTGTGGTGGTCGGTGCCGTAGCGGGCGGCGATCAGGTCGGAGTAGGAGTACTCGTCGCCGGACTCGCCCCCGGCCGAGTCGAAGCCGATGCTGAAGGTCTGCAGGTCCTGCTGCCCCCGCTCGGCGAGCAGCGCGACGACCAGGCTGGAGTCGAAGCCACCGGACAGCAGCACCCCCACGGGCACGTCGGCGACCATGCGTCGCTCGACGGCGGTGCGCAGGGAGTCCAGCAGCGCGTCGCCCCAGTCGCGGGCGTCCCAGTCGGCGCGGTCCTCGCAGCGGGTGAACGACGGCTCCCAGTAGACGCGGTCCGTGTAGCGGCCGTCGGGCTGGTAGGTCCGGACGGTGGCGGGCGGGAGCTTCTGGATGCCGGCGAACATCGTGCGGGGCGCGGGCACGACGGAGTGGAAGGACAGGTAGTGGTGCAGCGCGACCCGGTCCAGCGACACGTCCACGTCGCCGGCGTCGACGATCGCGCGCAGCGACGAGGCGAAGCGCAGCCGGTCGCCGCGGCGCGAGAGGTAGAGCGGCTTGATCCCGAGCCGGTCCCGGGCCAGGGTGAGCACGCCGGTGTCGACGTCGGTGATCGCGAAGGCGAACATGCCGGTCAGGTGCTCGACGCAGTCCGGCCCCCAGCGGTGGTAGGCCTTGATGATCACCTCGCTGTCGGCGTGCGAGAAGAAGCGGTAGCCGTGACCCTCGAGCTCGGCGCGCAGCTCCTGGTAGTTGTAGATGCAGCCGTTGAACACCATCGACAGGCCGAGCTCGGCGTCGACCATCGGCTGGGAGCCGCGGGGCGACAGGTCGATGATCGACAGGCGCCGGTGCCCCAGGGCGACCCGCCCCTGGGCCCAGACCCCGCCGTTGTCGGGACCGCGCGCGACCATCGCCTCGGTCATCGTCTCGACCGCCGCGACGTCCGCGGGCCGAGCACCTCGCTCGCCGAACCTGACCTCACCGCAGATGCCGCACATCAGCGCTCCTCCCCGTCCGTCATGATCCACGTGTCCTTGCTGCCGCCACCCGCCGAGGAGTTGACGATCCTGCTGCCCTCGGCCCCGGACCGGCTCAGCGCGGCCGGCATCGAGATCGCCTCCGTCTCGCGGGTGCCGCTGCGCCGCCGCAGGTGCACGAACACCCGCAGGTCCACGTGCCGCGGCCGCAGGGCGTTGCCGTCGAAGGTCGGGTGCGTGGACAGGTCGACCAGCTCCTGCCCGATGTAGCGCTCGGGGTTGGCGAGGATCTCGCGCCGCCGCTCGGCGACCTGGGCGGACGTGGCGTCCGGCCCGATGAGCACCCCGAGCCCGCCGTGCCCGTCGATCGGCTTGGTGACGAGCTCGCCCAGGTGGCCAAGGACGTGCTCGCGGGAGTCCGCGTCGGCGCACAGCCAGGAGGGGACCTGGTCCAGGATCGGCTCCTCGCCCAGGTAGTAGCGGACCATGTGCGGCACGAAGGTGTAGACGGCCTTGTCGTCGCCCACCCCGTTGCCGAGGGCGTTGGCCAGCGTCAGGGTGCCCCGGTGCAGCGCCTCGATGACCCCGGCGCCCAGAGGCTGGCCGTCGCGGCCTCCCGCCGACAGCAGCAGGTCCTCGTCCATGCGCAGGTAGGCCACGCGCACCTGGGCCGGTCGTCCGGCCCGCCGCCGCATGAGGCGCCCGTCCTCGAACCACACCTGGCTCGGGGTGAGCACGTCGACGCCCATCGCCTCGGCCAGCCCGGTGTGCTCGGGCCACGCGGAGTCGGTGGGGCCCGAGGAGAGGATGGCGATCTCGCCGGGCTCGGCGGCGCCCCCCTGCGCGGCGGCGGACAGCGTGTCGCGCAGCAGCTCGGGGACGGGACGGACGGGCCGTATGCCGCGGGGGAACACCTCGGGCACGAACCGGCGCATCAGGGCGCGCGCAGCGATGGCGTAGCCGACCCCGGACGGCACGCGCAGGTTGTCCTCGAGCACCCGCCAGCGTCCGGGTCCGTCGCTGACCAGGTCCAGGCCGCTGACGTGGTTGCGGACGCCCGGCCCGCCGAGGCGCCCGCTGGAGCGGTAGCCCGGCGCCCGGTCCAGCAGCTCGCGGGGCATCACGCCGTCGGCGAAGATCGCGCCCTCGCCGTAGCAGTCGCGCAGGAAGGCGTCGAGCGCCCGCGCCCGTTGCTCGCCGCCGGCGCTGATGTGCTCCCAGTCGGACGCGGACACGATGCGGGGGATCAGGTCGACGGGGAAGACCTGGGGCTGCGGCTGGTCGCGCAGGCGGAAGGTTACGCCGTCGGCGCGCTGCAGGTCGACGATCGCGTAGTCGCGCTGGCGCAGCCCCCGGGTCCCCAGCCGCTGGAAGGCGGCGACCACGTCGGCATACGGCGGGCGCGGTGCACCGGTCTCGTCGACGGCCTCGTCGTAGGCCGCGGGGGCCGCCCCCTCGCGGGGCCGGTAGGACTCGAGCAGGTCCTCGGTGCCGTCGACCGGGGCCGCGACGCCACGGGCGGTCTCGGCGATGAGCTGGTCGACGACGTCCGTGAGCCGGCCCCGGCGGCGGCGCGCCCGGCGCTGGCGGGCGGCGGAGCTGCCGCGCAGCAGGGCGGCCGTGGTCAGCCCGTCGACGAGCTCCCAGTCGCCGTTGGCCCGCAGCCACGGCTCCAGCGAGGCGACGAGGTCGCGGATGATCTCGGGGGCCGGGGCGGTGCGGCCCGAGCGCAGGTCCACGAGGTCGCCCTCGAGCCCCGAGCGCGCCGCCCGCCAGGACGCGGCGCGGCCGACGACGGGGGCCAGGTCGAGCGGGGGGACGCCCGCAGCGATCGTCTCGACGGCCCGGTCCACCATGGCCCGGAACAGGCCGGCGACCAGCACGATCGTGTCGGTGGAGGGGCAGCTGTCGCAGATCCGCAGCTCGATCGTGCTGATGCGCGCGGCCGGCCGGACGTCGAAGTAGATCATCCCCGGGTCGCTGATCACGCCCGTGTCGACGAGGTTGGCCACCAGCCGGTCGAACTCGGCGGCGGAGCGGGCCCCGCTCGACAGGCCCGTCGTGGGCCAGCGGCTCCACACCAGGCTCCGCACGCTGGCATAGCCCGTGTCGTCCCCGTCCGACCAGTAGGGGGAGGACGCGGACAGCGCCAGCAGCGGGGGCAGGTCGGGGGCCACGTGCTCGGCGACCAGGCAGGCCTCGTCGAGGTCGGCCACGTCGACGTGCACCTGCGAGCCGCAGATCAGCTGCTCGCGCGTGAGGAGCTGGTAGTCCGCCAGCATGCGCCGGTATCGCGGGGTCTCGGTCACGTCGATCTCGTCGGGTGCCGACAGCGGCAGGGAGCCGGCCGCCACGATCCCGAGCCCCAGCGGCGTCGCCGCCTGCACCAGGCCCTCCCGGCAGCGGAGCAGCTCGTCGCGCAGCTCGTCCAGGTCGGTGACGACGGCCGAGTTGACCTCGACGACGCACTGCTGGAGCTCGGCGACGTACTCCGTGCGGTCGGCCAGCGCCTCGAGCAGCTCGGGGGCCTTGGCGGCGAGCCGGCGCGTGGTCAGGTCGACGACGTGGAACTCCTCCTCGACCCCCAGCCTGCGGATCGGCCGGGTCCGCGGCTGCGACGTCTGCGTCGTCTGGGGGGACTGCCGGGTCTGGGCCTGCCCGCTGGGTCGTGAGCTGTCCATGGCGTGAGGCTTCCACGCTCATGTTGCGGGCGCGTTGCGAAGTCGTGTCGGCCTGCGTCCCGCGGGCGCGGGTCGGCTCATGCCGGCCGGTCGAGGGCACCGAGCTTGGCCGGGTTGCCGTGGAGCTGGACGGTGCGGACGAGTCCGTCGCGCACTTCCAGGACCAGGCAGCGCAGCGACCCGTCGGGGGCGCTGGGCCCTTGGGGTGGGAGTGCCACGCGGTGCGGGCGCCCGGCGTGAACCGCACGTGCGCGCAGCCCACCGCGGACTGCTTGTCCGGGTTGCGGATCCCGTCGATGTAGACCGTGCCGGTGAACCAGTCCTGCGGCCCGGGGGCGGACTGACCGCCGCTCTGGGTGAACCTCATGCGATCTCTCCTCGTCCTGCTGGTGATGGCGCAGCTGCTGGAGCTGTCGATGGTGGTGGCGCCCACGACGGTGGGGTGCCTCCGGCGCATCCTCGCCCCGCCACCGCCCACAGCGCCACGTCGCAGACGGCCATCCCGGCCGCGCACCAGAACGGCGCCTTGCCACGACCGCCGAGGACGCCGGACGCAAGCGCCGCACCGAGCCCCACCGCGATGCGTGCGGATCGGGCGGGTGGGCGCGCCCCGGCCAGCACGGCGAGCTGGGCGCCGGCCAGCCCGGCCACGGCCTGGGCCCGCAGCGACGCCGGGGACCACCGGTGTGGGTAGCCGCGCACCCCGGTGGCGGCGTCGTCGTCCAGGTCGGGCAGGACGTTCAGCAGGTGGGCGGAGCAGCCGAGAAGCGCGCCGGCGACCGTCTGCCACAGCGGCGCCGGGCCCTGGCGGGGACCACCTCCGGTCAGATGCGGCACGTGCGGAAGCCCCCCGAAGGCCACGGCATACGGCAGGATCGAGGCGGTCGAGCGCTTGAGACCAGCGTTGTATGCCCAGCCCGACCCGACGACGAGGACCACATGGACGACTCCGGCAGCACCACCGCACCTGCCCGACAGGAGCAGACAGGCACCCGTGGCCACTCCGAGGGCCCTGCGGACCACCCGCGCAGCGGCGGGGTCGCTCGCGAGCGGCTTGTCGACGCGCCCCGCGACCCGGTCCCGCCCGGCGTCGACGAGGTCGTTGCCCCACCCGATCGTCAGCTGACCGGACAGGACGGTCGCGCCCACCAGCAGGACCCGCCGGCGGGGGAGGCCGCAGCCCGCGGCGAGGGCGGTGGCGAGCCCGGTCACGACGACGGTGGGGCCGGGGTGGCACGTGGCCGCCAGCAGGCGCAGGACGGAACGGGGCATGAGCCCACGGTAGGCCCCGGACCGAGGCACGGACGGCCCAGCTCGGTGGTCGCCGTCCGCGGCGTGCTGCCGACCCACACCTATCCGCAGCACGAGATCACCGCCGCGGTGGCGGAGTTCACCGGCGCCGCGTCTGGTCCTCGCCGCCGCATGCTCGAGCAGGTGCACGCCAACGCGGGCGTGCGCACCCGTCACCTGGCCATGCCGCTCGAGCGCTACGCGCGACTGGCGGACTTCGGCGAGGCCAACGACGTCTTCATCGAGGCCGCCGTCGACCTCGGGTGCGAAGCCGTCGAGGCGGCCCTGGCCGACGCCGGTCTCGCGCCGCGCGACGTGGACCTGCTCGTCAGCGCGACCGTGACCGGCCTGGCGGTGCCCTCGATCGACGCCCGGATCGCTGCCCGCCTGCGGATGCGTCCCGACGTCCGTCGGGTCCCGCTCGTCGGTCTCGGCTGCGTCGCCGGGGCGGCCGGCATCGCCCGCGTGCACGACCACCTCGTCGGTCACCCGGACCACGTGGCCGTGCTGGTCGCGGCCGAGATGTGCAGCCTGACGGTCCAGCGCGAGGACACCACTCCCGCCAACATGGTGGCCAGCGGGCTCTTCGGCGACGGCGCCGCCGCGGTCGTGATGGTCGGCGCGGACCGACGGCCGCCGGCAGACCCGGCGGGCCCGTCCACGCGGCCGCAGGTGCTGGACACCCGGTCGCGGTTCTACGACGACACCGAGCGCGCGATGGGTTGGGACGTCGGGGCCACCGGGCTGCGGATCGTGCTGGGCGTCGAGGTGCCCGAGCTCGTGCGCTCGCACGTGCGCGACGACGTCGACGGCTTCCTCGCGCTGCACGACCTCACGCGGGACGACATCGAGTGGTGGGTCGCCCACCCCGGCGGCCCCAAGGTCCTGGAGGCCATGCAGGACGCGCTCGAGGTCCCCCGCGACGCCCTCGGCGTCACCTGGGACTCCCTCGCAGCGATCGGCAACCTGTCCTCGGCGTCGGTGCTCCACGTCCTCGCCGACACCCTCCGCACCCGCCCGCCCCGGCCCGGGTCGTTGGGGATGCTGCTCGCGATGGGCCCGGGGTTCTGCCTCGAGATGGTCCTGCTGCGGGCCCCTGAGGACGCCCGATGAGGAGCCAGACCGCGTATGCCGGACTGGTCGCCGCCGTCGCGGCCGAGCGCCTCGCGGAGCTGGTGGTGTCGCGCCGCAACGCCGCCTGGTCCCTCGCCCAGGGTGGGCACGAGGTGGGGCGCGAGCACTACCCGGCCATGGTGGCCCTGCACACCGGGCTGCTCGGGGCGTGCCTCGCCGAGATGCACTGGGGCCAGCGGAGGTTCGGACGCGGGGGATGGGTCGCCCTCGCCGGTGTCGGGGCGGCCCAGGCGCTGCGGTGGTGGTGCATCCGCACCCTCGGTCCGCAGTGGAACACGCGCGTGATCGTCGTGCCCGGCGCCACCCGGGTCACGGGCGGCCCCTACCGCTGGCTCGACCACCCCAACTACGTCGCCGTCGTCGTCGAGGGCGTCGCCCTGCCGATGGCGCACGGATCCCGGTGGACCGCAGCGGGGTTCACGATCGCCAACGCAGCGCTGCTGGCTCGCCGCATCCGGGTCGAGGAGCAGGCGCTGCGCACGCTGCACGAGACGGCCTGACGGTGGCGAGGGACCCCCGAACGCCAGGCACCGGGGCCGACGCTCACGCCAGGGCGGACGTGGATCTGGTCGTCGTCGGCGGCGGACCGGTCGGGCTGGTCGCGGCTCTGCACGCGGCGCGGCTCGGGATGAGCGCCGTCGTCGTCGAGCCCCGCCTGTCACCGGTGGACAAGGCCTGCGGCGAGGGCATCATGCCGGCCGGCGTGGCCGAGCTCGCGGCTCTCGGGGTCCACCCGGACGGCCACCCGATCCGGGGCATCCGGTACGTCGACGGCAGTGCCCTCGACGGACGCGGCCCATCTGCCGACGCACCGGTCGGGCCGCAGCCTGGGCTCGGCGTGCGCCGCACGACCTTGCACGCCGCCCTGACCCGGGCCACGGAGGCGGCGGGGGACGGCATACGGCAGGTGCAGGATCGAGTCGTGGACCTGGCTCAGGACGACGGGGGGGTCACGGTGGGGCTGGCCGGGGGAGGCGAGGTGCGCGCCGGGCACGTGGTGGCGGCCGACGGGCTGCTCTCGCCGACGCGACGGCTGCTCGGGCTCGACCGTCCGTCGCGGGCGCCGCGGAGGCGCGGGCTGCGACGGCACTACCGGGTCGCGCCGTGGACGGACCACGTCGAGGTGCACTGGGGCCGGTCGTGCGAGGCCTATGTCACGCCCGTCGCGGACGACGTCGTGGGGGTGGCCGTGCTGACCGCCTGCGTCGGGGGATTCTCCGAGCAGCTCGTCGAGATGCCCTGGCTCGCAAGCCGTCTCGAGGCCGCCGCACCGCTGGACGAGGTGCGCGGGGCGGGGCCGCTACGACAGCGCGCGGCCCACCGCGTCGCCGGACGGGTGCTGCTGGCCGGCGACGCCGCCGGTTACGTGGACGCGCTGACGGGTGAGGGGCTGACGCTCGGGTGGAGACAGGCGAGGGCGGCGGTCGAGTGCGTCGCGGTCGGCGACGCCCGGGGCTACGAGGCCCGGTGGCACGCCATCGGAATGCCCGCCCGCGCGCTGACGAGCAGCCTCGTGGTGGCCACGCGCTCGACGGTCGTGCGACGGCACCTGGTCACGGCCGCTGCGCGCGTCCCGTGGGCGTACCGCTCGGCCGTCCGGGTCGTGGCCTCCTCGGGCTAGCTGCAGGCCACGCTGGCCCCGAGCACGCAGGCCCTCGATCATCGCCTGACGATGCACGTGAGGCCGTCACATCGGTCGGCGGTGCGCACGCGGGCCGACGTGACTAGCTCAGGTAGGGCTGCTCGGGGATGAACGAGGGGTCGTGCGTGCCGACCTTGCGCGCTGCCGCCAGGTGACCGCCGAGGAAGCCGCCCGCCCCGACGGCGCCGAGGGCGACGAGGCCCAGGGCCGCGCCGAGCCGGTGCCGGCCGTTGCGACGCGCCACCCACGACGCGACCTGCAGCCCGGCACCGGCGCCGTTGGCGATGGCGTGGACCACTCCGACGCGGCGGGACCGGGTGTCGGTCTCGGCATACTCCGACCAGCCCGACAGCGCGGCCGGCACGGCCGCCAGCACGCCGACGCCCGTCAGCAGGCGGGCCCCGTCGCGCGAGGCGTCGTCGCCAGCGAGGTCGAGCAGGCTCGCGCTCATCCACGTGCCCATGGGCACCTCGACGAGCAGGGGGTGCAGCGCGTGGCCGAGCCAGGCGCCCTGGAGCACCTGGCGCCGCAGGTCGTCGGCGACGATCGCGCCTGAGACGCGGTCACCCACGGTCACGACGGGGTCGAGGACGGTGGCTCTCTCGATGGCGTGCACGGGTGCGGCGAGCGGCGTGCGGGGTCGGGTGGTCGGCTGGTCGCGGACGGTGTCGCTGGTCATGAGGACTCCTGGTGGGAGAGGGCGGTATGGCGGGAAGGGGTGGCCGTAGAGATCAGGCGCGCACGTGTCGGGAGCGCAGCTCGGGCAGGACCTCCTTGCCGTACGCCTCGATCATCTCGGCGTAGCGCGGCCCCATGTTGGCGACGTAGACGTCGTCGAACCCGGCCTCGACGAACGGCGTGAACGCGTCGACGTGCCCCTGCACGGAGTCGCCGAAGGTCGCCGACCCCGCGATCTTGTCGCGGGTCACGAGCTCGGCCGCCTGCTCGAAGTGCTGGGGGCTCGGCAGCACCTGGCTCAGCTCGCCCGGCACCCCCGCGTTGGGCCACAGGCGGTAGGCGTCGTCGATGGCCTGCTCCTTGTCCGAGCCCCAGCCGACCTTGAAGCCCGCCTGGGTCGGGGCGTGGGTGCCCTTGGCCTGGCGAAAGGTCCGCACGCTTTCGGCATCAGGCATCGTCGTCACGAAGCCGTCGCCCACCCGGCAGGCCAGGTCGAGCGCCTTGGGCCCGAAGGCCGACACGAAGATCTGCGGCGTCTCCTCGGGCAGGGAGTAGATCCGCGCCGTGTCCACGGTGTAATAGGGGCCCTCGTGTGAGACGACCTCGCCGGTCCACAGCTCGCGGATCAGCCCTATGGCCTCCTCGAGCATCTCGAGCCGCTGGCCGGCGTGCGGCCAGACGTCGCCGAGGATGTGCTCGTTGAGCGCCTCGCCGGAGCCGACGCCGAGGGTGAACCTCCCCGGGCCGAGCAGGCACGCGCTGGTGGCGGCGGCCTGGGCGACGATCGCCGGGTGGATCCGCACCGTCGGGCAGGTCACGGCGGTCGTGACGGGCAGGTCGCAGACCTGGCTGATCGCCCCGATCGCGGACCACACGAAGGCGGACTCGCCCTGCGCGTCGGTCCACGGGTGGAAGTGGTCGCTGATCCACAGGGCGTCGAAGCCTGCCTCGCCCGCGAGGCGGGCCTGCTCGACGATCTCGGCGGGGGAGTACTCCTCGCAGGACAGGAAGTAGCCGATGCGCTTCACGGTCGTGCCTCCTTCGTGGTGGGGCTGCTGCTCCCCATCCCACCAGGGCGCGTGGCCCGGGGGGAGGTTGTCAGCCGCAAGACTCGACGGTCGCTCGACGCTCGCGGTCAGCGGGCGAGCACCGTGCCGGCCCCGCGGTCGGCGGCCCGGTCCGCGACGTATGCCGCGAAGACGACGTCGGTCGCCGCGATGCCGAGGTTCTGGCAGAGGAGCCGCCCGTCGGGGCGGGGACGCCGGATCGCGTCGCCGGTCCACCCGGACGCGGCCGGGTAGTCGGCGGCGAGCTTCGTCGGGGCGACGGCCGCCAGCTGCTCCTCGTCGTCGAAGACGACCGGCCGATGCTCAGCCCGGAGACGACGGTGCCGGCGCCCTCGACCGCGGCCCTCGGGTCGTCGGTGACCTGGACCACCAGGTCGGGCACGGCCTCGGCCGCCCACGCCGACAGGTCCTCGCGCGCCTCGGGGCGGCGGGCGTAGACCCGGGTCTCGGCATACCCCCGGGCCTCCAGCACCAGCAGGTGCGACCGCGCCTGGACCCCCGCGCCGAGGAAGGCCACGGGCAGCAGGTGCTGGACCTCGGCGTCGGACAGGTACCGCAGCGGCGGGAGACTCACCCGTCGACCCTGGGGGACGGCGCGGGCATGGTGACGGCCCCGCCGCGAGGGGGACGCGACGGGGCCGTGCGAGGGGGAGGGGGTCGGTCAGCGACCCCGGTAGCCCGGGACCTCCGGGTTGAACGCCGCCAGCGTCCAGCGGTCGAAGGAGCGGAGCCAGGTCTTCATGAGCGTCATCGGGTGACCTCCTGTCGTCGGTGTGCATGGTGCGGGCACCCCGTTGTGTCACCACTGAGAAGTATGATGAAAAGCGGCGCCATGATGCAAATAGCAGATTATTGTCGATCCGTATGACAGGGCACAGCCGGTGCTGCCGCCCGAGGACGACCTGCGGCGACAGGTCGCCCGCGAGCCGCTGCGCAACGTGGTCACCACCCGCACCGGCTGCCCCTACCGGGGGTAAGGGCATCAGCCGGGCTTCGTTCGCCAGGCTGATGATCCCGCCGGGGGTAAGGGCATCAGCCGGGCTTCGTTCGCCTGCGTTGCGGCCCCCCACGCTGCCGCACCCGTCTCGGGCGGGACCGGCATAATCGGGCGGGACCGGCATAATGCTGCGATGGTCCCTCCCGAGGTGCGCGCCGCCCTGGACGCCCTGCGTCGTCAGACGCTCGAGCGGGTCCATGACCTGGAGCGCGACCGGTCGCGCATCGTCGACGCGAGCAGGTCGAGCAACGCCGACGACGAGCACGACCCCGAGGGTCAGACCATCGCCTGGGACCGTGAGCAGACCGCCGCCCTGCTGCGGGACGCCCGCGCGCGGCTCGCCGAGATCGACGTCGCGTCGGCCCGGCTCGACGGCGGGTGGGACGGGAGCTGCGAGGTGTGCGGCGGGCCGATCCCGCCCGGTCGCCTGCTTGCCCGCCCGACCACGGCGCGCTGCGTGGGGTGCGCCTGAGCGCGAGTCCCCGCGAGATGCCGAAGCGGCCTAGGGTGAGGGACATGGACTTTCGATACCTCGGCAACAGCGGTCTGAAGATCAGTGAGATCACCTACGGCAACTGGCTCACCCACGGATCCCAGGTCGAGAACGAGACCGCGAAGCGCTGCGTGCGCGCCGCGCTCGACGAGGGCATCACGTCCTTCGACACCGCCGACGTCTACGCCAACACCAAGGCCGAGACCGTGCTCGGCGAGGCCCTCAAGGGCGAGCGCCGCGAGTCGCTGGAGATCTTCACCAAGGTCTACTGGCCCACCGGCCCGGGAGGGCACAACGACTGCGGCCTGTCCCGCAAGCACGTGATGGAGTCGATCAACGGCTCGCTGCGGCGGCTGCAGACCGACTACGTCGACCTCTACCAGGCGCACCGGTTCGACACGGAGACGCCGTTGGAGGAGACCATGCAGGCCTTCGCCGACATCGTCAGGCAGGGCAAGGCGCTCTACATCGGTGTGAGCGAGTGGACCGCCGACCAGATCCGCGCCGGTCACGCCCTCGCCAAGGACCTCGGCATCTCCCTGGTCTCCAGCCAGCCGCAGTACTCCATGCTGTGGCGCGTCATCGAGCCCGAGGTCGTCCCCGCCTGCGAGGAGCTCGGCATCTCCCAGATCGTGTGGAGCCCGATGGCGCAGGGGGTCCTGTCCGGCAAGTACCTCCCGGGCCAGCAGCCGTCCACCGACACGCGCGCCGGGCACTCCGAGGCCGGCCAGTCCATGAGGGACCTGATGCGCGACGAGGTGCTCGAGGCGGTCCAGGGGCTCAAGCCGGTCGCCGCCGACGCCGGCCTGACCATGCCGCAGCTCGCCATCGCCTGGGTCCTGCAGAACGACAACGTCGCAGCCGCCCTCGTGGGCGCCTCCCGGCCCGAGCAGATCAAGGACAACGTCAGGGCCGCCGGGGTGCGTCTCGACGACGAGATCATGCGACGGGTCGACGAGGCGCTCGGCGGGGTGGTCGAGCGTGACCCGGGTCAGACGGCTGCGCGCGCACCGAAGTCCCGGCCCTGCTGATGACGGAGCTCACCGAGGAGGAGCTCGCCTTCCTGCAGGGATGCTTCGACCTGGCGCGCGACGGTGACCCGCAGCTCGCCCACCTTGTGGACGAGGGGCTCCCCGTCAACCTCACCAACGCCAAGGGCGACACGCTGCTGATCCTCGCCGCATACCACCAGCACGACGCCCTCGTGTCGGCGCTGCTGGCGCGCGGCGCCGACACCGAGCGGGTCAACGACAACGGGCAGACCGCGCTGGCCTCGGCGTGCTTTCGCCGCAACGCCGAGATCGTGAGCTCGCTGCTGCGTGCCGGGGCCGACCCCGCGACCGGGGAGCGCTCGGCGCTGGCGATCTGCGAGTTCTTCGCCCTGCCCGAGATGCTCGAGCTGCTTCGCGCCGCACCAGCCCCTCCCACCCCTCGATGATCGTGAGGGTCTGGTCCACCATCCTTGGACCAAACCCTCACGATCCTGGTGGCGGCGGTGAGCTGGTGGAGACGGTGGAGCGGTGAGGTGTCGGGAGGTCAGGCGGAGGGGTGGGTCATGTCCATGGGGACCACCCAGCGGTCGAAGTCGCCCTCGCTCACGTCCCCGCTCGCGATCGCGGCCTCGCGCAGCGTGGTGCCCTCCTTGTGGGCCCGCTTGGCGATGGCGGCGGCCTTGTCATAGCCGATGTGCCGGTTGAGCGCGGTCACGACCATGAGGTTCTGCTCGAGGTTGGCCTCGATGCGCTCGCGCTGCGGCTCGATGCCGACGGCGCAGTGCAGCCGGAAGGACTCGCACCCGTCGGAGATCAGCCGGATCGACTCGAGCACCGCGTGCGCCATGACGGGCTTGTAGACGTTGAGCTGGAAGTTGCCCTGCGAGCCGGCGAACGCGACGGTCGCGTCGTTGCCGAAGACCCGCGTGGCCACCATCGTCAGCGCCTCGCACTGCGTCGGGTTGACCTTGCCCGGCATGATGCTCGACCCCGGCTCGTTCTCGGGGATGGTGATCTCGCCGATGCCGTTGCGGGGTCCTGAGGCGAGCCACCGGACGTCGTTGGCGACCTTCATCAGCGCGCCGCCGAGCGTGCGCAGCGCCGCGCTGACGCCGACGAGCGCGTCGTGGGCGGACAGCGCGGCGAACAGGTTGGGGGCCTGGACGAAGCCCAGCCCGGTCTCGTCGGCGATCTTGCGGGCCGCCAGGGCGCCGAACTCCGGGTGGGCGTTGAGGCCGGTCCCGACGGCGGTGCCGCCGATCGCGAGCTCGAGGACGCGGTCCTCGGACTGACGGACGGCGTCGAGGGCCTGGTCGATCTGCGCGACCCAGCCGCCGATCTCCTGACCGAGGGTGATCGGCGTGGCGTCCTGCAGGTGGGTGCGCCCGACCTTGACGACGTCGGCGAACTCCTCGCTCTTGCGGGCGAGCTCGTCCCGCAGCGCCTCGACGTGGGGATAGAGACGCTCGGTCAGCTCGAGGGCCACGGCGATGTGCATGGCCGTGGGGAAGGTGTCGTTGCTGGACTGGCCGCGGTTGACGTGGTCGTTGGGGTGCACGGGCTCCTTGCTGCCCATCACGCCTCCTGCCAGCTCGATGGCGCGGTTGGAGACCACCTCGTTGGCGTTCATGTTGGACTGCGTCCCGGACCCGGTCTGAAAGACGACGAGGGGGAAGTGGTCGTCGAGCCGTCCGGCGATCACCTCGTCGGCGGCGCGGACCACGAGGTCGGCGACGTCCTGGGGGAGCTGACCCAGCTCGGCGTTGGCCAGGGCGGCGGACTTCTTGAGGATGCCGAGGGCCCGGATCATGGGGGCGCCCCAGACGAAGGTGTCGCGGCCGATGTCGAAGTTGCCCAGGCTGCGCTGCGTCTGAGCCCCCCAGTACCGGTCCTCGGCGACCTCGACGGTGCCCATGCTGTCTCGTTCGGTGCGCGTGCTCGTCATGCCCCCACCGTATGCCGGAGGCCTGGGGACCGTGAGGCTGCCTCGCCCGCAGACGCGGTCGCTGCCCGGTGCCGCCCGCTAGATGTGGTAGTCGTCGAGCCCGGCGAGGGCCGCCTCCTCGACCGGCTCTCCCGCGGCGGCGGCCACGGCGACCGCGTCGGCGGCCTCGGAGAACTCGTAGCGCCGCTTGTAGAGGTCGAACAGGGCGATGATCGTGGCTCCGACGGGCACGCCGAGCAGCGCTCCCGAGGCGCCGAACAGCGCTCCGCCCATCATCGCGGACCCGAACGCGACGGCGGGGTGCACGTCGACCGCCCGGGCGCTGATGCGCGGCTCGACGAAGATGTTCTCGACCTGCTGGTAGGCGATCGCGTACAGCAGCACCCACAGGCCGTCGCGGGGCTCGCTGCTGACCACGCCCACGAGCACGGGCAGCACGATCGAGACGTAGGTGCCGATGTTGGGGACGAACTGGGCGACCAGGCCGGTCCACAGGGCCAGCGGCAGCCAGTAGGGCAGGTCGATGATCCACATGAACACGCCCATGGCGGTGGCGTTGATCGCGGCGAGCACCAGCCGGCTGGAGACGTAGCCGCCGATCTTGACGAGCCCGATCTCCCACATGCTGAGGACGACCCCTTGCAGGCGCGGTGGGAACAGCCGGGCGAGCCAGGTCCGCAGCCGGGGCGCGTCCGCGGACAGGTAGAAGGTGAACAGCAGGAAGGCGAAGGTGCTGAGCAGCGCGGACAGCAGGCTCGTGACAAAGCCCAGCAGGCCGGTCGCGAGCTGGCCGGCGAGGGCGGTGATCCGCTCGGAGCTGAGGTTGAGCCGGTCCATGATCGAGCTCTGGTCGATGTCGAGGCCGAAGCGCTGGTTGGCCTGCTCGACGGCGGACTGGACCAGGCTGGGTGCCTGGGTCACGAGGCTGGTCAGCTGGTCGCGCAGCATGCCGCCGAAGGCGAGGAAGAAGGCCACGAGCAGGACCGCCACACCGAGCATGACCAGCGCGGTGGCGATGGGGCGCGGCATCCGCCCGGCCAGGCGCGAGACGGCTGGCTCCATCGCGGAGGCGGCGAAGAAGGCCATCAGTGCGGTGAACAGCACCGGGGCGCCGTCCGCGAGCACGAATCGCGCGAACGTCGCCAGAGCCAGGACGGCCACCACGACCCACGCGGCCCGCCATACGGAGTGCTGGTCCAGGACGACGGTGGCCGCCGGGGTCGCGTCGGCCTCGGGCGCGCGCTCGACGACCGGCTGTCCGGTCGGTCCGGTCGGCCCGGACGACGCCGGCGCGTCCACTGGATCCGGCTCGGTCGCCGGTCGCCTGGGCAGTCGCAGTCTCACCGTGGGTCCCTCCGACAGGTCGTATGCCGTCCCGCCCACGGTCACGCGGGGTGCGGGCTCGGCGCGACGAGCGTAACGCCGACCAGTTCGGTTCAACGACCGGTCACCGACGGTAGTGTGCCCCCCGTGCCACACGAGCAGGCCGCGCCGTCGGGCGCCCCCGACGAGCGTCAGACGCGCCGGCTGCTGGTGTATCTCGCGGCGGCCCTGGTCGCGGGCGGCATGCCGGTCCACGAGGTCGAGGCCGACGTGCGGCGGTGCGCGCGGGCGCTGGGCCAGTCCGGCTGCCAGCTGTCCGCGCTGCCCACGGGTGTCGTCCTGTCGCTGGGCTACGGCTCGCCGGCGACCTTCGAGGCCGTCGAGGGCTCGCTGCGGCTGGACCAGAGCGCCGAGGTCAACGTCATCCAGCGGGGCCTCGAGGACGGGACCGTCACCGCGACCGAGGCGCTCGAGCGACTCGTCACCCTGCGTGCTCGACCGCACCGCTACGACGTGCCCGGCATGTATGCCGGGGGCGCGTTCGTGGCCGCCGGCATCGCCCTGATCCTGCAGCCGTCGCTGCGCAGCGTGCTGTTCGCCCTGGTCTGCAGCCCGCTCGTCGTCGCGCTCCTGCGTGTCAGCGGGCGCCACCGGCTGCTGACGATCCTGTTCCCGAGCGTGGCGGCCTTCGTCGTGAGCCTGCTCGCGTTCTGGGCGGGGGAGCACGGCTGGGTGCCCGGCCCGTTGCGCAGCCTGCTGCCGCCCCTCGCCGTCCTGCTCCCGGGGGCGCTCATCGTCACGGGGCTGTCCGAGCTGGCGGCGGGTGCCATGGTGGCGGGGACCTCCCGGCTCGTCTACGGCGCGAGCCAGCTCGTGCTCTTCGGCCTGGGGGTGGGGGCGGCGGCGGTCCTGCTGCGGGTGCCGCCGGACCTGCTCGCCAACGATCGCAGCCACGACCTGGGCTGGTGGGCGGCCCTCGTGGGCCTGGTCGTGCTGACCGTCGGCATCAGCCTGATGGAGGCCGTCCCGCCGCGTCTCGTGCCGTGGGTCCTGCTGATCCTCGCCGCGACGTTCGCTTCGCAGGTCCTGGGCCAGGCGCTGGTGCCGAGCCCGTGGTTCGGGGCCTTCCTCGGTGCGGTGGCCGCGAGCCTCGGGGCGAGCGCCGTCGAGCTGCTGCGTCCCCGGCTGCCGCGCCTGGTGGTCTTCCTGCCGAGCTTCTGGCTGCTCGTCCCCGGCTCGCTGGGGCTCATGTCGGTGACCCAGCTCGGCCTGGACACCCCCTTCGCGGCGGACACGATCGCGCTGTCCGTCGGAGTCATCTGCGCCATCTCCGTGGGCCTGGTCGTCGGGTCCGGCATTGCGCGGGGGGCGTGGTTCGTGGGGCGCGTCTCGCGCTCCCAGCTGCGTCAGCGCGCCGGCCGGTGGGACCGGGTCAGTCACCGTCCGGGGCGCTCGCGCTGACGAGCCGCAGCACCGGGGAGGGGTCCGTCGCGGTCTCGACCGCACCTCCCGCGGCGCGCACCTCGAGGTGCAGGTGGCAGCCGTCCGGCGCACCCAGGTCGCCCGCCTCGGCGAGCGGGGTGCCCGGCTCCACGCGCTGCCCGGGGGAGACGAGCAGGCGTCGCGCGTGCCCGACCAGCGTGTCCCTGGTCCCGTCCGCGGAGCGGACGCGGAGGGCGAGCGGGCCGTATGCCGGACCGGGTCGTCGCGGGGCCGCCGGATCGACGACGGTGCCGGCGTGGCCGGCGGTGATCACCGTGCCGCAGGGCAGGGCCACATCGGTCCCGTGGTGGAAGCCCTGCCCTCCCGGGCACCGCGGGTCCGCTCGGTAGGAGGGCGCGGTGGTGCAGCCGTAGGGCACCATCACGGGCCAGGCCCCCGCGAACCACGGCGAGCGGTGCAGCGAACGATCCGTGTCGTAGAAGCGGTTGGCCGGGTCGAGCCCCGCCGGCAGGACGGCCGTCGTCGACGGTGACCCCGTGGCCGTCGAGGCCGTCGAGGGCGCCGAGGTCATCGAGGGCGTCGAGGGCGCCGAGGCGGCAGGGGAGTCCGCCGAGAGGTCACGGGCAGCCGGCGGGGTGTCGCCCGGCACGGTGATCTCGAGCCGGGTCGGCGTCGGCGTCGGGTCCGGCGGCGCGCAGGCCGTCAGAGCTGTCGTCGCCGTCAGCGCCGTCAGCGCCGTTATCGCCCTCATCGCGGGCGTCCCCGTGAGGGTGGCGGCGGTGGCGGCACGACCGGGCCCGGGGCTCACAGGTCGACGACCACCACGGTGACGTTGTCCCGGCCGCCGGCGTCGAGGGCCTCGTGCACCAGCGCCCGGGTCGCGGTGCCGGGGTCCTGGTCCGCGAGCAGCGTAGTGATGCGGGCGTCGTCCAGCTCGCCGTTGAGGCCGTCGGAGCACAGCAGCAGCCGACCGGTCGCGGGCACGACCGCCACGCCCGGCGTCGCCTCGCCGTGCAGGTCGTCGGTGATAGCCCTCGTGATGCGGTACTGCCCCGGGTGGGTGCGCGCCTGCTCGAGCGTGATCATGCCGAGGTCGACCATCTCCTGGGCGACGTTGTGGTCGCTCGTGAGCGCCACCAGCTCCCCGTCCACCAGCAAGTAGGCCCGGCTGTCCCCGACCCACGCGACCACGAGCTGCCCGTCCGCGCCGCGGGCGGCGACCACGAGGGTCGTGCCCATGCCCGCCGTCACCGGGTCCTGGCGGGCCCGGTCGACCACCGCGCCCCTCGCCGCGGCCACGGCGTCCTCCAGCAGCCCCCGCACGTCCTCGCTGCGGCCCACCGCGCCACCACCGGCCATCCGCACGACGGCGTCGACGGCCACCTGGCTCGCGACCTCGCCGCCGGCATGCCCGCCCATGCCGTCCGCCACGACCCACAGGTCGTCCTCCACGGCGTAGGCGTCCTCGTTGTGGTCGCTGACGCGCCCCCGGTCGGTGAGGGCGGCGTGGCGCTGCGACGTCGTCATGCCAGCATCCTGACACGGGAGGCCGGGCGAGCACCGCAGCGGCGGGCGGACCCTCGCGGGTGACGCGTCCCACCCGTCGGCGCGTCAGCCCGGCCCGGTCTGGCGAGGTCCTAGCCTGGAGCCCGTGGAGGACCCAGGGATGCCGAGCGGATCCGAGCCCGCCGTCTCGACGCGCGTGCTCACGCTGCCTAACGCCCTCACGCTGCTGCGGCTGCTGCTGATCCCCGTCTTCTTGTGGCTGCTGCTGGTGCGCCACGCCGAGCTCGCGGCGTTCTGGGTGCTGGCGGCCTCGGCGGCGACGGACTGGCTGGACGGCGTCGTGGCCCGCCGCTACGGGCTCGTGAGCCGGCTGGGCCAGACCCTCGACCCGGTGGCGGACCGGTTGTTCGTGCTCACCACCCTGCTCGGGCTCATGGTGCACGGTGTCGTGCCGTGGTGGTTCGTCGTCCTGCTGCTCGCCCGCGACCTGTGGGGGGTGATCGAGATGGTGCGCCTTCGGCGCCACGGCCTGCGCACGCTGCCGGTGTCCTTCATCGGCAAGGCGGCGACCTTCGCGCTGCTCACCGCGTTCCCGCTCATGCTGCTGGGGCACGGGCCGGGCACCCCCGCGGCCGTCGTCCGGTCCGTGGCCTGGGCGTTCGCCTGGTGGGGGGCCGGTCTGTACTGGCTGTCGGCGATCATGTACAACATCCAGGCGCAGCAGGTCGTGCGCCGTGAGTCGGGGGAGGAGGCACGATGAGCACGTCGCCTCGCCCGCGCCGTCCGGACGAGAGCATGACCCTGCTGACGGAGATGATGGATCGTCCGCTGGACCCCGGGTATGCCGCCGAGGCCGACCGCCGGGTCGCGGCGGGCCTGACGCCGACGCCTTCAGGGCGCACGTGGCGCACCACCGTCTACCTCCTGCTGATCGGGGTGCTCGTGGCGAGCGCCGGCATGGCCCTGCGGCAGCCCAAGGCCGCCGTCACCGCGGAGAAGTCCGCGCTCGTCGCCCAGATCGAGCGCCGTCAGGCCGAGGCGGACCGGACCCAGGCGCAGATGGCCACGTGGGAGGCCGAGATGGCGCGCGTCCAGGACCAGGTCCTGGCCGGCCAGGCCGAGCAGGGCCTGACGGAGCAGCTGAGGCAGGCCGAGCTCGGGGCGGCGGCCGCCCCGGTCCAGGGGCCGGGGCTGGCGGTCACCGTCGACGACGCGCGCACGAGCACCGGGACCTCCGCCGACGGCAACCCCCGCACGTCCGAGCAGGACCCGGGGCGCGTGCAGTCCAGCGACCTGCAGCTCGTCGTCAACGGGCTGTGGGAGGCGGGCGCCGAGGCGATCGACGTCAACGGGCACCGGCTCACGGCGACGTCGGCGGTGCGCTTCGCCGGGGAGGCGATCCTCGTGGACTACCGCCCCCTGACCCGCCCCTACGTCATCCACGCCATCGGGGACCCGCAGCAGCTGCGCACGCGGTTCCTGGCCACCGAGGGCGGCCGGTGGCTGGATGCCCTCGGGCGCGAGGTCGGGATCCGCCACGACGTCGTGGCGCAGGACCGACTGGTGCTGGAGGGCGACAGCGGCGTCCGCCTGCGCCACGCGACATCGGTGCCGCCCGCGGCCGGCATACCGACCACCCGCGCCGCCACCACCGCTCCCACGACCCCCAGCACAGCCCAGATGCCCGTCCCCAGCACGACGACCAGCACGACGGAGGCCAACCCGTGATCCCCGCCCTCGGACTGCTCATCGGCATCGCGATCGGGGTCTTCCTCGACCCGTCGGTGCCGGTGTGGCTGCAGCCCTATCTCCCCATCGCGATCATCGCGGCGCTCGACGCCGTCTTCGGCGGCCTGCGGGCCGTCCTCGACGGCATCTTCAACGACAAGGTGTTCGTCATCTCGTTCCTGTCCAACGTGGTGGTGGCGGCGCTCATCGTCTTCCTCGGTGACCAGCTGGGCGTCGGCGCACAGCTGTCCACCGGGGTCGTCGTGGTCCTCGGCGTCCGCATCTTCTCCAACGTCGCCTCGATCCGCCGGCACCTCTTCCACGCATGAGCACCCGCGTCCCGGACCCGCCCCAGCCCGATCCCGAGCGCCAGCCCGATCCCGAGCCCCAGCCCGTTCGCCCCTCCGCATGGCGGCGGCTCGCCCGCGTGGGGCGCCCCCGCCTCACCAAGGCCAACGCCGTCGCGACCGCCCTCGCGGTGCTGCTGGGCTTCGCCCTCGCCACGCAGCTGCAGTCGCAGTCCCGCCGCGGCCTGGAGTCCCTGCGGACCACCGACCTCGTCCGGATCCTCGACGACCAGAACGCCCGCTCCGATCGCCTCGACGCCGAGGCCCGCCAGCTCCAGGCGCAGCGCGACGAGCTCGTGAACGGCTCCCAGCAGGGCCAGGCGGCCGTCGCCGCGGCCCGCGAGCGCCTCGACACGCTGGGCATCCTGGCCGGCACCGCCAAGGCCAAGGGTCCTGGCGTCACGATCCGCATCACCGACCCCCAGGGCAAGGTCACGGCGCCCATGCTGCTGGACGTGGTGCAGGAGCTGCGGGACGCGGGTGCCGAGGCGATCCAGGTCGGGGACGTGCGGGTGGTGGCCTCCACGTGGTTCGGCTCCCAGGACGGCTCCCTGCGGGCCGACGGCAAGCCGCTCCGCGCCCCCTACGTGGTCAGGGCGATCGGTGACCCGGCCACCATGGACGCCGCCATGCGGATCCCCGGCGGCGTCGTGGAGAGCATGAGGCAGGAGGGTGCTGACGCGACCGTGGCGCGGACCGATAACATCACGGTGGACGCGCAGGCGACGCCGGCGCAGTCACGTCACGCTCAACCCGTGCCGGCCCCGACGACGGGACCCGTTCCGTAGCACACCCCCACGGAGGCCTGTCGGAGCCGGAGTCATCCGCGACCTACAAAGGAGCGCCATGTCGGAGCTGTCCTACCCCGAGAACCTTCGCTACACCGCCGAGCACGAGTGGGTCGCCGTCGAGGGCGACCTTGCCAAGGTCGGCGTCACCGCGTTCGCCCAGGACGCCCTCGGCGACGTCGTGTTCGTCAGCCTCCCCGCCGTGGGGGACGAGGTGGCGGCGGGTGACTCGTGCGGCGAGGTGGAGTCGACCAAGTCCGTCTCCGACCTGTTCTCCCCGGTGTCCGGCGAGGTCGTCGAGGTCAACGAAGAGCTCGACTCCGCGCCCGAGTCCGTCAACTCCGACCCCTACGGCAGCGGCTGGATGTTCACCGTCAGGGTCAGCGACCCGGGCGAGCTCGACGGTCTCCTGGACGTGAGCGCCTACAAGGCCCAGCTCGACTGACCGATAGGCTGGTGCCTCGGCCACAATTCTCATACGGTGTCACCCGCAGTGACCCGCACGTTCTCGTGACGGGCACGGCGGGTGACACCGATTGATCGCCAAGGAGTGACTGCCTCATGAGCAACCCCGAGCAGGAGGGCCGCCGCCCTCTCCCCGAGGGTCCGTCGACGCAGCAGTTCCAAGGTGTCGGTCCCGACCTGGATCACGCCCTCGAGGGCGGCGGCGCCCAGGGTGGGCACGACCAGGCCACCGTCGACGCCCTGCGGCCCGGCACGGCCCTGCTGGTCGTGCTGCGTGGCCCCAACACCGGCGCGCGCTTCCTCCTCGACGCCGAGGAGGTCAGCGCCGGCCGTCATCCCGACAGCGACATCTTCCTCGACGACGTGACCGTCTCCCGTCGGCACGCGGTCTTCGTGCGCATGGGGGACACCTTCGAGGTGCGGGACGTGGGCTCGCTCAACGGCACCTACGTCAACCGCGAGCGCACCGACGCCGGTCGCCTGCAGGCCGGTGACGAGGTGCAGATCGGCAAGTTCCGCCTCGTGTTCTACGCCCCGTCGTCCAGCTGATGCCGGTGAGTGACGGCCCCTCCTCGCACAGCACCTACACGATCGGCGCCGTCGTCGCGGCGCTGGTCGACGACTTCCCCGACCTGTCGATCAGCAAGGTCCGGTTCCTCGAGGCCAAGGGGCTGCTCACTCCCGAGCGCCGCCCGTCCGGCTACCGCGTGTTCTCCGAGGCGGACGTCGAGCGGCTGCGCTACATCCTCACCGCGCAGCGCGACCGGTTCTGGCCGCTCGAGGTCATCCGCGAGGCGCTGGACGCCATCGACCGTGGCCTCACCCCCTCCGGCCCGGGGGAGTCCAGCCTCCCCACCGTGCCCGAGACCGTCGCCGTGGACGCGGTCGACCCGCTCCTGGCCGCCCCCCGCTCCTCGGTGCTGCTCACCGAGCGCGAGCTGCGCCGCCTCGCCGGGATCGACGAGACCACGCTCAGCGGTCTGCTGACCTACGGCCTCCTGCGCCCCGATCGCCAGGGCCACTTCGACGAGGACGACCTGGCGGTGGCCCGTGCCGCGGGCCGGCTCGCCGCCCACGGGATCGAGCCGCGGCACCTGCGGCCGTTCCGCACGGCCGCCGACCGTGAGCTGGCGCTCGTCGAGCAGGTGCGCGGACCTGCCGCCCGACGGCGTGACGACGACCCCGCGGTCGACATACTGCGGGCCTGTCTGTCCCTGCACGCCGCCCTGGTCCGAGGCGGCCTCGGGGACTGATCAGGGCCTCGCGACACGCGACGAGCCGCCGCAGTCGGGGTACCGTGGCGGGGTGAGGTCACTAGAGGTGCTCGGGGTCCGGGTCGAGATGCCCACCAACAAGCCCATCGTCCTGCTCAAGGAGACGGACGGCACCCGCTTCCTGCCCATCTGGGTGGGGGCGGCCGAGGCCACCGCCATCGCCTACGCGCAGCAGGGGGTCGAGCCGCCGAGGCCGCTGACCCACGACCTGATCGCCACCCTCATCCCCGCGCTCGGCCACCGGCTGACCGAGATCCGGATCAGCTCGCTGCAGGACAGCTACTTCCGGGCGACGCTCGTCTTCGACGGGACCGTCGAGGTGGACTCCCGCGCCTCCGACGCCATCGCCATCGCGCTACGCACGGGCACGGGCATCGTGACCACCGAGGCCATCCTCGACAAGGCCGGCGTGACCATCTCCGGGGAGGGCACCCAGGGGGAGGGCGGCGAGGGCGGGGAGGTGACGGCCGAGGACGAGGTCGAGCGCTTCCGCGAGTTCCTCGACCACGTCACCCCCGAGGACTTCGAGGGCGGCCCGGGCGAGGGCCCCCACGAGGCCTGAGGGCGCGTCGGCGTCCTAGGCCGTTCGGGTGGGGGGGGTCCCGCACGCCCCGGTGGCGCCGCCCGACACACGCCCCGGCTGCGGGCTGATGTGATTGACGACCCCTGGGCCGGGACGTACCGTCGATCACGAGCCCGGCACCACGTCCCGCGATCGCGCGGGGCGCCCTACAGCCGAGTCGAGCAGCGCGAAGGGGAGGGGCCGTGGGTCCGGAGCACACCGACCGCCCGGTCGTGCCGACCGCCTCGCAGGGGCTGCTGTTCACCGACGACCTGCCCGACCTGTCCGAGGACATCGGCTACCGCGGACCCACCGCCTGCAGGGCCGCGGGCATCACCTACCGCCAGCTCGACTACTGGGCCCGCACGGGGCTCGTCGAGCCGTCCGTGCGCGGCGCCACCGGCTCGGGCACGCAACGGCTCTACGGCTTCCGGGACATCCTGGTCCTCAAGGTCGTCAAGCGGCTGCTCGACACCGGTGTCTCCCTCCAGCAGATCCGCGTGGCGATCTCCACCCTGCGCGAGCGCGGGGTCGAGGACCTCGCCCAGATCACGCTGATGAGCGACGGCGCGTCGGTCTACGAGTGCACCTCCGCCGACGAGGTCATCGACCTCGTGCAGGGCGGGCAGGGTGTCTTCGGCATCGCTGTGGGCCGCGTCTGGCGCGAGATCGAGGGTGAGCTGTCCTCGCTGCCGAGCGAGCGCTTCGAGGACGAGGTCCAGCCGGACTTCCCCGGCGACGAGCTCACCGCCCGACGACGCACCCGCTCCGCCGGCTGACCCACCTGATCGGCGCGCGCCAGGGCGCGCAGGCCCGACCTCACCCTGCTGCTAGGGTTTGCAGCGCTGATCACCTCACGTGGGAGAGATCCTGCGCGGCGAGGGCCACGCGACGACGCGATCATCCGGCGTCGCGCCGGGCCGCCCGTCCGCGGGGCGCCGAAGGGGCAACTACCCCGGAACCTCTCAGGCACCCGGACCACGTGGGCAGGCACCCTGGATGCGTCGCCCGTCGCAGACTGGAGGGGACGGACCCGCCGCCACGGCGAGCCCGACCTACGCCCGCCTGCCACGAGGAGCCTGCCGTGAGCGCAGACAGCACCACCACCGTGCCGGAGTTCGTCTCCCGCCACATCGGTCCGCGCGAGGACGACGTCGCGCGCATGCTGGAGGTCATCGGCCAGCCCAGCGTCGAGGAGCTCATCGCCCGCACCGCGCCGGACGCCATCCTCGGCGGGCCGGCCCTCGCGCTCGACGGGGCCCCCACCGAGCAGGCCGTCACCGACGAGCTGCGCACCATCGCCGACCGCAACCAGGTCAAGACCTCGCTGATCGGCCTCGGCTACTACGGCACCGTGACGCCGCCCGTCGTGCGGCGCAACGTGCTGGAGAACCCCGCGTGGTACACCGCCTACACGCCCTACCAGCCCGAGATCAGCCAGGGCCGGCTCGAGGCGCTGCTCAACTTCCAGACGATGGTCATCGACCTGACCGGGCTCGACATCGCCAACTCCTCCCTGCTCGACGAGGGCACCGCGGCGGCCGAGGCCATGACCCTGATGCGGCGGTCCAGCAAGGCCGCCAAGGACGCCGTCCTGCTGGTCGACGAGCAGGTCCTGCCGCAGTCCTATGCCGTGATCGCCTCGCGTGCCCTGCCGCTCGGCACCCAGGTGGAGCGGATCGACCTGTCGTCGGTGACCACGGCCGAAGGACTGGTCGAGGCGTCCGGCGGCAAGGGCGTCTTCGGGGTCCTCGTGCAGTACCCCGGCGCCGACGGCGAGATCCGTGACTGGCGCGCGCTGGCCGAGGCCGCGCACGAGGCCAAGGCCCTCGTCACCGCGTGCACCGACCTGCTCGCCCTCACCCTGCTGACGCCGCCCGGCGAGTGGGGCGCCGACATCGCGGTGGGCAACAGCCAGCGGTTCGGGGTGCCGATGGGCTTCGGTGGGCCGCACGCCGGGTTCATGTCGGTGCGCAAGGGCCTGGAGCGCTCCATGCCCGGGCGCCTGGTCGGGGTCTCTGTCGACGAGGCCGGCGCTCCGGCATACCGGCTCGCCCTGCAGACCCGAGAGCAGCACATCAGGCGGGAGAAGGCCACCTCCAACATCTGCACGGCCCAGGTGCTGCTGGCCGTCATGGCCAGCATGTATGCCGTCTGGCACGGTCCCGACGGGTTGCGGCGCATCGCCGAGCGGGTGCAGCGGCACACCGCCGCGGCGCGCCAGGCCCTCGTAGCATCGTCCGTGGACGTGCGCACCCAGCACCACTTCGACACCCTCACGGTCTCGGTGCCGGGGCGCGCCGACGCCGTCATGGCTGCTGCGCTCGAGCGCGACCTCAACCTGTGGCGCGTCGACGCCGACACGGTGCAGCTGTCCTTCGACGAGACGACGGACCGGGAGCAGGTCGCGGCCGTCGTCGAGTCCTTCGGCGCGAGCTTCTCCGGGGGCGTGCCGGGCGACCTGGCCCCGTCCTGGCCCGAGGCGCTGACGCGCACCAGCGAGTACCTCACGCACCCGGTGTTCAGCGCGCACCACTCGGAGACGGCGATGATGCGCTACCTGCGCCGCCTCGCCGACAAGGACTACGCGCTCGACCGCGGGATGATCCCGCTGGGCTCGTGCACGATGAAGCTCAACGCCACGACCGAGCTCGAGCCCATCACCTGGCCGGAGTTCTCGTCGCTGCACCCCTTCGTGCCGACCGACCAGTCCGCGGGCTCGCGCCAGATCGTCTCGGACCTGCAGCAGTGGCTCGTCGAGATCACGGGCTACGACGCCGTGTCGATGCAGCCCAACTCCGGTGCGTCCGGCGAGCTGGCCGGCCTCATGGCGATCCGCGCCTACCACCGGGCGAACGGGCAGGAGGAGCGCAACGTCTGCCTCATCCCGTCCAGCGCCCACGGCACCAACGCGGCGTCGGCGGTGATGGCGGGCTTCAAGGTGGTCGTGGTCAAGTCCACGGCCGGCGGGTCGATCGACATGGAGGACCTGCGCGGCAAGGTCAAGGAGCACTGCGAGGTGCTCGCCGCGATCATGGTCACCTACCCGTCCACGCACGGCGTCTACGAGGACACCATCGTCGAGCTGTGCGAGCTGGTCCACGAGGCCGGCGGTCAGGTCTACGTCGACGGCGCCAACATGAACGCCCTGGTCGGCGTCGCCCGTCCCGGGAAGTTCGGCGCGGACGTGTCCCACCTCAACCTGCACAAGACCTTCTGCATCCCCCACGGTGGCGGAGGCCCGGGCGTCGGCCCGATCGGCGTGCGGTCCCACCTGGCGCCATACCTGCCCAACCACCCGCTCGCCCCTGAGGCCGGACCGGACACGGCGACCGGGCCTGCGGCGTCCGCGCCGTACGGCTCGGCGTCGATCCTGCCGATCTCGTGGGCGTACATCCGGCTCATGGGCGGCGAGGGGCTGCGGCGCGCGACGCTCGCCGCCGTGCTCAACGCCAACTACGTCGCGGCGCGGCTGCGCGACCACTACCCGGTGCTCTACAGCCAGGACGGGCTGGTCGCGCACGAGTGCATCCTCGACCTGCGCGGCATCACGCACGACACCGGCGTCACGGTCGACGACGTGGCCAAGCGGCTCATCGACTACGGCTTCCACGCGCCGACGATGTCCTTCCCGGTCGCCGGCACCCTCATGGTCGAGCCGACGGAGTCCGAGGACCTCGTGGAGCTGGACCGGTTCTGCGACGCGATGATCGCGATCAAGGCCGAGATCGACCAGGTCGGATCCGGCGAGGTGGCGGCGGACGCGTCCGTGCTCCGGCACGCGCCCTACACCGCCGAGTCGCTGGCGGGGGAGTGGGACTACGACTTCGACCGGGCGACGGCGGCGTTCCCGGCGGGGGTCGACCCGCGCTCGAAGTACTGGCCGTCGGTGCGCCGCATCGACGGCGCGTACGGCGACCGCAACCTGATCTGCACGTGCCCGTCCCCCGAGGCCTTCGAGGACTGACGACAGCGCGAGGACACGAGCGACGTAGGAGCGAGGCCCGGAGCGCGGAGGAGGTCCGACCAGAGGGTTCGAGGACTGACGACCGCGCGAGGACACGAGCGACGTAGGAGCGAGGACGGGCACCGGTGGTGCCCGGCCTCGCTCAGCCGCGGACGGGTCGACCCGCGCGGTAGGCGCTGGGCGCGATCCCGACGAAGCGCGTGAACTCGCGCGCGAGGTGGGCCTGGTCGAAGAATCCGAGCCGGGCCGCCAGGTCGGCGAGCGACTCGTCGGTGCGCGCGTCGAGGGCGGCGACGGCGTCCTGCAGGCGGTAGCGGCTGATGACGCGCTTGGGGCTGACGCCGACGAAGCGGGTGAACTGCCGCTGGAGGGTGCGTTCGCTGCTACCCGTCTCGACGACGAGCCGGGCGACGGTGGTCAGGGAGGGGTCAGTCGCGATGTTCAGGACGGCCTCGTGGACCTCGACCCAGGCCGGGTCGACGCGGTCCAGGAGGCTCACCAGGGCCTGCTCGACCGTATGCCGGAAAACCTCGGGGTCACCCGGATCGTCGGCGGCGGCATACGCGTCCATGACCGCGCGCGGCAGCACCTCGTCGGCGAGGACGGTGCGGTCGGTGAGGGCGCCCGCGGGGACGTCGCTGACGGCGGCGAGGGCGCCGGGGCGGAACTTCGTGCCCAGCACGTAGCCGCGCCCGGCGAGGTCGACGTCGAACCGCCGCGTCGGGACGCCGGTGACCACGACGGCGTCATACGGGATCCCGGGACGACCCGAGCCCACCTCGTGGGTGAGGTTGTGCGAGAGCTGGGGGACGAGCGAGCCGGGGAAGCGCTGCTGAGCAGGCAGGTCCCAGGAGAGCAGCCAGTGGCGCTCGACGAGGGGCGCGAGCTCGTGGCCGGGCGCGATGCTCCGCGGGGGAGCCACCCGGTCCTGGGCGCGGGGGTGCAGCACCACGCCCGGCGGGGGTGGGGGCGCTGACGGGTTCGTCCAAGCCGGCACCGCTCGATCGTAGGAGGGTGGGGGCATGACGACCAGCGACTCGACCGACCCTTCCCCGCCGACACCCGTGGTGCGCCTCGCGATGGTGACCCTAGACTGCGCCGACCCCGGTCCGGTCGCGGACTTCTGGGCCGAGGTGCTCGGGTGGGACAAGGCCTACGGCGACGAGAGCTATGCCATGTTGACGGGTCCGTCGCACGCGCTGGGCTTCGGGAAGGTCGAGGGATGGCAGCCTCCCGCCTGGCCGGACACCGCAGGAGCCAAGCAGTTCCACCTCGACCTGGCGGTGGAGGACATCGCGGCCGCCGAACAGCGCTGCGTCGAGCTGGGTGCGACCGTGCCGGACGAGCAGCCGGCCGATCACGAGGAGGGGACCTGGCGGGTGCTGCGCGACCCGGCCGGGCACCTGTTCTGCCTGACCGAGGCCAAGAGCTGGGGCTGAGTCGCTGCCCGCGAAGCCCCTGCTCGCGAAACCTGGACGACGGGCGGATCCTCGCTCGTTAGCGTGGGTCGCATGCCCTCTCCCTGGCCGCGCCGCAGCGGCTCCCTCGTCCTGCGGGACGCGACGCCCGGTGACGTCGAGCAGCTGCTGACCTACCGCAACGACCCCGAGGTCAACCGCTGGATGATGCGGACCTCCGTGGATCCCGAGGAGTTCCGGCGCTCGTGGGCCGCGGCGCCCGGTAGCGACACCGACCACTCGTGCGTGGCCGAGCGCGACGGTGTCGTGGTGGCCATGGGCTTCCTGGAGATCGTGGACGACGGCCTGCACGAGGAGACACCGCGCGGCGTCGAGGCGGTCATCGGCTACATCGTCGACCCGCGCCGGGCTGGTCAGGGGGTGGCGACCGACCTCGCGCGCGGCTTGGTGGCGGCGGCCGTCGACGACCTGGGGCTGCGGCGCGTCAAGGCCTGCTGCAACCGCGACAACCCCGCCTCCTCCCGCGTCCTGGAGAAGGCGGGGATGCGGCGCGAGGAGCATGGCGTCGAGGACTCCTGGCACGCCGAGCACGGGTGGGTCGACGGCTACGGCTACGCGATCCTCGCGGAGGAGTGGCGGGGTGAGGTGGGTGGCCTTCGTGAGATCCGCGACGCGTCGGCGGCCGTGCAGCCCCGGCGAGCCCTGCCACCGGCCGTCGCGTGGGAGACCGGCGAGCGGCATACGGCCAGGTTGTCCCTGGGCGACGCCGCACCGGACGACGTGGATCAGATCCTGCGCTACCGGAACCGTCCCGAGGTGGGGCGCTGGATGCTGCGAGCACGGGTGGAGCCGGAGGCTTTTCGACGGGCGTGGCTCGAGCCGGGGGAGCGCGACCGGTCGTTCGTGGCCCGGCTCGGGGACCGTGTGGTGGGGAGCTGCTCGATCGAGGTGCGCGACGGCAGCGGTCAGCCCGGCGGACCCGTGCAGGGCTGCGAGGCGGAGATCGGCTATGTGCTCGACCCGGCGTTCCACGGACAGGGCTATGGGCGCGAGATCGCCGCTGCCGGCCTGGACCGCTGCTTCCGCGAGCTCCGGGTGCGTCGGGTGACCGCCGGCCTGTATGCCGACAACGTGGCATCAGCCCGGTTGTTGTCCGGGCTCGGGATGCGCCTGGAGCAGTACGGTGTCCGCGACTCGTGGCACCCCGACCACGGCTGGGTGGACGGTGCGGCATACGGCCTGCTCGCCCGCGAGTGGCGGGCCTGACCTCGACCAGCAGCCCCAGCCAAGTGACCACGCGGCCCGCCTGGCCCCTGCCCCGTGGCCGAGGAGACCGATGGACCTGCGATTCCCCGCCCCGCTACGACCGGGGACACGGTCGGGGTGACGAGCCCTTGGTCAGGGGCGTCGGGGCCGCTGCAGACGCGTCTCGACGTAGGCTCCCGGCTATCGTGGAGGTCGTGATCACGGTCCAGGACAGCCTCGCCCGGCTGCGTCGCCTCGCCGACGACGGCAGTCTGGCGAGCGCCTGCCGCGAGATCGGGGTGGCACTCCTCGTGGTCCATGGATCCGTGCTGACGCGCCCTGACCGGGCCCGCGACGTCGACCTGGCCTACGCCACGCTCGGTGGGGCTGCGTCGGACGAGCTCACCCTGGTCAACCGGTTCCACGAGCTCGTGCCGGGTGACCACCTGGACCTGATGGACCTGGGCCGTGCCGACCCGGTCGCGCGCCTGGCCGCCCTGCAGCGGGGGGAGCTGCTGCACGAGGCGGAGCCACACCTCTACGCCGAGCAGCACCTGGCGGCGGTCGGCGCCTACCGGGACACGCAGTGGATGCGTGATCGCGCGCTGGAGCGGCTCTGATGCCCCCTCGCGACCTCGACGACCAGGTGGTCGTACGACGGCTGACGGCCATCCGTGAGCTGGTGGACCTGCTGGCCCGCCAGGGGGAGGTCAGCGGGGCGCAGCTGCGGGACGACCTCGTGCTGCGCCTGGCCGTGGAGCGCGCTCTGTCTCAGCTGGTCGACCTGGCCAGCGACGTCAACTCGCACGTCGTGGCCGTCGCAGGGATCGCCGAGCCCACGGACTACCGTGCGTCGTTCAACCAGGCTGCGCGAGCCGGACTGATCACTGACGAGCTGGCGAGACGTCTCGGCCCCAGCGTCGGCCTCCGCAACATCCTCATCCACGAGTACGTGCAGGTCGACCTGGACCTGGTGGCGAGCGCCGTTCCCCTGGCCGCGTCGCAGTTCGACGCGTACGTCGCGCAGGTCAAGACCTGGCTGCAGGCCCGCGCCTAGGAACCGGCTGCCCCGGTGACGCCGGTGAGCGGGCTGGCTAGTGTCGTCCTATGGTCCCCCAGGTGCACGGTGCCGACGAGGAGCGGAAGTCGTGACGGAGCCGAGCCGGTGGGCGCGCGCGGCCGTGGCTCATGTCGAGGGCATGAGCAGCGGTGCCCCGCTTGATCGGTCGCTGCGGATCACGCTCAACTTCCACCCAGACCGCGGATCGGCCGGCGACACCGTGGTGGACCGCCTGGCGCGAGAAGGCATCTACCGCGACCAGTTCGAGACCGGCACCAGCAACGGCGGGCTCACCGCGCACCCTGGTGGCGACCGGTTCCGTTGGGAATCACGGATCTTCGGGGGTGCGTATGACGACGCGCCCGCCTCCGAGCGACCGCGGTACGGCGCGCTGAACCACCGCCGACGGGGAGTGGGTGGCGCGGTGCGCTTCGGGTCCTGCCACCTGCGGCTGGCGGAGCACGTGCTGGACCGGGCGACCTTCTGCTTCCCGGACTCGTTCCGCGAGCCGGCGGACTTCGGGACCGCCGGTCGTTTCGACCTGCTGCGGATGTCGGCCGCGTTCGACCTCGCCGCGGCGGCGTGCGCCTCCGAGCGGGAGGAGGCCAGCAGGGCGGGATCCTCGACGACTACGTCGAGGCGCACGTGCACGGTGTCGTGGCTCTGGCGGAGGACGTCGAGGCGGTGGTGCTGGATCCGTCATACCGCGGCACCGAGGTCGAGGCGGCGGCCGCGCGGCTCGGGGTCCAGGTCGAGTGGCACGAGGGCCGGGTGCTGACGGTCGAGGAGCTCGGGCGGCGCCGGCACTACCGCGACCCCGATGCGTATGACCTGGGGCTGGCCGTCGCACGGGAGGGGCTGCTCGACGCCGCGGTCATCGGTGAGGCTGCGCGCACGGGACTGCACCATCCGCAGAGCCTCAAGCAGGTCTGGCACCTCACGGCGCGGTTCGGTCGTCCGGTCCACGACTGGCGGACGACGACGCACGACTGGGGCACCTCGGTCGACCACGTGCACCTCGCTGAGCTGCGTTGCGGCGCACTGATGCTCGGGGGAGTCAGCCTGCGGCACCTGGTGCTCGAGGTGCTGGCCTACGCGAATGACGAGGCCGAGGCCCTGGGGCGCCGGGGACTGGCTGTCGTCACGCTGCACCCGGACGGGTCCGTGGAGATCCGCGACGACGGACGGGGGACGGACACCCGCCGCGACGACGCCGGGAGGATCGTGCGCAAGCCCGTGATGGCGACGCAGGACGTGCGCTTCGCCGATCCCGGGTCCGCGCCGAGGCTCGCGGACAGGCGGCCTCGGGTGGGGATGTCGTCGGTGGCCGCCGTGTCGCGCTGGCTGGTGCACACCAACCGCCGGGAGGAGGGCGCCTGGTCGCAACGCTACGAGCACGGGGTGCCGACCACGACCCTGGCGGACGTCGCAGGGTGCGCGGGGGAGGGGACGGGGACGAGCGTGCGGTTCCTGCCGGACCCGGCCTACGTGACGGTGGGAGTCCTGTCGACGAGCGACCTCGGTGGCCACGCATGGATCGAGGTCGCGCTCCGCCGGTGACGCCTGGGGCTGCCATCCTCGCCCGGCGGTCCCTGCCGCCCCACGTCCTCCCTCGGACATGGCCGGCTCACACGGCCTCCGGCAGGGCGCGGACCTCGAGGGAGGAGCCGTTCTGGGTCCGGATCAGCCTGACCTGGGCCGGAATTCGCTGCCTGAGCTCGGCGACGTGGCTGATGATGCCGACGCTGCGACCGCCTGCTCGGAGGCCGTCGAGGACCTCCATCACGTGCTCCAGAGCCGCCTCGTCGAGCGTGCCGAAGCCCTCGTCGACGAACAGGGTGTCGAGGTCGACGCCGCCGGCCTCGGCCCGCACGGCGTCGCCCAGGCCGAGCGCCAGCGCGAGCGAGGCCATGAAGGTCTCGCCGCCGGACAGGGTCGTAGTGTCCCGGGCCTTGCCGCTCCACGCGTCGACGACCTCGAGCCCCAGCCCGCTGCGGGCGCCGCGCGCCGCCAGACGGTCGGAGTGGCGCAGCTCGTAGCGCCCGTCGGTCATGACGGCGAGCCGCTCGTTGGCCAGCGCGACGACCTCCTCGAGGCGTGCGGCCAGCACGTAGGTGGGCAGGCTCATGCGGCGCAGGTTGTTGGCCCCGGACCCGGCCACGGTGTCCGCGACCTCACGGATGACGTCGGCACGCCGGACCGCGGGAGCCAGCGACTCGAGCAGGCCGAGCGCCTCGGCGGTGTGCCGGGCGAGGAGCCCACCCGCGTCCTCCGCGACGCGTGCGGACCCGGTGGCGTCGCGGGCCTGCGCTCTGGCCCGCTCCACGGCGACGGCGAGGGCATCGAGGTCAGGGGTGGGAGCGGCCATGGCCTCGGCGACCTCCGGGTCGTCGAGGACGGTCCTTGCCTGCAGGACGGCCTGGTCGTGACGCGTCAGGGTGACCTCGAGCCGGCGTCGCTCGTCGACCGGCAGCGCGGCGGCCTGCACCTGGCGCGCGTCCTCGAACTGCGAGCCCTGCAGCCTCTCCGCCAGGACCTCCTCGGATCGACGCAGCTCGCGTCGCGCCCGCGCGTGCGCCGTGCGGGTCTCGTGCAGCACGCCCAGGGCCTCGACGGTGGAGCGCACGGTCGTGAGGAGCTCGCGGACCAGGGCTCCAGAGGGCACGTCGGACCGCTGCGGGGCATCAGCCGGGGGGAGGGCAAGCTCGAGGGCGTCCTCCTCGGCCAGCTCGTCGAGCAGCCTCCACGCCTCTGCGCGCTCGACCTCGCTGCGGCTGCGGGCCAGCTCCACGCGTGAACGGGCGGCGGCGAGCTGCTCGGCCGCCGTGCCGAGCGCGGTCCGGCGGCGCTCGATGTCGGCGTCCGCCTCGCGCAGGCGCGCCTCGGCCTGTGGCAGGGCGGCCGCGGCGCGTCGGGCGATGGCGTGGCGCTCCCGGGCGGTCGTGAGCGCCGCTCCCACGTCTGCCGCGCGGAGGCCGTCGAGCGCAGCGAGGCGTTCGCGCAGCTCGTCGGCGTGCGCGATCCGCGTGGCACGAGCGGACTCGAGCGCGGACAGCGCCTCGACCTCGGCAGACCTCGCCTCGGCGAGCACCTGCTCCGCAGCCTCGACGTCGTCGGCCGTGACCAGGTCCCCGGCCTCGCCGGTGGCGGGGTCCGGGTGCTCGGTGGCCCCGCACACGGGGCACGGCTCGTCCTGCTGGAGGCTCAGGGCGAGCTCGGCCGCCAGGCCGTCGGCGCGTCGACGGTGCAGCCCGGCGGTGTCCTCCTGGCGGTCGGCCCGCCACGCCGAAGCCGCCGCGGCGGCACGCGCGCAGGCCTCCACACGGGCGTCGTCCTCGGCCAACGCCTCCACGCGTGCTGCCGCCTCCCGCAGCCGGTCCACCGTGAGGCGGGCCGACTCCTCCACCTCGGCCTGGTCGGTCAGTGCGGCCAGGGCATCGGCGCGCTCGGCACGGGTGCTCTGAGCCTGCTCCAGTCCGGTCCGTGACTCCGCCACCGCGGCGGCGTGGCCGGAGACGGCTGCCGCGCTGGTCTCGGCCTCCTCTCGGGCGCCGTCCGCGTGGGACACCTGGACGGCGATGCGGGTGGCCAGGTCCGCCACGGCGTCCACGCGGCGGGTGACGTCGCGCAGCACCTGCTCGTCCAGGTCGTCTGCGGGGCCCAGCCCGACTCCTGCACCGGCTTGGCCACGGGCACCCTGACCACGCGCATCCTGGGCTCGCGCATCCTGGGCTCGCGCATCCTGGGCTCGCGCACCCTGGGCCCGCGCGCCGTCGGCCCGCAGCCCGAGGGCCGCGCACAGCCCCGCCGGGAGGGCCTCGACCGCCTGCTCATGGGCTGCAGCCGCTTCGGCAGTGGCGGCGGACAGGTGGGACGCGGCGGTGACGTAGGCGACGAGCTCGGCCGCCGCGGCTGCGCGACCCAGCTGATCCCGCATGGACGACATCTCGTCGGTCCGCGCCTCGAGGCCGGCCAGGGTCGCCGCGGCCGTCGCCGCCTTGGCCCGCAGGGCGTGCACCCGGCGCCCCGCCTCGTCGGCGCTCGCGGCGTGTCGGCGTGCCGCGTCAGCATCGGTGGCCGCGGCGTCGAGCGACGTGGCCACCTGGCCGACCCGAGTGGCGAGCCTCGTGAGTGCCTCCCGGATGGCCACCGCGTCGGACGACGAGGTGTCGACGAGCAGGTCCTCGATCACGATGGGCGCCTCGGGGGGGCCGTCGTCGGCTGCTGGCCCGTCCGCGAGCGGCCCACCGGCGGATCCGGGCGACGGCGCCGCCGCGGCCACGGCCAACGCCTGGCCGGCGGCGTCGTTGACGCGCGTGAGCGTGCTCGTGAGCCTGGCGCGGGCGTCCTTGACCTCTGCCTCGACCTCGCGCCGTCGAGCCTCCAGCCACCGCTGCACCTGCTCGAAACGTGAGGTGTCGAACAGCCGCTGCAGGATCCCTGCTCGCTCGTCCGTCGAGGCCCGCAAGAACCGCGCGAACTCCCCCTGCGGGAGCAGGACCACGGTGGCGAACTGCTCAAGCCCGAGCCCGACGACCTCACGCACGATGCCACCGATCTCGTCGGCGCGCCCGGACCCCCGGTCGACCCAGGCGCCCTCGACGCGCTCGACCATGACGACCTTGTGCTGCTGCCGGGTCGTGCCGGCGCCGCGCTTCTTGGGGCGCTCGAACTCCGGGGAGCGGGTGGTGCGGAACCGCCGGGACCCGACCGACCACTCGAGCTCCACCTCGGGCACGGCGTCCGCGCCGGCGTGGTCCGAGCGCAGCGAGCCCTTCTGCCGGGCGCCGGGGATGTCGCCGTACAGCGCGAAGCAGACGGCGTCCAGCAGGCTGGTCTTGCCGGCGCCGGTGGGGCCGTTGATCAGGAAGAGCCCGGCGGCGCCCAGCTCGTCGAGGTCGACCTCGACCGTGCCGGCGAAGGGCCCGAACGCGGTGACCCGCAGGTGGTGCAGCCTCACGACGATCCCTCCCCGCTGGTGGCGACACGAACTGCCTCCAGAGCCTCCACGACCACGGCGTGCTCCTGCGGCGTAGCGGCCGCGCCGCCGCGGACGTGCTCGAGGAAGCCGTCCACGAGCTCCGGGTCGGAGGCGACGCGCAGGCGGGCGGCATACGACCTGCTCTGCGACGGCTCGACCCCCTGCGGGTCGAGCTGCAGGGACAGCGTGTGGGGGAACCGACGCCGGACCTTGTCGATCGCGTCGAGGGGGCGGACCGCGTCGGTCAGCGTGACCTGGCAGTAGGCGGACTCCGCAGCACGGTGCGCGGGGTCGCGCAGCAGGTCCTCGAGGTCGCCTCGCAGCACCGCCAGGGGCGTGTGGACGGGGGCCTCGATCCGCTCGGTCCGGACGGCGCCGGAGCGCTCGTCGCCGAGGTCCACCAGCCACGAGGACTTGGTGTGCCGCGCCTCGGAGAAGCTCATGGCGACGGGGGACCCGGAGTAGCGCACCCGCTCGTCCAGGGTCTGGCTGCCGTGGAGGTGCCCCAGCCCCACGTAGTCCGCCTCACGGAACAAGGCGAGGGGCACGTCGCCCACGCCGCCGACGCTGATGTCACGCTCGCTGTCGCTGCTCTCGCCGCCGGTGACGAAGGCGTGGGCGAGGACGACGACGGGGCCGGCGTGCCGCTCGGCGTCGGCGGTCACTCGGGCCAGGGCTCGCTCGATGACGCCGTGGTGGGATCGCTCGGCGCCGTCGAGCTCGTCCGCCACGACGGCGGGCTCGAGGTACGGCAGGGCGTAGATGCGCGTCGCGCCGATCGAGATGGGTCGCGCCAGGTCGGCGACCGAGGTGCGCAGGTGCACCCCGGCCCGTTCCAGCAGGGGACCACCGAAGCCGAGGCGCACCGCCGAGTCGTGGTTGCCGCTCGCGAGCACCACCTGGGCGCCCGCGTCGGTGATGCGGCGCAGCGCGTCGGAGAGCAGGGACACCGTCTGCGGGGCGGGGAGCGCGCGGTCGTAGACGTCGCCGGCGACCGCCACGACGTCGACGGCCTCGGAGCGCACCACGTCCACGAGGTGGTCGAGGAACTGCTCCTGGGCAGGCAGCAGCCCGACCTGGTGGAAAGAGCGGCCCAGGTGCCAGTCCGAGGTGTGGAGCATCCGCATGGTCGACACCCTAGGAGCGACCACCGACAGACCCTCGGGGACGCGCCCTCGGGAGCCGGACGCGCGGGACGTGACGCGCCGCGGACCGGTCACGGTGCGCGCCGCGGCCGCAGGTGTGGTGCCCTAGTCCGCATGGGTCAGGAGATCTCCGCCGGGCTGAACGCCCGAGAGCAACGTCAGCGGTACCGCGAGAAGGTCCAGCAGTGCCTGGACGTGCTGGAGCGCATGCTCGGGCAGCAGGACTTCGAGACCAGCGAGCCGATGGCGGGGCTGGAGATCGAGATGAACCTCGTCGACCAGGACCTGCGACCCAGCATGACCAACGAGGCGGTTCTCGAGGCGATCGACGACCCCTTCTTCCAGAGCGAGCTCGCGCGCTTCAACATCGAGCTCAACGTGGAGCCGGAGCCGCTGGCCGGTGACCGGCTCCACGCGCTGGAGCAGACGCTCCGCGAGCACCTGCGCGCCGCCCGGGACAAGACCGGTGACACCGACATCGTCACGATCGGCATCCTGCCCACGCTGACCAAGGAGCACCTCGGGCGGGACGCGCTGACGCCGACCCCGCGCTACATCGGGCTCAACGACGCGATCATGGAGGCGCGAGGCGAGGACCTGCTCCTGGACATGGAGGGGCGAGGCGGGGAGCGGGTGGCCACCTTCGTGGACACGATCGCGCCCGAGGCCGCCTGCACGTCGGTCCAGTGCCACCTTCAGGTGGCACCCGAGGACTTCGCGGAGTTCTGGAACGCCGCTCAGGCCATCGCGGGGGTGCAGATGGCGGTGGGCGCCAACTCGCCATACCTCTTTGGCTCCCAGCTGTGGGCGGAGACCCGGATCCAGCTGTTCCACCAGGCCACGGACACCCGACCGATCGAGCTGCGCAACCAGGGCGTGCGGCCCCGGGTGTGGTTCGGCGAGCGGTGGGTGACCTCCATCTTCGACCTGTTCGAGGAGAACGTCCGCTACTTCCCCGCCCTCATCCCCGAGGTCAGCGAGGAGGACCCGGTGGGGGTGCTGGAGTCGGGCACGGCCCCCGCGCTGTCCGAGCTCAAGCTGCACAACGGCACCGTCTACCGCTGGAACCGCCCCATCTACGACACCGTGGACGGCAAGCCGCACCTGCGGGTGGAGAACCGCGTGCTGCCGGCCGGACCCACGGTGGCGGACACGGTGGCCAACGCCGCGTTCTACTACGGCCTGGTCAACGCGCTGGTCAGCATGGAGCGTCCGCTGTGGTCCAAGATGAGCTTCGCGTCCGCGAAGGAGAACTTCTTCGCCGGCTCGCGCCGCGGGTTCAACGCCAACCTCTACTGGCCCGGGCGTGGAGACGTACCCGTGGACGAGCTGGTCCTGCGTCAGCTGCTGCCGCTGGCGGACTCGGGGCTGGAGTCGTGGGGGGTGGCGACGGCGGTGCGAGACCGTTACCTCGGCCTCATCGAGGAGCGCTGCAAGGCCGAGATGAACGGAGCAGCCTGGCAGGTGCGCTGCGTGGACCGGCTGCAGGAGCGAGGCGCGAACCGCGACGAGGCCCTGCGGCGGATGCTGCACCGCTACATCGACAACATGCACGAGGGTGAGCCCGTGCACACGTGGTCCCTGCCGCGCTGACCGGGTCCTGCGACCTGGTCAGCGGCTGGGCGTGACCGAGGTGCGCGGTGCTCAGCGTGGTGCGGGCTGGTTCCAGCGCTGGATCGACGGGAAGGCCCGCTCGTAGCCCAGGACGCTGATCGACCCGGCGTGCAGCTCCAGCTGCGCCCCGAACCTCGGCTCCGTGCGCAGCCATACGCTCGTCAGGATGCGGGTGGTGTGGCCGTGCCCCACCAGGACGACGTCCCTGCCCTCCTTGAGGACGGGCATCACGCGGTCGATGACGGCACGCGCCCGGGCCGCCACCTGCTCGATCGACTCGCCCGGGGTGTCACCGGGCACGACCCCGTCCTCCCAGACGGTCCAGTCGTAGCCGAGCTCCTCGCGGATCTCGGCCGTCGTGCGTCCCTCGTAGCCGCCGTAGTCCCACTCCACGAGGTGGGGGTCGATGTCCGGCTCGGGGAGACCCACCAGCTCGGCCGTGCGTCGCGCTCGCCGCATGGGGGACGACAGGACCAGGGCGAAGTCGAACTCCTCCAGCAGCGCAGCCGTGCGCCGAGCGGCTTCCTCCCCGTGCTCGGTGAGGTCCAGGTCCGTGGTGCCCGTGTGCTTCATGGCCTTGGACCACTCCGTCTCGCCGTGCCGGATCAGGACCAGCCGGCCCTCGGGGACGGGGCGTTGGGTGGGGCTACCGGTGTCGTTGCTCACGGTGGCAGGCTAACGGTCATGTCGACCGCCCAGCAGCCTGAGCATCACCGTTCCGTCCAGCTCCGGCGGACCAGCCTGGGGCGGTATGCCGCCACCAACGCCCGCGGCGGGACGTTGGAGCTGGGCACCGGCGAGGACGCGGCGTTCACTCCCGTCGAGGCCCTGCTGGCCGCGATCGGGGGCTGCACGATGGTCGACGTCGACCACCTCACGTCTCGGCGTGCCGAGCCGGTGAGGTTCTCGGTCGAGGTCGGGGGAGACAAGGTCAAGGTCGACGGCGAGGCCCGGCTGGAGGGGTTGACCGTGACCTGGGAGGTGACCTTCCCGGACGGTCCTGCGGGCGACGAGGCCCGCCGGGTGCTGCCTGACGCGATCCGTCGGTCGCACGACCGGCTCTGCACGGTGGGGCGCACCGTCGAGGTCGGGACACCGGTCGCTAACATCGTGTCAGGTGAGGAGCCTCGCCGGGAGCGGGTGCGACCGGACGCAGAGTGATCCCATGACGCGGGCTCCGCCGACGAGCGAAGGAGCCTGTCATGACCCACGACACCATCCCCAGCGACCGCATCGTCGTCGGCGTCGACGGCTCGGCGCTCGCTCGCCCGGCCCTGGAGTGGGCGGCCCGAGAGGCGGACGGGCGCAGGGCCTCCCTGCTGCTCGTGATGGCGCAGGAGGTCGCCCAGCCCGCTCCGCACGAGCTGGGGTGGTCCTACGGGCTCGAGGAGCTGGTCCAGCAGGGCACCGAGCGGGTCCTGGACGAGGCTCAGGCCACGGTGCGCGCGTCCCACCCCGGCCTGGAGGTAGCGACGCAGGCCGTGTGGGGCAGCCCGTCCGCCGCGCTGATCGAGGCATCGCGCCACGGTCAGCTCGTGGTGACCGGTAGCCGCGGCGCGGGCGGGTGGGAGGGGTTGCTGCTCGGCAGCGTCTCCGGGGCGGTCGCCGCGCACGCACACTGCCCGGTCGTCGTCGTGCCTGACCGGGCCGCGGGCGCGCCCGCGGACGGCCCGGTGGTGCTCGGCGTCGACGACTCGGCCGAGGGGCACCGCGCCGCGTTGTTCGCCTTCGGCGAGGCCGACGGTCGCGGGTTGCCCCTGGTCGCCGTCCGGGCCTGGACGATGGAGTTCGAGGGCGGCGTGGTGCCGACCGAGGAGGGGTCGTCGGCCCACGCGGAGATGAGCCGGCGCCACACCGAGCTGGTCGAGCACGTGCTGCAGCACGGACGCGAGCAGCACCCGGACGTCGTCGTCGAGACCCGCACCCTGCGCGGCTCGTCGGTCAAGGTGCTGGCGGAGGCCTCGCGCACCGCCTCGCTGGTGGTCGTGGGCAGCCGCGGGCGTGGTGGTTTCGCCGGCATGCTGCTGGGGTCGACCAGCAGGCAGGTGCTGCAGTCCTCGCACGCGCCGGTGGCCGTGGTCCGCGTCTGAGCGGCGAGTTGTCCACAGGACGGCGTGTTCCCCGACCGTCGTCCACAGGCCCTGCACTGCGTCCGGCCACCGAACCCGCCGCGGGACACACTGGGCCCCGGTGAAGGAGGAGGGCCGACATGACGGCGACGAGGACCGACCCCTCAGAGGTCGTTCGCGAGCTGATGGGTGCGCACCCGCACGAGTGCGTCGTGTGCTACGTGGGGCGCATGGTGCAGCGGTTCGACTGCGACGGGTCCTGGCGGTGGGTGCAGACGTGGCGGGAGCAGCGAGCGCCCAGGGCGACCCGCCTCGAACGCCGGCTGGGGGTCCGGGGCGCGTCGTGCGACTGCGAGCTGCAGCTGCGGGCCTACGAGGTGGAGCCCCGCGCGCTGGCGGTCGCCTGGGACGGTCCGATCGCCTCTGTCGGCCACTGCCTGGAGGTCCGGGCGGGCTCCACCCAGCCGTGCCGTCTCTGGCGTCTCGCGCAGCGCAACTGGTGGGCGGGGGAATGCCATGCGCCGCAGACGTGTTAGGCCGACATCGCCCTGACCGAAGGAGCATCCGTGGAGGACCTGCGCTACCTGCAGCTGTCGATGGCCCAGCACCTGTTCGACCAGAAGAGATACGCCGCGGCCGCCCACTCGCTCGCCGATCTGCTGGGGACCGAGCCGGACAACGTCGCCGTGCGCCTGCTCCTGGCTCGGGCGTACTACCACTCGGCGCAGCTCGGCCGCGCGCGGGACGAGCTGACCGAGCTCGTCGAACGGGCCCCGACGGACGACTACGTCCGGCTCCTGCTCGCGCGCACCCTCGAACGCCAGGGGCTGGGCGCGGAGGCCGCCACGCAGCGGCGGATCCTGGCAGCGCTCACGGGCGACGACCGCCACCTGGCGCAGGGGACGGCGCACGGGCCCGGGACTGCGCCCTGAGGTCGGTGGGTATGTCGAAGTTCATGACACGCACGCCCAAGAGGATTCTGATCGTCGTCACCAACACCCCCCGCTACACCACCGCCGGCTACCGCACCGGGCTCTGGCTGGGGGAGCTGACCCACTTCTACGATGTGGTCACGGAGGCGGGCCACGACGTGACCATCGCCAGCATCGACGGAGGCGCCGTACCGCTGGACCCCGAGAGCCTGTCCGCGCCGATGCTCAAGAGCGGGGGGACGGGGGAGCGCTACGCCGACCCCGACTTCATGTCCCTGCTGGACGACACGGTGCGGGTCGCGGACGTCGCGGCGGAGGACTTCGACGCCATCTACCTCACCGGGGGACACGGCGTGATGTTCGACTTCCCCACCAGCCAGGCGCTCGGAGCCCTCATCGCCGACCTGGACGCCCAGGGCAAGGTGGTCTCCGCGGTGTGCCACGGCCCTGCGGGGCTGCTGGCCGCGCGCCGCGAGGACGGCACCCCCGTCATCGCCGGACGCAAGGTCACAGGGTTCTCCTGGCCGGAGGAGAAGCTCGCCAAGCGTCAGGACGCGGTCCCCTTCCGCCTGGACGAGGAGCTGAAGGCGCTGGGAGCCAAGTACTCCAAGGCCCTCCTGCCCTTCAAGGACAACGTCGTGCGGGACAAGAACCTCATCACCGGACAGAACCCCCAGAGCGCGCAGAGCGTCGCCAAGGCGGTGCTGAAGCGCCTGAAGTGACGTGCCACCGGGGGTGAGTGGGGCGGGGGACCTGGCACGGTCAGGACCCCCGCCCCCGTCTCGAGGACGGCGGGTGCATCTCGACCAGCAGCACTGGTGTGGCGAGGTCTGACCGCGGTCCAGACGTCCGCCCGCAAGGCGTAGGTCTGGCTGCAGCCGGTGTCGAGGTCGGTGATCCGCGCCTGGACGATCCCGTGCTCGTCGAGGGTGTAGAACGTTCCCGCGACGGCGGGACGTCGCACTGCGCCGACGCCCAGCGCTGGACGGTCGCCCCGCGGGTGGGCTGGTGCGCCTGTCGCGAGACGGTTGTCGGGAGACGGCTGTCGGGCCTGCGTCAGGACCCCGGTTGCGGCAGGGGGCGCTCGCACGCGTCGTCGAGGGGGAGGGACGTGTGCTCGTGCGTGATGCGAGGGCCGTTGTCGCCCGGCTCCCACACCTGGGTGAAGCGCGACACGACCTCCGTGCGCCCACCCTCGCGGTCGTCGGCGCCGTAGCAGGCGAGTCCGGAGAGGACGAGGATGGTGTCGGACCCGGCGACCCGCGGCTCACGGATCTCGCACGCCCCGTTGCCCGCGAGGTGGCGGAACCACATGTCGACGGCGGCCCGCCACTCGTCGCGTGAGGTGTACTGCCAGGCCGAGGTGCCGTCGAAGACCCGCGCGTCCTCGGCGTAGAGGTCCAGGAGCCTGTCGACGTCGATCGAGGCGACCGCCCGCTCGTAGGAGGAGATCAGCTGGGGTGCGTCCATGCTCATCATGTGAACACTGTATACATGCTCGATCGGGCGCTACCAGGGGTGGCCCGCGGCACTAGCGGAGGTCGGGCGAGAGCAGCTCGCACAGCTGGTGGTCCTGGTAGGTGCCGGCGATCATGACGTACTTGCGGGCCAGCCCGTAGGGCTGAAAACCGTTACGCTCCAGCACCCTTTGCGAGGCGGTGTTGTGCAGCAGGGTCCCGGCCTCCAGGCGGTGCAGTCCCCACTCGCCGAACGCGAGGTCGACGAGCTCGGCCAGGGCCCGGGTCGCCAGGCCACGCCCGGTCTGCCCGGCGCCCAGCCAGTAGCCCACGCTCGCGTACTGGCCGGCACCCCGCACGATGTTGTTGAGCGTGATGCGGCCGGCCGGCGAGCCCTGCTCGTCCAGGACGACATAGGGGCCCATGCGGCCGCCCCGGCGCTCGGACAGGGCGAGACGCACCAACTCCTGCTGCCCGCCGAGGGTGTAGAAGCGCTCGGGCCGTGCCGGCTCCCACGGCTCCAGGTGCTCGCGGCTGGCGGCGACCAGCTCGGTGAGGGCCGGGGCGTCCGACAGCTCGAGGGGTCGGATGACGGTCATGAGGGGATCATCGTAGGTGAGTCAGCGACGCTGCAGGTGCACGAGGATCTCGGCGTGGGTGGTCTGCGGGAACATGTCGAACAGCCTGGCCGCGGCGACCCGCCACGACGGCATGTCGGCGAGGTCGCGGGCCAACGTCGCGGGGTTGCAGCTGGAGTAGATCACGGTGCTGGCGGAGGACCGCTCGAGCCGGTCGGCCAGCCCCGTGCCAATGCCCCGACGCGGTGGGTTGACCACGACCAGGTCCGGGCCCGAGCTGGGCCGCAGGGCATGGGACGTCGCGTCGCCGTCGACGAAGAGTGCCGAGGTGAGCCCCAGCTCGTCCGCGCTGCGGCGGGCGCTGCTGATCGCCTCTGGTGACACCTCGACCCCCGTCGTCCGGAGCGATCGGTGGGCCGCACGTGCGCGCACGGCCGCGTGCAACGCGAATCCGCCCACCCCGCAATACAGGTCGAGCAGGTCGGTGGGTCGGGCAGCGAGGATCCAGTCGCCGGCCTGCGTGTAGAGCGCGTCCGCGACGGAGGTGTTGGTCTGGAAGAAGCTGCGTGTCCCGAGGTGGAGCGTCATGCCGGCCACGTGCATCGGCAGGGTGTCCGCGTCGGTGAGCACGACCTCGTCGTCGCCCTCCAGGACCGCGGCGTGCCGTGGCTGGACGTTGGCCGACAGCACGCGGGCCCGGGGGAGGGCAGCGAGGATCGTGGGGAGACCTCGGCGCAGGCGTCCCAGCTGGTTGGTCGACCGCAGCACGAACCGCACCATCAGCTCGCCCGTGGGGGAGTGGGTCACGAGCAGGTGCTTGAGCTCGCCCTGACGGGCCCGCACGTCATACGGCTGGAGCCCGAGAGCGGGCACGACCTCGGCGAGCGCGAGCACGGCCTCGTGCAGGCCGGGCTCGTAGAGGCCGCAACGGCGCAGGTCCACCCCCTCCCCGCCGGCGTCCAGGATGCCGAAGGTCGGGGCGCTCGTGGTGCCCGCCACGGCGAGCTTGGCCTTGTTGCGGAACCCCTCCTCGCGGCTCGCCTGCGGGTCGAGCCACGCGTCAGCGGTGACGTGGTCAGCCAAGACGTCCGCGACGGCGCGCTGCTTGTCCGCGAGCTGGGTGGGGTAGGGGACACCCATGAGGGTGCACGAGCGGCAGCGCCCCGCGTCGAAGTAGTCGCACTGCATGGCCGCAAGGCTACGGGCAGCCAGGCCAGGCGAGCTTCCGCCCGCTGTCGAACCGGCGCCGCGACCCGTCCACGGGGTCGACGAACTCCAGGGTGCGGGCGAGCAGCCGCAGCGGCTCGGTGAAGTCGTCGACGGCGTCGGGCAGGACGACGGGATACAGCGGGTCCCCGACGATGGGGACACCGAGCGAGGCCAGGTGGAGCCGCAGCTGGTGCGTCCGCCCCGTGCGGGGACGCAGCCGGTAGCGGGCGAAGCCGCCGCGTGTCTCCACCAGCTCGACGAAGGTCTCGGCATTGGCCGGCAGGCCGGGGACCTCACGAGCCGTCAGGACCCCGCGGTCCTTGACGATGTGGCTGCGCATGGTCGTCGGCAGCGCGAGGTCCGCCCGGTGCGGGGCGATCGCCTCGTAGGTCTTGACGGGGACCCGTTGCTCGAACATGCGCTGGTAGGGCGTGCGCCAACGACGCTCGGTGGTCAGCACGAGCACGCCGGCGGTCAGGCGGTCGAGCCGGTGGGCGGGCCCGAGCTCGGGCATCCCGAGCATGGCGCGGGCCCGCACGACCACCGACTGCGCGACGTGGCGGCCGCGTGGGATGGTCGAGAGGAAGTGCGGCTTGTCCACCACGACGATCCGCTCGTCCTGGTGCAGGACCGCGAGCTCCCCTGGCACGACGGGCTCCTCGCGCAGGTCGCGATGAAACCACACGAAGGTGTGCGGGCGGTAGGGCTCCTGCCCAGTCCAGGCGGTGCCGGCGTCGTCCACGAACCGCCCTGCGGCCAGCATGGACTCGACGTCGACCTCATCAGGCAGCTTGTGGCGCAGCCACTCCCGCATCGTCGCCCAGGGCGGAGGCTGCTCGGGGTCGCGGTCCGGGGTCCGCACCCACGCCGCCTGCAGCCCGTGGCGGGGCGGCAGGGGGGAGTGGGACGGCACCGGTCCATCTTGCCTCGCCTCGGGTGGGTCGTCCTCCTACCCTGGCCGTATGACGACGAACCAGGCCGCTGCCACGTTCATCATGTTCGAGGGGGCGGCGCAGGACGCGATGGCGCTGTATGCCCGGGCCTTCGGCGAGGACTGGGCGCCTGGCCCGGTGTCACTGCGCGACGGGGATCTGGGGCCGGCGACCGGACCGGTCCTGCACGCGTCGGCGGAGCTCAAGGGCCACCGTCTCATGGTGGTGGACTCAGGCGTCCCGCACGCGTTCGGCCTCACCCCGTCCATCTCGCTGTGGGTGGACTGCGCCGACCAGGCCGAGCTCGACCGGGTCTGGGAGGTCCTGGCCGACGGTGGGCAGGTCTACATGCCGCGCGGTGACTACGGGTTCACGCCGTACTTCGGCTGGGTGGGTGACCGCTACGGCGTCACCTGGCAGCTGTGCGTGGGCACGGCCGTCTGATCCGAGGGCGCATGGCTGCGCAGACGGGCCCGGTGCACGGCTCCGCCCGCCCCCGTCTGCGCTTAGACGGCCAGACCGTGGTCGTCTGGCGGATCGGGCGCTGGTCCCGACGGGTCCGCGGGGTCCGTGGGGTCCGTGGGATCCGTGGGGTCCGACAAGTCCGACGAGTTCGCGGGGTCTGGCGGGTCCGGTGGCTGGGGCGACCCTGGCAGGCTCGTCGATGGCGCCGGCTCCGGTGGCCCGGACGCGTCGGATGCTCGGGGCGCCGGTCGCCAGCTGCCCATGACGTTGACGACATCCCACTCGACCCGTGTCCCGTCGGGCGTGACGCGCCCGTTGATGTCGTGCTGATGGACGAATCTGTGGTGGTGCCCGCACAGGAGCGCCAGGTTGACGGCGTCGGTCGCGCCCCCGTCGGCCCAGTGGATGATGTGGTGGACGCGTGACCACGAGGCGGGGTTGCCGCAACCCGGGAAGGTGCACCCGCCGTCGCGCACCTCGAGCGCACGTCGCTGACCCTTGCTGGCCAGCCGCTCCGTCCGCCCGAGCGCCAGGGGCTGACCGTCCTCACCCAGCCAGACCGGGGTCACCTCGGCGTCGCACGCCAGCTCGCGAGCGTACGCAGGGAGCAGGTGCGTGCCGAGGTCGTCGACGGCGGCGACGGGCGTGGGGCAGTCGCAGGGCTCCCCGGTGGGCCGCCAGAGCCCGAAGGCGTCCTGCGCTCGGTGCTCGCACGGCCGGGCGAGGGCAGCCAACGGGATGGCGAGGTTGACCCGGGTGCCGGCACCCATGGGGCCGGTCTGCGTGGAGGCGCCGACCAGCTCGGCCATGCGCATGAGGGCGTCCAGGCGGCGCTCACGCGGGAGCCGGGTGTCGACCTGGCCCGTCTCGGGGTCGGGTGCCGGCGCGGACAACGCGGTGATGACCGCGTCCAAGGTGGCCTTGTCGTCGGGGGCCAGCAGGCCCTCGAGGCGATACAGACCGTCCGGCATCTCGGTGCAGGTGGACAGTCCACGCTGCGCCTCGTGGTGCTTGCGCGTGCGCTCCTCGCTGTCGAGGGTGCCGTAGCGGGCGAGCATCTCGGTCTTGAACCGGGCCAGCGATCGTCGGCTGGTGCACTGACGGGCGAGGGTCGTGGCGGCCTCGGCGATCTCGCCGTGCATCGCGGGGTCCGTGGCCGTCCGCAGCTCGTCGAAGACGGAGGCGGCACGACCGGCGTCGCTCGGCGTCACCTCGCCCGTCGCGAGCGCGTCGCGCAGACCGGTCAGAGCCGGCCGGGTCGTCGTGTCGATGGCCCGGCGGATGGCGTGCGCATCGGTCTCGGTGAGCGCGGCGCCCGCGTCGGTCAGCCAGGCGGCCGCGTTGGTCGACCCGGACTCGCGGATGACACCCCGCTCGCCGGCCTCGATGGTGACGGCGCACGCCAGACCGCGCGCCGCGGCGGCGACCTCGGTCGCCGTCACGGCCAGACCTGCCAGGTCCATGGACTGGACCGAGCTCAGCCCGGCACCGAGGACGCGCAGCGCCTGCAGGGCCCCGTCGAGGGTGCCCCTGGCTGCGAGTACGTCGGCGTACGACATACAATTAGGATATCGAACAGAAACTCGAAAATCCATGTGGTTTGACCATGATAGCCGGTATTTAACCCAGCGTAGAGCGCGTCAACACTCTGCGATCAGCAGGCCTCGAGGCGTCAGGACCATGACCCCAGTGGCCAGGTCAGGACCGGTGCCACTCGTACGGCGTCGTCGTCGTGACCTTCACGAAGCCGGAGCGCTCCAGGATCGGGCGGGAGTGCTCGGTGGAGTCGCTCTGCAGCAGCCGGATCCCGCGCCGCACGGCGGACCTCGCGCGCTCGGCGGTCAGCGCTCGATAGATCCCCCTCCGACGCCAGCCCTCCAGCGTGGCCCCACCCCACAGCCCCGCGAAGTCGGTGCCGGCCACCGGCTCGAGTCGCCCCGTGCACACCATCTCGCCGTTCACCTCGGCGACCCACAGCTCCAGGTCGTCTCGCCCGAGGGACAGGCGGTGGAGCAGCTCGTCGGCCATCCCCGGCACCGCCTCCCCGAAGGCCTCGTCGGCGCTCGCGCACATCCGCCGCACGTCCTCCTCGGCGCTCACCCGCCGGACGACCACGCCCTCGGGCACGGGCACCTCAGCGGCCAGCACCGCTGCCTCCCCGATCATCACGGACTCGTCCTCGCCCCGCACGAAACCCCGACCGACGAGCGCCTCGTGCAAGCCCGGCGCCGCGTCGTGGCCGCGAGTCTTCCACTCCACCTTGGTGATCCGCGGGTCTGACCGATAGTGGTCGAGGGTCTCCTCGACCAGCCGGTCGATCCCGTCCGCGTCGAGCCCGCCCAGGTCTCGGTAGGTGACGAATCCCCGCGCCCCGCGATACATCCCCCACAGGACGGGTCCGTGACGTTCGCGGCTGTCGGCGGAGACGAGCTCGGCCTCGTCGCGCAGCTGGGCGTCATACATCCTGAGCAGGTCTGCGGGGGAGTGGTGCGTCATGGGCGCGAGTCTCCCCGACAATGGGGCGGACAGCACCCGACTTTCCGTGGAGGAGCCATGATCACGATCACCGTCGCGCAAGCCGGCAAGGAGCACGTCGAGTCCGGCCACTTCAAGGACGCCATGAAGGTGCAGGGTCGGTACGCCGCCAGCCGCCCCAAGGTCATCTCGTTCGAGAAGCCCGGCAAGGGGTGGGACGAGCTCGGTGAGCTCGAGATGCCCTGAGGATCAGCAGGAGTCGGTCTCAGCCCGTATGCCGGAGGTGGTCACCGTCATGACCTCCGGGCCCGCTCCGTGATGGCCTCGGCGACCTCGTCCGGGTGGCACTCGGGCAACCAGTGCCCGGCGTCGAGCTCGACGAACCGGTAGTCCGCGTCGACGAGGTCGGCCGTCCCCTCGGCAGCCGCGCGGCCGAGCGCCACGTCGTGCCGCCCCCACACATAGGTCGTCGGGACCCGGACCTGCGAGGACCGTTGCGCACCAGCACCCTTCGGCGCACTGCCACCGGTCCTCCTGCCGGAGCCGCGGGATGAGAGCGACCGCCAGGGGCCGCTCGCGCGGTACCACCCGATTGGGCCGTGCAGGCTCGCCGGGCTTGCGAAGCGGGCGGCATACCGCTCGGCATGGTCCGCCGGGAGCCCCGCGCTGGTCAGGAAGCGCCGCATCGACCGGGACAGGACCCGCTCGGGCAGCCCCGGGACCTGGAAGGCCAACATGTACCAGCTGCGGCGCGCCTGGTCCGGCGTCCGCAGGGCGCGCGCCATCGCAGTGGGGTGGGGTGTCGACAGGACGGTCAGGGACAGCAGGCGCTCGGGCGACGACAGTGCGGTGGCCCACGCGACGGCGCCGCCCCAGTCGTGGCCGACGAGGTGCACCCGCTCGGCCCCGGAGGCGTCGACGAGGGCCAGGACGTCGCGCACGAGCTGGGTGACCCGATAGGCATCGGTGCCGGTCGGCGACGCGCCGGGGGAGTAGCCGCGCTGGTCGGGTGCGAGGGTGCGGAAACCGTTGTCGTGCAGGTGTTCCGAGACCGCTGTCCACGCGGACGCGTCCTCCGGGAAGCCGTGCAGCAGCACGACCACCTCGCCGGCGCGCGGCCCGCCGTCGACGACCTCGAAGGTCAGCCCGTCACGGGTGAAGGACGTCAGGGGAGGGGTGTCGACGTGATCCGCCATGGTGGGTGCCGTTCGTCGTGGTGAGTCTGGCCAAGGCCACCCTAGTCCGGCAGACGCGTCGTGGCCCGAGGGCTGGAGCGAGTTCGCCGGGTCCGGTGCGGTGCCCGGCGGCTCGACGGCGTCGACGGGCAGGGGAATGCGGGCCCGGAGTCGGTCCAGGCACAGTCGCGCCTCGAAGTCGTCCGTCCGATCCATGGTGGTCACCCTCCCATCACGTGGTCCGTCACGGGTAGTGGCTCCCGCGCCGCCTCAGGTGTGACCGCCTGCGGGATCATGGTTGCCGGGCCGTCGCGTCCAGGAAGGCTCGCCAGTGACGTCGACCCTGCGTGAGCCGCCCGCCCGCGCCCGCCCGCGCGAGCACCTCCTGGGTGGCCGATCGCGTGTCGTCGTCCCAGGACCCGCTCGGTCGTATGTCGAAACCCCACACGTGTCGGCACATCGCCTGCACTGCCTGGACCTGGATGCGCGACCCGGGGGAGAAGGTGCTGCCGGTTGGACCGGAGCGCCCGTCGTCGACGTGGATGTGGTTGTGGTGGGCCTCGTCGTAGAGATAGGTCAGGACCGAGGCGAAGTCGTGGTGAAGGCTCGCGGCCAGCCGCCAGTAGGCGCGTTCGAGAGCAGCGCGCTGGGCGCCAGAGCTGTTCTGCCACAGGTCATATCGACAGCTCACCCGGTCCGTGCCGTCCCCGGCTCGGACCCGCCCAAGGTCGAAGGCGCGTCCGGCGTGGTGCCATGAGAGGCGCGGACGGTCCTCGAGCCTGACCCAGGCGCCATACGACCAGAGCTGGGTCGGCGGTGGTGCCGCGAGGTAGGTCCAGTGCCGGGCCAGCGTCGCGGAGAGACGTTGCGCGAAGGCCGGCTCGATCCGGAACCCGGTCGGCGTGCCGGAGATCTCGTAGTAGAGGCGCGCGTCGGCAAGGCGATCGACGCGGTGAAGCTGCTCTGACGCGACGGCCGTGGGGTCGGTGGACGGCAACGACGGATCGTCCTGCATCAGCTGATCCACGCTCTCCTGCAAGGGATCTCGAGCCGCCCAGGCCGCAGCGACGCCCAGCACCGTCACCGCGCCGGTCGCCAGCACCGCTCTTCGAGGTGGGCCTGCGCGGGGCGGCTCTGGGATGGTCATGTCGCGAGCGTCAGACGCATCATGGGGGAGCGGGCCACCCAGTCCTCGATGCTGTGCCCCTGGCCGGCATACCAGGGCTGCACCCGCCAGGCGCTGCGCGCGACGTGCTCACGGGCAGCGGGGGCGGTCACCTCGGTCGCGATGACGCGAAACTCGTTGCCCTCGAACGACAGCGACGCTCGCGGGTGGGCTCGCAGGTTGGCGATCCAGCCCCGGGGTCCGGGGGTGCCCACGACGTGCACGGCACCGTCCACCTGGACGAACCAGATCTCCACCGTGCGCTCAGCCCCGGTGCGCCGACCCGTCGTCGTGAGGTCGCAGGTCCCGGTCGCCGGTAGGTCCTCCAGCCGCAGCCTGCCCATGCGCCGAGTGTAGGCCGCGCGCCGGGGCGGACGGCAGGGAACGGGAAGGGGAACTGGCGGCAGCATGACCGGGAAGGGGGGTGTGTGTCTGGGAGGCGCTGGTGACTCATCCGATGCACGACGCAGACTCATAAATGACATAATGTAGATTATCGGCGCTAGGTCACCCGTTGGGGTTCCACGTCGCGAGGCCCTCGGCGTGCCACGCGGCGAGTAGGCGCCGGGCGCCTGTGGCTGCGACCAGGTGGTCGTCGTTGATCGCGATTGCGGCGGCACAGTGTGTCGCGTCGTACGCGCGTAGGCCGGCGCTTTCCCTTGCGGCGCGTGGCGGGTGTCGCCTTCCCGCTCGCAATGAGCTGCGCCGCCCGGTCGACCTGCCCAGTTGCGAGGCATGACCGACGTCGCCCCGTGAGCCGCTGGCTAGGCCGACATGCAGGGCGGCCTCCACCGCGTCTCAGTCGACCGAGGTGATGATCTGGTCCTGGCCGCCGAAGCTGAAGGTGTCGTCGGCGCGTAACCCGTGGATCACGTCGTAGATCGGCGCGTCCGTGGCGATGCCCTCGTAGGCCACGCCGCCCGACACGAACTCGTCCGTGGGCACACCCACGACGTAGTGGCGGCCGTCGAGCTCGATGATCGCCCCCGGCTCCACGACGTCCCGGGGCGAGACGTCGAGAGCTCTGGCCTCCTTGAGGTCGAGCCGCTCCTGCGCGTCGGCTCGGCCGAAGATGTCGTGCAGGTCCCCCGCCTCGTCCCGCTGGGAGTCGTCGTCGACCCGCCGCTGGTCCGGGGCGCCCGCGCCGCCCGCCCCCTGCTGCGCCGTGCTCGAGGTGCTGGAGGCGAGGCGCTCCTGGAGGTGCGCGAGCAAGTCGTCCTTCACCTGCTGCTTGCTGCGGCTGTCCATGGATCGAGCCTAGGCGCCGACGTACTCGGCGAGGTGCTGGCCCGTGAGCGTGTCCCGCCGTCTCACGAGCTCGCCTGGGGTGCCCTCGAAGACGACGCGCCCGCCGTCGTGCCCTGCGCCCGGACCGAGGTCGATGATCCAGTCGGCGTGCGCCATGACCGCCTGGTGGTGCTCGATCACGACGACCGACTTGCCGCCGTCGACGAGCCGGTCGAGCAGACCGAGCAGGTTGCCCACGTCGGCCAGGTGCAGGCCGGTCGTGGGTTCGTCGAGCACGTATGTCGTGCCCTTGTCCCCCATCTGCGCGGCGAGCTTGAGGCGCTGGCGCTCGCCGCCGGACAGCGTGGTCAGCGGTTGCCCGATGGTGAGGTAGCCGAGCCCGACGTTCTCGAGCCGCTCCAGGACCTTGTGCGCGGCGGGGATCCGCGCCTCGCCCTCGCCAAAGAACGCGCGCGCCTGCGCCACCGACATGGCCATCACCTCGGCGATGTCCTTGCCACCCAGGTGGTGGTCCAGCACCTCGGGCTGGAACCCCTTGGCGTCGCACACCTCGCACGGCGTGGACACCGTGTCCATGAAGCCCAGCTCGGTGTAGATCACGCCCGCGCCCTTGCAGCTCGGGCAGGCGCCCTCGGAGTTCGCCGAGAAGAGAGCGGGTTTGACGCCGTTCGCCTTGGCGAAGGCCTTGCGCACCGGCTCGAGCAGCCCGGTGTAGGTCGCCGGGTTGGACCGCCGCGAGCCCTTGATGGCGCCCTGGTCGATGACCACGACGTCGTCGCCGCGCAGCGACCCGTGGATGAGCGACGACTTCCCCGACCCGGCGACCCCGGTGACGACGCAGAGCACGCCGAGGGGCACGTCGACGTCGACGTCCCGCAGGTTGTGGGTCGACGCGCCGCGGATGGGGAACGCCGACGACGCCTCGCGCACCGTCGCCTTGAGCTGCGCCCGGTCCTCCAGGTGGCGACCGGTGAGGGTGCCGCTGCGCCGCAGCCCGGCGACGGTGCCCTCGAAGCACACCTCGCCTCCTGCGGCTCCGGCGCCCGGTCCCAGGTCGACGACGTGGTCGGCGATCGCGATCATCTCGGGCTTGTGCTCCACGACGAGGATGGTGTTGCCCTTGTCGCGCAGCCGCACGAGCAGCTCGTTCATGCGCTGGATGTCGTGCGGGTGCAACCCGATCGACGGCTCGTCGAAGACGTAGGTGACGTCGGTCAGCGACGACCCCAGGTGACGGATCATCTTGGTGCGCTGGGCCTCTCCCCCGCTGAGCGTGCCCGCGGGCCGGTCCAGCGACAGGTAGCCCAGCCCGATCTCGACGAACGAGTCGAGCAGGTGCAGCAGCCCGGTCAGCAGCGGGGCAGCCTCGGGATGCTTCAGCCCCCGCACCCAGGCCGCGAGGTCGGTGATCTGCATGGCGCAGCAGTCGGCGATGTTGACGCCGTCGATGCGCGACTCCAGGGCGTGCGGCGCCAGCCGGGTGCCACCGCACGCGGGGCATGGCTTGAACACCACCGCCCGGTCCACGAAGGCCCGCACGTGCGGCTGCATCGCCTCGCGGTCCTTGGACAGCATCGACTTCTGGATCCGCGGGATGATGCCCTCGTAGGTGAGGTTGATCCCCTCGACCTTGATCTTGGTCGGCTCCTTGTGGAGCAGGACCTCCCGCTCGGCCTTGGTGAACCTCCGCACCGGCTTGTCCATGTCGAAGCCGAAGCCGGAGAAGATCCGGCCGTACCACCCGTCCATCGAGTAGCCCGGGACGAGAATCGCCCCGTCCGCCAAGGACTTCGAGTCGTCGACGATGGCGGCGAGATCGAAGTCCGAGACCCGGCCGGTGCCCTCGCACTCGGGGCACATGCCGCCGGTGATCGAGAAGGTGCGCTTCTCCTTCTTGCCCTTGTTAGCCCCCGTCTGGATCGTCACGGCGCCAGCACCCGACACCGAGGGCACGTTGAAGGAGAACGCCTGCGGCGAACCGACGTGAGGAGATCCGATGCGGGAGAAGAGGACTCGCAGCATCGCGTGTGCGTCCGTGGCGGTCCCGACGGTGGATCGCAGGTTGGCGCCCATCCGCTCCTGGTCGACGAGGATGGCGGTCGTCAGCCCCTCGAGGTGGTCGACGTCCGGGCGGGCGAGCGACGGCATGAAGCCCTGCACGAAGGCGCTGTAGGTCTCGTTGATCATCCGCTGCGACTCGGCCGCGATGGTCGCGAAGACCAGCGAGCTCTTGCCCGACCCCGACACCCCCGTGAATACGGTCAGCCGGCGCTTGGGCAGCTCGACGCTGATGTCCTTGAGGTTGTTCTCCCGCGCACCCTGCACGCGGATCAGGTCGTGGTGGTCGGTGGCGTGCTGCGTCATCGGGTCTCCGTTCGTCGGGCCTGCGGCCTCAGGTCGCCGGGGCCATCGTGGACCGAGACCGGTCCGGCGGTCTGCCGCCTGGCCGGGTCCGAGCCCGTATGCCGCAGCGCCGCCGTCCGGACGATCGGCGCCTCAGAGGTGCTGGACGCCGCCGCCCAGCATCGCTCCGGTCGCCGCTGCCCGGGCGGCGGCGTTGCGGCCCCTGGCCTTGTCGTGGGGGACGTACTCGTCGTCCGGCCAGGGCTCGTGCTGGTCGTGCGAGGCCCGGGCCAGCCGCTCGGAGAAGGGCAGGTCCGTCTGCCTCGCGGCGTCGGGCTCGTCGTGGTCGCGCCTCATCGCTGCCACCCACTCTCGTGCTCGCACCCACGCGCCGGTGCGTCGGTGCTGGTTCGCCCAGGGTACGCCGCACGGCCGGGTGACGCGCGTGCCCGCGGCCGGCAAGGGGGACCGGTCGCGGGCACGCGGGTGCGGTGCGGCTCAGGGCGTGGTGCTCCCCGTCCGTTCGACTGCGGGTGCCTGCTCGTCGGTGCGCCGGGGTGCATGACCCAGGCTGAGGGTGACGACGGCCGCCCCGACCAGCAGGGCGCCGACCATCCACAGGGCGGGCTTGGCGCTGCCGGTCAGGTCGATGCTGAAGCCCGTGACGAAGGGCGCCGCGAAGCCCGAGATGTTGCCGAGCGAGTTGATCAGGGCGATGCCGGCGGCGGCACCGGCGCCCGTGAGGAAGGCGCTGGGCAGCGACCAGAAGACCGGCAGAGCGGCGCAGAACCCGATGGCCGTGAAGGTGATGGCGACCATCACGGCGAGCGGCGAGTGCTGGTAGAGCGCGACGGGGATCGAGAGCCCGGCGATCACGGCCGGGACGGCGACGTGCCAGCGCCGCTCCCCCACCCGGTCGGAGTGGTGGCCGTTGACGACCATGGCGACCGCGCCGAACAGGAAGGGGACGGCCACAGGTGCGGAGCGGGTGGTCGCGCGGGTCCTCGCGCGGGCGCCGAGGTCCTGGGCGGGCCAGGTCGGCGAGCGCACGGTGGCGCTGCTCACCCAGACCGCCGACGAGGCGACCATCGCCCTCGGCCCCTCCGTCGCCCACCACGTCGTCGTCGCCGCCGTCGAGAGGCCAGACGTCGATGGGGACGGTCGAGCGGTGGCGGTGCGCCCGGTGGTGGAGGCAGGCCGAGGGTTGGGGCGACCGGGGCCCGCGAGCGCGTCACCCGTCGCGTCAGCCGTCGCGGCGGCCTGGCGGCGGGCTGACCGAGGGGTCGGCGTCCTCGCGGCGCTGGGCAGGCCCGCCGCGGTGGTGCGGTCCGAGGACCTCGGCATCCTCGCGGCGGTGCTCACCAGCGCGGGCGAGGGCTCCGGCGCGGCGCACGTGCGCTGGCAGCTCGGTCCGTTGCTCGACCGCGACGCCGACACCGGTAGCGACCTCGTCGGGACGCTCGCGGCCTATCTCGGCTCGGGGCGGTCGCACGCCGCGACGGCTGCGCGTCTCGGCGTGCACACCAACACGCTCTACCAGCGGCTGCACCGGATCGACGAGCTGCTCGGCGAGCGCTGGCGCGAGCCCGGGCGGACGTTCGAGCTGGGCCTGGCCCTGGAGCTGCACCGGCTGTCCGAGCGCGTGAGCCGAGTCGGCTGAGCCTCCAGCGATGGCCCCGCCCGGTGCTGCAGGGATGCTCGTCAGTGACCGAGACCGTTGCTCTGCAACGGAAGTCGCGCAGCGTCGGGGCCGTAGCGGACGACCGTCGCGAGGCTCGGTGGCCGGATGTCGAGGTCGTAGAGCGCCTCGGAGTCGAACCACCGGAACTCCATCCCCGGCACGAGCGCCTCGGAGGAGGTGCGGTCGACCTTGGCCTCGAAGGCGAGGTTGATCTCGTGGTGGGCCACACCGTCCAGCTCGAAGGCGTTCTCCACCACGGCTATCAGGTCGGCGACCTTGGCCTCGAGCCCGAGCTCCTCGAGTATGTCCTTGTGCAGCGCGTCCTTGGCAGACTCGCCCAGGGTCACCGGGCCGCCGGGCAGGAACCAGTAGTCATGGTCCTCGAGCCGGGTCAGCAGCACGCGGGGCCCGCTGCGGATCACGGCCGAGACGACGACGTCGAACTTCTCCGGTCGGTTCGCCATGACATGACTGTAGTCACGAGGGTCGCCGCAGGACAGCCTCCCCCCGGCCATCACCGCCGGGCCCTCGATCCCGAACCAGGGCGCGCAGCGGTGAGGGCCGCGCCCACGGCAGCGCCAGGAACCACACGATGGCGGCGCCTGTCGTCCAGTCCGACCGCGTGAGCTCGCTCCTGCGGACGGGGGCAGCGGGCCCGCTCGACGAGGTCCCCGTGGTGCACCTCCTTGCGCCCAGGCTACGTCCGGCCGGCCCGTTCGTGATCGGTGACGACCCCGCCGTCGCGATGCAGGAGCGCGATGGTCTCGACCTGCACCTCGTAGCGGGACTGCGCGCCGCCGGGTGTCTGGTAGAAGCGTCGCCGCAGCGCCCCGCGCACTTCCACGTGGTCGCCGGCGGCGAGGTCCACCGCCTGCTCCTGCGCGTCGCCGGGCCAGCAGGCCACGTCGATGGTGTCCACCGTCGCCGCCCGCCGGCCCTCCTCGGCCGCCCGCGGGTCCGGCGGCCGAGGCACGACCACGCGCAGGCTCACGAGGAGCACCCCGCTCGGCAGCGCCCTGAGCTCGGGCTCGGCGCTCACCCTCCCTCGCAGCCGGACCTCGTTGCACACCTCATCACCCCCGCCCGTGTCGTGCCCGCCCGTGTCGTGCCCGCCCTCGCCCTCCGCCGCCTCCACGTCCAGCCGCCCCATCTGCGTCATCTCCGCTCCTCACCTGATGCCTGCTCCCGCCGATGGCGGGTCGAGGACCACGGTGGCAGCGGGACGGCATACGACCAAGGCTCCGTCGGAGGCTGTGGACGACAGCGGCGGGAACGCGTCAACCTGTGGACGAGGCGGCGCCACAACGACGTCCGAGCCGCACGACCTCGCGCGGCTCCGCCGTCGCCGGCTCGACGGACACGGCCACCTCCCGACCACCGTCGAGGACCACCACCAGCTCGGTGGGGCCGGTCCACCTGGCCGAGGTCATGGTGCCTCCGGCGTACTCACCGTTGATGCAGGCGGCCGGCCACCAGCGCGCGGACAGCCCCCAGCCGCGGTGCCGCACGACCACCGTGGTCAGGGGTGAGACGAGGTCGCCGTCACTGACGATGTCGGCCTCGTAGGCCTCGACCCCGGCTCGAGCCGGCGCGGGGAGGACCAGCTCGTCACGACCGGGGTTGACCCCCACGCTGAGGACCACCCCGACCAGGCCGAAGGCCGTGGCGCCGAGCGCCGCAAGCAGGACGCGGACCACGAGCCGACGCTGCGGGTCGCGGGCGATCGACGACATCCCCCACGCCAGCAGCAGGTAGCCAGCCAGCCCCAGCACCACGGGGTGGTCGAGGAGCTCGTGGACCAGCAGGGAGCACGTGGGGTTGAGCCGCCCCCAGGCGGCCGCGAGCAGGGTCGCGGCACCCGCAGCGATCCACCACGGGGCGCGACGGTGCCCGTCACCCATCAGCCGTCGTCGTCCTTGCGCTCGCCCCGCCTGATGAGCGACCCCATGCCGGGCAGCCCCTGGGCCGCGTGCGCCAGATCGGTCACGGAGTCGAGGATCTCGTGGACGTCCGGGGCGATCCGGTCGATCTGCGCGAGCGCCTCCGGGAGGCGGTCGATCATGGCCACGAGGGACATGACCTCGTCGCGCTCGACGCTCGCCACCACCTCGGAGGCGATCGGCAGGGCCTTGTCCGCCAGCTGCGCGAGCGGCTCGACCAAGGGCTGCAGCCGAGGCAGGGACGCCTCCCCCACCGCCGTCAGGGCCTCGGCCCTGGCCACCAGCGCCGACGCCCGCGCCGACGTCTCGGCCGCGGCGTCGGCGACCTCGTCGACGTGCGCCCGGGTGAGGGCGGCCTGCGCGAGCAGGTCCTCCGCCAGCTCCAGCAACGCCTCCCCCCGGCCCACCATGGCCTCGACGCGGTCGATCAGGTCGAGGGTGCGAGGCCACAGGTCCGCGGCATCGGTGACCCCGTCCTTGACGGTGATGGCGGCCGTGAGCAGGTCATGAGGTCCGAGGAGGCGCATGAGGCCATCATGCCCCGGTGCCACGTCGTGTAGGCGCGCCGTGAAGGGTTCGACCGGCCAGTAGGCTCGGCCCCGGCGACCTCGACGGCGAGGTCCAGGCCGAGGAGAGATCGCATGCCCACGACCCCCGCCAGCGGCGTCGAGCCCCGCCGCCGCAGCACCCGCCACCAGCGCGCGTGGTACTGGTACGACTGGGCGAACTCGGCCTACGTCACCACCACCGCGACCGTGCTGATGGGCCCCTACCTCACGACCGTCGCCAACCGCGCCGCCTGCCCGGGCCAGCCGGCCTCCCAGAGCTGCACCGCGCACCTGTCGGTGCTTGGCCTGCAGGTCTCCCCGGGCTCCCTGTATCCCTACGTCACCACCGTCACCACGGTGCTGTCGGCGCTGCTGTTGATCGTGGTCGGTGCCGTCGCGGACCGCGCGCCGCGCCCTCAGCGGCTCCTCGGATGGTTCGCGGGCGTGGGCGCCCTGGCGGCGAGCGCGATGGTCCTCGTGCAGGGAACGGCCTGGCAGCTCGGCGTCGTCCTGGTCATGATCGCCTCGCTGTGCCTCGGCGCCTCGATGGTCGTCTACGACGGGATCCTGTGCCGCATCGCGCCACCCGACGACCGCGACCGCGTGTCGTCGCGCGGGTGGGCGCTGGGCTACGTGGGCGGCGGGCTGCTGCTGGCCGCCAACTTCGCGCTGCTCAATCTCGGGCCCCGGGTGGGGATCGGCACGGAGACCGCCGTGCGGATCAGCCTGCTGAGCGCGGGCCTGTGGTGGGGGCTGTTCACCGTCATACCGGTGGTCGGTCTGCGCGACCTGCCTCCCCGGGAGCTGGCCGAGGGCCTCCCTCCCGAGGCGGCGCCAGAGCGCGGGGCGGTGCGCGGGGCCTTCGCTCAGCTGCATGACACCTTCACCGAGCTGCGGGGCTATCCCCAGACGCTGCTGTTCCTGCTCGCCTACCTGTTCTTCAACGACGGCATCCAGACGGTCATCGGCTCGTCCAGCCTCTACGGCTCCCTGGAGCTCGGCATCTCCCAGAGCCAGGTGCTGCTGACCTTCCTCGTGGTCCAGCTGGTCGCCGTGGGCGGAGCCCTGCTCTTCGGCCGCGTGGCTGCCCGGTTCGGCGCCTGGCGCACCGTCCTCGGCGGGCTGGTGGTGTGGACCCTCGTCGTGGGGGTCGCCTACTTCGTGCCCGCCCGGGTGTTCGCGGCCTTCCTCGCGCTCGGGATCCTGATCGGCCTGGTGATGGGCGGGACGCAGGCACTCACCCGATCGCTCTACAGCCAGCTCGTGCCGCGCGGCCGTGAGTCGGAGTTCTTCAGCCTCTACCAGGCCATGGAGCGTGGGACCAGCTGGTTCGGGACGCTGATCTTCGGCGTCGTGCACCAGCTGACCCACTCCTACCGGCTGTCGATCGTGGCGCTGGTCGCGTTCTTCGTCGTCGGCGGCGTGCTCCTCGCGCGGGTCGACGTCCGGGAGGGGATCCGCGCGGCGGGCAACGAGGCGCCCTCCGTCGTCTAGGATGGAGTCTTTGGGCGCCGACCACCGCGCCCGGGAACATCCCCCGGTTCAGCCGACGTTGATGGGGGTATGCCGTGAGCCAGTCACCAACGAGGCTCGCGGTGTCGACGAAAGGGGATCAGACATGGCCGAGCGTTCACTTCGCGGTTCGCGACTCGGGTCCTTCAGCATGGAGACCGATGACGGCGTCGTCCCCAGCGAGCGCCAGATCGTGTCCTACACCTGCCCGCAGGGGCACGTGACCGAGCTGCCCTTCTCCATCGAGGCCGAGGTGCCTGCGACGTGGGAGTGCCGCTGCGGCGAGCTGGGCCGGCTCCAGGGCGGCGACGCCCCCGAGGAGAAGCCCGCCAAGCCAGCGCGCACGCACTGGGACATGCTGCTCGAGCGCCGTTCCGTCAAGGAGCTGGAGGAGCTCCTCGAGGAGCGCCTCACCCTGCTGCGTCAGTCACGTGGGGAGAAGCCGCGCCCCAAGCGCAGCGCCTGAGCAGCGTCGGACGTCGAGACGACGAGGCCCGCCTCCCCTCATGGGGGACGCGGGCCTCGTCGCGTCGCCGCCCCCCTCTCGATGATGGGAGGGTTTCGTCCAACCGTCCTGGACCCCGCACTGGCGATGCTGAGGGGTGGGGCTCAGAGGATCTCGCCCTCGATGACGTCGTCGTCCTTGTCACCTCGACGGGGAGGCTGCTGCTGCCACGTCCGGCCCCCTGGTGCAGGCCCCGGTTGCCGGTCCGGCGGCGGCATACCGGCTCCCCACAGCACGACCCCTGGACCGCTCGCCAGGAGCTGTCGGGTGATGACCGTCGTCAGCAGCCGGCGGGCCAGCGGGCGGGTGAACGGCAGGACGAAGAAGAAGCCCACGACGTCCGTCAGGAACCCCGGCGCCAGCAGCAGCGTGCCGCCGACGAGCACCAGCGCGGCGTCGGACAGCTCGCCCGCCGGCATGCGTCCGCCGGTGAGTGCACGCTGCAGGGCCGTCCACGCGGCGCGCCCCTCACGCTTGACGAGGTAGGCGCCGAGCGCGGACTCCACCAGCAGCAGCGCGATGGTGGGCCAACCCCCGATCACCTTGCCGACCCCGATGATGACGGCGATCTCGGCGACGGGGACGACCAGGAGCAGGACGAACGCGATCCACGTCCAGCGCGGGCGCCGTCGCGTCGGGGTGCTCACAGGGACTCCCACCGCTCGACCTGGCGGGCGGCGAGCCGCTCGCGGACCTGCGCCCGCCGGTAGGTCAGGCCCCACCGGGTGATCCGCAGCATGGACTCGCGGACGATGTCCCCGCTCATCTTGGAGTCTCCGATCTCGCGCTCCACGAAGGTGATCGGCACCTCCCGGATGGTCAGCCCCGCGTGCACGGTCCGCCAGGTGAGGTCGGTCTGGAAGCAGTAGCCGAGGGACTCGACGTCCTGCAGGCCGATGCTGCGCAGGGTCGTGGCGCGATAGGCCCGGAACCCGGCCGTCGCGTCACGGACGGGCATGCCGAGCAGGAAGCGGATGTAGAGGTTGCCGCCGAGGCTGAGCGCCTTGCGGTGCAGCGGCCAGTTGACGATGCCGCCGCCCGGGACCCACCGGGAGCCGATGACGAGGTCCACGGCCGGGTCGGCCAGCGCCGCCAGCATGGCGGGGAGCGTCTCCGGGGGGTGCGAGCCGTCGGCGTCGATCTCGACGAGCACGTCATAGCCCTCGTCGAGACCCCGCGCGAAGCCAGCCAGGTAGGCCGCCCCGAGGCCCTCCTTGCCGGGCCGGTGCAGGACCCGCACATGCGGGTCGGCGGCGGCCAGCGCGTCGGCCACCGCACCCGTGCCGTCCGGCGAGCTGTCGTCGAGGACGAGCAGGTCGGCCTCGGGCACGGCGCGGCGCAGGCGTTCGACGACGAGCGGGAGGTTGTCCCGCTCGTTGTAGGTCGGGATCAGGACCAGGGTGCGCATGTCGTAGTCAACCGTCCGTGGGGTCCGATGGTTCCGTCAGCCTAGTGCCGCTCCCCCGCGTCGGCCGTTGCCGCCGACCCCACCGTCCCCGTCGTCCCCGACGAGGGCGGAGCGCGAGGCCCAGTGCGAGCAGCCCCACCCCCACCCACACCGGCAGGTCCCCGATCCGCGCCGCCGGGGTGAGCTCGGAGCGCAGGGGCAGGGCGGCGTCGAGGGCGGCCGCGGTGAACAGCCCGGTCCGGTCATGCGCGACCCCGTCGGGGGTGATCATCGCGGAGGCCCCGACCGTCGAGACGTGTACCACCGAGCGGCCGAGCTCGACGGCGCGCACGCGCGAGATGGCCAGCTGCTGGTAGGACTCGTCGGTATAGCCGAAGGTGGCGTTGTTGGTCTGCACGGCGAGGAGCTGGCCTCCGTGGTGCACGGCGTCGCGCATGAGGTCGTCGTAGGCCACCTCGAAACAGATCCCCAGCCCGACCCGCACCGACCCGGCTCGGGTGGGCACGTCCATCACCCCCACCGTGTCCCCCGCGGTGAAGTCGTGGGTGAGCAGGTCGACCTTGTCGCTGAAGTGTCGGAAGAAGGAGCGGTAGGGGATGTACTCCGCGAACGGCACAGGGTGTCGCTTGGCGTAGGCCGCGACCGGGCCATGCTGGGCGTCCCACAGCAGGGTGGTGTTCTTGATGCGTGCCTGGTCGTCGGTGCGCAGGGTGCCGACCAGGACGGGGGCCTGGGCGGTCCTGGCGGCGTAGGTGATGGCCTGCCCGGCGTCGGCGTTGCGGACGGGGTCGATGTCGGAGGCGTTCTCCGGCCAGACGACCAGGTCGGGACGCGGGACGCCGGAGGCCGCGCGCGAGCGGACGGCCTCGACGGTGACGCCGACGTGGTTGTCGAGCACCTGGCGCCGCTCGGCGTTGAAGTCCAGGCCGGCCCGAGGCACGTTGCCCTGCACGGCCAGCACGTCGACCGTGCGGCCGTCGGTCGGCACGGGCAGCAGGGCCGGGCCCCACAGGAGGGCGGCGGCCCCGAGGAGGGAGCCGAGGGACAGGGCCGTATGCCGGAGAGCCGTCGGCCGTGAGCGCCGGGCGGATCGGGCGCCGGCGGCATGGCGGACGGCCACCGCGAGGAGGCCGCCGACGAGCGCTACCGCGGCGGTGAGCCCGGGCGTCCCGACATACCGCACCAGGGGCAGGATCGGGGCGTCGGCCATCGCGAAGGCGACCTTGATCCAGGGGAAGCCGCCGAACGGGGTGGTGGCGCGCAGCCACTCCCCCACGGTCCAGGCGGCGGCGACGACCACGGGGTAGGGCAGGCGAGCCGGCAGCGGTCCAGGCAGCCGTCCGCCTCGGGGGCTCGTACGGGTGGGAGACAGCAGCCCGCAGAGGGCGCCGGTGATCCCGACGTAGAGCGCCTGCAGCACGGACAGCGCGACCCAGGGCAGGTCGCCGACGTAGATGCCCGACCAGTGCAGGGCGGGCAGGTAGGCCGCGAGGCCGGTCACGAGGCCCAGGAGGAAACCACGTCGGGCGCCGGCTCCGTGCGCCGCCACGGCGAGCAGGCCGATCCCGAGGGGCGCGAGCCACCACAGGTCGTGGTCCGGCCAGGACAGCCACAGGGCCAGGCCGGCGCCGATCGCGAGCGGCAGGGCCAGGAGGAGTCGACGCACGGCGTCACCCTAGCCGTACGGCCGGGTAGCCCCGTGTGTGGGAGGGGGGCGAGACGCAGGACGAGGCACAGCACGACCCGCAGGCCGTTGGGGCCGACGCGGACCCGACCGGATGCCGGGTCTGCGCCGTTATCTACTAGGCGTGCGGGTCGTGCTGCTGTCCGAGGTGCGGTGATCGCTGAGCGGCGCCGCCGAGCACGGACGATGACCCGGATTCACCCGATCGGGCGCTCCCCAGGGAGTGATCACCACCGTCCACGACGGGGGACCCGAATCGGACCCCACTCCAGTGGTCGGACAACCTCCGTCAACCTAGAGCCTCAACCACAGTCGCTGTCAAACACCCTCTGACCTGCGACGATGGGGAGAACCGCTGGTCAGGGGCCTGAGCCTGCGTCGAAAAAAGTCGGGTGACTACGGCGTGTCGCCAGGATCCGGACGATGATCGCGTGTTCGGCCGAACGAGTGGACCAGATGACGGTGCGCCATCTGAGCCTGGGCGAGGGTGATCGCGTCTGTCAGACGTCGCGACGCTCCGGCACCACGACCACTCCGCGAGCCGTCGTGGCGACCACGGGCGGGTCCAGCAGCTCGGCGGCCGACGCCCCTCGGTCCGGCATGCCCCGGGCGACGACGCGGACCGCGAAGTCCATCTCGCGGGACCGCGAGCCCACCCGCACCAGGGTGCAGGTGATCTCGAGGCAGTCCCCCGCCCGCACGGGCGCGCAGAACTGCACGTCGCTGTAGGACGCGAAGAGGCCCTCGTCGCCGTCGGTGCGGATGCACATCTCGGTCGCGACGTCGCCGAACGCAGCCAGCGAGTAGGCGCCGTCGACGAGGTTGCCCGCGTAGTGCGCGTGGCTGTAGGGGACGTAGCGCCGGTGGACGACGGTGGCGCCGACCTCGGGCGGAGACGACGGCAGGGTCGGGGTGGCTGGGATGGTCATCGGGCTGGCTCCTCGGCGGTGCTGGGGTCGGCGGTGCTGGGGTCGGCGGTGCGGCGGTGGGAGATGGCGTGGACGAGGTATGACGCCACCTCGCCGGGCGTCGTCCCCTTGCCGAAGACCCGGTCCACGCCGAGCTCGGCGGCGGCGGACTCGTCGAACCGGGGTCCCCCGACGACGAGCAGCGGTGCGGTGCCTGCGGGATAGGCCTCGCGGAAGGCCGCCGACATCTCCTGGGTGTTGGTGATGTGGGCGTCCCGCTGGGTGACGACCTGGGACACGAGGACCGCGTCGGCCTGCTCGGCGCGGGCCCGCTCGACGAGCTCGGGCACGAGGACCTGGGCGCCGAGGTTGACCACGGTGATCTCGGAGTAGTACTCCAGCCCCTTCTCGCCCGCGAAGCCCTTGATGTTGAGGATCGCGTCGATGCCGACCGTGTGGGCGTCGGTGCCGATGCAGGCGCCGACCACGACGAGCGGGCGGCGCAGCTGTCGCTTGATGGCGGCGTTGACGTCCTTGGCCGGCAGGAGCGGGTAGTCGCGCTCGACCACGTGCACGTCCCGCAGGTCCACCAGGTGGGTGACCGAGCCGTAGACGACGAAGAAGGTGAAGTCCGGGCCGATCGCCCGGGCGTGCACCAGCAGGGCGGGCTTGATCCCCATCTTGTCGGCGAGCTGCAGCGCCGCGCCCTCGGCGCGCTTGTCGTGCGGCACCGGCAGCGTGAAGGACACCTGGATCATGCCGTCGCCGGTGGTGTCGCCATACGGCCTGATGATCTCGCTCATCGCGTCGCACCCTCCTCGAGCAGGGTCATGGCGGGGTTGTCGTAGTCCGGGCCCTTGCGGATGACGCCGTCCAGACCCTTGCCGGCGTCGGCGGGCCGCTTCATGAGGCCGAAGGTCCCGTCGGCGATGGCGTCCAGCAGGGTGTCGTCGACGATCCGGTCGAGCAGGTCCACGGCCTCGGAGAGCACCTGGCGGGCCCTGGTCTGGACGAAGCCGTCGGGCGGCGGCCGGAAGTCCTCGCGCAGGCCGCGCCCGGCCTCGAGGGCGTAGCGGACGTTCTGCAGGGCCAGGTCGCGGTCGGACAGGAACGGCGTGACGACCGCCTCGGTCATCATCCCGACCAAGAGGATCCCCTGGTCGGTGAGGCCCCCGACGAGGTTGAAGAAGCCGTCGAGCAGGTAGCCGCGGAAGACGTCACCGGTCATGTGCTTGGTGGGGGGCATCCACTTGAGCGGCGCCCGGGGGAACAGGTCGCGGGCCAGCATGGCGTGCGCCAGCTCCATGCGGAACGAGTCGGGCAGGTCCGGGTTGATCTCGAAGGCGTGGCCGAGGCCGAGCTGCCAGTCCTCGAGCCCGGCCTCCTTGGCGAAGTACTCGTTGAGCAGCTGGCTGACCGTCACCGTGTGCGCCGCCTCGACGGCGTCCGCGGTCGTCAGGTAGTTGTCCTCGCCGGTGTTGATGATGATGCCGGCGCGGGCGTGGACCTGCCGGGAGAAGCGCTGGTCGACGAAGGTGCGGATGGGGTTGATGTCGCGGAAGAGGATGCCGTACATCGAGTCGTTGAGCATCATGTCCAGCCGCTCGAGGCCCGCCAGCGTGGCGATCTCCGGCATGCACAGCCCGGAGGCGTAGTTGGTGAGCCGGACGTAGCGGCCCAGCTCCTTGCTGGTCTCGTCGAGGGCGGCCCGCATCAGGCGGAAGTTCTCCTGCGTCGCGTAGGTCCCGGCGTAGCCCTCGCGGGTTGCGCCCTCCGGGACGTAGTCCAGCAGCGACTGGCCGGTCGAGCGGATGACGGCGATGACGTCCGCGCCCCCGCGGGCCGCGGCCTGGGCCTGCGGCATGTCCTCGTAGATGTCGCCGGTCGCCACGATGAGGTAGACCCACGGGCGGGCGGGGGCGTCGCCGACCTTGGCGATCAGGCGCTCCCGGGCTGCGCGCTGGCGGTCGATGCGCGTCATCCCCTGGGTGACGGCACGTCTCGCGAGGCGCTGGGCGGCAGTGCGGTCCTTGCCCTCCGGCACACGGAAGGTCACGGCGCCCGCAGCGGCCTTCTGCGCCAGGGTGAGCAGGTCGGGGGCCTCGCCGCGCGCCAGGGCGTCGTGCACCGGCGTGGTGACCCCGCCCTCGAGCCCGACCTGGTCGCGCACGCCCGCCACCAGGTGGTTGACCCACGGGACGCGCTCGTGGTCGGCGCCGGCCAGCCCCGCGAGGCGCAGCGTGGCGCGCTCGACCGAGACCGTGGTGTGCTCCTGCGCCAGGCGGACGACCGGGCGTCCCGCCCGGCGGGCGAGGCTCCTCGCGCGACGTACGACCTGCGGGTCCAGGTCGAGGTGGGCGCGGGCACCCGGCGCGGGTGTGCGGGTCATGGCAGAGCTCCTTCGCTCTCGTGGATCGTGCGTCCGCCGACGACCGTCAGCAGGGCTCGGGGGGTGGGGGCCTCCGGGCGCAGCCGCGGCAGGCCGGGGGTCTCGAGCTGGGAGTGCGGGCCCTCGCCGAGCTCGCCCGGCGGCACCTCCCACACCACGAAGTCGGCCGGGAGCCCGACGCCGAGGTAGCCGCGGGTGTCGTGGCCGGAGGCGTGCCAGCCGCCCACCGTGTGGGCGCGGAAGGCCTCTCCCACAGAGACCCGCTCCTCCTCGAACCGATGCCAGCGGGCGGAGCGCAGGGTCTGCCACGGGTCGAGGTCCAGCCACGGCGAGGTGCTGGCGAGTGCGGTGAGCAGGCCGTCGACGCCGAGCGAGCCGAAGCGCATCATCTCGCGCGCCCGGACGGTGCCGAGGGCCCGCGTGAAGTCCCCCTCCGGCCCTCCCCAACGGCTGTCCACCTGGGGGACGCGCACCACGACCACCCCGAGGTCGATCAGCGTGCCCAGCACGCGCGGGTCCGCCAGGGCCAGGGTCATGGTGCGGTGGCGCAGCGAGCGGAAGCGGTCCAGCCCCACGGTCCGCACCGCGGTGCGCATGCCGTCGATCATGGCGTCGGCCGCCCGGTCCCCCATCGCGACGAGGCTGGTGCGGATCCCGGCGAGCGATGCGGCGACGAGGTGCTCGGCGATCGTCTCGGCGGGCATCGGGTCGGGGCCGACCTGGCCCGGCAGGTCGATGTAGGTCTCGTGCAGGGCCGCCTGGTGGCTGTTGACCGGCCCGTCGACCTGCAGCATGAAGCCGTGCAGGTCGTGCTCCCGCAGGAGCACGGCGGGGTCCTCGTCGGGGCGGCAGACGTGCCGCAGGTAGCGCTGCACGATCGGGCCCGGCAGCTGCGGGCGCGTCGTCGTGAAGCCGTCCAGGAGCCGCGGGCTGGAGATGTGGTCGTGCAAGCAGCCGATGCCGTGGGCCGCCGCGGCCGACAGGGCGCCGTCGAGGATCGCCTGCTGCTGGGCGGGCGTCCGCTGCGCCACGACCCCCGTGAGGAGCGCGCCGAGGCCCGGCCTGCGCGTCATGTCGGCCAGGCTGCGGGTGTCCACCCCCACCTGCGCGGCGCCGGCGGTGAACGCCGGGGAGCAGACGCAGGCCCCCTTGTCCGCCCGCAGGATGACGGCCGGTCGTCCCTCCACGGCGCGAGCCAGCTCCTCGGGCGTCGGCGGGCGCTGCTCGGGCCAGCGTCCCTCGTCGTAGCCGAAGCCCGTCACCGGGCCCTGCGACGTGCGTGCGGCGGCCGCCAGCCGGTCCAGCGCCTCGGTCAGCGAGCGCGCCCCCGTCAGCTGGGTCAGCGAGCGCCACTCGGCGCTCTCGGCCACGAAGTGGATCGGGTCGACGAACGGCGTCGTCACCAGGCACCCGTGCAGGTCCACCACCCGGTGGGCCTCGTCCACCTGGCCGTCGGCGTCGGCCTCGCCGCCGACCCAGAGCACCCGCGTATCGTCCACCAGCATGGCTGTGGGGAAGCCGCGGGTGGGGACGTAGACGTGGCCGTTGCGGTAAAGGGTGCGTCGTCGCATGGCGTCAGTGTGCCCGGGGCGCCAGACGCCCCTCGAACAACGCGCGCACCGACGGGTCGGACCTCAGCAGGTCGAGCGCCAGGGCCGCGTGCCCCGGGGTGTAGCCGTTGCCCACGAGCATGCGCACGTCGGCCGCCAGGCCCTCGGCGCCGAGCGCGGCGGCGCTGAAGCTGGTGGCCATGGAGAAGTAGACGATCGTCCCGCCGTCGCGGGTCACGAGGATGGACGGGTGCTCGCAGCCCGGCACGTCCACGCACACGACCGTGACGTCGGCCGGGCCGTGGGCGGTCTCGACGGCATCGAGGAGCCCGAGGGGGTCTCGCGCGTCGGCCAGGACGACGTCGTCAGCGAGCGTCGTGCCCGACAGCAGGTCCGCCTCCACCTGGACGGGGACGACCGCGGTGAGGTGGGCTGCTCCGGCCCGGCGTGCGGCGGCGAGCGACAGGGAGCCCGACTTGCCCGCGCCGCCGAGGACGAGCACGTCCGGCGCCGCCCCCGTGCGCGACCGGTGCTCCCGCACCACGCGGTCCACGAGCGCGGGGGCGCCGCAGACGTCCATGACCATGAGCGCGAGCTCGGGGTCGAGGTCGTCGGGCAGGACCGCGGCGATCGAGCGGCCGAAGAGGATGGCGTGGCCCTCGGCCGGGATCCGCTCGTCCTCGCCGTCCCAGCGGGCGAGCCCGTCGGTGATCCGCAGCGGCGTCAGGGACAGGCTCACCAGGGTGGCCACGCGGTCCCCCGGCCGCAGCCCGAGCGGGCTCTCTGGGCCGACCTCGTCCACCGTGCCGATCAGCATGCCGCCGGACCCCGTGACGGGATTCTGCATCTTGCCGCGCTCGCCGACGATGTCGAGCACCGCCTGGCGCAGGGCGCTCCCGGCATACGACCCCCGGAGCTGGCGATAGCTCGCGGCGTCGAGGTTGAGGGTCTCCACGCACACGCGGACCTCGTCGGGCCAGATCTCGGGCCGGTCGTCGAGCCGCCGGGCGGCCTGCGGCAGTGCGGGTCGCTCGCCGGGGCCGAGGATCACCCGGTGCAGGCCGAATGGCGAGGCGCCGGTCGCAGGGGGCGTGGCGGCAGCTGCGCGGGGACGCGTGACGTGCGCATTGTGCATACCGATTCTCCACTCTGAGATGGGTGATGGTGCAAAACCTGTTGACCATACTGTTGCAGGCCGCAAACTCTCCGCTACCGTAGGGGTCATGAGTTCGATGGAGCAACCATACGTCTACCGTCGGCGCGAGCTCGTGGAGCCCGACTGGAGGCGGCTGCCGGGCTGGCGCGACGTGACCGACAAGGAGTGGGCGAGCGCCCAGTGGCAGCGCACCCGGTGCGTCAAGAACGTCCGGCAGCTGCGTGAGCTCATGGGCGACCTGCTCACCGAGGAGGTCTACGCCGACCTCGAGCGCGACCAGGCCGAGCGGGCCACCATGTCGATGCTGGTGCCGCCGCAGATGCTCAACACCATGGTCCCGGCCGTCGACGCCCCCATGCCGGCGGCGGGAGCGGAGTTCAGCGCCGCGTTCCTCGCAGACCCGGTCCGCCGCTACATGCTCCCGGTGTACTCCGACCGGCGCACGGACTGGGCGAGCCACCCCCACGCCTCGCGGGACTCCCTGCACGAGGCCGACATGTGGGTGGCGGAGGGCCTCACCCACCGCTACCCCACCAAGGTGCTCGCCGAGCTGCTGCCCACCTGCCCGCAGTACTGCGGCCACTGCACGCGCATGGACCTCGTCGGCAACTCCACGGCGCAGGTCACCAAGCTCAAGCTCGCCGGCAAGCCCGTCGACCGGCTCGACGCGATGATCGACTACCTCAAGGGGTCCCCGCAGGTCCGCGACGTCGTGGTCTCGGGCGGCGACGTCGCCAACATGCCGTGGAAGAACCTCGAGTCCTTCCTCATGCGCCTGCTGGAGATCGACAACATCCGCGACATCCGCCTCGCCACCAAGGCGCTCATGGGCCTGCCCCAGCACTGGTCGGCGCCCGACGTGGTCGAGGGCCTCGGACGGGTGTCGTGGACCGCCGCCTGCCGCGGCGTCGGGCTCGCCGTCCACACGCACATCAACAACGCCCAGTCCCTCACGCCCTCGGTGGCCCACGCCACCCGGCTGATGCACGAGGCCGGGGTGCGGTCGATCCGCAACCAGGGCGTGCTGATGCGCGGCATCAACGACTCGCCCGAGGCCCTGCTCGACCTGTGCTTCACGATGCGCGACGAGGCGGCGATCAACCCCTACTACTTCTACATGTGCGACATGATCCCGTTCAGCGAGCACTGGCGGCTGTCGCTCGCCGAGGCCCAGCAGCTGCAGCACGCGGTCATGGGATACCTGCCCGGCTTCGCGACGCCGCGCATCGTCTGCGACGTGCCGTTCGTCGGCAAGCGGTGGGTGCACCAGGTCGAGGAGTACGACCGCGAGCGCGGGATCTCCTTGTGGCGCAAGAACTACCGCACGTCGATCGAGGGCGAGGAGGTCGACGTCACCAGCACGGACTACGCCTACTACGACCCGATCTACACCCTCCCCGAGAGCGGGCAGCGCTGGTGGCGCGAGCAGCGCGACGAGGGTGCCGTGGCCGCTGCGCACGCCGCGGAGCTCGCTGCCGCGGCGGCCTCGCGCACCGCCTCCTTGGTCTGAGCGCCCCTCCTACCCCTGTCCCCTCCTCCCCTACCCCTGTAGGTAGTGAAGTAGTCGCCGGGGTTGGCCACCTGCGAGTCGTGGGCGAGGTAGATCCAGCCGCCCTCGAAGAAGTGCTTCATCTCGAGCTCGAACAGCTCCTCGCCGGTGGAGATCGCCCGGTTCGCGGGGTAGACGCCCTCCTCGGGGCGTTCCACCACTGCCGCCGTTGTCCGGGGGCCTCGCCCCGGTCATCTGCTCAGGGTTGACCCAGGGTGCTATTGAAACCTGCGGCCTATCAATGAGGCGTGAACGGGTATTTGTGTAGATCAATCGGGCCGCCCTACCGTGGCGAGGGAGCGAACGCACTGCCCTCACCGACGAGGAGGTCACCGATGGAGCTGCGTCACCTGCGCTACGTCGTCGCCGTGGCCGAGCAACGTCACTTCGGCCGCGCCGCGCGCTCGCTGCACATCTCCCAGCCGCCGCTGTCCCAGGCCGTCCGCCAGCTCGAGGACGAGCTCCAGGTCGAGCTGTTCGAGCGGACCACCCGCACCGTCGCGCTGACGCCGGCCGGCGAGGTCTTCGTGGCCGACGCCCGGCGCATCCTCGCGGCGCTCGACGACACCGTGGAGCGCACCCGCCGCATCGCCCGCGGCCAGGTGGGGGTCCTGCGGATCGCGCTGACCGGGTCGGCGACCTACGGCTACCTCCCCCGCATGGCTGCCCTGGTCAAGGCCCGTATGCCGGGGGTCGGCCTGCAGCTCCAGACCGACCGCCTCACGCCGCAGCAGGTGCACGACCTCGACGCGGGTCGCATCGACGTCGGTGTCCTGCGCCTGCCCGTCCGCGACGACCGCCTGACCACTCGCCTGGTCGCCCGCGAGCCCCTCGTGCTCGCTCTGCCGTCGGGCCACCGCCTCGTCGACGACCCGGAGGTCACCGTCGACGCCCTGGTCGAGGAGTCCTTCGTCGTCCTGGCGCCGAGCGCACGCTCCGTGGTGACCGACGCCGTGGTCCGCACCTGCCTGGACGCCGGCTTCTACCCCACCATCGAGCACGAGGTCACCGAGATGTCGACCCTGCTGTCCCTCGTGGCCGGCGGCCTCGGCATCGCCCTGGTCCCGGCCTCGACCCGCGCCTCCGGCCTGGAGGGCGTGACCTTTGCCGACCTGCCCGGCACCGCGACCGTCGACCTGGCGCTCGCGTGGCGCGCCGACCAGCCCAACCCCCTGGTGGAGGCCTTCGTGCAGACCCTCGAGGAGCACGACCTCCTGCAGGCCGCCCCCGATCGGAAGGACCCCCGATGACCGCCCTCCCGGCCACTGCGTCCACTGCGCCCGGCGCCAGCAGCGCCGACCTCACCATCACCGAGGTCGAGACCATTCCCTTCGCCATCCCCTACCGCAAGCCCCTGGCCTTTGCCAGCGGGTCGGTGAGCGTCGCCGAGCACGTGCTCGTCCGGGTGCGCACCGCGGGCGGCCTCGTGGGCGTGGCCGAGGCTCCATCTCGTCCGTTCACGTATGGCGAGACCCAGGCCTCGATCGTCGCCGTCATCTCCCAGATCTTTGCCCCGGCCGTCGTCGGGACCGACGCGCTGCACCGCGAGCGGATCCACGCCCGGCTGCGCCGGACCGTCGGCAACCCCACGGCCAAGGCAGCCCTGGACATGGCCCTGTGGGACGTCGTGGGCCAGGCCTTCGGGCGCCCGGTCACCGAGCTGCTCGGCGGCTACGCCGACCGCATGCGGGTGAGTCATATGCTGGGCTTCGCCGACCCGGCGGCCATGGTCGACGAGGCCGAGCGCATGCGCTCGACGTACGGCATCACGACCTTCAAGGTCAAGGTCGGGCGTCGCCCCTTCCGCCTGGACGTCGACGTGTGCCGGGCCCTGCGCAAGCACTTCGGCGACGCGGTGGAGCTCTACGTCGACGGCAACCGCGGATGGACCCCGTCCGAGGCCGCCCGCGCCCTGGACGCGATGGCCGACCTCGACCTCACCCTGGCCGAGGAGCTGTGCCCCGCCGACGACGTGCTCGGTCGCCGCTGGCTGGCGTCCCGCACCACCATCCCCACCGTCGCCGACGAGAGCGCCACCACCCCCGGAGAGGTGACGCGCGAGCTGCTCGGCGGCTCCGCGAACGCCATCAGCATCAAGACCGCCCGTACCGGCTTCACCGACTCCCGCCGCGTCCTGCACCAGTGCCAGGGCCTCGGGGTCGAGGTCGTGATCGGCAACCAGATCGACGGGCAGCTGGGCACCGCGTGCGCGGTCGCCTTCGGCTCGGCCTACGACGCGACGACCCGCCGCGCGGGCGAGCTGTCCAACTTCCTCGACATGAGCGACGACCTGCTCGCCGAGCCCCTGCAGATCCACGACGGCACCCTCGCCGTCAGCGGCCGCCCCGGCATCGGGGTCACCGTCGACGAGGACAAGCTCCAGCACTACCGCGTCGACCTCTGACGGCGGGGCGCCATACGGCCTCTGACCGCACGGCACCACCGCCCCGCCGCCACCCGCCAGCACGACCCGCACCGCACACCACAGACCGGTGGCACCGATGCCACCCCAAGGAGAGATCATGAGCACCGACACCACCCAGCCCACCCCGACCACGCTCGAGGCGCGCGCCGCCGACTCCGGCGCCAACGCCACCGCCGCCTTCCGCAAGAAGCAGCGCACCCTCGAGGTGCCGCAGGAGCGCGTCGACGCGATCGCCACCGAGGCCATCGAGGCCCTCCACGAGGTCATCCGCAAGCACCGCCTCACCTACGAGGAGTACGACGTCCTCAAGTCCTGGCTGATCCAGGTCGGCGAGGACGGCGAGTGGCCGCTCTTTCTCGACGTGTGGTTCGAGCACGTCGTCGAGGACGTCAACACCGATCACCGCCAGGGCAACAAGGGCTCCATCGAGGGTCCGTACTACGTCCCGGACTCCCCGGAGCAGGGCTCGCACGGCACCATCCCGATGCGCGACGACGAGCCCGGCGAGGCCCTGACCTTCCAAGGTCAGGTGCGCACCACCGACGGCTCCGCCCTCCCCCACGCCAAGGTCGAGCTGTGGCACGCGGACGCGGGCGGCTACTACAGCCAGTATGCTCCCGGCCTGCCCGAGTGGAACCTCCGAGGCACCTTCACCACCGACGACGAGGGCCGCTTCGAGATCCACTCGATCATCCCCGCTCCCTACCAGATCCCCACCGACGGCGCCTGCGGCAAGCTGATCGCCGCCGCGGGCTGGCACGCCTGGCGCCCCGCCCACATGCACCTCAAGGTCTCGGCGCCCGACCACGAGCTGCTCACCGCGCAGCTCTACTTCCCCGGCGACCCCCACAACGAGGACGACATCGCCACGTCCGTCAAGCCCGAGCTCATGCTCGACCCCAGGCCGGCCGCCGACGGCCAGGGCAAGGTCGTGGACTACGACTTCGTGATCGACCCCGTCCGCGCCTGAGCCAGCCTCGACCCTGCCACCACCCACCACCTGCACCAAGGAGCACACCATGCTGTACGCCGTGAAGATGGACGTCGCGATCCCCCACGACCTGGATCCGGCCGAGCGGGACGCCACCCTCGCCCGCGAGAAGGCGTACTCCCAGGACCTGCAGCGCGGTGGTGAGTGGCGGCACATCTGGCGGTGTGCTGGCCAGTACTCCAACATCTCGGTCTTCGACGTCGAGAGCAACGAGCGGCTCCACGAGATCCTGTGGAACCTCCCGCTGTTCGCGTACATGACGGTCGAGGTCACGCCGCTGGCCACGCACCCCTCCGACATCCACACCTACCGTGGGTAAGGGCATCAGCCGGGGTTCGTTCGCCAGGCTGATGATCCCGCCCCCGGCAGGGGCATCAGCCGGGGTTCGTTCGCCAGGCTCATGATCCCGCCCCCGGCGGGTTTTCGGGCCGTATGCCGCCCGCCCGTCGCCTGCCGCCCCGTGAGGCAGCGGGCGGCTGCGGCATACAGTGAGGCCATGGCCAGCAAGCACGCCTCATCCGGCACCCCCGCGACCATCGCGCTGGACCGGGCGGATGTGCCCTATGAGGTGCGGGCCTACCAGCACGACCCGGCGGCGCCGTCGTTCGGGCTGGAGGCGGCCGAGGCCCTGGGCGTCGACCCGGCCCGCGTCCTCAAGACCCTACTCGTCGACACGGGCTCCGGTCTCGCCGTGGGCATCGTCCCCGTCGACCGACGGCTCGACCTCAAGGCCATCGCCCACGCGCTCGGCGTCAAGCGCGCGACGATGGCGGATCCGGCTGCAGCAGAACGCAGCTCGGGCTACGTGGTGGGTGGGATCAGCCCCATCGGTCAGAGGCGGGCACTGCCCACGGTGCTCGACGACTCCGCCGCCGCGCACGCGACGGTGCTGGTCAGCGGTGGACGGCGCGGCGTCGACCTCGAGCTGGCGCCGTCCGACCTCGTGGCGGTGACCGCTGCCGTCACGGCGCCGATCGCTCGCTGACGCCGTCGGCCTCGACCGAGCCTGCCCCCGCTCCCGCGGGAGCAGCCGCCGCGGGATCGGCCGCAGCGCGGACCGGCATACGGCCTGCACTCGCCGACCGCCCCTCCCAGGAGGTCGACAGGACCACCGTGGTGCGCGTCGACACGTTGCCGCGGGAGCGCACGAGCGCGATCAGCTCCTCCAGCTCGTGCGGCGTCGCGACGCGCACCTTGAGCAGGTAGGACATGTCGCCCGCCACCGAGTGGCACGCCTCGATGGCCGGGACGTCGCGCAGACGGTCGGGGATGTCGTCCGGCTCGGTCGGGTCGAGCGGCGCGATGGAGATGTAGGCCGCGAGCGGCAGCCCCGCCGCGTCCGGGTCGATCGTCGCGCGGTAGCCGGTGATGACCCCGCGTTCCTCCAGCCGCCGCACCCGCTGGTGGATGGCCGACGTGGACAGGCCGGTCGCCTTGCCGAGGTCGGTGTAGGACATGCGGCCGTCCCGCGACAGGTGCGCGACGATCTGCTGGTCGACAGTCTCCATCCCGCAACACTAGCTGCCGCACACGGTCCCGGCCGGAGGGGAGCGCCACCGAGTCCGCCGCCATCCGGCAGACTGGGCCCATGACGCCGCCTCCCTACTCTGCGAGCTCTCGTCTCATGCTGCTCGACGCGGCGTCGCTGTACTACCGGGCCTTCTACGGCGTCCCGGATCGCCGCAAGACCCCGGACTCGCCGCCGTCCAACGCCGTGCGGGGCTTCCTGGACATGGTGGCGACGCTGGTCACGACCCATGCCCCCACTCACCTCGCCGCGTGCTGGGACGAGGACTGGCGTCCGGCCTTCCGCGTGGCGGCGATCCCGACCTACAAGACCCACCGCCTCGCTGCCGGGTCCGCGGACTCCGAGGCCACCCCCGAGGCCTTGGTCCCGCAGGTGCCTGTCATCATTGATTCCCTGGCGGCGATAGGGATCTCGCGAGTCGGCGCGGCGGGCTACGAGGCGGATGACGTCATCGGGACACTGGTCCACCGGCACCGTCGCCAGCTTCCCATCGACGTCGTCACCGGCGACCGAGACCTCTTCCAGCTCGTCGACGACGAGTCGGGGGTGCGCGTGGTCTACACCGCGCGTGGCGGCGTGCGGGACGCCGACGTGATCGACCAGGCCTATCTCGCCGCCAAGCACGGGGTGGCGACCGGCGCCGCCTATGCCGACATGGCGGTGCTGCGCGGCGACACCAGCGACGGTCTCCCGGGCGTGCAGGGCATCGGCGACAAGACGGCCGCGGCCCTGATCCAGCAGTATGGCGACCTGCCCGCACTCCGAGCCGCCGTCGACGGTGGCGACCCCGCCATCAGGGGAGCCCGCCGGGCCCGGCTCGAGGAGGCGTCGGCCTACCTCGACGTGGCGCCGCGCGTCGTGCGGGTCGCCCACGACGCGCCACTGCCGGGGGTCACGCTGGACTCGTTGCGGCTGCCGACCGAGGTGGCGGACGTGCGGCTGATGTCGGCGGTGGCGGACGAGCTGGGCGTGGCGTCGAGCTTCACCCGGGTGCTGTCGGCCCTGCACATCATCTGACCCCGCGATCCGTCAGGGTGCGCTGAGCTCGCCAGCGGTGGGCCACGGGTTCGGGGTGCAGCCAGCCAGGCCCTTGCTCTGCTGCATCATGACCGGTGCGACCTGCCCCTTGCCGCCGCACTGCCGGTGACCGTGGCCGAGGAAGTGCCCCACCTCGTGGTTGACGAGATACGCGCGGTAGGCCGCGACGTCCGTGAAGGACGGCGTCTGCAGGGTCCAGCGGTCGGAGTTGAGGATCACGTCGTCGCCGTGACGGCAGCTCCACAGGCCCAACGTCTGCAGGGGCAGACACATGCGGTTGGTCGTCGGGGGCGACGCGACATGGATCGTGAACTCGGCCTGATGGGCGTCCGGCACGAGCTCGAACGATGCCCCCCGGTAGCCGATCCACCCGCGAGGGTCGTTGAGGACTCCGGCGATCTCGCGTGACGCCGCCGCCGCGTCGATGCCGGTGCCCCGCTCGACCTTGACGGCATACCGGTGGACGGTGGGGGTCTGCCGCGCGGGCTTGACCGCGGTCGGGGCCGCCGTCCAGGTGCCGTCGCCCGTGGTTCCCGAGCGTCGTATGCCGCCGCCCTCGGCCTGCCGGGGTCCCGACCTGGTGGCGCCGCTCGGCGAGGCGGTGGTCGGTGAGGATCGGGTGGCGGCAGGTGTGCTCGTTGCGCCGGACGTGGACGCGGCGGTGGTGGTGGCCGGCGTGCCCGGGGTGCCGGCGCTCGGGGTGGTGATGCTGGGCGCGGCGGATCCGGCGGGCTTGGCGGTGCAGCTGCGGATGAGCAGGCTGAGCGCGAGCACGACCACGAGGCCGAGAACCGCGAGGACGACCCTGCCACGCGGGGTGAGGCGGAGCGCCGGCCGGCGGGGCGCGGGCGTCTTCGGGGCTGTCACGTGCTCAGGCTAGGCAGGTCCGGTGGGCCCGGGTCTGTGCCACGCCGCGGACGAAGCCCGGTCGATGCTCCTACCCCCGGCGGGATCATCGACCTGGCGGACGAAGCCCGGTCGATGCTCCTACCCCCGGCGGGCTCATCGACCTGGGGGACGAAGGCCGGTCGATGCCCTTACCCCCGGTAGGTCAGTCGAGGCGGTCGGCGGCGACGACGCCGCGCATCACCAGGTCGATCGCCGCTCGGGCCGTGGCGGCCAGGGCGGGTTGGGGGGCGCACGTCGCGACCTGGCCGAGCAGGTCCACCACCTGCTTGCACCGCCGCACGAAGTCGCCCGCCGCCATGTCGGAGTCGCGCAGGCACACCTCGAGTGCCTGGCCCGAGGCCCAGCGGTGGACGGACCAGAGCATGCCGCCGTCCGGCTGGCCGGTCTCGGGCAGGTGCGCGGCGGCCTCTCGGTCGGCGATCGTGGCCCACAGCCGCACCATCTGCTGGTAGGCCTCGGCGACGTCGGCGCCCGGGGTGCGCGGGTTGGGGTCGCTCTCGTCGCGCCGCGGCTCGTAGACCAGCGCGGAGACGACCGCGGCCAGCGAGGGCCCGTCGAGCCGCTGCCAGACACCGTGGGCGAGGCACTCGGCGGCCAGGAGGTCCTTCTCGGAGTAGAGGCGTCGCAGCATCTGACCGCTCGGGGTGACCGCCTCCCCGGCGGCGTCGAGATAGCCGAGCTCGGACAGCAGGTCGCAGATCTGGTCGAACTGCCGGGCCACGGAGTTGGTGCGGCCGGAGACCTTGCGCCGCAGCCCGTGCGTCTCACGCTCGAGCCGGTGGTAGCGCTCGGCCCAGCGGGCGTGGTCCTCGCGCTCGGGGCACTGGTGGCAGGGGTGGGCCTTCATCCGCTGCCGCAGCGAGGCGACCGCCTGCTCCCCTGCGGATGCCGAGCCGCTCTCGTCGCCTGCCGACCGCTTCCCCCGGCCGCGCGGCGGCGGCTCGTAGGGCACCTTGGCCCGCACCGTCGAGGCGAGGTCCTTGCGCATCTTGGTGTTGCGGGCGTTGAAGTTGCGGGGCAGCTGCAGGGTCGTGACGGGACGCACGGGCGCGTCGACGTCGTGGACCGTCAGTCGTCGCGCCCGCCCGTCGGCGTTGATCACGAGCGGCGTCGGCGGGTTGTTGCGGCCCGCGGTGTTGGCGTTGACGACGATCGCCATGCCGGTGTGACGGCCCTCGCGCAGCGAGATGACGTCGCCGGGCTGCAGGTCCGCCAGCGACTGCTCGATCTCGGCGCGCCGCGACGAGGACCGCTCGCGGGCCATGGACCTCTCGAGCTGGCGGATCTGCTCGCGCAGCGCGGAGTACTCCTCGAAGTCCCCGAGGTGGCAGGTCATGGCCTCGCGGTAGCCGTCGAGGGCCTCCTCGTTGCGGCGCACCTGGGTGGCGAGTCCGACGACGGCGCGGTCGGCCTGGAACTGCGCGAACGACGTCTCGAGGATGTCGCGGGCCTCGGCGCGCCCGACCCGCTCCACCAGGTTGACCGCCATATTGTACGTCGGGCGGAAGGACGAGTTGAGCGGGTACGTGCGGGTCGACGCCAGGCCGCCCACGGCCAGCGGGTCGATGCCGCGCGACCAGACGACCACCGCGTGCCCCTCGACGTCGATGCCGCGGCGTCCGGCGCGCCCCGTGAGCTGGGTGTACTCCGCCGGGGAGAGCTCGACGTGCGCGTCGCCGTTGAACTTCACGAGCTTCTCGAGCACCACGGTGCGGGCGGGCATGTTGATGCCGAGCGCGAGCGTCTCGGTGGCAAAGACGGCACGGATCCGCCCGGCGGTGAACAGCTCCTCCACGATCTCGCGGAAGGTCGGGAGCATCCCCGCGTGGTGCGCGGCGTACCCCCGGCCGAGCGCCTCCACGAAGTCGTGGTAGCCCAAGATCCCGAGGTCCTCGTCGGCGACCCCGGCGATGCGCTCCTCGACGGTGCGGCGGATGCGCCGTCCCTCCTCGGGCGGCACGAGCCGGACGTCCTGCGCGAGCAGCTGGGCCACCGCGCCCTCGCACCCGGCTCGGCTGAAGATGAAGGTGATCGCGGGCAGCAGCCCGTCGCGGTCGAGCCGCGCGATGACCTCGGCCCGCGAGGCCGCGCCGCCGGGACGGCTGCCCCGCCCACCCGCGCCCGCGCCGCCACCCGTCCCCCCGCCGCCGCCACCCGACGGGCCGTGCGGCCCACCCCCGCGGGGTCGGCCCGAGTCGGCGCCCCCGCGACCGCGCCCGCGACCGCGCGAGCCCCAGGGGTCGTTGGCCCGGCTGGTGCTGCGCATCCCTCGCCCGGCGGCGTAGGACGCGCGCTCCAGGGACTGCAACCGCTGCACGAGGTCGGGGTTGACCTTGACGATCTCGTCGGTGATCCGGTTGTGGGAGTCGCGGTCCTTGCCGAGGATGGCGCCGCCGTCGTCGACGAACAGGTCGAACAGCTCGCGTCCGACCATCATGTGCTGCCACAGCGGCACCGGTCGGTGCTCGGACACGACGACGGCGGTGTCGCCGCGGACGGTCCCCAGCCAGGCACCGAACTCCTCGGCGTTGGACACGGTCGCCGACAGCGAGATCACCTGCACCGGCTGGGGCAGGTGGATGATGACCTCCTCCCACACGGCGCCGCGGAACCGGTCGGCGAGGTAGTGGACCTCGTCCATGACGACGACGCCGAGGTCGTGCAGCGAGGTGCTCCCGGCATACAGCATGTTGCGCAGGACCTCGGTGGTCATGACGACCACGGGGGCCTCGCCGTTGACGGACGAGTCGCCCGTGAGCAGGCCGACCCGGTCGGCGCCGTGACGGGCGACGAGGTCGTGGTACTTCTGGTTGGACAGCGCCTTGATGGGAGTGGTGTAGAAGGCCTTGCGTCCCGTGGCCAGCGCCAGGTGGACGCCGAACTCTCCCACGATCGTCTTGCCGGCGCCGGTGGGCGCGGCCACGAGCACCCCGTGACCGTCCTCGACGGCGGCGCAGGCCTCGAGCTGGAACGCGTCGAGCTCGAACGGAAAGCTCGCGGTGAAGGTGTCCAGATGTGGGTGCTGCGCCATGCCCTGCAGGCTACGCGACGGGACGGACACACCCTGGTATGCCGGGCGCCCGACGTCAGAGCGGGCTGGCCTCGTCGTCGGCGAGGTGGCTGTAGTCGGGCTCGCGCCGGGCGCGCCGGGAGTCCAGGACCCGCGCCACCCCGTAGGCCGCGAAGTACAGCCCGCACAGCGGCAGGGCCAGGGCGAACATCGTCCACGGGTCCGGGGTCGGCGTCATCATCGCCGAGAAGGTGAAGATCAGCACCACTGCGATCCGCCAGCCCTTGAGCATGATGTGCGCGGGCAGGACGTGGATGACGTTGAGCGCGACCAGCAGCACCGGCAGCAGGAAGGCCAGGCCGAAGCTGAGGATGAACCGGGTCACCCAGGTGAGATAGTAGTCCGCCTGCAGGATGTTGGACGCGCCGACGGGGGTGAAGTCGAGCAGGACCTCGATGGCCTTGGGGAGGGCGTAGAGCGCGCCCCAGCAGCCGAGCAGGAAGAGCGGGACGGCGGCGGTGATGAAGGCCAGGGCCGTGCGCTTCTCGCGCTTGTGCAGCCCCGGGACGATGAAGGCCCAGATCTGCCACAGCCACACCGGGCTCGCCACGATGGTGCCGACGAAGACCGCGACCTTGAGCTTGAGGGAGAAGGCGCCGGTGATGTCGGGGAAGGACAGGATGACGTTGGCGCGGCGCGCGGCGGCACTGAGCCGCAGCGGCTCCTGCAGGCGGAACACCAGCGGGTCGTAGTAGATCCAGCCGATGATCGAGGCGAGCACGACCGCTGCCGCCGCGATCAGGACGCGGTTGCGGAACTCGCGCAGGTGGTCCCCGAGGGACATCCTCCCCTCGGGGTTGCGTGCCCGGCGGCGCAGGCCGGGACGCGTCGACTGCTGGCGGGCCATGCGGTGGGCGACCGCCCGGCTCAGGCGCGGGGGGCGGAGTCGCCGGGCTCGCGCCGGTAGCGCACGCCGTCGATCACGACGTACTCGTCGCCGGAGGTGGCGGACGAGGCACCCTGCGCGGGCGGGACCGGCTGGGTCGTCTGCGTGGTGCGGGTCGTCGTGGTGGTGCGGTGCGGCTCGTCGAGGTCGGACAGGCCCGCCGCGCCGTCCTGACGCTCGCCGTCGTGCTTCATCTCCGACACCTCGGACTTGAAGATCCGCATCGACCGCCCCAGGCTCCGCGCGGCGTCCGGCAGGCGCTTCCACCCGAAGACGATGACGATGACCAGGATGAGGATGATCAGGTGCCAGGGCTCGAACAGGTTGCGGGGCATCGGGGTCGACCAGCCTTCCAGTGGGTCTGCCTACGAGGGACGAGGGGTCCTGGTGCGTCATCCTACGGCCGTCGACCCGGAAGGCACGGTATGCCGGTGAACGCCAGGTGACGGCGGGGCGACGAGCGCCGTCCGGTCAGCGGTAGTGCGCGAGGGCCAGCTCGGCCGCCGACCGCACCTCGGCCCGCAGCCCCTGCGGCGAGACCACGCGCGCGGCACCCCCGAGGCGCAGCAGGAGCCGTCGCAGCCACGCGGTGTCGCTGGTCGCGATGGTCACGCGCAGCCCGCCGCCGTCGCGCTCCTCCATCGACTCGCACGGGTAGTAGTCGCGCACCCAGCGGGCCTGCTGCTCGAGGTCCAGCACGACGCGCAGCGAGAGCTCGTCGGGGCGGAAGATCCCGTTGTCGAGGTCGCGGGGGCGGGCGTCGGCGGGCGGGGTGCCGTCGACGTCGAGGACCTGCAGGTCGGCGATCCGGTCGAGGCGAAAGAGTCGGACGTCCTGGGCGCGGTGGCACCAGGCCTCGAGGTACCACGGCCCGTCGACGTTGACCAGGCGCATGGGGTCGACGTCGCGCTCGGTGGTCTCGTCGCGGCTCGGCACGACGTAGCTGAGGTGCACCCGGCGGTGCGAGGCGAGGGCCCGGCGCAACGCCGCGAGCTGCCCCTCGAGGCGCTCGCCGTCCGCGCCGCCGCCCTCGGCCTCGACGCCCATGTCCACACTGATCCGGTCGGCCTGCGCGCTGACGCCGGACACCTCGCTGGTGGCCGCCTCGAGCTTGGCGAGGGCCCGGTCGACGGCGTCGCGCTCCCCCAGCCCCGGCACGGCCGCCAGGGCCCGCAGCCCCACCATCAGGGACAGCGCCTCGTCGACCCCGAGCCGCAACGGGCGGGCGATCGTGTCGGCGTTGGAGACGTAGACCTGCCCGCCCTCCCACTGCGCGTCGATGAGGTCGTCGTGGTAACCGCCGGGCGTGCCGCACAGGAACAGCAGCGCGAGGTCGGCCTCGATCTGGGCCCTGGACACGCCGAACTCCGCTGCCGCGACGTCGATCTCGACGCCCTGGTGGGTCAGCAGCCAGGGCACCATCGTCAGCAGGCGGTCGAGCCGGACCGTGGCGGACTCGTTCATGTCCACGCTGTCACGGCCGTCGCGGGGGTCGGCGCCGGACCGACCGGACTTCCTCGGGCTCATCGGCTCGCCTCCAGCGCTCCGGTTAGTCGACGTATGACGGCCTCGCGCAGCTCGGCGGGCGCCACCGCCTCGACGTCCGCCGCATAGCCCGCGAGCTCGTCGGCGAGGCGCTCGGTGTCGCCGCAGGGCAGGTCGACCTCGTCCCACCCGTCGGCCACCCCGGTGCGGGTCGCCCCGGCGCGGCGGCGCAGCGAGTGACCCGCGCCCGCGCGCACGCGCAGCGTGGCCGTGACCGCGGGGCGCTCGGAGGCCTGGGCCCGGATGGACGCGAGGGGGTCGTGGTCGGCGGGCACGGCATACGACCCGGCGCGGCCGGCCCAGGCGATGGGCCCCTCGACCCGGCCGAGGCGAAAGACGCGGGGGGCCTCCCGGTCGGTGTCGTAGCCCGTGAGGTACCACCGGCCGTGCCACGCCGCGATCCCCCACGGCTGCACGTGGCGGGTGGTCAGCGCCCCGGTGCCGGAGCGGCGGTAGTCGAACCGGATCGGGCGGCGGTGCAGCACGGCGTCCTTGGCGCGGGCGAAGGCCGGCTCGGCGGTGCGGACGCGCGGCTCGAGCCCGATCACCGAGGAGTCGTCACGCTCGACGCCCGCGGCCTCGAGCTTGCGCAGCGCCCGGGCGGCGGGCCCCGCCAGCGAGGCCTGCGCCCACGTGCGGCTCGCGAGCCCGAGCACCGCGATCTCGTCGGGCTCGAAGGCGACCTCGGGCAGGGCGTACTCGCGCCGGTCGATGCGGTAGCCCTCCTCGTCGTCGAAGAGCGGGTCGATGTCCTCGGTCACGAGCGGGATCCCCAGCTCGCGCAGCTCGTCCTTGTCGCGCTCGAACATCCGGTTGAAGGCGTCCTCGGACAGCGCCGAGCCGTACTGCGGGACGGCCTCGCGGATCTTGGACTTGGGCAGCGGGCGCCGCGTGTAGAGCAGGCAGATGACGAGGTTGAGCAGCCGCTCGGTCTTGGCCGCGCTGACGGGGGTGCGCGCAGGAGCCACGTCGTGCCCCTCCCTTCGATCGTCCGGCCACCGGCCCGGCCACTAGGGTGGCGCCGTGATCCGCTGGCGCAGCGCCCGAGTCGACGCCGTCCGGGCCGAGTGGCCCGGCGCAGTCGAGTATGCCGTAACTGTGTTCGAGGAGGCGGCTCGTGGTGCCGGGCCTGGCACCGCGTGTCGGGCGCTCGCCTACGTCGACCTCGTGGGCCGTCCCCAGGTCGGCGACACGGTCCTGGTCAACGTCTCAGCGCTCGAGCGCGGCCTCGGCACCGGCGGGCTCGCGCTGGTGGTCGCCGACCCGGACCGTGTACCGGCAGACCCGCCCGCGGGGCCCGGGCACGTCGTCAAGGCGCGCTACACCCCGCTGCAGGCGATGGTGCTGGGCGTCGACGAGCAGGAGTCGCCGCACCACGCGGTCCTCGCGGAGGCGGACTCGATCGACGGGATGCCCGTGGTGACGGCCGACCTGCACTCGGCGCTGCCGGCGGTCGTCGCCGGGCTGCGCGCGGCCCGCCCCGACGCGGTGGTCGCCTACGTGATGACCGATGGCGGCGCCCTGCCCGCGCGGTTCAGCCGCACCGTGGCGGGGCTGCGCGAGGCCGGGTGGCTGGCGTCCTGCATCACGGTCGGGCAGGCCTACGGCGGGGACCTGGAGGCCGTCACCGTCCACACGGGGCTGCTCGCCGCGCGGCTCGTCGTCGGGGCCGACGTCGCCGTCGTCGCGCAGGGCCCGGGCAACCTCGGGACCGGCACGCGGTGGGGCTTCTCGGGCACCAGCGCGGGCGAGGCCGTCAACGCCGCGCACACGCTCGGCGGGCTCGCGGTGGCCTCGCTGCGCGTGTCCGAGGCTGACCCCCGCCCCCGTCATCGCGGGGTCAGTCATCACAGCCTCACGGCATACGGCCGGGTCGCGCTCGTCCCCGCGCAGGTGCCGATCCCGCTGGAGGACAGCGGGATCGGACGCGAGGTGCGCCGCCAGGCGCACGAGCTGTGCGCGGGCTCGGGCGGCCGGCTCGCGCCGGTGGACGTCCCGACCGACGGGCTCGACGCGGCCCTGGCCACATCACCCGTCCGGCTCAGCACGATGGGGCGCGGCGTCGAGGAAGACCGGGCGTCCTTCGTGGCCGCCGCGGCAGCCGGTCGCCACGCCGCCGCGCGCATCCCGACGCGCGAGTAACCCCCCGCAGTGACTAGCCTCCGGGAGAACGCGTGGCCTCGGCCACACCGTGCCGCTCGGAGGTAGCCGTCTGATGTTCACCCGCATCGCCATCGTCAACCGTGGCGAGGCCGCCATGCGCCTCATCCATGCGGTCCGCGACTTCAACGCGTCCCGCGGGCCCGGGTCCGCCGAGCCGAGGGTCGAGACGGTGGCGCTGCACACCACGGGCGAGCGGCGGGCGATGTTCGTGCGCGAGGCGGACCGGGCCTACGACCTCGGGCCCGCCGCCGACCGGCCCTACCTCGACCACGCGGTGCTCGAGCGCGCCCTGCGCGAGACGGGCGCGGACGCGGCCTGGGTCGGGTGGGGCTTCGTGGCCGAGGACCCGGCGTTCGCGGACCTGTGCGCCCGCATCGGCGTGACCTTCATCGGGCCGAGCCCCGAGGCGATGCGCAAGCTGGGCGACAAGATCGGGTCCAAGCTCATCGCCGAGGAGGTCGGTGTGCCGGTCGCGGCCTGGAGCCGCGGCGGCGTCGACACCCTCGAGGACGCGACGGCGGCCGCGCGGGAGATCGGCTACCCCCTCATGCTCAAGGCCACGGCCGGCGGCGGCGGTCGCGGCATCCGCAAGGTGTCCTCCGACGCCGAGCTCGCCGACGCCTACGAGCGCACCCGCGACGAGGCGGCGCGGGCCTTCGGCTCCGGCGTCGTCTTCCTCGAGCGCCTCGTCACCGGCGCCCGCCACGTCGAGGTGCAGGTCATCGCCGACGCCCACGGCACCGCGTGGGCGCTCGGCGTCCGCGACTGCTCGGTGCAGCGCCGCAACCAGAAGGTCATCGAGGAGTCCGCCTCCCCCGTCCTCTCCCCCGACGAGGTCGCCGAGCTCAAGGCCAGCGCCGAGCGCCTCGCCGTCGCCGTCGGCTACTGCGGCGCCGGGACCGTCGAGTTCCTCTACCACCCCACCGAGCGCTTCTTCGCCTTCCTCGAGGTCAACACCCGCCTGCAGGTCGAGCACTCGATCACCGAGATCACCACCGCGACCGACCTCGTGCGCCTGCAGATCCACGTCGCGTCCGGCGGCCGGCTCGAGGGCGAGCGGCCCGTCGAGAGCGGCCACGCCGTCGAGGCCCGGCTCAACGCCGAGGACCCCGACCGCGACTTCGCGCCGTCACCGGGCCGCATCGCGCTGCTCGAGCTGCCGGCGGGCCCCGGCATACGGGTCGACACGGGGGTCGCCGAGGGCGACACGATCCCGGCCGACTTCGACTCGATGATCGCCAAGATCATCGCCTCCGGGCGCGACCGCGACGAGGCCCTCGCCCGTCTGCGCCGCGCCATGCAGGAGACGACCGTCGTCATCGAGGGCGGCGCGACCAACAAGAGCTTCGTGCTCGAGCTGCTCGATGCCCCCGAGGTCATCGACGGCACCGCCGACACCGGCTGGATCGACCGGGTCCGTGCCGAGGGCCGGCTCAGCAGCCACCGCCACGCCGGCGTGGCCCTGGTGGCGGCCGGGATCCAGGCCTACGAGGCCGACGAGGCCATCGCCCGGGCCCGGCTGCTCGAGACGGCGCGCGGCGGCCGCCCGCAGCTGCAGCACGCCCCTGGCCGCAAGGTCGAGCTCACCCTGCGCGGCACCGCCTACACGCTGACCGTCTCCCGCGTGGCCCCGCACCGCTTCCGGGTCACCGTGGCCTCCCCCACGGACGAGCGCACCGTCGACGCGACGCTGGACCGGATCGACGCGTATGCCGGACGCCTCCGCATCGGGGACCGCGAGCACCGGCTGATCACCGCCTCCCACGGCACCATCCAGCTCGTCGAGGTCGACGGCGTCACCCACCGGATCAGCCTCGACGAGGGCGGCGTGCTGCGCTCCCCCACCCCGGCGCTGGTCGTCGCCACCCCGCTCGCCGTGGGCGACGAGGTCGCCGCGGGGGCGCCCGTGCTGGTCCTCGAGTCGATGAAGATGGAGACCGTCCTGCCCGCGCCCTTCGCCGCGCGCGTCAAGGAGCTGCTCGTCTCCGCCGGCAGCCAGGTCGAGACCGGCACCCCGCTCGTGCGGCTCGAGCCCGTGGGTGACGGCGAGGACGCCGCCGCCGAGCAGCAGCCGGGTCTCGATCTCGCCCTCGACCTGCCCGACGACGACGACGGCGCAGGCGAGGGCACCGGCAGCGGCACCGATCCGCACCGCCGCGCGGCGCGGCTGCGCGCCGACCTGCTCGCGCTGGTCCTCGGCTACGACGTGGACGCCCGCGACGAGGGGCGGGTGCTGGCGTCATACCTCGCGGTCCGCGACGAAGAGGCGAGCCCCGGGCAGACCCCCGGGCGGACCCCCGGGGAGAGCCGTGGGGAGAGCGCCGTCGCCGCGGAGGTGGAGCTGCTCGAGGCCTTCGCCGACCTCGCGGAGCTGTCCCGCAACCGCCCCGCGGGCGACGACCTCCACCTCGAGAACCGCATCCACAGCCCCCGCGAGCACTTCCACACCTACCTCCAGAGCCTCGACCCCGTCCGCGCCGCCCTGCCGGACGACTTCCAGGAGCGGCTGGGGGCCGTGCTGCGTCGCTACGGCGTCGCCGACCTGGAGCACGACGACGAGCTCGAGCAGGCGGTCTTCCGGGTCTTCGTCGCGCAGCAGCGCTCGGCCCCCGACCTGCAGGTCGTGACCTCGCTGCTGCGCCGCTGGCTCGCCGACCCCGCGCCGGAGGCGCCTGACGACACCCGCGCCCGCGCCGCCCTGGACCACCTCGTGCGCGCCACCCAGCTGCGCATCCCCGTCGTCGGCGACCTGGCGCGCAGCGTGCGGTTCCGGTGGTTCGACCAGCCGCTGGTGGACGCCGAGCGGCAGGGCGTGCTCGGGGGCGTCGGCGACGAGATCGCCCGCATCGCCGAGCTGCCCGAGGGGCCGGAGCGCGACGAGCACATCGACGCGCTGGTGCGCATCCCCGAGCGGATCGCCTCGTTCCTCGCCCGGCGCCTCGCCGGTCCCGAGCTGCCGACCTCCGAGCCCATGCTGACCGTGCTGGCGCAGCGGCACTACCGCGGCCACGACATGCGCGACTTCCGCGAGATCCGCATCGACGGGCGACCGCTCGTCGTCGCCGACTACACCATCGACGACCGGCCGACCCACCTGGTCTCCACGATCGGGCGGGTCGACGACCTGCGACCCGGGTCGGACCTCGTGCAGGACATCGTCGCCGAGGTCGCCGAGGTCGCCGAGGTCGCCGAGGCCGGCGCCGGGCGGCTGAGCGTCGTGGACCTCTACCTGCGCTGGGACGACGCGCCGGCCTCGCTCGACCAGCTGTCGTCCGAGCTGGTGCAGCGGCTGTCGCAGCTCGACCTCGGCGGCGGCGTCCGCCGGGTCGCGGTGGGCGTGTGCAGCGACGGGCCCGAGCCGGTGCGCTACCTGACCTTCCGCCCGGGGGCCGCCGGCGACCGGGTCGTCGAGGACGAGCTGGTCCGTGGCGTGCACCCCATGGTCGGTCGACGGCTCAACCTGTGGCGCCTCACCGACTTCGACGTGACCCGGCTCGAGGCCCCCGAGGACGTACTGCTCTATCGCTGCGTCGCGCGGGGCAACGAGACGGACGTGCGTCTCGTGGCCATGGCGCAGGTGCGTCAGCTGGCCGTGGTCCGCGACGAGCAGGGCCGGGTCGTCGGGCTCCCGCACGTCGAGCGGGCTATCGCCGGCTGCCTCGACGCCATCCGCCGGGCCCGCACCAGCGGCGGCGCGGCCGGCGCGCGGCTGGACATGAACCACGTGTGGGTCCACGTCTGGCCGACGATCGAGGGCGACGTCGAGGAGCTCACCACCCTCAAGCGCACCATCGCGCCGATGACTGCCGGCGCCGGTGTGGAGGAGGTGCTGCTCGAGGGATCGGTGGCCGTGCCCGGAGGTGACGGCGAGACCGTGCCCATAGCGGCGCGGTTCTCCTACCAGCCCGGTTCGGGGGTCGTCACCTCCATCGAGGGGCCGCCGCAGGAGCGGCTCCGCCCGCTCGACGACTACGCGCGCAAGGTGGTCACCGCCCGCCGCCGGGGCATGGCCTACCCCTACGAGCTGCAGTCACTCATCGCCGGCCCCGGCGGGACGGCGACCGAGCACGACCTCGACGAGTCCGGTGCGCTCGTGCCCGTCGACCGTCCCTACGGCCTCAACCGCGCGGGCATCATCGTCGGCGTCATCTCGACACCCACCACGCGCCACCCCGAGGGGGTCAAGCGGGTCCTGCTGTGCGGCGACCCGCTGCGAGCACTCGGTGCGGTCTCCGAGGCCGAGTGCACGCGCATCATCGCCGCGCTCGACCTGGCCGAGTCGATGGGGGTGCCCGTCGAGTGGTTCGCCCTGTCCGCGGGCGCCCGCATCTCGATGGACTCCGGCACGGAAAACATGGACTGGGTCGCCCGCGCGCTCAAGCGGATCGTCGAGTTCACGCAGGCCGGCGGGGAGATCAACGTCGTCGTGGCCGGCATCAACGTCGGGGCACAGCCGTACTGGAACGCCGAGGCGACCATGCTGATGCACACCAAGGGCATCCTCGTCATGACCCCGGACAGCGCGATGGTGCTGACCGGCAAGCAGTCCCTGGACTTCTCCGGCGGCGTCTCGGCCGAGGACAACTACGGCATCGGCGGCTACGACCGGATCATGGGCCCCAACGGGCAGGCGCAGTACTGGGCGCCCGACCTCGCGGGTGCGCTCCGCATCCTCATGACGCACTACGACCACGCCTACGTCGCGCCGGGCGAGAGCGGCCCGCGCGTCGCCGCCACCACCGACCCGGTCGACCGCGACATCACGACCCACCCGCACGACCCCGTCGACTCGGGCTTCACCACGGTCGGCGACATCTTCTCCGCCGCGACCAACCCGGACCGCAAGAAGCCCTTCGACATCCGCACGGTGATGGCGGCCGTCGCCGACCAGGACCACGCGACGCTCGAGCGGTGGGCCGGTATGGCGGACGCGGAGACCTCCGTGGTCTACGACGCCCGTCTTGGCGGGATCCCGGTCTGCCTCGTGGGGATCGAGTCCAAGTCGGTGCCGCGCCGCGGCTTCCCTCCCACCGACGGCCCCGACACCTACACCGCCGGCACGTTGTTCCCACGGTCCTCCAAGAAGGTCGCCCGGGCCATCAACGGCGCCAGCGGCAACCGACCCGTGGTCGTCCTGGCCAACCTCTCGGGCTTCGACGGCTCGCCGGAGTCCCTGCGCAACCTGCAGCTCGAGTACGGCGCCGAGATCGGTCGCGCCATCGTCAACTTCGACGGCCCGATCGTCTTCTGCGTGATCTCCCGCTACCACGGCGGCGCGTTCGTCGTGTTCTCCAAGGCGCTCAACCCGCAGATGCGGGTCCTGGCCGTCGAGGGGTCCTACGCGTCGGTGCTCGGTGGTGCTCCGGCCGCGGCCGTGGTGTTCAGCCGTGACGTGGACGCCCGCGCCGCCAAGGACCCGCGCGTGGCCGAGCTCGAGCAGCGCCTGGCCACGGCGACCGGCGAGGAGCACGCCGACCTGGCCGCCCAGCTGCTCGAGACGCGCCGTGACGTCCGCGCCGAGAAGCTCGGCGAGGTCGCCGCGGAGTTCGACCGGGTGCACAGCATCCACCGCGCCGTCGAGGTCGGCTCGGTGGACGAGGTCGTGGCCCCGGCCGACCTGCGCCCGCGGATCATCGCCGCGCTGCAGGGCTGGGCCTCCCGGTCCTGAGCCGCTCACGGCTGCGCCGCCCCCACCCACAACCCCAAAGATCGGGAGGGCTTGGTCCACCATCCTTGGACCAAGCCCTCCCGATCTCGGGTGGCGCTGGGGGCGCGGCGAGCTAGCGGACCGCGACCAGGTCCACGACGAAGATCAGGGCCTCGCCGGGCTTGATGACGCCGCCGGCGCCGCGATCGCCATACGCGAGGTGCGACGGGATGGTCAGCTTGCGCCGGCCACCCTCACGCATCCCGAGCAGCCCCTGGTCCCATCCCTGGATGACCTGGCCGACGCCGACCTGGAAGTCCAGGGGCGCGCCGCGGTTCCACGAGGCGTCGAACTCCTCGCCGGTGGAGTAGGCGACGCCGACGTAGTGGGTGCTGACGACGTTGCCGGGCTTGGCCTCGGCACCGTCACCCTCCCAGACGTCCTCGATCACGAGGTCGGCGGGCGGCTGGTCGCCGGGGAAGTCGATCTCGGGCTTGGTGGTGGTCGGGTCAAAGGGCACGGTGTCCTCCTGGGGGTGGGGTCGTATGACGAGCGTGGGGCCGCCGCACGGGCGGCGACCCCACGGTGGGGCTACTGAGCCTTGACGAGGTCGACGACGAAGACGAGCGTCGAGTTGGCCGGGATCTTGTCCTGCGCCTTGGCGCCGTACGCCTCGGCGGGCGGGGCGACGACCAGGACACGGCTGCCGACCTTCTGGCCGGTCAGGCACTTGTCCCAGGCGGGGATGACCTGGCCGACGCCGATCGGGAAGGGCGTGGGCTCCTTGCCGTGGTCATAGCTCGAGTCGAACTTCGTGCCGTTGGTCCACAGCATGCCGGTGTAGTGCGAGGACAGCGTCTGACCGGCGTTGACGACGGGGCCGGTGCCCTCCTTGAGGACGTAGGCCGTGGCCTGCTTGGGGGCGGCGGCGGTGGTGGGCTTCATCGTGGCGGCCTTGCCGTCGGCGGCCGTGATCTCGGGCAGCCCCTCCTTGCTCGTGACGACCTTGCAGGGCTCGCCCTTGAAGCCGACCTTCTGGATCTCGACGTAGGCGACCAGCGTCTCGTCCGCGGTGATGCCGGACTGCGGGTTGCCCTGGGCGATGAGCGCCGCGGCGTCGGCGGGGGCCATGGCCACGAGCATGCGGCTGCCGACCTTCTGACCGAGCATGCCCTTGGCCACGCCAGGGATCCACTGGTTGACCGGGATCTGCTGCGGCTGGTTGGCGGCGAAGGTGTCCTCGAGGGTCTTGCCCGTCTTGCCCGACACGAACAACGCGTTGGCCACGACCATGTCGGTCTTGTTGACGACCTGCCCCATGCCCTGGGTGACGACCTTGGCGGTGGTCTCCTTGGTCGTGAACGGCGCCTTGTCGACCTTGACCGTCGGCTTGGCGGGAGTGCCGCCGACGGTGATGCCCGCCAGCTCGCCCTTGGCCGCCGGGGTGATCGGCGCGGACGCCGTGCTCGCCGACGCCGAGGCGCTCGGGCTCGCGGTGGTCGTCGTCGACGAGGTGGTGGTGGCCCCGCCGCTCCCGCACGCGCTGAGCGCGATGGCCGGGACGGCGGCGAGGGCGAGGGCAGAGCTGGTACGCAGGCGCAAGAGAGGGGTCTTTCGCTCGGGGGTGGGTCGTGTGAGCTCGTGCCACCCTAACGGGCGATCCTGTGGCAGCGCTGTCGGGCCCGGCTCGTCGGCTCGGTGGGTCGTCGCGTCGTCGGGTCCTCGGGTCAGGGCCCGGCCGGGGCCGGGTGCTCCCCGAGGCTCGCGACCAGCCGCTCGACGCGCGGGTCCTCGTAGGCGAGCGGGTCCTTGCACAAGATGGTGCGCTGGTTGCCGTCGTTGAGCTTGAGGTGCACCCAGTCGACCGAGTAGTCGCGCCGCGCCTCCCGTGCCGCCGCGATGAAGTCGCCGCGCAGCTTGGCCCGGGTCGTCTGCGGGGGCGTCGTGACCGCCTGCTGGATCTGCTCGTCGGTGGTGACTCGCGCGGCGAGCCCCCGGGCCTGCAGCAGGTTGAACAGCCCGCGCCGCGGGTGCAGGTCGTGGTAGGCGAGATCGATCTGCTGCAGGCGCGGGTGCTCGAGCGGCAGACCGTCGCGGGTGGAGTACTGCTCGATCAGTCGCCGCTTGATGACCCAGTCGATCTCGGTGCCGACCTCGTCCAGGCGGCCCGAGTCGACGGCGGACAGCACCCGCTCCCACAGGTCGAGGACGCGCTGGTGCACCGGGTCGTCGCTGCCGCCCTCGTCGACGAAGCGTCGGGCGGCCCCGAGGTAGGCGCTCTGCGCCGCGAGGGCGCTGGTGGTGCCCCCGGCGGCGAGGTCGACCTCGGCGCGGCCGGTCGGGTCGGTGCTCATGGTGCGTATGGCGGCCGTGGTGCTCGCGAGGGTGAGGTCGGGCAGCGGGACGCCCTCCTCGATCATCCGCAGCACGAGGTCGGCGGACCCGACCTTGAGCAGCATCGTCGTCTCCGACATCGTCGAGTCCCCGACGATGACGTGCAGGCGGCGGAACTTCTCGGCGTCGGCGTGCGGCTCGTCACGGGAGTTGATGATCGGTCGCGAGCGCGTCGTGGCGGAGGACACGCCCTCCCACATGTGGTCGGCGCGCTGGCTGACGCAGTAGGTCGGGCGGCCCTGCGGGTCGACGACGAGCTTGCCTGCGCCGCAAGTGATCTGGCGGCTGACGAGGAAGGGCACGAGCGTGTCGGTGACGGTGCGCAGGTCGGTGGCGCGGTGCACGAGGAAGTTCTCGTGGCAGCCGTAGGAGCTCCCGGAGGAGTCGACGTTGTTCTTGAAGACGTAGACGTCCCCGACGATCTCGTCCTGGGCCATGCGCAGCTGGGCGTCGTCGGCGAGGCCCTGGACGATGCGCTCGCCGGCCTTGTCCTGGGCGACGAGGTCGAGCAGGGAGTCGCACTCGGCGGTGGCGTACTCCGGGTGGGACCCGACGTCGAGGTAGAGCCGGGACCCGTTGGCGAGGAAGGCGTTGGAGCTGCGGCTCCAGGCGACGACGGAGCGGAACATGTAGCGCGACACCTCGTCGGGGGTCAGGCGCCGCTGCCCCTCGGAGGTCGCGGTCACGCCATACTCGGTCTCGATCCCGAAGATGCGTCGCTCCATGCGCCGACCCTACCGGGGGTAAGGGCATCGACCGGCCTCCGTCCCCCAGGCTGATGATCCCGCCCCCGGTAGGGGCATCAGCCGGCCTCCGTCCCCCGGGCTGATGGTCCCGCCCCGGGTAGGGGCATCAGCCGGTCTCCGTCCCCCAGGCTGATGATCCCGCCCCGGGTAGGGGCATCAGCCGGCCTCCGTCCCCCAGGCTGATGGACCTACCCCCGGCGGGTCCGCGACGTGGACCCCAGCCAGCGGACGAAGGGGATCACCATGCACCAGACGAAGATGGCCAGGACGACCAGCCCCGCCCAGATCGTGAAGGCGTGCCAGAACCCCTCATCCCGGTGCATCGTGTCGCCGAACGCCACGAGCAGGCCGTAGACCATCGCGACGATCGCCGTCAGCGCCCAGCCGGGGTTGCGGCCGTAGCGGGCCACGGGTGCCTCGCTCATGACAGCCCTCCCTCGCGGTAGAACGGGATCGCGACCAGCAGGACGATGGCCACGAGCAGCACGATCGCCCCCGCCGTCGTGAAGCGGCGCCAGAACCCGGCGTCCTGGTGGGCGCGCGGCCCGAACGCCGCGGTCAGGCCGTAGATGACGGCGAGCACCCCCACGATGCTCGCCCCGGTGCGCAGGTCCATCGGCTCCCCCTCGGTCGCGGTTGCCTCGACGCTAGACAGCGGCACGCCGGGGGCACCCGTGACAGGTGTCAGGAGCTCGGGTGAACCTCAGGCGAAGAAGGAGGCGTTCATCCGGGGATCGGTGCGGAAGGGCACCGTGCGCACCCGCGTCCGCGAGCGCTCCCAGCGCAGGTCCTCGATGGCGAGGCAGACCGCGTTGGCGCGCTCGCACTGGCTGTCGGACAGGTAGAAGGCGAACCGCCGCAGCCGCTTGTGCAGGGCGTAGAAGGCCTCGAGGTCCACGTCGCGGGCGCCCTCGACGTCCAGGCTGCCGGCGGCCTCGAGGTCGGCGAGGGCCTGCTCGACGTCCTCGGGACGCACCCGCGGAGCGAGCTCGGGATAGACGTCGATCATCCCGTCCTCGGACACGATCACCGTCAGGCACGGCGCGGTGGACGCCTCGGTGTAGCGAACGGCCGAGTTGTAGCGCGACCCGCGGCTCGGGTCGCCGGCGCCGGTCGCGACGCCGTCGAGGATGACGCCGACGGCGTGGCAGACCCCGTCGGGGGTGAGCAGGACGGCGCCGTCGATGCGGGTGACCGCGTCCAGGACCTCCGGGCTGAGCTGCTGGGGGCGGATCGACAGGGCCTGGGGCGCGAGCCGCCGCGCCTCCTCGGCCGCCGCGGTCGTGACGACCAGCAGGGCGCCGCGGGCCTGCTGCGCCGCGCTCTGGGCGAGCATCCAGATGCCTCGTATGTCGTGGTCGGACACCTCGTCGAAGACGCGCCGCATGGCGTCGATGAACAGGTTCGTGGACATCCGCGGGCGGGGCAGCTGCGGGTGTCCGCTGGAGACCCGCAGCAGCGGGTTGCGGTTGTAGGCCATCTGCCAGGACCCCTGCTCGAGCAGCGTGAACCGGAAGATGTCGTTGTCGGAGTCGTCCGGCTCGTCGTGGGCGAGCGGCTGGACCGACCCGAGGCCGTAGATGCGCTGGCCGTCGATGAGCAGGTGAAGGCCCGGCCGCGTCATCTCCAGGAGCTTGCGGAACTGCCGTCGCTCGCGCACCGACACCGCCGAGCGCAGCTGCACGTCGACCGAGATCCGCGGGTGGCCCTCGCGGGCCATGACGACGGTGCCGGAGCCGACCCGCCCCTCGTAGGGCGTCGACGACAGGCCCTCGAACGCGTCGAACAGCCCCTGCCCGAGCCGCTCCCCCGCGATCAGGGCGGCGGAGTAGACGAGGTGGTTGGCCGACCGGCGGATCGCGTCGTTGGGGACGTCGTCGTCGATGGGCGAGATCGACCGGGGCGGCCGGGCGGCGAGGAGGGCGTGGGTGGCGATGCGCAGCAGCTCCACGACGATGCCGTGGGCCAGCGAGGTCGTGAGCGGCACCCCGTCGATCTCGTCGTACGGGAGGGCGTTGAGCTCGGCATACGCGCTGCTGTCGACGCTGATGGCGGGGTGCACGACGTAGTCGCCGACCCGTGCCCCGCTGCCGATGAAGAAGGTGCGTCCGCGACCGGCCCGGCCGCTGTCGAGGGCCGCGGCGACGGCCTCGCGCCGGGTCTCGTCGAGGAAGTGGTCGAGCCGGGCCTGCTGCACCTCGACCGACTCGTAGGTCTCGTCGTGCGCCGGGTGCGCCTCGAAGCGCCGCTGCGCGTCGGCGCGGATCCCCTCGAGGTCCTGGATGCTGAAGCCGCGGTCCGCGGGCGCGATGCACACGTCCGGCGCCCCCGGTTGGTCGACGTCGTCGGCGAGGAAGCCGACGAGCAGCGCGTCGGCCGACACGATGGCGCCGATCTGGTCGGTCGCACGGTCCGTGGCACGGTCCAGGGAGAGGCGGAACTGCTCCTGGAGCTCCCACATGAGGTGGTGGGGGGTGGGGTTGACGGTCACGTGCTGCCTTCGGGGGTGCCTGCGGTGGTATGACGGGCCCCGGCCCGTACCCCACCGGCGTGGACGCGGGCCGACCCCCGCAAGGATATGTCCGTCCTCGTCCGGTTCGGACCATTCCCTCGGATCCGCACCCGGACGCAGGCACCGGAGCGGGCATGATGTCCGCATGGCCGATGCAACTGCTGCCGCCCCTGTCGTCGTGCCCGTCGTCGGCCCTGGCGGGTCCCTCCCCCACGTCGTGGTGGTCGGCACGGGCGGGACGATCGCGGGGTCGTCCGCCGCGACCACCGCCAAGCACTACCAGGCCGGGGTGGTGACGGTCGAGGACCTGCTCGCGGCCGTCCCGCAGGTCGGCCAGCTCGCTGCCGTCACGTGCGAGCAGCTGTGCCAGATCGACTCGGTCGAGATGGACCTGCCGCTGCAGCTGCGCCTCGTCCGCCGCGTGGCGGAGCTGACGGACCGGGAGGACGTCGACGCGGTGCTGGTCACCCACGGCACGGACACCCTGGAGGAGTCGGCCTACCTGCTCCACCTGCTCGTGCCGTCGGACAAGCCCGTCGTGGTCGTCGGGGCGATGCGGCCGGCCGACGCGCCCGGCGCCGACGGGCCGAGCAACCTGCTGAACGCCGTCCGGGTGGCCGCGCACCCGTCGTCGCGCGGCCTCGGCACCCTGGTCGTCGCGGGCGAGGAGATCCACTCCGCGCGTGACGTCCGCAAGGAGCACACCTCCCGCGTGGACGCCTTCGGCTCGCTCAACGGTCCCCTCGGGGAGGTCGCCGGGGGTGTGCCGCGCTACGCGCATGGGCCCAGTCGGCTGCACGGCCGGGCGTCGGCATTCGACCTGGAGGCGCTCGCGGGCCTCGACGACCTGCCACCGGTGGAGGTGCTGGTCACCCGGGCCGGGCTGCCGGGGTCGATGGTGGACGCGGTGGTGGCCACGGGCGCGCGCGGTCTCGTGCACCTCGGCCCTGGCGCAGGCAACATCCCCGAAGGGGTGGCGCGGGCGCTCGACCGGGCGCGCGCGGCCGGAGTGGTGGTCGTCCGGTCGACCCGCGTCGCGTGGGGGACCGTCGCGCGCGGTGGCGCCGTCGACGACGCCGGTCACGACTTCGTGGCGGCGGGCGACCTGGGTCCCTACAAGGCGCGGGTGCTGCTGGCGCTCGCCCTGGCCGTCACCGACGACACGGCCCGGATCCAGGAGGCCTTCGACACCCACTGAGGGTCAGCGGGTCACTGACCGCCCTTTTGCACGAAGCCCTTGACGAACTCCTCGGCGTCGGACTCCAGCACGAGGTCGATCTCGTCGAGAACCGAGTCCAGGCCTGCGTCGTCGACGCTGGTGCTCACCGGCGCCGTGGGGACGGGCGCCGGCACGTCGGCCGGGTCGGGCTCGCGGCGCTGGGGCTGGATCTGCTCCTGGGACATGGGTGCCTCCTGTGCGGGCGGTGACGTGCTGGTGCGGGCGGTGGTCGTGCGGGCGGTGCTGGCTGGGTCAGGCGATGCGCTCGAGCAGGTCGGCCATGGTGGGGCTGGCCTCGACGATGCCCTGCAGGTGGGCGCGGGTGCAGCGCTCCGGCTCCGGCAGGGCCAGCCGACTGGGCGGCTCCCCCGGCGTGCGCCGGACGATGACGGAGTCCCAGGACGCGGCGAGCAGCTCGTGGGGGTAGCGCTCCACCATCGTGCCGCGCAGCCAGGCCCGCGTGTCCTCCGGCGGCGCGGTGACGGCCGCCTGCACCTGCTCCGGGGAGGTGAACCGGTCGATCCGGCCGGCTGCCTCCAGCCTGTGGTGCAGCCCCTTGTCGGGGCGCACGTCGCTCCACTGGATGTCCATGGCGCGCAGCCGGGCGTCGTCCCAGGCCAGGCCGTCGCGCGCGCGGTACTGCTCGAAGAGCGCGAGCTTGGCGACCCAGTCCACGCTGTGCGCGGCCGACAGGACGTCGTCGCCCAGCATGACCATGAGGTGGTCCCAGCGGGTCATGATCTCCTGCGTCTCCTCGTCCAGGTCCTGGCCGTAGTGACGCGACAGGTGGTCGTCGATCATCTCGTAGTGGGCCCACAGGAGGTCGAGCCCCGTCATGCGGCGACCGTCGGCGAGCTCCACCGTCGTCGTCAGCGTGGGGTCGTGCGAGATCTGTCGCAGCGCCGCCACCGGGTCGGCCAGGGTGAGGGTGCGCGGCACGTCGTCGTGCTCGATGAGGCGCAGCACCAGGCTCGTGGTGCCCAGCTTGAGCAGGGTCGCCGTCTCGGCCTGGTTGGCGTCGCCGATGATGACGTGCAGCCGGCGGTAGCGGGTCGGGTCGGCGTGCGGCTCGTCGCGGGTGTTGACGATCGGGCGGCGGATGGTGGTCTCGAGCCCCACCTGCCGCTCGAAGAAGTCGGCGCGTTGGCTGATCTGGAAGCCCGCCTGGTGCGACTCGGGGCCGATGCCGACGCGGCCGGCCCCGCAGATCACCTGGCGCGCCACGAAGAAGGGCATGAGCTGCCGCGCCACCGTGGCGAACTCGACGTCCCGGGCCAGCAGGTAGTTCTCGTGGGTGCCGTAGGAGCTGCCCTTGCCGTCGGTGTTGTTCTTGTAGAGGTTGATCTGCCGCCCCGACTGCTCCGCCTGGCGCTGCACGGCCTCGGCCATCACCAGCTCGCCGGCGCGGTCCCACACGACGGCGTCGTGGGGCGAGGTGACCTCGGGCGAGGAGTACTCCGGGTGGGCGTGGTCGACGTAGAGCCGGGCACCGTTGGTGAGCACGACGTTGGCCGCGATCTCGTCGTCCTCGTCGGTCAGCTGGCTGGAGTCGGCGACCAGGCGCGGCATCTCGTGCCCGAACTGGTCGGTCAGTGGCGACTCGGTCTCGTAGTCCCACCGGGTGCGCGAGACCGTGATCTCGGGCCGCGTGGCGTAGGCGTTGACGATCTGTCCCGACAGCACGATCGGGTTGGCGTGCGGCTCCCCCGGCACGGAGATGCCGTACTCCGTCTCGATGCCCATCACTCGGCGAACGGTCATGCCGCCCACCCTAGTGCGAGCCCGTGACAGACCCCCCTCGGTCGAGGATCCGCTGGACCGCGTCGCCGTAGCGATCGACCAGCTCCTCGTCCCGCGTCCGGTCCGACAGCAGGCCCAGCACCCTCGCCGACACCGCGAGCCCGACGAGCGTGGCCACCACCATCTCGGCGGTCTGCTCGGCCGTGGCCCCACCCCCGAGGCGGGCGGCGAGCGGGACGGCATACGCCTGCCGGAATCGTGCCCGGACCTCCTCGATGTCCGGGGCCGGCAGGGCGAGGACGACGGCACGGGCGAGCGGCTCGGGCCCGTCGGATCCGAGCCGTCCGACGACGCTGCGGACGAGTTCGTGGCCCAGGCGGTCGACGGGGTGCGACAGGTCCTGCTCGTCCGGCGCGAACTGCACGGAGGAGCTGAAGAGCTGCGCCTTGCTGCCCACGAGCTTCATGACCAGGGACGGCGAGACGCCGGCCTCGGCCGCGACGTCGCGCACCGACACCGAGGAGTAGCCGCGCTCGGCGAAAAGGCGCCGGGCAGCCCGGACGATCAGCTCTCTGCTCTCGCTCACCGACCGATCCTCTCAGGTGTCCGCGTGCCCTCGCCCGCGACACCGCGGGGCCGCGCCGGCTGCGCCTCACCGGCCACCGGGCCAACCGCCGGGCCAACCGCCGGGCCCAGGTCGAGGTCGACGTCGCGCGGCACGCCCGTGAGCGTGACGCCCACCGACGAGGTGCGACCGCTGCCCGCGTCGACGCCGGTGACCACGTGGCGCCCGTGCGTCGACAGCGGCAGGACGTAGCGGCCGTCCGGGCCCGTCGTGGTCGTCCCCGTGACCTGGCCGGCGAGCGCCGTCATCGTGACCAGCGCGCCCTCGACGGGCCGCCCGTCCGCCGTCACCCGCCCCGCCAGCTGCAACCGGTCCCCCAGGTCGATGTCCTGGACGTGCGCCCCCTGCACGCGGACGACCTCGCTGTGCGGCGCCCAGCCGTCGGCGGCCGTCACCGTGAGGTAGTCGCCGGGCCCGGGGAGCACGATCGCGTAGCTGCCGTCGGGCTCGACGCGCGCCCAGTCCACCTGGTCGCCCGCGAGGTCGACGACGGTCACGACCGCGGACCGCACCGGGCGCGCGCCGGCGGCGGTCACCCGGCCCGCCACGACGATCTCCTCGGGCTCCTCGCCCTGCCGGTCGACCTGCTCGCGGGCCGGGAACTGCGCCGATCCGGCGCTCGGGAGGAACGCCGCCACCAGCGCCGACACCAGCGCGGCGAGCGCGCAGACCCAGAAGATGTCCTTGAACGCGTCCAGGGTCGGCAGCGAGACGTCCCCGAGGCGGGTGACGGTGCTCGTGAGGATCATCGCGACGACGGCGCTGGCCGAGGACGTCCCGACGGCTCGCAGCAACGAGTTGAGGCCGTTGGCGGAGGCGGTCTCCGAGATCGGCACGGAGGCCATGATGAGGGTGGGCATGGCGGCATACGCGATCGCGGTGCCGGCCGAGACCAGCATCGCCCCGACCACGATCTGCCACAGCTGGTCGACGAGGAAGACCCGCAGCACGTAGCCCCCGGCCAGCACGAGCGCGCCGGTGATCAGGGTCGTGCGGCCGCCCCAGCGACGGGTGATGGCCGCGGACGCCGGCGACAGGACCACCATCATCAGACCGCCGGGGACCATGGCGAGGCCCGCCTGCAGCACGTCGAGTCCGAAGCCGAAGCCCGTCCGCTGGGGCAGCTGGAGGAGCTGGGTGGTGGAGAGCATGTTGCCGTACATCGAGAACCCGACCAGCACCGACGCGACGTTGGTCAGCAGGACCGGGCGGCGCGCCGCGGTGCGCAGGTCGACCATCGGGGTCCCGGTCCGCAGCTCCCACGGCACCCACATCGCGAGGAGCACGACCGAGACGACGGCGAGGACCAGGGTGGTCTCGCTGGTCCAGCCCCAGTGGCTCCCCTTGGTGACCGGGAGGAGGAAGGCGACCAGCGCCAGCGACAGCAGGACGGCCCCGACCCCGTCGAAGGACCCCGGGGTCCTCAGGGTGGACTCCGGGACGACGAGCGGTATGGCGACCAGCATGGCCGCCGCCATCAGCGCGGAGACCCAGAACAACGCGTGCCAGCTCGTGTGCGCCGAGATCAGCCCCGCGAGCGGCAGGCCCGCGGCGGAGCCGATGCCCAGGGTGGCCGACATGAGGGCCACGGCCCCGCCGACACGCTCGCGGGGCAGCTCGTCGCGCATGATCGAGATGCCCACGGGGATCAGCGCGGCCGCGAAGCCCTGCAGCGCCCGCCCCGCCACCACCACGGCGAGCGTCTCGCCCAGGGCACCGAGCACCGACCCGAGGATCTGCAGGACCAGGCAGACCATCATCATCCGGCGCTTGCCGTGCATGTCGGCCAGGCGGCTGACGATGGGGGTCGCGACCGCGCTGGTCAGCAGGGTCGCCGTCACGAGCCAGGACGCGTCCTCGGCGGTGGTGCCCAGCAGCGCCGGGAACTCCGGCAGCAGCGGCACCATCAGGGTCTGCTGCAGCGCCACGATCGTGCCGGTGAGCGCCAGCACGGTGGTGACGAGGGTGGGGTCGGGGCGCCTGCGGTGCAGGGCGGCCCGGGTCGTGGTGGGGGTGGCCGTCACGCGTGCCTCTCAGGTCGTTGGTGCTCGGGTCGTCGGGGTAGGGCGCTGGATGAGGGTGAACGAGTGTTCACCCGGGTCCAGGTTAGCGCAGGCGCGGCGGTGGCTAGGCTGGCGTCATCCCCACTCATCGAGGAGCTCAGATGGATCTGTCCGCTGCCCGCGACTACGCCCGCGAGGCCATGCCCCGACTGCTCGAGGACCACGCCACCCTGGTGGGCCACCCGTCCGTCGCCTTCCCCGGCTACCCCCGGGAGCCCATGGACGCCATCGCCCAGGACCTGCTCGAGATGTTCCGCCGCAACGGCGTGGCGGACGTCGAGCTGCTCGACATCCCGGGCGGCTACCCCGCGATCCACGCCGTGGTCCCCGGCCCCGAGGGCTCGCCCACCGTCACGATGTACGCGCACTACGACGTGCAGCCGTGCCCGTCCTCCCAGCAGTGGCACTCCGACCCGTGGGTCGCCACGCGCAAGGACGACGGCCGCATCTACGGCCGCGGCACCGCCGACTGCAAGGCCGGCGTCATCGCGATCCTCGGCACCATGGGCGCCTTCGACGGCACACCGCCGTGCACCGTCCGGCTGCTGCTGGAGGGCGAGGAGGAGACCTTCAGCCACATCGAGGACTGGGTCGCCGCCAACCCCGAGATGGTGCGCAGCGACGCGTTCATCATCTGCGACTCCGGCCCGTCCAAGGTCGGCGTCCCGTCCATCACCTCCGGCCTGCGCGGTGACGTGGCGTTCACCGTCACGCTCACCACGCTGGACAACGCGGTGCACTCGGGCCTCTTCGGCGGCGCCGCGCCGGACGCCCTGGTCGGCATGATCCAGCTGCTGTCGACGATGCACGACCAGGACGGCAACACCGTCATCGAGGGGCTGCACTCCTTCGAGTGGGAGGGCGCGGACGTGGACGAGGCGGAGTTCGCGGCGTCCGCCGGGGTCAAGGACGGCGTGGGCCTGCAGGGCACCGGACCGCTGGCGTCGCGGCTGTGGTCGCGCCCCTCGGCCACGGTCATCGGGCTCGACATGGTCCCGGTCGACCAGTGCTCCAACGCGCTCGTCCCGTCGGTGCGGGCCCGGATCTCCGTGCGCATCGCCCCCGGGGCCGACATGGCCCAGGAGCTCGAGACGGTCATGGAGCACCTGCGCCGCCACGCCCCCTACGGCGCGACGCTGGAGTTCTCCGACGACAAGGCCGGCTCCCCCTTCCTCGGCGACACGTCCGGGCCGATCACGGCCACCGCGCTGGCCGCGCTCGAGGAGGTCTACGGCAGCACGCCCGCCCAGGTCGGCTCCGGCGGCTCGATCCCGCTGGTCACCGAGCTGCTGCACGCCTCCCCCGGCGCCGAGGCGATCCTGTGGGGCCCCGAGGACGAGGAGAAGGCCAAGATCCACGGCCCCGACGAGTCCGTCGACCCCGCCGAGATCGAGCGGATCATGCTCGCGCAGATCCGCTTCCTGACCGAGCTGGGGGCACGCTCCTCCGGCTGACCGCCCGCGCACCAGGGGTGGGGCATGACAGGTGTCATGCCCCACCCCTGACTGCTGTGCGTATGCCGTCCGCCCGCCGCCCGGCAGGGTTGAGGCATGACACGAAACCGGTACTACTGCGTCGTCTTCCCCATCCTGTGCCTGGTGCTCGGTTACCTCGGGTACTGGCTGCACGAGCACCGCGGCCTCGAGTACGGCCCCACCGGCATCGCCATCGCGGTCCTCGCCGTCGCCGGCGGCTGGCTCCCGCAGCATCGCCGCCAGGACGCCACCGCGGCCCCGACGGCTGAGCGACCCGCCTCCTGACCTCACGGTTCCCGTGCGGTATGCCGAGACAGGGGGCGGCATACCGCACGGGTAGGGTCGAGGACATGCGTGTCTCGGCCCCCCGTCTCTCGGCCTTCCTGCTCCTGGACCTGCTCCTCGTCGTCGCCTTCGCGGCGATCGGACGACGCTCGCACGCCGAGACCGGCGCGCTGGTGGGGGTCCTGAGCACCGCGTGGCCGTTCCTGGTCGGCTCGCTGGTCGGGTGGGGCGTCGCGCTCGCGGCGCGGCTCGTGCCGACCACCGTGCGCGGCGGCGTCCCGGTCTGGCTGTGCACCGTGGCGGTCGGAATGCTGCTGCGGGCCGTCACGGGGGCCGGCACCGCGTTCAGCTTCGTCCTGGTCGCGACCACGGCGCTGGCCATCCTCCTGCTCCTGCCCCGGGTCGTCGTGGAGCGCTCGCAGCGCCGCGCCGGCGCCTGACCCGCACGCCCCTCACCCCCAGCGCCCGTCACCTCGCGCGCCCGCCACCCCGCGCCGGGGGCGAGGGTGTCTCGCTGTGCAGGGTGCGACGGGCGCGGCCACGTGGGTCGGCCGGGTTCTGGCTGGGCCGGTCCCGGGTGCGCCGGCGAGGCGGGCGCGGTCAGTCGACCTTGAGGTCCTTGCCGCCGACCAGCGTGTGGAGGTTGACGATCCGCTCGCCGCGCTTGCCGGAGATGCGCGCCCAGTCGTCGGGGTTCGTCGTGTTGGGGAGGTCCTCGTTCTCGCGGAACTCGGCGACGTAGGCGTCCATCAGGTGCTCGAGCCGCAGCCCGCGCTCGCCGGTGGTGATCAGCGCCTTGATCGCGGCGGTCTTGGCCCGGTCGACGATGTTCTGGATCATCGCCCCGGACGCGAAGTCCCGGAAGTAGAGCACCTCCTTGGCGCCCGACAGGTAGGTCACCTCGAGGAAACGGTTGTCCTCGCTGGCGGCGAACATCCGCTCCATCACGGCGTCGATGAGGTCCTCGACCGTCGCGGCCGGGTCGCCGTCGTGGTCGTCGAGCTCGTCGGCGTGCAGCGGGACCTCCGTGGTGAGGTACTTCGCAAAGATCTCGCGCGCGCCCTGCTCGTCCGGGCGCTCGATCTTGATCTTGACGTCGAGGCGGCCCGGCCGCAGGATCGCCGGGTCGATCATGTCCTCGCGGTTGGAGGCGCCGATGACGATGACGTTGTCGAGGCGCTCGACGCCGTCGATCTCGGCGAGCAGCTGCGGCACGATCGTGGTCTCGACGTCCGAGGACACCCCGGACCCACGGGTGCGAAAGAGCGAGTCCATCTCGTCGAAGAACACCACGACGGGCGTCCCCTCGTCGGACTTCTCCCGCGCCCGCTCGAAGATCAGGCGGATGTGCCGCTCGGTCTCGCCGACGTACTTGTTGAGCAGCTCGGGGCCCTTGATGTTGAGGAAATAGCTCTTGGGCGCCTCCTCGCCGGTCTGCCCGTTGCGCTCGGCGACCTGGCGGGCGAGCGACGCGGCGACGGCCTTGGCGATGAGCGTCTTGCCGCACCCGGGCGGGCCGTAGAGCAGGACCCCCTTGGGCGGGCGCAGGTGGTGCTCGCGGTAGAGCTCGGGGTGCAGGAAGGGCATCTCGACCGCGTCGCGGATCTGGTCGATCTGCGGGGACAGCCCGCCGATGTCGGCGTAGGAGATGTCCGGCACCTCCTCGAGCAGCAGCTCGGACACCTCGGCGTGCGGCACGGTCTCGAGCACGAAGCTGCTGCGGGCGTCCAGCAGCACGGCGTCGCCCGGGCGCAGCCGCACGCCCTCCAAGGACCCCGCCACCCGGACCACGCGCTCCTCGTCGTTGCGCAGCAGCACGATCACGCGGTGGTCGTCGAGCCGCTCCTTGACGATGACGATCTCACCGGCCTGCTCGTAGTCGGCGAGCCCCACGACGACCAGCGCCTCGTTGAGCCGCACCTCGCGCCCCGGGCGGATCTCGGCCATCGGCAGGTCCTTGGACACGGCGACCCGCAGCTTGCGCCCGGCGCTGGTGATGTCGGCGGTGCCGTCGTCATATGTCCGCTGCACGACCCCGTAGGTCGACGGCGGTGCGGCGATCCGGTCGATCTCCTCGCGCAGGCTCGTGATCTGGTCGCGGGCCGCCTTGAGCGTCGTGGTGAGCCGCTCGTTGGCCTGCCCGAGGGCGCCGTTGGCGGTCCGCAGCGCCGACAGCTGGGTCGTCAGGTCGCGGATGCGGGCGGCGTGCGCCTCGCTGGTCGGGTCATAGCTCACCGGTCCACCTCCTGCTCGTCGGGGCGGTCCTCGCCCGTTGCGTCCTCGTCGGTCCGGGCCGTATGCCGGTCCGCCGGCGTCTGGCCGTGGTCGCCGTCTCGGCCGTGGTCGCCGTCTCTGCCGGGGTCGCCGTCGCCGACCTCGCCGTCACGTCGCCGGGGCGCCATGTCGGGCGGGGGTGCCTCGCCGGTGACCGTGCGGCGGATCTTGCGCAGCCGCTTGTCGGAGACCACGCGCTCGCCCACGTCCTCGGGCGTCCACTCGCGGTCGACCTCCACGCCGAAGGGCTGCTCCTCGGGGTCCTCGGGGCCCTTGGCCGGGCGGCGCTTGCGCAGCGGCGGGGTGACCCCGGGCGCCAGACGGCGCGTGGTGATCAGGAAGCCGGTGTGGCCGTGCATGCGGTGCACGGGACGCACGGCGAGGCCCTCCAGGTGCCAGTCGCGCTCGATCGTCTCCCAGGCGTGGGGCTCGGTGAAGCCGCCGTGCTCCTTGGCCCCCTCGGCGACGCGGGACAGCTGGGTGGCGGTCGCGACGTAGCAGATCAGCAGGCCGCCCGGCACGAGCGCGTCGGCGACGGCGTCGAGGCACCCCCAGGGCGCGAGCATGTCGAGGACGACGCGGTCCACCGACCCGGGGGCGCAGACCTCGGGCAGGGTCTCGGCCAGGTCACCGACCGTTACCGTCCAGGCGGGGTGGTCGGCGCCGAAGAAGGTGCGGGCGTTGCCGCGGGCGATCTCGGCGAAGTCCGCGCGCCGCTCGAAGGAGTGCAGGCGCCCCTGGTCGCCGATGGCGCGCAGCAGCGACATGGACAGGGCGCCGGACCCGACTCCGGCCTCGACGACGGTGGCGCCGGGGAAGATGTCGGCATACTGCACGATCTGGCCCGCGTCCTTGGGATAGACGACGGCGGCGCCGCGCGGCATGGACATGACGTAGTCCGACAGCAGCGGGCGCAGCGCGAGGAACTCCTCGCCGGCGGTGTTGGTGAGCGTGGACCCGTCGGGCAGCCCGATGACGCCGTCGTGCAGGATGCGGCCGCGGTGGGTGTGGAACTCGCCGCCCGCCGCGAGGGTGATCGTGTGCATCCGCCCGCGCGCGTCGGTCAGCTGCACCCGCTCGCCGGGCTGGAAGGGGCCTCGGCGTCCGGCCGCGCCGGTGGGCTGCGGCGGGGCGAGGGGCGCGGTGGCGTCGGGCTGTGTCGTCATGGTCCTCCCACTGTAGTGAGCCGCACCGACAGACCCCGACCGCGTTCGGCGCCGGGCCCTCCTGCGGGTCAGGCGCGACGCGTCGCCGCGTCCTCGACCTCCCCGGCGTCGAGCAGCCCGTGGCCGCCGCTCGGCAACCGCACCAGCACCACGCCGGCCCCGAGCTGGGCCATCCGCTCGACCGCGTCGGTGACGGGGGCGTCGGGCGGCAGGTCGACGACCCAGCCGGACGGCTGCTGGTGGGCCACCGCGAGGACGGGGGTGGCGGCCTGCTGGTCCACGGGCACCGACTGGACCGCGCGCGGGTCGACCACCGCCGTCGGCACCCCCTGCGCGTCCGTCACGGCGACGACCTGCGCCCCCTGGACGCCGTAGAGCCGCACCGCGTCGGCCACGGAGGAGCCCGTCGGCACCAGGGCCGTGGGGTGCAGCAGGTCGCCGAGGCGGACCCGGTCGAGCAGCGCGCGGGCCCGGGCCGAGCGGATCGCGCCGCCGGCCCCCGCCCACAGGAAGCTGCCGATGACCGCGCCCCAGGCGATCGAGAAGAAGTCGGGTGCCCGGCCGGCGAGCAGCGGCCTCCCGATGAACCACAGGGCCACCAGCGCCGCGAGGACGCGTCCGCTCCACCCCGCGACCAGCAGGCCCGCCGTGCGGCGACCCGTGATCCGCCATACGAGAGCATCCAGCACGAAGCCGCCGTCCAGGGGCAGGCCCGGCAGCAGGTTGAAGACCGTCACGAACGCGTTGGAGTAGGCCATGGCGCCCATGAGCAGCCGCGGCACCCCCTCGGGCGTCACGGCGAGGAGCTGCCACGAGGCGACGGCGAGGATCGCGTTGGCGACCGGCCCCGCGAGGGCCACCATGGCGCTGCGGCCGGGGGTGTTGGTCTCGGACTGGTATGACGTGTGCCCGCCCATCAGGTCGGCGACGATCCGGTGCACCCGGTGCCCGAAGGCCTGCGCGGTCAGGGCATGGGCCGCCTCGTGCGCGAGGACCGACACGAGCAGCAGCAGCGCGTAGGCGAACGCCACGGCGTACGCCCCGGCCCCGAGATCGGGCCGCGACCGGGACAGCGACGGGCCGAAGGTCGCGAGGATGACCAGGACGAGGATCGGCCAGGTGCGCCCGAGATAGATCGGCGTGCCGCGCAGCGACCCGATCCGCCAGCCCGGGTGGGTCTGCGCCTCGGCGTCCACGGCCGGCTCGAGGGGGCGGTCGGGCGGCGTCGGCTGGGGTCCACGCGGGTCGGACATGGCGCGAGCCTACGTGGCGCAGGGGGTATGTCGGTGCCAGGTCCTATCGTCGGTCCCATGGTTGCCGCCCTGTCCCCGAGCCGAGCCGCCGACTTCATGCAGTGCCCGCTCCTCTACCGCTTCCGCGTGATCGACCGGCTGCCCGAGCCGCCGTCGTCCGCCGCGGCGCGGGGCACGCTGGTGCACTCGGTGCTGGAGCGGCTGTTCGACGTGCCGGCGCCGGAGCGCACGCTCGAGCACGCGGCGTCCCTCGTGGGGCCGCAGTGGGAGGCCCTGCTGGCGGAGCGGCCCGAGCTGGCCGAGCTGATCGGGGACGGCGACGAGGCCACCGAGCTCGCGACCTGGCTGACCTCGGCGACGGCGCTGGTCGAGCGGTGGTTCGGGCTGGAGGACCCCACCGACCTCGAGCCCGCCGAGCGTGAGCTCTATGTCGAGTGCGACCTCGACGGCCTGCTGCTCCGGGGGTATGTCGACCGCCTGGACGTCGCGCCCAACGGCATGATCCGCGTGGTCGACTACAAGACCGGGCGCTCCCCGTCGGTGCTCTTCGAGGGCAAGGCGCTCTTCCAGATGAAGTTCTACGCCCTCGTGCTGTGGCGGCTCCGCGGCGTGGTGCCGTCGATGCTGCAGCTCGTCTACCTCGGCAACGCCGAGATCCTGCGCTACCAGCCCGACGAGGCCGACCTGCGTGCCACCGAGCGCAAGCTCAAGGCGCTGTGGCAGGCCATCGTCCGGGCCGCCGAGACCGGCGACTGGCGGCCCAACCGGTCCCGGTTGTGCGACTGGTGCGCCCACCGCGACCTGTGCCCGGCGTGGGGCGGCACTCCCCCGCCCATCCCCGAGGGGGCGGTCGCGCGCGCTCTCGACCCGGCCGCCTCGGCCCCGGTCGACCGCGACGTCGAGGACGAGGACGACCCGCTCGAGGCCTGACGCGACCGTGGCCTGACATGATCGGGGCGTCATGACTGTCGCCCACACGATCGCCACGCCCGCCGTCGCAGGGGGCGCCGTCGCCCAGGTGCTGCCCCGGCTGGGGGTGACCCCGGAGCGGGTGTCGCTGATGTGGCTGCTGGTCGCCTTCGTGGTGACGACGGTGCTGACGCGGGCGGCGACGCGCTACATCCGGCATCGGGCCGACCGCGCCCCGGCCGGCGCCCGACCACGCGGGCCGATCCGCGACATCCTCATCAACGGCGTCCACATCCACCACCAGGTGTGGGGGATCCTGCTGATCCTGGTCGTCGGCCTCCTCCAGGTGGCCTACCGCCCGACCGGGGTGGCGGCGGACCTCGCGGCGGCGGCGTTCGGCGTGGGGGCGGCGCTGACGCTGGACCAGTTCGCGATGTGGCTGCACCTCGAGGACGTCTACTGGGCGCCGCGGGGCCGCACCTCCGTCACCGCCCTGATCACTACCGCCATCATCGCCCTCGCCCTCCTGCTCGGCACCGACCCGCTCGGGCTCGCGTCGACGCCGCGCGGGTCCGGAGCGGTGCGCTGGGCGGTGTCGGGTGTCCTGTTCGTCAACGTCCTCGCCGCCGTCGTCTGCCTCCTCAAGGGCAAGCCGTGGCTGGCGGTGGTCGGCATGTTCGTGCCTGGCATCGCCTGGGTCGGCGCGGTCCGTCTCGCCCGCCCGCGGTCACCCTGGGCGCGGCGACGTTATGCGGCCGGCAGCGAGCGCGAGCGGCTGGCGCAGGCGCGCCAGCGTCGCCACGAATCCCGGTGGAACGCCGTCGTCGACTTCATCGGCGGACCCCCCTCCCGCTGACGGACCACCCCCGCCCGCCATTGGTCACCAATGACGTTTCCCCCACTTGTTTGAACGATTCAATACGCCATTGGTGACCAGTCGCGGGCCGTGAGTTGCGGTGGTTCGGGGTGGGTGTGGGGTCGCGGCACCCGCCGTCAGGCGAACAGCCGCCACAGCTCGGGGATCGACGCGCCCGTCATGGTGGGGACGATGCGCAGGCCTTCCTGCTCGGGGATCTCCACCATGTGCGGGATCCCCACGGTGGGCACGCCCGCCGCCAGCGCGGACGCCAGCCCCGTGTTGGAGTCCTCGATCGCGAGGCAGTCGCGGGGCGCCACGCCGAGCAGGCTCGCCGCGGTGAGGTACGGCTCGGGGTGCGGCTTGCCCCGCGTGACGACGTCGCCGGTCACGACCGCGTCGAAGGTCCCCGCGGGCAGCGCCTGGACCATGACGTCGGCGAAGGCGGCATACGACATCGTCACCAGCGCGCACGGCACCCCGAGCGACCGGGTCGAGGCGAGCAGCGCCTGGGCGCCAGGTCGCCACGGGATGTGCTCGCGGAACCGTCGGATGACGCCGGCGAGCAGGGTCTGCACGACGTCCTCGCGCGACATCGTCACGGGCGTGTGCGCGCGGATGTAGTCGGCGGACCACAGCAGTGCCTGGCCCACGAGCTGGTGCGCGTGCTCGTCGGACCACTGCCCGCCGTAGGCCTCGACGAGGGCGTACTCCTCGGCGATCCAGTAGGGCTCGGAGTCGACCAGGGTGCCGTCCATGTCCCACAGGACGGCGGCGGGCAGCGCGGCGCGCTCGGTCATCGGGCTCGTGCTCCTCGGGTGCGCGTCGCTCATGCCTTGAAGTAGCTCGCCTCGGGGTGATGCGCGACGAGCGCGTCGGTGGACTGCTCGGGGTGCAGCTGCAGCTCCTCGGACAGGGTCACACCGATCCGCTCGGGCTCGAGCAGCGCCACCAGCGTCGCGCGGTCCTCTAGCTCCGGGCACGCGGGGTAGCCGAAGGAGTACCGCTCGCCGGTGTACTTCTGGCGCAGGATGTCGCCCAGCGCGGTGGCATCGGCGCCCGACACGCCCAGCTCGGAGCGGACGCGGGCGTGCCAGTACTCCGCGAGGGCCTCGGTGAGCTGCACGGACAGGCCGTGGAGCTCGAGGTAGTCGCGGTAGGCGTTGGCCGCGAACAGCTCCGCCGTCGCGCCGGCGACCCGGTCACCCATCGTCACGAGCTGGAAGGTGACGACGTCGGGCTGACCGTCGGCCTCGACGGCCTCCTTGGGACGCCAGAAGTCGGCCAGGCACAACCGCCGGTCGCGGCCCTGGCGCGGGAAGGTGAAGCGGGCCCGCTCGCCGCCGAGCTCGATCGTTCCGTCGGGGCGCTCGGTGTGCTCGAGCACCACGAGGTCGTTGCCCTCGCTGTAGCACGGGAAGTAGCCGTAGACGACGGCGGGCTGCACGAGGTCCTCGGTCTTGATCCGGTCGAGCCACATGCGCAGCCGCGGCCGGCCCTCGCGCTCGACGAGCTCGTCGTAGGACGGGCCGTCGTCGGCGCGCGACGGCTTGAGCCCCCACTGGCCGAGGAAAGTGGCCCGCTCGTCGAGGTAGCCCGCGATGTCGCTGGTCGAGATGCCCTTGACGACGCGCGTGCCCCAGAACGGCGGGGTCGGGATGGGCACGTCGGCGGCGACGTCGGAGCGCCGGGTGTCGACCTCGACGGGTTCGGCGGCTTCCGTATGCCGTGCTGCGACCCGCCGCTCGCGGAGCGGGGGCAGGGCGTCGGACAGCTGCACGGTGGGGTCCGCCTTGGCCTTGGCCACCGCGTCCATGAGCCGCAGCCCCTCGAAGGCGTCCCGCGCGTAGCGCACGTGCCCGTCATACAACTCGGCGAGGTCCTGCTCGACGTAGGACCGGGTGAGGGCCGCGCCCCCGAGCAGGACCGGCCAGCGGTGGGCGAGGGAGCGGGAGTTCAGCTCGAGGAGGTTGTCCTTCATGATCACGGTGCTCTTGACCAGGAGCCCGGACATGCCGATGGCGTCGACCGCGTGCTCCTCGGCCTTGTCGATGATCTCGTTGACCGGCACCTTGATGCCGATGTTGACGACCTCGAAGCCGTTGTTGGACAAGATGATGTCGACGAGGTTCTTGCCGATGTCGTGGACGTCGCCCTTGACGGTGGCGAGCAGGACCTTGGCCTTGGCCTCGCGCTTGCCGCCGCCCGCCGCGGCCTCGATGTGCGGCTCGAGGTGGGCGACGGCGGCCTTCATCGTCTCGGCCGACTGCAGGACGAAGGGCAGCTGCATCTTGCCGGAGCCGAACAGCTCGCCCACGGTCTTCATGCCCGCCAGGAGCATGTCGTTGATGATGGCGAGGGGGTCGTGCCCGGCGGCCATGGCCTCGTCGAGGTCGGCCTCGAGTCCGTTGCGCTCGCCGTCGATGATGCGCTGGCCGAGGCGCTCCTCGAGCGGCAGGGCGGCGAGGGCGTCGGCGCGCTCCTGCTTGAGGGAGGTCGAGTCGACACCCTCGAAGAGCTCGAGCATCCGGGCCAGCGGGTCGTAGGTGCACTCGGACTCCCCAGGCTCGCCGGCCCACTCGCGCCGGTCGTGCACGAGGTCGAGGGCGACCTGGAGCTGGTCCTCGGGGATGCGCGAGATCGGCACGATCTTGGCGGAGTTGACGATGGCGCTGGTCAGGCCGGCCTTGACGCACTCGTCGAGAAAGACCGAGTTGAGGACCTGGCGCGCCGCCGGCTTGAGGCCGAAGGACACGTTGGACACGCCGAGGGTGGTCTGCACCCCCGGGTAGCGGGTGGTGAGCTCACGGATCGCCTCGATGGTCTCGATGGCGTCGCGGCGCGTCTCCTCCTGGCCGGTGGCGATCGGGAAGGTCAGGCAGTCGACGACGATGTCCTCGACGTGCATGCCGTGCTCGGTCGTGAGGGCCTCGATCAGGCGTGACCCGACGGCGACCTTGTGCTCGCGGGTGCGGGCCTGGCCCTGCTCGTCGATGGTGAGGGCGACGACGGCGGCACCGTGCTCGGCGACCAGGCGCATCATCTTGGCGTAGCGGGACTCGGGGCCGTCGCCGTCCTCGAAGTTGACGGAGTTGATGACGGCGCGGCCGCCGAGGCGCTCCAGCCCGGCCTGGATCACGGCGGGCTCGGTCGAGTCGAGCACCAGCGGCAGGGTGCTGGCGGTGGCGAAGCGGGACACGACCTCGCTCATGTCGGCGGCCCCGTCACGTCCGACGTAGTCCACGCACACGTCGAGCAGGTGGGCGCCGTCGCGGGTCTGGGCGCGGGCGATCTCGACGCAGTCGTCCCACTTCTCGGCGAGCATCGCCTCGCGGAAGGCCTTGGAGCCGTTGGCGTTGGTCCGCTCCCCGATCGACAGGAAGGACGCGTCCTGGCGGAACGGCACGGGGGCATAGAGCGAGGCGACGCCGGGCTCGGGCCGCGGGGTGCGCTCGCCGAGGGGTCGGCCGCCGACCGCCGCGGCGACGGCGCGCAGGTGCTCGGGCGTCGTGCCGCAGCAGCCGCCGACCAGGGCGACGCCGTAGTCCTGGGTGAAGGTGCGGTGCGCCGCCGCCAGCTCGTCCGGCTGCAGCGGGTAGCGCGCGCCGTCCTTGGTCAGCTCGGGCAGGCCGGCGTTGGGCATGCAGGTCACCGGGATGCGCGCCTGCTGCGACAGGACCCGCAGGTGCTCGCTCATCTCGGCCGGGCCGGTCGCGCAGTTGAGCCCGATGGCGTCGATGCCGAGCGCCTCCAGGGCGGTCAGCGCCGCGCCGATCTCCGACCCGAGCAGCATCGTGCCCGTGGTCTCGACAGTGACCTGGACGATGACCGGCAGCGTCTCGTCGGCCGCGGCCAGCGCGCGCTTGGCGCCGACCACCGCGGCCTTGGCCTGCAGCAGGTCCTGGACGGTCTCGACGAGGAGCGCATCGGCACCGCCGTCGATCAGACCGCGGGCGTTCTCGGCATACGCGTCCCGCAGGGTGGCGTAGTCGATGTGCCCGAGGGAGGGCAGCTTGGTGCCCGGGCCCATCGACCCGATGACATAGCGCAGCTTGTCCGGCGTCGACCAGTGGTCGGCGGACTGGCGGGCGATCTCGGCGCCCGCGCGCGCCAGCTCGTAGATGCGGTCGACGATGTCGTACTCGCCGAGGTTGGCGTAGTTGGCGCCGAAGGTGTTGGTCTCCACGAGGTCCGAGCCGGCCTCGAAGTAGGCGTCGTGCACCGAGCGGACGACGTCCGGGCGCGTCACGTTGAGGATCTCGTTGCAGCCCTCGTGGCCCTGGAAGTCGTCCATGCTCGGGTCGGCCGCCTGGAGCATCGTGCCCATGGCGCCGTCGGCGACCAGGACTCGTCGGGTCAGTGCGGTGCGGAGCTCGTCCGAGCGTGCGCTCACGGCTGGGCCTGCCTTTGCAGTCGGGGACCTGGCGAAGTCTAGGCTGGGTCGAAGCATTGGCGTGGACGCGTCCGTGTTGCGCCATCCCGCCGTCAGCCCGCTAGTCAGTCCGCAGTCAGTCCACCAGTCGGTCCACCAGGAGTGCGCGTGATCCAGTTCGATGACCTACCGCCGCTGCGGCGACCCGTCATGATCGCCGCCTTCGAGGGGTGGAACGACGCCGGCGAGGCCGCCACCGACCTCGTGTCGCATCTGTCGCAGGCGTGGGACGCCGAGCCCGTCGCCGCGATCGACCCGGAGGAGTACTACGACTTCCAGGTGACGCGTCCGCGCATCGTCAGCCAGGACGGCGAGCGGCTCGTGACCTGGCCGACGACGCGGATCCTGCACGCGACGCTGCACGGCGAGGACCGCGACGTCCTGCTCGTCGAGGGCATCGAGCCGTCCGTGCGGTGGCGTGCGTTCACCGAGGAGCTGCTGGACCTCGCCGAGCAGGCCGGCGTGGAGCTGCTCATCACGCTCGGCGCCTACCTGGCGCCCATCCCGCACACCCGCCCCATCGGCACGGACGTCACCTCCGAGAGCTCCGAGCTCGCGCACCGGTTCGACATCTCGCCGTCCGGCTACGAGGGACCGTCCGGGATCGTGGGGGTGCTCAACCTGGCGGCCGAGCAGATCGGTATGCCGGCGGTCAGCGCCTGGGCCGCGATCCCGCACTATGCCGGGTCGGCGCCCTCCCCCAAGGCCTCGCTGGCGCTGCTCGGACGCCTGGAGGAGCTGCTGGACATCACGATCCCGCGGGGCGACTTCCCCGACGACGCGGTGGCCTGGCAGCACGGCGTCGACGAGCTGGCGTCGGGCGACGAGGACGTGGCGGAGTACATCTCGTCGTTGGAGGAGGCGCAGGACACGGCGGACCTGCCCGAGGCGAGCGGCGAGGCGATCGCGCGCGAGTTCGAGAAGTTCCTGCGTCGCCGCGACACCGACGGCCCCGGCACCCCGCCCGGCAAGCACTGACCTACCGGGGGTAAGGGCATCGACCGGCCTCCGTCCCCCAGGCGGATGATCCCGCCCCCGGTAAGGGCATCAGCCGGCCTCCGTGCCCCAGGCGGATGATCCCGCCCCCGCTCGCCCTACTGGCGCCATTGGTCACCAATGATCGGATCGCACCCCTTTGGAACGATCCAAAACGTCATTGGTGACCAATGGCGCGGGGTGAGCGTGGCCGTATGCCGGAGGCGGCCCGCGGCACTCGTGGTCGCCGTCGCCGCGCCGAGTGTCCGGGCCACGAGGCCGCCCTCACGTGACGAAGGCGCTGGCTCGACACAGCGTTGTCACGTGCAGGCCCGCGTGGCGTGCTAAAGGTGCTGGCTCGACGCAGCTTTGTCATGTGCAGGCCCGCATGGCGTGCTGAAGGTGCTGGCTCGACGCAGCTTCGCCGCCCCTGCTACCCCGGCGCCTGGACCTGCCCGCGGTGGGTGCGCAGGCTGCGCAGGAACGCCGCCTCGTCCACCGGGATCTCCTGCGCCTCGGTGGCGTCGCGCTCGGGCACGCTCGTCGTGACCCGATAGATCCCCGAGTCCCGGTGCAGGTAGCGGTAGTTCACCAGCTCGCGCCGCAGCCAGGCGTGGTCCTCGTGCGCCGCGCCGAGGATCGCGGTGACCTCGCTCTCGGCATACGACCGCCCGATCTCGAACCGGCTGAGCAGGTGCAGCAGCACGGCCACCCGCCGGCGCCTCTTGACGGGGATCGACACGATCCGCTCCCCGTCGACGAACGGCCGCACCAGCCGGGCGATCTCGTCGACGGCGCGGGTCACCTCGGGGGGCGGGAGGGCGAGCACGGCCGCCTGCGCCGCGGTGTAGGTCTCACCGGTGCGCTCCATGCGCGCGCGGATGACGGTCTTGAGGTCTGCGTCCTGGGTCATCGTGGGTCCTCGACGCTGCGCCTGCGTGCCCCAGCCCACGCGCGCAGCGGGTCGCCGACGATGTGGTGGTTGCTCGTCCGAGGATCTGATCCCCTTGGCCCGGTGCGGCACGGGCTGGGGACCGGTGCGCGGGCTGGGCGTCGGACGGCGCCACTGCGGGTCAGCCTGCCAAGGCCGTATGCCGACCGTCAACCCGTTTGTGCGGGGTCAGCGCACGTCGACGCCGAGCAGCGCGTCCAGCGCAGCCGCGACCTGGGTGCCCGCTCGCGCATCCGTCCCGCTCGCGGCGGCCCACGCGTCGACGGCGGCCAGCGCGGCCGGGGTGTCGAGGTCCTGGCACAGGGCGGCGCGGACTTGGGCCACGACTTCATCCGCATCCGGTGCCGCCTCACGCGCGACGGCGACGCGCCAGCGGTCGAGGCGGTCCTGGGCCCGCGCGAGCAGGTCTTCGGTCCAGTCCCAGTCGGTGCGGTAGTGCTGGTCGAGCAGCACCAGCCGCACCGCCATAGGGTCGACGCCCGTCTCGCGGAGCCGGGACACAAGCACGAGGTTGCCCTTGGACTTGCTCATCTTGGCGCCGTCGAGGCCGACCATCGCCTGGTGGAGGTAGGCCTGCGCGAACCCACGCTCCCCTGTCAGCCCGGCGGCCTGGACAGCGGACATCTCGTGGTGGGGAAAGATCAGGTCGGTGCCGCCGCCCTGCACGTCGAAGCCCATGCCGAGCGTGTCCAGCGCGATGGTGGTGCACTCGATGTGCCAGCCCGGTCGGCCGCAGCCCAGCAGCCCTCCGGCCCAGGCGGGTTCGCCGCGCCGCTCCGCGCGCCACAGCAGCGGGTCGAGGGGGTCGCGCTTGCCGGCCCGGTCGGGGTCGCCGCCGCGGTCGGCATACACGCTCATCATCTGGTCGCGGCTCCACCCCGACACCTCGCCGAAGCTCTCCTGCTGCGCCAGGTCGAGGTAGTAGTCGGCCGCGCCCTCGCGCACCAGGTCATGCTCGCCCTCGGGCACCGGCACGGGGTATGCCGCCCCCGTCTCGACGAGCTGGGCCACCTGGTCGGCGATGGCCTCGACCGACTCGACGACGCCGACGTAGTGGTCGGGCGGCAGCACCCGCAACGCGGTCATGTCATCGCGAAAGAGCTGGATCTCCTTGGTGGCCAACGCGGTCCAGTCGACACCGTCGCGGGCGGCCCGCTCGAGCAGGGGGTCGTCGACGTCGGTGATGTTTTGCGTGTAGTGCACCTCGTGCCCCGCCTGGCGCAGCGCGCGCCCGAGCAGGTCGAAGGTGACGTAGGTCGCCGCGTGGCCCATGTGGGTCGCGTCGTAGGGCGTGATCCCGCAGCAGTAGATCCGGGCCGTTGGGCCGGGTGACAGCTCGACCACCTCGCCTCGCGCTGTGTCGTGGAGGCGTACGGGCAGCGGGCTGCCGGGGACGGGCGGGACGGCGGGTGCGGGCCAGGACTTCACGCGCAGAGCCTAGCGGCGCCCGCGGACAACCCCCTGCCCGCGTCCAGACCTACCGGGGGCGGGATCATCAGCCTGGCGAACGAAGCCCGGTCGATGCCCCCACCCCCGGCGGGATCATGAGCCTGGCGAACGAAGCCCGGTCGATGCCCCCACCCCCGGCGGGATCATGAGCCTGGCGAACGAAGCCCGGTCGATGCCCCTACCCCCGGTAGGTCAGAGTGGGGGCCAGGGGATCGGGTAGTGCCCGGGGTTCGGCTCGGGATAGGTGCCGGCCGCCAGCAGCGCCGACACGCGCGCCGCCAGCGACGCGATCTCGTCCTCGCTCAGCAGCCCCACCAGCCCCTGCACCAGCGCGGACCCGGGTTCGCCGAGCAGCGACTCCAGCAGCGACAGGCGCTCCACCTCGGCCGCGGGCAGCGGGTCACCGACCCAGCCCCACAGCACGGTCCGCAGCTTGGGCTCGGCGTGCAGCGTGATCCCGTGGTCGATCCCCCACGCGCGACCGGTCGGGTCGACCAGGACGTGCGAGCCCTTGCGGTCGGCGTTGTTGACCACGCAGTCGTATGCCGCGAACCGCGCCGCCGCCTCGTCGTCCCGGTGCACGACCACGACCTGCTCGCCGGCCGGGGTCTCCCCCGTGAACACCGGGATCACGCCCTCCCCGATCGCGTCGGGTGCGACCAGGTCGACCATCGGGCTTGCGTCCGCGTCGTGGTCGATCCACAGCTGCACCGACCCGGGGCCGAGGGGCCCCTCGCGCAGGACGGTCGGCGGCACGACGGCATACCCGCCCTCGTGCGACACCAGGAACGCCGCCGTCTCGCGCTGCGCCAGCGTCCCCGGCGGGAAGTCGTGCAGCGGGCGTTCGCCGCGCGTCGGCTTGTAGATCACGCGGATCGGCGCCCGCCCGCTCTCGTCCTCGCCGTCCCCCACCAGCCCGAGGAACACGCCGTTGGACGCCTCCACCAGCTGCCCCACCAGGCGCAGCTCCTCTCCCGCCAGGCGTCCGAGCATGGCCTCGACGGCGGCCCGGTCCGTCGGGTCGACCACCGGGTTGGGCAGCATCAGCTCGGGCGGGATCTCACCCGACGCCTGGCGCGCCTCCTCGCGCGCCTCCTCGCCCGGCGTCTCGTCAGGACTCACGTCACCGCTTGTAGCCGTTGGCGCGCGGACAGATGTGCCCCTCGGGATCGAGCGGCTCACCGCAGAAGGGGCAGGGCGCGCGCCCCGCCGCCACCAGCGCCAGCGATCGGCGGGCAAAGGCTCGCGCCGCGGCCGGCGTCAGCACGACGCGCACGACCTGCGGGTCGCTGGGCACGGCGTCGTCCAGCCCGAGGGCGGCCAGGTCCTCGGGGTCGGGCTGCTCCTCGAGGTCGCCGTCGGAGCAGTCGATGATCACGACGTCGCGGTGGTCGTCGTACGCGAGCCCGATGCTCTGCACGCGGAACTCGTCCTCGATGGGGGTGCCGAGCGGCTCGTTGTCGACGAGTCGCGCGGCGGCGGCGTCGGAGCCGGTGAGGGGGGCGTGCAGGTCGAGCAGGTCGTTGCAGCGGTCGGCGAGGATCTGGACCTGCTGCTTCTCCAAGGACATGCTCGTCAGCCGGCCGCGGCCCGCGGCCTGGAGAAAGAACGTGCGCTGCCCGGGCGGCCCGACGGTCCCGGAGACGAACCTCTCGGGCGGGTCGAAGATCTGCTGCGGCATGTCCCGACCCTAAGCCGTCCCACCGCCCACGGCGGCATCACCGCGCGCAGTCTCGTCCTTCGGGTGGGTGGGGGCCAGCCCGGAGAGGTCATGGCCTCCGTCGTTGAGGCGTATGACGAAAGGCCGCGTCGCCGTGTAGCGGATCACTGACAGGGACGCAGGGCCCACGACGAACCGTTGGAACAGGTCGAGGTGCGACCCGGCGGCGTCGGCCAGGATCGCCTTGATCACGTCTCCGTGGCTGACGAGCAGCCACACGGCGTCGGGCCCGTGCTCGGCCTCGACGAGACGGTCCAGATCGCGGACGGCGGCGACGGCGCGGTGCTGCAGGTCGGCGATGGACTCGCTCGCGTGCTCCTGCGACGCCGGGAAGCGCGCCCGCGACGGGTGGTCCTGCACGGTGCGCCACAGGTCCTCCTGGGCGAGCTCGGCGAGCGGACGCCCGGTCCACGCGCCGTAGTGGCACTCCCCGATCGCGTCCACCGTCACCCGGCGCGCCTCGCCCCAGCCGCCGTTGTGCGCCCGCGCAGCGGCATACAGCTCGTCGGCGGTCTCCTGGCAGCGCTGCAGCGGGGAGACGGCGGCAAGCCGGATGGGCAGCCCGGCGAGGCGGGTCGCGAGGTCGCGCGCCTGGGCTCGTCCCTGGTCGTCGAGGCCGACCCCCTCGGTCCAGCCGGCGAGCAGTCCGGTCGCGTTGGCGTCGGTGCGTCCGTGACGGACGAGCAGCAGCGTGGGCACCGCACCACTGTGCCACGCGCCACCGCCCCTCGGCTCGACGGTCCCGCAGCCTCGCGACCCTGCAGGCCGTACCCTTGCTGGTTGTGATCGTCGACCAAGCTCTCTACCGCCACGGCCGCCGGATGCCCTGCGGGGACCTGAGCGAGGAGCTCGCCGCGCTGCGGGACCGCGCCGACGACGGGTTCTTGTGGATCGGGCTCAAGGACCCGACCGACGAGGAGTTCGCCCTCGTCAACGACGAGCTCGGGCTGCACCCCCTGGCCGTGGAGGACGCGCTCACCGGCGAGCAGCGCGCCAAGCTCGACATCTACGACGACACGATCTTCATGGTGGTCAAGACGCTGCGCTACGTGGAGCGCACGAGCGACGTCGAGACCGGCGAGGTCATGCTGTTCGTCGGCGACAAGTTCGCCCTCACGGTCCGCAGCGGCGAGGCCAACCCCCTGGCCGGCGTCCGCGCGCGCCTCGAGCTGGCGCCGGAGCACCTGGCCCACGGCCCCGCGGCGGTGCTCTACTCCGTGCTCGACTCCATCGTCGACAACTACCTGGTGATCGACGCGGAGCTGGACGACGACCTCGACCGGATCGAGCGCGACATCTTCGGCGGCGCCAAGGGCGACCACGCGTCCGAGATCTATGAGCTCAAGCGTGAGGTGCTGGAGTTCAAGCGGGCCTCGGTGCCGCTGGCCGAGCCGGTGCGCCGCCTCGCCAAGGACCGCTCGGTCCCGGTGGTGCACAAGGCTGCTCGCCCGTTCTTCGCCGACGTGCTCGACCACCTGCTCAAGGTCAACGACCACGTCGAGTCCTACGACCGGCTGCTCACCGACGTGCTCAACGCCCACCTCGCGCAGATCGGCGTCAAGCAGAACGAGGACATGCGCAAGATCTCCGCGTGGGCCGCGATCGGCGTCCTCCCCACGATGATCGCCGGGATCTACGGCCAGAACTTCGAATACATGCCCGAGCTCAAGGCCAGCGTCGACGTGGGCGGGCACGAGTTCTACTACGGCTACTTCGTGGTGATGGCGCTGATGGTGACGGGCTGCACGTTCCTCTACCGCCTGTTCAAGCGCTCCGGGTGGCTCTGAGACCTCGATCCGCCCGACGGCCGGGCTGAGGTGACCGCCGACGGGCGGACTTGCCACACGTGACGCCTGACGTGGCCAAACTGCTGGTGCGAGGCACTTTCGCCACGCCTCGGGGTGCCTGACGTGGCCAAACTGCTGGTGCGACGCACTTTCGCCACGCCTCGGGGCGCCTGACGTGACCAAACTGCTGGTGCGACGCACCTCGTCCCCGACGCGCGTTGGCCGTGGCCCCCACCGTGCTCAAGGGCCGTATGCCGAGAACCGGCCGCCTCGTCGTGAGGCGACCGGTTCCGGCATACGGCGTGAGGCCCGGCGATCAGGTTGCGGACATCCACCCGGCGGCCAGGGCGACCAGCACGGCCGCGCCGACCAGCACGCGCCACGAGACGAAGAACATCAGGCTGTTGTTCTTCACGAACTTCAGCAGCCAGGCGATCGAGGCGTAGGCCACGACGAAGGACACGATCGTGCCGACCGCCAGCTGGCCGAGGCCGACGACGGAGGTGTTGACGTCCTTGAGCTCGTAGAGGCCGGCGCCGACCAGTGCGGGGATCGCCATGAAGAAGGACAGCTCGGTCGCGGTGACCCGGTCGAGGCCGCGGAACAGGCCGGCGGTGATCGTGGTGCCGGAGCGCGACACTCCGGGGACCAGCGAGAAGCACTGCATGAGGCCGATGATCACCCCGTCCTTGACGGTGACGCGGCTGCCCTCGGGGCGGTCCTGGCCGGCGGCGACGAGCCGCGCGTGGTAGCGCTCCCCCGCCCAGATCACGATGCTCCACAGGACCAGCGCGCCGGCGACGACCCACAGGCTGCGCAGCGGCCCCTTGATCAGGTCCTTGAAGAGCAGGGCGGCGACGACGACGGGGATCGAGCCGACGATGACGGCCCACGCGAGCGAGTAGTCCTGCCGGTCACGAGCCGCCGGGTCGCGGAGCCCGGCGACCCAGGCGAGGAACATCGCCTTGATCTTGCCCCAGAAGTAGATGAGCGTCGCGAGGATCGCCCCGAGCTGGATGACGGCGGTGAACGACGTGATGGCCGGGTCGTCGATCGGCAAGCCGAGCATCTTCTCGGCGATGGTGAGGTGGCCGGTCGAGGAGACGGGGAGGTACTCGGTGACGCCCTCGACGATGCCGAGGATGATCGAGTCCAGATAGCTCAGGGCAGACACGTGCTTCGCTTTCGCGTCGGTGAGTGGGGGCGGCCCGCGCTTGGTGGGCCGCCAACCATTGTGGCCCCTGTCGGCTCCATGAACGCTGACAACGCCGAGATCCGGGTGGATCTCGGCGTTGTCAGGCGCGCGGGGCGGCCGGTGCGGTGGTGGACGACCAGCCGGTATGGCGAGAAGCCATCAGCGGCCGGGGCGGCGGTCGTCGCCGTCCTCCTCGTCGTCCTCGTCCTCGTCGTCGTCCTCGTCGTCGTCGTCGTCGTCGTAGCCCTCGTCGTCGAGGCCGACGTAGGGGCCGTCCTCGTCGTCATCGTCGTCGTCGGTGTAGATGCCGAGCGGCGTGACCTCGCCGAACGCGTCGTCGAGGGCCTCGTCGTAGGCCTCGAACGCGTCGGCGAGCTCCTGGTAGGCGTTGACCACGGCGGGGTCGTCGTCGCCACGGCGCGAGGCCGCAGCCTCGAAGTGACGCTCGATCGCGGAGATGAAGGTGGCGAGGGCGGCGCGCGGCTCGGTGCTCATGGGACAGACGTTACCCCGTCGGCGCGGACGACAGCCATGGGACCTGGGGGTTCATGGCATGGTGGTGCCGAGGGACGGGCCGGAGCCGGGATCTGGCGTGTCGGGACCGTGGGACCGTGGGACATGGAGGGAGCCGAGCCGTATGCCGGAGTACGAGTACCGCACCGTGACGTTCCGCCGGGACGCCAGCCGCGGCGAGATCCGGCAGGCGCTGACCGACGAGGCGGAGTACGGCCACTGGGAGCTGACCAAGATGTCGCTCTACTGGGGAGGCGTGCGACGGGCCGAGATCCGGCGGCGCGTCATCCGGGTGACCCGCACCGCCTGAGTCGGCCTACGGCTCAGCAGGTGGCGAGCAGCCGCTGCAGCACGCGCGTCCCGAACTCCAGGGAATCCACGGGGATCCGCTCGTCGATGCCGTGGAACATCCCCACGAAGTCCAGGTCGGCGGGCAGGCGCAGCGGGGCGAAGCCGTAGCCCGTGATCCCCAGCCGCGACAGCGCCTTGTTGTCGGTGCCGCCGGACAGGCAGTACGGGAGCAGCAGCGATCCGGGGTCCTCGGCCTGCAGGGCGTCCGCCATACGATCCACGAGGTCGCTGCCAAAGGGGGCCTCGAGCGCGGTGTCGCGGTGGTGGACCGAGACCTCGACCCGGTCGCCGGCGAGGGCTCGGACGGTGTCCATGAGCTCGTCCTCGTGGCCAGGCAGGAAGCGGCAGTCCAGGGTCGCGGAGGCGGTCTGCGGGATGACGTTGTGCTTGTAGCCGCTGTCGAGCATCGTGAAGCTGCTCGTGTCCTGCAGCGTGCCGAGCACGAATCCCCGTGCGCCGCCGATGTGCTCGAGGAGCTCGCTCGCGTCCTCGTCGGTGTAGCCCGTGCCCGTCACGGACGACAGCCCGTCGAGCAGCTCGCGGACGCTGGCGATGTAGGTGCGCGGCCACTTGTGGGCGTTGATGCGCTCGATCGCCTGGGCGAGGTGCACGATCGCGTTGTCGTCGTTGGGGACCGAGCCGTGGCCGGCGCGACCGTGGGCGGTCAGGCGCAGCCAGGCGATGCCCTTCTCAGCGGTCTGCAGGAGATAGGCGCGCACCTGATCGCCGGTGTCCTTGCGCGGGATGGTGACGGAGTAGCCGCCGACCTCGCTGATCGCCTCGCTGGCGCCCTCGAACAGCTCGGGGTGGTGGTCGACCATCCAGCTGGACCCCTTGACGCCGCCCGCCTCCTCGTCGGCGAAGAAGGTGAAGACCACGTCGCGCGGCGGCTTGGTGCCGGTGCGGGCGAGGTGGCGCAGGTTGGCCAGGATCATGGCGTCCATGTCCTTCATGTCCACGGCGCCGCGTCCCCAGATGCAGCCGTCCTTGACCTCGGCGCTGAACGGGTCCACCGACCAGTCCCCCCCGTCGGCGGGCACGACATCGAGGTGGCCGTGCACGACCAACGCGGGCCGCTCGCGGTCGCTGCCCTCGACGCGCACCGACACGTTGGCCCGCTTGTCCTCGGACTCGGCGTAGAAGGGGTCCAACCCCACCTCGGTGAGCTGCTCCATGACGTACTCCGCGCAGGCCCGCTCCCCCGGCCCCGACCCGTCGCCGTAGTTGCTGGAGTCGATCCGGATGAGGTCGCGGCAGATGCGCGCGACCTCGTGCGTCGGGTCCGTCACGGTCGTCTGGGCGCTCGAGTCGGTCATGCCCCCGACCCTATCCCTTCCGTATGACGCACCCCCGGCCACCGCCACGACCAACGGCCTCAGGCCCGGCGCTCACCTCCCGTCCACGGTCTTCACTGGTCGGCGAGGAGCCAACGCAGCGAGTCAGCCCAAAGCAGGAGGTCTTCTTATGTATTGGTGAGGAGACCCGCCCTGGATCGCGCACGGGCGGCGCTGATAGGCCCGATCTGCGCCTCGATGGCGTGCAACTGTTGCCCGGCCTGTTCGCGCGTGAGTTTCTCAACGATCGCGTCTCCCATGGCGGCCTCCCGTGGTTCTTCTCGCTACGTGGTCGACGCTAGCCGCTACCACCGACAGACCGCTCGGCTCTTGCGAGGCCGCCGCGTCAGGCCTTGCGAGGTGCGGTGCTCCTGACGTCCGTCACCGCGAAGCGCGCGTCGTTGGCGTCCATCTTGGCCGTGACGGCAGCGCCGAGGTCGAGGTCGAGGGCGTTCGCCAGGTGCAGCAGATAGATCAGCACGTCAGCCATCTCCTCCCCGGCGCGGGTGGTCGAGACGCCTTCACCCGAGGGCGCGGCCCACTGGAACAGCTCTGCCAGCTCGCCCACCTCCCCCGTCAGCGCCAGGATCAGCGACTTGGGGTCGTGGAACTGCGCCCAGTCGCGCTCCGCGGTGAAGGCGGCGGCGCGGGCGGCGAGGTCCGAGAGGGGGGCGTTGGACGTCATACGGCTGAGCCTGTCACGGCGCTGCGCCCCACAGCACGTGGGGCCACCTCGTAGGCTGGCGCTCCCGACGTCGCAGAGGATCCGGAGGCCCCGTGGCAGGTAAGGCGTTCGTGAGGCGCATCCACTTCCACGAGAGCGCCCTCACCGACCTGGTCGAGGAGCTGCAGCGGGCGGGCACCGACGACGAGCGTCGTCTGGCGCGACACCTGCTGGACTTCCCGACCGTCTACGTCGTGCACAAGGGCGATGGCGCCGGACGTTACGAGGTGTACGTCGGGGAGACCTCGGACATCCGCAGCCGGACCGTGCAGCACCTGCGCGCCGACATCCTTGTCCGGGAGGACTGGGCGGATCTTGCCAAGGCCACGGACGCTCAGATGTACGTGATCGGCCACCAGCACTTCACCAAGTCGATGACGCTCGACGTGGAGAACCGTCTCATGCACTGGCTCAACGGCTCCGACGCCGTCGCGCGGCTGCACAACCGGAAGCACAATCCCCAGAACGACTACTACTCCCGGGACCTGCTCGATGCGGCGTTCCGTGACACCTGGAACCAGCTGCGCCGGCACGACGACGTCCTGTTCCCCACCGAGAAGATCGTGCGCGAGTCGGCGCTGTTCAAGGCATCGCCCTTCCACAAGCTCACCCAGCAGCAGCTTGCGGCGAAGGCCCGAATTCACGACGCGATCGTGGATGCCCGCGTCTCGAATGCCACGGGTCAGCTGATCCTCGTCGAGGGGTCTGCGGGCACCGGCAAGACGGTCCTGCTCAGCAGTCTGTTCTACGACCTGTTCATGGAGGACGTGGCCCGCGACGTGATGGCGGGCTTGGAGAACCTCGACGCCTGGTTGCTGGTCAACCACGACCAGCAGCTCACCGTCTACGAGCAGATCGCGCTCAAGCTCGGCTTGTCGCGCCGCGCGGGTGACCGGGTGAGCAAGCCGACGAGGTTCATCAACAGCCGGGACGAGGGTCGGGATCCGGTCGACGTGGTTCTGGTCGACGAGGCCCACCTCCTGTGGACGCAGGGCAAGCAGTCCTACCGCGGGTCCAACCAGCTCGCTGACCTACGCAGCCGCGCCCGGGTGGTCGTGGCGATCTTCGACCAGCAGCAGATGGTGGCCACCAACCAGTACTGGGAGCCCGACGAGCTCCGTAAGCTCCGCGCCAGCGCTTCCCAGGTCATCGAGCTCGACGAGCAGATGCGTATGACGTCGTCTGAGGCGACCTATCGCTGGGTGCGGGACCTCGTGGACCTGCGGCAGGTGTCCGACATCCCCCAGGACCCCAACTACGAGGTCAAGGTCTTCGACGATCCCCACGCGCTGTACGCCGCGATCCGGGAGAAGGCCGAGGACGAGGGCCACGGGCTGTCTCGCCTGACGGCGACCTTCGACTGGGAGTTCGTCGAGAAGCGGCGGAACAACGGGAAGACGTGGGATGTCGAGATCGACACCTTCCGCGTGCCCTGGAACCTCCAGCTGGACTACAGCGCGGCTGAACGCCGCGACCTCCGGGGACGATCGTGGGCCGAGCGGCCACGGTCGATCGACGAGATCGGGTCGACCTTCACCGTCCAAGGCTTCGACCTGGACTACGCCGGCGTCATCATCGGGCCGTCCGTGACCTATCGCGACGGGCGGATCGTCTTTGACCAATTGGCCAGCGCCAACCGCAACGCCACGCAGCGGCGAACCCTCGCCAACGGCTGTAAAGCAACCGTGGCCGAGGATTTGCTGCGCAACGAGCTCAACGTCCTGCTCACCCGCGGTGTCCGGGGGCTCTACCTGTATGCCGTCGACCGCGAGCTACGCGACGCGCTCCTCGCCGCCCAACGCCCCTGACGTGTGACGTTGCACGTGCTGATTCTGGCAGCCATCCGCCTCGGCACCGACGTGTGCGCGCTGCTCAACAAGGCGTCTCGACCTGCTGGCCGGCTTTGACGGCAGTACCCTGCCACCGAAATGGGCTGTTCCTGCTGCGGCGACCGAGTCGCGGTAAGGCCCCTGATCCGTGGAGGCTCTCCCATGGCGAGGCGCAAGGGCTTTCTTCAACAGATAGCCGCAGTCCATCGCGAGGCGTCGCGGGAACGCGACCGCCGAGAGGTCGCCAACGCACGAGCGCGTGCCGCGGCGGAGAAGGAGCTCGAGCGCGAGCAGCAGCGGCGGAACAGACAGCGTGCGGTCGATGACGCTGAGGCAGAGCGTCGACGGCGGGCACAGGAACGCGAAGCCAGGGCTGTCCAGAAGGCCATAGAGGCGAAGACTCGCGCGGCCGAGGTCGAGGCGCGACGTATCGAGCGTGAGGTGCAGGCGAGGACCCGACAGAGGGAGCGCGCTGAAGCTTCGGCCGAACGAGAAAGGCTGCGCGCCGTGCGGGAAGCACAGCAAGAGGCTAGACGCGCCGCAGCTGACCACGAGGCCGCGAGGAAGGAGCAGGACCGACGACACGCGGAGATGATGACCGAGCACGTCCAGGACCGGGTGTACCGGCTGGAGGGGGTGCTTCAGCGCCGAGTCGTGGGAGCAATTTCTGCGATGTCGCTATCGGACTCCCTCCCTGGGCTCATGGCCCTGATGGACACGGCCGCGGAGCCGGGCACGTCATACGAAGTGCTGGCTGATGACGCCAATCGCCGCCTTCTGGTTGTGGTCTTGGCACCCGGCCCGACTGACGTGGTCCCTGAGCACTCGACCTACAAGGTCCGCCGAGCCGGGGGCATCGCTCCCGTGAATCGTCCTGACCGTGAACGCCGCCAGCTGTATCGCAACTACCTCGCCCGTCTCGCCCTGCGCGCCCTCCGCGAGACTTTCGACGCCGTCGAGCCCGGCCTGCTGGACCAGGTGTGGATCAGCGTCGACGTCAATGCCGTCGACCCCGCCACCGGTCAGCGCGGACGACGCCCGATGGTGACCTCCAAGGTTGACCGGGCGCTCATGGACTCGATCAACCTCGACGCCCCCGAACTTGATCCGGCGGCCTGCGTCGAGACTGTCCTGCGGTCGCATGCGAGTCGCAACGCGTACGAGGTCGAGCCGGTGGCCCCCTTCACCAGTCATGAGCTCTGCATGTTCAACATCCCAGGGGACCAGGAAGAGTCATTCGCCTTCGACTCCCGGACCGACCTGCTGGAGATGCGTCCCACAGACTTCGAGTACCTCGTGCGCGACCTCTTCCTCGCGATGGGGCTTCGTGGGTGGCACACGACCAGCTCCAACGACGCCGGCGTCGATGCGGTGGTCGTCGACCCCGGCGAGTGGACCGGTGGCGAAGTCATCGTGCAGGCAAAGCGGTATAGCAAGGCGGTCGAGCGTGCCACCGTCCACGAGCTCCTCGGCGTGATGGGAGAGAAGCATGCCACCCGAGCCATCCTGGTCACGACTGCCTGGGTCGCTCCGGCCGGTCGGCGGATTATCGATGCCAATCCCCGCCTTCAGGCCATCGAAGGCCCCGAGCTGTGCCACCTCGTCGAGCAGCACCTGGGTCGGCCCGTGACCATCCGACACGAACGCATCCCTCCCCACTGGCAGACCTCGCCCGCGACCCGGACTTCCGCACAGGACGAATAACCCGCACCGACGAACACTGGTGATCTCCGCGAGCCGCAAGGGACGTGACCCCGGCCCCGGGACCAGAGCCGCGCCGACTGGCCATCGTTGACGAGCTCCACCGCGGCTGACTGAGTGGACTCGTGCCGTGGACGGGGGTCAGAACGCCGCGAGCTTGGTGAGGCGGTCCCCGCACGGACCGCCTTCAGGATCCCACGGCGGCCTCCTCGTACGTCCATCGTGACAGGTCGAGACTTTAGTGGCCACCACCGACAGACCCCCAGTCGGTTGGGTCGGGCGCCGCCTCCGATGACCTCATCTCCGAGCTCACCCTCGACCCCACGGCCCTATCGTGGGCGCCGGCTCAGTCAATCGGCGGCACGGGGCCAGCCTGCACGACGCCACCCGAGCGGGAACGACCCGACGATGTAGTGCCGACCGTCGGAAGCGAGAGCCTCACGCTCCCGTTCGGCGGTCGTGCGATCTGCGAAGGCGCCAACGCCGACGGGATTCGCCACGTCGAGAGCGTCGCGCTCGCCGCTGGTCTGAAACACAATGTGCACGGTGTCGCAGACCTGACTCATCGGAAGGGTCTCCCACATCACGCGCGCCTCGGGGTACTCCCCCAGCACCTTCGCTTCAAGGGCGCGAGCGTCCTCCTCGCGACGCACCACGGCGATGACTGGCTCGTCACGACCAGGAGCGACGCGGCCGTAGACGACGTGGACATCGTCAACGGTGGTGTGCCGCCGAGCAAAGCTACCGCGCCTCAAGGTCCCCCCTTAACCACCGCACGCAAGTGACCGTTCATCGAAGTACACGCGCGCATAGTAGGTCTTACCAGCGTAAACAATGGTGCCAGCAGTGGTGCCAGTCCACCCCGTCTGCTCACTGCTGACGCATCGGTACTCGACGTTCTTCTGCTCGTACTTTGCGACGCCCCGGTTGCCACCGGTATGGGTGGGACCGGCCTTCCTCCACCAGATGAACGATTTGTATCGGAGGTCGCTCGCATGGTTGATGGACGTGACCGGGACGCTGCACACGGTCCTCGGCTTGGCGCCGACGTTCTTCCTGTCGGACGACGTACGCAGGTAGGTCGGCGTCGGGTAGAGGGTGCAAGGGCCGTATTGGACATTGGCAGCCTGCGCCATCGCTCCTCCCCTCTCCAGCGAAGCCAGCTTCTGATCGGCCTCTTCCGGAGAACTCGCCTCGATGTACCGAGACGTTCTCGGCGAGCTCGCAGCGTTGATGGCATCGAGGTCGGAGCCGGCAATTGGTGAGGCAGAGGCAGCGACCCCCGTTCCGGTGGTCGTGATACCAATCACGCACACCGCTACTGCCGCCGCGCACTTCGTTGTCTTCACGCTTTCCCCCGGATCCTCGCTGGCCCTTCCTGTCAAAGGCCGCTCGGACACGATTCATCTAAGCATCCTCTCCCGTGTCAAGCAATTGGCAGGATTGCTTCTCGTGCAGAGGTGGGGATGCGGGGCCAGCCAGGTCCCCGGTGCACCTCCAAGGTGGACCACCGCGGCGTCGTCGAGGGAATCCTCGACGACAACCGATCCCAGAACCCGACGTCGACCGGGGGCTTCTTCCGCATCATCGGACGCCGTCGCCCCTCACGGCCGCAGGCTCGTCCGGCAAACCATCCGTGGCCGTCCCGAACCGTGGCAGGTACACCACGATGCACGCGTCGATGATGGCCTATGCGCAGGCCACAGGGACCAGAGGCCGACGCAGAGCCACCGACGCCTGGGAGGCCAGCCGCGCTGGGCACACCCACCATGCGGGTGTCGGCCTCACAACGACGAAGCTCCCGGCCAGATGGGATCCGGCCGGGAGCTTCAGCAAAGCGAAAGTGTAGCTATGGGAACTACTTTCGTGGTGTCCGAGGGGGGACTTGAACCCCCACGTCCGATAAAGGACACTAGCACCTCAAGCTAGCGCGTCTGCCATTCCGCCACCCGGACAGGTGGTGCTGCGCCTGGTGGGAACCACCGGGGCAACGACGTGAAACTCTAGCAGACGCAGCACCGATCACCGAATCGCGAGGAGCGGTCGGTCAGCGGCTGCGACGGCCTGCCGACGAGCCGGCCGAGAAGGCCGCGGCGCCGCCGGTGCGGGCCGGACGGGAGCCGCCGCGGGCCGCTCCCCCGGCCGCGCCCTGGCGGGGCTGGCCGGTGCCCTGCTGGCGCTGCTGGCCGCCCTGGCGGGCGCCGGAGCCACTGCCCTGAGACGCGCCTGAGCCGGAGCCCTGACGGCGACCCTGCGACTGGCCGGAGCGGTTGCCGCCACCCTGACGAGCGCCACCGCCCGAGCGACCGCCACGACGGCCCTGGCCCTGCTGGGCGTCCGGGGACACGACCGTGGCGTCGGTGGGGGCGGCATACGTCCGCTCCCCCGGGACGAGACGGCGCAGGAGCGCGTGGTCCGGGCCGACGCGCGTGGTGGTCGGCTTGATGCCGGCGGCGCGGGTCAGGTCGCGGACGTCCTTGACCTGCTCGTCGAGCATCATCGTGACGACGGTGCCGGCGGCGCCGGCGCGCGCGGTGCGGCCCGAGCGGTGCAGATAGGCCTTGTGCTCGACCGGCGGGTCGGCGTGGATGACCAGCGCGACGTCGTCGACGTGGATGCCGCGGGCGGCGATGTCGGTGGCGACGAGCGTCTGGACCGTGCCGGAGTGGAACGCGTCGAGGTTGCGGGTGCGCGCCCCCTGCCCGAGGTTGCCGTGCAGCTCGACGGCCGGCACGCCGGAGCGGTTGAGCTGCTTGGTGAGCTTCTTGGCGCCGTACTTGGTGCGGGTGAACACGACCGTGCGGCCGGGGCCCGCGGTCAGGTCGACCAGCACCGGCAGGCGGTCGTCGGTGTGGACGTGCAGCACGTGGTGCTCCATCGCGGACACCGGCGACTGCGCCGAGTCGGCGTGGTGGGTGACCGGGTCGTGCAGGTAGCGCTTGGCGAGCACGTCGACCCCGGCGTCCAGCGTCGCGGAGAAGAGCATGCGCTGCCCGCGCTCGGGCGTGCGGTCCAGCAGACGCTTGACGGTGGGCAGGAAGCCCAGGTCGGCCATGTGGTCGGCCTCGTCGAGGATCGTGATCTCGATCCCCCCGAGGTCGCACAGCCCCTGCTGGACGAGGTCCTGCAGCCGGCCGGGGCAGGCGATGAGGATGTCGATGCCCCGCTTGAGCGCCGACACCTGCGGGCCCTGCCCGACCCCGCCAAAGACGGTGAGCGTGCGCAGCCCCTCGGCTGCCACGAGCGGCGCCGCGGACGCCTCGATCTGCGTGGCGAGCTCGCGGGTCGGCGCGAGGATCAGCGCACGGGGGCGGCTCGGCGTGCGGCGGGTGCGCGACGCCGCGAGGCGGGTCACCAGCGGCAGCAGGAACGCGTACGTCTTGCCGGAGCCGGTGCGACCCCGGCCGAGCACGTCTCGGCCGGCGAGCGAGTCCGGCAGGGTGACGGCCTGGATGGGCGTCGGCTCGGTGATGCCCTGGCCCTCCAGGACGGAGGACAGGGACGTGGGCACGCCGAGGCGCGCAAAAGCATTGGTGGTCAAAGGATCTCCGTATGACGCTGAGCGTCTCGCCGGGCACGAGCGACGCGTCGCGTCGACGTAGTGCACCTGACGCGTCGGCACGAGCCGACGAGCGTGACCGGGGTGAGGACACCGGTCGTGACACCAGCAGCCCGAGGCAAGACGGGGCGGACCGCTGCCCTCAGCCTACGCCATCGGTGGAGCAGGTCTGGTCAGCCGGCGCAGCGTCGTCAGCCGCGCACGTGCCGATAGACGCGCGTCGCCGCGATCGCGCCCACCGTCAGCGTCGTCGCGAGGCAGCCGATGGGCAGCGGCAGACAGCAGCCACCGACCGTCACCGAGGTGCCGTTGCGCGTGCGGGTCGACCAGTGCGGAAAGGGGAAGAGCCGGGGGCCGGACCCGCCGGATCCCTGCGCCTGGTACTCGCCGGGGCGGTCGCCATACGACCCGGTCTGGTCGCCGAGCTGACCACCCTGCTGGCCGTAGGCGTCCGTCGGGTTACCGTAGGCGTCGGTCGGGCGGCTGGCGTAGGCGTCACCGGGGCGCGGGTCGTAGGCGTCGCCGGGCCGGGGGTCGTAGGGGCCGGGACCGGGCTGCGGGGGGTAGCTCATGGCAGGTGGGATACCCCGCTCCCCCGGGGCCTCAACCCCGCGCGCGCACGCCGGGTCCCGGCGCGTGAGCAAGCAGACACGACCCTCCGGTCGACAGCCCCCGGGGGCGGGTCTTGGATTGACCCATGAGCGACGTCAACGAACCCGTGCAGCAGATGACCGAGGAGCAGTGCTGGGAGCGGCTGAGGTCCACCACCTTCGGCAGACTCGCCACCGCCGCCGTCGGCGACGTGCAGATCACCCCCATCAACTACGTCGTCCACGAGGGACGCCTCGTGTTCCGCACCGCAGAGGGCAGCAAGCTCGCCTCCCTGGTCGTGGCCTCGCGCGTCGCCATCGAGATCGACGACGTCACCGCCGACACCGCGTGGAGCGTCATCGGCAAGGGCGACGCGCACGTCGTGCACAACATGGACGAGGCCGACCGGCTCGAGGAGCTGGGCCTGCACCCGTGGGTGGACACCCGCAAGGAGGTCTTCGTGCTCGTGGACCTCGACGAGGTCTCCGGACGCGTCTTCGCCCTCGCCCGCTGATCCCACCCGACGGCTCGACCACGCCGCCGGTTATCCTCGTGCCTGTGGAGACCAGCGTGTATGTCGCGTCCGCCGAGGGCCACAGCGGCAAGTCCGCCGTGGCCCTCGGGCTGCTCGAGTCCCTGACCCGGCGCTACGCCCGGGTGGCGGTCTATCGACCCGTGACCGAGGGGGTGCCCGAGGACGACACGGTCCTCGCGACGGTCCTGTCGCGCAGCTCGGTGCCACTGTCGCCCGCCGAGGCGGTGGGTGTGTCCTATGACGACGTCCACCAGGACCCCGACGGCGCCTTGTCCCGCATCGTCGAGCGCTACCACGAGATCCAGCACGACGCCGACGTGGTGGTCGTGCTCGGCTCCGACTTCACCGACGTCACAAGCCCCACCGAGTTCTCCTACAACGCCCGCATCGCCGCCAACCTCGGCGCCCCGGTGCTGCTCGTCATCGGCGCGCACGACCGCGAGACCGAGGACGTCGCCACCGTCGTCGAGATGGCCCTCACCGAGCTGCGCACCAACTCCGCCACCCCCCTGGCCGTCGTCGTCAACCGCGCCGACGCGGGTGCGGACGACCTCGAGCGGACGGTCCGGGGCGTGACGGCGGGCCTCGCGGGAGACGCCGGCCTCCCGACATACGTCATCCCGGCCTCCCGGGTCCTGTCGGCGCCCACCGTCCGCGACCTGCTCAAGGCCACCGACGGCCAGCTGATCTCCGGGGACGCGTCGCTGCTCGACCGCGAGGTGCTCGACTTCGTGACCGCCGCGATGACCATGCCCAACGTCCTCGACCGGCTGCTCGAGGAGTCCCTCGTGCTCACCCCCGGCGACCGCGCCGACGTGCTGCTGAGCGTCCTGCTCGCGCACCAGTCCAGCACCTTCCCGAGCATCGCTGGCGTGATGCTCAACGGCGGCTTCGAGCTGCCCCCGCAGGTGCGCCGGCTCATCGACGGCCTCGGCAGCAGCCTGCCGATCATGACCACCCAGGGTGGCACCCACGACACCGTCATGGCGCTGAGCGGCGTCCGCGGCCGGATGACGCCCGCCTCCACCCGCAAGGTCGCCACCGCCGTCGAGCTGTTCGCCAAGCACGTCGACACCGACGCGCTCCTCGGTCACCTGCGCGAGCCGCATCCCTCGATCGTCACGCCCCTGATGTTCGAGCACCGGCTGCTCGAGCAGGCGCGCGCCGCCGACCGCCACATCGTGCTCCCGGAGGGCCAGGACGACCGCATCCTGCGCGCCACCGAGATCCTGCTCAGCCGCAGGACCGTGCGGATCACCCTGCTCGGCGTCGCCGACGAGCTGCAGGCGCGCGCCCGCGAGATCGGCGTCGACCTGACCGGCGCGCAGATCATCGACCCGCACGACCCCGACCACGTCGAGCGGTTCGCGGCGCGCTACGCCGAGCTGCGGGCCCACAAGGGCATGACCGTCGAGCAGGCGCGCGAGGTCGTCGTCGACCCGTCCTACTTCGGCACCATGATGGTGCTGATGGGCGAGGCCGACGGCATGGTCTCCGGCGCGGTCAACACCACCGCCCACACGATCCGCCCGGCGCTGGAGGTCGTCAAGACCAATCCCGGTGTCTCCGTGGTCAGCTCGAGCTTCCTCATGTGCCTCAAGGACCACGTGACGGTGTATGGCGACTGCGCCGTCAACCCCGACCCCGACGCCGAGCAGCTCGCCGACATCGCCATCTCCTCGGCGCAGACCGCCACGGCGTTCGGGATCGAGCCGCGCGTGGCGATGCTGTCCTACTCCACCGGCACGTCCGGGTCCGGCGCTGACGTCGACAAGGTCCGCGCGGCGACCGAGATCGTGCGCCGCCGCGCGCCGGAGCTGCTCGTCGAGGGACCGATCCAGTTCGACGCCGCCGTGGACCCTGCGGTCGGGTCGAGCAAGGCGCCCGGCTCCGCCGTCGCCGGGCAGGCGACCGTGCTGATCTTCCCCGACCTCAACACCGGCAACAACACCTACAAGGCCGTCCAGCGGACCGCAGGCGCCGTGGCGATCGGCCCGGTGCTGCAGGGCCTGCGCAAGCCGGTCAACGACCTGTCCCGCGGCGCCACCCTGCGCGACATCGTCAACACGGTGGCGATCACCGCCATCCAGTCCACCCTGCCCGCGCCGGCCGCCCAGTCGGCCGACTGACCCGCCGAGCCAGAGAGCCTCCCATGCCGTCCGTCCTCGTCCTCAACGCCGGGTCCTCCTCGCTGAAGTACCAGCTCGTCCAGGTCGGCACGCGTGACGTGCTCGCTGTCGGGCTGGTCGAGGCGATCGGGCTGCCGAGCGCCAAGATCACCCACACCGGCGGCGGCGACAAGGTCGCCAAGACCATCGACTGCCCCGACCACAAGGCCGCCATCGCCGCCGCGATCAAGATGTTCGACCGGGTCGGGCCGCGGCTCGCCGACGCCGAGCTCGTCGCCGTCGGCCACCGCGTCGTCCACGGCGGCGAGAAGTTCAGCGACGCCGTCCTCGTCACCGACGAGCTGCTGGACACGCTCGACGACCTGACGCCGCTGGCGCCGCTGCACAACCCCGCCAACCTCGTCGGGCTGCGCGCCGCGCTCGAGCTCTTTCCCGACCTGCCGCAGGTGGGCGTCTTCGACACCGCCTTCCACCAGACGATGCCGGACTACGCCTACACCTACGCCGTCCCGCACGCGTGGCGCGAGCAGCACGGCGTGCGGCGCTACGGCTTCCACGGCACCTCGCACCTCTACGTCTCGCAGGAGGCCGCGCGGATGCTCGGCAAGGACCCGAGCGAGGTCAGCGTCATCGTCCTGCACCTCGGCAACGGTGCCTCCGTCACCGCCGTCAAGGGCGGCGTCAGCATCGACACGTCGATGGGCCTCACCCCGCTCGAGGGCCTGGTCATGGGCACCCGCAGCGGCGACATCGACCCCGCGATCCCGATGCACATGGTCCGCGCCGCCGGCCTGACCATGGAGGAGGTCGACCACGCGCTCTACAAGGAGTCGGGGCTCAAGGGCCTGACCGGGCACAGCGACAGCCGCGACGTCGAGGACCTGCGCGCCTCCGGCGACGACCGCGCCCGCCTCGCGCAGGAGGTGTCGACCTACCGGCTCAAGAAGTACATCGGCGCCTACGCCGCCGCCATGGGGTCGCTCGACGCCATCGCCTTCACCGGCGGCATCGGTGAGAACTCCGTCGTCGTGCGGCGCATGGCGACCGAGGGCCTCGGCATCCTCGGCATCGAGGTCGACCCCGAGCTCAACGCCGCCCGCTCCAAGCAGGCCCACGACATCGCCACCGCCGACTCGCGGGTGCGCGTCTTCGTCATCCCGACCGACGAGGAGGGCGAGATCGCCCGCCAGACCTACGCGGTCGCCAAGGAGGCCGGGCGCGTATGACGGTCGCCCGCCGATGACCCTGCCCACCGCCCTCGCGCGGGTGACGGCGACACGCTACGTCCTGCCGCTGCGTGAGGGCGGCTCGCTGCCCGGCCTGGTGGAGGCGTCCGACGACGGCACCTATGTCATGAAGCTGACCGGCGCCGGCCAGGGGCCGCGCGTGCTCGTGGCCGAGGTCATCGTCGCCGGGCTGGCGCGGGCGCTGGAGATCCCGACGCCCGAGCTCGTCGTGCTGGACCTGCAGGAGCCGATCGCGCGGTTCGAGCCCGACGAGGAGGTGCAGGACGTCCTGTCCGCCAGCCTCGGGCCCAACCTCGGGGTCGACTACCTGCCCGGCGCGTTCGGGTATGACGGGTCGCGGCCGCCCTCGGCGGGTCTCGCCGGGCGGATCCTGTGGCTGGACGCCCTCACCGCCAACGTGGACCGCACGTGGAGCAACCCCAACCTGCTGGTCTGGCACGGGCGGACGTGGGCGATCGACCACGGCGCCGCGCTGTACTTCCACCACGCGTGGCCGTCGCGCGGCGTCGACCCGGCGCGGTTCGCGGCGCAGCCGTACGACGCGGAGCGGCACATCCTGCGCGGCGTGGCGGGCTCGCTCGCAGGCTCGGCGGCGGAGGGCGACCTCGACGAGGCGTGCGCGGCGCTGCTGACGCCGGACGTGGTGCGGGCGGCCGTGGAGTCGGTGCCCGCCGAGTGGCTGCACCCCGTCGAGGGGCTGGCCGGCCTGGACTCCCCCGAGGCCGTGCGTGCGGCATACGTCGACTGCCTGCTCGCCCGGCTGGCCGACCGCTCGGCCTGGTTGCCAGGCCCGCCCGCGGGGCCGCCCAGCGAAGGACCGGAGGACCTCGCGCGGTCCCAGGAGGCCCGCCGGCGGTGGACCCGATGAGCGAGCCGACCCGGCGCTACGTCCCGAGCTCCGACGCCGAGCGCTCCCCGTGGTTCGCCTACCAGTACCTCGTGCTGCGCGCCGTCCCCCGCGTCGAGCGCGAGGAGTTCGTCAACGTCGGTGTCGTGCTCTACAGCCAGGACGCGGGCTATCTCGACGCGGCCGTGCACGTCGACCCGGCGCGGCTGCGGGCTCTGTGCGCGGACGTGGACCTCGACGCGCTGGGTGGCGGGCTCGAGACGGTGCGTGCCGTATGCCGCGGCGAGGCTGCGGCCGGGCTGCCCGCCGACGCGCGGGCGTGGCGGAGGTTCGGGTGGCTCGAGGCGCCGCGCAGCACGGTGATCCAGCCGTCACGGCCGCACGGCGGGCTGACGCGCGACCCCGCGGCCGAGCTGACGAGCCTGCTCGACCGCCTCGTCCGCTAGCTACGAGCAAGGGCGCGGGGCCCTGCCGGCGCTCGGTCGTGGCCAACGGGTGGATTCCTCCACCGTCATGGGTGGCCTTCCGCAGGAGCTGCAGGGCGGTGCGGATGACCGCGCTGGCGGAGCCGTAGCGGCCCGACGCCGCCTCCCGAGAGAGGAGATCCGTGAAGTGGCCAGAGGACGCGGTGCGTGTGACGCCTCGTCCCGCTGCGGTCCTCCGACCAGGATCAGGTCGCGGCGGGGCGCGCCCGCCGAGAATTGCGCCGGGCGTGGAAGTCTCGAGCTGTCATGGCCGCGGCCGCCACCAAGAGGGTGCCCGCGACGACATACTGCGCCGGCCCGTAGGGGCCGCCAGTCTCGCCGATCGAGACGTTGAACGAGGCCAGGTGCCACGGACCGATGAGGAGTGCGCTCCAGGCGACAGTCGACATCACGTGATCTATGGGTGTCGCGGTGTCCTGGGCGAGGTCGGGCGCCATCAGCGCGGTCACCCACGCGAAACCCATAAAGGGCCAGACCAGGTCAGCGATCGTACCCAGACCGTCGTTCAGGTTGTAGACGGTGGAGTAGGGGTACTGCACCGCGAGGTCCCAGACGAACAGGCACCCGAGTGCGGGAACGAGCCCGACGATCGCCGTCCACCAGCGGCCTCGGCTCAGCCCAAGGAGGATGAAGCCCACCGCCATGGCGAGGTAGGCCGAGGGGTCGGAGTCGACCAGGAAGAGGACACCGGCGACGCCGAACGCGGCTGCCGAGGCCAGCGAGATGGCGCGGGAGGATCGGCTCATGCCGTCAGTGTCCCGAGCCCGGGCAGGGATGGCAACGCAGACCACACTCCTCGGGAGCCGAGGCTGGGAACCCCTCGGCTGGTGCTGCGGCCGTGGCGACCGAGCGAGTCGCCGGTCCTCCGCGAGCTGTGGAGCGAGCGAGACCCGCGGGGCGCCCCCTGGTCGGACCGACGTCCGTGCGAGGGGCTGTCATGAACTCTGGTCGCTACCAGGGCTCGACGGTGAGGCTGGGCCACCGAGCGGCATAGTCGCACGCTTTGGCGTCATAGACCTGCTTGGGCGCGAGGCGACGGTGCGGGCGGAGGTGCATGCCGAGGACATCGTCGAGGCCGAACGGTGCATAGAGCCGTAGCCCGGACTCGCCCCTGGTGACGCCGACGCAGCAGGCCGTTGAGGCGAAGGCCCGGATGGCGTCGGTGGCGCTGCTGAAGGGAGGGCAGGGCTTCCCGAACTTCTTTTCGTACCAGAGGTGGACGCGTGCCTGGTTCCGGACCTCGAGCGGTGCTGGGACGTCCGCCATGAGCTCGTCGGCGGCGCGGGTGACGACGTCCTCGGCCTCCCAGCTCAGGTCGGAGTCGTCGTGGTAGAAGACGTCGTAGTCCTTGATGCCGTACCCGGCGGGCTTGCCCTCGACGGAGTTCCAGACGTTCTGAAAGACCGCACCCGCCGTCAGCCACCATTCCGTCAGGCCCAATGATGGGAGGCGGTCCAGGACCGCGGCACACACAGGGTCGGCGAGCACCGCCGCCAGCACGATCTCATCGTGCACGTCCGAGGAGTGGCCCACCGCGTCAGCGTCTCACAGGTTCGGCCTCGCGCTTGGTCGTCTGGTCGTCGGGCGCGAGACTGGGGCCCATGGGCACCTGGCTTGCATGGGGGGGCTGCTCGAGGACGTCAAGCGAGCGGCGGAGGCCGACGACCGCTCGGTCTCGGCGTGGATCCGCCGAGCCGTCGAGCACGAGCTGTCCCGCTCCGCCTGGAACCTCTGACGTCCGACGCGCGGCAAGAGCGGATGACGTCGGGTCTGCTGGGTGGACTATCTGGCCAGACCGAGGAACGCCATCAGGGCCCGTTCGACCTCTACGAGGCCTTCGGGAGTCAGCCGACCCACACGAGAACCGACGTTCTCGCGGCGAACGGTGGTGATCTTGTCGATCATGACGTGGCTCTCGTGCTGCAGGCCGGTGAAGTCGTCCGCGACGACGCGAACGCGCAGCAGAGGAGCATCGACCAAGGTCGTCGTCAGCGGCATGACCGTCACCGAGGCGGTACCGGCGAACAGGTCGTCCTGCACGATCAGCGCAGGCCTGGGCTTGGACGCGTACACGCCCCCAGCCACTGTCCACAGCTCGCCGCGCCTCACTCCTCGTCCCAGGAAGCGGTGATCGCCTCGACGAACGGCTGGTCATCGGCCAGCTCGTCCGAGCCTGCGACGATCCCTGCCTGACGGTGCGCCTCCCGCGCAAATCGCTCGCTGCGCACGTCAGGGACCCAGATCTGCACCGGCCGAAGGCCGCGTGCACGCATCCTGCGCCGGTACTCACTGACTCGATGCTTCACCTTCATGCCCACCACGTTACATGTAACAAGCGTTCAGGACCGATAGGTGAAGCGCGCTGCCATCGGCATGAGCGGACGTCCCAAGCCCGACGCACGCTCCGACCCTGACGCCTGACCACCGGAATGGCTCGACGACCAACGTCCGTGTCCGCGCCCTTCGATACGCTGGATGGGCACTACGCACAGACCGCGCCGTACTGGGAGCCTCGCGATTTGGTTCATGGATGTACCGGTCGAAGCGATTCGGGGCAACTAGTCGCCTCTTTGGCGACACGCATTCAGGTGCTGGTAGTGCTGGTCTTTTCATGAGAAAAAAGAACTTTGCGCTAGGTTGGAGCGGGAAGCGAGCTGCGCTCGTCAACGGCAAGCGGCGGGCCCGTACAGTATTCCGGCTGAAGCTCTTTGGGTATCATTTCGATCTGTGGCATGGGCCCTGGCGATGAGCAGGTGTCTGGTGTTGGTGCCTGAACACAAAGAGTGGGAGCGCGTTCGAATGGATCAGAAGTGGAGGATTAATGCTGGCCGCGCATTCTCCGACTTGGTGCTGGGACACTTTGGGGGTGAATCCTCGGTACAAACTAGGGTTGACGCCGTAGCGCCGAGTGCCGCGCCCGCTGGCGCGTATTTGGTGGAAGTGTCTTGGGGGGACGAGGGGGTCCTGTGTGAGGTAGCTAATTGGTCACCTCACGTGCGGCTGCTGGATGACGACACTATCGACACATCGGTCGAGCGAGCTATTGCCTACCTCAGCCTGCGGTGCTCGGGTGAGACAAGTCGTTCTGCTGAGCGAATCGCCATCTCAGAGAGTTGACTCAGCATCCCATGACGCACTTAGCTCGATCCACCGATAGACTTGGCGCGGTGAGCTGATCCGGCGCGTCGTAGCATGAGAATGCCCCTGTGCTGAAACAGAGTTGGAGTTCTTCAGGCTTCATCTCCGTCTCGCACGAGGGGCATCTCGTAGGTGAAACTCTCTCACACCCTGACCCGCACGTCGGCGGTGTTCGACGACCCGAATCTCGTGTCGCCGGCCGGCCTGGTCCCGCTGCTGGCGCTGGCGGACCGGGCGGGCCTGCGGAAGCTGGCCGATGAGCATATGAGCGTGCCGACGGACAAGGGCGCGAACGCCGGCCTGAAGGTGGCCTCGCTCGTGGCGGGGATGCTCGCCGGCGCCGACAGCATCGATGACATGGCGCTGCTGCGCCACGGCGGGATGGGCCGGGTCTTCGCCCGGGTGTACGCGCCGTCGACGCTGGGCTCGTTCCTGCGGACGTTCACCTTCGGGCACGTCCGCCAGCTCGACGCGGTCGCCGCACGGTTCCTGCTCTCGCTGGCCCGGCTCGCCGGGCTGACCCCACCGGTCCCGGCACCATTGCCCGCTGGCGACGAGGCGGGAGCCGGCGGCGGGTACGCCTTCGTCGACGTGGACGACACGATCATCGAGGTCCACGGCCACGCCAAGCAGGGCGCCGGGTTCGGCTACACCCGGGTCCGCGGCCTGAACGCGTTGATCGCCACCCTCACCACGGACCGCTGTGCGCCGCTGGTCCTCGCGCAGCGGCTGCGCAAGGGCGCCTGCGGCTCGCCCCGCGGCGCGAAACGCCTGGTCGGCGACGCCGTCAAACAGGCCCGCCGCCTGCTCGGCGCGAAGGCGCCGGTCCTGGTCCGGATGGACTCGGCCTACTACGGCCGCGACGCCGTCCACGCGGCGATCACCGGCGGCGCCCACGTGTCGGTCACCGTCCGGATGGACCCGGCGGTCAAGGCCGCGATCGCCGGCATCGACCAGGGCGCGTGGACGACGATCAAGTACCCGGACGCGATCTTCGACGAGACCACCGGCACGTGGATCTCGAAAGCGGAGGTCGCCGAGGTCCCGTACACGGCGTTCACCTCCAAGAAGACGGCCGACCGGGTCCCCGGCCGGCTGGTCGTGCGCCGGATCCCGGACGTGCACACCGACAAGAAGAAGAGGAACGGGCAGGGCACCCTGTTCGACGTGTGGCGCTTCCACGCCTTCTTCACCACCGCCCCCGCCCAGCAGCTCGACACCGTCGCCGCGGACCAGGCCCACCGCGGGCACGCCATCATCGAACAGGTCCACGCCGACCTGAAGGCCTCCGCGCTGGCGCACCTGCCCTCCGGGAAGTTCACCGCCAACAGCGCCTGGCTCGTGCTCGCCGTCATCGCGTTCAACCTCACCCGCGCCGCCGCCGTCATCGCCGCCACCGGCCCGACCGGATGCTCGGACCTGGCCAAGGCGACCACCGCGACCGTCCGTCGCAAGCTGATCCACGTCCCGGCACGAGTCGCGTCCTCCGCCCGCCGGATCACCCTGCACCTGCCCCAAGCGTGGCCCTGGCAGCAGCCGTGGACCCGACTGTTCGACCGCGTCGCCGACCCGCCCGCCATCGCCTAGTCCTGACCACCCAGCCGCAGGCGGCGCGACCCGAGAAACACCGACGTGGAACACCCCGACAGCGAGGTCGGGCGATCACCCGCGCCCCTCCTCGCCTCCTCCGCCCGAGACGACGATCAACGCCACGCATCCGCCCATCGGTGGATCGAGGCTTAGGTCCAGTCGGACTGTCAGATACGAGGAAGTCGTCGAGCGTCTTCGCCATGTCGATCACGTTCCCGTCAGTGCTCGTTGGGCTCACGAGCTCGTCCAATAGACACACGGCGGGGTCGTGCCCCACAACCAGGACGCGGGCTTCTTCGACGCCATGCACGTCGACGCGCTGGGCGACGGGTTCGGGACACTGCGGGCCGTATGCCGTGGCGGGGCCGCCGCGGGGGCGAGCTGACCACCCTGCTGGACCGCCAGCCTCGAACCGGCAGACAGGGATCGAGGTGGTGCCGCCCTGGGTGGCCTCGGCCAGCCTGATCTTCTCCCGCACCCTCCTGAATCGGCCCTGCGAGTTCAGCGAGCGCGGCAGGTCGTGGAACTCGGTGCCTGAGATCTCGAGGCGGCAGCTGCCGCTGCTGTCGCACCGGCTGCTCCACGAGCCCGTCTCGCGCGCTGAGAGCAAAAGCGTCGCGGCGACGGTGCCAAGAGCGGTGGCGAGGCGACGACGAGACCTAGTCATGGGACACGAGGTGGTCAGTCGGACTCGGTCAGTGGTGAGCACCGTGGTCTGCATACCCCGCAACCTGGCCTGGCTCACCCGGCGAGGTGTCCCCAGCGTCCGGCGAGGTCGGACCAGGGGCCGACCTCGGCGACGCGGCCGTCCACGACGACGACGACGCGGTCCGCCTGCGCCAGGGCCGCCCGCTTGGACGTCGCCCCGACCACCGTCATCGACCGAGAGCGCAGCGCCTGCCACAGCTCGATCTCCGTGCGGGCGTCCAGCGCGGACGACACGTCGTCGGCCAGCAGCAGCTCGGCGTCGGCGGCGACCGCGCGGGCCAGGGCGAGGCGCTGGACCTGCCCGCCGGACAGGCGGACGCCGCGGTGCCCGACGAGCGAGTGCGCGCCGCCCGCCTGCTCGACGTCGGGCTCGAGCCGCGCCACCCCGATCGGGCTGTCGAAGGCGCGGTCGAAGCCGAGACGGACGTTCTCGTCGAAGGTGCCCGACAGGACCCGGGGCACCTGGCCGACGTAGGCCACCTGACCGGGGCGCAGGAAGACCTCGGGGTCGGTGACCTCCTGACCGTTCCACCGCAGCGAGCCCCGGTGGTCGGCGAGGCCCGCGACGGCCCGCAGCAGGCTGGACTTGCCGGCCCCGACCTGGCCGAGCAGCAGCACGAGCTCGCCCCGTTCGATGTCCAGGTCGACGTCCTCGACGCCGACCGTGCCGTCCTCGTGCACGGCGGACAGGCGACGCAGCGACAGGCGCTCCAGGGGCACGCGCGGGGTGGCCGCCGGCTCGGGGGCGTCCCCGGTGACGAGGTCGACGTCGGCGGGCAGGGCGACCAGGTCCGCGCCACCCGCCATCCGGCTGGTCGCCACCTGCCAGGCGCGCGTGCCGGGAGCCTCGGTGACGACCGCCCCGGCGACCCGGCCGAACCAGTCGAAGCCGTTGACCGCGTTGACCACCAGCAGGGCGGTGGCCAGACCCCACCGCCCCGTGAGCACGCCCACCCAGGCCGCCACGGCGCCGGCCTGCACCATCACGGTGGGGACGCCGTCGAGGAAGGCCTGGACCCGGTGCTCGCGGACGGCCGCCTGGACCCGGCCGGCGTCGACCTGGCGCAGGTGGCGGCGCACCTCCGGCATGCGGCCTGCGAGCTTGACCGTGCGAGCCGACTCGAGGACTGACACGAGGACCCGGCCGAAGCGCGCCCGGGTCGCCGAGGCCTGGGCCGCGGACCGCCCGGCGACGGGACGGCCCACCGCCGAGGCGACGGCCGAGGCGGCCATGACGACGAGCAGCACGAGACCGGCGAGCCAGGTGCCCGCGACGAGCGCGGTGACCAGGCAGATCAGCAGGCCGTTGACGAAGTCGACCCAGCGGTCGGCGTAGCGCGCGTAGCGGTCGGAGTCCATCGCCCGGGCCACCACCTCGCCGGCCGGGACCCGCTCGAGGCGCCGCTGCGCGGTCTGGCCGACGAGCACGGACAGGCGCACGCGGAGCAGGACCTCGACCCACCAGCGGGGATAGCGCACCACCGCGGCCGCCAGAGCCACCGGGCCGAGCAGCGACACCGCCACCACGAGCGCGAGCCACCACCACGGTGAGGTGCCGCCTTGCAGTGCCTGGACGGCGTGCCCCCACGCGTAGCCCGTGAGAGCGCCGACGGCCCCGCCGAGGGAGTGAGCGAGAAAGAGCGCCACCGCCAGCAGGCCCCAGGCCGGGCGCACGGCAAGGACGTTGAGGATGCCGCGGGCGAGCGAGGACCCGTCGCCCGGGTCGCGGGACGCCGGGGGCTCGCCGCGGCGACGGACGGTCCCCAGGGCGGTGACGGCGGTGCTGCCCGAGGGGGCGGCCGCGTCCGGACGGTCCGAGGGACGAGGGTATGACGTCCCGGCCGCCCCGTGGTCACCGCCGGTCTCTCGGGCGGCCTCCAGCAGCGTCCGGAAGGCGCCGGGCTCGGCAGCCAGGCGCGCCCGCTCCCCCGCCTGCACGACCTGGCCACCGGCCAGGACGGCGACGAGGTCCGCGCGGGCGATCGTCGACAGCCGGTGCGCGATGAGGATGCCGGTGCGGCCACGCAGGAGCCGTTCGGAGGCGGCGACGACGCGGGCCTCGGTGAGCGGGTCCATCCGCGCTGTGGCCTCGTCGAGGACGACGACCTGGACGTCGCGCATCAGCAGCCGGGCGAAGGCGAGCAGCTGCTCCTCCCCGGCGGACAGGACCGTGCCGCCGGGACCGAGCAGGGTGTCGATCCCGTCGTCGAGGCCGCTGACCCAGTCCGAGAGACCGAGCTCGGCCAGGACGGCCTCGATGCGCTCGCGCGGCGCGTCGGTGAACAACGAGATGTTGTCGCCGAGGGTGCCCGCCAGGATCTCGGTGCGCTGCGTGACCACGCCGACGGTCTGGCGCAGCGCGCGCAGGTCGAGGTCGAGGACGTCGATCCCCTCGAGGAGGACCTCGCCGGGGCGGGGGTCGACGGCCCGCGAGACGAGCGAGGCGAGCGTCGACTTGCCCGACCCCGTGCGCCCGACGAGGGCCAGCGTCTGGCCCGCCGGCACCGTCAGGTCGACGTCGCGCAGGGCGAACGCCCCCTCGGCATACGCGAAGCAGGCGTGCCGGAACTCCAGGCTCACGGGCCCGGGCGGCAGCTCCCGGCCGCCCTCGGGCTCCGGCTCGACCGCCATCAGCTGGCGCAGGCGCATCACCGCGCCGAGGCCGGCCTGCAGGTCGGGGAGCTGGTCGGCGACCCGCCCGATGTAGCCCACGAAGGTCGCGGTGATGAGGAACAGCGTGACGAGCTGGGGCACGGACAGCCGGTCCGCCGTGGCGAGCAGGACCCCGGCGACGGCGACGGCCGCCAGGAGCGCGTGCAGGATGACCCCGGTGCGCAGGGTGACGGCCCCCTCGAGCCGCAGCACCTCGTGGAATCGCCGGTGCACCTCGGCGGACAACGCCGCCACGCGGCGGATCGCGAAGGCCTGACCGAGGCTCGTGCGCAGGTCGTCCTGGGCGGCGATGCCCTCCTCGAGCGCGGCGGCGTGGTCGGTCCACGCGGCCTCCTCGACGACCTTGCGGCGGGCGATCTCGCCGAGCAGGCCGCGCACCGACAGGACGGCCGCGACGGCGAACACCGGGAACAGCAGCACCGACGGCCACCACGTGAATCCCGCGACGACGAGCATCGGCACGATCGAGACGACGGCGCGCAGCATCATCCACAGCTGCATCCGCACGAGCGACCCGACCTCGCGGGTGTCGTCGTCGACCCGGTCGAGGATCTCCCCCACGGGCTGCTCCGACAGGGCGGGGAGCGGCTGGCTCAGTGCGGCGTCGAGCAGGTCGTCCCGCAGCCGGCCCTCCGCTCGGTCGGAGACGCCGGCCCACAACCACCGACCGACGGTGTCGACCGCCGCGCCGCCGACCACGCACAGGGCGAGGACCCCGACCAGCCGCCAGGACACCTGGTCGGCGAGTCGACCCGCCACCACCGTCCCGAGCGCCGTCCCCACGGCGCCGATCGTGAGCGCCACCAGCGCGGCCGCGGCCGTCGGGGTCGCGAGGCGCCGCCAGGTCACGGTCCGGTGGTCAGCGGTCGGGTGGTCGGCGGGATGAGCGGGGCGGCCGGACACAGTCACGGCGATGGATGCTACGCGAGCGTGCGGCCCGGCCACTACGGATATACGGCGCCACAGGGGTGCGGGCGCAGATCCTGCGGCATAGGGTCGGAGCATGAGCACCCTCGACCGACCCACGGCCCCGGACCCCTACGAGCTGCTCCCCCAGGTGGGCTCCTTCACCGTCACCAGCGAGTCCTTCGACGACGGCGCGGACCTACCGGACGCCCAGCTCTTCGACTCGTGGGGCATGACCGGCGACAACCGCTCCCCGCAGCTCTCCTGGAGCGGTGCGCCCACCGAGACGCGCGGCTATGCCGTCACCTGCTTCGACCCGGACGCACCCACCCCCAGCGGCTTCTGGCACTGGCTGCTCGTCGGTCTGCCCGCCGACTGCACCTCGCTGCCCGAGGGCGCGGGCGCCGAGCGGGGCAAGCACCTGCCCAAGGGCGCGTTCATGATGGCGAACGACTACGGCCTCAAGGCCTTCGGTGGAGCGGCGCCGCCCGCGGGCGACCGTCCGCACCGCTTCATCTTCGCCGTGCACGCGCTCGACACCGACGACCTGGGGCTCGACGACACCGCGAGCGGCGCGGCGACCGGCTTCACGATCGGGGCGCACACCCTCGCCCGCGCCGTCATCACGGGGATGTGTGAGGTGCCCGAGCAGTAGGCTCGGACGAGTGCGCTTCCTCAACGGCCTGGAGCCGAGCTTCGACCTGACCTACGACGACGTCTTCATGGTCCCGTCGCGGTCGTCCGTCACCTCCCGCCTCGACGTGGACCTGTCCACGACCGACGGCAGCGGCACGACCATCCCCCTGGTGGTCGCCAACATGACCGCCATCGCCGGGCGTCGCATGGCCGAGACGGTGGCGCGTCGAGGCGGGCTGGTCGTCATACCGCAGGACATCCCCGTCGACATCGTCGCCGAGGTGATCGCCGATGTGAAGTCGCGCCACCTGGTCTACGACACCCCCATCTCGGTCAAGCCGCACCACACCTGCGGCTATGCGCTCGGCCTGCTGCCCAAGCGCGCGCACGGCGCCGCGATCGTGCAGGTCGACGACCGGCCCGTCGGCATCGTCACCGAGGCGGATCTGGTCGGCGTCGACCGGTTCACCCAGCTGTCGGAGGTGATGAGCACCGAGCTGCTCACCATCCCCGAGGGCACTAGCCCGCGCGACGCGTTCGCGCTGCTGCACGACCGCCACCGCAAGCTCGCGCCCGTCGTGGACGCCGACGGCCACCTGGTGGGCCTGGTCACGCGGCAGGGGGCGCTGCGCGCCTCGCTCTACACCCCCGCCACCGACGCCCAGGGTCGTCTGCGCATCGCCGCCGCCGTCGGCATCAACGGCGACGTCGCCGCCAAGGCACGCGCCCTCGTCGACGCCGGCGCCGACCTGCTCGTGGTCGACACGGCCCACGGCCACCAGGACAAGATGATCGACGCGCTGCGCGCGGTGCGCTCCGCCGGCGTCGACGTGCCCGTGGTGGCCGGCAACGTCGTCTCCGCCGACGGCGTGCGCGACCTGGTCGAGGCGGGCGCCGACATCATCAAGGTCGGCGTCGGGCCCGGCGCCATGTGCACCACGCGCATGCAGACCGGCGTGGGGCGCCCGCAGCTCGGCGCCGTGCTGGAGTGCGCCGCCGCGGCCCGCGAGCTCGGCAAGCACGTCTGGGCCGACGGCGGGGTGCGCCACCCCCGCGACGTCGCGCTGGCGCTGGCCGCCGGGGCGTCCAACGTCATGATCGGGTCGTGGTTCGCGGGGACCTTGGAGTCGCCAGGAGACCTGCAGCGCGACAGCGACGGCCGTGCCTACAAGGAGTCCTTCGGGATGGCGTCCAAGCGCGCCGTGGCCAACCGCACGGCCGGCGAGTCCAGCTATGACCGGGCCCGCAAGGCGCTGTTCGAGGAGGGCATCTCGGCCGCGCGCATGTACGTCGACCCGGCCCGCCCCTCGGTCGAGGACCTGATCGACGAGATCATCTCGGGGGTGCGCTCCTCCTGCACGTATGCCGGCGCCCGCTCGATCGCGGAGTTCCACGACCGCGCGGTGGTCGGCATCCAGAGCTCGTCCGGCTACGCCGAGGGGCGGCCCCTGCACCAGTCCTGGTCCTGAGCCCGAGGCGGCGGGTGTGGATGGCGGGCGGTCCGGCATACGACCGTCAGTGCATCACCGGGGTGGGGCCACCGCCGGTGTCCCGCGGGTCGTGGGTGAGGCCGAGCTTGGCCTCCATCTCCTCCAGCGGCACGCCCTTGGTCTCCGGCATGACGCGCAGCACCCAGAAGAGCTGGCCGATCATGAAGACGAAGAAGATCGCGAAGGCCACCCCGCCGCCGAGCGCACCGATGATCGGCGGGAAGAAGGTCGACGTGAGCCACGCGAACACCCAGTGGGTGAGCGAGCCGAGGGACTGGCCGCGGCCGCGGATGCGGTTGGGGAAGATCTCGGAGATGAACACCCAGATGACGGCGCCCTGGCCGAAGGCGTGGGCGGCGATGAAGACCAGCAGCCCGATCAGCACGAGGATGCTGGAGGTGGAGTCGAAGGCCCCACCCTTGCCCTTCTCGTAGTAGAACATCAGGCCCGACAGGAAGCCGAGGCTGATCAGGTAGCCGATGGAGCCGATGGTCATCAGCCGCTTGCGCCCGATCTTGTCGATGACGGTGAGGGCGGTCATGGTGGCGACGAGGTTCATGAAGCCGACGGCCACCGACATCAGGAAGGCCGCGTCGGTGGAGGCGCCGGCCTTCTTCATCACCTCGGGGGCGTAGTAGAGGATCGCGTTGATGCCGGACATCTGGTTGAACATCGCGATGGTGAACGCGAGCAGGATGACCTTGCGGTGCTCCTTGACGAAGAACGGCACGGACGGCGCGTTGGCCGCGGACGCCAGCGAGGCGTCGATCTCCTGGATCTGCAGGTCGGCCTCCTCCCGCGTCTGGGTCAGCCGGCCGATGACCTCCCGGCCCTCCTCGTCGCGGCCGTTGGCCATGAGCCAGCGGGGAGTCTCGGGGACGGTCATCAGCATGGCGAGGAAGATCGCGGCGGGCACCGCCATCACGCCGAACATCCAGCGCCAGTCGGTGGCCTCGTCGTTGATGATGATCCGGATGAGGTAGTTGGACAGGTAGGCCAGCAGGATGCCGAGCACGATGTTGAACTGCACCAGCCCGACGAGGCGACCGCGGACCTTGGCCGGGGCGATCTCGGCGGTGTAGATCGGGGCGCACACCGAGGCCGCGCCGACGCCGATGCCGCCGAGGAAGCGGAAGATCGACAGGACCAGGATGTTGGGTGCGAAGGCCGTGCCGAGGGCGCCGAGGACGTAGAGGATGCCGATGACGAACAGGACCTTCTTGCGGCCGAACCGGTCCGCGGGCTGACCCGCCGTCAGCGCGCCGAGGATGGTGCCGAGCAGGGCGACCCCGACGGCCCAGCCCAGCGCGGAGTCCGACAACGAGAACTGGGCCTTGAGGGCCTCGGTGGTGCCGGAGATGACGGCGGTGTCGAATCCGAAGATCAGACCACCGAGCGACGCGACGAGGGCGCTGCGCAGGACGAGTGGCTTCATGGCGCACGATCCTGCCCCCGAGACCCGCGCATCGCGCCCCGAAAAATGGTGCAGGGGCGCGGTTTCGGCGATCGTGACCCGAGCGAGACCAACCGACCGGCGGCGTCGCGTCAGCCAGCCCCGTCAGCCCGCCCCGTCAGCCAGCCCCGTCAGCCAGCCCCTGAGGCGCGCCCCGCAGCGCCCACATCGCGACTGCCGAGGCCGCGGCGACGTTGAGCGAGTCCACTCCCCCGGCCATCGGGATGCGCACCACCGAGTCCGCCGACGCGACGGTGCGGGTGGACAGGCCGTCGCCCTCGGTGCCCATGACCACCGCGAGACGCTCCGGCGGCGCGGCGGCGAGCTCGTCGAGCGACACGGAGTCGTCGCTCAGCGCCATCGCGGCGACGTGGAAACCGTTGTCCCGCAACAGCTCGACTCCGCCCGGCCAGGGGTCGATGCGGGTCCACGGGACCTGGAACACCGTGCCCATCGACACCCGGATCGACCGGCGGTAGAGGGGGTCCGCGCAGCGTGGGGTGACCAGGACCGCGTCCACCCCGAGCGCCGCGGCCGAGCGAAAGATGGCCCCCACGTTGGTGTGATCGACGATGTCCTCGAGCACGACGACCCGGCGCGCAGCCGCCAGCACCGACCCCACCGCAGGCAGCTCGGGCCGCTGCATCGACGCCAGCGCCCCACGGTGCAGGTGGAAGCCCGTGAGGTCCTCGATGATGCGGTGGGTCCCGACATATACCGGTATGCCGGACGACTCGGCCCAGGAGACCAGGTCGGCGAGGTCCGTCAGCCAGCGCTCCGCCATCAGGAAGGACCGCGGCCGGTGGCCGGCCGCCAGCGCGCGGCGGATGACCTTGTCGCTCTCGGCGATGTAGAGCCCGCGCTCCGGCTCGGTGCGCCGCCGCAGCGCGACGTCGGTCAGGCCGACGTAGTCGAGCAGCGCGGGGTCGGCGGGGTCATCGATCCAGATGGGCACCGCGCAAGCCTAGTCACGGGAAGGCGACCAGCTTGACGATCGCCGCCACGCCCACCACCACGATGATGACGCGCAGCGCGGACGCCGAGATGCGCGTCCCGATCCGGGCACCGACCCAGCCGCCGCCGAGGGCGCCAAAGCCGATGAGCGCGGCCACGTCCCAACGCATCTGGTCGCGCGCCACCACGATGAAGACGAGCGCCGCCACGAAGTTCGTGAGGCTGGCGGTGATGTTCTTGATGGCGTTGATCTGCGGGAGGGGGTGCGGCAGGAGCAGGCCCAGCAGGGACACGAGGATGATCCCCTGCGCCGCCCCGAAGTAGCCGCCGTAGACGGCGGTGAGCCCCACGGAGGCGATGGCGAGGCGCATCCGGGTCGGGCTGATCGCCTCCTGGTGGTGGGTCCTGGTCCACCGGCTGATCCGCGGGCCCAGGACGACGAGGACCAGGGCCAGCGCGATCAGGACCGGCACGATCACGCGGAAGGCCTCCGCGGGCAGGACCAGCAGCAGGACGGCGCCCGCGACCGCGCCGACCAACGCGGCGGGCACGAACCGGCGCACCAGGTCGCCCATGCCCACCATGAGCGACCGGAAGCCCGGGATGCTCGTGACGGCCGCCGCGCACAGCCCGAGGCTGTTGGAGATGTTGGCCGAGACCGGCGGGATCCCGAGCAGCAGCAGCGTCGGGAACGTGATCAGCGTCCCCGACCCGACGACGGTGTTGATGGTCCCGGCGCCGAGACCGGCGAGGACGATGACCAGGGCTTCCCACAGCGACACCCGGCCACCATAGGTGGTGACCGGGTGTCCGTGCCCAGAGGGGCGGATGGTGGTCGGGACGTATGCCGTCCGCCCGCCCTCAGCGGGGGTCGACGCCAGGCGGCGGCGTCGCCGTCGACCCGGCGGGTGGCTCGGCGACGGGCGCCGTCGGAGGCGCGGCCGGCGGCTCTGCGGCGGGCATCGCCTGGGTCGGCGCAGTCGGCATACCGGAGGGGCGTCGCTCCTGGGCGTGGTCCTCGGCCTCGCGCTCGGTGGCCTGGGCCTGGCTGCGGGCCTCACGGAGCGCCTCGGCGGGGTCCTGCAGCTGCACGTCGTCGAATGCCGCGCGGGACAGCTCGGAGTCCTCGGGGGTGTAGGGGTCGGACGGGTCGCTGCCCCAGCCGCCCTTGCCGTCGTTGCCGGCGTTGCCTCCGAGCGCGGAGCCGATGCCCTTGAGCGCCTCGGTGAGCTCGGACGGGATGACCCACAGCTTGTTGGCGTCGCCTCGGGCGAGCTGGGGGAGCACCTGGAGGTACTGGTAGGCGAGGAGCTTCTGGTCGGGCTTGCCGCGGTGGATCGCGTCGAAGACCTGGGTGATGGCGCGGGACTGACCCTGCGCCTCGAGGATGCGGGCCTGGGCGGAGCCCTCGGCGCGCAGGATCTGCGACTGCTTCTCGCCCTCGGCGGTGAGGATCTGGGACTGCTTGACGCCCTCGGCGGTCAGGATCGCGGCGCGACGGTCACGCTCGGCGCGCATCTGCTTCTCCATCGAGTCCTGCACGGAGTGCGGCGGGTCGATGGCCTTGAGCTCGACGCGGTTGACACGGATGCCCCACTTGCCGGTGGCCTCGTCGAGGACGCCGCGCAGCTGGGCGTTGATCTGGTCGCGCGAGGTCAACGTCTGCTCGAGGTCAAGGGATCCGATGACGTTGCGCAGGGTGGTGACGGTGAGCTGCTCGATGCCCTGGATGAAGTTGGCGATCTCGTAGACGGCCGACTTGGCGTCGATCACCGAGTAGTAGATGACCGTGTCGATGGAGACGACCAGGTTGTCGCTCGTGATCACCGGCTGGGGCGGGAAGGACACCACCTGCTCGCGCAGGTCGATGTTGGCGCGGACCTTGTCGAAGAACGGGACCAGCAGGTGCAGGCCCGCCGTCAGGGTCCGTGAGTAGCTGCCGAGCCGCTCGATGATGAGCGCCGTCTGCTGCGGCACGATCTTGATGGTCTTGGCGATCACGATGACCGCGAAGAGCACCAGGATGCCGAGGACGATCAGGGTCTCCATGGATCAGATGCCTTCCCGGCTGTCCGCGGCGTCGGCGACGACGGCGGTAGCCCCCTCGATGGACACCACCCGGACCTCCTGGCCCGGGGGTATGGCGGGTTGCCCCGCCTGGGTGCGCGCGGTCCACGTCTCCCCCGCGAGCTTGATCAGCCCGCTCGTGGTGGTCACCGTCTCGGTGACCAGGGCTGCGCGCCCGATGTTGGCGCCGGCGCCGATGCTGGTGTCCGGCGCGACGGTGAACCGCCGCTTGACCATGGGCCGCACCAGCAGGACGAGCAGCAGCGCCACGACCACGGCGACGACCACCTGCGCGGCGAAGCCGGCACCCAGGGTCGCCGCGATCGCCCCCGCCAGGGAGCCTCCCGCGAGCATCAGCCAGAAGAAGTCGACGCTGGCCGCCTCGATCGCCCCCAGGATCAGGGCCAGGCCCACCCAGGCCAGCCAGCCGTTGTCAGCGAACCACTCCATGACGTCCCACTCTCCTCGTCTCCAGCACGTCGGGCACCTGGGGGGTGCGCCTGCGGCGCGGACACCTGTGTGACGTGTCCCGGGCCGTGCGGGTTCCCCACGAGGCCTCAGCCCGCGTCGGGGCGGGCGCGGGCGGCATACCGCTCGCCGTGCTGCTCCAGGACCAGCGGCAGGCCGAAGGTCTCGGACAGGTTGTCCTCGGTGAGGGTGAGCTCGAGCGGACCGGCGGCCACGACCATCCCGTCGCGCAGGAGCAGCACGTCGGTGAAGCCCGGCGGGATCTCCTCGACGTGGTGGGTCACCAGGACCAGGGCGGGCGACATGACGTCCTGCGCGAGCTCGCCGAGGCGACGCACGAGGTCCTCGCGACCACCGAGGTCCAGGCCGGCGGCGGGCTCGTCGAGCAGCATCAGCTCGGGGTCGGCCATCAGGGCCCGGGCGATCTGGACGCGCTTGCGCTCCCCCTCGCTCAGCGTCCCGAAGGTCCGCTCGGCGAGGTGCGCGACGCCGAGGGTGCCGAGCAGCTCGTCGGCCCGCTGCTCGTCGAGCTCGTCATAGCTCTCGCGCCATCGCCCGATCACGGCGTAGGACGCGGTCAGCACGACATCGCGCACCCGCTCCGACAGGGGGACGCGCTCGGCGGTGGCGGCGCTGGCGATCCCGATGCGAGGCCGCAGCTCGAACACGTCGACCGCCCCGAGGGTCTCGCCGAGGACGCTGGCGGTCCCGCTCGTCGGGTGCATCCGCGCGGCGGCCAGCTGCAGCAGCGTCGACTTGCCGGCTCCGTTGGGGCCCAGCACGACCCAGCGCTGACCCTCCTCGACCTCCCAGTCGATCCCCTCGACCAGCGTGGTGGCGCCACGGCGCACCGTGACATCGTCGAACTCGAGGACGTCGCTCATGCTCCGACCCTATGGCACCCCGCGCGCCTAGGATGGCCGGGATGTCCGAGCTGCCCCTGTCGTGTCGCCTGGCCCTGTGGGTGACCAGCGCGTATGCCGGCCGCCTGCCCCTGGAGCGGGCGCTGGTCGCGGCGGCGGCCGAGCTGGACCACGTCTCTGGGGTCGAGCGGGTGCAGGACTGGGGCTCGCTGGGCGAACGCGTCGTGGCGGTGGCGCTGCCCCGCGCCGGAGCCACCGTCTCGGTGCCGCGCGGCAACCCCGACCTCGTCGGGGCGGCGGCCGAGGCGGGCGAGTGCTGCTACTCCCCCGCGCTGGGCGTGGCGGTGGTCCCGGCCGTGGCGGAGTTCGGGCCGGCGGGCGACGTCGGGTGGGCGGCGCGGTTGACGGCATACGACTGCGACCCGGTGCCGAGCCACCGCCTGGAGATGCTGTCGGTACGCGAGGCGGAGCGGGTCCTGCGGGCCGAGATCGCCTCGGCCACCGAGGAGCTCACGTCGCTGGGCGCGGTCTGGGGCGCGGCCGCGCGCGACGCCGCCGACGCCGCGCTGGGCTCAGGGCGCTGGGGGCTGCCACCCGACCTGCCCGCCCGCGCGGTGTCCGTGATCACCCTGGCCGCGACGGTCGGGCGCATCGCCGACCTGGGGCTCGAGGCCGCCGACCCGTCGCTGGTGGCGGGCGAGGCGGGGCGCCGGTCGGCGACGCTGCAACGGCTGCAGCGGGCGGCGGACGAGGCGCTGGAGACGGCCACCAACGTGGCGGCGCTGGCGATCGCGGGCTACCTCCCCGCCGACCGCCTCCCCTGATCGCGAGACCGTCCCTTCCCCCTTACCCCGTCTCCCTTCCGGAGATCGTCAGGGTCGTGCCCAACGTTCTTGGACGAGACGCTCACGATCCTGCGGGACGCGGGACGCGGGACGCGGGACGCGGGATGCGGGGTCAGGCGTCGAGGACGGTGCGATAGACCTCGAGGGTCTTGTCGCCGATCGCCGCCCACGAGAAGTGCTCGACGGCGCGCTGCCGTCCCGCTCGCCCCATGGCCCGCGCGCGCTCGACGTCCGACACGGCATCCGTCAGCGCCGCCGCCAGGTCGGCGACGAACCGCTCCTCGTCCAGCGGCGTGCCCGACCCGTCCTGCACCTGCTCGATCGGGACCAGCCACCCCGTCTCGCCGTGCACCACGACCTCCGGGATGCCGCCGGTCGCCGTGGCGACCACGGCCGCCTCGCAGGCCATCGCCTCGAGGTTGACGATCCCGAGCGGCTCGTAGATCGAGGGGCACGCGAACACCGTGCACGCCGACTCGAGCGCCACGATCTCGTGGCGGGGCAGGTGCTCGGCGATCCAGGCGACGCCGTCGCGGCGGGACTTGAGGTCGTCGATCAGCGCCTTGACCTCGGCCTTGATCTCGGGAGTGTCGGGCGCGCCGGCGGCCAGCACGAGCTGCACGCCCTCGGGCAGCCGGGCGGCGGCCTTGATGAGATAGGGCAGCCCCTTCTGCCGGGTGATCCGCCCGACGAAGCACACGAACGGCCGGTCGGGGTCGATGCCGTACTTGTCGAGCACCTCCGGGTCGGGGCCGGGCCTCCAGTCCTCGGAGTCGATCCCGTTGTGCACCACGTGGACCCGCGCCGGGTCGAGCGTGGGGTAGCAGCGCAGGATGTCCTCGCGCATCCCCGCCGAGACCGCGATGATCCCGGCCGCGGCCTCGTAGGCCGACCGCTCCACGAACGACGAGAGCGCGTAGCCGCCGCCGAGCTGCTCGGCCTTCCAGGGCCGCAGCGGCTCGAGCGAGTGGGCCGAGATCACGTGCGGGATGCCGTTGAGCAGCGACGCCACGTGACCGCCGAAGTTGGCGTACCACGTGTGCGAGTGCACCAGGTCGGCGCCTCCCACGTCGGCCGCGATGCGCAGGTCGGTGCCCATCGTCACCAGCGCCGCGTTGGACCCCTCGAGCTCGGGCAGGTCGGCATACCCGGTCGTGCCCTCCTCGTCCCGGGGGCCGCCGAAGCAGCGGACCCGGACGTCGATGTCGCCGCGGGCCCGCAGGGCCCGGACGAGCTCGGTGACGTGCACACCCGCGCCGCCGTAGACCTGGGGCGGGTACTCCTTGCTCACGATGTCGACTCGCACGGGAGCAACCTATCCGGGGTCGGGCCCGCCCGCCCGCCCAGCCCCGACGAGACGGTCGGCGGCGGCGGATCCGGGCCCGCCACGATTCGCCGCTCACGGCGGATCCCCTCCCGTGGCAGGCGGATCGCCGCGACCTTAGGGTGAGGGCATGTACAACCGCCGCGGCCACAAGAAGGTCCTCGCCATCGTCCTCGCAGGCGGGGAGGGCAAACGACTCATGCCCCTCACCGCTGACCGCGCCAAGCCGGCCGTCCCGTTCGGCGGCAACTACCGGCTGATCGACTTCGCCCTGTCCAACGTCGTCAACAGCGGCTTCCTCAAGGTCGTCGTGCTGACGCAGTACAAGTCGCACAGCCTCGACCGGCACGTGTCGCGCACCTGGCGCATGTCGCAGATGCTCGGCAACTACGTCACCAACGTGCCGGCGCAGCAGCGCATCGGCAAGGAGTGGTACCGCGGGTCCGCCGACGCGATCTACCAGTCCATGAACCTCATCCGCGACGAGGACCCGGACATCGTCGTCGTCGTGGGCGCAGACCACGTCTACCGCATGGACTTCTCGCAGATGGTCGCCCAGCACGTCGACACCGGGGCCGCGTGCACCGTCGCCGCGATCCGTCAGCCGCGGTCCATGGCCGACCAGTTCGGCGTGATCGACGTCGAGCCGAGCAACCCGGCCAAGATCCGCGAGTTCCTCGAGAAGCCCACCGACCCCGAGGGCCTGCCGGACTCCCCCGAGGAGATCCTCGCGTCCATGGGCAACTACGTCTTCACCAAGGACGCCCTGGTCGCGGCGCTCGAGAGCGACAATGCCCGCGACGACACCAAGCACGACATGGGCGGCGACATCGTGCCGGCCTTCGTCGACGCTGGCGACGCCTACGTCTACGACTTCAAGGACAACGTGGTGCCCGGCGAGACCGAGCGCGACCACGGCTACTGGCGCGACGTCGGCACGATGGACTCCTACTACGACGCGCACATGGAGCTCGTGTCCCTCAACCCGGTGTTCAACCTCTACAACATGGAGTGGCCGATCTTCACGCAGATGGAGTCGCTGCCGCCGGCCAAGTTCGTCACGGGCATGGCCTCGCGCGCCGCCAAGGTCACCAACTCCACCGTCTGCCCGGGCGTCGTCGTGTCCGGCGCCGAGGTCACCACGTCGGTGCTGTCCCCGCGCGTCAAGCTCAACTCCTACTCCACCGTCGAGGGCTCCGTGCTCTTTGACGACGTGGTCGTCCACCGCAACGCGACCGTGCACAAGGCCGTCCTCGACAAGGGGGTCGACGTCCCCGAGGGCGCGATGGTCGGCGTCGACAAGGAGCACGACCGGGCCCGCGGCTACTACGTGACCGACTCCGGGATCACGGTGGTGGGCAAGGGAGTCCAGATCGTGCACTGACCGGCTCGATGACCACGACGTCGTATGCCGGACAGCCCACCGGCATACGACGTCGCCGTCTCTAGGCTGGGGCCCGTGCCCGACACCCCCGCCGCTCCCCTGGTCCGCCGCCCCGAGGTGCTCGAGCGCACCCGTGCCGCGCTGGCCGAGGGGCCACCCCTGCTGCTCACCGACGTCGACTCCACGCTCATCGAGGACGAGGTCATCGAGCTGCTCGCCGCGCACGCCGGCAAGGAGGACGAGGTGCGGGCGGTGACCGAGGCGGCCATGCGGGGCGAGCTCGACTTCGCGCAGAGCCTGCACGCGCGGGTCGCCGTGCTCGAGGGGCTGCCTGTGACGGTGATCGACGCGGTGCGGGCCGCGGTGAGGGTGACCCCCGGGGCGCAGGAGCTCGTCGACGCGGTCACCGCGGCGGGCGGCGTCGTGGGCGTGGTGTCGGGCGGGTTCGTGGAGGTGGTGGGCCCGCTCGCGCAGACCCTGCGGATCCACCACGCGGTCGCCAACGCCCTGGAGGTCACCGACGGTCGGCTCACCGGGCGCGTGTCCGGCGAGGTCGTGGACCGCGCCGTCAAGGCCCGCGTCCTGCGCGAGCTGGCCGAGCGGCACGGCATACCGCCGGAGCGCACGATCGCCGTGGGCGACGGCGCCAACGACCTCGACATGCTGCAGGCGGCCGGGCTCGGGGTGGCCTTCGCCGCCAAGCCCGCGCTGGCCGACCGCGCCGACGTGTGCCTGCCCGGCCCCCGGCTCGACGACCTGGTCGAGCTGCTGGGGCTCCCCCGCGCTGCCCGGTGAGGCGCGGCGGGGCGGTCGCGGGCGGGGGCGGGACGGGCGGGTGCGGGCGTGGGCGGGTTCGTCTCGCTCTGCGGCGCGGCGACCCGGGGGGCCGCGGGCAGCGGCCTAGGGTAACGGGCAGCGCACCGCGGTCCGTGCGCTGCCATGACACCGGGAGTTGATCCGCACATGTCCGCCCAGCCGGAGCCGACCATCCATCGTTCGCTGCTCATCATCGGCGGCGCCGAGGACAAGATGGGGCGGGCGACGGTGCTGCGACGCTTCGTGCGGCTGGCCGGCGGCGAGCGGGCCCGCGTGGTGGTCATCCCGTCCGCGTCGGCGTTCGCGGACGAGGCGGCGGAGGTCTATGCCGATGTCTTCGCCCGGCTCGGGGCGGACCGGACGGTCACGGTCGACATCCAGAGCCGCGCCGAGGCCGACCGCACCGACGCGGGGTGCGGCGCCGCTGCCATCGACGAGGCCACCGGTGTCTTCATGACCGGGGGCAACCAGCTCAAGCTCGCCCAGCTCATCGGCGGCACCGAGGTCGGGCGCGCCATCCACCGGGCCTACGAGCGCGGCGCCGTCATCGCCGGCACCTCGGCGGGGGCCTCGATCATGAGCCGGTTCATGATCTCGATGGGCGACGAGGGCATCACCCCGCGCCAGCGGTCCAGCCAGCTGACGGCGGGTCTGGACCTGCTCCCGGACGTGATCGTCGACCAGCACTTCGCGCAGCGCACGCGCTACGGACGGCTGCTGTCCCTCGTGGCCGGCTCCCCCGCCCTGCTCGGTATGGGCGTCGACGAGGACACGGCCGCCGAGATCACCGACGGGCGTGTGCTCACGGTCATCGGCGACGGCGGCGTGTTCATCGCGGACGCCCGCCGCGCGGTGACCGACGCCTACGAGGCGGCCGAGGACGCGCCGCTGCTCGTGAGCGGGGCGGTCGTCCACACGCTGCCCGCCGGGTCGACCTTCGACCTGCAGACCGCCACGCTCATGAGCTTCTCCGAGATGCACCCCGACGTCGACGTGCGCCGCTCCGAGCGCGAGCACCCGGACGGGTCCTCGCCCGTCGTCTGAGCGAGCCGGTGACCCCCGGTGGCGGCGGTCCCGGCATACGGCATCGGTCCCCGCCCCGCCCCCCGACGGACCAGAGGGACAGCACCGTCCGGGGCCGCTAGCCTGGGGCCCGCGTCCCCCAGCCAGGAGGTCTCCATGGACACCCCACGCCCCCGCCCCTGCGGGCCGGCCCGACCCGACCTGCGGGTCCTGTCCCAGCGGGTCTACCGCGGGCCGAACGTCTGGTCCTACGACCAGGCCGTCCACCTCGTCGTGGACCTCGGGATCCTGGAGGAGTACCCGACCGACCTGCTCCCGGGCTTCACCGAGCGCCTGGTCGAGCTGCTGCCGGGCCTGGAGCGTCACACCTGCTCGGTCGGGACGGCGGGCGGCTTCATCCAGCGGATGCAGGACGGCACGTGGCTAGGTCACGTCGCCGAGCACGTCGCGCTGCAGCTGCAGCAGGAGGCGGGGCACGACCTGCGCCGCGGCAAGACCCGCTCGGTGCGCGGCAAGGTCGGGCAGTACAACGTCATCGTCGGCTACCTGGACGAGGCCGTCGCGCTGGCCGCGTGCGAGCTCGCCGTCCGCCTCGTCAACGACCTGGTGGAGCACGACGAGGCCTTCGACTTCGAGGCGGAGCTGGCCACCTTCCTGCGGTTCGCGCAGCGTCAGGCCTTCGGACCGTCCACGATGGCGATCCTCGAGGAGGCCGTCAGCCGCGACATCCCCTGGCAGCGCCTCAACCGCGGCTCGCTGGTCCAGCTCGGGCAGGGCGTCCACGCCAAGCGCTTCCGCGCCACCATGACCTCGCTGACCGGGGCGCTGGCCGTCGACATCGCCTCCGACAAGGACCTCACCACGCAGCTGCTCGCCTCGGCCGGCCTGCCCGTCCCGCGCAGCGAGCTCGTGCGCGACGTCGAGGGTGCCGCCGCCGCGGCCCGCCGGATCGGCTACCCCGTCGTCGTCAAGCCGCTCGACGGCAACCACGGCCGCGGCGTCTGCCTCGACCTGCGCGACGAGCAGGCCGTCCGCGAGTCCTTCCCGATCGCGCAGGAGCAGTCCCGGCGCGGGTCGGTGATGGTCGAGTCCTTCGTCACCGGCAAGGACTACCGCTGCCTGATCATCGGCGGCCGCATGCAGGCCATCGCCGAGCGCGTCCCCGCGCACGTCGTGGGGGACGGCACCCACACGGTGGCCGAGCTCGTCGACATCACCAACGCCGACCCCCGCCGCGGCGTCGGCCACGAGAAGGTCCTCACCAAGATCAAGGTCGACGAGGCCGCGGTGGAGCTCGTCCGGTCGCAGGGCCACGCCATGGACGCGGTCGTCCCGCGCGGCGAGATGGTCAAGCTGGCCCTCACCGCCAACATGTCCACCGGCGGCATCTCCATCGACCGCACCTGGGACGCCCACCCCGACAACGTCGACGTGGCCGAGGAGGCGGCGCGGCTCATCGGGCTTGACGTCGCGGGCATCGACTTCATCTGCCCCGACATCACCGAGCCGGTCCGCGAGACCGGCGGCGCGATCTGCGAGGTCAACGCGGCCCCCGGCTTCCGGATGCACACGCACCCCACCGAGGGCGAGCCGCAGTTCATCGCCAAGCCCGTCGTCGACCTGCTGTTTCCCCCCGGGGCGCCGTCGCGCGTGCCGATCATCGCCGTGACCGGCACCAACGGCAAGACCACCACCAGCCGGATGATCTCCCACATCTTCAAGGGTCTCGGGCGCAAGGTCGGCATGACCTCCACTGACGGCGTCGTCATCGACGAGCGCCTCGTCATCAAGGCCGACGCGTCCGGCCCGCGCTCGGCGCGCATGGTCCTGCAGAACCCCCGCGTCGACCTCGCCGTGATGGAGGTCGCCCGCGGCGGCATCATCCGCGAGGGCCTCGGCTACGACCGCAACGACGTCGCCGTCGTCACCAACGTCGCCGCAGATCACCTGGGGCTCAAGGGGATCGACACGCTCGAGCAGCTCGCCGCGGTCAAGCGCGTCGTGGTCGAGGCGGTCCCCCGCTCCGGGTATGCCGTGCTCAACGCCGACGACGAGCACGTGCGGGCGATGCGCCGCCGCTGCTCCGGCTCGGTCGTGTGGTTCTCCCTCAAGGCGCCCGGCTCCGAGGAGCGCGCCATGATCGACGAGCACTGCCGCCGCGGCGGCCGCGCCGTCGTGCTCGAGGAGACCGAGCGAGGCGAGATGATCGTGATCCGCCAGGGCCGCCGCTCGATGCAGCTGGCGTTCACCCACCTGCTGCCGTCGACCTTCGAGGGCACCGCGCGCATGAACGTCGCCAACGCCCTCGCCGCCGCCGGCGCCGCGTTCGCGCTGGGGGCGCCGCTGCAGGACATCCGCCAGGGACTGCGCACCTTCACCACCAGCTACTACCTCTCCCCCGGCCGCATGAACCTGCTCACCGTCGCCGGCCGGCAAATCATCGTCGACTACTGCCACAACGCGGCCGGGATGCGCATGCTGGGTGACTTCGCCCAGCGGTATGCCGACCGTCAGGAGGAACGCGGGGCCGGCGGCACGGTGCGGCGCATCGGACTGGTCGCGACCGCGGGCGACCGCCGGGACGACGACATGGCCGAGCTCGGCGCCGTGGCCGCGGAGTACTTCGACACCATCGTCGTTCGCGACGACGCCCACCTGCGCGGGCGCGCCCCGGGCGAGCAGGCCGAGCACGTGGCGCGCGGCATACGGCAGGCGCAGGAGGCCGGGCGAGCCCGGTGCACCGACGTCGAGATCGTGCTCGACGAGCTCCAGGCGACCGACCGCGCGCTGGAGATCGCCGAGCCCGGCGACCTGGTGGTGCTGTGCGTGGACAAGCACGCGCAGGTCATGGAACGCCTCGAGCAGCGGACCAAGGTCGCGACCCCGCGCGGCGACAACGAGCAGGACGGCCGGGCGTACGACCCGGACTTCGTGATGGACCAGGCCGCGCAGGCCGAGACCGCCTGAGTCGCCACGCGGTGCGCGGCGAGCGCGCCACCCCGATCGCGGGGCGGCGCGCTCGCTGCGTTGTGTCAGCTGGGAGCTCAGGTTGGGTCGTCTGGAGGGGCTGGGGGCGTGCGTTGGTGAGCTAGGAGCTCAGTCCGTGTCGGCGGGGGACGTCCCGCGCATGAGCTCGACGCGGCGGTGCAGGCCGTCGCGGTAGTAGTCGTCGTCGGTCGTCGCCGCACGGCGGAGCAGCGCGTCGATCAACGAGGCCACGGCCTCCTGCGCGTGCCCCGCGTCGATCTGCGCGAGCGCGCGGAAGGCGACATACGCGCCGCTGTCCTGGCGCCGCGCGTCCACGGACTCGAGCAGCGCGAGCGCCTCGGCGGGTCGCCCCTGGCGGCGCACGGCCGAGGCCTCGCTGATCAGGGAGCGGGTGCGCCAGGGCTCGTCCAGCCCGGCCTCGCGCGCTCGCTGGAACAGCTCGATGGCGGCCTCCTCCTCGTCGCCGCGGTTGCGATAGGCCGCGAGCTCGAAGAGCAGCCGGCCGTCCGACGGGGACTCGGCGAGGAGTTGCTCGATGGTGGCCACGCGGTCGGCCAGGGAGACCGTTGCGTCGGCGCGCAGGGCGCGCAGGGTCTCCTCGTGCTCGTGCTCGCCGCGGGCGCGCTTGACCTTGGCCCGGATGGAGGTGGCGGAGTCGGGGCGGGCGCCCTGCTCGAGCAGCCAGGCGTTGAGCTGCGGCCAGTCGGCGTGCACCATGACGGCGACGACGTCGCCGTTGCCGGTCTGCCGCAGGATGCCCTGCAGGCCGTCGAGCTCGGTGGGATAGGAGTCGACCTCGGCGACGCCGACGCGGGACAGCCCGATCCGCAGGTGCGCCTCGAGGTCCTCGCGGGTGCGGCCTCGCAGGTAGCGGTCCTTGTGCACGACGTGCACGACGTCGGCGCTGGACCCGGCCATCGCGCCCATGGACTCCAGGATCTCGTCGGTGCGGTCGCCGCCGGTGCCCACGCCGAGGTGGAAGCGTGCGCCGGGCCTGGTGAGCCCCCGGGCGACCTCGATCAGCGCCTGGAGGCCGTCCTCGTTGTGCGCCATGTCGAGGATGACGGTCGCGGTGCCACCGGAGTCCACCCGCACGGTGTAGGTGTTGAGCCGGCCGGGGTTGTGCTCCCCGTCGGGGGCGAAGGTCCGCAGCCCCTCGACGACGGCGTCGCGCGGCAGGCCGAGTCCGAGGGACGTGGCGGCGGCCGCGAGCGCGTTGGCGGTGTTGTGCCGCGACAGCCCGGCCATGGTCATCGGCACCTCGGCCAGGGGGAGCAGCCGGTCCACCTCGCCGTCGCGCTCCAGGACGGCGATGGCGTCGTCGAGCACGGTGATGCCCCGACCACCGTCGTCGACGGCCTCGCGCAGCGCGGGCGAGGACGGGTCGGTGCTGAACGCCCACGGGCGCGCCTCGGTGCTCGACCGCATCGCCCAGACGCGGGGGTCGTCACCGTTGAGCACGGCCCACCCGTCGGGCCGGGTGACCTTGGTCACGATGGCCTTGACCTCGGAGAGCTGGTCGACCGTGTCGACGCCCTGCATGCCGAGGTGGTCGGCTGTGACGTTGGTGACCACGGAGACGTCGTTGTGGGTCACGCCCATGCCCTTGAGCAGCATGCCTCCGCGCGCGGTCTCGAGGATGCCGACCTGCACGCCGGGGTGGTGCAGCACGGCGGCCGCGCCCGCGGGACCCGAGTAGTCCCCCTCCTCGACCTCCTCGCCCTGGGCGTAGACGCCCGACGTGCTCGACCACGCGGTCTGCAGCCCCGCCGTCATGGCGATGTGGGCGACGAGGCGGGTGGTGGTGGTCTTGCCGTTGGTGCCGGTGATGGAGGCGACGGGGATCTTGGGGGTGATCGTGGTCGGGCGGGCGCCGGCGGGGGCGGTGGCGATCTGCCGGGTCGCGTCGTCCATGGCCTGCCGGGCCTCGTCGTCGTCGCCGGTGAGCAGGGCCGACAGCACCGGCCCCAGCGCCTCGGCCATCGCGACCCCGCGGCCACGCCGGCTCCACGGGAACGCGACGACGATCTCCTCGGGACGGTTGCCTGCCCGTGTCTTGGTCGACAGGCCTCGTATGCCGGCGCCCGCCGCGAGCCGCCGGACCAGGCGACGCGCGAGGCGCAGCGCCATGGCCTGGCGCTCCAGGGTGTGGGCGCCGCCGGGGTCGGCCTGCCGCAGGCCGAGACGTGCCGCGAGGCGGCGCGCCTGGGGGCGACGCAGCTCGAGGATCCCGGGCACCTCGAGCACGACCTTCATGGCCGGACGCGTGAAGTAGAGGTTGGGTCCCTCCAGCACTCGCACCTCGGTCACCGTGATGGGCGCCACGTCCGCGTCAGTCATGCGCCCGATCCTAGGGGCTGACCAGGGCCCTCGCCGCACGGTCCGGGACCGCCCGCAGACCGGTAGAACGCACGGTCACCCGCCCGTATCGAGGGGGCTCCCCGCGAGGCGGCAGGCGCTGCGTCATACGGCCTGAGTCACTGACCCATCGCGTGGACGCCGCCGTCGACGTGGACGATCTCGCCCGTCGTCGCGGGGAACCAGTCGGACAGCAGCACGGCGCAGGCCTTGGCCGCAGGCTCGGGGTCCTTCACGTCCCAGCCGAGGGGCGCGCGGTCGTCCCACACGCGCTCGAACTGCTCGAAGCCCGGGATCGACTTGGCCGCGGTCGTGCGGATCGGGCCGGCGGCCACCAGGTTGCAGCGGATCCCCTTGGGGCCCAGGTCACGCGCGAGGTAGCGGTTGGTCGACTCGAAGGCAGCCTTGGCGACGCCCATCCAGTCGTAGACCGGCCAGGCGAACTTCGCGTCGAAGGTGAGCCCGACGATCGAGCCGCCGTCGGTCATGAGCGGCTCGCACGCGACGGCCAGGGACTTGAGGGAGTAGGCCGAGATCTGCAGCGCCGTCGACACGTCCTCCCACGTCGCGTCGAGGAAGCTGAAGGCACCCTGGGGCGCGAAGCCGATGGAGTGCAGCACGCCATCGAGCCGGTCGGTGTGCTCGCCCAACCGCTCCGCGAGCGTGTCGAGATGCTCCTGGTCGGCCACGTCGAGCTCGATGACCGGCGGGGTCTGCGGGAGGCGCTTGGCGATCGTCTGGGTGATCTTCATCGTGCGGCCGAAGCTGGTGAGGATGACCTCCGCGCCCTCCTGCTGCGCGATGCGCGCCACGTGGAAGGCGATGGAGGAGTCCATCAGGACGCCGGTGACGAGAAACTTCTTGCCGTCGAGCATGCCCATGGGACAGGTCCTTTCGTATGACGGATGCGGGGTCGGGTCTCGCGGGGTCGGGTCTCGCGGGGGTGCTCAGTGGCCCATGCCGAGGCCACCGTCGACCGGGATCACGGCGCCGGAGATGTAGGACGCGCCCGGCGAGGCGAGGAAGGTGACGGCGGAGGCGATCTCGTCGGCGGAGCCGAGGCGGCCGGCGGGGATGGCCTTCTTGTAGCCCGCGACCGTGTCCTCGGGGAGCACGGCCGTCATGTCGGTCTCGACGAAGCCGGGGGCGACGACGTTGGCGGTGATGCCTCGGCCGCCGAGCTCGCGCGTGATGGACCGCGCGAGGCCGACGAGCCCGGACTTGGAGGCGGCGTAGTTGGCCTGCCCCGGGCTGCCGTAGAGCCCGACCACGCTGGAGACGAAGATCAGGCGACCTCGGCGGAGCCTGATCATGCCCTTGGAGGCGCGACGGGCGCACCGGAAGGCGCCGGCGAGGTTGGTGTCGACGACCTGGTCGAAGTCCTCGTCGCTCATGCGCATGAGCAGCGTGTCCTTGGTGACGCCGGCGTTGGCGACGACGACCTCGATCGGTCCGCCCAGCAGCTCCTCGGCCGCCGTGAACGCTGCGTCGACCGACTCGGTGCGGGTGACGTCGCCCTGCACGGCCTGCAGCCCGTCGGGGGCCTCGCCGGACCGGCTCGTGACGACCACCTTGTCGCCCTGCGCCACGAAGGCCCGCGCGATCGCGAGGCCGATGCCGCGGTTGCCTCCGGTGACCAGGACGGTGCGTGGCTCGGGACGGTCGGTGGTCATGGTGCTCCTCACCAGTGGGGCCTGCGGGTTCCCGCCGACGCTAGCGGACTACCGCGCGGTAGCGCTCATCGAAAGGGGGGCTGGGTCGGGGCGGTCGGTGCGGTCGGTCGGGATGCTCGTCGAGGCGCACGGACGGCCTGTCCGGCGAACGAGCGTAGGCTTGATCGGTGGCCAGCTCCTCCCCCTCCCACTCGACGGTGCACACCGTCACCTCGGCGCGGAAGTCCCCCGCGCAGGACCGGGCCGAGCGCACCCGCCGCTACCTCATCTCGATGTCGATCCGCACCGTGTGCTTCGTGCTGTTCGTCGTGGTCGACCACCCCTTGCGGTGGGCGTTCGTCGTGGGCGCGGTCTTCCTGCCGTATGTCGCGGTGGTCCTGGCCAACGCCGTCGACCGCAGCGGTGAGGGCCAGATCCAGGCCGTGGACCACCAGCAGCGCGCCCTGCCGCCCGGCACCTGGTCGCAGGACGCCATCGAGGGCTCGGTCGAGGACCGGCCGCAGGTGCGGTCTGAGGACCGGTCTGAGGACCGGTCGCAGGACGGTGCCGGGTGACGGGAGACCGGTGCTCGGCGAAGGGCTGCCGCGCCGACGGGACCTGGCAGCTGCGCTGGAACAACCCGTCCCTGCACACCCCTGACCGCCGCAAGGTGTGGCTGGCCTGCGAGGAGCACAAGGCGTCGTTGTCGCAGTTCCTGTCGATGCGGGGGTTCCTGCGCGAGGTCGAGCCGCACGGGAAGTGACCAGTCGGCGCAGGTGGGTCAGCCGCCGATCGCGGACATCGGGCGGTCGGGCTGCTCGAAGTCGGGGTCGCCGATGCCGTGGCCGCGCCGCTTGACCCGCATCTCCCCCGTGATCAGGGCCGTGAGCTCGTCGTCGGTGGCACCGTCGCGCAGCGGTGTCCGCAGGTCGGTCTCGGTGCGGGAGAAGAGGCAGTTGCGGACCTGGCCGTCGGCGGTGAGCCGGGTGCGGTCGCAGTCGCCGCAGAACGGCCGCGTGACGCTGGCGATGATCCCGACGGTGGCCTGCCGGCCCTCGAGGTCCTGGTGGCCGACGACGTCGTAGAGCTCGGCGGGCGCGCTCCCCCGCGCCGACTCGGGTCGGGCCCGCAGCTCGAACCGCTCGGACAGCCGGGCCAGCAACTCGTCGGCCGTCACCATCTGCGCCCGCTCCCAGCCGTGCTGGGCGTCCAGCGGCATCTGCTCGATGAACCGCAGCGCGTAGCCCCGGTCCAGGCACCAGCCCAGCACGTCCGCGACGCCCTCGTCGTTGATGCCCCGCATGGCGACGGCGTTGACCTTGACGGGCGTGAGGCCCGCCGCGGCAGCGGCCGTCATACCGGCCTCGACGTCGGCCAGCCGGTCGCGCCGGGTGAGGTCGCGAAAGACCTGCTCGTCGATCGTGTCGAGGCTGACGTTGACCCGGTCCAGGCCGGCCTCGGCGAGGTCCTTGGCGACGCGCGCGAGGCCGACCCCGTTGGTGGTCATGGCGATCTGCGGGCGCGGCTCGAGGGTGGCGATGCGGCGCACCACGTCCACGATCGAGCGGCGCAGCAGCGGCTCGCCCCCGGTCAGCCGGACCTTGGTGACCCCCAGCTCCACGAACACCCGCACCAGCCGGACCAGCTCGTCGTCGGTGAGCATCTCGGGCCTCGGCATCCACGGCAGCCCCTCGGCGGGCATGCAGTAGGTGCAGCGCAGGTTGCACCGGTCGGTGACCGAGACGCGCAGATCCCGTGCCACCCGGCCGAATCCGTCGACGAGCGCCGGGCGCACGCGGGGATCCGGGAGAGTCGTCATAGGCTCAACACTATGCGTCCGACGTGCCGCCACGGAATTTCCACGGGAAGTATTCAGTGATCCAGACCCTGCGCAAGCCGCGCTGGCTCAGGGCCCTGGCCGGAGCCTTCGCGTTCATGCTCGCCTGCGTCTGGCTCGGGCAGTGGCAGCTCGGTCGCTACGAGCACAAGCAGGCGACGGTGCGGGCGATCGACCGCAACTACGCCGCGGAGCCGGTGCCGCTGCGGACCATCCTGCCGACCCCCACGAGCGGTGTCACCGAGGCCACCCTGTGGCGGTCGGTGACGACGACCGGCACGTATGACGGCGCGTCCCCCCTCCTCGTGCGGAACCGCCCCCGCGACGGGGACCGCGGCTACGAGGTCGTCTGGCCGCTGCGCCTGCCGGACGGCTCGACGCTGCTCGTGGACCGTGGCTGGATCTCGGCCGGCAGCGGCGCGGCGGCCGACCTGCCCACGGTCCCCCCGGCGCCCAAGGGCGAGGTGACGGTGACCGGGTGGCTGCGCTGGGGCGAGCAGGACCTCGACCGGCCACCGGCCAAGGGGCAGCTCGCCTCCATCAACTACACCGTCGCGCAGCGGGAGATCGGCGGGACGGTCAACCACGCCTACCTGGTGCTCGGCTCCGAGGGCTCGGTCAAGGCCGGCGACCCGTCCACCGGGCTCGCCGCGCCGGGCGGCCCGGACCGCGACGAGGGCTGGAACAACGTGTCCTACTTCGGGCAGTGGTGGCTCTTCGGCCTCGTGGCGATCGCGATGGTGCTGTATGCCGCCCGCCGCGAGCACCTGGAGGAGACCGGCTCGGCGGCAGCGGGCCCGGGGGTCGCGGCGGGAGGGACGCCCGGCGCGTCCGCTCGGCGCGGTCGCGCCACGGCGACCAGACCACCGAGGCCCAAGAAGGTCCGGATCTGGGACGAGGAGGACGAGTGAGCGACGAGGCCATCGAGCGGCGCGGCGCCGAGGGCGGTGCCGAACGTGACCACGTCGGACGGGACTACGTCGGCGCGGTGCGGGGGCGGCTCGGCGCGACCTTCCGCGAGGGCGGGCGTCAGTCGGTGAACTGCGTGCGGTAGAGCTCGGCGTAGAGGCCGCCCCGCTCGAGGAGCTCGGCGTGGGTGCCCTGCTGCACGACCCGACCCCCGTCGACGACGAGGATCAGGTCAGCGCCGCGCACCGTAGACAGGCGGTGGGCGATCACCATCGCCGTCCGGCCGTGCAGGGCCGAGTCGAGGGCCCTCTGGACGGCGGCCTCGGACTCGCTGTCCAGGTGTGCCGTCGCCTCGTCGAGGATCACCAGGCCGGGGCCCTTGAGCAGCAGCCGGGCGATGGCGAGGCGCTGCTTCTCGCCGCCGGAGAGACGGTGGCCCCGGTCGCCGACCACGGTGTCCAGACCCTCCGGCAGGGACTCCACGAGCGAGGCGACCTGGGCGGCACGCAGGGCCTGCCATACGGCCTCGTCGGTGACGCCGGGGCGGGCGTAGTCGAGGTTGGCGCGGATGGTGTCGTGGAAGAGGTGCGCCTCCTGGGTGACCATGCCGACGACCTCGTGCAGGGAGTCGAAGGACGCCTCCCGCAGGTCGACGCCGCCGACGCGCACCCTCCCCGAGGTGGGGTCGTAGAGGCGGGCCACCAGGGAGGTGATGGTGGTCTTGCCTGCGCCGCTCGGCCCGACGAGGGCGACGAGCTGGCCCGGCTCGACCCGGAACGAGACGCCTCGCAGCACCGGACCACCGCCCGCGCGGTCCCCCGTCGCGCTGCCCTGCTCGAGGGACTCCAGCGAGATCTCGTCGGCGGAGGGGTAGGCGAAGACGACGTCCTCGAGCTCCACCGAGACGGCCTCGGCCGGGATCGCACGCGGGTGCTCGACCTCGCGCACCAGCGGCCGCAGGTCCAGCACCTCGAAGACGCGCTCGAAGCTGACCAGCGCCGTCATCACGTCGACCCGCACGTTGGACAGGGCGGTGAGCGGCCCGTAGAGCCGGCTCAGCAGCGCCGCCAGTGCGAGCAGGGCGCCGACGGACAGCGACCCGTCGATGGCCATCAGCCCGCCGACGCCATAGACCACGGCCGTAGCGAGCGCCGCCACGAAGGTCAGCCCGGTGAAGAAGAACGTCCGGTTGAGGGCGATTCGGATGCCGATGTCGCGGACCTTGGCGGCGCGGTCGGCATACTGCTGCGACTCGTCCCGTGGGCGACCGAACAGCTTGACCAGCAAGGCCCCCGCGACGTTGAACCGCTCGGTCATGCGGGTCCCGAGCTCGGCGTTGAGCCCCATCGACTCGTGCTGCAGCCCCGCCAGCCGACGCCCCATCACCCGGGCGGGCAGCATGAAGACCGGCAGCAGAGCGAGGGAGGCGAGGGTGAGGACCCAGGACTTCGAGGCCATGGCGGCGACGATGAAGACGACCGACACGAGGTTGCTCACGGTGGTCGACAGGATCGAGGTGAACGCCGACTGGGCGCCGATGACGTCGGAGTTGAGACGGGTCACGAGGGCGCCGGTCTGGGCCCGGGTGAAGAACGCGATCGGCTGGTCCAGGACGTGCGAGAAGACCTGGGTGCGCAGGTCGTAGATCAGGCCCTCGCCGATGCGGGCGGAATACCACCGCTGCACCAGCGCGAGCGCGGCGTCGACCAGGGCGAGACCGGCCAGGACCACCGCGATCGTGACGACGACCGACCGGTTGCCCGGGATGACGCCGTCGTCGACGACCTTGCCCAGCAGCAGCGGGGTCGCGACCACCAGCGCGGCGTCGACCAGGATGAGGACGAGGAAGACGGCGATCTGGCCGCGGTAGCGGTCGGCGTAGCCGAGGACGCGGCGGGCCGTGCCGGGCGCCAGGCGACGGTCCTTGACCGAGGAGTCCTTGGTGAGGGACCGCATCATCTGCCAGTTGCCCATGCCGGGTCCGCTCATGTGATGCTCCTCGTCGCGTCAGCCATCGCCTCGGGCCAGCGCCGCCAGCCGCCGGACCTGCGCCTCGCGCTCGCGCCGCAGCTGCTCGTCCGCCGAGGTGTCGGTCGCCGAGCGCAGCAGCGGTTTGAGCTCGCGCAGCGCCCCGGCCGGTGCGTCGAGCAGGGCCTGGACGAGGTCGTCGGTCGTGGCGTCGAGCTCGGCGCGCGGCACGGCCACGGTGGCCAGGCCGATCGCGGTCGCCTCCGCCGCCCCCACGAACCGCCCGGTGGCGCAGATCTCCAGCGCCCGAGCGTAGCCGACGCAGGCCACCAGCGGTCGCGTGCCCGCGAGGTCCGGCACCAGGCCGAGGCTGGTCTCGCGCATGGCGAGCTGCACGTCGTCGGCGCACACGCGCAGGTCGGCGGCCAGCGCGAGCTGGAAGCCCGCCCCGATGGCGTGTCCCTGCACGGCGGCGACGACGACCTGAGGCATCTCCTGCCACACCCGGAACGCCCGCTGGAACCCGGCGATCAGCTCCGCCGTGTCGGCGGCAGCGCTCGTGGCCTGGGCCACGAGGTGCGGCTCGCCCGGCATACCGCCCGGCGAGAGCATCCCGCGGTGCAGCCCCGCGGAGAAGCTCGCCCCCTCGGCCCGCAGCACGACGACCCGTATGTCGTCGCCCACGGCCTCCCCCACCGCCGCCAGGGCGTACCACAGCGACGGCGTCTGGGCGTTGCGCTCCTCGGGGTTGGCGAGGGTGACGGTGAGGACCTGCCGCTCGTCGTCGACGGTGACGCGCAGGTGGGGGTGATCGGTCATGCCCAGACCCTAGCGCTGGGTCGGTGTCACGACGTCGGCCTGCCGACCAGCTCCTCGGCCACGTCCCAGAAGCGGTGACGCAGCGTGAGCCGGTCGGACTCGCTGATCTCGTAGACGCCCAGCCGGGCGGACAGGTCCATGAGCAGCGCACGGTCGACCTCGGAGGGGATCGTGGGTCGCCCCGCGAACAACGCCTGCTGCTGGGCCTCGTCGGCGGACGCGCTCCAGGTGCTGATGACGCTGCGGCACACCTCGTCGATCTGCTCCGGCGTCGCGACCAGGGGCGCGGGGCCATGCAGCTCCGAGGGGCGCCCCGTGGTCGAGGAGTAGACCAGCGAGGGCCGATCGAAGGCGGCGGGTGGGACACGGGCGGTGGGAGCGGCGGGCGCTGGGTGGCCGGCCGGTATGGCGGGTCGGGGGCGCGAGGCGAGGTCCGCGGGCGAGGGGACCGGGCCGGTGGCAGGTCCGGAGGCAGGTCCGGTGGCCGGTCCGGCAGCTGGGACGGTCGCGGAGGCGGTGCGGGGCTCGGACATGGGCGCCCGGTGGACGGTCTCGTCGATCGCTGCGGCGTCGACCAGGATCAGCCCGTCGGCCTCCCGCTGCAGGTGCCGGGCCACCGCGTGGGGGCGCCCCTCGGCGTCCGGGACGCCGACGAGGATGACCTGCGCGCCGTGTCCTTGGGCCTCCTCGACGGCCTCGGTCAGGTCGTCGTCCCCGCACAGGAGGTACAGGACGTCGACGATGCGGTTGCGGGCGTGCCTCACCAGGTCCAGTCCGAGCCGCAGGTCGACGCCCTTCTGCTCGCCGGCCGGGGACAGGCGGCCGAGCCGCAGCTTGACCCGCGGCAGCATCCCGATGGCCAGCTGCGAGGTGTTGGGCGCCCCGTTGACGTTGCCGCCGGAGTCGTACCAGTTCACGCGGAGCAGCGGCAGCCCGCTGTCCGCCTCGACCTGCGCGAGGAGCCGCTGGATGAGCGCCTGGTGGTCGACCCGGACGCCTCCCCGCAGCGAGGTGCCGGTGACGCGCGTGGCGCTGGAGCACAGGAGATAGCCGACGTCGACGTACAGGGCGCAGTAGGAACGCATACGTCGATGGTCCCAGCCAGGGCTGTCTAGCGCACGGACCCGGCCCGGCCGCGCGAGCCGCCGCCCGCCTTAAGGTCAGGCCAGGGAGATGAGCTCGAGGTACTCCGGGCCCCACAGGTCCTCGACCCCGTCGGGCAGGACGAGGACCCGCTCCGGCTCGAGGGCCTCGACGGCACCCTCGTCGTGGGAGACCAGGACGACCGCGCCCGTGAAGGTCCGCAGCGCACCGAGGATCTCCTCGCGCGAGGCGGGGTCGAGGTTGTTGGTGGGCTCGTCGAGCAGCAGCACGTTGGCGCTGGACACGACGAGCAGCGCTAGCGACAAGCGCGTCTTCTCCCCACCGGAGAGGACGCCCGCGGGCTTGTCCACGTCCTCGCCGCTGAACAGGAAGGACCCGAGGACCTTGCGGACGTCCGTCTCGCCGAGGTCGGGGGCGGCGGACTTCATGTTGTCCAGCACGGTGCGGGCGGTGTCGAGGTTCTCGTGCTCCTGGGCGTAGTAGCCGATCTTGAGCCCGTGACCGGGAAGGACCTCGCCGGTGTCGGGCTCGTCGACGCCCGCGAGCATGCGCAGCAGGGTTGTCTTGCCGGCGCCGTTGAGACCGAGGACGACGACCTTGGAGCCGCGGTCGACGGCCAGATCCACGTCGGTGAAGACCTCGAGCGAGCCATAGCTGCGCGACAGGCCGCGGGCCATGAGAGGGGTCTTGCCGCACGGCGCCGGGTCCGGGAAGCGCAGGTGCGCCACCTTGTCCTGCTGCCGCTCCCCCTCCAGGCCGCTCAGCATCCGCTCGGCGCGGCGGGCCATGTTGTGCGCGGCGGTGGCCTTGGTGGCCTTGGCGCCCATCTTGGCCGCCTGGGCGAGCAGGGTGGAGGCCTTCTTCTCCGCGTTGGCGCGCTCGCGCTTGCGACGCTTCTCGTCGGTCTCGCGCTGGGCGAGATAAGCCTTCCAGCCCAGGGAGTACTGGTCGATGGCCGCGCGGTTGGCGTCGAGGTGAAAGACCTTGTTGACCACCTGGTCGAGCAGGTCGACGTCGTGGCTGATGACGATCAGCCCGCCCTTGTAGGCCTTGAGGTAGTCGCGCAGCCAGACGATGGAGTCGGCGTCGAGGTGGTTGGTCGGCTCGTCGAGGAGCAGGGTCTCGTTGCCGGAGAACAGGATCCGCGACAGCTCCACGCGGCGTCGCTGACCACCGGACAGGGTCGACAGGGGCTGGCCGAGGATGCGCTGGTCCAGACCCAGGGCCGAGGCGATGGTGGCGGCCTCGGACTCCGCGGCATACCCCCCGGCAGCCTCGAAGCGGGCCTGCAGCTTGGGGTAGCGCTCCATCGCCGCCTCGTGGGTCTCGACGTCTGCGCTGGCCATCGCCCCCTCGGTCTCGCGCAGCTTGCGCACGATCACGTCGAGACCGCGCGCGGACAGGATGCGGTCGCGGGCCAGCACGGTGAGGTCGCCGGTGCGGGGGTCCTGCGGCAGGTAGCCGACCGTGCCGGACCGGGTCACCGAGCCACCGGCGGGCTGCCCCTCCCCCGCCAGCACCTTGGTGAGCGTGGTCTTGCCGGCGCCGTTGCGCCCGACCAGACCGATCCGGTCGCCGGCACCCACGCGGAACGAGGCGCTCTCGATGAGGATGCGAGCCCCGGCCCGCAGCTCGATGTCGGTCGCGGCGATCACGTGGCAGGGCCCCTCGGGATAGATGGTGCGGCGGCGGGTATCCGGTCGGCGGTGGGCCGCCCCGGATCGCCCCGTCTCGGCGGGGCAACCGGGTTAGTCTACGGGCAGGTTTCGGCCCGCCCCCCACGCGATCCCCCACGTCAGGGCGGCGGACGATCACGAGTCAGGAGCAAGGATGAGCTTCAACGAGGGATCCCAGCTCGACACCTCCGGCGTCGACTCGGGCAGCGGCGGCGGGGGCATGAGCCCGGGTGGCATGATCATCGGCGGTGGCGGAGGCCTCGGCCTGCTCGGCCTGGTCGTCGTGCTGCTGCTCAACATGTGCGGTGGCGGCAACATCGACCCCGGCTCGATGGGTATGCAGCCCGGCCCGCAGCAGACCCAGCGGTCGGGCAGCGAGGACGCCTTCGCCAAGTGCAAGACCGGCGCCGACGCCAACAACGACGTGCAGTGCCGCGTGATCGGCACCAAGAACTCCGTCGAGGCGTACTGGAAGAAGACCCTCCCCGAGCAGGCCGGCCACAACTACACGACCGCCCACATGAGTCTCTACACCGGTCGCACCCAGTCCGCCTGCGGCACGGCCTCCAACCAGGTCGGGCCCTTCTACTGCCCGTCGGACCGCAAGGTCTACATCGATGCCTCGTTCTTCAACACCCTCACCCGCGACTTCGGCGCCGACAGCGGCGCCCTGGCGCAGGAGTACGTCGTGGCCCACGAGTACGGCCACCACATCCAGAACCAGCTCGGCCTGCTCCAGCGCGCCCAGCAGGACCCGCAGGGCCCGCAGTCCGGCGGCGTCCGGGTCGAGCTCATGGCCGACTGCCTCGCCGGCATGTGGGCCAAGGACGCCTCGACCGTCCCCGACAAGTCCGGCCAGCCCTTCCTCGAGCCGCTGACCCAGCAGGACATCGACTCGGCTCTGTCCGCGGCCAAGTCCGTCGGTGACGACAACATCCAGTCCAAGATGGGCTCCGGCCAGGTCAACCCCGAGTCCTGGACCCACGGGTCCTCCGAGGCCCGTCAGCGCTGGTTCATGACCGGCTACACCAAGGGCAGCCTGCAGGCCTGCAACACCTTCGCGGTCGACCGGGTGGAGTGACCCGGCCGACCCTCCCAGGGTCGCCACGCCGTATGCCGAAGGCCCCGCCCCCTCCCGGGGGTAGGGGCCTTCGGGGCGTCCTCAGCGCACCACGCGGCGCAGGACCACGGACTCCCACCCGGCCAGGGTGGCGGCTCCGTCGGGACTTCGGACGAGGGCCTGGTCGCTGGTCGTCAGGACGGCCTCGGCGTCGCCCCAGCCCTCGAGCAGCTCGTCCGGCACCGGGAGCGGCGCGCGCGTGAAGGAGGCCAGGACGAGCAGCTGCGCGCCGTCGTACGACCGCGAGTAGGCCCACAGGTCGGGGTGGTCCATGGTCAGCGGCTGGATCGACCCGTGCGCGACCACCGGGTCGGCGTGGCGCAGGGCGATCAGGCGCTGGTAGTGCGTGAAGACCGAGGTGGGGTCCTCGACCTGGGCCGCCGCGTTGATCTCGGTGTGGTCGGGGTTGGCCTCGATCCACGGCGTGCCGGTCGTGAAGCCGGCGCGCGGCGAGTCGTCCCACTGCATGGGGGTGCGGGCGTTGTGGCGCCCCTTGTCGCGAAGCCCCTCGAGCAGCGCCTCGGGGTCCGCGTGGCCGTGCTGGCGCGCCTCGAAGTAGTTGAGCGACTCGATGTCGCGGAAGTCCGCGATCGTGGCGAAGTGGCTGTTGGTCATGCCGAGCTCCTCGCCCTGGTAGACGTAGGGGGTGCCCCGCAGCAGGTGCAGGACGGTGGCCAGCGTCTTGGCGGACCGCTCCCGCCAGACGGGGTCGTCGTCCCCGAAGCGGGACACGGCGCGCGGCTGATCGTGGTTGTCCCAGTAGAGCGAGTTCCAGCCGGTCTCCGCGAGGCCGACCTGCCAGCGCATGAGCGACTCCCGCAGGCGCGGCATGTCGAGGGGCTGCACGTCGAACTTGCCGCCCGGCCCGCCGTCGAGGTCCACGTGCTCGAACTGGAAGACCATGTCGACCTCCCCGTTGGCGGGGTCGGTGTAGCGCCGGGCCTGCTCCACCGTCACGCCCGGCATCTCCCCCACGGTCAGATAGGCGTGGGGATGGTCGGCGAACACCTCACGGTGCATCTCCTGCAGGAACTCCTCCAGGCGAGGGCCGCACGCGACGAGGGGGAAGCCGTTGCCGAAGGCCGCGCCAGGTGCCTGCTCGCCGTCGGGGAGGCCGGGGGTCTTGCTGATGAGGTTGATCACGTCCATCCGGAAGCCGTCGACCCCGCGGTCCAGCCACCAGCGCATCATCGCGTGCACCGCCTGGCGGACCTGCGGGTTCTCCCAGTTGAGGTCGGGCTGCTTGCGGCTGAACAGGTGCAGGTAGTACTGCCCCGTCGCCTCGTCCAGCTCCCAGGCCGACCCGGAGAAGAAGGACTCCCAGTTGTTGGGCTCGTCGCGCCAGAGGTACCAGTCGCGCTTGTCGCTGTCGAGGGATGCGCGACTCTCGACGAACCACGCGTGCTCGTCGCTCGTGTGGTTGACCACCAGGTCCATCACCAGCCGTATGCCGCGCTCGTGCGCCGCCGCGATGAGCTCGTCCAGGTCCGCGAGCGTCCCGAACACCGGGTCGACGTCCTGGTAGTCGCTGATGTCATAGCCGTTGTCGTCCATCGGCGATCGGTAGACGGGGCTGAGCCAGAGCACGTCGACGCCGAGGTGCTGCAGATGGTCCAGGCGACCGATGATCCCGCGCAGGTCACCGACGCCGTCGCCGTCGCTGTCCTGGAAGGACCGCGGATAGATCTGGTAGACGACGACGGACTTCCACCAGTCACGGGGCAGGTCGGTCTGCAGCATGCGTCCTCCGTCGGCCGGTGAGAGAGGATCAGCGTATGACGACCCGCACCGTCGGCTTCGACCTCGACCAGACCCTTGTGGACTCCACCGAACGCATCGTGGAGTCCTTCCGATCGGCCTTCCGCGCCATGCGGATCCCCGACGTCCAGGCCGCTGCGTTCACGCCGTGGTTCGGCTACCCGCTGGAGGAGATCCTGCAGCGCGTGGCACCCGGGACCGACCCCGCCGAGTTCGTGCCGTTCTACCGGCGCGCGTACGACGAGGAGCGGCCGGGCGAGGCGGGGCCCATGCCCGGCGCACGCGAGGCGCTGGAGTGGCTGCGCGACAACGCCTTCCGGGTCGTCGTCGTGTCCGCGAAGCACCACCCCGTCGTCGACGTGGCCCTGGTCGACGCCGGCCTGGGTGACCTCGTGGACGCGTACTACGGAGACCACTTCGGTGAGCAGAAGGCGATCCCGCTGCGCGAGGAGGACGCGGCGTTCTACGTCGGTGACCACGTGGCTGACATGCACGCCGCGTCCCTCGCCGGCGCGACCGGCATCGCCGTCGTGTCGGGAGCGCACGACACGCGGGCGCTGCGAGAGGCCGGGGCCGGCGCAGTGATCGCCTCGCTCGCCGACCTGCCGACCACGATCGGGCGGCTGCTGGACTGACCGGTCTGGACGGTCTGACCGCTCTGACCGGTCTGCCCGGTCAGTCCGACCGTCTGGACCGACTCGACCGACTGGTCAGCGCGCTCAGCTCGGCCCCCAGGAACTCCCGCGGCGACGCCGCCGGACGAGACCGGCGACAGGTCAGCGCGGTGCCAGCCCGCCATGAGGTGCTGCCCGCCGGGCGCACCGAGGACCTCCGCGGCACCGGCACCGACACCCTCGCACCTGCGGTGACCCAGGTCCTCATGGGTGCCTGTGGCAGACTTGGGGCACGTGCTCCGGGGTCGGTGCAATTCCGAGCCGGCGGTGACAGTCCGCGACCCGACCACCTCCCAGAGGTGGGCGGTTGACCTGGTGGAACTCCAGGACCGACGGTGAAAGTCCGGATGGGAGGCAGCACGAGAGGTGCCCCGCGAGGGTGCCTCGACGCAGGGCATCCTGCGGCAGGCCGTATGCCGGCGGGCCGCCGTGGTCGCCCGTCAGCGTCATCCCCCGGAGCGCGCGCACCAGCAGCGAGCGAGAGGGACGAGATGAGCGGCCAGACCGCCGCCGACGACCGGGGCGATGCGCATAGGCGTCACCACGACGACGCCGAGCGGGACCTCGTGCTGATGCGCCGAGCCGTGGCGCTGGCCGCCAACGGCCCCGCAGCCGACCCCAACCCGCGGGTGGGCTGCGTCCTGCTGGGCGGTGACGGCGAGGTGATCGGCGAGGGCTGGCACCGCGGCGCCGGCACCCCGCACGCCGAGCTCGTCGCTCTCGCCGAGGCGCGTGCGGCGGGGCACGACACGCGCGGGGGCACGGCCTACGTGTCGCTGGAGCCGTGCAACCACACCGGCAGGACCGGTCCGTGCGCCGAGGCCCTGGTCGGGGCGGGGATCCGGCGCGTCGCCTACGCCCTGCCGGACCCCAACCCCGTGGCCGTCGGGGGCGCGCAGACGCTGCGGTCGGCCGGCATCCGGTGCGACCTGGTGCCGGTCGAGGGGGCGGACGCGCTGGTCGAGGCGTTCGCGCACGCGATGACCCACGGGCGGCCCTTCGTGACCTGGAAGCTCGCCGCCACCATCGACGGCCGTTCGGCGGCGCGCGACGGCAGCAGCCAGTGGATCACCGGCCCCGCGGCCCGCGCCGACGTGCACCGGCTGCGCGCCACCGCCGGGGCGATCGTGGTCGGCACCGGCACCGTCCTCGCCGACGACCCGCGCCTGACGGTGCGCGACGCCGACGGGTCCCACCACGAGCGTCAGCCCCTGCGCGTGGTGGTGGGCCGGCGCGACATACCGCCCACCGCCCGCGTGCTCGACGACGGCGCCTCGAGCCTGCTCGTCCGCGAGCGCGACCCGCACCTGGTCCTCGCGACCCTGCACGAGCTCGACGTGCGTCACGTGTGGCTCGAGGGCGGACCCACCACGGCGGCGGCCTGGCTGCGCGCCGGTGTGGTCGACCGCGTGGTGGCGTATGTCGCACCCGCGCTGCTCGGCTCGGGCGCGGCCGCCGTGGGTGACCTCGGGGTCGCCACCATCGCGGACGCCCACCGGCTCGCGACCACCGACGTGGCCGTCCTCGACGGAGACGTCCGCATCACCCTCGAGCCCGTCGATCACCTCGACCACCGTGATCACCTCGATCACCTCGATCACCTCGATCACCCAGGAGGACAGTGATGTTCGTCGAGTCACCCATCCAGGACGCCCTGCGGGCGCTGCGCGGGGGACGTCCGGTCCTGGTCCTCGACGACGTCGACCGGGAGAACGAGGGCGACGTCGTCCTCGCCGCGCAGACCCTGACCATCGAGTGGCTGGCGTGGACGATCCGGCACACGTCCGGCTACGTCTGCGCGCCGATGCCCGACGACTGGGCCGACCGGCTCGAGCTGCCGCTCATGGTGGAGCGCAACGAGGACAGCCTGCGGACGGCCTACACCGTGACGGTCGACGCCGCGGCGGGGGTCACCACCGGCATCAGCGCCGCCGACCGCGCCGCCACCGTGCGCACGCTGGCCGACCCCGGCTCGCTGCCCACCGACCTGATCCGGCCCGGCCACGTCGTGCCGCTGCGCGCGCGTGACGGTGGCGTCCTCGCGCGACCGGGGCACACCGAGGCCGCCGTCGACCTGTGCCGGCTCGCCGGTCTGTCCCCCGTCGGTGCCATCGCCGAGCTCGTCCACGACACCGGCGAGATGATGCGGACCCCCGACGTCGTCGCCCTCGGTGCCGCGCACGACCTGCCGGTCGTCACCATCGCCGCGCTGGTCCGGCACCTGCGCCGAGCGACCTCCCCCACCCACCAGCTCGCCCAGGAGGCATGACATGGCCGGCCACGGCTCCCCCTCGCTCACCGTCGACGGCGCCGGGCTGCGCGTCGCGATCGTCGCGTCGTCCTGGCACGACACGGTCATGGACGGTCTGCTCGACGGCGCCCGCCGAGCCCTGGAGGAGGCCGGCGTCACCGACGTGGATCTCGTCCGGGTCCCGGGCTCCTTCGAGCTGCCGGTGGCCTGCGCGCGCCTGGCACCCTCGTATGACGCCCTGGTCGCCCTCGGCGTCGTGGTCCGCGGGGGCACGCCACACTTCGACTACGTGTGCAGCGCGGCGACCGATGGCCTCACGCGGGTCGCCGTGACGAGCGGCATCCCCATCGGGTTCGGGCTGCTGACCTGCGACGACGACGCCCAGGCGATCGACCGCGCGGGGCTGCCCGGGTCGCGCGAGGACAAGGGCCACGAGGCGGCGACCGCGGCCGTCGCGACCGCCTCCACGCTGCGCGAGCTCTCTCCGCGGGGTCGCCGCCCGCTCACCTAGCCGCCCCTGGCCCCGGCCCGTGACGGGGTCCCGGCGGGTGAGGCAGCAGGTCAGGCCCGCGGGGTCCCGCATCACGTGCCACGACTCGTGCCCGTCACGGCGCACCAGGAGTCGGCCGCCATGGTCATCCGGCTCGCCGGCACGTCGACGAACGCGGTCACCCAGACGATCTCGGCCAGGACGCCGCCGTCCTCAGCCGCGCCAGCCGGGGTCGCGCCCGAGCAGCGCCACGAGCTGGTCGGTGCGGTCGCGCGAGCTCGTGGACACCGGCGCGTCGAAGGTCCCCTCGACGCCCCCGCCCGAGGTCGTGCGGTTGGCGTAGGCGAGGCACTCGTCCACGGCCGCGGGCACCAGCGTGACGTCGACCCCGGCGCCGCGGGCGAGGTCCCAGGCGTGCACCGTGAGGTCGACGAGCATCTGGGAGGCATACTCCTGCACGGGGATCGAGCCCGAGCTCACCGACACCTCCTGGTCGTCGTCCTCGACCGCGCCGAAGGCCAGCACCGAGCGCGTCTGCGCCGTCCGCCAGGCCTCCGCAGGGTCGTCGCCGAGCAGGTCGCCGTCGTAGGCGTCGCCGACCTGCTCCACCGTCTCGCCCCCGAGCAGCCGTGGCGCCCACAGGTGCTCGCTGGTCAGGTGGCCCAGGACGTCGCGGACGGTCCAGTCCTCGCAGGGGCTCTGGCGGTCCCACGCGTCGGCGGGAATCCGCTCCACGAGGTCGGTCACCGCGGCCGCGGCGGCGGGGATCAGCTCACGGGCATGGGACATCGTCTCTCCGGTCATGCCCTCCACCATGCCACCGCCGGACGGGGCCCTGCCGCTCGGCTCCACGACGGTGACGCGCACCCCGCGCGCCCGCCTCAGCTCCGCGCGCAGGATCGCGTGCGTCGGGTCCGGTATGCCGAACGCCCCCTGCCTCGGCAGTCCCCGCCAGGTGGCGAGGCGCGGGTCGTGCAGCACCTGCTCGGCCAGCCCGCGGTCTCCGCCGAGGACGACCGCGCGGGCCCAGCCGGGTCCGAGGGGCTCCGCGAGGCGCACGATCTCGTCCGCCACGTGGCGCACCAGCGCGTCCGCCTGGTTGCCGCGCCGCCGCTGGTAGCGCTGCTGCGACCACCCGCCCGCCGCCGTGCGGGACTGCACGTAGCGGCTCCCCGCCGTGTGCGCCAGCAGGCCCTCGCCGTCGGCGAGCCCCACGGCATACCGGCCCCGGCGCACGAGGACCAGGGCGAGCCGCGGTGGCGGACCCGGCCACCCGACCAGGGTGCGCAGGGACGAGACGCGCTCGCTGCCCGCCGGGTCGAGGGCGTCCAGGCGGGCCACCGCCCCGTCGCCGGCCCGCACGATGACCGTCGCGCCGTCGTGGCTCCACCGCGCCGGGCCGTGGCGGTCGAGGAAGCCCCCGACCCAGGCCGTCAGTCGGTCGGGGTCGACGTCGAGGACACGCCCGGGGGCGCAGCCGGGGGCCACGAGCCCGGCTCAGGCCCTGGTGACGGAGGGCTCGACCGACCAGGGGAAGTCGATCCAGGCGTCGGTGAGGACCTCGCGGTCGGCGGGGGGCGTCGTCATAGGGCCCATTGAAGCGCACGAGGCCCCCTCGCCCCACGCTCGGCGTGGGGCGAGGGGGCCTCGCGGGTGGTCTCAGACGTTGAAGCCGAGCGCGCGCAGCTGCTCGCGACCGTCCGGGGTGATCTTGTCGGGGCCCCACGGCGGCATCCACACCCAGTTGATGCGGTGGTCGGCGACCAGGCCCTCGAGGGCCTGGGCCGTCTGGTCCTCGATGACGTCGGTCAGCGGGCATGCCGCGGAGGTCAGCGTCATGTCGATGATCGCGCCCGCCTGCTGGTCGACGGTGATGCCGTAGACGAGGCCGAGGTCGACGACGTTGATGCCGAGCTCGGGGTCGACGACGTCGCGCATGGCCTCCTCGACGTCCGCGACGTTGGGGGGCATGGTGCTGGTCTGGTCGCTCATGTTTAGGACTCCTTGCTGGTCTGGCTGGTGCTGGAGATGTCGACGCCGGCCTGGGCGAGGGCGTCGACCATGGCGGTCCATCCGAGGAGGGCGCACTTCACGCGGGCGGGGTACTGCGCGACGCCGGCGAAGGCCACCCCGTCGCCGAGGACCTCCTCGTCGCCCGGGTCGGCGCCCTTGCTGGTCAGCATGTGCCGCATGGCGCCGTAGGTCTCGAACACCTCCGACAGCGGGCGACCGATGCACTCCTCGGCGAGCACCGAGGTGCTGGCCATCGAGATCGAGCACCCGAGCGCGTCGTAGGACACGTCCTGGAGGGTGATCTGGGCCGGCGCGCCGTCGGCGTGGTCGACGTGGACGCGCAGCGTCACCTCGTCGCCGCACGTCGGGTTGACGTGGTGCACCTCGGCCTCGTAGGGCTCGCGCAGCCCGGGGTGCCGGGGTCGCTTGGAGTGGTCGAGGATGAGCTCCTGATAGAGGTCCATCAGCTCGCCTCCTGCTCCTGCGCGACGTCCAGCCCGAAGATCGCGGGGACCTTGTCGAGCGCCGCGAGCAGGGCGTCGACCTCCTCCGGGGTGTTGTACGGCGCGAAGCTCGCCCGCGTGGTCGCCGCCACGCGCATCCGCCGGTGCAGCGGCCACGCGCAGTGGTGCCCGACGCGCACCTCGACGCCCTGGTCGTCCAGGACCTGCCCGACGTCGTGGGCGTGCGCCCCCTCGACGACGAAGGCCACCGACGAGCCGCGGTCCTCCATGGTGGTCGGGCCGACGACCCGCACCCACGGACGCCGCGCCAGACCGGCGAGGAGCCGCTCGGCCAGCATCGACTCGTGGGCGTGGACGCGGTCCAGGCCGAGCTGGTCGAGGTAGTCGCACGCCGCGGCGAGACCGACCGCCTGCGCGACGTTCATCGAGCCGGCCTCGAACCGCAGCGGCGGAGCGGCGTACGTGGTCTGCTCCATGCGCACCACGGCGATCATCGAGCCTCCGGTGATGAACGGCGGCATCGCGGCGAGCAGCTCCCTGCGCCCCCACAGAACCCCGACCCCGGTGGGGCCGAGCATCTTGTGTCCGCTGAAGGCCGCGAAGTCGACCCCGAGCTCCTGGACGTCGACCCCGAGGTGCGGGACGCTCTGGCACGCGTCCAGGACGGTGAGGGCGCCGACCTCCCGGGCGCGGGCGACGAGGGTCTGCACCGGGTTGATGGTGCCGAGCACGTTGGACACGTGGGTGAACGCCAGGACCTTGGTGCGCTCGTTGACGACCTCGTCGAGGTCGCCGAGGTCCAGCCGCCCGTCGTCGGTCACGCCGAGCCAGCGCAGGGTGGCTCCGGTGCGGCGGGCGAGCTCCTGCCAGGGCACCAGGTTGGCGTGGTGCTCCATCTCGGTGATGCAGATCTCGTCACCGGGACCTATCGAGAACCGCTGCGCCACAGCGGGATCCACGCCGTCCATGGCGCCGTCGAAGCCGGCGTTGCTGAAGGCGTAGGCCACCAGGTTGAGCGACTCGGTGGCGTTCTTGGTGAAGACGATCTCGTCCGGCGTCGGCGCCCCGACGAATCGCGCGACCGTGGCGCGGGCGCCCTCGTAGGCGTCGGTCGCCTCCTCCGAGAGCAGGTGCGCGCCGCGGTGGGCGCCGGCGTTGACCGTCTCGTAGTAGCGCCGCTCCGCCTCGATCACCGGCGACGGCTTGTGCGAGGTGGCTCCGCTGTCGAGGTAGACGAGCGGGTTGCCGCCGCGCACGGTGCGCGCGAGGATCGGGAAGTCGGCCCGGATGCGGGCCGACTCCTGCGGGGTGAAGGGCGTGCTCATCAGACCTGCGCGGCCCCGGCGGGCGCGACCGCCGGTGCCGGGGCGTTGACGAAACGGTCGTAGCCCTCGTCCTCGAGCCGGTCGGCGAGCTCGGGGCCACCCTCCTCGACGACCTTGCCGTCGACGAAGACGTGGACGAAGTCGGGCTGGATGTAGCGCAGGATGCGCGTGTAGTGCGTGATGAGCAGGACGCCCATGTCACCGCCGGAGCGCACCCGGTTGACGCCCTCCGAGACGATCTTGAGCGCGTCGACGTCGAGGCCGGAGTCGGTCTCGTCGAGGACCGCGAAGGACGGCTTGAGCAGCTCCATCTGGAGGATCTCGTGGCGCTTCTTCTCTCCGCCGGAGAAGCCCTCGTTGACGTTGCGCTCGGCGAACGCCGGGTCCATCTTGAGGTCGGCCATGGCGTTCTTGACGTCCTTGATCCAGGTGCGCAGCTTGGGGGCCTCGCCGGCGACCGCGGTCTTGGCGGTGCGCAGGAAGTTGGAGACCGTGACGCCGGGCACCTCGACGGGGTACTGCATCGCGAGGAAGAGGCCGGCGCGGGCCCGCTCGTCGACGCTCATCGCGAGGACGTCCTCGCCGTCCAGGGTGACCGAGCCGCTCGTGACGGTGTACTTGGGGTGGCCGGCGATCGCGTAGGCGAGGGTGGACTTGCCGGACCCGTTGGGTCCCATGATCGCGTGCGTCTCCCCCGAGCGGACCGTGAGGTCGACGCCCTTGAGGATCTCCTTGGAGCCCTGCTCGGTGTCGACCGAGACGTGCAGGTCGGTGATCTGCAGAGTGGCCATGGGTTCAGTTCTCCTTGCTGGCGGGCTGGGCGCTGACGCGCTGCTCGACGGATCCGTGGACGTCCACGAGGACGTCGTCGCCGTCGAGCGTGACGGGGTAAACCGCGACCGGCACGGTCGCGGGCAGGGTGTTGGGCTCGCCGGTACGCAGGTCGAATGAGCTGCCGTGCAGCCAGCACTCCAGCTGGCAGCCGTCGAGCTCGCCCTCCGAGAGCGACACGTTGGCGTGCGTGCAGGTGTCGTTGACGGCGTGGAACTCACGGTCGCCCGTGCGGGCGAGCGCGATGGTCACGCCGTCCACCACGGCGGCCGCCACGCGGCCCACCTGGATGTCCTCGACCTGGCAGACGACCTCGTAGCTCACGCGCCGACCCCCTCGGCCGCGCGCGGGGCGCTCTCGAAGGCCGCGTCCACGGAGTCCGCGAGCTCGCGGTCGATGACCTCCATCAGGCGGGCCTGGGTGTCGGTCACGCCGATCCGGTTGATGATGTCGGCGAAGAAGCCGTGCACCACCAGGCGGCGCGCCTCGCGCTCGGGGATGCCGCGCGCCTGGAGGTAGAACAGCTGCTCGTCGTCGAACCGGCCCGTCGCGGCCGCGTGACCGGCGCCGACGATGTTGCCGGTCTCGATCTCGAGGTTGGGGACCGAGTCCGCGCGGGCGCCTTCGGACAGCACGAGGTTGCGGTTGAGCTCGTAGGTGTCGGTGCCCTCGGCCGCCGCGCGGATGAGGACGTCGCCGACCCACACGGAGTGGGCGGTGTCGCCGCGCAGGGCACCGCGGTACTCGACGTTCGAGGTGCAGTGCGGCGCCTCGTGGTCGACGAACAGCCGGTGCTCCTGGTGCTGCGCCTCGTCGGTGAAGTAGACGCCGAGGCACTCGGCGCTGCCGCCGGGGCCGGCATACCGCACGTTGGTGGACACCCGCACGATCTCGCCGCCGAGAGTGACCGCGATGTGCTTGAGGGTCGCGTCCCGACCGACGAGCACGTCGTGCTGAGCCAGGTGGATCGCGTCGTCGTCCCACTCCTGCACCGTGACGACCGTGAGGTGCGCGCCGTCGCCGACGCGGATCTCGACGTTGGCGGTGCACCGCGCCGAGCCCTGGTGCGACAGCAACACGGTGGCGCTGGAGTGCGCTCCGGCGTCGATGACCAGGTGACCGTTGATGCGCGCCTGGTCGGACCCGCGGACGGTGAGGCGGGCGGCCTCGCCGAACTCACGACCCTGGGGGATCTGCACCACGTGGCCGTCCGCGAAGGAGGTCCAGGCGGCGGCCGAGGCGCGGTCGGCAGGCGTGAGGACCGTGCCGAGCCGGGGGTCGCCGGCCGGGACCTCGGACACCTTGATGCCCGCCGGCACCTGGATGTCGGTCTTGATCCCGGCGACGTCGGACGGCGCCTGCTCGAACAGCTCCTGCAGGCGGTCGACGGGGGTGAAGCGCCACTCCTCCTCGCGGCCGTGGGGGACCGGGAAGTCCGCCAGGTCGAAGGACGTGCGTCGCTCACCGCGGGACTGGTCCGGGACATAGGCCTCGGGCACGCCGGCCACGGTCGGGGCGGTGGGGGGTGACTTCAGCTCGACCGGCATCAGCCGACGGCTCCTTCCATCTGCAGCTCGATCAGGCGGTTCAGCTCGAGGGCGTACTCCATGGGCAGCTCGCGCGCGATGGGCTCGACGAACCCGCGCACGATCATGGCCATGGCCTCCTCCTCGGACATCCCGCGGGACATGAGGTAGAACAGCTGGTCGTCGCTCACCTTGGACACCGTCGCCTCGTGGCCCATCTGCACGTCGTCCTCGCGGACGTCGACGTACGGGTAGGTGTCCGAGCGGGAGATGTCGTCGACGAGGAGGGCGTCGCAGCGCACGTTGCTCCGGGAGCCGTGCGCACCCTCCGCGACCTGGACCAGACCGCGGTATGACGTCCGCCCGCCGCCACGCGCCACCGACTTGGAGACGATGGAGCTGGAGGTGTGCGGCGCGGCGTGGACCATCTTGGCCCCGGCGTCCTGGTGCTGGCCCTCGCCCGCGAAGGCGATCGACAGCGTCTCGCCCCGGGCGTGCTCGCCGAGCAGGAAGACGGCGGGGTACTTCATCGTCACCTTGGAGCCGATGTTGCCGTCGACCCACTCCATGGTGGCGCCGGCCTCGCAGGTGGCGCGCTTGGTGACGAGGTTGTAGACGTTGTTGGACCAGTTCTGGATGGTCGTGTAGCGCACGCGGGCGTTCTTCTTCACGACGATCTCCACGACGGCGCTGTGCAGCGAGTCCGACTTGTAGATCGGCGCCGTGCAGCCCTCGACGTAGTGCACGTAGGAGCCCTCGTCCGCGATGATCAGCGTCCGCTCGAACTGGCCCATGTTCTCGGTGTTGATGCGGAAGTAGGCCTGCAGCGGGATGTCCACGTGGACGCCCGGCGGGACGTAGATGAACGACCCGCCCGACCAGACCGCGGTGTTGAGCGCCGCGAACTTGTTGTCGCCGGCGGGGATCACGCTGGCGAAGTACTCCTTGAAGATGTCTTCGTGCTCACGCAGACCCGTGTCGGTGTCGACGAAGATGACGCCCTTCTCCTCCAGGTCCTCGCGGATCTGGTGGTAGACGACCTCGGACTCGTACTGCGCCGCCACGCCCGCGATGAGGCGCTGCTTCTCGGCCTCGGGGATGCCGAGCCTGTCGTAGGTGGCCTTGATGTCCTCGGGCAGCTCGTCCCAGGTGGTCGCCTGCTTCTCCGTGGACTTCACGAAGTACTTGATGTTCTGGAAGTCGATGCCCGTGAGGTCGCTGCCCCAGCTCGGCATGGGCTTCTTGTCGAACAGTCGCAGCGACTTCATCCGCAGGTCGGTCATCCACTGCGGCTCGTTCTTGCGCGACGAGATGTCCTGCACCACGCCGGGGTTGAGGCCGCGCTTGGCGGTTGCGCCCGCGACGTCGCTGTCGGCCCAGCCGTACTCGTACCGGCCGAGACCTTGCAGGCCGGGGTTCAGCTCCTCGATGTTGGTGGTCATCGCTCGGACCTTTCGTCGGGGTGGGTGGGGTGGTCGTCGGTGAGTGCGTCGTTGGTGAGTGCGTCGCTGGTGAGTGCGCTGAGGGGCACGAAGGTCGTGCACACGTGCTCGCCGTGCGCCAGCGTCGCCAGGCGCTGGACGTGGACGCCGAGCAGCCGCGAGAAGGCCTGCTGCTCCGCCTCGCAGAACTGCGGGAACGCGGACGCGACCTGCTGGACGGGACAGTGGCCCTGGCACAGCTGGACGCCCAGCGTCGTCGAGCCGTCCGCCAGCGTGAGGGGGCGGCTGGACGCGGCATACCCGTCCCTGGTGAGCGCCTCGGCAAGGACCCGGGAGCGCGCCTCCGGCGTGTCGCCGGCCGCCTCGACCCGGGCACGGTAGCGGTCCTCGAAGGACGCGACGTGCTGGTGGGCGAAGGCTTCGACGGCATGCTCCCCCACCTGCTCGGACAGGTAGCGCAGGGCGGAGGTGGCGACGTCGTCGTACGAGCTGTCGAGGGCCTGGTGCCCGGCGGTGGTCAGGACGAAGGCGCGCGCCGGACGCCCCCGGCCCCGCATGGCCGGGGCGCTGGCGTGCTCCTCGATCAGCCCCGCGTCGGTGAGGGCGTCCAGATGGCGACGCACGGCGGTGGTCGTGACGCCCAGCCGCTCGGCGATGGCGGCGGCGGTGATCGGACCGTGCTCGGAGACGAACTGCTGGACGCGGCCGCGCGTGCCGGAATCCCGCACCGCCTCGACGGTCCGGGAGCGCTGCGGGGTCTGGGTACCCGTCACGTCAGCCTCATGTCCGATAAACACAACACCGATGTTACCTAATTCCCTGGGAGCATCTACCAAGGCTTGCCTATCCGGCGGTCGCCGGCCGGGGGGCCTCGGGGCTGTCCGGGGATCGCGCGTACACTCGCCGTCCGTGACGGTAGCGGTGACCACCGAGCGGCTGCGCAGGAGCTTCGGCTCGGTGCGCGCCGTCGACGACATGACCTGGAGCGCCGAGCTCGGTCGCGTGACGGCGGTCCTGGGGCCGAACGGCGCCGGCAAGACCACCACCATGGAGATCCTCGAGGGCCTCCAGCGGCCGGACGACGGCGTGGCTCGCGTGCTCGGCACCGACCCGTGGGACGCCTCGGCCGAGCACCGGGCCCGCGTCGGCGTCATGCTCCAGGACGGCGGGCTGCCCAACGGTGCCAGGCCGGTCGCTCTGCTGCGACACCTGTCCCGCCTGTATGCCGACCCGGCGCCCGTCGACGACCTCGTCTCGCGCCTGGGGATCGACCGGTTCGCCGGCACGACGGTCCGCCGCCTGTCGGGCGGGCAGAGGCAGCGCGTGGCCCTCGCCGCGGCGCTCGTCGGCAGTCCCGAGGTGGTCTTTCTCGACGAGCCGACGGCGGGCCTCGACCCGCACGCACGGCTCGACGTGTGGGACCTCGTCCGCGAGACGCGCGACCGCGGGGTCGGGGTCGTCGTCACGACCCACTCCTTCGAGGAGGCAGAGCGGCTCGCCGACCACCTCGTCGTGATCAGCGACGGGCACGTCGTCGGCGAGGGCGCCCCCGCCGACCTGTGCGCGGGCCGGTCCTTGGAGGACGTCTACTTCGAGCTGACGAGGAAGGCCCGATGAGCCGCCCCGCACCCACCGCCGCGCGCGTCCGCGCCCAGGCGACCTTCGACACGCTCACCTTCCTGCGCAACGGCGAGCAGACGCTCGTGTCGATCGTCCTGCCGGCCCTCGCGCTCGTCGGCGGGGTTCTCGCGCCCTGGCCCGACCTCGGGCCCGGTCGGCGCGTCGACGTGGTCGTGCCCGGCGTGCTGGCCCTGGCGGTGCTGTCGAGCGCGTTCACCGGCCAGGCGATCCAGACCGGCTTCGACCGCCGCTACGGCGTGCTGCGGCTGCTCGGTGCCTCGCCGCTCGGCAAGGGCGGCCTGGTCCTCGCCCGCGTCATCGCGGTGATGGTGGTGCAGGTGATCCAGTTCGCCGTGCTGTCCGTGGTCGGGCTGCTCCTCGGCTGGCGTCCCGACGTCGTGGGTGTGCTGCCCTTCGTCGTGTTCTGGTGCCTCGGGACGACGACCTTCGTCGGGTTCGCGCTGCTGTTCGCCGGCACCCTGCGCGCCGAGGCCACCCTGGCGCTGGCCAACCTCGTCTGGGTCCTCATGCTCGGGCTGGGCGGCATCCTCATCCCCGGCTCGACGCTGCCGGAGCCGTGGTCCCGCCTGGTGTCCTACCTGCCGTCCGCCGCCCTGGGGGACGGCTTCCGCTCTGCGTTCGAGCACCACGGTCTGCCGCTGCAGCCCCTGCTGGTCCTGCTGGTCTGGGCCGCGGTCCTCAGCGCCGCGGCGGCCCGCTTCTTCCGCTGGTCCGACTGACCTCACCCCGAGCCGCCCCGTCATACGGTGGTGCCGTCTTGACCTGTCGCCCTGGCGCCCTGGTGCCGCGCTGCTCGCCGGGGTGGGTGCCGGCGCTTGTGCACGCGCGCACTAGGCTGTCCTGGTGAGCACCTCGACCACCCCCGGCGCACCGACCCACTCCCCCGCGGACGTCGTGACGCCCCCGCGCGGGGCCCGGGACTGGATGTGGATCGCCCTCGTGGCCAACCTCGTCGGCAACGTCGCGATCATCCTCACCGGTGGCCTCGTCCGCCTGACGGGGTCGGGTCTCGGGTGCCCCACCTGGCCTGAGTGCACGCCGGGGTCGCTCGTCCCCACCGGCGAGCAGACCGAGGGTTTCCACAAGTTCATCGAGTTCGGCAACCGCCTGATGTCTCCGGTGCTCGTCGTGATCGCCGCGTGGGTTCTCGTGCTCGCCGCGAGGCGGTTCTGGCGATCCCGTCGCCGGTTCGTCTACGCGTGCGCGGTGCCGCTGCTGTTCGTGCTGGTGCAGGCGGTCGTGGGCGGGATCATCGTCCTCGCCCGGCTTGACCCGCGCACCGTGTCCCCGCACTTCCTGATCTCGCTGTTCCTGGTGGCCAACGCGACCTACCTGCTCTACCGCTACCGCGAGGGGGACGACGCCCCCCAGCGCGCCGTGCCGACGGTGGTCCAGCGTCTGGCGTGGGCCGCCGCGGCCGTGGGTGGCGTCGTCTGCGTGCTGGGCACCGCCGTCACCGGCTCCGGCCCCCACAGCGGTGACAAGGACGAGAACGTCCGCTTCGGCTTCGACCCTCACGCCACGAGCTGGCTCCACGCCGACTCCGTGATGCTCTTCCTCGGCCTGGCCGTCGCCCTGGTCGTGGCATCCCGCCTGGTCGAGGTGCCCGCCCCCTTCCGCCGCGCCTGGGACTGGACGCTGGCGCTCTCGCTGCTGCAGGGCCTGGTGGGTTATGTGCAGTACTTCACCGGTCGGCCCATCGCGGTGGTGGCCGTCCACCTGCTGCTCTCGGCGCTCTTCACCGTCCTGCTGACGCAGGGCGTGCTCACCGCGCGCCGCCGCTGACGGGCGCTCGCGCACCGGACCTGCTCGCCGAGCCCGAGCAGCGCGGCATCCTGACGGCGGGCGGTCGGCATACGGCCTGCAGACTCGCCGGGGGCGGGATCATCGACCTGGTGAACGATGCCCGGCTGATGCTCCTACCGGGGGCGGGATCATCGACCTGGGGAACGATGCCCGGCTGATGCTCCTACCGGGGGCGGAATCATCGACCTGGCGGACGATGCCCGGCTGATGCTCCTACCGGGGGCGGGATCATCGACCTGGGGAACGATGCCCGGCTGATGCCCTTACCCCCGGTAGGTCAGAGGGGGAGGTGCACGAGGGGGTCGATCGCCACGGCCATGAACAGCAGCGTCACGTAGGTGATCGAGTAGTGGAACAGACGCATGGGCTTGAGCGAGGCCGTCGTGGCGTTGGCGGGGTCCTGGGCGCGACCCAGCAGCCTGTAGGCCTCGAGGAGGAAGAGCCCGCCCGAGAGGATCGCGGTGACCAGGTAGATCCAGCCCATGCCGGCCACCGGCACCAGCACCAGTGAGATCAGCGCGGTCGCCCAGGCGTACGCGACGATCTGGCGAGCGACCGAGGTGTCCTGCTTGAGCACGGGGAGCATGGGGATGCCCGCCGCGGCGTACTGGTCCTTGAACCGCATCGACAGCGGCCAGTAGTGCGGCGGCGTCCAGAAGAAGATCCACAGGAAGAGCACGACCGGCGTCCACGAGATCGACTCCGTGACGGCCGCCCACCCGATGAGGACCGGCATGCACCCGGCGACGCCGCCCCAGACGATGTTCTGCGAGGTCCGGCGCTTGAGCACGAGGGTGTAGAAGACGACGTAGAGCAGGATCGCGCTGACCGACAGGACGGCCGAGAGCCAGTTGACGAAGAACCCGAGCCACAACGTCGACACGACGGTGAGGACGATCCCGAAGCGCATCGCCGCCGATGGCGAGATCTCGCCCGTCACGAGCGGGCGGTTCTGCGTGCGCGCCATGAGGCGGTCGATGTCCCGGTCGAGGTAGCAGTTGAGCGTGTTGGCCGCGCCGGCGGACAGCGAGCCGCCGACCAGGGTGCTGACCACCAGCCAGAAGTCCGGCAGACCGCGCTGCGCGAGGAACATGACGGGGAAGGTCGTGACGAGGAGCAGCTCGATGATGCGCGGCTTCGTCAGCGCCATGTAGTTCTTGACGGTGTAGCTGAAGCGCGACGACGGGGCACCGGTCCGATCAGGCGCGGTGCGCGGCTGCGAGGCTGTCACGGTGTCCTTCGGTCGTCGGGCGGGGTCCGGACCGGGCCGGTGGGTGGTCGAGCGGGCTCGCCATCGGCGGGGTTTGCGGACAGGCCTCCCGATCCTATCCCGTCCCGCGTGGGCCGGCGACGCCGTGCGACGCGGCACGCCGGTACTCGCGGTATGACCTCCCCCACGCCTCGCCCGGGATGGTGCCCGCGCCGGATCAAGGTCATGAGGGGTGGGTAGAAGTCGATAGGCTCGATGTGACTCCGACCACGAAGGAAGTGTGACCACGTGAGCATCACCCCCAAGGCCCACGGCCGACAGGTGTCCGACCCCGTCGCCGAGCAGGTCGGCTGGAGCGACGTGGACGTCCGCGCCGTCGACACCGTCCGCACCCTGGCGGCGGACGCCGTGCAGAAGACCGGCAACGGGCACCCCGGGACCGCGATCAGCCTCGCCCCCGCGGCGTACCTGCTCTACCAGAAGGTCATGCGTCATGACCCCTCGGACCCGCACTGGTTGGGTCGCGACCGCTTCGTCCTGTCGGCGGGGCACTCGAGCCTGACGCAGTACATCCAGCTCTACTACTCCGGGCTCCTCGAGCTCGAGGACATCGAGGCGCTGCGCACGTGGGGGTCCAAGACCCCCGGCCACCCCGAGGTCCACCACACCGAGGGCGTCGACCTCACCACCGGCCCGCTGGGGTCGGGGGTCGCGACCGCGGTCGGTATGGCGATGGCGCAACGACGCCAGCGCGGGCTCTTCGACCCCGCGGCCGCCCCGGGCGAGAGCGTCTTCGACCACGACGTCTACTGCATCGCCGGCGACGGCTGCATGATGGAGGGCGTCGCCAGCGAGGCCAGCTCCCTCGCGGCCACCCAGCGGCTCGGCAACCTCACGCTGATCTACGACCAGAACCAGATCTCCATTGAGGACGACACCGACGTGTCCTTCTCCGAGGACGTAGCGGCACGCTACGAGGCCTACGGCTGGGACGTGCGCGTGGTCGAGTGGCGCACCAAGCACGGCGTGCGCGACGAGGACTACGTCGAGGACGTCGACGCCCTCTATGCCGCGATCGAGCAGGGCCGCACGGTCCTCGACAAGCCGACCTTCATCGTGCTGCGCACCGTGATCGCCTGGCCCGCCCCCACCAAGCAGGGCACCGGCAAGTCTCACGGCTCCGCGCTCGGCGACGACGAGATCAAGGGGATGAAGTCCTTGCTCGGGTTCGACCCCGACAAGACCTTCGACGTCTCCGACGAGGTCCTCGCCCACGTGCGCTCGGTGCGCGACCGTGGCGCCGAGCTGCGCAAGGGCTGGGACGAGCGCTACGAGGCGTGGCGCTCGGCCAACCCCGAGGGCGCCGCGCTCCTCGACCGCGTCCGGGCCCACGAGGTCCCCGACGGCTACGCCGAGGCCTTCCCGACCTTCGAGCCGGACGACAAGGGGCTGGCGACGCGCGCCGCGTCCGGCAAGGTGCTCACCGCCCTCGCCGACGTCCTCCCCGAGCTGTGGGGCGGCTCCGCCGACCTCGCCGAGTCCAACAACACGACGATGGGCGGGCAGCCCTCCTTCGTGCCGGAGGACCGCCAGACCTCCGAGTGGCAGGGCGGCCCCTACGGGCGCACCCTGCACTTCGGGGTCCGCGAGAACGCCATGGGCATGATCGTCAACGGCATCGCCCTCGAGGGGCTCACCCGGCCCTACGGCGGCACCTTCCTCGTGTTCTCGGACTACATGCGCCCGGCGGTGCGTCTGGCGGCGATCCAGGAGGCCGACTCGATCTTTGTGTGGACGCACGACTCCATCGGTCTCGGCGAGGACGGACCCACCCACCAGCCGATCGAGCACCTCGCCTCGCTGCGCGCGATCCCGGGCCTGGACGTCGTCCGTCCCGCCGACGCCAACGAGACCGCCCACGCGTGGCAGACGATCCTGACCCGCCACGGCAACCCGACGGGCATCGCCCTGTCGCGCCAGGCGCTGCCGATCCTCGACCCCGCCTCGACCTCGGTCGAGCAGGTGGCCAGGGGGGCCTACGTCCTGGTCGAGGCCAGCAAGCAGACACCCGACGTCATCGTGATGGCGACGGGCTCCGAGGTCTCGGTCGCCATGGCCGGCGCCGAGCTGCTCGAGGCCCAGGGCGTCGCCACGCGCGTCGTGTCGATGCCTTGCCAGGAGTGGTTCGCCCAGCAGGACGAGGCCTACCGCGAGCAGGTGCTGCCCAAGGCCGTCCGGGCCCGCGTCAGCATCGAGGCCGGCTCCACGATGGGCTGGCGCGACTACGTCGGCGACGCCGGCCGGATCATCGGGATCGACCACTTCGGCGCGTCGGCGGACGCCAAGACGCTGTTCAGCGAGTTCGGCTTCACGCCGGAGGCCGTCGTCGAGGCCGCCAAGGCGTCGGTCGCCGAGTCCGGCGACCCCACCCCCGGCGACACCGCACCCGGTTACGCCTCCAAGGACCCGGGCTTCGAGTCCTCCGCCCCGGCCGAGCGCCAGGAAGGCAAGTGATCGCATGACGAGCAAGAACCTCGAGGCCCTCGCGGCCGCAGGCGTCTCCATCTGGCTGGACGACCTGTCACGCGAGCGCATCTCCACCGGCAACCTCCAGGAGGTCGTCGACACCAAGGGCGTCGTGGGAGTCACCACGAACCCCTCGATCTTTGCGTCGGCCCTGGCCAAGGGTGAGAAGTACACCCCGCAGGTCACGGAGCTCAAGGCCGAGGGCGCCGATGTCGAGCGCGCGGTCTTTGCCCTCACCACCACGGACGTGCGGGACGCGTGCGACATCATGCGCCCGGTCTACGACCGGACCGACGGCGTCGACGGACGGGTCTCCATCGAGGTCGACCCCCGGCTGGCGCACGACACCGAGCGCACCGTGCAGGTGGCCAAGGAGCTGTCTGCCGCGGTCGACCGCCCCAACGTCATGATCAAGATCCCCGCCACGGTCGAGGGCCTGCCGGCCATCAGCCGGGTCCTGGCCGAGGGGATCTCGGTCAACGTGACGCTCATCTTCAGCCTCGACCGCTACCGCGCCGTGATGAACGCCTTCATGACCGGTGTCGAGCAGGCGCGCGAGGCGGGCAAGGACCTGTCGCAGATCCACTCGGTGGCGTCCTTCTTCGTGTCCCGCGTGGACACCGAGGTCGACAAGCGCCTCGACGAGGTCGGCACGGACGAGGCCACTGCCCTCAAGGGCAAGGCCGGCCTGGCCAACGCCCGCCTGGCCTACCAGGCCTGGCAGGAGCAGTTCGGCACGCCGCGCTGGGCCAACCTCGCGGACGACGGGGCGCACGTCCAGCGCCCGCTCTGGGCCTCCACCGGGGTCAAGGACCCGGCCTACCAGGACACGATGTATGTCGACGAGCTCGTCGCCCCGCAGACCGTCAACACCATGCCGGAGAAGACGCTCGACGCGGCGGCGGACCACGGCGAGATCACCGGCGACACCATCACCGGCACCTACGACGAGTCCGACGCGGTGATGGACGCCCTGGAGCGGCAAGGCATCTCGTACGTCGAGGTGGTCGAGCAGCTCGAGCGCGAGGGCGTCGAGAAGTTCGAGAAGTCCTGGACCGAGCTCCTCGAGACGGTCCAGGCAGAGCTCGACAAGCACTGACCGTGACGCGGCCCGCCGCCTCCACCCACGAGGCGGCGGGTCGGCCACGACATACGGCCGCACGCACCCAGCCGACGGGAGAGACCAGTTGAGCCCCACCCCAGTGACCGCCGACCACAACCCGCTCAGGGATGTCCGGGACAAGCGCCTGCCCAACATCGCCGGCCCCTGCGCCCTGGTGCTGTTCGGCGTGACCGGCGACCTGTCCCGCAAGAAGGTCATGCCGGCGATCTACGACCTCGCCAACCGCGGGCTGCTGCCCCCGGGCTTCTCGCTCATCGGCTTCGCGCGGCGGGACTGGGCCGACCAGGACTTCGGCCAGATCGTGCACGACGCCGTCAAGGAGCACGCGCGCACCCCCTTCCGCGAGTCCACGTGGAAGTCGCTCGCCGAGGGGATCCGGTTCGTGCCCGGCACCTTCGACGACGACGAGGCCTTCGACCTGCTCGCCGAGACGGTGCACCAGCTCGAGCGCGACCGCGGCACCGGCGGCAACACCGCGTTCTACCTGTCGATCCCGCCGGGCTTCTTCGGCCAGGTCTGCCAGCAGCTCGAGCGCAGCGGGCTCGCGACGGCCGAGCCCGGTCAGTGGCGCCGCGTCGTCATCGAGAAGCCCTTCGGGCACGACCTGGAGTCGGCGCGCGAGCTCAACGACATCGTCGAGGGCGTGTTCGCCCCCGACTCGGTCTTTCGCATCGACCACTATCTCGGCAAGGAGACCGTCCAGAACCTCCTGGCCCTGCGCTTCGCCAACGAGCTGTTCGAGCCGGTCTGGAACTCCCACCACATCGACCACGTGCAGATCACGATGGCCGAGGACATCGGCGTGGCCGGTCGGGCGAGCTACTACGACGGGATCGGCGCGGCCCGCGACGTCATCCAGAACCACCTGCTGCAGCTGCTCGCGCTGACGGCGATGGAGGAGCCCACCGCGTTCACGGCCCAGCACCTGCGGGCCGAGAAGGAGAAGGTCCTTGCGTCGGTGCGGCTGCCCGACGACCTCGCCGCCTCGACGGCCCGCGGGCAGTACGCCGAGGGCTGGCAGGGCAGCGAGAAGGTCGTGGGCTTCCTGGACGAGGAGGGCATGAAGCCCGGCTCGACGACCGAGACCTACGCGGCCATGAAGGTCGAGGTGGACACGCGCCGCTGGGCCGGTGTTCCCTTCTACCTGCGCACCGGCAAGCGGCTCGGCAAGCGGGTCACCGAGATCGCCGTGGTCTTCAAGAAGGCCCCCCACCTGCCGTTCGATGACACCGAGACCGAGGAGCTGGGGCAGAACGCCATCGTCATCCGCGTCCAGCCGGACGAGGGCATCACCCTCCGCTTCGGGTCCAAGGTGCCGGGCGCGCAGATGGAGGTCCGCGACGTCACGATGGACTTCACCTACGGCAACTCCTTCACGGAGAAGTCGCCGGAGGCCTACGAGCGGCTGATCCTGGACGTGCTGCTGGGGGCGCCGTCGATGTTCCCCCGCAACGAGGAGGTCGAGCTGTCGTGGCGCATCCTCGACCCGGTCGAGGAGTACTGGGCCGCGAACGGCCGCCCCGATCCGTACCCCAGCGGGACCTGGGGCCCGGCCAGCGCCGACGAGATGATGGCCCGTGACGGCCGCGAGTGGAGGATGCCGTGATCATCGACCTGCCCAAGACTTCGACCTCGGCCCTGACCAAGAAGCTTGTCCAGATCCGCAACGACAGCGGCGCCATGGCCCTCGGCCGGGTGCTCACGCTGATCATCGTGGTCGACGAGGATCGCGCCGAGGAGGCCATCGAGGCCGCCGTGGAGTCCTCGCACATGCACCCCTGTCGCGTGGTCGCGCTCGTCCACGGCAACCGCCGGGGGTCGAGCCGCGTCGACGGACAGATCCGGATCGGGGGCGACGCGGGCGCCTCCGAGGTGGTCGTGATGCGGCTGTACGGCGAGGTCAACGACCACGGCGCCGCGCTGGTGCTGCCGCTGCTGCTGCCGGACTCCCCCGTGGTCGGCTGGTGGCCGGGCGACGCGCCCGTCGACCTCGCGAGCGACCCCGTCGGCGCGATGTGCCAGCGGCGCATCAACGACTCCGCCGTCGCCAAGAACCCCCACGCCGAGCTGAAGAGGCGGGCCAAGAACTACGCGCCGGGCGACACGGACCTCGCGTGGTCCCGGATCACCTTGTGGCGCGCCCTGCTGGCGGCGGCCCTCGACCAGCAGCCCTACGAGCCGGTGACCAGCGCGGTCGTGGTCGGTGGCATCGACTCCTCGGCCACCGACCTGCTCGCGGGCTGGCTGGCCGGGGCGCTCGACGTGCCGGTCACTCGCGGCCGTAGCCCCCAGGGGTCGGGCCTGATCAGCGTCCGCCTCGATCGGCCCTCCGGGCCGCTGGACCTGGTCCGTCCCGAGGGGACCACCATCGCCACGCTCTCCCATCCCGAGCAGCCCGTCCGCCGGGTGGGGCTCACGCGGCGGTCCGACGCCGAGTGCCTGACCGACGAGCTGCGACGGCTCGACCCCGACGAGGTCTACGAGCTCGCCCTGGTCGAGGGGCTGCGACGCGTCACCGACCGGTCCTCGCTGGCCAGCGCCCTGGTCCGGGCCGGCAAGGCACCCTCGCCCGACGAGTCCCGGCTGATGGCGCGTCGTGCGGGCCAGCGGTCCCGCCAGACGTCCAGCGACATGGTGACCGTCGACACCGATCGCGACGAGGTGGTGGCCACGGACAAGGCACCGGATGGCGAGGTCGGGCGTCGCGCCGAGAGGCAGAAGCGTGTCGGCAGCCGGGTCTCCGACGGACCGACCGTCGGTCAGGGCGACCCGGGTGCGGACAGGGCGGCGACCGCGCAGCAGGGGGCCGAGAAGACCTCCACCAAGAAGGCGTCGACCAAGAAGTCCACCACCAAGAAGGCGTCGACCAAGAAGCAGACCGGCACGACGAAGTCGGCCGCCAAGAAGGCATCCTCATGAGCGCGCAGGTGATCGTCCACCGCGACAAGACGACCCTCGCGGCCGCCGTCGCCGCCCGCCTCGTCACCACCATCACGGACGTCCAGGCGGAGCACGGCGAGGCGCACGTCGTCCTCACCGGCGGGTCGATGGGCAACGCCCTCGTGGAGGCGCTCGTCGACTCCCCCGCCGCGCCCGCGGTCGCCTGGGAGCTCGTGCACCTGTGGTGGGGGGACGAGCGGTATGTCGAGCGCGAGTCCGCGGACCGCAACGCAACGCAGGCGCGCGAGGCGGGCCTGGGGCGGATGGCCGCCCTCGGGCTCGACCCTGCCAACGTCCACGAGCTGCCCGCCACCGACGACGCCGAGGGCGGCGACATCGCCGCCGCGGCGGAGCGCTATGCCGCCGAGCTGGCGCGGGTGGCCGCCGGGTCCGCGCGGCGGGGACCGGACGGCGTCGACGTGCCGGCCTTCGACGTCGTCATGCTGGGCGTCGGCCCGGACGCGCACGTCGCCAGCCTGTTTCCGGGCAAGGCGACGCTGGACGTGACCGACCGCACGGTCGTGCCCGAGACGGACTCCCCCAAGCCGCCGCCGGCGCGCCTGTCGCTGACCATGCCCGCGCTGTGCACCGCCGACGAGGTGTGGCTGCTGGTCGCGGGCGAGGACAAGGCCGAGGCCGTGGCGGCGGCCACCGGCGGCGCGGACGTGCACGAGGCCCCGGCCGCCGGTGTCCGCGGGCGGCGCCGCACGCTGTGGCTGGTCGACGAGGCGGCGGCCGGCGACCTGCCCTGACGTGACCGCGACGGGGCAGGTCGGGGGGGGACCCGTCGGGCGGTGCCTACTGGATCAGCCCGCGCTGCCGCAGGCCCGCGAGCGCCTCGTCCAGCAGGGCCTGGCCGTCGGCGTCGCTGCGTCGCTCCTTGACGTAGGCGAGGTGGGTCTTGTAAGGCTCCGTGCGCGGTGGTGCGGGCGGGTCGTCGGGATCGAGCCCCGCGGGGAGCCCGCACCGCTGGCAGTCCCACTCGGCGGGGAGGTCGGCCCCGGCCTCCTGCGAGAACGCCGGGCGGGTCTCGTGACCGCGGGCGCAGTAGTAGCTGATGGCCAGGCGCGGTGCGGACTCCCCGCGCTCCGCCTCTCCCATGGGGCCCGCTCCGATGCGGCTGCCCCTGATGGCGTTACCACCCGACATGGTTTCTCCTCGAGCTACCGGTCCCGACTGGTTGCAGGACCGGGGCGGGCCCAGGTGCCCGCAAGTGGGTGGGAGGGCGGCTCCCCCCTCGGGCCGCCTGCTCCGGTGAGCGGCTGCGTCAGCCGCTGAAACGCTGGATCAGCCCCAGCGCGACGACGCACGAGAACCACACGACGGCGACGGCGATCGTGAAGCGGTCGAGGTTGCGCTCGGCCACGCTGGACCCGCCGAGGGTGTTGGACACCCCACCCCCGAACATGTCGGACATGCCGCCGCCCTTGCCCTTGTGAAGCAGGATCAGCAGGGTCAGGAAGAGGCCGCCCAGGACGAGCAGCACCTCGAGGACGATCTTGACTACGGTCATGCGGCAACCATCTGTCGGGGCGGCCCGGTGGGGGGCCGTCGGGCGGGACGGGTCGTGAGCGGCGGCCGGTGGGGCCTGGCGCGAGCCCCCATGCTACCGGCCCAGCTCGTGGACCAGCTCGACGACGCGGGTGATGACGGTGGGATCCGTGCTGGGCAGCACACCGTGGCCGAGGTTGAAGATGTGACCCGGAGCCTGGCGTCCCTCGTCGACGATGCGGCGCACCTCGGCCTCGAGGGCCTCCCAGGGGGCGAAGAGCAGGGCCGGGTCGAGGTTGCCCTGAACGGCGTAGCCCGGCCCGAGCCGCTCCGAGGCGTCGAGGAGGTTGACGCGGTAGTCCACGCCCACGACGTCCGCCCCGGCTGCGCCCATGGCCGGGAGGAGCTCGCCGGTCCCCACGCCGAAGTGGATGCGTGGCACGTCCGTGGCCTCGGCCACCATGTGCAGCGCCGCGGCCGAGTGCTCCTGCACCTGGGCCTCGTAGGTGCGGCGCGGCAGCGCCCCCACCCAGGAGTCGAACAGCTGGATCGCGGAGGCTCCCGCCTCTGCCTGGACCCGCAGGAAGGTCCCGGAGATCTGCGCGAGGCGGGCGCACAGGTCGTGCCACAGCCGGGGGTCGGCGTGCATCAGCGCCTTGGTGCGCTCGTGGTTCTTGGACGGCCCGCCCTCGACGAGGTATGACGCCAGCGTGAACGGTGCACCGGCGAAGCCGATGAGCGGGGTCTCGCCGAGCGCCGTGACGGTCTGGCGGACCGCCTGGGTGACGTAGGGCACCATCTCGGGGTCGAGCTCCGGGACGCGGTCCAGGTCGGCGCGGCCGCGGAAGGGCTCGGCCATGACCGGACCGACGCCGGCGACGAGGTCCACGTCGACCCCGACCGCCGCCAGCGGCACGACGATGTCGCTGAAGAAGATCGCCGCGTCGACGTGGTGACGACGCACGGGCTGCAGGGTGATCTCGGTGGTGAGGTCGGGGTTGCGGCAGGCCTCGAACATCGTCGTGCCCTCGCGGACCGCGCGGTACTCGGGCAGGGAGCGGCCGGCCTGGCGCATGAACCACACCGGCGGGCGGGGCACGGGGCGGCGGCGGGCGGCGCGCACGAGGAGGCTCTCCCGGGCGGTCGGGGGGACCGGGCTGGCTGCAGGGGTGTCCACGCGGACGATCCTCGCACGGCGGACCGGTCGGTCGGCGCGCCGCCGCGTCCGCGGGCGGCCCCCCGCATAGCCTCGGGAGGTGCCCGACCGATCCCTGACGGACGAGAGCGCGCGCCGGTTCGACGCGGTGCTCACCCGGCTGCGCGATGCCCGCCGCCGCCCCGAGGTGCTGGTCGAGGAGGTGCCCGCGCCGGGGCGGCTTGCCCCGTACTCGTTCGCGCTGGCCGCCGACGTCGTGCCCGACCGGCGCACGGACGAGGAAGTGGCCTCGGGGCGGTTCGTGGTCCTGCACGACCCCTCCGCCCCCGACCAGTGGGAGGGGCAGTGGCGGGTCGTCACCTTCGCCAAGGCCCGGCTGGAGACGGAGCTGGCCGGTGATCCTGCCCTAGGTGCGGTCGGGTGGGCCTGGCTCGAGGACGCCCTCGCCGATGCCGGGGCCCGCGCGAGCGCCCTGGCCGGCACCGTCACCCACGTGGTGAGCGAGCGGTTCGGCGAGCTGGCGGAGGAGGCCACGACCGTGGAGATGGAGGTCCGGGCGTCCTGGACCCCGGTCGACGAGGACCTCGCCCCGCACCTCGAGGCCTGGACCCAGCTGCTGTGCACCCTCGGCGGCCTGCCCCCGCTGCCCGAGGGCGTCGCTCTCCTGACCTCCCGTCGGTGACCACGGGCAGTCACGAAAGTTCGGCCAATCTCACCCGTTCGGCACTAGTCCCGTTCTAGAATCTTCAACATCACCAGCGTCGTGCACGCAGACAGGGAGGGGCACCGTGAGCGTGATCACCAAGAACGCCCGGATGGCGCGCCCGCAGCCCATCAGCGCCATGGTCATCTCGGCGGGGCCGCACACGGGCGCCATGGTGCGCCGTGCCCTGGGGCGCATCACGGAGGGGCACATCATCGAGGCGCAGACGATCGAGCGCGCCCGGGTCGTGGCCCGCGAGGTCCCCGCCGGCGAGTTCTGCATCGCCGACCTGACCCTCCCCGACGGCTCCGGCATCCCGCTGCTGCACGAGATGCGGGCCCGTGGCTGGCGCCGCACGATCGTGCTCTCGGACTCCGAGGACCCGATCTACGTCCGCGGCGCCCTCAAGACCGGCGTCCGCGCCTACATCCGGACGGGCGGGCAGCCCCCGGCCGGGCCAGGCACCCGGGGAGCCGGCAACGAGCAGTTCTCGGCCCGCGAGGTCGAGGTCCTGCAGCTCGTGTCCCAGGGCAAGACCAACAAGGAGGTCGGCGCCTCCCTCGGCCTGTCGGCCCTCACGGTCAAGAGCCACCTGGCCCGCATCGCCCGCAAGCTCGGCACCGGTGACCGGGCCGCGATGACCTACACCGCGCTGCGCCGGGGCCTGATCACCTGACGACCGCCGGGACGTCGCCGTGGGACGGCCCGCGCGGCGGGTTAGGTTGGAGGGCGTGACGGACCTGACCTCGCCCGACGACCCGACGGCGGACGCCCCCGCGGACACCCCCGAGCCGCGCCTGGTGTCGGCGCCCGCCGAGGCCCTGCGCCCCGTGGTCGAGGACGAGCGTCGGCTGCGCGAGCTGGTCGCCTCCGTGGCCGACGGGCACGGCCCCATCGCCATCGACGCCGAGCGGGCGTCGGGCTTCCGCTACGGGCAGAAGGCCTACCTCGTGCAGCTGCGCCGGGCCGGGGCCGGCACCTGGCTCGTCGACCCCGTGATGTGCCCCGACCTGTCCGAGCTCCAGGACGTGGTCGGCGACGTCGAGTGGGTGCTGCACGCGGCCACCCAGGACCTGCCCTGCCTCGCCGACCTGGGGCTGCACCCCACCCGCCTGTTCGACACCGAGCTGGGGTCCCGGCTCGCGGGCCGGCCCCGCGTGGGGCTGGCGGCCGCCATGGAGCACTACCTCGGGATCACGCTCGCCAAGGAGCACAGCGCCCAGGACTGGTCCACCCGCCCCCTGCCCGAGCCGTGGCTCGTCTACGCCGCGCTCGACGTCGAGGTCCTCGTGGACCTGCGCGACGCCGTGGACGAGGACCTGCGCTCCCAGGGCAAGTCGGGCTGGGCCGCCGAGGAGTTCGAGGCGCTCACCCACTTCCGCGGCCCGGCGCCCAAGGTCGACCCGTGGCGCAAGACCTCCGGCCTGCACAAGGTGCGCACCCGGCGCGGGCTCGCCGTGGTCCGCGAGCTGTGGGAGACCCGCGACCGCCTGGCCCAGGATCGTGACTGCAGCCCCGGACGCGTGCTCGGCGACGCCGCGATCGTCGAGCTCGCCCTGCCCTCCGGCGCCGACGGCACCCGCCGGACCCCGCGCGCCGTGCAGCGCAACCCGCAGGTCTGGCTGGCCGCCGTGGACCGCGCGATGCTCCTGCCGGAGGACGAGCTCCCGGCATACCACCTCCCGAGCGACGGCCCACCTCCGCAACGTGCCTGGGCCGACAAGGACCCGGTCGCCGCCGCCCGGCTCGGCGCCGTCAAGGAGCTCGTGGCCGGTCTGAGCGCGAGCGTGGCCGTCCCCGCGGAGAACCTCCTGACCCCTGACACCCTGCGGCGGGTGGTCTGGGCCCCTCCGGTGGACGAGTCGGCCCAGGGCTTCCGCGAGATCCTCCTCGACCTGGGTGCCCGGCCGTGGCAGGCGGGGCTCGTGTCGCCCCTGCTGGCCGAGGCGGCGTCCGACCACCCCTATCCCCCGCGCGTCTAGGAGTCGCGCCGACGGCGGCACCCGCGGCCCACACGACGGGGACGTGGACGTGGGGCCGGTCACGTCGCGGCGCGCTGGTGCTGACATCGGGATTACCCGCAAGTAGCATCCGACGGGTACCCATCCCCTCGACCTGGGAGGCCACCGTGCCCCGCACCCTGCACGAGGTCGTCTTCGTGGACGGCGTCCGCACGCCGTTCGGCCGCGCCGGGGACAAGGGCATCTATGCCCAGACCCGCGCCGACGACCTGGTCATCGCCTGCATCCGTGAGCTCGTCCGCCGCAACCCGTCCCTGCCACCCGAGCGCATCGGGGAGGTCGCCGTCGCGGCCACCACCCAGATCGGCGACCAGGGCCTCACCCTCGGCCGGATGGCGGCGCTGCTGTCGGGTCTGCCCAGCACCGTCCCCGGCTACTCGATCGACCGCATGTGCGCCGGGGCCATGACGGCGGTCACCACGTCCGCCGGGTCCATCGCGATGGGCGCCGCCGACGTCGTGGTCGCCGGGGGCGTGGAGCACATGGGTCGCCACCCCATGGGCGAGGGCGTCGACCCCAACCCCCGGATCGTCTCCGAGCGGCTCGTCGACGAGTCCGCCCTGGTCATGGGCAAGACCGCCGAGAACCTCCACGACCGCTACCCGAGCCTCACCAAGGAGCGCTGCGACGCCTTCGCCGTGGGCTCCCAGCGCAAGCTGTCCGAGGCCTACGCCGCGGGCAAGGTGCAGCCCGACCTGGTCCCGGTCGCCGTCCGCTCCGTGGAGAAGGGCTGGGGACTCGCCACCGCCGACGAGCCGCCCCGCCCCGGCGTCACGATGGCGGACCTCGCCTCTCTCTCGACGCCGTTCCGTCCCCACGGCCGGGTCACCGCCGGCAACGCTGCCGGGCTCAACGACGGGGCCACCGCCTGCCTCCTCGCCTCCGAGGAGGCCGCGACCGAGCTGGGGCTGCCCGTCAAGATGCGGCTCGTCACCTACTCCTTCGTCGGCGTCGAGCCGGAGGTGATGGGCTACGGACCCGTCCCGGCCGCCGAGAAGGCCCTCGCGCAGGCAGGCCTGCGCATCGAGGACATCGGCCTGTTCGAGCTCAACGAGGCCTTCGCCGTGCAGGTGCTGGCCTTCCTCGAGCACTTCGGCATCGCCGACGACGACCCGCGCGTCAACCCCTGGGGCGGAGCGATCGCGACCGGCCACCCGCTCGCCTCGTCGGGCGTGCGCCTGATGACCCAGCTCGCCGCGCACTTCGCCGAGCACCCCGAGGTGCGCTACGGCATGACCGCCATGTGCATCGGCATCGGCATGGGTGGCGCCGTCGTCTGGGAGAACCCGCACCACGCCGACTACCGCTCGTCCACCAACACCAACACCGACACCGACACCGACACCGACCACCACCACCACCAGCAGCAGGAGCAGCAGCGATGACCCACACGGACCTGCTGGCGGCCTTCGACGACGAGGTCGTCACCCACGCGCTCGTGCGCGACGTCGAGCTGCCCGGTGGTGGCGGGACCCTGGCCCTGGTCACCCTCGACAACGGCCGCGACCACACCAAGCCCAGCACCTTCGGTCCCCGGGGCCTGCTGGAGCTGCGGGCAGCCCTGGAGCGGTGCCGCGAGCGGGCCACGGCCGGGGAGATCGTCGCGGTCGGGATCACCGGCAAGCCCTTCGTCTTCGCGGTGGGCGCCGACCTGACCGGTGTGCCCTCGGTGACCGACCGCGAGCAGGCCGTCGCCATGGGGCGGCTCGGCCACGAGACCTTCGCCCTGCTGCCCGAGCTCGGGGTGCCTAGCTTCGCCTTCGTCAACGGCGCCGCCATGGGCGGCGGTGTCGAGGTGGCGCTGGCGTGCGACTACCGCACCATCAGCGCCTCGGTGCCGGCGGTCGCGCTGCCCGAGGTCTTCCTCGGTCTCGTGCCGGGTTGGGGCGGGTGCTGGACGCTGCCCAACCTCATCGGCGTCGAGGGCGCCCTCAAGGTCGTCATCGACAACCCGCTCAGCAACAACATGACGCTCAGCGGTGCCGAGGCCGCCCGCCTCGGGCTGGCCGACCAGCTGCTCGAGCCGGCCGACTTCCTGGAGCGCTCGCTGGCCTGGGCGGGGCAGGTCGTCCGCGGCGAGGTCGCGGTCGAACGACCTGACGTGGATCGGGACGAGGCGGCCTGGGAGGGGGCGATCGCGGCGGCCCGACGCGCCGTGACCGCGCGCACCGGTGGCAGCTCGCGCTCGGCATACCGGGCCCTGGACCTGCTGTCCGCGGCCCGCACCGCGAGCCGCGAGGAGGGCTTCGCTGCCGAGGACGAGGCGCTCGGTGACCTGCTGATGAGCGACGAGCTGCGCGCTGGGCTGTACGCCTTCGACCTGGTCCAGCGCCGCGCCAGGAAGCCGGCCGGAGCCCCGGACACGAGCCTGGCCCGGCCCGTCACGAAGGTCGGGATCGTCGGTGCCGGCCTGATGGCCAGCCAGCTCGCGCTGCTCTTCGTCCGGCGGCTGGAGGTGCCGGTGATCATGACCGACCTCGACCAGGAGCGTGTCGACAAGGGCGTCGCCCATGTCCACGCCGAGATCGACAAGCTCGCCGCCAAGGGTCGACTCGACCAGGACCGGGTCAACCGCTACAAGGCGCTGATCAGCGGCGACACCACCAAGGCCGGCATGGCGGACGTGGAGCTCGTCATCGAGGCGGTCTTCGAGGAGATGTCGGTCAAGCAGCAGGTGTGGGCCGAGGTCGAGGCCGTCGTCTCCCCCGAGTGCGTCCTCGCCAGCAACACCTCGTCGCTGTCGATCACGGCGATGGCGTCCCGGCTGGAGCATCCCGAGCGGGTCGTCGGCCTCCACTTCTTCAACCCGGTCGCGGTCATGCCGCTGCTCGAGGTGATCACCGGCGAGCGCACCGACGACGCGACCCTGGCCACCGCCTTCGCCGTGGGCCGACAGCTCAAGAAGACGACGGTGCTGTGCGCGGACTCCCCGTCCTTCATCGTCAACCGGCTGCTCGGCCGGTTCATGTCCGACATGGCCCGGATCGTCGACGCGGGCACACCGATCGACGTGGCGGACCAGGGCTTCGCGGGGATCGCGCCCATGCCGCCGTTCGTCCTGATGGGCCTGGTCGGTCCGGCCATCGCCCTGCACAACAACGAGTCGCTCGCGGCGGCCTTCCCCGACCGGTTCTACGTCTCCCCCGCCCTGCGGCGCGTGGTCGAGGCCGGCAAGCGCGGCTACTACACCCAGGTCGAGGGCCGCACGGTGCTGGACCCCGAGGTCCTGGCCCTGCAGGAGTCGCCCACGGACCCGGTGGTCCTGACGCCGGAGCAGGTGCGCGAGCAGGTCCTCGCGGGGCTCGCCGAGGAGGCCCGGATCATGCTGGACGAGGGGGTCGTCAGCGCCCCCATGGACCTGGACCTCGCCATGATCACGGGCGCCGGGTTCCAGTTCTGGAACGGCGGGCTCACTCCCCTGCTCGACCGTACGGGCACCTCGGAGCGCGTCACCGGGCGTCGCTTCCTGCCGCCGGGGACGGCCGAGGCAACCCGCTGACCGAGTGACGGATCCGCCGGTCCGGCCACGCTGCGAGGCAGCATGGCCGGACCGTTCCGTCGGCGTGCCTGCCCCGCCCCGGTGCCACTCCGAGGAGGTGGACCAATCCGGGTCCGCGGTCTCGGCTGACCTACGATGGAAGGCATGACTGATGGCTACCTCCGCCGCATCGGCACGCTCGTCCGCGAGGCGCGCGTCCGACGCGGGTTCACCACCCAGGACCTCGCCGAGCGGGTCGGGATGACCGGCACCGACATCGAGCAGATCGAGGCGGGCGAGCACGATCTGTCCCTCGACGTGCTGGCCGCCCTGGGCAAGGAGCTGGAGGCCGAGTTCGTCTCCATGGGCCACTCCGGGCCGCAGCACCTGCGCATCGAGGGTGGGCGCCGCCTCACCGGCTCGATCGAGGTGCGGACGTCCAAGAACGCCGCGGTCGCGACCCTGTGCGCCTCGCTGCTCAACAAGGGCACGACCACCCTGCGCAACCTCGCCAAGATCGAGGAGGTCAACCGGATCCTGGAGGTCCTCGGCAGCATCGGGGTCCGCACCGAGTGGATCGACGGCGGTAACGACCTGCGCATCACCCCGCCCGCCACGATCGACCTCGCCTCGATGGACGAGGCCGCCGCCAAGCGCACCCGCACGATCATCATGTTCCTCGGCCCCCTGCTGCACGAGTTCGAGGAGTTCTCCCTGCCGTATGCCGGAGGCTGCGACCTGGGGACCCGCACGGTCGAGCCCCACCTCATCGCCCTGCGCCACTTCGGGCTCGCCGTCGAGGCGACCCAGGGGGCCTACCAGGCGGAGGTCTCCACCGACACCTGGCCGAGCCGGGCGATCGTGCTGACCGAGCGCGGCGACACGGTCACCGAGAACGTCCTGATGGCGGCGGCCCGCTACGAGGGCGAGACCGTCATCCGCAACGCGTCGCCCAACTACATGGTGCAGGACCTGTGCTTCTTCCTCCAGGAGCTGGGCGTCCAGGTCGACGGCATCGGGACGACCACCCTGACGGTGCGCGGCGTGCGCGAGATCGACCGCGACGTCGAGTACTCCCCCTCCGAGGACCCGATCGAGGCGATGTCGCTGCTGGCGGCCGCCGTCGTCACCAGGTCCGAGATCACCATCGAGCGGGTGCCGATCGAGTTCATGGAGATCGAGCTCGCGACCCTGGAGACGATGGGGATGCGCTACACCCTGTCCGAGGAGTACCTCTCGGCCAACGGCAAGACGCGCCTGGTCGACCTGACCCACGTCCCCGGCCCGCTCACGGCCCCGCGGGACAAGATCCACCCGCTGCCGTTCCCCGGCCTCAACATCGACAACCTCCCGTTCTTCGCGCTGATCGCGGCGACGGCCGAGGGCACCACGATGATCCACGACTGGGTCTACGAGAACCGCGCGATCTACCTCACCGAGCTCACCCGGGTCGGAGGCAACGTCCAGCTGCTGGACCCGCACCGGGTGATGATCAGCGGCCCGACGCGCTGGCGCCCGGCCGAGGTGGTCTGCCCGCCCGCTCTGCGCCCCGCCGTCGTGGTGCTCCTGGCCATGCTGGCGGCTCCCGGCACGTCCGTCCTGCGCAACGTCTACGTCATCAACCGCGGCTACGAGGACCTTGCGGAGCGTCTGACGGCCCTCGGCGCCGGGGTCAGCACCTTCCGCGACATCTGAGCGGCGCGACCGCGGCACCACGCCCTCACGGCGGCCCGTTCCACGTATCGTGGGGCGGGCCCGCTGGGGCGCTCACGATTCTTCTCCCCACCCCATCTCCCATCCCGACCCTTGGAGGACCTCCATGGCCGGCGGACTCGCTGCCCTGCTCGACGACATCGCCACCATGGCCAAGCTGGCCGCGGCATCCGTGGACGACGTGGGTGCCGCCGCAGGCCGCGCCAGCGCCAAGGCCGCCGGTGTGGTGGTCGACGACACCGCGGTGACGCCGCGCTACGTCACGGGGTTCACGCCCGACCGCGAGCTGCCGATGATCAAGCGGATCACGATCGGCTCCCTGCGCAACAAGCTGCTGTTCATCCTGCCGGCGGCGCTGCTGCTCAGCCAGTTCGCGTCGTGGGCGCTCACCCCGCTGCTGATGCTCGGCGGCACCTACCTGTGCTTCGAGGGCGCGGAAAAGATCTGGGAGAAGGTCTCGGGTCACGGCCACGACGCGGGCGACGCCACGGCGTCGATGAGCGGGGACGAGGCCGAGGAGGCGATGACCTCCGGCGCCATCCGCACCGACTTCATCCTGTCCTCCGAGATCATGGTCATCGCGCTCAACGAGGTGGCCAGGGAGAGCCTGTGGACCCGGGCGATGACGCTGGTCATCGTGGCGATCGTGATCACCATCGGCGTCTACGGCTTCGTGGCGCTCATCGTCAAGATGGACGACATCGGCCTGCACCTGGCCAAGCAGAGCAACGGCGCCGCGCAGGCCCTCGGCAACGGGCTGGTCAGGGCGATGCCGGTCCTGCTGCGCTGGCTGGCGATCATCGGCACCGTGGCGATGCTGTGGGTCGGCGGTCACATCCTGCTGGTGGGTGTCGACACGCTCGGCTGGCATCCGCCGTACGCCCTGGTGCACCACCTGGAGGAGGCCGTCCGGCACGCCACCGGCCCGCTGGGAGGTGTCCTCGGCTGGCTCACCAACACGCTCTGCTCCGCGGTCGTGGGCCTGGCGGTCGGCGCGGTGGTCGTGACGGTCCTGCACCTGGTCAGGCGGGGCAAGGACGAGCCCGCCGAGGAGCACCCCGCCCGCTGACGACCGGCAGGTCAGAGCGGGGTGACGAGCCCCGCCGGCAGCGCGCCGAAGACCTCGGCCACCTCGTCCAGCAGGGGTGCCTGCACGCTGCTGCGCCGCCACACCATGGCGATGTCCCGGTGCGGCGCCTCGCCGCCGAACTCCCGCAGGACCACGCCGTCGGGGTTGCGGCTCGGGGGCGACACGGCGAGCCGCGGCAGCAAGGTGGTGCCGACCCCCGCCGCGACCATGTGCCGCAGGGTCTCCAGGCTGGTGGCCTGGAAGCCGGACTGCTCCCGGGCGCCGGCCGTCTGGCAGACGTCCAGCGCCTGGTCGCGCAAGCAGTGGCCCTCGGCCAGCAGCAGCAGGTCCTCGCCCGCCAGCCGACCGGCGGCCAGGCGCCCGTCGTCGGCGGCCAGCTCGTGGTCGCCCGGCACCGCGAGCAGGAAGTCCTCGCGGAACAACGGGCGCACGTGCAGGGCCTCGTCGATGACGGGCAGCGCGATCAGGGCGGCGTCCAGACCCCCGGCGTGCAGCTGCTCGCGCAGCTCGCCCGTCTTGGCCTCGGTGAGCAGCAGCTCGACGTCGGGCAGCCGCTCGCGCAGGGCGGGCACGACGTGCGGCAGCAGGTAGGGCCCGAGCGTCGGGAAGAAGCCCAGCCGCAACCGCCCCGCCCGGGGGTCCCGGGCGGAGCGGGCGATGTCGCGGATGTCCTGCGCCTGCCCCAGGATCGACCGGGCACGCTCGACCACCCGCTCCCCCGCCGCGGTCAGCAGCACCTGGCGGGTGCCGCGCTCGACGAGGTCCACGCCCAGCTCCGACTCGAGCTTCTTGAGCTGGGTGGACAGGGTCGGCTGGCTGACGTATGCCGCAGCCGCCGCCCGGCCGAAGTGCCGGTGGTCCGCCAGGGCGACGAGGTACTCCAGGTCCCTGAGGTTCACGAGCGACCCGTCAGGCCATCGCCGGGGACGGTGCCGAGGTGCGGATCAGGTGGTCGAAGGCGGACAGCGCGGCCGTCGCCCCGGCACCCTGCGCCACGACGATCTGCTTGTAGGGGACGGTGGTGCAGTCCCCGGCACCGAGGACGCCCGGGACCGAGGTGCGCCCCATCGCGTCCACGACGACCTCGCCGCGGTCGGTCAGCTCGACCGCACCCTTGAGCCACTCGGTGTTGGGCAGCAGCCCGATCTGGACGAAGATCCCCTCGAGCTGCAGCTCCCGGGCCTCGCCCGAGGTGCGGTCCTCGTAGCGCAGGCCGGTGACCTGCTTGCCGTCCCCGACGACCTCGGTCGTCCGGGCGGACAGGATGACGTCGACGTTGGGCAGGCTGCGCAGCTTGTCCTGGAGCACCTGGTCGGCGCGCATCTCGTCGAGGAACTCGATCAGGGTGACGTGGCCGACGACGCCGGCCAGGTCGATGGCGGCCTCCACGCCGGAGTTGCCGCCGCCGATGACGGCGATGCGCTTGCCCTTGAACAACGGTCCGTCGCAGTGCGGGCAGAAGGTGACGCCCTTGTTGCGGTACTCCTCCTCGCCGGGCACGCCCATGTGGCGCCAGCGCGCCCCGGTGGCGAGCACGACCGAGCGGGCCTGCAGCTCGGCCCCGCCGAACCGCACCGTGTGGTAGCCGCCCTCGGTGTCGGCGGGCACGAGCTCGGTGGCGGCCGGGCCGGTGACCACGTCGACGTCATACTGTCCGACGTGCTCCTTGAGGGAGTCGGCGAAGCGCGGCCCCTCGGTGTAGGAGACGGACACGAAGTTCTCGATGGCCATCGTGTCGAGCACCTGCCCGCCGAACCTCTCGCCGACCAGGCCGGTGCGGATCCCCTTGCGGGCGGTGTAGATCGAGGCCGCCGCGCCCGCGGGGCCGGACCCGACGACGAGCACCTCGTAGGGCTCCTTGTCGTTGAGCTTCTCGGTGGCGCGGTCCGCCGCCCCGGAGTCGATCCGGCCGAGGATGTCGCTCATCGTCATCCGGCCGGAGTCGAACAGCTCGCCGTTGACGTACACGGTGGGCACGGCCTTGATGCCGTGCTCCTCGATCTCGTCCTGGAAGAGCGAGCCCTCGACCGCGGTGTGCCGGATGCGGGGGTTGATGACCGACATCGCGTTGAGCGCCTGGACCACCGTCGGGCAGTTCTGGCAGGACAGGGACATGTAGGTCACGAACTCGAAGTCGCCGTCGATCGCCGCCACCTGCTCGATGGTCTCGGCATCCTCCTTGATCGGGTGCCCGCCCACCTGCAGCAGCGCCAGGACCAGCGAGGTGAACTCGTGGCCGAGCGGGATGCCCGCGAACTCGACGCCCACGTCGGTGCCGGTGCGCTCGATGCGGAAGGACGGGCGGCGGCTCGACGTGCCGTCCGTGCGCAGGCTGACCTTGTCCGACAGCGCCGCGATCTCCTCGAGGAGCTGACGCAGGTCGTCGGCCTTGGGCCGGTCGTCGAGGGACGCGACCAGCTCGATCGGCTCCTTGACGTTGACGAGCAGGGACGTGACCTGGGTGGTCATGGCGGCGTCGAGTACGGGCACGGGACACTCCTTGGTTCGGTAAGACAGGGGCGGCTGGGGTGAGGGCGGCGGCGGGGGTGAGGACGGCGGCGGCGGGTGACCGGGGTCCGGCCACCCGCCGCGGCACGTGGGGGTGCGTAGACGAGCGGGTGGGCTCGTCCTACGACCTGCTCGGGAGACTCCCGAGGTTGGCGTCAGATCTTGCCGACGAGGTCCAGGCCGGGGGCGAGGATGGCCTCGCCCTCCTCCCACTTGGCCGGGCAGACCTCGCCCGGGTGGGCGGCGACGTACTGGGCGGCCTTGACCTTGCGCAGCAGCTCGGCGGCGTTGCGGCCGATGCCCTCGGCGGTGACCTCCATGAACTGGATGGTGCCCTCCGGGTCGATCAGGAAGGTGGCGCGGTCGGCGAGGCCGGCGCCCTCACGCATGTTCTGGAAGTTGTTGGTGATGACACCGCTGGCGTCGCCGAGCATGTAGTAGTCGATCTTGCCGATGGTCTCGGACGTGTCGTGCCAGGCCTTGTGCACGAAGTGCGTGTCGGTGGACACCGAGAAGACCTCGACGCCGAGCTTCTGCAGCTCCTCGTAGTGGTCCGCGACGTCGCCCAGCTCGGTCGGGCAGACGAAGGTGAAGTCCGCCGGGTAGAAGAAGAAGATGGCCCACTTGCCGAGGACGTCCTTCTCGCTCACGTCCACGAACTCGCCACTCTTGAAGGCGGTGGTGGAGAACGGGAGGATCTTGGTGTTCATGAGGTTCATGCGTGCTCCTTGGCTACGGTGCTGGTGGGAACTGCCGATATAGAATCTATATGGATCAAGGCCGAAACGAAAGCCGGGGTCGATCGTTTGTGTGCATGTGTGAGATAGGCGGCGTCAATCCGTCGCTGCCTCCACGCTTGCGCGACGGTGCGGAGACACCCACCCCGGGGATGGGATTGACTACGGGTATGACGCGTCCCAACCCGCTGCTGTCCCCCTCCGCCCTCCCCCACCACCTGCCGCCGTACTCCGAGCTCGAGGACGACGACTACCGCGAGGCGATCCTCGAGGGCATGGCCGAGCAGCTGCGCGAGCTGGACGCCGTCGCCACCGACGCGTCGGTCCCCACCGTCGAGAACGTCCTGGAGGCCTGGGAGCGCTCCGGGCAGACCCTGCGTCGCTCGATGGACGCCTTCTGGCCCGTGGCGGCGGCGGACACCAACGACCGGCGGGACGCCATCCGCGGCGAGCTGGCACCGCTCCTGGCGTCCCACGCCGACACGATCCTGCTCGACCGGCGACTCTACGACCGGCTCCTCGCCCTGCAGGCGCGGGTGGAGGCCGGCGAGGTGACCCCGGACGAGGAGACGGCGTGGCTGCTGCACGAGTCCGTCCGCGCCTATGAGCGGGGAGGGATCGCCCTCGACGACGCCGGCCAGGCGCGCCTGCGCGAGATCAATGCCGAGCTCGCCACGCTGGCGGCCGAGTTCAACGAGCGAGCCGTCGCCGGTCGCAACGCCGCCGCGGTGCACGTCACCGACCGGGACCGGCTGGCCGGCCTCGACGACGCCGAGGTCGACGGCGCCCGGGCCGCCGCGCAGGCCCGTGGGCTCGACGGCTGGCTGGTCGAGCTCGTCAACACGACCGTGCAGCCGCGCCTCGCCGTGCTCCAGGACCGGACCCTGCGCGAGGAGCTCCACCGGGCCTCGGTCTCCCGAGGGCTCTCGGGCGAGCACGACACGCGTGACCTCGTCGTGCGTACGGCCCGCTTGCGGGCGGAGAAGGCGGCGCTGCTCGGCCACGAGCACTACGCCGAGTACGTCGCCTCCGACGGCTGTGCCGGGTCGACGGAGGCGGTCATGCAGATCCTCACCCGGGTCGGGCCCGCCGCGGTGCGCAACGCGCGCGCCGAGGCGCAGGTGCTCCAGGAGCGGCTGCAGCAGGTCGAGCCGGGGGCCGTGCTCGAGCCCTGGGACTGGCCGTATGTCGCGAACCTCGTGCGCGGCGAGCGCTACTCGCTGGACGAGAGCCTCCTGCGCCCCTACCTGGAGCTCGAGCGCGTGCTGCACGAAGGCGTCTTCGCCGCGGCCACCGCGCTCTACGGCATCACCTTCCACGAGCAGCCGGGGCTCGTCGGCTACACGGCGGACGCCCGGGTCCTGGAGGTGCGCGAGCCGGACGGTTCGGTGCTGGGTGCCGTGGTCCTGGACCCCTGGACCCGCCCCGGCAAGCAGGGGGGTGCCTGGATGACCTCGCTGCTGGACCAGAGCACCCTGCTCGGCCACCGACCGGTGGTCACCAACACGTGCAACCTGTCCCGGCCCGCACCCGGTCGCCCCACCCTGATGTCCTGGGACGAGGTGATCACCCTCTTCCACGAGTTCGGTCACGACCTGCACGGTCTGCTGTCCGACGTGCGCTACCCCTCGCGCTCAGGGACCGCGACCCCGCAGGACTTCGTGGAGTTCCCGAGCCAGGTCAACGAGATCTGGGCCTGGGACCCGCAGCTGCTCGCGCGCTACGCCGTGCACCACGAGACCGGGGAGCCCATGCCCCCCGAGTGGATCGCCACGCTGCTCGAGGCCCGGGAGTTCGACCAGGGCCACGAGATGACCGAGTCGTATGCCGCGATGCTGCTCGACCAGGCCTGGCACCAGACCCCGCTGGACCGCCTCCCCTCGTCGGCGGACGAGGTGGAGGCCTTCGAGCAGGAGGCGCTGGAGCGGGCCGGCATGGCCTTCGACCTGGTGCCGCCGCGCTACCGGTCGACCTACTTCTCGCACGTCTTCGCGAGCGGGTACGCCGCGAGCTACTACTCCTACATGTGGTCGGAGGTCTACGACGCCGACACGGTGGCGTGGTTCGCCGCGAACGGCGGTCTGACCCGCGAGACCGGCGAGAGGTTCCGGCGCGAGCTGCTGGCCCGCGGCGGGTCCCTGGACGTCACCGAGGTCTACCGCAGGTTTCGTGGGCAGGACCCCGACGTGCAGCACCTCCTGGACCGGCACGGGCTGGCGTGACGCGGCGCTAGGCCCGGCCCGCGGTGTCCTCGCCGAGCGGGCGCGCCAGCTGCCCCAGCAGGGACGAGTCGAGATGGGCGAGCAGGTCGGCGGGGTCGGCATACACCTCGTCGGCGCCGGCCTCGAGCAGCTCGGCCCGCCCGATGCCGCCGCAGGTGACCATGATCGAGGGCAGCCCCGCCCGCTCGGCCGCCGCGACGTCCCAGACGGTGTCGCCGACCACGACGGTCCGCTCCGGGTCGAGGCCGTAGCGCTTGACGGCGACCGTCAGCAGGTCCGGCTCGGGCTTGGCCTCCTCCACGTCGCCGCTGGTGGTCGCGCCCGCGAGCACCTCCTGCGAGACGCCGATCGCGGGGACCATCCACTCCAGGTCGCCCTCCTGCCCGCTGGTGGCCAGGACGACCAGGAGCCCCGCGTCGTGGCAGGCGCGCAGCAGGTCGGCCGCGCGGGGGAACGCCGTGAGGTCGGCCTTGAGGGGCTCGTACTCCTCGCTGTGCCGGTCCACGGCCTGCGCGTCCTCGCCCCCGGTGAGGTGGCGGACCAGACCCTCGCTGGCGATGCCGATGGCCGAGTGGCACTGCTGCATCGTGATCTGGTCGTGGCCGGTGGCCCGCAGTGCCCGCCACCACGCCAGGGCGTGCAGGTAGTTGGTGTCGAGCAGGGTGCCGTCGACGTCGAACAGGACGCCGGGTCGCAGGTCAGCCACGGGAGGCCTCCCGCAGACGCTCCAGCAGCGGGCCGGCGGCCTCCTCCAGGAAGGCGTCCTGGGTGTCGCCGCCGATCTGGACGAGCGCGACGTCGGTGAACCCGGCCTCCCAGTAGGGGCGCACGCTCTCGACGATGGCGTCGAGGTCCGGCCCGCAGGGGATGGCCTCGGCGACGTCCTCGGGACGCACGAACTGCGTGGCCGCCGCGAACCCGGCCGTGGTCGGCAGGTCGGCGTTGACGGCCCAGCCGCCGGCGAACCAGCGGAACTGCTCGTGGGCGCGCTGCACGGCGGCGTCCCTGCTGGGGTCCCAGCTGATGGGGATCTGCCCGATGGCGCGGGCGCCGGCGCCGATGCCGGGCTTGCCCGGCAGGTCGTCCCACGCGGCGACGAGGTCGCGGTCGGGCTCGGTCGCGACGAGGTGGTCGGCGAAGGTCGCGCACCGCTGCAGCGCATGGGGACCGCCCGCGGCGAGGGCGAGCTCGACGCCCTGGTCGGGCAGGTCCCAGATCCGGGCCGAGTCGACGCGGTAGTACTCCCCGTCGTAGGTCACCAGCTCGCCGGTGTGCAGCTCGTGGATGATCTCCATGGCCTCGGCCAGCATGTCCTGGCGCGCGGACACCGCGGGCCAGCCCGCCCCCACGACGTGCTCGTTGAGGTTCTCCCCTGCCCCCAGCCCGAGGGTGAACCGGCCGTCGGCCATGATCTGGACGGTCGCCGCCTGCTGCGCCACGACGGCGGGGTGGTAGCGCAGGATCGGGCAGGTGACGTAGGTCATCAGCTCGACGCGCTCGGTGACGTGGGCGACGGCCCCGAGGACGCTCCACACGAAGGGGGCATGGCCCTGCGCGCTCAGCCACGGGAAGTAGTGGTCGCTCGCCACCTCGAGGTCGAAGCCGACGTCCTCGGCCTGGCGGGCGAAGCGGACCAGGTCCTTGGGGCCGGCCTGCTCGGTCATCAGGGTGTAGCCGAATCGGGTCATGGGGTCGGCATACCCGAGGAGGCCGGGTCGGTAGACCTCGCCCGGCCGCTAGGCGAGCAGGGCCTGCGCGATCGCGTCGGGCGTGAGCCCGATCGCGGCGAGCACCTGGCCGCGGGAGGCGTGGTCCAGGAACTCCTTGGGGATCCCGAACGGCCGCACCCTGGCGGTCACCCCGGCCTGCTGCAGCGCCAGGGTGATGGCGGAGCCCACCCCTCCGGAGACGAGGTTGTCCTCGATGACGACGACCTGGTCCGCGCGCCGGGCCTCCTGCACCACGTCCGCGCCGACCGGCAGCGCCCACACCGGGTCGACGACCCGGACGGTGCGGCCGGCGTCCTCGAGGCGGGCGGCGACGCCGAGGGCGGTCGGCACCATGGAGCCCACCGCCACCACGAGGGTGTCGACGTGCTCCTCGCCCGGGCCGTGCAGGACGTCGACGGTGCCGTGCTGCTCGAGGGCCGGGATCGGCGCAGGCGGGTTGCCCTTGGCGAAGCGGATGACCGACGGGGCGTCGGTGATGTCGACCGAGCGGCGCAGCGCGAGCTCGATCTGCTCGCCGTCGCGGGGGGCGGCGAGGTGCAGCCCCGGCACGACGTTGGCCAAGGTCATGTCCCACATGCCGTTGTGCGAGGCGCCGTCCGAGCCGGTGACGCCGGCGCGGTCCAGCACGAAGGTCACGCCCGCGCGGTGCAGCGCGCAGTCCATGAGCAGCTGGTCGAAGGCGCGGTTGAGGAAGGTCGAGTAGATCGCGACGACCGGGTGCAGCCCGGCATAGGCCAGGCCGGCGGCCATGGTCACCGCGTGCTGCTCGGCGATGCCGACGTCGATGACCCGCTCGGGGAACTTGAGGGAGAAGTCGCGCAGCCCGACCGGGATGAGCATGGCAGCGGTCAGCGCCACGACGTCGTCGCGCTCCTCGCCGAGGGCGACCATCGAGTCGGAGAAGTCGTCGGTCCAGGAGCGGCCCGACACCTCGAGGGGCAGGCCCGTCTCGGGGTTGATCACCCCGACCGCGTGGAACTGGTCGTCGGCGTGCTGGCGCGCGGGGCGGTAGCCCTTGCCCTTCTTGGTGAGGACGTGCACCAGCACCGGCGAGCCGTAGCCCTTGGCCTGGCGCAGCGCCACCTCGAGGGCGTGCTCGTCGTGCCCGTCGACCGGGCCGACATACTTGATCCCGAGGTCCTCGAACAACCCCTGCGGGGCGACGATGTCCTTGATCCCCTTCTTGATGCCGTGCAGGGTCTCGAACGCCGGGCGCCCCACGACGGGGGCCCCCGAGATGGCGCGCTTGCCGAGGCTCAGCACCCGCTCGTAGCCCTGCGTGGTCCGCAGCATGGACAGGTGCTCGGCGAGCCCGCCGGTGGTCGGCGCGTAGGACCGCTCGTTGTCGTTGACGACGACGACCAGCGGCAGGTCCTTGCGGGCCGCGATGTTGTTGAGCGCCTCCCAGGCCATGCCGCCGGTCAGTGCGCCGTCCCCGATGACGGCGACGGTGTGCCGCTGCCGGTCGCCCTTGAGCTGGTGGGCGATGGCGATCCCCTCGGCCCAGGACAGCGAGGTCGAGGCGTGGGAGTTCTCGACGACGTCGTGCTCGGACTCCGCGCGGGAGGGGTAGCCCGAGAGGCCACCCTGGGACCGCAGGCGGGAGAAGTCCTGGCGTCCGGTCAGCAGCTTGTGGACGTAGCTGATGTGGCCGGTGTCGAAGACGATCGTGTCGTGCGGCGACTCGAAGACGCGGTGCAGGGCGATGGTCAGCTCCACGACACCGAGGTTGGGGCCGAGGTGGCCGCCCGTCCTGGCGACCTGGGTGACGAGGAACTCCCGGATCTCCGCCGCCAGCGCGGGGAGGCGGGAGGCGGGCAGCCGACGCAGCGCCGTCGGGCTGGTGATGGTCGAGAGCACACCTTGAGCACCTTGAGCCACGAGTGGATCCGACTCCTTCGGAAGAGGACGCGACTTGCGAGTCTAGACCAGGCCGGTGGTCGCGCAGGGGCGGGTCGGCTCACAGCCGGGGGACGAACCTGCGCCCCTGGAGGGCCTCGTGCACCAGGCGGACGCTGCGCGCCGTCCCGCGCAGACGGACCCCCTCGGCCTCGAGGTCCTCCATGACCTCGCGCAGCGCCTCGGGCGGCAGCTCCTCGCCGAGCGCGACGCGGACCTGGCGGTAGGCCTCGCGCATCGCGGCGAGCTGGGCGTCCACGTGCTGCACCGCCACCCACGCGAGCGCCTGCGGGTGACGGCGCCAGGAGGCATAGCCCCGGAAGTCGGCCGGGCACTGGTCGAGCAGCCACGGGACGGCGTGCTCGCGCCACCCCGGGCTCTCGGGCGGCGGGATCGCCTCGGGCCAGCCTGGCGGGACGTGCGCGGTCATGGGGACAGTGTGCCGCGCCCCTGTGACAGACCCTCCCCAGGGGAGGTCGGGCCGGTCGACCAGACCGTACGCCGTCAGCCGGTCGACACCGTGACGTCGTCCGGCAGGCCCTGCACCGAGGTCGTCCCGTCCGCCGCGACCGACACGGCGAACGCCGTGGGGCCGTACCGCAGGCCGCTCACGGTGAGGGGTCCGAAGGGCAGCGACGGCAGCGGCCGCAATTCGACGTGGCGGCCTGGCACGTCGACCCGCAGGCCGAGGACGGCGGTCACGACGGCGGCGGCCGATGCGGCGGACCACGCCTGGGGGCGGCAGGACGCCGGATATGGTGCGGGGCGGGCGAGGACGGGGTCCCCGGCATACAGCTCCGGCCACCGGTAGCCGAAGGCGGCCGACGAGGCGACGAGCGCACGAGCCACGTCGCCGGCCCGCTCCGCGCGGCCCTCGGCCACCAGCCCGAGCAGGCCGATCGCCGTGTCGTGGACCCACACCGAGCCCGTGTGGTAGCCGATCGGGTTGTAGGCGGGGTTGCTGCGGGACAGGGTGGCGATGCCGTAGGGGCCGAGCAGGTCCGGGCCGGTCAGGGTGTCGGCGACCAGGGCCGCCTCGTCCGCGGTGAGGGCACCGGACCCGAGGGCGTGGCCCATGTTGGACCCGATGCCGTCCACGGGCCTGCCGTCCGCGTCCAGGGCCATGGCCAGGTGCGGCCCCCGCGGACCGCGCACCCAGAAGGCCTGGCGGACCCGGGTCTGCAGCACGTCGGCCAGGCGGTCGAGGTCCTCGCCCTCCTGCGACCGGCCGGGGTCCAGCGCCGCCAGCAGGGCCCGAGCCCTGCGGGCCGCCTCGACGGCGTAGGTCTGTGCCTCAAGCAGCGCGATCGGCGCCGGGGCGATGCTGCCATCGCTGCGGCGCATCGAGTCACCGCTGTCCTTCCACCCCTGGTTGGCCAGGCCCGTGCCGGTGCGGTCGACGTAGCGCAGCAGCCCGTCGGGGCTGTCCTGCACCTGGCGGGAGATCCAGGCGAGCGCCGCCCGCAGGGGCGGCAGCAGCGCGCGCACCTCGTCCTCGGGGAGCCCGTGCCGCCACGCGTCGTGCAGCAGGCACACCCATAGCGACGTCGCGTCAACGGTGCCGTAGTAGGTGGACGGCAGGGCCAGGCCAGTCACGTCGTCGACGTACTGCTCCCGCCGCACCTCGTGGAGGATCTTGCCGGGCTGCTCGGCGGTCGCGGGGTCGTCCACGCGTCCCTGCCGCCGGGCCAGGGCGCGCAGCGTCCCGCCCGCCAGGGCGGTCCCGAACGGCAGGGACAGCCGGGCCGCCCAGACCGAGTCGCGGCCGAACAACGTGAGGTACCACGGGGACCCGGCGCCGGCGAAAACGTCGTCGGGAGCCTCGGGGTCCCGCATCGTCAGGTGGCGGAGGTCCTCGAGGGCGCTGCTCACGACGACGTCCAGGCGGGTGTCGGCGGCCCGGACCCGCACCGCGGACCAGTCCACCAGGTCCGCACCCGGGTCGGCGTCGAACGCCGAGGAGGCCAGCCGCTGCGTGCCCACCGACAGGCGCACCGATCTCGTCTGGCCCGGGGGCACCTCGAGGTCGAAGCCGATGCACGAGGGCTGCCCCGCCTCGCCTGCCTCGATGACGGTGGGCCGCGGCTCGGCCGTGACGTGGGTGAGGTGGCGGTCGTCCGACCAGGTGAGGACGACGTCGGGCGTACGCGCCCCGGCGGTCATCGAGGGCAGCAGCGGGCCGGCGGGCTCGCCGGACTTGACCGCGCCGAGGGAGGCACCGTCACCGCCGATCTCCACGGTCAGCCGGGTGCGCACGGTCTCGGCCGCGCGCGAGGTCAGGCGCAGCGTCTCGGTCATCCCGGCGTCCTGCACCACCCTGGTGCGCCGCAGCTCGACCGTCGGGTCCGGGCCGGGCGTGCCGAGGTGGCGCAGGGAGGTGAGCACCTGCGTCTCCTGGCCAACGCTCGAGGACGTCACCAGGTCGCCGGTCTGGCCGTCGGCGAGGACCGCGAGGCGGGACACGACGCGGCGGTCGTCGACGAAGACCCCCGTGCCCGGGGCGCCCATCGTCCCGTCGTGCGTGGACAGGGCCGTGGCATTACCGTGAACGGCCAGCTCCAGCTCGTGCAGCCACGGCTGCCGGCGGGGGGTGTCGGGTGTCAGGCGGCACTGCTCAGGCACGGGACGACCTCTCGTGAAACCCGAGCGTCCGCTGTTGACAGTCTGATTGCCCGGGGTCAGGATGATTCTGATCGTTCAAAGGCGATAATACCTCGAAGCGATCGCACAGCCTGTCCAAGGAGTCGATGGTGACGATGAGCAGCATGGGGCACCGCCGCGCAACGATCAACGACGTCGCCCGGGCGGCCAATGTCTCACGACAGACCGTCAGCAATGCCGTCAACCGCCCGGACCGGGTCGCGCCGCAGACCCTGCAGCGCGTGCAGCTCGAGATCGACCGGCTCGCCTACCGCCCCAGCTCCGCCGCCAAGTCCCTGCGCGAGCAGCGGGCCGGGGCGATCGGCCTCGAGCTGGACGCGCGGGGCGGTGCCGCCGCCAACGCCGAGATCGCCTATCCCTTCCTCAGCCAGCTCTCCCTCGCGGCCCGCAGCCACCGCTGCCACGTGGTCACCTTCGGGACGGACTCCCCCGCCCCCGCCACCTCGGGCTACGAGTCCATGGTGCGCGCGCACCTGGTGGACGCCTTCGTGCTCTACGGCACCCACCACGGCGACCCGCGGCCGCAGTGGCTCACCGAGCAGGGCATCCCCTTCGTGACCTTCGGCCGGGTCTGGGACGACCCCGGCTTCACCGCCTGGGGGGACGTCGACGGCCGCATCGGGACCGCCTCGGCCGTCCGCCACGTCGTCGACCAGGGCTACCGCCGGGTGGCCTTCCTCGGGTGGCCCGAGGGCTCGGCGGTCGGCGACGACCGCTACCAGGGGTGGCGCGAGGCCGCGTCGGAGCTCGGCGTGCTCGACGACGCCCTGGTGGCCCGCACCGAGCAGGACCTGCCGCGGGCCCAGGCCGCGGCGGCCGACCTGCTGGGGTCGCTGCAGCCTGGCGACGCGGTCGTGTGCGTCTCGGACATGGTGGCCCTCGGCGCCTGGCAGGCCGTCGTCGCGGCCGGCCTCGAGCCCGGCCGGGACATCGGCCTCGTGGGCTTCGACGGCACCAGCACCGCCGGGATGTTCGACCTGACGACCGTGGTGCAGCCCCTGGCCGAGATCGTCGAGCACCTGCTCACCCAGATCGACGTCCTCCTCACCGACGGCGAGGCCCCCGCCGAGGGTGCCCTCCTGGCACCCACCCTCCGACACGCCGGCAGCACGCGACGGCGCTGAGCCTGATCGTGGCACCCCGCCCCACGTCTCGGCCCGTCCCCGCCTCGCGGCCCTGGCGGTCGACATACGGGACAACCCTCGATATGAACGATCCAACCCCACCACCTCCCCACCGGGACCCCAGATCACGCCCCACCAGACCCAGGAGCCCACGATGCCCCTCCCCACCCGCACCACCGTCGTCGTCAGCCTCGCCGCGACGACCGCCCTCGCCCTCGGCGCCTGTGGGGGAGGCGCCTTCGATGCCGCACCGAGCAGCAGCGCGCCCGCCTCCCAGTCCGGCCCAGCCACCCTGCGGATGCTCGTCGGGGTCTCCAACGACGTCGAGCTCGGCGCGGTGCGCAAGGCCACGGAGGCCTGGGCCGCCAAGACCGGCACCACGGTCCAGGTGACGGGCACCGCCAAGCTGCCCGAGGAGCTGGCCAAGGGCTTCGCCGGGGGCTCCCCGGCCGACCTCTTCTACCTCGAGCCCGCCCAGGTGGGCACCTTCGCCAAGGCCGGCAACCTCTACGCCTACGGCGACCAGCTCACCGGTCTCGACTACGTCCCGTCCCTCAAGGACACCTTCACGATCGACGGCAAGCTCCAGTGCGCGCCCAAGGACTTCTCCACCCTAGCCCTGGTCATCAACGAGGAGCTGTGGGCCAAGGCCGGGCTCACCGACGCCGACGTCCCCCAGGACTGGGCCGGTCTGGAGCGGGTCGCCGCCCGCCTGACCCAGGGCTCGCAGACCGGGCTGGTGATCTCCCCGGAGCTCCAGCGCGTGGGCGCCTTCATGACCCAGGCGGGCGGCTGGGTGCTGTCCCCCGACGGCCGGACGGCCACGGTCGACTCCCCGGAGAACCTCGCCGGCCTCACCGAGGCCCAGAAGCTCCTGCGCGGCGGCGCCATGAAGTTCTCCAAGCAGGTCGACGCCGGGTGGGGTGGCGAGGCCCTGGTCAAGCGCAAGGCCGCGATGACCATCGAGGGCAACTGGATCCGCGGCGCCCTCGCCAAGGACGCCCCCGACCTCAAGGTCAAGGTCGCCGAGCTCCCGGCCGGCCCCAAGGGCAAGGGCACCTTGATGTTCACCAACTGCTGGGGCATCGCCGCCAAGAGCAAGAACCAGGCTGCCGCGGTGGACCTCGTGAAGTTCCTCGGCCAGGACGTCCAGCAGCTGAGCGCCGCCCAGGCCTTCGGCGTCATGCCCTCAACCACGTCCGCCATGGCCAAGTACCAGGCGGCCACCCCCGCGGACGCCGCCTTCGTCGCCGGCGCGGAGTACGGCAAGGGCATGCCCACCACACCCGGCTTCGACGCCGTGATCGCGGACGCCAACGCCAAGATCGAGTCCCTGGCCACCGGCGACCCCAAGGCCATCCTCACCCAGATGCAGGGCAACGCCGAGGCCGCCCTCAAGGGCTGACGCAGCCTGCAGCGAGAGGACGGTCATGACCCTCCCCACGGCGACGCGGCCCCGACTGCGACGGGCCCGCTCCGGGCCCGGCATCCACGCCGGGCAGACCGCGGCCGGCTGGGCCTTCACCCTGCCGTTGATCCTGGTCCTCGGCACCTTCCTGGTCGTGCCGATCGGCATGGCGCTCTACGTGTCCTTCACCCGCTGGAACGGCAACGGCGACCCGTTCGTCCAGGGCAACGCTCCCCTGGTCGGCCTGGACAACTACGCGACGCTGCTGACCGGCCAGGGCCTGACGGGGCGCGACTTCATGACCTCGGTCGGCAACACCTTCTGGTACGTCCTGCTCGTGGTCCCCCTGCAGACGGTGCTGGCCCTCGGCCTCGCGCTCGTCGTCGACGCCAAGGCCCTGCAGGGCAAGGGCTTCTTCCGGACGGCCTTCTACTTCCCGTCCGTCACGAGCTCGATCGCCATCACGACCGTCTTGTTGTTCCTGTTCTCCGGCAGCGGCGCCGTCAACGCCTTCCTTCGGCTGTTCGGCGTCGACGGACCCAACTGGATGGCCGAGCCGGCGGGCGTGCTGCACCTCCTGCTCGAGCGGGTGGGCGTCACCGATCCCGTCTGGGCGCAGACCCAGGTCCTCGGGCGCAGCGTGTGGGAGTGGCTGTCGGGTCCGTCGGTCGCCATGCTCGTCCTGATCCTGCTCGCCGTGTGGACCACGACCGGGACCTTCATGCTGATGTTCCTCGCGGCACTGCAGGACCTGCCCGAGGACGTCGACGAGGCCGCGGCGCTGGACGGCGCCACGGGCTGGCGCAAGCTGTGGTACGTCACGCTGCCGCAGCTGCGGTCGGTGCTCTTCCTGGTGGTCACCTTGGGCCTGATCGGCACCTGGCAGGTCTTCGACCAGGTCTACGCGACCGGCGGCGGCTCCCCCGGCAAGACACTCCTCACCCCGGCCTACCTGTCCTACGAGCAGTCCTTCAAGCAGGGCAGGTTCGGGACCGGCGCCGCGATGGCCTTCATCATCTTCGTGATCATCGTGCTGCTCACCTGGGTGCAGCGGCGGGTCATGACCGAGCGGGACGAGGGGGCGCGATGAGGCTCCGACGCACCGTGGCGTATGCCGTCCTGGTGGCGGCGGCCGTGGTCTACCTCTACCCCTTCGTCATACAGGTGGCGACGTCCCTCAAGACCGACCCGGACGCCTCGGCCAACCCCCTGTCACTGCTCCCCCACCCCCTGTCCACCCAGGCGTGGAGCGCCGTGCTCGGCAGCGGTGACAGCGGGCTGCCCATCCTGCGCTGGCTGACCAACTCGGTGGTCGTGACCGTGGCCGTGACGGCCGGGCGGGTGTTCTTCGACTCCCTCGCCGGCTACGCCCTGTCGCGGCTCCACTTCCGCGGTCGGGGCGTGGTCTTCGCGTTCGTGCTGACCGTCATGTCCGTGCCGGGGGTGGCGCTGCTCATCCCCAAGTTCCTCATGGTCAAGTACCTCGGCATCTACGACACCTACGCCGCGATGATCCTGCCGCTGCTGGTCGACGCGGCGGGGGTCTTCATCATGAAGCAGTTCTTCGACAGCGTGCCGGTCACCATCGAGGAGGCTGCGCGCCTCGACGGCGCCTCGGTCTTCCGGACCTTCTGGTCGGTGATCCTTCCGATGGCCCGGCCCGCCCTGATCACCTTGACCATCCTGTCCTTCCAGGGGTCCTGGAACGAGTTCAGCCACTTCCTGGTGGTGACGGGCAACCCCGAGCACAAGACCCTCGTCACCGGGCTGGCCGACCTTACGGTGGGCGGGCTGGGGTCCGGGACGCAGTTCCCGCTCAAGATGGCGACAGCCCTGATCACCACCATCCCCGTGGCGATCCTGTTCTTCGCCTTCCAGCGCCACCTCGTCCGGGGCGCCAACGAGGGGGCCGTCAAGGGCTGACCCAGCCCTCGACGGCCCCCCCGGCCGGGCCTCGTCGTCCCCCCGGCGGTCAGCCCTTGACCGGGTCGCGGAAGTACTGCCAGGCGTCGCTCATCCGCTTGGCCTGGCCGGGCGTGAAGCTGTCCATGCAGGAGTCCTGCGTGTAGTCCATGAAGTTGTGGATCGGGTCCAGTCCCGGCGCGTCGCAGGAGTCCGCGCCGACCGGGCAGTCGAACTGCGGGTGGGCCTCGGCTGGGGTGTCCGCCACGAAGTCGTTGGACCAGGTGCAGCCACCCTGGAAGGTGTGGTACAGCGCGAGCCAGTGCCCGGCCTCGTGGACGAGGGTGTCGCCGAGGGCGTACTTGCCCGCGGTGCCGCCCGGCATGGACTCGTCGAGCATGACGACCCCGTCGAGGTAGTCGCGACCGTTGTTGTAGTCCTTGGGGAAGTACGCCCAGCCGAGCAGACCGTCGCCGATGTCGCCGGTGTAGACGTTGAGGGTGCGGGAGTCGCCCGTGTGCAGGGCGGCCTTCATGGCCTTCTCGGTCTTGCCCGGGACGACGGTGTACCACGCGGGGTTGACGGTGTAGTCGATGCCCGCCAGTCGCCAGCGGAAGGGGGTGTCGGCCCCGCCGGTCGCCCCGCTGTAGGAGGCGTTCATGACGTCCATCTGCGCGGCGATCATCCGCTCGTAGCGCGCCCGCTCGGCGTCGGTGAGCAGGTGGTCGGACGTGACGTGGAAGACGACGGGGACCGTGACGCTGCCGGGGGCCAGCTGGGGGAAGCTCTTGAGGACGCCGTAGGCCCTGGCGCCGCTGCCGCGGGTGACGTCCGGCTCCTCGGCGGCGGACGTGTCCTTCTTGCGGGCGGCCGAGAACAGGTCGAGGCAGTCCTGCACCCCGGCGGAGGGGCGGGAGGCGGTCCGCACGGGGTTGCTCGTCGGCCGACTGCTCGCCGGGCCCTGGTCGGCGCGGGTGGACGAGGCGACGGCGGCGGGTCCGGCGGTGATGGCCGCTGCGGCGGCGATCACGAGGGCACCAGGGAGCGCGAGCCTGCGGGACATGGCGGAGCCTTTCGTTGGGGGTGGCGTGACCGTATGCCGGAACCGCCCGTCACGTCAGCACCCGTATGGGCGAAACGTCCGGCTCGTTCCCAGGAGCCCCTGTCGGTGCGCGCCCCTGTCGGTGCGCGCCCCTGTCGGTGCGCGCCCCTGTCGGCGCGGGCACCCTGTGGCGGGGCCCCTACGATGCGAGGCATGGACCAGCACGTCATCGTCGTCGGTGTCGAGACCACGACGGTGCGTGTGGTGGAGGAGCTGACCCGGTCGCGCACGCCGGCCGTCGTCGTGGTCTCGCCGACGGCCGACCCGGTGGTCGTGGCGGAGCTGCGGGCCGGGGGCGCGACGATCGTCGAGGCGGCCCGCACGGACGAGCGGGCCCTGCGCGAGGCCGGCGTGCACCGGGCCCGCGCCGTGATCGTCCTCGGTCGTGATGAGGTCGCGTCCACGCGGACGGCCCTGGCGGTCGAGGATGCCGACGCCGGGGTGCCCATCGTCCTCGAGGTGGTCAACCCGGCCTTCGGCTCGCGGCTCGCCCCCCTGCTCGGCGACTGCACCGTCCTGTCCCCCGCCCAGCTGGCGGCCCCGGCCTTCATCGGCGCGGCCCTCGGTGACGGCCAGGTGCAGGCGGTGCGCCTCGGCGGCCGCGACGTGGTGGTGGGTCCGAGAGCATCGGTCGCGGGGCAGGTGCTGGCCCGGCTCGGAGACCCGGAGCGCGGACCTCTCCCGGACGCCGGGCCCGGCCCGGCCGTGGCAGCCCAGGCCGTGGCAGCCCAGGCCGTGGTGGGGGACGGCAGGCAGTCCGCGAGCGACGGCGGGGGCGCCGTGGTCATCGGCACCCAGCACCGGCACTCCGGCCGGCAGGTGCGCACCCGCGGGCTGCTCGGTGGCGCTGCCCGGCTCCTCGACCGGCGCCAGCGGATCGTGCTCCTGCTGCTGCTGGGCGTGATCCTCGCGAGCACGGCCTACTTCCACAGCTCCGCGGGCAAGGACTGGCTGACCTCCCTCTACCTCGCGTTCACGACGGCGACGGGCACGGGCTACGGCGACCCGGACGACGCCGAGCTGACCGTGCGCTTCACGGCGATCGTCATCCAGGTGATGGGCCTGCTGCTCGCCTCGGGCCTGACCGCCGTCATGACCGATGCCCTCACCAGCTCTCGCCTCGCCACCCTCACCGGAAGCGTCCGCGGACGGCCCCGGCACCACGTGGTGGTGTGCGGGCTCGGCCGGATCGGCACCGCGGTCGTCGTGGGCCTGCGGGAGCGGGGGATCCCAGTGGTGGCGGTCGAGCGCAACGAGGAGGCCTACGGCGTCAACCGGGTCCGCCGCCTCAAGGTGCCGGTCGTCATCGGCGAGGCCAGCGACCCGTCGACCCTGGAGGAGGCCGGCGTCCACCGCTGCGACGCCGCCATGGCCCTCACCGACGACGACGCCGTCAACCTCGAGATCTCCCTGGTAGCGAGGGCGGCGCGGGAGGACCTGCGGATCGTCACCCGGCTCTACGACGACGACCTGGCGACCCGCGTCGAGCGGCGACTGCGCCTCGGCGCCACACGGTCGGTGTCGATGCTGACGGCGCCCGCCTTCGTCGCGGCGGCGCTGGGGCGGCCACGCTCGACGATCGTCCCCGTGGGGCGGCGGGTGGTGCTGCTGACCGAGCTGCAGGTCGAGCCGGACGCGGGGCTCGTGGGGATGCTGCCGTCCCAGCTCTCCCAGGCCGGGCAGGTCCGGCTGCTCGCCGTGCGGCGGGCCGACGGCGCGTGGGTGTGGAACGAGCCGGACGAGGCGTTCGGTCCCGGTGACCGGATCGCCGTCGCGGCGACCCGGACGGGGCTGGGGCAGCTGCGGCTGGCGTGCCGTCCCCCGCTGTGACGGCGCGGTCCGGCATACGACCGTGGCCCGGTCCCCCGCGAGGAGGGCCGGGCCACGACCAGCCGGACGACGTGGTCGTCAGGCGGTGACGAGGGACCGCAGGACGTACTGCAGGATGCCGTCGTTGAGGTAGTAGTCGCGCTCGCCGGGGGTGTCGATGCGGACCACCGCGTCGAACTCCACGGTCTCGCCGCCCTCCTTGGTGGCCGTGACGTGCACGGTCTTGGGCGTCCGGCCCTCGTTGAGCTCGGTGACCCCGCTGATGTCGAAGGTCTCCGTGCCGTCCAGGCCCAGGGAGTCGGCGGACTCGCCCTGGGGGAACTGCAGGGGCAGCACGCCCATGCCGATGAGGTTGGAGCGGTGGATGCGCTCGTAGGACTCGGTGATGACCGCCTTGACGCCCAGCAGGCGCGTGCCCTTGGCCGCCCAGTCGCGCGACGAGCCGGAGCCGTACTCCTTGCCACCGAGGATGACCAGCGGGACGCCGGCCTCCTGGTAGGCCTCGGAGGCCTCGTAGATCGTCGTCTGCTCGCCGCCCGCGAGGAAGTTGCGGGTGTAGCCGCCCTCGACGCCGTCCAGCAGGAGGTTCTTGAGACGGATGTTGGCGAAGGTGCCCCGCACCATGACCTCGTGGTTGCCGCGGCGCGAGCCGTAGGAGTTGAAGTCCTTGCGCTCGACCCCGTGCTCCGCGAGGTAGGTCCCCGCGGGGCTGTCGGCCTTGATCGACCCGGCCGGGCTGATGTGGTCGGTGGTGACCGAGTCGCCCAGCTTGGCGAGCACGCGGGCACCCGAGATGTCCTCGACCGGGGTGAGCTCCATGGTCATGCCGTCGAAGTAGCTCGGCTTGCGAACGTAGGTGGACTCCTGGTCCCACGCGAAGGTCTTGCCCTCGGGCGTCTGCAGGCCCTGCCACCGCTCGTCCCCGGCGAAGACGTCCTGGTAGTCGGCGACGAAGAGGTCGCGGCTGATCGACTCGCTGATCGTGCGCTCGACGTCCTCCGGCGAGGGCCAGATGTCCTTGAGGTAGACGTCCTTGCCCTCGGAGTCCTGCCCGAGCGGCTCGGCGTCGAAGTCGAAGTCCATCGTGCCGGCGAGGGCGTAGGCGATGACCAGCGGCGGGGACGCCAGGTAGTTCATCTTGACGTCCGGGCTGATGCGGCCCTCGAAGTTGCGGTTGCCCGACAGGACCGCGGACACCGACAGGTCGTTGTCGTTGATCGCCTGGCTGATCTCGTCGTCCAGCGGCCCGGAGTTGCCGATGCAGGTGGCGCAACCGTAGCCGACGAGGTGGTAGCCCAGGGCCTCCAGGTGCGGCCACATGCCGGCCTTGTCGTAGTAGCCGGTGACGACCTGGGAGCCCGGCGCCATGGAGGTCTTGACCCACGGCTTGGCCTTGAGGCCGCGCTCGTTGGCGTTCTTGGCCAGCATGGCCGCAGCCATCATGACCGACGGGTTGGAGGTGTTGGTGCACGAGGTGATCGAGGCGATCGCCACGTGGCCGTGGTCCAGCTCGAAGGTGCCCTTGTCGGTCGTGACCGAGACCTTGCGCGAGGGGCGCGAGGAGCCGTTGCCCTCGGTGGCCGGGGCCGCGCCGCCGCTCTCGGGGTCGCTGCCCTGGGCCGGGGCGTCCGAGGCCGGGAAGGACGCGCCCTCGACGTCCCCGCCCTCGGCGTTCTTGACGTAGGTCGGCAGGACCTTGCGGAAGGACTCCTTGGCCTCGGTGAGGACGATGCGGTCCTGGGGGCGCTTGGGTCCGGCGATCGACGGCACCACGGTGCTCAGGTCGAGCTCGACGAGCTCGCTGTAACGCGCCTCCGCGCTGGGGTCCAGCCACATGCCCTGCAGCTTGGCGTAGGCCTCGACGAGGGCGACCTGCTCCTCGTCGCGACCGGTGAGGCGCAGGTAGTCCAAGGTCACGTCGTCGATCGGGAAGATCGCGCAGGTGGAGCCGAACTCGGGGCTCATGTTGCCGATGGTGGCGCGGTTGGCAAGGGGCAGCTCGCCCACGCCCTCGCCGTAGAACTCGACGAACTTGCCCACCACGCCGTGCTTGCGCAGGATCTCGGTGATGGTCAGGACGACGTCGGTGGCGGTGACCCCGGCGTTCATCGACCCGGTGAGCTTGAAGCCGACGACGCGCGGGATGAGCATCGACACGGGCTGACCCAGCATGGCCGCCTCGGCCTCGATGCCGCCGACGCCCCAGCCGAGCACGCCGAGCCCGTTGACCATCGTCGTGTGCGAGTCGGTGCCGACGCAGGTGTCGGGGTAGGCCTGGCCGCCGCGGGACATCGTGACGCGGGCGAGGCGCTCGATGTTGACCTGGTGCACGATGCCGGTGCCCGGGGGGACCACCACGAAGTCGTCGAAGGCGGTCTGGCCCCAGCGCAGGAACTGGTAGCGCTCGTTGTTGCGCTGGTACTCGAAGTCCTGGTTGATCTGGAAGGACCTGGGGTTGCCCGCGGAGTCGATCTGCACCGAGTGGTCGATGACCAGCTCGGCGGGGGCCAGGGGGTTGATGCGAGCGGGGTCCCCGCCCAGGTCGGCGACGGCCTCGCGCATCGTGGCGAGGTCGACGATGCAGGGCACGCCCGTGAAGTCCTGCATGATCACGCGCGCCGGCGTGAACTGGATCTCGGTGTCGGGCTCGGCCTTCTCGTCCCAGCCGCCGAGGGCCCGGATGTGATCGGCGGTGATGTTGGCGCCGTCCTCCGTGCGCAGGAGGTTCTCCAGCAGCACCTTCAGGGAGTACGGAAGCGTCTGGCTGCCCTCGACCTTGTCGAGGCGAAAGACCTCGTAGGACGCGTCACCGACCTCCAGCGTGTCCTTGGCTCCGAAGCTGTTCACACTCTCTTGGCTCACGCCTGTTCCTTCCACGAGGGGTGATTGTCTCGACGTCGAGACAACGATCTCACGGCGGTGTCTTGACGTCAAGACACCTGTCGTACGCGGGGTGGTGCTCCCGCTGATTGTCCCCCACCCACGCCGCCGGGGCGAGGGCAGGGTGGTCCAGGGGCGCTGGTCAGGGGGCTCGGCGAGCCGTCTCCTCGTCCTCGTCGCCCTCCTCGCCCTCGGCGTCCTCGTCGACCTCGGCGTCCGCTGCCTCCCCGGCCGGCTCGAGCAGGGCGATGCACTCGACGTGGCTGGTCATCGGGAACGCGTCGAAGGCCCGCAGGTCGGTCAGGAGGTAGCCGAGCTCCTCGGCGACGGCGAGGTCGCGCGCCAGGGCGGAGGGGTCGCACGCGACGTACGCGACGGCCCGCGGCCCCAGCTGGGTGATCTGCCCCATCACCCGTCGACCCGCCCCCGACCGTGGCGGGTCCAGGACCACCACGTCGGCCCGTATGCCGCCGCGCGCCGCCTGCCCCAGCACCGCGTCGACGCGGCCCTGCCGCACCTCGACGTTCGCGTGCTCGGCGAGGTTGTCGAGCGCGTGGTCCACGGCTTTGGCATCGGCCTCGACGGCCAGGACGTGCCCCGACTCCCCCACCGCATCGCTGAGCCCCGCGGCGAACAGCCCCACGCCGCAGTAGAGGTCGAGCGCGTGCTCGCCCTCGACGGGGTCGAGCAGCTCCACCACCTCTGCGAGGAAGGTCGCGGCGGCGCCAGGGTGGACCTGCCAGAAGCCGCGCGCCGAGACCTCGAAGCCGTGCTCCCAGTCCTCGAAGCCGACCAGCTCGAGCGCCGTCGGGTCGGCGCCGGCGGTCCCGTCGGCGTGCAGCGGCACGAGCACCGCCTCCTCGAGGCCCGAGGCGTCCACGACGTCGACGCCCGAGCAGCCGTCCCACGAGGTGGCGAGCACGCCGCTGTCGATGACCGGGCGGGTCGCGATCAGGCAGTCGTCGACGACCTCGACCTCGTGCGAGCGGTGCCGGCGCAGCCCCGCGCGACCCTCGGCGGTGACGGCGAACTCGACCCGCGTGCGCCAGCCCAGCCCGTCGTCGGCGCCCGTGCCCTCCACCGGCTCCACGACCAGGCCCTCCACGTCGAGGCCGGCGAGGCGGTCCAGCTGCTCGCGGACGACGGCGGCCTTGAGCTCGCGCTGGTGCGGCAGGGACGCGTGCTGCCAGTCGCAGCCGCCACAGCGACCGGGCCCGGCATACGGGCAGGGTGGCTCGACCCGGTGCGGCGAGGCGACCAGCACCTCGACGGCGTCCGCCCGCAGGAAGCGGTCGCCCGTGCCGCCTTCGGTGATCCGGACGCGCACGCGCTCCCCCGGCAGGCTGTGTCGGACGAAGACGACGCGGCCGTCGAGGCGCCCGACGCAGAAGCCACCGTGGCCGACGTTGCCGACCTCGAGCTCGGCCTCCGTGCCGACCAGCGACTCCCCCTTGACGCGGCGCTCGCGGGCGGGCGAGGTCCGGGGTCCGCGCCCCCGACCGTGACCGGTGGTCCTGCCGGGGCGACCGGACGAGCTCTTGGGGGTGCGGTGGGGTCCGCTCACGGGGTGGGGCCTTCCTCGGCGTGGACCAGGCCGCGGCCGCGGTCCTGGGCGGCGGTCGCCGCGTCGAGCTCGTCGCGCAGGTCGTCGGACGAGCGGAGCTGGTAGGGGACGCTGGTCATCATCACGCCGGGCATGAACAGCAGCCGGCTCTTGATGCGGAACGCGCTCTGGTTGTGCAGGATCGACTCCCACCACCGGCCGAGGACGTACTCCGGGACGAAGACCATGACCAGGTCGCGCGGCGAGGTGCGTCGGATCGAGGCGATGTAGCCGAGCACCGGGCGGGTGATCTCGCGGTAGGGCGAGTCGAGCACCTTGAGCGGCACCGGGATCCCGCGGCGCAGCCACTCCTCCTGCAGGCGCTCGCCCTCCTCGGGGTCGACGGCCACGGTGATCGCCTCGAGGGTCGAGGGACGGGAGGCACGGGCGTAGGCGAGGGCCCGCAGCGTCGGCTTGTGGACCTTGGAGACCAGCACGACGGCGTGCACGCGCGAGGGCAGGCGACCCTCCAGGGTGTCGTCCTCGGGGACGGCGAGCTCGTGGCTGACGTGCGAGTAGTGCCGGCGGATCGCCTTCATCATGACGAAGAGCACCAGCATCGCGAGGATGGCGTACTTGGCGCCGGCCGCGAACTTGGTGACCAGGACGACCATGAGCACGGAGCCGGACATGAACGCGCCGACATAGTTGACGACGCGGCTCGTGCGGTGCTGCCGACGCTGCCTGGCGTCGCCGTCGCCGTCGCGCAGCAGGCGGTTCCAGTGCCGGATCATCCCCACCTGGCTCAGGGTGAAGGACACGAACACCCCGACGATGTAGAGCTGGATCAGCTTGGTGACCTCGGCGTCGAAGATGATCACCAGCACGATCGCGGCGGCCGCCAGGATCATGATGCCGTTGGAGTAGGCCAGCCGGTCGCCCCGGTTGTGCAGCTGGCGGGGCAGGTAGCCGTCCTTGGCGAGGATCGACCCGAGGACCGGGAAGCCGTTGAAGGCGGTGTTGGCGGCCAGGACCAGGATGAGGCCGGTGACGGCCGAGACCACCACGACGCCGAGGGGGAAGTTGTCGAAGACCGCGAGCGAGAGCTGACCGATGATCGTGTGCTGGACGTAGCCGGGGCCCACGTGCCGGCCGTCGAGGAGCAGCTGCTCCTGCGGGTTCTCGGCATACTTCACCCCCGTCTGGATGGCGAGGTAGACGATCGACATGAGCATCGTCACCGACAAGGCGCCCATGAGCAGCAGCGTGGTCGCCGCGTTGCGCGACTTGGGCTTCTCGAACGCCGGGACCCCGTTGGAGATCGCCTCGACGCCGGTCAGGGCGGCGCACCCGGAGCTGAAGGCCCGCAGCAGCAGGAAGACCAGGGCGATGCCGGTGAGCCCCTCGTAGCCGTGCTCGGGCAGCAGCTCGAACCTCGCGCTCTCGGCCTGCGGCAGCGACCCGCTCGCCGAGCGCACCATGCCCCACACCGCCATGCCGATGATGGACAGCATGAAGGCGTAGACGGGGATGGCGAAGGCCTTGCCGGACTCGCGGACCCCGCGCAGGTTCATCGCCGTCAGCAGGACGATGAGGGCCACGGCGACCGGCATCTCGTGCCCGTCGAGGGCGGGTATGGCGGCGGTGGCGTTCTGGACGCCGGACGAGATCGACACGGCCACCGTCAGGACGTAGTCCACGAGCAGGGCGCTCGCCACGCCGAGACCCGCCCACGGGCCGAGGTTCTCGTTGGCGACCTCGTAGTCCCCGCCGCCGCTCGGGTAGGCATGGACGTTCTGGCGGTAGGACATCACCACGACGACCATGACGAAGACGACGCCGAGACCGATCTGCCAGGAGTGGGTCGTGGCGAACGCCCCGCCGGCGAGCGCGAGCGTCAGAAAGATCTCGTCCGGGGCGTAGGCCACCGACGACAGGGCGTCGCTGGCGAAGATCGGGAGCGCCAGACGCTTGGGCAGGAGGGTCTCCCCCAGCTTGTCCGACCTCATGGCGGGACCGACGACGACGCGCTTGAGCGCACGACCTAGATCTGACACGACGCCCACTGTATTCCCGGCGAGCGCCACCGGTGGCGCGGCCGAGGACGGTGGGCGCGCCCGGTGTAGCGTTCTCACCGTGCACTTCGTGATCATGGGCTGCGGCCGAGTCGGATCGACGCTGGCGCTGAGCCTCGAGGAGCGCGGCCACGACGTGGCCGTGGTGGACCAGAACGCCGCGGCCTTCCGCCGGCTGGGACGCGGGTTCGAGGGCCGCCGGGTCAAGGGCATCGGCTTCGACCGGGACACGCTCAAAGAAGCCGGCATCGAGTCGGCCTACGCCTTCGCGGCCGTCAGCAACGGCGACAACTCCAACATCCTCGCCGCCCGCGTGGCCCGCGAGACGTTCGGCGTCGAGCACGTGGTGGCCCGCATCTACGACCCCCGCCGCGCCGAGATCTACCAACGGCTCGGGATCCCGACCGTCGCCACCGTCCAGTGGACCGTCGACCGGGTCGTCCGCCGCCTCATGCCCCAGGGCTCCGTGCCGGAGTTCATCGACCCGAGCGGCCAGGTCGCCCTCAGCGAGGTCGCCATCGACCGCAGCTGGGTCGGCCTGCGGCTGTCGACGGTCGAGTCCGCCACCGGGGCGCGCGTGGCCTACCTCAGCCGTCTCGGTGTCGGGATGCTCCCGGGCCCGGACACGGTGCTGCAGGAGGGCGACATCGTCCGGGTCCTGTCGACCACCGAGGACATCCCAGCCATCGAGCGCGTGCTCGCCGCCGCGCCGCCCACGGAGTGAGGTCAGCCAGTCCATGCGAGTCGTCATCGCCGGAGCCGGGTCCGTGGGTCGGTCCATCGCCCGAGAGCTGCTCCACAACGGCCACCAGGTCCTGCTCGTCGACAAGGACGCCGACGACGTGCAGGCCAGCCGCGTCCCTGAGGCCTCCTGGCTGCTGGCGGACGCGTGCGAGATCACCTCGCTGACCGAGGCGGGGCTCGCGGACTGCGACGTCGTGGTGGCGGCGACCGGCGACGACAAGGCCAACCTGGTCGTGTCGCTGCTCGCCAAGACCGAGTTCGGCGTGCCTCGCACCGTGGCTCGCGTCAACAACCCGCGCAACGAGTGGATGTTCGACGAGTCGTGGGGCGTGGACGTGGCCGTCTCGACGCCGCGCCTGATGACCGCCCTGGTCGAGGAGGCCGTGAGCATCGGCGACCTCGTGCAGATCTTCACCTTCCAGAAGGGCGGGGCCACGATGGTGGAGATCACCCTCCCCCCGGACAGCCCGTATGCCGGCAGCCGCGTCGGCGACGTCGATCTGCCCCGGGACACGGCGCTGGTGGGGATCATCCGGGACGGGCTGCCGATCGCCCCCACCCGGGACGACTCGGTCGAGGCCGGGGACGAGTTGTTGTTCCTGACCGTGCAGGAGGTCGAGGACCGCCTCGAGGACCTGCTCTCCCCCGGTCACCGCAAGCCCCGCGCCGAGGTCGACCACGCCGAGGACGACGAGGACTGACCTACCCCCGGTCGATGTGACTACCGGGGGTAGGGGCATCAGCCTGGGGGACGAAGGCCGGTCGATGTGACTACCGGGGGTAGGTGCGTCGGCGGCACTGGGCTCAGGTCGTATGGTGTCCGCCGCCTCGCGCTCGACACACCCGGACCTCAGCTCAGAGCTGCCGGTCCGCCTCGTGCCCCAGCTCCTCGCGCTCCACCGGGGTGGCTCCCTTGACCAGGATGAGGCCCATCACGGCGATCGCGGCGAGGTAGGCGGGCCACCCCAGGGCGATCTTGGCGACGCCGAGGGCGGCGACCTGACCGGCGAGGTAGAGCGGGACCATCACGAGCAGTCGGAGCGCGAACAAGCACACGAGCACCCAGGTCAGGCGGGCGCTCACCCGCACAAGCGGCTCGTTGCGCCGCCACCCGAGCGGGTCCTCGCGGTAGCCCGGGTCGCCGATGGCCACGAGGAAGCCGACGGCCGGCACCCGTCCGAGGATCGACAGGAGCGTCCCGGCGAGGTAGGCGGCGCTGAGCGCCATGCCGGGCAGGAAGGCGTCCTCGGCCCGCCCCGACCGGAGCGCGAAGAACGCCGCGAGCGCGGTCGCGACCAGGCTGGACAGGACGTACTGGGGCGTCTGCCGCTGGACGAGCCGCGCCAGGAGCAGGACGGCCACGGGGACGAGCGAGGCGATCACCGCGGTGCGTACGTCGCTCGTCACCAGCCACACGACGACGAAGGCGATCGTGGGCAGCGCGGCCTCGATCGACCCCCGCAGGCCCCCGACGGCGGTGGCCAGCCGCGCGCGAATCAGATGCTCGACCGTCTCGACGTCGGCGGACACGGTCACCGTCCCCCGGCGGTGGGCGTGCCCCGCCCGGGCAGCAGCTCGTAGCGGGGGTTGTAGATGGTGGGGACGCCCTCGACCCGGCAGACGCGCCCGTGGGCGGTGAGGTAGGTGCCGGGACGGACGCCCGCGATGCGGCGCCGGCCGAGCCAGATGAGCTGGAGGGGCTGGGAGCCGTCGTAGATCTCGGCCTTGAGCGCGGGCACCGTGCCCTCGGGGCTCAGGGTCGTGGACCGGACCGCGCCGGAGACCGTGGCGATCTCGCGGTCGACGAGATCGGCGATGCAGGTCACGCCGAGCCGGTCGGAGTCCGAGCGAAGCTCGTGGTCCTCGATCTCCTCCGCCGGTCGCACCATCCGGTGCAGCGCTCGGCGCAGGAAGCCGCCTCGGCGGTCGGCGCGCGTGGCCATCAGCGGATCTCAGTGATCTCGGGCCCGCGCTCGAAGGGCTGGAGGTCGTCGGTCCCACGAGCGGACCGGTGCCGCGCGTCGTCGTGCCCGTCGTGCCTGTCCAGACCGTCCTGACCGGCCTCGTCGAAGCCCGGCTGGGCTCCCTCGGGCAGGGTCAGGGGCAGCAGCTCCCGGGGCGCCATCGCCTGGTCGCCGCGCACCACCACCACATCGGCAAAGACCTGCAGCAGCTCGGCCGCCTGCTGGTCGTCCTCCGCGGCCGGGCCTGACAGGAACCCCCGCAGGAACCAGCGAGAGCCGTCGACGCCGAGGAAGCGCGCCGGGGCGAAGCTGCCGGGGCCGGTGGGCATCTGGACCGCCAGCTCGGTGCCGAACCTGCCGTCGCGCGTCTCGGCCGCGCCGCCCTGCCCCTGGATGCCGGCCGCGATCTCGTCGCGGATGTCGTCCCAGATGCCGAGGGTCCGCGGCGCGGCGAAGGCCTGCAGCTGCAGGGCCGAGCCCGCCAGGTGGCAGCTCACCGCCACGACGTCCCCGGTCTGCTGGTCGAGCTCGAGCCGCAGCTCCATGCCGGTGATCCCGGGGACCCACAGCGACCCGAGGTCCAGCCGCTCGCCGAGCTCGCTGACCTCGGTGCGGTCGTAGGGACCCTGCTCCTTGGCCGGCTGCGGGGCGGGGGCCTGCGTCGTGGTGTCGGCGGCGGTGCTGTCGACGTCGGCCTTGCCGGCCTTGCCTCGGCGGAAGAGAGCCACGGGATCGGTGTCCTTCAGGTGGTGGGGCGTGGGTCGTCAGGCGCGTCCGCTGGCCCCGTGCCCGGTGACTCCGCGGACGGACTCCGGCAGCGAGTCTACTGTCCGGAACCTGGCGCGGGAGACGCGCTGGAGGACGAGCTGGGCGATGCGATCGCCGCGGCTGATCCGGACCGCGTGCTCGTGATCGGTGTTGAGCAGGTTGACGAGGATCTCGCCCCGGTAGCCCGCGTCCACCGTGCCGGGCGCGTTGACGATCGTCACCCCGTGCCGTGCGGCCAGCCCCGACCTCGGGTGGACGAAGCCGGCATACCCCTGCGGGATCGCGACCGCGACCCCGGTCGGGACCAGGCACCGCTCCCCCGGGCCGAGGACGTGGTCCTCGCGGGCGCGCAGGTCGGCACCGGCGTCGTCGTGGTGGGCGTATGCCGGGGGCGCCAGCTCCGGGTCGAGCCGGAGCAGCAGCACCTCGATCTCGTCAGGCGCACTCACGGCAGACCGGCTGGCCGCCGACCTCCTTGGCGAGCTGGCTGCGGTGGTGCACGAGGAAACAACGGCTGCAGGTGAACTCGTCGGCCTGGCGCGGGAGCACACGCACGGAGAGCTCCTCGCCGGACAGGTCCGCCCCGGGCAGCTCGAAGCCCTCGGCCTGCTCGGTCTCGTCGACGTCCACGCTCGACGAGGCGGTGTCGCCGCGACGAGCCTTGAGCTCCTCGATGGAGTCCTCGGAGAGGTCGTCGTCGGTCTTGCGCGGTGCGTCGTAGTCAGTTGCCATGTGGGCCCTCTCCATGCAGCTCTCGGCGGGGACCTCCCCCGACGGTGCGCCGGGTCCAACGCATCGCTGGTCGGTTTTGTGCCCGGGCTCGCGGCGCATTGTGCCCGAAATCGAGATCGGCTGCATCTCGGGAGAGGGTCGGCCTGGGTCGGCCCTCTGACCGACGCTCTGATCGGTCCCCTGACCGGCACTCTGGGCGCCCCCCTGACCGGCGCTCTGGCGGGGCTCAGGACGGCGCGACCAGCCCCTCCAGCACCGGCACGAGCATGCCGGTCAGCGCGGGCGGGCCCGCGACGGTGAAGGGGTCTGCCGGGGCGGAGCCGCGCAGCCCCAGCACCTGGCCCCCGGCCTCGGTGACGACGAGCCAGGCCCCGGCGAGGTCCCACTCGTGCAGCCCTTGCTCGTAGTAGACGTCGAGGCGTCCCTCGGCGACCCAGCACAGGTCGAGCGCCGCGCTCCCGCCGCGGCGGACGTCGCGGACCTGCGGCAGCACCCCCGCGACGACGCGCCCCTGCTCCGCCCGCACGTCCGCGTCGTAGCCGAAGCCCGTGCCGCACAGCGCCCCGCCGAGGTCGTCCGTCGCCGCGCAGGCGAGCGGCTGCTCCTCGTGCCCCGCCTCGGGTCGCCGGGGGTCGGTCCGCAGCAGGCGCGCGCCGCCCCCGCGCCGCGCGACGTAGGCATCGCCGCGCGCCGCGTCCACCACCGCCGCGGCGACCGGGGCCCAGGCCCCGGGGACGGCTGGGTCGCCCACCACGGCGGCCACGGAGACGGCATACGCGGGTATGTCGTAGAGGTAGTTGACCGTCCCGTCGATCGGGTCGACGACCCAGGTGATGCCCGAGGTGGTCGCCACGCGGCTGCTCTCCTCGCCGTGGAACCCGTCGTCCGGACGGGCCCGGCCGAGCAGCTCGCGGGCCAGATCCTCGGAGCGCCGGTCCATGATCGTGACGACGTCGGTGCGGCTGGACTTGGTGGCCGCGACCCCCAGGTCGCGGGGTCGTTCGTCGACGATCAGGCGGGCGCAGGTGCGGGCGACGTCGAGGGCCAGCGACTCCAGAGCGAGCAGGTCGATGCCGGCGGGTGGCTGCGGGGTCTGCGACATGAACCCATTCTGGCACCGGCCCGCGCTCAGCCCCCGCAGAGGGCCGGCCGGTCCTCGCGCCCCGCGCAGCACCCCGCCGGGCAGGTCGACCACAAGGCGCCCGGGGGCACCGCCGCCCGCTCGACGACCTCGCCACGGGCCTCGGCCGCTCGCTCCAGCACCAGGTCGGCCAGACCGGCCACGAAGTCCGGGTGCGTGCCCACCGTGGGCACGCGGTGCAGCCGCAGCCCGAGGGCGGCGGCCGTGGCCGCGGCCTCCGTGTCGAGGTCGTAGACGACCTCCATGTGGTCCGACACGAAGCCGATCGGGGCCACGACCACGTCCGAGACCCCCTCGCCGGCGAGGTCCGCGAGGTGCTCGTTGATGTCGGGCTCGAGCCATGGCTGAGAGGGCGGGCCGGAGCGCGAGCAATAGGCCAGCGTGCTGGGCAGCGGGACGCCGAGGCGCTGCTCGACGGTGGCGTCGACCAGCGCGGCGAGCTGCTCGTGCTGGTGGCGGTAGGACACGTCAGGCGCGTCCTTCGGCCCGGAGGACTCCTGCATCCACAGCGGGATGGAGTGCGTCACGTGGACCATGCGGGTCGAGGGGAGCACCTCGCGCGGCAGCCCGGCGGCGGTGTCGGCCGCGAGGCCGGCCATGGTGCGGGCGAAGCCGGGGTGGGTGGCGTAGACGCGCACCTTGTCGACGACCAGCTCGCGACCCTCGGCGCCGAGGGCGTCCACGGCGTCCGACAGGTTCTCGCGATACTGCCGGCAGGAGGAGTATGACGAGAAGGCGCTCGTCACCACCGTCACGACCCGGCGCGCCCCGCCGTCGTGCAGGGACCGCAGGGCGTCGTCGAGCCAGGGCGACCAGTTGCGGTTGCCCAGTACGACGGGCAGCTCGGTGCCGCGACGCCCCAGCTCGTCGTGCAGCGCGGCGACGAGCGCGCGGCCGAGGTCGTTGACGGGGCTGCGTCCCCCGCGGTCGTAGTAGTGCTGCCCCACCACGGCCAGACGCTCGTCGGGGATGCCCCGTCCGGCCGTGACCTGCCTCAGGAAGGGCAGCACGTCCTCGGGGCGCTCGGGGCCACCGAAGGACAGGACGAGCACTGCGTCGTAAGGGTCGTAAGGGTCGCTGGGGGCGCTGGGGACGGAGGGGCCGCGGGTGCCGTCGGACGGGTCGACGTCCTCGCGGGCCTGCTCGGGTCGTGCGGTCACGGGAGACTCCTCGGGGATCGGGGTGCCGACCAGTGCCACCGCAGCGCGGCCATCCGGACGGCGAAGACGAAGCCTGCGCAGACGATGCTCGGCACCGGCCCGGTCACGTCCAGGGAGGTCAGGGCCACGAGCAGGGCGCTGCCGGCGAGGGCGGGCACGGCATACAGCTGGGTGCGCAGCACCTCCGGCACGACCCCGGCGAGGACGTCGCGCACCATGCCGCCGCCCACCGCGGTCATCAAGCCGATGAGGACGGACTCGAGGGCGGGCGCGTCGAGGCTGAGCGCCTTGACCGTCCCGGCGATCGCAAAGGTCGCGAGCCCCAAGGCGTCGAAGGTCAGGACCAGCTTGGACAGGCGTTGCACCACGTGGGCGTAGCCGAAGGCGACCAGCCCGGCGATCACCGCCGCCAGCACGAGGCGCCAGTCGGTGAGACCGACCGGGCGGACGTCCAGGACGACGTCGCGCAGCACCCCCTCCCCCCAGCGCGGTCACGCAGGCCAGCACGAGCACGCCGAAGATGTCGAGCCCCTTGCGGACACCGACGAGGCCCCCGGACAGGGCGAAGGCGAAGACGCCGACGAGGTCGAGGCCCAGCAGAGCTTGGGGGTAGGAGGTCACCATGTCCAGAGCAGCCTAGTGGCCGAGCCGTCCCCGCCCCGCATCCCTTGCCCACGACGCCGGGGAGGAGCGGGTGGGGCCGGCTGCGTCGGTCGGCGTGGCCGGTCGGCGTGGTCGGTTGGTGGACGCCTGGTTCCGTGAAAACCTAGGGTCGACGTGTACTGGGCATGTGCTGGGCACCCCCGCGCCGGGCCTGCTAGCGGTAGGACGGAGACTTCATGAGCGTGCAGGACCTGCGGTTGGTCGGGATCGCGGACGACGGCGTGCATCTGCTGCTCGCGACCGACGACGGCGCCCGCTACCGGGTCCCGCTCGACTCGGCGCTGCGATCGGCCGTGCGCCACGAGCGTCCCCGCCCCGCGGAGGGGGGTGCCGCCGCCCCGTCCGCCGGCCCTCGCCAGGTCCAGGCCCTCATCCGCGCTGGTGCCTCGGCCGACGAGGTGGCCGAGCTCACGGGATGGTCCCTGGAGCGGATCGCCCGTTACGAGGGGCCGATCATCGCCGAGCGGGAGCACGTCGCCGGGCTGGCGACGTCGGTGCGGCTGCGGTCCCCGGGCGGCCAGCCGTCCCCCTTGCTGGCGAGCCGCGTGGCCGACCGCCTGACCGAGCGGGGTGTCGACCCCACGAGCGCGTCCTGGGACGCGTGGCGCGGCGCCGACTCGCCGTGGACGCTGGCCCTGACGTTCGCCGCCGGTGGGCGGCTGCGCGAGGCGCGGTGGCACTTCGATCTCGGCACCCGCGCCGTGGAGCCGATCGACGACGAGGCGCGCTGGCTGACCGGCGATGACGCACCGAGCACCACGGGCCCGGCTCCGCTGGTGCCGCTCACCGCCACGCCCCGCGTCTACGACGTCGAGTCCGAGGGCGGGATCCACTCCCCCCAGCAGAGCGACGACGGCGGTGACGACCTGCGCCCCATCACGGCTCCCGAGCCCGCGCGGACCCGCCGCCAGCACGATGACGACGAGGACAGCGACCTCGTCGACTCGATGCGGGAGCGCAGCCGCGCTCGTCGTCGACGCGTCCCGGCGAGGCCAGCGCGCGCCGTGCCGACGCAGGAGCCGCTGATGGCCGCGGAGGTCGAGCAGGCCCCCGACCAGTCGCCCGCTGAGCAGGTTCCCGTCGAGCAGTCTCCCGCTGAGCAGACGTCCGTCGAGCGCGCGCCGCGACGCGGACGTGCGCGCCGGCGCGGTGCCCGGTCCACCGCGCAGCCGGAGACGGGGCCGGCCGAGTCCGCGCCGGCTGCGCCGTCGGAGGCTGGGCCGACCCCCGAGGCCACGGTGCCCCTGGACCGCGAGGAGATCGCCGCGGCCCTGTCCGCGGGGTCCGTGGGCGAGCTGGACGCCGTCGTCGACGAAGTCATCGCCGACCGCGAGGGCGAGTCCTCGCGGCCCTCGCCCGACGAGCCCGCCCTGCCCCAGGGTGGCCCCGTGAACCCCGCGGCGCTGCGACCTGACGGCTCCAGCGACGAGCTCGCCCCCGATGCCGAGGAGCCCGCCGCCGAGGAGCCCGAGACCGAGGCACCTGACACCGCTCCGCGGCCGCACCCTCGCGTGCCGGGTCAGGTAGCCCTGCCCGACCTGGACCATGGTGACGACGAGTCCAGGTCGCTGGCCGACCACACGAGCGGGACCAGCTCCAGGGCGGCCGAGCCCGAGACGCCCGAGACGTCGGAGCCCGACCAGCGCGAGGCCGCCCAGGCAGCGTCCGACCAGGCAGGTCCCGACCGCACCGAGCCTGCGCAGGCGGGCGGGGCCACACCCCCGGGCAACCGCTCGCAGCGGCGTGCCCAGACGCGCCGCAAGGCCGGTCGCCCGTCCGTCCCCAGCTGGGACGACATCATGTTCGGCGCGAAGCCCGAGTGACCGGTTGACGGGTCGCGCTCAGCGGTCCCGCGAGGACAGCACGCAGAACTCGTTGCCCTCCGGGTCTGCGAGGACCTCCCAGGTCACGTCCGTGCGGTCCTGACCCACGTCCACCCGGCGAGCCCCGAGCGCCACCAGCCGGTCGATCTGCGCCTCACGGTCGTCGTCGACGTGGGGCGCGAGGTCGATGTGGAGACGGTTCTTGACCGCCTTGGACTCGGACACCGGGACGAACACCAGGCCGGGTGGGGTGGAGGCCCACCGATCGGCGGCGATGGGCTCGTCCGTCATGTCGCGGGGGATGACGGCGACCTCGTGCCCATCCTCGTAGACGATGTGCCAGTCGAGCACCTCGGCCCACCAGCGGGCCTGCGCAGCGATGTCGTGGCAGTCGATGACCAGGGTGTACCAACGAAGGTTCATGGGCCCAGCCTGGCACGGGATGCGGACGTCCGGCGTCCTGATGGCGATGCGAGCCGCGTTGCTGGGACGGGTCGATATGACGGACGTGCGCGCCGGTCCCGGACGGTGCCGGGGCCGACGCGCACGTCATACCGCAGAGTCAGGCGGTGGCGTCGCTGTCCCCGACCGTCGCGCGCCCGGCCTCGAGCCGGGCGACCGGCACGCGGAAGGGCGAGCAGGACACGTAGTCCAGGCCGACGGAGTCGAAGAAGTGGATCGACGCGGGGTCGCCACCGTGCTCGCCGCAGACACCGAGGTGGATGCGGGGATTGCCGGCGCGGCCACCCTCGGCACCGAGCTGGACGAGGCGGCCGACGCCCGTGCGGTCGATCGTCTCGAAGGGCGACACCGTGAAGACGCCCTTGTCCATGTAGTTGGTGAAGAAGGCCGCCTCGACGTCGTCGCGCGAGAAGCCCCAGGTCGTCTGGGTCAGGTCGTTGGTCCCGAACGAGAAGAAGTCGGCGGACTCGGCGATGCGCTCGGCCGTGAGCGCCGCGCGGGGCAGCTCGATCATCGTGCCGATGGGCATCTGCAGCTGCACCCCCTGCTGCTCGGCGACCTCGGCGATGATCCGCTCGGCCTCGTCACGGATCAGGTCGAGCTCGTTGATCGAGCCCACCAGGGGGACCATGACTTCCGGCCGGGGGTCGCCGCCCGCCTGCTTGCGGATGGCGGCGGCCTCGGCGAGCGCGCGCACCTGCAGCGCGAACAGGCCCTTGACGGTGAGGCCGAGGCGGACGCCGCGCAGGCCGAGCATGGGGTTGGACTCGTGCTGCTTGCGCACGGCGGCCAGCAGCTCGACGTCGTGGGGGTCGGTCTCGGCCTTGGCCTCGGCCACCGCCACCTTGACGGACAGCTCCGTCAGGTCGGGCAGGAACTCGTGCAGCGGCGGGTCGAGCAGGCGCACGGTCATCGGGAGCCCGTCCATGGCCTCGAGCATCTCGACGAAGTCCTGGCGCTGGAGCGGCAGGAGCGCGTCGAGCGCCGACTGCTTGTCCTCGTCGGACGTGGCGAGGATCATCCGCTCGATGAGTACCCGGCGATCGCCGAGGAACATGTGCTCGGTCCGGCACAGGCCGATGCCCTGGGCCCCGAGCTGGCGTGCGCGCCGGGAGTCCTCGGCCGTGTCGGCGTTGGTGCGGACGTCGAGGCGGCGCACCTTGTCGGCGTGCCTCAGCAATCGGTCGACGGCCTTGACGAGCTCGGTGGTCTCGTCGTCCAGCCCCTCGACGCCGCGCTCGATCCCGTGCTCGAGGTAACGCATGACGGGGCTGGGGACGACCTCGAGCCGGCCGTCGAAGACCTCGCCCGTGGCGCCGTCGATGGACAGCCAGTCGCCCTCGCCGAAGGTTTGGTCCCCGACCACCAGGGTCTTGGCGTTGGCGTCGATCTGGAGCTCCTCGGCCCCGCAGACGCAGGTGCGGCCCATTCCCCGGGCGACCACGGCCGCGTGCGAGGTCTTGCCGCCGCGGGCCGTCAGGACGCCCACGGAGGCGATCATGCCCGACAGGTCGTCGGGGTTGGTCTCGCGACGGACGAGCAGGACCTGCTCCCCTTCTGCGGCCTTGGCGACGGCGGCCGCCGAGTCGAAGACGATCGTGCCGACCGCGGCGCCGGGCGAGGCCGCCATGCCCCGGGCGAGCAGGGTCCGGTCCCCGTCGGGGTCGAGCTGCGGGAACATCAGCTGGACGAGCTGCTCGCCGGTGACCCGCTCGAGGGCCTCGTTCATCGTGATGAGCTGCTCGTCGACCAGCTGACTGGCGATCCGGAAGGCCGCGTTGGCGGTCCGCTTGCCGACGCGGGTCTGCAGCATCCACAGCTTGCCCCGCTCGACCGTGAACTCGACGTCGCACAGGTCGCGGTAGTGCGTCTCGAGCAGGTGCAGGTTCTGCTCGAGCTGCTTGAAGGGCTCGGGGTGGTGGGTGCCCATGTCCGCCAAGGACATCGTGTTGCGGATGCCGGCGACGACGTCCTCGCCCTGGGCGTTGATCAGGTAGTCGCCGTAGTGGCCCGAGTGGCCGGTGGAGGGGTCGCGGGTGAACGCCACGCCGGTGCCGGAGGTGTCGCCCATGTTGCCGAAGACCATGGTGCAGACGTTGACGGCGGTGCCGAGGTCGTGCGGGATGCGCTCCCGGCGGCGGTAGAGCCGGGCGCGCTCGGTGTTCCAGGACTTGAACACGGCGATGATGGCCATGTCCAGCTGCTCGCGGGGCCACTGGGGGAAGTCGCGTCCGGTCTCGTCGCGGACGATCTGCTTGTACTCGCCGACCAGCTCCCGGAGCGCCTCGACACCGAGCTCGGGGTCGGTCTTGGCGCCGTGCTGGTCCTTCTTGGCGTCGAGGGCGTCGGCGAACCGGCGCGACTCGATGTGCATGACGGTGGCGCCGAACATCTGGATCAGCCGGCGGTAGGAGTCCCAGGCGAACCGCTCGTCGCCGCCGATGCGGCCGAGCCCCTCCACGGAGTCGTCGTTGAGACCGATGTTGAGGACCGTCTCCATCATGCCCGGCATCGAGAACTTGGCCCCGGACCGCACCGACACGAGCAGAGGGTCGTCGGCGTTGCCCAGCCGGCGACCCATCTTCTGCTCGAGGAGCCGCAGCTCCTTGGTGACCTGGACCCCCAGCTCCGCGGGGGCCTGGCCCTGCTCGAGGTAGGCGCGGCAGGCCTCGGTGGTGATGGTGAAGCCCGGCGGCACCGGCAGACCGAGCTTGGTCATCTCGGCGAGGTTGGCACCCTTGCCCCCGAGCAGATCCTTCTGGTCCTTGTCACCGTGCTCGAAGTCGTACACGTACGTCGTCATCGATCGTCCCCTTTGACAACCCTCTGGTCACGAGCCGTCGGTGCTCGCCCTGGTGGCCCCAACCTAACCCGAACCCCGCAGGCCCCCCACTCGGGGGTCGGTGGTGCAGGTCACATCGCGTCACAGGACGCCGGGACCGGGCTCTCCCTCGCGCCAGTGCCGTCGGCACAGCACGCGATAGGTCGCGCCTGCGCCACCGCCCAGGTCGCCGACCGCCACCTGTGAGCCGGACCGGATGACGGCGCCGTCCTCGATGCGCGCGTTGACCCGACCCGCCTGCCCGCACCAGCACAGCACCTCGACGAGGTCGAGGATGTCGTCGGCGAGCTCGACGAGCCGCTGGGAGCCGGGGAACATGTGCGAGTCGAAGGCCGTGAGCAGCCCGAAGCAGTCCACGTCCACGGCCATCTCGTCCACGAGCAGCGCGAGCTCGTCGACCTGGGCGGGTGTGAGGAACTGCGCCTCGTCCACGATGACGAAGCCGCGCGGCGGCAGCGCCTCACCGATCGTCGCGACGAAGTCGGTGTCCTCAGTGAACTCGCGGGCCGAGACCGACAGCCCGAGCCGGGAGGACAGGGTGCCGGACCCCGCGCGGTCCGCGGACGTGAAGATCAGGCCGGGACGGCCCGCCTGGCGCCGGTGGAAGCCCACCTGGATCGCCAGCGCCGACTTGCCCGCGCCCATCAGACCGGCGTGGAGGCGCAGGCGCCCCACGGCCGGCGCGAGGTGGCAGATGCCGAACAACGGGTTCTGGTCCGGGCTGGGACGGCCCGCGTCTTGCTCGATCATCAGCCCCTCCTCGCCGGCCAGGAGAGCAGGGGTATGGCGGTCTCCTGCTCGGTCACCGACCCGTGCACGCCGAGCAGACCCATCAGCTCGGGCCGCATGGTGCGCGAGTCCACGACGGCCACCGACCCCGTCATGGCGACCACCACGTCGCCGATGCGGGGGACGACCGCGGCCTCCACCAGGCCGAACCACCCCTCGTCGACGACCTGCTCGCGCGTCCTGACGAGCGCCTCGTCCCCGAGCCGCTCGGACCAGCGCCGAACCATGGCGGCGACCCCCGAGGCGCCGGGGTCCTCGGCATACAGCTGCAGGGAGCGCGGCTCTCCCCCGACGTGGCGCACGCCGTCGGCGAGGTCGGGCTCGGCGGCGATGTCGAGCCGACGGTCCAGCGGGACGTCGACCATGCCGTGGTCGGCCGTGACGTGCAGGGCGCAGTCGTCGGGGAGCAGTCGGCGCAGCCGGGCGAGCTGGTCGTCGACGTGCTCGAGCTCGGCGGTCCACTCCGGGGACTGCCAGCCGTGCACGTGGCCGGTCTTGTCGAGCTCTCCCCAGTAGAGGTAGGTGAGGGTGCGAGGACCCGACGCCGCGGCGCGCGCCGCCACCTCCACGCGCGCGTCGAGGTCCTTGGCGCCGAGGAAGGCGCCGCCACGCAGGGCCGCGTTGGTCAGGCCGGACCCGTCGAAGTAGTGCGGCCCGATGCGGGTCACCGCGACCCCGGCGCGTTCACACCGCTGCAGGACCGTGTCGTGCGGCTGCCACACGAAGGGATCGACGCCCTCGTCCCAGGCCAGCTCGTTGAAGGTGCGGTCCTCGCCCGGCACGAGCACCTGGTAGCCGACCAGGCCGTGGGCACCCGGCGGCAGCCCCGTCCCGAAGGTCCCCATGCTCGTGGCCGTGGTGGACGGGAACCCCGCGTGCAGCCCCGGCGCGCCGGACATGGCTGCCCGCAGGAACGGCGCGTGACCGCGACGGGCTTCCAGCAGGTGACGACCGAGCCCGTCGACGAGCACGACGACGGCGCGCCGCGACCGCGGCAGCGTCAGCCGTCCCACCTCGCGCGGCCCGAGGTCGACCCCGAGGGAGCGCGCGACGCCGGGGAGCACGTCGGCGAGCCCCAGGCCCGAGTAGGCGTCCGCCAGCCGGGCGACCGCCTCCCGCCGCACGTCAGCGCCCCGTGGCCAGGGACAGCGCCCGCGCGAACGCCCGGGCCTGCGCGACGGCCTCCGGCCCGTCGGCGTCCGCGCTCACCCGGAACGAGATGTCGTCGCTGGAGATCGTGCCCTCGTAGCCGTGGTCGGCGTCGCAGTCCGGGTTGTCGCAGGTGGCCGGCATCAGGTCGACTCGGTTGACGGCTCCCCACCCGAGCGAGACCGTCACCTCTCCCCCGAGGCTCCCGGGCCGGTACGACGCCGCCGACGCCACGACGTGGGTGAGCATGACGCCGCGGACGGAGGACAGCGGCACGGACTCCGAGGTCGCCGTCACGACCGTGTCGACGGGACGGTCGGCCGCCCGGCCGGTGCGGGGCACCCCGGCGGACGCGGCGGCGTCGACGTGGTCGTCGACGTGCCCCACCACGAGCCGGGAGGGGGTCAGCACCAGCACGGTCACGTGGCGCAGGATGCCGTCGTGGTCGAAGGTCGTCTCCTGGTGGACCAGGTGCTCGACGACCTCCTCGCCGCAGGCGGCCTCGGCGATGACGTCCGCCACGAGGGCCGGGTAGTAGCCGGCCCTCTCGATGTCACGCCGCAAGGGGTGTGGGAGCAGGTCGGCCGGGGTCTGCGAGGCGCGAGGCATGGCCGCCATTGTGGCACCTGCGGGCGACCGACCCGTCACGCGCGTCAGCCCGTCATCGCCCGGCGGTCGGCATCGGTGCGCAGCCCGGGCCGGGCGACGGTGATCTCGGCGCCGAGCACGTCGACCCCGCCGGGGCGGGCGTTCACGGGGTTGAGCTCCAGCGCGGCGACCTCGGGGAAGTCGTCGGCGAGCACGGAGACCCGCCCGATGACGTCGTGCAGCGCCGCCAGGTCCACGGGCTGCGCGCCGCGGTGCCCGTCGAGCATCGGGAAGGCCTTGACCGTCGTCACGAGGTCGGTGACGTCACGGTCGGTGAGCGGGGGGATGCGGTGGCTGACGTCCCCGAGGAGCTCGGTCGGCGCGCCCGCGACGGAGAAGCTCACGACGGGTCCGAACAACGCGTCCTCTGTGGACCGGACGACGCAGGCCACCCCGGGCCCGGCCATGGCCTGCACGACCAGGGCGAGGTCCCCGAACGACCCGAACCTCGACACCAGGTGGGCGTAGGCCTCGCGGACCTCCTTCTCGTCGTCGAGGTCGGGCCGGAGCGCCCCGAGCCCCGGCGAGTGCCGCAGCACCTGGGACACGGACTTGATCATCGCGGGGTAGCCCACCACCGCGGCGGCCGCGGCTGCCTCGTCCGGCGACGAGACCCGCACGCGGCGCCATACGGGCACCCCGTAGGCCTCGAGGAGATCCTGCGCCTCGTCGTCGGTGAGCACGCGGCCCTGCGGGGCGTCCTGCAGCACGTGGTCGATGACGGCGAAGGCGGCGTGCCGGTCGATGTCGTCGTAGGTCACCCGCTCGCCGTTGTCGGCCTCGCGCCAGGCGGCGTAGCGGACGGCCTGGTCGAGCGCCAGCACGGCGTCCTCGGGCATCGGGTAGGCCGGGACCGCCCCCACGTGGCCGGGTCCCTCACCGGTGCGGGGGTCCGCGACCCCGCGCATGCCGAGGAAGGTGCCGAGGACGGGCTTGTCGCTGCCGTCGGCCACCTGGGCGACGGTGCTGACGATCGACTCGTCGGCGGTGATGAGCGGGGGGATGAAGCACGTGAGGACGGCGTCGACGGCCGCGTCGTCGAGCGCGGCCCGCAGGGCCTCGGCGAAGGCCTCAGCGGTCGCCTCGGGGGCCAGCGAGACCGGCCCGTGGGTGACCTGGAGGCCGCGGTTCAGGCACGCGTCGGCGGTGAGTGCCCCGAGGGCGTGGGCGTTGCCGACGATCGCCACCCGCGGACCGCGGGGCAGCGGCTGGGAGGTGACGAGGGCGGCGACGTCGAAGAGCTGGTGGACGTTCTCGACGCGCATGACCCCGGCCTGCGTCATCATCGCGTCGAAGGCCTCCCGGGGCACGCGGGTGGGGCGCACCGGGTGCCCCGGCGGGACCGAGTAGCCGGAGTAGCCGGACTTGACCACGATGACCGGCTTGGAGGCCGCGAGCTGCCGCGCGATACGGGAGAACTTGCGGGGGTTGCCGACCGACTCGAGGTGCATGCCCACCGCCTCGGTGCCCGGGTCGTCGATGAAGTACTGCATGAGGTCGTTGCCCGACACGTCGGCGCGGTTGCCGGCGGAGGCGAACACCGAGACCCCGAGGTTGCGCCGTGACGCGGCGTCCAGGACGGCCACGCCGAGGGCCCCGCTCTGCGCGAAGAGGCCGAGCGTGCCCGGCCTGGGGAGCCGGGGCGCGACGGTGGCGTTGAGGTGCAGGGCGTTGTTGGCGACGCCGATGGTGTTGGGGCCGACGACCCGCAGCCCATTGGCGTGGGCGTGCTGCAGGAGCTCCTGCTGCCGCTCGCGCCCCTCCGGACCGGACTCCGCGAAGCCGGAGGACGCCACGACGAGGGACTTGACGCCCGCGGCGGCGCAGTCATCGACGACGCCCAGCACCTCCGACGCCGGGACGGCCACCACGGCCAGATCGACGTGCTCGCCGATGGCGCTCACGGAGGGGTGGCAGGGCACGCCGAGGACCTCGGACGCCGTCGGGTGGACGGCGTGCAGCCCCCCGGTGTAGCCGCCCCGCAGCAGGTTGTCGAGGATCAGGTGACCGAGCGCCTCGACCCGGGGGCTGGCGCCCACGACGACCACCGAGGCGGGCTCGACGACGGTGCGGATGCTGGCCGCCTCGGAGCGGTGCTCGCGCGACAGCCGCACGAGCTCGGAACGCACGGTGGGCCGGATCTGGAAGGTGACGGCGATGACGCCGTCGTCGAAGTAGTGCTTGACCTCGTAGCCCGCGTCGGTGAAGACCTTCATCATCTTGCGGTTCTGCGGGAGGACGTCGGCCACGAACTCCTCCACGCCCAGCTCCTGGCCGATGGCCGCCAGGTGCTCCAGCAGCACCGAGCCGATGCCCTTGCCCTGGTAGTGGTCGGAGATGTTGAAGGCCACCTCGGCCACGCCGGGTCGGATCGTGTCGTAGCGGCCGATCCCGATGATGTCGTCGCGCACGGTCGCCACGAGGGCGACCCGCTCGACCTGGTCGACCTCGGTGAACCTGGTCAGGTCCTTGGCGCTGATCTCCTTGATCGGGGCGAAGAACCGCAGGTAGATCGACTCAGGCGACTGGCGGGAGTGGAAGGCCTGGACCCGCTCCCGGTCGTCCGGACGGATCGGGCGCAGGTGGCACACCGACCCGTCCCGCAGGACGACGTCCGCCTCCCACGAGCTGGGGTCGGAGACACCGAGCCGGCCAGGTCCGTGGCTGCCACGCTGCGCGCTCATGCCGTCAGGATCCCACGTCCCGCCTCAGGGTGCGCCGGCGACCTGCACCTTGCTCCACGACATGCCGTCGTGGCTGCCGAGACGTCGAGGACGATCGTCGCTGTGGTCATGCCCCTTCGACGTCCCAGTCCGCTCATGGGCTGGGTGCCGATCCAACGCGGTCACTGTGTCACGCTCTGGTGATGGATCACGGCACTCTCGTCACCACCCGCCGGATGCACCGCCGGTTCGACCCCGACCGGCCGGTGCCGCGGGACGTGCTGGTGCGGGCGCTGACCCACGCGACCCACGCGCCGAGCGCCGGCTGGTCCCAGGGCTGGGACTTCGTGGTCCTCTCGCGACGGCCGGACGTCGACCGCTACTGGGAGGCGACCCGCCGCCCCGGGCCGCCGGACGCCTGGCTGCGCGGCCTGCTGACGGCTCCCTGCCTGGTGCTGGTGTGCAGCGACCCGGAGCGCTACCTGGACCGCTACGCCGAGCCCGACAAGAGGTGGGGCGACCGTTCGACCGAGCGGTGGCCCATCCCCTACTGGGACGTCGACGCGGGCATGGCGGCCCTGCTGGCGCTGCTCGCGGTCCACGACGAGGGTCTCGGCGGGTTGTTCTTCGGGGTGCCGCGGGGGCGTCACGACGCCGTACGCGAGGCCTTCGGCATACCGGCCGACCGGCGCCTGGTGGCGACGCTGGCCCTGGGTCATCCCGACCCGGGCGGCGACCGCGGGGCGCCGGGCAGCGCCTCGCGACGCCGGCGCCCGTTGGCGGAGGTGGCCCACGACGGTGCGTTCGGGCGACCGTTCCCTGCCGGGCCGAGCGCGGCGGACCGCAGCGGCGGCGACAACCCCGTATGACGAGACGAGCGCACCGTCGCGCGGCGCCACCGTTGTAGGAATCGGACATCCGTCACGTCTGCTCGGACATGCACCACGGGCGTGAACGCGCCAGAACGCGTCACCTCGCCATGTCTGTTCGCGTCATCTCTGGCATAACAAACACAACCGGGTTTACCGTTGCGGCATCCGGGAGCCGTCGCCGTCTGGCGGGGCCGCGGAGCTCGCCCGTCGTCGACGACGGGCGGGCCAGGCCCGATGAAGGAGAGGTCGCTGTGCACCAGCACGAGCGTCACCAGCTGATCGTCGAGCGATCCCGCTCGCAGTCCCGCGTCGAGGTCGCCGTGCTCGCGGCCGAGCTCGACGTCACGCCCGAGACCATCCGGCGCGACCTGACGGTGCTGGAGCGCCACGGCCTGGTCCGGCGGGTCCACGGCGGGGCGATCGCCATCGAGAAGCTCGCCTTCGAGCCCACCACCCAGATGCGCTCCGAGCAGCGGACCGCCGAGAAGTCCGCCATCGCCCAGCGCGCCCGTGAGCTGGTGCCTGTCGACGGCAGCATCCTGCTCGACGCCGGCACCTCGACGCTGGCCCTCGCTCACCTGCTGCCGACGGGGGGCGAGCTGACCGTCGTCACCAACTCCCTGTCCATCGCCCAGGTGGTCAGCACCCGCGAGGACGTCGCGCTGTACCTGCTCGGCGGGCGGGTGCGGGCCAAGACCCTCGCCTCCGTGGGCTCCTGGTCGGTGGACGCCCTGCGCGACATCCACGTCGACGTCGCCTTCATCGGCACCAACGGCCTGACCCTGGACGAGGGCCTCACCACCCCGGACCCGTCGGAGGCCTCCGTCAAGCGCGCCATGGTCACCGTCGCCCAGCGTGTCGTGGTCCTGGCCGACCACAGCAAGATCGGCGTCGCCCACTTCTCGAGGTTCGGGCGGCTGAGCGACGTCGACACCATCGTCACCGACAGCGGCCTCGACCCCGAGACCGCCGCAGAGCTCGAAGCCCACGGCCCGGAGGTGGTCCGCGCGTGATCCTGACCCTGACACCCAACCCCAGCGTCGACCGCACGATCGCGGTGACGACGCTGCAGCGTGGCGCCGTGCAGCGGGCCACCGACTCGCGCCTCGACCCGGGCGGCAAGGGCATCAACGTCTCCCGCGCCCTCGCCGTCAACGGCACCGACACGGTCGCGGTGCTGCCGGTGGGGGGCCCGCAGGGCCAGATCATGCAGACCCTCCTGCGGGAGATCGCCCTGCCCGTGGAGGCTGTCGAGATCTCGGGCAGCATCCGCGCCAACGTCGGGATCGTCGAGCCGGACGGCACCACCACCAAGGTCAACGAGCTGGGCCCGGCCCTGTCCGAGGACGAGGTCGCGGCGCTGCTCGCGGCTGTCGACCGCGCCGCCGACCAGGGCCTGGCCTGGCTCGTCGGGTGCGGCTCCCTGCCCCCGGGACTGGACCCCGCGTTCTACGTCGACCTCGTGCGCCGCGGCCACGAGGCGGGCGCCAAGGTCGCCATCGACTCCAGCGGAGCCCCCATGGCGGCGGCGGTCGGCGCCTCGCCCGACCTCATCAAGCCCAACGACGAGGAGCTGGAGGAGCTCGTCGGCCGCCCGCTCGCGACGCTCGGCGACGTGGTCGACGCCTGCCGCACCCTGATCGCCGGCGGCGTCGGCAGCGTCGTGGTCAGCCTCGGCAGCAAGGGCGCCCTGCTGGTGACCCCGGACGAGGTCGCCCACGCCGCCGCGACGATCACCCACCCGCTGTCCACCGTCGGCGCCGGCGACTCCCTGCTCGCGGGCTACCTCCACGCGCTCAGCCGGGGCGACGCCCCGTCGGTCGCGCTGCGCACCGCCGTCGCCTTCGGGTCCGCCGCGGTGTGCCTGCCGGGCACCGAGGTGCCGACTCCCGAGGATGTTGCGAGGATCGACGTCAGGGTCAGCGACCCGGTCGACCTCACCCTGTCTCTCTGAGACGCCGCCCACCAGACCCCACCCCATCAAGGAGAGATCATGTCCCTCATCACCGAGAAGCAGGTCGTGCTGGACCTCCGTGCCACGGACCGCACCGAGGCCACCCGGACCCTCGGCCAGACCCTGGCGTCGGAGGGCCGGGTCACCGACCTCGAGGGCTTCCTCGACGACGTGCGCAAGCGCGAGGAGCAGATGGCGACCGGGCTGCCCGGCGGCATCGGCATCCCCCACTGCCGGTCCACGCACGTGACGGAGCCGTCGTTGGTCTTCGGGCGGTCCCGCGAGGGCATCGACTGGGGGTCCGAGGACGGCCCGGCCACCCTCATCTTCCTCATCGCGGCGCCCGAGGGCGGCGGCGAGGACCACCTCAAGATCCTGGCCATGCTCGCCCGCAAGCTCATGCGCGCCGAGTTCAAGGAGTCCCTGCGCAACGCCGTCACCCCGGCCGAGGTCGTCCAGATCGTCCGGTCCGAGGTCGAGCAGTGAGGCTGGTCGGGGTCACGAGCTGCCCGACGGGGATCGCGCACACGTACATGGCCGCCGAGGCCCTCGAGCAGGCGGCGCGCGAGGCCGGGCACGAGATGGTCGTCGAGACCCAGGGGTCCGCGGGCTCCGAGCCGCTGGACCAGTCGGTCATCGACGCCGCGGACGCCGTGATCTTCGCCCACGACCTCGAGGTCAGGGACGCCGGCCGGTTCGCTGGCAAGCCGACCGTCGACGTCGGCGTCAAGCGGGCCGTCTCCGACGCCCCGACGCTGGTGGCCCAGGCGGTCGGGGCAGCGGAGCAGACTCGTACGCCGTCGCCCGCCGGGTCGGCCGGTGCTGCCTCGGGCGACGCCGCCGGTGGTGCCCGCTCCCTCACCCTGGTCGGCGTCACGAGCTGCCCGACCGGCATCGCGCACACGTACATGGCCGCCGAGGGCCTCGAGCAGGCCGCCAAGGACGCCGGCCACACCATGGTCGTGGAGACCCAGGGGTCGGCAGGATCCGAGCCGCTCGACCAGTCGGTCATCGACGCGGCCGACGGCGTGATCTTCGCCCACGACCTCGAGGTCAAGGACGTCGGGCGGTTCGCCGGCAAGCCCACGGTGGACGTGGGCGTGAAGCGGGCCGTGTCCGACTCCCCTGCACTCATCGCCGAGATCCAGCGCCTGGTCGCCGAGCGCGGCCAGGCGGGCTCGACCGCCCCGGCAGCGGCTGCCGCGACGACGACCGCCGCAGCGGGGGCCACCCCGGCCCGCGAGGGGGAGCGCGTCGGCACCGGCACAAAGATCCGCCAGTGGCTGATGACCGGCGTGTCCTACATGATCCCGTTCGTCGCGGCCGGCGGCATCATGATCGCGCTCGGGTTCATGCTCGCCCAGCTCTTCGGCGGCAAGCAGGGCGCCATCGACGTCACGTCGATGTACACCCTCAACCCGGCGGGAGCCACCGACAAGGTCACCGTCCTGCAGAACGCCTTCAACCCCGGCGACGGGATGCACTGGGCGGCGCTGCTCTTCCTCATCGGCGCGGCCGCCTTCGGCTTCCTCGTCCCGATCCTGTCCGGGTTCATCGCCTACGGCATCGCCGACCGGCCGGGCCTGGTCCCGGGCATCGTCGGCGGGTTCATCGCCAACACCATGGGCGCCGGCTTCCTCGGCGGCATCGTGACCGGTTTCCTCGCCGGTTTCGTGGCCCGCTGGATCTCCGGCTGGAAGGTCCACAAGGGCGTCCGCGGCGTCATGCCCGTCGTCGTCATCCCGCTGCTGTCGACGCTGATCACCGCGGGCGCGATGATCCTGCTGCTCGGCCGACCGATCAAGGGTCTGATGGACGCCCTGAGCAGCGGCCTGACGAGCATGTCCGGCTCCAACGCGGTGCTGCTCGGGCTCATCCTCGGGCTCATGATGGGCTTCGACCTGGGCGGTCCCGTCAACAAGGTGGCCTACACCTTCGGCACCACCGGACTGTCTGCTGTGGCGGCGGGCGCCACCGACGCTCCCCAGCTCAAGATCATGGCGGCCGTCATGGGCGCCGGCATGGTCGCCCCTTGGGGCATGGCCCTCGCCACCGCCCTGCGGCCCAAGCTCTTCACCAAGGCCGAGCAGGAGAACGGCAAGGCCTCCTGGCTGCTCGGGGCGTCCTTCATCTCCGAGGGAGCCATCCCGTTCGCCGCCGCCGACCCGTGGCGCGTCATCCTGTCGTCCATGGTCGGCTCCGGCGTCGCCGGCGCGCTGATCATGGCCTTCGGCTCCGGCAGCCGCGCCCCGCACGGCGGTCTGTGGGTCACGCCGCTGATCACCAACCCGCTGATGTTCCTCCTGTCCGTCATCGTCGGATCCGTCATCACCGGGCTCCTCGTCGTCGCGCTCAAGGGCGCCGACGAGAGCCGCCGGGTCGTGGCGTCCACGTCGGCGGCGCAGGACGCCGTCACCGCCTGACCCAGCACAGCACAGCACAGCACCACCTGCACCAGCCCGGTATGACGGGGACCACGTCCCCGGCATACGGTGAGTCCCACGACCGACCACCGCACACCCAGAAGGACTGATCCTCATGGCTTCTCGCAACGTCACCATCGCGTCGTCCGTCGGCCTGCATGCCCGTCCGGCCTCGATGTTCGTCCAGGCCGCCACGGCCACGGGCCTGCCCGTCACGATCGCCAAGGAGGGCCAGACCCCGGTCGACGCCCGCAGCATCCTGGCCGTCATGGCCCTGGGCGCCAAGCACGGCGACGTCGTCACGCTCTCCGCCGAGGGCGACGGCGCCGAGGACAAGCTCGGAGAGCTCGTCGCCCTGCTCGAGCGCGACCTCGACAACGAGTGACCCGGCGATGACCGACGCCCCGCACCGTCAGCTGAGCGGCATCGGTGTGAGCGTGGGCACGTCGGCCGGACCTGTCGTGCAGGTCCGGCCGGCTCCCACGGCACCAGCCCACGAGCCCGCCGCCCCCGACGCGGCGGCGGCCAAGGCCCACGTCCGCGAGACGATGGAGCAGGTTGCCGCCGGCCTCGAGGCGCGGGCCGCCAAGGCCGACCCCAAGGCCGCCACGATCCTGCAGGCCACCGTCATGATGGCCCGCGACCCCGGGCTCGCCGGGGGGATCGACACCCAGCTCGACGCCGGCAAGGGTCCCGCGACCGCCGTCACCGCGGCCGTCGAGGAGTTCTGCACGATGTTCGAGTCGCTCGGCGGCTACATGGCCGAGCGCGTCACCGACCTGCGCGACGTCCGGGACCGCACGGTCGCCCGCCTGCTGGGTGAGCCCGAGCCGGGGGTCCCCGACTTCGACGAGCCGAGCGTCCTGGTCGCCAACGACCTGGCGCCCGCCGAGACCGCGACCCTGGACATCGACAAGGTGCGCGGGATCGTCACCGAGGCCGGCGGACCGACCAGCCACACCGCCATCCTCGCCGCCCAGCTGGGCATCCCCGCGGTCGTGCGGGTCCAGGGCGCCCTGGAGATCCCGGCCGGCACGGTCGTGGCGCTGGACGGCGGCGTCGGCGAGGTCATCGTCAACCCCACCGAGGACGAGCAGGAGCAGCTCGCCGAGCGGTCCCGCCGCCGGGCCGCCGCCCTGTCCAACGTCAGCGGGGTCGGCGTCACCCGCGACGGCACCAAGGTCGCCCTCCTGGCCAACATCGGCACCGCCGAGGACGCCGAGAAGGCCGGCAAGCTGGACTGCGAGGGCGTGGGGCTTTTCCGCACGGAGTTCCTCTTCCTCGACCGCGAGGACGCGCCCACGCTGGAGGAGCAGACGGAGACCTACACCCGGGTCTTCCGCGCCTTCCCCGAGCGTCGCGTGGTCGTCCGCACCCTCGACGCCGGGGCCGACAAGCCGCTGGCCTTCGCCGACCTCGGCGAGGAGGAGAACCCCGCCCTCGGAGTGCGCGGCCTGCGGCTCCAGCGCGAGCGTCAGGACCTTCTGGACACCCAGCTCCAGGCCCTGGCCGCGGCCTACCAGGCGACGGGCGCCGACGTGCGCGTCATGGCCCCGATGGTGGCCACCCGCGAGGAGGCCCGCTGGTTCGCCCAGCAGGTCAAGGCCGTGGGACTACCCAAGGGCGGCACCATGATCGAGGTCCCGGGGGCGGCGATCCGCGCCAAGGACATCCTCGAGGTGTGCGACTTCGCGTCGCTCGGGACCAACGACCTGTCGCAGTACACCATGGCCGCGGACCGCATGCAGGGCGCGCTGGCGCCCCTGCTGAGCCCGTGGCAGCCGCCGCTGCTCGACCTGGTCAAGATGGCCTGCGAGGGCGGCCGGGCGACGGGCAAGCCGATCGGCGTGTGCGGCGAGGCCGGCGGTGACCCGCTCCTCGCGCTCGTGCTGGTCGGTCTCGGTGTCTCCTCCCTGTCGATGGCGACCCCCAAGCTGGCGGCCGTGCGCACCGCGCTCAGCCTGCACGAGCTCGGGGCCTGCCAGCGGATGGCCACGGCGGCCCTCAAGGCCCGCTCCGCCCGCAAGGCCCGCCAGGCCGTCCTCGACCTGGCGGACCCGATCATGCTCGACCTGCTCTGACGGTCTGATCGGCCGGCCCAGCCGGCGCGAGGCCCGGTGCGCTACCCCCTTGGCGCACCGGGCCTCGTGCGTCTCCCCGTCAGGCGGTGGCCCCGGCGCGCCATACGGCCTGATGGGGTGCCCGACAGGCAGGATGGAGCGGATCCACCCACGAAGGAGACTGCACCCGCATGGCGCGCCGCACCACCGCTCCCACCCTGGACGACGACTTCGTCGAGAACATCATCGACATCGACGTCTCCGACGAGATGCAGCAGGCCTTCCTGGAGTACTCCTACTCGGTGATCTTCAGCCGCGCGCTGCCGGACGCCCGCGACGGCCTCAAGCCCGTCCAGCGGCGCATCCTCTACGGCATGCACGAGCTGGGTCTGCGCCCCGACCGCGGCCACGTCAAGTCCTCCCGCATCGTCGGCGAGGTCATGGGCAAGTACCACCCCCACGGCGACACCGCGATCTACGACGCCCTCGTCCGTCAGGCGCAGCCGTTCACCATGCGTCTGCCCCTGGTCGACGGGCACGGCAACTTCGGCTCCCTCGACGACGGACCGGCCGCGAGCCGCTACACCGAGGCCCGGATGGCACCCGCCGCCCTGGCCATGCTGGGCAGTCTTGACGAGGACACCGTCGACTTCGTCCCCAACTACGACGAGCAGCTCACCCAGCCGGGGGTCCTGCCGGCGGCCTTCCCCAACCTCCTCGTCAACGGCGCCTCGGGCATCGCGGTCGGTATGGCGACGCAGATGCCGCCGCACAACCTGGTGGAGGTCATCGGCGCTGCGCGCCACCTCATCGCCCACCCGGACTGCTCGCTCGACGACCTGATGAAGTTCGTGCCAGGCCCGGACCTGCCCTGCGGCGGCCGGATCATCGGTCTGGAGGGCATCCGTGACGCCTACCTCACGGGCCGCGGCACCTTCAGGACCCGCGCCACCTGCCGCGTCGAGAGCATCACCGCCCGCAAGAAGGGCATCGTCGTCACCGAGCTGCCCTACCTGGTCGGTCCGGAGAAGGTCCGCGACAAGATCAAGGACCTCGTGCAGTCCAAGAAGCTCCAGGGCATCAGCGACTTCAAGGACCTCACCGACCGCAAGCACGGGCTGCGCCTCGTCATCGAGATCAAGAACGGCTTCAACCCGGACGCGGTCCTCGAGCAGCTCTACAAGCTGACGCCGATGGAGGACTCCTTCGGCATCAACAACGTCGCGCTCGTGAAGGGCCAGCCGCAGACTCTGGGGCTCAAGGACCTGCTGCGCGTCTACGTCGACTTCCGCACCGACGTGGTGCGCCGCCGCTCGCAGTTCCGCCTCGGCAAGAAGGAGGACCGCCTGCACCTCGTCGAGGGCCTGCTCGTCGCGATCCTCGACATCGACGAGGTCATCCAGGTCATCCGCACCTCTGACGACGCGGGGATCGCCCGGGCGCGCCTGATGGACGTGTTCGAGCTCTCCGAGGCGCAGGCGACCTACATCCTGGACCTGCAGCTGCGGCGCCTCACCAAGTTCTCCCGCATCGAACTGGAGAAGGAGCGCGACGAGCTGCAGCGCGAGATCGCCGAGCTGCGCGAGCTCCTGGCCGACGAGGGTCTGCTGCTGCGGCTCGTGTCCACCGAGCTCGGCGAGGTCGCCAAGCAGCACGGCACCCCGCGCCGCACGGTCCTGCTCGAGTCCGCGGGCACCCCCGCGACCTCGGCGACGCCGCTGGAGGTGGCCGACGACCCCTGCCACGTGCTGATGTCCGCCACCGGGCTGCTGGCCCGCACGGCCGACGGCAGCGCCCTGTCCAACGAGGGCGGCCGGTCCAAGCACGACGCGGTGGTCGCCGCCGTGGCGACGACGGCACGGGGCGAGGTCGGCCTGGTCACCTCGACCGGGCGGGTGGTCCGGCTGTCTGCGCTGGAGCTGCCGACACTCCCACCGACCAACGGCGCCCCCTCGCTGTCCGGCGGCGCGCCGCTCGCGGCCTATGTCGAGCTGGGCAAGGACGAGGTGCCGCTGACGCTCATGTCTCTGGCCCCGCAGTCCCGCGGCCTCGCGCTGGGGACGGCGCAGGGCGTAGTCAAGCGGGTGACGACGGACTACCCCGGCAACCGCAGGGAGTGGGAGGCGATCTCGCTCAAGCCGGGCGACCGGGTGGTCGGCGCGGTCGAGCTGCGCACCGGCGACGAGCACCTGTGCTTCGTGACGACGGACGCGCAGCTGCTGCACTTCCCCGCCTCGGCGGTCCGGCCCCAGGGCCGCACCGCAGGAGGTATGGCGGGAATCCGCCTCTCCGCCAAGGCCTCTGCCCTGTGGTTCGGCGCGGTCGAGCCGTCCGCGGAGTCGGTCGTCGTGACCGGGGCAGGGACTGCCGAAGCGCTCCCGGGCACGCAGACCCCCTCGATCAAGGTCACCCCGCTCGGCGAGTACCCCGTCAAGGGCCGGGCCACGGGCGGGGTCCGGTGCCAGCGCTTCCTGCACGGGCAGGACCAGCTGATCCTGGCCTGGGTCGGTGACCTGCCCGCCCGGGCCTGCGGGCCCAACGGCGTGGCGGTCCCGCTGCCCGAGGCGACCGGCAAGCGGGACGGCTCCGGCGTGCCCGCCAAGGGCCCCATCGCGGGGATCGGCGGTCCGCTGCCCACGGGCTCACCCGTGAGCGCCGGGGCGGCGGCCTCCTCCTCGCCGACGTCCTCCGACGCCGCCGGGACGGCCCAGGGCGAGGGGCTCTTCGACCTGCCGCCCAACACCGGACCGACGCGCGAGCGGGTGGTCGTGGACCGCGACGACTACGACCCGGACAGCCTCGACGACGTGGTGCAGACCTCGACGCAGTGACCTCGGTCAGTCCTGCTCGTCGACGTGGAACCGGTGGGCGGGGGCCGGGTCGTTGCCGCACGAGTCGTGCAGCCGCTCCCCCGTCGGCTCCTTGTGGACCCGCAGCCGCCACACCCGCCCGTCCTCGTGCGTGACGCGCACCTGAGCGTCCCACTCGTCGCCCCGCTCCACGGTGCTGGCCAGAGCCGCCAACGAGGTCTCGTGGGTGCGCTCGCGGACCCAGGCCTCGGCGGCCTGCACGGGCAGCTCTAGGTGGCTGCGCCCGCGGTCGTGGGCGGCGTCGAGGGCCGCGAGGCACAGCTCGCCCCGGGCCTCGGCATCAACCACCTGCACCGCCAGCTCCCCGGTCAGCCGGGCGATCGTGTGGCCGCTAGGCAGCGCGATCCCCGTGGGGGCGAACCGGTGCCCACCGGTGTGGGTGCACTCCCACACCTGACCCGGCCGGTGACGGGCACCCTGGAGCACCACGGGCCGGCCGCGCACCGCGCAGCAGACGTCGCGCTTGCCGTTGGTGCAGACGAGCAGGATGCCGGCGTCGGTGCGGTGCAGGCCGGGCAGCGCCCGCAGCACGTCCTGCGGCCCCCCGTCGACCAGCGCGGGCAGGTCAAGGCCGAGCAGGTCGGCCGGGTCGACGATGGCGCCGGCGAGCAGCCACGGGCCGCCCGAGGCGCCGCGCAGGTCGCCGGCGACGTAGACCTGCCGCGGGGCGCCATCGGCCTGCCTCCGGTGGTCGGCGATCGACCGGATGAGCACGAGCCGTCCCCCGGCGCGCGCGCAGGCACCCTCCAGCCGGTCCCCCAGCGCGGGGTCGAGCCAGGACTCGGTGAACGCGTCCCGGCCCCAGGGGCCGGGCTGCTCGAGGGCGATCCAGAAGTCCGCCATCGCGGCCGTGCCCCGCACCGGGTGACCCGCGCCCTCCCACGACAGCGAGCAGGCCGTCGCGGGCAGCTTGGCGGTGGGGTCGGGGCGCTCGGGAGTCACCCGCCCACCCTATGCCGGGCGTCCTCGAACCGTCGTGACCCCGCCGTCGTGACCCCGCCGTCGTCACCCCGCCAGCACGAGCGGCGACGCTGCCGTAGCCGAGCGTGTGCATCGTTGTCGGCGGCGGTCAGGTCCAGGGGTGGCCCTCGCGCTGCTTGTTGAGGTCCTCGTGGTAGGCACCGAGCTCCTCGACGCGCTCGGGCCGGTTGGTGCGACCGGTCCCGATGAACCTGGTGGACAGCCAGTGCAGGATCCACAGCGCGACGCCGACGACCAGCAGGACGGCGGCGACCTGGTAGTCCTTGGGGTCCCGCTTGGACAGCGGAGAGGCGAGGAAGGCGCACAGGGCCGCTCCGATCACGGGGATGACCGTCGGGGCCGTGAAGTGCCGGTGCTCGACGCGGTCCTTGCGGAGCACGAGGACGGCGATGTTGGTGATGGTGAAGACGACGAGGAGCAGGAAGGAGGTCGTCCCTCCCAGCGCCTTGAGGTCGGCGAACCAGATCAGGCCGAAGGCCAGGACGGTGGTGAACAGGATGGCCACCCAGGGGGTGCGCCGGTTGGGGAGGATCTTGCCGAGGGTCACGGGCAGGACGCCCTCGTGCGCCATGCCGTAGAGCAGGCGCGAGGCCATCAGCATGTTGATCAGGGCCGAGTTCGCCACGGCAAACATCGTGATGACCGCGAAGATCGCGATGGGGAAGGCCGGGGCACCGGCCTGCACGACCTTGAGCAGGGGAGTCTCCCCCTCTCCGAGGTCGGCGGGCTTGACGAGCGTGACCGAGGCGATGGCCACGAGGACGTAGATCACGCCCGTGATGGACAGGCCGATGAGCATCATCTTGGGGAAGGTCTTGACGGGGTCCTTGGTCTCCTCTGCCATGTTGACCGAGTCCTCGAAGCCCACCATCGCGAAGAACGCCAGCGCCGTCGCGGAGGCCACCGCCGTGAAGACGTTGTAGCCCTCCTTGACGTTGAACTGCGTGAGGGTCGCGGCGTCGCCCTTGCCCTGCATGATCGCCCACAGGCCGATGGCGATGATGATGAGCAGGCCGGACAGCTCGACCAGGGTCAGCACGACGTTGACCTTGACGCTCTCGCCCACGCCGCGCAGGTTGATCATGGCCACGAGGGTCATGAAGCCGAGGGCAGCGATCAGGAGCATGGTGCCCCCGGACTGCCACCCGAGGTGCGCCGCCTTGTTGAGGTTGCCGGCGAAGGCCTGCGCGGCGCTGGAGGCGGAGGTCAGGCCCGAGCACATGACGGTGAAGCAGACCAGGAAGGTGAGGAAGTGCACCCCGAAGGCCTTGTGGGTGTAGACCGCCGCCCCACCCGCCCGGGGGTACTTCGTCACCAGCTCGAGATAGCTGAAGGCGGTGAGCATCGCGACGACGAAGGCGCACAGGAACGGCAGCCAGACCGCGCCGCCGACCTCCTTGGCCACCTTGCCCGTCAACGCGTAGACGCCGGTGCCGAGGATGTCACCGACGATGAACAGCAGCAGGAGGCCGGGTCCGATCGCCCGGTGCAGCTCGGGCTTGCCGTCGCCGGCGCTGGGCTCCGCCGTGCCGGTCATCGGCGAGGTGTCGTTGTCACTCATGGCTGAGACGATCACCGACGGAGACGGTTTCGTCCACCCCGGAGGGCCCGACGCGGGCAGATCGGCGCCCAGATCGTGACCGTCGGGCGGCTCAGGCGTCGATGCGCTCCGCGTCGAGGGAATGGGCGGAGTCGACGATGAAGTCCTTGCGGGGGGCCACCTCGTTGCCCATGAGGAGCTCGAAGACGCGCTCGGCCGCCTCGGCGTCGGCGAGCGTCACCCGCCGCAGCGTGCGCTGGCGTGGGTCCATCGTCGTCTCGGCCAGCTGGTCGGCGTCCATCTCGCCGAGGCCCTTGTAGCGCTGCATCGGCTGCTTGATCCGGCGGCCCTTGCGCTCCAGCTGCCGGACCGTGGTGCGCATCTGCTGCTCGTTGTAGGTGTAGATGAGCTCGTTCTTGCGCGAGCCCGCACCGACGACCTCGATCCGGTGCAGCGGGGGGACGGCGGCGTACACCCGGCCCGCCTCGACGAGGGGGCGCATGTAACGGAAGAACAAGGTCAGCAGCAGGGTCCGGATGTGGGCGCCGTCGACGTCGGCGTCCGTCATCACGATCACCTTGCCGTAGCGCGCGGCGTCGAGGTCGAAGCTGCGCCCGCTGCCGGCGCCGATGACCTGGATGATGGCCGCGCACTCGGCATTCTTGAGCATGTCGCCCACGGAGGCCTTCTGGACGTTGAGGATCTTGCCGCGGATCGGCAGCAGGGCCTGGTGGTCCGAGTCGCGGGCCAGCTTGGCGGTGCCGAGCGCGCTGTCACCCTCGACGATGAACAGCTCGGAGCGGTCGACGTCGCTGCTGCGGCAGTCGGCCAGCTTGCTGGGCAGGGTGCTGGTCTCGAGGGCGTTCTTGCGGCGCTGGGTCTCCTTGTGCTGCCGCGCCGAGATCCGCGACTTCATCTCGGAGACGACCTTCTCCAGCAGCAAGGCGGCCTGGGCCTTCTCCCCCCGCTTGGAGGAGGTCAGCAGGGCCGTCAGCTCGCGCTCGACCACGCGCGCCACGATCGCGCGCACCGCGCTGGTGCCGAGCACCTCCTTGGTCTGCCCCTCGAACTGCGGCTCCGCCAGGCGCACCGTCACGACCGCCGTGAGCCCTGCGAGGATGTCGTCCTTGTCGACCTTGTCCGTGCCGACCTTGAGGCGGCGGGCGTTGACCTCGAGCTGCTTGCGAAAGACCTTCATGAGGGCCTGCTCGAAGCCGCTGACGTGGGTGCCGCCCTTGTGGGTGTGGATGATGTTGACGAAGGCCTCGGTCCGCGTCTCGTAACCGGTCCCCCAGCGCACCGCGACGTCCACGGTGCACTCGCGCGTCATCTCGGTGCTCACCATGTGGCCGCGGGCGTCCAGCTGCGGCACCGTCTCGGTGAACTCGCCGCTGCCCTGCAGGCGCCAGACGTCGGTCAGGGCCGGGTCGGAGGCGAGGAACTCCGCGAACTCGCTGATCCCGCCGTCGTTCTGGAAGGTCTCCTCGTAGACGCCCTCGCCGTCGAGGTCCCGCTCGTCGCGCACGGCGATCGCGAGCCCGGGCACGAGGAAGGCCGTCTGCCGGGCCCGGGCCACCAGGTCGGAGCGGTCGAGCGAGGCGTTCTTGACGAAGATCTGGTGGTCGGCCCAGTAGCGCACCCGGCTCCCCGTCACCCCGCGCCTGGTCTTGCCGACGACCTGCAGCTCCGAGGTCTGCTCGAACGGCGTGAAGGCGTTGTCGGGGCCCGGGGCCGCGCCGTCCTCGAAGGTGCCGGGCTCTCCCCGCCGGAAGCTCATCTGGTAGGTCTTGCCCCCCCGGTCCACCTGGACGTCTAGGCGGCTGGACAAGGCGTTGACGACGCTCGCGCCGACGCCGTGCAGGCCGCCGGACGCGGCATACGATCCCCCACCGAACTTGCCGCCGGCGTGCAGCTTGGTGAAGATCACCTCGACCCCGGACAGCCCCGTCCGGGGCTCCTTGTCGACCGGCATGCCCCGCCCGTCGTCCCGCACCACGACCGAGCCGTCCCGCCCGAGGACGACCTCGATGTGGCCGCAGTGGCCGCCGAGCGCCTCGTCCACGGCGTTGTCGATGATCTCCCACAGGCAGTGCGTCAGGCCGCGGCTGTCCGTGGACCCGATGTACATCCCCGGCCGCTTGCGGACGGCCTCCAGCCCCTCGAGGACCTGGAGGTGGCGCGCCGAGTAGGTGTCGGGGCTCGTGCTGGCGGGGGTGGTGGCGTCTGACACGCTCGGCAGGGTACCCGCCGGGTCCGACACCCCCTCGCAGGCTCGCCACACGGAGCCCTCGCCGGGGCGGTGGGACGCCCGCGGGCGCTCCGCCCAGCGAGAAATGCGCGGGTGGGAACGAATGCGCGTGCTTGACTGTTGTCACCGCCGTAGAGGCCGCACCCACAGCTGTCCGGGAGCGACCCCCACTGACGTGAAAGAGAGGCCCATCGTGACCACTGCACTGGCACCGAGCGAACTGACCGCAGCCGACCGCTGCGACCGTTGTGGCGCACAGGCCTACATCCGAGCCCGCCTCGCGTCCGGAGGTGAGCTGCTGTTCTGCGCCCACCACGGGCGCGAGCACCTGGACCGCCTGCGCCCCCTGGCTGCTGACATCGACGACCAGACCGACCGGCTGCACACGTCGTCGAGCAGCTGACGGCGCATCCCGACCGTCCGCGAGGACGGCGAGACGAGACCCCCGACCGGCGACGGCGGGGGTCTCGTCGTGCTGCCTCTAGGCTGAGGGCGTGACCACCACCGTGACCGTCCTGCTCGCCCTGTGTGTCGTCGTCGGGCTCCTGGGGATCGTGGTCCCCGTGCTCCCGGGCCTGCTGCTCGTCTGGGGTGCCGTCCTGGTGTGGGCGGTGGTCACCCAGACCTGGTGGCTCGCCGTACTCGTCACGGTGCTGTATGCCGCGGGCCTGGCCCTGCAGTACGTCCTGCCGGGGCGACGCCTGCGCACCGGGGGCGTCCCGACCCGATCTCTGGTCGCGGGCGTGCTCGTGGCCGTCGTGGGATTCTTCGTGATCCCCGTCGTCGGGGCCGTCGGCGGCTTCGTGCTCGGGGTGTTCGTGTCGGAGCTGCAGCGGCTGGGCTCGACGGGATCGGCCTGGCCCTCGACCGTGCACGCGCTCAAGGCGGTGGGCCTGTCGATGCTCATCGAGCTCTCGACTGGTCTGCTGATCAGCGCGTCCTGGGCGGCCGGGCTCGTCTGGGCCTAGCGCCTGCGGCGCCGGTCGGCGAGGCTCAGAGCTCCCCGCGCTGTCGACGCTCGTCCCAGCGCTGCTCCAGGCGCTGCATGAAGCTCCCGGACCTCTGGGTGCGCGGGGCGCGTCCCGTGACGCGGGGAGCACGGTCGGCCCGGGTCGACCTGGTGGATCCGACCGCCTGCCCGCCCGTCGACCGCCCACCGGGACGGCCGAAGCGTCGGCCCTGGTGCTGCTGGACGGTGCCGTCCCCGCCCACAGAGCCGAGCCGACGCCTCGGCGTGGCCAGGGCGTAGAACCCGGACGCCACCATGATCAGGAAGCCGAGCACACCGATCCACACCTGCTGCTGCGTCACGCCGAGGAGGACGACGCCGAGCCCGGCGAGAACGCCGACCGCGCCGAGGAGGTAGCGCCGACGGCGCCCGGGGGCCGAGCTGGCGCTCGCGAGCTGGGCCGCGAAGCGCGGGTCCTCGGCATACAGCGCCTGCTCCATCTGCTCGAGCAGCGCCTGCTCACGCTCTGAGAGCGGCATCTGGCTCCCCTCCCTCGGGGTCGTGCGGTCGTGAGTCCGTGGGCGACCGGGTCGCGGCGGCACGAGGAGCATCGTCGCGGCGGTCTCCGTCTGACTCAACGAAGATGGTTTCAGGATAGATCCCGGCGAGGGGTTGTGGTAGATCCGTCCCCAGGTCGGACCAGACTCGCGGGCCGCACGGCACCCGCCCCGAACCTCGCGCTGGCCCGGTCCACCGCCCGCTCGGCGTCCCGCCAGCCGTGCTCGCGCTCGTCGAGCAGGCCCTGACGCGGCACCAGCCCGGCGTCCTGGAGCCCCTCGAGCCGCACCCCGACGAGGCGGATCCGGGCGCGTTGCAGACCCAGCGCGTCGAACAGGTCGCGCGCGGTGCGGTAGACGTCCTGACTCACGTCGGTGTGCTCCCGCAGCGTCCTGGCCCGGGTGATGGTGGTGAAGTCGGAGAAACGGACCTTGATCGAGACGGTGCGCGCCATCATCCCCTGGGACCGCAGCCGGGCGGTGGATCGGTCGGCGAGCCCCAGCAGGTGGCGGTGGATCTCGACGGGGTCGTCGATGTCGTGACCGAAGGTCTCGTCGGCGCCCACGCTCTTGTCGACGTGGACCGGGGTGACGCGGCGCGGGTCACGACCCCAGGCCAGCTCGTGGAGCGAGGCGCCCATGGCCGGGCCGAGGGCACGCTGCAGGGTCGCGACCGGGGTGTGGGCGATGTCGGCCACCGACCGCAGCCCGAGGCGCAGCAGCGTCTCCTCGGTCCGGTCACCGACGCCCCAGAGGGCCGCGACCGGCAGCTGGTGCAGCGTCGCCACGACGTCCTCGACCGGCACGACGCGCAGCCCGTCGGGCTTGGCGAGGCCGGAGGCGAGCTTGGCGACGAACTTGGTGGGGGCGACGCCGACCGAGCAGGTGATGCCCTGCTCGTCGGTGACGGCGTCGCGGACCTGGTGGGCGATCCGCGTGGGGCGACCGTGGGTGCGCAGGGATCCCGAAACGTCGAGGAAGGCCTCGTCGACCGAGAGGGGCTCGACGAGGGGCGTGACCGAACGGAACACGGCCATGACGCCCCGAGACACCTCCGCGTAGCGCTGGTGGTCGGGCCGCAGGACGGTCGCCTGGGGGCACAGCCGCCGCGCCCGGGCCATCGGCATCGCCGACGCGACGCCGTAGCGTCGCGCCTCGTAGGTCGCCGACAGCACCACCCCGCGCGTGCCCCCACCGATGATCACCGGCGTGCCGACGAGGTCGGGGTGCTCAAGCAGGGTGACGGAGGCGTAGAAGGCGTCCATGTCGACGTGCAGGATGTGGCAGCCGGTGTCGTCCAGGTCCCCGGGCTGTGCCTCTGGGTCGTCAAGGCGGAACTGTCGCCGGCTCACGGCGCGCCCGCCTCAGTGCCGTGCGGCGATGACGTGCAGCGCCGCGCCGAGCTGCGCGAGGATCGCGAAGTCTGGGTGGCTCGCGGCCGCGCGCTCGAGGTCCAGCAGCGCCATCCGGTCGGCCTCGGAGTCCACCAGGGCCGACGGGACGAGGTCGCTGAAGATGCGGACGCCGTGGGTGTCGATGATCTCCAGGCCCGCGGCCTCGACGAGGGCCGAGACGGAGGACAGGTCGAACCGGCGGGGCAGGGGGTCGGCGGCCCCCCAGGTGCCCTCGGGCGTGGTGAGGGCGTGCTGGGCCTGCCCGAACTGCCCCGCGATGGCGCGCGCGAGCACGACGGCCAGCCGCTGGGCGACGACCAGGCTGAGGACGCCGTGGGGGGTGAGGGCGGCACTGATCTGGGCGAGGGAGTCGCTCGGGTCGTCGACGAACTCCAGGACCCCGTGGCAGCACACCAGGTCTGCCGTGCCGACCTCGTGCACCTCCCGCAGCGTGCTGGCGTCACCCTGGACACCACGGACGCGGTCGGCGATGCCGGCCTCGCGGGCGCGACGGCCGAGGGCGGCCAGGGCGTCGGGGCTGGGGTCGACGACGGTGACCTCGTGCCCGAGCCCACCGAGCGCGACGGCGACGCCACCGGTCCCACCGCCGAGGTCGAGGACCCGCAGCGGACGGTCGAGCTGGGCCGACAGGTCGTCCGTGACGGACTGGACGGCCTCCCACACCGCGGCGGTGCGCAGGTTGGTCTCGACCCCGGCACCGCGGGAGCGACGGGCCGCGGGACGGTCCGCGTGGTCGGGCATCGGAGGGCTCCTTCGGGGCGGGGTGCGCGCGGACGCGCCGTCTCGTCCACCCTAGTGCCCCGAGCTGCCCGGGCTGGAGTGCCACAGCTTGCGCGGCGGCGTGCGGTGGGCCTCGCCCTGGTCGCCCCCCGCAGGCCGGATGTCGGCATAGGGCGACTGCTCGAACCCCGACGCGTGGCGCAGGACCCGGCGCGGGTGGGGTCCGGCCGTGCCGGTGGCCCGCTCGGCCTCGGCGGCGAGCTCCCGGGCCTCGGCGTCGACGCGGGCGAGCAGGTCGTGCACGCCCCGCGGCCCGTCCTGCAGCCAGGCCTCCCACAGCGCCCCGAGCTCCCAGCAGCCGGTCGCCCGCAGCGAGATCCCCCGGGGACCGGTGCGGCGCACCTCGCCCCGCACGAGCAGCATCCAGGAGTGGAAGACGGTGGCGGCGTAGGGCCCCTGGACGTCCTCGAAGAAGGTCGCATCGACCGGCCCGGTCGTGTCGTCGAGCGTGAGGAAGACGACTCGCCGCCCCGAGCGGACCGGTGGGGTCTGGGTGGCGACCTTGACACCGGCGACGTGCACGACGGCACGGCTGCGGCACCCCAGGAGGTCCGCGGACCGCACGACGCCCAGGGCCTGCAGCATAGGGGCGTAGGGCTCGAGGACGTGCGCGGTCGCGTCGAGCCCCAGCACGTCGAGCTCGGCGCGCACCCGCTCGGTCTGGGTCATCTCGGGCAGACCGCTGCCCACGGTCAGCGTGGGCTCGTCCCCGAGGTCGAGGGACAGCTGGACGGGTTGCTGCCCGGCCGGGACGACGGGAGCGTGCTGCCGGGACTGGCGCGCAGCGGCGGAGCGCACGTCCGGCGCGGCGAGCCTCAGGTCGGCGCGCTGCGGGTAGGCGGCCTGTCGGTCGGGGACCGTGGGTGCGCTCCCCCGGCGACCACGCGGCGCCCTGCGCGCCGTGGCCCGGCTGTAGCGCTCGAGCTCGGCCACGTGCAGGAGCAGGTCCCGGCGGGTGACCTTGCCGCGACGGCCGAGCCCGGCGACCGCCCGGTGGCCCGACAGGCCGTAGAGCGAGTCGAGCGCCCCGGCCATCACCAGCCGCTCGAGGACAGGACGCGAGGGCTGGGCGCGGTTCCACACATCGGCCAGCGTGACGTAGGGCCGGCCGGCGACCAGGCGCTGCACCTCGGCCTCGCTGATGCCCTTGACGTCCGACAGGGACAGCCGGATGCCGTAGGCCCGCCCGTCGGGCAGGTCGGGGTGGACGGGCCGGGAGCGGGTCTGCTGGTCGAGGATCTGCGGTGGAGGCTCCTCCCAGGGCGCGACCTTCTCGACGCGGTAGGTGTCGTCGGAGGCGTTGACGTCCAGGCCGAGGACCGCGATGCCGAGGTTGCGGGCATCGTCGAGGATCAGTCGCTTGGGGTACATCCCCGGGTCGTGGGTGAGCACCCCGGCGAGGAAGGCCGCCGGGTGGTGGGTCTTGAGCCACGCGGACTGGTAGGTCGGCAGGGCGAAGGCCGCCGCGTGCGCCTTGCAGAAGCCGAACGACGCGAAGGCCTTGAGGACGGCCCAGATGCGGTCGACGTCGTCCGGGGAGTAGCCGCGTGCCGCCGCTGCCGGGCGCCACCAGGCCTCGACCTCGACCTGACCTTCAGGGGATCCCATGGCGCGGCGGACCTCGTCCGCCTCGGCGAGCGTCACGCCCGCCGTCTCGGCGACGATGCGGAGCACCTGCTCGTGAAAGACCACGACGCCCGCGGTCTCGCGCAACGCGGGCACGAGGGTCTCGTGCAGGTGGTCCGGCTCCGACCAGCCCTGACGGGCCCGCAGGAAGGGGGTGATCATGTCGGACTTGACCGGTCCCGGACGGAACAGCGAGATGTCGATGATGATGTCGTCGAAGCTCTCCGGCCCGAACTTGCCGATGAGCTCGCGCTGCCCGGGCGACTCGATCTGGAAGCAGCCGAGGGTGTGGGCGCTCCGGATCAGGCGGAAGGTCGCCTCGTCGTCCAGCGGCACCTGGGCCTGGTCGTCCAGGTCGATGCGGATCCCGTCGACCCGCTCGACCTCGGCCACGGCGTGCGCCATCGAGGACTGCATGCGGATGCCGAGGACGTCGAGCTTGAGCAGTCCCATGGCCTCGACGTCGTCCTTGTCGAAGTGGCTCATGGGGAAGCCCAGCCAGCTGGCCTCGACCGGCGTGCGGTCCAGCAACCCGGAGTTGGACAGCACCACCCCGCACGGGTGCAGGGCGACGTGCCGGGGCAACCCGTCGACCCGCTCCACGAGGTCGAAGAAGGTCTGCAGCCGTGGCGCGTCCAGGCCGCTGGCCCGCAGCTCGGGCAGGTCCGCGATGGCGTTGCGGGCGTCCCGGGCGCGGATGTGGGGAAAGGCCTTGGCGATCGCGTCGACCTCGATCGGGGGCATGCCGAGCGCTCCCCCGACGTCGCGGACGGCATGGCGCACCCGATAGGTGTCCATCATCGACACGCAGGTCACCCGGTCGCCGCCGAAGCGCTGCAGGATGCGCTCGTAGATGGCGGTGCGCCGGTCGGACTCCACGTCGATGTCGATGTCGGGCAGCTGCGCCCGCAGCGGCGAGCAGAAGCGCTCCATCAGCAGGTCGTGGCGGATCGGGTCGACGCCGCTGATCCCGAGCAGGTAGTTGACCAGGCTGCCGGCGCCCGACCCGCGCGCCGCGACCCGGCCGTCCATCTCGCGGATCAGGTCGCACACGGTCGCGACGGTGAGGAAGTAGGTCGGGTAGCCGAGGCCGGCGACGACCCCCAGCTCGTCGTCGAGCCTGGACTCGATGGCCCTGCGCTCGCTGTCGCCCGCGTCGGGATAGCGGGTCAGCAGCGCACCTCGGCAGCGCTCGTCCAGGACGGCCTGGGGGGACTGCCCGGGCCGTATGCCGAGGATGCCGGGCTCGGGCAGCTGCACGGACCCGATCCCGAGGTCGCGGCGCGCGTCGAGCCGGCAGTCGTCGGCCACCCGCAGCGTGGCGCGCACCAGCTCGTCGGCACGAGCCCGGTCCCCGCCGCACGCCTGGCGGGCCAGGGCGAGCATGTCCGGGGTGGAGGCGAGGTGGCCGAGCGTGGTCACCCGGTCGAGGTGCCGGGTGTCCAGGGCGACCAGGCGGCGGGCGGCGTCCAGGACGTCGGCCGTCACCGCGTCGTCGGGGCGGCCGTGGCGCACGGCGGCGGTCAGCACGGCGGGGACCCCGACCTCGTCGGCGAGCGCGAGCAGAGCGGCCGCCTGGCGGCGGCTGCCCACGGATCCCGGTGGCCCCTCGTGCAGGACGACCTCGACGACGAGCGCGTCCCCGGGCAGCGCGTGCCGCCACCGCTCCAGCAGCTGCCGAGCCTGGTCGGACCGACCTCGCAGGATCGCTCGGCCCACGTCGGAGTCCGGTCCGACCAGCACCGTGAGGGCGTCGGCGTGCTCGGCCACCAGCACGCGGCTCGTCACCGGCTCGCCCCGCTCGCCCGCCAGGTGGGTCGCCGACACCAGTCGGCACAGCCGCGCCCAGCCGCGCCCCTGCTCGACCCGGGATCGCCCCCGGGCGAGCACGGTGACCCGGGGCAGCCTCGGGTCCACGACGGCACCGCCACGCACCGGGGTGCGACCCACCGGCCGGATGCGCTGCCCGGCGACCTCGCCCAGCGCGAGGTCGGACCCGAGGATCGGGTCGACGCCCCGGGCCAGGCAGGCCTGGGCGAACTTCACGGCGCCGTAGAGACCGTCGCGGTCGGTCAGCGCCAGCGCGCCCTGCCCGTGCCCCGCGGCAAGGTCGACCAGGTCGGCCGGCGGAGTGGTGCCGTAGCGCAGGGAGCAGCCGGACGCCACGTGCAGGTGGACGAAGTCATCGGCCACCGGTGACCACCTGCAGGGACGGCAGCGGCGCGTGCGGTGGGGCCCCGAGGGCGGACTCGACCAGGGCGAGGAAGGTCTCCGAGGCCCGGACCAGGTCGTCGGCCTCGCGCGCCGAGACGTGGCCGCCCCGCTCGGCGACCGCGCGGCGGCTCGCCGACGCGGCGTAGAACGCGGCCCACTCCCCCAGCTCGGGTGCGGCGGCCGGCAGCAGCTCCCACACGCTGCGGGGCCGCCCCCGGCCCGGCACCGGTCCCCTGGTGGCGAGCAGCGCCGCGCCGGCGCGCAGGCCCGACAGGTGCGCCGCGACGTAGCGGTCGGCGGTCGTGCCCGCGCAGGTCGCCTCGGCGAGGGCGACGTAGGCGCGGTCGAGCAGGTCGAGCGTCGCCGTCGTCAGCGGCGGCCGCGTGCTCGTGGCGATCGTGGCGGTCATCGTGCACCTGCTTTCGTCATACGGTCTGGTCGGGGAGAGCCGGCCGGGAGGGCCGGCCGCAGAGGTGGGAAGGGGCTTAGTCGGAGAGCCGGACGAGCTGCCAGCGCGAGCCGCGCACCGCCAGGTCGTAGACGCCGAGGGAGCCGGAGCGGCCGGGGGCCGCCTCGACCCGCCAGACCTCCTCCTCGAGGTCGGCGGGGGTGATGGACCGGGTGTCGGGCACCTCGCGCCACCAGGGGCGACGCTCGCGCCAGTGGTCGACGACCGAGCGCACGTCGTAGAGGCGCCCCCGCCAGATGAACTGCACCGGCCGGCCCTCCTGCCTGAGCTCGTACCTGACCTCGATGGTGTCCTCGCACCGCCTCATGACCGCTCCTCCTTCGAACAACCGACCCACCTGACCGAACATGTGTTCGATGAAGAGAACTCTAGGGCCGACCACCGACAGACCCCACCCCCCTGTCACCCACTTGCGCATCGGCGCTGGTCAGTCCTTCCCGACTACGCTCGAATCCCCCTCCGGCGGGACCCGGACCGGATACGGTGGGGCGTCGCCGACGACATCACGCACGAGCACGAGCAATCACGAGCACCGAGCCATCACGAGCACCGAGCATGCAGGAGGACGCATGGGGACCGAGCTGCTGCCGATGGTCTTCACCAGCGGCTGGGCGAGCGGCATCAACGCCTACGCGGTGGTGCTCGTCATGGGCCTGGCCGGGCGGTTCTTCTCGATCGACCTGGTCCCGCACGTGCTGACCCGCACGGACGTGCTGGTCGCCGCCGCGGTGCTGTTCCTGCTGGAGATGTTCGCCGACAAGATCCCCTACCTCGACTCCGTGTGGGACGGCGTGCACACCTTCGTGCGCCCCGCTGTGGGAGCGACCCTCGGCTACCTCCTGGCCGGGCACGAGGGGTCGGGTCTGGAGCAGGCCTTCGCCGCCGCGACCGGTGGCTTCAGCGCCCTGGCGAGCCACGGCGTCAAGGCCGGGATCCGCGCGGGGGTCAACGCCTCGCCGGAGCCGGTCAGCAATGTCGCGATCTCCTCGGCGGAGGACGTCGCCGTCATCGGGGTGATGACCCTGGCCACCGAGCACCCCTGGGCCGCCGCGGCCGTCGCCGGCGTCCTGCTGCTCGCCGGCATCGTCGCCGTGGTCTGGCTGCTGCGCCGCATCGCCCGGCTCAAGCGGAGGTACGACGACTGGGGCACCGGCGCCGGAAGGGCAGACCCCTCCAAGGTCAGTGCCCCAGGTTGGCAAAGACCTCGAGCGTCGCGGTCGACCGGTTCATCGTGTAGAAGTGCAGCCCCGGAGCGCCCTCGGCCATGAGCCGGGCGGCGTGCTCGGTCGCGATCTCGACCCCCACCTCGCGCACGGCCTCGGCGTCGTCACCGACCGCCTCCAGCCGGGACGTCACGGCGACGGGCAGGGCCGATCCCGACAGCTCCGCCATGCGCGCGACCTGCCTGGCCGACGTGATGGGCATCAGGCCGGGGATGATCGGGAGGGTGCCGCCGCGGGACGTCACCATGTCCCGCAGCCGCAGGTAGTTGTCGACGTCGAAGACCATCTGCGTCACGGCGAAGTCCGCGCCGGCCCGCTGCTTGGCGACGAGCACGTCGGCGTCCTGCTCGAGCGAGGCCGACTCGGGATGCTTGTCGGGGAACGCCGCCACCCCCACCGTGAAGCCGCCCAGGTCACGGACCAGGGCCACCAGCTGGTCGGCGTGGTCCAGCCCCTCGGGATGGGCCACCCAGGGGGCGCCGAGGCCGCCCGCGGGGTCACCGCGCAGCACCATGACGTTGCGGATCCCGGCGTCGGCATACGCCCCGACGACGCTGCGCAGCTCGGCCCGCGAGGAGGCGACGCAGGTCAGGTGCGCCATGGGCAGCAGGGTCGTCTCCTCCGCGATGCGCCGGGTCACCCGCACCGTGCGGTCGCGGGTGGATCCCCCGGCGCCGTAGGTCACCGACACGAAGGACGGGCGCTTCTTCTCCAGGTGGCGGACCGCCTCCCACAGCACCTGCTCGGACTCGTCGTCCTTGGGCGGGAAGAACTCGAAGCTGAAGCTCGTCCCCTCGGCCCGCAGCATGTCCGGGATGGAGATGCCGGAGAGGTCGCGAGGAGCGAGGAAGGACGAGCCCGGTGCCATGGCCGCGACTCTAGGTGAGCCGACCGCGTAGGCTCGGGCTGCACCGACATGTGGGCACCCCCGTGTCGCCGTACCCACCGCGCCGCAGGGCCGCACCGACGGAGGATGCCGGGATGACCACCGCAGGGACCGAGATCGTCGACCTGGCGCAGCTGCGTCACCGGGTCCAGGCCGAGATCGACGAAGAGATCGCCCTGCGCACGTCCCAGCTCGCGCCCGTGGGCCGCGACACCCGACTGCTCGTCGACGCGATCGCGGACCTGCTCCGCGGGGGCAAGCGGCTGCGCGCCGCCTTCTGCTACTGGGGCTACCGCGCCGCCGGGGGCGATGACAACGAGGCCATCGTGCGGGCGGCCGCCGCCATGGAGCTCTTCCAGGCCGCCGCGCTGATCCACGACGACGTCATGGACGACAGCGACACCCGGCGCGGCCTGCCGTCCGCGCACCGTCGGCTCGCCGCGCACCACGCGGAGCAGCGGTGGGAGGGCCTGTCGGAGCGGTTCGGGGTGGCCGGGGCCATCCTCGCCGGCGACCTCTGCCTGACCTGGACCGACTCGATGTTCGCGGGCTCCGGCCTGAGCCGGCACGAGCTGCAGGGCGCGCGGCCGGTGTTCGACGAGATGCGGACCCAGCTCATGGGCGGGCAGTTCCTGGACGTCCTCGAGGCGGCGCGCGGCTGGGACCACCTCACGACCGAGCAGCGGCTGCGGCTGGCGCACCGCGTCATCACCTACAAGAGCGCGAAGTACTCCATCGAGCACCCCCTGGTCATCGGGGCGGCCGCCGCGGGCGCCAAGCAGGGCGACCTCAAGAAGCTGGGCGAGTTCGGGCTGGCGGTGGGGCAGGCCTTCCAGCTGCGCGACGACCTGCTCGGCGTCTTCGGGGACCCGGTGACGACCGGCAAGCCCGCCGGCGACGACCTGCGCGAGGGCAAGCACACCGTCCTCGTGGCGCACACCCTGGCCGCCCTCGACGAGGAGCGCGCGGCGAGGTTCGCCCGCCATCTCGGCGACGCCGCCGTCGACGACGAGACGGTGGCCTGGATGTGCGAGACGATCCTCGCCGCGGGGGCGGTCGACGCCGTGGAGCGCGACATCGACCGGCTCGTGCAGCAGGGCCTGGAGCGGCTCGACGACACCGCAGCCCTGCTCGACGAGGGTCGGCAGGTCCTCGTCGAGCTCGCGGCCTACGCCACGACCCGCACCAGCTGACGGGGTCGCGACCGGCCGCCGGTCCTCAGCCGTATGCCGGGAGGTGCCCGCAGCGCCGGGGCACCCTCAGAAGGCCAGCTCCTGGGCCCGGCGGCGGATCTCGGTGCGGTGCCCCGCGCGCAGGTCGCCGACCGGGGTGCCGGTGCGCAGCGTGTCGTCGGGCTCGTGGAGCCAGGCGATCGCCTCGGCGTCGCTGAGCCCGGAGTCGTGCAGCACCGAGAGCGTGCCGCGCAGCAGGTGCAGCGGAGCGCCGTCCTGCAGGAAGGTCGAGGGGACGCTGACGACCCTGCGCTCGCCGCGGCGCACCGAGGCGAGCTCGCCCTCTGCGAGCCACGACCGGACCGTCGACAGCGGGACGGCGCACGTCTCGGCCACGTCGGGCACGGTGACCCATCCGGGAACGAGCTCGTCGAGGCGGGCGAGGAGGACCTGGTCAGGGGCTGCGGAGCGACTCACGTCCCCTAGGGTGCCATGCGCTCAGGTCGACGCGCACGGGTGCGCCATCCGGGTGACCGTGCTTCACTGGTGAGTGATGGATCGTTCAACGTGCCGCGGCCCGTCGCCGCCCAGCAGGCAGGGGACGACCCGAGCAGCCTCCTGACCCGGACCCACCGACCGCAAGGACCCCCCGATGCCCCTCATCGCCGGAATCGCCGCCGTCACGATCGCCGCCGCGGTCGTCCCCAGCACCGCCTCGACCACCCCGCCGGCCGCCGCCCCCGTCACCGGCAGCTCTCCCGCCGCCGGCACCGTGGCCGCGGGGGACTACGTCGTCCGCCGTGGCGACTCGACGTACACCATCGCCCGTCGTGCCGGCACCACGGTGCAGGCCGTCGTCGCGGCCAACGCCCTTCCCGCCGGGGGACGACGCATCCACCCGGGCCAGCGGCTCGTGATCCCCGTCCCCGGCGCCGCGTCCGCGACCAAGGCCGCCGCCCCGACGACGAGCGCGCCGATCAGGCGCGTCCAGGCAGCAGCGCCGGCGCCGCCGACCGCGGCACGCCGTGCGGCAGCCACGCCGAGGCCCGCCCCGACCACCTCGCGGGCCGCGCAGCAGGCCCAGGTCCGCGCCCTCATCGAGCAGGTGGCCGCCGAGCACGGCGTCGACCGCCGCCTCGCCCTCGCCGTGGGGCTCCAGGAGTCCGGGTGGCGCCAGGACGTCACGTCCCACGTCGGCGCCCGCGGCGCGATGCAGGTGATGCCCGCCAACGCCCGATGGGCCTCCGCCCTCGCGGGGCGGCGCCTCGATCTCGGCGACGCCCGCGACAACGTGACGGCCGGCGTGGTCATCCTCAAGCAGCTGCAGGCGACCGCCGGGAGCGAGGACGCCGCGATCGGCGCCTACTACCAGGGTCTCCCCTCGGTGACGCAGCGCGGGATGTACCGCGAGACGCGGCGCTACGTCGCCTCGGTCAAGGCACACCGGTCCCGGATGTGAGGCCGCGGCGGCTCCCCCGCCTAGGATCGGACGGTGCCTCGCCCCACCGACCTCACCGCCCCGGGACGGGTGCTGGACGGGCGCTACCGCCTGGTCCGGCACATCGCCGACGGAGGCATGGCGTCCGTGTGGGAGGGCCTCGACGAGCGCCTCGACCGTGAGGTCGCCGTCAAGATCTTGCGGAGGGGCCTGACCGACGACGAGTCCTTCGCCTCGAGGTTCCAGCGCGAGGCCCGGTCCGCGGCCCGCCTCAACGACCCCCGCATCGTCGCGGTGTTCGACCAGGGCGTCGACCACGACGACATGTTCCTCGTCATGGAGCTCGTGCCCGGGCGCACCCTGCGCGAGGTCGTCCACGCCGAGGCGCCCCTGACGGTGCGCGCGGCCCTGGACCTCGTGGTGCCGCTGGCCGAGGCACTCGGGGTGGCCCACCAGGCGGGCATCATCCACCGGGACGTCAAGCCCGAGAACGTCATCATCCGCGACGACGGCCGCGTCAAGGTGGCGGACTTCGGTCTGGCGCGGGCCGTCACCGCCCAGACCGTCACCGCCGCCAGCAGCACGATCCTCGGGACCGTGTCCTACCTGTCCCCCGAGCAGGTCGAGCGGGGCATCGCCGACGCCCGCAGCGACGTCTACGCCACCGGCCTCGTCCTCTACGAGCTGCTGACGGGGCAGAAGGCCTACGAGGGCGAGTCCCCGATCCACGTGGCCTACCAGCACGTGCACGGCAGCATCCCCGCGCCCAGCGAGGCCGTCCCCAGCGTGCCGGCCGTGCTGGACGAGGTGATCGCCTGGGCCACCCACCGCGACGCCGGTGAGCGCCCCGCCGACGGGGCGGCTCTCGCGGCGCGGCTGCGCGAGGTCCGGTCGGCGCTCGGGCCGGACGAGCTCGACGCCAGGCCCCGCGAGCCGGAGGCCGCCGCCGCCAGGGCGACCCCGACGGTCGCCATACCCCGGTCCGGCGCAGCCGGCTCGGCCCGACCCATCCCGACGCCGGTGCAGCCGGGCGCCCCCGCCGGGGCCACGCGCGGCGCGATCCCACCCGTCGGCGGCCCGCGTGGCCCACGGCGGCTGCGCCTGCTGGTGCCCCTGCTGGCGCTCCTGCTGCTGGTGGGCGGCGGCGCGGCGTGGTACCTCACGCAGGGCCCCGGCGCCCCCACCACCGTGCCGACCCTCACGGGCGTCCCCCTCACCGAGGCCCAGGCCCGGCTCGCCGCGGCGCACCTGGACGCGTCCGTCGAGGAGACCTATGACGAGCAGGTCCCCCAGGGCTCGGTCATCCAGGCCACGCCGGGCGAGGGCACGCGGCTGCACCGCACCGACGACGTGACCCTCGTGGTGAGCCGCGGCCCCGAGCGCCACCAGGTGCCCCAGGTGCGGGGGACCCCGACCGACGCGGCGCGGCAGTCGCTCGAGGGTGCCCGCCTGGCCGTCGGGGCGGTGACCGAGGCCTACGACGAGCAGGTGCCCGCGGGCCAGGTGGTCTCCACGGACCCGGCCGCGGGCACCTCGCTGCGCCCGCTCATCAAGGTGTCCCTCGTCGTCAGCAAGGGCCGTCGCCCTATCCCGGTGCCCTCCCTGACGGGGCGCACCGCGGCCGAGGCGCGCCGCGCCCTCACGACCGTCGGCCTGACCTATGCCGAGGGCCCCGAGCGGGTCTACTCCACCACCGTGCCCGAGGGATCGGTGACCCAGCAGTCCCCCGCCGGTGGCACACTCCACCAGGGCGACCCGGTCACGGTGACCCTGTCCAAGGGGCCTGAGATGGTGGACGTGCCGTCCGTCAGGGGGCGCAGCAAGGACGACGCCGTGGCCGCGCTGCGGGCCGCGGGGTTCCAGGTGCGCGTCTCGTCACCCCTGGGCGAGGTGTTCGGCCTCGTGTCGCAGCAGCGGCCCTCCGGGGGGCGCGCCCCCAAGGGCAGCACCGTCACCATCGTGGTGGTCTGAGTGGCGGACGCGGCCTCCTCGAGACACCGCGACACCCCTCGCCCGGGGGTCGCCACCATGGCCCTGGTCGCGGTGACGGCGGTGTGGGGCTCGACCTTCTACCTCATCCACGACCTGCTCGGCTCCATGGACGCGGTGGACTTCCTGGCCGTCCGGTTCACCATCGCGGCCGTGTGCCTGCTCCTGCTCTTCGGCCGCAGCCTGCAGACCCTGGACCGGCGCGCCTGCGTGGCCGGCGTGCTGCTCGGCCTCGTCTACGCCGTCGCCCAGGTCCTGCAGACCGTGGGGCTCGCCCATACCGCGGCCTCCCGGTCGGGGTTCATCACCGGCCTGTACGTCGTCCTCACTCCCGTGCTCGGCGCCCTCCTGCTCCGCGAGCGGGTCGGCCGCGCCACCTGGGTCGCCGTGGTGCTGTCGGTCCTGGGCCTCGCCGTCCTGTCCCTCGGTGACGTGGCCTCACCGGTGGGCCTCGGCGAGGCGCTGACTCTCGCCTGCGCCGCGGTCTACGCCATCCACATCCTCGGCGTCGCGAGGTTCTCCACCGCCGAGCTCGCCACCGCCCTGTCGACCGTCCAGATGGTCGCGCTCGCGGTGGGATGCTCGGTCGTGGCCGCGGTCGACGGTGTGGGTCTGCCACCCAGCACCGGCGCCTGGTGGGCCGTGGTCTACATGGCGGTCGTGGCCGGCGCCGGCGCGCTCTGGGCCCAGACCTGGGCGCAGGCCCACCTGAGCGCCAGCCGCGCAGCGATCGTGATGACGCTCGAGCCGGTCTTCGCCGCCGGCTTCGCCGTCACGCTGGGCGGGGAGTCGGTGACCTCGCGGATGGTGCTCGGCGGCGGTCTCGTCCTAGCCGCGATGTATGTCGTGGAGCTCGCGGGCCGCCGTGGTCGCGGGGCGGACGGCCCTCCGCTGGAGGCGCTGCACCACGAGCCGTGAGCCCACCCGCGCGTCGACCGGCCGTGCAGACAGGTCCGGCGGGCGTGCGCTCACGCTCACTCCTGGTAGGAGTACCGCTCCTGCCGCCATACGTCACCCACCAGGTGATAGCCGCGCTGCTCCCAGAAGCCGCGCACCGGCTCCCGCAGGTAGGCGATCTCGCCGACCCACTTGGGGCCCTTGTAGCCGTAGAGGTGCGGCACGACCAGGCGCACCGGACCTCCTCGCTCGGCGGCCAGGGGGTCGCCGTTGCGGTGCGTGGCGAGCAGCGACCGCGGGGAGATCAGGTCGTCGAGCAGCAGGCTGGCGCTGTAGCCGTAGGTCGCCGAGACGAGCACGTGGCCCGCGCCGTCGGCCGGGGGCGCGAGGTCCACGACGTGCCGCACCAGGACCCCCTCCCACACGACGTCCTGGCTGGTCAGCTTGGACACGCAGTGCTGGTCGGCCACCAGGGTGTCACGCGGCAGCGCCTGCAGGTCCTCCCAGGTCAGGACCCGGTCCGGCCCGGCCGTCTCGCCGACGATCGACAACGTCCACGTCTCGGGCGAGAGCACCGGCACCCGTCCGTAGTGCTGCACCGGCAGCTCCGCGACGAGCCGTTGCCCGGGGGGCACGGTGCGCGGCTCGGTGCGAGGCATGCGACGAACTCTCTCACATCTGCCCAGGTGCGGCTCAGGACCGCTGGGCCAGCATCTCGGCCACGAGAAAGGCCAGCTCCAGGCTCTGCTGGTGGTTGAGCCGCGGGTCGCACACCGTCTCGTAGCGCGCCGACAGGTCGGCGTCCTCGATGCGGATCGACCCGCCTGTGCACTCGGTGACATCGTTGCCGGTGAGCTCGACGTGCATGCCACCGGGGATCGTGCCGAGGTCGGCGTGCACCTCGAAGAACCCCCGCACCTCGTCGACCACGTCGTCGAAGTCGCGGGTCTTGTAGCCGCTCGCGCTCGTGTGGGTGTTGCCGTGCATGGGGTCCGTCACCCAGGTCACCAGGACTCCCTCCTGCTGCACCCGCTCGACGATGGGCGGCAGCGCCTGTCGGATCGTGCCGGCCCCCATGCGCGTGATGAAGGTCAGTCGGCCGGGACGACGCTCGGGGTCGACCTTGTCGACGATCGCCATCACGTCGTCGCCGGTGGTGGAGGGGCCCAGCTTGACGCCGACCGGGTTGTGGATGCGGGCGACGAACTCCAGGTGGGCCCCGTCGAGCTGGCGGGTGCGCTCGCCGACCCACACCATGTGGCCGCTCGTGTCGTAGGCGACCCCCGTGCGGTGGTCGATCCGGGTGAGCGCGCGTTCGTACTCCAGCAGCAGCGCCTCGTGGCTGGCGTAGAACTCGACCGACCGCATCGCGTCGAAGTCGGCGCCGCAGGCCAGCATGAACCGCATGGCCTTGTCGATGTCGCGCGCCATGGACTCGTAGCGGGCGTACTCGGCGTTGGCGGAGAACCCGCGGTTCCACGCGTGGACGTGCCGCAGGTCGGCGAACCCGCCCGTGGTGAACGCCCGCACGAGGTTCAGCGTCGCGGCGCTGGCGTGGTAGCCGCGGACCATGCGCTGCGGGTCGGGCCGGCGCGACTCGGGGGTGAACTCGAAGTCGTTGACCATGTCGCCGCGGTAGGCCGGGAGCGTGACCTCCCCCCGCGTCTCGGTGTCCGAGGAGCGGGGCTTGGTGTACTGCCCCGCCATACGGCCGATCTTGACGACCGGCACGCTGGCGCCGTAGGTGAGGACCGCCGCCATCTGCAGCAGGGTCTTGACCCGGTCCCGGATGTTGTCCGCCGTGGCGTAGGCGAAGGTCTCGGCGCAGTCACCGCCCTGCAGCACGAAGGCCTCGCCGCGGGCCGCCGAGGCCAGCCGGTCGGTGAGCTGGTCGCACTCCCCGGCGAACACCAGCGGCGGCATCGAGCGGAGCGTGTCCACCGCCGCCTCCAGCCCGGACCCTTGCGGCCACGACGGCTGCTGGGCGGCGGGCAGGTCGCGCCACGCGTCGAGGGCCGTCAGGAGCTCGGGAGCGGGTTGGGTACTCACGGCCACAGCCTACGGCCCTCGCCGCACGCACCAGGACGCGTCCGCATCACGGGCGCCGCGCCCCGGGCTCCCCCAGACGTTAGGGTCGACGCATGACGTTCTCGATCGTGGCCAACGTCGGAGACGCCTACGGCGTCGCCGTCGCGAGCAGGTTCCTCGCCGCCAGCGGACCGGTGGCGATGGTGCGCCCGGGGGTCGGGGCGGTCGCCAGCCAGGCGCTCGCCAACGCCGGCTACCGGGTCGCCGCGCTGGACCGGCTCGAGGAGGGCCTGACCGCCGACGAGGCCCTGGCACGGATCACCGGCGAGGACTCCCAGGCCGCTACCCGTCAGGTCGGGATCGTGGGGGCGACCAGCCAGGTGACCTTCACTGGCGCCGACTGCGTGCCGTGGTGCGGTGGGGTCGCGGGTCGCGACGCGGACGGCGGCTACGCGATCCAGGGCAACATCCTCACGGGCGAGGAGGTCGTCACGTCGATGGAGCGCACCTGGCTCGAGGGCGCGCACCTGCCCTTCGTCGACCGGCTCGTCGAGACCCTGCTCGCCGGTGACCGGGCCGGCGGGGACCGCCGGGGACGTCAGAGCGCCGGCGTCTACGCGACCTTCCCGGGCGCGGGCTACGACGCCTGCGGCGTGCTGGCCGACCTGCGGGTCGACGACCACCCTCAGCCGGTGCAGGAGCTGCACCGGCTGGTGGCCCTCAACGAGCTCCACTTCGGCCGCCCGACCAAGGTGCTGCCCCTGGAGGGCCCCCTGCTCGAGGACGTGCGGGAGCGGCTGGAGCGGCTGGGCTACGCCGGCGACGTGGCCACGGCCCTCGACGCGTGGGGCGCCATGGAGAACCTCGAGATGCGTCTGACGCCGGACGGCATCGACGCGCGGGTGCTGCAGGTGCTGCGCGAGCAGACGCTGCCGCCGGAGCAGACCAGCGAGCGCTTCCCGACCTTCTGACCAAGGTCAGGCGAAGGTCAGGCGGAGGTCCAGCCTCGGTCAGGCCGGGCCGTCGAGCCCCTGGTCGATGGCATAGCGCACCAGCTGGACGCGGTTGTGCAGCTGCAGCTTGGTCAGGGTGTTCTGGACGTGGTTCTGCACGGTGCGGTGGCTGATGGTGAGCTCGGCGGCGATGTCCTTGTAGGACATGCCCGTCGCCACCAGCCGCAGCACCTCCACCTCGCGCGCCGTCAGCTCGGGGACGGGAGCGGCGTCCGGCTCCGGATGCCGCTCGGACCGTGACGCCAGGCGGCGGTACTCCCCCAGGACCAGCCCGGCCAGGCCCGGCGTGAAGCTGGCGCGACCCTCGGCCGTCGCCCGCACGGCCGAGAGGAACTCCGTGCGGCCGGTGGACTTCAGCAGGTAGCCCGTCGCGCCGGCCTTGATGGCGTCGAGGACGTCCTGCTGCTCCCCGCTCGCCGTCAGGATCAGCACCCGCGTGCCGAGGCCGGCCGCGGCGAGGCGCGCGCAGACCTCCTGCCCCTGCAGCCCCGGCATGTTGAGGTCGAGGACGAGGACGTCGGGCCGGGTGGCGAGCGACCTGCGCACCGCCGCCTCCCCGTCCGTGGCGGTGCCGACGACGTCGTACCCCGCGTCGTCGAGGTCGCGCACCACGGCGTCCAGCCACATGGGGTGGTCATCGGCGACGAGCACCGAGGTCCGGCGTCCGTCGCGGTCGGTGTCGTTCCGCTGGGTCATCACTCCTCCTGGGTGGGCAGGCACAGCCGCACGGTCGTGCCTCGCCCCATGGTCGATCGGACGGTCGCCTCTCCCCCGAGGTCCCGCAGGCGACCGCGCACCGAGGACGCGACGCCGAGCCGGCCGTCGCGCTCCGCCTCCTCCAGACGACCGGGCGGTATGCCGCAGCCGTCGTCACGGACCGTGACCTCGATCGCCGGGCCGAGGTCGTCGAGCAGCACCCAGGCGCGCGCCCCGGGTCCGGCGTGGCGGGCGACGTTGTCGAGCAGGGCACCCACGGCGGCGACCAGCTCCTGACCCCGCCGGGACGGCAGGGGAACGGCCTCGGCGGGTGCCACGACCTCCACCCCCGGCCCAGCCAGAGCCATGAGGGCGGCCCGCACGTCGATGCTGGTCACGGTGCCGGGACGCTCGCGGGGCCGGGCCGCCGTCACGAGCGAGCGGAGGTCGCGCTCGGAGGCGGCTGCCAGCGCCCCGAGCGCCGCGGCCTCGCCGCCCGCCTGGGCCCCGCGGCGGTGGATCAGCGCGAGCGTCTGCAGGACCCCGTCGTGGACGACGCGGGCGATTCGTTCCCGCTCGGCCGCCTCCGCCTGCAGGCGCAGACCCTCGTGGAGCGCCGCCTGGCTGCGGCGGCCGAGGTCCATGCAGAGGCCCAGGCAGGCGGCCACGACGACGAGCAGCAAGGTGTTGTAGATGGTCGCGCCGGTCGGTTGGCCGACCTCGACGAGGTTGGCCACGGTCACGACACCGGCGGACACCAGGGCGCCCCGTAGGCCCCAGCTGACGGCCCAGGCGGCGACGGGCGCGGCGGCATACATGGACGGGATCGTCGTGGAACCGCCGGCGATGAGCTCCGGCGGGTGCACCGCGATGGTCGCGAGGATCGCGCCGCAGGCGAGGGCGAGGTCAGCCCCCAGGGTGCCGGCGCTGCGGGCCTGACGCGTCGCGAGCCAGCAGGACCAGGCCGCGAGGACGACGAGCACCAGCCAGGCCACCCAGGGACGGGTCATGGTGTCCCGGTGGATCCACACCATCGAGGCTGCGTAGCACAGCGCCAGCAGGCGGAACACGTCGATGCCGCGCCAGATGCCCCGCTCCAGGCCGGCCATCGTCGAGCGCCGCGCAGCCATCGGCTCAGTCCTTGTGCGTGCGTCGGTCCTTGGCCTTGGCGATGGCCTCCTCGGCGCGCGCCAGGGTCTGGTCGCCCAGCTCCTTCAGCGCCGCGGGGTCCCCGAGCTCCTTGGCCCGGGTCAGCGCCTCGTCGGCCTTGACGCGCGTCTGGTCCTGCAGCTCGCGCGCCCGCACCCTGGCCTCCTCGGCCTTGGCCCGTGCCGTCTCCACCATCCGCTGCTTGCGGGTCGCGGCGTACTCATCGACATACTCCTGGCCGGACAGCTCCATGAGGGCGTACATGATCTCGTCTGTCATGGCGCGCAGGACGTGACGGTCGCCCTCCATCCCGGCATACCGCGAGAAGTCGATCGGCTCGCCGAAGCGCACTCCGATGCGCATGACCTTGGGGATGAGCTTGCCGGTCGGCTGGGCCTTGTCGGTCCCGATCATGGCGACCGGTATGACGGGGACCCCGGCCTCGATCGCCAGGCGCGCCACCCCGGTCTTGCCGCGGTAGAGCCGACCGTCCGGGGACCGCGTGCCCTCGGGGTAGATGCCGAACAGCTCGCCCCGGTGCAGGACCTCGAGACCGGAGCGCAGGGCTGCGGCGCTCGCCGAGCCGCCCGTGCGGTCGATGGGGATCTGCCCGACCCCGCGGAAGAAGGCCGCGGTCAGCCGCCCCTTGACCCCCCGACCCGTGAAGTACTCCATCTTGGCCGGGAAGGTGATGCGCCGGCTCAGGACGAGCGGCAGGAAGAACGAGTCGGAGAAGGAGAGGTGGTTGCTGGCGAGGATCGCCGCACCACGGGTGGGGACGTGCTCGGAGCCCTCGACCCAGGGTCGGAAGAGCACCTTCAGCAGCGGGCCGAGGGCCAGCGACTTGAAGAACCAGTAGAGCACCGTAGCCACCTCGATCTGCGCGCGCGTGATCAGCACTCTAACCCAGCCCCGGTTACCCTGGGACGGCCGTGACGCGCGGCTCAGCCATCAGGAGGTCGACGTGCAGGTGTTGCCAGGTGCCGAGGCGTTCAGCAGCCCTGGGCGATCCGAGGGGCACGGGGTCGGCGTGCTGTTCAGCCACGGCTTCACGGGCAGTCCGCAGTCCATGCGGCCCTGGGCCCAGCACCTCGCCGACCAGGGGTATGCCGTGCGCCTGCCCCGCCTGCCGGGGCACGGGACGACCTGGCAGGCGCTGAACCGCACCGAGTGGCACGACTGGATCGCCGTGCTCGAGCGCGAGCTGCTGCGCCTGCTCGACGAGTGCGACACCGTCTTCGTCGCCGGGCTGAGCCTCGGCGGCGCGCTCGTGACCCGGCTCGCGCAGCTGCACGGGCCCAGCGTGGCGGGCCTCATGTTGGTCAATCCCGCCTACCGCAGCGACGACCACCGCCTGCGGGCCCTCCCCCTCATGCGCCGGCTGGCGCCGTCGATCCCCGGGATCGCGAGCGACATCCGGGCGAGCGGGGTGACCGAGCTGGCCTACGACCGGACCCCCCTGCACGCCCTGTCGTCGATGGTGCAGCTGTGGGCCCTGACCGTGCGGGACCTGCCGGACATCACCCAGCCCGTCCTGCTCCTGCAGTCCGACGAGGATCACGTGGTCCCGGCCTCCAGCTCCGAGCTCCTGCTGAGCCGCATCTCCAGCACCGACGTCACGCACGTGCGCCTCGCCGACAGCTATCACGTCGCGACCCTCGACCACGACGCGCACGTGATCCACGACCGCTCGGTGGAGTTCGTCGAGCGCGTGCGGCGAGGCTGACCCATGGCCACCCACGAGCCGGACGACATCAACGCCCGCTTCGAGGAGATCGTCGCGCGCTGGGACACCGAGGACGGGTCGACCTCAGATGACCTCCCGGGTGAGGGTCGACCGGGCGAGGGCGCGGCTGCCGGTCCCGCTCACGCCACCGAGGCGGTGCCTCCTCCGCCACCCACCGGGACGCCGCAGCAGCGTCGCGCCCTGGACCCGCGCCTGGTCTACCGCGACCCTGCGTCGGGGCTGTCGATGGGGACCGACCACCGCTCCTGGAGCCCGCCCGTCGACCCCGACGACCCCGACGACCACTACGTGCCACCGCCGCCTGCCCCGATGCCGTCGTGGCGCTCCGACCCCGTCTGGTGGGCGATCCTCGTCGGCCTCTGCGCCGGCCCGCTCGTGCTGCTGCTGCTGGTGCTGACGGGCCACACCACCCCGCGCATCTACCTGTGGCTGGCGGGGCTCGCCACCGTCGCGGCCTTCGCGGGGCTGGTGCTGCGTCTGCCCAGCACGCACGACGAGGACGACGACGGCGCGCGGGTGTGACCGCAGGACGAGGTGCACCTCTGGGCCGCCGAGGCCCAGCGCCCCGCTCGTCAGGGCGCGAGCAGGTCGACGTCCGCCCACACCGGCAGGTGGTCCGAGGCGCGCCGGACGTCCCGGCCTCCTCGGTCCAGCGGCGGTGGGGTGCCGTCCACCCGGCGCAGGCCCCTCCCCCAGACCACGTCGAGCATCTCGACCGGAGCCCACGAAGGGTAGGTCGGCTCCTCCACCGACAGCACGTCGAGCACCCTGGCGATGGTCTGCCAGCTGGGTCCGCCCGGGCCCTCGTTGAGGTCGCCGGCGAGCACGAGCGGTCCCTCGCGCGGCAGGTCGCGCAGGATCTGGTGCGTGTGCCTGAGCCGCTGCCCCTCGAACAACCCCAGGTGCACGCTCACCGCCGTGAGGAGCGGCCCCTCGGGGAGCTGGGCGCGCAGGACGGCATACCCTCGGGTCCGTTGACCGAGCGGCACCGGTAGGCCGTGGTGCCGGCAGTCGACGAGGGTGAGGCGGTCCGAGAGCATGACGGTCGTCCCGCCCGAGCCGCGGTGGCCGCCTGGCCAGCGCAGGCCGGTCTCGCGGGCGAAGCTGCGCACCAGCGGGCCGGGCCAGAACCGCCGCGGAGCCTCCTGCAGCAGCAGGACGTCCGGCGCCAGCGTTCGCACCACGCGGGCGGCGGCCCTGCGGTCGTCCAGGAAGTCGCGGGTGTTGTAGCTCGCGACGCGCACCGTCATGACGTCGCGAGGGCCTCGCTGCGCGCGAGGTCCGCCGCGCCGATGAGCCCCGCCTCGTTGCCCAGGCTGGCCTGCAGGATCCGCGCCATGGGGCGGTAGCCACGCCCGGTCAGCTCGCGGGCGAAGGTCTCGCGGGCCGGGCCGAGCAGCAGGTCCCCGGCGGCGCTGACGCCGCCGCCGATGACGAAGCTGCCGGGGTCGAGGGCCGCCGCGAGGTTGGCCAGACCGGTGCCGAGCCACCGTCCGATCTCCGCGATGAGCTCGACGCAGGTCTGGTCGCCGTCCTGGGCGGCCTCCGTGATCACGGGTCCGGTCAGGGCCTGGTCCTCGCCGCCGAGACGTTCCAGCAGGTCGTGGGCCACCGGCGAGTTGGCCAGCAGGAGGCTGCGCGCCTCTCGGACCAGGGCGTTGCCCGAGGCGTACTGCTCCCAGCAGCCACGGTTGCCGCACTCGCACCGGTGGCCGCCGGGGACCACCATCATGTGGCCGTACTCCCCCGCCACGCCGTACCGTCCGCGCTGGACCTGCCCGTCCATGACGAGGGCGCCGCCGATGCCGGTGCCGAGCGTGATCATCATGAGGTGGGTCTCGCCGCGACCGGCGCCGAAGCGGTGCTCCGCCCACCCCGCCGCGTTGGCGTCGTTGTCGACGTAGACCGGGACCGGCACCCGGGTCGAGAGCCGCTCCCGGAGCGGCTCGTTGCGCCAGGACAGGTGCGGCGCGAACAGCACGGTCGCGCGGTCCGCCGAGACCCATCCGGCCGCGCCGACGCCCACGGCCAGGACCTCCTCGCGGCGCACCTGGACCAGCAGGTCCTCGATGACGCCGACGATCGTGTCCTCGACCACGCCCGGGCTCTTGCTGCGGTGCGGGGTGTCCCGGCGGGCGCGCGCCACGATCGCCCCCTGCTGGTCGAGCACGCCCCCGGCGACCTTGGTGCCGCCGATGTCGATCCCGATGGCGAGATCGCTCACGCGTCCGCCCCCGCCCCGTCGTAGACCTCGGCAGCGATGGCGGCGGCGCCGATCATGCCGGCGTCGTTGCCGAGCGAGGCCGGCACGAACCGTGCCACGGGGCGGTGCCCACGCGCCGTGAGGTGGCGTCCATAGGCATGACGGGCCGGGTCGAGCAGGAGGTCGCCCGCCTCGACGACGCCCCCGCCGACCACGATCATGTCCGGGTCGAGGATCGCCGTCATGCTGGCGCACCCCTCGCCGAGCCAGCGCCCCAGGTCCTCGAGCAGCTCGATGCTGGCGAGGTCGCCCTTCGCGGCCAGCTCGGTGATCGCCTGACCCTTGAGGTCCTTGGCCCGCCCACCGCATGCCTCGCGCAGCCGGGCCGCATGGGGGGTGCCCGAGGAGACAAGCTCCTTGGCGGACCTCAGCAGGGCGCTGCCGCTCGCGTACATCTCCCAGCAGCCGCGGTTGCCGCAGCCGCACCGGGGACCGTCCACCACCACCCGCATGTGCCCGATCTCGGCGGCGAAGCCGTACGCCCCGCGCAGCAGGCGCTTGTCGAGGATGATCCCGCCCCCGATGCCGGTCCCCACGGTGACCAGCAGCATGTCGTCGCTGTCGCGGCCGGCGCCGTACCGGAACTCGCCCCAGGCGGCCGCGTTGGCGTCGTTGTCGAGGATGACCGGGTAGTCGATGAGCGACTCCATGCGCTGCTTCATGGGCTCGTCCTGCATACCCAGGTTGGTGCCGTAGACGACGTGCGCGCCGGACTTGTCCACGAACCCGGCCACCGCCATGCCCACGGCCTTGACGTCGTGGTGCTGCGCCAGCTCACGCACGAGGTCCGCCGAGGCGCCGGCCACGGACTCCGCACTGGGGATCCCCGTCTCCCGGCGGGCCCGGGCGACGACGGCGCCGTCCTCGTCCACCAGGGCGCCGGCGATCTTGGTGCCGCCCACGTCCAGACCGATGGTGGTCATCCTCGCTCCTCATCCGTCCGTGCGTGCAGGTGCTCGTCAGTATGCCGTCTGGCCGCCGTCGCGACGGCCCGGAGCGAACGCCCCAGTGCCTCCACCCCGCGTCCCACCTCGTCGATCATGTCCGGGGCCACGGCGTGGACGAGGCGGCTGGCCCGGCATACGGGGCAGGTGCCCGCCGCGTGGGCGGACGCCTCCCGCTCGTCCCGCTCGTCGGGCTGGTCCCGCTCGTCGGGCTGGTCGGGCAGGGACGCCTGGGTGCCCAGGCTTGCCCTCAGCAGCTCCTTGAGCCGGCGCGACTCCTCGTCGACCGTGCCGGCCCCGGCCGTCTCGTGGGTTGCGCCCATCAGCTGCGGACGCGCCCGGCCAGACCCTGCAGCGCACCCTCCACGATGCGCTTCTCGGCGGCCCGCTTCATGGCGCCCAGCATCGGCAGCCTCACGTCGACGCCGAGCGCGTAGGTCACCTTGGTGCCGCCGTCCACGCGCTCGAGGAGGTAGGACCCGTCCATGGCCTTCAGGACGCCGCCCTCCACGAGGTGCCAGGAGACCGTGCCGGCTCCGTCCTCGTCCACGTCCCAGTCGTAGGCCAGGGTGTAGGTGTCCTTGACGGGCCCGGCCTCCAGGGAGAACCGCACCTGCTCGGCCCAGCCGTCGTCCTCGGACAGGACCTCCACCGAGCGGATCTCGGGCGTCCACTCGGGATAGGACGCGACGTCCGCGACCACGTCGAGGACGGCCGCCGGAGAGGCAGGGATGACAATGCTGGACTCGGTGCGCTGGGCCATGGGTGCCACCCTAGCCAGGACGACGCCCGGGCGCTCCCGAGCGTGTGGGTCCGGCCACATCCGACACCGCGGGGCCGGGAATATGGTTACTCTCCGGTAGGTTCCGCCGGCTGTAGCCTGCATCCGGTCCGACGTCGAGCCAAGGAGCAGCCCGTGGACGCCACCAGCACGCCCATCATCGTCCCCGCACCCACCGAGGGGAACCTCGCCGGGCTGGTCACGCGCAACGCGGCGCGGCACCCGGACCGCGTGGTGTTCGGGCGCCGGGTTGGCGAGGCCTGGCAGGACGTCACGTCCGCCCAGTGGCGGGACGAGGTCTGGGCACTCGCCAAGGGCTTCGTCGCGGCGGGGATCGAGCCCGGAGAGCGCGTCGGGATCCTCTCGAGCACCCGCTACGAGTGGACGCTGACCGACTTCGCGCTGTGGACCGCGGGCGCCGTGAGCGTCCCGATCTACGAGACCAGCTCCGCGGAGCAGATCGCGTGGATCCTCGAGGACTCCGGGGCCGCGGCCGTCGTCGTCGAGAAGCCCCAGCACGCGGCCTCGGTGGCGGACGTGCGGGACCGGCTCCCCGACCTCCGCGAGGTGTGGGTCATCGACGACGGGGGCCTCGGCCGGCTCGTCGAGTCCGGGTCCACGGTCGCCGACGAGGTCGTCGACGAGCGGGCGCGGCTGGCGGGCCCCTCGGACCTGGCCACGATCATCTACACGTCCGGCACGACAGGCCGGCCCAAGGGTGCCGAGCTCACCCACTCCAACTTCATGACCCTGTCGGACAACACCCGCCACCACCTCCCCGAGGTCGTCACGGACGACGCCTCGACCATCATGTTCCTGCCGCTGGCGCACGTGTTCGGTCGGCTCATCGAGGTCCTCGTCGTGGACTACGGCCTGCGGATGGGACACACCCCGTCGATCAAGAACCTCATGGCCGACCTTCAGTCCTTCCGGCCGACCTTCCTGCTCGTCGTCCCCCGGGTCCTCGAGAAGGTCTACGTCGGGGCCGAGGCCAAGGCCGAGGTGGCCGGCACGCACAAGGTCTTTCACGCCGCCGCCCGCGTCGCCATCGCGCACAGCCGGGCCATGGACCAAGGGCGGGTCCCCGTGACGCTGCGGCTCCAGCACGCGGTCTACGACCGCCTCGTCTACCGCAAGTTGCGGGACGCCATGGGCGGTCGGGTCCGCTACGCCGTCTCGGGAGGTGCCCCGCTCGGTCCTCGTTTGGCACACTTCTTCCGCGGCATCGGCGTCACGGTCCTCGAGGGATACGGCCTGACCGAGACGACCGCCCCCATGAGCGTCAACGACGTGCCCGGCCTCAAGATCGGCACGGTCGGGCGGCCCATGCCTGGTGTGGAGTGCCGGGTCGCGGACGACGGCGAGCTGCTCACCCGGGGCGTCAACGTCTTCCGGGGCTACCGCGGCAACCCCGAGGCCACGGCTGCAGCGTTCACCGACGGGTGGTTCCGCACCGGCGACCTCGGCTCGATAGACGACAGCGGTCACGTCCGCATCACCGGTCGCAAGAAGGAGATCATCGTGACGGCTGGCGGCAAGAACGTCGTGCCCGGGGTCCTGGAGGACCGCCTGCGGTCCAACCCGGTCGTGTCGCAGTGCATCGTTGTCGGTGAGAAGAGGCCGTTCGTGGGTGCGCTGGTCACCCTCGACGAGGAGATGTGGCCCGGCTGGGCCGCGCGTCACGGGCTGGGTGAGGTGGACTTCGCCGACGCCCCGTCGCACCCCCGGGTGCGACGGGAGGTCCACGAGGCCGTGGCGCACGCCAACGAGGCCGTCTCGCGGGCCGAGTCCATCCGCGAGTTCGCCATCCTCGACCAGGACTTCACCGAGGCCAACGGCTACCTCACCCCCTCCCTCAAGGTGAAGCGGCACCTCGTGGTGCGAGACTTCGCGCCGGTGATCGACGCGATGTACGGCGGGCCGGTCTCCGACGACTGAGGCGCCTGGCGGTCGGTCACGGCGTCGGCGGGGTCGTGCGGACCGCGCCGCGGGTCCTCCGGAGCGGTCACGGCGTCGCCACAGCCGGCCCGATCACGGCGTCGGTGCAGCCGACCTGATCACGGGACCGGCTCCTGAGGCGCCCCCGCCAGCCGACGCAGCTCCTGCTGCCACCGCACGAGCAGGTCGGTCTCGCTGAGGCCGATCCTCCCGAGCGCCTCCTCGACGGAGCCCCCTGCCCCTGCCTCGCGGTAGACCCGGCGCAGCGTCTCCTCGCCGTAGGTCCGGGCCAGCCAGTCGACGAGCAGCCAGGCCTCGTCGTAGGCCGTGCCCGAGGCCGCCCCCTCGAAGCGCGCGTCAGCGGGGAGGCTCGTCGGCAGCCGTCCCCGGGCGACGGCGTCGAGCAGCTCGGGAGCCGCCTGGCGGGGGTCGACCTGCAGCCCCGCGTAGGACCTGTGCACCGCATAACCCTCGCTCAGCCACTGGGGCACGGGGTGCGTGGTCGACCCTCGGACGGCCAGGTGCGTGAGCTCGTGGGCGAGCACGATGCGTCGTCCCTGCCGGGTGGACTGCGACCACGCCCGCGGGTTGACGACCACCCGATCACCGCGGGCGGTGGAGCCTTCCTCGAGCATCCCGTAGGTGACGGCGGCGACCTGGGAGGTGTCCTGGCCCGTGCGACGGGTGAGCGAGGCGAACTCGGCCTCCGTCCTCGGCACCACGACGGCCGGCAGGTGGGCGAGTCGGCCCCAGGCTCGCTCCACCTGGGCGCGCGCCCCCGCCAGGTCGGCGGCGACCTCGTCCAGGTGCGCCGCGGACGCGTTGCCCGCCACGACGCCCGCCGCGGTGCGGCGCACCTGCAGCCCCGGCAGGTCGAAGGCCTGACGGACCGTCCCCACGGCCGTGTCGTCCACCAGCACCCACCCGGCTCCCTGCCTGCGGACGGTGAGCTCCACGGCGAAGGGCGCGGGCCGGGCGTCCACCCCCGGCAGGGTCCAGGCACCGACGGCGTCCACCCGTGCCGTGCCGTCGCCCACCGTGCCGTCGGCGCGGACCGCCGGGCCGGGCAGGAAGCGCTCGGCCCGCAACGTCAGCCCCTCGACCTTGAGGGCCCGCAGGGAGCGGAAGAGGGCCCGCTGCCGGTCAAGCATCGACGTCGCGGACGGGTCCAGGTCGGCGAGCCACGCGCTCGCATCCCCGGACCGTGCCGCCGCCACCCGCCGGTCCAGGAGCTCCTGGACCCCGGCCAGGGCCGTTGTGGTGGAGCGACCTGCCGGGGTCGCCGCCCCGAGGTCGGTGGCGGTCAGTCGTCCCCACCCGAGGACCGCGACCGCCAGCAGGCTCGCCGCCAGGACGAAGCCGAGCACTACGGGCCACCAGCGGGCTCTCGGGCGCGGACTCGTCACGGCGACACCATAGCCACCGGCTCAGCCGGCCCGCGTGCCCGAGAGCGGGTCGCCGTGGCCCGCGGACACCGGCTGGCGGCGGGCATACAGCTCCCGAGCGTGGTCACGGCTCACGAGCCCGGCCCCGACGAGCTGCGCCACGAAGGCGAGCTCGCGCGGGTCCAGCGGCACGGCGGGCCCCTCCACGAGGGCGCTGACCATGCAGTCGCGGCAGGCGTCACCACGGACGGGGCAGGTGCGGCACTCCAGCAGCATGAGTGACTCCTCACGTCGGCGGGACCGGACGGTCCCGATGTCCAGGACGCTAGGCGCCACCACTGACAGACCCCGGGTCACCAGCGTGTCGACGGCCCGCCGCGGGGGTCTGTCGGTGGCCGCCCCTAGGGTCGTCGCCATGAGCTCGACCCCCACCCTCCGCACCGGGCACGCCGTCCAGGGCACCTTCGACGAGCTGGGCCCCACCCTCGCGGAGACCACCTTCGTCGTCGTGGATCTGGAGACGACGGGCGGCAGCCCCGCCACCTCGGCCATCACCGAGATCGGTGCGGTCAAGGTCCGCGGCGGGGTCGAGCTGGGCGAGTTCCAGACGCTGGTCAACCCGCACGCGCACATCCCGGCCTTCATCTCGGTGCTCACCGGCATCACCGACGCCATGGTCGCCGAGTCGCCGTCGATCGCCCAGGTGCTGCCCTCCTTCCTCGAGTTCGCCCGGGGCAGCGTGCTGGTCGCGCACAACGCCCGCTTCGACGTGGGGTTCCTGCGGGCCGCTGCGGAGCGCTGCGGCCTGGACTGGCCCGCCGTCCGCGTCCTCGACACCGTGCACCTCGCCCGGCAGCTGGTGCCCCGCGACGAGGCGCCCAACCACAAGCTCGCCACGCTGGCGGCGCTGTTCTCCTCCCGCACCATCCCCGACCACCGGGCGCTGCACGACGCCAAGGCCACCGTCGACGTCCTGCACGAGCTGATCGGCCGGGTCGGCAACCAGGGGGTGCACACCCTCGACGAGCTCCTGACCTTCACCTCGCGCGTGTCCCCCGCCCAGCGACGCAAGCGGCACCTCGCCGAGGGGCTGCCGTCCCGGCCCGGGGTCTATGTCTTCAAGGACGCCCAGGGTCGGCCGCTCTACGTCGGCACCTCGCACGACATCAGGTCCCGGGTCCGCTCCTACTTCACGGCGTCCGAGCGACGCACGCGGATGGCGGAGATGGTCGCGCTCGCCGAGTCCGTCACCCCTATCGTGTGCGGCACCCGGCTCGAGGCCCAGGTCCGCGAGCTGCGGCTGATCGCCGCCCACCAGCCCCGCTACAACCGGCGGTCCCGGCACCCCGACCGCGGCGTGTGGATCAAGCTGACCGACGAGCCCTTTCCCCGCTTGTCCCTCGTGCGGCAGCTGCGCGACGACGGCGCCACCTACTCCGGCCCTTACACCTCGCGGCTGTCCGCAGAGGCGGCGGTGGCGGCGGTCCACGACGCGGTGCCGCTGCGCCAGTGCACCTCCAGACTGAGTCTGCGCCCCCGCGGCACCGCGTGCGCTCTCGCGGAGATGGGGCGGTGCGGCGCCCCGTGCACGGGCGACCAGACGGTCGAGGACTACGCAGCGGTAGCGGATCGGGTGCGCGACATGCTGAGGGGGGACTGCCGTGCGGTCGTGGGGGCGCTCCACCGCCGCATGGCGGACCTGTCCGGCGAGGACCGCTACGAGGAGGCCGGCGTCGTGCGGGACCGGCTGCTCGCCCTGGTGCGGGGGGCGGGCAAGGCGCAACGGCTCGCGCCCCTGCGTGCCACGCCCGAGCTGGTCGCCGCCCGTCGCGCTCCCGGCGGCGGGTGGGAGGTCGTGTGCGTCCGCCACGGCAGACTGGCCGGGACCGTCGTGACCCCGGCCGGGGCCGACCCGATGCCGCACGTCGAGGCCCTGCGCGCCTCCGCCGAGCACGTGCCGGAGCCCTCCTCCGTGGGGCTGCGAGGCGCGGTCGGCACGGAGGAGACCGAGCTGGTCCTGCGCTGGCTCGAGACCGACGGCGTCCGGCTGGTCGAGCTCGACGGGTCGTGGAGCTGCCCCGTGCACGGCGCCCAGGGCGAGCACGCCCGGCTGGAGCCGCTGGTGGCGGCGGCCACCGACCCCGGCTTCGACGCCTGGCCGGTCCGTCGGTCGAGGGGGACGGCCTCGCTGGTGGCGCACTAGGGTGGGCTTGTGATCTCAGCCATCGTCCTCATCAACGCCGACGTCGACCGCATCCCCGAGGTGGCCCAGGCCATCGCCGAGCTCGAGGGCGTCACCGAGGTCTACTCGGTGACCGGGGACGTCGACCTCGTCGCCATGGTGCGCGTGCGCGAGCACGACGAGTTCGCCGACGTCATCGCCGACCGGCTCAACAAGGTCGACGGGGTCGTGGGGACCCAGACCCACATCGCCTTCCGCACCTACTCGCGGCACGACCTCGAGGCCGCCTTCAGCCTCGGCGTCGACGGCTGAGACCGCACGCGTCGGACGCCGCGTAGGGACCTGCCCGGCGAGGCGCCCCAGCACCTCGACCTCAGCTCGAGGTCGACGTCGCTGCCACCCACCGCTCCAGCACCTGGGCGGCGGCGCCCTCGTCGATCGCACGGCGCGCCCGCTCGACCCCGTCGGCCACCAGCGCCACGAAGGTCGCGTGGTCAGCGGCACCGCCCGCGTCCCGGGCGCCCGCGACCGCGAGGCCCAGGCCCGCGTTGAGCAGGACCGCGTCCCGCACGGGGCCGCGCTCGCCCGCGAGCAGCCGGCGCACCACCCCGGCGTTGTGCGCGGCGTCGTCACCGACCAGCGTGGACAGGTCGTGCAGCTCGAAGCCCAGCGCGCGCGGGTCCAGGGTGCGCTCGACGACCTCGCCGCCCGAGACCCACCACACCGACGTGGTCGTGGACACCGTGACCTCGTCCAGACCGTCGTCCCCACGAAAGACGGCGGCGTCGCTCCCCCGCCCTGCGAAGACGCCGGCCATGAGGGGCGCCATACGCGCGTCGGCGCACCCCACCACCGCATAGGTGGGCCGGGCCGGGTTGGTCAGGGGACCCAGGAAGTTGAAGGCGGTCCCGACGCCCAGCTCTCCACGCGCCGCGGCCGCATGCGCCATCGAGGGGTGGAACGACCGCGCGAAGCAGAACGTGATGCCGGCCTCGTCCGCCACCTCGGCCACGCGCTCAGGGGGCAGGGTGAGACCCACGCCGAGGGCCTCCAGGACGTCGGCCGAGCCGGACTTGGAGGACGCCGCACGGTTGCCGTGCTTGACCACCCGTACCCCCGCGCCGGCGATGACCAGCGACGACATGGTCGAGATGTTGACGGTGTTGGCTCGGTCCCCGCCGGTGCCGACGATGTCGAGCGTCGGCCCGGGGACGACGAGGGGACGGGCGTGGGCGAGCATCTCGTCGGCGAGACCGCGCAGCTCGTCGGCCGTCTCGCCCTTGACGCGCAGAGCCATCAGGAGGCCGGCCGTCTGGACCGGGGTCGCCTCGCCCGACATGATCTGCCCCATCGCCCAGCGCGCCTCGTCCACGGACAGGTCGCGACCGTCGATCAGGCCGCTGAGCACCGTGGGCCAGGTGAATGGCCCCGGCCCCGGCATGATCTCCGTCACGCGCGGGTGCGGTCGCGGCGCACCAGCTCGCAGACGCCGGTCGCCAGCGCGAGCGGGTCCAGGGGGTGCGGCACGGCGAGGTCGGCCTGAGACCAGGCCGCGAGCCAGCTGTCCTGGGGGCGGCCGGTGAGCACGAGGATGGGTGGGCAGCCGTAGATCTCGTTCTTCATCTGCCGGGCCAGGCCCATCCCCCCGACCTTGCCGGCCTCCCCGTCCAGGATGAGCAGGTCGAACTGGCCGTTCTCGGCGCCCCGCAGCGCCATCTCGCCTGTCGCGACCTCGTGCCAGGCCTCGATCACCACGTCCTTGGCCGGGCGCTTGCCGACCGCCAGGCGGACCTTGTCACGCGTCGTGACGTCGTCGGAGTAGAGCAGGACGCGAAGCCCGCGGAGGGCGTCGGCGCCGCTGGACGAAGCAGTGTGGCTCGCGGTCATGCGCCCGATCCTAGCGGCCCCCGCGCGGGCCGCCCGACCGGCATCCGAGGGGCGTCTCGGGCGGCCGACTCTCCGGAGGTCGCCTGTCGTTGGGCAAGTCCCGCGTTTTTGGGGCAAGATGGCGGCGTGTCGACTGCATCCGCTGTGCACCACAGCTCCCCCAGCCATGCCGCGCTCGGCCCGGCGACCCGGCCCAACCTCGCCTCGGTGGGCACGATCGTCTGGCTCTCCAGCGAGCTCATGTTCTTCGCGGGCCTGTTCGCGATGTACTTCACGATCCGGGGGGTCGTGCCGGAGCAGTGGGCCGCCGAGACGCCCAAGCACAACGTCGCCTTCGCCGCGGTCAACACGCTGATCCTGGTCATCTCCTCGGTCTGGTGCCAGCTCGGCGTGTGGAAGGCCGAGGCCGGCCAGCCCGCCCGCACCGGGTCGTTGCTGGACGTGCGCCGCTGGGGCATGCGCGAGTGGTACGTCCTGACCTACCTCTTCGGGGCTGTTTTCGTCTCCGGCCAGGCCTGGGAGTACGCCAAGTTGTCCAGCGAGGGCATCACCTTGAACTCCAACGGCTACGGCTCGGTCTTCTACATGACCACCGGCTTCCACGCCATCCACGTGACGGGCGGGCTCATCGCCTTCCTGCTCATCATCGCCCGCAGCTTCACGACCCGTCGCTACACCCACGCCCAGGCCACCGGAGCGATCGTCACCTCCTACTACTGGCACTTCGTGGACGTCGTGTGGATCGCGCTCTTCGCCGTGATCTACATCCTCAAGTAACAGTGCAGACCCGCTCCCCGCAGCTCGACACACCCAGCAGCACCCGCCCCATGACCGTCGACGACAGGACCCTTTCGTGAACGCGTTGGCCGCCCGGCGCAGGCACCCCGCCACACTGTTCGTTCTCCTCCTGGCCATGCTCTTCGTGGTGGGTGCGGCCTACGCCGTGGCCAAGCCGCAGGACGCGACAGCCACGGCCACCGCCTCGAGCGCCCAGGACGTCGAGGAGGGCAAGAAGCTCTTCCTCGCCAACTGCGCCAGCTGCCACGGCCTCAACGCCGAGGGTGGTCCCGACGCCCCGACCCTCGCCGGCGTGGGCGCTGCGGCCGTCGACTTCCAGGTGGGGACCGGTCGTATGCCGATGGCGGCCCCCGCAGTCCAGGCGGCCCGCAACACGCCGAAGTTCAACGAGGAGCAGATCCGTCAGATGGGCGCCTACGTGGCGACGTTGGGCGCCGGGCCCGCTGTCCCCTCGGAGGAGTTCACCGAGGGCGGCGGCAATGCGGCCGAGGGCGGCGAGATCTATCGCGTCAACTGCGCCATGTGCCACAACGCGGTCGGGTCGGGCGGTGCCCTGACGCGCGGCAAGTTCGCGCCGACGCTGCGGGGCGTCGAGGGCAAGCACATCTACGAGGCGATGCAGACCGGCCCGCAGTCCATGCCCGTCTTCAACGACGCCAACCTCAGCCCCGAGGCCAAGCGCGACGTCATCACCTTCCTCAAGGCCATGGACGAGGACAAGAACCCCGGAGGCGCCGCCCTCGGCAACCTCGGGCCCGTGCCGGAGGGCCTGCTGGCCTGGACGCTGGGCATCGGCCTGATGATCGTCGCCGCGGTGTGGCTCGGCAAGAAGGCGGCCTGAGGACATGAACGACCAGACCAACCACTCCGTTCCTGATGGGGCATCGCAGCGCATGACTGACTCCAACGACTTCGGCAAGGGTGCGGTTCGTCTCGACCAGGGCGACGTCGTCGGCCACGGCGGGATCCCGAAGCGCTTCCAGAACCCCGGCCTCCCCCCGCACGTCGAGCGCCTCGCCGACAAGGACCCGGCCGCCGCCCGTCGCGCGGAGCGCCAGGTGGCCACGATGTTCCTGCTGTCGATCCTCGGCACGCTGGCGTTCGTCGTGCTCTACTTCGCCATCCCCCAGCACACCTACGTCGCCATCCCCTTCCTCGGCAACGTCCTCGCCATGCACGTCGGGCTGGGGCTGACTCTCGCGATCAGCCTGTTCTTCATCGGCGCCGGGGCGGTGCACTGGGCCAAGACGCTCATGCCCGACCACGAGGTCGTCGAGGAGCGTCATGAGCTCCGCAGCTCGCCCGACGAGCGGGCTGCCTTCGCCGCGGCGCTCGGCGAGGGCGGCGAGGCGGCCCAGCTCAACCGTCGTCCGCTCATCAAGGCCACGCTGGGCGGCGCGCTCGGCCTGTTCGCCATCCCGCTGGTCCTGCCGGTGGTCGGGGGGCTGGGTCCGCTGCCGGGCAACGACCTGTCGACGACCTTCTGGGACGAGAAGCACTGGCCGAAGGGCCGTCGTCCTCGTCTCATGCGGGACCCGCAGAACCTCCCGATCCGGGCGGACGAGGTCACGATCGGCTCCGTCTACCACGTCCTGCCCGAGGGCATCGAGAAGTCGGAGCACCCGCTCAACGAGAAGGGCAAGGCCGCGGTCCTGCTCATGCGTCTTGACCCGGACGACATCAAGGTCAAGAAGGAGCGTGACTGGGGCTACCAGGGCATCGTCGCGTACTCCAAGATCTGCACGCACGTCGGGTGCCCAGTTGGCCTCTACGAGCAGCAGACGCACCACCTGCTGTGCCCCTGCCACCAGTCGACCTTCGACGTGACGCAGGATTGCAAGGTAATATTCGGCCCAGCACACCGTCCGCTGCCGCAGCTCAAGATCACGGTGGACGACGAGGGCTACCTCGTCGCCGATTCAGGATTCGCCGAGGCAGTCGGCCCGAGCTTCTGGGAGCGTGGCTGATGAGCACCACCACCCGTTCGACCAACGACCTGCGGGCCGACGACATCCGCGAGGTCCGCCCGGCACGCAAGCCCGGTGGAGTGGCGGGCGTCGGCGGGTGGGTCGACGACCGCACCGGTGCCGCCAAGGGCGTCCGCTACATGATGAGCAAGGTCTTCCCGGACCACTGGTCGTTCATGCTCGGCGAGGTCGCGATGTACTCCATGATCATCTGTCTGATCACCGGGGTCTTCCTGACCATGTGGTTCGTCCCGAGCGCCGGCCACGTCGAGTACGACGGCTCCTACGTCCCGCTCAAGGGCATCCACATGTCCGAGGCCTACCGCTCGACGCTGGACATCTCCTTCGACGTGCGCGGTGGTCTGCTCATCCGGCAGATCCACCACTGGGCGGCCCTCATCTTCGTCGTCGCGCTGGTCGTGCACATGTTCCGTGTGTTCTTCACCGGGGCCTTCCGCAAGCCGCGTGAGATCAACTGGGTCATCGGTGCCCTCATGGCCATGCTCGCGCTGGTCGAAGGCTTCGCCGGTTACTCCCTGCCCGACGACCTCCTGTCGGGCACGGGCCTGCGCGCCGCCCAGGGCTTCATGCTGACGATCCCGGTCATCGGCTCCTACTTCGTGTACTTCCTCTTCGGCGGGGGCTTCCCCGGCGAGGCGATCATCCCGCGACTCTTCGCTGCGCACGTGCTGCTGCTGCCCGCGATCCTGGTCGGGCTGCTGGCCGCCCACCTGATCCTGGTGATGGTCCACAAGCACACGCAGTATCCCGGGCCCGGCCGGACCAACGAGAACGTCGTTGGCTACCCCCTCATGCCGGTCTACACGGCGAAGGCGGGCGGCTTCTTCTTCATCGTCTTCGGGATCACGGCCCTCATCGCTGGCCTCTTCTCGATCAACGCGATCTGGAACTACGGCCCCTACGACCCGACGCAGGTGACGGCGGGGTCGCAGCCCGACTGGTACATGGGCTTCGCCGACGGTGCCCTGCGCCTGATGCCCGGCTGGACCGAGGTCTCGTTCGGCGGTTTCACGCTCACCTACGGTGTCCTCATCGGGTCGCTGCTCCTGCTCCCCCTCGTCTACGTCCTGCTCGGGGCCTACCCCTTCTTCGAGCGCTGGATCACCGGTGACGACCGTGAGCACCACCTGCTCCAGCGTCCTCGCAACGCCCCGACGCGCACGGCCATCGGTCTGGCCGCCATCACGGCCTACACCGTGCTGTGGGCCGCCGCGGGCAACGACCTGATCGCCACGCATCTGCACCTGTCCATCAACGACATCACGTGGTTCCTGCGCATCGGCTTCTTCGTGCTGCCGCTCGTGGCCTTCTGGGCTACCAAGCGCGTCTGCATCTCCCTGCAGCGCCGCGACCGCGACCTGGTGCTGCATGGCCGTGAGACGGGTCGCATCATGCGCACCGCGGACGGCGCCTTCTCGGAGAAGCACGAGGACATCGACGAGTACACCCGGTGGAACCTCGTCGAGTACGAGGCGGCCCGTCCGCTCGAGCTGGGGGACGCGACCGACGCCAACGGCGTGCCGCGACCGGGGACGACCTCGGACAAGCGTCGTGCTCGGCTGTCGCGCTTCTTCTTCGAGGACGACATCCCGCCCGTCACCCCGCGCGACCTCGCTGCCGCGCACCACGACGGCCATGGCCACGAGGCGATCGATGGTCACCGGCCCGTCGAGGTCGAGCGCAGCTGACCTTCCTCGGCTCCGCCGCGGCACGGGCGTCTCCCCTCTCGGGAGGGCGCCCGTGCCGCGTTCCTGCCCTGTCCGGGCCGACGTGGCAGGCTGGGGGCATGCCGGTTCTCGTGGACGACGCGACCTTCGACGACGCCGTCGGAGCTGCCCTCGACGAGGTGCCCGTGGCCCTGATGGACCTGCTGGACAACGTGGTCTTCCTCGTGGAGGACGAACCCCCCGAGGAGCTCGGCGACCTACTGGGGCTCTACGAGGGGACTCCCCTCACCGAGCGCGGCTGGGGCGCCGAGGCGCTGCTGCCGGACCGCATCTACCTCTATCGCGGTCCCCTGAGCCGCATGTGCGACGACCTGGACCACCTGCGCAACGAGGTGACCGTCACCGTGGTGCACGAGATCGCTCACCACTTCGGGATCGACGACGAACGGCTGCACGCGATGGGGTGGGGCTGAGCGCCCCCGCTCCCGGTCGTCAGCGAAGGGCGCTCTGCTGCTGCCACTGCGGCCAGGAGTACTGCCACACCCCGATGCCCTCTGTGGGCTCGAAGGGTCGGTCCGAGCCCGTGAACCGCACGACGTCGCCGACCATGGAGCTCTCGAACATCCAGCGGGCATCGTCGAGGCCCATGTTGGTGCAGCCGTGCGAGACGTTGCGCCTGCCCTGGGCCCACTGCGACCAGGGTGCGGCGTGGAGGAACTCCCCGGTCCACGTGATCCGCATGTTCCACCTCGTGTCGAGCTTGTAGTACTCGGGGCTGCCCTTGGGGATGCCGACCGTCTCGGAGTCCATGGTCATCGCGCCGACCTTCTCCATGATCACCTTGGTGCCCGAGCGGGTGGTGAACCCCGGCTTGCCGGTCGTCACCGGGATGTTGTTGATCTGCTCGCCGTCCCGGACGACGGCCATGTGGTGCGTCCTCATGTCGACGGTGCTGACCTGCGACCGGCCGATGGTGAACGAGCGGGTGTCGTCCCGGACGAGGTACTTGCCCGCCCCGGTCTGCACGCCCGCGAGCCGGGCGTTGACGGTGACTCGCGTGCCCGGCTTCTAGTAGTCCTTGGGGCGCCACATCAGCTGGCGGTCGTCGAGCCAGCCCCAGGACCCCTCCACGGCCGGCACGGTGGTGATCTCCACGTTGCGCTCGACCTCGGCGCGCTGCTGCGGGGTCTTGACGGCGGAGGCGAGCTGCACGATCGCCGGCATGCCGACTCCCACCGTGTCGTCGGAGGGCAGGAGCGTGTACTTCGCGGTGGTCGCCGGCTTGAGCGTCCGGAAGGACGACGACGCCGTTTGAGAGGTCCCGTCGGAGAGGCTGACGACCGAGCGCACCGAATAGGTCGAGTCGAGCCCCAGACGACGCTGCGGGGTCCAGGCGCCGTCCTTGACCGTCCCCGGGACGTGAGCCCCGGACCGGTCGGTCACGACGACGTCCCGGACCTGACCGCCGGTGGCGGAGACGGTCACGGAGGCGGCGGGCTCGACCCCGCGGGCGCCGTCCGCGGGGGTCACCGTCACCTTGACCGGGGCAACCCCGGCGGGCGTGGTCGTGGAGGGGGCCACAGCGCTCCGTGAGGCGCTCGGGGCTGCCGTCCGTCCTGCGGGCCTCCCCCGCCCCCGACTGGGCGCGGGAGCAGCCCGCCAGGGCCGTCGTGGCCCCCGTCATCACTGCCAGGCTCACCGCCAGCGTGGCGGTCCTGCTGGTCTGCGTCGTTCGGGTCAAGCGTTCCCCCCCTGCGTGAGCGCCCTGGGTCCTCCTCCAGGACCGATCGGGCTGCCTGGATCATGGTCGAGCTGTGGCGTGTCCGCGCAGCCCGGCGCTCGGCCGGGAGGCCGCCTGCCGGTGGCCGGTGGCCGGTTGCCGGGGTGCGCGAACGGGCCCCGGGGACAGGACGTCCCCGGGGCCCGCCAGGTTGCACCGGCGGCGTCAGACCGCGTGCTCCCCGTGGAAGAACTCGAACACCCAACCGATCAGCCCGATGATGCCCAGGCCCGTAGCCAGGATGAAGAACCACCAGCCGACGGCGAACCCCATGAACATCAGGGCCGCGGCACCCGCCAGCAGGATCGGCCACCAGGACCGGGGCGCGAAGAAGCCGTAGTCCCCCTCGGCGTCGGCGATCTCCCCGCGCGGGTTGTCCTCGGGGCCGACCCCGGGGAGGCGCTTGGCCGTGGCGTTGATGTAGAAGGCCGACATCCACATCTCGGGGACCAGCAGCAGCAGCGCCACGACGCCGACGGGCTCGGACCAGCTGGTCACGAAGCCGTAGATGATCCCGACCGGCAGGAAGAAGAAGCCGAGGATCGTGAACAGCTTGACGGCGGTGCGCATCAGTGACGGTCCTCTCGGTGCGCGGCGGTCGCGGTGGCTCGCCCACGCTGCGAAGCGTCTGCGCCCAGGCGCTCCATGGTGGCCGGGTCGGCCTCGGGGTGGGCACCCTCCGCGTCCGGGTGGTGCAGGTCCCAGGCGGGGCGCTCGGAACGGATCCGCGGGATGCTGTGGAAGTTGTGCCGCGGGGGCGGGCACGACGTCGCCCACTCCAGCGACGCGCCGTAGCCCCACGGGTCGTCGACCAGCACCGTGGGGGCGGTGCGGGCGGTGTGCCAGACGTTGTAGAGGAAGGGCAGCATCGACAGGCTGAGGATCACGGCGAAGTAGGTCGAGATCTGGTTGAAGAGCGTGAACCCGTCCTCGGGCATGTAGTCGGCGTAGCGGCGCGGCATGCCCTCGACACCCAGCCAGTGCTGGATGAGGAAGGTGCCGTGGAAGCCGACGAAGAGCATCCAGAAGTGGATCTTGCCGAGTCGCTCGTCGAGCATCTTGCCGGTGAACTTGGGCCACCAGAAGTAGAAGCCCGCGAACATCGCGAAGACGACGGTGCCGAACACCGTGTAGTGGAAGTGCGCCACGACGAAGTAGGAGTCGGACAGGTGGAAGTCCATGGCCGGGCTGGCCAGGATGACGCCGGTCAGGCCGCCGAAGCAGAAGGTCACGATGAAGCCGATCGCCCAGATCATGGGCGTCTCGAACGTCAGGGACCCTCCCCACATCGTGCCGATCCAGTTGAAGAACTTCACGCCCGTGGGGACGGCGATGAGCATGGTCATGACGGAGAAGAAGGGCAGCAGCACCTGGCCCGTGACGTACATGTGGTGCGCCCACACCGACATCGACAGCGCGGCGATGGCCACGGTCGCGAAGACCAGGGTCTTGTAGCCGAAGATCGGCTTGCGGGAGAAGACCGGGATGACCTCGCTGATGATGCCGAAGAACGGCAGCGCGATGACGTAGACCTCGGGGTGGCCGAAGAACCAGAACAGGTGCTGCCACAGGACGGGGCCGCCGTTTTCCGGCGAGAAGATGAAGGACCCGAACTTGCGGTCGGCACCCAGGGCGAACAACGCCGCGGCCAGGACCGGGAAGACCATGATGACCAGCAGCGAGGTCACCAGGACGGTCCACGTGAAGACGGACATGCGGAACATCGTCATGCCCGGCGCGCGCATGCACAGGATCGTCGTGATGAAGTTGACCGCACCGAGGATCGTGCCGAAGCCGGTGAGGGCAAGGCCGAAGACCCACAGGTCGCCGCCGAGGCCGGGGCTGTAGCTCGCGTCGGACAGCGGCGCGTAGGCGAACCAGCCGAACGAGGCGGCGCCGTTGGGGGTCAGGAAGCCGAAGGCGGCGACGAGGCCGCCGAAGAGGTACATCCAGTAGGCCAGCGCATTGAGCCGCGGGAACGCGACGTCCGGGGCACCGATCTGGAGCGGGATGAGCGCGTTGGCGAAGCCGGCGAACAGCGGGGTCGCGAACAGCAGCAGCATGATCGTGCCGTGCATCGTGAACAGCTGGTTGAACTGCTCCTTGTTGTCCACGATCTGCAGACCGGGCCCGAAGAGCTCGAGGCGGATCAGCAGGGCGAGCAGACCACCGAGCATGAAGAACGCGACCGAGGTCACGAAGTACATGTTGCCGATGAGCTTGTGGTCGGTCGTCGTGAGGATGTTGGCGATCTGCGTCCCGATAGATTTCTTGCGCCGCTCGCTCCGGATCTCTCGAGGCGTGTGCGGCGCTCGGCTCGTCGTTGCGGTGGCCATCAGTTGCTGCTCCCCTGCGTGGTCGGGATCTTGGCCTGCTCAGTCGGCTCGAGCTTCTCGCGGTTGAGGCCGTTGGGGAGCTGCCCGGTGCGCCCCGAGGCCTTGAGGTCGGCGATGTGCTTGTCGTAGTCCGCCTGTGAGACGACCTTGACGTTGAACAGCATCTCCGAGTGGTAGGCGCCGCAGAGCTCGGCGCACTTGCCCTTGTAGTCGCCGATCCGGTCGGGGACCACCTGGAACTTGTTGACCCGCCCCGGGATCATGTCCAGCTTTTGCTGGAAGGCCGGCACCCAGAAGGAGTGGATGACGTCGCGGCTCGTGAGCACGAACTCCACGCGCTTGTCGACGGGCAGGACCAGGGTGGGCAGAGCCGCCTCGGCGCCGGGCTTGCCGTCGAGCGCGGCCTGCTTGCCCGCCTCGTAGGTGTTGGCCTCGACGTAGTTGAAGTCCCAGCTCCACTGCTTGCCCACGACGTTGACGGTGACGTCCGGCTTCTCGGACGTGTCCAGGAGGGCGGCCTCGTCGCGGGCGGTGTAGTAGAACAGCACGCCCACCATGAGGATCGGCACCACGGTGTAGAAGATCTCGACCGGGACGTTGTAGCGCAGCTGCGCGGGGTAGCCCGTGTCGGACTTCTTGCGGCGGAAGGCGACCATGCAGTAGATGGTGAGTCCCCAGACGATGCACCCCACGACCAGCGCGGCGATCCACGACCAGACCCAGAGGTTCTCGATGCGCTCGGTGGAGACGGTCGCCCCCTGAGGCAGGAAGCCGCGCTGCGCGGCCTCGCTGCAGCCGCTCACCAACGTGGTCAGGACCGCAAGCCCCAGGCCGCCCGTCAGCAGACGGGAGCGCTTGGTTCCTCGCGATGAGTCATCGTGCCTGCGCAACAGACGCACCTTCCGACATGTGAAGCACTCCTACAGGTGGAACGACACCCGAACACTACCCTGTGAATGGCCTTGATCGCCTCCCCGCACGCCGGACGGAACCGTTGTCGGGCGAGTCGTGATGTGAGTCTCGCCGCACCGGTCCGCAGCCCCGGACGCCCCGGCGGCTCAGCGCCATACGTCCGGCAGCCGGCTCCGTAGGAGCCGGGGCAGCCGGGCCAGGTAGTCCGCCCGTGAGACCTCCTTGACCCCCAGCCCGGCGAGGTGCGGGGTGCTCCACTGCACGTCCACCAGACGGTCGCCGCCGGCCGCCCGCACGTCCGGCAGGTCCGCGCCGAGGAGCTCGACGAGACCGACGAGCGCGACCTTGGAGGCGTCCGTGCTGCGGTGGAACATCGACTCCCCCGCGAACAGGCCCCCGACGGCGATGCCGTACAACCCGCCCACGAGCTGGTCGCCGTCCCACGCCTCGACGCTGTGCGCCCAGCCGAGACGGTGCAGCTCGGCGTAGGCCCGGGCGACGGCCGGGGTGATCCACCGCCCGGAGCGGGACGGGTCCGCACACCCCGCCACTACGTCGTCGAACGCCGTGTCAACCCGCACCTGCAGCCGGCGGCAGGAACGACGCAGGGAGCGGGTGACGCGCAGGTCCGTCACCTCGAGCACGCCTCGCGGGTCGGGCGACCACCAGCCCAGCGGGCCGCGACCGCCGTCCCCCAGCCCCATGGGGAACATCCCTGCCCGGTAGGCCGCCAGCAGCGTGCCGGGCCCCAGGTCCGCGCCCACGCCCACGACGTCCTCGCCCGGCTCGGCGCCCTCCAGGGTAAGGCGCCAGGGGCTCGGCGGCGGCTCGACCGGAGGTGTCACCGCACCGTGACGGCCCCGGCCAGCTCGTCCGCCGCCTCCTGGCCGTAGACGCCGGCCAGGCGGGCGTAGAAGCCGTCGTGGTCGAGGTGGTACTCCTGCGTGCCCGTCGTCTCGAGGACGTGGGTCGCGAGCATGGACCCCAGCTGGGCGGACCGCTCGTGGCCGAGCCCCGCCGCGACGCCGGCGAGCAAGCCGGCCCGGAAGGCGTCTCCGACGCCCGTGGGGTCCACCACCTGCTCGGTGAGCGCGGCCGGCACGCGCACGGGCTCCTGCCCGCGGGCGATGATCTCGGCGCCGTCCTTGCCCCTGGTGGTGACGCGCACCCGCACCCGGTCGGTGATCTCGTCGACGGTCCAGCCGGTCTTCTGCGCCGCCAGGTGCAGCTCGTACTCGTTGGTGAACAGGTAGTGCGCCCCGTCGATCAGCTCGCGGATGGCCGGGCCGTCCATGAAGGCCAGCTGCTGGGAGGGGTCGGCGGCGAAGGGGATGTCGAGCTCGCGGCACTGCTGGGTATGTCGGGTCATCCGCTCCGGGTCGCTGGGGGCGATCACCACCAGGTCGACGGTCCCGAGCGCCGCCACGACCTGCGCCAGGTCGATGCGGCTGCCTTCGTTCATCGCGCCCGCGTAGAAGGTCGCCATCTGGGCCAGGTCTCGGTCGGTGGTGCACACGAACCGGGCGGTGTGCTGGTCGTGCGAACGGTGGACGTGGTCGCAGTCCACCCCGTGGTCGACCAGCCACGTCCGGTAGTCCTCGAAGTCCTTGCCGACGGCGTCCACGAGGACCGGGCGCTGCCCGAGGGCCGCCAGGCCGAAGGAGATGTTGGCCCCCACCCCTCCCCGTCGCACGTCGAGGCTGTCGGCGAGGAAGGAGACCGAGATCTTGTCCAGCTGCTCGACCAGGAGCGAGTCCGCGAATCGGCCCTGGAAGGTCATGAGGTGGTCGGTCGCGATGGACCCGGTGACGACGATCTGCACGGGCAGACCCTACCCCGCACGCGACGAGGGGGCGGCGCCGCGCGATGCGGTGCCGCCCCCTCGTGGTCGCCGGACGCTGCCGACGGGACCGATCAGCTGAACGAGTCCCCGCACGCGCAGCTGCTGCCGGCGTTGGGGTTGTCGATCGTGAAGCCCTGCTTCTCGATCGTGTCGGCGAAGTCGATCGAGGCGCCGTCGAGGTACGGAGCGCTCATCCGGTCCACGACGACCTCGACACCGTCGAAGTCGCGCACGAGGTCACCGTCGAGGGTGCGCTCGTCGAAGTACAGCTGGTAGATGAGGCCGGAGCAGCCGCCGGGCTGCACGCCCACGCGCAGCCGGAGGTCGTCGCGCCCCTCCTGCTCGAGCAGGCTCTTGACCTTGACGGCGGCGACGTCGGTGAGCTGCACCCCGTGCGTGGCAGCGGTGACCGAGTCCGCGCGCGTCTGGGTGTCGTCCTGAAGACTCATGAGCAGTCTCCTCCATGGTTCGGGATCCCCCGCACAGGTCGGCGGGATACGAACAACAACCTTCGCACACCGGATCGTGTTCCCGGAAACTTCCCGGGCGCGCCGTGCGCATCGACCAGGGCCGCTCCCCGGGCGGGCACGGACGACGACGTCAGCCCGTCGCCGGTGACGGTGGGGCCGGTGACCAGGTGCGTGCGACGCGTGTGGCCCTGGCCGAGAGGGTGCCCGCGGGGTCGGCCATCGACCGCGGCACGGCCGTCAGCGTGTCGGCGACGGGATAGATGCCGGTCACGCCGATCGCTGCGCACTCGCGCCGACCGACGAGGCTCTGACCGGGTATGACGATCGCGGGACGCGCGTGGCGCAGCGCCGTCTCGCCGACCACCGCCGCCACCCGGCCCCGCAGGCTCGCCCAGTCCAGTCGACCCTCCCCCGTGACGACCAGGTCGCAGGCCGCGACGGCGCCGTCCAGGTCCAGCGCCGCGGCGAGGGTCTCGCCCACCGGCTGGATGGAGCCGCCGAGCACCAGCACGCCGTAGCCGAGGCCCCCTCCGGCGCCCGCGCCCGTGAGCTTGTCGAGGCGGCGCCTACGGCCGGTCAGCAGATCGGTGGGGCCGGGGAGGACGCGACCCACGGCGTCGACGAGGGCCCCGAGCCTCCCCTCCAACGCCTGGGCCTGCTCGGGCGTGGCCCCGCGAGCAGGGCTCTGCTGCGCCGAGGTGCCCTGCAGACCCAGCAGGGGCAGCTCGTCGGGCGTTGCCACGACGAGCTGCACCTCGACCAGGGATCGACGCAGCTGGTGCAGCCAGCCCCAGTCCTCGACCTCGACGTCAGGTAGAGCGTCTTCCTGGGTCCCTGGAGCCGGTCGCCCGGCCAGCGCGGACCAGAAGCCGTAGCCGCCGTCGTTGCACAGCAGGTCGCGCACGCCGATGACCACCCGCGAGGCCCCCGCGGCGACCGACTCGCGTACGAGCTGGCCGACGCCGTACGACGAGGCGCGTCGCGGGTCGCGCCGGTCGGCCGGCAGGAGGGCGGGACCGCAGGCCTGGGCGGCCTCGACATACGCGATCGTCCCCGACGGGCCCTCGAGCAGCAGCACGACCCCGGGGACCTGGTCGCCGAGGGGCCCGCGCACCGTGGTGGCCAGGGGGCGAGCACCGGCGAGCGCGCTCAGCACGTCGACGAAACCCTCCCCGCCGTCCGACAGCGGGAGGGCCAGCACCTCGTCGTGGGGCGCGGCCCGCCGCCAGCCCTCGGCGATCGCGTCGGCGGCCTGGGCGGCGGTCAGGGTGCCGCGGTAGGCGCTGGGGGCGACGAGGACCCTCACGGCCGCCCGGTCCCCCCGCCCTCCGCGACGGTCGTCCCCTCGGCCGGCTGGTCCCCCTCGACACCACCATGACCGTCGGCGTCGCCGTCACCGTCGCCGACGGCACCCGGGGCGTCGTGGCCGAAGGGATCCGCGTCGACCCCCGGCATCCAGGTCAGGCCGGGGACGTTCCAGCCGTTGGCCTTGAGCATGCGCTTGCCCTTGCGGGCCCAGCGGCCCTCGAGCCGGTCGACGTACAGGGTGCCGTTGAGGTGGTCGTACTCGTGCTGCATGCATCGGGCGAACCAGCCGGTCGCGTCCCACTCGACCCGGTTGCCGTCGAGGTCCTGGCCGATGACGTGCGCGCGCTGGGGCCGGACCAGGGGGAAGGACTCGCCGGGGACCGACAGGCAGCCCTCCGCGTCGTCGTGCGGATCCGGGTCGTCGGACGGCTTGCCGGAGGTCGTGACCACGGGGTTGACCACCACCCCGCGCCGAGGCACCCCGTCCTCGTTGTCCATCTCGTAGGTGAAGATCCGCAGCCCCACACCGATCTGGGGGGCCGCGAGGCCCACGCCGTTGGCCGCGTCCATCGTCGCGTACATGTCCTCGACCAGTCCCCGGAGGGCGTCGTCGAACTCGGTCACCGCCTCCGCGCGACGGTGCAGCACGGGCTCGCCGTAGATGACGACGGGACGGACGGACATGCGAGGACTCCATTCGGCGGGGCGGTCGGCAGCCCGAGCCTACCGTCGGACGAGCGAGCGCCCGTGAGCCGTGCGGCCCAGCGGAGGTGCGGGCCGATAGGCTGGCCCTCGTGCTAGGACGCAAGAAGACCGAGGCAGCGACCCTCGAGCAGCTCGAGGAGCAGGCCCACCAGGACCGCCCCGGGGCCAAGAACCGCCCCACGCCCAAGCGGCGCGAGGCCGAGGCCGCCCGGCGGCGCCCGCTGATCGAGACCGACCGCAAGGCCGCGGCCCAGCGCGACCGGGCCGCGTCGCGCGAGGAGCGCGCCAAGCAGCAGCAGGCCATGATGCGCGGCGAGGAGTGGGCGCTGCTCCCCCGCGACCGGGGCGTGGCGCGTCGCTACATGCGCGACTACGTCGACGCGCGATGGAACATCGCGGAGTTCACGATGCCCGCGCTCATCGTGGCGATGGTCCTGTCGCTGCTGGTCGGGCAGCTCAAGAACCCGGCCCTGATCACCGCGGTGATGGTCCTGACCTACGGCGTCATCCTGCTGGGGATCGTCGAGCAGACGATCGTGCACTACGCGATGAAGCGGAAGTTCGCGGCCACCCACCCGGGCGAGATCTGGCCTCCCCGAGCCGGCTTCTACTCCGGCATGCGGGCCTTCCAGCTGCGCCCCACGCGCGTCCCGCGACCCCAGGTCAAGCGGGGCGAGCACCCCCGGTGACCGGAGCGGGCTTCGGACGGGGTCGCGGGCACTGGCTCGACCGGCAGGGCCTGCTGCGCAACGTGGTGCGCCAGGAGCTCGTCCGGCGGCAGCTCGCGGTGCACCTCCCCCTGCCCCCCGCCACCGTCCTCGACGTCGGGGCGGGCCAGGGGACGCAGGCGATCCAGCTGGCGCGCGACGGCTACGAGGTCGTGGCCGTGGAGCCCGACCCCGTGATGCGGGCGGTCTGCGGGACCGCTCTGGCCCAGGAGCCCTCGAGCGTCCGTGCGCGGCTGCGGGTGCTGGACGGCTCCCTGGAGACGCTGGACGCCGTCCCCGGCCTGGAGGGCCGCACCTTCGACGCCGTGCTCTGCCACGGCGTCCTGATGTATGTCGAGGACCCCAACCCCGCTCTGCGCGCGCTCGGACGCCGCGTCCACGTCGACGGCATCGTGTCGGTCGTCGCACGCAACGCCGGCGCCATGGCCTGGCGGCACGTGCAGCGGGGGGACTTCGCCCGCGCCACCGCCCTGCTCGACGAGGTCGAGCGGTCGGCCTGGGAGCGCCGCGACCCGCGCTACACCAACGAGCTCGGGGTCGAGTGCCGGGCGGACTCCCTGGAGCGCCTCGGGGCGTTCTTCGGCGGGATCCGGTGCTCGCTGGAGTACTGGTACGGCATACGGACGTTCAGCGACGGCGTCGCCATCGACACCCCGGTGCCCGCGGACCCGGCCGAGCTGGCCGCGATCCTCGACATGGAGGAGCGCCTCGGCCGCACCGAGCCCTACCGGCGGGCGGGCACGTTGATGCACCTCGTGGGTCGGCGCGGGGAGGGCCGCGGCCCCGTCCTGTGACCGGTCACGCCTCCAGGTCGGCGAAGGCGAGCGGCTCGCGGGTGACGGCGTAGGTCGCGAAGTAGAGCTTGCGGATCCGCCCGTCGTCGGCGCGGACGACCTCCAGCCGCTCGCCGCGCTCGCGCCCCTCGACCGCGCGGTAGAGGTCCCGGTCCACCTGCTCGTAACGCGTGTCGTCGAGCATCCCGCGCGAGCCTGGCATCGTGGACCACAGGGCGTCGCCCCGCACCTCGAAGTCGAGGGGCGATCCCTCGCACCACCAGCGACCCAGCAGGGCGTCGCGCTCGTCGTCCCGCGGTGAGGGCGTCCAGGCGCCGGGCGTGGTGGGCTCGTGGTCCAGCAGGGCGCACAGCAGGTCGGTGGCGAGGACCAGCGGCGAGGGGCCGGACGTCGCATTGGCGAAGACCACGGCCCCCACCCGGTCACGGGGCCGGAAGCGCAGGCCGGTGAGGAAGCCGGGCATGGCGCCCCCGTGGCCGGCGAGCACGCGCTCGCCCCGGCGGAAGAGTCCGAAGCCGAGGCCCTGGCCGGTGGTCCAGTCCTCGGGGTCGGCCATGATCACCGGGCTACACATCTCGGCGATCGTCTCCGGAGCCAGGACGTCGAACCGCCCCGCGTCGGAGCAGAACGCGGCGTAGCGGCCGAGGTCGGCCACGGTCGACCAGAGGCCCCCGAGCGGCGCGGTGGCGCGCAGGTCGATGACCGGCTCGAGGGTGGCGGTGCGGGCGTGCGGGTGGATCTGGTAGCCGTGCGCCCGGTCCTGCTCGTCCGGGACGAGGCCGGTGCGCGTCATACCGAGCGGCTCGAGCACCACCTCTTGCACCACGTCCTCCCAGGGGCGCTCCTCGACCCGGGAGATGACCTGCCCGAGCAGGGCGTAGGCGAGGTTGGAGTAGTGGAACGCCCGCTGGGGCGGCAGCACGCGCTCGGCCCGGACCAGGTCACTCAAGAGGGCGTCCTCGTCGGGCGCCTCGAAGGACTCCCACAGGTGGCCGACCGGCTCGCGCTGCAGGCCCGACGCGTGGGCGAGCAGCGACCGGATCGTCAGGTCGCCGAACGGCGTCCCGGGCAGCAGGTCGTCCAGCGTGTCCTCCACCGACAGCCGACCCCGGTCGCGCAGGGCCATGATCGTGACGGCGCTGAAGGTCTTGGTGACCGAGCCGATGAGGAACTGCGTGTCGTCGTGGGCGCTGGGGCCGGGGGTGCCGGCGTCGACGTCCAGGCGGGCAGAGCCCACGTGGGTGGACCAGACGAGCCGCCCGTCGCGCACCACGCCCGCGCTCACGCCGGGGCTGCGCCACTCGTGCTGCGCGGTGCCCACCAGGTGCTGCAGGGTGCGGGCGAGGTCGGCAGGCAGCAGGTCAGGCACCGTCACTCCCCCATCGCCTGCAGCGACATGGGGCCGTAGACGACGTCCTCGCCGCGCAGCAGGGCCACCGCGTCGACGCCGGCGGCCCTGACCTCCTCCCACTCCTCTGCGAACCACGCCTCGGCCTCGCCCTGGCTGGGGAAGGTCAGCGCCGGCAGCGCGTCGGAGGTCGTCGGGCGGCCGTCGGCGTCGAGGTAGGACCAGGTGTAGGCGTCGGTGCTCATGCCGCCAACCCTAGTCGGGAGAGGTAGGCCGGCTGACGGCGCGCGCCGCGGGTCACGACAGCGCGGCGACGTCGCCCACGACCGTCACGGCCGGGGGCACCAGGCCCTCCGGCACACCCTCGTCGCGCAGGGCGCCCAAGGTCGTGCGGACGGTGCGCATCGAGGGAAGCCCGCCGTCCATGACGCAGGCGACGGGCGTCCGGGGCTCGCGGCCGGCCGCCAGCAGGGCCCCGGCGATCCGTGGCAGGGTCTCGACGCCCATGAGCACGACGATCGTCGTGCCGGCCCGCGCCAGGGCGTCCCAGTCGACGGAGCTGCGGGGGTCGTCCGGCGCCGCGTGGCCGCTGACGACGGTGAAGCCCTGCACCGTGCCGCGGTTGGTGACCGGGATGCCGGCCAGCTCGGGGACGGACACCGCCGAGGTGACGCCCGGGACGACCTCCACCGGCACGCCCGCCTCCCGGCAGGCCAGCACCTCCTCGTAGCCGCGCCCGAACACGAACGAGTCCCCGCCCTTGAACCGCACGACGCGGCGCCCCTGTAGGGCGTGCTCGACGATCACACGATTGATCTCCTCCTGCGGGGTGAACCGGCCTCGCGGGATCTTGGACACGTCGATCACCTCGACGTGGGCCGCCAGCTCGGACAGCAGGCTCACCGGCGCCAGACGGTCCGTGACGACGACGTCGGCCGCCCGCAGGGCGTCATACCCCCGCCTGGTGAGCAGACCGGGGTCCCCGGGGCCGCCACCGACCAGGACGACCGAGCCCGTGCCGGCCGGGCCCTGCGCGCCCGTCACCTGGTCGGTCCCCTGGAGGCCGTATGCCGGGACGCCCGCCTCCGCGGCGAGGGCCAGGACGTCGGGTCCCTCGCCCTGCTCCGCCCGGTCGCGGGCGTCGACGACCAGGCGCGAGGCGCGCACGAGGTCGGCCTCCGTCACGTCTGCGCCCCGCGCGACCAGACCACGGTCCACGAGGTCCTCCAGCGCGGGGACGAGCTCGTGCGCGACGACCGTGACGTCGGCCCCCCGCTCGCGCAGCCGCACCACCTCGACGAGGGCGCCGGGCCCACCGCCGGCCACCAGGACGGGGACGCCGGCGAGCCGCCAGGTCGGTGCCGTCATGCGTGCGCCTCGGCGTCCTTGCCGCTCACCCCGGCCGACTCGAAGGTCGCGACCTCGGTCAGCATGCGCACGGCCAGCTGCACGTGCGGGACGGCGAGGGCGGCGCCGCTGCCCTCGCCGAGGCGCAGGTCCAGGTCGACCAGCGCCTCCAGACCGAGGGTCGACAGCGCCGCGAGGATGCCGGGCTCGACGCCGGCGTGCCCGGCGACGAAGTAGTCGACGCAGTCGGGTGCGAGGGCCTGGGCCACCAGCGCGGCCGAGCAGACGATGACGCCGTCGAGGACCACGGGGGTGCGCTCGGCGGCGGCCGCGAGCAGGAAGCCGACTATGGCGGCGTGCTCCAGGCCTCCGACGGCGGCGAGGGCCGCGAGCGGGTCCTCGCGGGTGGCACCGTTGGTGGCGATGGCACGCTCGACGACGGCGACCTTGGCGGCGCGACCGGCCTCGTCCAGGCCTGCCCCGCGGCCGGTGACCTCCTCGGGGGCGCGACCGGTGAAGACCGAGACGAGGGCGGCCGCGGGCGTCGTGTTGCCGATGCCGACCTCGCCGGCCAGCAGCAGGCGGTTGCCCTGCGCGACCAGGTCGCGGGCGACGTCGATGCCCACCTCGATGGCCTGGTGGACCTGCTCGGCGGTCATGGCCGGGCCCTCGGACAGGTCGGCCGTGCCGCGCGCGACCTTGCGGACGAGCAGGTGCGGCATGGCGGGCAGGTCCGCGGCCAGGCCCACGTCGACGACGTCGACCTCGGCGCCGACCTGGCGGGCGGCGGCGTTGCACACGGCGCCACCCGTCGCGATGTTGACCGCCATCTGCACCGACACCTCCTGCGGCCACGGGGAGACGCCGTGCGCCTGCACCCCGTGGTCGCCGGCGAAGACCGCCAGCGCGACCGGCGAGGGGATGCGTGGTGGCCACTCCCCGGTCGCGGCGGCGACGCGCTCCCCCGTGGACTCGAGCAGGCCCATGGCGCCCGGTGGCTTGGTCAGCTGGGCCTGCCGCGCCTGCGCCAGCTCGAGGACCGTCGCGTCGGCGGGGGTGATGGCGGCGATGGTCTCGTCGAGCAGCGACACGGGGACTCCTCCGGGCAGGGTGCGGGTGGACCAGGTCTCATCATGCACGGCCCACGCGAGGGGCCGACGGCGGGCCCAGCCCGTCGTCTGCAGCTCGGGGGCGGGCGGGAACGCGCTGACGTGCCCGACGCACAGGTAGGCGACGACCTCGAGGTGCTCGGGCAGCGCCAGCTCGCGGGCCAGCTCGTGCGGGTCGAAGAAGCTGACCCAGCCGACGCCGAGGCCCTCGGCGCGGGCGGCGAGCCAGAGGTTCTGCACGGCGGTGGCCGTGGAGAAGCTCGTCATCCGCGGGTCGGCGTGCCGGCCGATGGTGTGCGGACCGCCGCGGGTCGGGTCGCAGGTGACGACGACGTTGAGGGGCGTGGAGCAGATGGCCTCGATCTTGAGCCCGTCGAACATCCGCTGACGGTCGCTCGGCAGGCTCGCGGCGAACTCGTCCCGCTGCCGCTGCGCCAGCCGCTGGACGCGCCGGCGCCGCTCCTCGTCGCGGATCAGCACGAAGTCCCACGGCTGGCTGAACCCCACGCTCGGCGCCATGTGCGCGGCGGTGAGGACGCGGGTCAGCGTGGCGTCGTCGATCGGGTCCATCGTGAAGGTGGAGCGGATGTCGCGCCGCTCGCGGATGACGTCATAGACAGCCTCACGGCCGGCCCGGTCAAAGGCGTTGGAGCTCATCGGATCTCCTCCTCGATCTGTCGTATGCCGGCCGCCAGCTCGTCGACCGGGCCGCTGTCTCGCGCGGCGAACCGCAACCAGGTGTCGTCCAGGCCCCAGAAGGTGTCGGCCCGGCGGACGGCGATCCCGGTGGCGCGCAGGCCCTCTCGCAGGCTGGCCGCGCGGGGGTGCTGGGCCAGGACGAAGGGCCCGTCAGGATCGACGGGGACGTGCAGGCCACACGCGCGCAGGGTGGTGGCGAGGTGGGACGCGTTGGCGCGCAAGCGGGCTCGCTGCTCGTCGCGGAAGTCGCGACCCCGCGGGGTGCAGACCGTGAGGACGGCAGCGAGGGCCAGCGCGTTGACCGACCAGTGCGGCTGGAGGCGTCGGAGCCGGTCGATCTCGCGCTCCGGCCCCACGACGTAGCCGGCACGCAGGCCCGCCAGGCCAAAGGTCTTGGTGAGGCTGCCGGTGACGAGGATGGTGCGGTCGCCCGCGGTGCGGCAGGCGGCGTCGGGCACGACCGTCTGGGCGGGGTCGGTCGAGACGTCGAGGAAGGCCTCGTCGACGAGCAGCACCCGGTCGTCGGGGGTGGTGGCGGTGTCCACGAGCCGCAGGATCTGCTCGCGGGGGTGCAGGCGGGAGGTGGGGTTGGTCGGGTTGCCGACGACCACGAGGTCGGCCGCGGCGGGGACGGACGCGCCGTCCACCGCCCACCCGGTGGCCGGGTCGAGGAGGTGCGCGGTGGCAGGCGTGCCGGCGTGCCGCAGCGCCTCCGCCGGCTCGGTGAACTGCGGCTCCACGACGAGGGGTTCGCGCCAGGGGCGGAGGCGGGCGACGAGGGTGAAGGCCTCGGCTGACCCGTTGGTCAGCAGGACGCACCCGGGGGGGACACCGAGCTCGGCGGCCAAGGTCTCGGTGGCTGCGGTGGGGTCGGGGTAGGCGGCTAGGCGTGGGACCTCGCGGACGATGGCCTCGGCGACGAACGCCGGCGGCTGCGCCACCGCGACGTTGACCGCGAGGTCCAGCCGCGCGCCTCGCGCCTCCACGTCCCCGTGGTGCCCCGGGTCGACCGCTCCGGTCACGAGACCACCGCCTCCACGAACCGCCGGGCGAGGTGGGGCTGCCCGGCCCAGTGGACGTGCAGGTAGCTCGCGTGGACGGTGCCCTGGACGACACCCTCGACGCGAGATCCGCCGTCGCGGTCGGCCCACGCCCAGGCGGGTTGCGCGTCCCCGTCGGCCGCCACGACCTGGGTGCGGTGGAACTCGTGCCCGGTCACCCGGGTCCCGGCGCGCGCGAGCACCGAGTCGGTCAGCGCCACGGCGGAGCGGTAGCCGAGGGTGAGCCGGCGCCCGAACTCCGCGCGCGTGGGCAGCACCCCGGCCATCGCGTGCCCGTCCAGCGTCTGCCCGAGGTAGAGCAACCCGGCGCACTCGGCCGAGACCGGGGCCCCGCCCGCCGCCAGCGACCGAATCGACTGCAGCAGAGAACGGTTGGCGGCGAGGTCGACGGCGTGCACCTCGGGGAAGCCGCCCCCGACCACGAGTCCTGAGACACCAGAGGGGAGCTCGGTGTCCACCAGCGGGTCGAAGACCTCGACGGACAGCCCGGCGGCGGCGAGGAGCTCGGTGGTCTCGGCATACCCGAAGGTGAAGGCTCGACCCCCCGCGACGGCGACCCCACCGCGCGATCCGGCGGGGGCTGCGAGGGCGCCCAGCGCCGCGGACGGCGACCAAGGCTCCCCTGCCAGATCCGTTGCGGCACCGGCGACCTCGAGCAACGCATCCAGGTCGACGTGGGCGCTGACCATGTCGGCGAGGGCGTCCACGGCGGCGGCGGCCTCGGGCGAGCGTTCGGCGGCGGGGACGAGCCCCAGGTGACGCGACGGCACGACGACCTCGGGCACCCGCGGGACGCAGCCGATGACCGGGATCCCGGTCTCCTCGATGCCGTCTCGCGCCTCCGCCTCGTGCCGCGCGGAGGCGATGTTGTTGAGGATGACGCCGGCGATCCGCACCCCGGGGTCGTAGCGGGAGAAGCCCAGGACCGTCGCGCCCACCGAGCGCGAGGTGTGCGCGCCGTCCACGACGAGGACGACCGGCGACGAGGTCAGCTGCGCCACATGGGCCGTCGAGGCGAAGCCGCGTCCGCCCAGCTGCCCGTCGAAGAGCCCCATGACGCCCTCGATGACGGCCACGTCGGCCGGCTCGGGGGTCAGCGCGCCGTGCAGCAGCAGCGGCACGATCCGCTCGACGCCCTGCAGGTGCGCGTCGAGGTTGCGGCCGACCCGCCCGCATGCCGCCGCGTGGTAGCCGGGGTCGATGTAGTCCGGCCCCACCTTGTGCGGCGACACGACCACACCGCGGCGGGTGAGCGCCGCCAGGATCCCGGTGGTCAGCATGGTCTTGCCGCTGCCCGACCCGGGGGCGGCGATCACCACGCGGGGCAGCCGCGTCGACGGCGCTGCCGCCCGAGCCATCTCTACCACTCGATGCCTCGCTGGCCCTTCTGCCCGGCGTCCATGGGGTGCTTGACCTTGGTCATCTCGGTGACCAGGTCGGCGGCCTCGACGAGCCGGGGGTCCACGTCGCGACCCGTGATGATGACGTGCTGGTGCCCGGGGCGGTCGCGCAGCGTGGTGACGACCTCGTCGACGTCGACCCAGCCCCACTTCATGGGATAGGTGAACTCGTCGAGGACGTAGACGTCGTGGGCCTCGGCGGCGAGGCGGCGCTGGATCTCGCGCCAGCCCTCGAGCGCAGCCTGGGCGTGGTCCTCGTCGGTGCCGGCCTTGCGGGTCCAGGACCAGCCCTCGCCCATCTTGTGCCACTCGACGGGTCCGCCCTCGCCGGTCTGCTCGTGCAGGCGGCCGAGCGCCTTGAGGGCGTTCTCCTCGCCGACCTTCCACTTGGCGCTCTTGACGAACTGGAACACGCCGATGCGCCAGCCCTGGTTCCAGCCGCGCAGCGCGAGCCCGAAGGCGGCGGTGGACTTGCCCTTCATCTCACCCGTGTGGACGACGACGAGGGGCCGGTTGCGGCGCTGGCGCGTCGTGAGCCCGTCGGCCGGGACGGTGGTGGGGACTCCCTTGGGCATCAGGCCACGCTCCTGGGGGTGCGAGTCTCGGCGCTGCCGGCGCCGGTTCGCTGCCGTATGGCGCCCGACAGCTGCTCCGCCGCGAGCTGTCTCAGCTCGAGGTGCTCAGCCCGGAGGTGGCGCGCGAGGTCGCGGGCCAGGCCGAGGCGGAAGCCGGCGCGGGCCTCCTCGCAGTCCACCACCACGCTGGCGATGCCGGCGTGGGCGATGCCCGCGGCGACCCGGTGGGCGCGCGGGATCGCCTGCCGCCCACCAGAGCTCGCGCGGCCGTCGGTCAGCACGACGAGCAGCGCGCGGCGGTGCGGGTCCTTGGCGCGCTCGCGGCGGACGAGCTCGTAGGCGGCGGTGAGCCCCTCGGCGAGCGGGGTCCGGCCGCCGGTGGGCACGCGGGCGAGCAGCCGCTCGGCCAGCTCGACGCTGGTCGTCGGCGGCAGCACCAGGTCGGCCCGCTGCCCCGCAAAGGTCAGCACCGCGACCTTGTCCCGCCGCTGGTAGGCGTCGAGCAGCAGCGACACGCAGGCGGTCTTGACCTCGCGGATGCGCTGCCGGGCGCCCATCGAGCCGGACGTGTCGACGACGAAGACGACGAGGTTGCCCTCCTTGCCCCGCCTCACGCTGCGGCACAGGTCGCCGGGGTGCACCCCCAGCGGGTCACCGGCGGCACGTCCCGACACCACGCGCGAGGCGGCGCGCAGGACGGTGCCGGTGACTGAGATCCCTTGTCCTCGTGGGTCGTCCGGGGCGACGGCGCGCACGTGGCGCCCGGTCGCGGTGTCCGCCGTCGAACGCCTGCCCGCCACACCGGTGCCCGCGGTAGGCAGGGTGAGCAGCCGTGCCTTGTATGCCGATCCGGCCCGCTCCCCCGCCGTACCACCGGGCCGCGCCGGGGCTCCGGACGTGCGGTTGTCCCCCTGCGGGTCCTCGGCCTCGGTGCTGGCGTCCGTCGGGGACTGACCAGTCGGCGGGGTGGTGTCCGTCGGGGACTGACCAGTCGGCGGGGTGCTGCCCCCGTCGCCGGACGGGCCGCCGTCGGGGTCTGTCGGCTCCGGGTCGGTCGGATCCGGGTCGGTCGGATCCGGGTCCTCCGGGTCCTCCGGCGGCTCGGGCCGCTCAGACTGGTCAGGCTGCTCAGGCAGGGTGTCGTCCAGGATGTCCTCGAGGTCGTGCTCCGCGCCGTCGTCGAAGGGGTTGCGGCGCTTGCGGTGCGGCAGCGCCAGCCGGGCCGCGACACGAATGTCCTCGTCCGACACCGCGTCCCGCCCGCACCAGGCGGCGTGGGCAACGGCGGTCCGGGCGGTGACCAGGTCGCCGCGCATCCCGTCCACGTCGAAGGCCGCGCAGATCGCGGCGATCCGCTCGATCGCGTCGTCACCGAGCCGGACCCGCCCAAGCAACGACTGGGCGGCGACGATCTGACTGGCCAGGGCGGCTTCCGCGTCGGCATACGCGCTCTGGAAGGTGGCCGGGGAGTCCTCGTAGGCCATCCGGCGCCGGACGACCTCGACGCGCACGCGGGGGTCGCGCGACGCGGTGACGTCGACGGCGAGGCCGAACCGGTCGAGCAGCTGCGGGCGCAGCTCCCCCTCCTCGGGGTTCATCGTCCCGACCAGCACGAACCGGGCTGCGTGCGTGACGGATACGCCCTCCCGCTCGATGCGGGCGCGCCCCATCGCCGCGGAGTCCAGCAACGTGTCGACCAGGTGGTCGGGCAGCAGGTTGACCTCGTCGACGTAGAGCACGCCGCGGTGCGCCTGCGCGAGCAGGCCGGGGTCGAAGGCGACCTGCCCCGAGGACAGCAGCCGGTCCAGGTGCAGCGAGCCGACGACGCGGTCCTCGGACGCCCCGACGGGCAGCTCGACGAGGCGCACGGGCCGCGTCACCGACCCGTCACCGTGCCGGGCGGCGTCCGGGCAGTCCGGGTCCGGCGCCCCCGGGTCGCACGAGAACCTGTCTCCCGCAACCACGCTGACCGGTGGCAGCACGGCGGCGAGGGCGCGCACCATGGTGGACTTGGCGGTGCCCTTCTCGCCGCGTACGAGGACGCCGCCGATGGCCGGGGACACCGCGGACAGGCAAAGCGCCAGCCCCATGTCGTCCATCCCCACGACCGCGGAGAACGGGAACGTCTGCGCCGTAACGGTGCTCATCGCTCGTCCGCCCCCTCGAGCTCACCCTCGGCGTCGAGGTAGGCGGCGCGCAGCTCGGCCAGGACGTCCGGGTCCGGCGACTCCCACAGGCCCCGCTCGACGGCCTCGAGCAGCCGCTCGGCCATGCCGTGCAGCGCCCAGGGGTTGGCCTCGGCGAGGAACTCGCGGTTGGTCTCGTCGAGGACGTACTCCTGGGTGAGCCGGTCGTACATCCAGTCGGCGACCACGCCGGTCGTGGCGTCATACCCGAAGAGGTAGTCGACGGTCGCGGCCATCTCGAAGGCGCCCTTGTAGCCGTGCTGGCGCATCGCGGACATCCACTTGGGGTTGACGACGCGGGCGCGGAAGACGCGGCTGGTCTCCTCGACCAGGGTGCGGGTGGCGACGTGCTCGGGGCGGGTGGAGTCCCCGATGTAGGCCTCGGGGCTCTCCCCCGTGATCGACCGGACGTGCGCGACCATCCCGCCGTGGAACTGGAAGTAGTCGTCGCTGTCGGCGATGTCGTGCTCGCGGGTGTCGACGTTCTTGGCGGCGACGCGGATGCGGCGGTAGGCCGAGCGCATCTCGTCGCGGGCGGGCACCCCCTCCAGGTCGCGGCCGTAGGCGTAGCCGCCCCACACCTCGTAGACCTCGGCGAGGTCGGCGTCGGTGCGCCAGTCCCGCGAGTCGATCAGCTGCAGCAGGCCGGCGCCATACGTGCCGGGGCGGGAGCCGAAGATGCGGGTGGTGGCCTTGCGCTGCTCGGTCCCCTGCGCCAGGTCGGCCTGCACGTGCGCGCGCACGAAGTTGTCGCCGGCCGGCTCGTCCAGCGAGGCGGCGAGCTGCACGGCGTCGTCGAGCAGGCCCACGGCATGCGGGAAGGCGTCGCGGAAGAAGCCGGAGATCCGCAGCGTCACGTCGACCCGCGGACGCCCGAGCTCGGTCAGCGGGATCGGCTCCAGGCTGGTGACGCGCCGGGACGCGCCGTCCCAGATGGGGCGGATCCCCATGAGCGCCAGTGCTTCTCCGATGTCGTCGCCGGCGGTGCGCATCGCCGAGGTGCCCCACAGCGACAGGCCGACCGAGTCGGGCCACTCCCCCTTGTCCTCGCGGTAGCGGTGCACCAGCGACTCGGCGAGGCTCACCCCGGTCTCGTAGGCGAGACGGCTGGGGATGGCGCGAGGGTCCACGGAATAGAAGTTGCGCCCCGTGGGCAGCACGTTGACCAGCCCGCGCAGCGGCGACCCGGACGGTCCGCTCGGGACGAAGCCGCCGTCCAGGGCGTGCAGCACCGCGTCGATCTCGCCGCCGGTGCCCGCGAGGCGCGGCACGACCTCGTCCACGGCAAACTGCAGCACGGCTCGTATGCCGGCGGGGTCCGCCCCCGGGCGCTCCGGCATCGCCGTGAGCACGGCGTCGATGGCGTCGCCGTCCCAGCCGCGAGCCTCCATGCCCTCCACCAACGCACGCGCGGCGGCCTCGACGGCGTCGGTCTCGCCGCGCTTCTTGGCCGACTCGTCCAGGCCGAGGGCGGTGCGCAGGCCCGGCAGGGCCCGGTCGCCGCCCCAGATCTGGGTGGCCTGCAGCATCGCCAGCACCAGCGAGACGCGGGCCTCGCCGGTCGGCTCCTGCCCGAGCACGTGCAGTCCGCCACGGATCTGGACGTCCTTGATCTCGCACAGCCAGCCGTCGACGTGCAGCACGAACTCGTCGAAGGCGTCGGCGTCGTCGAGCTCGGGCCGATCCGTCAGCCCGAGGTCGTGGTCGAGGCGCGCGGCCTGGATGAGCGTCCAGATCTGCTGCCGGACGGCGGGCGCCTTGGCGGGGTCCATCGCCGAGACGGTGGCGTACTCGTCGAGGAGCTGCTCGAGGCGGGCGATGTCGCCATACGAGTCGGCCCGGGTCATGGGCGGGACCAGGTGGTCGACCAGGGTGGCGTGCGAGCGGCGCTTGGCCTGGGTGCCCTCGCCCGGGTCGTTGACGAGGAAGGGATAGATGAAGGGCAGGTTGCCGAGCACCGCGTCGGGGGCGCAGTCACCGGCGAGGGCGGCACCCTTGCCGGGGAGCCACTCGAGGTTGCCGTGCTTGCCGACGTGCACGATCGCGTGGGCGCCGTAGCCGCCGTCGGCCTGGTCCGCCTCCAGCCAGCGGTAGGCCGCGACGTAGTGGTGCGAGGGCGCGAGGTCGGGGTCGTGGTAGATCGCGATCGGGTTCTCCCCGAAGCCGCGCGGCGGCTGGACGAGCACGACGACGTTGCCGGCGGTCAGACCCGCATAGACCAGGTCGCCGGCCTCGCCGCGACCGGCGCGGGAGGTGTCGAGGTACATCTCACCGGGGGCCTCGCCCCAGCCCTGGACGATCTCGGCGCGGAAGTCCTCGTGCAGGTCGGCGAACCACCGTGCGTAGTCGGAGGCCTTGACGCGCAACGGGTTTGCCGCCAGCTCGTCCTCGGTCAGCCAGGCCTGGTCGTAGCCGCCCCGGGCGATGATCGCCTTGATCAGGTCGTCGCCGTTGCCGGACTCCAGGCCCGGCAGGGCGCCCTCGCCGGTCAGCGGGCCGATGTCATAGCCGCGCTCGTGCAGGGCCCGCAGCAGGTCCAGCGTGGAGGCGGGGGTGTCGAGGCCGACGGCGTTGCCGATGCGCGCGTGCTTGGTCGGGTAGGCGGACAGCACGATCGCGATGCGCCGCTCCGCCGGGGGCACATGGCGCAGCCGGGCGTGGGCGTGGGCGATCCCGGCGGCGCGGCGGCAGCGCTCGGGGTCGGTGACATAGACGGGCAGGCCGTCCTCGTCGATCTCCTTGAAAGAGAAGGGAACCGAGATGAGGCGCCCGTCGAACTCGGGCACCGCGACCTGGGTGGCGGCGTCCAGCGGGGTGGTGCCGTCGTCGTTGGCCAGCCACTCCTCGCGCGAGGAGGTCAGCGACAGCGCCTGGATGACGGGTACGTCGAGGTCGGCGAGGGCGCCGGCGTCCCACGCGTCGTCGTCGCCACCGGCCTGCGCGGCGGCGGGGGTGGTGCCACCGGCGGCGAGCACGGTGGTGATGACGGCGTCGGCCTGGGCCAGGGTGGCCATCAGCTCGGGCTCGGGGGTGCGCAGCGACGCGACATAGAGCGGCAGCGCTCGCGAGCCCGCAGCCTTGAGCGCGTCGGCCAGGTCACGCACGAAGGCCGTGTTGCCGCTCATCTGGTGGGCGCGGTAGTAGAGGACGGCGACGCAGGGTCGCTCGTCACCGTCGGGGCAGGTCAGCGCGACGGTGTCGTCCAGCGGGCCCCAGGACGGCGCGGCCTGCGGCTGGGCGAAGCCGTTCCCGGTCAGCAGCACCGTGTCGGACAGGAAGGACGCCAGCTCGGCGAGGTTGTCAGCGCCACCGTGCGCCAGGTATGCATGGGCCTGCGCAGCCACGCCCGCGGGCACGGTGGAGGCGGACATCAGCTCGGCGTCGGGGGCCTGCTCCCCCGTCAGGACGACGACGGGCCGCGAGCCCGCCAGCAGGTGGTCCAGCCCCTCCTCCCAGGCACGCCGTCCGCCGAGGAGACGCACGACGACGAGGTCGGTGCCGTCCAGCAGCTCGTCGAGCTCGTCCATGGAGACGCGGTTGGGGTTGGCATAGCGCCAGGTCACGGGGCCGTCGGCCGCTCGTGCGCTGCGCAGGTCGGTGTCCGACGTGGACAGCAGTGTCAGCATGCAGGTCCTATCCCGGGTGTCCTCGCCCGTGGGTGGCGTCGACGGCGGGAGTTCCTGGCTCGCGACCTCGGGCTGCGCCCGGGCCGCTCACAGTGGCGGGACCGCTCCGGAGTTGCACCGGATTCCTCCGCTGCTGCCGTCAGCGGTATGCGCCGGGGCGGTCACCCCGGCTGGTCGGGAGCCTAGCAGCCCGTATGTCGCCGCCCGACGCAGGCACACCCCTGCTTTGGTCGACAAGAAACGTGTACTGCGGTGCCTGGGCACCGAGCGACCTGGCCCCGCCCCATCTGCTTCCCCGGCACCTCACTATGCTCGGCGAACATGGTGACTTCCGCCTCTGCTGTCCCGCCCGTCCTCGAGCGCCACGCCGTGCCCGACAAGTGCCCCGGGGCGCTGCGCATGTTCGAGGCCTCGGACGGCAAGATCGCGCGCGTCCGCCTCGCCGGGTCGCCCATGACCGTCGCCCAGGCCCGGCTCCTGGGCGACCTCGCCGACGAGCTCGGCGACGGACACGTGCTCTTCACCACCCGGGCCAACGTGCAGCTGCGCGGCCTGAGCGAGGACGACGCCGCGCAGTTCCCGGAGCGGGTCGAGGCCGCCGGCCTGCTGCCCTCCCGCACCCACGAGCGCACGCGCAACGTCGTCGTCAGCCCCCTGACGGGGATCGACGGGCGAGCCGGCGTCATCCCGGTCGCCCAGGCGCTGGACCGGGCCATCTGCGCGGCCCCGGAGCTGACCGGTCTCGCGGGACGATTCCTCATCGGTCTCGACGACGGCTCCGGCGACGTCGCCTCCCTGCCGCTCGACCTGACCGCCCAGGTGCACCACGACCAGCTGGTCCTCGCCCTGGGCTCAGGCCGAGACGAGGACACTTGTGCCGTGGGCCCGCTCGCCGACCCCGCCGCCGTGGCGGCCACCCTGGCCGACGTCTGCCGGGTCTGGCTCGCCGTGCGTGCGGACCACGCCGAGGAGGTCTGGAACGTCGACGACCTGTCCCCCGCCGCCCGCGACGACCTGCACGACCGGGTCGGCGCGTCCCTGCAGCCCGCCGACCAGGCGGTGCGCCGCGCCACCGAGCAGCCCCGCCTCGCGGGGACGGTCCCCGACGGGGACGGGCGCGTGGCGGTGCTGGCGAAGGCGCCGATGGCCGCCGTCAGCAGCGCCGGGTGGCGCGCCGCCTGCGACGTGGCCGAGCAGGGGGATGGGCAGCTGCGCGTGACGCCGTGGCACGCGGTCGTCATACGAGCTGTGCCCGCTGACCAGGCCGCCGCCCTGCGGGAGACGCTCGCCCGGACCGGGTGGGCCACCGACCCGGCCGACCCCTGGCTCGACGTGCACGCCTGCACCGGCCTGCCGCTGTGCGCGCGGTCCCACGCTGACGTGCAGGCCCGCGCCCAGGACCTCGTCGACTCCTTGGGCACCGAGCCGCTGGACGGCCTGCCGGTCATGTGGTCCGGATGCGCCCGCCAGTGCGGCCACCCCGCGACCGCCCACCACGCCCTCGTGGCGACCGGCACCGACGAGTTCGAGATGTTCCTGCATGACGGCTCCCACGCGCCGCAGCAGGGCCCGAGCCGTGAGAGAGTCTCCTCCGGCCAGGCCATCGCCCTGCTGACGACCGCTGGGAGCATTGCGTGACGCACGACTACATCAAGGACGGCGCCGAGATCTACCGCCGGTCCTTCGCGACGATCCGGCGCGAGGCGCGGCTGGACCACCTGCCCGAGGATGTCGCCTACGTCGCGGTGCGGATGATCCACGCCAGCGGCCAGGTCGACCTCGTCGACGACATCGCCTACTCCCCCAGCGTGATCCAACGCGCCCGGGCCGCCCTGCAGGCCGGAGCTCCGATCCTGTGCGACGCGCAGATGGTGGCGTCCGGGGTCACGCGCAAGCGGCTGCCTGCCGACAACGAGGTGATCTGCCTGCTCAACGACCCGCGGGTGCCGGACCTGGCCCGCCAGCTCGGCACGACCCGCTCGGCCGCCGCGCTCGAGCTGTGGGGCGACCGGCTCGACGGCGCCGTCGTCGCCATCGGCAACGCCCCGACCGCGCTCTTCCACCTGCTGGACCTGCTGCGGCACACCGAGGCTCGCCCGGCGGCGGTGGTCGGGATCCCCGTCGGGTTCATCGGCGCGGTCGAGTCCAAGGAGGCGCTGGCCGCCAACGACCTGGGTCTGGACTACCTCGTCGTGCACGGCCGGGGTGGCGGCTCGGCGATCACGTGCGGGGCGCTCAACGCCATCGCCTCCGAGGTCGAGTGATGGCCGCCGAGGACGACCACCCGAGGCCCGGCCGGCTGATCGGCGTCGGGCTGGGCCCCGGCGACCCGGAGCTGCTGACGCTCAAGGCGGTTCGCGCCATCGAGGAGGCCGATGTCGTCGTCTACCACTCCGCCCGGCACGGCCGCTCCACCGCCCGGCTGATCGCCGATCCCCACCTGCGCGAGGGGGTGATCGAGGAGCAGCTCGTCTACCCCGTCACGACGGAGGAGTGCGACGACTACGACGACCAGCTCGCCGCCTTCTACGAGCAGTGCCGGGCCCGCCTCGCGACCCACCTCGACGCCGGCCGCACCGTGGCCGTGCTGTCCCTCGGCGACCCCCTCACCTACAGCTCCTACCAGCACCTGCACCAGCGGCTGGCTGCGGCATACGACACCACCGTGATCCCCGGGGTCACCTCGATCACGGCCGCCGCCGCCGTCGCGGGCACGCCCCTGGTGGAGGACACCGAGCTGCTGACGGTGGTCCCCGGCACGCTGCCCGCGGACGAGCTCGTCGCGGCCCTCCAGTCGACTGACAGCGCCGTGATCATGAAGCTGGGCCGCACCTTCGCCGGCGTCCGCTTCGCCCTGGAGCGCGCCGGTCGGCTCGACGACGCCGTCTATGTCGAGCGAGCCACCATGTCCGGCGAACGCGCCCTGCCGGCCCGCGACGTGGACCCGGCCGAGGTCCCCTACTTCTCCGTCGTGCTGCTGCCGAGCCGTATGCCGCGCAAGCCCGCTCCCCTGCCCGCCGTCGGTGCCTCGGTGCCGCTCGGGTCGGTCACCGTGGTCGGGACGGGACCCGCGGGCGCCGAGTGGCTCACCCCCGAGGCTCGCGGAGTCCTCGCCGCCGCAACGGATCTCGTGGGCTACACCACCTATGTCAGACGAGTCCCGGTGCGGCCGTGGCAGATCCGCCATGAGTCGGACAACAAGGTGGAGTCCGAGCGCGCGGCCTTCGCGCTGGACCTGGCCCGGCGGGGGCGCCACGTGGCCGTCGTCTCCTCCGGGGACCCGGGCGTCTTCGCCATGGCGACCGCGGTGCTGGAGGTCGCGAGCGAGCCTGGCTACCAGGACATCCCGGTGCGCGTGTGCCCGGGCATGACGGCGGCGCACGCGGCCGCCGCGCGGGCTGGTGCGCCCCTCGGGCACGACTACGCCACGATCTCGCTGTCGGACCGGCTCAAGCCGTGGTCGGTCGTCTCGGCGCGGGTGCGGGCAGCCCTGGAGGCCGATCTCGTCGTCGCGATCTACAACCCCGCCTCGCGCTCGCGCCGCGAGCAGGTCGTGGAGCTGAAGGCGCTGGCCCTGTCGCTGCGCGGCCCCCACACGCCCGTGGTGATCGCCCGCGACGTGGGCGGCCCCGAGGAGCGGGTGCGCGTCATACGGCTGGCGGACCTGCCGTGCGACGAGGTGGACATGCGCACCCTGCTGCTCGTCGGGTCGTCGCAGACGCAGATGGTGACGCGCCGCCCCGGTGGCGCGGCGCAGGTCGTGGCGTGGACCCCGCGCCGCTATCCGGATTGAAAGTTGGATGGCGACGACGCGGCCGACGCCGTCCAGCAGCTCACTCTGCTCGAGCGGATCCGCCACGCGGCGGGCTCGGCGCAGCTGCGCGCCGACCGGGAGCTGGCGGGCGAGCTGCCCCGACATCGTGGCTTCGCCGTCTCTTCGCGGACCCCGACACCGGCGAGCTGGCGTCCATGGACGCGAAGCGCCGATCCTTCACCGGGATCGTGCGGCGCCTGGTCGTCCGGCGGGACGGGACCTGTCGGGTCCCCTACTGCGACGCGCCCATCCGCCACGAGGACCCGCCCGGCCCTACGCGCGGGGCGGACCCGCCAGCGCCGACAACGCGGTCGGCCTGTGCGAGGCGCACAACTACGCGATGGAGGCCCCCGGGTTCACCCGGCACCTCGACCCGGACGGGGTGCTCACGGTCATCACCCCCACCGACACCCGGCACGTCTCCCCACCTCGGCGCGCAACGGGGTGACTGCATGAGGATCGGGCTGCTGCGCTAGCGTGCCCGCATGCCCACTCACCACGTCGTCCCCGAGCGCGCCGACGAGCGCATCGACCCACCCAAGCTCGCGGGTGACCGCGAGAGCCTCGACACCTGGCTCGAGCTCTACCGCGAGACGGTGCTGCTCAAGGTCGCGGGCCTGGACGCGGAGCATCTGGCCCGACGCGCGGTCCCGCCGTCGAGCCTGAGCCTGCTGGGCGTCATCCGCCACCTGACCGAGGTCGAGGAGTACTGGCTGCGCGCGGTCCTCCTCGACGAGGACGTGCCCGACCGCTACTGCACCCCCGACCGCCCAGACGGGGACTTCGAGGACGGGTCGCCGGCGACTGCGGTGGCGGACGTCGCGGCATACGAGCAGGTGCTGGTCACCGCCCGGGCCACCGCTGCGGCCTGGTCCGACCTGGACGCGCCCGTCCGCGGGCTCCGCCACGGCGAGCAGCTCAACCTGAGGTGGATCCTGGTGCACCTCGTCGAGGAATATGCCCGCCACCTCGGCCACATGGACCTGCTCCGCGAGGCCGTCGACGGCCGGACGGGCTACTGATCCGGTCGACCCGGACCAGCAGCCCGTTCGCCGCCGGGCCGGTCAGGCGCGCAACCGCTCGACCGCGGCCTTGACGGTGACGAGGCGGCGAGGTGTGGCGCACCAGTGCTCGGTTCGACGCGGCCAGCGGCAAGGCGCTGTCGTGGCTGCTCACGATCGCGCACCGGCGCGCCGAGGGTCAGTCGACCTGCATCTCGCCGAGCTCGCTCCAGTCGTCCTGGTCGACGGACTGGCTGACGACCTTCGGCGTCGCGGAGAGGTACTGCGGCAGCTCGGCCTGGGCAGCCTTGAAGTGGTCGCTGTTGACGTGCGCGCCACCGGCATCGCCGTCGCGGAACGCCTCGACGAGGACGTACTCGTTGCTGTCGTCCAGGCTGCGCGACCACTCGAACCACAGGCAGCCCTCCTCGGCGCGCGTGGCCTCGGTGAAGGCACGGGAGATCTCGGGCCAGGCGTCGGCGTGCTCAGGACGGACGGGGAACTTGGCGGTGATGAAGATCAACGTGTGTCTCCTCGGGTTGTGGGGGTGGCGACGCGCGTCGTGGCGGTCTGCGCGGAGCCGATCGACGACTGGATGAGCCCGCCGACCTTCTCCGACACGATAACGAACACCGTCCCGACGACGATCGCCAGGAGCGCGCCGCCGAGGTCGAAGCCGGTGTCGAAGAAGACGGCCGCGCCGGCGAACCCGCCCGTGATGATCGACGGCAGCGGCAGCGCCGCCTCCACTCACAGCGCAAAGCCCGCGAGCGTGACCACCACGGCGAGCGCGAGGGCCGAGGCGCTCACGTCCGAGGCCCCGGCTCATCACCGAGCCCTGGAGCGCGCCGGACGACTTCAGGCTCGTGCTCCTTGTCAGGGGGTGAGGATCGCGCGACCGCGCACGCGGCCGGCGTCGAGGTCCGAGATCGCCGTCTGGAAGTCGTCCAGGGCGTACTTCTGCGTGTGCAGGGTGACCGCGCCTCGAGCGGCGAGGGCCATGAGGTCGCACAGGTCGTTGTACGACCCGACGAGGTTGCCGATCACGTTCTTCTCCGCCGAGATCAGGTCGATCGTGGGGACGTCGACGTTCTCGCCGTAGCCCACGACGTGGTAGTCGCCGGCCTGGCGTGTCATCGCGATGCCCTCGCTGGTCGAGCCGCCCTCGCCGACGAAGTCGAGCACCACCTCCGCCCCTGTGCCGCGGGTGATCTCGAGGACTTCCTCGACCTGGCTGCCCGCGGCCACCACTCCGTGGTCGGCGCCGAGGTCCAGCGCGAGCTTGAGGGCCTCCGGGTTTCGGTCGACCACCACCAGGCGCGCGGGCGACAGCGCCTTCATGACCTGAATGCCGATGTGGCCGAGGCCTCCGGCGCCGATGACGACGCAGGTGTCCCGGGGCGTCAGCCGCCTCGCCGCCTTCGCCGCTGCGTGGTACGCCGTCAGCCCGGCGTCGGCCAGGGCGGCGACATCGGCCGGCTCGAGGTCGTCGTCGATGGGCACGACGCTACGCGCCGACGTGCGGAGGTACTCGGCGTACCCTCCGTTCGTGTCGACGCCGGGGAACTGGCTGTTCTCGCAGTGGACGTCGTCTCCGGTGCGGCAGGCGCGGCACAGGCCGCAGGTGATGTGCGGGTGCACGATCACCTTGTCGCCCTCGCGGACGTTCGTCACCGCGGAGCCGACGGCGTGCACCCAGCCGGCGTTCTCGTGGCCGATCGTGTAGGGCAGCGCGACGCCGGTCTTCTCCGCCCACTGTCCTTCGAGGATGTGGAGGTCAGTGCGGCATACGCCGGCGCCGCCGATCCGCACGATGACGTCGAACGGTCCCGAGGCCTCGGGGACGTCGACCTCGCGCATCTCGAGGTCCTGGTGGTAGCCGACGACCTGGACGGCTCGCATCTTGCTCATGACAGGGGGTCCTTCCGTAGGGAGGTGAGGGGGATGAAGGTGGGGTCGTACGCCTCGTCGGCGCGCTCCGCGCCGTCCGGGCGGTGGACCTGGTCCTCCTCGGACCCGGGGTAGCGGGTCCGGAGGAGGCCGCGGCAGAAGTGCGCGTTGCCGTCGATCGAGATGCGCGTGGACCGGGCCCGCCGCACGGCGAGGGGTACGTCGTCCGGCGGCACCCCGTCGTGGTCGACGAGCACCAGGGCATCCGGGTCGAGGGGCAGTCCGACGGTGTCCCGGCGCCTCAGGAGCGCGTCGGTGTGCGGTCCGGCCGGGAGCTCGGCCAGGGTCACCGAGCCCAGCGACTCGACGTCGCGGTCGGGCTCGGCGCGCAGCAGGGCGGTCAGGCACCGCTCCATGGCGGCCGTGTGCGCTTTGCGTCGGAACGTCGTGCGCAGCTCGTCGAGCGACTCCTCCGCCTCGTGGGCGAAGGTGCCGCGGTAGCCGGCGTCGGCCGCGAGCCCGGCGTTGATCTTGTCGGAGTCGTGGTGGTCGTCGAGCTCGACCACGACCTGCCCGGTCCACGCAAGCGCCGTGAGCACGTCCTTGCTGTCGGAGGCCATCAGATAGGCGAAGTTCGGCGAGCAGAACGATGTCGGCAGCCGCAGGTGCAGCTCCACTCCCCCGGCATCGTCGACCGCGACGGACCGGACGAACCCGAGGTCGGTGATCGGCTCGTCGAGCTCCGGGTCGAGGACCGCCGAGAGCGCCATGCGGACCTCGTCGCCGTACGACGTCAGGGCTGGTGCGAGCGTCATCGTCACACCGCCGCCAGGTCGGCGCGCTCCGGTTCGCGGGGCCCGGTCGCGGTCTCCCCCGCCGTGGGCAGACGGAGCTCGGCCGGCACCTCGATGTCGTACATCTTGGCGGCGTTGAGCCCGAGAATCTTCTTCTTCTGCGCTGTCGTGATCGGGGCGTACTCGCTCATGTCGTCGGGGATCTGGAAGTCGACGAAGCGCTCCACGAGCCAACGCGGCGTCCAGATCGCGTAGTCACTGGAGAACTGGATGCGGTCCTCGCCGATCCAGTAGATGAGCTCGCCGATGATCTGCGCGAAGTATCGCGGACGCGTGTGGATGAACGGCATCGCGACGGCCAGGCCGCCGTGCACGTTGGGCTCCTGCGTCGCGATCCAGCAGAAGTCCTCCAGCCTCGGCAGGCCGACGTGCTCGACCACGAAGTTGAGGTCGGTGAAGTCGCTGGCGACGTGGTCCACGTCGGCGACGTCGAACGCGTCGCGGTCGAGTGGGCGAATCGTCGGGCCCTTGTGGATGTGCACGTTCGTGATGCCCAGCTCGCGGCACACCTCGAAGTAGCGGTAGGCCCACGGGTCGCTCAGCTTCCAGCCCCGCGACTGCCCGTGCCACTCGGCGGTGTAGAGCTTGACCCCGCGGAACTTCATGGCCTCGTGGTCGGCCCGAAACTGGTCGAGACCGGCCTCGCCGTTGCGGGGGTCGAAGTGGTGGTTGTACGTCAGCTTGCCGGGGTTGGCCCGCGCGAGCTCGAACGACTCCTCGGCCTGCGCGAAGCCCGTCGCGTAGAACTCACCGAGGTGAGCCGGCTGGAAGATCGCATGGTCGACGATCCCGGCGTCGAAGACGTCGCGCATGAGGCGCTCGCCTCCCTGGTAGAGGAACTCGTCGTACTCCCAGGCCTGGTCCTCCGGGGAGAGGTTGCGGTGGTAGTCGTAGAAGCAGTCGATGAACTGCTTGCCGTGGATGTTGCGCTGGTTCTCCGGGCGCGCGTCCCACAGGGCGATGTGGGCGTCGACGATGAAGTAGGACTCGCCGTCCTTGGTGTACATGTGCGTCCTCCTGCTCGGGTCATGACGTGACGCTGATCACGCGACCCTCCGCAGGTTAGGTCGTCGCGACGGGCCGTCGCCCTGCGACGACGTCTCAATCTGAGATCCGCGGGCGTCTCAATTTGAGACGCATCCCTGAGGTCGTGTCGCAGCCGAGGATGTAACGTCGGTCACAGGAGGCGAGCAGGAGAGGCAGGTGGTCCCGGTGGACGACCAGGCCGTGTGCGAGCGGGCCCGTCGCCACCGTGAGGTGCGGCGCTCGCTCGGCCCCACCCCCGCCCTCGGCTCACGGATGTCCGATCGCCTCGTCGCCTCGTGGCAGCGCAGCGAGGACTACGGCGTCTCGTTGGAGGCGGTCGAGCCGTCCTTCACCGGCACGCTCAACGATGAGTCGCTCTTCTTCGAGTGCGGCCGCGAGGTGCTCGCCAGCCTGCACCAGACCCTCATCAACGAGCCGGTCTCCCTCATGCTCACCGATGCCGACGGCCTCGTCCTCAACCGGATGAGCGGCGACACCTCGCTGCTCCGCGCCCTCGACGCCGTCCACCTCGCGCCCGGCTTCGCGTACGCCGAGCGTGCCGTCGGGACCAACGGCCTCGGCCTCGCCATCGCAGACCGTGCGCCAACGGTCGTCCGCGCCGACGAGCACTACGCCCTCAGCCTCTGCACCTACACGTGCGCGGCCGTGCCCGTGCTCGACCCGATCAGCGGTCACCTCGAGGGCTGCGTCAACCTCACCACGTGGTCGACCCAGTCGAGCAACCTCCTGCTCGCGCTCGCCCAGTCGGCGGCGAGCAACACCTCCGCGATGATGCTGGCGCGCTCGCGCGGCCAGAAGGCGCGGGTCCCGCAGCGCGGCGAGGTGTTCCGGGTCGAGACCTCGCGGCTGGAGCCGGGCACCGGAAGCCTGGCGGACCTCGGACCGGCCTGGGCCGACGTGCTGGGCCGGGCAGGCACGGCGATCCGCGACGAGCGGATCGTGCTGGCCGTAGGCGAGGAGGGCGCCGGGCGGGCGACCGTCCTGGCCCAGGCGCTGCGGCAGGCCTTCCCGCGCGACCGGATCCTTGCCGCCTCACCTCCGGCACCCCAGGACAGCGAGGCGTGGCTGGGGCTCTGGATCCCGGAGCTCGGCAAGCCCGGGACCAGCATCCTCGTCCGCGACGTCGCCCTGCTGCCGGAGTGGGTGGCCGAGCACGTGCGCGACCTCGTCGTGCAGGCGCGGGTCCGGGCGCACGGCGGCGACCATGTCCCGTTCGCGATGACCGCGAGTCGCTTCGACGCGCTCCCGCCGGCCCTGACACCGCTCGTCGACACCATCGTGGCGGTGCCGCCGCTGCGCGAGCGTACCGAGGACGTGCTCCCGCTCGCGCGTCTGGCGGCCCGACGCGCACGCGGTCGCGAGGTCACCTTCACCCACGCCGCCGAGGCGGCGCTGCGCGACTGCGGGTGGCCCGGAAACGCGCGCCGACTGGTCGAGGTGGTCACCCAGGCGGCCCGCCGCAGTGACACCATCGACGTACGCCACCTCCCGGCCGACGTGCTCTCGGGCGCCTCCCGACGCCTGACGAGGATCGAGACGTTCGAGCGCGACGAGATCGTCCGGGTGCTGACCCGTCCCGGCATCTCGATGAAGGAGGCGGGCGAGGAGCTCGGCATGAGCCGGGCCACGGTCTACCGCAAGATCGCGCACTACGACATCCACGTCCCCCGCGCGACCTGACCCCGTCGCGACCCGCGTGGGAGCATGCACGCGGGTCTCGTGCCCGCCGACGCTCGTCGTCGACGCGCCGTCGCTGCTGCACCGCAACCACCACGCGCGGGCGCACACGCGGCTGACCGAGCGCCAGGGCCAGCCGATCCGGGCGCTGCAGGGGATGCTCCGCCACATCCTCGAGTCGATCGACACGATCGCCCCCGACGTCGTCGTCGTCGTGCTCGGTGCCTGCCGGCTGCGGGCCCGCGGCGAAGCGGTGGTGGGTGGTGTGCACCTCAGGAGCCACGGTCATCGCAGTGAGATCGCCTGGGGCGCGGGCAAGTCGGGCCCGTGAGCGCCACTCCAGCACGGCGCGGAGCGTCGTGCAGACCAGCAGGAGGACGAGCACGAGCTGGATCCACCAACGGACGCCGACCTGCCTCTGGCGCAGGTCTGCGAGGCGTGTCAGCCCCACCAGGACGGCCAGGGCGGTCGCCCCACCTTGGCGGACGCGGAACGTTCCCCGTGTGCCGAGCCTGCGCAGGCCGATCGCGCCTCGTCGGCCGAGATGATCCTCATCGCCGCGCCTCCAGCCACGCCACGGCGGCCTCGGGGTCGTCGACGGTCGGCACGTCCGACACGTCCGGGCGGTCGACCATCACGACGGGCAGCCCGAGTCGCCGCGCCGCCTCGAGCTTGGCGGCCGTGGCCGTGCCCCCACTGTCCTTGGTCACCACCACGTCGATCGCGTGCTCGCGCAACAACGCCAGCTCCCCCTCGACGCGGAACGGCCCTCGAGCCAGCACGACCTCGGCATACGGCGGGACCACCGCAGGCGGGTCCACCGACCGCACCAGGCAGAAGGTGTCGTGCAGGAACGCGAACTCCCCCACCTCCTGGCGCCCGATCGTCAGGAACAGCCGCCGCCCCAGGTAGGCCCCGATGTGGGCGGCGTCCGCGAGCGTCGGCACACGGTGCCAGTCGTCGCCGTCCTGCTCCTCCCACCCCGGCCGGCGCAGCGCCACCAGGGGCACGCCGACCTGCGAGCAGGCCTGCGCCGCATGCTCGCTCATCCGGGCGGCATAGGGGTGGGTGGCGTCGACGACCACGTCGACGCGCTCCGCGCGGAGGTATGCCGTCAGCCCGGCCACGCCACCGAAGCCCCCGACCCGGACCTCGACGTCGGGGACCCGCGGCGCGGACGTCACCCCGGCGAGGGAGTAGCGGACGGCATACGACTCGGGGCGCTCCGCGAGGAGCGCTGCCAGCTGACGGGCCTCGGTGGTGCCGCCGAGGACGAGCACGTGACTGGTCACGAGACCCATCTCATCACAGTGCGACAATGCCGCCATGGCGCAGGTCACGGGCGGTCGCGAGGCGCAGCTGGAGCACACGGGGCTGCGGCCGGGATGGACGACGGGGGCGTGCGCGACCGCCGCGACCAAGGCGGCGTGGACGGCGCTGCTGACCGGGGACTTCCCGGACCCGGTCACCATCACGCTGCCCAAGGGCCGCACACCGGCGTTCGCACTGACCGCGGAGGCCCACGGCGACGGCTGGGCCGAGGCCGCGGTCACCAAGGACGCGGGCGACGACCCGGACGTGACCCACGGCGCCGTCGTGCGGGCCCGCGTGCGGCACGGCGCGCCAGGCACGGGGGTGGTGTTCCGCGGCGGCCACGGGGTCGGGCGGGTGACGCTGCCGGGCCTGCCCCTCGACGTCGGTGAGCCGGCCATCAACCCGGTCCCGCGTCAGCTGATGCGCCAGGCCGTGCGCGAAGCCGTCGGGATGGCAGAGGGGGCGCCCGACCCCGACGTGGACATCGAGATCAGCGTCGACCAGGGCGTCGAGATGGCCCCGCACACCTGGAACCCCCGCATCGGCATCGTCGGCGGCCTGTCCATCCTCGGCACGACCGGGGTCGTCGTCCCCTACTCCTGCGCGGCGTGGATCGACTCCATCCGCCGCGGCATCGACGTCTCGGAGGCGCTCGGCCTGCCGCACGTCGCGGGGTGCACCGGCTCGACCTCGGAACGCGTCGTGACCGAGCTCTACGACCTGCCGACGCCGGCGCTGCTCGACATGGGCGACTTCGTCGGTGCGGTGCTCAAGTACCTGCGCCAGCACCCCCGCCCGCGGCTGACGATCTGCGGGGGTTTCGCCAAACTGTCCAAGCTCGCCAACGGCCACCTCGACCTGCACTCGGGGCGCTCCCAGGTCGACAAGGCGCACCTGGCCGCGCTCGCCGAGCAGGCCGGCGCCCCAGCCGATCTCGTCGGCCGCCTGCACGGGGTCAACACGGGGCTCGAGGCCCTCACCCTGTGCCGGGAGGCGGGGGTGCCCCTCGGGGACGAGGTCGCGTATGCCGCCCGGCAGAGCGCCCTCGAGGTGCTGCAGGGCGCGCCGGTCCTGGTCGACGTGGTGTGCATCGACCGGGCGGGCACGATCGTGGGGCGTGTCGACCCCGCCTGACCTGCCGCCCCGGCGCTCAGCGGGGGGCGATGGGCGGGGGCAGGGCGCAGTCGTGCCGGTCCCGCTCGCGAGAGTAGAGGTGCGAGTCGCGGAACTCCGACGCCGCGAGCACCTGCCCGACCAGAATGATGGCGGTCCGTCGCAGCCCGTGGTCGCGCACCGCGTCACCGAGCTCGCCGAGGGTACCGCGCCACACGACCTGCTCGGGCCGGCTCGCCATCGCGACCACCGCTGCGGGACAGTCGAGCCCGTAGTGCGGGGCCAGCTCGGCCGCCACCTCGTCCGCGAGATGCGTGGCGAGGTGCAGGGCCATCAGGGCACGGGACCGGCCGAGGGTGGCGATGGTCTCGTGCTCGGGCATCGCGGAGGCGTTGCGGGCCAGGCGCGTCAGGATGATCGTCTGCCCGACGGTGGGGACGGTGAGCTCGCGGCCCAGAGCGGCCGCCGCGGCGGCGAAGGCCGGCACCCCCGGCACCAGGACGTAGTCGATCCCCGCCGCCTCCAGCCGGCGCACCTGCTCCGCGACCGCCGAGAAGACCGACAGGTCCCCCGACTGCAGCCGCGCCACGTCGTGGCCCGCCTCGTGGGCGGCGACGATCTCGGCCATGATCTGGTCGAGGTCCAGGTGCGCGGTGTCGACCAGGCGGGCGTCGGCGCGGCACTCGGCGAGCAGCTCGTCCGGGACCAGCGCCCCGGCGTAGAGCACGACGGGGCACGCCTGCAGCAGCCGCAGACCGCGCACGGTGATCAGGTCGGCCGCCCCGGGACCAGCGCCGATGAAGTGGACGGTCATGCGGGCAGCTCCTCGGGTCGGACGACGGACCACTGCGTGACCGGGCGCGCGGGGCTCCACGACGTGAAGCCCCCCACCGCGTCGGCGTGCGACACCTCGAGGCGGGTGAGCGAGCCGCCATACCGACGAAACATGGTGAACAGCAACGCCTCCGAGTCCAAGGTCACGGTGTTGGCGACGAGTCGGCCACCCGGGCGCAGGGCGTCCAGGACGGCCGGCACGAGACCGTCGGCGGTCAGCCCGCCCCCGACGAAGACGGCGTCCGGCCGCGACAGCCCGGCCAGCGCGCCAGGCGCCAGACCCTCGACGACCTGCAGGCCGGGCACGCCGAGCCGCTCGGCGTTGCGGCGGATCCGCTTGACCCGGTCGGGGCGGGGCTCGACCGTGACGGCGCGGCACGTCGGGTGCGCCCGCAGCCACTCGATGCCGATGCTGCCGGACCCACCACCGATGTCCCACAGCAGCTCCCCCGGCGCCGGGCGCAGCGCCGCCAGCGTGGCGGCGCGCACGTGCTGCTTGGTGAGCTGCCCGTCGGTCTCGTAGAGCGCGTCCGCGAGCCCCGGCACGAGCCCCACCGACGAGTCGTATGACGAGAGGCACTGCACCGCCACGATGTTGAGCGGGCTGCCGGGGTCGGCGTCCCACGACGCAGCGACGCCCTCGACGACCCGCTCGGCCGGGCCGCCGAGGTCCGAGAGCACCCACAGCAGGCTGTCCCCCAGGCCGTGCTCGGTGAGCAACGTGGCGACGGCCTTGGGGGTCAAGGCATCTCGGGACAGCACGAGGACGCGGCGGCCCGGGTGCGCCACCACGGCGAGGCGCTCGAGCGGGCGGCCCACGGCGGACACCACGTCGACGTCCTCGAGACCCCAGCCGAGGCGGGCGCAGGCCAGGGACAACGATGACGGCGCCCCGATCACGTCGACCCTGTCGGGGCCCAGCAGCTCGGCCAGGGTGCGCCCGATGCCATGGTGCATGGGGTCTCCGCTCGCGAGCACCACGACCCGGACGTCGTCGCCCAGCCCGTCGAGCAGCGGGCGCAGGCCCTCGCGCAGGGGCACCGGCAACGGCTCGACCCGCGCTCGGTGGTGGCCGACGACGAGGTCGGTCTGGCGCGGGCTGCCCACGAGGACGTCGGCGCCGCTGACGGCGGCGCGGGCGCGGTCGGCGAGGCCGGCCCACCCGTCCGCGCCGATGCCGACGACCACCACGGGTGCGCTCACAGTCCGATCAGCTCCTTCAGCGCGCGGGTGTCCAGGTGGTCGGCGACGGCGTCGGCCAACCGGTCGAGCATCGCGGTCCGCTGCTCGGCGAAGGCCGATGCGCCGGGCTCGGGCCGCCACGCCGGACGGGTCCGCTCGGCCACCACCTGCAGGAAGCCGCGCCGGAAGCCGTCGTTCTCGAAGGTTCCGTGCCAGGTGGTCCCCCACACCGAGCCGCGCTGCCACCCGTCGAGGAAGGGGACGGTCTGGGCATACCGCTTGGACGCCTGCGCGTCGGTGCGCTCGCTCACGCCGTGGTGGATGAGGTAGGCCGTCACCCGGTGCCCGTGCCACTGCCCGGTCGGCGTCCCGAGGCGCTTCTCCCGCGCGAAGGTCACCCGCGTCGGCAGCAGCCCGAGCCCGGGCACCGTTGCGGCAGCGGGGCTCTCGACGGCATACGGGTCGTGGATCTGCTCGGCGAGCATCTGGTAGCCACCGCAGATCCCGAGCACGGGCCGCCCGGCCTCCGCGCGCTCGACGACGGCGCGGTCGAGCCCGCGCGAGCGCAGCCAGGCGAGGTCGCTCTGCGTGGCGCGGGACCCGGGCAGGACCGCGAGGTCGGCCGCCGCCACGACGGCAGGGTCGGCGGTCACCTCGACCTGCACGCCGGGCTCGATCGCGAGGGCATCGACGTCCGTCGCGTTGCTGACGCGGGGGAGCCGGATCACCGCCACCCGCAAGGGTTCTGGCGAGCCGGCGGGCGAGCCGGCGCCGGCGCGGGACCCGGCGCGCGACCAGCCGGAGATGGCCAGGGCGTCCTCGGAGTCGAGCCACACGTCCCGCAGGTAGGGGACGACGCCCAGAACGGGCCGGCCTCCGGTGCGCTCCTCGAGCATGCGCAGGCCGGGCTCGAGCAGCCCGAGGTCGCCGCGGAACTTGTTGACGATCCAGGCCTTGATGCACGCCTGGTCCTCCGGGTCCAGGATCCCGAGGGTGCCGTAGAACGCGGCCAGCACGCCGCCGCGGTCGATGTCCCCGACCACCACGACGGGCAGGCCGACGGCGCGCGCGAGCCCGAGGTTGACGTAGTCCCCGGACCGCAGGTTGATCTCGGCGGGCGAGCCCGCACCCTCGGCGATGACGACGTCGAAGCGGGACGACAGGTCACGGAAGGCCTCGAACGCCGCCTCGGCCAGCGCCCGGCGCCCCGTCGCCCACTCCCCCGCCTGCAGCTCGCCCCACGGCTGCCCGAGCAGCACGACGTGGCTGCGGCGGTCCGAGCCGGGCTTGAGCAGCACGGGATTCATCGCGGCCTCGGGCGTGACGCCGCACGCGAGGGCCTGCACCCACTGGGCCCGCCCGATCTCGGCGCCGTCGGGGCAGACCATCGAGTTGTTGGACATGTTCTGCGCCTTGAACGGCGCGACGCGCACCCCCTCGCGGGCCAGCCAGCGGCAGATGCCCGCGGTGACGAGCGACTTGCCCGCGTCGGACGTCGTCCCGGCGACGAGCAGCCCCCTGGTCATGCCTGCCCGCCCGTCGTCGTCGTCGTTGTCGTCGTTGTTGTCATTGTCGTCGTCGTTGTTGTCGCCGTTGTCGTGGTGGTCCCGTCCCCGCGCTCGGCGAGGCGGTGCGCCGGGCCGACGGGTCCTCGGGCCGGTCGTATGCCGTCCGCCACCGCTCCGACGATCGCCGCCACGGCCAGGGCCGCCGCGCCGATGGTCCGCGAGAGACGCACGGCCCGAGCCAGGTCCGCGGTGACGACCGCACGTCCGCGACCCAGCGTGCCGCGGTCCTCCACCTCGTCGTCGTAGCGATTGGCCCCCCCGAGCCGCACGTCCAGGGCCCCGGCGAAGGTCGCCTCGACGGGACCGGCGTTGGGGCTCGGGTGGTGGGGGGCGTCCTCGCGCCACGCGCGCAGGGCCTCGGCCCGGTCGCCGCCGTGCCGCGGGGCCAGCGCCACGGTCAGCGCGGCGCACGCGCGGGCCGGCGCCAGGTTGACGAGGTCGTCGAGCCTGGCTGCGGCCCAGCCGAACTCGCGATAGCGCCGGTTGCGGTAGCCGATCATCGCGTCGAGGGTGTTGATCGCGCGGTAGCCGAGCAGGCCCGGCACGCCCAGCAGCCCGCCCCACAGCAGCGGGGCGACGACGGCGTCGGAGGTGTTCTCGGCCAAGGACTCGGTGGCGGCCCGGGCCAGCTCGTCCGCGGCCAGGCCGTCCGGGTCGCGGGAGCAGAGGTGGCTCAGGCGGTCTCGCGCACCGGGCAGGTCGTCGGCGTCGAGGAGCCGCGCCATGGCGTCGCCCTCGCGCGCCAGGCTGGTGCCGCCGAGGACGACCCAGGTGGCGACCGCGGTGGCCGCCGTCCGGGCCAGCGGCCGGTCACGCAGGCCGCGCTCCACCAGGCCCCCCGCGCCCGTCACCGCGCCGACGAGCAGGGCGACGTGCAGGGTCCCCGCCGAGCGGGCCTCCCGATAGGTCAGGCGCTCCAGCCGGGCCGCCGCCCCGCCGAAGGCCGCCACCGGGTGGGCCCGGCGTGGGTCGGCGAGGACGAGGTCTGCGGCATACCCCAGGACCAGGCCCCCCGCCCGCGGTCCGACACGCTCCAGCCACTGCACCCGCACACCCTATCCACCTCGTGAGGCTGCCCGGGCCACTGGCCAGGGGAGTCGCTCAGGGCGTCAGGGCGGCTCCGGGCAGGCGTCCGAGGACCACCGTCGCGGTCGCCGACCGGGCCCGGGCGACGACCGCGCCGCCGGCCGCCAGCACCGCCGCCTCGGCGACGCTGGGCACGCCCACGTGGCGACGCACGACCTCGCTGGGCGCCGCGACCTGCTGGGACGCGAGCGTCTCGTCGTCGTAGGTCTGCAGGGGCACGCCGAGATGCCTCGCCAGCTCGACGACGGCAGGCTCCGTCCGCTTGCGGGTGGAGGTCACGACGGCGGCCACCGTGTCGCGGGGGACGACCGCGTCGCCGTCGGCGGGACCGTCGACCTGCTCGTCGAACCGTCCTCCGTCGAGCCCCCCGACCAGCCCGTCGACCTGCTGGTCCTCGACCAGCCCGTCGACCAGCGCGACGAGCTCGTCGACGGGGGCGCCGGACCGGGTGCCCACCCCCAGGATCAGTTCACTCATGGGCGCGATCCTGCCACCGTGCCCAGGTCGTCCTCCCGACCGGACGGGCGGGTATGCCGAGAGCCCGCCCCCTGGCCGGGGACGGGCTCTCGCGCTGGTGCTGCGGTGCTTGCTGCGGTCTGTGAGGCGTGGACCTGGTCAGCCGGCGGGCGGGGCCGAGGGCACCGCCGAGCCCGAGCCCGAGCCGGACGAGGACTTCCCCATCGAGCCACCCATGCCACCGAGCTGCTCCAGCTCGGCCTTGGTGACCATGCGGGCGCCCTCGGGCTTGGTCAGGTCACGGTCGAGCTCGGAGATCTGGGACACCAGGGTCAGGTGCAGGTTCTTGGCCTTGAGGTCCTGCAGCTCCTTCCTGCTCTTGGCGTCCTCGGCCTTGGTCTCGTCGAACCAGCTCAGGACCTGCATCACGTCGCCCTTGACGGCGGTGAAGCGACCGTCGGCGATCGTGGCGTCGAAGGCCAGGACCGAGCCGGCCTTGAGCTCGGCGAGGCTCTTGGTGGCGTCCTTGACCATCTGGTCGGTGAACTGCTTGGGCGCGATCCGCTTGCCGTCCTGGAACATCTGGGTCAGGAACGGCTGGATCTTGACCTGCACCTTGACCGTGTCGCCCTCGCTCGTGAACGTGCCGTTGGTGTCGAGGTTGCTCTTGACGGCGGCGGTCAGCTGCTTGGTCTGGTCGGGCGTGAGCTGGGTCGGGTTGGTTGTGGCGGCGGCGCCGCCGCTGGACTTCGCCAGCTGCTCCACGGTGCCCTTGTCGAAGCCCACCCACTTGCCGTTGACGGCGTCCTTGATCCAGCTCGGCGCCTGCCCGAGCACGCCCTGCACGTCGGCCATGGAGAACGCGCCGGTCTGGTCGGCGATCTTGGCCAGGTCGAGCTTGACGAAGGTGTCCTGCGCGGCGGTCCTGAGGTTGAACAGGTCCGAGTCCGTCTTCCAGGACATCGAGGTGTTGATCTTGGTCGGGTCGGTCTCGTCCTTGAGCGCCGCCCCCGTCGACTGCATGTCGACGACGATGGACGACCCGGAGATCAGCTGGGCGATCTTGGGCGAGACGCTCGGCGTCCTGGTGGAGCCCCCGCTGCCGCTGCCCATGCTCGACGCGAGCTTGATGATCGTGTCCGGGCTCGCCTCGAGCTTGGTCGTGACGCGCTGGCGCTTGCTGTCACCGGTCTTGTCGTAGGCGGAGAAGAACGCTCCCTTGGCGTCCGACCCGACCGCCGCGGCCGCCATGGCGTCGCTGCCGGTCGTGCCTGCCCCGCAGGCGGCGAGCGTCCCGATCGCGAGCGGCGCGGCGACGAGGCCGGCGATGATCCTGCTGCGCGTGTCCATCCTGGTGTCCCCCTTGGATCCTGGTGTCGGCGGCCCTGGCGGGCCGGCCGCTGACTCGAACCTACTCGCCGATCCGGGCCGGCGGAGCCCGATCCGACCAGGGTCCACCCTGTCGCGACCCTGGCCGTTGCCGGTCCACCCCTGCCAACCCCCGGGGCCGGGCCAGGGTTCCCGTTGGTAGGCTGCGGGCACCGAACACCGCAGGGCGGGGAAGCCGGTGAGACTCCGGCGCTGACCCGCAACCGTGACCTCCTGGCGCCATCCGTGGCCTGGAGCAGCCGGACCGCCCGTCCTGCGCGTCGGCTCCGTCTATCCGCCGTGGCATGCGGGTGGAGCTCGTCCCGGGCAGTTCCGAGGCGGCCCACGCCCGCCAAGGAAGGTCGCCCGTGTCCTCCACGTCCCGCTCCATCTCTCGTGCCGGCCGTCCCCGCAGGGCGGGTGGGAACGTCGTCACGCCGATCACCGCGGTGCTCGCCCTGTTCCTGGCGACGCTGTTGTCGGCGTTCGTGTCGACGATCGCCCTCGCGGCGCCCGCCCACGCGGCGGACGCCTACCGCTTCTGGGGCTACTACCAGCTGACGAACGGCACGTGGGGCTTCGCGACCAAGGGGCCCGACGGCACGACGCCGGCCGACGGGTCGGTCGAGGGCTACCGCTTCGCCCTGGGCGACACGAGCACGCCGCGCCTGCCGCGTGCGGTCGTGACCTTCGACCAGGCCTGCGCCTCGACCCCGGCCGTCTCCGGGAGCAAGCGCGTGGGCGTGGTCGTGGACTTCGGTCGGGCGGCGGACGCACGGGAGCAGGGCGCGACCGTGCCGGCCCCCTACGCCACCTGCGTGACGGTGCCCACCTCGGCGACCGGGGCCCAGGTCCTGGCGGCGGCGGCCAAGCCCCGCGTCGAGAAGGCCATGGTCTGCGGCATCGACGGATACCCGGCGAGCGGCTGCAGCGACACCGTCGCGGACGTGCCCGCCGCCGCCAAGGCCGCTGACCAGCCGGTGACCATCGACGTCCGCTCGGCCTCGTCCTCAGCCGCCACCTCGGGCGCGGCCGCCTCCTCGTCCGCCGCCGCAGCCGCGTCCTCGAGCTCGTCCTCCAGCACGACCGCGTATGTCGTCGGCGTGGTCGCCGTCCTCGCACTGCTCGCCGCCGCGGCCTGGGCCATGGCCCGACGCCGCCGCACGGACGGGCGCTGACGGACCTCGTGACGTCCGGTCGAGCACGCGTGCCGCGACGGGTCCACCCCGTGGCGTGGTGGCTTTGGGCCCTGGGGCTCGCGACGGCCGCGTCCCGGACCGACAACCCGCTGCTGCTGCTCGCCGTCGTCGCGGTCGCGATCCTCGTCGTCGCGCTGCGCGAGGACCCGCACGCGGACGCACCCCTGACGATGTTCCTCGCCCTGGGGCTGGTCGCCATCGCGCTGCGGGTCGGCCTGTCGATCCTCGTGGGCGGGGGCGCGACGGGCCAGGTCGTGCTCGTCACCCTGCCCCGCGTGCCGCTCCCCGAGGCGGCGGGCAGCCTGCGTCTCGGCGGCCCGGTGACGCTCGAGGGCGTCCTGGCCGCGCTCTGGCAGGGCCTGCAGCTCGCCGCGATGCTGGCCGCCATCGGAGCCGCCAACGCCCTGGCCTCCCCGCGGCGCCTCCTGCGCTACGTCCCGGCCACCCTCTACGACGTCGGGACCGCCGTGGTCGTCGCCCTGTCCTTCGCCCCGCGCATGGTCGTCGACGCCCGCGCCGTGCGCACCGCCCGCCGCCTGCGGGGCCACGACGGGCGCGGCCCGCGCGAGCTGGCCCGCACCCTGGTGCCCGCCCTGGAGGCGGCCTTCGACCGCTCGCTCGACCTGGCCGCGTCGATGGAGGCCCGCGGCTACGGCCGCCACCCCCGCGAGGGCGGGGCACGGCGCTGGTCCGGCGCCGTCACCGTCGCGGGCCTGATCGGCCTGGTCGCCGGGGTGTACGCCGTCCTGGACGGCTCCGCCGGGTCGCCCCTCGGGTGGCCGCTGCTCGTCCTCGGCGTGCTGGTCAGCACCCTCGCCCTGGTCCTCGGAGCCCGCCACGACACCCGCACCCGCTACCGCCGCGACCCCTGGGGATGGCCCGAGTGGGGCGTGACGCTGGCGGGCGGCATACCGGCCCTGACCCTGGTGACGCTCGCGGCCCGGCAGGTGCCGGGACTCACCCTGCAGGCCGTCCCGCTCACCCCTCCGCCGCTCGTCGTCCCGGCGCTCGTCGCCATCGTCGGCGCGGCGCTCGCCGCCGTCGCCGCCCCTCCCCTGCCTCGCCCGGCCGCCCGGGACGCCGCCGCCGCGCGGCGAACGGCGCAGCGACAGCGACGGGAGGTCGCGGCGTGATCCGGGTCGAGGGCTGGACGGTGACCTACGACGGAGCGGCCCGACCGGCGCTGCAGGACGCCGACCTGCACGTCGACGAGGGTGAGCTGGTGCTCGTCGTCGGCGAGACGGGGTCCGGCAAGTCGACGCTCCTGCGCAGCCTCGACGGACTGGTCCCCCACTTCAGCGGCGGGGCGGTCTCCGGGCGGGTGCAGGTCGCCGGACGCGACACCCGCACCCACCGGCCACGCGACCTCGCCGACGTCGTCGCGATGGTGGTCCAGGACCCCGCCGCGTCCTTCGTCACCGACACGGTGGAGGACGAGCTGGCCTACGGCATGGAGGCCATCGGGCTGTCGCCCACCGCGATGCGGCGCCGCGTCGAGGAGACCCTCGACCTGCTCGGCCTCGCCGACCTGCGCGACCGAGGGCTGCGCAGCCTGTCCGGCGGGCAGCAGCAACGCGTCGCCATCGGCGCCGTGCTGGCGGCCGGCCCCCGCATCCTGGTCCTCGACGAGCCCACCTCCGCGCTCGACCCCGTGGCCGCCGAGGACGTCCTGTCGTCGATCACCCGGCTGGTGCACGACGTCGGCATGACCGTCGTGGTCGCCGAGCACCGCCTCGAGCGGGTCGTGCACCACGCCGACGGCATCGTGCTCCTGCAGGGGGCGACCTGCTCGGACGTGCTGCCCCCCGCGGCGGCGATGGCCCGCTCCACCGTGCACCCGCCCGTCGTCGGGCTGGGCCGGGCCCTCGGCTGGTCGCCGCTGCCCCTGTCGGTGCGTGACGCCCGTCGTGCCGTGCGGCCGCTGCGCGACCGACTCGCCGCGGCGCGCCCTGTCACGGCGCGCCGCGCCGGCACCGGTCGTCGGGAGCCTGGCGCGCCCTGCGTCGCCGTCGACGGCCTCGCCGTCGTCCGGGACGGCCGGCCGGTGCTCGGGGGCGTCGACCTCGACGCCCCCGCAGGCCAGGTGGTCGCCCTCATGGGTCGCAACGGTGTCGGCAAGTCCACCCTGCTCCGCGTGCTCACCGGCACCCTGCGGCCGTCGCGTGGCCGGGTCCGCGTGGACGGCGTCGACCCGGGCTCCACCCGGGCGCGCGAGCTCGTGCGCCACGTCGGTCTGGTCCCCCAGGACGCCGGCTCCCTCCTGCACGCCGACACCGTCGCGCGGGAGTGCCACGCGGCCGACGACGACTTCGGGGTGGTCGTGGGGACCTGCCGGGCCCTGCTGTCACGCCTGCTGGGGCCGACCGAGCCCGCCGACCTGGACGGCCGCCACCCGCGTGACCTGTCCGAGGGGCAGCGCCTGCTGCTCGCCCTCGCCGTGGTGCTCACCGGCGCACCCCGGGTCGTCCTGCTCGACGAGCCGACCCGCGGACTGGACTACACGGCCAAGGCCCGCCTCGTCGACGTCCTGGACCAGCTGGCCGCCGAGGGTCGCGCCGTCGTCCTCGCCACCCACGACGTGGAGCTCGCCGCGGACGTCGCCGACCGCGTCGTGCTGCTCGCGGAGGGCGAGGTCGTGGCCGACGGTCCCGCCGACGAGGTGCTCTCGGCCTCCACGGCGTTCGCGCCGCAGGTGGCCAAGGTCCTGCACCCCCTGCCGGTGCTCACGGTCCCGGCGGCCACGGACCTGGTGACCCGCGCGGGCGTCGTACGAGGCCGCCCATGAACCTGCGGATGCGCCCCACCTCGGCCCTCACGCTGCTGCTCGTCAGCCTCGTGTGCGCCGCGGCCTTCCTGTGGCCGTTCGTCACCACCTCGCCTGCGGTGCTCGCGCACGCGCACGACGCGCCCTGGGTCTTTGCCGCCCTCCTCGGGCTGCTCGCGCTCGTCTGCCTGGCCGAGGTCACCGCCGACGGCCTCGACGCCAAGACGGTGGCGGTCATAGGGGTCCTGTGCGCCGCCGGGGGCGGGCTCCGGGTCCTCTCCGCGGGCACGGCCGGGCTGGAGCCGATGTTCTTCCTGCTGGTCATGGCCGGCGCGGTGCTCGGCCCGGGCGCCGGCTTCGTCGTCGGGGCGCTCGCGCTGCTCACCGGCGGCCTGCTCACCGGCACGATCGGTCCCTGGGTGCCGTTCCAGATGATCACGGCGGGCTGGGTCGCGCTGGGCGCGGGGCTGCTGCCGACGGCCCGGCTGGGGAGGCTCGGCCGCCGGGGCCTGCTCGCGGTCTACGGCCTGCTGGCCGGCCTGGGCTACGGCCTCGTCATGAACCTCTGGTTCTGGCCCTTCCTTGCGACCTCCATGGCCCCCGAGGGCGCCGGCTTCGTGCCGGGCGGGGACCTCGCGACCAATGCGGCGCACTACGCCACCTTCTACGTCCTCACCTCGCTCGGCTGGGACCTGCCCCGCGGCCTGCTCACCGCCGTGCTCGTGTGGTGGGCCGGGCCCGCCGTCGACCGCGTCCTGCGGCGGGCGGTCCGGCGCGCCCGCTTCGACGCGTCGCCCACCTTCGTCGACAGGGACGTCAGCGTCCCGCAGGAGGCAGCATGATCACCCTCGTCACCGGCGGGGTCCGGTCCGGCAAGAGCCGGTATGCAGAGAGCCTCGTCCCCGCCTCCCGGCCCGCCGCCTACGTGGCCCCCGGCCTCGTGCCCCTCGGCGGCGACGGCGAGTGGGCACGGCGGGTCGCCGCGCACCGGGAGCGTCGGCCTGGTTGCTGGGCCACGGTCGAGTCGTCCGACCTCGCCGCCGTCGTGTGCTCGTCGAGCTCGCCGGTGCTGATCGACTGCCTCGGCACCTGGGTGACCCGGCTCGTGGACGACGCCGGCGCCTGGGACGACCCGGTGGCCGCGGCCGAGGAGGTGGGCCGGGCGCGCGAAGGACTCGTCGGCGCTCTCTGCGCCGCCCGGGTCGACGTCGTCCTCGTCACCAACGAGGTCGGGTGGGGCGTCGTGCCCGAGCACGCCTCGGGACGGATGTTCCGCGACGAGCTGGGGCGCGTCAACGCCGACGTGTCGGCCGTCGCGGACCGGGTCGCGCTCGTGGTCGCCGGGCGGGTCCTCGACCTGTCGACGGCGCCGGTGGTGCCGTGAGCGGGACGGACGGCGACGCCCCTGCCGTGGGCGGGACCGGGTCGGGCCGGTGGGCCGACGGGTTGCGCCTCGCCTGGGGGATGCTCTCCGCGGTGCCCGTGCCGCCACCTCGTCGCGTCGACCGACCCGTCGCCGGCGTCGCCATGCTCCTCGCCCCGCTCGCCACGCTGCCCCTGCTCGCGGCGTGGGTCGGCTGCGCTCTCGTGGCGCGATGGGCGGCCGCGCCGCCCCTGGTCACCGGGGCCGTCGCGGTGGCCCTGCTCGTGCTGCTCACTCGGGCGATGCACCAGGACGGGCTCGCGGACTACGCCGACGGGCTGTCGTCGAGCTATGACCGCGACCGCGCCCTCGCGGTGATGCGGACCGGCGACGTCGGCCCCTCCGGGGCCACCGCCATCGCGCTGTTGCTGCTGCTGCAGGCCGCGAGCCTCGGGGCGCTCGCCTCGTCCTGGCACGGCGTCGCGCTCGGTGCCGTCGCCCTCGTCGTGAGTCGGCACGTGCTCGCCTGGGGCTGCCTTCGGGGCGTGCCGAGCGCCCGCCCGGGCGGGCTCGGGGCCATGGTCGCCGGCAGCGTCGCGCCGTGGCAGGCCGGGGCGGCCCTGGCGGTGCTGCTGGCGGGGGCGGGCCTGCTGGGCGCGGCCGCCACGCCGGCCGGCTGGTGGCACGTCCTCCCGTGTGCCGCAGCAGGACTCGTGGGCTGCTGGCTCGTGGTGGAGCGTGCCGTGCGGCGCCTCGGGGGCATCACCGGCGACGTCCTCGGAGCGGCGATCGAGGTGTCGCTCACCCTGTCGCTGGTGGTGGCCTCGCTGCTGGTCTGACCCGGCCTCACCCCTGCGGTGCGCGGCGTGGCCGCCCGTGCACCTGCGTGCCCTCCATGGCAACCTCCTCCACCACGTCGTCCTGCCGGGCATGGGCGAGCACCGCGACCGCTGACCCCGCGAGCACCGTCGCCGCGCCGACCCACTGCGACTCCGTCATCGCCGCGCCCAGCAGCAGCGCCGAGCCCACCACCGAGATGATCGGCTCGACGGTGGACACGATCGACGCCTGCGTCGCGCCCACCACGGCCACCCCGGCAAAGAAGGTCGCGATCGCCAGAGCCCCACCGGCGAGGCCCACCCCGGCCACCGCCCAGGGGGCTCGCAGAGCCTGCGCGGGGTCAAAGGTCCCGGTCACGGACGTCACGACCACGACGAACCCGGTCGCGAGGGTGCACACCCAGGCGCTGGCCGGCAGCGGCGGGACGGTGGCACCAAGGTGGTCGGTCAGCAGCACGTAGGCCGTGTAGCACAGGGCCGTCGCCACCCCCGCCAGCACCCCCGGGAGGCTGCCCGCACCGCTCACGCGCCCGAGCGCGAGACCGATCCCGGCGAAGGACAGCACCAGCGACAGCACCACGGCGCGCGACGGGACCACGCGGGCGGCCAGCGCCGTCACCAGCGCCACGAGACAGGGGTAGAGGTAGAGCAGCAGGGCCGCCAGTCCGACCGAGATCTGCTGGACCGCGTAGAAGTAGGTCGCGGCCTGCAGGACGTACGCGAGTGCGGCGATGGTCAGCCCGGCGACGGCGCGGCGGCCGAGCGGACGCACCACCCCCCGGCTCGCGCACAGGGCCCACAGCACCGCCGCCGCCACGGCGAAGCGGTAGAGCAGGACCGTCGGCACGCCGACGCCCGCGCGGTATGCCGCCGTCGCGAGCAGCGGATTGACCCCGAAGCCGACGGCGGAGATCAGGACGAGCAGGGAGCCACGCAGCACGCCGCCACGCTAACGACCGCGGCGGGTGCCTGCGCGACGGTCCGGCCGGCACCGCGCGGCGACACGCTGCGAGGGCCTGTCGCCATACGGCAGGAGACCCTCTCAGGTGCCGTATGCCGATCAGCTCGCGGCACCACCCTGGACGAAGGGCGGCTTGGTGACGGTGGCCGCCACCGCGCGGCCGCGCACGTCGACGACGACCTCGTCGCCCTCCGCAGCGCCACGGTCCAGCAGGCACAGCGCGATGCCCTGCTTGAGGGTCGGCGACATGGTCCCGGAGGTGACGACACCGATCTCGCGACCGTCCGCGTCCTTGATCACGCAGTCCTTGCGCGGGATCCCCTTGCCGGTGACCAGCAGGCCCCAGGACAGGCGGCACTCCTTGGCGGCCTTCTGCGCCGCGAGCACCTCCTTGCCCCAGAACTCCTCCTTGCCCCAGCCGACCGCCCACCCCGCGCGGGCCATGTTGGGGGTGATGTCCATCGACAGCTCGTGACCGTGCAGCGCGTAGCCCATCTCCGTGCGCAGCGTGTCCCGCGCACCGAGCCCGCACGGCAGGCCGTCGTAGGGCTGCATCGCCTCGACGAGCGCGTCCCACACGGCCGGGGTGTTGTCCCAGGTCGGCAGCAGCTCGTAGCCCTTCTCCCCCGTGTAGCCGGTGCGGCACACGATGACCGGGCGGCCGTTCCACTCCGCCTCGGCGAAGGACATGTACTCCAGGTCGGTCGGCAGCCCCAAGGTCTTGACCACGTCCTCGGAGCGCGGGCCCTGGACCGCGATCACGCCGTACTCCTCATGCAGGTTGGTCAGCTCCAGGCCGTCGGGCAGCCTGTCCCGCATGCGGCGCACGACCTCGGTCGTGTTGGCGGCGTTGGGGATGAGGAAGACCTCGTCGTCGCTCTTGACGTACTGGATCAGGTCGTCGACGACGCCACCGGTCTGCTCGTCGCAGCACATGGTGTACTGCGCCTTGGGCGGCTCGACCTTGCGCAGGTCGTTGGTGAAGCAGGCGTTGCAGAAGTCGGCGGCGCCCTTGCCGGAGACCCTGGCCTTGCCCAGGTGCGAGACGTCAAAGATGCCGACGCGCTCGCGGACCGCGGTGTGCTCGCGGATCACGCCGCCGCCGGGGTACTCGATCGGCATCTCCCAGCCGCCGAAGTCGGCCATCTTGGCGCCGAGCGCGACATGCCTCTCGTGGAGGGGGGACTTCCTCAGTGAAGTTTCCGTCATGGGGCCGACACTACAAGGGGCCGCTGGGCACGCATCGCGCCGGGAGGCTAGGTTGTCCGGAAGGCCTTGCCGGGCCGCACCAACCGCCATCCGCACTTCCGCCACCCAGGAGCTGTCGTGACCTCGCTCACCGTCACCGCGCGCTCCGCCGCAGACCTCGCCGTCGACGTCCTCGTCGTCGGCGCCTTCGGCGGCGACGCGTCACCCGTCCTCCCGTCCGGCCTCCCCGAGGCCACGACGACCTACCTCGCCGGGGCCCTGCCCACCCTGGGCTTCACCGGCGCCGCCGACTCCACGGTGGTGCTGCCCGCCGTGCCCGGGGTCAAGGCACCCCGCGTGGTGCTCGCGGGCCTCGGCCCCGAGCCCGCCAAGAAGAAGCTCGTCGACGAGAACGCCCTGCGCCGTGCGGCCGCGACCGCCACCCGCGCCATCAAGGACGCCGGCACGGTGGCCGTCGCGTTCCCGGGCAGCACTTCCACGGCCGTCGGCGCCGTCGCCGAGGGCGCTGCCCTCGGGGCCTACCGGTTCACGGCCCAGCGCGGCACGTCCACCCCGCCCACCGTCGTCGAGACCGTGACCGTCGTGACCGACCGTGGGCGCGACTCCGCCGTCAAGGCCGCCGTGAAGCGGGCCGCCGCGGTCGCCGAGGCCGTGGGCTACGCCCGCGACCTCGTCAACACCGCCCCCAACCTGCTCTACCCGCAGACCTTCGTCGACAGCGTGCGCGAGCGCGCCACCGCCTCGAAGGTCAAGATCAAGGTGCTCGACGAGAAGGCCCTCGCCAAGGGCGGTTTCGGTGGGATCCTGGGCGTCGGCCAGGGCTCGGCGCACGCGCCCCGGCTCGTGTCGATGTCCTACAAGCCGGCCAAGGCCACGCACCACCTGGCCCTCGTCGGCAAGGGCATGACCTTCGACTCCGGCGGTCTCGACATCAAGCCCGCCAACAACATGGCCACCATGAAGTCCGACATGGCGGGCGCGGCCGCCGTCGCCGGCGCCGTCCTCGCGATCGCGGAGCTGGGCCTGCCGATCCAGGTCACCGGCTGGCTCGGCCTCGCCGAGAACATGCCGTCGGGCACCGCCCAGCGCGCCTCCGACGTCGTGACCATGCGCAACGGCATGACCGTCGAGATCCTCAACACCGACGCCGAGGGACGCATGGTCCTTGGTGACGCGATGTGTGCGGCCGGCGAGGAGGGGCCGGACACGATCGTCGACATCGCCACCCTCACCGGCGCCCAGGTCGTCGCCCTCGGGCACGAGGTGGCCGCCGTCATGGGCAACGACGACGACTTCCGCACCCGCGTGTGCAGCGCCGGCGACGACATGGGCGAGGACCTGTGGCCCATGCCCCTGCCCGCGGCCTACCGCAAGGGGCTCGAGACCGAGGTGGCCGACATCGCCCACAAGGCGGGTCCGGCCGGAGGCATGCTGACCGCCGGGCTGTTCCTCAAGGAGTTCGTCCCCCAGGCAGACGGACACCCCATCCCGTGGGCGCACGTCGACATCGCGGGCCCGTCCTTCAACGAGCAGGCCCCTCGCGGGGTCGCGCCCAAGGGCGGCACCGGCTTCGGCGTCGCCACGCTGGTCCGTCTCGCCGAGGTGCTCAGCGCCGACTGAGGACGACTCCACGGGCGCTGACGCGCCCCATCACCCGTAGGGACGGCGCCCGATCACTCTCGTGACAGGCGCCGTCCCTGTGCGCGATAGTGATCGGCAGGACGGGTGCCGAGCTCCGTCGAGGCCCCGCCACGGAGGGCTGCGCTGGGGTGAGATGCCGTTGTGCCCCACCGCTCCCACCAGCCACGACGCGCCCCTCGGGCCCGTCGTGACGTCACCCTGGGCGCGGCAACGGCCCTCCTCGCGCTGGCGACCCTGGTGCTGCCGACGCTCGCGGCGCTCACGCAGCACGCCGACGACCGGCCGGGCCCGGTGGCCTCCCGGCGGAGCCGCACGGATATCCCTCGGGACGTGCCCGCCGTCGCGCCCGTCGTGGCGCCCGTCGTGGGGCCCGTCGTGGCGCCCGGCCCGGTCGGCCCGACGAGGTCGGGGAGCGCGGTCACCGCCGCGGACGGCCAGGCCGTCCGCCACCTCACCTGGCCCCTGCCGGCCTCGTGCGAGGACGGGGGCGAGGGCGCCTCAGGAGCACGACGCGCCGCGCGCCTGCCGAGCGGGACGGGATACACCGACGACCCCGCGAGCCTCGGCCAGGGCGCCCGCCTGCGCCGCGTCTACGCCGTGCGAGCGGGGCGGTTGCAGGCGCTCGACGGCGCCGGTCCGGCAGACGGGTGCGACCGGTGGCGGTGGGAGGTCCTGCGCTCCGGCATACCCGCGGCCCACCTCGCCGCCCTCGACCAGGTCGTCCTGTACGACTACCCGCCCGAGGTGCTCCAGGACCCCTCCCGCCAGGGTGGGGTTCGTACCGGCTTCTTCGAGCCCAACCCGGCCGACCCGCGGCGCTACCGCCTCGCGCTCGCGACCGTCCTCGCGCCGAGCGAGCAGCTGCTCACCATGGCCCACGAGGTCGGGCACGTCGTCAGCCTCTACCCGGACCGGACTCACCCGTCCCGCGACCCCCGCTGCCCATGGGTGATCGACGACGCCGGCACCTGCGCCGACCCGTCGAGCCCCCTCGTGGCGTTCTACGCCGGCACCTACACGCCGGCCCAGCGCAGCCGGATCTCAGGCCTGTATGCCGACCGCCGGCCCTCCCCCGAGGAGCTCCGGTCCTTCCACGCCACCGCCCCCGAGGCGTTCGTGTCGACCTACGCGGCAAGCCACCCCACCGAGGACTTCGCCGAGAGCTACGCGTACTGGTGCCTCTACGGCACCTCGCGCACCGCGCCCGTCGAGGGCGCGTCCACGGCGGGGATGGCCAAGCGCGCCTTCCTCGAGGCCGAGGCACGGGCGGGGCGGTTGGACCCCGGCGTCTGCGGCCCGTGGCGAGGGCTCGTGACCCGCGGCTGAGCGTGGGCGGCCGGCGGTGCGGCGGGGCGTGCCCCGACGGCGCGGCTGAGCCTGGGCGGGCTTGCGCCGGCGTGCCGCGCGGGTGAGAGGATGACCGCGGCTTCGGCGGCGTCACGAGCGCCCCGGTGCCATCGCGAGCACCGACGGCCGAGACGCAAGGGAGCGCACCATGGCTGACCAGCAGCAGGACACCTACGACATCGTCATCCTCGGAGGGGGCAGCGGCGGCTACGCCTGCGCGCTGCGCGCCGCGGAGCTGGGCCTGTCGGTGGCCCTGGTCGAGAGGTCCAAGCTGGGCGGCACCTGTCTGCACCTCGGCTGCATCCCCACCAAGGCGCTGCTGCACGCCGCCGAGGTTGCCGACACCGCGCGCGAGAGCGCCCAGTTCGGGGTCCGGGCCACGTTCGAGTCGATCGACCTGCCCGCCGTCCACGCCTACAAGGACGGCGTGGTCAACCGCCTGTACAAGGGGCTCCAGGGCCTCGTCAAGGCGGCCGGGCTCACCTATGTCGAGGGGACCGGGCGGGTCGTCGCTCCGGACACTGTCGAGGTGGACGGACGTCGCCTCACCGGCCGCAACCTCGTGCTCGCCACCGGGTCCTACGCCAAGTCGCTGCCCGGGCTCGACATCGGTGGCCGGATCATGACCAGCGAGCAGGCGCTGCGGCTGGAGGAGGTGCCGGCGCGCACCATCGTGCTCGGCGGCGGCGTCATCGGGGTCGAGCTCGCCTCCGCGCTGCGCAGCTTCGGCTCCGAGGTGACGATCGTCGAGGCGCTGCCCCGTCTCGTCGCCGCCGAGGACCCCGCCATCTCCAAGCAGCTGGAGCGGTCCTTCCGCAAGCGCAAGATCGCCGTCCGCACGGGCGCCCGCTTCGATTCCGCCGCGCAGGAGGACGCCCAGGTCACCGTCACCCTCGAGGGCGGGGAGCAGCTGCAGGCCGAGCTGCTGCTGGTGGCCGTCGGCCGCGGCCCGGTCACCGAGGGGCTCGGCTACGAGGAGATCGGTGTGGCCACGGACCGCGGCTACGTGCTGGCCGAGGACTGCCGCACGTCCGTCCCGGGGGTCTGGGCGGTCGGCGACATCGTGCCGGGCCTGCAGCTGGCGCACCGCGGGTTCGCCCAGGGCATCTACGTCGCCGAGGCGATCGCCGGGCTGGAGCCCGCCCGCATCGACGAGCGCGGCATCCCGCGCGTCACCTACTGCGACCCCGAGATCGCGTCCGTCGGCTACACCGAGGAGCAGGCTGAGGAGGCCTTCGGCGAGGTCGAGAGCTCCGAGTACAACCTCGGCGGCAACGGCAAGTCCCAGATCCTCGGGACGCAAGGCTTCGTCAAGCTCGTGCGACGCAAGGACGGTCCGGTCGTGGGGCTGCACATGATCGGAGCCCGCATGGGCGAGCAGGTCGGCGAGGCCCAGCTGATCTACGGCTGGGAGGCGCTGCCCGAGGACGTGGCCTCCCTCGTCCACGCGCACCCCACCCAGAACGAGGCGCTCGGCGAGGCCCACCTGGCTCTCGCCGGCAAGCCGCTCCACGCGCACTCCTAGCGCCCTGTCGCAGTAGGGTGGCTATCGAACGTCAACGGCTCACCGAAGGAGAAACTCACACATGTCTGAACGCGTGACGATGCCCGCCCTTGGCGAGTCGGTGACCGAGGGCACCGTGACCCGCTGGCTCAAGTCCGTGGGTGACTCGGTCGAGGTTGACGAGCCCCTGCTCGAGGTCTCGACCGACAAGGTCGACACCGAGATCCCCTCCCCCGCCGCGGGCACCCTCCAGGAGATCCTGGTGGAGGAGGACGAGACGGTCGAGGTCGGCGCCGACCTCGCGGTGATCGGCGACGGCGACGCCCCCGCCAAGGACGACTCCGGCGACGAGGACACCTCCGCCGCGGAGCAGGCCAAGCAGTCCGACTCCTCCCAGCCCGAGACCGCGGAGACGGTCGAGGAGACCGCCCAGGCGGCTCCCTCCACCGAGCAGGAGGAGCCGGCGGACGAGAGCGACGCCGATACCTCGGGCTCCGGCCAGGGCGGCTCCGCAGGGGCCTCCGGCGGCTCGGTCTCCGGCGGTGACAAGGTCACGATGCCCGCGCTCGGCGAGTCCGTCACCGAGGGCACCATCACCCGGTGGCTCAAGGCCGAGGGCGACGACGTCGAGGTGGACGAGCCGCTCCTCGAGGTCTCCACGGACAAGGTCGACACCGAGATCCCTTCCCCGTTCGCCGGCACGCTCACCAAGATCCTCGTCCAGGAGGACGAGACCGCCGAGGTCGGCGCCGAGCTGGCGGTCATCGGTGGCGAGGCTTCCGGGGGCGGTGACGACGCCAATCAGGAGGAGCCCGCGTCCGAGGAGCCGAAGGAGCAGGCACCCAAGCAGGAGGCTCCCAAGGAGGAGCCCAAGCAGGAGGCTCCCAAGGAGGAGCCCAAGCAGGAGGCGGCCCCGCAGCAGGCGCCCGAGCCGAAGGCCGCAGCGCCTCGTGCCGAGTCCACGGGAGATGCCGATGCGTCGGCATACGTCACTCCCCTGGTCCGCAAGCTGGCCGCCGACAACGGGGTCGACCTGTCCAGCCTCAAGGGCACCGGCGTCGGTGGCCGGATCCGCAAGCAGGACGTCCTCGACGCCGCCAAGAAGGCCTCCGAGCCGGAGGCGGCCCCCGCTGCAGCGCCCGCGGCTCCTGCAGCCGCGGCGGCTCCCGCCGGCGGTGGCGCGCCCACGGCGGTGCCGACGGCCGACCCTGCGTCGGCGGCCAAGCGGGGCACCACCGAAAAGATGCCGCGCCTGCGCAAGGTCATCGCGCAGCGCATGGTGGAGTCGCTGTCCGTCTCGGCGCAGCTGACCGCGGCGGTCGAGGTCGACATGACCCGCGTCGTGGCGCTGCGGGCCCGTGCCAAGGGCGAGTTCCAGCAGCGGGAGGGCGTCAAGCTCACCTACCTGCCGTTCATCACTCTTGCCGCGGTCGAGGCCCTCAAGGCGTTCCCGCAGCTCAACTCCAGCATCGACGGCGACAGCCTCGTCTACCACGGCGCCGAGCACATGGGCATCGCGGTCGACACCGAGCGCGGCCTGCTCGTCCCGGTCATCAAGGACGCCGGCGACCTCAACATCGCCGGCCTGTCCCGCAAGATCGCTGACCTCGCCGACCGCACCCGCACCAACAAGGTCGGGCCGGACGAGCTGGGTGGCGCGACCTTCACGATCACCAACATCGGCAGCAACGGATCGCTGCTGGACACGCCGATCATCAACCAGCCCAACGTCGGCATCCTCGGCACGGGCGCGATCGTCAAGCGGCCTGCCGTCGTCACCGACGCCGAGGGCAACGACGCGATCGCCGTGCGGTCGATGATGTACCTCGTGCTCACCTACGACCACCGCGCGGTCGACGGTGCGCTGGCCGGCAAGTTCCTCTCGGCGCTCAAGGCGCGCCTGGAGGAGGGCAGGTTCGAGTCCTCGCTCGGGCTCTGAGCCATCCGGTCTGCGGGCCGTGGTCACCACCGGTGGTCACGGCCCGCGGCCATCTCCGCACGACGCACCTGGGAGGCACCCGTGGCACGACGAATCCTGGTCAGCGGCGCCAGTGGCCTGATCGGCACCGCGCTGCGCAGCGCGCTGGCCGCCCGTGGCGACCAGGTGGTCCGGCTGGTGCGTCGCCCGCCCTCGGGCGCCGACGAGATCCGGTGGGACCCGACCGCCGGACACGTGGACGTGGGGCAGGTCGAGCCCGTCGACGCGGTCGTCAACCTGTCCGGGGCGCCGGTGGGACGTCGGTGGACGCCGCGATACAAGCACGAGCTCCTCGAGAGCCGCGTCCACACCACCCGAACGCTGGTCCAGCACCTCGACCGGCTCGGCGAGCGGGTGCCCCTCATCAATGCGTCGGCCGTCGGCGTCTATGGCAGCGACCGGGGCGAGGAGGAGCTGACCGAGGCCAGCGACCCCGGGCACACCTTTCTCGCCGACGTGGTCAAGGCCTGGGAGCTCGAGGCCTGCGCCGCGCAGGACGGGGGTCGGCGCGTCGCCCTCGCCCGCACGGGGCTGGTGCTGACCTCGGACGGCGGCGCGCTCGGCCCGCTCCTCCCGCTGGCTCGCCTGGGCCTGGGTGGCCCCATCGGGAGCGGGCGTCAGTGGTGGCCGTGGATCTCGATGGAGGACGAGGTGCGAGCCCTCCTGCACCTCGTCGACGAGGATGTCCACGGCCCCGTCAACCTCGTCTCGCCCGGCAGCGCTCGGCAGGTCGAGGTCGCCCGCGCCCTCGGACGTGCGCTGCACCGTCCGGCTGTGGTCCCCACCCCCGCCGCGGCACTCCGGCTCGCCCTCGGCGAGCTGGCGGACGACGTCCTCGGCAGCCAGCTGGTGCGCCCGGCCGTGCTCGAGCAGACCGGCTTCGTATGGCGCCACGCGCGGCTCGAGGACGCCGTGCGGCAGGTGGCGAGCCCCTGGCACGACCTGACGGTGCGCCCCTGACGAGGACGCGTCAGCGGGGCCACGGTCCCGGGCCTGCTGCGGCGTCCCGCCACGGCGGCGATCGCCGCCACCAGCGACAGCCCGGCGCCGGTGCCGCGGGCCATGAGCAACGGCCCCACGAGGTTGAGACAGGCCGGATGTCGGCCGTCGAACCCCCGGGACGACCACAGCGCCCAGACCAGGGCTCTGACGGCGACGAAGGACGCGGCGCGTGCCACTCTCATGGCTCCCCCAGGCTCGTTGTGGCGCATCTCCCCCACCGCAGGCCCGGCACGGTTGTCACGCGTGAGCTCGCAGGGTCACGGCCCGGTGCGGGGCGACGCGGACGCCACGCTCTGGCCGCCTGCTCCCGGCTCGTCGACACGGTCGAGCCGCCAGCCGTGCGCCGTCCACCGCAGGTGGTAGTCGGCGCTGCGCCCCCCGTGCCCGGCCGCGGTCCGAGGTGGGGCACCGGCCTCCGTCCAGGTGTAGTCGCCCAGCCGGACCGACGCCCGCACCGTGGCGGACCCAGCAGCGCTGGAGACGGCCTGCGCCTGCTGCACGACGAACCGCAGCCCCCGCTGGCTCTGGCCCCGGCGTCGTAGCTCACCGATCGTCTCGTCGTCGTGCGTGCGGGCCCACGAGCCGTCGGCGTCGGCGGTCCCGAGTGCTGCCGCGTCCTTGGCCATGAGGGCGGCCGCGCGGGCGTCGAACAGGTCTTGCAGCACGGCGCGAGCATCCGTCTGCACCCCGTCCGACCGACTCGATGGCCTGACCGGGTCCTGCCCCTGCCCCTGCCCCTGACCCGGTCCTTGTCCCTGTCCCTGCCCCTGTCCCTGTCCCTGTCCCTGTCCCTGTCCCTGAGGCGGACCCTGAACCGTGGACGTCGGTGCGCTCGGCGCGGGCGCCGAGCCCGACCGGGTCCCAGCGCTGGTCGCCGCCGGGGCGCTCGCGGCCGCCCCTTGGCGGCTTGTCACCGCTGCGGGGCGTGCGGCGGCCGCCGCAGCCGCCTGCGCATCACGCCGGTCCAGCCACCAGCGGCCGCCCAGCACGCCGAGGGCCAGCCCCACGACGATCGACAGGGCCAGGGCGCGACGGGACAGCAGCAGCCGAGGACGGGCGGCCCGGCGCCTCGCCTCCTCGAGGTGCTGGGCCCGCACCCGGGCGCGCGTGAGCGCACGCTCCTGCTCGGCGGCCTGCTCGCGCACCCGCCGGGTCACGTCCTCCGGGCGATCGGCCGGGCTGACCTCCACGGGGGCCGAGCCGAGCGCGGCCAGGGAGTCGACGAGGTCGCCCACCTCCGGGCGGTCGTCCGGGCGGGGCGCCAGGCAGGCCCGGATGACGTCCCGCAGCTCGGCGGGCGTGTCGGGGACCCTGGCGTCGAGCTCGCGCGGATCGGTGGCCGCCGGGCGGGCCTCCCCGACGAGCGCATACCACGCGAGCGCTCCGAGGGAGTAGACATCGGACGCCGCTGTCGGCTCGCCGCCCGCCACGACGTCCGGAGCGACGAAACCCGTCGTCCCCCAGGGGTCCTCGACCGCCTCGTCGAAGGCGCTGAGGGTCCCCAGATCGCCCACCAGGGGCCGCCCGGCCGCGTCGAGCAGGACGTTGCCCGGCGACAGGTCCCCGTGCACCAGACGGGCCCCGTGCAGGTCGCGGATCGTGGTGGCGAGCCCGAGCAGGACCGAGACCACCTCCGACGGTGTGAGGTGACCCCGCGACCGGACGAGGTCGGACAACGAGCCGCCCTCCGCGAGAGTCAGCACGACGACGACCCGCTGGTCGTCGAGGACCAGGGCGTCGAGCAGCTCCACGACGCCGGGGTGGTGGACCTGCCGCAACCAGTCGAGCTCGCGCAGCACGCTCTCGGCGTCCCGCGGTGCCGTGGACCAGCCCTTGGCCTGCCAGGGGTCGTCCAGCCGTAGGGGCTCGCGCGACACCTTGAGCGCGACGGCGCGTCGGTCGGACAGTCGCTCCGCGCGCCACACCACGCTCGCGGCGCCGCCACCAAGGACGGCCTGGACGTCATACCCGGGAACCGCGGGCCTGGCCATGGCTGCCCTCCTGCCTGCCGGGAGGAGGCCGATCCCCCTCGTCCACCACCATGCCGCCTGTCGCGGTCCGGGTCGCTCCGTCATCCACAGGCGGGGTCATGAACGTTCAAAGGCTGTGGACGGAGCATCCCTGCCCCGGTCGTATCGTGGTGGCATGCGTTTCGAGCACCTGGGCTTCGCGCCGGACCTGGTCGACTACCAGCAGGCCTGGGACCACCAACGGGAGATCCACGCGCAGGTCGTCGCCCACGAGATCCCCGACACGACGCTGCTGCTGGAGCATCAGCGCGTCTACACCGCCGGCAAGCGCACCGAGCCGCACGAACGGCCGTGGGACGGCACCCCGGTGGTCGACGTGGACCGCGGCGGCAAGATCACCTGGCACGGCCCGGGTCAGCTCGTCGGCTACCCGATCGTGCACCTGCCGAGCAACCGCGACGTCGTGGCCCACGTGCGGCGGCTGGAGGACATGATGATGGGCGTCTGCGCCGACCTCGGCGTCGAGACCGCCCGCGTGGCCGGCCGCAGCGGCGTGTGGGTGATGGCGGACGCACGCGGCGGCGATCGCAAGATCGGGGCGATCGGGATCCGGGTCAGCCGCGACGTGACCATGCACGGCTTTGCGCTCAACGGCAACTGCGACCTGTCCTGGGCCAAGGTCATCGTGCCGTGCGGGATCGCCGACGCCGGCGTGACGTCCCTGTCGCACGAGCTGGGCCGGGACGTCACGGTCCAGGAGATCCTCCCCCTCGCCGAGCACCACCTGGCGAGGGTCTTCGACATGAGCACGGACGAGGCGGTCGAGGCCGCGCGGCTGCGCGGCACCGTGACCGGGACCACGGTCCTGCCCGATCTGCTGCACTGACCCCCGGCATACGGCGTACGCCGTCCGCCCCCTGCGGACCGGACCGCCGTCACGCGCGGGCGAGCACCTCGAACTCCTCCAGCACGACCTCCATGGTGGGGCTGAACGGCTGCTCGCCGTCGTCGATACGTTCCAAGAACGCCTGGTGCTCTCGGCGCCAGGCCTCCAAGGACCGGTCACCCTCACCCTCGGCGCGCGCGTGGTCGGCCGCCACCTCGTCGAACGCCACCACCCGGACGCGGGTCGTGCGCAGCAACGCCCGCGGCGCGCCGGACCCGTCGCAGAGGATGGTGACCGACCCGACCGTGGGTAGGGGCTCACCGGCGCCGTCGGTGCCGTCGGTGCCTCCGTCCGCGTCGTGGTAGGCCCACCTCGGCGACGAGGTCGCCGTCTTGCGGCCGTCCAGCACCAGCTCGCACAGCTCGTCGGCCATGTCCCTCGTGTCACCGAAGGACCAGGCCGGTGGCCGCAGGGCCGCGGACGAGGAGAAGCCCTGATAGACCTCCTCCCCGGCAAGGCCGGAGCGCAGCCACGCCTCGGTCCAGAAGGCCTCGACGAGGTCGGGGCGCGGGTCGGAGGGCCGGGACTGCATGAGACCACGGTAGACCTGGCGGCCATGCCGGGCTCCTGGGACCCCGGCGAGCCCGCACGGGCGCATTCGGGGTGTGTCGGTGCAGCGGCGTACCCTGTGGGAACGGTCGCCCCCGTCCCCCGGGACTCGGCCGGTTGCTAGGGGTCGGCATACGGCCTGACGCACACGATCGCAAGGAGCACCATGACCGTCGCACCCGAGGGTCGTCGCATGCTGCGCGTCGAGGCGCGCAACGCGGAGACCCCCATCGAGCGCAAGCCGAGCTGGATCCGGACGACGGCCAGGATGGGCCCGGAGTACTCCGAGATGCAGTCGCGCGTCAAGGGCCAGGGCCTGCACACGGTGTGCCAGGAGGCGTCCTGCCCCAACATCTTCGAGTGCTGGGAGGACCGCGAGGCGACCTTCCTCATCGGCGGTGACGTCTGCACCCGCCGCTGCGACTTCTGCGACATCGCGACCGGGCGCCCCACCGCGCTGGACCGCGGCGAGCCGACCAAGGTGGCGGAGAGCATCGCGACGATGCAGCTGCGCTACGCGACCGTGACCGGCGTCGCGCGGGACGACCAGCCCGACGGGGCGGCCTGGCTGTATGCCGAGACGATCCGCGAGATCCACCGGCTCAACCCCACCACGGGGGTCGAGATCCTGCCGCCGGACTTCGGTGCCAGGCCCGAGCTCGTCGGGCAGGTCTTCGACGCCCGCCCCGAGGTGTTCGCGCACAACCTCGAGACCGTGCCCCGGATCTTCAAGCGGATCCGGCCTGCCTTCACCTACGACAAGTCGCTGCGCGTCCTGTCGATGGCGCAGGACGCCGGGCTCATCACCAAGTCCAACCTGATCCTCGGCATGGGCGAGGAGGAGGCCGAGATCGAGCAGGCCATCGGCGACCTCGTCGACGAGGGCTGCCACATCCTGACGATCACGCAGTACCTCCGGCCGTCCAAGCTGCACCACCCCATCGACCGGTGGGTCAAGCCCGAGGAGTTCGTGCACTGGCGCGACCTCGCGCTCGGCCGCGGGATGAAGGCGGTCATGGCGGGGCCCCTGGTCCGCTCGTCCTACCGCTCGGGCAAGCTCTACAGCCAGGCGATGCGCGAGTTCGGCCGCCCGCTGCCCGAGCACCTGTCGCACCTCGCGGACGCCGCCGACCAGACCACCCGCCAGGAGGCGTCCTCGCTGCTCGCCCAGCGCTGACGCCCCCGGGCCCCACCACCACAGAACGGTAAGATCCGCCCCATGGCACGAGAAGCATCCGGCAGCACGAAGGCGTCGCGGTTCGGGCGCGCCAAGGCGCCCAAGCCGCCCAAGGACCCCAACAAGCCGGGCCGCGTCGCCCAGATGAAGCAGGCTTACGGCTTCGCCAAGCAGGTGGACCCCACGATCACCCGGTGGATGGTCGGCGCCGCGCTCCTGACGCTGCTGGTGATGGTCGCCATCGGCTTCCTCGTCGGCCACCCGTGGTACTTCCTCATCCTCGGCATCCCGCTCGCCGCGCTCGCCGCGATGATCGTGATGAGCCGACGCACCGACCGCGGTGCCTACTCGATGATCGAGGGCAAGCCCGGCGCCACCATGGCCGCACTGTCCTCCATCCGCCGGGGCGGCTGGTTCATCGAGCAGCAGCCCATCGCCGCCGACGGGCGACCCAAGGGGCAGGACTACACCAACGTCGCGACCCTGTACCGCGCCGTGGGTCGCCCTGGTGTCGTGCTTGTCGCAGAGGGCCCCTCCGCTCGCGCCAAGAAGCTGCTCGTCGAGGAGCGCCGCAAGGTCGAGCGTCTGGCCTCCGGCTCCCCCGTCCACCTCATGCGGGTGGGCGACGCCGAGTCCGAGGGGCAGAGCGGGGACGTCGAGGTGGTGCCTGTGCGCAAGCTCGCCTCCAAGGTGCAGCGCCTCAAGCCGGTGCTGACCAAGGAGGAGGTCGGCGTGGTCAACAAGCGCCTCAAGGCCATGAACGGCATGCGCGCCGGCGCGGGCATCCCGGCGGGGATGGACCCGACGCGGACGCGGGTGGACCGCAAGGGCATGCGCGGTCGCTGACGAAGCGCGTATATGGAGGTCGAGGGCCCTGGGCGAGGAACGAGCCTGGGGCCCTCGGCCGTAGCGGAGTGCGAGGAAGCGACCGCGTCAAGCAGGTCGCTGACGAAGCGCGTAGGGCAGGGCTAGATCCGAGGGACGAGGATCACGCCCGGGCCGGCGTCGTGGGTCTCGGCGGCCATCGTCGGTCTCGTGCTGCAGCCCGAGACGGGGGACGCGAGCCGAGACGGGGGACGCGGGACCGAGCGTGTCAGCGGGTGCGGACGATGACGCTGCCGGCGGCCTTGTCGTGCAAGCCCCGGCCGTCGCTGTCCCAGACCACGGGCGGGATGACCAGCAGGAGCAGGAGGGTCCGCAGCGCGGCCCCCACGACTCCCAGCGGTCCCCCCGCCACGCGCCGGACGTGCAGGCCGAGCAGGCGGTGCCCGATGGTGCACCCCGCCGTGCCGACGAGCAGGACGTTCTCGACGGCGAACACCACGAGCGGGATGAACGAGTCGAGGCCCGTGGCGCCGACCGGCATGCGCAACAACCCGATCGCGATGGCGCAGCACAGCAGCCAGTCGACGAGCAGGGCCAGGACGCGGCGTCCGAGCGGGGCCATCGCGCCGGGACCCGACGCGGGCAGGCCCAGCCGCTCCCCGGCATACGCACCCTGTTGGGTCAGCCGACCCGGCCCCTCGAGCCACCCACCGACGTCCCTGCGATCCACCACCTCCTCAGGCTACCCGGCGGGAGGGGTCCGGCTGGACAGCGTGTAACACGCGGGAAACATCGGAGTCATGGTCGGGTAACGGCCTGCCCCTAGGTTGGTGGGCAACGGGTCGGCCAGTCGGGCCGACGACACACAGGAGGACGATGTGTTCAGCACCCCTGAAGAGGTCCTGACTTTCATCAAGGACGAGGACGTCAAGTTCGTCGACATCCGGTTCTGTGACCTGCCGGGCGTGATGCAGCACTTCAACGTGCCGGCCAAGTCGCTCGACGAGGACTTCTTCACGGAGGGCCAGGCCTTCGACGGCTCCTCGATCCGCGGCTTCCAGGCGATCCACGAGTCCGACATGAAGCTTCTGCCGGACGTCAAGACGGCCTACCTCGACCCCTTCCGCGCCGAGAAGACGCTGATCATGAACTTCTCGATCGTCGACCCGTTCACCGACGAGCCGTACAGCCGCGACCCCCGCAACATCGCCATCAAGGCCGAGGCTTACCTCAGGTCCACGGGCATCGCCGACACCGCCTACTTCGGCGCCGAGGCGGAGTTCTACGTCTTCGACGACATCCGTTACGCCAACAACGCCCAGACCTCGTTCTACGCGATCGACTCGGTCGAGGCGGCCTGGAACTCCGGTCGCGAGGAGGAGGGCGGCAACCGCGGCTACAAGACGGCGTTCAAGGGCGGCTACTTCCCGGTGCCGCCGGTGGACCACTTCGCCGACACCCGCGACAGGATCTGCCTCAACCTGGACCGGGTCGGGCTGGAGGTCGAGCGCAGCCACCACGAGGTGGGCACCGCCGGTCAGCAGGAGATCAACTACAAGTTCAACACCCTGCTCCACTCCGGCGACGACATCATGAAGTTCAAGTACGTCGTCAAGAACACCGTGTGGGAGGAGGGCAAGACCGCCACCTTCATGCCCAAGCCGATCTTCGGCGACAACGGCTCCGGCATGCACACGCACCAGTCCCTGTGGAAGGACGGCAAGCCGCTGTTCTACGACGAGCAGGGCTACGGCGGCCTGTCCGACATCGCCCGGTGGTACATCGGTGGTCTGCTCAAGCACGCCCCGGCCCTGCTGGCGTTCACCAACCCCAGCGCCAACTCCTACCACCGCCTGGTGCCCGGCTTCGAGGCCCCGGTCAACCTGGTCTACTCTGCCCGCAACCGCTCGGCCTGCATCCGCATCCCCATCGCCGGCACGAGCCCCAAGGCCAAGCGCATCGAGTTCCGCATCCCGGACCCCTCGGCCAACCCCTACCTGGCCTTCGCCGCGCAGCTGATGGCCGGACTGGACGGCATCAAGAACCGCATCGAGCCGCCGGAGCCGATCGACAAGGACCTCTACGAGCTGCCCCCGGAGGAGCACGAGCGGATCGAGCAGGTGCCCTGCACCCTCGAGGAGGTCCTCACGGCGCTGGAGAAGGACCACGAGTTCCTGCTCGAGGGCGACGTCTTCACCGAGGACCTGATCCGCACCTGGATCGACTGGAAGACCGAGAACGAGGTCGCGCCGCTGCGTCTGCGCCCCCACCCCTACGAGTTCGAGATGTACTTCTCCATCTGAGCCGTCACGCCCAAGGCGCCCACCTGCCGACCGCAGGGGGCGCCTTCGGCGTGGGCGGGTGGCAGGATCAGCCGTATGCCGAAGCCCCCCGCCTCCCCCGCCGCCGTCCTGCGCTGGGGTTCGCTCACGGCCCTCGCCGGCGGTGTCGCCGCCGCGGCCGCCGTCGCGGGCACCCGGGCGTGGGCCCTGACGTCCGCCCGCGACCGGATCCACTCCCCCGGCGGCTCGCCCACCGTCGAGGCGGCGGTCGTGCTGGGGGCGGGGGTGCTGCCGGACGGGCGGCCGAGCCGCTACCTGGCTGCCCGGCTGGACCGCGCGCTGGAGCTCCTGCGGCTGAGGCGCGTCGACGTCGTCGTCGTGTCCGGCGCCGACCTGCCCGGCGCCGACGAGCCGGGGGTCATGCGGCGCTACCTCGAGGACCACGGCGTCGACCCGGCACTGATCGTGGAGGACCGCGAGGGCGTCGACACCTACGCCACCTGCCGGCGCGCCCGCCGCGTCTACGGGCTGCGCCGGATCGCGCTGGTCAGCCAGGCCTACCACCTGCCGCGGGCCCTGGCGATCGCGCGGGCTGCCGGGCTGGACGCCGTGGGCGTGGCCGACTGGTCGGTCCGGACGCCGCTGATGGTCGCCGACCGCAACGTCTGGGCCTACGGCGTGGCCCGCGAGTGGGTCGCCGGTGGCAAGGTCCTGATCGATCTCGTCCGGCCTCGGCGCGAGGACGACCCGGAGCACGACCCGGCGGTCCAGCGAGCGCTCGCCCACGCCCGATCTCGGTGACCCACGGGGGCGACGGGCGGTCGGCATACGGCCACCCCGCCGGAGGAGCCGCGAGCCCTGGGCCGTAGTGTCCCGAGTGTGGAGGACGACCTCGACATCATCTGCGTGCTCGTCACCGACCACGGGATCACGGCCAACCCGGGCCGCCCCGACGTCGAGGAACGCCTGCGCGCCGCAGGCCTGACCCTGACCACGGTCCCCGAGCTCTACGAGCGGGCGGTGTCGATCACCGGTGTGCCCCGACCGATCGAGGTGGGTGGCGAGGTCGTCGGGGTGACGCTCCTGGTGCCCGGCGCCGTCAAGACCTCCCCTGACCTCGTGCGGGCGAGGGACGAGGCGGTCGCCGCGGTCCGGGCAGGGGTCGAGGGGGAGCGGTGGCGGGTGCTCGACGTCCACGACGGCGACCACCCCCTGTCGCGGACGTCGCTCGGGCCACCCCCTCGACGGTGCCTGGTGGGCGACGGCCCGGCGCACGCCTGCGCCCGCTCGCGGGCCCACGACGCCTCGGACCTGGCGCGCGCCGTGGAGGTGCTCCGTGCTGCCCACCGCTGAACCCACGCCCACCCCCACCGGCGACGCTCCGCCACGGGCCACCGTGATCGCGCTGCACGACCGGGGTCAGGCCGGCCGGCTGTCCCGGCTCGCCACGCAGGCCCTGCTCGCCGAGGTCGAGCTGAGCCCCAAGCCCGGGCTCGTCGACCCGGTGTCGTGCGGGGCGCACGACGACATGGACGCCGAGACCTTCCGGGCGAGCATCACCGCGATCGCGCCGTGGTTCCCGGTGCTGCACGAGACGGGCCGCGCCGGGCACCGCGACGCACCGTCGCGGTTCCTGCAGCGGCTGCGCAGGCCCGGGATGGGGTGCGAGGACGCGATGTTCGCCGCCACCCGCGGGGTCAACACGCACAAGGGGGCGGTCTTCGCCTTCGGGCTGCTGCTCGGCTGCGCGGGGCGGCTGGCCGCCGGCGGGCTGCCCGTCACCGCGCGCTCCCTCACGGACCTGGCCGCACGGATGGCACGGCCCCTCGTGGAGGTCGAACTCCCGGCCGTGGAGTGCCCGGGCACCTACGGCGAGGCGGCCTTCGTCGAGCACCGGATGGCCGGCGCGCGGGGCGAGGCCGCCGGCGGGTATGCGTCCGTGCGGCGGCACGCCCTCCCGGCCTACCGGGCGGTGCTGGAGGCGACGGGGGACGACCGGCGCGCGATGCTGCAGGCGTTGCTCGTGCTGATGGCCACGACCGACGACACCACCCTCGTCAAGGACGGCTCCCTCGACGGCCTGCGGCACGTGCAGCGCAGCGCGCGGGACCTCCTGGACGCGGGCGGCGTCCGGGCCCCGGACGCCCTGACCCGGCTGCACCGGCTCGACGTCGACCTCACCCGCCGACGGCTCAGCCCAGGGGGGTGCGCCGACCTCCTCGCGGTCACCCACTTGCTCGCGCACCTGCCGAGCGGCGCCGACTAGGCTGACGCAGACCGGACCCACCACCCACCCCGAGGCCGCGCATGACCGTCATCCTGCTGGTCAACCCGGCCTGCCGGGCGGTGCGTCGCCGCCCCGCGCTGCCGGACCAGGCGCGACAGGCTCTGACCGGGCCGTATGCCGACGCCACCGTCGTCGCGAGCGAGTCCCTCGAGGACGTCACCGCCGTCGCGGCCGGCGCCGCGGTCGACGACGTGCTGGTCGTGCTGGGCGGCGACGGCACGCTGCGGGCGGCCGCGACGGGCGTGGCCAGGTCCGGCGCCGTCCTCGCTCCCCTGCCCGGCGGCAGCGGCAACGATCTGTGCCGTCACCTGCGCATCCCCCTGGACCCGCTGCGCGCCGCGGCCGCGCTGCCGTCCTGGACCGAGCAGCGGATGGATCTCGGGGACGTCGACGGGCAGTCCTTCCTCACGATCGCCACCCTGGGCTTCACCGCCGCGATCAACGAGCAGGCCAACCGAGTCCACCGACGGGGCCCGTTCATCTATGTCGCGGCAGCGGTGGCGCTGCTGCCTCTCGTGCGGCCGACGGCCATCACCCACGTCGCGGACGGGACCCGCACGACCCTCGACGCCTGGATGGTCTCCGTCGCCAGCACGAGCAGCCAGGGCGGCGGCATCCAGGTCGCCCCCGGGGCCGTCGCCGACGACGGCCTGCTCGACGTGGTGTGCCACGACGCGCGGACCTGGTGGCGCTTCGTCGTCGGTCTGGTCGCGACCCTCCTGCGCCGTCCGCTGCGCGACCGCTCGGTGCAGCACCAGCGTGTGGCGTCCCTGCGGCTGGAGACACCTCGGCCGATGCCGGTCTATGCCGACGGGGAGCGCGTCGGCACGACGCCCTGCACGATCCGGGTCCGCCCCCGTGCCGTGAGGCTGCTGGTTCCGCGCCGCTGACAGCGCCGGCACCGGCACCGGCACCGGCACCGGCACCGACACCGACAGCCACGGCACAGCACGGCGGCGCCCCGCCGGATCACGGGGATCCGACGAGGCGCCGGGGCGGTCGGCATACGACCGGGGCGTGGTCAGCTGATGCGAGTGACCTGCACGACCGTCGGCCGCGGACCGGCGAAGCGACCCCGACCGGACTGCTTGACGTAGTCCGGGAAGAAGGAGTGCTGGTCCGCCCAGGTCCCGTCCTCGCCCGGGTGCTGCACGGCCACGAAGACCGAGCCGTCGCCGTCGTGGATGACCGGCCCGCAGGTCTCGGCCTCGGCCGGCACGGCCAGGAACTGGGTCACGCGTCCGCGCTCGGGCCCGCCCAGCTCGACGTGGAACAACCCGTCGTTGTACTTCAGCGAGCTCGGCATGCCGTCCGTGGCGATCCACAGGTCGCCGCGGCTGTCGAAGGCCACGTTGTCCGGGCACGAGATCGGGGCGACGGGCCCGGTGTAGCCGCCGAAGTAGGTGCCGGCGGTCTTGGGGTCGCCGCAGATCAGGACCAGGTCCCAGGTGAACCGGCGGCCGGTGTGGTCGCCGCCCACCTCGGTGATCTCGACGATGTGGCCGTCCTTGTTGAGCGGCCGCGGGTTGGCCTCGTCGGTGCCGGCCTTGCCCTCCTTGCCGCGGTCGGAGTTGTTGGTGCAGGCGGCGTAGATGCGACCGGTGACGAGGTTGGGCTGGACGTCCTCGGGACGGTCCATCTTGGTGGGGCCCTTGCCGTTGGAGCCCACCGCAGCGTCAGCGGCCAGGCGGGTGTAGACGAGGACCTCCTCGAGGGTGAAGCCGTTGACCATGGACCGGCCGCCCTGGGTCAGGGCGATCCACTCGCCGGACCCGTCGTTGACCTTGTCCTCCATGCCGTCGCCGGTGAACTGCGCGACATACAGGTCGCCCTCGGAGAGCAGCCGCAGGTTGTGCTGGCGCGCGGCGTTGCCGGGGCGCGCGTCGTAGCGGCGCCTGGAGACGAACTTGTAGATGTAGTCGAACCTCTCGTCGTCGCCCATGTACGCGACGACGCGGCCGTCATCGGCCACGATCACGTTGGCGCCCTCGTGCTTGAAGCGGCCCATCGCGGTGTGCTTGACCGGCGTGGAGGTCGGGTCCATCGGGTCGATCTCGACGATCCAGCCGAAGCGGTTGGGCTCGTTGCGGAAGTCGGCGGAACGGGCGTCCCACCGCGGGTCGACCTTGGACCAGCCGCGCGTGTCCTGCGTCGGGGACAGGCCGTAGCGCTTCTCCTGCTTGGAGGTGCCCTCGGCCTTGAAGTACTGGTTGAAGTTCTCCTCGCCCGAGAGCACCGTGCCCCATGGCGTCGTGCCGCCGGAGCAGTTGTTCATCGTGCCGCGGACCGTGCGTCCGGTCGGGTCCTCCTTGGTGCGCAGCAGCGGGCTGCCGGCGGCAGGGCCGTCGACCGCGAAGGGGGTGTCCAGGGTGATGCGCCGGTTGAGGCGACCACCGCGGCGGTAGGTCCACCGCTCGCCGCGGGCCGGGCGGGTGAGCTCGACCACCGACATGCCGTGCGCGGCCCAGGCGGTGCGGATCGCCTCGGTCGGGTCCATGGTCGGCGGGAACATGATGCTCTCGTTGGTGTACTCGTGGTTGCAGACCAGCAGCGCCTTCTTGCCGTGCTTGTCGGTCACGATGATGTCGGTGTAGTCGTTGTTGTAGCCGAACTGCATCGACTGGGCCTCGGCGCTCTGGTGCTCGGGGTCGAACATCGGGGCGCCCTTGAGGACCGGGTCGCCCCACCGGATGATCGGGGCGTAGGTGAACCCGCCCGGGACCGTGAGCCGGTCGACGTCGTCGGCGACCGGGGCGATGCCGATGAAGGACAGGCCGGAGACGCGACGCCCCGCGTGGCCGCGACCGCGACCGTCGTCCTTGGCGCCGACCAGCGCGGCGGCCGGCTCGGCCACGGCGGTCGAGACGGCACCGAAGGCCAGGGCCAGGGCGCCCGCGCCACCGAGGACGGAACGGCGGGACAGCGCCGCGGAGGCGACCTCGGCGAAGGTCTCGTGCGTGGACTCGTTGGGGGTGGGCCTGGAGCAGGCGTCGCCGCAGCGGAGGTGGCAGGTGACGGCGCTGCGGTTGGCGTGCGTGATGCCGGCCATGGGCAGCAGGGTGCGCTCGTGGGTCACGATGATCTCCCGGATCGGTGCGAGGTGGAGGGGGCGACGCCGACGCGGGGGTCGGACGTTCGGGCCGAACCTAGCCAGCCCCGCCAGCCCCGGTCAGGGCCCGCAGATGGATGCCAGGTGAACGCTCCGTGAAAGGGGCCGGGCCGGTGTGACCCGCCCTCACGGTGCGTGACCGCTCACCCCTCGTGGCCGTAGAACCGGCGGTCGACGACGACCCTGGCCTGGCGGGCGATCCGCAGGTAGGTGTCGACGTGCAGTCCCCCCTCGCCGGGTCCCCGCCCGATGATGCGGGCGATCCCGTCGGCGTCGCGGGCGTCGGTGGACACGCTCTCGACCGGCCGCCCGCGCCACAGCATGCCGGCGTTGCGCAGGTGCGAGGCCGACCCCCAGGCCTCGGTCAGGAGGTTCGCCTCGTCGTCGGCGAGCAGCCCGGCGGCCCGCGCGGCCTCGATGGCGGGCAGGGTCCCCGTGGTCCGCAGCCCGGCCACGTCGTGGCCGTGCTGCAGCTGGATGACCTGGATCGTCCACTCCACGTCGCTCAGCCCGCCGGTCCCGAGCTTGAGGTGGGTCCGCCGGTCGGCTCCCCGCGGCAGCCGCTCGCTCTCCATCCGGGCCTTGAGCTTGCGTATGTCGCGCAGCTGTGACGCGCCGAGCCCGCCGTCGGGATAGCGGTAGGGGTCGACGAGGGCGACGAAGCGCTCCCCCAGCCCCGCGTCACCCGCGACCGGACGGGCCCGCAGCAGCGCCTGGCGCTCCCACGTGAGGGCCCACCGCTCGTAGTAGGTGCGGTAGGACTCCAGCGACCGCACGAGGGGACCGTTCTTGCCCTCGGGGCGCAGGTCCGCGTCGACGCCGACGGCCGGCTCGGGACCGCCCCAGGCGGTCAGGCGCCGCAGCTCCTGCACGACCGCGGTCGCCCGTCGCTGCAGCTCGACCTCGTCGTGAGCCGCGCCCTCCTCGGGCTCGTGGACGAACATCACGTCGGCGTCGCTGGCGTAGCCGAGCTCCCCGCCGCCGAGCCGCCCCATCCCCACGACCAGCAGCCGCGTGCCGAGCGGCTCGCGCAGCTCCATCTCCACCTTGTGGACGGCCGTCTCGAGCGCGATCTCGAGCGTGGCGGCCGTGACGGCGGTCAGGGCCCGCCCGACCTCGTCCAGCGGGAGCAGCCCGACGAGGTCCGCGACGGCCACCCGGAAGAGCTCCTGTCGTCGCACCCCGCGCACCGCGAGCATCGCGTCCTCCGAGCTGTCCTTGCGCTGCGCGGCGGACCGCATCACCGAGCGCAGGGACTCCAGGGACCGGGGGGTGAGCCCGACGTCGTCGCCGAGGACCGCGACGGCGTGGGGGGTGCGTTCGAGCAGCTCCGCGGCGAACCGGCTGGACGACAGGACGTGAGCGAGCCGCTGGGCGGCGCTGCCCTCGTCGCGGAGCATCTTGAGGTACCAGTGCGTGGTGCCGAGCTCCTCGCTGACCTTGCGGAAGGACAGCAGGCCCGCGTCCGGGTCGGCGCCGTCGGCGAACCACCCGAGCATCACGGGCAGCAGCGTCCGCTGGATCGCCGCGCGGCGCGAGATGCCCTCGGTCAAGGCCTCCAGGTGACGCAGCGCGCCGCGGGGGTCCCGGAAGCCCAGCGCGGCCAGCCGATCGCCGGCGGCCTCCGGCGTCAGCCGGCCCTCGCTGGCGGACAGCCGGGCGACGGCGGACAACAAGGGGCGGTAGAAGAGCCGCTCGTGCAGGCGGCGCACCTCGCGGGCCCGGCGCTGCCACTCCTTGACGACCACCGTCGCCGGGTCGCCGTCGAGGTGCAGAGACCGGCCGAGCCGGCGCAGCTCCGCCTCGGCGGTCGGCATCAGATGGGTCCGCCGCAGCCGGTAGAGCTGGATCCGGTGCTCGAGCGACCGCAGCATGCGATAGGCCTCGTCGAGGACGGCCGCGTCGTCGCGGCCGACGTAGCCGCCACGAGCGAGGGTCGCCAAGGCCTCGAGGGTGGTGCCGGAGCGCAGGCTCGGGTCCAGCCGACCATGGACGAGCTGCAGGAGCTGCACGCTGAACTCGACGTCGCGCAGCCCGCCGGGTCCGAGCTTGAGCTGCCGGTCGGCCTCCTTGGCGGGGACGTGCTGCTCCACGCGTCGGCGCATCGCCTGGACGTCCTCGACGAAGTGGTCGCGCGACGACGCCTCCCACACGAGCGGGGTGACCGCCTCGAGGTAGCGGGCGGACAGCTCGGCGTCGCCCGCCACGTGACGCGCCTTGAGCAGCGCCTGGAACTCCCAGGTCTTGGCCCACCGCTGGTAGTAGTGCAGGTGGCTCGCGACGGTGCGGACCAGAGGGCCGTTCTTGCCCTCGGGACGCAACGCGGCGTCGACGGGCCACAGGGATCCCTCGGCGGTCGAGGCCGCGCAGGCCCGCATCAGGGCGCCGGCGACCTGGGTGCCGACCCGCATCGCCGCCATCTCCTCGGGGCTGCCGGGCTCGACGGCCGGGTCAGCCGGCTCGCACACGAAGATCACGTCGACGTCGCTGACGTAGTTGAGCTCGCGTCCGCCGCACTTGCCCATCCCGATGACCGCCAGCCGAACCCCCTGCGCACCGTCGGTCTCGGCGCAGGCCACGACGTGTGCCGCCTCGAGCGCCGCCGCGGCCAGGTCGGCGAGCGACCGGGCCGTGTCGGGCAGGGTCATGAGCGGGTCGTCGCTGGTCAGGTCCAGGGCCGCGATCGCGAGCAGCTCCCGGCGATAGGTCGCCCGCAGGGCGTCGTGCGCCCGGTCCGTCGGGAGGTCTCGCACTGCGTCGGTCAGGACGGCGACGAGCTCCTCGGCCGTAAGCCGAGAGGCACCGGCCGCTCGCCGCCAGTCCTGCGGGTGGGACACGAGGTGGTCCCCGAGCGCCGACGAGGCGCCCAGCACGTGCAGCAGCCGGTCGCGGCCCAGGGGGTCCTCGCGCAGCGACCGGCCGAGCTCCTGCGACGGGGCGGGGTCGCGGCCGTCACCCGCCACGGCCTCGGCCAGCCGGACCAGGGACAGCAGCGCCAGGTCGGGGTCCGCGGTGGGCGGCAGGGCGGCGACCAGGTCGTCGCGGGCGTCTCCCACCAGGCCTGTGAGGGCCGGGTCGTCGAGCAGGGACTGGGCACGGGTCGGGTCGTGGAAGCCCTGCCGCGCGAGCGCGCCCGTGGCCGAGACCGTCCGCGACGAGGCGGCGGTCCGGGGCGAGGGCTGGTCGCTCGTCATACGACCGGTCAGAGCCGCGGGAGCAGGCGCTCGAGCTCGAAGGGGGTGACCTGGGAGCGGTACTCCTCCCACTCCTGGCGCTTGTTGCGGAGGAAGAACTCGAAGACGTGCTCGCCGAGCGTCTCGGCGACCAGGTTCGACCGCTCCATGGCATCGATCGCCCGACCCAGGGACCGCGGCAGCGCCTCGATCCCGAGGGCGCGGCGCTCGGCGTCGGTGAGCGCCCACACGTCGTCCTCGGCCTCCTCCGGCAGCTCGTATCCCTCCTCGATCCCCTTGAGCCCGGCAGCCAGGAGCACGGAGTAGGCGAGGTAGGGGTTGGCGGCGGTGTCGATCGTGCGGATCTCGACGCGTGTCGCCTGGCCCTTGTTGGGCTTGTAGAGCGGGATGCGGACCATCGCGCTGCGGTTGGCGCGCCCCCAGCAGACGTAGGCCGGCGCCTCGCCACCGCCCCACAGCCGCTTGTAGGAGTTGACCCACTGGTTGGTCACGGCCGTGAGCTCCGGTGCGTGGCGCAGCATCCCGGCGACGAACTGCCGACCCACCTTGGACAGCTGGTAGCGGGACCCGGGCTCGTAGAACGCGTTGTTGTCGCCCTCGAACAGCGAGACGTGGGTGTGCATGCCCGACCCCGGGTGGTCCGCCAGCGGCTTGGGCATGAACGAGGCGTAGACGCCGTGCTCCAGCGCCACCTCCTTGATGACCGTGCGGAAGGTCATGATGTTGTCGGCCATGCTCATCGCGTCGGCGTAGCGCAGGTCGATCTCGTTCTGGCCGGGGGCACCCTCGTGGTGGCTGAACTCCACCGAGATGCCCATCGACTCCAGCATGGTGATCGCGGCGCGGCGGAAGTCGTGGGCGGTGCCCTGGGGCAGGTGGTCGAAGTAACCGCCCTGGTCGATCGGGCGCGGCGGGTTGCTCACGCGTCGGGAGCCGTCGCCGTCCTGCTCGAAGAGGAAGAACTCGATCTCCGGGTGGACGTAGAACGTGAAGCCCATGTCCGCCGCCTTGGTCAGCGTGCGGTGCAGGACGTGCCGCGGGTCCGCCAGCGACGGCTGCCCGTCGGTGGAGTGCAGGTCGCAGAACATCCGGGCGGTGCCCGGCGACTCGCCGCGCCACGGCAGGACCTGGAAGGTCGTGGGGTCGGGCTTGGCCAGCATGTCGGCCTCGTTGACCCGGGCCAGCCCCTCGATCACGGACCCGTCGAAGCCGATGCCCTCGGAGAACGCCGTCTCCAGCTCCGCGGGCGAGATCGCCACCGACTTCAGCGTCCCGAGCACGTCTGTGAACCATAGGCGTACGAACCGGATGTCGCGCTCCTCGATGGAGCGCAGGACGAACTCCTCCTGGCGATTCATGAGCCCAGCCTCCCCCACAGTTGTTTCGCCCGCGTTACGGACGCGCTGGCGTGTCGCGGACCCGCGCCGCGAGCGTCGGCCCGGGCGCCCGGGACCGCGCTGCGACGGCGCTCGTGCCCCGCCCGTGACCCGGCACCCCCGGGCCCGCCGACGGCCACGGCCGGGAGTAGGGTGACAGCACGCCGGTTCACCCCGGACCGGTCGACGAGGATCGGAAACGGATCGAGGTCCGCCATGACAGAGCAGAGCAGCGAGTCGGTCGACAAGGCCGTGGACACCACCGTGAGCGTGAGCCGCGTGGTGTCCCACCCCATCGACAGCGTGTGGAACGTCCTCATGAAGCCGCACGGCGCGGAGGCCCTCCTCGGTGAGGGCGGCGAGCTCGGCAGCAAGGGTGAGCCCTGGCGCGCCACGGACGGCTCGCACGGTGTCGCCCGCAGCTTCCACCCCCTCGAGCAGATCAGGTTCTCCTGGCACCCCGACGACACAGCCGACTCCCCTGCCTCCGTGGTCGAGCTGGACCTCGTCAAGGACGGCGAGTCCAGCACCCGCCTGGACGTCACCCACAGCAACCTGCACACCGACGCCGACCGCGACGCCCTCAAGGCCCGGTGGGAGGCCGCCCTCGAGCGCATCGACCAGGACGCCCTCTGACAGACCCTCCCCGCCAGCGGGAAGCACGCCCGGAGCCGGTCACCCCTGCTGGGGGTGACCGGCTCCGGCATACGTCAGGTCCGTCCTCAGGTGTGTCGGAGCCGACTCACAGACCCAGTGGCCCCGGTGCATCCGGCTCGTCGCCGTCCTCGCGGGCCCGACGCTCGTCCTCCTCGTCCCACGCCTCCGTGCGCGAGCGAGCGGTCGACAGCGCCGCACGGGCCTCGGCCTCGGAGCCGTAGGGCCCCATGACGTCATCGTCGCGCGAACGATCCTGATCGGTCTCCACCTGGTTCGTCCTCACGTTGTACCAGTAGGCCATCGTCGGTCTCCTCCTCGAGCTTGCGGTCGTGCCGTGAGCCGGCGGTCGTGCCGTCGTGATTGGGGAGCCGGGCGCGCGGCTCCCTAGACTGCAGCCTATGTCGATCAGCCCTCCCGCCGTCGCCCCCGGCCGCGTCTCCGCACGGCGCGCCGTCCCCTCCCAGATCGAGCGGCCGCACTACGTCGACCGGGGCCAGGACATCCGCGAGGACGGCGACCGGCTGGTCAAGGACGCCGAGACGATCGAGCGCATGCGCGTCGCGGGACGGATCGCCGCTCAGGCCATGGCCGTCGGGGCGGCGCTGGTCGCCCCCGGCGTGACGACCGACGAGATCGACCGCGTGGTGCACGAGTTCATCTGCGACGCCGGCGCCTATCCCTCGCCCCTCGGCTACAAGGCCTTCCCCAAGTCGCTGTGCACCAGCGTCAACGAGGTCATCTGCCACGGCATCCCCGACTCCCGGCCCCTCGAGGACGGCGACATCGTCAACCTCGACGTCACCGTCTACCTCGGCGGCGTGCACGGCGACACCGACGCGACCTATCTCGTCGGGGACGTGGACGAGGAGTCCCGCCTGCTCGTCGAGCGCACGCACGAGGCCATGATGCGCGGCATCCGGGCCGCTCGGCCGGGCCGCGAGGTCAACGTCATCGGCCGCGTCATCGAGTCCTACGCCCGGCGGTTCGGCTACGGCGTGGTGCGGGACTACACCGGGCACGGGATCGGCACCGAGTTCCACAGCGGACTGATCATCCCGCACTACGACTCGGCACCGGCCTACGACACCGTCATCGAGCCCGGCATGACCTTCACCGTCGAGCCGATGCTGACGCTCGGTGGCGGCAGCGACTGGGACCTGTGGGACGACGGCTGGACCGTCGTGACCGCCGACCTGAGCCGGTCCGCGCAGTTCGAGCACACCATCGTCGTCACCGACAACGGTGCGCAGATCCTGACGGCGGCGTGAGTCGACATACGCTGGACCACATGACCTCACGCAGCAAGAGTCTCCCCCTCGGCATCGACGTCGGGGGCAGCGGGATCAAGGGTGCCCCCGTCGACCTCGAGACCGGCGAGTTCGCCGCCGAGCGGGTGCGGATCCCCACCCCCGAGGAGTCCACGCCCGAGGCCGTCGCCGACGTGATCGCCCAGATCATCGACGAGCTCGACGAGGTGGGGCCGGACGCGCCGGTGGGCATCACGGTGCCGGGCGTCGTCACCCACGGCGTGGTGCGCTCGGCCGCCAACATCGACAAGCGGTGGCTGGACTGCGACGCCGACAAGCTCTTCACCGAGCGGCTCGGGCGAGACGTCCACGTGGTCAACGACGCCGACGCGGCGGGCGTGGCCGAGGTGCGCTACGGCGCGGCCCGCGGCAAGGACGGCTTCGTCATCCTCACGACCCTCGGCACGGGGATCGGCATCGCCCTCATCCACGACGGCGTCCTGATCCCCAACGCGGAGCTCGGCCACCTGGAGCTGGACGGCCGCGACGCCGAGACCCGCGCGTCCAACGGCGTGCGCGAGGCGAAGGAGCTCACCTGGGAGGAGTGGGCAGAGCGGCTCCAGCGCTACTACTCCCACCTCGAGAACCTCCTGTGGCCCGACCTGTTCGTGGTCGGGGGCGGCGTGTCCAAGAAGTCCAAGAAGTTCCTGCCGCTGCTCGACCTGCGCACGCCGATCATCCCGGCGACCCTGCTCAACAGCGCGGGGATCGTGGGTGCTGCGGCGCTGGCGGCGGACGAGGCCGCCCGCCGCCACTGACCTACCGGGGGTAGGGGCATCAGCCCGGCTTCGTCCCGCAGGTCGATGATCCCGCCGGGGGTAGGGGCATCAGCCGGGCTTCGTCCCCCAGGTCGATGATCCCGCCGGGGGTAGGGGCATCAGCCGGACTTCGTCCCCCAGGTCGATGATCCCGCCGGGGGTAGGGGCATCAGCCGGGCTTCGTCCGCCAGGTCGATGATCCCGCCGGGGGTAAGGGCATCAGCCCGGCTTCGTCCGCCAGGTCGATGATCCGGCCCCCGGTAGGTATGCCTTGCCGCGGCTCAGGAGAAGGTGCGGGCATCCCCGCCGGCGAGGTCGACGACCTCGGTCCGGTCAAGGCTGAAGTCTCTGGCATGCCCGAGGTAGATGCCTCGCCCCGCAGGTGACAGCAGGGCGTCGTGCACCGGGACGGCATACCTCGGTCCGATCCGCCGGACGAAGGCGATCGTCTCCTTGCTGGCGCACCACGGGGCGTTGAGCGGGAGTGCCAGCACGTCCACCTCTCCCGGCTCGGCGTCGTAGGCGTCCCCGGGGTGGAAGACCGTCGGCTCGCCGTCGACGCTCAGCACCACGCCGGTGTTGCCGATCCGCGGGACGTGCTCGTTGATCACCGCGTGCTGCTCGCCCACACCGCGGAGCGTGACGTCGCCCACGCTCACCTCGTCGCCCCCCACCAAGGCTACCGAGCCGGGCACCTCGACCAGCTCGCGGGCCTGGGCCTCGACGTACCACGCGGCGTCCGGGTTGCCCCGCACCAGCGCGGGCACCCGCTCGGGGTCCAGGTGGTCCGGATGCTGGTGGGTCACCACGATGGCGTCGAGGTCGCGCAGGTCCTCCCACCCTGCGGCGAGGGTGCCGGGGTCGATGAGGACGCGCTGGTCGGCGATCTCCACCAGCAGGCAGGCATGACCGAGATGTGTCAGACGCATGCCTCAACCCTAGGCGTCGGCCCTGTCCAGCACCACGGGGCGCGTCTGGGAGAACCGCACGGCGTCACGGCCCCCGGCCTTGGCGGCATACAGGGCCACGTCGGCGCGGGCCACCATCGCCGCGACGCTCTCGATGCCGTCCCACACGGCGACGCCGCCCGAGAAGGTCTGGCCGGTCCGCGCGGCGCCCCGCAGCCCCTCCAGCAGAAGCCGGACGTTGTCCGGGTGCCGCCCCTTGGCGAGCATCAGGAACTCCTCGCCGCCATGCCGGCTGAGGAAGACGTCCGGCGGGAGGCTCCGGCGCCAGGCCGACGCGGTCGTCTCGAGGAGCCGGTCGCCCGCCGGGTGGCCGTGCAGGTCGTTGTAGGCCTTGAAGTGGTCGAGGTCGAGCAGGGCCACCACCAGCGGGACGTCCTGCTCGATGGCCTCCGCCACCATCCGGTGCATCTCCGCCTCCCCCGTGCGCCGGTTGGGCAAGGAGGTCAGGTGATCGGTCCGGGCCAGCGACTGCAGCTGGTCGCGCTGCTGGTCCACCAGGCGCATCATCCGGCCCAGCCGAAGCATGACCAGGCCGAAGACGACAGCCGTCATGACCAGCAGGGGCCAGGCGCTCAGCCCCTGGGGCCGGTCGTGCTGGCGCAGGAGCATCAGCGGCGGCATCACTGCGGCGACGGCCAGGACGCTGAGATGGATCCGCTCGAGCCCGGCGGACGGCTTGTGCGACCGCACGGCGAACCGCGCCATGGACGGATGGAGGGCCCCCAGGCCGGAGACGAGCGCGCTGAGGACATACCAGAACATGGCGCTCGAGTAGCCACCCTGGACGCGGATGGGGTCGACCACCTGCAGGACGTCGCCGACCGTCTTGGCGCTCAGCCCGAGCACGAGCAGGACCGGGGAGGGCGCCCCGCCGGACGTCAGCACGATCCGGGACGCGGCGATGATCACGAGCAGGTCGAGCAACGGTGACGTGACGGTGCTGAAGGTGCTCGCCGAGGTGGCGACCTGCGTCTCGGCAGCGAAGGACCAGATGACGGCTGCGCACCCGAGACCGAAGATCGTGCCGTCCAGCGCCACGCTGCGCGCGGCCTCGCTGGTGACGCGACCGGACGCCGACACGACCCCCGCGATGACCACGACATAACCGACGATGGACAGCAGGTCGCTCACCAGCACCCCCGGGAGGACCTCCGCGCGCATCGCCGGCAGCGGGAGGGTGAGCAGGCCCCAGGCTCCCGTCCCGACCAGCAGGCACCACCAGATGGCACGGCCGGGCGGGCGATAGAGGAGGATGCCGGCGAGGAAGGTGAGGGGCACGACTGCGATCGCCACCCGGGCCAGGTCGAGTCGTTCCTCGACCGGCACCCACAGGTAGGTCACGAGGACGCCCGCGGCGATGGTCGCCGCCAGGCGAAAGACCAGCTGGCGCTCCTTCACCGCGACCTGCCACCCGACCCGTGCCGCGCGCCGCTCGCGCCACCTGCGGCGTCGACGGCACGATCGCGCGTCTCCCACAGATAGGTGCGCGCACGGCCATTGGCCTTAGCGGCGTAGAGCGCCTCGTCGGCGCGGGCCACCAGGTCTGCGGCGGAGTCGTCGCGCTGCCACTGGGCAACCCCGGCGGAGAAGGTTTGCTGCCGGGGGGTCGCTGCTCGGAGCCGGTCCAGCAGGTCCAGGACCGCCGAGGTGGGCAGCCCCACGGTCACGAGGACGAACTCCTCTCCTCCGTAGCGCGCCAGCACCTCGGCCGGGCCGAGCAGGTCGCTCCAGCGGTGGGCGCACCCGACGAGCAGCTCGTCGCCCGCGTGGTGCCCGAAGCTGTCGTTGAAGGCCTTGAACCGGTCCAGGTCGATGATGGTCACGCTGAGGGGCTCCCCCGTCTGCTCCACCCGCAGGAGCGCCCGGCCCAGCTCGGCGTCACCGGTGCGCCGGTTGGGCAGCCCGGTGAGGTGGTCGTTGCGGGCCAGCACCTCGAGGACCTCGGACTGCTGGTCGGAGGTGCGGAGCATGCCGGCGGCCCTGGCCACGACCAGCGCGAACATCAGCAGCATCGACACCGACAGCGCCGACCCGTCCGGCACGGAGCCGCCGCTCGGCGCGTGGACCAGCTGCCAGCCGTAGACGCCGACGGGCAGCATCCCCATGCCGAACAGCCAGGGGACGTGGTGGCGCGCGGTCAGCCGCGCATCCAGCTCCCGGCCGCCGGTCCCCAGGTTGGCGCCGGCGGGGGCGTTGACGGCGACGGCCACGGCCCCGTAGGCGAGCAGCCACGCGACGTGCGCGGCGTCCGGCGCCTGGCGGTCACGGATCAGGTTGGCGAAGTCGAGGCAGTCGCCCACCAGCAGCAGGGCCGGGCAGGCCAGCCCGATGATGGCGCCCCAGCTGACGGGGAGCCGTGACATCACGCGGATCGCCCCGACCGCCAGGAGCACGAGGTCCAGGACGGGGAAGAGCGCGCAGACGATGGCCGAGGACGGGTGCCCCTGGAACAGCGGGGACCGCAGCCCGGGAACCACGAGGGTGATCCACGCGAGCGTGCCGAGAGCCACGGTCAGGATCATCGTGTCCAGGGTGCGGGCGAGGCTGACCCGCTCGCGCGCCCTCGCCACCAGCCGCACATAGCCGGTGAGGGCGATGGTGTAGGCACCGAGCATGAGGGCGTCCCCGGGGTCGGCCAGCTGCCGGTCGTGGCCGTAGACGAGGTCGACCGTGAGGTCGCTGACGTAGTCCCCGACGGTGTACACACCAAAGGCCACGAGCAGGGCGTACGTGAACGCGTTGCGGCGCGACGGGTGCCGGCGCAGGGCCCAGGCGATGGAGCCCATCAGCACGAGGTAGGCCGCGGCATACGTCGCGAACCGCACCGTCCGAGCGGGGTCGAGGCCCCACCCGGTCCGCGAGGTGACCAGGTCCACGACGGCCAGCAGGAGATAGAAGCAGCCGAGGCCGAGGGAGGTCGACCAACGTCCCACCGATACCTCGCTTTCGGGGGGCGGCGGGGCGCCGCAGACCCTGGACTACGCAGTGTAGTGATCCGGTGACTCGCCCGTGGGCGGGATGAGTCGGTCTGTACGCCGGGTTCTGTCCACCCCGGTCTCCCGGGGATGGGCGATCATCCATCTAGGGTGGCCGTTGCCGACCACCTCGAGCGCTCCACCCGTGCGCTCGGGCGGGCAGCCCTCGGACGCGCACTGTCTGAGCTTGCTTCAGGTGGGGTTTACCTAGCCGCCGTGGTCACCCACGACGCTGGTGGTCTCTTGCACCACCGTTTCACCCTTACCACCACGGCCGGAGCCGGGTGGCGGTCTGTTCTCTGTGGCACTGTCCCGCGGGTCGCCCCGGGTGGCCGTTAGCCACCACCTTGCCCTTCGAAGCCCGGACGTTCCTCGGCACCATGACGGTGACGCGATCGCCCGACCGACTCATCCCGGGGCCAGTCTAGCGGCCGTATGCCGGGGAGCCCACCGCCTCGAAGGCCACCCGGCGGCGCTCGACCGAGGCCTCGACCAGTCTCACCTCGAGGGTGCTGCCCAGCTCGAGGTCATCGCCGGAGCAGGGGGCCAGGACGGGCACGTCGACGAGCTGGACGAGCGCGGGCCCCTTGTCCGACCGGTCGACGACGCTGGCGGCGAAGGTCTCTCCGACGCGGGGCGCCAGCACCGACGCCTCCACGGCGTCGGTGCAGGCGCGCTCGACGGCCTTGGCCCGCCGGTCTGAGGAGCGCATGAGCTCGGGCAGAGCCGGGAGAGCGGCCCGGGCCCAGCCCGGCACCTCGCGGCCCGCCGCAACAGCCTCGCAGACCACGAGGCCGAACCGGTCCACGAGCCGCCGCAGGGGCGCCGTGACGTGGGCATAGCTCGCGGCCAGGGCGGCGTGGCGGGTCTGCTCCGGCGCGGCGCCGTCGAACGGCGTGTAGGACGCGCCCCGGAACAGGCTCGTGGCGGCGTGGATCACCGCGAGGTGACGCGGGTCGGTGCGGTCCAGCGACTGCAGCATCTCGCCATACGGCTGGTCCGGGCCCCAGGCGACGCCGAGGGCGGCGCACTGGCGCCGCAGCCGGGCGACGTCGCGCTCGTCGGCCGGCGGCATGGTGCGCAGGATCCCGACGCCGGCGCCGAGCATCACCTCGGCCGCCGCCATGCCGGTCATGAGCGAGATCTGGGCGTTCCAGTCCTCGACGGGGGCGAGCGGCCGCAGCACGAGGCGGTAGCCGTGCTCGGCGTCACCCTCGACCTCCTGCTCGGGCATCGGCAGGCTCGCCCCTCCGCGGGCGCGCTCCTGGGCCTGCCGCGCCAGGCCGACCTGCCGGAGCAGCCCCAGCATCGGGTCGGCGGTGCCGGCGTCGAGGTCGCGCTGCACCTGCTCGTAGTCGAGCCTCGCGCTGGAGCGCACCATGGCGCGGTCGAGGGACTCCAGCCGCACGGCGCCGTCCGCGTCGACCCGCAGGTCCCACACGAACGCGGGACGCTCCACCCCGGGCAACAGGCTCGCGGCGTCCTCGCTGAGCCGCGTCGGGTGCAGCGGCGTGCGCCGGTCCGGGGCATAGATGGTCTGGCCGCGGCGGCGCGCCTCCGCGTCGATCGGGCCGTCCGGGCTCACGAACGCCGGCACGTCGGCGATGGCGTAGCGGACCCGCACGCCGCCGGCGCCGTCCGGCTCCAGGTGCATGGCCTGGTCGAGGTCCATGGCCCCCGCCGGGTCGATGGTGATGAACGGCAGGTCGGTCAGGTCGGCGCCGACCCGCACCGCGCGGCCAGCCGCCTGCTCCGCCTCGGCCAGCGCCTCGGCGGGGAACTCGCCTGGCACGTCGAGCTCGGCGCGGATCGCGTCGAACGCGCGATGAAGCTCGTCGCCCCCTGGGGCGGAGGTCAGGATCGTGCGGGTCGCAGCCATGGGCGTCACTCTAGGGGGCCCTAGGCTGTCCCGGTGCTGATCCTGCTGCCCCCGTCGGAGTCGAAGTCGTCCCGCCCCCGGGGCCGGGCCTGGCGCCCCGAGTCGTTGTCGTGGCCGGAGCTGACCCCCTCCCGGCTCGCGGTGGCGCGGGAGCTCGAGCGGGTGTCCGCCCGCGAGGACGCCCCCGCGACGCTCGGCGTGTCGAGGGGGCTCGCCGACGAGATCGCCCGGAACCTGCACCTGGACACCGCCCCCGCCGTGCCGGTGTCCGAGCTCTACGCCGGCGTGCTGTACGACGCGCTCGACCTCGCGTCCCTGGACGCCGCGGGGCTGCGCCGGGCCCGGAGGTTCGTCGTGGTCCAGTCCGCGCTGCACGGCGCGCTGCGCCTCTCCGACCGCGTGGCGCCGTACCGGCTGTCGATGGGCGTGCGGCTCGGCGCGCTGGGGCCGTTGGCGACGTGGTGGCGGCCGCGGGTCGAGCCGCTGCTCGCCGGTGCCGCCGGGAGCGGCCTGGTCGTGGACTGCCGGTCCAGCACGTATGCCGCAGCCTGGCCTCCCGCGGGGGAGCTCGCACGGCGCTGGGTGCAGGTGCGGGTGCCCGGCGCCACCCACATGGCCAAGCACACACGTGGGCTCGTCACGCGGGCGATCTGCGAGCTGGGCACGACGCCTCGCACCCCGCGGGCGCTGGCCGACGCGCTCTCGGCGACCTTCGACGTGACGCTGGAGCCGCCAGCCCGGGTCGGACGCCCCTTCGTCCTCGACACGTCCCCGCGCTAGGCAGACCGCCGGACCTCTGCCTCCGTTCCCCCGTCGAGTGGTCACCTCTGGCGGGGCCCCTCGCTCGTCGAGTGGTCACCTCTGGCGGGAGTGGATCGTTCATGGTCTCCCGCGAAGACGTCATTGGTGACGAATGGGCCCGGGTGGACGCCTGGCAGAGGGTCAGAGGTGGGAGGTCCGGTTGACGAACGACACGGAGGCGTTGCCGTCGGCCCACACCTCGACGCCGGTCAGCGAGCCGGGCGCGAGCGCCAGCCGCCAGAAGCGGTCGTGCGGGATCCCGAGCACCTCGGCCAGCACCACGAGGAAGGGTTTGCGGTGCCCGACCAGCACGGTGGCCCCTCCGGCGGCCACGACCTCCCGCCACCCGGCGAGGACGCGCTCGCGCAGCTCGTCATGGCTCTCTCCCCCGGGGCGTGCGTAGGCGGGGTCGGTCCGCAGGGCCGCCAGCTCGTCCGGCCACCGCGCGGCGACCTGGCCCATGGACTTCCCGTCCCAGTCCCCCAGGCCCTGCTCGTCGAACCGGTCGTCCTCGGTGGCCTCGACGTCGAGGGCCGCGGCGATCGCCGCACCCGTCTGGCGGGCGCGGTACAACCCGCTGGTGAGCACACGGGCATCCGGCCCGACGAGCCGCCGCACGGCGTCCGCGCAGGCCTGCGCCTGGGCTACGCCGTCCTGGTTGAGCCCTGGGTCCTCTCCCCCGCGCCCGTCGAGCCGCCCACGCACGGTGAAGTCGGTGAGGCCGTGGCGCACCAGCAGGACGCGGGTGGGCACCCCGAGGTCGGGGGCCGCGCCAGGCACCGGGTCGGTGACCTCACGGTCGGTCAGGGGCACCCCCTCGGCGCCGTCCTCACGGTCCGCCGCCTCCTCCTCGATGACGGGTGCCTGCCCGGGGGCGCGGTCGCTCACGGCGTCCGGCCGGGTCCCGTCGTTGGTCGACGCGCCGGGGCCCTCGGCATACGACCTGTCGATCGTGAGGCCGTCCATGCCGTCGTTGGACAGCTTGTCGGCCGCCGTGTTGTCGGCCCGCGGGATCCAGGTGAAGCGCACCGACCCGCCGGCAGCCGACCGCGCGCGGCACAGCTCGCGCGCCTCGAGGGCCAGTCGGCGCATGTCCTCGTGCTTGACCTTCCACCGGCCGGACATCTGCTCGACGACGAGCTTGGAGTCCATGCGGACCTCGACGTCGGCGGCCAGGTCGATGCGCGCCGCCGCCTCGAGTCCGGCGATGAGGCCGGAGTACTCCGCGACGTTGTTGCTCTGCTTGCCCAGCGGCGCCGCGCGCTCGGCGAGCACCCGGCCGGTGGCGCCGTCACGCACCAACGCGCCGTAGCCCGCGACCCCCGGGTTGCCCCGGGATCCCCCGTCGGCCTCGACGACGAGCCGCGTCACAGACCCGACTCGGCCGTGCGCACGAGGATCCGGCGGCACTCCTCGCAGCGGAGGACCTCGTCCTCGGCGGCAGCCCGGATGCGGCCGAGGTCGACGTTGTTGAGCTCCATGTGACAGCCCTCGCAGCGACGCTGGCGCAGCGCCGCCGCCCCGACGCCCCCGACCTGGTCCCGCACCTTGGTGTAGAGACCCAGCAGGTCATCCCCGACACCGGCCGCGACGCCCTCGCGACGGCCGGTCACCTGCTCCCGCTCGGCCTCGAGGGTGCGGACCAGCTCGTCGCGGGCAGCCGTCGCCTCGTCGAGCTCCTGCTGGAGCGTGGCCGCCCGGGCCTCGAGCCGGTCCAGCGTGGCCTGGTGCTCCTCGGCCCGCTCCATGACCTCGAGCTCGAGGTCCTCCAGGGTGCCCTGGCGGCGGCGCAGCGACTCGAGCTCGTGCTGGAGCGCCTGCAGGTCCTTGGCCGTGCCCTGCCCGGAGTCGAGACGGCCCTGGTTGCGGGTCATCCGGTCGCGGACCATCTGGACCTCGTCCTCCGCCCGCGTGATCTCGCGCTGGACGTCGCTCACCGCGGTGCGGGCGAGCACGAGCTCGGTGTCCAGGGCCTGCCGCCGCTGGGTGGCGGCGTCGACCGCTCGCTGCTCGTCGGAGGAACGGAGGCGGTGGGCGATCTGGTCCAGGCGGGTGTCGAGCTCGGCGAGGTCGAGCAGGCGCCACTGGCGTGCGGGTTCAGCCTTCACCGGCGTCCTCCTTGGGTCGGGCAGGGCCGGCGCCCTGGGTGCGGGTGTGATCGGCGCTGTCGCAGCCGCCGTCGGTGGGGACGAGGAAGGTCCACGGGTCGGTCGTGCGTGTCGACACCGTGGCCTCCACCGTAGCCCCGCGCGCCGACAGACCCTGGAGCAGCGCCTCTCGCGCCACGTCGAGCCACAGCCACTCCGTCGCGAAGTGGCCGGCGTCCACGAGGTATGGCGCACCGCCCCGGGCCTCCTCGCGCATCTCCAGGGCCGGGTGGTGCCTGAGGTCCGAGGTGACGTAGACGTCGGCCCCGCTCGCGCGGACCTCGTCGAACAGGCTGTCGCCGGCACCGCCAAGCACCGCCACGCGAGCCACCTGGGCGTCGGCCGGGCCCGAGACCCGGATGCCGACGGGGGTCGGCGGCAGCGCGTGCGCCAAGTGCTCGGTCAGCGACCTCAGCGTCGTCGGCCGGGCCAACCGTCCGACGCGTCCGAGCCGCTGGCCCTCCTCGACGGCCAGCGGCTCCACGTCGAGCAGGCCGAGCGCGTCGGCCAGGGCCGGCGAGACGCCGGCGTCGGCGACGTCCGCGCTGGTGTGGGCGCAGTAGAGCGCGACGTCCGCGACGACGAGCCGGGTGATCGCGGCGCCCTTGGCCGTCGTGGTGGCCACGCTGTGCACGCCCCGCAGCAGCAGGGGGTGGTGCGTGACCAGTAGGTCGGCACCCAGGTCGCGGGCCTCGTCGACGACGTCGAGCGTGGGATCCACGGCCAGGAGGACCGACCTGACGGGCTGGTCGGGGTCGCCGGTCACCAGCCCCACCTGGTCCCACGACTGGGCGGTGTCCTCTGGGTAGAGGCCACGCAGCACCTCGAGGACCTCGGCGAGCGAGGGGGTGCGGTGGCCGTCGGTCGCGGCGCTGTCCATGTGGGCCCGGCCGGGTTCGAACCGACGACGGCTGCGGTGTAAACGCAGTGCTCTACCAGCTGAGCTACAGGCCCCGTCGCGACGACCCGTCGGCCGTCGCGGTCGCCCATTGTGCCAGGGCCGAGGAGTGCGGACGCGCCACGGCTCGCGGCCTACCGGGGGCGGGATCATCGACCTGGGGGACGAAGCCCGGCTGATGCCCCTGCCCCCGGCGGGATCATCGACCTGGGGGACGAAGGCCGGTCGATGCCCCTACCCCCGGTAGGTCAGCGGGTGCGGAGGGCCTCCAGCGCCTCGTGGTAGCCGCTGAAGTCGCGCGCCTCGCCCGGCTCGTTGACCAGCGTCCAGGCGACCTTGCCGTCCTGGTCCACGAGGAAGGTGCCGCGCTTGGCCAGGCCACCGCCCTCGAGGAAGACGCCGTAGTCCTGGGCGACCTTGCCGTGCGGCCAGAAGTCGGACAGCAGCGGGAAGTCGTAGCCCTGGTCCTCGGCCCACGCCCGCAGCGTGAACATCGGGTCGCACGAGACGGCGAGGACCTGCACGTCCTCGCCCTGGAAGCCGGCGATGTTGTCGCGGATCTCGCAGAGCTCGCCGGTGCAGATCCCGGAGAAGGCGAAGGGGTAGAAGACGACCACGACGTTCTTGGAGCCGCGGAAGGAGGACAGGGTCACGTCCTCGCCGAACTGGTTCTTGAGGGTGAAGTCGGGGGCCTCGGAGCCCACCGACGGTGCGGTCTGGGAGTCGCTCATGGCCCCAGTCTGTCAACCCGCGCCCCGAGCGCAACTCAGCGACGGGACGGTGCCGTACGTCGACCGCCCCGGCGCGCGGCGGGGCTACTTCTTCTTGGCGCGCGGCGGGACCAGGCGGGTGCCGGTCCAGTCCGCCGAGCCGGTGAGCGCGCCGGAGACGTGCAGGCCGGCGGTGGTCGCAGCCTCGGCGATCTCGGCCGGGTCGACGTGCCCGCCCCGGCCGGCCCGCGGGGTCATCAGCACGATGAAGCCCTGGTCGTCGAGGTCGGTCAGGCCGTCCACGATCGCGTCGACGAGGTCCCCGTCGCCGTCGCGGTGCCAGAAGAGCACCGCGTCGACCACGTCGCCGTGATCCTCGTCGGCGAGGTCAGCACCGATGTGGTCCATGATGCGGTCGCGCAGGTCGAGGTCGACGTCGTCATCGAAGCCGAGCTCCTGCACCACCGCGCCCTCGACGAGCCCCAGCTTGGTCAGATGGGCTGCCGCAGCGGCCGCTTCCGCGGTCGTCGTCACTGTCGTCCTGGTCCTTCCGTCCGGATCCGGCGCGTCCGGGGGGACGCTCCGATCACGGCCCCACGATGAGGTCGTGAGGCCTAGTCCACCCAATCGCAGGCCGCATGGCAAGGACGCTCGCCCAGGCGGGGGCGGCTGCGGCGTACGCTGGCAGGCATGGGACGCGTGACGACGAGGGTGCCGGCGACCCGCTTCGTGGTGGACGAGGGCGGGCAGGACGGCCAGGCCGGGACGGACGGCCCGGGCGTGTCGGTGCGACCGCGCCCCGACACGCTCGCCGTCGAGGAGCCGCTCGAGATCCGGGTCCACGGCGAGGTCGTCGCGGTCACGATGCGTACGCCCGGGGACGACTTCGACCTGACGATCGGCTTCCTGGTCACCGAGGGGGTCATCGCGGCGGCCGACGACGTCCTGGGGCTCATGCACTGCCTGGACGAGGGCGAGGACGGCTCCCCGACCTACAACGTCGTCGACGTGACGCTGCGCGACGGGGCCGGGTCCGCCGAGGCGCTGACCAGCGCGACGCGGAGCACCTACACCACCAGCTCCTGCGGGGTCTGCGGCAAGGCCGGGATCGACGCCATCCGCACCCGCCTCCCCCACGACGTGGCCGCGGACCCGGTCCGCGTCCGGGCGACGGACCTGGTCCGTATGCCGGACAGGCTGCGCGAGCACCAGGGGGCCTTCGACAGGACGGGCGGCGTCCACGCCGCGGGCCTGTTCACCCCCGGGGGCGAGGCGCTGCTCGTCCGCGAGGACGTAGGGCGGCACAACGCGGTCGACAAGGTCCTGGGGGCCGCGGCGCGCGAGGGTCTGCTCCCCCTGACCGGTCACGTGCTGCAGGTCAGCGGGCGGGCGAGCTTCGAGCTGACGCAGAAGGCCGCCATGGCGGGGGTCCCCGTGCTCTCGGCCGTGTCGGCGCCCTCGTCCCTGGCGGTCGACCTCGCCAGGGACGTGGGGGTCACCCTCGCGGCCTTCGTCCGGCCGCCCCGGTTCACGGCATACAGCCGTCCCGACCGGATCGACGAGACGACGGCGGCCTGATTTTGCACGGCCCGATCCCCGCCAAATGGGCTCGCCCTTCCGGCAAACGGCCCACGGTGTGACCTGCACCCCATCTTGGGTGGAGGATGGGGGCGATCGTCCCGCCCGGCGCCCAGATCCGAGGTGCGCCGGGAGGTTCCTCTAGGAAAGGACACAGGCGTGGTGGCACGCGATGGTGTCGGTCCGATCATCAACGGACTGCCGAACCAGCTCCCCGACATCGACGCGGAGGAGACGCAGGAGTGGATCGAGTCGCTCGACGGGATCATCGACGAGGGCGGTCGGCAGCGTGCCCGCTACGTCATGCTCAAGCTCCTGGAGCGGGCCCGCCAGCGCCAGGTCGGCGTCCCCTCGCTGACGTCCACGGACTACGTCAACACCATCCCGCCCGAGCGTGAGCCCTGGTACCCGGGCGACGAGACCACGGAGCGCGGCTACCGCCGCCTGCTGCGGTGGAATGCCGCGATGATGGTGCACCGTGCCCAGCGCCCCGGCATCGGCGTGGGCGGCCACATCTCGACCTACGCATCCGCCGCGACGCTCTACGAGGTCGGGATGAACCACTTCTGGCGCGGCAAGGACCACCCCGGCGGCGGCGACCAGATCTTCTTCCAGGGCCACGCCTCCCCCGGCATGTACGCCCGCGCCTATCTCGAGGGGCGCCTCGACGAGGCCCAGCTCGACGGCTTCCGCCAGGAGCACTCGCACGTCGTGGACGGCACGGTCCGGGGGATCCCGTCCTACCCGCACCCCCGCCAGATGCCCGACTTCTGGGAGTTCCCGACGGTGTCCATGGGCATCGGTCCGATGAACGCGATCTACCAGGCGCAGTTCAACCGCTACCTGCACAACCGCGGCATCAAGGACACCTCGCAGCAGCACGTGTGGGCCTTCCTCGGCGACGGCGAGATGGACGAGGTGGAGTCCCGCGGTGCGCTGCAGTGGGCGGCCAACGAGGAGCTCGACAACCTCACCTTCGTCGTCAACTGCAACCTGCAGCGCCTCGACGGCCCCGTCCGCGGCAACGGCAAGATCATGCAGGAGCTCGAGAGCTTCTTCCGCGGGGCCGGGTGGAATGTCATCAAGGTGGTCTGGGGCCGCGGCTGGGACCCGCTGCTCGCGGCCGACCGCGACGGCGCCCTGGTCAACCTCATGAACACCACCTCGGACGGCGACTTCCAGACCTTCAAGGCCAACGACGGCGCCTACGTCCGGGAGCACTTCTTCGGTCGCGACCCGCGCACGGCCAAGATGGTCGAGGGCTGGTCGGACGACGAGGTATGGCGTCTCACCCGTGGCGGCCACGACTACACGAAGGTCTACGCCGCCTACAAGGCCGCGACCGAGACCACCGGCGTGCCGACCGTCATCCTCGCCCACACGATCAAGGGCTACTTCCTCGGGCAGCACTTCGCAGGCCGCAACGCGACGCACCAGATGAAGAAGTTCGCTCTCGACGACCTCAAGGACCTGCGCGACCGGCTCGAGATCCCCGTCGCCGACAAGGTGCTCGAGGACGACCCCTACCAGCCGCCGTACTACCACCCCGGCATGGACGACGACCGCATCGCCTACATGAGGACGCGGCGCAAGGAGCTGGGTGGCGGTCTGCCGTCGCGACGCGACCCCGGCAAGGCCCTCAAGCTGCCGGAGGACAAGGCCTACGCGACGGTCAAGAAGGGCTCGGGCAAGCAGACCATCGCCACGACCATGGCGTGGGTCCGGCTGCTCAAGGACCTCATGCGCGACAAGGAGTTCGGCCAACGCGTCGTGCCGATCATCCCCGACGAGGCCCGCACCTTCGGCATGGACTCGTTCTTCCCGACGATCAAGATCTACAACCCGCACGGGCAGAACTACACCCCCGTCGACCACGAGCTGATGCTGGCCTACCGCGAGGCCAAGAACGGTCAGATCCTGCACCTCGGCATCAACGAGGCCGGGTCGCTGGCGGCGTTCACGGCGGCGGGCACGTCATACGCGACGCACGGCGAGCCGATGGTGCCGATGTACGTCTTCTACTCGATGTTCGGCTTCCAGCGCACCGGTGACTCCATCTGGGCCGCCGCGGACCAGCTCACCCGCGGCTTCCTGATCGGCGCCACGGCCGGCAAGACGACGCTCACCGGCGAGGGCACGCAGCACATGGACGGGCACTCCCCGCTGCTGGCCTCGACCAACGAGGCGGTCGTGCACTACGACCCGGCCTACTCCTACGAGATCGCGCACATCATGCAGGACGGTCTGCGCCGGATGTACGGCGAGAACGCCGAGGACGTCATCTACTACCTGACGGTCTACAACGAGCCGATCGTCATGCCGGCCGAGCCCGAGGGTCTGGACGTCGAGGGCCTGCTCAAGGGCATGTACCTCCTGAAGGAGGCCGAGGACGCCGGTGACGCGGGCGACAAGCGGGCCCAGCTGCTCGCGTCGGGCGTCGGGGTCCCGTGGGCCCTCGAGGCGCAGGAGCTGCTCGCCAAGGACTGGGGCGTGGCCGCCGACGTGTGGTCGGTGACCTCGTGGAACGAGCTGCGCCGGGACGGCTTGGCGGTCGACAAGCAGGCCTTCCTCAACCCCTCGCAGGACGCTCCCGAGGCCTATGTCACGACGGCGCTCAAGGGTCGTCCGGGCCCGGTCGTGGCGGTGTCCGACTACATGCGCGCGGTGCAGGATCAGATCCGCGCGTGGGTGCCGGGCGACTACTTCACGCTGGGTGCCGACGGCTTCGGCTTCTCCGACACGCGGGCCGCGGCTCGTCGCCACCTGCACATCGACGGCCCGTCCATCGTCGTGCAGACCCTCGCGGCGCTCGCGAAGCAGGGTGTGGTGGAGCGCTCGGTCGCCCAGGAGGCGATGGACAAGTACCGCCTGACGGACGTCACGGCGGGCACCAGCGGCAACGCGGGCGGCGACGCCTGACGGGCGCCCCCCGCCCCCTCCCCGCCCCGAGATCGTGAGGGCCTGGTCCACGTGGACCAGGCCCTCACGTCTGCTGCGGTGTCCCGCCGAGGGGGCGCAGATCCGCGTCTCACGGCGTGTCGCGTGACTTCGCGACCCCTCGGCGCGGCCGGCCACTCGGCGCCGGCCGCGGGCTGTCGGAGGTGGCGGCTAGAGACGACCCCAGAGGACGTCGCGCGCGACGACGCCGGTGTCGGGGTTGTCCGTGAACAGCCCGTCGAGCCCGGTGCGCAGATAGGTCACCTGCTCCTGGACCGCCTTGCCGTAGTCGGCCGGGTTGGTGCCGTTCTGGAAGTCCTTGGCCATGAACTGGTTCTCGTTGCGGAAGGTCCAGGGGATGACCTTAAGCCCGAGCCGGTGGGCGTCGCCGACCAAGGACGTGGGCTGGCCGAGGGTGCCGTCGGCCTTCTTGGGGATGACGAAGAACTTCTCCGGCCCGATGCCGTTGGCGAAGCGGGAGATCTCCTTGAGGCCCTTCGGCGTCATCCAGTCCTGGTAGAGCCGCTTGTCGCCGCGCGACACCAGGTCGTAGGGGCCGTCCAGCGGGCCGGTCCCGGTCCATGCGAGAAAGGTCGAATTCGCCTTGTAGCCGTGGCGGAAGCGCAGGTCCTTGAGGTTGGTGATCTCGAAGGACTGGATCCACATGGGCGCGTTGCGCTTGTTGAGGCCGTACCTCTCGGTGAGCTGCACGACCACCGGCTCGGGGTTGAGGCCCTTGGCGTGGAAGTACGTGGAGTGCTTGATCTCGGGGATGATGCCGATGGTGCGGTTGTACTGGCGCGACAGGCGCTCGCGCAGCTGGAGCACCTCCTCGTAGGTCGGGACCTGGTACATCCCGTCGTAGATCGTGTTGCGCTGACGCACGGTGGCCAGACGCTCCTTGGCGCGCAGGGTGCGCAGCTCGGCCAGCGTGAAGTCCTCGGTGAACCAACCGGTGACGTCGACGCCGTCGAGCTTCTTGGTGGTCTTGCGGGACGCGAACTCGGGGTGCGCGGCGACGTCGGTGGTGCCGGAGATCTCGGGCTCGTGCCGGTCGACCAGCTGACCGTCCTTGGTCATCACCAGGTCGGGCTCGATGTAGTCGGCGCCCATCGCGACCGCCAGCTCATAGGCGGCGATCGTGTGCTCGGGCCGGTAGCCGGACGCGCCGCGGTGCGCGACCACGAGCGGCGACGGCATGCCCTTGGCGTCGGTGTAGCGGCGGTCCTTGCCGCCGTGGTCCTTGCCGCGATGGTCCGCCGAGCGCGAGTCGTCATCGGCCGACGGGCGCGCGGCACCGGACCCGGCCGGGCTGGCGGAGGACATCGAGGCGCTGACGGGCAGCAGGGCCGCCGCGAGGACGACGGCCGCGAGGGTGGTGGTTCGCTTCATGGGCGTGCACGCTAGCCCTGGCAGGCGACCGTCGCCCGGCCACCGGGTGAACGTCCGCCGTCCGCGTGACGGCTTGTCGGCGTCATACAACTAGGCTGCCGTCGTGCCCTCCCCCCGCCCGGCCCCCTCACCCGCCACCCTGCAGCGGGTCCAGGACAGCGCCGGACGCCTGGCGACCGCCGCCACGACCCGCATCGAGGCGCAGCACGAGTGGTACCGCTCGCTCAGCGCGGAGGACCGCAGCTGGGTCGGGCTGGTCGCCCAGGCCGGCATCGGCAGCTTCCTGGGCTGGCTGCGCGACCCCACGGCGCCCCCGATGGTCACCGCAGATGTCTTCGGCACGGCACCGCGCGAGCTGACGCGGTCGGTCTCGCTCGCCCAGACCCTGGACCTGGTCCGGTCGGTCGTGGGGGTGGTCGAGGAGGAGGTCGAGGGACTGGCTGTCGCCGGCGACGAGCCCGCCCTGCGCGAGGCGGTGCTGCGCTACAGCCGGGAGGTGGCCTTCGCCGCCGCCCAGGTGTATGCCGAGGCCGCCGAGTCGCGGGGTGCCTGGGACGCCCGGCTGGAGTCCCTGGTGGTGGACGCCGTCATCCGTGGTGAGGCCGACAACTCGCTGCGCTCGCGCGCCACCGCGCTCGGGTGGGGGTCGATCCGGCACGTGACGGTCGTGGCGGGGCTGAGCCCGCACGAGGACACCGCGGCGGTGATCGACGCGGTGCGGCGAGCGGCCGGACGTCTGCACGTCGAGGCGCTGAGCGCGGTCCAGGGGCGCCACCTCGTGGTCATCCTGGGTGGCACCGGCGACGTCGCCGACGCGGCCGGCCGGCTCCTGGCCTACTTCGGCGACGGGCCGGTGGTGCTCGGGCCCACCGTCCCGCACCTGTTCGCCTCCGGACGTTCGGCGAGGGCCGCCCTGTCCGGCCTGGCCGCGGCCCGGGCCTGGCCGGACGCGCCGCGCCCCGTCGCCGCCTCGGACCTGCTCCCCGAACGCGTGCTCGCGGGGGACGACCACGCCCGCCGGGCGCTGCTCGAGCGCATCCACCGCCCCCTCGTCGACAGCGGGGGCGGCCTGCTCGAGACGGCAGCGGCGTACCTCGACGAGGCGAGCCTCGAGGCGACCGCCCGGGTGCTGTTCGTCCACCCCAACACGGTCCGTTACCGCCTCGGGCGGATCGCGCAGGTGACGGGCCAGGACCTCACCTCGTCCCGGGACGCCTTCACGGTCCGGCTGGCGCTGGCGCTCGGTCGGCTGGGCGCTGCGGCGCCGCAGTCCTGGCGATGAGCGAGCGCAGGCCCCTCCCGCGGGAGGTTCCGGCATACGACCCTGCTTTGTAGGAATCCTCCAAGGAACCAGACCGATTCTCGTGCCGTTCCGGCACGGCGCCGGTGGCCGCTTCGGGGGAGAGTGGTCGGGTGCTAGCGATCGTGTGCCCTGGACAGGGCTCCCAGTCCCCCGGTTTCCTCGCCCCCTGGCTGGAGCTCTCCGGATTCCGCGACCGGTTGGAGTGGTTCTCCGCGGTCGCCGGCACCGACCTGGTCACCCACGGCACCGAGTCGGACAAGCCCACCATCACCGAGACCGACGTCGCGCAGCCGCTCATCGTCGGCGCCGGCCTGCTGAGCCTCCTGGCGCTCTTCGAGCACCCCTCGGCCGGCTACCCGGCCATCGGACTGGGCAGCGGCCACTCGGTCGGTGAGATCACCGCGGCCTGCGCCGCCGGCGTCCTGACCGCCGAGCAGGCCCTGGTCTTCGTGCGCGAGCGCGGAGCCGGTATGGCGAAGGCCGCTGCCGTCTCCCCCACCGGCATGACCGCGGTCCTGGGGGGCGAGGCGGACGAGGTGCGGACCACCCTCGAGCGTCACGGGCTGACGCCGGCCAACGTCAACGGCGGTGGGCAGACCGTCGCGGCGGGCACCCTGGAGCAGCTCGAGGCCCTCAAGGCGGACCCGCCGGCCAAGGCCCGGGTCATCCCCCTGCCCGTCGCCGGGGCCTTCCACACCGAGCACATGGCTCCTGCGCAGGCTCGCCTCGAGGTCCTCGCCCGTGGCGTGACCAGCCATGACGCCAGGGTGCCGATCGTCTCCAACAAGGACGGCCAGATCGTGCGGGACGGTCGCGAGGTGCTGCAGCGGCTGGTCAGCCAGGTCGCGAGCCCGGTCCGTTGGGACCTGTGCATGCAGACGATGGTCGAGCAGGGCGTGACCGGGCTCATCGAGATCCCCCCGGCCGGCACCCTCGTGGGTCTGGCCAAGCGGTCCATGCCCGGCGTGGAGCTGCTGGCGCTGAAGTCGCCCGACGACCTCGAGGCCGCGCACCGGATGATCCGCGAGCACGGCGAGGCGGCGACCCAAGGAGCGAGCGCATGACCAGGCCCACCATCACCGAGCGCTCCGGCGCCGCCCACGCCCGCATCTGGGGCGTCGGGGGCTATCGCCCCGAGCGTGTCGTCACCAACGACGAGGTCTGCCAGTGGATCGACTCGTCCGACGAGTGGATCCGCAGCCGGTCGGGGATCGAGGAGCGTCGCTGGGCCCGCGAGGACGAGTCCGTGATCGACATGAGCTGCGCCGCAGCCGAGGACGCGCTCACCAAGGCCGGCGTCGGCGCCGACCAGCTCGGTGCCGTCATCGTCGCCAACGTGACGCACCCCTTCCAGACGCCGAGCGCCGCCGCGGCCGTGGCCCACCGCATCGGCGCGACGCCCGCGGCGGCCTTCGACCTGTCGGCGGCCTGCGCGGGCTACTGCCACGGCATCGGCCTGGCCAACGACATGGTCCGCGGCGGCACTGCCGAGTTCGTCCTCGTCATCGGGGTGGAGAAGCTCTCGGACTTCACCGACAAGCACGACCGCGGCACGGCCTTCATCTTCGGCGACGGCGCCGGCGCCGCCGTCGTGGGGCCGTCGGACTTCCCGGGCATCGGACCCACCGTGTGGGGCTCCAAGGGCGAGGACTGGGACGTCATCCGCAACAAGTACTCCTGGGTGGACCTGCGCGACCACGCGCACGTCGGCAGCCTCGAGGAGCAGAGCCCCCGCGACGCGATGCCGTGGTCCTACCTCACGATGGCGGGCCAGAGCGTGTTCCGGTGGGCGGTCTACGCGATGGCTCCCGTCTGCCGGGAGGCCCTGGACGCGGCCGGGATCACGGCCGGCGACCTGGACGCCTTCATCCCCCACCAGGCCAACATCCGCATCGTCGACGCGCTGGTCAAGCAGCTCAAGCTGCCGGAGCACGTCCCCGTCGCGGACGACATCCGGCACCAGGGCAACACCTCCTCCGCCTCGATCCCGCTGGCGACCGATCGCATGCTGACCGAGGGCCAGGCACCGCACGGTGGGCTGGCGCTGCAGATCGGCTTCGGCGCCGGTCTGGTCTATGCCGCGCAGGTCGTCGTCCTGCCGTGACCGTGGCGCCCGGCGCCTCCCCCAGTACCCCGCGGCCCGACGGGACCCATCGGGTCAGCCCGCACCATCCCACCCTCCGCACCGCACGGTCGGAGCAACCGAGTAAGGAGCCTGAGATGGCCATGAACGAGAACGAGATCCTCCAGGGCCTGGCCGAGATCGTCAACGAGGAGACCGGCCTGGACGCGGCCGAGGTCCAGATGGACAAGTCCTTCACCGAGGACCTCGACATCGACTCCCTGTCGATGATGACCATCGTGGTCAACGCCGAGGAGAAGTTCGGCGTCCGCATCCCCGACGACGAGGTCAAGAACCTCAAGACGGTGCGCGACGCCGTGTCCTACATCAACGGGGCCCAGGGCTGACCCGAGGCGCACCCGCCTCCGGACGGGGCGAGCCGCGGCTGGACGCCCGGCCCGCCCCGTCCGGCCCCCACCTCACCGACCAAGGAGCAGCGAGATGACCACCTCGAGCAGCCGCCGCGTCGTCGTCACCGGTCTCGGTGCCACGACGCCCGTCGGCGGTAACGTCCAGGACACCTGGGACGCGATCCTCGCGGGCCGTTCCGGCGCCCGCCCCATGCCGTACGACTGGGTCGCGCAGCACCAGCTGCCGGTCACCTTCGCCGCGACCCTGGCCGTCCCCACGGCTGACGTCCTCAGCAAGGTCGAGGTCCGTCGTAACGACCCCAGCACCCAGGCCGCCCTCGTGGCCGTGCGTGAGGCCTGGGCCGACGCGGGGTCCCCCGAGGTCGAGCCCGAGCGTCTCGCGGTCTGCCTCGGCACGGGGATCGGTGGCGTGCAGACCCTCCTGGACCAGTGGGACGTGCTGCGCGACAAGGGACCCCGCCGCGTCTTCCCTCTCGCGGTCCCGATGCTCATGGCCAACGGCCCCGCCGCCGCGGTCTCGCTCGAGCTGACCGCCCGCGCAGGCGCCCACACGCCGGTGAGCGCCTGCGCGTCCGGCGCCGAGGGCATCGCCCAGGCCCTCACCCTCATCCGCAGCGGCAAGGCCGACGTCGTCGTCGCCGGCGGCACCGAGGCCGCCATCCACCCCCTCCCGGTCGCCGGGTTCGCCGCGATGCAAGCCCTGTCGACCCGCAACGACGAGCCCGAGCGCGCCTCGCGTCCCTACGACAAGGACCGCGACGGGTTCGTGCTCGGCGAGGGCGCCGCACTGCTGGTCCTGGAGTCCGAGGAGCACGCCGCCGCTCGTGGCGCCCGCATCTACGGCGAGATCGCCGGCGCGGGCGCCTCGGCCGACGCCTACCACATCACGGCCGGGGAGCCCGAGGGACGCGGCGCCGCCCGCGCCATGGTCGAGGCCATCGAGGACGCGGGCCTGACCACCACGGACATCGTGCACGTCAACGCGCACGCCACCTCGACCCCGGTCGGCGACGTCGCCGAGACCCGGGCCATCCACCGGGCGTTCGGGGAGCACACCGCCGATATCGCCGTCACGGCCACCAAGTCCATGACCGGCCACCTCCTCGGCACCGCCGGCGCCCTGGAGACGATCCTGGCCGTGCTGGCGCTGCGGGACCGCACGATCCCGGCGACGATCAACCTGGAGTCCCAGGACCCCGAGATCGACCTGGACGTCGTCACCGGCACGGCGCGCACCCTGCCGGAGGGCGACCTGGCCGCGCTCAACAACTCCTTCGGGTTCGGCGGGGCCAATGTCGCACTCGTGATCAAGAGCCACGGCTGAGCACTCGTGGCGCCGCTGCCGCGACCGTGACTGCGGGATGGCAGCAGCGAGGGCCCGGCCCCTCCCACCACGGGAGCGGCCGGGCCCTCGGCATACGGTCTCGGTCACCCGGGCGCGCACACCGCCCAGGTGACGCTCCGGTCAGCCGACCTTGTGCAACCAGCGGACGGGCGCACCGTCGCCGGCCTCGCGGTAGGCCTCGAGCTCGGCGTCCCACGGGGCCCCGAGGATCTGGTCGACGATCTCCGCCAGCACGCGGGGGTCGCCCTGCGCCTGGGCCAGCGCGTGGCGCAGCCGGTCCTCGTTGACGACGGCGTCGCCGCTGGCGCAGATCCATGTGTGGTGCAGGCCGAGGTCGGGCGTGTGCGCCCACCGGGAGCCGTCGCACCCGGGGCTCGGGTCCTCGGTCACCTCGTAGCGCAGCGAGTCCCAGCCGCGCAGCGCGCTGGCGAGGGCGGCCCCGGTGCCCGCCGGCCCGACCCAGTTGACCTCGGTGCGCCGGAGGCGCGCGTCAGCAGGCTGGCTCGTCCAGTCGAGGGTCACCGCGGTGCCGAGGACACCCTCGAGCGCCCAGGCCACGTGCGGGCACATCGCAGTAGAGGCGCTATGGATGAACACCACGCCTCGCGTCGTCGGGGTGGCGTCGCCGCCCCTGTGCAGATCGGCTGCAACGGACATCCGGACCTCCTGTGTGCGAGGGACGTCTTCCCCAACGACCTCGGGACCCAGGAGAGCTTTGGTCACGCTGCGTCGTCAATCATGCCCCATCATTCCTGGAGACGCCAGGCCTTCCGGGTGAACGACACACCGTGCGAGCACCTCAGACGACGCCGAGCGGGGTCGCGCTGGGGGTGAAGCCCGGGAAGATCGTCGCGAGGTTGCCGCCGTTGAGCAGTCGCCCCCCGACGACCTCGCTGAGCACCTGCCGGTAGTCCGTGGTGATGGGGACGTCGCCCTGCACGAGGTTGGCCGGAGCGAGCGAGGGCATCGTGCCGTAGACCTTGCCGCCGTTGACTCCCCCGCCGGCCACGAACATGACGTTGCCGTGCCCGTGGTCCAGGCCCTGGTCGCCGTTCTCCTGGACGCGGCGGCCGAACTCGCTCATCGTGACCACGGTCGTGCGCTGCCAGAGGTCACCGAGGTCGGCGCGCAGGGCGGTGATCCCGGCCGACAGGTCGGCGGCGCGACGCCACATCCACCCGTTGGTGTCCTGCGCGACGCCGAGGTTGCGGTGCATGTCCCAGTCGTCGTTGTCGATGCAGGCGACCTCCAGCCCCTTGCCCGCCTTGGCGATCTGCGCGACGTCGCGCATGCCCTTGCCGAAGGTCGTGTCGGGGTAGGCGGCGCCGTTGGCCGGCACGTACCTGCCCTCGGCGGCGATCGCGCGCTGGTCCGCGAGGCGGGCGACGGCGTCGAGCGTGGAGCGCGCGGTGAGGGCGGCACCGCCGCCGGCGCGGGCATACATCTGGTCGACGATGGCGGTGATGCGCTCCCGGGTGACGCCGTCCTTGGTGTAGGTCGGCTGCAGCCCGAAGCTCGCCAGCTCGGCGACCGCGGGGGTCTCCATGCTGGGGGCGCTGAGCGACAGGGCGACCTGGGACCCCCGGGTGATCGCCCGGATGGTCCCGGTCGTGGGTCCGCTGCTGGTGAGGTGCCGGGCGAGCCACCCCGAACGCATGTTGGCGGGGGCCGCCCACTCCATGGCGTTCATGTCCTCGAAGTGAGAACGCCGCACCGCCGGGTTGCCCGCGCCGAGCACGACCGCGAGGTCCCCCGCGTCGTAGAGCGCCTTGAGGCCCGTCATCGCGGGGTTGAGCCCCACCGCGCCGCCCAGCGGCAGGGCCTGGGACGCGGTGACCCGGATGGTCGGTCGGGCCGCGAGGTAGGCGCTGTCCTGGACGGGCGGGACGAGCGAGAGCCCGTCGGCCCCACCACGGATGAAGATGACCACGAGCAGGTCGCGCTGGGTCGCCGTCTCGGCGAAGGCGTAGCGCGGCACGGCGGACTCCGCCAGCAGCGCCCCGAGGCCGAGGGCCGCGCCCTGCAGGACGGTGCGGCGCCGCACCGGCCCGCGCCAGCCGGCTGCCTCGGTCACCTCGTGCGGACAGGCTGGGGGACGGACGTGGGCGATGTATGACGCCGCGTCGGCCGCCGACATGACCCGAGGCCCGTCCTCGGTGCGCACCACGAGGTGATTGCGTGACTCGTCGTGATGGTGCATCGGGGTGACCAGGTCCTCATGGACCAGGGGTGCGTGACGGTCGGCCGCGACCGTCGACGTGCTGCGGGGGGTGCTCACGGTGCTCTCCGATCAGCGCAGGAAGGAGTAGGGGCTGGCGAGGATCAGGCGCACGGCCTCGCGCAGCCAGCCGCGGGCCGCGTAGTCCGGCAGCGTGTCCCCCGCCGTGGCCGGCCGCTCGCCGTAGCTGCACAGCCAGGACGCGATGGGGGCGATGTCCTCGTCCCGCCAGACGTAGCCCGTCAGGGCGAAGGTGATGCGCCGCGCCGTCGCCAGGACGTTGTCGCCCTCCTTGACGCCGAGGGCGGTGTGCCAGTGCGGGAGGCCCTGGCCGGGGTCCTGGTCCGGCTCGTCCGGGTAGGTCGGCCCGTCGCCCCATCCCCAGGCCAGGGCGTGCATGACGTTCCAGGACGACAGCGTGGCGATGGTGCTGCGCCACGCGTCGGCGTCGTCCGGGTAGCCGTCCACGCGCGGCCAGTCGCGCGGTGCGTGACCGCACTGGTAGAGGAACCAGAAGTAGTTGCTCATGGCCCACGGGTTCGCGGTGATGGGCTGCGCGAAGGAGTACCCGGTGGGCTTGGAGGCACGCACGGCCTTGGCGGCGAGCTCGGCCGGCCGGGACCACTTGTGGCCGACCGACGCCCAGAACTCAGGGTGGTCGAAGAGGCGCCGGAGCACCGGCACGATCGCCGTGTCCGACGCCAGGTAGGTCGAGGCGAGGGTCTGCACCAGGGCGTCGCTCGGCGTGTCCGACACGAACCTCGTGGCGATCACGCGGGCGAGGCGACGCGCGGTCGCCGGGTGACGCGCCAGGTAGTCCGTGTAGGCGCGCAGCGCCGTCGGTCCGCCGGCGGACGTGGCGTTGGCGTGGCTGAAGCCCATGACCGTGATCGGCCCCACGTGGTGGGCCCCGGGGTGGTACACGTAGTCGCGGGTGCCCCAGTCGACCGAGTGTCCCGTCAGCATCAGGGCGGACTGCCGGACATCGGTCTCCGTGTAGGTCCCGACCCCGACCGTGTAGAGCTCGAGGATCTCCCGGCCGAGGTTCTCGTTGGGGTTGTCCCTGGAGCTGACGTCGTTGTCGAGGTTGTTGAGGATCGCGGGATGCGTGACGGCGGCGTGCAGGAGGTCGGCATACCGCCCGAAGGCGTGGCGACGCAGGACCTTCCAGTCGTACTCGAGGGTGAAGCTGTCCGCCTTGCTGCGGTAGGGGACGTAGAGCAGGTCGCCCCACATCGTGACGACGTTCTCCCAGAGAACCCGGTGGGTGAACAACGGCCGCGCGGCGTTGGCGTGGGCCATGACGGGGCTGCCACGGAAGCCGCCTCCCGTCAGGTCCTGCACCTGCTTGTTGGTCAGGTTGAGCCACGGGAAGCAGCGCTGGACGAGGCCGTCCCACGTCGTGTCGGGGATCGACGCCGGGTCGAGCTGCTGGTTGATCCACGCCCTCGTGCCCAGCCGCTCGATGTCGGCGACGATGGCCGCTGTGGGGGCCTGGGCCGCGCGGCGCGCGAGGTGCCACGCGGGGGTCGTGCGCAGCGGCAGCGTGGGGGCGTGCACGGACGTCGCGACCGCCGGGACGGTGTGGACGAGACGTGGGTCCGGGTTCACGACCTTGGGCGTGGTGGTCGGCCGAGGCGCCGGCCGGGGAGGAGGGGTGGGACCGGTCGACCCCGAGATGAGCCTGGTGAGGAGGGGGAGGCAGGCATGCGACCACCTTCGTGAGCGAGAGGGAGTACACATTCTGTAACCATGAATGACCGCAAGTGCGGGACTTATCACCCGCACAGCCCAATCCTTGAACGATCTTCGCTGACTTAGCGTAAGCCTGCCGATGATGGGGGTTGGGTCGAGCCATGGTGGGTGACGCTTGTCCCGACGCGGGGTCGCACCGACGGTGACGGTAGGGTGAGGGGTCCCTCGTCGGACCCAGGGCCGGTAGCTCAGTCGGTCAGAGCAGCGGACTCATAATCCGTCGGTCGTCGGTTCAAGCCCGACCCGGCCTACGCCTGGCGAGCATGGCCCGGGAGCGCTCGCTCCCGGGCCCGCCGCCCACCAGCTCGGGGCGGGCCACTCGACGCAGGGTGGTCCGTGGCCTCACCTCCATGGCCCAGGACTGGCCAGACGGGAGCCGTATGCCGCCGCGCGCAGCCCTCACCGTCGGCCTGACCCTCGCCGCGCTGCTCTGCGCACCGCTCGGCGCATGCTCGTCCGGCCCCACGACGACGGAGGGGTCAGGATCCGCCGGCGCTGGGCCGGCGCCGGCGGCTGGTCGCACGCCCGTCCCCCAGCGCGTGTTCGCCGCGTCCTCGTTCTGGTACACCCCGCTGCCCGCGTCCACCCCCACGGCTGCCGACAGCGCCGCCATCGTCCGCGACCTGCGGGTCGCCGCCGTCGAGCATGGCCGACCAGGCCTGCCCAACGTCACCCTCAACACGCACGACTACACGCCACCACTCGTGACCACCACCGCAAACGACCCGGTCCACGACGTCCGCGCGGCCCCCGGGTGCCGGCTGGACCCTCGCGTCGTCTCCTCGCTGCGGGGCCTGCGCATCCCGGACGACCTGCGTCCGGCGGGCGGCAGCGACCACGAGGCGGCGCTGCACGACCCCGCCACGGACCGCTACACCGACCTGTGGCGCCTGTCCCGCGGGCCGGACGGGACGTGGACGGCGTGCGGCGGGGGGTCGATCCGGGGCGCCTCGCGCAGCGACGGGGTCTTTCCGTTCCCCCTCGGCACGACGGCCACCGGGCTTCCCTTCGCCGGTGGACTCGTCCGGGCCGAGGAGCTGCGCCGTGGGCACATCGACCATGTCGTGGGGGTGGCCGTCCCGTATGCCGCACCCGCCCCGACCCACTCGTGGCCCGCGGTGCGCTCGGACGGCCGCAACCCCCGCGGTCTGTCGGTGCTGCGCCAGGGCCAGCGACTGCGGCTTCCCGCCGATCTCGACCTGGACTCCCTCCGCCTGACCCGGACGGCCCGGACCATCGCCCGCGCGGCCCAGGAGTTCGGCCTGGTGGTGTGGGACACCAGCGGGGCCGTGAGCTTCCGCGCGGAGAACGCCTCGGCGTTCACGGCCGACCCCTACCCGAGGCTGCTCGGTGCCGGCAGCGGGTGGGAGTCGCTCAACGGCAGCGGCGACGGCCAGCACGAGCCGTTCCCGATCGACCGCCTCGAGGTGCTCCCCGTGGACTACGGCCGTTAGGGCCGGGCCCCCGTCATACGTCCGCGTGCCGCGCCCGAAAGAACGAGTAGACCCCGAAGGCCGCAAACCCCAGGGCCATGAAGGCGACGACCACCCGACCATAGGGCTGGACGAGCAGGAAGCGCAGGGCGCCATCGAGACCGTTGGTCCGCGACGACGAGTTGGCCATGGCTGCCGCGACGAAGAGCCCGCCGACGACGGCCAGGGCGACCCCGCGGGTGGGGTAGCCCAGCATCCCCGCGTAGACCGCGAGCGGGCCGGGGTCGTCCTCGAGGTCACCGAGGAACCGGCGGCGCAGCCCCTTGACGACGTGGTAGATGCCGACGCCGATGATGGCGAGCCCGACCACCGCGACGAGGATCCGGCCGGCCGGCGCGCCCAGCAGGCTCGCGGTGTAGCCCTGCACCTGCTGCTTGCCCGACGAGCCCGTGCCGCGCGCGAAGCCGAAGGCGGACCAGGCGAGGATCGCGTAGACCACGGCCTTGGCGCCGTCCTTGAGCCGGGACTGCCAGCTGTCGCCCCCGAGCCCGGGGACGACCACCTCCGTCAGCTGCCACAGGGCGAGCCCGAGGAAGCCCAGCACCCCCAGCCACAGCGCGACCCGGCCGAGCGTGTGCTGGGACAGGGCCGCGAGGGCGCCGGACTGGTCGGCGTCGCCCGTCGCGTGGAGCATGGCCAGCTGCAGGCAGATCCAGGCGATCAGCAGGTGCAGCAGGCCGTTGACGGCGTAGCCCGTCCTCACCGCCGCCTCCGTCGCGGGGTGGTCGCCGGCCGCCTGGGCGACGTCCTCCAGGTGGTCCCTCACGTCGCCGGAGGCGGACCCGCTGCGTCTCTGCACGCTCATGGGCACATGATGCCCGTCACCAGTCCTCGGCGTGGGCCGTTCCGGCCTGCCGTTGCCGGGATCGTGCCCGAGGGCCGATAGGTTGGCCACGGACCACCCCGAGGAGAGGACCGCGATGCCCCGCACGCCACGACCGCGTCGTCGACGCGCCGCGGGCCTGGCGCTCGCCACGGTCGCTGCCCTGGTCACCGCGGCGTGCGGGCGCGACTCCCTGGTCGTGGGGGTGTCCTACGACCGGCCGGGGCTGGGCCTGCGGGTGCTGCGGGACCAGTCAGGCTTCGAGAGCGAGCTGGCCCGGGACCTGGCCGCCCGGTTGGGCTACCCCGGCAAGAAGGACGTCAACCTCAGCAACGTCCCCGAGCCCCGCGCCACCCCGACCAACGGAGCCGTGCCCTACGACCTGCTGGTCGCGGCCTATCCCACCGGGACGACGCCTCCGGCGGGCGTGCGACTGGTGGGCCCGTACCTGCGCGGCGGGCAGGACATCGCCGTGCGAGCCGGGGAGCAGGGTCAGGTCACGCCGCGGTCCTTGGCCGGTCGCCGGGTGTGCCTCGTCGACGGCACCCACCTGGCCCGCGCGGCGGCCACGACCTTCCCCGGGGCCAAGCTCGCGCTGCGCCGCACCCTGTCCACCTGCCTCACCGAGCTGCGGCAGGGCACGGTCGACGCGGTCAGCGACGAGGGCCTGGCGCTGCGCGGCTACGCCTCGGAGGCACCCTTCCGGGGCAGCATCCGGGTGGTCGGGGCGGACATGGGCACGATCGACTACTACCTGCGGGTCACGGACGAGGACGCCGCGTTGTGCGGGCGGGTCAAGACCGCCCTGGAGCAGTCCATCGAGGACGGCTCGTGGGCCAGGCTGTATGCCGACCAGCTGGTCAAGACAGGCGTCGTGGGCAGCGTCCCTGCGCCGCCCTCACCGGTGACCGGCTGCTCATGAGGGGAGCCGCGCCCCGGCCTGCGCGCCGGGAGCGGGCTGGGCAGGGCTGGGTAGCTGGGCAGCAGGGTCAGGACGACAGCCTCGGGCGAAGGCACCGCCAACAGAACGGCCCTGACCGTATCCTTGCTGGTCAGGGCCTCGCTGCTCCCCCGATTGGACTCGAACCAATAACCTGCCGGTTAACAGCCGGCTGCTCTGCCAATTGAGCTACAGGGGATCGCACCGCGTGCGGCGCGAGAGAGACTTTAGCAGCAAGTGCGCCCGCGGCCGAATCCGCCTGACACCTGTGCGTCGTCACGACTCCGGTCAGTCTTGCGGCGGGAGCCCCACGGCGTCGCGCAGCTCAGCGGTGGCCGAAGCAACGGCACGCTCCACGGCGGGGTCGCCCGCCACGACGCCCTGGCCGTAGAGCGTCTGCACGAGCACCTCGCGGGTCGCCAGGTCGTTGCGGACGACGACGCGGACGCTCCCCCGCCCCCCGTGGACCTTGACGTCGTGGTGGGTGATGACGCTGGCCTGCACCCGCTCGCGCAGCGCAGCCAGCGCGGTGGCGTCCGGCTCGGGCAGGGCGAACCGCCAGGCCGCCGAGCCGTCGACCCACGTGACGGTGAGCGCGTCGTCCTCGCGCGACCAGGCGCCACGGTCGACCAGGTGCCAGGGTCGGGCGACCGGGGTCCCCACGTCCGGGAGCAGGACCAGCTGGTGCTGGGTGATCACGAGGCGCAGGTCGGACGAAGGCGCCTCGAGCACGGCGAGGACCCGGTCCTGCCTGGCGAGCCCGAGGCGCTCGACGTCGGGGCGCGTCAGCGTCGGCGTGGGGCGGGGCCTGCCGCGCCGGGGCCAGGACACCATCAGGACATCTCCGATCGGAGGACGGCGAGCTCGCGCTGGAGCCCCTGGATACGGATGCCGAGCGCGCGGGACTCGTCGGCCTGGGTGGGGTCCATGCGCTGCAGCGCGCTGATGGCGTCGGCGATCCGGCGGCGCAAGGTCACCTCGCGCACGCGGCGGAGGAGCTCGTCGGTGTAGCGACGGCTGGGGATGCCGGTCGACGGGTCGAGACGGGTGGGAACGGGAGCCACGGCCAGCTCGTGCAGCAGCGGCCGCACCTCCTCGTCGGCGTGCTCGCTGACGGCGGTGGTCCAGGCCTGGCCGGACACCGCGACCGCGGTCGACAGCCCGCCGGCGTCGTGCACCGCACGGAGCACGAGCTGGTAGGCCGGGGCGACCATCGCCTCGGGGGCGAGCGCGTCGACCTCCGCGGGGTCGAACAAGGAGGGGTACTGCAGCAGGCACTGCAGCAGCTGGTGCTCGGCAAAGACCACCGGGTCCCGCAGGTCGGGCCGCGGCAGGGCGGTGCTGCGCGGGTCGGTCGTCCCCTCCGGCGCCGGGGCGTGCGGTGGTGGCGAGACGGGCACCCGCGTGGCGGCCTGACCGGCGGTCGTCACCTCGTGCGCCACCTGCTCCACCGTGACGCCGAGCCAGCCGGCCACGGTCCGGATGTACTCAGGGCGCAGGCCCTGGTCGCGGATGGCGGCGATGATCGGGGCGACCGACCGGATCGCCATGACCCGGCCCTCGGCGGTCTCGAGGTCGAACCGGCCGATCGTGGTGCGCACCGCGAACTCGAACATCGGGACCGCGTCCTCGACGAGGTGCCGCACGGCGTCGTCGCCGCCGGACTGGCGCAGCTCGTTGGGGTCCTGACCGGCCTGCGCCACGGCCACGAAGCTCTGCGAGGCCCACCGCTGGTCCTCGGCGAAGGCCCGCATGGCGGCCTTCTGCCCGGCGGCGTCGCCGTCGAAGGTGAAGATCACCTTGGCCGGAGACTGCCCCGCCTCGTCGCGCAGGATCCGTCGCAGCGTCTTGATGTGGTCGACGCCGAAGGAGGTGCCGCAGGTCGCGACCGCCTGCTCGACGCCGGCGAGGTGGCAGGCCATGACGTCGGTGTAGCCCTCGACGATCACGGCCTGCCGGTCCCGGGCCATGGCCCGCTTGGCCAGGTCCAGGCCGTAGAGGACGGAGGTCTTCTTGTAGATGGGGGTCTCGGACGTGTTGAGGTACTTGGCCTCGATCCGGTCGTCGTCGAAGATGCGCCGCGCCCCGAAGCCCACGGTGTCCCCGGTGACGTCGCGGATGGGCCACACGACGCGGCCACGGAAGCGGTCGTAGGGGCCGCGTCGTCCCTGCGCGGCGAGCCCGGAGGTCACGATCTCGTCGTCGTTGAACCCCTTGGCGCGCAGGTGGTCGGTGACCAGCTCGCCCCCACGAGGCGCGTAGCCGACACCGAAGACGGCGCAGTCCTTGCCGCTGAACCCCTTGGCACGCAGGAAGTCTCGCCCCGCGCGAGCCTCGGGCATCGCCAGCAGCGCCTCGGCGTAGAACTCGGACGCGACCCGGTGGGCCTCGACGAGTCGCTGCCGCTTGCCCGCGGGCTCGCGCTGCGGAGCGTCCCCGTCCTCGTAGCGCAGCTCCACGCCCGCCCGCGCCGCCAGCCGCTCGATCGCCTCCACGAAGCTGAGGTGGTCCACCTCCTGCACGAAGCGGATGACGTCGCCGCCCTCCCCGCACCCGAAGCAGTGGTAGGCGCCGACCGCGGGCCGCACCGTGAAGGACGGTGTCTTCTCGTCGTGGAAGGGGCACAGCCCCTTGAGGCTGCCGGGGCCCGCGTTGCGGAGGGTGACGTGCTCACGGACGACGTCCTCGATCGAGGTGCGCTCCTTGACCAGCGCGATGTCCTCGGGCTTGATCAGCGCCACCTGCACCTCCCCGTCGTCGTCGGGTCGAGTCTAGGTCGTATGCCGGACCGCACGAGGCACCCTCACCCGTGCCAGGCCCGGTGCAGGGCCAGGGCACGGGCGTCGGTGAGGCTGGCGACCTGGTCGATCACGACCCGGAGGCGCTCGGCGTCGGAGGCGGCTGCCCGGTGGTCGGCGACCAGCTCGCGGTCGAGTCGCGCCTCGGGGTCGGCCAGGAAGCCCTCGACGAGACCGGCCACGACGACGCGCTCCTGCGCCATCAGGTCCACGCGCTCGCGCGTCTGCATGACGTAGTGCGCGGCGATGGCCTTGAGGACGGCGACCTCCGCGCGGACGTCCTCGGGCACCACGAGGTTGGCGGCGTAGCGGGTCAGCGGGCCCTGCCCGTAGCGCTCGCGCGTGGCCCGCTCGGCGGCCCCGGCGAAGCGTCCGACCAGGCGCGACGTGAGGTCCTTGAGCCGCGCCAGGTCGCGCCGCGAACCCCCGTCGAAGGTCACGGGAACGAGGTGCGGCACCACCAGGCGCCAGTAGGCCTCCTCCAGCGAGCCGATCTCGACGTCGCGGGCGTAGCGGTCGCGGGCGATCGGCAGCACATGCTCGACCGCCGCCCCGCGGTGGAGCTCACGGACGTCGAGGCCTCCCGAGGCGATGGCGTCCTCGACGTCGTGCACGGAGTAGGCGACGTCGTCCGACCAGTCCATCGTCTGCGCCTCGATGCACCGATGGCTCGTCGGCGACCCTTCGCGCACCCAGTCGAAGGCCTCGAGGTCGTCGTCGTAGACCCCGAACTTGCGGGTGACGGTCGGTCCCTGGCCACGTCCCCAGGGGTACTTGCAGGAGGCGTCGAGGCTGGCGCGGGTGAGGTTGAGACCCGCCGACCGGTCGCTGCCGGGGTGGAAGCGCTTGGCCTCGAGCCGCACGAGCAGCCGGAAGGTCTGGGCGTTGCCCTCGAACCCCCCGATGTCCTGGGCGATCTCGTCGAGCGCCTGCTCACCGTTGTGGCCGAAGGGCGGGTGGCCCACGTCGTGCGCCAGGCAGGCCGTGTCCACCACGTCGGCGTTGCACCCCAGCGCTCCGCCGAGCTCGCGACCGATCTGGGCGACCTCGAGCGAGTGGGTCAGCCGGTTGCGGACGAAGTCGCTCGTCCCGGGCCGCACGACCTGGGTCTTGGCCGACAGCCTCCGCAGGGACGCGGAGTGCACGAGCCGTGCCCGGTCACGCGCGAAGTCGTCCCGGTCCCCCGACTTCTGCGCCGGGTCCTCGCCGACCCAGCGCTCACGGTCGGCTGCGGCATACCCCTCGTAGGCCGGATGTCCCTGCTGCGGCATACCGATCAACCCCTCCCTCACCTGTGCCCAGCACTCTAGGGTCACCCACCGACAGACCCCGGGGTCTGTCGGTGGCCGGGCCTACGCTGGGTGCCATGACCACGACGCCGTTGTCCCGCCTGCCCCTGATCTCGGTCCACGAGCTCGGCGAGGCCTTGCGAGCCCCCGTCGAGCACCGGCCGGTCGTGCTGGACGTGCGCTACGCCATGGGTCGCTCGGACGGGCGCGAGCAGCACGCCGCCGGCCACGTGCCGGGGGCGGCCTACGTGGACCTGGACACTGTCCTCGCCGACATCCGCCCGGACGGCGCCGGTGGCCGGCACCCGCTCCCCCGGCCGGAGCAGCTGCAGGCCGGGCTGCGCGCCGCCGGTGTGCGCAGGGACCGCCCGGTCGTGGTCTACGACGACTGGCGCTCGATCGCCGCGTCCCGGGCCTGGTGGCTCCTGCGGCACGCCGGCCACGCCGAGGTCAGCGTCCTCGACGGAGGCTGGGGCGCGTGGCAGGCCGCGGACCTGCCCGTCGAGACCGGCGAGGTCGTGCCCGAGCCGGGCGACGTCGAGGTGGGTCCGGGGGCCCTGACCGTGCTGGATGCCGACCAGGCGGTGCGCTATGCCGAGAGCGGGACGCTGCTCGACGCGCGTCCCGCCAACCGATTCCGGGGCGAGGACGAGGTCGTCGACCCAGTGGCCGGGCACATCCCCGGGGCCGTCTCGCTCCCGGCGCTCGAGCTGGTGGACGAGGACGGCCGCTTCCTGCCGCGCGACGAGCTGCTCGCCAGGTTCCACCGGCGCGACGTGCACGACGGCAGCACCGTCGGCGTCTACTGCGGGTCCGGGGTGCAGGCCTGCCACGTCGCCCTGGCCGCGGCGGCGGTCGGCATCAGCGACGACCTGGCCGTCTATGCGGGATCGTGGAGCGACTACATCACCGACCCGAGCCGGCCGGTCGAGACCGGCGCCTGAGCGGTCCAGGCCGTATGCCGCAGCCCCCGCCCCCGGTGCTCAGCCGCCGCTGACGCTCAGCTCGGCCTCGGCGATGAGCCGCTGCTGGCGCTCGTCGATCTGCTGCGACGCCAGCCAGCCGTCCGGCAGGGCCACGGCCTTGGGCGAGCCCGCCCGGCCCCGCGGCCCCTCGGCGGCGTCACCCGGCCACGGCTGAGCGCCGTCGAGGGAGGCGATCAGCTCGTCCAGCGCGGCCAGGGAGTCCACCAGGGCCAGGCGGTTGCGGACGTCGTGGCCGGCGGGGAATCCCTTGAGATACCAAGCGATGTGCTTGCGGATGTCCCGGCAGGCCTTGGTCTCGTCCTCGTAGAACTCCGTGAGGTAGCCGGCGTGCCGGCGCATGGTCTCGCCCACCTCCGCCAGCGTCGGCCGGGCGCGATAGGTCACCCCGGCGAAGGCAGCCGCGAGATCCGCGAAGAGCCATGGCCGCCCGAGGCAGCCACGCCCGACCACGACGCCGTCGCATCCGGTCTCGCGCACCATCCGCACGGCGTCCTCGGCGGACCAGATGTCGCCGTTGCCGAGCACCGGGATCGTGGTCACGGCCTCCTTGAGCCGGGCGATCGTGGACCAGTCGGCCTGCCCCGAGTAGTGCTGGTTGGCCGTGCGACCGTGCAGCGCGACGGCGGAGGCACCCTCCTGCTCGGCGATCCGGCCGGCCTCCAGGTAGGTGACGTGGTCGGCGTCGATCCCCACACGCATCTTGACGGTCACGGGGATGTCGTACGGCGCGGCCTCCCTCACAGCAGCCCGCACGATCGCCCGGAACCACTCGGTCTTCCACGGCAGCGCCGAGCCGCCCCCCTTGCGGGTCACCTTGGGGACGGGGCAGCCGAAGTTCATGTCGATGTGGTCGGCGCGGTCCTCGGTCGCGAGGATCCGGGCGGCCTGGCCGACGGTGACCGGGTCCACGCCATACAGCTGGATCCCCCGGGGAGACTCGCCCGGGTCCATCTCGATGAGCTTCATCGTCAGCGGCACGCGCTCCACCAGCGCCCGCGTCGTGATCATCTCGGAGACGAAGAGCTGCTTGGCGCCGGGCGTGCCTGCCGCCGCGAGCCCGGCGGCCCCGTGCTCGCGGCACAGCCGGCGGAAGGCACGGTTGGTGATCCCCGCCATGGGGGCGAGCACGACCGGCGACTCGTAGGTGTGGCGGCCGATGACGAGCGGGGGCAGGACAGCAGTCATATCCCGCCCATTGTCTCAGCCCGCGCTGGGTGTCACGTGCCCGTATGACGCCATGCCCGCCGCCTCCCGCACCGCCGCCCCGCGCGGGTCACGACGCGGGTCAGGGGGCGGGTCAGGCAGGATCAGCGGTACACATCAGCGGTTACAGCGTCGGTATGCCGAGGGCCCGCCGCACGGCACCCGCCGTCCACGCGCCCAGCAGCGACCCGACGACGACGTCCGAGGGGTGGTGCATCCCTCGATAGACGCGGGACGCCGCCACGCTCACCGGCACACCCCACCGCACCACATGCGCCAGCCGCCTCGACCCAGGCACGTCCCGACGCGCCAAGGCGTGTGCCACGGTCAGGCTCATGGCGGTGGTGGCGCCGGTGTGCCCGGACGGGAAGCTCGACGTGTGGGCCGGCCTGTCGAGCCACGGCACGTCCGGACGCGCCCGACCCACGACGCGAGCCGCGCTCATGAAGCACACCGTCTCGACCGTGATGGCGGCCAGCGGCGCGACCGCCTCACGCACGCTGCCCGTCTCGCGCCACAGCCACCCGCCGTAGACGAGCGACATGGCGATGGTGGCGGGCGTGTCGGCATACGTCGACGGCACCCAGGTGAGGGCGTTGCCCAGCGGCGTGCGGTGGCGCACGCACCAGCGGTTGAGCTCGTCCTCGGCGGGCCAGCCGCGCAGCGGCCCCTCGATGACCCGCCCGACGCCCGCGATGCCGGCGCTGATCACCGCTCCGGGCAGGACGACCTCGCGCAGCCACGGCCGCCAGACCTCGCTCATGGCGCCGACCCTAGCCGAGGAGCCGAGCAGTCGGCGGCGAGCATCGTATGACGCCCGCTGCCGTCTCACGCTCAGCCGCGGTGCCCGGCGAGCAGCTGCTCGAACGGGGTGACGGACCCGAGGCCGACGCCCGACGACCGGGCGGGACGGACCGGCTCACGGTCCTGCTCGTCCTCCGCGAACCCGGCCACCGCACCGGACTCGGCGACGACGAGCGCCGCCAGCTCCGAGGCCGCGCGCCGCACCCGGGACGCCAGCCCGGAGCCGGCCTCCCCGCCACCGAAGTCCTCGGTCGCGGCGAAGACCCCGGTCGGCACGACCACGGCGCGCAGGTAGGTCAGCAGCGGCCGCATCGCGAAGTCCAGCACCAGCGAGTGCCGGGGGGTGCCCGCGGTGGCGGCGACGATCACCGGCATCCCGGTGAGGGCGTCCGGCGACAGGGCGTCGACGAACATCTTGAACAGCCCCGAGTAGCTCGCGCTGAAGACCGGGGTCACGAGCACGAGCCCGTCGGCGGACGACACGAGCTCACGGGCCGCGTCCAGGCGCGCGCTCGCCATGCCCGTGGTCATCAGATGGGCCAGGTCGGTCGCGAGCTCGCGCACCTCGATCACCTCGACGGTGGCGGCCTCGCCGCGCGCGCTCACCTGGGCGGTGACGGCGGCGGTCAGCTGGTCGGTGAGCAGGCGGGTGGACGAGGGCTGCGAGAGCCCGGCGGTGACGGCGACGATGCGGCGCGTCATACGGTCTCCTCCGAGGTGGCCGCCTCGGCGGGGGCGGCGGGGATGACGAGGTGGTGGGGGGACTCGCGGCCTGCGGCCACGAGCGAGGCGTGCGTGGGCGGGTCGCTCGGCACGTGCGCCGGGCGACGCCGCTCGAACTCGGTGCGCAGGGTGGGGACGACCTCGCGACCGAGGATCTCGATCTGCTCCAGGACGACGTCCAGGGGCAGGCCGGCGTGGTCCATGAGGAAGAGCTGGCGCTGGTAGTCACCGGCGTAGTCGGCCGAGGCCAGGGTGCGCTCGATGACCATCTCGGGCGTGCCGACGGTCAGCGGCGTGGCGCTCGTGAACTCCTCCAGCGAGGGCCCATGGCCGTAGACCGGGGCGACGTCGAAGTAGGGCCGGAAGCGACGCTTGGCCTCGGCCTCGGTCTCGGCCATGAAGGCCTGCCCGCCGAGCCCGACGATCGCCTGGTCCGCGGACCCGTGCCCGTAGTGCTCGAACCGCTGGCGGTAGAGCCCGACCATCTGCCGGGTGTGCTCGGGTCCCCAGAAGATGCGGTTGTGGAAGAAGCCGTCGCCGTAGTAGGCCGCCTGCTCGGCGATCTCGACGCTGCGGATCGACCCGTGCCACACGAACGGCGGGGTGCCGTCCAGGGGCGCCGGGGTCGAGGTGTAGCCGTGCAGCGGGGTGCGGAACCGCCCCTCCCAGTCGACGACGTCCTCGCGCCACAGCCGGCGCAGCAGGTGGTAGTTCTCGACGGCGAGCGCGATGCCCTGGCGGATGTCCTTGCCGAACCACGGGTAGACCGGGCCGGTGTTGCCGCGCCCCATCATGAGGTCGACGCGGCCGCCGGACAGGTGCTGCAGCATCGCGTAGTCCTCGGCGATCTTGACCGGGTCGTTGGTCGTGATCAGCGTCGTGGCGGTGCTGAGCTGCAGCCGCTCGGTCTTGGCGGCGATGTAGCCGAGGTGCGTGGTCGGGGAAGACGGCACGAACGGCGGGTTGTGGTGCTCGCCGGTCGCAAAGACGTCCAGGCCGACCTCCTCGGCCTTGAGGGCGATCTGCGTCATGGCCGTGATGCGCTCGTGCTCGGTCGGGGTGCGACCGGTGGTCGGGTCCGTGGTGACGTCGCCGACCGAGAAGACGCCGAACTGCATGGGGTCCTCCTCCACGCTGTTGGTTGAAATTTCAATCATACTAACAGACGGGGTGTCGGGTTCCATTCCCGTATGCCGAGAAGGCCCGCCCGACGTCGTGGTCGGGCGGGCCTCCGGCGCGGTGGTGCGGTCAGCCGGCGACGTCGAACGACCGCCCGTCCTCACGACGGGCGGCGGCGGCATCGGCCTCGCCGATCGACTCCATGCGGTCGATGAGCGCCTGGGTGGCGACGGCCACCTGGAGGACGGTCTCCTCGAAGACCTCGCGGTGCTCGGGCCGCGGGCGGGCGGAACCGGTGACGACGCGGACGTACTGCAGGGCAGCGGCGCGCGCCTCGGCCGACGTGGAGATCATCTCCTCGTCGTGCAGTGCTCGTAGCTGTCGGGCCATGGATCAACGATGGCACAGCGCACCGCGTCCGGTGGTGAATACGGACGAATGAGGTCTTATAGACCATTCAACGACCGGCGGTGGTGCCCTCAGCACCCCACCAGCCGCTTGGCGAGGTAGCCCTCCAACGCATCCAGCCCCATGCGTTCCTGGCGCATGGTGTCCCGGTCCCGGACGGTCACGGACCGGCCCCCCAGCGTGTGGAAGTCCACGGTGACGCAATAGGGGGTGCCGATCTCGTCCTGGCGCCGGTATCGCCGCCCGGTGGCCTGCGTAGCGCTCCCCGGTCCGCTGGTCGTAGTAGCGCAGGTCCGCCCCGTAGGCGCGCGAGTGCCGGGCCAGGTCGTCGTCCGAGCGGTCGACGATGCGCTCCAGCTCGCCCCACTCGGACTCCGGGTCGCGGTAGTGGTACGCCAGCGTCGTGCCCCGCGTCGCGAAGTGCGCCTGGTCCCCCGGCGGGCGCTCGGTCCGGCGCAGCCACGCGCCGAAATCTAGTCGGTAGGGTGGTCCGGTGCCCGAGCCCACCCCCCTGCGTCAGTCCGTCGAACGCGCCAGCACCCCCACCGCCACCGCACTGTCCCGACTTCCCGGCTGGGCCACGACCGCCGCCTGGGTGGCCCTGCTGGTCCTCGCCGCCGTCGTCGGTGGGCCGGTCGGCTGGGTGCTGCTCACCATCGCCGTGGCCTTCGTCGCGTGGCTGCTCTATCTCGCGTGGCCGTATGCCTCCACCAACGCCAAGCTGATCCGCGTCGCCACGGGGCTGCTCGGGGCGGCCCTGGTCCTGGTCCGCCTGCTCCCCCGCTGACCCGCCGGGGGCCGGGGCATCGACCGGCCTTCGTCCCCCAGGCTGATGCCCCTACCGGCGGCGGGTCTCGACCGGCTCCTCGGCGGGCGTCATCGTCTGCGGCATCTGCACCGCCACGACCCGGCCGCGCGCCACGACCGCGTCCCCCGCCGACACGGTCTCCTCGACGACCACCTTGCGGCCCCTGACCTGCTCGATCACGCCGCGCACCTCCAGCTCGACCCCCATCGGGGTGGGCGCCAGGTAGTCCACCTGCAGGCTCGCCGTGACATAGCGCAGCAGCGGCTCGCTCGCCTCGTCCACACCGGCCACCCGCGACCCGGCCGCCGCCGCCGACCCCGTCCCGTGACAGTCGATCAGCGACGCCACCAGCCCGCCGTAGACATAGCCCGGGATCGCCGTGTGCTCCGGCCGCGGCGTGTAGCGCGCCACCGTCTCGTCGCCGTCCCAGTAGCTCTTGAGCTGGATCCCCGCCTCGTTGAGCCGCCCGCAGCCGTAGCAGTGCGCCACGTCCTCGGGGTAGCCGTCCTGGAACGCCCTGCCGTCGCTCATCGCCCTGCCCCTCTCGTGTCGGTCCCACCGAGCCTAGAGACCTCGGCCGTATGCCGCCCGCGCGCCCCGAGGGATCAGCCGAGGTGGCGCCGGTCGGTGAGGACCAGCGGCCCGTCCTCGGTGACCGCGACCGTGTGCTCCACGTGCGCGGTGCGGGAGCCGTCGGCGCTGCGCAAGGTCCAGCCGTCGCGGTCCTTGGCGAGCTCGTCCGTGGTGGCCATCAGCCACGGCTCGATCGCGATGACCAGACCGGGGCGCAGGACCAGGCCGCGACCGGCGCGACCGTCGTTGGGGACGTGCGGCTCACCGTGCATGGTGCGCCCGACGCCGTGACCGCCGAACTGCGTGTTGACCCCGTAGCCCGCCTCCGCCGCGACCGCCCCGATCGCCGCGCTGACGTCACCGAGCCGGTGGCCGACCCGCGCCGTGTCGATGGCCACGGCCAGCGCGCGCTCGCAGGTGTCGATCAGCTCGAGATCGGCAGGCGCCGGGTCACCGACCACGAAGCTGATGGCACTGTCGGCCACCCAGCCATCCACCGCGGCAGCGAAGTCGAGGCTGACGAGATCCCCGTCGCGCAGCCGGTAGCGATGCGGAAGCCCATGCAGCACAGCGTCGTTGACGCTGGTGCAGATGACATGCCCGAACGGCGAGTCCCCGAAGCTCGGGTGGTAGTCGAGGTAGCAGCTGGTCGCCCCGCGCGCCCGGATGAGCTCGTGCGCCCGTGCGTCGATCTCGAGCAGGTCGCTGCCGACACCCACCTCATGGCGCAGCGTCGCCAGCACCCCCGCCACGAACTCCCCCGCGGGACGCATCGCCTCGACCTCGGCGGGCGTCTTGTAGTCGATCACCAGCCCACCCTCTCATCCCCACCTCGCGAGAACGGGACGTTCGTGCCCGTAGAGCGAGCACGAACGTCCCGATTGCGCCGGAGCGCGCCTTCGTCGTCAGTCCACACCGAACTCGATCGCGGCGTGGTCCAGGCTCTCCACGTCCTCGTCCGCCTCCAGGTAGCGACGGTCGCGCGAGATGCGCTCGGCGCCACCGGGTTCGAGCTCGCCCATCAGCCTGCCCTGGGCCACGCCGAGCAGCCCCATCCCGGCATACTGCTCCAGCCGCGAGCGCGAGTCGGCGATGTCCAGGTTGCGCATGGTCAGCTGGCCGATGCGGTCCACGGGACCGAAGGCCGCCCCCTCGGTGCGCTCCATCGACAGCTTGTCCGGGTGATAGCTGAAGCCGGGGCCCTGCGTGTCGAGGATCGAGTAGTCCTCTCCGCGACGCAGCCGCAGGGTCACCTCGCCGGTCACGGCGGAGCCGACCCAACGCTGCACGGACTCCCGGAGCATCAGGGACTGCGGGTCGAGCCAGCGGCCTTCGTACATCAGGCGGCCGAGCCTGCGGCCCATCTCGTGGTAGGTCTCGAGGGTGTCCTCGTTGTGGATCGCGTTGAGCAGCCGCTCGTAGGCGATGTAGAGCAGCGCCATGCCCGGCGCCTCGTAGATGCCGCGCGACTTGGCCTCGATGATGCGGTTCTCGATCTGGTCGGACATGCCGAGGCCGTGGCGTCCGCCGATGCGGTTGGCCTCGAGCACCAGGGCCACGTCGTCGTCGAACCGCTTGCCGTTGATGGCGACCGGCCGTCCCTGCTCGAAGCGGATGCTCACGTCCTCGGTGTCGATCTGCACGGAGGGGTCCCAGAACTTCACGCCCATGATCGGCTCGACCGACTCCAGGCCGGTGTCGAGGTGCTCGAGGGTCTTGGCCTCGTGGGTGGCGCCCCAGATGTTGGCGTCGGTGGAGTACGCCTTCTCCGTCGCGTCGCGGTAGGGCAGGTCGCGGGTCGACAGCCACTCCGACATCTCCGTGCGGCCACCGAGCTCGTCGACGAACTCCGCGTCCAGCCAGGGCTTGTAGATCTTGAGACCCGGGTTGGCGAGCAGGCCGTAGCGGTAGAAGCGCTCGATGTCGTTGCCCTTGAAGGTCGAGCCGTCGCCCCACACGTGGACGTCGTCCTCGAGCATGGCGCGCACGAGCAGCGTCCCGGTCACCGCGCGTCCGAGCGGCGTCGTGTTGAAGTAGTGCCGGCCTGCGGACCGGATGTGGAAGGCCCCGCAGGTCAGCGCCGCCAGGCCCTCCTCGACGAGCTGGGGACGGCAGTCGACGAGGCGGGCGGCCTCGGCGCCGTACTCCATCGCGCGACCGGGGACGCCCTCGATGTCCGGCTCGTCCGGCTGGCCGATGTCGGCGGTGTAGGTGAAGGGCACGGCGCCCTTCTCGCGCATCCACGCGACCGCCACGGAGGTGTCGAGGCCGCCGGAGAAGGCCAGGCCGACGCGCCGGCCGATGGGGAGGGAGGTGAGGACCTTGGGCATGCCCACATCATACGTGGCACTGCATGGATATGCACATTTGCGTATGCCGTGCCGGCGCCCCTCTCGCACTATGTCGGCGCGTCGACCGCCCCGCCGTACCGCCGGTCCCGCTCGGCGTAGATCTGCACGGCCCGCCACAGGTCACGCCGGTCGAAGTCGGGCCACAACGTGTCGAGGAAGACCATCTCGGCATACGCGCTCTGCCACAGCAGGAAGTTGCTGGTGCGCTGCTCCCCCGACGAGCGCAGGAACAGGTCGACGTCGGGCATGTCCGGGTGGTCCAGGTGGCGCGCGACGGTGCGCTCGTCGATGCCGCGCGGCGACAGCCGGCCGGCCGCGACCTCCTCGGCGATCCGGCGGACGCTGTCGGCGATCTCGGCGCGCCCGCCGTAGTTGACGCAGAAGTACAGCGTCAGCACGTCGTTGTCGCGGGTCAGCTCCTGGGCGTACTCGAGCTCCTTGATGACGCTGGACCACAGGCGCGGCCGCCGCCCGACCCAGCGCATCCGCACGCCCCACTGCGCGAGCTGGTCGCGGCGCCGGTGGATCACGTCCCGGTTGAAGCCCATGAGGAAGCGCACCTCGTCGGGGCTGCGGCGCCAGTTCTCGGTGGAGAAGGCATAGGCCGACAGGGTGGGGATGCCCATCTCGATGGCGCCGGCGACGACGTCGAGCAGGCTCGCCTCCCCCGCCTCGTGGCCCTGGGTGCGCGGCAGGCCGCGCTGGTTGGCCCAGCGGCCGTTGCCGTCCATGACGACCGCCACGTGGTGGGGGACGAGCTCGCGCGGTATGGCGGGCGGCCGGGCGCCGGAGGGGTGGGGGAACGGCGGCCGGATCTCGCCGTGGTAGGGCTCGACCCTGCTGCGTCTCAGTGCCACGCGTCGCTCCTCATGCTCGTTCGACCAGCCTCAGCGACCGTACCCCGCGCTCGAGGTGCCACTGCACGAACGCCGCCACGAGACCGGCACCCTCGCGCCGGTGCCGCACCTCGCTCGCGTCGGCGGTCTCCCAGTCGCCCGACAGCAGCGCCGACAGCAGGACCATCGTGGCGGGGCTCGGGGCGGCGGATCCGGGGGTGCGGCAGTCCCGGCATACGGCGCCGCCGGAGGCGAGGTTGAAGCCGCGGTGCGGTCCGGGGGCGCCGCACCGCGCGCACTCGTCGAAGCTGGGCGCCCACCCGGCCGTGGCGACGGCGCGCAGGAGGTAGGCGTCCAGGACCAGGCCGCTGTCGTGCTCGCCGACCGCGAGGCTGCGCAGCGCGCCCGCGAGGAGCATGAACTGCTGGCCGTTGGGCTCGTGCTCGACCGTGAGCTGGTCGGCGGTCTCGACCATCGCGCTGGCCGCGGTGTAGGCGCCGTAGTCGCGCATGATCGTGTCGCCGTAGGCCCCCAGCGTCTCGACCTGGGTCACCGTGTCGAGCGAACGCCCCTGGTAGAGCTGCACGTCCACGACCATGAACGGCTCGAGCCGGGCGCCGAACCGGGACTTGGTGCGCCGTACCCCCTTGGCGACACCGCGGATCTTGCCGTGGCGCCGGGAGAGCATGGTGACGATGCGGTCCGCCTCACCCAGCTTGTGGGTGCGCAGGACCACCGCCTGATCCCGGTAGAGCGCCATCACCCCAATCATCCCCGCTCCTGCCCACTGGTCCCTGCCCGACACCCCACGCGGGTGTGACGATGGTGGGGCCGAATACTCACGACGACGACCGTCCCCGTGCCTAGGGTCGGCGTATGACCCCGCAACGGCTCGCCCTCCCCCGTCCCTGGTCCGTGGCCTTCTGGGTGGTCGCCGCCCTCTACGCAGTCCTCGTCGCACTGGCCTGGTGGGTCTGAGTCGACGACGCCATCTGGCCCGACCCGCAGACCGTCGGCGCATCGTTCGCTGCGGTCCCGCTGGTCCTGGCCACCTTCCCGTGGAGCTTGGCGGCCCTGCCGATAGGCGGGCTCGGACTGCCCGCCCCGGTGGGTGAGATCGTGGCCGCCACCGTCATGGCGATCCTCTGCGGCGGCGCCAACCTGGTGCTGCTCCGGCTGGTCCTCGTCGGCGTCGCTCGACTGCGCAGCGGGTCGCGCGGCCACGGAACCGGGCGTATGGCGTCGTCGAGCACCTGATCAGACGTCAGGGCGCCGTCTGCGACCGGGCCTGCCAGTCCTCGGCGAGCAGGCCGTACACCCACGAGTCCGAGACCACGCCGTCGACGATGCAGTCCTGCCGCAGCGTCCCCTCCAGGACGAAGCCCAGCTTCTGCAGCACCCGGCCGGACGCGGGGTTGCGGGTGTCGCACTCGGCCTGCACCCGGTTGAGCGGCAGCGCGTCGAACGCCCAGGTCAGCACGGCGCGGGAGGCCTCGGTGGCGTAGCCGTGGCCCCAGGACGTCTGGGTCAAGCAGTACCCGAGCCGGGCGCTGCGGAAGGTGTCGTCCCAGTCGACGAAGAGGCACCACCCGAGGAAGGCCCCGTCCTCGAGACGCTGGACGGCCACCCGGATGCCGCTGCCCTGCTCGGCCATGGTGCGGCAGCGCTCGAGGAAGACCCCGGCGCGGGCAGGATCGGTCCAGGGCGGTGAGTCCCAGTACTCCAGCACCCTCGCGTCGCTCATCAGGGCCGTCAGGTCGTCGGCATCGGACGCCGCGAACGGGCGCAGCAGCAGGCGATCGGTGCGCAGGGTGGGGGTGAGCAGCTCCATGCGGCCACCGTAGCGACGGGAAGAGACGGCGCCGAGGGAGTTTTCGGCGCTATCATCGAACGCATGATCGGACTGCAGGGCTCCATCTTCGACCTGGCCGAGGAGTGTGCGCCAGGTCCCCTCGTCGGGATCCAGCGCACCCAGCTCGCGCGCGGCGCGTGGGTCGACCACCTGCCCGGCTGGCTCCAGGGCTCCCAGCAGCTCTTCGACCGGCTCGTCGAAGCGGTCCCCTGGCACGCGGAGCACCGCCAGATGTACGACAACGTCGTGGCCGTCCCCCGCCTCACCAAGCACTACGGCTCCGGCGAGACCCTCCCCGACCCGCTGCTGGAGGACCTGCGCGACCGGCTCTCCGCGCACTACCTGCCCGAGCTCGGCGAGCCGCTGACCAGCGCAGGCCTGTGCCTCTATCGTGACGGGGCCGACTCGGTCGCCTGGCACGGCGACACGATCGGCCGCGGCTCGACGCACGACACCATCGTCGCGATCGTGTCGGTCGGGGCGGCGCGCACGCTGGCGCTGCGCCCCCGCGGCGGTGGCGGCACCGCGCACCGGTTCTCGCTGGGTCACGGCGACCTCGTCGTCATGGGCGGCTCGTGCCAGCGGACGTGGGAGCACGCCATACCGAAGTCCAGAGCGGCGACCGGCCCCCGCATCTCGATCCAGTTCCGCCCCCGAGGCGTCCGCTGACCGCCGGTCGTCTCAGGACGCAGCGCGGGTGAACGCCACTGCCATGCGGGCTCGCTCGCGCTCGCCGATGCCGTATGACGCCGCTACGCGGTCCCACCCGCTCACGGCGGCCCGGACCTCGTCGAGGATCCGCGCGGCGTCGGCCGCCCCGAGCCGGAAGTACTCCGCGACGTCCAGCGCCGCCTCGATCGAGCCCCCGTCGCCCGGGTCGGCGACGTCCGTCGCGAACGAGCCGCCGAACGGCGTCGGGTTGAGGTCGAACGCCGGCGACAGCACCCACCCGCCGCCCTCGCGCAGGAAGCCGTGGTTGCGCAGGTGGTCGTCCGTGTTGTTGATCAGGGCGCCGAGGACGACCCGACGCCACAGCTGGTGCAGGTCCTGGCGCGCCCGCGGCGAGACCTGCTCGACCACCTCCGCGATCTCCAGGTAGGTCGCGCGGTCGCCGTCGGTGGCCTCGAGCATCGTCATGGCGCTGACGTAGCCGAGACGGTCGTCACCCATCCGGTCGAACCGCTCGACCACGAGCACGTCGCGGCCGGCCACCGCCACGAGCCGGGACGGCGGCACGACGACCCCGGCCGCCGCGGCCAGGTCGAGCGCGACCTTCTCCCAGGCCATGACGTTCCAGTCGTCGTGCAGGTCGGCGGGGAACTTGGCGATGCCGACCGTCCCTCCGGGCAGGCGCACGTGGGCCTTGGGGCGTGCCCCGCCGAGGGACGACCCGGCACCGACGAGCCGCCGCAGCTCCCCCAGGTCGGCCTCGTCGGACAGCACCTTGTCCGCGAGCGACAGCAGGGTGCCGAGCTCGGTGAGGACGGGCACGCCGTCCTGCGCCCCAGCCCGGAAGCTGCCCGGCGGGTCCGTCGGCAGCCGATAGCGCAGCGCCCCCTGCCGCAGGTCGTCGCGCACGCCGAGCAGGAAGTCGGACTCCCCCGGCCGACGGGGCGTCTCGCCCGCCTCGCGGGCCGCCTCGGCCAGGGTGCGCCGCACCAGCGTCCGCCCCCACCGGTCGGGCGCGCTGTCCGCGAAGGCGCCGAACAACCTCCCCGCACTGTGGAACCCACCGGATCGCAGCGGCAGACCGGGCTCGAGCGCATAGGCGCCCTCGCGCGCGAGGTAGCCCGGGTCGTAGGTGAAGGTGAGGGACTCGGCCCCGCGCCCCTGGTGCACGTGCATGGTCCCCACCCGCACGTCGGGGTCGAGCCACACCTCGACGGTGATCACGACTCCCCCGCCCGGCTCCCCGGTCGCGACGGGCGCACCCGCCGCGGCAGGAGCTCCTCCGCACGCAGCCGTCCCACGTCGCTGCGCAGCGGGTCGACCGAGGCGACGAGCTCGTCGAGCACCCCCAGCGCCCGGGCCACCCGCAGGGCGTGCTCCAGCGCCGCCCCCTCACCCGCCTCGAGGCGCTTGACGGTGCGCTCCGAGATGCCGGCGCGGTCGGCGACCTGGGCCACCGTCAGTCCCTGCAGCACCCGCCAGCCGCGCAACGACTCCCCCAGGCTCGCCAGAGCGCGGGTGACGGGGCGTGGCGTCGGGCTCGGCATACAGGCAGAATATCAACCCAGGGCCAGATCTGGCCCCTTAACAGCCCGAGTGGGCCAGATCTGTCTCCCCAGAACCGCAGATCGTGAGTGTTCGGTCCAACATTCTTGGACTAAACACTCACGATCGTGGCGGTGGGTGGGAGGGGTGAGTCGTCAGCGCTCGGCGCGGTTGACCGCCGAGACCACGGCCTCGATGGAGGCGCGCAGGATGTTCTCGTGCAGGCCGATGCCCCAGAGGACGCGCTCGCCGACGGCGCACTCGACGTATGACGCGGCGCGGGCGTCGCCACCCGCCGACATGGCGTGCTCGGCGTAGTCGAGGACGCGCACGTCGACTCCATAAGCACCCAGCGCGTCGACGAAGGCCGCGATCGGACCGTTGCCGCTGCCCGTCAGGACCTGATCGACCCCACGGTCGTCGATCCGGAAGGACCACGTGCCGCGTCCGCCCTCGCCCTCGTCGTCGGTGCGAACTCCCTTGAGCGCGAACCGGCCCCAGCGCCGCTCGGCCGGCAGGTACTCGTCCTCGAAGACCTCCCACAGCTGCGCCGGCGACACCTCGCCGCCCTGCGCGTCCGTGCGGGCCTGCACGACGGCGCTGAACTCCATCTGGAGGCGACGGGGCAGGTCCAGCCCGCGCTCGGACTTGAGGATGTAGGCCACGCCGCCCTTGCCGGACTGGCTGTTGACGCGGACGACCGCCTCGTAGGACCGGCCGATGTCGTGCGGGTCGATCGGCAGGTAGGGCACGCCCCACACGAGCTCGTCGATCCCCTTGCCGGAGGACGCGGACTCGCGGTCCATCCAGTCGAAGCCCTTCTTGATGGCGTCCTGGTGCGACCCGGAGAAGGCCGTGAAGACCAGGTCGCCGCCGTAGGGGTGGCGCTCGTGGACGGGCAGCTGGTTGCAGTGCTCGACCACCGATCGGATGCCGGCCATGTCGGAGAAGTCGATCTGCGGGTCGATGCCCTGGCTGACCATGTTCATGCCGAGGGTGACCAGGCAGACGTTGCCGGTGCGCTCGCCGTTGCCGAACAGGCACCCCTCGATGCGGTCGGCGCCGGCCAGGTAGCCCAGCTCGGCCGCCGCGACCCCGCTGCCCCGGTCGTTGTGGGGGTGCAGCGACAGGACGACGGACTCGCGACGGTCCAGGTGGCGGCTCATCCACTCGATCGAGTCGGCGTAGACGTTGGGCGTGGCCATCTCGACGGTCGCGGGCAGGTTGATGATCATCTTGTGGTCCGGCGTCGGGTCGAGGACCTCGATCACCTCGTTGCAGACGCGGGCCGCGAACTCCAGCTCGGTGCCGGTGTAGGACTCCGGGGAGTACTCGTAGTAGATGTCCGTGTCGGGCAGGGTCTCCTCGAGCTTCTTGCACAGCCGGGCGCCCTGCAGCGCGATGTCGACGATGCCGTCCTGGTCCAGGCCGAAGACGACCTTGCGCTGCAGCACGGAGGTGGAGTTGTAGAAGTGGACGATGGCCTGGCGGGCGCCGCGCAGCGCGTCATACGTGCGCTCGATCAGGTGGTCGCGGCACTGGGTGAGGACCTGGATGGTCACGTCGTCCGGGATGTGGCCGCCCTCGATCAGCTGGCGGACGAAGTCGTAGTCGGTCTGGCTCGCGCTCGGGAAACCGACCTCGATCTCCTTGTAGCCCATGGCGACCAGCAGCTGGAACATCCGCAGCTTGCGCTCGGGACTCATCGGGTCGATCAGGGCCTGGTTGCCGTCGCGCAGGTCCACGGCGCACCAGCGCGGGGCGGCCTGCATGACCTTGTCGGGCCACGTGCGGTCGGGCAGCTCGACGCGGATCTGCTCGTGGAAGGGGACGTACTTGCCAACCGGCATCGGGCTGGGCTGCTGGGGGTGGATCATGCTCTCGTGCCTCACAGTTCGCTGGTCGCTGTCGTGCTCGACGGCCGAGCAGAGCGAGCTCCGCGGCGAGGGCGGCCGTCTCTAGAGGGCCTCGCCGCGGCAGGGAAGGAGGAGGCTCCAGGGGGCCCAGCGGTGGGACCCGTTCCGCATACGCACGATCCCGACCGTATGGCGATGCCCCCCACCCGTCCACCTGGCACGCCGCACGGTCCCGCATCCTGGGACGGCGTCGCTCGCCCACAGCCGGGACATGGCTCGGGACGACGCAGGCCTGGGGCCTGTCGGCGGTGGGGTCCATAGTGGCCGTATGACGCCGCCGCAGACCTCCGCCCCCGTCCTGCCGCACCGCTGCGGCATCGTCCCCCCGCACCTGCTGCGCCACATCGCCCAGGACGCCCCGGAGCGGCGCGCCGCCGAGGCCGCGCGGCACACCCTCATGCACGACACCCGCCAGCGCGGCTCACGACAGGTCCGGACGTCGCGCCCCGAGCCGCGCCTGCCCGGTGCCATCGGCCTGCGCGACCCGCGCACGCGGCACACGACCCCGGCTCCGGCGCGGCCTGACCCGGCGCGCGGGGCCGCACCCCTGGAGCCCGACCGCCGTCTCCACGACGCCCGCCACGGGACGACCCTGCCGGGGCAGCTCGTGCGGTCCGAGGGGGACCCGGCGACGGCGGACGAGTCGGTGACGGAGGCGTACGACGGTCTGGGGGCGACCTACCGCCTGCTCGCCGACGTCTACGGCCGGGACTCCCTCGACGGACGCGGGCTGACCCTCGTGGCGACCGTGCACTACGACCGGGACTACAGCAACGCCTTCTGGGACGGCGAGCAGATGGTCTTCGGTGACGGTGACGGCGTCTACTTCGCGTCGTTCACGGACTCGATCGACGTCATGGGCCACGAGCTCGCGCACGGCATCACGCAGTTCACGGCGGGCCTGACCTATGTCGGGCAGTCCGGCGCCCTCAACGAGTCGATCTCGGACGTCATCGGCTCGCTGACCAAGCAGCAGGCGCTCGGGCAGACCGCCGACCAGGCCGACTGGCTGATCGGGGCTGGGATCTTCACGCCCAAGGTGCGCGGCGTGGCGCTGCGCTCGATGAAGGCGCCGGGCACGGCCTACGACGACCCCGCCCTCGGCAAGGACCCCCAGCCGGGGTCGATGGCCGACTACGTCGACCTGCCGCACGACAGCGACAACGACAACGGAGGCGTGCACATCAACTCCGGCATCCCCAACCGGGCGTTCTACCTCACGGCGGCGGCGCTCGGCGGGCACGCATGGGAGCGGGCCGGACAGGTGTGGTGGGACGTGCTGACGGCGGCGCACGGCGTGCGGATCCCGCAGGACTGCGACTTCGCGCGGTTCGCGCGGGCCACCCTGGACTCGGCCGCCGCCCGCTACGGCGCCGACGGGGAGGAGAGCAGCGCCGTCGCCCGCGCGTGGGAGCAGGTCGGCGTCGAGCCGGCGGGTCCGGGCGCGCGGACGTCCCGTCGCTGAGCTCGATCCCCCGATGATCGTGGGGGTTTCGTCCAATGTCCTCGGACCACACCCTCACGATCACGCAGGGGCCCGGCCGGGGCGAGGGCCGGAGCTGGTCCCCGCCACCGAGGGGTCACAAACGCGCCCGACACGCCGCACCACGCGGCATACGCGCCCCCTCGACGCACAAGCCGCCCCGCCTCAGCGCCCGGCGCCCCACCGCCACAGCGACCGCTGGACCGGACCGTGGCGGTGTCCTCGCACGCGTCGTAGGCCTCGCCGGCCGCCACGAGCCCGTCGCCGAGCGCAGCGAGCGCCTGGTGCAGCAGGGCGAGGCGCCCGTCGAGCAGCGCTGCCAGGCGGGACGCCACCTCCCCGCTGACGCTGCCGGTCAGCGCGCTGGCGAGCGGCTCCATGGCCGGTGCGACGCGCGCGTGGGCCAGCTCGTCGGCCGCGCTGCGCACGCAGTGCCCGCTGTCGAGCACGGCGGGCACGTTCACGGCATACATGCTCATGCGCGGCAGGCCTCCTGATCGGCTTGTGTCAGGAGGGTATGGCGCCTGCCCGGTCGCGACGACGCGTCATCCACAGGCGGGGCACGCGGCCGGCTCCGTCATCCACAGGGGTCGCGGCGCGCCCGCGCCGGGGCCGGGCTAGAACCCCAGGCGCTGCAGCTGCTTGGGGTCGCGCTGCCAGTCCTTGGCGACCTTGACGTGCAGGTCGAGATGGATGCGCTGGCCCAGCAGCGCCTCGATCTGGGTGCGCGCCCGGGTGCCGACGTCGCGCAGCCGTGACCCACCGCGGCCGATGACGATGGCCTTCTGCGAGGGGCGCTCGACAAAGACGTTGACCCGCACGTCGAGCAGCGGGTTGTCCTCGGGGCGGTCCTCGCGCGGCACCATCTCCTCCACGACCACGGCGAGCGAGTGCGGCAGCTCGTCGCGCACGCCCTCGAGGGCGGCCTCGCGCACGAGCTCGGCGATCATGACGGCCTCGGGCTCGTCCGTGAGGTGCCCCTCGGGATAGAGGGGCGGCGACTCGGGGAGGTAGGACACGAGCACCTCGGCGACCTCGCCGACCTGGTCGCCCTCGGTGGCCGAGCACGGCACGATCGCGTCCCACTCGCCCAGCTGGTCCACGGCGATCAGGTGCTCGGCCAGCCGCTGCTTGTCGACCTTGTCGGTCTTGGTGACGAGGGCGACGACCGGGCGACGGCGCGACCGCTGCAGCTCGGCGAGCTCGGCGGCGATGAACTGGTCGCCCGGCCCAGGGCGCTGGTCGGCGGGCAGGCAGAAGCCGATCACGTCGACCTCCAGCAGCGTCTCGCGGACGAGGTCGTTGAGGCGCTGGCCGAGCAGGGTGCGCGGCTTGTGCAGACCTGGGGTGTCCACCAGGATCAGCTGCCCCTGCTCGGTGTTGGCCACCCCGCGGATCGTGTGCCGGGTCGTCTGGGGCTTGCTGCTGGTGATCGCGACCTTGTGCCCGACGAGGGCATTGGTCAGCGTGGACTTGCCGGCATTGGGGCGACCCACGAGGCAGGCGAAACCTGCGCGGAACGGTGTGCTCATGAGTGGTCCTCCTGGTGCCGGGCGGCGTCGACGGTGTCGGCGCGCAGGATGCGGTCCCGGTCGCGCTCAGCCTCCCACACGTCGACCGGCGAGGGTTCCTGCGGCAGTCGTCGCACGATGACGGTCGCGATCCGGTGCCGGCGGCCGGCCGGACGCTCCGCGGTGAGCTCGAGCCCGAGCAGCTCGACCCGCGAGCCGGGGATCGGCACGCGCCCGGAGACCTTGGCGATGAGTCCGCCGACGGTGTCCACGTCCTCCTCCTCGAGGTCCACCCCGAACTCCTCGGCGAAGTCGTCCACGTGCATCGTGGCGGGGATCCGCACCGTGCCGTCCTCGAGGGGCTCGACCCCCAGCGCCTCACGGTCGTGCTCGTCGGCGATCTCGCCCACGATCTCCTCGAGGATGTCCTCGATGGTGACCAGGCCGGCGGTCCCGCCATACTCGTCGACCACGATCGCGAGGTGCACCTGGTCCTGCTGCATCTCCCGCAGCAGGTCGTCGACGGGCTTGCTGTCGGGCACGAAGTGCATGGGCCGCATGAGCTCGTCGACGGCCAGGGACCGGGCATGGTCGTCGTCGTTGACGCGGCGGGTGACGTCCTTGAGGTAGAGCAGGCCCAGCACGTCGTCGCTGTCCTCGCCCACGACGGGGATGCGGGAGAAGCCCGACCGGAGGAACAGCGACATGGCCTTGCCGAGGGTCTTGTCGTGCTCGAGGGTGATCATGTCGATGCGCGGGACCATCACCTCGCGGGCGACGGTGTCCCCGAGCTCGAAGACGGAGTGGATCATCTCGCGCTCGTCGTCCTCGATGACGGCTCGCTGGCTCGCCATGTCGACGAGGTCCCGCAGCTCGCCCTCCGTGGCGAACGGCCCCTCGGCGTAGCCCTTGCCCGGCGTCACGGCGTTGCCGAAGGCCACCAGCAGCCGCACGAGCGGCCCGAGGACGCGCCGCAGCCACACCAGGGCCGGGGACATCATCAAGGACACGCGGGTGGCGTGCTGGTGCCCGAGCGTGCGCGGCGAGACCCCCGCCAGGACGAACGACAGCACGGCCATGACGCCGATGCTGACCAGCACGGGAGCGACGGGGCCGTCGAGGCGCTCGGTCACCGCCACCGTGACGAGCACGGCCATCGTCGCCTCCGTCACGACCCGCAGGAAGGTGGCCGCCGAGATGTAGCCGGGCTTGTCGGCCACGACGGTGGCCAGCGCCCGCGAGCCTGGTCGACCCTCGTCGAGCATCTCCTCGCTCGTGTGCCGCGAGACCCGTTGCACCGCGGCCTCGGTCAGCGCCAGGACGAAGGTCAGCACCAGGGCCAGCGCCGCGCCCAGGACCAGCTGGATCGTCACGGTGTCAGCCCTGGGGTCGCCCGCGGCCGGCGAGGTAGGTGAGCAGCAGCGTGCGCTGCAGGTCGAACATCTCACGCTCCTCGTCCGGCTCGGCGTGGTCGTAGCCGAGCAGGTGCAGGATGCCGTGCGTGGTCAGCAGGAGCAGCTCCTCCTCGAAGGAGTGCCCGGCCCCGGCGGCCTGCTTCTTGGCGACGGAGGGGCACAGCACGATGTCACCCAGCACCCCCTCCTGCAGGCGAGCCCCCTCCCGTCCGGGGCGCAGCTCGTCCATGGGGAAGCTCATGACGTCGGTCGGGCCCTCGAGGTCCATCCACTGCACGTGCAGGCGCTCCATGGCCTCCTCGTCCACGAGCGTGATGGCGAGGTCGGCGCCGCGGTGGACCCGCATGGCGGAGTAGACGAAGCGCGACAGCGCGACGAGCTCGCGCACGTCGACCCGGTGGTCGGTCTCGTTGTGGACGTCGATGCTCATCGGCGCGGCGCCAGTCCCCTCTGGTGGTGCGTGGTCCGGCCGCCGGCGGGGCCGCCCCGTTGCTGCGACTGCTGCGACTCGTCCCAGGCGCCGTAGGCCTGGACGATCTCGCCGACCAGCCGGTGGCGCACCACGTCGGCGGCCGAGAGCTCGGCGAAGTGGATGTCCTCCACGTCGGACAGGATGTCGCGCACCACGCGCAGACCGGACTGGGTGCCGCCGGGCAGGTCGACCTGGGTCACGTCCCCGGTGACGACGATGCGGGACCCGAACCCGAGACGGGTGAGGAACATCTTCATCTGCTCGGGCGAGGTGTTCTGCGCCTCGTCGAGGATGATGAACGCGTCGTTGAGGGTGCGGCCGCGCATGTAGGCGAGCGGTGCCACCTCGATGGTCCCCGCAGCCATCAGCCTCGGGATCTGCTCCGGGTCGAGCATGTCGTGCAGCGCGTCGTAGAGCGGCCGCAGGTAGGGGTCGATCTTGTCCGTGAGGGTGCCGGGCAGGAAGCCGAGCCTCTCCCCCGCCTCGACGGCCGGCCGGGTCAGGATGATCCGGGTGATGTCCTTGGCCTGCAGCGCGGCCACGGCCTTGGCCATCGCGAGGTAGGTCTTGCCGGTGCCGGCGGGGCCGATCCCGAAGACGATGGTGTGCGTGTCGATGGCGTCGACGTAGCGCTTCTGACCCAGTGTCTTGGGCCGGATCGTGCGCCCGCGCGCCGAGATGATGTTGGTCGTCAGCACGTCGGCGGGCCGCTCTGCGGAACGGTTGCGCAGCATGGCGATCGAGCGCTCGACCGCATCCCGGTTGATCGTCCCGCCGGACTCGACGACCACGAGGAGCTCGCCGACCAGGTCCTCCACGAGCGCGGCGTCGCTGGAGGGACCGTCGAGGCGGAACTCGTTGCCTCGGACGTGGATGTCGAGCCGGGGGAACGCGCGCTCCATCGTGCGCAGGAGCTCGTCGTGCGGCCCCAGCAGGGAGATCATGGGGACGGATGCCGGTATGACGATCGCATGGTGCGCGGCGGGGCCGCCGCCAGGGCTCGGGGTGTCGGGTGGTGGGGTCTGTGTCATCGTCCCGCCAGTCTACGTGCCGGGTGCGACATACCCCCTTGTCGTCGGTCCCCCGTCAGCCGGGGGGCCACTGCATCGCCCGGCCGCCCACGACGTGCAGGTGCAGGTGGTCGACGCTCTGCTGCGCATCCTGACCGGTGTTGGACACCAGGCGGTAGCCGCGCTCGACGAGCCCTTCCTGCTCGGCGACCTGACCCGCCGCGAGGACGACGTCGACCAGCAGCGAGGGGTCCGCCTGGGCCGTCGCGACGGCGTTGGGATGATGCGCCTTGGGGACCACGAGGACGTGCGTCGGCGCCTGCGGCTGGATGTCGCGGAAGGCCAGCGTCGTCTCGGTCTCGTGCACGACCTCGCCCGGGATCTCCCCGGCGACGATCTTGCAGAACAGGCAGTCCGGGTCACGTGGGGTCATGCGTGCAGCCTAGCCAGGCGCCTCCGGCCCGGCCCGGCGAGATCTCGTCGGCGGGGCGCCGCGTCCACGAGCCCTCGGGTGGGAGACACTGTGACGCACATCGTCGTCGTCAGCGAAGGAGCTCGACGTGACCACCAGCACCAGCGCCACGTCCCGCCAGGTCCTGCGGGCCGCGGCGGTGGCCGCCTCGGCCGCCGTCGCTCTCGCCGGGTGCGCCCAGCAGACCACCACCTCCCAGGCGACCGCGCCCGCGGCCGCGACGAGCGGCACCACCGATGGCTCTGCCGGCGCGACGACCTCTCCCACCACACCGCCCGCCGGCACGACCAGCTCCGCCGGCTCGACCGGCCCCGCCGCGGAGCAGTCCGGGTCCCCCGCGCCCGTGGACGCCACCACGGCCGGCGCCGCGACGCCCGCCGGGCCCGACGTCGCCGCACGCACCGTCGCGTCGGTGTCGGGGGCGGCTCTGCCCGTCTACTTCCTCGGGCGGGACGGCACCCAGGTCCGCGAGGGCGGCGGTGCGCCGACGCCGCGGCTGCGCCTCTTCCGTGAGTTCGTGCCGACGCCCCGGCCGGGCTCGACCGCCCAGCGCGCCGAGACCGCGGCCAACGTCGCGATGCGCGAGGCCGGGTCGCGCGGCTACCTCAACGTGTGGGGCGAGCGCACCGTCACCGACGTCCACGTGGGCGCGAGCACGATCGAGGTGACCCTCGACGGTCCGACCCGCGCCGTCGACGGCGCCACGGCCCGGATCGGCACGGCTTCCGTCGTCTGGACGGTGACCGCCGTGACCGGCAAGAACCTCCCCGTGCGGTTCCGCTCCCCCGACGGTCGCGTGCTCGGTCCGCTCCCCACCAGCAAGACCTATGCCCGCTCCTCCGGCGTCGCCCAGACCGGCGAGCTCGCCGCGGTCTGGATCGACTCGCCGGGGGCGGGGGCCGCGCTCAAGGCCGGGCCCGTGGTCGCCACGGGCCAGGCGTGTGCCTTCGAGGGGACGGTGGCCTACTCCCTCACGCGCGCCGGCAAGGCCGTGCGGTCGGGCCACACCACGGCCTCCGTGGGTTGCCCGACGCGCGGCACCTGGCGGCTCGACCTCGGCCGTCTTGGTGCCGGCAGCTATCAGCTGCAGGTCTGGGCGCCGAGCCCGGCGGATGGCCAGCGCGACCTGGGCCGGGCCACCCGCACCTTCACCGTCCGCTGATTGCCCCTGCCGGGGGCCGGATCATCAGCCTGGCGAACGAAGCCCGGTCGATGCCCCTACCGGGGGCCGGATCATCAGCCTGGCGAACGAAGCCCGGTCGATGCCCCTACCCCCGGTAGGTCACCAGCGGGTGCGGGCGAGGAGCACGGCCAGGGCCGCCGGTCCGGCGCTGGAGGACCGCAGGACGTGCGGGCCCAGCCGTATGGCGCGCGCCCCGGCCTCCTCGAACGTCGCCAGCTCCTCGGCGGAGATCCCGCCCTCGGGGCCGACCACGACCACCACCTCGCCGGACCCGGGCAGCTCCACGTCGTTGACCGATGTCGTCGCGTCCTCGTGCAGCACGAGCGCCAGCGAGGCGCAGGCCAGGCGCCCCGCGAGCTGCCGGCTCGTCTCGTGCTCGGCGACCGACGGCGTGCGGTGCCGGCGGGACTGCTTGGCGGCGGCGGCCACGACCTGCTCCCACTTGCGGTGGGCCTTGGCCGCGCGGTCGCCGCGCCACTGCACGATGGACCGCGCGGCGCCCCACGGGACGACCTCGTCGACGCCGAGCTCGGTCGCCGACTCGATCGCCTGCTCGTCGCGGTCGCCCTTGGCCAGCGCCTGCACCAGCACGAAGCGCGGCGTGGGGGCGGCGGGTCGGCATACGGTCTCGACGCGCACCGTGATCTCCCCCGATGCGACCGTGGACACCGACCCGGCCACCTCGGCGCCGCTGCCGTCGGACAGCAGCACGGCCTCGCCGCGCTGCAGGCGCAAGGACCCGGCGGCGTGCCGGCCCTCGGGCCCGTCCACGAGCACGGATGCCCCTGGGGTGACGCCGGCCAGCGAGCCGGGCGGCAGGAGGAACAGCGGCGCCGTCATCGACTCAGCGGAAGGCGTCGCGGAGCTTGCCGAGCAGCCCCTTGTCGAGCGAGGTGGCGTGCCCGTCGGGGTTCTCCTCGCCACGCAGCTCGGCCAGCTCGCGCAGCAGCTCCTCCTGGCGCGAGTCCAGACGGGTCGGCGTGGTGACGTTGAGGTGCACGACGAGGTCGCCTCGACCGCCGCCGCGCAGGTGGGTGACACCGAGGTCGTCGAGGGTGACCGTGTCGGCGGACTGCGTCCCGCGCCGCACGTGCACGTCGGCGGCGCCGTCGAAGGTGTCCAGGGTGATCGTCGAGCCGAGGGCCGCCGCCGTCATCGGCACGTCGAGCGTGCAGTGCAGGTCGTCCCCGTTGCGCTGGAAGGTCGGGTGGGGCGACACGACCACCTCGACGTAGACGTCGCCGGGCTGCCCGCCGCCGGGGCCGACCTCGCCCTCGCCGCGCAGCTGGATGCGGGTGCCGGTGTCGACGCCGGCGGGAACCTTGATGGACACGGAGCGGCGGGTGCGCACGCGGCCCTCCCCCGAGCACTCGAAGCAGGGGTTGGGGATCACCGTGCCGTAGCCCTGGCACACGCCGCAGGGCCGGGAGGTCATGATCTGGCCGAGGAAGCTGCGCTGGACCTGCTGCACCTCGCCGCGGCCCTGGCAGGCCGAGCAGGTCTGGGGGGAGGTGCCGGGCTGGCACCCGTCGCCGTGGCAGGTGCTGCACTCCACGGCCGTGTCGAGGGTGAGCTCGTGGGTGTCGCCGAAGACCGCGGTGCGCAGGTCGACGTCGGCGCGCACCAGGGCGTCCTGGCCGCGGCGGACGCGCGAGCGCGGGCCCCGACCGCCCGCGGCCCCCGCGCCGGCGCCGAAGAACTGGTCCATGATGTCGCTGAACGTGAAGCCCTGCCCGAAGCCCGCCGACCCGGCGCTGGCATAGGGGTCGGCGCCCATGTCGTAGGCCTGCTTCTTGGCCGGGTCCCCGAGGACGTCATAGGCCTGCGACACCCGCTTGAACTCCTCCTCGGCCTCCGGGCCGGGGTTGACGTCCGGGTGCAGCTTGCGGGCGAGCTTGCGGTAGGCCTTCTTGATCTCTTCGGCGCCGGCGCTGCGGTCGATCCCGAGGGCTGCGTAGTAGTCGTTCACGAAAGTCCTTGCCTGACAGAGTGGTTGGCCTGGTTCACGGTAGTCACGATGGTGGCTGAGCCGGTCGGGTCGGCTGGGCCGGTCGGGTCGGCTGGGCCGGTCGGGTCGCTGACCGCCGGCCGGCGGTGGCTAGCCACCGAGCGACCGAGAGACGTATGCCGCGACCGCCCGCACGGCCGCCATCGTCGTGGGGTAGTCCATGCGCGTCGGGCCGAGCACCCCCAGCCCGGCCACGAGGTCCGGCCCGGCGCCATAGCCGGTCGAGACCACGGAGGTGGACACGAGGCCGGCGTGGGACAGCTCGCTGCCGATGCGCACCGAGACGAGGTCGGAGGCGTCCATGGCGGGGCGGGCGGGGTCGTCGTGCATGGCGTCGATGAGGCTGAGCAGCACGACGTGCTCCTCAAGGGCCTCGAGCACGGGGCGCAGCGACGTCGGGAAGTCGCCCGAGCGGCGCGCGAGGTTGCTGGTGCCGGCGATCACGACCCGCTCCTCGCGCTCCTCGACGACGAGCTCGGCCAGGGCCGTGGTGACGGCCTCGACCGCCGCGCGGTCAGCCACGGCAAAACCCTCGGACAGCCCGGCGAGCGCCCGCGCAACCTCGGTGAACGGCCGACCCGCGGCCAGCGCGTTGAGGCGCCCGCGCAGGTCGAAGGCCAGGCGCTCGCCGTCGGCATCGCCCAGGTCGCGGCCCACGTCGACGACCCGCTGCTCGACCCGGCCGGTCGTGACGATGAGCACGACCATGAGGCGCGGCCCGCCGATGGGCACGAGCTCGATGTGGCGGACGGACGAGCGGGTGAGCGAGGGGTACTGCATGACCGCGACCTGGTGGGTGAGGCTGGCGAGCAGCCGCACCGTGCGGTCCACGATGTCGTCGAGGTCGACCGACCCGGCGAGGAACTCGGCGATGGCCGCACGCTCGGGGGCCGACAGGGGCTTGACCTCGGACAGCTGGTCGACGAAGAGCCGGTAGCCCGCGTCGGTGGGGATGCGCCCGGCGCTCGTGTGCGGGGCGCAGATCAGGCCCTCCTCCTCGAGCGCGGCCATGTCGTTGCGGACCGTCGCCGCGCTCACGCCCAGCTGGTGGCGGTCGAGCAGCGCCTTGGACCCGACGGGCTCGGAGGTCGCGACGTAGTCCTGCACGATGGCTCGCAGGACCTGCAGGCGGCGTCCGTCGCTCATCGTCGACCTCCTCTCGTCCGGCGGCTGGCACTCAGGCATGCCGAGTGCCAATTCTACGCCGGGTGGCGCGCCACGACGAACTCCGCCGGTCCTGCGGCTAGCCTTCAGCACCGTCCGGCGACGCAGCAGCGAGGAGACCCCGTGGTGGACCGATACGGAACCGACGTCCTGTCCGGCGACTGGAAGGCCCCGCGCCGGGGGCGCTCGGAGGCGGTCCCCGCCGCCCGCGGCCTGGTCGTCGAGGACGTCGAGTCCGGCTGGGTGGGCGCCGTGGCCCGGGTCGAGAAGGCCGGCGGCGTCCACGTCGTCCACCTGGAGGACCGCAAGGGGCGGACAAGAGGCTTCGAGCTGGGCCCCGGCTTCTGGGTCGACGGCCGCCCGGTCACCCTCGTCCCGGACACGAGCGGGAGCGACGCCCGGCTGGCCGAGGCCCGCCAGGCCGCCTCGCGCACCGCCTCGGGGTCGGTCGCCGTCGCCGGGGCCCCCGCCCGCGTGGCCACCGGGTCGCGCCTCTTCGTCGAGGGCCGCCACGACGCCGAGCTGGTGGAGAAGGTCTGGGGCGACGACCTGCGCATCGAGGGCGTGGTCGTGGAGCTGCTCGACGGCGTGGACGACCTGGCCGCGGTCATCAAGGACTTCGCCCCCGACGGTGACCGCCGCATGGGCGTGCTGGTGGACCACCTCGTGCCCGGCACCAAGGAGGCCCGGATCGTCGAGCAGGCGCGCCGGGTCCCCGGCTACTCGCGGTTCGTCAAGGTCCTCGGCCACCCGTACGTCGACGTGTGGCAGTCGGTGCGTCCCGAGCGCCTCGGCCTGCAGCAGTGGCCCGTCATCCCCCGTGGCACCTCGTGGAAGCACGGGATCTGCGCCCACCTCGGCTGGCCGCACCGGTCGCAGGCGGACATCGCCCGCGCGTGGAAGCAGATCCTCGGTACCGTGCGTACGTACGCCGATCTGGAGCCGACCCTGCTCGCCAGCGTCGAGGAGCTGATCGACTTCGTCACCGTCCCCCTCGAGGACGACCAGCAGGAGGTTGTGCGTGCCTGAGGAGCAGGAGCCGCTCGCCGTCGAGCTGGTCGCCGTCGTGGTGGCGGTCCTGTCCGGGCGTCCCCGCGTCCTCACGGCTCCCCCGCCCGCCCCCGGCATACCGGCCCTCCCTGCCGGCCCCCTCGAGGCCGGCCAGCCGTCCCTGCAGGCCGGCCTGCGCTCCTGGGTCACCTCGCAGACGGGCCGACAGCTCGGGTATGTCGAGCAGCTGTACACCTTCGCCGACCACGACCGCGGGCTGGACGACACGCGTGGCCGCCGGATCTCGATCTCCTACCTCGGGCTGACGACGGACGACGCGCCGGAGCAGGCCCGGGCCGCCCAGCCGGGAGCCTCTGCCTGGCACGACGCCTACGCCCTGCTCCCCTGGGAGGACCAGCGCGGCGGCACCCGTCTGGTCGACGAGGTGATCGCCCCGCAGCTGACGCACTGGGTCGGCGCGGCCGGGTCCCCCGCCGACCGGACGGCCCGGCGGCACCGCTGCGACCTGACCTTCGGCCGCGGCGGGCACGCGTGGCTGCCCGACCTGGCGCTGCAGCGCTACGAGCTGCTCTACGAGGTCGGTCTGGTCCCCGAGGCCCGCGAGGCCTGGCGCCTGCCGGACGACGACCTGGTCCCCGGGGAGCCGATGATCGGCGACCACCGCCGCATCCTCGCGACGGGTCTCGCGCGGCTGCGCGCCAAGATCCAGTACCGCCCGGTGGTGTTCGAGCTCATGCCGGCCGCGTTCACGCTCGGTGAGCTGCAGGGGTGCGTCGAGGCGCTCGCGGGCCAGGCGCTGCACAAGCAGAACTTCCGCCGCCTCGTGGAGCAGCAGGCCCTGGTCGAGGAGACGGGGTCGGTGTCGTCGGGCACCGGCGGCCGCCCGGCGCGGCTCTACCGGTTCCGCCGCTCCGTGCTCGACGAGCGTCAGGTGGCGGGCACCAAGCTGCCGGCCCTGCGCACCCGGTGACGCCCCGCGGTCCTAGGACCGCGGGGTGCGCACCAGGGTCGAGGCGCCGAGCGCCAGCACGGCGAGCACTGCTCCCACCGCGAAGCCGCCCTGGACCCCGCTCGTCAGAGCGCCCGCCGCCGATGCGCCGCCGGCCGCCGCCCGTGCCGTCACGGAGGTCATGACGGCCACCGTCGTGGCCGTGCCCGCCGCGGCCCCGACCTGCTGCAGCGACCCGAGGATCGCCGAGCCGTGGGGGTACAGGTGCGGCGGCAGCACGCCGAGCGAGGCGGTGAACACGGGGGTGAAGACGAGCGCCAGCGACACGCTGATCAGGACGTGCAGCGCCAGCACGCCCCAGGGCGCCAGGACCGGTGCGAGCAGCGCCAGCATGACCAGCCCCGCGACGAGGCCGGCAGCGCCGGGGACGACGAGGCGGGGAGCGCCATACCGGTCGTAGGCCTTGCCCACCTGCGGGCCGAGCAGCCCCATGGCCAGTCCCCCGGGGATCATCAGCAGGCCGGTGGTGAGCGAGGACAGCCCGCGCACCTCCTGGAGATAGATGGGGAGCAGGATCACGGTGCCCATGAGCCCCATGAAGCACAGGACCATCAGGACCAGGCCGATGGTGAAGGTGCGGTGGGACAGGGTGCGCAGGTCGAGCAGCGGGGTCCCGTGGCGCTGCAGGACGAGCTGCCGCCAGGTGAACGCGCCCATGGCGACGAGCCCGACGAGAAGGCACCCCCACGGTGGCAGGCCCGAGGACGCAGCGCCGTGGGACGCACCCTCGCCGAGGCCGCTGAGCCCGTAGACGAGACCCCCGAAACCGACGGCGGACAGCGCGAGGCTGACCAGGTCCAGGTCGCTGTGCCCGGGCTCGGCGACGTCCACGAGGGCGCGGAGCCCGACGACGAGCGCGCCGACGGCGATCGGCAGCACCGCGGCAAAGATCAGCCGCCACGAGCCGAGCTGCAGCAGCAGCCCCGAGACCGCCGGCCCCATCGCGGGCGCCACCGAGATCACGAGGGTGACATTGCCCATGACCCTGCCGCGCCCGTGGGCGGGGACGAGGGTCATCAGCGTCGTCATGAGCAGCGGCATCATGATCGCGGTCCCGCAGGCCTGCACGACCCGGCCGCCGACCAGCACGCCGAAGGTGGGGGCGAGCAGGCAGGCGGCCGTGCCGACCGAGAACAGCGTCATCGCGAGGCCGAAGGTGCGCCGGGTCGCGAGCCGCTCCATGAGCCAGCCGGACACGGGGATGACCACGGCCATGGTCAGCATGAAGACCGTGGACAGCCACTGGGCGGTGGACGCGGTGACGTCCAGCTCGCGCATGAGGCGCGGGATCGCGTTGGTCATGATCGTCTCGTTGAGGATCACGACGAAGGTCGCGAGGACGAGCACGGTGAGGATCGTCCGGGTGCGGGCGCGGTCCACGTCGGGCGCGGGTGTCGCCTGGGCGGGGGCGTGGGGCTGCATGCGGGGTCTCCGGTCGTATGACGTGCGGTGGGGGCCTCCCCGGAGCGTCGTCGACGGGGTCGCTGCTCCATGGTCACGCACCGGGGGTGGCCAGCCAACTCGGTTGTCCCCGGATGCGTTATGCTCAGCGTCAGCAATTTCTTCTGCTCACGTCTAGCACAAGGGGTCATCGTGTCGCAGATCCTGCCCGACACCACCGCGCTCTACGACCGGGTCCGCCATCACGTGCTGCCCGCCGAGTGGGCGCTGATGACGCCCGATGTGGAGGCGATCTGGCGGCTCAAGGCCGAGCGGGACGCGGTCGTCCTCGCGCACAACTACATGACCCCCGAGATCTACGGCGGGGTCGCCGACATCACCGGGGACTCGTTGGCCCTCGCACGCGAGGCGCAGGAGGTCGACGCCGAGGTCATCGTCGTGGCGGGCGTGCACTTCATGGCCGAGACGGCCAAGCTGCTCAACCCCACCCGCACCGTGCTGATCCCCGACCTGCGCTCGGGCTGCTCGCTGGCCGAGTCGATCACCGCCGACCAGGTGCGGGCGCTGCGGGCCGCCCACCCGGGCGTCCCCGTGGTGACCTATGTCAACACCTCGGCGGCGGTCAAGGCCGAGTCCGACATCTGCTGCACCTCCGGCAACGCGACCCGGGTGATCGAGAGCCTCGGCACCGACCGGGTAATCATGCTCCCGGACCAGCACCTGGCCCGCAACGTCGCCCGCCAGACCGGCGTCGAGGTCATCACCCACCCCGGCGCGTGCGAGGTGCACGAGCGCTTCACCCCGCACGACATACGGCAGATCCGCGCGGACCACCCGGGGGTCGTGGTCATGGCCCACCCCGAGTGCCCGACCGAGGTCGTGGACGAGGCGGACCTGTCCGGGTCCACCGCCGACATGACGAGCTTCGTGGCGCGCGAACGCCCCGCGCGGGTCGCCCTGATCACCGAGTGCTCCATGTCCGACAACGTCGCCGCGGCGCACCCCGACGTGGACTTCGTGCGCCCCTGCAACCTGTGCCCGCACATGAAGCGCAACACCCTGGCCGCGATCCGCCGCTCGCTGCAGACCCTGACCCACGAGGTGACGATCGACCCCGCGGTGGCCGACCGGGCTCGGGCTGCCGTCGAGCGGATGCTGGCGGTGGGCTGAGGTGGCCCCCTCCTCGTCCACGCTCAGCACGCCCGGCACCCTCGGGACCCTCGAGACCTTCGGAACCTTCGAGATCACGTATGCCGAGGGCCCGGTCGTCGTCGGGGCCGGGCTCGCGGGCCTGCTCGCCGCCACCGCCCTGTCCCCCGTCCCCGGCACGGTCATCAGCCCCGCACCGCTCGGCGTGGACACCTCGACGGGGTGGGCCCAGGGCGGCATCGCGGCGGCCGTGGGGCCCGACGACGACCCCGCGCTGCACGCCGAGGACACCCTGCGCGCCGGCGCGGGCCTGTGCGACCCCGAGGTGGTCCGCTCGGTGACCGACGCCGGGCCCGAGGCGATCTCGTGGCTGCTGGCGCTCGGCGCGAGGCTCGACCGTGGGCCGGACGGCGCCTTGGCACTCGGTCTGGAGGGAGCGCACTGCCGCCGCCGCGTGCTGCACGCCGCGGGAGACGGGTCGGGCGCGGAGCTGCTCCGCGTGGCCGTCGCCGCGGCGCGGCGGACGCCGTCGGTCACCGTCGTCGAGGGCGTACGCGCCGTGCGTGTGCTCACCGACGCCCACGGGGTGGCCGGGGTGCTCGTCGAGGGCGCGGGTCCGCGCCGCGTGGTCGCCACCCGGTCCGTCATCCTGGCGACGGGTGGCCTCGGCGGCCTCTACGCCCACACCACCAACCCGCTCGCGTCTCGCGGGCAGGGACTCGCCCTCGCGGTCCGCGCGGGCGCCGTCGTGCGCGACGTGGAGCTGGTGCAGTTCCACCCCACGGCCCTGGACGTCGGGCTGGACCCGATGCCCCTGGTCTCCGAGGCCGTGCGGGGCGAGGGCGCCACCCTCGTCACCGCTTCGGGGGCGCCGGCGGTCACCGACCCCCTGGCCGCCCGCGACGTCGTCGCCCGCGCCCTGTGGGCGGCCCGCCAGGCAGGGCACGCGACCTGCCTGGACGCGCGCGCCACGCTGGGCCCGCGCTTCGGGGACCACTTCCCGGCGATCGAGTCCGCCTGTCGCGCAGCGGGTCTGGACCCTTCGGTCGACCTGCTGCCGGTCCGGCCGGCCGCGCACTACGCCATGGGCGGGGTGCTGGTCGACGCCGCAGGTCGCACCACCGTGCCCGGCCTGTGGGCCGTCGGCGAGTGCGCCTCGACCGGGCTGCACGGGGCCAACCGGCTCGCCTCCAACTCCCTCCTGGAGGCGACGGTCTGCTCGCGGCGCCTCGCGGCGACCCTGCGCGACGAGCTCGCTCGCCCCGGCGGCCCGCAGGTGGGGCCCGCCGCTCGCCGCGACCTGATCGCGAGCGCCCGCGGCGCCGGGTCCGCCCCGCAGGCCACCGATCTCGCGCTGCTCCGGTCCACGCTGGAGGCGGCCGCCGGCGTCCTGCGCGACGCCCCCGGGCTGCAGCGGGCCCTCGGCATACTGGCTCCCCTGGCCGCGCACGACGACGACGCGCTCGTCGCCGCCCTGGTCTGCCGAGGTGCCCTGCAGCGCACCGAGTCCCGTGGTGCGCACACCCGCACCGACCACCCCGCCACCGGCGAGCCGCAGCACACCCTGCTCACCCTCGCCGACGTCACGACCCCCACCCTCACCGACAAGGAGGCCTCATGAGAGCGCTGCCGGACATCCTGCTCGAGCCCGTCGTCCGCGCCGCCCTGCTCGAGGACCTCGGCCGCGCCGGCGATCTCACCACCGACGCGACCATCCCGCCGGACGCCACCACGACGGTCCGGCTCGTCGCCCGGGACGCGGGCGTCGTGGCCGGCACCGACCTGGCCCGGCTGGCGTGGACCCTGCTCGACCCGCGCATCGAGGTCCGGATCGACCGCGGCGACGGGTCCCGCGTCGCGCCCGGCGACGTGATCGGCGAGGCCACCGGCCCCGCACGCGGGCTGCTCACCGCGGAGCGCGTCGCCCTCAACCTCCTCGGCCACCTGTCCGGGATCGCCACGGCGACGGCCGAGCTCGCCGACGCGGTGTCCCACACGCGGGCCCGCGTGTGCTGCACCCGCAAGACCACGCCGGGGCTGCGCGCCCTCGAGAAGCACGCGGTGCGGGCCGGCGGCGGGGACAACCACCGCTTCGGCCTGGACGACGCGGTGCTGATCAAGGACAACCACGTGGCGGTCGCCGGGGGGATCACTGCCGCCGTCACGCGGGTCCGCGCGGAGGTCGGTCACCTGGTCAAGGTCGAGTGCGAGGTCGACACGCTGGACCAGCTGCGGGAGCTGCTGGAGGTGGGCGCCGACGCGGTGCTGCTCGACAACATGACGCCCTACCTGCTGCGGGAGGCGGTCCGGCTCGTCGACGGGCGCCTGGTCACCGAGGCCTCGGGCCGGGTCGACGCCACCACGATCGTGCCCATCGCCGAGGCGGGGGTCGACCTGATCTCGGTCGGCCGCCTCACCCACAGCGCGCCGGTCCTCGACATCGGCCTGGACATCGACCCCGACATCGGTCCCGACGCGCCGCCGGCGGCTACCTGATGATCCGCCAGGTGAACGGGTAGCTGTAGGGCTCACCCGCCGCCACCTTGATCGCCGCGAGCCCGTGGACGACCAGTGCCGCGAGCGGGATCAGGCCGGCCAGCCAGATGGTGACGAAGCCGACCAGCACGAGCATGAGCGGCAGCGAGATCAGGATGACCGCCACCGTGGCGATCCAGACGGTGATCTGGAAGTTCAGCGCGTCGATCGCGTGCTCCCGGACCGCGCGGCTGCGTCCGCCGCCCATGAGCAGGACGATCAGCGGGCCGAAGAAGGTCATGCCGCCGAGCAGCACCGACGCGATCGGCGACCAGTGGGCCGCGCAGACGAGCTGCCGCTCGTACTCCGGGTTCAGCGGCGCGTTGTTGCCGTAGACCGGCTGGCCCTGCTGCGGGTGACCGCCCTGCTGGTAGCTGCCCTGCGGGCTCGCGCCCTGAGCGCCCGGTCCGGCCTGCGGGTAGCTCGGGATCTCGCGGTCGTTGCGGTGCTGGTCGTCGGTGCTCATGGTCCCCTCCGTGTGGTTCGTGCCCGATGTGGTTCGTACTCGACGCGGCGGCCTGCCGCTCGACCCTTCGGACTCCAGTCTGCCCAGGTCGGATCCCTGCCGGCCCTCCGAACCCACCCTGACCGGACCCTGATCCCACCCTGGCCGGACCGGCCTCAGCCGTCCCCGCCACTCACCAGGGCCTCGGGGTGGAGGCACTCGGGGGGTGATCGTCACGTCCTCGCCGGACTCGGCTCGCATCACGACGTCGGCCAGGTGCGCGCCTCGCTGATGGTCAGCTCCACGGCAGGACTGTGCCTCGACGTGCACAGTGCGGGTCCCCGTCTTGCTGGCAGTCAGACGCCGAGGAGGCGGCGCACCACGGTGTCCGCCAGCAGGCGTCCGCGCAGCGTGAGCACCAGGTGGCGGTCGCGCAGGGCCGCACCCCCGTCGACGAGACCGTCGGCGATCAGCCCCGCCACCGCCTCCTGGCCGGGCTCGTCCAGCTCGTCGACCGGGAGCCCGTCCACCAGCCGCACGCCGAGCAGCACCCGCTCGTCGTACTGCTGCTCGGCGCTGAGGAGCTCGCGGGCCGCCGCGGGTGACTCGCCGGCGCCCAGGCGCGCGGCATAGGCGCTCGGGTGCTTGACGTTCCACCAGCGGACGCCGCCCACGTGGCTATGCGCGCCCGGCCCGGCACCCCACCAGTCCCCGTCGCTCCAGTAGCCGATGTTGTGCCGACACCGGTGATCCTCGCCCCGGGCCCAGTTCGAGACCTCGTACCACCCGTAGCCGGCCGCCCGCAGGAGCCCGTCGGCCAGCTCGTACTTGTCGGCCTCGTCGTCGTCGCTCGGCAGCGCGATCTCGCCGCGTCGCACCTGGGCCGCCATCCTGGTGCCCTCCTCGACCACCAGGGCGTACGCCGAGACGTGGTCGGGCTCGAGCGCGATGGCGGTCTCCAGCGAGGTGCGCCAGTCCTCCAGCGACTCGCCGGGAGTGCCGTAGATCAGGTCGAGCGACACGTCGAGCCCGTGCTCGCGGGCGCCCTTGACGGCACGCTCGACGTTGAGGGGGTCGTGGGTGCGGTCGAGGGTCCGCAGGACGTGCGGGACGGCGGACTGCATGCCGAGGCTGACCCGCGAGAACCCCCGGGCTGCGATCCAGTCCAGGTAGTGCTCGTCCACGGTGTCGGGGTTGGCCTCGGTCGTGATCTCGACGTCGCCGGCGTAGCCGAACCGCTCGCCGATGCCCTCGACGATCCGGGCGAGGTCCTCGGCCGCGAGCATCGTGGGGGTGCCGCCGCCGACGAACACCGTCTCGACGGCCGGCGCGTCCTCGCCGAGCACCCGCTTGGCGAGGTCCAGCTCGGCCAGGACGGTGTCGGCGTAGGACGCGACGCTCGCGCCCGGCGTGCCGAGCTCGGTCAGCGTGTAGGTATTGAAGTCGCAGTAGCCGCAACGGACCCGGCAGAACGGCACGTGCACGTAGATCCCGAACGGGCCCAGCCCCAGACGGTCCAGCGCGGTGCTCGGGAGCGAGCCGTCGGAGGGGGCGGGCTGACCATCGGGCAAGGCGCTCGGCATACGGCCCATTGTGTATGACGACCGCGCCCGCCCTCGTGAGGCGGCCGCCGGGCGGCGCGGCTCTGCCAGGCTCGACGCGGCAACGGCACCCAGCCACACCTGCTCCCTCGTCCGCCGGAGCCTGAGAGGGCACGAACGGCTCCTCCACCGTGCCGTGGACAACCAACACCGCCCTCTCACCACGCACAGCCGCCTGGGGCGAGGTCCTCCCCCGATGCCTGGTCGCCGGTCGCCGCTGGTGTGGTGGGCCGGTCAGGTGGTGAGGGTGACGCCGGCGAGGCAGACCAGCGCCACCGTCACGGTCGACAGCGCCGCCAGCACGAACGGCCGGGCACCGACCTGCCTCACGAGCGCGAGCCGCACGCCGCACCCGAGGGCGAACATCGCCGCCGTGAGCAGGATCGTCTGCAGCAGGCGAGCGCCGTCCAGCACCGGGGCGGGCAGCGGCAGGACGGACCGGACGACCACCATCGCCACGAACCCCAGGACGAACGCCGGCACGAGCGGCGGCAGCCGACCGCCGCCGGACCCGACCGCCGACACGTCCGCGGCCAGCGCCCGGCGTCGCCGCCAGGAGATCGCCGCCATGACGGGAGCGAGCATCAGGACCCGGGTGAGCTTGACGACGACGGCGGCCGCGAGCGCGCCTCCCCCGAGGGCGCCGCCCGCGGCCACGACCTGGGCGACCTCGTGGATCGAGCCGCCGGCCCACAGACCTCCGGCATACGGGCTCAGGCCGAGGGCGCCGACGAGCAGGGGGACGACGGGGATCATCACGGTGCCGCACACGACGACCAGGGCGACGGCGGTCGCGACGTCCTCCTCGTCGGCGTCCACGACCCCGTCGACGGCGGCCACGGCGGCGGCGCCGCAGATGGAGAAGCCGCAGGCCACGAGCAGGGTGAGCCCGGCCGGGACCCCGAGGAGCCGTCCGTACCCGAGCGTCGACGTGATCCCGAGCCCCACCACGGCGACGACCACGGCGATCATCCCCCAGCCGAGCCCGAGGATCTGCCCCAGCACGACCTGCAGGCCGAGCAGCACGATCCCGGCACGCAGCAGGGGCTTGGCGGCGACGGCCAGCCCGGGCGCGAGCGTGGCCGGCAGGGGCACGGCGTTGGCCAGGACGGCGCCGAGCAGGATCGCGACGAGCAGCGGGGACATCATGGGGGCGACGTGGTTGACCAGGAGCGCCAGCGCGACCGCGACCGCGCAGAGAGCGAGCCCGGGTAGCGGTCCTGCGGGGCTGACGCGGGGTGGGCGTCCGGAGGGGGTGGCCGCCGGGGTGGCGCGGCTCGCTGCGGTGGGCATGGTGCCACCCTCCCCCGCGCGGACGGGTGAGCGGCAGCCCCCAGCGCTGCACCCCGTCATATCAGCGTGATATGACGTGGGGGTGATGCCCGACCTCAAGGCCCTCGAGCTGCTCGTCGCCGTGCACGACGAGGGCAGCCTCGGTGCCGCTGCCCGCGCCGTAGGCATGGCCCAGCCCAACGCCTCGCGCCTGGTCGCGAGGCTCGAGCGGGACCTGCAGCAGCGCGTCGTCGTCCGCCGCCCGCAGGGCGCGCAGCTCACGCCGGTCGGGGTCATGCTCGTGGAGCATGCCCGCGAGATCCTGGCCGCCACCCGCCGCCTCGAGCGGGCCATCGACGCGCTCCAGGGACAGACCATCCCCGAGCTGCGGCTCGCCGCGTCCCTGACCGTCGCCGAGCACCTCGCCCCCACCTGGTTGACCGAGCTGCGCCGCCGCCACCCCCGGCTGCTCGCCAGCATGACCGTCGCCAACTCCACCGTGGTCGTCGACCAGGTCCGCCGCGGGGTGGTGGAGCTGGGCTTCGTCGAGGGGCCCGAACCCGCCGCAGACCTACCCAGCACGGTGGTCGCGCGAGACGAGCTCGCCCTCGTCATCGGGGTGGACCACCCGTGGATGGACCGCACCTCTCCCGTCGGCGCCGCCGAGCTGGCCGGCACCCCGCTCGTCACCCGCGAGCGCGGCTCGGGGACCCGCGAGGCCCTCGACGCGGCTCTCGCCCCGCTCGAGCCGTGCCGCCCGGCGCTGGAGCTGTCGAGCAACGCGGCCGTGCGGGCGAGCGCCGTCACCGGGACCGCCCCCGCCGTCCTCAGCCTGCTGGCCGTCGCCGACGCCGTGCACGACGGCCACCTGGCCGTCGTGCCGACCGAGGGCTTCACCCTCGAGAGACAGCTCCGGGCCGTATGGCGCCGCGACCCGCTGCGAGGTGCCGCCGCCGACCTCGTGTCGATCGCCGCGCGGACCGGGCGCGCACCTCTCCCCTGACCTGAGAGGGTGGGTCCCATGGCGCACCCCGGCCCCATCACCGTCCACGTCACCGGCGACCCCGACGAGTTCCTCCGCGACGCGGGGGACCTCCTGGAGTCCGAGCCCGTCGTGCACTCGATCCTCGCCAGCAACGTGCTGCTGGCCCGGCGCCACCCGGGGCGGATCCCCGACCCGTGGTGGATCGAGCTACGACGAGGCGCCCGGGTCGTCGGGGTGGCCATGCACACGCCCCCGTATCCCCCGCACCTGCCGCTCTCCTCGCCGGTACTGGCCGTCGCGGTCGCCCGCGAGCTCGCGGACCGGGGGCGTCCCGTGGACGGCGTCGGCGGGCTGCGCGACGGGGCGGTCGCGTTCAGCGACTGGTGGTGCGCCGAGAAGGACCTCGACGCCGACGTCGTGATGGACCTCGGGATGTACGACCTGCCCCGACCGGCGCGCCTGCCCTTCGCCGTCGCGGGAGGGCTGCGGCCCGCCATACCGGCAGACCTGGACCTGGTCCGCGGCTGGCTGCAGGACTTCCACCACGAGGCGCACGGGCCGAGCGCCCCGCCGGCCCCGGACCCCTCGCCGCACGTCCTCGAGGGCCGCACCGCGGTGTGGGAGGTGGACGGCCGACCGGTGTCGATGTGCTACGCCACGGCGCCGTCCGGCGGGGTCACCCGGATCAGCGGGGTGTGGACGCCCCCGGGCGAACGAGGACGGGGCTACGCCAGCGCCGTGGTCGCCACGTGGTCACGGCACCAGCAGGAGCTCGGCCTGCGGTGCATGCTCCTCACCGACCTCGCCAACCCCACGAGCAACGGCATCTACCAGGCGCTCGGCTACCGCCGGATCGGGGACAGCGTGACCCTCGCCTTCACGAGCGAGCGCTCCGGCTGAGGGTGGGCGGCCGCCGCGGTCACGTGACACAGTGGCCCTCATGCAGCGGGGCACGACGAAGGGCATCACGGTGGCGCGCACCACCGCTGGTCGTGACTTCCAGCAGGTGTCGGCGCCCCGCGTCGCGGCCGCCCCGGTGATCCACTCGGTCGTGGCGACCACGCTCGCCCACGCGCTGGAGTCCCCCGCGGACTACCCCGACGCGCGGTGGTACTGGGCCAAGCGCGACGGCCGGGTCACCGCCCTCGCGATGCACACACCCCCGCGGCCCTTCCACGTGGCGACGGTCGACACCCACGTCGCGCGCGCGTTCGCCCGCCGGGTGCTGACCGACGGGTTGCAGGTCGAGCGGATCGGCGGGCTGGTGACCGGGGCACTCGCGTTCGCCGAGACCCTCGCCTTCGAGACCGGCGGGCACATCCGCGTGGTGCGCCGCGAGGGCATGCACGACCTCCCGCGCCCACCACGCCACCCCGAGGGCGTCCCCGGCGAGCTGCGACCGGCGCGCGAGTCCGACATCCCCCTGCTCGACGCCTGGGCCCGGGCCTACCTCGACGAGACCGGCACCGACGCGCCGCCGCGGTTTCCCTTGCAGCAGTGGGTGGCTCGGGGCGACATGCAGGTCTGGGACGTCGCCGGCGGGGCCGTCTCGATGGCCCACGCGTCGCGTCCTCACGGCGGGGTGTCCCGGATCTCGTGGGTCTACACCCCGCCCGAGGAGCGCGGGCAGGGGTATGCCGCCGCCACCGTCGCCGCGGTCAGCGCCCGCCAGCGGCGCGCCGGCCACCGGTGCCTGCTCTACACCGACCTGGACTCGCCCGCGTCCAACCGGCTCTACCAGCGCGTCGGCTATCGCCGCGTCGGCGACTCGTGCGTCCTGTCGCTCACCCGCGTCCGCTGACCCGCCCCCCACCCCCCGACTGGTCACCCGGAAGTGACCAGTCGGCGAGGGTCAGCGGCGACGATAGGTGAGGTCGTGGATCAAGCGTCCCGCCGCGATCCCCCGCCGCTCGAAGCGGGTCATCGGCCGCACGTCGAACCGCTCGGCCTCCCCACCCTCAAGGTCCGGGTGCGCGTCCAGCACCTCCCGCATCGACTCCGCGTAGTCGGACCAGTCCGTCGCCAGCCGCCACAGCCCGCCCGGCTCCAGCACGCGCGCCACGAGCGAGGCGAAGGCCGGTTGCACGATCCGCCGCTTGTGGTGCTTGGTCTTGGGCCAGGGGTCGGGAAAGAAGGTCCACACCTCGCGCACCGACCCGGCCGGCAGCAGCGTCTCGAAGGCCGGCACCGCGTCCGCCTCCAGGAGGCGGACGTTGGTGAGGCCGCGAGACCCCACCTTGCGGAGCATGTCGTACAACCCCGGTCGGTAGACCTCCAGGGACAGCAGGTCGTGGTCGGGGTAGGTCGCCGCGCCGGCCACGGTGGCGTCGCCGGATCCTGCGCCGACCTCCACGATCAGCGGGGCGACCCGGCCCCAGACGGCGGCGGGGTCCAGGCGGGCGGCCGGGTCCACGTCGGTGCGCGCCGCGTCGCGGGGGACCTCGAGCAGGTAGGCGGCGCCATACCGCTGCAGGGCCCGGGCGTCCTTGTCCTGCAGCCGGGGATCGGTCCGCGCGAAGCTCACGATCCGGCGAGCGCCCTTGTGGGGCAAGGGCTCGCCCAGCCCGACGGTGTAGGCACGCTCCGCGGGGTCGCCCTCCTGCGGGAGCGGCTCGGTCACTTCTTGCCCTTGGCCTTGCCGTCCCCGCCGCCGTCGCTGGACAGCGCGGCGATGAAGGCCTCCTGCGGCACCTCGACGCGGCCGACCATCTTCATGCGCTTCTTGCCCTCCTTCTGCTTCTCGAGCAGCTTGCGCTTGCGGCTGATGTCGCCGCCGTAGCACTTGGCGAGCACGTCCTTGCGGATGGCGCGGATGGTCTCGCGGGCGATGACGCGCGAGCCGATCGCGGCCTGGATCGGCACCTCGAACTGCTGCCGCGGGATGAGCTCGCGCAGCTTGCCGGCCATCATCACGCCGTAGGAGTAGGCGGCGTCCTTGTGGACGATCGAGCTGAAGGCATCGACCTGCTCGCCCTGCAGGAGGATGTCGACCTTGACGAGATCGGCGAGCTGGTCGCCGTCGGGCTCGTAGTCGAGCGAGGCGTAGCCGCGGGTCTTGGACTTCAGCTGGTCGAAGAAGTCGAAGACGATCTCGGCGAGCGGCAGCGTGTAGCGCATCTCGACGCGCTCCTCGGACAGGTAGTCCATGCCGCGCAGGGTGCCGCGCTTGGACTGGCACAGCTCCATGATCGCGCCGATGAAGTCGCTGGGCGCGAGGATCGTGGCGCGCACGACGGGCTCGCGCACGTCGGCGATCTTGCCGTCGGGGAACTCGCTGGGGTTGGTGACCTCGACGAGCCGGCCGTCGTCCATGGTGACCTCGTACTCCACGTTGGGCAGCGTCGAGATGAGGTCGAGCCCGAACTCCCGCTCGAGCCGCTCGCGCACGATCTCCAGGTGCAGCATCCCGAGGAAGCCGACGCGGAAGCCGAAGCCCAGCGCCGCCGACGTCTCGGGCTCGTAGACCAGCGCGGCGTCGTTGAGCTTGAGCTTGTCCAGGGCGTCGCGCAGCAGCGGGTAGTCGGTGCCGTCGATCGGGTAGAGCCCGGAGAAGACCATCGGCCGCGGGTCGCGGTAGCCGCCGAGCGCCTCGGCCGCGGGCTTGGCCTGGTTGGTGATCGTGTCGCCGACGCGGGACTGGCGCACGTCCTTGACCCCCGTGATGAGGTAGCCGACCTCGCCGACGCCAAGACCCTGCGAGGGCATGGGCTCGGGCGAGATGACGCCGATCTCGAGCAGCTCGTGGGTGGCGCGCGTCGACATCATCTGGATGCGCTCGCGCGGGTTGAGGTTGCCGTCGATGACGCGGACGTAGGTCACCACGCCGCGGTAGGTGTCGTACACGGAGTCGAAGATCATCGCGCGAGCGGGGTTGTCCGCCTCACCGGTGGGCGCCGGCAGCTGCCGGACGATCTCGTCGAGCAGCGCCTCGACGCCGACGCCGGTCTTGCCGGACACCTTGAGCACGTCGGACTCGTCGCACCCGATGAGCCCGGCGAGCTCGGCGGCATACTTGTCCGGCTGCGCCGCCGGCAGGTCGATCTTGTTGAGCACCGGGATGATGGTGAGGTCGTTCTCCATCGCGAGGTAGAGGTTGGCGAGGGTCTGGGCCTCGATCCCCTGGGCCGCGTCGACGAGCAGCACCGCGCCCTCGCAGGCCGCCAGGGAGCGGCTCACCTCGTAGGTGAAGTCGACGTGCCCCGGTGTGTCGATCATGTTGAGGCAGTAGGTCTCCAGGCCACCGTCGGCGCCCTCGAGGGCCCAGGGCATGCGCACGGCCTGCGACTTGATGGTGATGCCGCGCTCGCGCTCGATGTCCATCCGGTCGAGGTACTGCGCGCGCATGGCTCGCTCCTCGACCACGCCCGTCTTTTGCAGCATGCGGTCGGCCAGCGTGGACTTGCCGTGGTCGATGTGGGCGATGATGCAGAAGTTGCGGATCAGCTCCGGTGGCGTCGCGTGGGGCTTCAACGCGGTGGTGGCCATGGGAGACACGGGGCGACTACCTCAACTTGGGGTCCGGGGAGCACAGGGCACGGTCAGCGACCCAGTCTCCCACAGGTCGACCGGCCCGTATGCCGGGCGGCCGACGCCGTCGCGGGCCACCCCCTGCCGCCGCGGCTCCCGCCCGTGCACGACCGTCACCGCGGGCCCGTCAGCCGTTGGAGGAGCTCTCCTCCTTGGCGCGGATCAGGTCCAGCGCCACCACCGCCCCGACGACGGCGACACGGAGGTTGACCGGCACCCCCGTGTCGAACGACACGACGTAGCGGTGGCGACCGAGCAGCCCAGCGCCGCAGATGGACGCGCGACTCCTTCGACCGCGCGCACTCGTGGCGCAGGACGGGGCGGCGGCGCCCCCTGACAAACCCTCTGATCAGGCCGAACGGCGTTGGAGCACGGCGCTCCAGGCGGTGACGGCGAGGCCCAGGACGGCGAGCACCACCCCGACGCGGCTCGGCCACGCATACCCCCAGCCGGCCGCCAGGACCAGCGACCCGAGCCAGGCGCCGAGGGCGTTGGCGACGTTGAGCGTCGAGTGGTTGAGCGCGGCCGCCAGGGACTGCCCTTCGTGGGCCACGTCCATCAGTCGGGTCTGCAGCATCGGGACGAGCATGCTCGGCAGCATCCCGAGGACGAACATGGCGGCGAGCCCGACCACGGCGTACGGCAGGAGCAGGGCGTAGACGGCGAGCAGGATCGCGATCAGCACCAGGAGCACGGCGATGCCGCGGAGGATGCCGTGCCGCGCGACCCGCCCCGCCACCGCCGCGCCCGTCGTGGACCCGATGCCGTAGAGCGACAGGATCCACGGGACCGCGCTCGCCGACCAGCCACCGAGCTGCTGCAACGTGGGCGAGATGTAGGCGTACGTCGAGAACATCCCCCCGAACCCGACCGTCCCGATCGCCAGCGCCAGCCACACCTGCGGGCGACGCAGCACCGTGAGCTCGGTGCGGACCGAGGCCCCGGGGTTGCCGGGCTGGTGCGGCACGAGCGTCGAGACGGCGGCCATCGTCACGAGCCCGAGGACCCCCACCACGGCATAGGACTGCTGCCAGCCGAGCACCTGCCCGAGCCAGGTCGCGGCGGGGACGCCGACGATGTTGGCGACGGTCAGCCCCATGAGGACGTTGGAGACCGCCTGGGTGCGGCGCCGGTCGTCCACGAGCGACGCGGCGACCAGCGAGGCGATCCCGAAGTAGGCGCCGTGCGGCAGCCCCGCCAGGAAGCGCACCAGCATCAGCGGCCAGTAGCTCGTGACGAGCAGGCTCGCCAGGTGCGCGACGGCGAACAGCGCCATCAGCGCCACCAGCACCCGGCGTCGCGGCAGACGCGATCCGAGGACCGCCAGCGTCGGCGCGCCCACGACGACGCCCAGCGCATAGGCCGAGATGAGGTGTCCCGCGGTGGGGATGTCGATGCCGACGCCCCGGGCGATCTCCGGCAACATCCCCATCGACGCGAACTCCGTGGTGCCGATGGCGAATCCGCCGACGGCGAGGGCCAGGATCGCCAGCCCCGCGTGACGGCGGGAAGCCTGGTGCGGGGGCGCGGCGAGGGGGCTGGCGGGCGGCATACCGGAGCTCCTGGACGTCGGCGAGGGTGGGAGATGCGGCTCGACGACCTCGGCAAGCGCTACCGTCCCACTATGGCACCACTCGGCAGGAGGCTCGTCCGTGCGCTCGCGGGTGCCGTCGTCGATGCGGCCCGCCGTGCCGGGGACGAGCAGCGCGGGCGGACGGGCAGCCGACGGCGCTCTCCCTCCCCCTCCCCCTCCCGTTCCCCCTCCCCCTCCCCTGAGCCGCAGACCAGGCCGTATGCCGGGGACTTCGACGGGGTGCCGGAGATGACCTACGCCCCCGTGGCCGATGACCTCCCGGACCCGGGCGAGGTGGTGTGGGCGTGGGTGCCCTACGAGGAGGACCACGCGAGGGGCAAGGACCGTCCGGTGCTGGTGGTGGGCCGACGCGGTGCGCTGCTGCTGGCGCTCCCCCTCACGAGCAAGGACCACGATCGCGACGCGGCGCAGGAGGCCTCGCAGGGTCGCTACTGGTGCGACATCGGCTCGGGGGCCTGGGACTCGCGCGGGCGACCGAGCGAGGTGCGCGTCGACCGGGTGCTGCAGCTCGACCCGGCCACGGTGCGCCGGATCGGGGCGACGCTGTCACGCGAGAGGTTCGACGAGGTGGCTGCAGCCGTACGCGCTCTGCGCGCCTGACGCCGCGCTGCGTCACACCCCCGCAGGCATGCCGAAGGGCCGCCACCCGAGGGTGACGGCCCTTGCGCAGGCTGGGTGTCGCAGGCTCAGCCGAGCTTGCCGATGGCCTTGGCCATGGCCGACTTCTTGTTGGCGGCCTGGTTCTTGTGGATCACGCCCTTGCTCACGGCCTTGTCCAGCTTGCGGGAGGCGTCGCGCAGGGCGACGGTGCTCTCCTCGACGTTGCCGGTCTCGACCGCGGCGCGGAACTTGCGGATGAAGGTGCGCAGCTCGGACTTGTACGCCTTGTTGCGCTCGGTCCGGGCGTTGTTGGTCTTGATCCGCTTGATCTGGGACTTGATGTTTGCCACGAGAATCCTTCTGTGTGTCAGGTCGATCATTGCCGTTGAGGGCGGCAGCCGTCCTCGGGACCGGGCGTGGGGCACCCGTGGGATGAGGGGCGGCTGGGTGGTGCTGCGTTGCGCGCACGACCTAGGCGCGCACGCAAGGGCCAACGTTACCAGAGTTCGGGCCACCTCCTGGCCGGTCGGCGGCGGGCCGACTACGGTCGGAGCATGGCCACCGTAGCCCTGTTCCCCAGCGTCCTCGGCGTCCGCGCCGGCATCTACGACTTCGCGGACCGGCTGCGCGCCGTCGGGCACGACGTGCGCATCCTCGACTACCTCGACGGCCGCACCTTCGAGACCTACGACGAGGGCATGGAGGCCGCGAAGGAGCACGACGACAAGGTCGTGCTGGGTCACGCGCTCAAGCTCGCCAAGGACGGCGTGCCGCCAGGGATGGTGGTGGCGGGCTTCTCGATGGGCGCGGCGATGGCGGAGCACGTCGCCCTGCAGATGCAGGCCCGCGGCGCGATCCTGGTCGGCGGCGCGGCGCCCACGCGGTGGTTCGGCGACAGGACCTGGCCCGCGGACTGCCCCGTGCAGGTGCACCACAAGGCCGAGGACCCCTTCTTCGAGCCGGACGAGGCGCAGGAGGCCCTGGCGTCGTTGCGGGCGGGCGGGGCCGAGGTCGAGGACTTCACCTACGACGGGGCCGGGCACCTGTTCAACGACCAGGGCCTGACGCAGGAGTACGACGCCGCCGCAACCGAGCTCATGATGCAGCGCGTCATCGACTTCCTGGAGGAGGTCGACTGACCCCCTCCGTATGCCGGCAGGCCCGCCTCAACGGCCGCCGTGACGCTCCCTGGCGATGGTGAGGATCGCCCGCTCCACGGCATACACCGGGTCGCGTCCGCCGCCCTTGACGTCGTAGTCCGCCTGGGCCACCGCCTGGATGCACCGCCCGAGCGCTTCACCGTCCCAGCCGGACAGCTCACGGCGCGCCTTGTCGACCTGCCACGGTGCCATGCCGAGCGAGCCGGCGAGCTGGCCCGAGGGGCCGCGACCCGCCGAGCCGACCTTGACGAGCTGGCGCAGCTTCATGGCGAGGACGGCGACGATGGGCACCGGGTTGTCCCCCCCGGCGATGGCGTGCCGCAGCAGGCGTAGGGACTCGGCGGCGTTGCCGGCGATCGCAGCGTCGGCGACCCGGAAACCGGTCGCCTCCACGCGCCCCGCGTAGTAGGTCGAGACGACACCCTCGTCGATCGTCCCCGTGGTGTCCTGGACCAGCTGTGAGCAGGCCGCCTCGAGCTCGCGGACGTCCTTGCCCACCGCCTCGACGAGGGCCCGCACCGCGTCGGGGGTGGCCTTGCGCCGGGCGGTGCGGAACTCGTTGGTGACGAAGCTCGCCTTGTCGGCGTCGCTCTTGATGGCCGGGCAGTCGATCACCCGGGCGCCGGACTTCTTGAGGGTGTCCAGAACCTTCTTGCCGCGGTTGCCGGACTTGTGCGTGACGATCAGCCACACGTCGTCGGGCGGGGTCGTGCCGAGGTGGGTGAGCAGGTCGGTCTGCAGCGCGTCGGTCGCCTCGTCGAGGTCGCGCACGACGATGGCCTTGGCGTTGCCGAACAGCGACGGGCTCGCGTGCATCGGCAGCTCGCCGCCCTCGTAGGCCGCCCCCTGGAGCGGGACGGTCTCGAGGTCGGGGTGCAGCCCCTTGATCTCGGCGATGGTCGAGCGCAGCGCCCGATCGGCGAGCACCCCCTCGGGCCCGGCGACGAGGACGAGCGGCGGGATGCGCGAGGTGGGGGCGGCGGTCACGGCATACAGCCTGCCAGAACCCACCGACAACCCCGCGGGCTCAGGTCGCCGTCGACGCAGCCCGCGCGCCACGCCTCACCGCACCGCACCTGTCTCACCCTGCAGCACGAGACGCCCTCACCGCCAGGCCTGGCGGCCCACCCGTCGGCGACTCGTGCCCTGGCGTTGGGGCGATGTTTGCCCCCTGTTGCCCGGGCGGCGGAACCCTTGGCGCATGCGAATCCCCCTGCGCGCCATGCTCGTCGCCCTCGTCGCGGCGCTGCTGGCTCTCACCGCCACCACGATCACCCCCTCCGTCTGCGCCCAGGCCGCGCCGAAGCCCGCCCCGGCGACGTGCAGCCCCTCGAGCGCGCGCACGCGCACAACGACTACGAGCACGACCGCCCCCTGCTCGACGCCCTCGACCACGGCTTCACCAGCGTCGAGGCCGACGTGTGGCTGGTGGACGGCGACCTCTACCTCGGGCACGACGCCCCGGACCTGTCGCGCCGCTTCGAGGACGAGTACCTCCGTCCCCTCCTGCGCCGCGTCCAGCACAACGCCCACTCGGTCTACCGCGGCGACGACGGCCGGTTCCGGCTCTACGTCGACGTGAAGTCCGGCCCGCAGACCTGGGCCACCCTCGAGCGCATCCTCGCGCGCTACCCCCAGCTCGTCACGACCTGGCGCGACGGCCGCCGCACCGCACGTCCCGTCGAGGTCGTCGTCTCCGGCGACCGGGACCTGGCCGCGATGCAGAGCGCTCGCGTGCGACGTTCGGCGTATGACGGCCGCCTGACCGACCTGCGCTCGGGGCGTTCGGCGGAGCTGATGCCGGTCGTGAGCGACAACTGGACCAAGACCTTCACGTGGCAGGGCGTGGGCCCGATGCCCGAGGCCGAGCGCGCGAAGCTGCAGGACATCGTCGCCACGGCGCACCGCGCGGGCTACGAGGTGCGCTTCTGGGCGACCCCGGACCTGCCCGGCCCCGCACGCCACGCCGTGTGGCGCGAGCTGGTCGCGGCTGGTGTCGACCAGATCAACACCGACGACCTGGCGGGTCTGCAGGCCTTCCTGCTGGCCAACGACCCGACGGAGACGCAGACGCACCGCGCCCGCTGACCCGCGCCGCGCCTCACCCGTCTCACCCTGCAGCACGAGACGCCCTCGCCACCGGCGCCCCCGGCGCTCCGGGGCCCAGCCCCGCTCAGTCCTGGTCGAAGGTGAAGCCGCTCTGCGGCTGCAGCGACAGCCCGAGCGCAGCGAGACGGGCCTCGACCACCTCCGGCTCGATCTCGAAGTGGTCGGCGAGCTCGTCGAGCGACAGGCCGGCGTCGACGCCCTCGCGCAGCTCGGTGTCCTCGGCGTCGGTCCACGGGTGGCCGCTCGTGACGGCGGTGCGGGTGGAGGGCGGGGCCGGGTGCGGCTCGGTCGCAGACGGCCGCGGCGTGGCCGAGACGACGTCCTCGGTGACCTCGCCCGTCAGGGAGCGCAGCGCCGGCTCGTGGACCGGGGTGACGGGCGCGGCGGTCTCGTCGAGACGCCGCAGGGCGCCCAGCACGAGCTCGCGGTCGGTGGTGGGCCAGAAGGGCGGCAGCGAGCGCTGCAGGAACCCGGCGTAGCGGGCGGTCATCATCCGCGGGTCGAGGAAGGCCACGACGCCGCGGTCGTCGCCGCGCCGGATCAGCCGGCCGGCGCCCTGGGCCAGGCGCAGCGCGGCGTGGGTCGCCGACACGGCCATGAAGCCGTTGCCGCCCATCCGGCCGATCGCCTGGGTGCGCGCGGAGGCCAGGGGGTCGTCGGGGCGAGGGAACGGGATGCGGTCGATGATCACGACCTGGCAGGACGTGCCGGGCACGTCGACGCCCTGCCACAACGTCATCGTGCCGAACAGCGCCACCCGCGGCTCGCGCGCGAACTGCCGCACGAGAGTGGTGGTCTGGTCCTCGCCCTGGCACAGCACCTCGATGTCGGTGCCGTCCGCCGCGAACCGCTCGCGCAGCGCCTCGGTCGCCGCCTGCGCCGCCCGCATGGACGAGAACAGCCCGAGCGCCCGTCCGCCCGACGCGCGCACGAGCGCCTCGATCTCGTCGAGGGTCTGCTCGGCCGTGCCGTCGCGCCCGGGTGGGGGCAGGTGCTTGGCGACATACGCGATCGCCTGCCTGGGGTAGTCGAAGGGTGAGCCGACGTCGAGCCCGGTGTAGCCGGGCGCGCCGTCGCCGCGCAGACCCAGCGTCCCCGCGACCGCGTCGAAGGTCCCGCCGAGCTCCAGCGTGGCGGAGGTCATCACGACCGTGCGCTCGCCGAACAGCTTGTCCCGCAGCAGCATCGCCACGCTCATGGGCGCGACGCGCAGCACTCCCCCGCGCCGCGGGTCCTTGGACAGCCACACGACGTCGAGCTCGCGGCCCTCGAGGATCCGCTCGGCGGTGTCGAAGGTCTCGTCCACCGCCGCCTGCGCCACCTTGCGGGCGCCCGCGTCGGGGCCGTCCTCCTGCCCCTTGTCGGGCTTGAGCTCGGTGAGGACGGATCGCGCGGTGTCCCGCACCCGGGACAGCGCCTGGATCAACGACTGCGGCGGGTCGGTCAGGCGTCCCTCCTCGAGCGACTCGACCACCTCGCCGAGGATGTCGCCGGCCTCCGCGAGCGCCGAGGCGTCGGCGAGCCGGCCACAGCGTCTCGAGGCCGTCGCGACCATGCCGGCGCTCAGCTCGTCGGTGACCGTCGCCGTCACGCGGTCGACCAGCTCGTGCGCCTCGTCGACCACCAGCACGTCGTGCTCGGGCAGCATCATCCGCCCCTCGAAGGCGTCGATCGCCATGAACGAGTGGTTGGTCACGACGACGTCGACGTCCTTGGCCGCCTCCCGCGCGCGCTCGACGAAGCACTCCGCACGCTGCGGGCACTTCGTGCCGAGGCACTCCTGCGCGCTGACGCTCACCTGGCGCCACGCCCGCTCGCTGACGCCGGGGACCAGCTCGTCGCGGTCGCCGGAGACGGTGTGCTCGGCCCAGCTGCGCAGCCGCAGCACCTCCTGGCCGAGGCGTCCGACGCCCGCGTCCACAGCGGCCACCCCGAGCAGGGAGTCGGCGTCGTCGTCCGGCATACCGCCGTCGAGCTTGTGCCGGCAGACATAGTTGCGACGGCCCTTGACCAGCGCGTATGACGGCCGCCTGCCCGCCAGCGGGGTGACCGCCTCGGCGAGGCGCGGCAGGTCTCGGTCGACGATCTGGGCCTGCAGGGCGAGCGTCGCCGTGGCGACCACGACCGGCTTGTCGCTGCCGAGGGCGTGCAGCAGGCTCGGCACGAGGTAGGCCAGCGACTTGCCGGTGCCGGTGCCCGCCTGGACCAGCAGGTGCTCGTCCCGGTCGATCGCGTCGGAGACGGCGTGGGCCATCTGGACCTGGCCGGGGCGGGTGCTGCCGCCCACCCCTGCGACGGCAGCGTCGAGGTAGCGATCCAGGTCTGGGTGCGGCACGCCGCAACCCTATGGCACGGGCGTGACAGACCCCCGCCACGCGATCACGCAGCGGGGTGCGCGGCGTCGATATGCTGGCCGCAACCCGCTCCCCCGTCCCCTCGAAGGTGCCCCTCGTGCGTGACATCGTGGTCTTCTCCGGCAGCGCCCACCCCGAGCTCGCCCGACAGATCTGCGACGAGCTCGGCGTGCCGCTCTCGGGGGTGGACGTGGTGCGCTTCAGCAACGACTGCCTGCAGGTGCAGCTGCTGGAGAACTGCCGGCAGAAGGACGTCTACCTGGTCCAGCCGCTGGTGCCCCCGACGCAGGAGCACCTGTTCGAGCTGCTGCTCATGATCAACGCGGCGCGGGGAGCCTCCGCCGCCTCGGTGACGGCCGTGATGCCGCACTTCGCCTACGCCCGCTCGGACAAGAAGGACGCCTCCCGCATCTCGTTCGGCGGCCGCATGGTCGCGGACCTCCTCCAGACCGCCGGCGCCCACCGGGTGCTCACGATGACGCTGCACGCGCCGCAGGTGCACGGGTTCTTCTCCGTGCCGGTGGACCACCTCACCGCGACGGGGGTGCTGGCCGACCACTTCCGCCAGCGGGACCTCACCGACCACGTCGTGGTGTCCCCCGACTTCGGCAACGCCAAGACCGCCTCCCTGCTCGCGCGCCTGCTCGGCCTGCCCGTCGCCGCCGGGTCCAAGCAGCGCAAGGCGGACGACAAGGTCGAGATCGACATGATCGTCGGCGACGTCGCCGGCAGGACGGCGATCGTGCTCGACGACGAGATCGCCACGGGCGGCTCGATCGTCGAGCTGCTCGGCAAGCTGCAGGAGGCGGGGTGCCAGCAGGCGGCCGTGGCCTGCACGCACGGCCTGTTCACCGGCAAGGCCGTGGCCCGGCTGCGTGACCACCCCATGATCAGCGAGGTGGTGACGACCGACACCGTCCCGCCGCCGCAGGGCTGGCCCGCGCTCAAGGTCTGCTCCACCGCCGACCTGTTCGCCGAGGCGATCGCCCGCATCCACGCCGGCGCCTCGATCTCGAGCCTGTTCGACGGGGTCGACCCGGCCTATGCCCCACCCCAGATGAGGCTCGACTTCTCCTGACGGGGAGGACCCGGCCTCGTCACCTGCTGGCGAGGTCTCCGTGACCGCGCGTACCGTGATCCCTGGTAGTGGCCTGAGACCGATCGGGTTGCGGGATCGACGGGGGGCACCGTGAGCGAGGCCCTGTGGACGGAGCTGTCCGAGCGCGATGTCGACGGCGGGGTGGTGCCCCGGTTCCGGCAGGTGGCGTCGGCGCGCCCCGACGCGGTCGCCGTGTCCGACGAGGACGTGACGCTCACCTATGCCCAGGTGGCGCAGCGCGCGGCGGCCATCCTCGCCGGTCTCCGCGAGGCCCTGGCCACGCTGGACCCGCCCCCGGCGCGTCACGGCGAGGACGCCTTCGGTGCCGCCGAGACCGTGGCCATGTGCTGCGACCACAGCGCCGACGCCGTGGTCACCCTGCTGGCCGTCGTCGCCTCCGGCCACCCGGTCCTCGTGCTCGACCCCCGCACGCCCGGCCCCCGCCAGGCCCAGCTGGTCGAGCGGGCCGGCGCCCGTCTGCTGGTCACGGACCCCGCCAACGAGCGCCTCGCCTCCGAGCTGCACGTCGTCCCCCTGTCGGTCCGCGGCCTCGAGCCCGCCGACCCCGAGACGCTGTGGAGCGACCCGCCGTCACCGACGTCCGTGGCGGCTCTCGCCTTCACGTCCGGGTCCACCGGCGCCCCCAAGCCGGTCGCCAACGACCACCGCCTCCTCGTCCGCGACGCCTGGAACAGCGCGATCGCCACCGGCTGCTACTCCTCGACCGACACGATCGCGCACACCCTGCCCATCGCCTTCCACGCCGGCCTGACGACGACCCTGCACGGCCTGCTCGTCGGGGCCCGGATGCGGTTGTACGACGCCCGCAGCCGCGGCATCGCCGGCCTCCCCGCGGTGGTCGCCGAGCACGGCTGCACCCTGATGATCACCAGCCCCGCGATCCTGCGCGGTTTCGTCGCCACCGCTCCCGAGCCGGCGATGCTGACGACGCTGCGCAACCTCACGGTGGCCGGCGAGGCGTCATACGGCCGGGACATCGAGGCGGTGCGCCCCCTGCTGCCGGCCGGCTGCCTCGTGCGCAACCGCTACGGCTCGTCCGAGACGGGCCTGATCGCCGAGTACGTCGTCGGGCCGGACCACCCGCCGCTCGACGGCCCGCTGCCCGCCGGCAGGGGGGTCGGGCGGACGGTGCTCAGCGTGCTGGACCAGGACGGCGCGACGGCCGCGCCCGGGGCCACCGGTCGGCTCGTCGTCACGGCCCCCCAGGTCGCGACGGGCTACTGGCGGCTGCCGGAGGCCACCGCGGACGCGTTCGCCGACCTCGAGGACGGCCTTCGCCGCTACCGCACCAGCGACCTCGGCCGCGTCCTGCCGGACGGTGCGATCCAGATCGTCGGACGGGCCGACCACAGCGTCAAGGTGCGCGGCTACCTCGTCGACCCCGGCGAGGTCGACGCCGCGCTGTTCGCCCTCGAGGACGTCCGGGAGGCCGTGGTCGTCAGCGGGCCACGCCCCGCAGACGGTCGGGCCCGGCTCGTGGCGTATGTCGTCCACCGCCGCCTCCCCGCGCCCCCCACCGGTCCGGGGCTGCCCGGCGCGGAGCTGCCGGACCCGGGGCTCGAGGCAGCGTGGCGGCAGGCGCTGCGAGGTCAGCTGCCGGCCCACATGATCCCCGAGGCCTTCGTCCTGGTCGGCGCGCTCCCCCGTAACGACCGCGGCAAGATCGACCGCGCCGCCCTCCCCGAGGCGCCCGAGCGCGCCCCGTCCGACGTCCACACCTCACGCTGGGAGGCGCTCGTGGCCGAGCAGTGGGCGGCCGCGCTGGAGCACGACGGCCCGCTGGGGCCCCACTCCGACTTCTTCGCCCTGGGCGGGGACTCGCTCGCCGCCGAGGCGCTGATGACGCGGCTCGTGTCCGAGCTGGGGGTCGACCCGGACCGGGCCCGCACCACCGTCCTCGCGCAGGCGCCGGCGCTCGCCGACTTCGCCGAGGCGGTCCGCGGCACGGACGCCGGCCCAGACCACTGCCTCGTCCCGCTGGTGACCGGACCGGCAGAGACACCCGTCTTCCTCGTGGCGGGGGCTGGAGGCATCGGCATCGCGCTGAGGCCCATCGCCCTGCGACTGGGCGGGCGGCCGGCATACGCGCTCCAGAATCCCGTGCTCGAGGCCCGCGGCCTGCCCGACCTGACCCTGCGCGGGCTTGCCCGGCGCTACGTCAAGGTCGTGCGGAGCGTGCAGCCCGAGGGGCCCTACCTGCTCGCGGGGCACAGCTTCGGCGGGCTCGTGGCCTTCGAGATGTGCCAACAGCTGCGCGCTCTCGGGCAGGAGGCGCGGCTGGCCGTGATCGACTCCTTCCCACCCGAGCCCACGCTGCACCCGGAGCCGGTCGAGGGCACGTCGGTCGCCGCGCGCACGCGCTCGCTGGTGCGTCTGGTGCGCGCGTCCCTGCGCGACACCGCCGGCGCCACGGACGCCTGGCGGTTCTTCCTGCAGTCCGACGGGATGGCGCGCGCCTATCGCTCCCAGCCGTGGCCCGGCCCCGCCCTGATCCTGGTGGCCCAGTCCCCCGAGAAGGACGCCCGCTCCCGGTGGGCACCCCACCTCATCGGACCCCACGAGCAGGTCGAGATCAGCGGCGACCACTTCACGCTGCTGCGCGAGCCGTGGGCCGAGGAGGTCGCAGGGCACCTCCGGGCCTTCTTTGCCGAGGTGGACGCACCCGCCTGACACAAACCGTTGGTCGTCACCCCCTCGGTCGAGGCACGTTGGACGTATGCCCCACGACCTCACCTCGCTGGACCACCTCGACCAGGAAGAGCTGTGGGACGCCCGCGCCGCGGCGACCTACGACACCCCGGGGACCGGGATGGAGGCCCCGGACGTCCTCGGGCCCACCGTCGACCGTCTCGCCGAGCTGGCCGGTGACGGCCGCGCCCTCGAGCTCGCCGTGGGGACCGGGCGGGTCGCCATACCGCTCGTGCAGCGCGGGATCGCGGTGACCGGCATCGAGATCAGTCGACCTGATGGCCCGTCTGGCCGGGATGGAGCTGGAGTCCCGCCACGCCGACTGGCGGGGTGCACCCTTCACCTCGGAGTCGGGCTCCCACGTCTCGGTCTACCGCAAGGCTGCCCGTGATCGCTGACCGCGCGACGGCCCTCCTGTCGTGGGGGGCCCTGCTGGGGCGCTCACCGCACGCGGATGCCGACGGGGCGTCCACAACTGCTGCACTTGCAGCGTCCGCGCTGCGAACTCCGTTGTGCCGCAACGTCACTCCATGAGGCTGGGCTCCAGAGTGCAGCAGTTGTGCACGCTCACGCCCAGCGACGGAGAATCAGGCCATGCGAGAGAAGCCGTCCGTGCTGCACACCGTCCTCGACGCCGAGAACGTCCGCGCCCTGGCGGAGTTCTACCGCCGGCTGCTCGCGCTGGTCTACCGGCCCGGCGACGAGCCGCCGACGGACGCGGCCTCCGACGACGCCGACTGGCTGGTGCTGACCCGCCCGGACGGGACGCGGACGCTGGCGTTCCAGCAGGTCGAGCACCTCGAGCGGACCACCTGGCCGTCGCCGGACGTGCCGATGCAGCTGCACCTCGACCTCACCGTCCCCGACCGGGCGGCGCTGGCGGAGCACCACGCTCGCGCCCTGGCCCTCGGGGCCCAGCTGCTCCTCGACCGCACCGACGACCCCGACGAACCGCTCTACGTCTACGCCGATCCCGCTGGTCACCCCTTCTGCCTCTTCGTCGCCGCGCCGGAGGCCGAGGACCTCGACCACCTCGTCGTCGACGGGCGCGAGCTCCGCATCCAGCGGGCCGGGGTGGCCGACGTCCCGGCGATCGTCGGGCTGCTGCGTGACGACCCCCTCGGGGCCGACCGGGAGGCCAACGACCTCGAGCCGTACGTCGCGGCCTACCACCGCATCGACGCCGACCGGTCCCACCTGCTCGTGGTGGTGCGCGACGACACCGACGCGGTGGTGGGCACCATGCAGCTCACGCTCCTGCCCGGACTCTCTCGCTCCGCCGCGACCAGGCTGCAGGTCGAGGGCGTCCGGGTCGCCTCGTCCGCGCGTGGATCGGGGCTGGGGGCGGCGATGTTCGCGTGGGCGCACGCGTGGGGCCACGAGCACGGCGCATCGCTCGCTCAGCTCACGACCGACCTCTCGCGCGCGGACGCGCAGCGGTTCTACGAGCGGATGGGGTATGTCGCGACCCACGCCGGCCTCAAGCGGCCGCTCCCCTGACGCCGACGCCGCCCCCGGACGTCAGCACCTGCTGCACATGGGTCGTTCGACGTGCGAACACCGTTGTGCCCCAACAATCCGCTCCTGGCGCAGGGTCAGGAGTGCAGCAGCTGTGCACGCGGTCGGCGACCCACGACACCGTCAGGTCCTCTGAGAGCGCCACTCGTCGGCGGTGATCTCGTAGGTCACGTCCCCCAGCTCGGCACCGGGCAACGGGTCGTCCGACGAGCGGACCTCGGTGCGCACGTGCCGCATCCCGAGCTTGCGCATCACGCCGCGGGAGCCGGCGTTGACGGCCAGCGTCTCGGCCCAGATCCGCGCCAGCCCGACGGTCTCGAAGCCGTGGCGCAGGAGAGCCAGCGCCCCCTCGGTCGCGAGCCCCTCCCGCCAGTGGCGCCGCTCGAGCCGCCACCCGATCTCGGCCGCGTCCGGGCGCACCGGCGTGCCCGGCTCGGAGTCGCTGCGCCCCAGGTCCCACCACCCGACGAAGCCGTCGTCGGCGCAGCCGACCCACCACCCGAGCCCCAGCGCGTCGCCGCTCGTGCCGGCGCACCGTGGCCCCCAGAAGGCTTCGATCTCCTCCGGCGTGCGCGCCCGGCCGAGCAGGTGGCGCATCACCTCGGGGTCGGAGTCCAGGCGGTGCAGCAGCGGCAGGTGCTCCATGGTCATGGGCCGAAGAGTGATCCGTGGGGTCGTGAGGACCGGTCGACCACCCGGACGGGACGCCAGGTCCGTGACCATCGCCTGCCTCGGCCACCGGTCGAGCCCCCGGTCGCGCTCGTGCCGCCGCGCGGCCGCCAGCCCGGGACCGTGCTCGGTCTCCGGCAGCACCCGCCACCCCAGCCGCTCGTAGTACGGGCCGTTCCACGGGAGGTCGCGGTAGGTGGTCAGCGTCATCGCGGCGTGGCCCGCCGACCGCGCCCATGCCTCGGCGGCCTCGAGGAGTCGTGCCCCCAGCCGATGCCCGGCGTGGTCCGGGCGGACGATGAGCTGGTCGACGTGGGGGTGGCCGTCGACCAGCTCGACCCGGACGAACCCCACCGGGAGGTCGCGCTCGTCCACCGCCACCCACAGGGTCCCGGCGGCCAGCGCAGGCGCGAAGGCCTCCGGCGGGCCGGGCGGCATGTCCGCCACCAGGTCCATCCCGGCGGCGCGAAAGAGCGCCCCGTCGGAGGCGTCGACCGCCGTCAGCAGCGGCAGGTCGTGGCGGCGCGCGAGGCGGATCGGCATACGGCTCATAACGATCCCTCCGCCACCAACGGCGCCCCGGTCACCGAGCGGACCATCCACACGCTGTCCCGACGAGCGTTCGGGCTCACCCGGATCGACCGCGGCACCCGCCCCACCTCGATCCACCCCATCCGCTCGTAGAACCGGCCGAGCCCCAGCCCGCTGCGATAGGTCAGGTCGCAGGCCTCGAGCCCGGGGAGGGACCGGGCGACGGCGTGCAGGCCGGCGAGCGCGACGGCTCCGAGGTTGCGTCCCTGCACAGCCGGGTCGACCATGAACCGCTTGAGGGTGGCCGTATGCCGGAACAGCCCGTCATCGCTGCGGATCCACCAGCCGAACCCGAGCAGGACCCCGGTGTGGTCCCGCAGCACCGCGAGCGTCCGCAGCTCGTCGTCGGTGGCGGCGAGGGCATCGTCGAGGGTCACCGCGACGGCCTCGCGCGGCGAGTCCCGGGTGAATCCCACCGCTCCCCCGGCGGCGTTCACGGCGCACCACAGGTCGAGCATCTGGTCCCGCAGCGTCGGGTCCGCGGATCGCTCGGAGACGCCCACGACGCGGACCCGCGGCAGCCACCACGCCCGCGACGACCCTGCCTGGACCGGGTCCCCCGGGATGACGTGCGGCTCGCCCGGCACCAGCCCGGCCGAGGCTGCGGTGCGCCCGGAGGCGGGGTTGTCGTCGCGGGCCACCGCCCGCACCCGCCACCCGGGCAACCACTCCGCTGCCCACGCGGTGGCGGCCCGGGCCGCCTCGCGTCCTAGACCCTGCCCGTGACTCTCGTGGGCGAAGCGGTAGTAGAGGTTGACGACACCGTCCTCGCCGTGCGCGAGCGGCCGCACCCCCACCACTCCCACGGGGCGCCCGGATCCGCGGTCCTCGGCGACCCAGTAGCCGAACCCGTCTGTCTCCCAACCCTCGACCCACGTCTGCAGACCGACCAGGTTGGCGGTCCGGTCGGTCGTGACGGCCCACGGCGCATGCTGATAGAGCCGCTCGTCGGAGTGCAGGGCGTGGTGGAACGCGGCGTCCGCCATCGTCGGCGCTCTCAGGCGCAACCGAGCCGTCTCGACGGTCCGGGGCGCACCCGCGTGGAGGGCGCGCGGGGCACGGTCGGGCGAGGCGGTGGCCATGGCGTCGACGTTAGCCCTAACCCCCGACAGACCCCACCGGACTCCGCGCCCAGAGCCTCGCGTTCACGACGCGGGAGCCGCGCCGTGCCCTCGAGTGCCGGGTCGACGTGCCCGAGGCCGCGGACGACGTCGACTGGGAGGGCACCGACTGGACCGAGGAGCGTCTGGAGGCCCTTGCCGAGCGAATCCCCTTGCGGGACTGCCGGATCACGGTCAGCGCCGAGCTCGCGCCCCTCGTCGACGGCGGGGAGCTCGACTTCGGCGACTACCTGCGGATGGAGCGGTTCGTGTGGGCGCGCCTGGCCGGCGAGGCGACCCGCGAGGGCCGCCGCTGCACCTGCCTGCGCAGCGTCGGCGTCCCTCGCGGCAAGCGGGCGACCTGCCTGGACGACGCCCGCCAGGGCCTCACCTGACAGCCGCTTCGACCGCCTGCCGGCGGTCACCAGGGTCTCCGAGGGCCGACGCGACGGACCGCTCCCCCACCGGCTGGAGGAGCGGCCTGGGCGGTCCGGCTTCAGCGCGAGGCGGCGGGCTCCACGGCATACGGCGTGAGCTCCCCCACGAGGCGCGGGTGCACGAGGGCGTGGACCAGGGTCCCCTCCGGGGTGTGCTCCTCGCTCACGACGTCACCGTCCGCGTGCAGCCGGCTGACCAGGTCGCCCCGGTCGTAGGGCAGGAGCACGTCGACGGGGATCTCGGGCTGCGGGAGCTCCTCGGCGACGAGCCGCCGCAGCTCGTCGATGCCCTCGCCGGTGCGGGCGGACACGACGATCGAGTGCTTCTCGTTGGCCCGCAGGCGCATCAGCACCTCGGGGTCGGCGAGGTCGGCCTTGTTGATGACGATGACCTCCTTGAGGCGGTCACCACCCACCTCGGCCATGACCGCGCGCACGGCGCTGATCTGCCCCTCGGGGTCGGGGTGCGACCCGTCGACCACGTGCAGCAGCAGGTCCGAGTCACCGACCTCCTCCAGGGTCGATCGGAAGGCCTCGACCAGCTGGTGCGGCAGCGCGCGCACGAAGCCCACGGTGTCGGCCAGGGTGTAGGGCCGCCCGTCCGGGGTCTCGGCGCGGCGCACCGTCGGGTCCAGCGTGGCGAAGAGCTGGTTCTGCACGAGCACCCCCGCGCCGGTGAGGCGGTTGAGCAGCGAGGACTTGCCCGCGTTGGTGTAGCCGGCGATCGCCACGCTGGGGATCTCGTTGGCCTTGCGGCTCGCCCGCTTGGCGTCGCGGCCGGTCTTCATGCGCTTGATGTCGCGCTTGAGCTGGGCGATCTTGGTGTTGATCCGCCGCCGGTCGAGCTCGATCTTGGTCTCGCCGGGGCCACGGGAGCCGATGCCGACACCGCCGGCGGCCTGGCCACCGGCCTGGCGGGACATCGACTCACCCCAGCCGCGCAGGCGCGGCAGGAGGTACTGCAGCTGCGCCAGCTCGACCTGCGCCTTGCCCTCCCGGGACTTGGCGTGCTGGGCAAAGATGTCGAGGATCAGCGCGGTCCGGTCGATGACCTTGACCTTGACGACGTCCTCGAGGGCCCTGCGCTGCCCAGGGGTGAGCTCACCGTCGCAGATGACGGTGTCGGCGCCCTCCGCGACCACGATGTCGTGCAGCTCGGCGGCCTTGCCGCTGCCGAGGAAGGTGCCGGCATCGGGACGCTGGCGCCGCTGGATCACGCCGTCCAGGACGGTGGACCCGGCAGTCTCGGCGAGGGCCGCCAGCTCGCGGATGGAGTTCTCGGCGTCGGTCGCGGTGCCCTCGGTCCAGACGCCGGCCAGGACCACCCGCTCCAGGCGGAGCTGGCGGTACTCGACCTCGGTGACGTCCTCGAGCTCGGTCGACAGACCGCCGACGCGCCGCAGGGCGGACCGCTCCTCGCGGTCGAGCTGCTCGCCGTCGTAGCCGTGGTCGCCCTCGTCGTCGAACGGGGCCTGGTCGACGGTGGCGTCCTCCTCGGCCAGCGCCTCGGCGCGGGAGCGGAAGAGGTCGAAGTGTGGAGTAGAAGTCATATCCCCTCAAGGGTCGCACGGGCCCCACCTGGGCGGCGAGCCGTTTAGTTCAACGCCGGACAGCCCTGCCGTATGCCGCGCCCGACGCAGTCCGGGGCTGGGGGGGTCAGTCCAGGTCGCGGACCTTGTCCAGGTGGGGGTGCTCGCCGCGCGCGGGCAGGTCCGGCGAGGGGCCGACCAGGTGCTCGACCTCCGGCAGGGCGTCGTCGACACGGCGACGGGACACGAGGATGGCGGCGGCGATGATCGCGAGGGCGACCAGGGCGATGAGCACGCGCAGCCAGGTCGAGGCGCCTGCTCCCACCGACATCTGGACGACGGCCGGGGCGATCAGCACGGCGACGAGGTTCATGACCTTGATGAGGGGGTTGATGGCCGGGCCGGCGGTGTCCTTGAACGGGTCGCCGACGGTGTCGCCGATGACGGTCGCCGCGTGCGCGTCGGAGCCCTTGCCGCCGTGGGCGCCGTCCTCGACGAGCTTCTTGGCGTTGTCCCACGAGCCGCCGGCGTTGGCCAGGAGGACGGCCATGAGCACCCCGGCCCCGATCGCCCCGGCGAGGAAGCCGGCCAGCGCCCCGAACCCGAGCCCGAAGCCGACCATGATCGGTGCCATCGCGGCGAGCAGGCCGGGAGTCGCCAGCTCGCGCAGAGAGTCGCGGGTGCAGATGTCTACGACGCGGGCGTACTCCGGGGTCTCGGTGCCGTCCATGATCCCCGGGTGCTCGCGGAACTGGCGGCGGACCTCGAGGACGATGGCGCCGGCGGCGCGCGTGACGGCGTCGATCGCGAGGCCGGAGAAGAGGAAGACCACCGCCGCGCCGAGGATCAGCCCGACGAGGACGTTGGGCGAGGTCACGGCATACCCGCTGACTGCCTCGGAGGCGTCCCGCCCGGCGCCGGCGAGGGCCGTGATCACGGCGTCGTTGTAGGAGCCGAACAGCGCGGTCGCGGCGAGCACGGCGGTCGCGATGGCGATGCCCTTGGTGATCGCCTTGGTGGTGTTGCCGACCGCGTCGAGGTCGGTGAGCACCTGGGCACCGTCCTCGTCGACGTCGCCGGACATCTCGGCGATGCCCTGGGCGTTGTCGCTGACCGGACCGAAGGTGTCCATCGCCACGATGACGCCGACCGTGGTCAGCAGGCCGCATCCGGCCAGGGCGATGAGGAACAGCGACACGATCACCGAGCCCCCGCCGAGGAGGTAGGCGAGGTAGACCGCACCGCCGATCACGGTGGCGGTGTAGACCGCCGACTCCAGGCCCACCCCGATGCCGGACAGGATGACCGTCGCAGCGCCGGTGACCGACGTGCGGGCGACGTTGCGGGTCGGTTCGGACTCGGTGTCGGTGTAGTGGCCGGTGATCTTGAGGATCACGGCGGCCAGCACGATGCCGAGCAGCACCGCCCCGACCGCGAGCAGGCGCGGGTCGCGGTCGATGCCGGCGGTCTCCGCGCCCCGCAGCTGCGCGAAGGAGCCCGGGAGGTAGACGAAGGCGGCGATCGAGCACAGCACCGCCGACACGACGGCGGCGATGGCGAAGCCGCGGTTGATGGCGGTGAGCCCGCTCTCGCCGGGCCGGGAGCGCGTCACGTAGATGCCGAGCACGGCCGTGAGCACCCCGATGGCCGGGACGATCAGCGGGAAGACGAGCCCCTGCTCGCCGAAGGCCGCCTTGCCGAGGATGAGGGCGGCGACCAGGGTGACGGCATAGGACTCGAACAGGTCGGCGGCCATGCCCGCGCAGTCGCCGACGTTGTCGCCCACGTTGTCGGCGATCGTCGCCGCGTTGCGAGGGTCGTCCTCCGGGATGCCCTGCTCGACCTTGCCGACGAGGTCGGCGCCGACGTCCGCGGCCTTGGTGAAGATGCCGCCGCCGACGCGCATGAACATCGCGAGCAGCGCCGCCCCGAAGCCGAACCCCTCGAGCACGGCGGGTGCCTCGGCGCGATAGATCAGCACCACCACGCTCGCCCCGAGGAGACCGAGACCCACGGTCGCCATACCGACCGCTCCACCGGTGCGCACCGCCAGGGTGAAGCCCGGCGCCCGGCGCCCGTCCCTCGCGGCCGCGGCCACGCGCACGTTGGCCTGCACCGCCAGCGTCATGCCGAGGTAGCCGATGAACGCCGAGAACACCGCGCCCACCACGAAGAAGAGGCTCCGTCCGATCCGGACGGAGCCATCGTCGGCGGGGAGCAGGAACAGCAGCGCGAACACCACGAGGACGAAGCCCGCCAGCGTGCGCAGCTGCCGGTTGAGGTAGGCGCTGGCGCCCTCCTGGATGGCCGCGGCCACACGCTGCATCGAGGGCGTGCCGGTGTCGGCGCGCAGAACCTGGGAGCGCAGCACCGTCCCCACCACCAGGGCCAGCAGGGAGACGACCGCGATCACCGCCACGATCGTCACACTCCCCCCGGAGACGGGGACGTGGTCCCCCGCAGCCTGGACGGGCCGGGCGGCATGGGCGGCGGGAAGGCTGGTCCCCGGTAGCTGGGTGATGGCGACGAGAGCTCGCATCCGTCCTCCTTGACGTGCGGCTACGGACGGTGACCACCGCCCTCAGGTGGCTCGCAGTCTAGGCGGGTGCGCCCCACATGACCAGGGGGTCTGTGGTCGCGGCGGGGCGCGTCAGCGCCCCTGCGGCGCAAGCTCCTTGGTGTAGAGAATCTCGCCCAGGCCGTTGCGCAGGCTCACCGTCATCGTGCCCGCGCGGTCGACCTCGGTGTAGCCGAAGAACATCGCCTTCTGGTCGCGCGGCGACTGGTTGGCGTAGCGCGGCAGCCCCTGGAAGAGCACCTGCGGACCGAAGGTCGCGTCCATCTGGCCCGGCCCGAACCCGCCCGCGCTGATCGGCCCCGCGACGAACTCGTGGAACCCGTCGAAGTCGCTGAAGGCGGCCTTGGCCGGGTCGTAGTAGTGCGCCGCGCAGTAGTGCACGTCGGCCGTGAACCACACGACGCCCGTGATCCTGCGGCGCTTGATCTCGCTGAGGAGGTAGGCGATCTCGAGCTCGCGGCCCAGGGGCGCGCCGGGGTCGCGGTTGGCGATCGCCTCGATGTCGGTGCCGTCCGGGACGATGATGCCGATCGGCATGTCGGCGGCGACGACCTTCCACGTCGCCCGCGACCGCGACAGCTCGCGCAGCAGCCAGTCGACCTGCTCGGTGCCGAGGAAGGCCGTCCGCTGCTTCTCCAGCGAGGGGGTGTTGGCGCCGCGGTAGGTGCGCATGTCCAGGCTGAACACGTCCAGGTGGGCTCCGCGCTCGACCTTGCGGTAGACGCGGGGAGCCTGCCCCAGGTCGTGGACGCCGCGGCCGTGCCGGTCGGCGATGGGCATGAACTCGAAGAAGGCCTGCCGCGCCCGGGTCGCCAGGACGTCCACACGCCGCTCCTGGGTGTAGCGCGGGTCGGTCAGCACCTCGCCCGGGTACCAGTTGTTGGTCGTCTCGTGGTCGTCCCACTGGCTGATGACGGGCACGTCGGCATACATGCTGCGCAGGTTGCGGTCCATGAGGTTGTAGCGGTAGCGCCCCCGGAACTCGTCCAGGGACTCCGCGACCTTGGCCACCTGCGGGGTGACCACGTTGCGCCATACCTGCCCGTCCGGCTCGACCACCCGCTCCTGGATCGGGCCGTCGGCGTAGATGTTGTCGCCGGAGTGGATCAGGAAGTCCGGGCGCAGCTCGTGCATGGCGCGGTAGGCGACCATGCCGCCGAGGTCGGGGTTGATGCCCCAGCCCTGGCCCGCGGTGTCGCCGGTCCACACGAAGCTCGTCGGCGCGTCATGCACGGCGGCCGTGCTGAGGTGACCGACGCCGACCTCCCCGCGGTGGCCGTCGAGATCCTCGAACTGGACGCGGTACTCGTAGTCGCGGCCCGGCGCCAGACCCTTGAGCTCGAGCTTGGCCGTGAGGTCGCTGCGCGGCGTCGCCCACGGACCGGCGAGCTCGCGCCAGGAGCCGCGACGTCCCCCCGAGGTGAGGCGCACGACCATGCGGCCGGGGCGGTCGGATCTCGACCACACCACTGCGGAGCGGGACGTCACGTCACCGGCCTGCACCCCGCTGGGAAGCGTGCTGCGACCACGGACGAGGGAGGGGGTGGCGCCGGCCGCGACCGACGTCGACTGACCGAGGGCGACCAGGCCGGCACCACCGAGGGCACCGGTCAGCAGGGAACGACGAGAGACGTTGGCCATGACGGCGACTCTGCGCCTCTCGGGTGAACGCGCGGGGTGCGGTCGGGTGACGGTCCGGCAAACCCTGCCGTATGCCGCGGGCTAGGGTCTGAGGTGATGAGCGAGCAGCAGGAGCACTACTTCACGTCGAGCGCGCCGGCGACCGAGCCCGAGCGCCGGTCGATCCGCATCCGCCTGGCGGACCGGACCGTCGACGTCGAGACGGCGCCCGGGACCTTCTCCCCCGACGGGCTGGACAAGGGCACCGCCGTGCTGCTCGCGGAGGCACCACCCCCACCCGCGACCGGGACCTTCCTCGACCTCGGCTGCGGCTGGGGGCCGATCGCGCTGACGCTGGCGCTGCGCTCCCCCGACGCCACGGTCCACGCCGTGGACGTCAACGAGCGCTCGCTCGACCTTGCCCGACGCAACGCGAAGTCCTTGGGCTGCACCGGGATCCGCGCGATGACGGCGGCCGAGGTGCCGGCGGGCACGGCATACGACCTGATCTGGTCCAACCCACCCATCAGGGTCGGCAAGGCCGTGCTGCACGATCTCCTGCGGACCTGGCTCCCCCGGCTGGCACCGGGCGGCCATGCCTACCTGGTGGTGCAGAAGAACCTCGGCTCGGACTCCCTCCAGGCGTGGATCGGCCGCGAGCTCGGTCCCCAGCTGGTCGTCGAGCGGCTCACGAGCGCCAGGGGATTCCGGGTCCTGCACGTCCGGCAAGCCGCCGCCTAGAGTCGCCGGCTCCCACCCGCCGAGTGGTCACTTCCCGACCCACTCCGCCGAGTGGTCACTTCCCGACCGTCGGGAAGTGACCACTCGGCGGAGTCGGGGGGGTCAGCGGTGCCGCGGCCGGTGCTTGTCCTTGCCAGCCTTGCCCGGGTGGACCACCATCGCCGACCCGCCGCCACCGCGGGTCGGCTCGGCCCCGGCGTCGAACAGGTTGCGGCCGAGCATCCGGATCGCCGTGCCCCGGCCGATCGTGGCCGAGGGCGTCATCGGCTGGCCGAGCGCCTTGAGGGCCGCCCCGGTGGCACTGTCGATGAGCTGCGGCTCGGCGGTCGCCGCGGTGTTGCGCGAGGAGATGCGCGGCGCCGCCAGCCCACCCATCGCGGTCTTGTCGCGATCGATGACCTCGGTGATGGTCTGCGCGGTCGTGGTGATGATCGTCGCGCCGCCCGCCGCGCCAGCGGCCAGGAACGGCCGTCCGCCCTTGAGCACGATCGAGGGGCTCATCGACGAGCGCGGACGCTTGCCCGGCGCCGGGAGGTTGGGGTCGGGCACGCCGGGCGTCAGGGGCGCGAAGTTGAAGTCGGTGAGCTCGTTGTTGAGCAGGAAGCCACGGCCGGGGACCGTCATGCCGCTGCCCCCGAACTGCTCGATGGTCAGGGTGTATGACGCCACGTTGCCCCACTTGTCCGCCACCGTCAGGTGCGTGGTGGCCTGCCCGTCGTTGCCCTGGCCGACCTTGCCGAGCGCGGTGCCGCAGCCGCCGTAGGCCCCGTCCGGGCTGCCGAAGGCGATGGGCCGCTGCTGGGCCTTGGCCGGGTCGAAGCCGCAGGCGCGCTCGCGGGCGAAGCCCTGGGAGACGAGCTGGTCGCGCGGCACGCCGGGGACGTCGCCGACCCAGCGGTTGCGGTCCGCGAACGCCGTCGCGGTGGCCTCGGCGAACCGGTGGTAGTACTGCACGTCGTCGACGTCACGCAGCGGGACGCCGGTGCGCTCGGCATACTCCTCGAGCAGGTTGAGGGTCTCGGCGACGGCGATGCCGCCGGAGGACGACCCGGCCATGCCGTAGTAGTCATAGCCCTCGTAGGTCGAGTGGATCGGTGCGAGGCGCTTGACCTGGTAGCGCGCGAGGTCGCTCGTCGTCATGGTGCCGGTCGGCACGGTCACGCCGGGCACCGTGACCGGCGCGTTGACGACCTTGGCGATGTCTTGGGCGATGCCGCCGGTGTAGAGCGCGGACGGTCCGCGGCGACGCAGCTCGGCGTAGGTCGCCGCCAGGTCCGGGTTGCGCAGGACCGTGCCGGCCTCGACCGGCTTGCCGCCGGGGAGGTAGATGGCGGCCGTCGCGGGGAACTGCGCGAACCGCTTGGCGTTGTCGGCGGTGGCGGTCTCGAACGCGTCGTCGACGACGAAGCCACGACGTGCGATCTCCTCGGCCGGGGCCAGCATCTGGCTGAAGGACCGGGTGCCGTAGTCCTGCAGAGCCGCCTGCCAGGTCGCCACGGTGCCCGGGACCCCCACGGACAGGCCGGAGTTGACGGCCTTGGTGAAGTCCATCGGCTTGCCGCCCTCGAGGAAGGACGTCTCGGTCATGCCGGCCGGGGCGGTCTCGCGGCCGTCGATGGTCGACACGCGCTTGGTGCGGGCGTCGTAGTAGACGAAGAAGCCGCCGCCGCCGATGCCGTTGGCGTAGGGCTCCACCACACCGAGCGCGGCGGCGGTGGCGACGGCGGCGTCGGCGGCGTTGCCCCCGCGCCTCAGCACGTCGATGCCCACCTGGCTCGCGACCGGATCGACGCTGGCGACCGCGCCGCCGGACCCGGTCATGGTGCCGGTCTTGGGCAGGGTGTGCCCGACGGGGCCCTGGTCACGAGGGGCGGGGCGCTGGGGGACAGGGGTGGCGCCGGCGGTGGAGATCGAGACGGCCGCGGTGACAGGCAGGGCCAGCGTGAGGGCGAGGACGCCCCGGAGCGTGGCCGACGGACGAGGTCCGCGGGGGCTGGGTGCAGTCATCTCGCGACGCTAGGCGCGCGGACAGGTCGGACAAAAGGGGTGATCCAGCATGTGGGACGGACTCGCGGGGCGGCCGTCATCCTCGCTCGGGTCGCTCCACGGTGCCGTCGGCGACGAGCGCGGCGGGCCCGGACAGCTCGACCTCGTCACCGGGCAGGGCACGGACGTGCACCGTCCCGCCTGGCACGTCCACCCGCCAGCGGTCACCGGCCTCCGAGCCGCCCGCTTGCGAGCCTCCGGCCCACCAGCGGACCGCCAGCGCCGCGGCGGCAGCCCCGGTGCCGCAGGAGCGCGTCTCCCCCACCCCGCGCTCGTGCACGCGCATGCGCAGGTGCCCCGGGCCGAGCACCTGGACGAACTCGACGTTGGTCCCCTCGAGGGGCGTCGGCTGCACCAGCGGCGGCCGGGTGAGGTCGAGCGCGTCGAGCTCTCGCCCCGCGGGCAGCATGACGACGGTGTGCGGGTTGCCGAGGTCGAGCGACAGCGCCGGGACGGCCTCGTGGTCGTCGACCTTGACGAGGGCGTCGGAGCCCTCGACCTCGGCCTGGTCCGGCGCGCTCAGCCGCCAGGGGCCGAGGTTGACGGCGTATGACGCCTCCCCCGTCTCGCCGTCGGCCCCCACGCGCACGTGCTTTCGGCCGGCGCGGGTCGCGATCGCGAACTCCGCGTCCTGCTCGAGGCCCTCACGGCGCAGGTAGGCCGCGAAGACCCGCGTGCCGTTGCCGCACATCTCGGCGACGGACCCGTCGGCGTTGCGGTAGTCCATGAACCAGCGTGCGTCCGAGGCCTGGTCCATGACGGCGGGCTCGCCGGCGAGCGCCGTGGGGACGACCCGGATGACCCCGTCGCCACCGATGCCCGCGCGGCGGTCAGCGAGCCACGCGACCTCGCTGGGCGACAACGAGATCGAGCCGTCCGGGTCCGGGATCAGGACGAAGTCGTTCTCGGTGCCGTGGCCCTTGGTGAAGGGCAGGGTGCGCGCAGTCATGCCTCATCCTCTCGTGCAAGCCTGGGCGCCGCGTCGAGGACCGCGGCATGGACCGCGGCGCGGACCGCTTCGTGGACAGCGTCGTGGAGCTCACCGAGCGGGCGCTCCCCCACAGCCACGGCGGTCGCGTCGTGCCAGTCGATCCGCGGGTCGGGGCGGAACCACGCCTCCTGACGGCGGGCGAGCTTGCGCGTGAGGGTGGCCGTCAGGTCCTTGGCGTCGCCCTCGGACAGGTCGCCGTCCAGCTGGGCCAGGGCCTGGGCGTAGCCGAGCGCCTTGCTCGCGGTGCGCCCGTCGCGGAGCCCGGCGGCGTCCAGCGCCCGCACCTCGTCGAGCAGCCCCTGCTCCCACATGCGGTCGATGCGCAGGCCGAGCCGCTCGTCGAGCACCGGCCGGTCCACACGCAGCCCGACGACGACCGTGGGCAGGCGATGGGTGCGCTCCGGCATGGTCGCGCTGAAGGGTCGCCCCGTCAGCTCGATGACCTCCAGCGCGCGCACGACGCGCCGGGCGTTGGTGGGGAGGATCTGGTCGGCGGCGACGGGGTCCAGCCGTCGGAGGCGCTCGACGAGCGCCGGCAGGCCCGCCGCGTCGTCACCGACCTCCGCCTCGAGCCGACGGCGGACGTCGGGATCGGTGGGCGGGATGTCGAGCAGGTCCAGCGCGGCCCGGACGTAGAGGCCCGAACCCCCGACCAGGACAGGGACGAGCCCACGTCGCCGGACCTCGTCGATGTCGGCGCGCGCCTCGCGCTGGTAGGCCGCGACGCTCGCCTCGTCCCGCACGCCCAGGACGTCCAGCTGGTGGTGCGGGATCCCTTGTCGCTCAGCCACGCTCAGCTTGGCGGTGCCGACGTCCAGCCCGCGATAGAGCTGCATCGCGTCGGCGTTGACGACCTCGCCGCCGAGCCGTGCGGCCAGGGCGACCCCGAGGTCGGACTTGCCGGTGGCGGTGGCCCCGACGACGGCGACGACGGGTGGCAGGGCGGCGTCCGGCATACGTGCCATTGTCCCAGAGCGAGTGACAAGGACCCGTCGCGTGGGGCAGGGTGGTCGGCGGAGCGCACCGTGCCGGCGACGGACCGAGGTGCTCCTGACCTGGCCCCGATTGGAAGGAGACGGCGATGAGCATGTTCGACAACATGAAGGACAAGGCCACCGAGGCTGCGGAGCAGAACCCCGAGAAGGTCGAGCAGTTCTCCGACCAGGGCATCGAGCGAGCTGGCGACCAGCTCGACGAGCGCACTGGTGGGCAGCACTCCGACAAGATCGACTCTGTCCAGCAGCAGGGCGACGAGCGCGTCGGCGACAACAGCCAGTGACGTCGTCCCGCTGACGGCTCCGGCCGTCGCCTCACGACGTGAGAGGCCGTCACCCCTCGAGGGTGGCGGCCTCTCCCCGTGCCCGCACGAGATCGCGGCCGACCTCGACCAGCAGGTCCACGACGGTGCGCACGGCCAGGCGCTCGTGCCGCTCACGGCGGGACAGCGCAAAGATCGAGCGGTGCGCCCGGACACCCTGCAGAGGCCGTATGACGACCCCCTGGCGTGGTCGCGTGGTGAAACGAGGGAGGAGACCCAATCCCTCGCCGGACGCCACCAGCGACTCGAGCAGCCGGTTGTCGCGCAGGCGGTAGCGGCGCTCCAGGGGCGCCCCGAGGTCACGCTCGATGCTCCCCATGACCGTGTCGAAGGGGTAGCCGACCGGCACGCCCACCCAGGTCGTGCCGGCGAGGTCCGCAGGGCGCAGCCTCGCACGCCCCGCGAGCGGATGGCTCGCGGGCAGCGCCACGTCGATGGGCTCGCGGGCGATGACGCGGCGCGCGAGACCGTCCTGGACGCTCGCCGCCCCCGACGTGAGGCTGTGCGCCACCACCACGTCCACGTCGCGGGCCCGCACCGCGAACTCCGCCTCGGAGACGTCGAAGTCGTCGATCTCGAGATGAATCTGCGTGCTGCTGAGGCGCCGGAGGAGACCGGGCAGCAGCGCCTCTCCGGCGCTGGGCAGCGTGCCGATGCTGACCGTGCCGGCGGGGGTGCCGACAAGCTCGTCGAGCCGTCCACGGACCCGGGCGAGCACCTCGCCGACCTCGTCCGCGCCGGCCGCGAGCAGGCGGCCCTCGGGCGTCAGCCGGAGGCGCCGGCCGTCGGGCTCGACGAGGCGCACCCCGATCTCCCGCTCCGCGGTGCGCAGCTGCTGGGAGACCGCGGAGGGCGTGCGGTGAGTCGCCGCGGCGACGGCGGCCAGGGTCCCGCGGTCGGCCAGGTCCCGGAGGAGCTCGAGGTGGCGCAGGTCCATGAAGTCAACCTAATGCTTTGTGCCATGGATCGTCGCTTGTCCTGAACGGTCGCGGAGCCGGACGATGGGTGGATGCCGATGACCCACCGCGCCCTCGCGGCCCTCGTGGCCGTGCTCTGGGGCGTCAACTTCCTGGCGATCCACGCCTCGCTGGAGCAGTTCCCGCCGTTGTTCCTCGTCGCCCTGCGCTTCGCGATCATCGCGGCGCCCACGATCCTGCTCGTGCCCCGTCCGGACGTGCCGCTGAAGTGGCTGGTCGGCTACGGGTTGGGGTTCGGGACGGTGCAGTTCATCGGCCTCTACCTCGGCATGGCCATGGGCTTCCCGGCCGGCCTGGCGTCGCTCGTGCTCCAGGCGTCGGCGCCGTTCACCGTGGTGCTGGGTGCGCTGCTGCTCGGCGAGCGGGTGGGGCTGACGCAACGCGTCGGGATCGCCGTGGCTGTGGGTGGGCTCGTGCTGGTCGGCCTGTCACGGGCGACGGCGACGAGCGTGCTGCCCTTCGTGCTGGTGGTGCTCGGCGGGCTGGGGTGGGCCTTCGGCAACCTGTGCAGCCGCCTGGCGCGCGCGCCCAAGCCCCTGCACCTGACCCTGTGGATGTCCGTCGTGCCGCCGCTGCCCATGCTGGTGCTGTCGCTGCTGGTGGAGGGGCCCGCGCGCATCGCGTCGTCCCTCGGCACGTCGGCGTCGGCCGCGGCGGCGCCGGCGTGGATCGGCCTCGCCTACACCGTGCTGCTCGGCACCGTCGTCGGCTCCGGCATCTGGGTGTGGCTCATGGCGCGGCACCCGGCAGGGGTGGTGGCGCCATACTCGCTGCTCGTCCCCGTCGTCGGGATCCTCACCGCCTGGCTGGTGCTCGGCGAGCGCCCCACCGCGATCGAGCTGCTCGGCGGCGTCCTCGTGATCGCGGGCGTGCTCTGGTCCGGGCGAAGGCCCCGCGGCGGCGTCGCGGTGCCTAGGGTGGAGGGCACCGATCGACTCGAAGGAGCCACACGATGACCGAGATGCGTGACGAGCAGCTGCCCGAGGGTGCCAAGGCCGCGCAGGAGGCCGCCGCGGAGGCAGCCCCCGGCCAGGCCGACATCGCCCACGACTCCCCCGACGCCGACCACGGCCAGATGCAGCAGGCCGCGACCGAGGGGTCGACCGACACCGGCACCGGAGCGGTGACCGGCAGCGGGATGCCCGACTGAGGTCAGGTCAGGCGCCGCAGGCGGGTCCGCTGCGCACCGTGACCGCGCTCGCGGCGGGCCTGCCGATCGACGGCATCCCCAGCGAGACCGCGGGCTTGCCCGGCACGGCGGCATCCTGCAGCGCCGCCCACGCGTCGCCACCACGGGTGCGGCGCACACGGTAGGTGCCCCCGTCGAGGGCGCCGTCCGCGACGAGGTGGTGCGGGGCGCCATACGTCACGTCGACCTCGACGACGTCTCCCGGGCGCGCCCGCTCGGCCCCCTGCGGGACCGCGAAGTGCACGAGCCGGTTGTCGCGCGCGCGACCGGACATCCGCTCGGTCTCGCGGTCCTTGCGGCCCTCGAACGGCGCGACCAGGACCTCGACCGTGCGGCCCTCGTGGGTGCGGTTCTCCTCCCAGGAGATCCGGTCCTGCAGCGCGATCAGCCGGTCGAATCGCTCCTGCACCACGGCCTTGGGGACCTGGTGGTCCATGGTGGCGGCGGGGGTTCCGGGGCGGATGGAGTACTGGAAGGTGAACGCGCTGGAGAACCGCGAGGCCTCGACCACGCGCAGCGTCTCGGCGAAGTCCTCCTCGGTCTCGCCCGGGAAACCCACGATGAGGTCGGTGGTGATGGCGGCGTGCGGGATGCGCTCGCGGACGCGGTCCAGGATCCCGAGGAACTTCTCGGAGCGGTAGGACCGGCGCATCTGCTTGAGGACGCGGTCCGAGCCCGCCTGCAGCGGCATGTGCAGGCTCGGCATGACGTTGGGCGTCTCGGCCATCGCGTCGATCACGTCGTCGGTGAACGCTGCCGGGTGCGGGGACGTGAAGCGCACCCGCTCCAGGCCCTCGATCTCCCCCGTCGCGCGCAGCAGCTTGGCAAAGGCGCCGCGGTCACCGAACTCGACGCCGTAGCTGTTGACGTTCTGCCCGAGCAGGGTGATCTCGACGACGCCCTGCTCCACCAGCGCCCGGCACTCGGCGAGGATGTCGCCCGGGCGGCGGTCCTGCTCCTTGCCCCGCAGGCTCGGGACGATGCAGAAGGTGCAGGTGTTGTTGCAGCCCACGGAGATCGACACCCAACCGGCGTAGGCCGAGTCGCGGCGCGTCGGCAGCGTGGAGGGGAAGGTCTCGAGGGACTCGAGGATCTCGACCTGCGCCTCCTTGTTGTGGCGCGCCCGGTCGAGCAGGGCCGGCAGGGACCCGATGTTGTGGGTCCCGAAGACGACGTCCACCCACGGGGCCCGCTTGACGATGGTGTCGCGGTCCTTCTGCGCCATGCAGCCGCCGACGGCGATCTGCAGGTCGGGGTTGGCGAGCTTGGCCGGACGCAGCTGGCCGAGGTTGCCGTAGAGCTTGTTGTCGGCGTTCTCGCGCACGGCGCAGGTGTTGAAGACCACCACGTCGGCCGTCGGGGGCCGCTCGTCGGTCGGGAGGCTCGCGAGGTCGACATAGCCCGCCGTCTCGAGGAGGCCGGCCAGTCGCTCGGAGTCGTGCACGTTCATCTGGCACCCGTGGGTGCGCACGTCATAGGTCTTCATCGCGTCATCCAGGATAGGCCCCACGGACGGGGGCCGGGCGCGACAGGACCAGACCGCTCACCGCCTGGGCCAGCGCGACGGCGAGGATGAGCAGCACGGGCACGGTCCAGCTGCCGGTGGCCTGGTAGAGCGCGCCGGCCGTGACCGGCCCGACCGCGGAGAGCAGGAATCCCGTGCCCTGGGCGAAGGCCGACACCGCCGGGACGTCGTGCGGGTCGCGCTGCTGGGCGATGAAGGTCAGCGCGATGGCGATCCCCGCCCCCTGGCCGAAACCCATGACGACGACGCCGAGCAGGGAGGTGGCCACGCCGCCCAGGAGCGCCACGACGCCCAGCGCGTAGGCCGCGAAGAACCCCGCGAGGACGCGGGAGGCGTGCGGGTGGGTCGCCATACGAGGTCCGAGGAAGCTGCCGGGGATCCCGAGGCCCATGTAGACACCGAGCATGACACCTGCCGTGGCCGGGGAGACGCCGTGGCTGCGCAGGATCGCCGGCAGCCAGGTCAGGGGCATGTAGAAGCAGAGCGACTGCAGGCCCATGAACGCCGCCGTCCACCAGGTGCGGGGGCGGCGCACGACGTGGGCCATGCCGGTCGGGGGCCGGGGGACGTCGACGTGGCCTCCTGTCGGGTGCACGGCCACCTCGCGGGCGGCGAGCCCCCACATCAGCAGCGCCGCCGTGAGGGGCAGGGCCCAGATGGCGAGCGTCCACGACCAGGAGAGGCCGTGCTGCAGCAGCGGGGCGGTGGCCGCAGCGGCGGCCGAGGCGCCGCTGATCATGCACACGGTGTAGAGGCCCATCCGCTGCGGCACCTGGTCGGGGAACCGGCTGCGGACCACGGCCGGGAGCACGACATTCATCACGGCGATGCCCAGGCCGAGGGTGATCGTCCCGAGGTAGAAGGTGGGCGTGGTCGGCAGGCTGCGCACCACGACGCCCGCCACCGTCAGCGCGGTGGCGCCGAGCAGGGTGCGCTCGGTCCCCCACCGCGCCACGAGGAACGGCGTCACGAACGCGAACAGGCCGAAGCAGATCAGCGGGAGCGTCGTGGTCAGGCCCGCCAGCGTCGGCGTGAGCCGCAGCTCGCGACTGATGGTGGCCAGCGCCGGCGGCAGGCTCGTGATGGGCAGGCGGCACACCAGCGCCACCGCGACGAAGCCGGGCAGCAGCCAACGCAGGTCAGCACGATCAGACACCCCGCGACCCTAGCTGTGATGCCCAGACAGGTTGTCCAACCTAGTGATGGGGGCGACCTTGCCGATCGCTGAATGGGGCCGGTGGTGGTTGTACTGGTGGACCCAGGGTGCCAGGGCTGCGATCCGGTCGGCTTCGCTGGGGTAGAACTTCTTGAAGGCCCACCCGTCGGCCAGGGTGCGGTGGAAGCGTTCGATCTTGCCGTTGGTCTGGGGCCGGTACGGGCGGGTCCTCTTCGCGGTGATGCCGAGCTCGGTGCAGGTGTCGGCCCACAGGTGGGAGCGGTACGCGCCGCCGTTGTCGCTGATCACCCGCTTGACGGTGACGCCGCGTTCAGCGAACCACGCGACCGCGTTGCGCAGCACCAGCGCTGCAGTCTCCTTGGTCTCGTCGTCGTGAGCCTCGACGTACGCGACCCGGGAGTGGTCGTCGATGACGGTGTGCAGGTAGCAGGTCCCGATCAGGGGCTGGCGGTACTTGCTTCTTGGGACGCCCGTGCGTGCCGACGTGGCAGCGCGATGACGCTGACCCGCGGCGCGTCCGACGTACCGCCAGCCGCCGCCGTCGGGGACCTTGCCGAGCTTCTTGACGTCCACGTGCAGCAGGTCGCCGGGGTGGTCGTGCTCGTACCTGCGGATCGGTTCGCCGGTCGCCCGGTCGAGGTAAGACAGCCGGTGCAGCCGGCACCGTGTCAACACGGCGTGCACGGTGGATGCGGGGACGGCGAGCAGGTCACCGATCTGGACCGGTCCCATCCGATGTCGCAGGCGGGCTCGCGCGATCTTGCGGACCAGGCGGGGTGGTGTTCGGCGGGGTTGGTGATGGGGGCGGCTGGACCGGTCGAGCATCCCGGCGCTGCCCTCCTCGGCGTACCGCTGGGCCCACTTCGCTGCTGTCTTCCACGACACGTCGAACCGTTCGGCGGCCCGGGCGATGGGCCACCCCCGCTCGACCACGAGCACCGCCAGGCGCAGGCGCGCGCGTGGGGTCAAAGCAGCATTGGCATGGGTAGCGTGAGACACGAAGACCTCCTGGTCGCGGAACGGAACCCTCAGACAGCTCCACTCCACACCGGGAGGTCTTCGCCTGCCACCAGATCAGAGCGTCACATCGCAACGACTCGACCAACGTGCCTGGGCATAACACCTAGCCGTCCCGGGCCCGGGCCGTAGGGCGCGCACACCGCCGCCGCGGCCGACGGCACGGAAAATGAGGTGAGCAACCGGATTCGCGAGCGGCAGGCTCACCCGGCCAACCCCTCCGAGGAGAAGAGAAAGGTCATGGAGAAGATCACCGCGCGACTCGTCAGCTGGGCCTCCCAGCTGGACGACGGAGCGTGTCGTCGGCTGCGTCGCCCGGTGGCTGGATCGTGAGGTCGAGCAGGTCGAGCTGATCAACACGCACCAGAACTACACCGGGCAGGAGACGCACCTCGGCCGGCAGGTGTGGGTGTCCCGCAAGGGGGCGATCTCCGCGCGCGCCGGCGAGCCGGGGCTCGTCCCCGGGTCGATGGGGACGGCGTCATGTGTCGTCCGCGGGCTCGGCAACCCCGAGAGTCCCTGGCGGGCATCGAGTTTCGCGACGGCGAGGCGCTGGTCGACGAGATCCCGGCGGCGTACAAGCCGATCGACCAGGTGATGGCGGACTCGGCGTACCTCGTCGAGATTCGGCACACCCTGCGGCAGGTCGTCAACGACAGGGGCGATTGAGGCCGCATGCCGACCGTCCGCCGCCTGGCCCCACGGGGTCAGGCGGCGGACGGCGAACGGCAACAGGGGCTACCGGCGGGGCCGTGGCGACCGCCGGGACCGAGGCGACCGTCGAGACCGTGGCGATCAGCGGCGGGGGGTGGGGGCGACGATCGCGGCATAGAGCTCCTCGAACCTCGCGAGCCGGTCGGCATAGTGCCGGGTGGCGTCCGGGTCGGGCTGCTCGGTGGGACCCGTCGTCGGCGCGACTCGCTCGACGTCGGGCGCCAGCACCTCGAGGGCGTGCAGGGCCGTGCCGCGCAGCGTGACCCGCTTGATGGTGACGGGCGTGACAGGCTTGTCGACGGCGTGCGCAAGCAGGGCGAACAGCCCGGGGAGATCTTGTCCGACGCGACCGCTCGCCAGGATCCGCTCGGGTGCGCCGGCGGCCTCCTCGAGCTGTGCCGCCAGGCGGGCATAACTCAGGGCGACCCCCTCCATCAGCGCGCGGAAGATCTCCGGCGCCTGGTGCGAGACCGTCAGGCCAGTCAGGGCCGCGCGGGCTCCCCCGGCCCACCCGGTCGACCGCTCCCCCGTGAGGAACGGCAGGACCAGAGGGGTACCGGCGTCGTGGGCCCCGCGCAGGACCGCGTCCAGCGCGTCGCGCCCCTCGGGCAGCCGGAGCGTCTCCTCCGCCCAGGTCACGGCGCGGCCCACGTCGTTGAGCGCGCCGCCCACCAGCGAGCGGCGGTCGTCGACGCGGTAGTTCCACAGCCCCGTGGGCAGCGTGGCGGGCGCGCCGTCGATCAGGACGCGCATCGCCCCGCTGGTGGCGAGGCTGGCGACCACGGTGTCGGGCCCGGTCGCGCCGTTGCCGAGATTGCTGGCGAAGCCGTCGGTGATCGGGGCGAACCAGCGCGCGTCCGCGAGGGCAGGCCAGCGTCCGGCGATGTCCACCACCGGTGTGAGGGTGTCACCGGGGTCGCGGGGCGTGCCCAGCTGCTCGACACTCACCCCGGCGACGTCGAGCAGCTGCTCGTCCCACTCCCCCGTCCGGCGGTCGAGCAGTCCGGTCCAGGCGGCCGTCGACGTGCCCGGGTCCGCGGTGCCGATGAGACGGTGGAGCACATACTCCCCCAACGACATCCACCGGGTCACCCGCGCGGCCGAGTCGGGCTGCACCTGGGTCAACCACCGCAACCGCGGGGCGAGATAGCTGGTGTGGATCCGGGTGCCGGTGCGCTGCTGGACGTCCGCCTCGTCCAGCTCGTCGCGCAGGACGGCGACCTCCCCCGCGCAGCGGGCGTCGGCATACGTGATGCACGGGGTCAGGGGCGACCCGTCTGCGGCGACGCCGACCAACGACGAGGCGAAGGTGTCGATGGCGACCCCTCCGACGGGGGCGCCGTCCAGCTGGTCCAGCAGCTCCTCGACGATCTCGGTGAGCTCGGCGACCACCTGGTCCGGATCGATCGTCGACGTGCCGTCCGCCGCGGTGGTGAAGGCGTGCGGCCGCTTGGCTCGCTTGCCCGCCGGGCGGCCCGCGGCGTCGTAGAGCGCGCCACGGCTGGCCGTCGAACCCACGTCGAGGGCCAGCACGATCGGCTGCTGCGCCTGGTCGATGTCGATCTCGAACGCCGGCTCACTCACGGGGGGCTCCTAGGGTCAGGGGCCCTCCAGCCTAGGTGGGGGTGGCTCGGATGGGAGGCCGGGCCGGGGTGAAACACTCGACGATCATCGGGATCCCGTTGGCCATCGCCAACCTCAAGCTCATCCCGGTCACGCTGTTCCCCTACGGCAAGGAGATCGTCGACTCCCGCACGATCGCCGTCGCCCAGCGGCCGCTGGACTTTCTGTGACCCGCCGACGCCGGCGAGTCAGTCCCGCAGGTGCTCGGGAGCGTCGGCGATCGCGTCGCGGATCACCGAGTAGGCCGTCCCCGCCCCGTAGCCCTTACGCGCGAGCATCCCGGCGAGCCGGCGCGTCTGCACCTCGACCGTCAGGCCGCCCATCGAGCGCAGCTTCTTGTCGACCAGCTCCCGGGCGGTGCGACGCTCCTGGTCAGGGTCGACCTCGTCGAGGGCCGCGTCCGCCAGGTCCTTGTCGATCCCCTTCTTGCGGAGCTCGTGGGCGAGGGCGCGCTTGGCCAGACCCTTGGTCACCTGCTGGGAGCGCACGAGCATCGCGGCGTAGGCCTCGTCGTCGACGAGGCCGACCTCGGTCATCCGGTCGAGGACGCGGGTGATGACGTCCTCGGGGCAGTCGCGCTGGCGGAGCTTGGTCTCGAGCTGGGCCCGGCTGCGGGGGGCCATGGCCAGCTGCCGCAGGACGATCTGCCGGGCGACGTCCTCGTGGTCCGGCTCGGCGTCGACGGCGGCGGCACCCTCGGTCGGTGGATCCTCGGCCCGGCCGCGGCGCCGGGGTCTGGCTGGGTCGCGTCCCCGCGTGCCGCGGCTCGGCGCGTCGCCTCGACGATCGGATCGCGTCGTCGGCGTCCGAGCGTCCGCGCGCCCCTCCTCGCGCAGGTCCCCCCAGGTGGCGGGGCTGACATGGGCATCCTCGGGCAGGAAGTCCGGAACGCCCTGCGACACACCGGCCTCCACTCGCGTCAAGACCTCGCGAGCCCGACTGAGCCTCTCCGCGGAGACTGCCCCGGTGGCGGAGCCAGGGGCGGCCGGAACTGCCCAGTCGGCGGAGCCGGAGGCGTCCGCAACTGACCTGGCAGCGGGAGAGGGAGGCGAGGCGGGAGCGGGGCGGGCGTCCTCGGCGTGATCCCAGGAGGCGGCCCCGCTCCAGCTCCCACGCCCTGCGGGGGTGGGGCCCGGCATACGACTCAGAACTCGACCGGGGGCTCGACCGCGGGGATCTCGGAGACGGGCGCGTCGACCGGCTTGATGATGCCGAGCTTCTCCTTGATCTTGCGCTCGATCTCGTCGGCGGTCTCCGGGTGGTCCTTGAGGAACTGTCGCGCGTTCTCCTTGCCCTGGCCGAGCTGGTCGCCCTCGTAGGTGTACCAGGCGCCGGCCTTGCGCACGAAGCCGTGCTCGACGCCCATGTCGATGAGGCCACCCTCGCGGGAGATGCCCTCGCCGTAGATGATGTCGAACTCGGCCTGCTTGAACGGCGGGCTCACCTTGTTCTTGACGACCTTGACGCGGGTGCGGTTGCCGACCGCATCGGAGCCGTCCTTGAGGGTCTCGATGCGGCGCACGTCGAGGCGCACCGAGGCGTAGAACTTGAGCGCCTTGCCACCGGTGGTGGTCTCGGGCGAGCCGAACATCACGCCGATCTTTTCGCGCAGCTGGTTGATGAAGATGGCCGTGGTGCCGCTGGAGGACAGCGCGCCCGTGATCTTGCGCAGCGCCTGGCTCATGAGGCGGGCCTGCAGACCGACATGGCTGTCGCCCATCTCGCCCTCGATCTCGGCGCGGGGCACGAGGGCCGCCACGGAGTCGATCACGATGATGTCGAGCGCGCCGGAACGGATCAGCATGTCCGCGATCTCCAGCGCCTGCTCGCCGGTGTCGGGCTGGGACACCAGCAGCGCGTCGGTGTCGACGCCGAGCTTCTTGGCGTACTCCGGGTCGAGGGCGTGCTCGGCGTCGATGAACGCCGCGATGCCGCCGTTGCGCTGGGCGTTGGCCACGGCGTGCAGGGCGACCGTCGTCTTGCCGGAGGACTCGGGGCCGTAGACCTCGATCACCCGGCCGCGCGGGAGGCCGCCGATGCCGAGCGCCACGTCCAGGGCGATCGCACCGGTCGGGATGACCTCGATCGGGGGACGGACGTCGTCGCCGAGACGCATCACCGCACCCTTGCCGTGCGACTTCTCGATCTGCCCGAGCACCGAGGACAGCGCCTGGAACTTCGCGTCCTTGGGGTCGGCCGGGGCCTTGGATCCCTTGATGGGGGTGACTGCTGCCATGACTGCTGTCCTTGTCTCTCGTCGGATCGCGCCCACCGGCAACCCGTGACGTGGTTGATGTCTCGGGTCAGACGCTAGGGGCCACCACTGACAGACCCTCCCTGGGTCGTGACGACCTGTGGACGGTGCCGTGCTGGGCCGAGGCTCCTGTGGACGATCCTACCGAACACAATTTCGATGTCGAGCATCGGCGCTCGTGTGTCGCGCGATCGCCCGGGCGGCGGCCGAAGAGCCATAGGACGAGACAGGTCGTCCTCGACCACCTGACCGGACGCCTCCCGGCCACCGTTGTCGCCGGTCGAGATGATGCGCCGGTCCTCCGAGACGATCACCGCCCCGACCTGACGGCGGCGGCAGCCGGCGCGCACGGCGACCGCGTCGGCGACCTCGAGGAAGTAGGTGTCCCAGTCCGGTCGGGCGGTGCGGGACGCAGCGGCCGTCGTCATGACGGCGACCCTGTCCAGCCGCGGCGTCGCGGCATACGACCACCGTCAGTCGAGGGGCGCGTCCCGGCGCAGGGGTCGGTCCCGCCCGAGGCGCCGCGACTCGGGCACGTCGAAGTCGTCGCAGAGGGCGAGCCACACGGCGCGCGGCGGGATCCCGTCGGCCACCGCCTCCTCGACGGTGCGGCTGCCCAACCCCGAGATCCGGTGGTCGCTGGCCACCGTGGGGGCATAGCCGGGGCCGAACTCCTCGTCCAGGAGCCGCCGCAGGTCGGACAGGCGCATCCGGACACTCTGCCGTGCAGATCACGAGTGTGCAACCCATCACTCGAACGGCCCAACGAGCGCCGCCGACCATGCGGGGACCGGCAGCGCCGTGACCAGCATGAGTACGCACAGTGACCTGTTACATCACGCGCAAACTATGACATGGATCACAACCACCTTCACGCATGGGCGCGGGCGGGGGTGACAAACATGAAGCAGTACAAACAGCGAACGACCGTACGACGAAAGGAAAATCATGCGCCGCACCATGACCCGTCTGGGTGCCGCCGCCGTGATCGGAGCCGCATCGGTCACTGCCGCTGCTGCCCCCTCCATGGCAGCCCCGCCCGCCCAGCACGCACCCAGCGTCACCGTCGTCGCCGCCGACGAGGACAACGTCGCGGACGACAACTCCGGCAAGTGGGGCCTCGCCGGCCTCCTCGGGGCCCTCGGCCTCGCGGGCCTGCTCAAGGGCAAGCAGGCCGTCGACGAGCGTCGCGCCTCGGGCGCCACCCGCGCCACGTCGACCCAGGCCCACCGGACCGACGACCGGTCCCGCTGAGAAGCCGACCGATCTCCCGACGCACCTTCCCTCACCGAAAGGCTTGACCATCATGCGCAAGACCATCCTCACCGCCGCCGCGGCCGCCGCCTTCGCCATCGTGCCCGCCGGCGCGGCCGTCGCCGACACCGCGACCCCCTCGCCGAGCACCTCGGTCACCACGACCACCACCACGACCGAGTCCGACAAGACCGGCCTGTGGGGCCTGCTCGGTCTGCTGGGACTGGCCGGCCTGCTGAAGAAGAACAAGAAGCACGAGGTCCACCCCGCTGACCACGTGGACCACCGCAGCACCCGCACCGAGCACGTGGGCACGCACCACGACACCAACGTCACCCACGGCCACGTCGACCGCGACAACGCCATCCGCACCACGGACACCGACCGTGGCGGTCTCGGCGACACGCGTCGTGACGGGCTGGGCGACGACACCCGCCGCTGACGCGCCTGCGCGGGCCGGGCATCGCAGGCCCGCGCGCAGCACCATCGAGGGGGTCCCCGGCCGGCTGGCCGGGGACCCCCTCGTCGCACCGGGAGGGGCAGGGGTATGTCGGACCCCCGTGGCACTCTTGGACGCACCATGACCAGCGACGTCCTCGACCGCTTCTCCCCAGCCACCCGCGCGTGGTTCCGGAGCAGCTTCCCCGCGCCCACACCGGCCCAGACCGGGGCGTGGGAGGCGGTGTCGACGGGTCAGCACACGCTCGTCGTGGCGCCCACCGGGTCGGGCAAGACCCTGGCGGCCTTCCTGTGGGCGCTGGACCAGGTGGGGTCGAGCCCGCCGCCGGAGGACCCGTTGCGCCGCTGCCGGGTCTTGTACGTCTCCCCGATGAAGGCGCTGGCCGTCGACGTCGAGCGCAACCTGCGCTCGCCCCTGGTCGGCATCGAGCACGCCGCGCGCAGGCTGGGTGTCCCCCCACCCGCCGTGACGGTGTCGGTGCGCAGCGGGGACACCCCGGCCGCCGATCGCCGGGCCTTCCAACGCCGTCCGAGCGACGTGCTGATCACTACGCCCGAGTCGCTCTTCCTGCTGCTCACGTCCGCCTCGCGCGAGAGCCTGCGCGGGGTCGAGACGGTGATCCTCGACGAGGTCCACGCCGTCGCGGGGACCAAGCGAGGCGCCCACCTCGCCCTGTCCTTGGAGCGCCTGGACGCCCTGCTGGACCGTCCCGCGACGCGCGTCGGCCTGTCCGCCACGGTCCGCCCCGTGGAGGAGGTCGCGCGCTACCTGGCGGGGGGCCGCCCCGTCAGCGTCGTCCAGCCCCCGTCGACCAAGGAGTGGGACCTGCAGGTCGTCGTCCCGGTCCCCGACCTGGCCGAGCTGGGCTCCGCCGCACCGGTCGACCTCGACGGCCCCGGCGACGCGGACCCGCGCCGCGCGGCGTCGGTGTGGCCTCACGTCGAGGAACGCATCGTCGACCTCGTCGCCCAGCAACGCTCGACGCTCGTCTTCGCCAACTCGCGGCGGCTGGCGGAGCGTCTGACCGCGCGCCTCAACGAGCTGTGGGAGGAGCGGCTCGGACCCCCCGAGGACGAGGGCGACGACGGTCGTACGCCGGTGCCCGCCGTCACCGCGCCGGACGGCCTGCCCGCGCCCGCTCGCCTCACCCGCGGGACCCCTGCGCACCTCATGGGTCAGGCCGGGCAGAGCCACGGTGCCGCACCCGTGCTGGCCCGGGCCCACCATGGCTCCGTCAGCAAGGAGCACCGCCAGGAGATCGAGGAGGCCCTCAAGTCCGGCCTGCTGCCGGCCGTGGTCGCCACCAGCTCGCTCGAGCTCGGCATCGACATGGGCGCGGTGGACCTCGTGGTCCAGGTCGAGAGCCCCCCGAGCGTGGCCAGCGGCCTGCAACGCGTCGGCCGCGCCGGGCACCAGGTGGGGGCCGTCTCTCGCGGCGTCTTCTTCCCCAAGTACCGCGCCGACCTGGTCCAGACCGCCGTGGTGATCGACCGCATGCGCGAGGGGGCCATCGAGGCGCTGCGCATCCCCGCCAACCCCGTCGACGTCCTGGCCCAGCAGGTCGTGGCCATGTGCGCGCTCGACGACTGGACCGTGGGGGACGTGGAGCAGCTCGTCCGGCGGGCGGCCCCCTACGCGTCCTTGCCCCGCTCCGTCCTGGAGGCCACCCTCGACATGCTCGCCGGGCGCTACCCGAGCGACGAGTTCGCCGAGCTGCGGCCCAGGATCGTGTGGGATCGCGTCGCCGACACGGTGTCCGGTCGCCCCGGCGCACAACGGCTGGCCGTCACCAGCGGTGGGACGATCCCCGACCGCGGGCTGTATGCCGTGATGCTGGCCACCGGTGACGGTCCCGGCCGGCGGGTGGGCGAGCTCGACGAGGAGATGGTCTACGAGTCGCGGGTGGGCGACGTCTTCACGCTCGGCTCGACGGCCTGGCGCATCGAGGACATCACGCACGACCGGGTGCTCGTCACGCCGGCCCCGGGCCAGCCCGGTCGTCTGCCCTTCTGGAAGGGCGACCAGCTCGGGCGCCCGGCCGAGCTCGGCGCGGCGGTCGGGGCACGGCTTCGCGAGCTCTCACGACTGCCACGGGAGGACGCCGTGCACCGCCTGTCCGACGGCGGGCTGGACGCCTGGGCGGCCGACAACCTGGTCGACTACCTCGCCGAGCAGCGCGAGGCCACGGGCGTGGTGCCCGACGACCGGACCGTGGTGGTCGAGCGCTTCCGCGACGAGATCGGCGACTGGCGGATCGCGATCCACTCCCCCTACGGACAGCAGGTGCACGCTCCCTGGGCGCTGGCCGTCGCGGCCCGCTTCCGCGAGCGGTTCGGCTACGACGTGCAGGCGATGAACGCCGACGACGGCATCATCCTGCGGCTCCCGGACCTCGACACGGCCGTCGACGGGCCTGCGGGCGACGACGGGGAGTCCGGCGACGTGACGGACTGGACCCGCGAGATCGTCGACCTGATCACCCTCGACCCGGACGACGTCCGGGCCCTGGTCACGGCCGAGATCGGCGGCTCGGCCGTCTTCGCCGCCCGGTTCCGCGAGTGCGCCGCGCGCGCCCTGCTGCTGCCGAGGCGCCAGCCCGGTCGGCGTCAGGCCCTGTGGCAGCAGCGGCAGCGGTCCGCGCAGCTGCTCGAGGTGGCCAGCCGCTACCCGTCCTTCCCCATCGTCCTCGAGGCCGTGCGGGAGTGCCTCCAGGACGTCTTCGACGTCCCCGGGCTGATCGACCTGATGGCCCGCGTCCGGTCCAGGGACGTCCGTGTCGTCGAGGTCGAGACGCCGACCCCGTCGCCGTTCGCCAAGAGCCTGCTCTTCGGCTACGTCGCCCAGTACCTCTACGAGGGCGACTCCCCCCTGGCCGAGCGCCGGGCCGCCGCGCTCTCGCTCGACGCCGACCTGCTGTCGGACCTGCTCGGCCAGGACGCCGGCAGCTCACTGCGAGACCTGTTGGACCCCGAGGTCATCACCGCGACCGAGGCCGACCTGCAACGCCTCTCGCCGGCTCGACGGTGCCGGGACGCCGAGGGGGTCGCCGACCTCCTGCGCGTCGTGGGTCCCCTGAGCACTCCCGACGTCGCGCTGCGCTGCGCCGCCGAGGAGGACGCCTACCCGGACGCGGGGCAGGCGGCGACCTGGCTGCAGCAGCTCGAGTCGGCGCGCCGCGTCGTCCGGGTCCGCATCAGCGACGAGGAGCGGTGGGCCGTCGTGGAGGACGCGGGTCGGCTGCGCGACGCCCTCGGGGTGGCCGTGCCGCCCGGCATCGCCGACAGCCTGCTGGACGGCGGCGACGACCCGCTGGGCGGACTCGTGCAGCGATACGCGCGCACCCACGGACCCTTCACCGCCACGGCCGTCGCCGCGACCCTCGGGCTCGGCACGGCGGTCGCATCGCACGCCCTCGCTCGTTTCGTCGGTCGCGGTCAGCTCGTCGAGGGTGAGCTGCTCCCCGAGCAGCTCGGCGGCGGGCAGCACGGCGTCGAGTACTGCGACGTGCAGGTCCTGCGCACCCTGCGGCGACGCTCCCTGGCGGCGCTCCGCGCAGAGGTCGAGCCGGTCCCGGTGACCGACCTGGCGCGGTTCGTGCCGGTCTGGCACGGCATCGGGGATCGCAGCCGGGGCGTCGAGGCCGTGGCGCGCGCCGTGGAGCAGCTGGCCGGGGCGCGCCTGCCCGCCAGCGCCGTCGAGACACTCGTGCTGCCGGCCCGCGTGCCGGACTACTCCCCCGCGATGCTGGACGAGCTGACGGCGACGGGTGAGGTGCTGTGGCAGGGGCACGGGTCCCTGCCCGGGGACGACGGCTGGGTCTCGCTGCACCTGGCGGACACCGCCCACCTCACGCTGGCAGCCCCCGGCCCGGAGGCTAATCTCACGACGGAGCAGCGAGACCTGCTCGACCACCTGCGGCTGGGCGGGGCGCACTTCGTGGCCGGGCTCGCCGCGACGCTCGGACGAGGCACCGACGCCACGGTCGTCGATGACCTGTGGGCACTGGTCTGGGCAGGGCACGTCACCGGCGACACGTTCACGGCCGTGCGAGGCCTGCTCGACGGGGGCCACACGGCGCACAAGCCACGCCGCAGCGGCCCCCGGGCCGGACGCGGCGGTCGACGCGGCACCCTCGGGACGCTGCGTGGGGGCGGTCCCCGCAGCGGCCTGGCCCGGCCCGCCTCGAACGTGCTCATCACCGACCCCCGCGGCCTCGGGCGATGGAGCGTCCTGCCGGCCACCGAGACCGACGCGACCGTCCGCGCGTGGGCGCAGGCCGAGCTGCTCCTCGACCGCTACGGCGTGGTCACCCGCGGCAGCGCGGTCGCCGAGGAGGTCGTGGGCGGCTTCGCGTCCGTCTATCGGGTCCTCGCCGCCGCCGAGGAGGCCGGTCGGGTGCGACGCGGCTACTTCGTGGAGGGCCTCGGCGGTTCCCAGTTCGCGACCGCGGGGGCCGTGGACCGTCTGCGCGCCGGCAGCCGGGTCCTCGACGACACCGCCGGTGGTCAGCAGGGGGCTGGCCTGCCGGCCAGCCCGCTCGCGCACCTCGGCGACGCCTGGTCGGTGAGCGCTCAGCGTCGCGGAGCTCAGCCCGAGCGCCCCGCCCTGGTCCTGGCCGCGACCGATCCGGCCAACGTCTACGGTGCGGCGCTGCCCTGGCCCGAGAGGCCGGACGACGCAGGCAGGCATCGTCCGGCCCGCAAGGCCGGTGCCCTCGTCGTGCTCGTGGACGGGCGCCTGGTCCTCTACGTCGAGCGTGGTGGCAAGACGCTGCTGTCCTTCGGCGAGGACCCCGCCGACCTCGGGGCCGCCGCCAGGGCGCTGGCGGACGTGGTGCACCGCGGCGCGCTGGGCAGGCTCAGCGTCGAGCGCGCGGACGGCGCCGCACTCCTCGGGTCCGATCACCCGCTCGTGCAGGCGCTGGCGGACGCCGGCTTCCACCACACCCCGCGCGGCCTGCGACTGCGCCGTTGACACCGCTGACACCGAAGGAGCTCGGAGGATGACGACGGTCTGGACGATCGGGCACTCGACACGCCCGCTCGAGGAGCTCATCGGGCTGCTGCGCGAGCACGAGATCACCCAGCTCGTCGACATCCGCACGGTGCCGGGCTCGCGACACAACCCGCAGTACTCCCAGGAGGCTCTGCGGACCTCGCTCCCGGAGCACGGTGTCCGCTACGTCTACCTCAAGGAGCTGGGCGGCCTGCGCAAGACCGCGCCGGACTCGATCAACGGTGCCTGGCGCAACACCTCCTTCCGGGGCTACGCCGACTACATGCAGACCCCGGCGTTCCGCGCGGCCGTGGACGAGCTCGTGGACCTGGCCGCCCGGCCTCGGACGGCGATCATGTGCGCCGAGGCCGTGCCCTGGCGGTGCCACCGCTCGCTGGTGGGCGACGCCCTGCTGGTCCGCGGCGTGCGGGTCGTGGACATCGTGGGTCCTCACCAGGCCCGCGAGCACAAGCTCACCGCCTTCGCCCAGGTCGAGGGATCCTCCATCACCTATCCCCCGGAGACCCCCGACTGACCGTGAGCAAGCGGACGCCAGTCGTCCGCAACCGCCGCTACGGTCCCCTCATGGCTATCACTCCAAAGCTTGACCTCGTCGTCCTGGACTGTCCCGACGCGCTCGAGCTGGGCCGCTTCTACGGCGCCCTGCTCGGCTACGAGCTGGAGGAGGGCGCCGACCGTGCGTGGGTCAATCTCGTCCCGCCGGGCGGTGGAGTCTCCAAAGACAACCCGGACGGGCGCGCGACGCTGGCCTTCCAGCGCATCGATGACTACGTCGCGCCCACCTGGCCCGGCGGCGCCCATCCGCAGCAGTTCCACCTGGACCTGAGCGTCCCCGCCATCGATGCTGCAGAGCCACGAATCCTCGAGCTGGGCGGCCGGGTGCACGAGCACCAGCCGTCCGAGGAGGGCAGCTTCCGCGTCTACCTGGACCCGGCCGGCCACCCCTTCTGCCTCGTCCAGGGCTGATCGGTGCAGGAAGCCAGGACTGGATGACGTGTGTACAGTGTCCACATGAGCGCCCCCGCACCGTACGTCATCTTCCCCGGCACCACCCGAGACGCCCTCAGCACCTACCAGCGGATCTTCGGCGGCGAGCTGAGCCTGCACACCCGAGGGGACCTGCGGCGCACCGACGAACCGCTCGACGCCATCGGGCACGGCCAGCTGACCGGCCAGGTCACGGTCTTCGGCGCGGACGGCACCGACGGCCAGCAGACCGTCCGCACGGCCGGGCTGATGCTGGCCCTCCTCGGGGCGGCTGACGCCGACACCTCGCGGCGCTGGTTCGCCGAGCTGAGCGAGGGCGGCACCGTCGTGGACGACCTGCAGGCTCGCCCCTGGGGCGACTGGGACGGGCAGGTCGTCGACCGCTTCGGCCTGCCCTGGCTGATCGGCTTCCAGCCGCAGGCCTGAGCCCCGAAAGACGCCAGGCTCCCGGCATACGGCCGGTCGTGCCAGGATCGGTCCATGCCCGAGGGAGATGCCGTATGGCGCACCGCCCGGCGCCTCCACCGGGCGCTCGCGGGGCGCGTGGTCACCGACTGCGACCTGCGCTGGCCATCGCTGGCCACCGCCGACCTGCGCGGACGCACGACGGTGGAGGTCGTACCGCGCGGCAAGCACATCCTGCACCGGCTCGACGACGGGCTGACCCTCCACTCGCACCTGCGGATGGACGGGTCCTGGCGCACCCACGACCCGGCGAGGCTCACGCTGCGGCAGCTGCGCGACCCGGACGTGCGCGCGGTCGTGGGCTGCGAGACCGCGACGGCCATCGGCACCACGCTCGGGATGATCGACCTCGTCCGGACTGCTGACGAGGGGCGCCTCGTCGGGCACCTCGGCCCGGACCTGCTCGGTCCCGACTGGGACCCGGAGGTGGCCGTCGCCAACCTGCAGCGCCGCCCCGACCGCGAGATCGGCGCCGCGCTCCTGGACCAGCGCAACCTGGCGGGGGTCGGCACGATGTGGGACGCGGAGGTGCTGCACCTGGAGCGCGTGTGGCCATGGACACCCGTCGCCGAGCTCGACGCGGCGCGCCTGCGGTCCATCGTCACGCGGGTCCAGGCGTTGGTCGACGCCAGCAAGGTGCTGCGCCAGTCGACGTCGACCGGTTCGCTCGCTCCGGGTCAGGAGATGCTGGTGCACGGTCGCAGCGGCCTCCCCTGCCGACGCTGCGGCGGCCCGGTGCGGCTCTCGCGGATCGGGGAGGCGCCGCAGGACCGGGCGATGTTCTACTGCCCGGTCTGCCAGGGCGGGCTCGGGCCCGACGACGACGGGCGACGCCAGCGTCCGCTCGGCGAGGGGCGAAGCGGGCCGAGCCGCAACGGCTGAGACGGCAGCTCAGGTGCCGCAGCTCACGCGGCCGAGCGTGCGGAGGTGGAGGCTGGCGCGAGCTCGCGCTCTGCGGACACCGGGAGCGGGACGGGTGCCGACATCCGCTCGGAGGCGGCGACCCGGGTGGACACGTCCCCGAGGACGGTCGACAGGGGCACGTCCAACGCCGCACAGATCGAGGAGATGAGCTCCGAGGACGCTTCCTTCTCGCCACGCTCGACCTCGGACAGGTAGCCGAGGGAGACCTTGGCGGACGCGGACACGTCCCGGAGCGTGCGACCGAGGGTGCGCCGGCGGTCGCGCAGTACCTGGCCCAGCTCACGACGCAGCAGGGTCATCCCTCGCTCCCTTCTCGGCCAGCACGCACGTGCGTGGCCCACGATAGCGCGCCAGCCCCACGGCGGCCCTCCTGCCATGCGGACCACCCCTCGGTCGGCGCAGCCCGGCCCGCGTGTCCCGCCTCCCCCCGATCTCCCCCCTGCAGATCGCGAGGGTCGGCGCCAAGGAGGTCCGACCAAAGGCTCACGATCCGGAGGGAGGGGGCTGTGCGCCCTCTGCACAACGCTGGGATCAGCCCAGACCTTCCAGGGCGCGCGCCAGCACCGCCTGCACGCTCGCCGCCCGGATCGCCGCGCGGTCCCCCGCCAGCGTGAGCCTCCACGCCCGGCAGCCGGACGCGTCCGCCACAGCGACGTAGACCGTCCCGACCGGCTCGCCGTCCGCCGGGTCCGGACCCGCGACGCCGGTCGTCGCGAGACCGACGTCGGCGCGGCACACCCGCCGGGCCCCCTCGGCCAGCTGCCGGGCGACCTCGTCGTTGACCGCGCCGCGGGCCGCCAGCAGGGCAGCCTCGACCCCGAGCACCTCGGCCTTGACGTCATAGGCGTATGCCACGACCCCGCCGCGCACGACCGCACTCGCGCCCGGGACGCTCACCAGGTCAGCCACGACGAGCCCCCCGGTCAGCGACTCGGCGGTCGCCACGGTCAGACCGCGCTCGGCCAGCCGCGCCACCAGGCGGCTCGCCAGGTCGGACCTGTCCGAGCCGTATGCCGTCCCGCCCGCCGTCACGCCCCGCCGCCGGGACGCGCGTCCCGCCGCAACCGGTGCGCTGCGAGGAGGTAGTCGACGCCGGTCACGACGGTGACGACCAGCGCGGTGGCCATGACGAGGGCGCACGCCCAGTGCCACAGGTCGTTGCCGGGCAGGACGTACATGCCGAGGGCGATGGCCTGCAGCATGGTCTTGAGCTTGCCGCCACGACTCGCCGCCATCACGCCGTAACGGATCACGACGAAGCGCAGCAGCGTGATCCCCAGCTCGCGCACGAGGATGACGACCGTCACCCACCACCAGAGGTCGCCGATCAGCGACAGACAGATCAGGCCGGCGCCCATGAGGGCCTTGTCGGCGATCGGGTCGGCGAGCTTGCCGAAGTCGGTGATCAGGCCGCGCGAGCGTGCGAGGTCCCCGTCGATCTTGTCGGTGACCGAGGCGAGGACGAAGACGCCCCAGGCCCACCACCGGTCGCTCGCGTCCAGCCCGCCCTGACGCATGAGCAACCACACGAACACGGGGACGAGCAGGATCCGCAGCATCGTCAGCGCGTTGGCGATGTTCCAATTGCTGACGTGCCGCTGCGGGGCGCGTCCCCCGGGCGTCACGGGTGCGCTCACGACGCGGCCCCCGGCTGCGGCTCAGCGGTCTCGGTCAGGGTCTCGGCCGTCGTCTCCGCGAGCGGCTCGGCCACCAGGTCGACGCCCTCGCTCGCCACGACGGTCGCGCGCACGAGGTCGCCCACGCGAGGCAGGGGCGCGCCGTCGGCATACGAGAGCAGGGTCACGCCGTCGACGTCGGGCCCCTGGAAGGGCGAGCGCCCGACGACCTCGACGGCACCACCCGAACCCCCGACCTCATCCTTAGCCTCAGCCTGCTCGACGGACTCGACCAGCACCTCGACGACCGACCCCACCCGCTCATCGGCCCGCTGGGCCATCAGCTCGTCCACGAGCGCCTGCACGCGGGCCACCCGCTCTGCCACGACGTCCTCGTCGACCTTGTCGGCGTAACCCTCGGCCTCGGTGCCGTCCTCGTCGGAGTAGCCGAAGACGCCCACGACGTCGAGCCGGGCCGCTGCGAGGAAGCGTTCGAGCTCGGCCACGTCGTCGTCGGTCTCGCCGGGAAAGCCCACGATGACGTTGGACCGGATGCCGGCGTCCGGCCGGATCGCCCGGATCTGCTCGACGAGCCTCAGGAAGGCCTCGGTCGACCCGAACCGCCGCATCCGGCGCAGCACCGGCTCGCTCGCGTGCTGGAAGGAGATGTCGAAGTAGGGGACGACGGTCGGCACGCGCAGCAGCGTCTCGATCAGACCCGGACGGATCTCGGCGGGCTGGAGGTAGGACACGCGGATGCGGGGCAGCCCCTCGATCTCGCCGAGCGACTCGACGAGCGACTCGAGCAGCCGCAGGTCGCCGAGGTCCTTGCCGTAGGACGTGGAGTTCTCCGACACGAGGAAGACCTCGCGGACGCCCTGGTCGACGAGCCAGCGCGCCTCGGCCAGCACGTCGGCGGGGCGGCGCGACACGAACGACCCGCGAAAGGCCGGGATCGCGCAGAAGGCGCACCGCCGGTCGCACCCGGAGGCGATCTTGAGGGGGGCCCAGGGGCGCCCGTCGAGCCGGCGGCGCACGACCCGGGGCCCGCTGTCCGGGGCGACGCCGGCCGGCAGGTCGGGCACCTGCGCCACGCCCGCGTCGGGCAGGGCGTCGACAGCGGCCCCGTGCCCCGGCAGCGCCACGCCGGTCGAGGCGGCCTGGCGGTCGGCCGGGGACAGCGGCAGCAGGCGGCGCCGGTCGCCCGGCACATGCGCCTCGGGGGTGCTCCCCGCGAGGATGGCGCGCAGGTGCGAGCTCATGTCGGTGTAGGAGTCGAAGCCCAGCACCGCGTCGGCCTCGGGCAGCTGGTCGGCCAGCTCCTTGCCGTAGCGCTCGGCGAGGCAGCCCACGGCCACGACCTTCTGGGTGCGCCCGTGCTCCTTGAGGTCGGAGGCCTCGAGCAGGGCGTCGATGGAGTCCTTCTTGGCCTGCTCGACAAAGCCGCAGGTGTTGACCACCGCGACGTCGGCGTCGGCCGCGTCGTCGACGAGCCGCCAGCCTCCGTCGGCGAGCCGGCCCGCCAACTCCTCGGAGTCCACCTCGTTGCGGGCACACCCCAGCGTCACGACGGCCACGGTCCTCGGAGCGTGCAGGTCGGTCTCGGGGTCAGCGGTCATGGGACAACCCTAGATGCCACCGGGGCGATCGCCCTCATGCCTGCACCGGCCCCCCGGCCCGACCGTGCGGCCGGGGCCGCCGGAGGCGCGTCAAGAAGGCGTCAAGACCCGTCAACCAGCCGTCAAACGGCCCGGTCGGGCAGGCGCCCGGTGCTGGAGTGGCGCCCGTGATCGAAGACATCCTCGTCGGCCTCGTCGCCGCCTCTCTCGCCGTCTACCTCCTGGTGGCCCTGCTGCGGCCCGAAGGCCGGTGACCCATCGTGGGTGACCTCCTGACCGTCCTGGCGCTCGTCGCGCTGCTGGCGATCGTCCACGTGCCCCTCGGGACCTGGATGGCCCGGGTCTACACGTCGACCCGCCACCTGTGGGTGGAGCGCGTGCTCTACCGCGCCGCGGGCGTCAACCCGGACGGCGAGCAGACCTGGCGCTCCTACGCCCTGTCCGTGATGGGCTTCTCCGTCGCCTCGGTCCTCGGGCTGTGGGCGCTGATCACGGCCCAGCGGTGGCTGCCGCTGCGCGCCGGCCGTGAGGGCATGAGCTGGCACACCGGCCTCAACACCGCGGTGTCCTTCACCACCAACACCAACTGGCAGTCCTATGCCGGGGAGGTCGGCACCGGGCACCTGGTGCAGATGGCCGGCCTGACGGTGCAGAACTTCGTCTCCGCCGCGGTCGGCATGGCCGTCGCCGTCGCGCTCGTGCGCGGCCTGGCCCGCGAGCGCACCTGGCGGCTGGGGAGCCTCTGGGTGGACCTGGTCCGGGGCACGGTGCGGATCCTGCTGCCCATCGCGGTGCTCGGGGCGCTGGTCCTGATCGCGGGCGGCGTGGTGCAGAACCTCGCCAGCCCCACCGAGATCACCACGGTCACGGGGGCGCGCCAGACCGTCCAGGGCGGCCCGGTGGCCTCCCAGGAGGTCATCAAGCTGCTCGGCACCAACGGCGGCGGCTTCTTCAACGCCAACAGCGCCCACCCCTTCGAGAACCCCAACGCGTTCACCAACCTGGTGGAGGCCTTCCTGGTGCTGTGCATCCCCTTCTCGCTGCCGTGGACCTACGGGATGCTGGTCCGGGACCGTCGTCAGGGCCACGTCGTGCTGGTGCTCATGGCCTCGCTGTGGTCGCTCGGCCTGGCCGCGGCCTATGCCGCCGAGCGGGCCGCCGCCACCGGTGCCACCGGCGCCCTGGAGGGCAAGGAGATGCGCTTCGGCCTCATCGGCTCCGTGCTCTTCGGGACCGCGACCACGGGCACCTCCACGGGTGCGGTCAACTCGATGCACGACTCCTACAGCGCCCTCGGCGGCGGGATGCTCATGCTCAACATGATGCTGGGCGAGGTCTCCCCCGGCGGCGTGGGCACCGGGCTCTACTCCGCGCTGATCCTGGCGATCATCACGGTCTTCATCGCCGGCCTGATGGTGGGCCGCACCCCGGAGATCCTCGGCAAGCAGATCGGCCGCCGCGAGATCACCTGCGCGGCGCTCTACGTCATCGCGATGCCGGCCCTGGTGCTCGCGGGCACCGCGATCGCCCTGTCGGTGCCCGTCTCGCGGGACGCGCTGCTCAACGTCGGGCCCCACGGCCTGTCGGAGATGCTCTACGCCTTCACGTCGGCGTCCAACAACAACGGCTCCGCCTTCGCCGGGCTGTCGGCCGACCAGCCGCTGCTCAACCTCATGCTGGCCGCCTGCATGTTCCTCGGCCGCTTCGTCCCGATCGTGCTGGCGCTGGCGCTCGCGGGCTCGCTCGCCGAGCAGCGCCGTCGCCCGGTCACCGACGGCACCATGCCGACCCACACGCCGGTCTTCGCGGGCCTGCTGGTCGCGATCACCATCGTCCTGGCCGGTCTCACCTTCTTCCCCTCCCTCGCCCTCGGACCCCTCGCGGAGGCCCTGTCATGAGCGCCACCACCCACGCCCACCGCGAGCAGAGCCGGCCGCTGTGGAGCACCGCCGCGGCGGCCCTGCCCCAGGCCCTTGCCAAGCTGGACCCGCGGCACGCCGTGCACACCCCGGTCATCTTCGTCGTCTGGGTGAGCGCGGTCGTCACCACGGTCCTGGCCGTGGTGCACCCCTCGGTCTTTTCCGTCAGCGTGGCGCTGTGGCTGTGGGCGACCATCGTCTTCGCCAACCTGGCCGAGGCCGTCGCCGAGGGCCGGGGCAGGGCCCAGGCCGACTCGCTGCGCAAGGCCAAGGTCGAGGCGCGGGCCCGGCGGCTGCGCGCCGACGGCTCCGAGGAGGAGGTCCCCGGCGCGGAGCTGGCGATCGGCGACCTGGTCGTCGTCGAGGCCGGTCAGGTCATCCCCGGCGACGGCGACGTGGTCGAGGGCGTCGCCACGGTCGACGAGTCCGCGATCACCGGCGAGTCCGCCCCCGTGATCCGCGAGTCCGGTGGCGACCGGTGCGCCGTGACCGGTGGCACGACCGTCCTGTCGGACCGGATCGTGGTCAAGATCACGACCAAGCCGGGCGAGAGCTTCATCGACCGGATGATCTCCCTCGTCGAGGGCGCCGCCCGGCAGAAGACGCCCAACGAGATCGCCCTGGACATCCTGCTCACCACGTTGACCCTGATCTTCCTGCTGGCGGTGAGCGCCATCGCCCCGATCGCGGCGTGGAGCGGCGCCCGGCCCAGCCTGATCGTGCTGGTCGCACTGCTGGTGTGCCTCATCCCCACCACGATCGGAGCGCTCCTGTCGGCCATCGGCATCGCCGGCATGGACCGGCTCGTCCAGCGCAACGTCCTGGCCATGTCCGGCCGCGCCGTGGAGGCCGCCGGCGACGTGTCCACGCTGCTGCTGGACAAGACCGGCACCATCACCTTCGGCAACCGTCGCGCGAGCGAGTTCCTGCCGGTGGCGGGCGTGTCGGTGGAGGAACTCACCGAGGCGACATACCTGTCCTCCATCGCCGACGAGACCCCCGAGGGACGCTCGATCATCGACCTGGCCCTGGAGTCGCTCCCGGCGGGCGCGGTGCGCTCCTCGGAGGACCTCGCCCGGGAGGGCGCCGTGGTCGTCCCCTTCACCGCCCAGACCCGCATGTCGGGCGTGGACCTGCCCGACGGCACCGAGGTGCGCAAGGGTGCGGGCGGCGCGGTGGCCGCGTGGGTCAAGGACAACGGCGGCCGCGAGGAGTCCGAGGCGGTCGTCCTCGCCGACGGCATTGCCGCGGCCGGCGGTACCCCGCTGACGGTGGCCGTCCGCCGTCCCGGCCAGCCTCCCGTCGAGCTCGGCGTCGTGCACCTCAAGGACGTCGTCAAGCCCGGTATGGCGGAGCGCTTCGCCCAGCTGCGGGCGATGGGCATCCGCACGGTGATGATCACCGGGGACAACCCGCTCACCGCCCGCGCGATCGCCGAGGAGGCCGGCGTCGACGACTTCCTCGCCGAGGCCACCCCCGAGGACAAGCTCGCCCTGATCCGCAAGGAGCAGGAGGGCGGCCGGCTGGTCGCGATGACTGGCGACGGCACCAACGACGCCCCCGCGCTGGCGCAGGCGGACGTGGGCGTGGCGATGAACACCGGGACGTCGGCGGCCAAGGAGGCCGGCAACATGGTCGACCTGGACTCCGACCCGACCAAGCTGATCGACGTCGTGGGCATCGGCAAGCAGCTGCTGATCACGCGCGGGGCGCTGACGACCTTCTCCATCGCCAACGACGTCGCCAAGTACTTCGCGATCATCCCGGCGATGTTCGTGACCGTCTTCCCCGGCCTGGACCGCCTCAACGTCATGCGGCTCGCCAGCCCCGAGTCGGCGATGCTCTCCGCGGTGATCTTCAACGCGCTGATCATCGTGGCGCTGATCCCGCTGTCCCTCAAGGGCGTCGCCTACCGGCCGCTCAACGCGTCGCAGCTGCTGCGCCGCAACCTGCTGGTCTACGGGGTCGGTGGCGTCGTCGCCCCCTTCATCGGCATCAAGCTCATCGACCTGGTCGTCTCCCACCTCCCCGGACTGGCGTGATCCCCATGACCTTCCTTCGTCACCTGCGCGCCGGCGCCCTCATGCTGCTGGCCCTCACCGTCCTCACCGGATTGCTCTACCCCTTCGCGGTCACCGGGGCGGCCCGGGCCCTGCCCGGGCAGGCTGACGGGTCGCGGGTCACCCACGACGGCCGGGTCGTGGGCTCCTCGCTGCTCGGCCAGGAGGTCGGGCCCGAGTGGTTCGCCGCTCGCCCCTCGGCCACCGACCACGACGGCGCCACCAGCGGCGGCTCCAACCTCGGCATGACCCAGCCCGACCAGCGCGCGGCGGTCGCCGAGCGCCGCGAGGCTCTGACCCGGGCCAACCCGGACGCGACCGGCCCGGTGCCCGCCGACGCGCTCACCATGTCCGGCAGCGGCCTGGACCCGCACATCAGCCCGGCCTACGCGCGCTGGCAGGTCGCCCGGGTCGCCCGGGCCCGCGGGCTGGACGAGGGCCGCGTGCGCGCGCTCGTCGAGCAGCACGTCGAGCACCCCGCCCTGGGCTTCCTCGGCCAGGACCGGGTCAACACGGTCGAGCTCAACCTCGCGCTCGCCGACCTCGCCAAGGGATAAGAATCAGCCCATGCCTCGTGGATCCCTGCGCGTCTACCTCGGTGCCGCACCCGGTGTCGGCAAGACCGTCGCCATGCTCGGCGAGGGGGTGCGCCGCCGGGACCGCGGTACCGACGTGGTGGTGGGGGTGGTCGAGACCCACGACCGCCCCTACACCGCGCACATGGTGGGCGACCTGGAGGTGATCCCCCGCGTCGAGGTGGAGCACCGCGGCAGCCGGATGGCCGAGATGGACGTCGACGCGATTCTGGCGCGCCGCCCCGTGCTGGTCCTCGTCGACGAGCTCGCCCACACCAACGTCCCCGGCAGCCGCCACGAGAAGCGCTGGCAAGACGTCAAGGAGATCCTCGACGCGGGCATCGGCGTGATCACCACGGTCAACATCCAGCACCTGGAGTCGCTCAACGACGCGGTCGCGGGGATCACCGGCGTCCGCCAGCGCGAGACCGTCCCCGACCACGTCGTGCGGGCTGCGGACCAGATCGAGCTGGTCGACATGACCCCCGAGGCGCTGCGCCGCCGGCTCGCACACGGCAACGTCTACAAGCGGGAGAAGGTCGACGCCGCCCTGGCCAACTACTTCCGACCCGGCAACCTCGCCGCCCTGCGCGAGCTGGCCCTGCTCTGGCTGGCGGACCGCGTCGACGAGCGGCTCACCACCTATCGACGGGAGCAGGGCATCCAGGACACCTGGGCCACCCGGGAGCGGGTCCTCGTGGCCCTCACCGGTGGCGACGAGGGCAGCACACTGCTGCGCACCGGCGCGCGGATCGCCTCCCGGGGCGCCGGGGGCGAGCTGCACGCGGTCTACGTCGACCGGGCCGACGGGCTGGGCGGGGCCCCGCTGCCGGCGGTCGCCGAGCAGCGCCGGCTCACCGAGTCCCTCGGCGGGACCTTCCACGTCGTCAGCGGCGAGGACACCGCCGAGGCCATCCTCGAGCTGGCCCGCGCCATCAACGCGACCCAGATCGTCCTCGGCACCAGCCGACGACCGCTGTGGCGCCGGCTGCTCTCCCCGGGCGTCGGGGAGTCGGTGGTGGACGGCTCCGGGGACATCGACGTCCTGATGACCACCCATCACCGCGCCGCCATCCGCCGGGTGGACCTCGGCCCCGGGCTCTCCGCCGGCCGGGTGCGCCTCGGCTGGGTGCTCGCGGTCGTGGCCCCGCTGGTCCTCCTGGGGCTGCTCAGCTTCTTTCCCCTCGCGGGGGGCCTGCCCCTGCAGGTGCTGCTCTACCTGCTCCTCACCGTCGTGGTCGCGGCCGTGGGCGGCCTCTGGCCTGCGCTGGTCGCGGCCGTCTCCTCCTCCCTGCTGATCAACTGGTTCTTCACCCCGCCGGTGCGCACCCTGACCATCTCCGACCCGCAGAGCCTGGCCGCGCTGCTCGTCTTCGTCGCGGTAGCGCTGCTGGTGTCCGCGATCGTGCACACCAGCGTCCGCCGGACCGCCCAGGCCCTGGCGGCTCGGCACGAGTCGGCCGTGCTGGTCGAGCTCTCCCACTCGCTGCTCGGCGCCACCGACCAGCTCGGGCTGCTGCTCGACCGGGCGCGCGACATGTTCCATGCCGAGGGCGCCGCCATCGAGCACCGGGACGGCGAGGGCGAGGACGCCCCCTGGCGCGTCCTCGAGCAGGCCGGCGACCTGGGCGAGGCGGCCGACCGCACCAAGACCGTCGAGCCGGTGGACGAAGACCACCGGCTGGTCCTGGTCGGGCGGCCGGTCGCGGCGCGGGACTCCCGGCTGCTGGCCGCCTTCGCCGCCCACGCCGGGGCGATCCTCACCCGGCGCGCCCTGCGCCGCTCGGCGCGCACCGCGGACGACCTGGCCCGGGACAACCGTGCCCGCACCGCCCTGCTGTCGGCGGTCTCCCACGACCTGCGCACCCCCCTCGCCGGCATCAAGGCGGCCGTCACCGGCCTGCGCTCCACCGACGTGGAGTTCAGCCCCGAGGACGAGGCCGAGCTGCTCGAGGCCATCGAGGACGGCACCGACCGGCTGGACGCGCTGATCGGCAACCTGCTCGACATGTCCCGGATCCAGACCGGCGCCCTGGCCGTGCACCCCCGCGACTGCGCCGTCGGCCCCGTGGTCGCCGGCGCCGTCGCCACCGTCAGCCGCCCCGAGCTGGTCCAGGTCGACGACTGCGAGGCCGAGGCGCACGTCGACCCCGGCTTGCTCGAGCGCGTCCTCGGCAACCTCGTCGAGAACGCCCTGCGGCACGGCGGCGGCTGCCCGGTGACCGTGTCGGCCCGCGCCGACGGCCACCAGGTCGTCCTGCGCGTCGCCGACAGCGGCCCGGGCGCCGACGACGCGACCCGGGAGCGGATGTTCCTGCCCTTCCAGCGCTACAGCGACCAACGGGCCGAGGGCGTCGGCCTGGGGCTGGCGATCGCCCGCGGCCTCACCGAGGCGATGCACGGGACCCTTGAGGCCGACGACACGCCCGGTGGTGGGCTGACGATGGTGGTGACCCTGCCGGCTGCCGGGTCACGGCATACGGTCGAGATCACCGGCGAGGAGGAAGGGGAGGGTGAGGGCATGAGCGACCGCCCGGCGCGGATCCTGGTCGTGGAGGACGACGGCGTCATCGTGCGGACCCTGCGGATCAACCTGCGGGCCCGCGGCTACGAGGTGCTCGTCGCCCACGACGGGCGAACCGCGCTGCAGGTGGCGCACGAGGACCAGCCCGACCTCCTCCTGCTCGACCTAGGCCTGCCCGACCTGGACGGGGTGGAGGTGCTGCGCCGGCTGCGACGCACCTCGGCGGTCCCGGTGATCGTGCTGTCGGCCCGGCGCGAGTCCGACGACAAGGTCGAGGCGCTCGACGAGGGCGCCGACGACTACGTCACCAAGCCCTTCGGGATGGACGAGCTGCTCGCCCGGGTGCGGGTCGCGCTGCGCCGCGCCACCTCCGGCTCCCCCGCCGAGCCCGGGGAGAGCACCCCCGCCCCCGTGCGCACGGCCGACTTCACCCTGGACTTCGCGACCTTCCGCGCCACCCGCGACGGGGTCGACGTGCACCTCACCCCCACCGAGTGGCGCCTGCTCGCCGAGCTGGCCCGGCACCGCGACGTCGTCGTCCCCGGGCGCCAGCTGCTGCAGGCCGTATGGGGGCCCGCCTACGGGCGCGAGTCCAACTACCTGCGGGTCTACGCCAACCAGCTGCGCCGCAAGCTCGAGCCCGACCCGACCCACCCCCGCCACCTGCTCACCGAGCCCGGCATCGGCTACCGGCTCCAGGTGTGACCTGCGCCGCCCGCCCCGGGACCGGGCGCGAGGGGGGCCGCACCTGCCAGGTGCGGCCCCCCTCTAGGCATACGGGTAGGTCAGGAGCCGCCGGAGCGGCCGTGCTGGGTGAGCTCCCAGGCGTCCTCGGACTCCTCGTCCACGCCCTCCTCGTCGACGACGCGGCCGGTGACCATGTCCTCCGAGGCGGACGCGTACCGGTCCGCGGGCGCCGCGGCCTCCTCGACGAGCTGGGGGTTCGCCGCGGGGGCGGGGGCGGCTGGCGGCTCCTCGCCCCGCATCACCGCCAGCGTCGCGGGCAGGTCGTCCGGCTTGATCAGCACGTCGCGGGCCTTGGACCCCTCGGAGGGGCCGACCACGCCACGGGACTCGAGCAGGTCCATGAGACGCCCGGCCTTGGCGAAGCCCACGCGCAGCTTGCGCTGCAGCATCGACGTCGAGCCGAACTGCGTCGTGACCACCAGCTCGGTGGCCTGCAGCAGCAGGTCGAGGTCGTCCCCGATGTCGTCGTCGATCTGCTTCTGGGGCGCGACGACGGCCACGTCCTCGCGGTAGCTCGGCTTGAGCTGGTCGGTGACCCGCTTGACGACCTCGCTGATCTCGGACTCGGTGACCCACGCGCCCTGGACGCGCATCGGCTTGGAGGCCCCCATGGGCAGGAAGAGCGCGTCGCCCTGCCCGATGAGCTTCTCCGCGCCCGGCTGGTCGAGGACCACGCGGGAGTCGGCGAGCGAGGAGGTCGCGAACGCCATGCGGCTCGGCACGTTGGCCTTGATCAGACCCGTGACGACGTCGACCGAGGGACGCTGGGTGGCGAGCACCAGGTGGATGCCAGCGGCGCGCGCGAGCTGGGTGATGCGCACGATCGACTCCTCGACGTCCCGCGGGGCGACCATCATCAGGTCGGCCAGCTCGTCCACGATCACCAGCAGGTAGGGATAGGGGTGGATCTCCCGCTCGGAGCCCGGCACAGGCTTGACCTGGCCCGCGCGGACGGCCTTGTTGAAGTCGTCGACGTGCTTGAACCCGAAGTTGGCCAGGTCGTCGTAGCGCTGGTCCATCTCGCGCACGACCCACTGCAGCGCCTCGGCGGCCTTCTTGGGGTTGGTGATGATCGGGGTGATCAGGTGGGGGATGCCGTCGTATGCCGTCAGCTCCACCCGCTTGGGGTCCACCAGGATCATCCGGACCTCGTCGGGGGTCGACCGCATGAGGATGGAGGTGATCAGCGAGTTCACGAAGCTCGACTTGCCGGCGCCGGTGGCCCCCGCCACGAGCATGTGCGGCATCTTGGCGAGGTTGGCGATGACGTAGCCGCCCTCCACGTCCTTGCCGACACCCATCACCATGGGGTGCGCGTTGTTGCGGGCGACCTGGGAGCGCAGGACGTCACCGAGGCAGACGTTCTCGCGGTCGGTGTTGGGGATCTCGACGCCGATCGCGGACTTGCCGGGGATGGGCGACAGGATGCGCACGTCGGCGCTGGCCACGGCGTAGGCGATGTTCTTGGACAGCGCGGTGATGCGCTCGACCTTGACACCCGGTCCCAGCTCCACGACGTACCGCGTCACCGTCGGGCCGCGGGTGAACCCGGTGACCTGGGCGTCGATGTCGAACTGGTCCAGGACGCCGGTGAGGGCCTCGACCACGCGGTCGTTGGCGGCGCTGCGCTCCTTGTGGGGCGGTCCGGGCTTGAGGATCGAGTCCTCGGGCAGGTGATAGGTGATGTCCCCGGCCAGGGCCAGCTGCTCGACCCGCTGCGGCAGCGGCTCGGTCGGGGGAGCCTCCAGCTGCGGCTTGCTGGGCATCGCCGCCGGGGCGGGGGCAGGCGCGGACCCGGCCGCGGCACGAGCAGCGTCCGGCCGGCCGTCGGGTCCGTCGGTGCCGTCCGGGGTGGGCGCGTGGCCCTGGGCGGCGGCGTTGTCCCGGGCGCGGCGCAGGGCCTCGGCCTCTGCGCCGACCGGACGCTTCTGACCGGGGCGCAGTCCGGCACGGGAGGGACGGCCGGTCGGCTCGACCACCGCGGCCTGCTCGTAGGCCTCGTCGCCGGCGCGCTCGTCCAGGTCGGCGTCGGCGCGGTCCCGGCGTCGTCGGGTGGCGCCACCGGCGCGCTGCGTCATCAGGTCCTGGCCGTGGCCGGGCGACCCGTCAGCGTCCCTCTCGCCGCCATCGCCGTGGAAGAGCCGCAGGTAGGCGTCCCGGAGCCGCGGGCCCACCTGGTGGACCGGCGTCGCCGTCACGACGAGCAGGCCGAAGATCCCGAGCAGCACGAGGATGGGCACGGCGCCGTAGACGCTGACGGCCGCCGTGAGCGGGCTGGAGGCGAGGAACCCGATGATGCCGCCTGCCGCCTGCATGTCCTCGGCGGTGCCGCTCGGGGTCGGCACGCCCTTGGCGACGTGCACGATCCCGCACGTCGCCAGCAGCAGCGCGCAGGTCCCGATGGCGATGCGGTTGGTGCCGTGGCCGTCGTCCGGGGCGCGCAGCACGCGCAGCCCGAGGCCGAGCAGCACCAGCGGGAGGACGAGGGCGACGCACCCGATCGTGCCGGCGACGACCGTGTGGACGATCGCGCCGGGCCAGCCGGGCATGTTCCACCACTCGCGGGCGGCGACCACGATGGCGAGCGCCACGAGGGCGAAGCCCACCCCGTCGCGGCGGTGCTCCGGCTCCAGGTCTGCGGCTCCGTGTCCCACGCTCCGCACCCCTCCCCCGACGACATGGGCGAGCCCCATCCAGGTCCCCCGCAGGGCCCGCACGGGCAGGGGCAGGCCACCGTCACGCGTGCGGCCCGGGGCAGGCTTGCGGGTCGCCCCGCCCTTGCTCGAGCCGGGGCGCGTCGATCCGCCACGACTGGTCGAGGAGGAGCGTGTGGAGCTGGTGGAGCCACGGGTCGCCATGTTCCGCAGGCTACGGGACCGGCCCTCGCACCCCTCGCGGCACACGCGCGCCGGTGACCACACTGTGACCCGTGCCCGGCACACCCAGCACGTCCACCCAGCCCGTCCACCCAGCTCGCCCACCGCGCCGCCCCCACGACCCGGCGCCGACACGCCGACCACGGCATCTGCGAGGATCGGTGCGTTCCGGCATGATCGCTGAGGGCGTGCCCATCGCGCGCCGCACGGGGGCCGTGCTGCACGACGATGACATCGACGTGACGCACGGGCACGACGAAGGACCACGAGCACTGATGAAGATCGCTCACGTCACCGACTTCTACCTCCCCCGCCTCGGCGGGATCGAGATGCAGGTCGCAGAGCTCACCGGCCGCCAGCGCGCGGCCGGTCACGAGGTCGTGGTCGTCACCAGCTCGCCGAGCACCCGTGACGCCCCCGACGACAGCGATCCCTACGCCCCGAGCCACACCAGCGCCGGGGTGCCGTTCGGACCCGACGCGGTCGTCCGTCTCACCGACGGCTACCGGGTCCAGCACGCCATCCACCCCGCCGCGTGGCGCGACGGCTGTCGTGAGGTGCGTGAGGGCGGCTACGACCTCGTCCACTGCCACGTGGGCGTCGGCTCGCCGCTCGGCTTCTTCGTCGCCCGCGCGGCCGCCCGCGCCGGCATCCCGACCGTGGTGACCGTCCACTCGCTGTGGGCCTGGGCCATCGGGATCTTTCGTCTGTGCAACCTCGTCTGGGGCTGGACCAAGCTCCCGATCACCTGGACCGCGGTCAGCGACACCGCGGCCCGTCACGTCCGGCGGGTCCTGCCCGACGGCGCCCGGGTGCACGTCATCCCCAACGGCGTGGACCCCGCCCGGTGGACCCGCCGGGGCGGCTACCCCGATCGTGAGGGCGAGCTGACCGTGGCGGCCGTGATGCGGCTCAGCGCCCGCAAGCGGCCGATGCCGCTCCTGCGGATGCTGCGCGACGCCCAGGACCGCCTGGGGTCGACCGCCACGATCCGGCTGCAGGTCGCCGGCTGCGGGCCACGCCAGCGAGCCATGGACCGCTACCTGCGCCGCCACGGCCTCGCCGACCAGGTCACGCTGCACGGCCGCCTGGACCGCGACCACGTCCGGCTCATGCTGGAGTCCAGTGACGCCTTCATCGCGCCGGCCAACCTCGAGTCCTTCGGCCTGGCCGCGCTGGAGGCTCGGTGCGCGGGCCTGCCCATCGTCGCCAAGGCCTCGGGCGGTCTGCCGGAGTTCATCCGGCACGAGCGCGAGGGCCTCATCTGCGAGACGGACGGCGACATGACCCACGCCCTCGAGCGCCTGGCCCGGGACCGCCCGTTGCTGCGGCGGATCCAGCACCACAACCGCACGCAGGACTGCGCCGTCATCTGGCCGCACACCCTGACCCTCCTGGCGGACGTCTACGAGACGGCCGGGGCCGGGGACGTCTCCCTCCTGCCCGAGATCGACCTGTCGCCCCTGCAGGGTGACGAGGCTGTCCGACCCCACCCGCGGGGACGGACCGAGCGGTGACCTCGGTCCTGCTGCTGTCCCTGGCGGCCACCGCCGTCTTTGCCATGAGCTCGGTGCTCAAGCACCGGTCGGCGGGGAGCATGCCCGAGATCTCGGGCAGCGGCCTCGTGCGGGTGCGCAGGTTCGTCCAGGCGATGATCTCCCAACCCCTCTGGCTCGCCGGGCTGGTGTGCGACGCCGGCGGCATCGTCCTGCAGGTGCTGGCCCTGCGCGAGGGCGCGATCTCCGTGGTCCAGCCCATGCTGACCCTCGCCCTGGTGTTCTCCTTGGTGCTGAACGCCTGGTTCCTCAAGCAGCGGCCGTCCGGCCGGGAGGTCGCCCTGGCGCTCACGCTGGTCGCCGGTCTCGTGCTGTTCCTGTGGGCGTCCGGGGCAACCGGTCCCCACGGGCCTGAGGCCAAGGGCGCACGCAACCCGGCCATCTGGGTGGGCGTCGGCACCGCCGTGCTGGTGGTCGCGTGCGTGGCGGTGGCTCGTCGCGTGGGACCACGCCGCAAGGCCGCGCTGCTCGGCACGTCGGTCGCGGCCCTCTATGCCTGCACGGCCGCCCTGATCAAGACCTGCACCCGGATCCTCGAGCACGGCATCCCGGACCTCCTGCTGTCCTGGCAGCTCTACACCCTGCTTGTGGCCGGCGGCCTGGCCCTGGTCCTCAACCAGATGGCCTTCCAGGCCGGTCCGCTGTCCTCCAGCCTTCCGGTCATCGCCAGCCTGGACCCGTTGTTCTCGCTGCTCATCGGCGGTCTCGTCTACGGCGAGCGCTTGCACTCCACCCCCAAGGACCTGGTCCTGGAGGGGCTCGGGCTGGTCGTGCTGCTGGCCTCGGTGTTCGCCCTCAGCCTCCTGTCGGCGCGTCACCAGCAGGACGACGGCGCGGCGGGCGGGTCGGCCGACGAGAGACAGGTCCTCGTCTGACGCGGACCTGCCACGCAGGTCATCCCACCCTGAGCCGCGCCCAGACCGCACGGTGATCGGTGTCCGGGATCGCCGCGACCCCGCTGTCGACCACCCGGAGGTTGCGCACCAGCACGTGGTCGATCTGGGCGAAGGGCGGGTACCACCGGCCCTGCGGCCACGTCGGCTCCCAGCCCTTGCCGGCCGCCCGCGCCGCGTCGGTGAGCGGCGCGACGGCCTGGCGCAGCGGCGGGTGGCTGTAGGTCGCGTTGAGGTCGCCGGCCACGAGCACCGGCTGCTTCGGGTCGAGCCGGGTGACCCGGGCGATCCACGACCCGAGGTCCCCCAGGTCGCTGCCCCAGCGCTCCGGGCTCGTGGGCGCGGCCGGGTGCACCCCTCGCAGCAGGACCTCTCCCCTGCTCGTGCTCAGCAGACCGTATGGCGTCCCGGCGCGGGGGTCGTAGGACGGCGTCACGGCCCGGAGGGGGTCACGGGTCCGCACCACCAGCCCGCTCGCGCGCGGCCCCGGGCGACCCATGGAGTGCGGGTAACGGCCCGACAGGCCGGCCTCGTCCAGGCGCGCCAGCGCGCCCGGCGTCACCTCGACGAGGACCACGACGTCGGCATCGACGCGATCCGCCGTCTCGATCACGCGACGAGCCTGCGCGCGGCCGTACTGCAGGTTGGTCGAGAGGACGACCAGGTCGTCGGGGCGGGGTGGGACCGTGTCGGGCAGGACGGTGGGGGCGGCCAGCCCGGCATACGCGAGGGCCGGGAGCAGGGCCACCGCCAGCGGGCCCCAGGCCCGCGCCAGCAGCAGCGCCACCACGCCGAGGCCCACGAGGACCCCGCCCATCGGTGACAGGGCCTGCAGCGCGAGGAAGCCGGTGCGCTCCGGCACCACGGCCCACCGCAGCGCCAGCAGGCCGGTCCCCAGCAGCGCCAGCGAGGCCCCGGCGACCAGGAGCGCCCTCGAGGAGGGTGACCAGGCCGTCGTCGAGGGCCTCGCGCGGGTCGCCCCGGCCGTCATGCGTCGATGACGACCGGGATGATCATCGGACGGCGCCGCAGCTTCGTGCCGACCCAGGAGCCGAGGGTGCGCCGCACGACCTGCTGGAGGGCATAGGTGTCGGTGGTGCCCTTGGCCATGGCCTCGACCACGGCGCGCTCGACCTGGGGCCGGACCCGGTCGAAGACCTCCTGGTCCTCGGCCACGCCGCGGGAGGTGATCTCGGGCTCGCTGACCACCTCGCCGGTGGAGGTGTCCACGACGACGATGGCGGTGACGAAGCCCTCGTCCCGCAGGATCCTGCGGTCACGCAGCAGCTCGTCGCTCGTCTCCCCACCGAGGGCGGACCCGTCGACGTAGACGTAGCCGCAGGGCACCTCGCCCACGATGCTGGCGACCCCGTCCACCAGGTCCACGACGGTGCCGTCCTGACAGAGCAGCACCCGCTCCGCCGGCACGCCCGTCGCCTCGGCCAGCCGCCCGTTGGCCACGAGGTGGCGCCACTCGCCGTGCACCGGCATGACGTTGCGGGGCCTGACGATGTTGTAGCAGTAGAGCAGCTCGCCGGCGCTGGCGTGGCCGCTGACGTGCACCTTGGCGTTGCCCTTGTGGACGACGTCGGCGCCGAGACGCATCAGCCCGTTGATCACGCGGTAGACGGCGTTCTCGTTGCCGGGGATCAGCGAGGACGCGAGCAGCACCGTGTCGCCGGGCCCGACCTCGATGCGGTGGTCGCGGTTCGCCATACGGCTCAGCGCGGCCATCGGCTCGCCCTGCGAGCCGGTGCACACGAGGACCAGCTGGTCGTCGCGCAGCGAACCGACCTTCTTGATGTCGATGAGCACGCCGGCCGGCACGTGCAGGTAGCCGAGCTCGGCCGCAATCGTCATGTTGCGCACCATCGAGCGACCCACCAGGGCCACCCGCCGGCCCGCCTTGTGGGCGGCGTCGAGCACCTGCTGGACGCGGTGCACGTGCGAGGAGAAGCAGGCCACGATGATCCGGCCCGTGGTGTGCCGAAAGACCTTGTCGATGGCGGGCGCGATCTCCCGCTCCGGCGTCGTGAACCCCGGCACCTCTGCGTTGGTGGAGTCGGTGAGGAACAGGTCGACGCCCTCCTCCCCCAGGCGGGCGAAGGCGCGCAGGTCGGTGAGCCGGCGGTCCAGCGGCAGCTGGTCCATCTTGAAGTCACCGGTGTGCAGGAGGGTCCCCGCGGCGGTGCGCACACAGACGGCGAGCGCGTCCGGGATCGAGTGGTTGACGGCCACGAACTCCAGGTCGAAGACGCCGGCCTGCTCGCGCTGGCCCTCGCGGACCCCCAGCGTGTAGGGGGTGATCCGGTGCTCCTTGAGCTTGGCCTCGACCAGGGCCAGGGTCAGCTGGGAGCCGATGAGGGGGATGTCGGGCTTGCGCTTGAGCAGGTAGGGCAACGCGCCGATGTGGTCCTCGTGCCCGTGCGTGAGGACGACGGCGTCGACGTCGTCCAGGCGCCCCTCGAGGTAGTCGAAGTCCGGGAGGATCAGGTCGATGCCGGGGTGGTGCTCCTCGGGGAAGAGCACGCCGCAGTCGATGATCAGCAGCCGGCCGCGGTGCTCGAGCACCGTCATGTTGCGGCCGACCTCGCCGAGGCCGCCGAGCGCGACGACCCGCAGGCCGTCCTTCGCCAGCGCGGGCGGGGTGGTGGGGACCTCGGTCACGAGGCCGGGTGCAGCGGAAGCAGAAGTCACATCAGTCCTGAGCTGTGGAGGCCGGATCGGACGATCTCGACCTGGTCGTCGGTGGCCGCGACCAGCGGCAGGCGCACGTCGGCGTGGGCGATGACGCCCAGCTCGACGAGGGCCGCCTTGGTCATGATGGCCCCCTGGGTCACGTTCATCACGGCGTCGACGACGGGCACGAGGCGGCGATGGATCTCGCGCCCCCGCTCGACGTCGCCGCCCTGGAGGGCCCCCACCATCTCGGCATACGCGTCCCCGGCCACCTGGGCGACGACGCTGACGATGCCGACGGCGCCGAGCGCCAGGTGGGAGAAGTTGGCGACGTCGTCGCCGGAGTACCACTGCAGGTCCGTCTCGCGCTGGACCTTGGTCGCCGCCCACAGGTCGCCCTTGGCATCCTTGACGGCCACGATGCGCGGGTGGTCCGCGAGCCGGACGAGCAGCTCGGTGGGGATCGGCACGCCCGCCCGGCCGGGGATGTCGTAGAGCATGACGGGCAGCTCGGTGGCGTCGGCCACCGCTCGGAAGTGGGCCTCGAGCCCGGCCACGGGGGGCTTGTTGTAGTAGGGCGTCACCACGAGGAGACCGTCCGCACCCGCGTCCGCGGCCTGGCCGGCGAGCTCGATGGTGTGCCGGGTGTCGTTGGTGCCGACACCGGCGATGACGTGCACCCCCTCGCCGACGGTCTCGCGCACGAGGCGGACCAGCTCGGCCTTCTCGTCGTCCGTCGTCGTCGGCGACTCGCCGGTGGTGCCGTTGACGACGATGCCGTCGTGGCCGTGCCCGACGAGGTGGCGCGCGACCTGCTGCACCCCGTCGCGGTCGATCGCACCGCCGGGCAGCATCGGGGTCACCATGGCCGACAGGACGCGGCCGAACGCGGGTGAGGTCGTCATGAGGTCAATGTATCCCGCGATGCCGGGCCCGGTCGGTGACCGCCACGGGCGCCGGCAGCCGGGCCGGAGGCGGAGGAGGGGGACGAGGGGACGAGGGGGACGAGGCGGGTAGACATGTGAATCGCGTAGCCACCCGCTCGGGGGTCCGGGTGGCTACGCGATTCACGAGATACATCGGCCAGTGGGCCCGTCTCGTTACACCGTCGCCGGACCGGATGGTGTGACCTGGCTCACATCCACGCCGTGAGTGCCCGCGCCGGTCGATGACGGTATGCCGGACCCACCCCGCTACCGTGGTCGCCATGCAGCAGTACCTCGACCTCCTCGACCACGTCCTGACGACCGGGGTGGACAAGTCGGACCGCACGGGGACCGGCACCCGCAGCGTCTTCGGCCACCAGATGCGGTTCGACCTCGGCCAGGGCTTCCCGGTCCTCACGACCAAGAAGCTCCACCTGAGGTCGATCATCGGCGAGCTGCTGTGGTTCCTGCGGGGCGACACCAACGTGCGCTGGCTCCAGGAGCGCGGCATCACGATCTGGGACGAGTGGGCCGACGAGCACGGCGACCTCGGCCCCGTCTACGGCCACCAGTGGCGGTCCTGGCCGACCCCCGACGGTCGGTCGGTCGACCAGATCGACCAGGTCGTCACCTCGTTGCGGACCAACCCGGACTCGCGCCGGCACATCGTGTCGGCCTGGAACGTCGCCGACGTCGACCGCATGGCCCTGCCGCCGTGCCACACCATGTTCCAGTTCTACGTGGCCGAGGGGCGCCTGTCCTGCCAGCTCTACCAGCGCAGCGCCGACATCTTCCTCGGGGTGCCCTTCAACATCGCGTCGTACGCTTTGCTCACCATGATGGTCGCCCAGCAGACGGACCTCGAGCCGGGCGACTTCGTGCACACGCTCGGCGACGCCCACCTCTACGCCAACCACCTCGACCAGGCGCGGCTGCAGCTCACGCGCTCGCCCCACCCGCTGCCGACCATGCACATCGCTCGCCGGCCCTCCATCGACGCCTACGAGCTCGAGGACTTCACCCTCGAGGGCTATGTGGCCGACCCGTCGATCAAGGCCCCGATCGCCGTATGACGTCCAGGACGCTCACCCTCGTCGCCGCCGTGGGACGCAACGGCGCGCTCGGGCGCGAGGGGGCCCTGCTGTGGCGGCTGCCCGGTGACCTCCCGCGGTTCAAGGCCCTGACCGAGGGACGTCCGCTGGTCATGGGCCGCAAGACCTACGAGTCCATCGGGCGCGCCCTGCCCGGCCGGCGCACGATCGTGATCACCCGTGACCCCGGGTGGTCCGTGGCCGACGCGGAGTCCGCGTCCTCCCTGGAGGAGGCCCTGGCCCTGGCCGGCGAGGGAGAGGTGTGCTGCGGTGGCGGGGGCGAGATCTATGCCCTCGCCCTGCCCCTGGCGGACCGGCTCGAGCTGACCGAGGTGGACGACGCCCCGGAGGCCGACACGTGGTTCCCCGAGGTCGATCGCGAGCAGTGGCGCGAGGTCCGGCGCGAGCAGGTCGCCGGGACCGACGCCCACCCGGGCTTCGCGTTCGTGACCTACGACCGCGTGAGGGGCTGAGGCGCGTGCGCAACCGCGCCGTCCTGCTGCTCATGCTCCCGGCGGTCCTGGCCGCGGTGGGTGTCGCCGTGGCCTGGACCCGCTCCCGCGAGCTGGCGGCCCGGGCGAGGGCTGGGCGGCGCGGCCGGGCGCTCGTCTGGCCCCTCACCCTCGGCGGCGCGCTGGTCGGGCTCTTCGTGGGGGTGGTCGTGGGTGTGCTGACGGGCCTGGTGGGGGGGCATGCCGACCTCGGCCGCGACGCGATGGACGGCACCTTCCTGCTCGTCCCGGGGATGCTCGCGGGGCTCGGCGCGGGCCTCGCCCGGTGGGCGACCATCACGGCCGTATGGCGCCGCCCGACCCGCGTGCACCGACCACGTCTGCGCCGGCCGGGCCGACGCTGACCTCTGGCTCGACGCTGACCTCTGGGTCGACGCCGACGTCCGGCGACGGGTCTGCGGTGAGCTCCCACAGGCGGTGCTGCTCGTCTTCGGCGAGGCCGGGCAGCCCCAGCCCGAACCTCCCCCGCAGCTGCTCGACCCACTCCTCGGCGGTCGTGAGGTGACGCACCTGCCAGCCCTGGGGGGTGCGGATGCGCAGCGTCCTCAGGTGCAGCATCTCCACGGCCCCGGAAGTCCTGCGCTGGGCCCAGGCGGTGCGGCGGTAGGGCGAGTCGGGGTCGCGGCACACCCGGTCGTACAGCTGCTCGAACGAGGCTGGCGCGGCCGGGGCGAGGGTCAGCTCCACGGCGCGCAGGGCACGTGGACGACGATCGTGCTCGATCCTCCACACCCCCTCGCCGCGGTGGCGGACCTCGTAGCGGAAGCCGCCCTGCAGGTAGGTGCCCGGCAGGAGCGGGAGCGGCTCCAGGTGGCCCGTCCCGGTGCCCACGTCCAGCAGCCACCGCACCCCGTCGACGGTGGCGGTGACGACGCAGTGTTCACCGTGGTGCCGGCTCGCCTCGAGCTGGAAGGTCGACTGGGCCGTCGCCCGGTGCAGCACCGGGTCGAGGCCCAGCTCACGCAGCAGCCAGCACAGACCGACGTTGAGCTGCAGGCACCCGCCGCCCTCGCCGTCCAGGAGGGCCTCGACGAGCTCCGGCTCCACCAGGCGCGGGACGCGACCGCGGACCATCCACACGGTGTCGTGGGCGAAGCGGTCCACGTGCGCCGCGTGCACCCGAGCGAGGTAGCGGGCGGTCGGGCGCTGACGGGGCAGCCCCAGCTGGTCGAGGTAGCGCTGCACGAGATCCCCCATGCCTCGACCCTAGGCCTGCCTGCGAGGTCTCACCACCGGCCGAGCAGCTGGCCGGCGATCCGGATCACGAAGGTCCCCACCACGACGATGAAGACGATGCGGACGAAGCCCGTGCCGCGCGACACGGCGGTCCGCGCCCCGATGTAGCCACCGGCGATGTTGGCCAGTCCCATGACCACGCCGATCGGCCACATGACCGCCCCGTGGGGGACGAAGACCGCGAGGGCCGCGAGGTTGGTCGCGAAGTTGGCGATCTTGGCCTTGGCGCTGGCCTCGAGGAAGGCGTAGCCGGTCAGCCCGACGAGCGCGAAGACGAAGAACGACCCGGTGCCGGGCCCGAGTGCCCCGTCGTAGAAGCCGACGACCGCCCCGATGACCAGGGCCGCCGCGAGGTGGTGGCGACCGGAGAAGCGCAGCTGCGTGGACGCGCCGAGACTGGGCTTGAGCACCGTGTAGGCGCCGACCACCACGAGCGCCACCAGGATGATCGGGTTGAACGCCTCCTTGGGGATCCGGGTGGCGACGACCGCACCGAGCGACGACCCGGCGAACGCCGCGACCGCGAGCGGGATCGCGGTGCGCAGGTCCGGACGCACCCGGCGGTAGTAGGTGACCGCGCTCGTCGAGGTGCCGCAGATCGAGGCCAGCTTGTTGGTGGCGAGGATCTGCGCGGGCGAGGCGCCGGGCAGCCCCACGAGCAGCGCGGGCAGCTGGATCAGCCCTCCCCCGCCCACGACGGCGTCGACCCACCCCGCGCAGAACGCGCATCCGACGAGGAAGAGGACGACCTGCAGCGACAGCTCACCCACGCCCGCACCACCGGTCGACGATCGTGAGGACGTCGAGCAGCTCGTGCGCGACCGCGTCGGGCTCCGCGTCGTGCGAGACCTGCTGCTCCACGGGGATCCGCGAGTGCGGGACCCACACGGCACGCATGCCGGCCCGCTGGGGGCCGTGGACGTCCTCGAAGGACCGGTCCCCGACGTAGACGCACCGGTCCGGCTCGACGCCCACCGCCCGCGCGGCGGCGAGGAAGGCCTCGGGGTGCGGCTTGGCCCACGGGATCTCGCTGGAGTAGACGTCGGCGTCGATGAGGTGGGCCACCCCGTCGCGCTCGAAGACCCCGCGGTGGTAGTCGCGGGTCCAGATCGTGTTGGACAGCACGCCGACGCGGATCCCGCGCTCGCGCAGACCGGTCCACAGGGGCTCGACCTGGGGGTCGGTGAGCGTGTGCGGCTCCCAGAAGGTCTCGTAGGCCGCCAGGCCGGCGAGGGTCGCCTCGTCCTCGGGGTCCAGGCCCACCTGGGTCAGCAGGTCGGCGAGGCGGCCCGACTCGTGAGTGGTGCGAGCGCGCTGCCACAGGGCGTCCTCCGCGAGCAGGATCCGGGCCGTGAGCTCGTGGAGCGAGCAGGCCAGGGTGCCGTAGCCGCGGGAGAACTCCACCCACTGCTGGCGCAGGTCCACGTCGTGCCACGGGGTGAGGGTGCCGCCCCAGTCGAAGATGACGGCGCCGACCGGCGACGGAGCGGCGTCCGAGGCGTCCGTGGCTCCCGGCGCCCCCGCACCCGCACCCGCACCCGTCAGGACCGCACCTCGCGGGCGACCTCGGCCACCACGTCGGCGACGGCCACCTCGCGACGGTCGCCCGAGCGCCGGTCCTTGATCTCCACGGTGCCGCCCGCGAGGCCCTTGCCGACGATGACGATGGTCGGCACGCCGATCAGCTCGGCGTCCTTGAACTTCACGCCGGGGCTGACCTTGGCGCGGTCGTCGACGATGGAGGAGATCCCCTGCCGCGCGAGCTCGCTCGCGATCCGGTCCGCCTCGACGAGCACCGCCTCGTCCTTGCCCGTGGCGACGACGTGGACGTCGGCAGGCGCGACGTTGCGGGGCCACACCAGACCCAGGTCGTCGTGGTTGGCCTCGGCGAGGGCGGCGACGGCCCGCGAGACACCGATGCCGTAGGAGCCCATCGTGACGGTGACGAGCCGGCCGTTCTCGTCCAGCACCTTGAGGCCGAGGGCCTCGGCATACTTGCGACCCAGCTGGAAGATGTGGCCCATCTCGATGCCACGGGCGGTCCGCAGGGTGCCGACGCCGTCCGGGGCTACGTCGCCGTCGCGGACCTCGGCGGCCTGAACCGTCCCGTCGGCGGTGAAGTCGCGGCCGTGGACCAGGTTGATCACGTGGACGCCCGCCCGGTTGGCCCCGGTGGCCCACGCGGACCCCTCGGCCACGCGCGGGTCGAGCAGGTAGCGGATGCCCGTGCGGGACACGACCTCGCCGGCCTCGTCGCGCTCGACGGTCTCGCCGAGCACGCCGGGCCCGATGTAGCCGCGCACCAGCTGCGGGTAGGCCGCGAAGTCGGCCTCGGTGAACTCCTCGACCTCGGCCGGGGCGACCTGCGCCTCGAGGCGCTTGAGGTCGACCTGCCGGTCGCCGGGCAGCCCGACGACCAGGGGCGAACGGGTGCCGTCGGGGTGGACCAGCATCACGACGACGTTCTTGAGGGTGTCGGCGGCGGTCCAGGCCCGGCCGTCGGGGCGCGGGTGCTGGGCGTTCAGCACGTCGACGAGGGTGTCGATGGTGGGGGTGTCCGGCGTGTCGACCTCCTGCGCCGTGGGGACGCCGGACGCGTCGACGGGCTCGGCCTGCGGGACGACCACGGCCTCCACGTTCGCGGCATACCCGCTGTCGTCCCGCACGAAGGTGTCCTCGCCGACCTCGCTGATCGCGAGGAACTCCTCGCTGGCCGACCCGCCCATCGCGCCGGAGGTCGCCTGGACGATGACGTAGTCGAAGCCGAGCCGGTCGAAGATCTTGACGTAGGCCTCGCGGTGCGCGTCGTAGGACTTCTGCAGGCCCTCGTCGGAGACGTCGAAGGAGTACGAGTCCTTCATGATGAACTCGCGCCCGCGCAGCAGTCCGGCGCGGGGCCGCGCCTCGTCGCGGTACTTCGTCTGGATCTGGTAGATCGACAGCGGCAGGTCCTTGTAGGAGCTGTAGAGGTCCTTGACCGCGAGGGTGAACATCTCCTCGTGGGTCGGCCCGAGCAGCATGTCGGTGCCCTTTCGGTCCGTGAGGCGAAAGAGGTTGTCGCCGTACTCCGTCCAGCGCCCGGTCGCCTCGTAGGGCTCGCGCGGCAGCAGCGCCGGGAAGCTCAGCTCCTGGGAGATCTGGTCCATCTCCTCGCGGACGATCCCCTCGACACGACGAAGCACCTTGAGCCCTAGGGGGAGCCAGCTGTAGACGCCGGGCGCCGCGCGACGGACGTAGCCGGCGCGCACGAGCAGCCGGTGGCCGGGCAGCTCCGCGTCGGCCGGGTCCTCGCGCAGGGTCCGCAGGAACAGGGACGACATGCGCATGATCTCACCGGGCACGGTGGGGCTCCTCAGGTCGGCGGAGGTGGGACCACGGCAGGATATCGGCCCTGGCTCACCGGCCTCGACCGCGCCCGGGCGTAGCCTCTGAGGTGGAGGTGAGGGTCGTGGCAGAGTGCGTCGAGACGCCGGGCGGGGGCGGGCCACCGGCAGGAGGGCCAGGCGTCGAGCCCCTCACGCTGCAGGCGGGACTGGCCGCCGCAGCGCACGCCGTGGAGCAGGCGGTGGCGGCGGCGACCACCGCCCACCTGCACCTCACCGAGGCCCTGGCCGCCGACCGGACCTGGTCCAGGCCCGGGGACGCCGTCCTCGACGAGATCATGACGCGGCGCACCGACGTCGGTCTGTATGCCGCCGGCCAGCTCGTCGACCAGCTCCGCTCCGAGGCCGAGGTCGCCGCGTCGCGCTTCCCCCGCCTCGGGATGGCCGGCGAGGAGGTGCTGCCCATCCCCCGCGACGACGCGCCCGACGTCGTCGCCGCCTGGTGGCGGGGCCTGGCCCCCGAGGACCGCGAGGAGGTGCTGCGGCGCCACGCCCCCTGGGCGGGGAGGGCCGACGGGCTGCCCACCGCCGTCCGGCACGCAGCCAACCTGCAGGTCCTCGAGGCCGAGATCGCCCGGCGCAGCCGCGAGCTCGACGTCGACACCGGCGCACCCGCGGACGAGGCCACGGTCGAGGAGGAGAGGGACCTGCGAGGGCTGCTCAAGCTGCGGGCACTCTTCGCCGACCCCGACCTGCTGGCCGAGGTCCCCGAGGGGCTCGCGCAGGTCAGCACGCTGCCGACGCGACGGTTCCTCTATCTGCTCGACGCCCGCAGCTATCCCCTGAGGACCGCCATCGCGCTCGGCGACCCCGACACCGCCACCCACGTGGTGGTGCACGTCCCGGGCACGACCACCACCGTGGACCTGCGCCTCTATCGCGAGGCCACCTGGATGTCCTGGCTGCGCGACGAGGCGGTGCGGCTGCTCGACGGGGACGCCCGCGTGGCGGTGATCGACTGGATCGGCTACCGGGCGCCCTACGACATCGCCACCCGAAAGGCGCTGGGAGACACCGGGATGCGCGTGCTCGTGCCCGGCGAGGCATCCGACCCGCGCTATGCGCGGGAGGCTGCCGGCCACCTCGCCAGGACCCTGCAGGGCGTCCGCGAGATCACCCCCGCCGGAGCCCGCGTCGTGGCGAGCGGGCACTCCTACGGCGCCTCTGCCATGGGACTCGCCCTGTCCCAGCTGGCCGCCGGGGGCGCGCACGTCGTCGACGCCGCCATGACGGCCGGCGCACCAGGGATCTTCGCCTCCAGCCTGTCCGACCTCGGCCTGGCGCCGGGCACGTTGTACGCCTGCATCGCCCCCGGCGACCTCATCGGCATGCTCGGCGTCTTCGGCGGCGAGGTCCTGCGCATCAGCGGCGTGCAACAGCTGTCCCCCCTCGCCCGCCGGGTGGTCTACCCCGACGGGTCCTGGACCGTCCTGCGCCCACCGGTCGGACACGAGCAGTACTACCACCGAGGCACCTCCAGCCTGCTCCACCTGGCCGCCGTGGCCGCGGGCGACACCGAGCGGATCAAGCTGATGAGGCGCCCGTGGTCGATGCTCACTGGCGGCTCGTCAGGACCCGCCGAGGCGGGCAGCTCGGGTGACTCAGGTGACTCAGGTGGGTCGGTCGACTGATCAGTCTGGGTCCTCGTGACTGACGGCCGCGCGTCTCCGGCATCGTCACGATGATCAGCGAGGACAGCGGCACCATGGCGACGGTGCAGCAGGCCGTGAGGACGAGCATCATCGGCTTGCGCCCGATCCGGTCGGACGAGGCACCGAGCGGGTACTGCAGGGCGATGAAGACGACGATCGAGATCGTCAGTGCAGCACCGACCTCGGCGTCGCCGGCGGCGGGAGGGTGGATTCGGCCGCCACCCTGCGACGAGCCGTCGCCCCTTCCTGACGGGCGGTCGGTGATCGCATGTCTACCCGTCGTCCAGCGCGAGATCACAGCAGGATGGTGGCGAACTCCCCGACCTCCCGCATACCGATGCGCGCGTAGGTTGCGCGCGCCGCGGCGTTGAAGTCGTTGACGTAGAGCGAGGCTCGAGGGGCGTGGTCCCGCAGCACGGCCTCCACCACGGCCGCCATGGCCGGCACCGCTCGGCGCCGACCGCGCAGGTGCGGCGCCAACCAGACGCCTTGGATCTGAGCGGTGCCGAGGGCGACCGACCCGACGTCGGCCTTGAACACCACGTCTGGCCCCTCCGACAGGACATACGTGCGCCCCTGCTCGATCAAGGCGGCCACCGACCGGCGATATGACGTCACCGAGCCGACATACGGCGGGTAGCCGATCTCCTCGGTGAACATCGCAGCCGCGGCGGGCACCACGGCGTCAACCTCGGCCGGCCGGGCCAGACGCACCCGCTCCTCGAGGGCGAGGCCGAGCTCGCTCGGCGGGACGGTCGTCGACATCAGCGGCTGCGACCCTCGCACCGCCCGGGGCGCGCCCCAGGACGGCGTGAGCAGCGTCCACAGCCGCAGGACGTCGTCGGCGGGGCCGAACAGGGAGGACGCCCAGCGGCTTCGCCGGCGCAGGCGTTGGGCGAAGTCCGGGGCGGTGTCCGGCCCTACGTCGACCGGGACGACGTTGGCGCCGGTCCAGAGCAGGGAGCGCCATCCCAGGGGGTCCTCCCGATCGGCGTAGCCGAGCAGGCAGCCGGGGGTCGTGCGCAGCGCCCCCTCCTGGATCCGGGACGCCACGAAGACGTGGGCGTCCGGTCGGCGTGCACAGACAGCGATCGCCGCGTCCTCGTCGGCCGGTGTCAGAGCCTGGATCGGCGAGCGGGATCGGAGCACCCCCCAAGGGTGGACCGCAGGGGGGAGCTTGTCACGCCACCACGCGCCACGCGGCAGGCGGCAGGGAGTTCGCGTCCGCAGGAGAAGGTCCCCGCCGCGGCAGCTGCCGGGCGAGGCCCTCCCTGGCTGCGGGACTGCTCAGGTCCCCCCGTCGCTAACGGCACCGGGGCGCCCCATGCGGCCGTGCCTCGCACCGGCTCCACCTACCAAAGACTTCGTCGTCGACATGCCGTGACCGGAGCGCAAGTCCTGAACCATCGGGCAAACACCTACAGTGACTGTTTTCCCCTGAATAGGCCTACCGGTTGGTACTTTGAACCATCACACTGAGTTATTGACAGCCATTCGTGTCAGATAGGTTGCACACAGTGGTTGTTGCGGCCATCCCACCACCCCCGGTCCCGGTTGCTCCTCCTCCCCCTCCCGAGGTATTTCATGCACTTCCCCCTGCCCGCCCGCCGGTCCCCCCGGCTGACCGGCGGACTGGTCGGCGCCCTGGTGACGTCGACCGCCCTGGTCTGCGCTCCGGTGGTGGCCGCGTCGGCCGCCCCGACGACCACGACCCCGGTGACGGCGTCGGCCGCCGCGGCCAAGGTCGACCGCGACCGGCTGCCCGAGCGCATCTTCGCCCCCGACTCGTTCTGGTACCGCAAGCTGCCGACGAACACCCCCAAGGACCCGCGCTCGGCCGAGATCGCCCGGCACATCTACGACCAGGGCGTCTCGTACTACGGTCGCCCCGGAGCCCCGTCCATCGGCGTCAACACGGTGCGCTACTCGGCACCGATGTACGTCGCCAAGCCCGGCGACCCCACGACGACCTTCGCGTTCGACAACTGCCAGGGCAAGTCGTATGGCGACACCGGCCTGATCGCCAACCACCTCAGCAGCCTCCGGATCCCGGCCTACGCTCGTCCCGCCGAGGGGACCGACCTCGAGATGCTGGTGTACGACGCGCACTCGCGTCGACTCACCGAGACCTGGGTGACGCGCAAGAACAACGGTTCCTGGTCCGCCTGCTGGGGCGGCAGCATCCCCGACGCCTCCAAGAGCAACGGGGTCTTCCCGCACCCCTTCGGCACGACGGCCAGCGGGCTCTCCTTGGCCGGCGGCACGATCCGCCCCGAGGAGCTCCGCCGGGGTCACATCGACCACGTGGTCGGCATCGCCCTGCCCCACAACGCCCCCTGGCCCACCGTCTCCCGCCCCGCCAACCGGACCGACGGCTGGAACCCCTCGGGGCGCCCCGCCGCCGCCGAGGGGCAGATGCTCCGCATCCCGGCGTCCGTGAACCTCGACGCCATGCGCCTGTCGCCCACCGCGCGCACCATCGCCAAGGCCGCCCAGGAGTACGGCGTGGTGGTGTGGGACACCGCGGGATCGATCAGCTTCCGCGCCGAGAACCCGATCGGCATGACGAGCGACCCTTACCCGGAGCTCTTCCGAGGACGTGCCGACTGGCAGGAGATGCTGGGCGACCCCGGACGCGGCGAGCGGGGCTTCCCCCTCGAGCTGCTCGAGGTGCTTCCCCTGCACTACGAGGCCCCGGTCTCCGCAGCTCCCAGTCCGGCTCCGGCGCCTGCCCCCCAGCCCACCCCCAGCCCGGCTCCCGCACCGAGGCCCACGCCGACCCCCACCCCCACGCCAACCCCCACGCCCACCCCGACCCCGCCGGCCACGGGTGTGTCCACGGTGCGCCAGACCGCGGCGTGGGTCGACCAGACGGACTCCCTGGGTCGTCTGTGGACCGGCCGCGGTAACGCCTTCGACTCCTACAAGACGGGCACCGCGATGGCAGACCGTGACATCGCAGGGACGGACTCCGACCTGCTCTACCGCTCGACGGTCTACGCCATGTCGTCCTACCGGGCCAAGGTCGCCGACGGCACCTACCGGGTCAAGCTCTACACCGCGGAGGACTACTTCACGGCTCCCGGGCGACGCGTCTACTCGGTCTCGGCGGAGGGTGCCACGGTGCTCAAGGACGTCGATGTGTTCGCCCGGGCCGGTGGGGCCTTCCGGGCCTACGAACCGACCTTCACCGTGACGGTCACCGACGGTCGGCTCGACCTGGGCTTCCACGCCGTCAAGGACGTGCCGAGCCTGGCGGCCGTGGAGATCAGCCGGCTCTGACGCCCCGTCGTCGCGGTCCTATGCCGAGGCGCCGGTCGTCCCTCCCGGGGGGCGACCGGCGCCTCGGCATACGAGCCCCGCGGGACTCAGCCCACGGTGACCGTGGGGCTGCCTGCGGACTCCTCGTCCACGGACTCGCCCATCTCGTCGGCGAGCCGCATGGCCTCCTCGATGAGGGTCTCGACGATGGCGGCCTCGGGGACGGTCTTGATGACCTCTCCCTTGACGAAGATCTGGCCCTTGCCGTTGCCGGACGCGACACCCAGGTCCGCCTCGCGGGCCTCGCCTGGCCCGTTGACGACGCAGCCCATCACGGCGACGCGCAGCGGCACCGTCATGCCCTCGAGCCCCGCCGTCACCGCGTCGGCGAGCTTGTAGACATCGACCTGCGCACGCCCGCACGAGGGGCAGGAGACGATCTCGAGCTTGCGGGGGCGCAGGTTGAGGGACTGCAGGATCTGGATCCCGACCTTGACCTCCTCGACAGGCGGGGCCGACAGCGAGACCCGGATGGTGTCGCCGATGCCCTTGGACAGCAGCGCGCCGAACGCCGTGGCGGACTTGATGGTGCCCTGGAAGGCCGGGCCCGCCTCGGTGACGCCGAGGTGCAGCGGCCAGTCGCCGCGCTCGGACAGCAGCTCGTAGGCCCGCACCATGACGACGGGGTCGTTGTGCTTGACCGAGATCTTGAAGTCGTGGAAGCCGTGCTCCTCGAACAGGCTGGCCTCCCAGACGGCGGACTCGACGAGCGCCTCCGGCGTTGCCTTGCCGTACTTCTCCAGGAGGCGCTTGTCGAGGGAGCCGGCGTTGACACCGATGCGGATGGAGGTGCCGTGGTCCTTGGCGGCCGCGGCGATCTCCTTGACCTGGTCGTCGAACTTGCGGATGTTGCCGGGGTTGACGCGGACCGCGGCGCAGCCCGCCTCGATCGCGGCGAAGACGTACTTGGGCTGGAAGTGGATGTCCGCGATGACGGGGATCTGGCTGTGCTGGGCGATCTGGGGCAGGGCGTCCGCGTCGTCCTGGCTCGGGCAGGCCACGCGCACGATGTCGCAGCCGGCGGCGGTGAGCTGGGCGATCTGCTGCAGCGTCGTGTTGACGTCGGAGGTCAGGGTGGTCGTCATGGACTGCACCGAGACGGGCGCGTCACCGCCCACCTCGACCTTGCCGACCTTGATCTTGCGGGTCTTGCGACGCGGTGCGAGCACCGGCGCAGGGGCAGCAGGCATGCCTAGCGAGACGGTCATGGTGTCAGTATCCCTCACTCATCCGAGCTTGACGGGCCGCACGATGTCGGCATAGATCAGCAGGCCCCCCATGACGACCAGGACGATCGACATGGCGTAGGCGACGGGCAGCCCCTTGGCCACGTCGACGTAGCCGGGGTCGGGGCGACGGGTGATGCGCGCGAAGCCGCGACGCATCGCCTCCCACACGGCCCCGACGACGTGTCCGCCGTCGAGCGGCAGCAGCGGGATGAGGTTGAAGACGAAGAGGGCGACGTTGAGCGAGGCGATCAGCATGATCTCGGTGATCAACCTCGAGGTCGTGCCCTCGAGGCCCTGCACCTGCCCGGAGGCGATCTCGCCGCCGATGCGCCCGACGCCGACGACCGAGATGGGGCCGTTGGGGTCCCGCTCCCCCGACCCGAAGGCCGCCTTGGTGATGCCCACCATCTTTTCCGGGATCTCGAAGATCACCCCGGCCGTCTGGGCCACGGCGTTGCCGACCGCCCCCGGCACCGCGGCGATCGGCTGGCGCTCGACCTGACCGACGGGCGCCGACTGCATGCCGATGTAGCCGGTCTGCACGGTCTGCGGCGTGCCGTCCGACCCGGTCACGGGCGCGCCGTTGCGGTCGAGCCGCGGGAGGGCGTTGGTGATGGGGGTGATGGTCAGGGTCTGCTGACGCCCCTCCCGCTCGACGACGACGGGCAGGGCCTTGCCGGCGCTCGGCCGCACGACACGGCCGACGGCGGCGGTGCCGTCCACGGCAGTCCCTCCGATCGAGACGATCCGGTCGCCGGGCAGCAGACCGGCCTGCGCGGCGGGCGTGCGGCGGTCCTGCTCGGTGCAGGGGCGCGTGGCGTCGGCCCCGGCGGGTCGCACGCACTCGACGACGGACGCGACCTTGGCGCCGCGCTCGACGAAGACCCCGTGCCCCATGAGGACGCCGCCGATGAGCACGGTGGCGATGACGAGGTTCATGACGGGGCCGCCGAGCATGACGATGACCTTCTGCCAGCTCTTCAGCTTGTAGAAGACCCGGTCCTCGTCGCCGGGACGGACCTCCTCCATCGAGTGCGTCCGCGCGTCGTCGACCATGGCGGCCCAGCGCCCGGTGCTGGACGGGCGCAGGTGGTGCTCGTCCTCGCCCTTGCCCTTGGGCGGGAACATCCCGATCATCCGGACGTAGCCGCCGAGGGGGATGGCCTTGAGGCCGTACTCCGTCTCCCCGAACCGGCGCGACCACAACGTCGGCCCGAAGCCGATCATGTACTGCGGGGCCTTGACCCCGAAGAGCTTGGCCGGGACCAGGTGACCGATCTCGTGCAGCGCGATCGAGACCCCCACGCCGATGACGACGAACAGGATGCCCAGGATCGTCAGGACCACGGTCATGCGGGCTCCTCGGTCAGGGCGGGGCGGAGGCCGAGCACCTCACGGGCCCGGGCGCGTGCCCAGGACTCGGCACGCAGCACAGCGGCAACGTCCAGGTCGCCGGGGGTGTTCCCGGCGTTGGCGGCCCGATCCCCGCCGGCGTGATGCTCGTCGACGACGCGTTCCACCGTGTCGACGATGTCGAGGAAGCCGATCCGCCGCTCGTGGAAGGCCTCGACGCACTCCTCGTTGGCGGCGTTGTAGACGGCCGGGTAGGTGCCCCCCGCCTCCCCGACGCGGTAGGCCAGCGGCACGGCTCGGAAGGCCTTACGGTCCAGGGGCCAGAACTCGAAGGTGCGGGGCCGGCTCCAGTCGTAGGCCGGTGCCGCGTCGGGCACGCGGTCGGGCCACGCGAGCCCCAGCGCGATCGGGATGAGCATCGTGGGTGGGCTCGCCTGCAGCAGGGTGGAGCCGTCGGTGAACTCCACCATCGAGTGCACGTCGGACGTCGGGTGCACGACCACCTCGATCCGGTCGAAGCCGATCCCGAAGAGCAGGTGCGCCTCGATGACCTCTAGCCCCTTGTTGACCAGGGTCGCCGAGTTGGTGGTCACGACACGGCCCATGTCCCAGGTGGGGTGGGCCAGCGCCTGCTCGGGCGTGACATCCGTCAGCTCGGCGCGGCTGCGGCCCCGGAACGGCCCGCCGCTCGCCGTGATCACCAGCCGGCGCACCTCCTCGGAGCGACCCCCACGCAGGCACTGCGCCACGGCGCTGTGCTCGGAGTCGACCGGGACGATCTGCCCGGGCCGCGCGGCGCGCGTGACGATCGGCCCCCCGACGATCAGGCTCTCCTTGTTGGCCAGCGCCAGCGTGCTCCCGGCCTCGAGTGCGGCCAGCGTGGGCCGCAGCCCGATCGAGCCGGTGATGCCGTTGAGCACGACGTCGGCGCCGTGCGCGGCGACCTCCTCGCTCGCCCGCTCGCCGACGACCACCCGCGGCTCGTATGCCGCCGCGCCCAGCCGCTCGCTCGCCACCCTGATCGCGCGCTGCAGGGCCTCGGCGGAGCCCGTGGCCACACCGACCAGCTCGGGGCGCAGCAGCACGGCCTGCTCGGCGAGCTGGTCGAGCCTGCCGCCGCCGGCGGACAGCGCGCTCACGGTGAACCGGTCCGGGTTGCGCAGGACGACGTCGACCGCCTGGGTCCCGATGGAGCCGGTCGAGCCCAGCAGCGCGACCGTGCGGTGACCGGCGCGAGGGGTGTGCGCGGGAGGCAGCGGGCTGTCGGCATACGGGCTCTGGCTCACCCGACCATCCTCGCACCCGTCGGCCGGTCTGCTGCTCCGCGTGGGCTCAGTCGGTGGGTCCGCCGCCGGACTGCAGGAGCCGCCAGGTGCCGGGACCGACGATCCCGTCCGCGGTCATGCCCAGCTGGGTCTGCAGCGTGCGCACGGCACGCTCGGTGTCAGCCCCGAACCGCCCATCGACCGAGACGGGCACGTCCTGGGCGACGAGGGCGCGCTGGACCCGGGCGACGGCCTCGCCCGTGCTCCCCCGGCGCAGCCGAGGCGTGGAGCCCCGCGAGAGGAGGAGGGTCCACACGTGGGTCTCCACGTGCGGCACCCACGCCTGCCAGCCGAGGCGCCGCGCCACCTGGTCATAGGCCTGACGGGTGGCCGGTCCGTAGGCCCCGTCGACCGCCACGCTTGCGCCCTGCTGACGCAGCAGGCACTGGAAGGCCTCGACCGCCGGTCCCCTGGCCCCCGGGTCCAGGTCGGGGTAGCGCCGCAGGGTTGGGGAGCACGCGCGAGCCACGGGAGCCTCGCTGGTGCGGGCGGCGCCACTGACCTCGGGCCGCGCACCCGCCGAGCTCGCACCCTGCGCCTGCGGCTCCGCCCCGGTCACCGGTGACGGCTCGGCCGCCGGGGCGGCGTCGGTCGTCGTCCCCGGCGGCGTCGACGTCACCGTCTGCGTGACTCGCACGACCTGGGTCCCCTCGATGTCCGAGGAGCAGCCTGACAGGGTCAGCGCCGCGACGATGGCTGCGGCGAGTCCCCGCACTGGAGCGATGGAGCTGGTCCGGTGGTTCATCGGGGCCTCCTGGTGCCGCGTGGTCACCCTCCATGCTGTCGCGGGACGGCCTGCGACGCGAGCGGCGGCCACCGCGGGTGCCGAGCGTCGAGGGGTCGCGAATGCCCGCGACATGCCGCGCCGAGCGAATCTGCCTCCCCTCGACAACCAGCGACCCCTCGGCAGCCCCCCGCCGACCCGCGGGACTAGGCTGACGGGGTCGGCGACCGCCGGACGACATCCAGGGGAGGACCAGCATGGCCAAGGACCGCACCGGGCTCAGCCTCGGCTACCGGATCATGTGGCGAGTCCGCTACATCGGGGTCAGCGTCTTCGGGCCGGCGCAGCTCGACCCCGACGACGACCCCAAGGACAACCTCCTCCGCGAGCGGCAGCGCAAGGTCGCGGCCGCGCACGCCGCTGCAGGGACCGCCCCGCGGGCGTGAGCGAGCGGTCTCGCGGGCGCCTCAGGCCTGCGGCTGGTCGGCCGCATCAGCAGGTGGGCGGACGCCACGCGACCATGGACATGATCACTCCGGCGGCGACGCCGGACACGACAGGTCACCTCAGCGCCCGGCGGGCGAGGTGCGCCCGGCGAGCAGACGGGCCGCGACCGCGCAGCTGACCGCGACGGCCAGCATGATCACGCCGATCACGTTGGCCTCGGCGGGGATGCCTCGCAGGTACGCCGTGTAGACGTAGGTCGGGAAGGTGGCGACCTCCCCCGAGACGAAGGTCGTGATGATGACGTCGTCGATGCTGAGCGCGAAGGACAGCAGCGCCGCCGCGACCACCCCGGGCAGCACCCCCGGCAGCGTGACCTGCCAGAAGGTCGCGGCGGGCCCGGCATACAGGTCCGCGGCCGCCTCCTCGAGGCGAGGGTCGAGGGACTGCACCCGCGCCCGCACCGTCACGACGACGAAGGACAGGCAGAACATCACGTGGGACAGCACCACGGTCCACCACCCCAGCTCGAGCCCCACGCGGGTGAAGCCCTGCACGAAGATCGTGAGCAGCGAGGCGCCGAGCACGACCTCGGGGGTCGCCATGGGCAGCAGCACCAGCGCCTCGACCACGCGGCGCCCCCGGACGGTCCCCCGCGCCAGCGCGAGCGCCATCATGGTGCCGAGCACCGTGGCGATCGCCGTGGAGACGAGGCCGACCTGCAGGGACGTCCCGAGCGCCGCGCACACACCCGGGGCCCCGCACGGGTCGCGCCAGTGGTCGAGGGTGGGTCGCCCGCTCCAGGCGATGTTGGACTTGGTGTAGCCGTTGACCGAGAACACCACGACATAGGCGACCGGCAGCAGCAGGTAGACCAGCACCAGCACGGACACCAGCACCACGACCTGGTCACCCAGCCGGCGCCGCACTCCCCCGGTGCTGGCTGCCCGGCCCCGCCGCGCGCTCACAGGAGCTCCCTCGTGCCGTAGCGGCGCAGGTAGATCAGGACGAGCACGAGGATGGCCAGCATCAGGGTGAACGACAGGGCCGCCGCGACCGGGTAGCCGCCGATCACGCGAAAGAACTGCGCGTCGATGGCGTTGCCGACCATCGAGGTGCCCCGGTCGGAGCCGAGCAGGTCCGCGTTGACGTAGTCCCCGGCCGCGGGGATGAAGGTCAGCAGCGTGCCGGCGAGGACGCCCGGCATGGCGAGGGGGACGGTGACCAGGCGGAAGGTCTGCCAGGGCGAGGCGTAGAGGTCGGCGCCGGCGGACAGGACCGACCGGTCGACCCGCTCCAGGGAGGCGAGGATCGGCAGCAGCATGAACGGCACGAAGGTGTAGGTCAGCCCCATGACGACGGCGAACGGCGTCTCCGTGAGGTGCCCGCCGGGCAGCAGGTGGGCCGCGCGCAGCGTCGAGGCGACCGGGGCGTCGTCCGCGAGGATCTGCCGCCACGCGACGGTGCGGAGGATGTAGGGCGTGAAGAACGGCGCCACCACGAGCACCATCAGCAGCCCGCGCCACCGACCGGCGCGGAAGGCCATGGTCCAGGCCAGCGGGAAGGCCAGCACGAGGCACAGCAGGGTCGCGGTCCCGGCATACAGGAAGGATCGCCCGAGCTGGCCGCCGAAGCCGGTCAGCGCGGTGGCGTAGTTGCCGATGTTGACGTCGCGGTAGTAGTAGCCGGGGTGGCCCGGGTATCCCGACTGCAGGCTCACGCTGGCGAGCTGCACCAACGGGGCGACGAACAGCACCCCCAGCCACAGGACGCCGGGGAGGAGCAGCAGGTATGCCGTCCGCCGGCTCACGGAGCGGTCACCCGCACGGGCGCGGCGTCCGGGGAGGCGTCCGGGGAGGCGTCCGCGGCGGTGGCAGCGGCGACGGACCCCGCGGCGGGCCCGGCCGCGCCGTCCCCGGCCGGGAGGGTGAAGGTGTGCCGCAGGTCCCACGCGACGCTCACGAGGTCGCCGGGGCGCGCCGTGGTCTCGACGTCGACGTTCTGCTCGTGCACCGTCCACGTGCCGGCACCGGGCACCTGCAGGACGTACTGCGTGGCGACCCCCGTGAACGCGACGTCCAGGACCCGGGCGCCCGTCAGGACGTTGGCGACCGATCGCCGGCGGACCTTGCCGCCGTCCGCGACGAGCCGGACCTTCTCGGGGCGCACCCCGAGCAGCGAGCGGCGCGCGTCCTGCTCGGCGGCCCGCGACCGCAGCGCCCGCACCCGCTGGCCCCCGAGCTCGAGCACGAGCAGGTCGCCCTCGGCGCCGACCACGGATGCCGGCGCGAGGTTGGACTGGCCGAGGAAGGTCGCCACGAAGCGGGTCCTCGGCAGGTCGTAGAGCGTGGCCGGTGGGCCCAGCTGCTCGATCCGCCCGTCCCGCATGACCGCGACGGTGTCGGCCATGCTCATGGCCTCTTCCTGGTCGTGCGTGACGTGCACGAAGGTCAGGCCCGTCTCGGCCTGGATCCGCTTGAGCTCGAGCTGCATCTGCCGGCGCAGCCGCAGGTCGAGCGCGCCGAGCGGCTCGTCCAGCAGCAGCACCTCGGGGCGGTTGACCAGGGCGCGCGCGAGCGCCACACGCTGCTGCTGGCCACCGCTGAGCCTCGCGGGGCGCCGGCGCGCCATACCGTCGAGCTCGACCAGGGCGAGCGCCTCCCGCGCCAGCTCGGCGGACTCGGCGCGGGAGACCCCGCGCCGGCGCGGCCCGAAGGCCACGTTGTCCCCCACGCTGAGGTGCGGGAACAATGCGTAGGTCTGGAAGACGGTGTTGACCGGTCGCTCGTGCGGCCGTAGCGCCGTGACGTCCCGCTCCCCCAGCAGGACCCGCCCGGCGTCGGGGCGCTCCAGACCGGCGACCATGCGCAGGGTCGTGGTCTTGCCGCACCCCGAGGGCCCCACCAGGGCAAAGAAGCTGCCCCGGGGCACGTGCAGGGACAGGCCGTCGACCACGACGTCCCGCCCGAAGCTCTTGGTGAGGCCCTCGAGCCTCAGGTCACCGGCGCTCACTGCCCCACCACCGTCGTCCACATCGCGGCGTACTCCTGCTCCTCGCGCGCGTCCAACGCCCGGAAGACGCTCGTGCGACGCGCGAGGAAGTCCGCCGTCGGAAAGATCAGCGGGTCCTCCACCAGCTCGGGGTCGACCTTCTCCATCGCCTTCTGCGCCCCGGCGACCGGGCAGATGTAGCCCACCCACGCGGCGACCCGGGCCGCGATCTCGGGCTGGTAGTACCAGTCGAGCAGGCGCTGGGCGTTGCGGCGCCGCGGCGAGGTGATCGGCACGACCGCGTTGTCGCTCCAGAGCATCCCGCCGGACTCCGGCACCACGAAGGTCCACCGATCGTTGCCGGTCTCGGCGCGCAGGGTCGCGATGTCGCCGCTCCAGACCAGGCCGGCGAGGGCGTTGCCGCTCTGCAGGTCCTGGACGTAGGAGTTGCCGCGGATCCTGCGGATGTGCCCGTCCCGCAGGTGCCGGTCGACGACCTCGACGGCGCCGGCCAGCTGGTCCCGGGTGAAGGGTCGCGCCGGGTCGACGCCCTGGCTGCGCAGGATCACCCCGAGCGTGTCGCGCCACTCGCTGAGCCCGACCACCCGGCCCTTGAGGTCGGCGCGCCACAGGTCCTCGACGGACCGGATCTCCGTGACCCTGCTCGCGTCGTAGCCGATGCCGGTGAGACCGGACTGCCAGGGGAGCGAGTGCAGGCGTCCCGGGTCGAAGGGCGCGTCCATCAGCTCGGGCAGGACGTTGCCGGCGTGGGGCATGCGGATCAGCTCGAGCGGCTGCACGAGCTCCTGGTCGATGACCCGGTTGACCATCCAGTCCGACAGGACGACCAGGTCACGGCCGATGTCCTGGCCGGCGCGCAGCTGTGGGGCAATCTTGTTGACGTAGAGGTCGTTGTCGTCGATCTCCTCGCTGTAGCTCGCCTGGATCCCCGTGGCCCTGACGAAGGCGTCGAGGGTCGGGAAGCGCTTGGTCCGCTCATCCTGGTCGAGGTACTGCGTCCAGCTCGCGAAGGCGACGCGTCGGTCAGTCGCGGACCGGTCCGCCGGCAGCGGCCGGGCGGTGCGGGCGGCCGCGGGCGGCTCGGGCGGGGCGCAGGCCGCGAGGAACGCGGCGGCGGTGGCCGAGCCGAGCAGGCTGCGGCGCGACAGCGTGCGGTCGGGCATGAGGCATGGACCTCCGGGAGCGGCCCAGGCGGGCGGAGACAAACCTGGGCAACGCTACCAGCGGTATGCCGGGGCCCGCCCCTGGTGTCAACCCTGGTGTCAGCCCTGTGGCCGGAGCACCGAGGTCAGGCTGTCCAGGACGCTGCGGTCCTCGATCGTCGACGGCACCTGGGCCTCCTGGCCGTCGGCGATCTGGCGCATCGTCTTGCGCAGGATCTTGCCCGAGCGGGTCTTGGGCAGGCCGTCGACGATGTCGACCTGGTGGAGGGCGGCGACCGCGCCGACCTCCTCACGGACGCGCTGGACCAGCTCCTTGCGCAGCCTGTCCTGCGCCTCCGGGGTGGAGGCGTCGACGCCGGACTTGAGCATGACCAGGGCGCGCGGCACCTGGCCCTTGAACGAGTCGGCGACCCCGATCACCGCGCACTCCGCGACGGCGGGGTGCCCGGCGAGCGCGGCCTCGATCGACCCGGTCGACAGGCGGTGGCCGGCGACGTTGAGGACGTCGTCGGTGCGGCCCATGACATAGATGTAGCCGTCCTCGTCGATGTAGCCGCCGTCCCCGGTGAGGTAGTAGCCGTCGTAGGCCGACAGGTAGCTCGAGACATAACGGTCGTCGTCCTGCCAGAGCGTCGGGAGGGTCCCGGGCGGCATGGGCAGCTTGATGACGATGGCGCCCTCGGTGCCGGCGGGGACCTCGGTGCCCTGGTCGTCGAGGACGCGCACGTCATACCCGCAGACCGCGGTCGACGGCGAGCCGGGCTTGATCGGCAGCTCCTCGATCCCGCGTGGGTTGGACGCGATCGGCCAGCCGGTCTCGGTCTGCCACCAGTTGTCCACGACGGGCCTGCCGGTGCGCTCGGTCGCCCAGTGGTAGGTGTCGGGGTCGAGCCGCTCGCCCGCGAGGTAGATCGTGCGTAGGCTCGAGATGTCGTAGTCCGCGAGCAGCCTGGCCTCCGGGTCCTCCTTCTTGATGGCGCGGAAGGCCGTGGGCGCCGTGAACAGCGAGGAGACGCCGTAGTCCTGCACGACCCGCCAGAAGGCGCCGGCGTCGGGGGTGCCGATCGGCTTGCCCTCGTAGACGACCGTGGTGGCGCCGGCGAGCAGCGGGGCGTAGACGATGTAGGAGTGCCCGACCACCCAGCCGACGTCGGACGCGGTGAACATCGTGTCGCCCGGCTCGATGCCGTAGACGTTGGGCATGGACCAGCGCAGGGCCACGGCGTAGCCGCCGCTGTCTCGCACGATCCCCTTGGGCTTGCCCGTCGTCCCGGAGGTGTAGAGGATGTAGAGCGGGTGCGAGGCCTCGACGGGCACGCACTCGGCGGGCTGCACGACGCCTGGCCTCATCACCTCGGCCCAGTCCAGGTCCCGCTCGCCCAGCTCTGCGGGCTGCTGCTCGCGCTGGAGGATGACGCACCGGTCCGGCTTGTGCTCCGCCCGGCGGATCGCCTCGTCGAGGTAGGGCTTGTAGGCGACGACCCGCTTGGGCTCGACCCCGCAGCTGGCGCTGACGATGACCTTGGGGGCGGCGTCGTCGATGCGGGCCGCGAGCTCCTGCGGCGCGAACCCACCGAACACCACCGAGTGGATGGCGCCGATGCGGGCGCAGGCCAGCATCGCGATGACGGCCTCGGGCACCATCGGCATGTAGATGACGACGCGGTCGCCCTTGGTGACGCCGAGGTCGCGCAGCACCCCGGCGAACCGGGACACGAGTTCGAGCAGCTCGGCATAGGTGTAGGTCGCGCGGGAGCCCGTGACCGGGCTGTCGTAGTGCAGGGCCGCCTGGTCCGCGCGGCCGTGGACGACGTGGCGGTCCAGCGCGTTGTAGCAGACGTTGAGCCGACCGTCGGGGAACCACGTGTAGAACGGGGCCCGGCTGTCATCGAGGACACGCGTGGGCCTGGTGATCCAGTCGATGTCCGTGGCCGCCTCGGCCCAGAAGGCCTCGGGGTCCTGCCTGCTCGTCTCGTACGCCCTGGCGTAAGCACCCTTGCTCATGCCTCCATCCAACCCGCCGTGCGGGGCCATGGCCAGAGGGACATGGTTTGGCCTGGACGACAGGTCGCTGCCGCGCGGCGAGCGGTCGGACACACCGAGTGGTCGGCCCCGGTCGCCTTGGCGACGGGGACCGACCACTCGGGTCGTATGCCGTGCGGCCGGGTCAGCAGCCGTCGAGGCCCAGGCCGCGCACGACCTTGACCGGGGCGATGCCGCAGCCGACCTGTGCGGTGCCGAGGTCGGCCACGCGCCAGCGACCGTTCACCTTGCGCAGGACGACGGTGGCGTCGTCGGTCTGGCCGCGGGTCGGGTGGACGGTCGCCCGCGCCCAGGTGGGGGCACCAGGGGCCAGGCTGATCCGCTGGACGCGCCAGTCGGCGCGCTTCCAGCCGCGCATGGAGCGGTCGCCCGCGATGGCGACGTAGATCTGGTGCACGGTCGTCCGGGTGACCTGGGTCGAGCGGGTGCGAGCCGTGACGGCGCCCGAGGCGGCGGGTGCGGTCGCGGTGGCCTGCTGGGTCGCTCGGGCCGTGGCGACGGAGGGGGCAGCGGCCACGGCGGGGGCGGACGTCCCCAGGCCGAGGGCGAGGGCGAGAGTGGCGGTGGCGGAGGTCGCGATCAGTGAACGGCGGAGCATGACGGGGATCCTTCTCGAGTGTGCGGTTGCGGCGCGCTGCGCCGACATCACCATGATGACGCCGCAGCGGCGCGGTTGGTTGGCTCGCGTCGCCATCCCCTCGTCACGGTTGGGTCACGCATGATGACGACATGGAGATCGAGGACCTGGCCACGCTCACCGCCCTGCTCGACGAGGGCCGCAGCCTGCACGGCGTGCGCGTCCAGGGCATTGACCTCGACCTGTGCACCGACCGGCTCCTCGCACGGTCGGACCTGCACGGGCTCGTGGTCCTCGGCGGCGCGACCTCGCCCGCGCTGGCGCAGCACCTCGTCGGTGCCGGCGCGGTCGTCTTCCCGGCGGTCCACGACTCCCCCGTCGACGTCTACCGCTCCCGGCTCTACACCCCCGAGGAGCTGTATGCCGGGATCGCCCGGGGCTACGACCAGACCCCGGACGCGCTGGCCTACGCCTGGTCCCAGGACGCCACCCTCGTCGGCGACCCCTACGTCGCGGTGCTGCGCTCCCTGCACGACGACTCGATGGAGGACGCCCTCGACGACCTGCTCGCCGACCGGCGCGTGGTGGGGGTCATGGGTGGCCACGGCGTCGACCGCGGAACCGCGCGCTATGCCGAGGCCGCGCGCCTGGGGCGGGCGCTGGCGGCATACGGCCTGGTCGTCACGACGGGAGGAGGGCCGGGGGCCATGGAGGCCGCCAACCTCGGGGCCGCCTGCCCCGACGACGCCGCGCTGGACGAGGCGCTGCCGCGGCTGGCGGACGTGCCGTCCTTCCGGCCGGAGGTGACCCCCTGGGCCCGCGTCGCGCTGCAGGTGCGGGAGGGGCTCGGCAGCCCCGACCCGGTGACGAGCGTCGGCATCCCGACCTGGTTCTACGGCCACGAGCCGCCCAACCCCTTCGCCCAGGCCATCGCCAAGTTCTTCTCCAACGCACTCCGCGAGGACCTGCTGCTCGCCCGTTGCACCGCCGGCGTCGTCGTCCTCCCCGGGGCGGCCGGCACGGTGCAGGAGGTCTTCCAGCTGACGACGCGCCTCTACTACGCGGCCCGGGGCGAGACCGTCCCGCTCGTCCTCGTCGGGCGGGAGCACTGGACCGAGACATTGCCGGTGTGGCCGCTGCTGCAGGCCCTGGGCCGGGATCGTGAGATGGCCGACCGTCTCCACCTGGTCGACGACATCGCCGACGTGCCCGACCTGCTGCAGGGCTCCAGCACCACACCCCTGCGCGGCTGAGACGGAACTTCACGGGGTAAGAACCGCGTTGGACGCGCTGGACCCGGACATTCCCTCGGAAGGACCTGCCCTGACCTCCCTCGCCCTCCTCACGCAGCTGCCCGCCGCCGGCCCCGACAGCGGTGGCATCACCGGGTGGGCCGTCAGCCTCATGGAGACGCTCGGCGGGCCGGGCGCCATGGTGGCCACCATCCTCGACAGCGTCTTCCCGCCGATCCCCAGCGAGCTCATCCTGCCGCTGGCGGGCTTCACCGCCTACCGCGGCGGCATGACTCTGGCCGGGGCGATCATCTGGAGCACCCTCGGGTCGCTCATCGGCGCGCTCATCCTCTACTGGGCCGGCGCCGCCCTGGGGCGTGAGCGCGTCAACGCGATCGCTCGCAAGGTCCCCCTGGTCGACGTGCACGACATCGACAAGGGCTTCGAGTGGTTCGAGCGGCACGGTCGCACCGTGACCTTCTTCGGCCGCATGGTCCCCATGGTCCGGTCCATGGTCTCCATCCCGGCCGGCGTCGAGCGCATGCCGCTCGCGGTCTTCTGCCTCCTCACGACGCTCGGCTCGCTGGGCTGGAACGCCGCCCTCATCCTCGGGGGCTACGCCCTGGGATCGCAGTGGGCGCGCATCGAGGAGTGGGCCGGGTGGTTCCAGTACGCCGTGATCGCGTTCTTCGTGGTCCTGATCGCGCGCTGGGTGCGGCAGAAGCTCAAGGGGCGCCGCACCCCTTGAGACCCCTCGTCCCGGTCAGGCCGTGGCCGCCGCCAGCTGGCCGCACGCCCCGTCGATGTCCTGGCCGCGGGTGTCCCGCACCGTCGTCGAGATGCCGCGCCCCCGCAGCCGCTCCACGAACTGCTGCTCGACGCCCTTGCGGCTCGCCGTCCACCGGCTGCCCGGCGTGGGGTTGAGCGGGATGGGGTTGACGTGCACCCACCCGCTCCCCCGCGCGTTGAGCTTGTCCGCGAGCAGCTCGGCGCGCCACGCCTGGTCGTTGATGTCCCTGATCAGGGCGTACTCGATCGAGACGCGTCGTCCCGTGGTGTCGAAGTAGCGGCGCGCCGCGTCGAGCGCCTCGTCGACCCGCCAGCGGGTGTTGATGGGGACCAGCTCGTCGCGCAGCTCGTCGTCGGGGGCGTGCAGGGACAGCGCCAGGGTCACCGGGATGCCCTCGGCGGCGAGCCTGTCGATGCCCGGCACCAGCCCGACGGTGCTCATCGTGACGCCGCGCGCGCTCATCCCGAGACCGGCCGGGGCCGGCTCGACCAGGCGACGGATCGCGCCGATCGCAGCCTTGTAGTTGGCCAGGGCCTCGCCCATCCCCATGAACACGACGTTGGACACGCGCAGCGGACCCTGGTCGCCCTCGGGCATCGGCCCGAGCTCGCCCGCCCGCAGCGCCCGGGCGGCGCTGACCACCTGCTCGACGATCTCGGCGGTGCTCATGTTGCGCTGCAGACCGCCCTGCCCGGTCGCGCAGAACGGGCAGTTCATGCCGCACCCCGCCTGGCTCGAGATGCAGATCGTGGCGCGGCCGGGGTAGCGCATCACGACGGACTCGACGAGCGCGCCGTCGTGCAACCGCCAGACCTTCTTGTGCGTGGCGCCACCGTCGGCCACGCGGGTCGTGATCGGGGTCAGCAGCTGTGGCAGGGCCTGGGCGACGAGCTCGGCCCGCTGCGCCTTGGGCAGGTCGGGCATGTCCGCGGGGTCGGTCACCAGCCGGTCGAAGTAGTGCACGCTCAGCTGCTTGGCCCGGAAGCCCTGGTGCCCCAGCTCGGTCACGAAGGCCTTGCGCTCGTCGAGCGCGAAGTCGGCCAGGTGGGCCGGGGGCTTGCCGCGCCGCGGCGCGGTGAAGGTCAGCTGTCCCGGCGCCGGGCGGGTCGTCGGCGTGGGCAGGTCCTGCGGCTGGGAGTCACTCATCGCGCACCATTGTCTCAGGTATGCCGCCCCGCCCGCCCCGACGCGGGGTGATCGTGTCGGCGCGGCGCCTCAGGACGCCGCCGGCACCAGGTAGGTGAGGACGAGCCAGGCCATCGGCGCGGTCAGCAGCAGCGAGTCCAGCCGGTCCATGATGCCGCCGTGCCCCGGGAGGATGTGGCCCATGTCCTTGATGCCGAGGTCCCGCTTGATCACGGACTCGCACAGGTCACCGACCGTCGCGGTGACGCAGGCCGCCGCCCCCAGCAGGACACCGGTCCACCAGGGCGCGTGCAGCAGCCAGGACGTGCAGGTCGCGCCCACGAGCATGCAGGTCGCCATCGACCCGATGAAGCCCTCCCAGGACTTCTTGGGCGAGATCGAGGGCGCCATCGGGTGCTTGCCCTTGAGCACGCCGACGGCGTAGCCGCCGATGTCGGAGAAGACCGTCACCGCGATGAAGGTCACCACGCGCAGCTCCCCGTCGGGCTGGGCGAGCAGCATGATGCAGAAGCTCGCGAGCAGCGGCACGTAGGCCAGGGTGAGCACGCCTCCGGAGACATCCCGCATGGCGTCGCCCACGCCCTGCAGGGAGCGCCATACGAGCACGACCAGCACCGCCAGCGTGAAGGCGAGGGTCAGCGGACGGGGACCACCCCAGTAGGCGCTGGCGAGCATCGCGACGCCGCCCGCCATCGTGGGGACGAGCGGCACCCGGACCCGTCCGTGCCGGACCCCCTGCACGACCTCCCACATCCCGATGACGATGGCCACGGTCACGAGCGCCAGGAAGGCCTCCGGGCGCCACGCCAGCGACCCGATGATCAGGGCACCCAGCCCCACGCCGACCCCGATCGCTGCGGGCAGGTCGCGGCCGGCCTTGCCGGGGCTCTTGGACCGGCGGGCCACCTCGACGGCTCGCTGGATCCGTCGCTGGACCCGCGAGCCCTCGAGGGCCGGGGGCATGTCAGGGGTGGGCACGGTGTGCTTCGCGTCGGTCGCTCAGACCTCGAGCAGCTCGGCTTCCTTGCCCTTGAGCAGGGTGTCGATCTGGTCGGTGAGCTTCTTGGTGAGGGTGTCCAGCTCCTTCTCCGCACGGGTGCCCTCGTCCTCGCCGACGTCGCCGTCCTTGACGAGCTTGTCGATCTGGTCCTTGGCGCTTCGCCGGACGTTGCGGATGGAGACCTTGCCGTGCTCGCCCTTCTCGCGGGCCAGCTTGATGTACTCCTTGCGGCGCTCCTGCGTCAGCTCCGGGAGGTTGATGCGCAGCACCCCGCCGTCGTTGTTGGGGTTCACCCCGAGGTTCGAGGCCCGCAGGGCCTTCTCGATCTCGTGGGTCGCGCCCTTGTCGAAGGGCGTGATCAGGATCATCCGCGCCTCGGGCACCTGGAAGGACGCGAGCTGCTGCAGCGGCGTCGCGGCACCGTAGTAGTCGACCATGACCTTGTGGAACAGCGCGGGGTTGGCGCGCCCGGTGCGGATGGACGCGAAGTCCTCCTTGGCCACCTCGACGGCCTTGTCCATCTTGTCCTCGGCCTCGAGCAGGATGTCGTCGATCATGGGGTGCCTCCATCGTCCGTATGGCGAAAAAACGTCGGGGTCCGTGCCACGAGCCCGGTGCTGCTCCGCACGACCGGGGCTCGCGACGGTCGGGCAGGCGGGCTGCTCAGGCGGTGACCACCGTCCCGATCCTCTCACCACGCACGGCGGCGGCGACGTTGCCCTCGCCCTCCATGCCGAAGACGATCATCGGGAGCTTGTTGTCCATGCAGAGGCTGAACGCCGCGGCGTCGACCACCTTGAGGCCCCGCGCGAGGGCCTCGGCGTAGGTGAGGGTGTCGTAGCGCCGCGCAGCGGGGTTGGTCTTGGGGTCGGCGTCGTAGACCCCGTCGACGCCGTTCTTGGCGATCAGGACCGCGTCGCACTTGGTCTCGAGGGCGCGCTGGGCGCTGACGGTGTCGGTGGAGAAGTACGGCATGCCCGCGCCGGCACCGAAGATCACGACGCGTCCCTTGTCCATGTGGCGCATCGCGCGGCGGGGGATGTAGGGCTCCGCGACCTGGGTCATCTCGATGGCGGACTGCACCCGGGTCTCGACGCCTTCCTTCTCGAGGAAGTCCTGCAGCGCCAGGCAGTTCATGACCGTGCCCAGCATCCCGATGTAGTCGGCCCGAGCCCGGTCCATGCCCTTGTCCTGCAGCTGGGCCCCGCGAAAGAAGTTGCCGCCGCCGATCACCACGCACACCTGGACCTTGCTCTGGACGGCCTCGGCGATCTGCCGCGCGATCCCGCGCACGACCTCCGGGTCCAGACCGACCCTGCCCCCTCCGAAGACCTCGCCGGACAGCTTCAGCAGCACGCGCTGGTAGCCGCGGTTGTCGGGGGTCTCGGTCATCGTGCAGCTCCTTGCCAGGTGGACGCGTGATCGGTCTGCCGACCGCCGCACAGTCTGTCACACGGCGGAGGCCTCACGGCGCCCCGGCGGGCGTCCGGCGGGGAGGCTGTGCGGTGCCTGGGACGCGACCGGGCCCGGCCCATCCATGGGGTGGACCGGGCCCGGTCGCGGGTGCGCCCAGGGGCGCGGGAGTCGGGCGGGGATCAGCTGCCGACGCGGAAGCGGGCGAAAGCCGTGGCCTTGGCGCCACCCTCGTCCAGCACCTTGCCGACAGTCTTCTTGGCGTCCTTGGCGAACGGCTGCTCGAGCAGGACCTGCTCCTTGAAGAAGCCGTTGACACGACCCTCGACGATCTTGGGGAGGGCGGCCTCGGGCTTGCCCTCCTCCTTGGCCGTCTCCTCGGCGATGCGGCGCTCGCTGGCGACCGTCTGCTCGTCGATCTCGTCCCGGGTGAGGACGCTCGGTGCGAACGCGGCGATGTGCAGCGCGACGTCGTGCGCGACCTGGTCGTCGCCGCCCTCCGTGGCGATCAGGACACCGATCTGCGCCGGCAGGTCGGGGCTGGTCTTGTGCAGGTAGGACGTGACCTTCTCACCCTGCAGGCGAGCCACGCGCTTGACCTCGATCTTCTCGCCGATCGTGGCGTTGGCCTCGTCCAGCAGCTCCTTGACGGACTTGCCGTCGACCTGGTGGGCGAGGAGCGTCTCGGCGTCGGCGGCCTGGGAGTCGACGGCCGCCTGGAGCACGGTGTCGGCGAGCTGGCCGAACTTGTCGCCCTTGGCCACGAAGTCGGTCTCGCACAGGACCTCGACGAGGGTGCCGACGCCACCGTCGACCTTGGCGCGGACCAGACCGTTGGAGGTGGCGCGGCCCTCACGCTTGGTGACGCCCTTGAGACCCTTGACGCGCAGGATCTCGGTGGCCTTGGCCTGGTCGCCGTCGGCCTCGTCGAGGGCCTTCTTGACGTCGAGCATCCCGGCGCCGGTCTTCTCACGGAGCGCCTTGATGTCGGCAGCGGTGTAGTTAGCCATGTGTCGTAGCTACTTTCTACGCGTGTTCGAAGTGGTGGTTGACGCGGTGGTGACTGCCGCGGCTCAGGCCTGCTCGGCGGCGGGCGCAGCGCCCTCCGTCGCGGGCGCGGCCTGCTCAACACCCTCGGGGGCCGAGGCGACCTGCTCGGTGACGTCGGCCGGCTGGGTGCCCTCGGCAGCGGGGGTCTGCGCCTGGTCCTGGTCCGCCGCGGGAGCCTCGGACTTCGCGGCCTCGGCGTAGAGCTCGCGCTCCCACTCGGCGAGCGGCTCGGCCTCGGTGGCGCCCTCGGAGGAGCGACCGGACGAGCGGGCCACGAGGCCCTCGGCGACGGCGTCGGCGATCACGCGGGTCAGCAGGGTGACGGAGCGGATGGCGTCGTCGTTGCCCGGGATCTTGTAGTCGACCTCGTCGGGGTCGCAGTTGGTGTCGAGGATCGCGATGACGGGCAGGCCCAGCTTGCGGGCCTCGTCCACCGCGAGGTGCTCCTTCTTGGTGTCGACGATCCACACGGCCGAGGGGACCTTGGCCATGTTGCGGATGCCGCCGAGGGTCTTCTCGAGCTTGTCCTTCTCGCGCTTGAGGACGAGGAGCTCCTTCTTGGTGCGACCGGAGCCGGCCACGTCGTCGAAGTCGATCTCCTCGAGCTCCTTGAGGCGCGAGAGGCGCTTGGAGACGGTGTTGAAGTTGGTGAGCATCCCACCGAGCCAGCGGTGGTTGACGTAGGGCATGCCCACGCGGGTCGCCTGCTCGGCGACGGGCTCCTGCGCCTGCTTCTTGGTGCCGACGAAGAGCACGCTGCCGCCGTGGGCGACGGTGGCCTTGACGAACTCGAAGGCGTCGTTGATGTAGGTCAGCGACTGCTGCAGGTCGATGATGTAGATGCCGTTGCGCTCGGTGAGGATGAAGCGCTTCATCTTGGGGTTCCAGCGACGGGTCTGGTGCCCGAAGTGCACGCCGCTCTCGAGGAGCTGGCGCATGGTGACGACGGCCATGCCGAGGTCCCTCTCTCTGTCGTTGTCAGTTACCCACGATCGCGCGGCGGGTGCCGCGGCCGTGCCTGGCGCCTGCGAACGCACCCCGCCGGTCACCCGCGCCGCGTGAGGAGCACGAGCCTGGACCGGACTGCCGTGGTGCGCCCCGGACTGCATCGAGATCGACTCGTCCGGCGAGAAGGCGCGCGAATTCGGAATCGGTGCTCCTGGCAGCCGCCAGGCCCACGTCACCCGTCCTTCCATCCTACGTGGCGGGCCCACCGCGACCTAATCCCTCCGTGCCCGCGTCGCCGGTCCCGTCCGGCGTTGGGCTACCGTCGGCCGCATGCCCCGCACCCCTGGCCACCCCGGGCTGACGACCTTCGGCACCACTGTCTTCACCGAGATGACCGCGCTCGCCCAGCAGCACGACGCGGTCAACCTCGGTCAGGGCTTCCCGGACTCGGACGGACCGCCCGAGATGCTCGAGGCCGCCTGCCGTGCCATCCGGGGCGGCGTCAACCAGTACCCTCCCGGTCCCGGTCTGCCCGTGCTGCGCGAGGCGATCGCCGAGCACCAGTCGCGGTTCTACGGCCTGCGGGTCGACCCGGGCTCGGAGGTGCAGGTGACCGTCGGCGCCACCGAGGCGATCGCGTCGACCATCCTGGCCCTCGTCCGCCCCGGCGACGAGGTGGTCGTGCTGGAGCCCTACTACGACAGCTACGCCGCCACCATCGCCCTGGCGGGAGGGGTCCGGCGCACCAGCGTCCTGCGGTTCCCCGACTTCGCCGTCGACGAGGCCTCCCTGCGGGCCGCCTTCTCCGAGCGGACCAGCGTGGTCCTGCTCAACAGCCCGCACAACCCCACCGGTCGGGTCCTGTCCCGCGCCGACCTCGAGCTGGTCGCCGAGCTCGCCCGGGAGCACGACGCGTGGCTCGTCTGCGACGAGGTCTACGAGCACCTGACCTTCGACGGCGTCGAGCACGTCCCCGTGGCCACCCTGCCCGGGATGAGCGACCGCACCATCACGATCTCCTCGGCGGGCAAGACCTTCTCCGCCACCGGGTGGAAGGTCGGCTGGCTCACCGGCCCTGCGGAGGCCGTCGCTGCGGTGCGGCAGGTCAAGCAGTTCACGACCTTCGCGCACTCCGGCCCCTTCCAGGTCGGTGTCGCGACCGCCCTGGCCCTCCCCACCGACCGGTATGCCGAGCTCGCGTCGACCCTCCAGTCCCGGCGGGACCTGCTCGTCGACGGGTTGCGCTGCGCCGGTCTGGAGGTGAGCGTCCCCGCGGGCACCTACTTCGCCGTGGCCGACGTCGCTCCGTTGGGCGGGGTCGACGCCACGGACTTCTGTCGCCGAATGCCGGCGGAGCTGGGTGTGGCAGGTGTGCCCATGTCGGCTTTCCACGACGACCCCGAGGCCGCCAGGTCGCTCGTGCGCTTCGCCTTCTGCAAGCAGGAGGACGTCCTGCGCGAGGCCGCCCGCCGCCTCGCCGGTCGCTAGCGCCGGGTCGTGCGGCCTGGCTGCTGCCTGGCCGGCGGGGGCCTTGGCCCGAGCGCGTCGTCCACAGGCCGGGCGGCGGACGCGACGATCCGCGCCCTCGTCCACAGGCGCTGCCCCGCGCCTTGTCCCCGCCCTGCTCCCGCCCCAGCCTCGACCGTATGCCGATCGCCCGCCCCCTCCTCACCGCCATCGTCGCGCTGTCCGCCGCGTCCGTGGCCGCCTCGATGACCGCCGCCTCCGTCGGTGCCTCCCCCACCGTCGAGGCGGAGGCGTCGAGGCGCTCGCCGGTCGTCGGACCGGCCGCGTCCGACCTCGCCGCCTCGGCCCGAGGCGTGCTCGGGCCGGGGACCGACTCGCGCGTGGGGGCGACCCGGGCACCCGCCTCGGGCGCACCCGGACGCCTGTCGCCCGTCGAGGTCGCGCCGCCCGCGAGCTCGGGGCGCCCCACGCGCGGCCGGTGGGACCCACCCTTGCGACCACTCCGCGTCGTCGGACGGTTCGTCGGACCGCCGCAGCCGTGGGCCCCGGGTCACCGGGGCGTCGACCTGCTCGCCGCCGCGGGGACGCCGGTCCTCGCCCCGGACGACGGCGTGGTGGCGTTCGCCGGCATGGTCGCCGGCCGTCCGGTCCTGTCCATCGACCACCCGGGAGGGCTCCGCAGCACCTACGAACCCGTCGCGTCACGCGTCGTGGTCGGCGACCGGGTGGCGCGGGGTCAGGTGATCGCGGTCCTGGTCGCCGGCCCGAGCCACTGCGCCACCACGTGCCTGCACTGGGGCGCACGACGGGGCGAGACGTACGTCGACCCCATGACCCTCATCGATCGCGGGCCCCTGGTCCTGCTGCCGCTGCGCTGAGGGCACCGTCGCAGACTGAGTCCCCCGCTCCCACAACGCCGCCCGACCCACCCTCACACGACCCACGCCGAGCCCCCAGCCCCCAGCCCACAAACCGCCGCCCGCACGCCCTCTGGACGACCCACACCGAGCTCGTGGCTCACCAACCGCCTCGGGGACCCGGTCAGGCGCGCGGGTGGGCCTGGCGATAGGCCGCCCGCAACCGATCCACCGACACGTGCGTGTAGATCTGGGTCGTCGCCAGGCTCGAGTGGCCCAGCAGCTCCTGCACGACGCGCAGGTCCGCCCCGCCGTCGAGCAGGTGCGTGGCGGCGCTGTGCCGCAGCCCGTGCGGTCCGAGGTCGGGCGCGTCCGGGACGCGCGCCAGCAGGCGGTGGACCACCTCTCGCACCTGACGGGGGTCGACCCGCCGACCACGGCGTCCGAGGAGCAGGGCCGGGCCGCTGGCCGGGGTCACGAGCTGCGGTCGACCCCGCGACAGCCAGGTGTCCAGCGCGCGCTGCGCGGGCACGCCGTACGGCACCGTGCGCTCCTTGTCTCCCTTCCCGAGCACCCGCAGCGTCCGCGTCGACGGGTCGAGGTCGTCCAGGTCGAGCCCGACGAGCTCGCTGACGCGGATCCCGCTGGCGTACATGAGCTCCACCATCGCGGCGTCCCGCAACGACAGGGGGTCGACCTCACCCGGCGGGTCCGCGGGGCCCTCACCGGCAGGCTCCCCCGTGGCGCCGGGCCCGAGGTCGGGCTCCCCCTGCGCGTCGACGTGCTGGTCGGTCTCCGCCGCAGCATCGACGTGTCGACCGGGCCTCGCAGCAGCGTCAGCCGCAGACTGCAGCAGAGCGTCTGCCTGCACGTGGTCGAGCACCCCCGGCAGGGTGCGGGTCCGCCGCGGCGACGCCAGCCTGGCGGCCGGGTCGCTCGGCAGGTGCCCGCGGCGGGTCGCCCAGGCATAGAACGCCCGCACCGCCGCCGCCCGGCGTGCCACCGTGGCGCGGGCCGCCCCCTGCGTCCCCTGACGCGCCAGCCACGAGCGCAGGTCGGTCAGCCCGAGGTCGGTCAGGTCCTCGGCACCCTCCTCCCGCGCGTACGCCCGCAGGGCCCGCAGGTCACCGAGATAGGCCCGCACCGTGTGCTCAGAGCGTCCACGCTCCACCCGCAGGTGCTGCGCGAACTGCTCGATCAGGTCCTCGGCCACCCGCTCACGGTCGCAAACCGCGTGATCGGGAGCAAGGACCGCCGAGCAGACGCGCCGGGATCTCCGGTCCGGCTGACACGTCCCGGCACGACCGGCCGGCTGTCACCGCCCCGCGGTGCTGCGGCGGCGTGCGTCGGGTCCCAGGCGGTATCCCCCATCCCGAGTCTCCGCCAGGCCCAGCGTCACGAGCCGGCCGAGCGCGGCCCGAGCCTCGGGCACCGTGACGCCCGCGGCCAGCGCGGTCGACTCGAGGCGGGCGAGGTTGCGGACAGGCAGGGCGGCGCGCACGGCGGCGTCGACGGGGCCCAGCAGGTCCAGCTCCTGCACCGGGGCCCTGCGCTCCGGTGCCAGGTCGACGCCCATCCGCCCGCACAGCTCGGCGACCTCGGCCGCATCGGTCACCAGCTCGGCCATCCCATCGCGGACGGCCTGGTGGCACCCCGCGCTCGTCATGCTCGTCACGGGGCCGGGCACCACCGCCACGGGCCGGACGAGCTCGACGGCGGCGCGCATCGTGCTGAGCGCCCCGCTGCGATAGCCCGCCTCCACGACCACGGTGCCCTGGCTGAGCGCCGCGATGAGTCGGTTGCGCAGCAGGAAGCGTGATCGCGTGGGCGCGCACCCGGGCGCCACCTCGCTGACCACGGACCCCGTCTCGGCGATGCGGGTGATCAGACGCTCGTGCGCTGCGGGATAGGGACGCTCGACGCCCCCGGCGAGCACGGCGACGGTCTCCCCGTCCTCCGCGAGCGCGCCTCGGTGCGCGGCCGCGTCGATCCCGAAGGCCGCTCCCGACACGACGGTGAAGCCCCGCTGCGCGAGGCCGGCGCCGAGGTCGGCGGCCACGCGCTGGCCGTACTCCGTGGCAGCCCGGGAGCCCACGACCGAGACGCTGCGCTCCATGGCCTCGGCGAGCGGCGCGGGCCCGCGGACCCACAGGCAGTAGGGGCGTCTGACCACCGGGAGGTCGTCCAGGCCAGGCGGCCACTCGTCGTCGCCGGGGACGAGCAGCCTCGCTCCGCACCGTCTTGCCAGGGCCAGGTCGCGTCCAGGCTCGGCGGCCGCGAGCCGGTCGCGCAGCGCGTCGTGACGGGCCTCGCCGTCGTGCAGCAGGCCCTGCAGGGCGGTGACGGGGTCGACACCGTCGAGCATCGCGGCGACCCGGGTGTCGGCGGGCTCGGCGATCCTGCTCCACAGGGCGCGGGCCGTCCGCTCGTCGCGGGGCAGCTCGTCGGGTCTCATGCCGCCACCTCCGCCGCGCCGCGCAGGGTCAGTGCCTGATCGACGTCGTCACTGGTCGGGCTCGCGTGGCCGGCGAGATCGGCCAGCGTCCACGCCACCCGGGTCACCCGGTCGTAGCCACGCAAGGTGACCCCTCCCCGGTCCAGCGTGCGGTCGAGCAGCCGGGTGGCTCTGCGCGAGGGCCGCAGCGGGCCACGGCGCAACCGGCCGGGGGGCACCTCGCCGTTCAGCGACCAGCGTTCGCCCGCATAGCGTTCCGCCGCGACGGCGCGCGCCTGCGCCACGCGTGCGGCCACCACCGCCGTGGGCTCCGGGTCGGCCTCGACGAGCTCGAGCCGGGAGACCGCCGGCACCGACAGCTGCAGGTCGATGCGGTCGAGCAACGGGCCCGCCAGCCGACCGAGGTAGCCACGACGCTGGTTGACGGTGCAGGTGCAGCCGAGGCCCTTGCCCACGGCCCGGCCGCACGGGCACGGGTTGGCGGCGAGGACCAGCTGGAAGCGGGCGGGGAAGGTCAGCATCCGATCGGTCCGACCGATCGTCACCGTCCCCGACTCGAGCGGCTGGCGCAGGGAGTTGAGGACGTGGGAGGCGAACTCAGGAGCCTCGTCGAGGAAGAGCACACCACGGTGCGCAGCCGTCACCGCACCGGGCGAGGGACGGCCGGACCCGCCACCCACCATGGCCGCCATCGTCACGCCGTGGTGCATGGCGACGTAGGGGGGTCGCCGCAGCAGCCCCAGGGGCGCCGCCTCGCTGCTCATGACCGAGGCGATGGAGGTGACCTCGAGCGCCTGGTCGTCCGGCAGCGGAGGGAGCAGGCCCGGCAACCGCTCGGCCAGCATGGTCTTGCCCGCGCCGGGCGGACCACTGAGGAAGAGGTGGTGTCCGCCGGCGGCCGCCACCTCCAGTGCGAAGCGCCCCTCGCCCTGACCGGCGACGTCGACGAGGTCGAGCTCGTCGCGGACGGGCTGGTCACCCGGGCCCTCGCTCTCGGGCTGCAGGAGCAGCTCGCCCCGGTGGAAGGCCACCACCTCCGCGAGGTGGTGCACCCCGAGCACCTGGGCGCCCTCGACCAGCCGCGCCTCGCGGACGTTGACGGCGGGCACGATGATCCGACGGTGCCCCGCGTCCACAGCGGCGCGGACGCACGGGAGGACACCGCGGACCCCCTTGACCGCCCCGTCGAGCGACAGCTCTCCGAGGTGGACCACGCCGCGCACGCTCGGTGGCACCTCCTGCGCGGCCGCCAGCAGAGCCACGACCATGGGCAGGTCGAAGGCGCTGCCGGACTTGGGCATCCACGCCGGCGACAGGTTCACCGTGAGACGACGCGACGGCAGGGGCACGCCCGCGTTGCTCGCCGCCGCCCGGATCCGGTCGCGCGCCTCGCCGACGGTCGTGTCCGCGAGCCCCGTCACGGTGAAGGCCGGCAGCCCGAGACTGACATCCGCCTCGACATCGACGACGGCCCCCTCGAGCCCCGACAGGGTCACGCCGCGGGTCAGCCCGGTGCTCACGACAGCACCCCCTCGAGGTGCTCGACCTCCGGCGCGCCGGCGCGGGGCACGAGGACCCCCACGACGTCGACGCGGACGTGCGGGGACGTGACCTCCGGGTGCTCCTGCAGCCACCGCACGGCGAGGCGCCGCAACCGCATCGCCTTGCGCTGCGTCACCTGCTCGACCGGGCTGCCGTAGGACACGCTCGTGCGGGTCTTGACCTCGCACACCACGAGGGTGGGGGGTGAGGTCGGGGCCACGGCCACGACGTCGATCTCCCCCTGGTCGCACCGCCAGTTGCGGTCGACCACCGTCATCCCGAGGGCCTCGAGGTGGCGCGCCGCCACCCGCTCGCCGTAGTCCCCGACGGCCCGATGCCGTGCCGGGCCGGATCCACATGCCATGGCCACACCTCACGCTCCCGTGCGACCACCATGACCGCACGGGGTCAACCCTGGCCGCCCCCGGCGCACGGCGACCCGGCGGACCTGCGCCCTGTGGACGACCGCGGCGGGGACGCGTCGAGCTGTGGACAAACCCTCGGGATCGCGAGGTCCGGTGCCGTCAGGACGGGAAGCCGGGGTCCTTGGCCAGGTCCAGGTCGGACTTGGCCAGCTCCTCGACGTTGACGTCCTTGAAGGTCACGACCCGGACGTTCTTGACGAACCGGGCCGGGCGGTAGACGTCCCAGACCCACGCGTCCGCCATGGTGACGTCGAAGTACACCTCGCCCCCGTCGCTGCGCACCCGCACGTCGACGGAGTTGCAGAGGTAGAAGCGACGCTCGGTCTCGACGACGTGGGAGAACAGCCCCACGACGTCGCGGTACTCCCGGTAGAGCGCGAGCTCCATCTCGGTCTCGTACCGCTCGAGGTCCTCTGCGCTCATCGCTCCTGCACTCCCTGCTCGGCTGCTGCGGCGCCGTCGGCCACCGCGGTCCTCGTCCCATCATCACCCACGGCCCCTTGCCGAGGCAGCCGCCACGAGCGGCGGTGGTGGCGGCAGGGGCCGAGGCGGGACAGCGCGTCGAGGTGCCCCGGGGCGGCATACCCCTTGTTGGCGGCGAAGCCGTAGGCGTCGTTCACGTCGTCCTGCTCGGCCAGACGCACCATGAGGCCGTCGCGCTCGACCTTGGCGAGCACGCTCGCGGCCGCGACCGACGAGCACCGCAGGTCGGCCTTGACCATGGTGTGCACCGGGATCACGTCCTCGTCCACGGCCCCCAGCAGACCGAGCCGGTCGGGCTCGGTGAACCAGTCGTGGTTGCCGTCGAGCAGCACCAGGGAGGGGGCGAGCCCGCCGGCGCAGGCGGCGGCCATGGCCCGCCTCCCCGCGAGGCGCAGCGCACCCATGATGCCGACCTCGTCGATCTCGAGCGGCGACGCGTGCCCCACGCCGTATGCCGGCGCCCACCGTCGTAGGCGGGGCACCAGCCTCTCGCGGGCGGCCGGCGTCAGCAGCTTGGAGTCGCGCACGCCGGAGGGTGCGGACCCGACGGACAGGTCGATCAGCACGACCCCCACCGACACGGGCCCGGCCAGGGCACCGCGGCCGACCTCATCCATCGCCGCCAGGACCTGCCGGCCCTCGGGCAGGCCGCGCTGGAGGGCCCGCTCGATCCTCAGGCTGGGCCTGCGCGAGGCCGACGTGGCGGGGGGTGTCATCTGGCGTCGGGCACGGCCGAGAACACCGTCGAGGGCTGACCGAGCCAGGTCATCTCGGAGAAGGGCCACACGACGGCGACGGCACGTCCGACGACGTCGTCGATGGGGACCGATCCCGTGCTGCCGTCGCGGCTGGGATCGTGGTAGCGGGAGTCACCCGAGTCGCTGCGGTGGTCGCCCATCACCCACAGTCGTCCCTGGGGCACGGTGATGTCGAATGGCTCGACGCTCGGCGCGTCACCCGGCTTGAGGTAGCTCTCGGTGATCTCGGCGCCGTTGACGGTCAGCTTGCCGGACTGGGTGCAGCAGGTCACCTTGTCCCCCGGCAGGCCGATCACACGCTTGATCAGGTGGCTGTCCGAGTCGTTGGGCAGCAGACCGACGAAGACGAAGGTCTCGTGCAGGACGTTGGCGATCCCCGAGCGCTCGGCCGTGGGCGCCCGCACCAGCCACCGGCCGGTGTCCTCGAACACGACGACGTCGCCCCGCTCCAGCTCGAACGGCCTCGGGGTCAGTTTGGACACGACCACCCGGTCGCCCTCGACAAGGGTGTCCTCCATGGACCCGGAGGGGATGTAGAAGGCCTGCATCAGCCAGGTCTTGACGGCGAGCGACAGGACGAGGGCGAGCCCGACGACGATGACGAACTCGCGCACCGCGTGCATCAGGTGGGACCCCGTGCCGGAGGAGCGCGAGGCGCCTGAGCGCGATCCTGCCGCGTCCTGCCCGGACGACACGGCCCCGCCGCCGCGCTCCGCCGACGCGGCCCCCTTGCGGGACCCCGCCGCCTCACCACCGGGCGTCGGGTCCTCGTGCACGTCACGCGCGTCGGTCATCGGGTTCCTCCAGGGGTCGTCGGGTCAGGTCGGGCGGCCACGGCGCGCCAGTGGCCGGGGGGCCACAGCACGCGGATCACCCGACCGGTGACGTCGCGCTCGGGCAGGAGCCCGCCTCCCGGGGAGCCCAGCCGCGACCGCGAGTCGGCCGATCGGCTGCGGTGGTCTCCCAGCACCCACAGTCTGCCTGGCGGGACCACCACGTCGAAGCGCACCTCGCTGGGTGTGTCGCCCGCGTGGAGGTAGGGCTCGTCGAGGGGGCGGCCGTCGACGGTGAGGCGCCCCTGGTCGTCGCAGCAGCGCACGTGGTCGCCCCCGACGCCCACCACGCGCTTGACGAGGTGGTGGCCGGGCGAGGCCCCGAACGCCCGGCCGAGGAGCCGGACGGGGAGCGGCGGCCCACCGCCGGTGTCGAAGGTGCCGGTGCCGTCGAAGACGACCACCTCGCCGCGTCGCACGCCCTGCGTCGTCTTGTCGACGAGGATCCGCTCGCCGGGCCGCAGCAGCGGCTCCATGGACCCGCTCGGCACGACGAACCAGTCGACGACCCAGGTCCGGACGGCGACGAGCGCCACCCAGGCGAGGACCACCACCACCAGCAGGTGCCGGCTCCGACGAGAGATGCCGACCGCGACCGAGGTGTCGGTCGGGGTCGGCATCGTCGTCCGGGGGTGCACCCGCGGCAGCCTACTGGCCCCCGCTGTGCGCGCCTCCCCGGCCTCGTGAGCCAAAGGGTCAGCGCTTGCCCGTGGTGTCGCGCTTCTCCTTGATCTTGGCGGCCTTGCCGCGCAGGTCCCGCAGGTAGTACAGCTTGGCGCGTCGCACGTCGCCGCGCGTCATGACCTCGATCTTGTCGATCACCGGGGTGTGCAGCGGGAAGGTGCGCTCCACGCCGACGCCGAAGGAGACCTTGCGGACGGTGAAGGTCTCGCCGATGCCGCCGCCGGAGCGACGGATCACGACGCCCTGGAAGACCTGGACGCGGGAGCGGGTGCCCTCGATGACCTTGACGTGGACCTTGAGGGTGTCTCCGGCGCGGAACTCGGGGACGTCGTCGCGCAGGCTCGCGGCGTCGAACTCAGCCAGCTTCTTCATGCGATGTCGCTTTCTCGTGGGGCCGCCACAGGTCGTCCCACCGTCGGCCGCGCCCTGGTGGGCGCGGACTGGTGTCGTATGACGCCCCCGGCTGCCGCGTCCCTGTCATCAGACAGGTCCTCCCCCTGTGGCAGGGGCATGGATGATCGCCGCGAGACGCAAGGCACGATTCTGCCAGATCCGCGGCCCCGACCCCAACTCGGGCGACGGGCTCCGCGGCCGGACCCCGGGCGACGCGCTCAGGAGCGGCGCAGCCCCTTGTCCAGCTCGACCGTGCCCGGGATGCCCTGCCGCGGCCGCCGCACGGGGCGGTACCCGGCCTTGCGGTAGAGGCGCTGGTTGCGTTCGCTGAGGGCGCCGGTGAGGAGCCAGGCTCGCGCGGCCTCGCGGGGCGCCTGCTCCTCCGCGTGCGCGAGCAGCTGCCGGCCGATCCCACGCCCGACGAGGTCGGGGGCGACCATGAGCCGGTCCACCTCCCAGGTGTCGCCGTCGACGAGCCGGGCGCGCACGGACGCGATGAGCCGACCCGCCTGACCGGCGCCGGATCCGGACCCGTCCCGGACCACCCAGGTGCGCCATCGCTCGAGCTCGGCCTGGGCGTGCTCGAGCGTCTCCACCAGCGGTGGGATGTCGGGGGCGTGGTTGAGCCGCCCCTCGTCCACCCAGCAGGCCCGGGTGAGGGTCCACAGCTCGGGCACGTCCGCGGGGGTGGCGATGCGGATCGGGAGGGGGTCGTCGCCGGTGACGGTCGCCGATGCCTCCAGCAGGTCGGGCCGCCGGGCCGCGGTCCGCTCCAGACGCTGCCGGTGACGCCAGGTCGCGATGGCGCCGTGGTCGCCGGACAGCAGCACCGGCGGCACCCCGCGGTCCCGCCAGGAGGCGGGCTTGGTGTAGACGGGGTACTCCAGCAGCCCGTCCTCGTGGGACTCCTCGACGAGGGACGCGGCATTGCCCACCACCCCGGGGAGCAGCCGGGCCACGGCCTCGGTGATGGCGAGCACGGCCACCTCGCCCCCGTTGAGCACGTAGTCGCCGAGCGAGACGACCCGCACCCGACCGTCGAGCGCCTCGGCCGCGTAGTCGTAGACGCGCTCGTCTATCCCCTCGTAGCGCCCGCAGGCGAACGCCAGCCACGGCTCGGCGGCCAGCTCGTGGGCCATCGCCTGGTCGAACCGTCGCCCGCCGGGGCCCGGCACGACGAGCAGGGGCCGCGCTCCGGCGTACGACCGGTCACCGACCGACGCGAGGTGGTCGACCGCCTGGGCCCAGGGCTCGGGCGTCATGACCATGCCGGCGCCCCCGCCGTAGGGGGTGTCGTCGACGGTGCGGTGCCGGTCCGTCGTCCAGGACCGCAGGTCGTGGACGTGGAGGTCGAGCAGCCCCTCGCGCCGGGCCCTGCCGATGAGCGAGAGGTCGAGGGGCGCGAGGTACTCCGGGAAGATCGAGACGACGTCGATGCGCACAGTCACTCCCCGTCGAGGTCGAACAACCCGTCGGGGGCGTCGACGACCACCCGCCCCCCGGGGACGTCCACGGTGGGGACCAACGCCTCGACGAAGGGCACCAGCCCCGTGCGACCGTCGGCGAGGCGCACCTCGAGCAGGTCCTGGACGGGACGGGTGTGCAGCGCCACCACCTCCCCCACGACGACGCCGGCAGGGTCCTCGGCGCGCAGGCCGACCAGGTCGGACGCGTACCACCCCTCGTCGTCGTCCTGGGACGCCGACCCGGAGGCGTCCACCTCAAGGGTCAGCAGGGTGTTGCGCAGGGACTCGGCCCCGGTGCGGTCCGGGATCTCCTCGAAGGCCAGGAGCCAGATACCGTTGTGGACGCGAGCCGTCCGCACGGTGAGCTCGCGGGGCACCCCGGAGCCGCGGCGCGCCTGCGTCGCCAACCGGGTGCCCGGCGCGAGCCGTGCCCGAGGGTCGTCGGTGCGCAGCTCCACCGTGACCTCCCCGCGCAGCGCATGTGCCTTGCCGATCCTGGCGACGACCACGTCCATGCACTCTCTCCTCGTCTCCTCGTGGAGCTCGTGCGGGGCAGCCCCGCAGACGACGAGAGGCGTGCGACGGGGTGTCCCGCGCACGCCTCTGGTCGTTCGAGCGTGATGCCGGGCGCTCAGCGCACCCGGTCCGTGTCGACGATGTCGACGCGGACCTGCTTGCCACCGGCCAGGGCGCCCATCACGGTGCGTAGGGCGCTGGCGGTGCGGCCCGAGCGGCCGATGACGCGCCCGAGGTCGTCCGGGTGGACGCGCACCTCGAGCACCTCACCGCGGCGGAGCTCCTTGTGGCGCACCACCACGTCCTCGTCGTGGTCCACGATCCCCTTGACGAGGTGCTCGAGCGCCTCCTCGAGCACGATCAGGCCTCGGACTTCTCGTCGGACTCCGGAGCAGCCGCCTCGACGGACTCGGTCGCGGGGACCTCCTCGGCCTCGGCGGAGCCCGCAGCCTCGGCCGCCTCTGCCGGGTCGGTGGTCGCGGGGGCCTCGGGGGCCGGCTCGGAGGGAGCCTCGTTCTTGGTGGCCTTCTTGCGCGGCGTCTCCTTGGGCTCGAGCTCAGCCTTCTGGAGGGCCTCGTTGTAGAGGTCCTGCTTGGACTTCTTGGGCTCCTTGACCTGCAGGGTGCCCTCGGCGCCCGGCAGGCCCTTGTGCTTCTGCCAGTCGCCGGTGATCTTGAGCAGGGCCAGGACCTGCTCGGTGGGCTGGGCGCCGACGCCCAGCCAGTACTGCACGCGGTCGGAGGTGATCTCGATGCGCGACGGCTGCTCCGTCGGGTGGTAGATGCCGATCTCCTCGATCGCACGGCCATCGCGCTTGGTGCGCGAGTCCATCACGACGACGCGGTAGTACGGTGCACGGATCTTGCCCATGCGCTTCAGACGAATCTTGACGGCCACGAGTGTGGTGTCTCCTTGGTGTGGTGTGGGTGAGCCCGCGTCACGACACCGTGGGGACAGGCGCTGGACGGGCTCGATGGACGCGTCGAGACCGGTGAGAGGGTCCGCCCACGGCGCATACGGGAGTCCATGATGCCAGATCGCCCGGCATGCTGACGACATCCCGGCTCAGTCGTCGGACAGCAGCCGACCCAGGTCGAAGGTCCTTGGGATGTCCGCGATCCGGGAGTACTCCTCGAACAGGTGTCCCTGCGCGAGGTCGCAGCCCAGGTCGCGCAGCACCCGCGCGGCCCCGGGGGTCTCGATGCCCTCGGCGACGACCGACAGCCCAAGGGTCTGGGCCATCGAGATGACCGCCGCGACCAGCGTGCGGTCGCAGGGGCTGCGCGCCGCGCGCACGACCAGGGACCGGTCGATCTTGAGCAGCTGCACCGGCATCCACGACAGGTGGACCATCGAGCTGTGCCCCGTGCTGAAGTCGTCGATCGCCAGCCGCACCCCGGCGTCCGACAGGTCTCGCAGCACCTGCGCCTCCTGGGAGGCCACGTCGACGAAGGACCGCTCGGTGACCTCGACCACCAGCCGGTCCAGGCCCAGGCCGGCCGCCGTGGTCCGTCGCCGCAGGTCGTCCAGCAGGCCGGGGCGGCGCAGCTCGCGCGGGCCCAGGTTGATCGCGACGAAGCTCGGGGAGCCCGACGCCGCGAGGTCGCGGATGGACTTGGCGAGCACCACCCGCCCCAGCGCGTCGATCAGGCCGGACTCCTCGGCGATCTCGATGAACTCGGCGGCCCGCACGAGCCGCCCGTCCTCGTCCATCCGGCACAGGGCCTCCACCCCCACGACCGCGCCGGTGCGCAGGTCGACGATGGGGTCGTATGCCGGGAGGATGCGCCCCTCCTCGATGGCGCGGCGCACGCGGTGCTCCACCTCGAAGCGGCGCACCGCCTGTTCCCGGTCCGTATGGCCGAAGACATAGATCCCCCCGCCGCCCTGCGACTTGGACCGGTTGAGCGCGACGTCGGCGTCCCGCAGCAGGTCGAGGTCGGTGTCCCCGACGGGCCGGGGCATGCCGGGCGCGGCCTGGGCGACGCCGATGCTGACCTGGGGCCGCACCGGCCCGAGGCTCGGCAGGTCGACGGGCGTGCACAGCTCCTGCACGAGCTGCTGGGCGGTGGCCACCCCGTCCAGCGGCCCCTCGGTGTCGATGAGCACGCAGAACTCGTCACCGCCGAGGCGGGCGACGCACGTGCGCCCGGAGAGGACGAGCACGGCGGTCTCCAGGCGTCGTCCGACGACGGAGAGCAGGGCGTCCCCCACCTCGTGGCCGTGGGCGTCGTTCACCACCTTGAAGCGATCCAGGTCGAGGTACAGCACGGTGCGCCAGGTGTCCGGCCCGGCCGGCTCGCGCAGCCGGCTGAGCACCGCGTCCCGGCTGTAGAGCCCGGTCAGCTCGTCGTGGGCGGCCCGCCAGGTGAGCTCGGCCGTGCGCTGTCGCACCAGCAGGGTGAGCTGCTGCTCGCGTCGGCGGGCCTCCTTGAGGTCAGCCTGGAGCAGATCCATGCGGAGCCGGTCGGCGAGGTCCCGCACCCGTGAGGCTGAACCGACGCGGGCGTCGCTGCGGGCCGCCTCGCGCTGCTCCTTCATCAGCGCCAGCGCACCGGCCTCGTCACCGGTGCGCTCGGCGGCCTCGGTCAGCAGGTCGTAGACGGCGTCGCGCTGGGGCCGTGGCAGGGAACTGGCGTGGTGGTAGGGCGCCAGGGCCCGCACCGCCGACTCTGCATCGCCGGAGCGCAGGTGGGCCGTGGCGAGGGCGAGCAGGGTCGGCAGGCTCGGTGCCCCGGTCGCCCGCCGCTCGTCGTCCGCGAGCCGACGCAGCGTGTCGGGGGCGCTCGGGTCACCGAGGCGGGCTCGGACGTCGGCGACGCGGCGGACGTGCTCGGCGGGGTCGAGCCCGGCGTGGACGACCAGCTCGGCCCCGCGCTCGCTCTCGGCAAGGGCGCCCTCGAGGTCATCCGCGTCGAGGAGCAGCTCGGCCCGGATGCCGTGCAGCCGGGCCACGGCCGCGTCCGACTGGGGGACGGTCGTGCAGGCGAGCGCCCGGTCGACGTAGGTGAGGCCGAGCTCGGTGTCGCCGAGCGCCTGCATGACCTGCGCGAGCCGCGCCAGCACGAGCGGCCGCAGACCGAGCACCCCGTCGGCGTCGGCGTCCAGGGCCGCGCGGAAGTGCGTCACGGCCCGCTCGAGGTCGCCCTCCACGACCGCCACCTGCCCATCGAGCGCGAGGAGCCCGGCGCGCACCCGCAGGCCGAGGTCGTCCTCCGGCAGCGGCAGGGTGGCGGAACGGCGGGCGGAGGCGGCGCTCCCGGCTGCGCCGTCGAGGTCCCCGAGCGCCAGGAGCGCCTCGCCGCGGGTCAGCTCCGCCTGGATCTCCAGGACGAGGGACCACGGGCCGGGCGGCAGGTGCGTGATCACCTGCAGATCGCCCCCGGCGACCTGCAGCGCGGCACCGGGGTCGTTCTCGCCGAGGTACCCCAGCTCGTTCGCCAGGTCGGCCGCGCACTGCACGGTGGTGTCAAGGGTGATGTCGGGGTCGGTCTCGGCGAGGCGCGCCAGCCGCTGGCACGCGCGGGCGGCGCGCTTGATGCGCAGGGCCGCCTCGCCGGCGGCCAGCCCCACGCGCAGCAGCGCCGTGTCGTCGCGGACACCGCGGACACCGCGGACGCCGGATCCACGAAGGCTCACAGGCCTATCTTGCGCAGAAATTAACGCAGAGTTACGACAATACCACAGATTGCTACTTCTTGGTCTTATGCGCCTTTCCGGTCTCCGCGGCCTCTGCGGTCCCTCCGGTCTCGGCGATCGACCGGCCCCCACGACGGCAGCAGGGCGCCCCGCGACCGACTCGGCCGCGGGGCGCCCTGCTCCCGGGTCGGACCCTCGGCCCGGATGACGGCGGCCCGCCGTCATACGGGCCTCGGCGTCACTTGACCAGGGCCGACAGGGTCGGGTCGTTGGCGTAGGCCTCCTTGGCGTTGGCCTTGGTCACGATGACCGGCTCGAGCAGGTTGGCCGGGACGACCTTGACGCCGTTGTTGTAGGACTTCTCGTCGTTGACGGTGACCTTCTCGCCCTTCTGGATCTGCTTGGTCATGTCGATGGCCGCCGCGACGAGCTTGCGGGTGTCCTTGTTGATGGTGGAGTACTGCTCCCCCGCCATGATCGACTTGACCGACTCGACCTCGGAGTCCTGCCCGGTGACGACCGGGGTCGGCTTGCCGGCCTGCTTCGCCGACGTGAGGATGGCGCGGGCCAGGGTGTCGTTGGGCGACAGGACGCCGTCCAGCTGCGCGGAGCCGTAGGACCCGGCGATCAGGGTGTCCATGCGCTTCTGGGCGTTCTCGGCCTTCCAGCCCTGGGTCACGGCCTGGTTGAAGGAGGTCTGACCGGACACGACCTTGAGGGTGCCGTCCTTGATCTTGGGCTCGAGGACGCTCATCGCCCCGTCGAAGAAGACCTTGGCGTTCGCGTCGTCCGGCGAGCCCGCGAAGAGCTCGATGTTGTAGGGGCCGCTCGGCTTCTTGGCCTTGAGGCCCTCGAGCAGCGCGTTGCCCTGCAGCACGCCGACCTTGAAGTTGTCGAAAGCGACGTAGTAGTCGACGTTGGGGGTGTTGGTCAGGAGCCGGTCGTAGGCCACGACGGTCGCGCCGGAGTCCTTGGCCGCCTTGAGCTGGGTGCCCAGCTGGGAGCCGTCGATGGCGCCGACGACGATGAGCTTGGCGCCCTTGGTGACCATCGACTGGATCTGGTTCTGCTGCTCGGAGACGCCGTTGTTGGCGAACTGCACGTCGGCCTTGTAGCCCGCGCCCGCGAGATCGGTCTTGAAGAGGTTCTCGGCGAGGACCCAGTTCTCGGAGGTCTTCTGGGGCAGCGAGACGCCGATCAGGGCGCCCTGGTCGAAGCCCTTGGCCGCCGCGCTGCCGCCGCTGCTCTGGGTCGAGGTGGTGGTCTGCTCGGCGCGGCCGCAGGCGGACAGGGCGAGGGCGACCGCGGAGGCGGCCACCACGGTGGTGGTGAGCTTGCGCATGTGACTTCCTTGTCGTTCGTTCTGGTGTGGTGAGGTGGGTGGGGCTCAGGCCTCGGGCCGGGTGGCGGCCGAGGCGTCGGCAGGCGAGGCCGTGGCTGGGGTGCGCGGGCCGGCCTTGCGGGTGAGGTGGCCGATGATGGACGGCCGCCCCTGCATCTTGTTGAAGACGTCGAAGGCCACTGCCAGCAGCAGCACCAGACCCTTGATCATGGACTGGGCGTCGGCGCCCACGCCCATGAGCTGCAGGCCGTTGTTGAGAACCGCCATGACGAGGCCACCGATGATCGAGCCGACCACGGTGCCGACGCCGCCGGAGACCGCAGCGCCACCGATGAAGACGGCGGCGATGGCGTCAAGCTCCCAGCCCACGCCGTCGAAGGGGCCCGAGGCGGTCGAGCGCGCGACGAACATCATGCCGGCGAGCGCGGCGAGGATCGACATGTTCATCATGACCAGGAAGTTGACCTTCTTGGCCTTGACGCCGGACAGCTCGGCGGCGTGCTTGTTGCCGCCCACCGCGTAGACGTGCCGGCCGATGACGGTGCGGCTCGACACGAAGCCGTAGATCAGCACCAGCGCCGCGAGGATCAGCCCGGAGATCGGGAAGGAGGTGCCGGTGGGGCCCGAGGCCATGAGGAGCGTGACCCCGAGGATGGCCGCGCAGATCAGGCCGAGCCGGATGCCGAGGACGACGCCGTCCTCGAGCGGGAGGCCGATCCGCTTCTGGTTGGCGCGGTTGCGCAGCGCGCCGACCACGATCGCGAGGCAGGCGACGAGGCCGAGCACCACGGTGAGGTTGTTGTAACCGGTCGCGGGTCCGACCTCGGGCAGGTATCCAGAGCCGATCTTCTGGAAGCCCTCGGGCACCGGCACGGTCAGGGACTTGCCGATGAACTGGTTGACCCCGCGAAAGATCAGCATGCCGGCGAGCGTCACGATGAAGGCGGGGATGCCGACATACGCGACCCAGAAACCCTGCCAGGCGCCGATGAGCGCGCCCAGCGCCAGGCCGAGGAGGATGGCGAGCGGCCAGGCGAGGTGCCAGTCGCGCATGGCGATGGCGACCATGATCCCGACGGCCGCGGCGACCGACCCGACGGACAGGTCGATGTGCCCGGCGATGATGACGAGCACCATCCCGATGGCGAGGACGAGGACGTAGGCGTTGCCCTGGAGGATGTTGATGACGTTGTCGGGCTTGAGGGTCAGACCGTCCGTCTGGACCGTGAAGAAGGCGATCAGGGCCACGAGGGCGATGATCATGCCGAACTGGCGGATGTCACCGCCGAAGACCTGCTTGAGCTTGTTCATCGGGCGTCTTTCGGGTCAGGCGGTGGGCACGTGGGTGGACGAGGTGAGGGTCATCAGGCGCATCAGCTGCTCCTGGGTGGCCTCGGACTTGTCGAGGCAGCCGGTGATGGCGCCCTCGCAGATGGTGTAGATGCGGTCGGACAGTCCGAGGAGCTCGGGCAGCTCGGAGGAGACCACGATGACGCCTTTCCCCTGCAGGGCGAGCTGCTGGATGATGCCGTAGATCTCGTACTTGGCGCCGACGTCGATGCCGCGGGTGGGCTCGTCGAGGATCAGCACCTCGGGGTCGGTGAACAACCATTTGGCGAGGACGACCTTCTGCTGGTTGCCGCCGGAGAGCTTGCTGACGCCCTCGTTGACCGACGGGGTCTTGGTGCGCAGCGACGTGCGGTAGCGCTCGGCGAAGTCGAACTCCTTGTGCCGGTCCACGACGCCGTTGGGCGAGATCTTGCCCAGCTTGGCGGACACGGTGGTGGCCTTGATGTCGTCGAGCAGGTTGAGGCCGAGCACCTTGCGGTCCTCGGTCACGTAGCCGAGACCCTCCTTGATGGCGGTCGGCACCGAGCTCAGCCTGAGCCGGCGCCCGCGCAGCAAGGCCTCGCCGCCGAGGAACTGACCATAGGAGTGGCCGAACAACGAGCGCATCAGCTCGGTGCGACCGGCTCCCATCAGGCCCGCGAAGCCGACGATCTCCCCGGCGCGCACGGTGAAGCTCGACCCCTTGCAGACCAGGCGGCCGGGGATCTGCGGGTGCTCGACGGTCCAGTCGCGCACCTCCAGGAGGGTCTCCCCGATCTGGGGCGTGTAGTCCGGGAAGCGTGAGTCCAGCGGGCGCCCGACCATGCCGCGGATGATCCGGTCCTCGTCGACCCCGCCCGCGGCGACGTCGAGGGTCTCGATGGAGCGGCCGTCGCGGATGATCGTGATCGAGTCGGCGATGGCGGCGATCTCGCCGAGCTTGTGGCTGATCATGATGCAGGTGATGCCGCGCTCGCGCAGGCCGCGCAGCAGGTCCAGCAGGTGCTGGGAGTCCTCCTCGTTGAGGGCGGCGGTGGGCTCGTCCAGGATGAGCAGCCGCACGTCCTTGTTGAGCGCCTTGGCGATCTCGACGAGCTGCTGCTTGCCGACGCCGACGTTCTTGATGGGCGTCTCGGGGTCGTCGCGCAGCCCGACCATGTCGAGCAGGTCCCGCGCACGGCGGTTGGTGCCGACCCAGTCGATGACACCGCCGCGGGAGGCCTCGTTGCCGAGGAAGATGTTCTCCGCGATCGACAGCTCGGGGATCAGCGCGAGCTCCTGGTGGATGATCACGATGCCGGCGTGCTCGCTGGCGCGGATGTCCTTGAACTCCACCTCGCGGCCGTCCAGCAGGATGCTCCCGCTGTAGCTCCCGTGCGGGTAGACCCCGGACAGCACCTTCATCAGGGTCGACTTGCCGGCACCGTTCTCGCCGCAGATCGCGTGGACCTCGCCGGTGCGCACGCGCAGGTTGACCTGGTCGAGCGCCTTCACGCCCGGGAACTGCTTGGTGATGTCCACCATCTCCAGCAGGTACGGCGTCGTCGCCGTGCTCGCCATTGGGGGTCCCTTCCTCGCGACCTGATGGCATCGACACCATCACTCGTTTAAGAAGTGAAGTCGCCGCGACCTGCTCCCGTCAACTCCGGAACGCGGCGAGTTGCGCGATCGTGACTAACGCCTCACCCGCTCGGCGGCATGCGCCACGGCAGCGGCACCGAGCGCCTCGGCCCGGGCTCCGAGCGACTCCAGCGTCACCGTGGTGGCCGCGGCCACCACGGGGGTCGTGGCCCGCTCCAGGCCGCGGCGCACCGCCGCGAGGAGCAGGTCCCCCACCGGCATCAACGGCCCGCCGAGCACGATGACGGCAGGGTTGAGCAGGTTGCACAGGCCACCCAGGACCTGACCGAGAACGAGCCCGGCGTCCTCCAGCACGCGCAGCGCGGCGAGGTCCCCGCTCTGGACCAGGTGCAGCAGCTCGGAGGTGCGCGGGGTGCGCCCCACCGAGGCCTCGAGCCCGGCGAGCAGCGTCGGCACGGCCGCGACGGTCTCCAGGCAGCCACGGTTGCCGCACCGGCACACCTGGCCGAAGGGCGAGACCTGCAGGTGACCGATCTCGCCGGTGATGCCGATGTGGCCGCGGTGGAGCTGGCCGCCGAGGATCAGCCCCGCCCCGATGCCGCTCGCCACCTTGACGTACGCCAGGTCGGGGACGCCGGCGTGCGCCCCCCAGCGCGCCTCGGCGAGCGCCCCGAGGTTGGCGTCGTTGTCCACGGTGACGGGCAGCTGCAGGTGGTCCTCCAGGGCCTGCCGCACGTGGAGGCCGACCCACTCGGGCAGCAGGGCGGCATGGCCGACCAGCCCGGTCCGCGCGTCGATGGGTCCGGGGATGCCGACCCCCGCGCCCACCAGGTCGGCGCGCTCCAGCGGGACCTCGGCGAGGGCGCGGTCGAGCAGCTCGTCCACCAGCGCGAAGCAGGCCTGCAGCGAGTGCCCGACCGGCAACCCCTCGAAGCTCTCGGCCAGCACCTCGCCGTCCCCGGCGACGAGGAGCAGCCGCACGTGCCGGCGCCCCACGTCGATGCCGGCGGCCACGGAGCGGTGCTGCTCGGCCAACGAGACCTCGACCGCGCGGCGGCCGTTGGCGGTGGTGGTGCCGGTGACGACCTGGCCGTTCTCGGCGAGCATCCGGACCAGGTTGGACACGGTGGCCGGGGACAGCCCGGTGGCGCGGGCCAGGCTGGCCTGGGTGCTGGGGCCGCGGTAGCGCAGGACGGCCACGAGACGCTCGGTGTTGGCGCGCCGCAGCGCGCTGGGTGACCCGGACCCGGGGCGGGCAGCCCGACGGGAGGCGTCCTCGACGACCATGCGCCCACTGTCCATGGCAGACCGTATGTCGTCAAGATATGAAGGCAAGGTGTGACCCGCGTTACGTCTCGCGTGCCGGCATCACCCAGGATCAGGCGGGTCCCCCACCCGCGACGACGGCGCCTCGCAGCACCACGACGGACGGGAACGACAGGATGTCCAGGTCCACGCGCGGGTCCGCGGCATACACGCACAGGTCGGCCTGGGCGCCCTCCTCCAGGCCGGGACGTCCGAGCCAGCGGCGCGCGCCCCAGGTGATCGCGTCCAGGACGGCGGTGGCCGGCATACCGGCCTGGCGCAGCTCGCGCGCCTCGGACCCCACGAGGCCGTGGGGCAGCGAGCCGCCGCCGTCGGTGCCGACATAGATCGGGACGCCGGCCTCCCACGCCTCGCGGACGGTGTCGTGGCGCCGGGCGTACAGGTCGAGCATGTGGCGGTGGTAGTCGGGGAACTTCGCCCGGGCCGGCTCGGCGATCTGCGGGAAGGTGGCGATGTTGACCAGGGTCGGCACGATGGCGATGCCCTGCCGAGCGAAGTCGTCCACGACGGCGCCGCGCAGGCCGGTGGCGTGCTCCACGCAGTCGATGCCGGCGGCGGCGAGCTGGGGCAGCACCTCCTCCCCGAAGCAGTGCGCGGTGACCCGGGCGCCCTCCTCGTGCGCGACGGCGATCGCGGCCGTCACCGCCTCCTGCGGCCAGCAGGGTGCCAGGTCACCGGTCGCGCGGTCGATCCAGTCCCCCACGAGCTTGACCCAGCCGTCCCCGCGTCGCGCCTGGGTGCGGACCGCGGCCACGAGACCGTCCGGCTCGACCTCGTCGGCGTAGTTGCGGATGTACCGCCGGGTGCGGGCGATGTGCCGGCCGGCCCGGACCACCACGGGCAGGTCCTCACGGTCGTCGATCCAGTGGGTGTCCGCGGGCGACCCGGCGTCGCGGATCAGCAGCGTGCCGGCCGCGCGGTCCGCGGTGATCTGCCGCTCGGCGGTGTCGGCGTCGACCGGCCCGTGCTGGCCCAGACCGACGTGGCAGTGCGCGTCGACCAGCCCGGGGAGCACCCAGCCCCGGACCGTCTGGCACTGCGCCGTCGGCCGGACGAAGGTCACCCGGCCGTCCACCACCCACAGCTCGTCACGCACGTCGTCGGGGCCGACCAGGACCGGGCCGGCGAGGTGCAGCGGTGCAATGCTCATGCGGGCGACCCTACCGGGCACGGCCGCCTGGAGCATCGCGGCGCAGCCACCTGAACACAGTACTGACCTCACCGGGCGTACCGGCGAAGTCGCTGGTCAGGTTACGCAGAGACTGCACGCTTCGACCCTCCGAAGTAGTTGCCGCCCGAGCCGGTAGAGCCCGACGCGATGCCCCAACCCCGCTGTCCTCGCTACTGGAACCTGATGAGGCCCCGCCACCCAGGTGGGGCCCAGCCCCCACGTGAGAAGCGGTCATCATGTCCCCCACCCTCGCCCCCTGGAGCTCCGAGGTCGACGCCCCCGCCGGCGCGCAGCGCGCCCAGGCGACGGTGGGCGAGCCCCGCCTCGGTCGTGTCCACGTGCTGATCCCCGCCCACGACGAGGAGGCCGGGATCAGGACGACCCTCCTGGCCCTGCAGGACCAGACCTACCAGCCCCACACCGTGACGGTCATCGCCGACAACTGCTCGGACGCGACCGTGCAGATCGCCCGCGCGATGGGAGTCACGGTCGTGGAGACCGTCGGCAACACGGACAAGAAGGCCGGCGCCCTCAACCAGGTCCTCGACACCCTCCTGCCGACCCTCGGCGAGGGCGACCTCGTCTTCGTCCAGGACGCCGACTCGGCCCTCGACCCGCACTTCCTCGAGAACGCCGCGGGCTACCTCACCCGGCACGACCACCTCGGGGCCGTCGGGGGGACCTTCCGGGCGCAGCCGGCCGTTCAGCACGAGCGCACCCGACGCAGCGAGCCGCTCGCGGAGCGGTGGAGCCGCGTCGCGTGGAACGCCAACTCCCGGTTCCTGCAGCACCTCCAGGACAACGAGTACGCTCGCTACGCCCGGGACGTGCGCCGCCTCGACGGCAAGTGCCTGGTCGTCACGGGCACCGCCGCGATGTTCCGCGCCACGATGCTGCAGGACCTGAGCAGGGCACGCCTCGACGGGCGGCTGCCGCAGGGCGACGGCCGCGGCGGCATCTACGACCCCCGCGTCCTGACCGAGGACAACGAGCTGTCCTTCGCGATCATGCACCTCGGCTACGAGCTGCTGGCGCCCCCGAACTGCCTGCTGACGACCGAGGCCATGTCCACCTGGCGCGAGCTGTGGCAGCAGCGCCTGAGGTGGAAGCGCGGCGCGGTCGAGAACTGCGTGCAGTACGGCGTGACGCGCGTGACGCGCCCCTACTGGGGTCGTCAGCTCCTGACGATGCTCGGCGTCGTCATCACCGCCCTGTACCTCGCCGACGTCGCCCTGACGCTCGCGCTCGGGCACTTCATGCTTCAGCCGATCTGGCTGGGGATCACCGCGATCTTCTGCGTCGAGCGCTTCGTCACGGTGCGCGACAAGGGACTTCGCCAACAGCTGCTGTCCGCCACGATGTACGAGCTGCCGTTCGACTTCTTCCTCCAGGCGACCCACGCCAAGGCCTATGCAGATGCCATCACACGAACCGAAAGGACATGGTGACCCATGTACAACAACCCAGCCACCCCCGTCTTCGCCGCCGGTGTCGGCGGAGGTCTGACCTACGCGGGCTTCGAGAGCCTCTACCTCGCCATGGGGGCCTTCGCGCTCGTGGCGGCCGCGTCGGCCGTCAAGCGCATCGCCCCGGTCTACCGCGGCAGGGCTGCCCGGGCCCGTGCGGCGATGCTCGACCAGTCCGCCTGACCGAGACAGGGCAAAACGACATACGGAGCGTGATGGATGGTGACCGTGCGTAGCATATGTGCATGGTCACCGTCCGTCACCCTGCCGCCCCCCGCCGCGCCCTCCTCGCCGCCGTCGCCCTGGCGACGGGAGCCGTCGTGAGCGCACCCGCGCTGCTGCCCGGCACCCCGGAGCCCCAGGCCTCGGCGGCCACCTCCGCGGCGCAGCCGACGGCCGTCACCTCGACCATCCCTCTGGCCTTCGGCGCCTACAGCCAGGGGATGGACCGCGACCCCCGCGTGCTCGACCGCACGGCCTCGGCCGTCGGACGACCGATGGCCATCGCGTCCGTCTTTCGCGGACGCGGGGACGACCCCTACTGGCCCTACCCGAGCGACCGGGCCATGGGTGCGACCCGCACCCTGCTCGTCGCCTGGTCCCTCGAGGACTACGGCAGCTTCGCGTACTGGTCCAGCGGCCGGGGCGACGCCGTGCTTCGCGCCAAGGCCCGCACCCTGCGGGCCTACGGGCGCCCCGTGGTGCTGCGGCCGTGGGCCGAGATGAACGCTGACTGGGTCGCCCACCAGCCCACCACCGGCGCGGCCAAGAGCCGCGGCGGCACCCCGGCCCAGTTCAAGGCCGCCTGGCGCCGCGCGGTCACGATCTTTCGTCAGGAGCGGGCCACCAACGTCCGCTGGGCCTTCAACCCCACCACCGACACGTATGCCGGGACCACGGACGTCCGCACGATCTATCCCGGCAACGACGTCGTCGACATCCTCGGGCTCGACGGCTACAACTGGGGCACGACCCAGGCCCGCAACCTCGGGTGGCGCAGTTTCGACGACGTCTATGCGGCGCAGTACCAGCGTCTCGTGGCGCTGGCACCGCGCAAGCCGGTCTGGATCTGCGAGATCTCGTCCGCCGACCCCGCCTCGGCGGGGGTGTCCAGCGTCGCCGTCAGCGCCCCGCGTGGCCAGAGCAAAGCCGCCTGGTGGCTGGACGCCTTCGCGCGGATGCGCACGGGCTACCGCAACGTGCAGGCCGTGGTGATCTTTGACGTGGACAAGGAGCGCAACTGGCGCGTCACGAGCTCGTCCGGCGCCACCGCGGGGCTGCGCTCGGCGGTAGCGACCCCGATCCTCAAGCCGCGCCAGCCCTGAGGCCGGGCGGCGGGCGTCACCGGCCGAGGAACGAGTCGAAGCCCTTGGGCAGCTGGGAGGCGTCGAACCCGGCGCCGTCCGCCCCGCCTGCGCCGTCCGCGCCGAACGCGGACCCGAACGCGTTACCCTTGGCCGCCTTGGCCTTGTCCGCCGCCGCGCGCTCCTGCTCCGCGCGCTTGGCCGGGTTGCCCGACTTCCCCTTCTTGCGCTGGGGGGCCTGCTTGCCCTTCTTGCTGCCGCCGGGCAGCCCGGGCATGCCCGGCATGCCGCCGCCGCGACGCATCTGACGCATCATCTTCTGCGCCTCGGTGAAGCGCTCGAGCAGGGCGTTCACCTCGGACACCTGCACTCCGGAGCCGCGGGCGATGCGGGCGCGCCGGGAGCCGTTGATCTGCTTGGGGTGCGTGCGCTCGAACGGCGTCATCGAGCGGACCATCGCCTCGACCCGGTCGAACTCCCGCTCGTCGAGGGCGTTGATGGCGTCCCGCATCTGGTTCATCCCCGGCATCATGCCGAGCATGGACTTGAGGTTGCCCATCTTCTTGATGGCGGCCATCTGCTGGAGGAAGTCGTCGAAGGTGAAGTCCTCCTCCGCCATGAACTTGCGGGCCATCTCGTCGGCCTGGCGGCGGTCGAACGCCCGCTCGGCCTGCTCGATCAGGGTGAGGACGTCGCCCATGTCGAGGATGCGGCTCGCCATGCGGTCGGGGTGAAAGACCTCGAACTCCTTGACGCCCTCACCCGTCGAGGCGAACATGATCGGTCGCCCGGTGGTCTGGGCGACCGAGAGGGCCGCGCCGCCGCGGGCGTCGCCGTCGAGCTTGGTGAGCACGACGCCGGTGAAGTCCACCCCGCGCTGGAAGGCGTCGGCGGTCTCCACCGCGGCCTGGCCGATCATGGCGTCGATGACGAAGAGCACCTCGTCGGGGTCGATCGCGGTCCGGATGTCGGAGGCCTGCCGCATGAGGGCCTCGTCGATCGCCAGGCGACCGGCGGTGTCGACGATCACGACGTCGCGCTGCTGGCGACGGGCCTCCTCGACGCCCCGGCGCGCGACCTCGATGGGGTCGCCGAAGCCCTGCGTGCCCGAGCGGCTCTCGATCGCCGCGTCGTAGCCGGAGACGTTGCCGCGCTCGGGCGCGTAGACCGGCACGCCGGCGCGCTCCCCCACGACCTGGAGCTGGGTCACCGCGTTGGGGCGCTGGAGGTCGGCGGCGACCAGCATCGGGGTGTGCCCCTGGTCCTTGAGCCAGTAGGCGAGCTTGCCCGCCAGCGTCGTCTTGCCGGAGCCCTGCAGGCCCGCGAGCATGATCACGGTCGGCGGCTGCTTGGCGAAGGCGATGCGCCGGGTCTCGCCGCCGAGGATGGTGACGAGCTCGTCGTTGACGATCTTGACGACCTGCTGGGCGGGGTTGAGGGCCTCGTGCACCTCGGCCCCGAGCGCCCGCTCCCGCACCGCCCCGGTGAAGTGCCGGACCACGGGCAGCGCCACGTCGGCGTCGAGCAGGGCGACCCGGATGTCGCGGATCGTCGAGTTGACGTCGGACTCCGTGATCCGGCCCTTGCTGCGCAGGTGGCGGAAGGTGTCTGTCAGGCGGTCGGAGAGGCTCGTGAACACCAGACAAGGCTAACGGGTGACGGGTCGGCTGCCGACCAGGCGACGGCGGCCGAACCTCGGCCCCGGGCCGTATGCCGCCCGCCCGGGGCCCCTCACGAGCCGCCGTCGCAGGCGTCGATGAGGGCGGAGACCGTCCGCCCCACGAGGCCCGGCGACAGGGGCTCGCCGGCGGCGTCAGTGAGGTAGAAGGTGTCGAGCGTCTGCCCGGCGTAGGTCGCCACGTGGGCGCTGCGCACCGCGACCCCCACGGCGGTCAGGGCCCGCCCCAGGTCGTGCAGCAGGCCGAAGGCGTCGCCGGCCCGGACCTCGAGCACCGTGGCGTCCGTGCCGCCGGCCGGCACGACGAGCACGCGGGTCTGTCCGGGCGCGGCCGAGGCGGCGCGGGAGCTGGCGGTGAGGGCGCGCCGATGCGTGCGCCGGTCCAGGGCCGCGAGCGGGGAGCGGTCCCCGGCGGCCAGCCGCGTGAGCGCGCGTCGGAGGACGGCGACGTCGACCGGGTCCTGCGAGGGCGACACGACGTGCCAGTCGTCGACCGCCAGTCCGCCGATGGTGCGGATGGCGGCGCTGCGGACCTCGAGGCCGTGCACGGCGAGGAGCCCGGCCAGGTCGGCGAACAGGCCTGGGCGGTCCGGGCAGACGACGCTGACCCGGTCCACCGACCCCTCGCGCTCGACGCCCACCCAGGGTCGGCCGGCCTCGACCTCCGCGGCGGCGGCCGAGGGGACCACGACCTGGGCCGGGTCCGACTCGGCGATGTCGGGGGTGGGCGCCGAGGTGCCGTCGAGGCGTGCGCGGGTGCCGGCGACGAGCCGGGCGAGCAGCGACTCCCGCCAGCCGGACCAGGCCTGCTCCCCCGCCGCCCGGGCGTCGGCCTCGGTGAGGGCCCGCAGCAGGGCGAGGCGCTCGGGATCGCCGGCGACCGCCTCGACGGCGGCCGTGACGGTAGCCGGGTCGTCCGGGTTGCGCCGGGTGGCCAGCTCGACGAGGGTCAGGTGCTGGCGCACCAGCGCCACCACGGTGTCGACCTCGTCCGGCGGGTAGCCCCACCGCTCGAGCACCGGGCGCGCCCGGGTCGCGCCCTCCTCGCTGTGGTCCCCGGCCCCGGCCACCTTGCCGAGGTCGTGCAGGAGGGCGGCCACACCCAGCAGGTCGGGGCGGGCCACCTCGCGGGCGAGCCGGGACGCCTCGACAGCGGTCTCGACGCAGTGGCGGTCGACGGTGTGACGGTGGATCCCGTTGCGCTGTGGGCGGCTCCGCACGTCGTCCCACTCGGGGAGCCAGCGGCTGACCAACCCGGCCTGGTCGAGGTCCTCCCAGGTGGCGACGAGCCCGGGGCCGGCGGCGAGCAGGTCGCCGAGCAGGTCACGGGCGTCCTGGGGCCACGGCACCGGCAGGTCGGGGCAGCGGCTCGCGAGGTTGGCCGCGGTGGCGGGGGCCAGCGGCATACCGGCTCTCGCCGACGCGACCGCGGCCCGCAGGGGCAGGAGGGCGTCCCGCGCGGGGTCCACCCGCGGCCCGAGGACGACCTCTCCGTCGTGGGCGTGCAGGCCATGGCCGAGGGGGGTCAGGACGGGGCGGCGCGTGCGCACCCGGAGGGTCCGGGCCCGTTGCGCCTGCCCGGCGCTGCGCAGCGCGGCGTCGAGGTCGTGCGCGACGGCTCGAGCGGCGGTGGTCACGCCGGCGAGCATCGTGTCGCTGTCGGGCTCGGAGGTCAGCGCCGCCACGGCATCCTGGTCCGCCAGGTTGAGCCGCGTCCGCCCGCGGCCGGTGACCACGTGCAGGGCATCGCGGACGTCGAGGAGCCGGTCGTAGGCCGCGAGCACCTCCCCGCGTGGCCGCTCCGCGAGCCAGGCCACCGCGAGGGCGCGCAGGATCGTCATGTCCCGCAGCCCGCCCCTGGCCTCCTTGAGGTCGGGGTCCAGGCTCTGCGCCAGGTCGCCGAACCGCGCGTGCCTCGCCCGGGCGGACTCGACGAGCTCCGGCAGCCGCATGCGGGCGTTGGCGCGCCAGTCGTGGGCGAGGGCCGCTCGCACCGCGGTGACGATCTCCTCGTCCCCGGCGAGCAGGCGCAGGTCGAGCAGGCCCACCGCCGCGGTGAGGTCGTCGGTCGCGGCCCTGCGGCACTGCGCCAGCGACCGCACGGAGTGGTCGAGGCCGAGCCCGCTGTCCCAGAGGGGATACCAGAGGCGGTCGGCGAGGGCGGCGAGCTCCCCCTGCGGGACACGCCCCTCGTGGAGCAGGACCAGGTCGAGGTCCGACAGGGGTCCCCCGTCGCCGCGCGCGAGGCTGCCCGTCGCGGCGAGGGCGACGCCGGGCAGCAGACGACCGGACGTCGCCTCGGCCCACAGCCGTCGCAGGGTCACGTCGGTGAGCGCCGTCACGGCCTCCCGACGGGCCCGGCCGGCCCCGCGAGCGGAGTGCTCGCGGGTGCCGGCCAGGCTCAGGCGTCGGTCGCGCAGGGTGGCGGGGGCAGCCGGGCCGGCAGCGGCGGTGGACGCGGTGGCGGTCGTCATACCTGCTCCATCTGCTCCTGCTGGTGCTGGCGCTGGTGCCACACCGGTCTCCCCGCGCCCCGGACCGACGGGCGAGGTCACAGCGCGTCGACCCCGCGCTCGCCGGTGCGGACCCGGACGACGTCCTCGACCGGCACGGACCAGACCTTGCCGTCGCCGATGCGTCCGGTGGACGCCTGCCGCACGACCAGGTCCATGACGTCCTGGGCGTCGCGGTCGTCGACCAGCAGCTCCAGGCGCAGCTTGGGGACGAAGTCCACGGTGTACTCGGCACCGCGGTAGACCTCGCTGTGGCCGCGCTGCCGGCCGTAGCCCGAGGCCTCGCTGACCGTCATCCCGGCCAGCCCGAAGGCCTCCAGGGCCTCCTTGACCGGGTCGAGCATGTGGGGCTTGATGATGGCGGTGATCAGCTTCATGAGTTCACGTCCTCCGTGGTGCGGGTGCCCTGGCCCCAGTGCGAGCTGGCACCGATGGCGTCGGCGAGCGGGGCGGCCGTGCCGGGGCGACGACCGATGGCGATGGGGGTCAGGTCGTAGCCCGTCTCGGCGTGCTGCGTCTGGTCGACGCCCTGCAGCTCGTCCTCGTCGCTGGCCCGGAAGCCCATCGTGACATCGATGACCTTGGCGATGACCCAGCTGACCACGAAGGAGTAGAGCATCACCGCGACCGCGCCGACGGCCTGGCGCCACAGCTGGTCGACCCCGCCGCCGTAGAAGAGGCCGTTGACGGTGTTGACCGGCGCCGCGTCGGTGGCGAGGAAGCCGACCGCGAGGGTGCCGACGAGCCCGCCGACGAGGTGGACGCCGACGACGTCGAGCGAGTCGTCGAAGCCGAGACGGAACTTCAGCCCGACCGCGTAGGCGCAGACGATGCCGGCCACGAGGCCGATGACGATCCCGCCGACCGGGCTGACGGTGGAGCACGCGGGGGTGATGGCCACCAGGCCCGCGACGACGCCCGAGGCCGCACCGAGGGAGGTCGCGTGACCGTCACGCAGCCGCTCGGTGAGCAGCCAGCCGCACATGCCGGCGGCGGTGGCGCCGAGGGTGTTGATCCAGGCGATGCCGGCGAGGGGGCCGGCGCCGAGGGCGGAGCCCGCGTTGAAGCCGAACCAGCCGAACCACAGCAGGCCCACGCCGAGCATGACCAGCGTCAGGTTGTGCGGCCGCATCGGGTCCTTGCCGAAGCCGCGACGCCTGCCGAGGACCAGCGCCAGGGCGAGGGCCGCCGCGCCGGCGTTGATGTGGATCGCCGTGCCCCCCGCGAAGTCGATCGCCTTGACCGTGTTGGCGATCCAGCCGCCGCGCTCGGAGACGACGCCGTCGAAGGAGAACACCCAGTGCGCGGCCGGGAAGTAGACGAGCAGCGACCACACGGCCGCGAAGGCGCACCAGGCGCCGAACCGTGCGCGGTCCGCGATGGCGCCGGAGATCAGCGCGACCGCGATGATCGCGAACGCCGCCTGGAAGCCGGCGAAGACCGTCGAGGGCACGGTGCCGACGACCGAGTCGGGGTTGAGCATGTGGTTGAGCCCGGCGAACTCGAGGGGGTTGCCGAGCACCCCGCCGATGCTGTCGCCGAAGGCCATCGAGTAGCCGACCAGGATCCAGAGCACGCCGACGATCCCCATCGCCGCGAAGCTCATCATCATCATGTTGAGCACGCTCTTGGAGCGCACCATGCCGCCGTAGAAGAAGGCGAGACCGGGGGTCATGAGCAGCACCAACGCGGCGCTGACGAGGACCCAGGCGGTGTCGCCGGTGTTGATCGCGTCCATGGGCTCCACCCTGGTGGGGCCGCGTTTCGTGACGCGTCGCCAGCGTGTTTCCGCGACGTTAACCCGACGACTCCCCGGTTAACCTCGGGTTTCGCCGCCCCAGTGCCCGCCCATCGGCGGCACCAGGCCCGCGTCCGCCCCGGCCGCCCGCAGCGCCAGCCCGATCGAGTCCACCGTGTCGTGGGCGTTGAGCCCGCTGGGGTTGGGGACGACGTGCACGATCGCCCCGCGCCAGCGCTGCGGCTGTCGTCCGCGCTCGACCTGCCGGACCCCGAAGGCGATGCGGTAGGTCGAGATCCCGGCGAACGCCACGACCGCAGGACCCCGCTCCCCCACCAGCGTCGCGAGCCGCTCGAGGCCGGCACGCAGCTCGTCCGGGCTCACCTCGTCGGCGCGCGCCGTGGCCCGGGCGACCAGGTTCGTCATACCGATCCCCCTGTCGCACAGGGCGACCCGGTCGTGGGCCGCCAGCCCCGCGCTCGGGTCGATGACCCGCGGGACCAACCCGGCCCGGTGCAGCGCCGGCCAGAACCGGTTGCCCGGCCGGGCGTAGTGCGCGTCCACGGCCCCCGACCACAGGGACGGGTTGATGCCGACGACCAGGAGGCGCAGGGGGTCCGGCAGCAGGTCGGCGATGGCCCGCCCCCGGGCCAGCTCGAGCTCCGCGGCCGTGGGGCGACGACCGACGACGTATGCCGAGGAGCCCGCCGCCTCTTGAGGCGACGGGCTCCCGCTCGGGTGCTGCGAGACCACTACTCGACGATCGCATCGACGAAGGCCACCGCGTCGAACGGCGCGAGGTCGTCCGGGCCCTCGCCCAGGCCGACCAGCTTGACCGGGACGCCGAGGGCGCGCTGGATGGCGACGACGATGCCACCCTTGGCGGTGCCGTCGAGCTTGGTCAGGGCGATGCCGGTGATGTCGACCTCCTTGGCGAAGGCCTCGGCCTGCTTGAGGCCGTTCTGCCCGGTGGTGGCGTCGAGGACGAGGATGACCTCGTCGACCTCGGAGGTCTTTTCCACCACCCGCTTGATCTTGCCGAGCTCGTCCATCAGGCCGACCTTGTTGTGCAGGCGACCGGCGGTGTCGAGGATGACGACGTCGACCTCCTGCTCGATGCCGGCCTTGACGGCGTCGAAGGCCACGGATGCCGGGTCGGCGCCGTCGCGGTGGGAGCGCACGGTGGGCACGCCGACGCGCTCGCCCCAGGTCTCGAGCTGGTCCGCCGCGGCGGCGCGGAAGGTGTCGGCGGCGCCCAGGATCACGTCGCGGTCCTCGGCGACGAGCACGCGGGCGAGCTTGCCGACCGTCGTGGTCTTGCCGGTGCCGTTGACGCCGACGACCATGATCACGGCGGGGCGATCACCGCGCCGCGTGGAGGCGATGCGGCGGTCCATCGTGGGATCGACCAGGGTCAGCAGGTCCTCGCGAAGCCACTCCCGGGCCTCGGCCTCGTCCGTGGTGCCGTCGACCCGCACGTGCGTGCGCAGCGTCTCGACGAGCTCGGAGGTGGCCTGGACGCCGAGGTCGGAGGCCAGCAGGGTGTCCTCGACCTCCTCCCACGCCTCCTCGTCGAGCCGGCCGCTCGACAGCAGCGTCAGCAAGGCGCGACCGAAGGCCGTGTTGGACCGGGCGAGGCGGGAGCGCAGCTTGTGCATCCGGCCGCGGGCCGACTCGGGGCGCTCGGTGGAGGGCGCGGGTGCCGTGGACGCGGCTGCGGCGGACCCGCCGTCGCGGTCCCCGGGGTGAAGCGTGGAGGTGCGGGAGGTCAGCCCCTCGGGGTCCCGGTCCGGCGCGGGCGCGCCGACCGTCGAGGAGGTCGAGGCCGTCGAGGCCGCCCTGGCCTCGTCGACGAGGCCGGCATCCGTCGCCGACGCGCTGGTGGCGCCCCCGGACCTCGCGGGGTCGGTCGTGGCGCCGGAATCGCCAGCGGCGTCGGGCTCGCCGGCGTCGCGACGGGGGGCTTTGGGCTCGAGGACGTCCCCCCAGGTCGGGGCGGGGGCGTCCCGGCGGGACTCGGGCCGGGTCGACGGGGGCGGGGGTGCGTGCCTGGTCCGGCCACCGCGGCCGCGCACGAGGCCGACGACCGCGACGACGGCCACGACGAGGATGCCGACGATGAGGAGCAGGTAGTCCTGGAGGGTGTCCACGCCGCCATCCTCGCAAAGGTCGGCGCCCGCGACACAACGCGCCGCCCGTCCGACGTGACGCCGGGCGGGCAGCAGGTGGTGCGCGAGGGAGTCATGGCGACCCGGGCGGCGGGTCGTGCGCCGATCAGCGGCTGGTGACCTTGTCCCGGGCTGCGGTCATCGTGTCGGCGACACGCTCCTGCCCCTCGGCGGTCAGCAGGGTGTCGCCCTCCCGGGCGGCGGGGATGGCGACGAGCGCCACCACGACGAGGGCGAGGGCGAGGGCGAGGAGCATGCCAAGGATGACGACGACCATGGCACCCAGTGTGGCGTGCCCACCTGGGCGCCCGTCCAGGAATCGCTGCATCGCGTCCGGACTGTGATCAGGCTGCGCCATCCGAGTGAGCATCCCCACCGGAGTCGTCGGCGCCAGCACTGTCAGCAGAGCCGGCATCGTCGTCCAGGTCGCGGATCCGCTGGGACACCACCGTCGTGACGCCGTCGCCGCGCATGGTCACGCCATACAAGGCATCGGCGACCTCCATCGTCCGCTTCTGGTGCGTGATGACGATCAGCTGGCTGGAGTCCCGCAGCTCCTCGAACAGTCCGATGAGCCGACCGAGGTTGGCGTCGTCCAGCGCCGCCTCGACCTCGTCCATGATGTAGAACGGGCTCGGCCTGGCCTTGAAGATCGCGACGAGCAGGGCCACGGCGACCAGGGAGCGCTCGCCGCCGGACAGCAGCGAGAGCCGCTTGATCTTCTTGCCGGGAGGGCGGGCCTCGACCTCGATGCCGGTCGTGAGCATGTCGTCGGGGTCGGTCAGCAGCAGCCGCCCCTCGCCGCCGGGGAAGAGGCGCGAGAAGACCCCGACGAACTCCCGGGCGGTGTCCTCGAAGGCCTCCGCGAAGACGCGCTGGACCCGGTCGTCGACCTCCTTGACGATGTCCAGCAGGTCGCGCTTGGAGCGCTTGAGGTCGTCGAGCTGCTCGGTCAAGAAGGTGTGGCGCTCCTCGAGGGCGGCGAACTCCTCGAGCGCCAGCGGGTTCACCCGACCGAGGGCGGCCAGCCCACGCTCGGCCTTGCGCAGGCGCTTCTCCTGCTCGTCCCTGACGTAGGGGACGCTGTGGTGCTCGTGCCGGTCGTCCGGCGTGGGCGCCTCGTCGCCGATCGGCCCGGCCGCAGCCGGCTGGTCCAGGACGGGCACGGGCTGGTGCGGCCCGTACTCCTCGACCAGGACGTCCGGCTCGATCCCGAGCTCGTCGAGCGCGCGGGTCTGCAGCTGCTCGATCCGCAGCCGCTGCTGCGCGCGGGCGACCTCGTCCTTGTGGACGGAGTCGGTGAGCTCGCGGAGCTCGTCGGCCAGCGTGGTGACCGTGCGTCGTATGTCGACAAGCCCGGCCTCGCGGGTCGCCCGCTCGGCCTCGGCCCGGGCACGCCGGTCGGCGGCCTGCTCGACCAGCCGGCCCACGACGGTGACGGCCTGCTCGGCGCCCGCCCGGACCGCGCGGGCGACCTGCGCCTCCCGGCGGCGACGGGCCAGGCGCTGGGCGGCCTGCTGGCGGGCGAGCTCCTCCTGCTGAGCGGCGCGCTCCAGCCCGGCAGCACGGCCACCGAGCCCGCGCACGCGCTCCTCACGGGTCCGAAGGGTGAGGCGCAGCTCGGTCTCCTGGTGCCGCGTGGCCGACGCGGCGGCGGCGAGCTCGTCGCGCTGCTCGGTGGACGGCTCGCTCTCGCCCGGGTCGTCCTCGGCCTGGGCGTCCTCGAGCCGCTGCTCGAGCTCGGCCAGGTCGGACCGGTCCCGGTCGAGCCCCGCGGTGATCTCGGTGCGCCGCCGCTCCGTGCGCTCGGCCTCGGCCCGGGCCGAGCGGGCGGTGGCGGCGAGCGAGCCGAGCTTCTCGGCCACGGCCGAGAGCTGGGCGTCGTTGTCGTTGAGCCGGTCCAGCGCCGCGTCGAGCGCCGCGCCTGCCTGCTCGAGCTGTCGGGCGGCCCCCTGCAGCTCGAAGGTCGCCCGCTCCCCCGCCCTCGTGGCGGCGTCGACCGCCGCCTGGGCCTCTTCGACCGCGGCCTGCACCTCCAGCAGGCTGGGCGCGGAGGCGGACCCGCCCCGCGCAAACCCCGGTGCGTGCACGTCCCCCTCGGGAGTGACCGCCGTCGCCCCCAGGGCCACGACCGCCTCCACGGACGCGACGTCCTCGACCAGGGCCACCTGCTCGAGGAGCCGCACCAGGGCCGGCCGCACCTCGTCGGGGGCGGCCTCGACCGTGTCGATGGCCCAGACGGCCCCGGCGGGCAGCTGCGGCCACGGCGGTCCCGACGGCTCGGACGCCCCGGCCACGACCAGCGACGCCTGGCCGGCGTCCTCGTCACGCAGAAGCTGCAGGGCGCCGACCGCGTCGGCGCGGCCGGCGACCGCCACCGCGTCGGAGGCCCAGCCGAGGGCCGCGGCCACCCTGCCCTCGTAGCCGCCGCGCACCTGCACCAGCGAGGCCAGGGAACCGAGCACGCCGGTCGGGCCGACGCCGTCGGCTCCCTCCAGCAGCGCACCCGCGCCGTCCTTGCGCCGCAGCCCGAGCTGCAGGGCCTCGAGGCGGGCCGCGGAGGACGACCGGTCGCGGTCGGCGGCGCGCACGACCTCCTGCAGGCGGTCGACCTCGGCCTGCGCGGCCTCGCGCTCGGCCTCCGCCCGCTCGTACGTCCCGTCGAGGTCCTCCTCGCCCTGCTCGTGGTCGGCGATGGACATCTCGAGGGCGTGGAACTCCCTGTCGGCAGCCGCTGCTCGCTCGCCGGACGCGGCGACGACCTCGTCGAGTCGTCCGAGCTCGGCCTCGGCCGCCTCGATCCGCGACCGCCGTGCCGCCACCTGGCCCGCGAGCCGCGCGAGCCCCTCGCGCCGGTCGGCCGCGGCCCTCGCGAGCCGGGCCAGCCGCTCGACCTCGTCCTGGTGGGCCTGCTCCAGCTCTCCGCGACGCGTCACGGTCTCGGCCAGCTGGGCCTTGACCCGCTCGACCTCCCCGGCCAGCGCCTGCTCCTGCGCCCGCACCTGGGCGGCCTCGCCGCGCAGGGCCTCGGGATCCCGGGGGGCCTGGGTCGGCGGGTGGACGTCGTCCTCGGCGAGGAGCCGGGCGCGCTCGGCGGCGAGGTTGCCGGTGCCGGCGATGCGGTCGCGCAACGACGACAGCGCGAACCACTGCTCCTGCGCCCGCGCCACCTGCGGCGTGATCTCGGCGAGCGCCGCTTCCAGGGTGGCCAGCTCGGCCTGCGCGGCGCGCAGGGAGGCCTCGACCTCGCCGCGGCGGGCCAGCAGAGCCGTCTCGTCGGCCACCTCCTGCTCCAGCGTGCTGGTCAGCTGCACGAGATCGTCGGCCAGCAGCCGCAGCCGCGCGTCGCGCGCGTCGGCCTGGATGGTGGCGGCGCGACGGGCCGTCTCGGCCTGGCGTCCGAGCGGTCCCAGCTGCCGCCGGATCTCCCCCGTGAGGTCCTGGACGCGTCGGAGGTTGCCCTCCATCTGCTCGAGCTTGCGCAGCGCGCGTTCCTTGCGCTTGCGGTGCTTGAGGACCCCGGCAGCCTCCTCGACGAAGCCGCGGCGCTCCTCCGGGGTGGCCCGCAGCACGGTGTCGAGCTGGCCCTGCCCGACGATGACGTGCATCTCGCGACCGATGCCGGAGTCGGACAGCAGCTCCTGGATGTCGAGCAGGCGGCAGGCCGTGCCGTTGATGGCGTAGTCCGACCCGCCGTTGCGGAACATCGTCCGCCGGATCGTCACCTCGGTGTAGTCGATCGGCAGCGCCCCGTCGGTGTTGTCGATCGTGAGCGCGACCTCGGCCCGTCCCAGCGGTGGCCGTCCGGCCGTGCCGGCAAAGATGACGTCCTCCATCTTGCCGCCGCGCAGGCTCTTGGCGCCCTGCTCGCCCATGACCCAGGCGAGGGCGTCGACGACGTTGGACTTGCCGGACCCGTTGGGGCCGACGACGCAGGTGATCCCGGGCTCGAGCTTGAAGGTCGTCGCGGACGCGAAGGACTTGAAGCCCTTCATCGTCAGCTGCTTGACGTACACGGTCGGCGGCGACTTCCTCGGCGGGGACGCGGTCAGGTCGTCACTCTAGCGGCCGGCCGGCCCCCGGCCGGCTCACCGCCGGCTCACGCACGGTGATGTCCTATGACGAGCCGCTACTTCTCGACGAACCCGGAGGCCTGCCCGCGGGGCTCCCCAGGGACGGCTGTGCAGGACTCCACGTGCCCCGGCCGGCGCCGACCCGACGGAGGCGCGGCCGTCGGGGACAGCCGCCGACCCATCTCCTCCACGGCCTCCTGCGGCCCCTCGGCGACGATCTCGACCCGGCCGTCGCTCATGTTGCGAGCATGGCCGGTCAGTCCCAGCTCGAGCGCCTGGGCGCGGGTCCACCAGCGAAATCCCACGCCCTGCACCGTCCCCCGCACGAAGTAGGTCGTCCTCACGGTGCTCCCGGTCATGCGCCTCACCCTACGCCGCGCTCGGCCTGCCGCACCTCCAACCGCAGGCGCCCCGGGACGTCATCTTGGGCAGAGGCTGTGCTGCAGGACGTCAACCAAGCCGGCGGACACCGCCTCGAGCACCCGTCCGGCGAGTCCCGGAGCCACGTCGACCAGCCCGGCGGCGACCCCGAGCCCCGGCGCCGGGCTCGGGGCCCCGATCGGGGACGGCTCGACCAGCGAGCAGCGTCCCCAGCCGGGCCTGCCGCCGGTGACCAGGCTCAAGCCCCGCCGGGGGCAGGGGCATCGACCGGGCTTCGTCCCCCAGGCTGATGATCCCGCCCCCGGCAGGAGCATCAGCCGTGCTTGGCCCCCCCGGACCGTATGCCGTCGCGCCCGCCCTCACGCGTGGTCGGCGCAGCAGGGTGTCGGTGCCGGATTCTCGAAGGGGACGACGGTGTCGTCGGCCGCCGGCTGGACGAGCAGCACGAGCCTGCCGTCGCGCCATACGGGCCGGACGAAGTCCCGGGTGCGCACCACGGTCGCGTGGGTGACGACCGTCCCGGCGATGCCCTCCACGGCGTCGATGGCGCAGCGGTCGACCAGCTCGGCGACCGTGAGCTCGCCGACGAGCCGCTGTCGGCCCGGGTAGACGACGGCGCGGCCGGTCGTGCCGTCCCGCGCCAGCAGGGCCACCTCGGCCGCGCTGTCCGCGAGGTCGGCATAGCCGCGGCGGAGCTGCTGCGATCCGCCCGTGGCCGCGCCGATCTCGTGCGCGGCTGCCGCGGCGGTCTCGGGGACGAGACGTTCGCAGAGCCGGTCGACGACCGCCACCAGGTCGCGCTCCCCCGGCGGCGGGGAGCACCACCGGATCGACAGGGCCAGGTGCGACGACGCACCGCCGGGCCCCGGCACCAGGTGCGTGGACACGATGGTGACGTGCCCGTGCTCGGCCAGCGCCTCGCCGAGGTGCTCCGCCAGGTGGTCCGCCTCCGTGACCGTCGCGGCGACGGGGTCGAGCCCGACCGCCACCGTTGTGGGGTCGGGCTCGACCGCGCGCGTCAGCGCGTCGGTCGGGTCGAGCGCGTCGGCCGCGTCGGTCCGGGCGCTCACGCGCGCGGGAGCACCCAGATCGGGTTGGTGTAGAACCACAGGTCGTCCCACGGGTTGGCGTTGCCCTCGACATCGATGGCCGGACCGGCAGGGTCGACCGCGGCGCCGCGCAGGCCGGGGGCGGTGCGCTTGCCGTCCGATCCACGCAGCCGGACGTAGACGCCGGCGTCGCCGACGGTCACCGGCCCATAGCTGAGCTCGACCCACTCACCGGCGGCGACGGTGCTGACGTCCCAGCTGCGCAGGACGCGCGTCTGCGGCGCGGCGAAGGTGTCCCGGTCGGCGACCGGGCCGGTCACCGTGCCGCCGATGGCGTCCACCTTGGCGAGCTGCGGGACGAACTGAGCCCAGTTGGGCAGGGACTGCTTGCGGATGCGCACGACCAGCTGGGCCTGGGTGCCCCGTTTGACGGTGAGCACCCCACCGAGGCCGACCTCGCGGCCGCCGGCGCGGACCCGCACGTCCAGGTCCTGCACGAGGCGGCCGTGGTCGACCCAGACGCGGCCGTCGCGCAGGCCCTGCATCACCGCGGCGTAGTCGCGGTGGTCGGCGCCGACGTGGGTGCGGCTGTAGTAGCCGGGCCAGTAGTCGCCGCTGCCGGTGTCCGGCGTCGGGCCGTTGACCGGGTCGGCGTAGTAGCCCTGCTTGGCGAAGTCGCTGTCGGGTCCGCCGCGCACCGCGGTGTCCAGGTAGATGCTGTGGCTGTCGGAGTTGGCGGTGATCCACCAGGGCTTGCCCTCGGCGAGGAGGCTGTCCCACAGGCCGCCGACGGTGGCGGTCATCCAGTCGAACCCGCCGAAGGTGCGGTAGCTCTCCAGCGGGTAGCCCGCGAAGCTGTCCTTGCCGGGCGCGTTGTCGTAGTAGCCGCGCCCGCTGCCCGGGCCGAGCGGCTTGGGCAGGCCGGCCGCCTGGTGACCGGGGGCGCCCTCCATGCCGACGGCGATCCGTCCGGGCGCGTCGCGCCAGCCGCGGATCTCGTGGGGCGAGTCGATGCCCTTGCGCGCCGGGTGGTTGGCCAGCATGAGGGCGTCCTTGACCTCGCGGGACCCGACGGCCGACGCGAGGTAGGCCAAGCCCTGCAGCGCGAGCGCCTCGTTGGCCGGGGTGGAGCCGGTGGCCTTCTTGACCGACCCGTCGAAGGAGCTCTCGAAGGTCTTGAGCACCGCGACCTCGTTGGCGCCGGGGTGCACGAAGACCGTGCCGTGCTCGGCTGCGGGGATGTTCCACTCCAGGCCCTGGAAGACGAGCATGTCGTCGAACTCCTGGCGGGCCGCCCGGATCAGCGGGTTGACCGTGTCGACGCCGATCTTGGCGTGCTGGTCCGAGCCGTGGTCGGTGATGACCATCCAGTCGAGGCCGTAGGCGCTGGCGTGCTGGACGTGGTCGATCACGCGGTACTTGCCGTCGGAGGAGAACTGCGTGTGGATGTGGTGGTCGCCGGCGAGCCAGCGCTGGCCCTTGCCGTGCCGGCGGCTGCGGTGCCACGCCTCCTGCTCGGACGCGGCGGCGGTGCCGGTCCCCTGCTCGGTGACGAAGCCGGCCGCGGCCACGCCGGCGCCCAGCACCCCGGCCGCCCGCAGGAAGTTGCGCCGCCCGAGGTCGGACGGGGCGAGCTCGGCGTCCGGCACCCGCAGGTCCTCGGCGGGGCCGACGGGCAGGTCGAGTTCGTGGCTGTGGCTGTGGCTGTGCGCGTGACCGTGGGGGTGGTCGTGGTGGTGACCCATGAGGCGTCCTTCGCGGCGTGGTCAGGGCCATCTCGTCGCTCCGACGAGGTGGGTCGTCCGGGGGCCTGCGTCCCGGGCGGGCGCCCTCAGCGTCCTCCCGCCGGGCAACCGTCCAGCAGGTCCCCGCTGAACGATCCGTTAACGTCTGATGAGGAGGCGGGGCCAGCACGACGACACGACGGCCCCTATGTCCGGCGGATCAGGGGCGGACGAGCACCTCGAGGCTCCTCCGCTCATCCCTGTCGCGGTAGCCGGCGGGCACACCGGCGAGGTCCGTCACGGCGTCGAAGACCCTGCCCGGCTCGACGGACCCGTCGAGGATGGTCGGCAGCAGCTCGTCGATATGGGCCCGCACGGGAGCTGGCCCGCCCGCCATGCGGACGTTGTGGCGAAAGAGGCCGCCGAGACCGATCGGCGTCCGCCGGGGCGGACGAGGTTCCCCGTTGACCGGGCCGACCTGGACCAGAGCTTCGGCTAACGTCTCCGCTGGCAGCGGGGGCAGTAGTGGCTGGAGCGGTTCATGAACGCCTCGCGCCGGACCGGCGTCCCGCAGCGTGGGCACGGACGACCCTGCTGGCCGTAGACCGCGAGGGAGCGGTCGAAGTAGCCGCTCGCCCCGTTGACGTTGACGTACAGGGCGTCGAAGCTCGTCCCGCCCTGCTTCAGCGCCTCGCGCATCACCTCGGCGGCGTGGTCCAGGACCCGCGCGAGCGTCGGCCTGGTCAGCGAGTCCGTGTCGCGGACGCCGTTGACCCGCGCCCGCCACAGCGCCTCGTCGGCGTAGATGTTGCCGATGCCGCTGACCAGCCGCTGGTCCAGCAGCGCCCGCTTGACCGCCACGTGCCGGGCCTTCATCCGACGGACCACGTCCGCCTGGTCATAGGCCGGCTCGAGGGGGTCCGGGGCGATGTGGGCGATGGACTCCGGTATGCCGAACGCCCGCCCTCCCGCGACGAGCTCGGACCAGGCGAGCCCGCCGAAGGTCCGTTGGTCCACGAAGCGGAGCTGCGGGGCCGGCTCGCCCGACGTCTCGACGAGGTCGAACGTGGCGTGGAGGTGCTTCTCGGCGGGCGCGTCGGGCGGCTCGACGAGCAGCTGGCCACTCATGCCCAGGTGCAGGATCAGCGCGTCCGCCTGCCCCGTCTCGTCCTCGACGACGAGCCAGAGGTACTTGCCGCGGCGCTCGGCGGCCCGGACCAGGCGACCCCGGAGGCGGTCCTCCAGGTCGCGAGGTCCGGGCGCGTGCCGGCGAGCGACCCGAGCGCCACGCAGGCTGACCTCGGCGACGCGTCGCCCGACCACGTGCTCGGCGAGCCCGCGGCGGACCACCTCGACCTCGGGCAGCTCCGGCATACGGCTCGATCAGCCGCGCTCGGGGATCTCCCCCGACGGAGTCCCGTCGAGGTCCGTGGCGACGGAGTCGTCGGCGGTCGGCGAGGTGCCTCGGGCGCTGAGCTCGGTCCAGGCAACCTCGGCAGCCTTCTGCTCGGCCTCCTTCTTGGAGCGCCCCACGCCCTCGCCGAGCACCTCGGTGCCCACCACGGCCTGGGCCGTGAAGACCTTGAGGTGATCGGGTCCTTCGTCGGTGATGGCGTACTCCGGGACGCCGATCCCGAGGGTGGATGTGAGCTCCTGCAAGGAGGTCTTCCAGTCCAGGGCCGCGCCCATGCGCGCGGAGGACGCCATGAGGGGGTCGAGGAGGTGGTGGACGAGCGTCCAGGCCGCCGCCGCGCCGCACGACAGGTAGACGGCGCCGATCACGGCCTCGGTCGTGTCGGCAAGGATGGACGTCTTGTCGCGACCTCCTGTGCTCTCCTCACCGCGACCGAGCAGGAGGTAGGCGCCGAGGTCGAGCCCGCGCGCGACGCCGGCGAGGGCGCGCATGTTGACCACGGCGGCCCGCAGCTTGGCGAGCTGCCCCTCCGCCTCGTCGGGGTGGGTGCGATAGAGCGTATCGGTGACGACGAGCCCCAGCACGGAGTCGCCCAGGAACTCCAGGCGCTCGTTGTGCGGCAGGCCGCCGTGCTCGTAGGCGTAGGACCGGTGGGTCAGGGCGCGCGACAGCAGCGACTCGTCGACGCGCTCTCCGACCACCTGCGCGAGGTGGTCGACGAGGGCGCCGACGGGCCGCTGCTGCGAACCCTCCGGACCGGTCCCGGCGCGTGACGTGGTGCTCATGCGCTCGGCGACCCCGGTCAGCCCTGGAGCTCGGTGCGCTCCGCGGCCGCGTAGTGACGGCCGTTGTAGGAACCGCAGGACGGGCAGGCCATGTGCGGCTGCTTCATCGAGCGGCACTGCGGGCACGCCATGAGGGCGGTCGCCGTGGTGCGCCAGTTCGCGCGACGCGAACGGGTGTTGGAGCGCGACATCTTCCGCTTCGGGACAGCCACGTCAGTTCCTCTTCTCTTCGTTGCTGGTCAGAGCTTGCAGGGCCGACCACCGGGGGTCGAGCACCTCGTGGTGGTGGTCCAGGTCGTCCGCCAGGTGCGCTCCGCACTCGGAGCACAGCCCTGGGCAGTCGTCCCGGCACACCGGCTGGAACGGCAGGGTGGGCACCACTGCGTCCCGCAGCACCGGCTCGAGGTCGAGCAGGTCTCCCTCGAGCTCACGCACGTCGTCGTCCTCGTCGTCCGTCGCCACCTGCTCGTGCCGAGCAGCACGCTCGGCGTAGGCGAACAGCTCCTGGAAGGTGGCCTCCACGGGGAGGGTCACCGGGTCCAGGCACCGCACGCAGGCGCCGGTCGCCGTGGTGGTGATGGTGCCGGTCACGAGCACGCCCTCGAGCACGGACTCGTAGCGCACGTCGATCGTCACGGGGGTGTCGGGCGCCACCGCGATGACGTCGGTCCCGAGGTCCTCCGGGGCGTCCACGACGCGCTGCTCGGCGTGCATGAACCCGGGGCGACGACCGAGCTCCCGGGTGTCGAACACCAGGGGCGAGCGGGGGTCGAGTCGGGACATGGCTCCAGTCCGAGCGGTCGAGGATGGTGAGCGCACGGTCGTCGAGATCGTGCACGTCGGTGCTGCCGGCCCGTCGTCGGCACCCCGGGCGCCGGCACACAGACCGACGCACAAGACTACCGGACGTGGCGGGCTGCCCCAAATGCGACCACGGGCCGCCCGGGCGGTCGTCCGGGCGGTCGTCCAGGGCTCAGGCGCCTCGCGCCCGCAGCGCCTGCGCCACCGGCTCCGGGACGAGGTCGAGGCCGTAGCCGCCGAGGCGCCATACCTCCTTGACCAGCGAGCTGGACACGTGCTCGAAGGCCGGGTTGCCGGGCAGGAAGACCGTCTCGATCCCGGTGAGGTGCTTGTTCATCAGGGCCATGGGCAGCTCGTAGGCGAAGTCGGTGCCCGACCGCAGACCCTTGACGACGGCGCCGATCCCGAGCCTCGTGCAAAGGTCCACCAGCAGGCCGTCGGCGTAGGCCCCCACGGACACCCCCCGCAGGTGAGCGACCGACTCCTCGACGAGGCGGACCCGCTCGTCGATGCCGAACATCCCCGAGTCGGCCTTGGCTGGGTTGTAGAGCACCCCGACCACCACCTCGTCGTAGAGACGCGTGGCGCGCTCGACGATGTCGAGGTGGCCCAGGGTCATGGGGTCGTAGGAGCCCGGGCAGATGCAGCGGCGGACCTCGCTCATGGCGTGAAACCTACCGCGTGCTCGGCGTACCACACGGAGGTCTCGCCGTAGCGCTTGTGGTCCACGACTGACAGCCCCTGCGGCCAGCGCGGCTCGGGCGACCGGGAGGACCGCTCGACGACGACGACGGCCTCGGGGGCGAGCCAGTCCCCGTCGACGAGGCGGCCGAGGACGGCCGCCAGGGCCTCCTCGGAGAGGTCGTACGGCGGGTCGACCAGCACCACGTCCAACCGCTCCCCGGCTCGCGGACCCGCGAGCACGCGCTCGACCGTGTCCCGGCGCACGGTCACCTCGCGGAGGCCGAGCTCCCTGGCGTTGCGGGTCGCCACCTGCGCCGCGGACCGGTCGTGCTCGACCAGCAGCACGCTCGCGGCCCCCCGCGAGGCGGCCTCGAGCCCGAGCGCGCCGGACCCGGCATACAGGTCGGCGACGTGAGCGCCGGCCAGGACGTCGAGGTGGGCCAGGCGGGAGTAGACCGCCTCGCGCACGCGGTCGCTCGTGGGACGGGTGCCACGGCCGGTGGGGGTGCTGAGGCGCCGGCCGCCGACGCTGCCGGCGATGATCCTGGTCACTCGGGCAGCCTACGGTCACCCCCGCTCGAGGTAGGCAGCGCTCTCGTCGTCGAGCGTGTCGGCGAGCCACGCCGCGAGCCGCGGGTGCGCCGCGAGGCCCACGTCGTCCCGCAGCAGGTCCTGGGCGTCGTCCCGGGCCTCGGCGATCAGCTCGACGTCGCGGGGGTCGGCCAGGCGCAGCATCCGGATGCGGCGTCGGCGCCCGCTCTGGCTCGCCCCCAGGACGTCGCCCTCGCCGCGCAGCTCGAGGTCGTGCTCGGCGAGCACGAATCCGTCGGTGGTGCCAGCGACGGCCTGCAGCCGCTGCCAGGCGACGGGCACGTCCCCGTCGGCGCCGGTGGGCTCGACCGTGCTCGCGAGGAAGCAGGTGCCCGCGTGCTCACCGCGACCGACCCGGCCGCGCAGCTGGTGCAGCTGGCTGATCCCGAAGCGGTCGGCGTCGAGGACCACCATGACGGTCGCGTTGGGCACGTCGACCCCCACCTCGATGACCGTGGTCGCCACGAGCACGTCGATCTCGCCCGCGGCGAACCTCCGCATGACCGCATCCTTGTCGTCGCCCGCGAGCCGCCCGTGCAGGAGTCCGAGCCGCACCCCCTCGAGCTGGGGGGTGGCGTGCACGAGCAGGTCGTAGGCCTGCAGGAGGCTCACGGCGTCCGGTCGCCGGGCCCCCGCGCGGGCGTCGGCGCCCTCGTGGCCCCTAGCGCCCAGGTCGTCCTCGGCACCCGCGGCACCTCCGACCCCCTCGGGCGGGGCCTCGACGAAGCCGTCCTCGGTCTCCTCGCCGCTCGGGCTGTCGCTGTCACCGATCCGTCCGCACACGACATAGGCCTGCCGCCCAGCGGCCACGGCCTCGGCCACGACCTGCCACATGCGGGCCATCCAGGTGCCGGAGCCCTGACGGACCACGTGGGTCCTGATCGGTGACCGGCCCGCCGGCAGCTCGCGCAGGATCGCGGTCTCCATGTCCCCGAAGACCGTCATGGCGACCGAGCGCGGGATCGGCGTCGCCGTCATGACCAGCACGTGCGGTGGCCGGGATGCCTTGGCCCGCAGGGCATCTCGCTGCTCGACGCCGAACCGGTGCTGCTCGTCCACGACCACGAGCCCGAGGTCGGCCAGCTGCACGTGCTCCTGGATCAGCGCGTGCGTGCCGATGACGATGCCGGCCTGCCCGGAGGCCGCCTCGGACAGTGCTCGGCGGCGCGCGTCGGCGCTCATCGACCCGGTGAGCAGCACCACCCGGGTCGCCTCGTCCGCCCCGCCGAGCAGGCCACCCTCGGCGAGCGGACCCATGATCGCGCGGACCGAGCGCTCGTGCTGGGCGGCGAGCACCTCGGTCGGGGCGAGCAGGGCGGCCTGGCCGCCGGAGTCGACGACCTGCAGCATGGCGCGCAGCGCCACGACCGTCTTGCCGGAGCCCACGTCTCCCTGCAGGAGGCGGTGCATGGGGACGGGCGAGGCCAGGTCGTGGGCGAGCTCCTCGCCGACGACCCGTTGCCCCTCGGTGAGGGGGAACGGCAGCGCCGCGTCGAACGCGTCGAGCAGGCCACCGGACCGGCCGGGACGGGCGGTGCCCTCGTCCCGGGCTGCCGTGAGGCGCCGCTGGACGAGGGCCGTCTGCAGCACCAGGGCCTCGTCGTAGCGCAGCCGGGCGCGGGCGGTCGTGAGGTCGCCCCAGGCGCGGGGCTGGTGGATCAGGCGCACCGCCGTCGTCCGGTCGCAGAGTCCGTGGCGGCGGACCAGCTCGTCCGGGACGGGGTCCTCGAGCTCGCCGACCGCGTCGAGCACGATGCCCATCGCCGTCCCGATCTGCCAGGAGGTCAGCCGGTCGACGCTCCGGTAGACGGGCAGGATCTGCTGGTGGCGCACCGAGTCCTGGATGACCTGGTAGTCGGGGTGCGACAGCTGCCAGCGTCCGTTGAAGGTGCCGGCTCGCCCGGAGAACACCGCGAGCGTGCCGGGGGTGAGGTCCTTGGCCGGTCCCCAGTGGCTGAAGAAGGTGAGGTCGATCTCGGTCGTGCCGTCCGTCACCGTGGCCCGCAGCAGCTTCTTGCGCGGGTTGGAGCGGACCGGCGCGACGACGGCCTTGAGCACCTCGGCCACCACGACCAGGTGCTCCCCCTCGCGCAGCCGGGCAGTCGAGAGCCGGGCCTCGAGATAGTCCCGGGGGTACCACCCCAGCAGGTCACCGGCCGTGACCAGACCGGCCTTGGCCAGCACGTCCGCGGTGCGCTTGCCCAGCAGGGAGCGCAGGGAGCTGCCCGGCCAGGCGCGGTCCGCGCCCTCCCGGTCCACCCAGGTCGTCTCCTCCGGCACCTATTCGACCCCCACCATCAGCAGGTATGCCGCCTGCCCACCCCTGTGGACGCCCACCTCCACGTCGGGCCACCGGCGCGTGAGGTGCTCGCGCACGGCCGCGACGTCCGCGTCGGGCAGCCCTGCGGTCACGAGGGTGACCAGCTCTCCACCCTGCTCCAGCAGACGGTCCAGCAGCTCGGTCCCGACCGCCGCCGCGGACTGCCCCACCAGGACGATGTCACCCTCGACGATGCCGAGCAGGTCCCCGGCCCGACAGGGTCCTGCCGCCGTCGACGCGTCCCGGGCCGCGCGGGCGATCGCTCCGCTGCGGACCTCCTCCACGGCGGTCCGCATCGCCTCGGCCGCCTCGTGTGCGGGGGCGCTCCGGTCGAGGACCGCCAGGCACGCGAGGCCGGCGACGTCGGACCGGGAGGGCACGACGTGCACCTCGCGACCGGCGGTGGTCAGCTCGTCGGCCGCGCTCGTGGCGGTGAGCAGGACGTCGGGGTCGTTGGGCAGCAGCAGCACGGGACGGTCGGGGTGGTGCTCGACCACGTCCACGATGGCGCCGACGCTGGCCCGAGCGCCGGGGCTGCTCGGCACGACGAGCGCGCCCTCGTCGACGAAGAGCTCGCGCAACCCGCGCCCGTCGGTGCAGACCACGACGAGGGGGCCGTCCTGGGCGGCCAGGGCACCGGTGGCCTCCCGGCTCTCTCGCACGGTCGCGGCCTGGGCGTGCAGGTCGGTCACGGTGACCCCCGAGACCGCACCCGCCTGGTCTGCGGCCCGCAGCACGGCGTCGGGGTCGTCGGCGTGCACGTGCACGCGGGCCAGGTCGCCGTCGACCGCCACCACGACGCTGTCGCCGAGGGCACCGAGGGCGGAGCGCAGGTGGTCCACGGCCGAGGTCGTGGACGGGTGGAGCACCAGCATCACCTCGTGCTGGGGACCGCGGTAGTCCTCCCCCACCTCGGGCCCGTCGTGGGCCTCGCGGGCGAGCGCGGCCAGCCGGTCCGCCTCCGCCACGGGGTCTGCCTGGTCGCCGTCGCGGGGGTCGTCCACGTCGCTCCCACCGCCGTCGACCACCCGCTTGAGCGCGTCGAGGACCGTGACGAGGCCGGAGGCGCCGGCGTCGACGACCCCGGCGGTCCTCAGGGCGGCGAGCTGGGTGGGGGTGCGGTCCAGCGCCGCCCGCGCCGCGGCCACGGCCGCGTCGACCACGGCGCTGAGGCTGGCCTGCGCCTGACGGGCCCGCGCCTCGGCCGCCTCGGCGGCGCTGCGGGCGACGGTCAGGATCGTGCCCTCGGCGGGGTCCCCGACGCAGGCGTAGGCCAGGTCCGAGGCCCGGCGGAAGGCCTGGGCCACGACGCCGGCGTCGGCGCCGCCGTCATGCGCGGGGCGCTCGACGACGTCGAGCAGGCCCCGGACGAGCTGGCTGACGATGACGCCGGAGTTGCCGCGCGCGCCGAGGACGGCTGCGCGGGCGAAGGCCGTGAGCTCTTCCTCGGGCTCGGCCGCGACCGACCGCTCCACGGCGGAGTCCAGCGTCAGGAACATGTTGGTGCCGGTGTCCCCGTCGGGGACGGGAAAGACGTTGAGCGCGTCGATCTCCTCGCGCCGCTCGGCCAGCGCCGCGCGCGACCGGACGGCCCACAGCCGCAGGGCGTGGCGGTCGAGCACGCTAAGCGGGCCACGCGGGCCACGCGGGCCACGCGGGCCACGCGGGCCACGCGCACCGCGCGGAGCACCTGGCTCACCGCGCTGCTGCTCACCCATCCGCGCCTCCTCGGCTCGACTCCGGCTCGACTCACGCTCGGCTCGCGTCGAGCCTACGCGAGGGCACCGACACACCTGCCAGACCCGTGAGGGCTGCCAGACCCGCGAGAGCTGCGAGAGCTGCTCGGCCGAGGTCAGCTACGCCAGGTTTGGATCCCACTGCCCCCGTCGGCTACGCTAGAGCGGTTGCCCCACCAACTCCGCGCCGTCGGCGTGCTCGTCGGGGCGCACCCCGACTGTCAACGAATGTAGGAGATCACCGTGGCTGCCAACTGCGATGTCTGCGGCAAGGGACCGTCCTTCGGTCACAGCATCTCGCACTCGCACCGTCGCACCAAGCGCACCTGGACCCCCAACATCCAGCGTGTCAAGGCTCTGGTCGGCGACGCGGGTGTGACCCCCAAGCGTCTCAACGTCTGCACCTCCTGCCTCAAGGCGGGCAAGGTCAAGCGCTGACACCAGCACCGCAGCACCGCCGAGGGCGGCTCTCCACGGGAGGGCCGCCCTCGGCGTCGTCGGGGCCGTCCACCGGGCAGGAGGCCGTATGACGCTCGCCTCCCCCTCCCGGGTCGCGGTGGTCGACGTGGCCCGCTGCCTGGCCCTGCTGGGGATCCTGGTCAACCACCTGGTCGGCGGCCTCGCGAGCGCCGTCCTGTGGGACGTGCACGCCGTGCTGTTCGCGGTGCTCGTCGGGGTCGGGGCTCAGCTCGGGTGGTCCGCGCACCGGCGCGGGTCGACGGCTCGGGCCGGTCTCGTGCGCGCGGGCGCCCTCGCCGTCGTGGGGCTGACCCTCGCCGACCTCGGGACCCGGGCCGCGATCGTGCTGGTGCCCCTCGCGGTCGTCACCGTCGTCGTCACCTGGGCCGTTCGGCGCACCACCCGCGTCCTGCTCGGTGTGACGACCTCCGTCGCTCTGCTGGCACCCCTCGTCGCCCACCTCGGGCGCCGGGGCCTGGCCGGTCGATGGCTCCCCGACGTGGGGTGGAGCGACCTGCTCGACCCCTCGCACGCCCTGTCCACCGCGTCGTTCGCGACGTCCTACCCCGCGGTGCTCTGGACGGCCTATGGCTTGCTCGGCGTCCTCGCCGCGCGGGCCAGCCTGCCCGACGGCGATCGCCCGGCACGGCCCGCCGCGCTGGCCCTGGCCGGGCTCTGCCTGGTGCTCGTCGGACGGGTCGGCAGCATCCTCGCTCTCGTCCTGACCCGTCGCACGGCCCTGCTGGAGGCGGAGCGGCGGGCCGCGGTCGAGGCGTCGAGCCTGCCCGACGACGTCGACCGGCTCACCCTCGTCGGGGCCTATCTGCCGTCGACACCCAGCCTGCTCGTCAGCGGTGGCCTCGCGCTCCTGGTGCTCGCCGGCGTCATCGCCCTGTGCCGGCGGCCCCGGGTCCGGGAGTCGGCCCTTGTGCGCGGTGCCGCGGACCTCGGCTCCATGACCCTGTCGGCCTACACCCTGCACGTCCTGCTGCTGCCCGGCACCGAGCGCGTGCTGGAGGCCCACCCGGGGCTGGGCCCGTGGTGGCTGTGGGCGGCGCACGTGACGATCATCGCGGTCGTGCTGCTCACCTGGCGGCGCACCCTGCCGAGCCCCCTGTCGTCCGGGCCGCTGGAGTGGGCCACCCGACGGGCGGTCGCCGCCGTCACCCCGCGAAGTGGTCGAAGCCCTGCCCCTGGACCGCCACGCCGTCCAGCGTGACCCGCGGCAGGGCATCGTCCGCCTCGACGACCCGCCCGATCGGCCGCCACCGCACCGGCCCCGCCTCGTCGGGCGACACGGCGGCCGCGCCGGGCGGGAAGGTCGCGATCAACGAGTGTTCCTCCCCCCGGTCAGGACCTGCTGCCACGCCACGTCGAGCGGGATGCTCGACGCGAGGCCCTCGACCAGGTCGAGCAGCCCGGCGCGGTCCAGGTCTATGCGCACCCCCGAGGCGCGCGCGATCCGCCCGGCGTCGCGCACCAGCCCGTCGGAGACGTCCATCATGGCCGTGGCCCCGGCAGCGGCGGCGTCGCGCCCGGCCCCGACGTCGGTCGTGGGCACGAGGTGGTCCCGGACGAGTCTCCACGCCCCGGTCCCTGGCTCGGGGCCCTCCCCCTGCTCGAGCAGCCACCACCCCGCTCCGGAGCGTCCGAGGCTGCCGTGGACGGCCAGCACGTCGCCGACCCGGGCGCCCGACCTCAGCACGGGGTCACGGCCCTCCAGGTCGCCGAGCGCCGTGATCGAGACCATCACCACGCCGTCGGGCGCGCCCGAGAGGTCACCGCCGACGACGCTCACGGCATACCGCTCGGCCTGGGAGCCGACCCCCCGGGCGAGCTCGACCGCCCACGACACCGGCAGGTCGCGGTGCGCCGCGAGCGTGACCAGCAGACCGGTGGGGCGGGCGCCCATGGCGGCGAGGTCGGCGACGTTCTGCGTCACGAGCTTGGCGCCGACCTCGGCCGGTGCGGACCACTCGTCGCGCCAGTCGTGGCCCAGCACCATCGTGTCCGTCGTCGCCACCACCGACCCCGACGCGGCCCGCACCACGGCCGCGTCGTCCCCGGGCGGGACCAGCACGTCCTCGCCCCGGGCGAAGTGCGGGAAGATCCGCGCGAGCAGCTCCTCCTCCGACAGGTCCCGCAGGCACGGCCCGTCCCCGACGTGGGCTTCTGACATGCGGACCTCCAGTGCGAGCCTTCGGGAGCGACACGCTACCGTGGTCGCGACGCGGCACCGCCCTTGGTCCCGCACCCGCCGCAGCGACGCGGCGGCAGCCCAGAACGAGTGGAGGATTCGATGGTCCAGGCCTACATCCTGATCCAGTCCGAGGTCGGCAAGTCGTCCCAGGTGTCCGAGTCCGTCGGTGCGATCGACGGGGTCGTCAAGGCCGAGGAGGTCACCGGACCCTACGACGTGATCGCCCGCGTGGAGGCGGACAACGTCAACGAGCTGGGGCAGCTCGTCATCGCCAAGATCCAGGACATCCAGGGCATCACCCGCACGCTGACCTGCACCGTCGTCCACGGCTGAGCAGGAGACCGTGCAGGGTCTGCTCGACCGGCGCATCCTCGTCACGGCCACCGTCTGCGCACTCGCGGCGGTGGCCGTGACGCTGCTCCTGCTCCGTCCGCGTCCGGTCGAGGTGGCCGCCGGCCCCGCCGACACCTCGAGCGCCTGCGTGGCGGCACGGGCGCACTGGCCCACCTCCGTCGCGGGCGAGCCGCGACGGGACGACCTGGTCGGCGCCGAGAGCGCGGCGGCCTGGGGGTCCCCGGCGATCATCGCGCGCTGCGGCCTGGCGCCCCAGCCGCCCAGCACCGACCAGTGCATCGACGTCAGCGGGACCGACTGGGTCGTGCAGCGGCTGACGGACGGGACGCGGCTGACGTCATACGGCACCGACCCCGCCATCGAGGTGCTCGTGCCCGAGCGCTACGCCCCCGCGCCCCTGCGGGTCGGCGCCTTCGCCGACGCCGTGAGATCTCTCCCCTCGACCGGCCGACGCTGCACCTGAACCAGGGGCACACTGGGTCGCATGACCGACTCTCCAGGCACCGCCGCTCCGGCAGAGCACAAGGGCGGCGAGAGCCTGCTCACCGTCCTCGTCGCCCTCGGCGCCAACGCGCTGATCGCCGTCGCCAAGACCGTGGTCGCCGTGATCACCGGGTCGGCGTCGATGGTGGCCGAGGCCGCGCACTCGTGGGCCGACGCGGGCAACGAGATCTTCCTGCTGCTCGCCGAGCGCAAGTCGGGACGCCCCCGGGACCGCTCGCACCCGCTCGGCTACGGCCGCGAGGCCTACGTCTGGTCGATGTTCGCGGCATTCGGCCTGTTCACCGCCGGCTCGATCGTCTCCATCTGGCACGGCATCACGTCCCTGACCTCCGAGGAGGCCGAGACCGACTACCTCCTCGCGTATGCCGTGCTGGCCGTCGCCTTCGTGCTGGAGGGCATCTCCTGGCTGCAGGCCATGCGCCAGACGCGGCGCGAGGCCCGCGAACGCGGCCTGTCGCCGGCGCGCTACGTGTGGCGCACGCCCAACCCGACGCTGCGGGCCGTGGTGGCGGAGGACAGCGCCGCGCTGATCGGCATCGTGCTGGCCGCGCTCGGGATCGTGCTGCACGAGCTCACCGGCAACCCCGTGTGGGACGCGGTCGGCTCGATCCTCGTCGGCATCTTGCTCGGGATCGTCGCCTGCTTCCTGATCGACCGCAACCGCGACTTCCTCACCGGCCAGGCGGTGTCGCCGGACCTCCGTCGCAAGGCGCTCGCCGCGCTGCTGGGCCACGCCGAGATCGAGCGGGTGACCTACCTCCACCTCGAGTGGGTGGGCCCGGACAAGGTCTTCATGGTGGCGGCGGTCGACCTCACGGGCGACGCCCCCGAGCACGACCTCGCCGTGACCCTGGACCGGTTGGGCGAGGAGCTGCGGACCCACGAGCTGGTCGAGGAGGCCGTCCTCACCCTCGCCACGCCGGACCGGCCCTCGCTCGTGCTGGACTGACGCCTCCCCCTGTTGGGCCGACGCCTCCCCGTGTTGGCCTGGCGGTCGTCCCCGGGATGCCCGACCGTCACCTGAGGGGAGCAGCATGCGGGGTCTCGACCCGACTCCCCCGGAGGTCCGCCATGCGCACCCGCCACGCCCTCGCCGGTCTCGGCACCCTCGCCCTGTGCCTGTCCGCGAGCGCCCCCGCCCTCGCCGGGCAGGGCACCGACGGTCGCGGCCCGGGCCACGACGGCCCCGGCAGGGGCCAGGTCCAGGGCAACGACAAGGCCTACACCTTCGCCGTCATCGGCGACACCCCTTACGGCGCAGCCAAGATCGCGCGCTTCCCCCACGACGTGGACACGATCAACGCCGACCCCGACGTCCGGCTGGTGATCCACGTCGGTGACATCAAGAACGGCTCGACCGTCTGCTCCGACGAGTACTTCCGCTTCGTCCGCGGCCAGCTCGACCGGTTCGAGGACCCCCTCGTCTACACCCCCGGCGACAACGAGTGGACCGACTGCCACCGCCCCAACAACGGCGCCTACGACCCGCTCGAGCGGCTCGCCGCGGTGCGCGCCACCTTCTACCCCCAGCACGGCCGCACGCTGGGCAAGCACCCCCTCGACGTCAACCCGCAGACCGAGATCGGCTTCCCCGAGAACGTCATGTGGTCTCGCGCGGGCGTGGAGTTCGCCACTGCCCACGTGGTCGGCTCCAACAACGGCTTCGCCCCCTGGACCGGCAAGACCGCCGCCACCCCGCAGCAGCTGGCGGAGGCCGTGGACCGCACCGCCGCCGCGGTGACTCAGATCCACCAGGCCTACGCCGAGGCGCGCCGCACCCGCGCCAAGGCCGTCGTCATCGCCATCCAGGCCGACATGTTCGACGGCACGTACGACGGCTGGTCCCTCGACCAGAACTCCGCGTTCATCCCCGTCATCAAGGCGCTCACCGACGAGTCCAACCGGTTCGAGGGCGCCAGCTACCTGTTCGACGGCGACTCGCACAAGTACAACGACGACCACCCGCTGGCCCCCGGTTCGGTGTGGCTGCAGCGCTACGGCCTGACCACCCCGGCGCCCCGGCTGCGCCGCATCACGGTCGACGGGTCGGACGCCGCGGACGACTACCTCAAGGTCACGGTGGACCCCAAGGCCAAGAAGGGCTCCCAGGACGTCCTGTCCTACGTGCGCGTGCCGCTCGGCTGAGGCGGGTGCCGCCCGGCCGAGCGGCACCGTGGGAGAGTGAGCCCATGCCTCTCCCCCAGGTCCGCCCCGGGCGGCGGTATGCCGTCCGCGTGGCCACCGGCCACCCCGTCACCGGCCACCCCGTCACCGGGTCCGGGGCGCGGGACGTGGTAGGCGTCCTGGTCGCCGCGGACACGAGCACCTGGACGCTGCTGCCCGAGGACCGCGCCCCCGAGACGGTGGCGGTCGCCGACGTGCGGGCTGCACGCGAGGTGCCGCCCCGCGTCGTGCGTCCGAGCTCGTCCGTCGACGACGTGCAGCGCCTCGCCGCGCGCGGCTGGCCGGGCCTCGAGCAGCACCGCCTGGGCGGGTGGCTGCTGCGGGCGGGCGCGGGCTACACGGGGCGCGCGAACTCCGCTCTGGTCGCAGGAGATCCCGGCCTGCCGGTCGAGGACGCCGTGGCGCGCGTGGAGGCCTTCTACGCCGAGCGCGGGACGCGAGCGCGCTTCCAGGTGGCCTATCCGATGACTGGTCCCGACGACCCCGCCGGCGCCGTGGACGCTCTTCTCGCCGCCCGCGGCTACGAGGTGGTGACGCCGACCTTCACCTACGTGGCAGACCTGCGATCCCTCGAGCCTGCGCCGCTGGACGGCCTGACCGCCTCCTGGTCCGAGCAGCCCGACGAGGAGTGGCTCGCCCCCGAGAGCCCCCTGCACGGCCGCCACCCCCGGGCGGTGGACGTGATCACCGCGTGCCCCGCTCGCTACCTCACGCTGCGCTCCCACGGGGACTTCGTGGCTCGGGCGCGCCTGGTGGTCACCGAGGACTGGTGCGGCATCACCGAGCTCGTGGTGGACGAGGGCGCGCGCGGGCGCGGGACCGGCCGCCGGGCGATGGGCGAGCTGACCCGGGCCGGACGCGCGGCGGGGGCGCGCTTCGGCTACCTGCAGGTGCTCCAGACCAACGCCGCGGCCACCGGCCTCTACGACGCGCTCGGCTGGCGGCGGCACCACCGCTACCACTACCGCGTGCAGCCCTCCTGATCACCTGACGGGGGCCCCGGCGCTCCTCGGCATACGGTGTGGGCATGGACGAGGACTGGACCCTGGCCACCCGCACGGTCGCGCTCGGCCGCCCGGCGCACGAGCCGGGCGCGCCGGTCAACCCCCCGCTGGAGCTGTCGAGCACCTTCGTCGCCGGAGGGGATCCGGTCTACGGCCGCGCGGGCAACCGCACGTGGGACGCCTTCGAGCAGACCCTGGGGGCGCTCGAGGGTGGGCGGTGCCTCGCCTTCGCCAGCGGTATGGCGGCCGTGGCCGCCGTCCTGTCCCTCGTCCCGCGCGGCGGGGTGGTGGTGGCGCCGGACGGGGCCTACAACACGACGCTCTCGCTGCTCGAGTCGTTCGAGTCCGACGGGACGCTGCGCGAGCTGCGGCGGGTGGACCCGGCGGACCTGGACGCGGTGGTGGGGGCCCTGCCCGGCGCGGACCTGGTGTGGCTGGAGTCGCCCACCAACCCGCTCCTGGAGGTGGCCGACCTGGCCGGGATCGCCGCGGCCGCCCACGACGCCGCCGCGATCGTCGTGTGCGACAACACCTTTGCCACTCCCGTCGGGCAGCGTCCGCTCGGTCTGGGCGTAGACGTGGCCGTCCACTCGGTCACGAAGTACCTCGCGGGCCACTCCGACGTCCTCCTCGGGGCCGCCGTCACCGACCACCCCGAGCTGGCCGAGCGGCTGCGCACGCACCGGACCCTGCACGGGGCGATCCCCGGACCGTACGAGACCTGGCTGGCGCTGCGTGGCATGCGCACCCTGGCCCTGCGGGTCGAGCGAGCGTCGGCGAACGCCGCGGAGCTGGCCCGGCGGCTGCGGGGGCACCCCGCGGTGAGCCGGGTGCGCTACCCGGGCGTCGGAGCGATCGTGTCGATCGAGGTGGCGGGGGGACCCGAGGCGGCGGACCAGGTGTGCGCGGCCACGCGACTGTGGACGCACGCCACGAGCCTTGGCGGCGTGGAGTCGCTGCTCGAGCGACGCCGACGTCACCCCAACGAGCCACTCGTCGTGCCGGCGGAGCTCGTGCGCCTGTCGGTCGGCATCGAGGACGTCGACGACCTGTGGCGCGACCTGGACCAGGCGCTGCGCGGGATCTAGCGCCGCCCGCGCGCCCGCCCCGTCAGGCGCTAGCGGCGCTCGTCCTTGCGAGCGCGCGACATCAGCTGCGTGGCGACCTCGCTCGGGTCGCGCCCGTCGTGGACGACTGCCGCGACCTGCTCGACGATGGGCATGTCCACCCCGACGCTGCCCGCGAGGGCCAGGATCGACTCGGCCGACTTCACGCCCTCGGCCACCTGACGGGTCTCGGCGACGACCTCGTCGACGGTCATCCCCTGACCGAGCTTGACGCCGAAGGAGTGGTTGCGCGACAGCGGTGACATGCATGTGGCGATGAGGTCGCCGACCCCCGCGAGCCCGGAGAAGGTCAGGGGCTTGGCCCCTAGCCGCACGCCGAGGCGCGTGGTCTCGGCGAGGCCGCGGGTGATGATCGAGGCCTTGGAGTTGTCGCCCATGCCGAGGCCCTCGGCCATGCCGACGGCGAGCGCGACGACGTTCTTGGTCGCGCCGCCGAGCTCGCACCCGACGACGTCGGTCTCGGTGTAGGGACGGAAGTAGGGGGTCGCGCAGGCGTGCGCCACCGCCTCGGCCGTGTCCTTGGAGGCGGAGGCGACCACGCTGGCGGCGGGATCGCGACGCGCGATCTCGCGCGCCAGGTTGGGGCCGGTCACGACGGACACGCGCTCCGGGTCGACGTCCCCGACCTCGCAGATCACCTCTGACATGCGCCGACCGGTGCCGAGCTCGATGCCCTTCATCAGGGAGACGTGCAGCGCGTCGCCGGGCAGGTGCGGGCGCCACCGCTCGAGGTTGGCGCGCAGACTCTGCGACGGGACCGCCAGCACCACCACCTGCGCCCCGTCGAGCGCCTCGGCCACGTCCTGGGTCGCGGTGATGCGGCGCGAGAGGGTCAGGCCGGGGAGGTATTGACCGTTGGTGTGCTGCCGGCGGATCTCGTCGGTGACCTCGGCGCGGCGACCCCACATGGTGACGTCGTTGCCGGCGTCGGCCAGGATCATCGAGAAGGCCGTCCCCCAGCTGCCCGTGCCGAGCACCGCGACCCGGAGGGACGTCCCGGTGGTGCTCACCCGGACTCCCCGTGACGACGCATGTCGTAGCGCGTCGCGGGAGCCTGCTCGCCGCGCAGCTGCTCGAGCAGGCCCACGACGTCGCGCATGATGCGGTCGGTCGCCTCGCGGACGACCTCGCCGGTGACCGGCCGGCCCTGCAGGTCGGAGAGGTCCACCGGCGGCCCGGCGAGCACCCGCATCGTCTTGCGGGGGAAGGGGCGCAGCCGCCCGGAGTAGGGCGCGAGCAGCTCCTGGACGCCCCACTGGGCGACGGGGATCACTGCGCACCCGGTCTCGAGGGCGACCCGGGCGGCACCGGTCTTGCCCGTCATCGGCCACATCCGCGGGTCACGGGTGATGGTGCCCTCGGGATAGATCGGCACGGTCTTGCCCTGCTGGATGGCCCTGGTGGCCGCCCGGTAGGCCTCGACCGCCCGACCGGTGTTGCGGTAGACGGGGATCTGGCCGGCCAGGCCGATCAGCCGCCCGAGGACGGGCACCCGGAAGGCCGCGTCCTTGGCGAGGAAGAACGGCGGCCGGCCGTTGTCGTAGAGGAAGTGCGCCAGCATGATGAAGTCCAGGTGGGACACGTGGTTGCAGCAGACGACCACGCCACCGGGCCGGTCGAGGTGCTCGGCCCCACGCCAGTCGCGCCTGGTCAGCGGCACGACGCCGGACTTGGCGATCGCGACGCACACGCGATAGGCCCACGGCAGCCGAACCTTCGGCGATCGACCCACGTCAGTCCCTTCGACACGCGGGCTGGCCGGAGCTCCCGGCCAGGTGGCCCGCCGACACATCTTCGCGGAGCGTCCCGCGTGCTGTCGACCTCAGCGCACCGCGCGCCGCGCCTGCAAGACTGCAGGCGATGTCCGGTCACGTCTGCCCCGCGCACCCCGTCTCCTGGCGGTTCGTCATCCCCGTCAAGGACACCCGACGGGGCAAGTCCCGCCTCCAGCCACCCGACGGGGTGCCCCGCCACCTGCTGGCCATGAGCCTCGCCCTCGACACCATCAACGCCGCCCGGCACTGCCTGGGTGGCGCCGCGGTCGTCGTCGTCACCTCGGACGACGCGGTCGCGTCGCACGCCAGGTCGTGGCAGGTCCCCGTCCTCGCCGACCCGGGCGCAGGGCTGGATGCGGCCCTGCGGGCCGGGGCGTCGTATGCCGAGGAGCGCGCCGCCGCCTCGGGGCTGCCCGCCCCGGCAGTCGCCGCCCTGCTCGGGGACCTGCCCGGCCTCCACCCGGACGACCTCGCGGCCGTGCTGCGGCTGGCGGAGGGCGTCGAGCGTGGCTACGTCCCCGACCACGAGGGCACGGGCACCGTGCTGCTGACGGCGCGTCCCGGTGTGGCGCTGGACCCGGCGTTCGGTGCGGGCTCGGCGGGCCGGCACGGCGCGGGGGCGGTGGACCTGACGACGCTCGGGCCGGTGCCGGACCGCCTGCGCCTGGACGTCGACGACCGTGCGTCGCTGGCCCGCGTGGCGGCGATGGGGGTGGGTCGGCATACGGCCATGGTCCTCTCGCTGGGCACCCCCGCGCCGTCAGCCGCCGAGCAGCCCCAGGGTCACCGTTGACGAGGGCGACCGCGAGGACGGCGCACGCACCACCCGCGAGGGCGAGCCGGGGGCAGCAGCAAGGCGGTCGCGTCCAGCGAGAGACAGACCGTGCAGACGACCGAGAACCCCGCGAAGAGCAGCCAGGCGAGCCAGGTGCGGTGCCGGCCGTGCGTCGCCACCGGCGACGACGAGAGGAGGGGATGCCACCGTCGTGGCGTCCCCTCCTCGGGTCCTCGGGCGAGGCGCCCGTCACTTCTTGGGCGCGGCCTTCTTGGCGGTGGACCGGGCCGCGGGGCGCGGGGTCGCCACCTTCGCGGCGGACGTCTTCTTGGCCGTCGTGCTCTTGGCGGTCGTGCTCTTGGCCGTCGTCGCCTTGGCGGTGCGCTTGGCGGAGGCGGCCTTGGTCGTGCTCGTCGTCGCCTTCTTGGTGGCGGCCTTCCTGGCTGGCGCGGAGGTCGTGCTGGCACCGAGCGCCGAGGCCGAGTTGGCGCGAGCACCCGCGACGCCGGACTTCGGCAGCTTCTTGGGGTCGGACACGACGTCCTTGAACTGCGTACCCGGGCGGAACTTCGGGACGTTGGTCTTCTTGATGCGCACGGACTCCCCGGTGCGCGGGTTGCGGCCGGTGCGGGCCGCCCGCGCGGCGCGCTCGAAGGTGCCGAAGCCGGTGATGCCGACCTTGCCGCCCTTGGCCACCTCACGGATGACGACGTCGACGAGGGCCTCGACCGCGTCGGACGCGGCCTTGCGGCTGCCGAGACGGTCCTCGAGGGCGTCGAGCAGATCTGCCTTGTTCACGATTCCTCCACGAATCCCGATGAACGCCCGGCGGTTACCGGTCGTCGCAGGTCAGCTCGCCGCAACAGGCCTGCACGGCAACGACGTTCGACCTGACATCGACGGTAGGGGTAACCGGTCGCGGCGTCTACGGTTTCTCGAACTTGGCAGCCTTGCGCGGCAACGACATTGGGCACCGGACCCGGTCCCCGGTCAGGAGGCGCACCGGCCGACCCGAGCCGGTCCGGGTCGGTCCTGGTCGGTCCGGGTCGTCCCGCGGCTGGGCCGCGCCCGGCAGCTCCCGCCGAAGGTCGTTGCGCCACACGGGAGTTCGTCCTGCCACGCGACACGACCGGGATGCAGGCGGGCCGCACGAACGCGCCAGGACGAGCCGCACGGCACCGCAGCAGCGCCTCGTGAGGGGTCCCCAAGGAGCCGAGATCCGTTGTCCGCCATCGGGCGTGGCGTTACGCCGTCCGGGTGAGCAGTGTCCTCGACGAGCGCCGGGCCGGGTCCCCTAGACGGTCGTCCGAGGCTTGTAGGCCGGCCGGCGCGCCTCGTAGGCCTCGATCGCGTCCTCGTGCCGCAGCGTCAGGCCGATGTCGTCGAGCCCCTCCAGCAGGCGCCAGCGGGTGTAGTCGTCGACCTCGAACGGGGCAACCACGTCGCCACAGGTGATCGTCTTGTCCTGCAGGTCGACGGTGATCTCGGTGCCGGGCTCGTTCTCCAGCGCCTTCCAGAGCAGGTCGACGTCCCCCTGGGACGCAACGGCCGTGAGCAGCCCCGCCTTGCCGGAGTTGCCACGAAAGATGTCGGCGAACCTGCTGGAGATCACCACGCGGAAGCCGTAGTTCATCAGCGCCCAGACCGCGTGCTCGCGCGACGAGCCGGTGCCGAAGTCGGGGCCGGCGACCAGGACCGAGCCCCCGGCATACGGCTCCTGGTTGAGGACGAAGCCGGGGTCGCCCCGCCAGGCCGCGAAGAGGCCGTCCTCGAAGCCCGACCGCGTGACCCGCTTGAGGTACTCCGCCGGGATGATCTGGTCGGTGTCGACGTTGCTGCGACGCAACGGGACTCCGACGCCGGTGTGCGTGGTGAAGGCATCCATGGCGGTCTCCTCAGCGGGCGGCCGGCTCACGGACCGGCTCCAGGTCGGCGGGGCTGGACAGGGTGCCGCGCACGGCGGTGGCGGCGGCCACGGCCGGAGACACGAGGTGCGTGCGACCGCCCGTGCCCTGGCGCCCCTCGAAGTTGCGGTTGGACGTGGAGGCGCTGCGCTCCCCCGGCGCGAGCTTGTCGGGGTTCATGGCGAGGCACATCGAGCAGCCCGGGAGGCGCCACTCGGCACCGGCCTCGGTGAACACCGCGTCGAGGCCCTCGGCCTCGGCCTGCAGCTGCACGCGGGCCGACCCGGGAACGACCAGCATCCGCACGGTCTCGGCGACCCGCCGGCCCTGCAGGATGCCCGCGACCTCGCGCAGGTCCTCGATCCGACCGTTGGTGCAGGAGCCGACGAAGACGGTGTCGACCGCGATCTCCTTGAGCGGCTGGCCGGCCCGCAGGCCCATGTAGTCCAGGGCCCGCTGCGCAGCGGCCTTGTCGTTGTCGTCCCCCAGCTGGTCCGGGTCGGGGACGGACGCCGACAGCGGCAACCCCTGGCCGGGGTTGGTCCCCCAGGTCACGTAGGGGGTGAGGGTGCTCGCATCGATCGTGACCTCGCGGTCGAAGGTGGCGTCGTCGTCGGTGCGCAGCGCGGTCCAGGCCTCGACGGCGGCGTCCCAGTCGGCGCCCTGCGGGGCGTGCGGCTTGTCGCGCAGGAAGTCGAAGGTCACCTCGTCGGGGGCGATCATGCCTGCGCGGGCGCCCGCCTCGATCGACATGTTGCAGATGGTCATCCGCGCCTCCATGGACAGGCCGCGGATGGCGGAGCCGCGATACTCCAGCACGTAGCCCTGGCCGCCGCCGGTGCCGATCTCGGCGATGACCGCGAGGATCACGTCCTTGGCGGTGACGCCGTCCGGCAGCTCGCCCTCGACGGTGATCGCCATCGTGCGGAACGGCTTGAGCGGCAACGTCTGGGTGGCCAGGACGTGCTCGACCTCGGAGGTGCCGATGCCGAAGGCCAGCGCCCCGAAGGCTCCGTGGGTCGAGGTGTGCGAGTCCCCGCACACCACCGTCATCCCGGGCTGCGTGAGGCCGAGCTGAGGGCCCACCACGTGGACGATCCCCTGCTCGGCGTCCCCCATGGGATAGAGGCGGATGCCGAATTCCTCGCAGTTGCGGCGTAGGGTGTTGACCTGGGTCAGGCTCACCGGGTCGGTGATGGGGCCCGGTGTGGTGGGGACGTTGTGGTCCTCGGTCGCGAGCGTCAGCTCCGGGCGGCGCACCTGGCGCCCCTCGAGCCGCAGCCCGTCGAAGGCCTGAGGACTGGTCACCTCGTGCAGGAGGTGCAGGTCGATGTAGAGCAGGTCGGGCTCGCCGTCAGCACGGCGGACGACGTGGGCGTCCCACACTTTCTCGGCAAGGGTGCCGCTCATGAGATTCCTCCGGCTGGTGCTGGCTGTGACGACGCTTTCGAGCGTGCGTTGACGGGCTGAGCGCCCGGCTGAGTGGCAGGCTTTCTCATATCGGCACCGCTCGGATTTGCGTCTCAGGCAGCGAGACGGCAGTATCATCCTATGGACAACTCTTCTGGGGTCGGTGTTCTCGACAAGGCCGCCGTCGTGCTGGGGGCGCTCGAGGCCGGACCGGCCACCCTGGCCCAGCTCGTCGCGGCCACCGGACTGGCCCGACCCACCGCCCACCGCCTGGCCGTCGCCCTCGAGCACCACCGCCTCGTGGCCCGCGACATGCAGGGACGCTTCGTGCTGGGGCCCCGCCTCGGGGAGCTGTCCAGCGCCGCCGGCGAGGACCGTCTCCTCGCGGCCGCCGGCCCCGTGCTGGGCGCGCTGCGCGACCACACCTCGGAGAGCGCCCAGCTCTTTCGCCGCCAGGGCGACCACCGCATCTGCGTCGCCGCGGCCGAGCGCCCGATGGGGCTGCGCGACTCCATCCCCGTCGGCGCCTCGCTGTCCATGCTCGCCGGGTCCGCCGCGCAGGTCCTGCTGGCGTGGGAGGAGCCGGACCGGCTGCACCGCGGCCTGCAGGGCGCGAAGTTCACCGCCACCACCTTGTCCGGCGTCCGTCGCCGCGGCTGGGCCCAGAGCGTCAGCGAGCGCGAGCTCGGCGTCGCGTCCGTCTCCGCCCCCGTCCGCGGCCCGTCCGGCCGCGTGGTCGCCGCCGTCTCCATCTCGGGAGCCATCGAGCGCATCTCGCGCCAGCCGGGACGGCTGCACGCCGCCACCGTCGTCGCCGGCGCCAACAAGTTGACCGAGATCCTGCGCCGCACCTCCTCCTCCTGACGCGGAGCGAGCCGCCCGGCGGGTCACCTCGACCGCTGGGCGATTCAGCCACCGCACCTCACGCCCTCCCGTCCTACGTTGGTCGCAGGCTTCCGCCGTCCATCCGACTCGACGAGGAGAGACGATGACCGCTGCGACCGAGACCTTCCGCGAGGCCCGGGACCTGCTCCTGGACCTGCGCACCGACTACGCCGCCGCCAAGGAGCGGTTCACCTGGCCCCAGATCGAGGAGTTCAACTGGGCCCTGGACTGGTTCGACCAGATCGCGCTCGGCAACGAAGCGCCCTGCCTGTGGATCGTCGAGCAGGACGGGTCGGAGGCCAAGGTCTGGTTCGCCGAGATGTCCCGTCGCTCGTCGCAGGTGGCCTGCTGGCTGCGCGACCAGGGGGTGCGGCGTGGCGAGCGCGTGATCGTCATGCTCGGCAACCAGGTCGAGCTGTGGGAGTCGATGCTCGCCTGCATCAAGCTCGGCGCCGTCATCATCCCGACCACGACCCTCCTCGGCCCGGCCGACGTCCGCGACCGGATCGAGCGCGGCGGCGCGCAGCACGCGATCGTCCGCTCGCAGGACGTGGGCATCTTCGACGGCGTGACCGGCGACTACACCCGCATCGCCGTCGGTGAGCCGGCCGAGGGGTGGTCGTCGTATGCCGACTCCGCCGCCTCCCCCGACACCTACACGCCCGAGGTGCCCACTCGCGGGGACGAGTCGATGCTGCTTTACTTCACGTCGGGGACGACCTCCAAGCCCAAGCTGGTGGAGCACACTCAGGCGTCCTACCCCATCGGGCACCTCACGACGATGTACTGGGTCGGCCTGGAGCCCGGCGACATCCACCTCAACATCTCCTCGCCGGGGTGGGCCAAGCACGCCTGGTCCAACGTCTTCGCCCCCTGGAACGCCGAGGCGTGCGTGTTCATCTACAGCTACACGCGGTTCGACCCAGCGGCGCTCATGCATCACATGGACCGGTGCGGCGTGACCAGCTTCTGCGCCCCGCCGACCGTGTGGCGCATGCTGATCCAGTCCGACCTGGGGTCGCTGCGCACACCCCCGACCAAGGTGGTCGGGGCCGGCGAGCCGCTCAACCCCGAGGTCATCGAGCAGGTCGAGAAGGGCTGGGGCGCAACGGTTCGCGACGGCTTCGGCCAGACCGAGACAACGCTCGCCGTGTCCAACTCCCCCGGCCAGCCGGTCAAGCCCGGCGCCATGGGACGGCCCTCCCCCGGCTACGTCGTGCGGCTCGTCGACCCCGCGACCGGCGAGGTCGGCGTGCAGGAGGGCGAGATCTGCCTCGACCTGGCTCACCGCCCCCTCGGCCTGATGGTCGGCTACAACGGTGACCCGGACAAGAACGCTGAGGTCATGCGGGACGGCTTCTACCACACCGGCGACGTGGCGAGCATCGACGAGGACGGCTACCTGACCTACGTCGGGCGCGCGGACGACGTCTTCAAGGCCTCGGACTACCGCATCTCGCCGTTCGAGCTCGAGTCCGTCCTGCTGGAGCACGACCTCGTGGCCGAGGCGGCCGTGGTCCCCTCCCCCGACCCGGTGCGTCTCGCCGTACCCAAGGCGGTCGTGGTGCTCGTGCCGGGCGTCGAGGCGAACGCCGACACCGCCCGCGAGATCTTCCGCCACTCCCGGGCACACCTGGCGCCCTACAAGCGGATCCGGCGCCTGTCCTTCTCAGAGCTGCCCAAGACGATCTCGGGCAAGATCCGCCGGGTGGAGCTGCGTCAGGCCGAGGACGCCGGCTACGCCACGGCGGACGCCCGTCCGAGCGGGGACTTCCACGAGGACGACTTCCCCGAGCTGCGCGGCTGAGCGTGGACCCGGACCGTATGACGAACGCGCACCGCGTCCGACGGGTCGCCGTGATTGGCGCCGGACCCGCTGGGCTCTTCGCCGCCCAGGCGCTGGCCGGTCAGGACGAGCTGCCGGTCCACGTGGACCTGCTCGACCGGATGCCGACGCCCTTCGGCCTGCTGCGCTACGGCGTCGCCCCGGACCACGAGAGCATCCGCTCGGTGGCGACGGCGCTCGCCCGCACCCTCGACCTGGAGGCCGTCACCTTCTGGGGGCTCGTGGAGGTGGGTCGGGACGTGTCCCGGGCCGAGCTGCTCGAGGCCTACGACGCGGTGATCTACGCGGTCGGGGCGAGCGAGGACGTGCGCCTCGGCATACCCGGGGAGGACCTGAGCGGCAGCCGCTCCGCGCGCGAGTTCGTCGCCTGGTATGGCGGGCACCCCGACGCGCGACCTCAACCGCTCGACGGTGTGCGGGCGGTCGCGACGGTCGGTGTCGGCAACGTCGCCGTCGACCTGGCCCGGATCCTGCTCAAGCAGGCCCAGGCCCTGCGGGTGACGGACATGGCCGAGCCCGTGCTGGAGGAGCTCGCCCGCAGCGAGGTCCGTGACGTGTGGATCGTCGGGCGGCGGGGTCCGCAGCACGCGAGCTACACCACCAAGGAGCTGCGCGAGCTGGTGGCCACCCCCGGGATCGACGTCACCGTCTCGTCCGGGGCCTTCGACGGGCTGGACGAGGACGCCCTCGACCGCCGCACGCGCGCCAACGTCGAGCTGCTGCGCGGCCTGCCCATCGAGGGCGACGGCGCCCCCGCATCGGACGGGGGCCGGCGACGGCTGCACTTCGCGTTCTACGCCCGGCCGGTGGAGATGATCGAGTGCGACGGGCGGGTGGACGGTCTGACGGTCGAACGCACCCGGCTGCTTCCCGACGGATCGGTCGAGGGGACGGGCTCGCTCGAGACGCTCGACGTGCAGCTCGTGCTGCGCGCGGTGGGTTATCGCGGGAGCCCGCTGCCCGACGTGCCGTTCGACGGGACGCGGGCGATCATCCCCAACGTCGAGGGCCGCGTCGTCGACGAGGCGGGCGCGAGGCAGCCGCGGGAGTACTGCACGGGCTGGGTCAAGCGCGGACCGATCGGCGTCATCGGCACCAACAAGTCCGACGCCGCGCAGACCGTGGCGCACGTGCTCGCCGACCTGCAGGCAGACGAGGACGCTCCACGGGACCTGCAGGGTGGGTGGGTCGAGGAGCCTGGCTCCGTCGCGGACCCTCGGACCGGCGAGGGTCATCGACCCGTCGCGTCTCGAGACGGTGTCGGCCCCGTCCTGCGCGCCCGCGGCCACCACCCGAGCACCCTGGCCGACTGGCGCGCCATCGACGCGGCCGAGATCGAGCTCGGCCGCGGCGAGGGTCGCGAGCGGGTCAAGGTGTCGACCTGGGACGAGCTCCTCCGCCTCGTCACGGATCACTGACGGACGGCCGCCCCCTCGCAAGATCGTGAGTGTCCTTCCAGGATTCTTGGACCGAGCACTCACGATCCTGGGTGGGGGCGTTGGTGGTCAGTCGCGGATCGGGCGGCGCCGGAAGTACGCCGCGAGCATGGCGCCGGAGAGGTTGTGCCAGATCGAGAACACGGCGCCCGGCAGGGCGGCCGCCGGCGAGAAGTACTGCGACGCAAGGCCGGCGGCCAGACCGGAGTTCTGCATCCCGACCTCGATGGCGACGGTGCGCCGGGCCCGCTCACGCTGTCCGGTGAGGGCGGCAAGGCCGTAGCCCAGCAGGTAGCCGAGACCGTTGTGCAGGACGACGGCGAGCAGGACGATCCCGCCGGCAGCGACGACCTTGGACGCCGAGCCCGAGACGACGGCGGCCACGACCAGCGAGATGGCGACGACGGACACCCAGGGCAGGGCGGGAAGCACCCGCTCGACGGCCCGGCCGAGGAAGGTGCGCACCAGCAGGCCCAGCACGACGGGGACGAGCACGATCCACAGGATGCTGGAGGCCATGCTGCGCGCGTCGACGGGGAGGTAGGTCCCCGCGAGCCACAACGTCAGCAGCGGGGTGAGGATCGGGGCCAGCAGGGTCGACACCGAGGTCATCGCCACCGACAGCGCGGTGTCCGCCTTGGCGAGATAGCTCACCACGTTGGAGGCGGTGCCGCCGGGCGCGCAGCCCACGAGGATGACACCGGCGGCCAGCTCCGGGGACAGCCCGAGCGTCTTGGCCAGCGCCCAACCGAGCAGGGGCATCACGAGGTACTGGGCGACGACACCGATGAGGACGGGAAGCGGCCGGCGGGCCACGAGCGCGAAGTCCTGCCCGCGCAGGCTGAGCCCCATCCCGAACATGATGATCCCCAGCAACGTGTTGACGTGTGGCAGAAGGGGTTTGGCCGACGACGGGGCCAGATAGCCGAACGCTGCGGCCGCCAGGATCAGGATCGGGAAGAGGGTGACGGCCATCCGGGCCGAGCGGTCCTCGGCTGCGGTGGACGGGTCGCTCTGCTGGGTGGACGCGGGGCTAGACATGGGGACCTCCTAGGACGGACCACACACTGTGACCCGCCGTTCCACGTTCCGGGACGCTCGTCTCGTCATCCGATCGCTCGAAAAGCGACGCCCTCACCAGGAGATCGTGTGTGTCTGGTCCAAGAATGTTGACCGAGCACTCACGATCTCGGGAGAGGTGGTTGGGGGCCATGGGGGTCAGAGGAGGTGCATCTCCTGGGCCTGCTCCCCCAGCTGCGCGCGGAAGGCCGGGTCGGCGAGCGCCATGAGCGCCTCGGCCCGCTCGGCGTCGGTCTTGCCCCGCAGGTGAGCCACGCCGTGATCGGTCACGACGTGGCTCCGGACGGACCGCGTCGTGGGGGCTGGCGAGCTTGCGCCGATAGGCGCCCTCGAAGGTCGTGCATCATCCAATCGCCGGGGCGCCGGCGCCGCAATCGTGCGGCACCGGCGCCCGGTGTGATCTGCCGGACAGCGCGTCCCGGCTCGCAGGGGGTCAGACGACGGCGTCGCCCGCCCGCTTCGCGTGCCGCAGGCCGAGCAGCCCGAGCAGCAGCAGGAGCGCGCCGCCGACGTACGCGACGATCGAGGCGATCTTGGCGATGAGCCCGATGGTGCCGAAGGCGTAGGCGGTGAGCAGCATGCTGCGCAGCGCGTTGCCCATGAACAGGCTCTGCCGCAGCTCGCCGAGCTGGGCGACCTCGGTCTTGTCCGCGGCGGGGTCCTTGGACTTGTTCAAGAACTCGCCCGAGACCTCCTCGTAGGTGCGGCCCTGGGAGGACTTGTTCATGTGGACGAGGATGTAGTGGTCGGCGAAGGCCTTGGCCTGGTCGCCGGTGGTCATCTCCTGACCGGCGTACTTCTCGAGGTAAGGCTTGATCTGCGGATCCTCGAGGGCCTTGCCGGACGGCATCGTGATCTTCTGCGCGGCGAGCTGGTCGTGGACCTGACCCTGCGCGAAGGTCGAGGCCCAGGTGAGCAGCCCGCCCGCGACCAGCAGGACGAGGGCGAGCAGCAGGCCGGTGGCGGACAGGAGGGTGTCGAGGGTCTTGCGACGCATGATGCTTCCTAGCTGGGTGCTTGCGCCGGTCGGTTGGCCGGTTGTGACTCAACTCTGCCCTGGCCGATTTATCCCTCAACCACCGGGGTGCGTGTCCCAAGTCACCGGCCACGTATGCCGTCCCGCGTCCGCCACCGCCGCCACACCGCCGCTATCCGACGCGGACCGCCTCACGGACCGCCCGCAACCAGGTGAGCACCGCCTCGGCGCCCGGGTCGGCGTGGCCCTGGCCCCGCACGCCGACATAGCTGGCGCGGCCCTTGCGCGAGACACCCTCCACCGTGCCGCGCACCCCCTCCTCGGCCGCGGCCAGGACGGCCTCCCACCCGTCCGGCGCGGCGTCGGCGGCGGGTCGCAGCGCGTCGACCATCGTCCCGTCGCCGGGCGAGGCACCGCCGAGGTCCTGGATGCCGTCGACCCCCGCCGCGAGGGCGCGGGGCCAGTCGGCGCCGTCCTCGAGCGCCTGGGCCGCCGCCACGAGGCCCGCGGCATACAACGGGCCGCTGGTGCCGCCGATGGCCCGCCGGCAGCGGGCGGACAGGACGCGCAGGAGGGAGGCCGCGGAGCCGTCGGCCGGGTCGTCCTGCCAGGCTCGGGCGCCCCGCGCCAGCGCCTCCCCGAGGTCACCGTCGCCCACGACCTGGTCCAGTTCGGTGAGCCGGTGCTCGTCGCCGAGGAGGGCCTGGCAGGCGGCGTCGATCGCGGCCCGCGCCCGCTCGTCGGGCTCCCCGGGGTCGACCTGGCCCGCGTCGGCGTCGGGGACGGCCACGTCGGCATGGTGCGCGACCGGACCTCCACCACCGGGCCAGGCCAGGGATGCGGTGGGTGCGTCGAGCAGCTCCGTCTCTCCGTCCTCGAGGGGCAGGACCGTGACCGAGGCGCCTGCCATCTCCAGGCTCGTCATCACCGACCCCTGATAGGCGCGCTCCACGGTCAGTCCACGCTCGCCGAGGATCCGGTGCACCGCCCGGGTGAGCACCGCCAGCTCGGCCGGCGGCGTGCCGCCGAGCCCGTTGACCAGCAGGGCGACTCGCGCCCCGTCGTCCAGCGGGCGGGCAGCCAGGACCCGGTCCGCCAGCTCGGCCGCGAGGTCGTCGGCCGGGCGGTGCCCGACCTGCTCGACGCCAGACTCGCCGTGGATCCCCAGACCCAGCTCGATCCGGTCCTCGTCGATCTCGAAGGTCGCCTCCCCCGACCCCGGCATGGTGCCCGGCCGCAGGGCGACCCCCATCGTGGCCAGCCTGCTCGCGACCGAGCGGGCGCGTCCGGACACCTCGGCGAGGTCCGCGCCGGAGGCTGCGAGGGCGCCGGCGATCTTGTGCACCAGCACCGTCCCGGCGAGCCCACGAGCCCCGGCATGCGTGTCGGCGTCGCCCAGGGCGATGTCGTCGCCCACGACGACGGTCTCCACGGCATACCCCTCGTCCTGGGCGAGCTGGGCGGCGAGACCGAAGTTGAGCCGGTCCCCGGTGTAGCTCTTGACGATCAGCAGCGCCCCGGCCGTCCCGGTGACGGCGCGGATGCCGTCGAGGACGGCGTCGACGCTCGGCGAGGCGAACACCCCGCCGCTGACCGCCGCCGTCAGCATCCCGTCGGCGACGAAGCCGGCGTGCGCGGGCTCGTGCCCGGCTCCCCCGCCGGAGATCAGCGCCACGGGCACGGAGTCGCGGCCTGCGGCACCCGGGCCAGCGGCACCCGTCACGACCCGGTCCGCCTGCACCGCGATGGTCCGGCCTTCGAGGAGCGCGAGCCCGGGCTGGGTGAGGGCCAGGCCCTCGAGGCTCTCTCGGACGAAGCTGCCGGCGTCGTTCAGGAACTTCTTCATGGGGACCACACCACCACACCCGCCGGCCCCGCGCCAGACCACGCGAAAGGTCCCCCTCCCGAGTGGGAGAGGGACCTTGTCGACGTACCCCCGACCGGATTCGAACCGGCGCTACCGCCGTGAGAGGGCGGCGTGCTAGGCCACTACACAACGGGGGCGAACAGCTGCTCCGATCCCTTGCGGGGCGGTGAGCAACGAGGAGAAACTCTAGCCGAAGCTTAGGATTTCTCCCAATCGGGCCGGACCCTGTCGGACCGACCGGCGATTGGCTGGGGTACCAGGACTCGAACCTAGACTAACTGAACCAGAATCAGTCGTGCTGCCAATTACACCATACCCCAAAGGAATTCACCCCATCATCAGGGGCCTGAGGACAGGCTCTGACGCGCGGGCGAACCAAGAGAGAACTCTACCGGAGGGCGGCGCCCCTCCCCAAATCGGCCGTATGCCGGACCCGACCGCCGAACTCACCAGGACACGGCGTCCAAGGAGGCCGCGACGGGCACCCCGACGCCGCCGCCGCCCCACTGCCCGCGACGGTCCAGCCAGACGCCGTGCAGCCCCGCCGCGACCGCCGCCTGCGCGTCGACGGCGAGGTCGTCCCCGACATACACCGTCTGCTCGGGCGCGGACCCGAGCAGCTCGCAGGCCCGCCAGAAGGCGCGGGCGTCGGGCTTGCCGTAGCCCAACGTGTCCGTCGTCGCGATGGCCGTGAAGGCGTCGCTCAGCCCCACGACCTCGAGCTTGAGGGTGGTGAACTCCGTGGACGAGTTGGTCAGGGCCCCGACGAAGATCCCGTCGGCGCGGGCCCGGTCGAGCAGCCCGGCCACGTCGTCGAAGGCGCGGGTCCCGGCGCGGAAGGCGGCCGGCCACCCCTGCTCGAACCCCGCGAACGCGTCCGCACCCCAGGGCAGCCCGCCGTGCGTCGCCACCTCCCGCAGGCGTGACTCCCGCATCGCGGCGAAGGTCAGCTCCCCCCGCGTGTAGCCGCCGAAGAAGCCCCCCGGGTCGGCGTGGTAGCGCACGCCGAGCTCCTCCGCGCGGTCCGTCGCCTCGGGCCACACCTGCGCGATGCAGCGGGCGGCCGCACGACGCATGGCCGACCGGGTGTCGAGCAGGGTGTCGTCGATGTCCAGCAGCAGCGCGGCGATCCGGGTCGACGACGCCCCGCCCTGCGCCGTCTCGGCCTGGCGCGCCCCCCTCACAGCGTGGCGCGCAGCCGGCGCAGGCGGGCCAGCGTGGAGTCGCGGCCGAGGATCTCCATGGACTCGAAGAGCGGCGGCGAGACCCGACGCCCGGTGACGGCGACGCGGGCGGGGGCGAAGGCGAACTTCGGCTTGATGCCGAGCCCGTCGACGATCGCGGCGCGCAGGGCTGCCTGGATCGGCTCGGCGGTGAAGTCGTCCAGAGCCTCCAGGGCGGCGATCGAGGCGTCGAGCACCTGCGGGGCGTCGTCCTTGAGCGCGGCGACGGAGTCGGGGTCGAAGGCCAGCTCGTCGTCGGTGACGAAGAGGAAGCCCAGCATCGGCCCGGCCTCCCCCAGCAGCTGCATGCGCTCCTGCACCAGCGGCGTGGCCTTGGTGACCAGGTCCATCTGCTCCGGGGTCGGCTCGCCCGGCAGCTCGCCGGTGCGGACGAGGTGGGCGACGATCCGCCCCGCCAGGTCCTGCGGCGACAGCGCGCGGATGTAGTGCCCGTTGAGCCAGTTGAGCTTGTCCATGTCGAAGATCGGGCCGACAGTGTTGACCTTGGTCCAGTCGAACCGCTCGACGAACTCCTCGAAGGAGCTGACCTCCTGGCCGTCCGCCACCGGCGGGTAGCCCACGAGCTGCAGGAAGTTGAGCAGCGCCTCCGGCAGGTAGCCCTCCTCGCGGAACCACGTGAGGCGGGCGGCGGGGTTCTTGCGCTTGGAGATCTTGGACTTGTCGGGGTTGCGCAGCAACGGCATGTGCGCGAACTGCGGCACGTCCCAGCCGAGCCAGCGGTAGAGCAGGACGTGCTTGGGGGTCGAGGAGATCCACTCCTCGCCCCGCACGACGGTGGTGATCCCCATCAGGTGGTCGTCCACGACGACGGCCAGGTGGTAGGTCGGGAAGCCGTCGGCCTTGAGGATCACCTGGTCGTCGGGCCTGGGGGCGTTGACCCACCCTCGGATGACGTCCTCGAAGCGGGTCTCGACGTCCTCGGGGACGAGCATGCGCACGACGGGCTTGTCGGTGAATCCCGGCAGGGCGGCGCGCTCCTCGCGCGTCTTGCCGTGGCAGAGGCGGTCGTAGCCGGTCGGCAGCTTGGCCTTCTGCTGCAGCTCGCGCATCTCGGCGAGGCGCTCGGTCGAGCACCAGCAGTAGTACGCGTGGCCGGCCTCGACGAGCTGATCGACATACGGCTTGTAGGTGTCGAGCCGCTCGCTCTGTCGGTAGGGGGCGTAGGGGCCACCCACGTCCGGCCCCTCGTCCGCGGACAGCCCCAGCCAGCCGAGCGTGTCGTAGATCTGCTGCTCGCTGCCCTCGACGTAGCGCGCCTGGTCGGTGTCCTCGATCCGCAGGACGAACCGGCCGCCGGTCTTGCGGGCCCAGGCGAGGTCGAACAGGGCCATGTAGGCGGTCCCCACGTGCGGGTCGCCGGTGGGCGACGGGGCGACGCGGGTGCGGGCAGGGGTGAGAGCAGCGTCAGTCATGGTGGGCACAGACTATCGGCCGCGAGGAGGCATCATGGGTGGCGATGCCTCCCAGCCCTCCCCCACCGCGACGGCCCCCGAGCGCGTCGGAGCCGGTGCCGACGCCGGACCCCGACGTCGACGTCCTCGGCGCCTCCCCGGCGCGCCCGATGCACCTGCAGGGGCGGTATGTCGCCCTCGTCGCCGCGGGCGGCGCCGCCGGAGCGGCGACGCGGGAAGCCCTGGTGCTGGCCGTCCCGGCCGAGGGGTTCGACACCGTCGTGCTCATGATCAACCTGGTCGGGGCCTTCGCGCTGGGGCTGCTGCTGGAGCGGCTGCTGCTCGCCGGGCCCGACCGGGGCCGGCGGCGCGCGGCCCGGCTGCTGCTCGGCACCGGCGTGCTGGGCGGTTTCACGACCTACTCGACCCTGGCGCTGGACACGGTGCACCTGCTGCAGCGCGGCGAGGTCGGTATGGCGATCGCCTACGGTCTCACCACCGTGCTGCTCGGGGCGGTCGCGAGCGTGGCGGGCATCCGCTGCGGGGCCGCCCTCGGACGCCGGCGGCCGGCGTGACGCCGCTGGTCTTCCTCGGGGTGGCGGTCGGGGGCGGCGTGGGTGCGGCGCTGCGGTTCGTGCTCGACGCGGTGGTGCGCGAGCGGGTGGCATCGGCGTACCCGCTCGGCACCCTGCTGATCAACGTGACCGGCTCGCTGCTGCTGGGGCTCGTCTCCGGGCTCGCGGCCCGGCACGCGCTGGGCGCGCCGTGGGCGCTGGTGCTGGGAACCGGGCTGTGCGGGGGCTACACGACGTTCTCGACGGCGAGCCTGGAGACGGTCCGGCTGGCCGTCGACGGACGGCGCGGGGCGGCCCTGCTCAACGGGCTGGGCACGCTGGTGGTCTCGGTGCTGGCGGCCGCCGCCGGCCTCTGGCTCGCCACCCTCTGACACCCCCCACCCCGCCCACCAGTCGGGGAGGGTCTCAGCGGGCGCGGACGAAGGGGTTGGACAGCGTCCCGATCCCCTCGACCTCCACCTCGACGCGCTGCCCCTCCTGCACCGGCCCGACGCCGGCAGGGGTACCGGTCAGGATCACGTCCCCCGGCAGCAGCGTGAACGACTGGGAGACATAGGAGATCAGCGTCGCGACGTCGAAGATCAGGTCGCGGGTCGATCCGTCCTGCACCGTCCGCCCGTCGAGGCGAGTCTGCACCCGCAGGTCGCTCGGGTCCAGGGTGGTCTCGATCCACGGGCCCAGCGGCTTCGAGCCGTCGAACCCCTTGGCGCGCGACCACTGCCCGTCGGACTTCTGGTGGTCGCGGGCGGTGACGTCGTTGGCGCACGTGTAGCCGAAGACGGTCGCCAGCGCGAGCTCGGGCTCGACGTTGCGCACCATCTTGCCGATGACGACGGCCAGCTCGCCCTCGTAGTGGATGTTGCTGCTGGTCGCCAGCATCGGCACCGGGTCACCCGGCCCGCTCACCGCGGTGTTGGGCACCAGGAACATCAGGGGCTCCGTGGGCAGGTCGTTGCCCATCTCCTTGGCGTGGTCGGCATAGTTGCGGCCGATGCCGATCACCTTGCTGCGCGGGATCACCGGGGCGAGCAGCCGGACGTCGTCCAGCGGGTAGCGCTGCCCCGTGTAGGTGATCTGCTGGTAGATCGGGTCGCCGCCGATCTGGGCGACGACGAGGTCGTCCCCCTCCTGCTCGACGACGCCGAAGGCCGGATCTTCCCCAAGGGTGAATCTCGCGATACGCACAACCCCAACCTACCCCCGGTAGGTGCGCAGCAGGCGCCGCCACCACACCGCGGCCCGACGCTCCGCCTCGGCCTGCTCCCACCCTCGCCGCTCGTCCTCCGCCCGGGCCCGTGCCTGCTCCTCCACGTGGCGGCGGTGCTCGCGCCATACGGCCACCGTCTCCTCGACGTCGAGGACCTTGGCGATGGGCGGCATCTGGGGGCCGGCCGCGGGACGCAGGCGGTCCAGCTTGACCCGCCGGTTGTAGTCCTCGACGATCGCGCGCACCGACTCCTCGCGCGGCACGTCCCGCAGCGTGGCCGGCATGTCGTGAGCCTCCCTGCGCAGCGCCATGGTCGGGTTCATCGCGCCGGTCAGGTCGAGCTGCTCGCGCTCGATCAACCCGTTGATCCACCAGTCCTCGTGGTAGGGCCGGTCGAGGCTGGGCAGCGGCTTGCCCGCGCCGGGAAGGTTGTCGAGCTCCCCACGCTCCTGGGCCTCCCGGATGCGCCTCTCCGCGATGGTCTCGACGTGGTGCGGGTCCATCGGCCCATTGTCCCACCGACGCGGCGCGCACCTAGGATCGGCGGGTGGACGTGCTGACCCGGGCCGAGTGGGAGCCGCTCGCCGCCGCCCACCGGGCGCGGGCCGAAGCGGCGACGTCGCCGCACCTGGCGCGACGTGCACGAGGCGAGAAGCACCCGGTCGAGGACTTCCTGTTCGAGTACTACGGTTTCCGCCCAGGCCATCTCGCGCGTTGGCACCCGGGTCCTGGTGTGGCGCTGACGGACTCGCCGGAGCACGCGGCCTGGTCCTCTTACGTCACCTCGGCGGGGCTCACCTCGCTCGACGTCCCGTCGTATGCCGAGAAGCGTGGCGCCACCGTGAGATTCGTCCGCGACCTGCTGGCCCGCACCCACGGGCGCGAGGCCCGCTTCGGGTGCTTCGGGCTGCACGAGTGGGCGATGGTCTACCGCATCCCGCGGGACGAGGTGCGGCACGGCTCGCTGCCGCTGCGGCTCGGGCACGCCGGCACCGACGCGGTGGTGGAGGCCCACGACATCCGCTGCTCGCACTTCGACGCCTACCGCTTCTTCACCCCGGCCGCGGTGGGTCGCAACGAGAGCCGCCCCACCCGCGAGACGGTCCGGGACCACGAGCAGCCCGGCTGCCTGCACGGCGGGGCGATGGATCTCTACCGCTGGGCGTTCAAGCTGGCGCCCGGCATCCCGGGTGACCTGGTCCTCGACTGCTTCGAGATCGCCCGCGAGGCAAGGCTGCTGGACATGATGAGCTCGCCCTACGACACGGAGTCTCTGGGGTTGCCCAACATCGCGATCGAGACGCCCCAGGGCAAGGCGGAGCACGTGCGCCGGCAGCGCGCCATCAGCGAGGCCGCGGCGCCGGTGCGGGAGCGACTGATCGCGGCGTGCGACGCCCTGATCGCCCCGACCTGAGCCGCGTGGCCGTGGCTGAGCCGCCACCTGCGCCATCCACCGGGCGGCCCGCCCGTGATGCTCGTGCTCGGCCCCCGAGGCGGCGCTGCGCAGCCTGGCCGTCAGCGGACGGGCACGCCGGCGCTGTGCAGGCCATAGGTGAGCCCGTCCAGCAGCGCCATCCAGGACGCCTCGACGATGTTGGCGGCGACGCCCACCGTGGTCCACGACTGGTTGTCGTCGGCCATCTCGATGAGCACGCGGGTGACGGCGTCCGAGCCGTGCGCGGAGTCGAGGATGCGGACCTTGTAGTCCACGAGCTCGACACCGTCGATCTCGGGGTAGACGCCGACGAGGGCGTGGCGCAGCCCCTCGTCGAGCGCGTTGACCGGGCCGTTGCCCTCACCGGTGGCGACGAGCCGGCGCCCGCCGGCGCGCAGCTTGACGGTCGCCTCCGACACGGCCACCCCATCGCCGCGCGCCTCGGCGATGACCCGCCAGGACTCGACCTCGCAGTAGGAGATCGGCTCCCCGCTGACCTCGCGGCGCAGCAGCAGCTCGAAGGACGCGTCGGCGGCGTCGAAGGTCCAGCCGCGCAGCTCGAGGTCCTTGACCAGCGCCACGATCCGCGCCTGCACCTCCCCCTGGCCGGCCAGGTCCAGCCCGAGCTCGCGCGCCCGCAGCTCGATGGACGCCCGACCGGCCATGTCGGACACCAGGGTTCGCATCCGGTTGCCGACCGAGGAGGGGTCGGCGTGCTGGTAGAGGTCGGGGTCGACCTTGAGCGCCGACGCGTGCAGCCCCGCCTTGTGCGCGAACGCGGACGACCCGACGTACGGCTGTCGGCCGTAGGGGGTGATGTTGGTGATCTCGCTGATGGAGTGGGAGATCCGCGAGGCCTCGGCGAGCTGGGCGTCGGCCACGACGGGGCGGGCGAGCTTGAGCTGCAGGTTGCTGATGATGGTGAGCAGGTCCGCATTGCCGGTGCGCTCGCCATACCCGTTGACGGTGCCCTGCACCTGCACGACGCCCGCGTCGACCGCCGCGAGGGAGTTGGCGACGGCGCAGCCGGTGTCGTTGTGGCAGTGGATGCCCAGGGGCGCGCCCGTGGTGCGGGTGACGTCGTCGACCACGTCGGCGATCCGCGAGGGCAGCATCCCGCCGTTGGTGTCGCACAGCGCCACCACCTCGGCCCCGGACTCGACCGCGGCCCGCACCGCCTCCAGCGCGTAGGCGCGGTCCAGCTGGTAGCCGTCGAAGAAGTGCTCGGCGTCGAGGAACACGCGCCGACCCTCCCCCACGAGGAAGGTCACCGTGTCGCGGATCATGGCGAGGTTCTCCTCGAGCGTGGTGCGCAGCGCCTGCTCCACGTGCCGGGTGTGCGCCTTGGCGACGAGGGTGATCGCCGGCGCACCGGAGTCGAGCAACGCTCGCACCTGCGCGTCGCTGTGCGCCTGTCCGCCCGCCTTGCGCGTGGCGCCGAAGGCGGTCAGCACCGCGTTGTGCAGCCGCAGATCCTTTGCCCCGGCAAAGAACTCGGTGTCTCGCGGGTTGGCGCCGGGCCAGCCGCCCTCGATGAACCCCACGCCCAGCTCGTCCAGGTGCCGCGCGATCGCGATCTTGTCCTGGACCGTCAGGTGCAGCCCCTCCTGCTGGGCGCCGTCGCGCAGGGTGGTGTCGTAGACCTGCAGTGCGGGCCGGTCTCCCATGGCTCGTCCTCTCGGGCGGGGGGCGGTGGTCCGGCCCATGATGACGGCGTATGCCGCTCCCCCGCCTCCTCGTCTCACCGCCTCGCGGCCGCCACCAGGGCGTCGAAGAGGGCGGGGTCGGTCCCCGCCTCGGGGTGCCACTGCACGGCGAGGCAGAAGTCCGCGTCCGGGTCCTCCATGCCCTCGAGGGTGCCGTCCGCCGCCCACGCCGTGGCCTCGTAGCCGGGGTGGGTCAGCACCGACTGGTGGTGGTAGGTCGGCACCTCCGCCTGCTCCCCGACCAGCCGCGCGAGCCGCGACCCGGGTCGCAGCGACACGGGGTGCGTCCCGAACACCCCTGGTGCGGGCGAGTGCTCGTCGTGCCCGACCCGGTCGGGGACGTGCTGCTCGAGCGTCCCACCCGCCTGGACCGCCATGACCTGCATCCCGCGGCAGATCCCGAGCAGTGGCAGGCCGCGCCGGCGGGCCTCGGCGACCAGCAGCAGCTCGGTCTCGTCGCGGTCCGGGCGGGCCTCCTGCACCGACGGATGCGGTTGCGCGCCATACCGGCTCGCCTCCACGTCGACGCCACCGCTGATGATCAGGGCGTCCACGCGGTCCAGCCAGCCCCCGACCACCTGCGGGGTGACGTCGAGCCGTGGCACGAGCAGGACGGGCAGGGCGCCCGCCCGCTCGACCGCGAGGGTGTAGTCCCGCGGCAGCACCGCGGACGGCTGGTCGACCCAGGGCGGCCGCGAGACCTCCTCGACATAGGTCGTCAGCGCGACGATCGGCGCGTCAGAGCGGGGTGACATAGGCGCCCGAGATCCCGCCGTCGACGAGGAACTGCGACGCGGTGATGAAGGAGGACTCGTCGCTGGCGAGGAAGACCACGGCGTCGGCGAGCTCCTCCGGCTCGGCGAACCGGCCCATGGGGATGTGGACCATCCGCCGGGCGGCCCGCTCGGGGTCCTTGGCAAAGAGCTCCTGCAGCAGCGGGGTGTTGACCGGGCCGGGGCACAGCGCGTTGACGCGCACCCCCTCACGGGCGAACTGCACGCCGAGCTCGCGGGACATGGACAGCACCCCGCCCTTGCTGGCGGTATAGGAGATCTGGGAGGTCGCTGCCCCCATCACGGCGACGAAAGACGCTGTGTTGATGATGGATCCGCGCTTCTGCTCGAGCATGTAGGGCAGCGCGGCCTTGCAGCACAGGTAGACGCTGGTGAGGTTGACCTCCTGCACCTTGCGCCACGCGTCGAGGTCGGTGGTGAGGATCGAGTCGTCCTCGGGCGGGGAGATCCCGGCGTTGTTGAAGGCCACGTCGACCGAGCCGTAGGTGTCGAACGCGGTGCGGAACAGTGCCTCCACCTGCTCGGCGTCCGTCACGTCGCACTCCACGAAGAGCCCGTCGACCTCCTGCGCCACGCGCGGGCCGTGGGTGGTGTCGAGGTCGCCGACGACGACGCGGGCCCCCTCGTCGGCGAACCGCCGGACGGTGGCGAGACCGATGCCGCTGCAGCCGCCGGTGACCACGGCGACCTTTCCTTGGAGTCGAGCACCCATGGTGGGCAGTTCCTTTCGTCGGTGCCTGGGATGGCTGGTGGTGAGCTGGTCGATCAGGTCGTATGCCGTGCCGGGAGCCGGCGTCACGCGTCGGCGATGAAGACGTTCTTGACCTCGGTGAAGGAGTCGAGCGCGTCCGGGCCGAGCTCGCGGCCCAGCCCGGACTGCTTGAAGCCGCCGAAGGGCGTCGAGTAGCGCACGCTGGAGTGGGAGTTCACCGACAGGTTGCCGGCCTGGACCGCGCGGGACACCCGCAGCGCCCGGCCCACGTCGCGGGTCCAGATGGACCCGGACAGGCCGTAGGCCGTGTCGTTGGCCATGCGGATCGCGTCGGCCTCGTCGTCGAAGGGCAGCACCGCCACGACGGGGCCGAAGATCTCCTCCTGCCACACAGGGTCGGTCGTGGCGCGCGGCAGGACGACGGTCGGGGCGTACCAGTGGCCCCCGCCGTCGGGGCGCGTGCCCCGGAAGGCCACGTCGACGTCCGTCCCCTCGACGTAGGCCGAGACACGGTCGCGGTGCTCGGCGCTGACGAGCGGACCCATCTGCGTGGCCTCGTCGCCCGGGTCGGCCACCACGACGCCCTTCACCGCCGGCTCGAAACGTTCCATGAAGGCGTCGAGGACGCTGCGCTGCACCAGGATCCGGCTGCGGGCGCAGCAGTCCTGGCCGGCGTTGTCGAAGACACCCATCGGGGCGCTGGCGGCGGCCTGGTCGAGGTCCGCGTCCGCGAAGACGATGTTGGCGGACTTCCCGCCGAGCTCGAGGGTGATGCGCTTGATCCGGTCGGCGGCGCCGCGCATGATGCGCTGCCCCACGGCGGTCGACCCGGTGAAGCAGACCTTGGCGACGTCGTCATGGGTGACGAACCGCTCCCCCACGACCGAGCCCTTGCCGGGCAGGATCGTCAGGACGTGCTCGGGCAGCCCGGCCTGCAGGGCGAGCTCGCCGATCCGGATGGCGGTCAGCGGGGTCAGCTCGGCCGGCTTGAGGACGACGGCGTTGCCCGCGGCGAGGGCCGGCGCGAGGCCCCATCCGGCGATGGGCATGGGGAAGTTCCACGGGACGATGACCCCGACGACGCCGAGCGGCTCCTTGAAGGTCACGTCGAGACCGCCGGCCACAGGGATCTGCCTGCCGCACAGGCGTTCTGGGGCGGCGGCGTAGTAGTGCAGGACGTCGCGGACGTTGCCCGCCTCCCAGCGGGCGTTGCCGATCGTGTGGCCGGCGTTGGCGACCTCCAGCCGGGCCAGCTCCTCCACGTGGTCGTCCACCACGTCGGCGAAGTGCCGCAGCAGGCGTCCGCGGTCGGCCGGCGGCATACCGGCCCAGGCGCGCTGGGCGGTGACGGCCCGGGCGATCGCCTCGTCGGTCGCCTCCTCGTCGACGAGCTCGACCTCCCGCAGCCGCTCGCCGGTGGCGGGGTTGATGATCTCGTGGGTCGTCACGTCACAGCCTCTCGAATCCTCGGATGCGTTCCCAGTCGGTCACGGCGGCCCCGAACGCGGCGATCTCGACGTCTGCCGCGTGGACGTAGTGGTCCACCACGTCGTCACCGAGCAGCCGCCGGGCCACCTCGGACCCGTCGAAGCGGTCGCGCGCCTGCTGCAGCGTGGCAGGCACGCGCTCGGCCCCCGACGTGTAGGCGTTGCCCACGAGCGCCGGTGGCAGCGTGAGCTGCTCGCGGATCCCGTGCAGGCCGCCCGCGAGCATGGCGGCGGTCGCCAGGTAGGGGTTCACGTCGCCGCCGGGCACGCGGTTCTCGACCCGGATGCCCTGCCCGTGACCGACCACCCGCAGCGCGCAGGTGCGGTTGTCGGTGCCCCAGGCGATGGCCGTGGGGGCGAAGGAGCCCTCGGCGAACCGTTTGTACGAGTTGATGTTCGGCGCGTAGAGGACGGTCAGGTCCGCCATGGTCGCCAGCACCCCGGCCATGAAGTGCTCGAACACCTCGCTGCGTCCACCCTCGCGGTCGGGGTCGGCGAAGACGTTGCGCCCCGCCTCGTCCTGCAGCGACAGGTGGATGTGGCAGGAGCTGCCCTCGCGCTCGTCATACTTGGCCATGAAGGTGAGCGACTGGCCGTGCTGGCCGGCGATCTCCTTGGCCGCGGTCTTGTAGACGGTGTGCGTGTCGCAGGTCCGGTGGACCTCCTCGTAGCGGAACACGATCTCGTGCTGGCCGAGGTTGCACTCCCCCTTGGCGCTCTCGACGACGGCGCCGCTGGCGTACATCGCGTTGCGGATGTCGCGCAGCAGCGGCTCGACCTTGGCGCCGCCGAGGATGGAGTAGTCGACGTTGTAGCGGTTGGCGGGCGTCAGCCCCTGGTAGCGGGCGTCCCAGGCCTGCTCGTAGGTGTCCTCGAAGACGATGAACTCCAGCTCGGTGCCAGCGTAGGCGCGGTAGCCGAGCTCGGCCGCGGCGTCCTGCTGGGCGCGCAGCACGGTCCGTGGGGCCTGCCGCACCCTCCCCGTCCCGTCCAGCCAGGACAGGTCGCACAGGATCGTCGCCGAGCCGGGGCAGCCCGGGGTGCGGCGCAGGCTGGCGAGGTCGAGGTCGAACATCATGTCGCCGTAGCCCTTCTCCCAGGAGGAGATGGCGTAGCCCTCGACGGTGTTCATCTCCACGTCCAGCGCGAGCAGGTAGTTGCACCCCTCGGTGCCGTCCTCCAGCACGTGGTCGAGGAAGAACTGCGGGTGCAGCCGCTTGCCGAGGAGGCGGCCCTGCATGTCGGGGAAGGCGACGACGATCGTGTCGATGCTGCCGTCCTCGCACTCCTGCCGCAGCTGGTCCAGCGTGAGGGTGGGTGCTTTCACGGGGTGCCTCCTGGTTGGGTAGGCGCGGGCGTGGTCGGGTGGGCGAGCAGGCCGCGCAGCAGCGCCGCCGTCTTGTCGCAGTGCTCCTCGGCAAGCTCGCGGGCGTCCTCGGGCTCGCCTGACAGGATCGCGTCCACGATGGCCGCGTGGTCGGCGTTGGAGTGCTCGATGTTGCGGGCCAGGACCGGTATGGCGGCCAGCAGCTGATGCAGCACCGACCGGGAACGACTCACCGCCTCCACGAGCGAGGCGCTGCCCGACAGCCCCGCGATCGCGAGGTGCAGGCGCGAGTCGGCCTGCCGGTGCTCGGCGGTGTCCCGGCCGCTCGCCTCGGCGACGTCGCGCAGGCACTCCTTGAGCCACCCCCGGTCCGCCGCGGGCAGCGCGCGCGACGCGGCGAGGTAGGCCGTGCCCGGCTCGACGACGCGCCGGAAGCCCAGGACATCCTCCAGGTCCGCCGTGACCCCGGCGAGGTCGGCCGACCCGGCGTCGTGGACGGCCCAGTCGTAGGTGATGAAGCTGCCGCCACCGCGACCGCGCCGGGTCTCCACCATCCCGAGGTCCCGCAGCGTCGCGATGGCCTCCCGCAGCGTCACCCTGGAGACCCCGAGCCGCGCCGCGAGCTCGCGCTCCGGGGGCAGCTGGGAGCCGGCGGGCAGCACGCCGAGCCGCACGGCGGTGGCGAGCTGCTCCAGGGTCGCCTCGAAGGCCTGCCCCTCCCGGACCGGACGGAGCACCACCTCGGGGACCAGGTCCTGCGCCGGCACGGCCGTCGGCTGGGTCAACGGAAGATCTCCGTCGGCTGCACCGTGTCGTGGTGGCCCGGGTCCTCGCGCATGAAGTGCTTGCGGCCGCCGAGCAGCCAGGTGGCCCCAGCGAAGACGAGCACGATGGCGACGGCCACGGGGGCGTAGTTGAAGGTGTCGATGGTCACCGGCGAGGCGGGCGGCAGCATGAAGAGCACCACGATGAACGCCACCCAGCCGACCGCCACCCACCCGATGAGGGCGCTCCAGCGGCCGAGGTTCCACCTGCCGGGGACGAAGTCCGGGTTGATGCGCCGCAGCAGGACGGGCGTGACGTAGGCGATGTAGAGCCCGATCACGGCGATGGAGGTGACCGCGAGGTAGGCCGTGGTGGAGACCAACGAGGGGCTGGTCAGCACGATCGCCAAGGCCGTCACGAGCCAGATCGAGTTGGTCGGGGTGCCGGTGCGCGGGTTGACCCTGGACCACCACCGGGACCCCGGGAGCGCGTTGTCACGGCTGAAGGCGAAGGACATTCGCGAGGCGGAGGTCACGCACGCCATACCGCAGAAGAACTGGGCCACCGCGCAGATCAGGACCAGCATCAGGCCGACCGCGTGCCCCGTGGCGTCGATGAAGATCTGGGCCGGTGGCAGGCCGATCTCCGTGCCGACCGCCTTGTCGTAGTCCTGGATCGCCGAGGTCACCGCGAGGAGCAGGATCCAGCCGGCGACGAGGGAGACCAGGACGGAGTTGACGATGCCCTTGGGGGCGTTGACGGAGGCGTTGCGCGTCTCCTCCGCGACGTGCGCGGAGGCATCGAAGCCGGTGAAGGTGTATTGGGCCATCAGCAGACCGATGAGGAAGACGTAGAGGGGGTTGCCCCAGCCGGTGTTGTTGACGAAGTGGGTGAGCGTCCAGCCCGGCGACTGGTGGTGGTCCGGCACCAGGGCGAGGACGACGAAGATCACCGCGGCGCCGGCGAGGTGCCACCAGGCGGAGACCGCCGAGAGGATCTGGACCAGCCCGACCCCGAAGGCGTTGAGCAGGCCGTGGAGCAGCAGGATGACGCAGAAGCAGACGAAGGTCGTGAGCGGCGTGACGTCGACGCCGATCGTGAGGTCCAGGAAGGCCATCCACGTCGTGGCGGCTCCGAAGTCGACGGCGGCCGTGACGGCGACCTCGCCCAGGAAGTTGAACCAGCCCACCACCCAGGCCCACTCGCGCTTGTGCGTCCGCGCCAGCCGACCGGCCCAGAAGTAGAGCCCGCCCGCGGTCGGGTAGACCGAGCAGACCTCGGCCATGGCCAGGGCGACGCACATGACGAAGACGCCGACCAGCGGCCACCCCAGCGAGATCGCCACGGGGCCACCGGCATTCATGGCGATGCCGAAGGACGTGATGCAGCCGGACAGGATGGAGATGATCGAGAACGACACCGCGAAGTTGCTGAAGCCGGACATCGTCCGGTTGAGCTCCTGCTTGTAGCCCAGGGCCGCGAGCTGCGCGGCGTCGTCCTCGCTGTAGTCGGTGTCGTCCCGGCGGGCGAACAGTCGTCGAGCAGCCACGGGGCATCCCTTCTGGCTCAGGGGACCTCGCCCTGAGGGGCGGGTGGACCCAGTGAACCGGATGCCCCGGGCCGCGTCAATGGTCTGGTGTCAAACCTTTTGTGGCGACCTCCGCCGAGGGCTCAGACCAGTCGGGTCATCCAGCCGTGGGGGTCCTCGGCGCGGCCGTACTGGATGTCCAGGAGCTGGTTGCGGATGGACAGGGCGACCTTGTCGTCGGTGGCGGCTGTGCGGTGGTTGACCGAGCCGCCGTTCCAGCGCAGCTCGCCGACGGGCGTGATGACGGCGGCCGTGCCGCAGGCGAAGACCTCGGCCAGCTCACCGGACTCGGCGGCGTCCTTCCACTCCTGGATCGGGATGCGGCGCTCCTCGGGGGTCAGGCCGAGCTCCGTGGCGAGCCGCAGGATGGAGCTGCGGGTGACGCCCTCAAGGATCGAGCCGGTGAGCTCCGGCGTCACGAGGCGCCCGTCGCGGTAGACGAGGAAGAGGTTCATGCCGCCGAGCTCCTCGATGTACTCGTGCGTCTCGGAGTCGAGGAAGACCGCCTGGTCGCAACCGTTCTCGATGCCCTCGAGCTGGCCGGCGAGGCTGGAGGCGTAGTTGCCCCCGCACTTGGCGGCGCCCGTGCCGCCGGCGCCGGCCCGGGCGTAGTCGGTGGAGATCCACAGCGTCACCGGCTCCAGGCCGCCGGAGAAGTACGCGCCCGCGGGGGACGCGATCACGGCATACGTGACCTCCCGGGCGGGGCGCACCCCGAGGAAGGGCTCCGAGGCGAACATGAAGGGACGCAGGTAGAGCGAGGTCTCCCCGGACCCGGCGGCCGGCACCCAGACCTCGTCGGCGGAGACGAGCGCGCGGACCGACTCGAGGAAGTCCTCGGCGGGCAGCTCGGGCAGGGCGAGGCGGCGCGCGCTGCGCTGCATGCGCTCGGCGTTGGCCTCGGGACGGAAGCTCCAGACCGAGCCGTCCGCGTGGCGGAAGGCCTTGAGCCCCTCGAAGACCTCCTGGCCGTAGTGCAGGACGGCCGCGGCGGGGTCGAGCTGGAAGGGGCCGTAGGGGCGGACCGCGTCGTCGTGCCAGCCGGCGTCGGCGGTCCACGTCGCCACGGCCATGTGGTCGGTGAAGGTCTTGCCGAAGCCGGGGTTGGCGAGGATCTGCTCGCGGTCGGCGTCGGGCACCGGGGTGGTGGTGCGGTCCAGCGGGAAGGACAGGGACGGCGTCGTCATGGGGTGCTCCTTGTCGCACGGTGATCGCCTCGAAGGCTACCGCGCCATCGATCGTCGGGATCCGCCAGAGGGGGACGTATCGACCTGGCCTGCGGACCCCGGCGGACGGGCCAGGGTCGAGGACGTCAGGCCAGGCGCGCGGTGATGGCCTCGCCGACCTGCTGCGTCGATCGGGGCGTGGAGCCGGGGGTGGAACGCGCCGCCGCGCCGCGCTCGGTGAGGTCGGCCAGCACCGCCGCCTCGACGCGCTCGGCCGCCGGGACCAGGCCGACGTGGCGCAGCAGCAGCGCGACGGACAGGATCGCGGCGGTCGGGTCGGCCTTGCCCTGCCCGGCGATGTCGGGCGCCGAGCCGTGCACCGGCTCGAACATCGACGGGTTGGTGCGGGAGGGGTCGATGTTGCCGCTCGCCGCGAGCCCGATGCCGCCCGAGACCGCGGCGGCCAGGTCGGTCAGGATGTCGCCGAACAGGTTGTCCGTCACGATCACGTCGAACCGCGCGGGGTCTGTCGTGAGAAAGATCGTGGCCGCGTCGACGTGCAGGTAGTCCACGGTGACCTCGGGGAACTCGGGCGCGACGGCCTCGACGGTCCGACGCCACAGGTGCCCGGCGTGGACCAGGACGTTGTGCTTGTGGACCAGCGTGAGCTTCCTGCGGGGGCGGGCCTGCGCACGGGCGAAGGCGTCGCGCACGACCCGCTCGACGCCGAACGCCGTGTTGACGCTGACCTCCGTGGCGATCTCGTGGGGGGTGCCGACGCGCAGGGCGCCGCCGTTGCCGACGTACGGCCCCTCGGTGCCCTCGCGCACCACCACGAAGTCGAAGCCGTCGGGCGCGACGCGCGGCAGGTCCAGGGGGCTCTGCGCGCCGGGGTACAGCGTGGAGGGGCGCAGGTTGACGCAGTGGTCGAGCGCGAAGCGCAGCGGCAGCAGGACGCCACGCTCGAGGACGCCGGAGGGGACGCTGGGGTCACCGATCGCGCCGAGCAGGATGGCGTCGTGCCCGCGCAGCGCCTCGAGGTCGGCGTCGGTGAGCGTCTCGCCGGTCGCGTGCCAGCGCTGCGCGCCGAGAGCGTAGTCCGTGGTGCGGACCTGGACTCCCTCGGCCTGCGTCACCGTCCGCAGGACGCGCAGGCCCTCGGCCACGACCTCGGGGCCGATGCCGTCACCCCCCACGACGGCGAGGTCGAGGCTGGTGGGCGCGGCGGTGGGCTGGCTGGTCATAGGCCCGAGGCTAGGCAGCGATCTCACCCAGCGAAACGGCGTCTCAGGATCTGTCGTGCGGCGCCGTCTGCCCGGCCCATGGCGGCGGCCCGGTCGGCACGGTGCCTCAGCGCGCGACCTCCCGGTGGGTCGGGTCGACCCTGCGGGTCCAGCCTCGCGCGTCCAGGTGCTCGAGGAGCGGTATGACGACCCGCCGCGTCGTGCCGAGCGCCTGCCGCGCAGCACTCGTGGTGAAGGGCTGGTCCAGGGCCGCCAGCTCGCGCATCGCCAGCGCCGGCCCGCGGGGCAGCAGCACGATGTCGTCGACGAGCCGCACGAGGCGCCCGGCGGTCTCGGCGGCGGCCAGCTCGCGCGCTCCCAGCCCCCAGGCGTCGAGCTGGCCCCGCTCGGGCGCGGCGAAGGGGTGCTCGGTCAGCTGCCGCTCGAGAGCCTGCAGCCCCGGCTCGGCGGCGCCGAGGCTGGGCCGCACGCCGGGGCGCGAGACCTTGCCCTCGCCAACCTCGAGCCCCGCGTCGCGAGCGGCGGCGGTGAGCGTTGCGACGTCCGGGGCACCGGTGAGGCGCCGCGCCTCCTCCAGGCGCAGCCAGGGGTCCAGGGGGACCTCTGCGATGCGGCGCTGGACCGCGGCGAGCAGCTCGGACTGCCACTGCTGCCAGGCGGACTCGCCCACCAGCCACTCCCCCACGTGCCGGACGCCCAGGACGTCCGCGAGGAGGTCCTGGGGCGGCACGCCGAGGACCGCGAGGTCACGGGGGCGCATGGCGCCTCGACGCTCGACCTCGCGGGCGATGTCGACCCGGCGCGGGCCCGAGGGGCCGAGCGGCTCGGTCGACGCGAGGTCTCCCGCGCGCCTGGCCGCGGCGCCGCGTCGTCGCAGCGCGGGCGGGTCGACGTCAAGGACGGTGGCGCCAGCCAGCACCGCGCGACGACCGGGGTCGCGCAGGATGAGGCGGTCCCCCGCCTGCAGCGGGAGGGGCTCGGGCAGGCGCAGCCGGACGAACCCGTCACCGAGGGGCCGGACCCGCGCCGTCCAGGATCCCGATCCGACGTGGGCGGTCAGCTCGCCCGGCAGGTCGGCGGCCACGCAGCCGTGCAGGCAGGCGTCGACCTCACGCGTCCAGTGCCAGGCGTGCGGGGTGACGAGCACGTCGCCGCGGCCCACCGCGTCGACCGGCGTGGACCGCAGGTTGACCGCGACCCGCGCCCGCGCCGGGACCGCGTCGTGGTCCTCGCCGAGCGACTGCAGCCCCCGCACCCGCACCGGGCGACGACCCAGCTCCAGGGCGTCCCCCACCCGCAACGAGCCCTCACCGAGGGTGCCCGTGACCACCGTGCCCGCGCCCGGGATGGTGAAGGTCCGGTCGACCCACAGCCGCACCCGTGCCCCGTGGTCCGGCTCGGGCAGGCGGGCGACGAGACGCCGCAAGGCGGAGCGCAGCTCGTCGATGCCCTCGCCCGTCTCGGCGGACACCGCCAGGGCCTCGCACGCCCCCAGGCTCGAGCGGGCCACGCGCTCCCGGGCCTGGGCGAGCGCGGGCGCGGGGTCGGCCAGGTCGCTGCGGGTCACCACGAGGACACCGTGCCGCAGGCCGAGGGCGTTCACCGCCTCGAGGTGCTCCTCGCTCTGCTCGCGCCAGCCCTCGTCGGCCGCGACCACGACGAGCACCGCCGGGGCCGGACCCAGCCCCGCGAGCATGTTGCCGATGAAGCGCTCGTGCCCAGGCACGTCGACGAACGCGACCCGCTCCCCCGAGTCGAGCGAGGTCCAGGCAAAACCGAGGTCGATCGTCATCCCCCGGCGTCGTTCCTCGGCCCAGCGATCGGGCTCCATGCCCGTGAGCCGTCGCACGAGGCGGGACTTGCCGTGGTCGACGTGCCCGGCGGTGGCGACGATGTGCATCATGCGCCGCTCGACCCCCCGGCGTCGGCCAGGTGGTCGCGCGCCGCCAGGACCGCCGCGGTCACCTCGTCAAGACGCTCCGTCGGCAGGCAGCGCACGTCGAGCAGCGTGCGTCCGCCCTCCACCCGCGCGACCACGGCGGGGCTGCCGAGCCGCAGTCGCTCGGCATACGGCTCGGGCAGGACGACGGCCCATCCGGGCAGGTCCAGCCCCGGCGCCGATCCCCCACCCACCCGGCCGACCGAGGGCACGACCGGGGCCGCCAGCCGACGGCCGAGGTCCTCGGCACGCGTGCGCAGCTCGCCCTCCGGGACGTGGACGGCCTCGTAGGTCGGGGTCGTCGCCGACCCGAGCGTGGCGGCCAGCGCGGCCAGCGTGAGCTTGTCGGCGCGGAAGGCGCGCTGCAGCGGATGCCGGCGCACGCGCTCCACCTCGTCGGCCGCGCCGAGGACGATGCCGGCCTGAGGACCGCCGAGGAGCTTGTCCCCGCTGCACGTGACGAGGGTGGCCCCCGCGCGCAGGGCGGTGTCGGCGTCGGGCTCGTCGGGCAGCAGGGCGTCGGGCTGCAGCAGGCCGCTGCCGATGTCGACCACCAGGGGTAGCCCGGTGTCGCGAGACAACCCGGCCAGCTCGGCCACCGTCGCCTCGCTCGTGAAGCCCTCGACCCGGAAGTTGCTCGGGTGGACCTTGAGGATCGCGGCGGTCCGCTCCGTGACGGCGCCGGCGTAGTCCGCGAGCCGCGTGCGGTTGGTCGTGCCGACCTCGCGCAGCCGCACGCCGGTGGACTCGATGAGGTCGGGGAGCCGGAAGCCGTCACCGATCTCGACCATCTCGCCGCGGCTGACCAGCACCTCCCGCCCCTGGGCCAGCGTGGTGAGCACGAGGCTGAGCGCGGCGGCGCCGTTGTTGACGACGAGGGCACCACCGGCGGCCGGCACCGCGCGGCCGAGGGCGTCCAGGGCGCGGCGACCGCGGCGCGCGCGCACGCCGGTGACGAGGTCGAGCTCGACGTCCGTGCACCCGGCCGAGGCCACCAGCGCCTCGACGGCGGCGGGGGCCAGCTGAGCCCGGCCGAGGTTGGTGTGCAGGACAACCCCGGTCGCGTTGAGGACCTGGGTATGCCGGACGCGCCGCCGCAGGTCGTCGCGCACCGCCGCCACGACGTCCTCCGGGGCGAGGTCGCCACGACGGACCTGGTCCTGCACCTCGCGCACCACGTCCCGGACCCGGTCGCGCCCCAGCGAGGACTGCAGGTCGGCGAGCAGCGGGTCGGCCAGCACGGCATCGGTGCGGGGCACCCGGCGGCGCGGGTCGGTGGTGGCCATGTCTCGACCCTATGCCGCCCGCGCGTCAGGTGGAGCTCTGGCGGACAGCCCACCAAGTCACTCCGAAAGGGTGACCCGACATTCCTTAGTAATGATCAGATTACGCTCAGCAACCATCATGAGGAGGTCGGGCAGGAAGGCCGGGATCGGAGGGGCAGATGGACGGGCACGCGACCGCCGTCCGCCGTCGCCCGTCGGCCACCCGGCGGGAAGCGCTCGTGGTCCGGGTGGTCGGGCTGCTCACCGGCACGGCGTGGCTGGCCGGATGCGTGGCCCCCGTGCTGTCGGTCTCGGGCGCCCCGCCCGGGACGACGTCCCCCGCCCCCGCAGCGCGCACCGTCGCAGGCCGGCCCGTGGACCCGGGCTCACCCACCCCCACGCGGACCGCCCCGGCGGCGCCGCGGCCCCCGGCGCTCCCCCGCCCCACCCCCCTGCACACGCCGGCCCCTCCCCCCGCACCCCTGCCGAAGGTGCCGTCGCGCGCGGCGGTGCAGGGATGGTCGTGCGACCAGCTGGTGCAGGCCGTCAACGGCTCGGCCGCCCGTTGCGCAGAGCCCGGCGACCCGGCCCTGCGCGCCCAGACGGTGGTGGCCGGCGAGTCCACGGTGGGCCTGACGGACGAGCACCAGGTCGTCCACGTGGAGCGCGGGATGAGCACCGAGGACACCTACCTCGTGGCCATGCACGAGCGCGGGCACCAGGAGCTGCGCCAACGGTGCGACACCTGGACCTGCGGCGATGCCCTGGCCCGGGCCATGGGGAGCAGCCGCGGGGCCTGGAACGACGGGCCGTACTTCGCGCGCGTCGTCGAGGCCGGGGCCTCCACGTGGGCGCGCTGTCACGGTGCGGACAACCCGCGCTACGGCTACCGGCTCAGCTGCGAGGACCTGGAGGCAGCCTTCGGCGCGGAGGTGTCGGCGCGCAGGGCCCACGCCCTGGAGCAGCAGGCCTACGACCTGGCCTGGGCCCGCTACCGCGAGGACTACGAGCGCTACCGCCGGGAGTACGACCTCTACGCCGCGCAACCGTGACCGAAGCGCACGACCTTCCGTGACCTTCCGTGACATTCCGTCACCACTATTCACTCAGAGTATTTTTCTGGGTCATAGTGGGCGCGTGACCCGACACACCCGCCCCCGTCACCGTTCCCTCCGCGCCTCGGTCGCCGCCCTCGCCGCGGCCGTCACGGCCGTCGCCCTCGGGCCGGCCTCCCCCGCCTCGCCCGCCCTCCCCTCCTCCGCCGCCGCGCCACGACCGGTCTACGTCCCCGGCACGTCCGTCAGCCAGCTCCAGTCCACCCAGGTGATGGTCGCGGACCGCACCGCGGGCACCAAGGGGACCTGGGCCCGCTACTCCTGGAACGGAGCTCGCTGGGTCCGGGTCAACGCCCCCGCCACCGCCGTCTTTGGCCGCGGGGGCGTCGTCCCGAGCGCGCAACGACGCCAGGGCACCAGCACCACCCCTGCCGGGACCTTCTCGCTCGTGCACGCCTTCGGCGCCGGCAACCCGGGCACCCGCCTGCCCTACCGCCGCGTCACGGGCTGCAGCTGGTGGATCCAGGACCCGGGCCAGCGCGACTACAACCGGTGGCGCGAGTCGTGCTCCGTCCCGGCGTCCGTCGCGCGCTCGTCCGAGCGGCTGCAGTCCTACGTCGACAGCGGGCTCTACCGCCAGGCCGTCGTGATTCGCTACAACTACACGACCCCCGACCGCCACGGCGCCCATTCCGGCGCCGGCATCTTCCTGCACTACGCCCGGTCCTACACCGGAGGTTGCGTCGGCATCGACAGCATGTCCGAGCTGACCGCCACGGTGCGGTGGCTGGACCCGGCGCGCCGTCCGGTCATCGTCGTCAAGGCCTAGCCGCCCGGCGGACCACCCATCTCGACGACACCACGAATGTGGCAGAGGCGGACGGGAATCGAACCCGCCTGCGACGGATGCCGCCGCACACCGGTTTTGAAGACCGGGAGGACCACCAGGCACCTGTACGCCTCCGCGGCAGATCCTACCCGCCGCCAGACCACCTCAGACGCACCCTCGGGGTATCGTCGAGCCATGGCACCGAGCGAAGACGCGAGCAAGGACCAGCGCCAGGACGACCCAGGGCCCAGCGTCAGGGACAAGGAGCTCTACGAGACGCTCCGCGACGAGGGCAACAGCAAGGAGAAGTCGGCGCGCATCGCCAATGCCGCCGCCGCCCAGGGCCATTCGACGGTCGGGGCGCGGGGCGGCGAGCACGGCAGCTATGACGACTGGACCAAGGACGAGCTGCTCGACCGGGCCCGTGAGGTCGGCATCGAGGGCCGGTCCTCGATGAACAAGGACGAGCTGATCGACGCCCTGCGCGAGCACTGAGAGGCGGGTCGTCGATCTACAGTGGATCGTATGACGACCACCGCCCCCGTCCGACTGACCCAGACCGCCCACGGAGGCGGCTGCGCGTGCAAGATCCCCCCTGGCGAGCTCGAGGAGATCGTCAGCGGTCTCGTCGGCGTGGACAGCCCCGAGGGCTCCGAGATGGTCGTCGGTCTGGACGACGGGGACGACGCCGCGGTCGTCCGCATCGGCCCCGGCCAGGCCGTCGTCGTCACCACCGACTTCTTCACGCCCGTCGTCGACGACGCCTACGACTGGGGACGGATCGCGGCGGCCAACGCCCTGTCCGACGTCTATGCCATGGGCGGACGCCCGATCGTGGCCGTCAACCTGGTGGGGTGGCCGCGCGAGGTGCTGCCCGCCGAGCTGCTGCGCGAGGTCCTGCGCGGTGGCCTCGACATCGCCCGCGAGGCGCGCTGCCCCGTCGGCGGCGGCCACTCGATCGACGACCCCGAGCCCAAGTACGGCCTCGCCGTCACCGGTCTGGTCGACCCCGACCGGCTGCTGCGCAACGACCGGGCCCGCGCGGGCCTCCCGATCAGCCTGACCAAGCCCCTCGGCGTCGGGGTCCTCAACAACCGCCACAAGGCGACCGGCGAGCTGTTTCCGCAGGCGATCGCGTCCATGACGACCCTCAACGCCGACGCCGGGCGGGCCGCCGTCGAGGCGGGGGTCGAGGCGGCCACCGACGTCACGGGGTTCGGGCTGCTCGGGCACCTGCACAAGATGATGCGGGCCTCGGAGGTGTCGGCCGTCCTCGACGCCGCCGCCGTCCCCTACCTCGAGGGCGCGCGCGAGGCGCTGCGCGACGGCTACGTCAGCGGCGGGACGCGCCGCAACCTCGACTGGGTGCGCCCGCACCTCGAGGCGTCCGTCGACCAGGACGAGCTGCTGCTGCTCGCGGACGCGCAGACCAGCGGGGGCCTGCTGGTGGTCGGCGAGGTGCCGGGTGCCCCGGTGATCGGCGAGGTCGTGGCGGGCGGCCAGCACACCATCCGGGTGCGATGACCGAGCCGGTCGGCGTCGACGGGCACCTCGCGCGCTCCCGGCAGGGCTGGACGCGGCTGACGCCGCAGGAGGCGTATGCCGCCCAGCGGGCCGGCGCCATCCTCGTGGACACCCGCACGCCCGAGCAGCGGGCCGAGACCGCCGAGGTCCCCGGCGCGCTCGTGATCGACCGGACCGTGCTGGAGTGGCGGCTCGACCCGACCTCCGCGTGGCGCATCCCCGAGGCCACGGGCTGGGACGTCCCCTATGTCCTGCTCTGCCGCCAGGGCTACAGCTCGAGCCTGGCGGTCCGGTCGTTGCGAGACCTGGGGCTGCGCAACGCGTCCGACGTCGTGGGCGGCGTCGAGGCCTGGGTGGCCGCGGGGCTGCCCACCACCACCGAGCCGGCCGACGTGCGCCGCTGATGGCCAGACCGGCCCCGGCCGGCCCGCTGCGGCGCGGCGCGGGCGGTCGGGGCCGGTCGGCATACCGGCCGGGGACCTAGTGTCGACGAGGAGCCTTGGTGATCAACGGGATCACCGCGCCCACGAGCGCGATGACGCCGAGCGTGGTGAAGGCCAGGGTGTAGTTCTTGTCGTTGCCGATGAGCGCGGTCGCGAGCAGCGGCCCGGCCACCCCGCCGATACTCCAGCCGATGAGCATGAGGCCGTAGATGCCGCCGGCGTTCTTGATGCCGAAGAAGCGCCCCGCCGTGGAGGGCATCGTGCCGAAGCCACCGCCGTAGCAGGTGTAGATGATCGCGGCGAGCACGGCGAACATGGCGGCGCTGCCGACGTGCGGCAGCGCGATCAGCGCCAGCCCCTGCAGGCCGAGGATGCCGACGAAGGCCGTCATCTTGCCGATCCGGTCCGACAGCGACGCCCACAGGATGCGCCCGACCCCGTTGAACAGCCCCATGATGCCCACGAGGGCACCGGCGCCCGCCGCGGAGTACCCGGCGATGTCGGTGGCGCTGCCCGCGGCGACCGAGATCAGCGAGATGCCCGCGGTGACGCTGATGGTGAGGACCAGGGTGAGGAGGTACCACTGGGGCGTGCGCAGCGCCTCGTTCTGCGTGAAGTCAGCGCGCCCGCCGGCCGGAGCCGAGGCGGCGGTCTTGGCGGTACTCGCGGCGGGGGCCCCACCCACCGCGTAGCCCTGGGGCGGGTTGCGAAAGACCGAGGCGCCGAGGACGCCGGCGATCAGGTAGGCGATGCCGAGCCACAGGAAGGGCGAGGTCGGGTGCGCCGGGTCGCCCGCGATGAGCCTGGTCGCGAGCGGCGCGGTGATGACGGCACCGAAGCCGAAGCCGCCGACGGCGAGGCCGGTGATGAGCCCGGCCTTGTCGGGAAACCACTTCTGCAGCATGGCGATCGGGACGATGTAGGCCATCCCCAGACCGAACCCCGAGAGCAGCCCGTAGCCCAGCACGAGCAGCCAGAACTGGCCCTCGTCGCGGGCGAACGAGCTGAGGATGATGCCGATCGCGTAGATGACCACGCCGGTCAGGGCGACCACGCGCGGGCCCTTGCGGTCCTGGATGCGCCCGCCGATGAAGGACCCGACGAAGATCATGCCGATGGCGACCTCGAACGGGATCGCGGCCTGCGTCTTGCTCAGGTGCAGCAGCGACGAGTCCGACTGCAGGGCCTTTCCGAAGACGCTCCACGCATAGACGGCACCGATGGCCATCTGCACGAGCACGCCGCCGAGCAGCAGCAGCCAGCGGTTGGGGGTGGCGGTGGGTGCGGGTGCCGCCTCCCGAGTGGTCGAGCTCATCGTGGGTTCCTGTCTATGGAGCGAGGTCGGATGGCGTGCAGAGGGGTCACCCCAGGGTGCGCTCGCCGCGGTCGAGGCGGGCGCGCTGCGGGACGACGGTGTACTTGGGGTCCTTGGCCGAGGCGATCCCGGCGCGGAAGATGGCGAACCGGGTGCACACCGACCCGGCGAGCAGCGCAGCTCCGGCCACGGCGGCAGCGGGCTTGCCGCGCCGTCCGGCGACGAGGGACAGCGCAGCCCCGCCGAGGGTCAGGGCCTTGCTCGCGGTCCACCACCGCCCCGCCTCGCCCTCGTGGAGCAGCTCGGCGCTCAGGCCCATGGAGTGCTCCATGACCTGGGCCGAGCCGAGCTCCCACAGGGCGCCCCCGACGGCGAGCCGCCCTGCGGGCCAAGCCTGCTCGTGGGGCGCGGCGATCATCGCCGCCCCGGCCGCGGCAGCCGCCGCCGAGCCCGCAAAGACCATGGGCAGCTCCTTGTAGGCGCTGTGCCAGGCGGGGGTGGCGGTGTTGCCGAGCAGCACGGCGGTGTAGGCGGCCAGCGGCGGGGCAAAGAAGGCCGCTCCGAGGCCGGCAGGACGACCGGCCCGGCCGAGCAGGCGCGCGGCGGGCTTGAGGGTCTGCGGCAGCACCTCCTCGACGGGCCCGGCCAGCTCGGCCACGGCGGCGACCCCGGCCAGCGGGCCGTAGCCCGCGAGGATCCACGAGCCCACGCTCATGGGGGAGGTCAGCTTGACCATGCGCAGCATGTTGAGGAACCGCTCGGGCCGGCCGAGGTCGGCGACCAGGAAGTAGGTCGCCAGCCCGATCGAGCCGAGGGCCGTCCAGCGCGACTGGCGGCGCAGGCCGGGCAGGTCGGCCAGGTCGGCGCCCGCGGCGAGCAGCGACGAGCCCGCCGCGAGCCCTCCGACGAACAGGTAGGCGGGAATCTCGTCCGACCACGGGGCGGGCTTGACGATGGGTCGGCCGTAGTAGGAGGTGAACTCGGCCTCGGGGACCATCGACTCCTCGCCGCGGCCGTTGCCGGCGAACCGGCGCACGCCGAACACGCCTGATCCACGCCGCGGCCTGCGCGGACCGCGGTCCCCGGGCTCGTCGGGCCACAGGCCCTCGCGCGTCTCCTGCTGGGCAGGGTTGGTCATCGACGGCCTCCGAGGAAGGACAGGGCGACGCCGACGAGCAGGGTCAGACCACCGACGCCGCCCTTGCGGAAGATGTCGGCGAGGTCCTTGGTCGTCACGACCGGGTCCGGCGGCAGGCCGTAGACCTCGGGCTCGTCGAGGAGCAGGAACATCGCCCCCGTCCCCCCGACGCCGTCGCGTGGGTCGTCGCCGTACATCCGGGCGGACGTGTAGCCCTGCTCGTGCAGCGTCGCCACCCGGGCCCGGCCCCGCTCGCGCAGCTCGGTCACGTCACCGAACTGGATGGACTCCGTCGGGCAGGCCTGGGCGCACGCGGGCGTCTGACCCGCCCCGATCCGGTCGTAGCACAGCGTGCACTTCTGGGCGACACCGGCATTGGTGACCTCGCCCTTGCTGCCGGGGCGTCGCTCGATCACGCCGAACGGGCACGCCGCCACGCAATAGCCGCAGCCGTTGCAGATCTCGTCCTGCACGACCACGGTGCCGAACTCCGTGCGGAACAACGAGCCGGTCGGGCACACGTCCAGGCAGCCGGCATGGGTGCAGTGCTTGCACACGTCCGAGCTCATCAGCCAGCGGAAGTCCGGCTTGCCGTCGGCCGCGGGAGCGGCGTCGAGCGCGCCGGGCAGCGACGCGTCGTCCGGCCGCAGGCCCGGCATACCGAGGTCCACCGGCTGGCGACCCAGCACGGTGTCGTCGGCCCGGCCCGGCTGCTCGATGAACTTGACCTGACGCCAGGTGCTGGCCCCGAGGCTCTTGGAGTTGTCGAAGGACGACCCGAGCAGGTCCAGGCCGTCCTCGGGGAGCTGGTTCCACTCCTTGCACGCGACCTCGCAGGCCTTGCAGCCGATGCAGACCGACGTGTCGGTGAGGAAGCCCTCGCGGTCCGGCGCATCCTGCCAGCCAGCGTCGGGCGCCGGGTCCAGCGGGCCGAAGAGGGAGTTGGGCATCAGCGGTCACCGTTCTTGTCGTCGTGTCCGACCTCGGAGGCGCCCTTGACGTCGGCGCCGCTGTCGTCGCGCTCCTTGACCTTGGTCTCGCGCTCCTGCTCGGCGTGGTCCGCGTCCACCCCGGAGCGCAGCTCGTTGCCGGTCTCCTCGGTGACGCCGGACCGTCGCCGGTAGGAGTCGACCAGCTCCAGCAGCTCGGGTCCGCGCGGTCGACGCCCGGGACGGATGTCGCAGGCGCCGACCTTGGACTCCTGGATGAGCACGTTGGGGTCGAGCGTGACGCCCATCAGGTCGTTGGCGGAGTCGCCGCTGACGACGGCGCCCGTGCCACCCGTCGCCCAGTGGTAGGGCAGGCCGATCTGGTGAAAGGTACGCCCGTCGACGGTCAGCGGCTTCATGCGCGAGGTCACGAGGACCCGCGTCTCGATCGCCGACCGCGGCGACACCAACGTGGCCCAGCCCAGGTGCTCCAGCCCTCGCTCGGCCGCCAGCTCGGGCGACACCTCGCAGAACATCTCGGGCTGCAGCTCGGCCAGGTAGGGCAACCAGCGGCTCATGCCGCCCGCCGTGTGGTGCTCGGTGAGCCGGTAGGTCGTGAAGACGTAGGGGTAGACCCCGGGATGCTCCCGGGCCACCTCGTCCTCCGGCGGCCGCCCGCCGGACGGCGCGGTGAGGTTGTCCGGCCGCTCGTAGACCTTGCGGGTGGGGCTCGCCTGCTGGCTGTAGAAGGGGTTGCGGACGCGACCCTCCTGCGGCTCGTAGTGCGAGGGCAACGGCCCGTCGAGCAGGCCCTTGGGGGCGAACAGCCAGCCCTTGCCGTCGGCCTGCATGATGAACGGGTCGTCACCGGCGATGGCGGCGGGCCCGGTGGCACCTTCGGGCGGGCGGTAGGCCGGGTCCCGGTCCGCGGGGAAGTCCGGCACGTCCGGCCCCGCCCAGCGCCCCGCCTCGGCGTCCCACCAGAGGTGCTTCTTGCGCTCGGACCACGGCCTGCCCTCGGGGTCGGCCGAGGCGCGGTTGTAGAGGATGCGCCGGTTGGCCGGCCAGCACCAGCCCCACTCCAGCGCGGTCTCGTCCTGGTCGAAGCGCGGCTTGCGACGGTTGGCCTGGTTGACCCCGTCCTTGAAGACGCCGGTGTAGATCCAGCACCCGCCCTCGGTGGAGCCGTCGGCCTGCATCTCGGTGAACAGCGGCAGGGGCTGACCGGCCTTGTCCCCCGTGAGGTAGCGGCCGTTGATCTCCATCAGGACGGCCTCACCGTCGACCTCGCCGTGCTCGTCGACCGGGTAGTCCCAGGTGAGGTCGAGCAGCGGGCGGTCCCGCTGGTCGGTCGAGCCCGCGAGGCGCCGGCGCAGCCGCACCCCCACCTCGTGGAAGAAGTCCAGCTCGCTCTGGGCATCCCCCGGCGGCAGCACCGCCTGCTCACGCCACTGCAGCATGCGCTGCGTCTGCGTGAAGGTGCCGGCCTTCTCGACGTGCGAGGCCGCGGGGAAGAAGAAGACCTCCGTGCCGATCGTCTCGGGACTGCGCTCCCCCGACTCGATCTCGGGCGAGTCGTGCCAGAAGGTGGCCGACTCGATCAGACGAAGGTCCCGCACGACCAGCCACTTGAGGCTGGCCAGCCCGTCACGCTGCAGCCGACCATGGGCGGAGGCCACCGCGGGGTTCTGCCCCAGCAAGAAGTAGCCCTCGACCTTGCCGTCGATCATGTCCATGGTCGTGCGGTAGGTCCCGTGGTCGCCCGTCAGGCGCGGCAGGTAGTCGTAGCACCAGTCGTTGTCGGCCGTGGCCGCCTCGCCCCACCACGCCTTGAGCAGGCTCACCGTGTAGGTGTCGGCCTTGGTCCAGAATCCCTTCTGGTCGTGGGTGGAGATGGTGCCCAGGTAGTCCTTCAGCGAATCGTGGACCCCGGCCTTGGGCATCGGCAGGTACCCCGGGAGCAGGTTGAACAGCGTCGGTATGTCGGTCGAGCCCTGGATCGACGCGTGGCCGCGCAGGGCCATGACGCCACCACCGGGACGGCCGACGTTGCCGAGCAGCAGCTGGATGATGCAGGCGGTCCGGATGTACTGCGCTCCGACCGAGTGCTGGGTCCAGCCGACGGCGTAGCAGAACGCCGTGGTCCGCTCCCTGCCCGAGTTGCGCGTCATCGCCTGGACGACGTAGTCGAAGTCCTCCCGGGAGATGCCGCAGGTCTGCTCGACCACCTCAGGGGTGTAGCGGGCGTAGTGCCGCTTGAGCACCTGGAAGACGCAGCGCGGGTCCTGCATGGACTCGTCGCGACGCACCCGGTGCGCACTGGGCAGGGTCGGTCCGCCCGAGCCGTGCTCATCCCCGGCTGCGCGCTCCTGCTTGGACGCCTGCGACTCTTCCGTGCCGTCACCGATGTCGGCATACATCCAGGTGTCGTTGTCGTAGCTGGCGGTCTCCGGGTCGTACCCCGAGAAGACACCGTCAAGCTCGTCGACGTCCTGGAAGTCCTCGCGCAGGATGACCGGCCCGTTGGTGTAGGCGCGGACGTACTCCTCGAAGTGCAGGTCCTTGGACAGGATGGCATTGATGATCGCGCCGAGGAACACGATGTCGCTGCCCGCGCGGATGCCGACGTGCCGGTGCGCCAGCGCCGAGGTCCGGCTGAACCTCGGGTCGACGTGGATCACCGTCGCGCCGCGGCGCTTGGCCTCGACGACGTACTGGAACGCAACCGGGTGGGCCTCCGCCATGTTGGAGCCCTGGATCACGATGCAGTCGGAGTTGGCCAGGTCCTGCACGTAGTTCGTGGCACCGCCACGACCGAACGAGGCTCCCAGACTGGGAACCGTGGCGCTGTGTCAAATACGGGCCTGGTTCTCGATCTGGATCGCACCCATGGCCGTGAACAGCTTCTTGATGAGGTAGTTCTCCTCGTTGTCGAGGGTCGCTCCTCCGAGGGCGGCGATGCCCATCGTGCGGCGCAGCGGACGACCGTCGTCGTCGTGGTCCTGCCAGGTGCGCCGTCGCGTGTCGAGGAGCCGGTCCACGACCATGTCGATGGCCTTGTCCCGCTCGATCGACTCCCACTGCGTCCCGAAGGGACGGCGGTAGAGCATCTGGGTCTGCCGGGTCGGGGAGTTGACGAGCTGCTCGCTCGCCGACCCCTTGGGGCAGAGCTTGCCCCGCGAGACGGGCGAGTCGGGGTTGCCCTCGATCTGGACGACCTTGCCGTCCTTGACGAAGACCTTCTGCGCGCAGCCGACGGCGCAGTAGGGGCACACGCTGTGGGCGACCGAGTCCGCGGTGACGGTGCGGGGCTGCAGGGCCGCGGTCCGGGCTGACTGGGCGGCGGCGCCGCGACCGAGCGGGTCTCCGCCGGCGAGCTGACGCACCACCGGCCATGACAGGAAGGTCTTCTTCACGTCCATGGGGCCTCCTTGGTTGCGCTCACCCTACGACGAATTCCGGGACCGTGCCACGATGCTCGCGCGGATGTGCGCTGGCATGCTGGGGGGATGCCCCGTGGACGCCGGATGTTCCTCGCCGTGACCCCGCCGGAGGAGGTGCTCGCGGACCTCGAGGCCTTCCTCGAGCCCCGCCTGGACGCCGACCCCGACCTGCGGTGGGCGCGGCCCGAGCAGTGGCACCTGACGCTGGCCTTCCTGCCGTCGGTGTCCCCCTCGTCCCTGGAGCGGCTCGAGGAGCGGCTCGACGAGCTGACCCTGCAGACGGAGGCCTTCGACCTGCGGCTGACCGGGGGCGGGGCCTTCCCCGGCACGGCGGACGCCCGCGTGCTCTGGCTGGGCGTCGACGACCCGCTCGACGGCCTGGCTCCCCTGGCCCGTCTGTGCCGCTCGAGCGCCAACGCGGCGGGCACGCAGGTCGAGGGCGGGCCCTTCCGGGCGCACCTGACCCTGGCCCGGCTCGGGATCGCGCGCGACGTGCGTCGCTGGCTGCAGGTCCTGGACACGTATGCCGGACCGACGTGGACCGTGGACACCCTCACGCTCGTGGAGTCGCACCTCGGCCAGGGCGCCGGTGGCCGTGCCCGCCACGTCGAGCACGCCACCCACCCCTTCGCCTGACCGCACGGCGACGGGCGGCATGCCGAGGTGCTGACCACCGACTCGGCATACCGCCCGGACCCGAGGCGCAGGCGCGCCGCGACGCTCGGTCGTCGTCTGGGGGAGGCGTGGGGTGCTCCAATGTCTGGGTGAGCGTGCCGGTCTGGGCGTGCACGAGCTGCAGGCTCTGCACGCCCTGGCCGTTGTTGATGACGAGCAGGTGGCGCCCGCCCAGGCTGCATCCGGGTGAACGATGGAGGGCAGGTGACCCTCCATCCGTCGACGTAGGACAGGCTCCGCTGCGCCGGTTGCGTCGGTGGCCCCGCCGATGCGGTCAGGCTGCCGCCGCCATGATGGAGTGGGGCCCATGACGACCCCCTGGCAGCCTCTGGCCGACCGCGTCCTGGCGGCGCTGCGAGAGCAGCTCGGCGACGACCTGGTCGGCGTCTATGTCCACGGCTCCGCAGCGCTCGGAGGCTTCGTCCGGGGGCGCAGCGACCTGGACGTGCTGGCCGTGGTGAGCGAGGGCGAGGGCGAGGGCCAGCCCCACGAGCGTGACTGGGCGGCCGTGGGCGCCGCCGTCTCGACCGTCGGGGATGAGTGGACCCCCTTGGAGCTCAGCGTGATCCGTCGTTCCCTGGCCGAGTCACCGCACGAACCGTGGGATTTCGCGGTGCACGTGACGGCCTCCGATGGGGCGCAGCCGGACTCGCGGGTCGTGCTCGACCGCGGCGACGGCGACCCGGACCTGCTCCTGCACCTCGCGGTCGTGCGGGCGGCCGGCATCGCCCTGCACGGCCCGGCGCCCGCCGAGCTGGTCGGGGCGATCGACCGGGACGAGGTCCTCGCGCAGCTCGTCGACGAGCTGAGGTGGGGCGTCGACAACGCCGACGAGGGCTATGCCGTGCTCAACGCCTGCCGGGCGCTGAGGTTCGCCGAGACCGGCGAGCTGGTGAGCAAGGTCGACGGCGCCGAGTGGCTGCTCGAGCAGCGCCCCGAGCATGAGGTGGTCGTGCGCCGGGCGCTCGACGCGCAGCGTCGCGGCATACGGCTGGACGGGGCGACCATGGCCGGTCGCGCGCTGGTGCAGGACGTGCTGGACGACCTCACCTGGGCCTGACCCACACACCTACCCCCGGTAGGGGCATCGACCGGCCCCCGTCCCCCAGGCCGATGTACCTACCCCCGGTAGGTGCGGGACGGGCGGGCGGCGGCGTTCTCGGTCTCGGCCCGCGTCTGCCGTCTGCGCGGCCGTCGCCCGTCTTGGGCTGCAGCACCAGACGGGGGACGCACCAGACGGGGGACGCAGCACCAGACGACCAGACGTATGGCGGACGCCCGCCCAGGAACGGGACCGCTCGCGTCGGCATACGGCCGAGGGCACCCCACCCACGACGGGTGAGGCGCCCTCGGTGCCGCGCTCGATCGACCCACCGACCCTGCCGGATCAGCCGGGTGGTCAGCGAGCGGCGGAGCCCTCGACGTAGTCCGAGTCGGAGGCGCCGTCCTTGATCCAGCTCATCAGCGAGCGCAGCTGCTTGCCGGTCTTTTCGATGGGGTGCTGGGCGCCCTGCTCGCGCAGGCGCGTGAACTCCGGGGCACCGGCGTCCTGGTCGTCGATGAAGCGCTTGGCGAAGGTCCCGTCCTGGATGTCCGCCAGGACCGCCTTCATGTTGTCCTTGACCTCCGGGGAGATGACGCGCGGCCCGGAGACGTAGTCCCCGAACTCCGCCGTGTCCGAGATCGACCAGCGCTGCTTGGCGATGCCGCCCTCGATCATGAGGTCGACGATCAGCTTGAGCTCGTGCAGGCACTCGAAGTACGCGACCTCGGGCTGGTAGCCCGCCTCGGTCAACGTCTCGAAGCCGTACATCACCAGCTGGGAGGCGCCGCCGCACAGCACGGCCTGCTCGCCGAACAGGTCGGTCTCGGTCTCCTCGGTGAACGTCGTCCGGATCCCGCCGGCGCGCAGCCCGCCGATGGCCTTGGCATAGGACTTCGCGAGGTCCCAGGCCTGGCCGGACGGGTCCTGCTCGACCGCGACGATCACGGGGACGCCGCGGCCGTCGGTGTACTCGCGGCGCACGAGGTGGCCGGGGCCCTTGGGCGCGACCATCAGCACATCGGAGCCGGGCTCGGGCGTGATGTAGCCGAAGCGGATGTTGAACCCATGGCCGAAGACCAGCGCGGTCCCCTCGTTGAGGTTGGGCTGGATCTCCTCGGCATAGACGGTGCGCTGCACCTGGTCCGGCGTGAGGATGACGACGACGTCCGCCTCCTTGACCGCCTCCGCGACGGTGAGGACGCGCAGCCCCTCGGCCTCGGCCTTGGCGCGGCTGCGCGAGCCCTCCGCCAGGCCGACGCGGACGTCGACGCCGGAGTCACGCAGGTTGAGCGCGTGGGCGTGACCCTGCGAGCCGTAGCCGATGACCGCGACCTTGCGCCCCTGGATCAGGGACAGGTCGGCGTCGTCGTCGTAGAACATCTCAGCAGCCATGGGCTGGTCTCCTTCGTGGGTGGTCGTGCGTCTATCTAACGGGGAGGGGCCGTATGCCGAGACCCGGCGTCTCGGCATACGACCGATGGACGGTCAGCCGCGGTTGCTGCGGTCGGTGATGGAGCGGGAGCCACGCCCGATGGCGACCAGGCCGGACTGCACCAGCTCCTTGACGCCGAAGGGCTCGAGGGTGCGCAGCAGCGCCTCCAGCTTGAGCACGTTACCGGTGGCCTCGACGACGAGCGTGTCGGGCCCCACGTCGACCACCTTGGCGCGGAACATCTCGACGACCTCCATCACCTGGCCGCGGTGCGCGGCGTCGGCGCGGACCTTGACCAGGATGATGTGCCGCTCCACCGCCTGGTCGGCCTGCAGCTCGACGACCTTGAGCACCTCGACGAGCTTGTTGAGCTGCTTGGTGACCTGCTCGAGCGGGAGCACGTCCACGTCGACGCGGATCGTCATGCGGGAGATCTCGGGGTGCTCGGTCTCACCGACCGCCAGCGCCTCGATGTTGTAGCCGCGGCGGGAGAACAGCGCGGCGATGCGGGTGAGGACGCCGGGCTTGTTCTCCACGAGCACGGACAGGGTGTGCTTGCTCACTCGTCATCACTCCACTTCGGGGCCATGCCCTTGGCGATCTGGATCTCGTCGTTGCTCACGCCCGCGGGGACCATCGGCCACACCATGGCGTCCCGGCTGACCACGAAGTCGACGACGACCGGACGGTCGTTGATCTGCATGGCGGCCTGGATCGTCTCGTCGATCTTGGCGGGGTCGTCGCACCGCAGCCCGACGCAGCCGTAGGCCTCGGCCAGCTTGACGAAGTCGGGGATGCGGATCTGGTCGTGGGAGGTGTGCAGGTCGGTGTTGGAGTAGCGCTCGTTGTAGAAGAGCGTCTGCCACTGCCGCACCATGCCGAGGCTCGAGTTGTTGATGATGGCGACCTTGATCGGGATGTCGTTGACCACGCAGGTCGCCAGCTCCTGGTTGGTCATCTGGAAGCAGCCGTCGCCGTCGATGGCCCAGACGACGCGGTCGGGGTCGCCGGCCTTGGCGCCCATGGCGGCGGGCACGGCGTAGCCCATCGTCCCGGCGCCACCGGAGTTGAGCCACTGGCGTGGTCGCTCGTAGCGGATGAACTGCGAGCTCCACATCTGGTGCTGGCCGACGCCGGCGCAGTAGATCGCGTCGGGGCCGACGATCTCGCCGAGCCGCTCGACGACGGCCTGCGGGGCGATCGTGGCCTCGTCCTCGTGGACGTAGCCGACGGGGTAGGTCTCCTTCCACCCCTGCGCGGTCGCGACCCACTCGCTGTAGTCGGCGACGTCGCCCGCGGCCTGGTCGGCCTTGATGGTGTCGATGAGGTCGCGGATGACCTCCTTGGCGTCGCCCACGATCGGCACGTCGGCGACGCGGTTCTTGCCGATCTCGGCGGGGTCGATGTCGGCGTGGATGACCGCCGCGCCCGGCGCGAAGGTCGACAGCTGGCCGGTGACCCGGTCGTCGAAGCGCGCGCCGAGGGTGATCAGCAGGTCGGCCTTCTGCAGGCCGGTGACCGCGGCCACCGAGCCGTGCATGCCGGGCATGCCCAGGTGCAGGGGGTGCGAGTCGGGGAAGGCGCCGCGGGCCATCAGCGTGGTGACGACGGGGATGCCGGTCAGCTCCACCAGGCGGCGCAGGTCCTCGTGCGCCTCGGCGCGGATCACGCCGCCCCCGACGTAGAAGATCGGACGGCGCGAGGTGCGCATGAGGCGCGCGGCCTCGCGGATCTGCTTGTGGTGCGGCCGGGTCACCGGGTGGTAGCCCGGCAGCTCGAAGGTCGGCGGCCAGGAGAACGTGGTGCTCGCCTGGAGCGCGTCCTTGGTGATGTCGACGAGGACCGGACCGGGGCGGCCGGTGCCGGCGATGTGGAAGGCCTCGGCCAGCGCCTGCGGGATCTTGGCCGGGTCGGTCACGAGGTAGTTGTGCTTGGTGATCGGCATCGAGATGCCGCGGATGTCGGCCTCCTGGAAGGCGTCGGTGCCGATCGAGGCGCTGCCGACCTGGCCCGTGATCGCGACCATCGGGACGGAGTCCATGTAGGCGTCGAGCAGCGGCGTGACGAGGTTGGTGGCTCCCGGCCCGCTCGTCGCCATGCACACACCCACCTTGCCGGTCGCCGAGGCGTAGCCCTGGGCGGCGTGGCCCGCGCCCTGCTCGTGGCGCACCAGGACGTGGCGCACCGAGCTGGAGTCCATGAGCGGGTCGTAGGCCGGGAGGATCGCCCCGCCCGGGATGCCGAAGACGGTGTCTACCTCGAGCGCCTCGAGCGCGAGGACCAGGCTCTGCGCACCCGTGACCTGGACCGGCGTCCGGTGCCGCACGTTTGCGGCGACGCTGGAGGGGCTGGGGGCGGGAAGGGCGCCATCGGGACGCGGAGCGGGCGTGGCAGCGGTCGACGTGGTGTCGGTCACTGTGTCTCACCACTTTCGGGATGACATCGTCGTCGGGTCGGCGGGTGCCGACCCTGTGCGGGTCCGGTGCGCTCGTGGCCACCCATGAAAAAACCCCTGACCCGGGTGCCGGGACGCAGGGGTGGCGCGCTGTCGCAGGTCGACGGCGCGCTAGGGAAGTACGAGGATTTGGGCCACGGGTCAACAGTCCCCCAGGGGAGGCCCCGCGTCAAAGGGGGCGCGCGGCAGTCTCGCGATGTGGGCATCATGTCCCAGGTCACGGACAGCGGCCGGGTGGTCCCTCCCTGGCCGGGGTCGCAGACTGGTCGTATGACGACGCCCCGCCGACTCGCCCTGCCGCTGCTCGTCGGCCTGACCGCCGTCACGGCCTGCACCGCCTCGACGCAGACCACCGCCAGCTCCACCGCTACCTTCTCCTCCTCCTCCACGATCTCCACCGCCACGTCCGGCACCTCGGCCCCGGCGTCCTCGAGCACGGCTCCGGCATCCGACTCGCCCGCCGCCCCCGCCCCCGCCAGCAGCCCCGTCGAGGTGGCGACCGGCCTCGACGTCCCGTGGGGGCTCGCCTTCCTGCCCGACGGATCGGCTCTCGTCACGCTCCGGGACGAGGGGCGCGTGCTGCGGGTCCGGGAGGGCGCCCGGCCGGTCGAGGTCGGGCGCATCGACGGCGTCGAGGCCAACGGCGAGGGTGGGCTGCTGGGCATCGCCGTGTCGCGCGAGTTCGCCACGGACCAGAGGGTCTTCGTCTACCACACCACCAGGCAGGACAACCGGGTGGTGCGGCTGCGCCTGGAGGGGGACCGGCTGATGCCGGAGCGCGTCGTCCTGTCGGGCATCCCGGCGGGCGGGATCCACAACGGCGGTCGCATCAAGGTCGGCCCGGACGGGATGATCTGGGTGCCGACCGGGGACGCCTCGGAGCGCGACCGGGCCCCGGATGCCTCCTGGCTCGGCGGCAAGATCCTACGGGTCACCGCCGACGGCGCCCCCGCCCCCGGCAACCCCGACCCCTCGTCCTCGGTGTGGTCGCGCGGCCACCGCAACGTGCAGGGCCTGGCCTGGGACGCCGAGCAGCGCCTGTGGGCCACGGAGTTCGGGCAGAACACCTGGGACGAGCTCAACCTGATCCAGGAGGGCCGCGACTACGGCTGGCCCACGGTCGAGGGCCGGCAGGAGGACAACGGAGGCGGTCGCGACACGCGCTTCACGGACCCGCTCGTGGTCTGGCGCACGGACGAGGCCTCCCCCAGCGGGCTGGCGATCGGCACCGACGGCGCGGCCTACGTCGCAGCGCTGCGCGGCGAGCGCCTGTGGCGCGTTCCCCTGCAGGGCGGCAAAACCGGGGAGCCGCAGGCGCTGCTGGAGGGGACCTACGGCCGGCTGCGGACCGTCGAGCGCGCCCCGGACGGCCGGCTGTGGATCATCACGAGCAACACCTTTCGCGGGGACGAGCGCGACGGCGACGACCGGATCGTCATCCTGCCGCCGTCGTGATCGTGGCCTCGGCCGCCAGCGCCTCCGCGACCGGGCGGACCCTGGTGCGCAGCACGGACGCCGCGCGGGTGGAGTCCAGGCGGACGCACGCCGGGCCGGGCGCGTCCCCCCTCGACGCGACCGGCAGCCGGGCCGGGTCCAGCCCCTCGTGACGGGCCACCAGGAGGCCGAGGTCGTGGCGACTCATCGCCTGCGCCCCGGCGACGTGGGCCAGACCCCGCACGCCGCGGGCCTCGGTGGCCAGCTCCACCAGGGCGGCGGACAGGTCGAGCACGTGGACGGGACACCGGATCTCGTCGCCGCGCAGCGCGCCTTGCCCCGCCGCGACGGCGTGCACCAGCGCGTGGTGCGTGCTGCCCCGCCCGACGACGAGCGAGGTGCGGACGACCACGGCGTCGTCGAGCGCGGCGGCCACGGCGGCCTCGCAGGCGGCCTTCGCGGCGGCATACGGCGTGGTGGGCGCGGGCGGCACGCTCTCGTCCGACCAGGCCTCGCGGCTCGGCAGGACCAGGTCGGTGGACAGTGCCACCAGCCGCGCCCCGACCAGCCCGCAGCCGCGCACGACGTGGACGGTGCCGGTGGTCGTCGTGACCCAGTCCTGCTGGTCGTATGCCGTGTGCACGAGTGCGTCGGGGCGGACCGTCTCGAGGCACCGGCGGACCTCGGCGCCGTCCCGCACGTCGAGGCGCACGCCGTCCGGCCCGGGGGTGCGCGACGCGTGCACCACGTCGTGCCCCGCAGCCCGCGCCGCCCGCACCACGTGCCGGCCGACCCACCCCGTGCCTCCGGTGACCAGGAGCCGCACCGGTCAGTCCTGGCGCACGACCACGTCGACGAGGTCGGCGGTGGCCGCCCCGACGTCGAGCCAGTCCCCCTCGACCTCGAAGCGACACAGCGTGGTGGTCGGGAACCCCCGCTGGAGGGCATCGGCCACGTCGCGCGGGCCGTCCTTGGAGGCGATGGTGCGTGCGAGGGCGGGGATGCCGGGGGCATGCCCGAGGACGAGGACGGTGCGAGCCTCGTCGGGCAGGTGCGTGAGCAGGGCCAGCAGCTCGGCGAGACCCGCGTCGTAGACCTCGTCCGACAGGTCCACCGCCGCCGCCTGGGCGCCTCCCTCGGTGGCCGCCTCCCAGGTCTGGCGCGTGCGGGTCGCGCTCGAGACGACCGCGAGGTCCAGGGCCCCGACGTGCTCGGCGATCCACCGACCGGCGATACGCGAGTCGTCCCGGCCCCCGCTGGTCAGGGTGCGGGCGTGGTCGCCTCCGCCGCCGTGGCCGGCCTCGGAGTGACGCATCAGCAGCAGGGTGCGGGAGGTGTCCGTCATACCGCCATCCTCACGCACCGGCGAGGTCGCGGGGCGATCGTCCGACCGGTTGACGCGGCGTGGACAGCAGCGGCTCGACCGACCGGACCGGCACCACGGCCGGCTCGTCGGGCGTGATGGTCACCTGGTCGCCGTAGAGGACGAGGTCGAGGGAGTCCACGCCGGCCACGCTCACGGTGACCTGCTCGCGGGCGTGCACCTCGATCCGGGCGTCCCGCCACAGGAACCTGAAGCGATAGCCCGTCAGACCGTCGGGCAGGCGGGGGGACAGCTGGACCAGCGGACCGTCCTCGCGCAGGCCGCCGAGCCCGGCGGTGAGGGCGAGCCAGGCCCCGGCCAGCGACGCGAGGTGCAGACCCTGCTCGGTGTTGCCCTGCAGGTCGTGCAGGTCGACCTGCACGGCCTCGCGCAGGTAGTCCAGGCCGAGTCCGAGGTGGCCGGTCTGGATGCAGACCACCGACTGGATCCCGGCCGAGAGGGAGGAGTCGCGGACGGTGCGGGCCTCGTAGTAGTCGAGGTCGCGGGCGGTCTGCTCGTCGGTGAAGTCGTCCCCGCACCACCACAGGGCGTGGACCAGGTCCGCCTGCTTGACGATCTGGTGGCGATAGATCTGGACGTAGGGCGCGTGCTCCTGCACCGGGTAGCGGTCGCCCCACGACGCGAAGTCCCACTCGTCGTACTCGGTGAAGCTCTCGCACTGCGGATGGACCCCGAGGTGCTCGTCGTAGAGCACGTGCACGGCGTCGGCGGCCCGGGCCCAGGTGGCCGTCTCCTCGCTGCCCACGCCCAGCTCGCGCGCCCGGTCGGGGTGCCGCCCGCACGAGGCGACCGCGGCCCGCAGGTTGCGCGCCGCCATGAGGTTGGTGAAGACGTTGTCGTCGACGACCGCGGTGTACTCGTCCGGACCGGTGAGGCCGTAGAGGTGCCAGCGTCCCTGACGGTCGTTGTGCCCCAGGGAGATCCACAGCCGCGCCGTCTCTACGAGCACCTCCACGCCGTGCGCCCGCTCGAACTGCAGCTCGCCCCGGACGTGGCGGTAGAGATCGAACGCGCGGGCGATGTCCGCGTTGACGTGCATCGCGGCGGTCCCTGCGGGCCAGTAGCCCGACGCCTCGTGCCCGTCGATGGTGCGCCAGGGGAAGGAGGCGCCGCGCAGCCCCAGCTGCTCGGCGCGCTCGCGGGCTGCGCCGATCGTGGAGGACCGCCAGCGCAGGAGGTTGTGGGCCGCTCGGGGGGCGACCATGGTCAGCGTCGGGACGACGAATCCCTCGATGTCCCAGAAGGTGTGGCCGCTGTAGCCGCCGCCCGTGAGCCCCTTGGCGCCGATGGGGGCGTCCTCGATCAGCGCGCTGGCCTGGTAGACCTGGAAGAGCGCGTAGCGCAGCGCCTGCTGCAGCTCGTCGTCCCCCTCCACCTCCAGGTGCACGTCGTCCCAGAAGGCGTCGAGGTGCTCGCGGTTGCCGGCGACCAGCTGCTCCCACCCGAGGTCGTGCCCGACGGCCAGGTGGGCGCGCACGTGGTCGCCGAGCACGCCGAAGGGGCGGTCCCCGTCGCGGACGTAGGCCAGCAGCTTGAGGATGGTCAGGCGGTCCCCCGCCTCGAGCTCTACGACGGCGGTGGTGCGGACGTGGTCCTCGTCGACGACGACCCGCGGGTGGACCCGCTCGACCCGACCGTTCGCGCGGGTGACCGTGATCACGTGGTCGCAGCCCGAGCCGACCTGTACGCCGCTGCGGATGGTCTCGTGGACGAGGACACCACCGTCCCCGCACGCGGTGCGACGCACGCCGCGGTAGGGCCGGCGCAGCGCCGCGGCGACCTGCGGGTCGTCGTTGTCGATGATGGGCACTGTGTCGTTGGCGGCGAGGTCCGACTGCACGACCAGCCGCACCGGCCCCTGCACCGCCTCGACCTCGTAGCGCACGGCCGCGAGCGAACGCTCCACCAGCGACGTGAGCCGGCCCGTCGTGACCCGGATGCGGTCGCCGCCCGGTGCGCTCCAGTCCAGCTCGCGGGTGAGGGCGCCGGTGCGCATGTCCAGCACCCGGCGGTGCTCGTGGACGGTGCCGGCCGTGATGTCCAGAGGCGCGTCGCCGACGAGCAGCCGGACCCGCATCCCGTCGGGGACGTTGACCAGCGCCTGACCCTGGTCCGGGTCGCCGTAGCTCTTCTCCGGGTAGGACAGCGGGAAGGTCTCGTGGACCCCGCTGACGAAGACCCCGGTCTCGAACGCCGGGTCCCCCTCCTCGAGGGCGCCGCGCAGACCGATGACGCCGTTGGAGACGGTCAGCAGCGCCTCGGTCAGCCCGAGGCGCTGCGGGTCGACGTGCTCCTCGACGAGACGCCAGGGATCGATGGCGAACGGGCTGGCCGACATGGGCTCTCCTGCTGGTGGGGGTGAGCGCGCGGGTGGGTCCGGTGCTGGCTACAGCGTGCCGGACCCACCCGCAGTTCGGGGCCTTGCGGTGGTGCCGGCCGAGATCACAGGACCAGGTCGGGCTTGATCCTCGCCGGGGTCCAGATGCGGGCCCGGTGGGCCGCCCAGCCGGCGGCCGCCAGCGCGACCCCGAGGTATGCCGCCAGCACGGCGACGTCGAGGGCGACGAAGGCCATGCGGCCGCCATACATCAGGTGGCGCAGCCCGTCGATGGCGTAGCTCATGGGCAGGAGGTGGTGCAGCACCCGGAGCGGCCCGGGGAGGGTCTGCCAGGGGAAGGTCCCGCCCGCGGAGACGAGCTGCACCACCAGGAGCACGAGGCCGAGGAACTTGCCGACGGCTCCGAACCGGGCGGTGAGGGCGTGCAGGACCGCGGCATACGTGATGGAGACGAAGGCCATGAACAGGACGGCCCACACCGGGTGCTCGACGTGGAAGCCGAGGCCCTGGAGCACGAGCCAGTAGACCAGGAAGGACTGGCCGCCGGCGACCAGGGCGGGGGTCATCCACCCGCTGAGGGCGACCCGCCAGGCCGGCTGCTGCGCGGCGAGGGCCCGGGTGGACAGGGACTTGACCAGGAGGAAGAGCACGTAGGCACCGATCCACAGGGAGAGGCTGACGAAGAACGGGGCCAGCCCGGCGCCGTAGTTCGCGGCCTGGGCGGGGTTGCTCGCCCGCACCGCGACGGGGTTGCCGACCGTCTGCGCCGCGGCCTCACGCTGCTGCTGGGTGTAGGCCGGGACCTGCTTGACCCCGGCGGCCAGCTGGTCGTGCAGCTGCTGGGCACCCTGCTGGGCCTTGGTCGCGCCGTCGCGGAGCTGCCCGGCCCCGGCGGCGAGCTGCTGTGCCCCGGCGACGGCCTTGTCCTCGCCCGACGCCAGGGTGTGGGCTCCGGTGGCGAGGGTGTCCAGGCCCGCGCTCAGCCGCGTGGCCCCGTCGTCGAGCTTGGTGCTGCCGGCGTGCGCCGCGGCGATCCCGTCATGCAGCTGGACGGACCCGGCGGCCAGCCGGTCCGCACCGTCGGCGACCTGGCCGGCACCGGTGGCCGCCTTGGTGGCGCCGGCCGACAGCGTGGTGGCGCCCGTGGCGAGCCGGCCCGTCCCGGCCTGCAGCTCGCCCAGCTTGTCGGCGAGCGTGGCGCTGCCCGACGTGAGCTGGTCAGCACCCGCCGCGACCTGCTGGGACCCCTCGGCCAGGGTCGTGAGCTTGCCCGACGCGCTCGTGACGGTGGCGGACGCCCGGTCCAGGGCCGCGTCGAGGGACGCGAGGTCGTCGTCCGCGCTCCCGAGGCGCGTCTGCAGGGTGTCGTGGATGCGCTGCAGGCGCGCGCGGGCGGGGTCGTCGGCGGGCAGCGCGTCGATCGCCTCGCCCAGCGCCGCGACCTGCTGGCTGAGGGCGTCGATCTGCCCCTGGAGCTCACCCTTGTGCTGCTTGCGGGCCCGGTCGATCTGGGCGGCGCCGTCCTTGGCGAGCGACCCCGCCTCGGCGACCTTGGCGTTGCCGGCGGCGACCTGGTGGGCGCCAGCCGCGACCTTGGCCGCACCGCTGTGCAGGGTGTCCGCACCGGCCTTGAGCTGTCCGGCTCCCGTGGACGCCGCCGTGGCGCCGGACGCGAGCTGGGTCGCACCCTTGGCGAGGGCGGCGTTGCCGTCGGCGACCTGACGGGCGCCGGAGGCGAGCTGTGCCGTCTGTCCCGGCAGCGCCGCGGTCTTGGTGTCCAGCGTCGCCAGGCCGTCGTCGAGCTGCCCGGCCCCGTCGGCGAGCGCCGACGCACCGGAGCGGGCCGAGTCCGCCCCACTGGCCAGGCGGTTCGCCCCGTCCCGCAGCTGGACCGCACCGTCGCGCAGCGACGAGGCTCCGGTGGACAGCCGTCCCGCCCCGTCACCCAGCTGCCCCACGCCCGTCGCGAGCTGCCCCGCGCCGTCGACGGCCTGCTGCATCTTGCCGTGGATGGTGCTCATCCCGTCGAGCAGCTGGGCCGCGGCGGTCGAGCTGACCTGGGAGGCCACGGACTTCGTCACCTCCGCGACGACCGTGCTGGAGATGGTGCGGGCGAGATAGCCGTTGGTGTCGTTGGTGTACTGCTCGAGGTGGGCCTGCCGCGGCGAGGTGGATCCCGCCGAGGCCAGGTCGGCGGAGAATCCCGCCGGGATGATCAGCGCGAAGTCGTAGTGCTCGTCGTCGACGCCCGCGACGGCGTCCGCGCGCGAGACGCGGTGCCAGTCGAAGGTGTGGCCGTCGAGGAGGGTCCGTGCGACCTGGTCCCCCACCGCCAGGCGCTCCCCGGAGGCCAGCGTGGTCCCGGCGTCCTCCACCACGACGGCGGCGGGGACGTTGCGCAGGTTGGCATAGGGGTCACGGTTCGCATAGAGGTACAGGCCGGCATACAGGCTCGGTATGACCAGCATGGCGGCGAGGGCGAGGCGGAGCAGCGGTCCGCTGGTCAGCCGTCGCAGCTCGGCCATGGCGAGACGATGGGCCCTCATGCGGACACCCCCAGCTCGTAGGTGCTCTCGAGGCCGAGGAGACGGACGCTCGAGTGGGTCGCCAGGACCACGACGACCAGACCCTGGTCCGCCAGCACCTGGGCGACGCCGTGCCAGGCGTGCGGGGAGCCGCCCCACCGGTCCGGGCTGGTCAGCACGACGGCGGTGACGTCCTCACGCTGTGCGGTGATCTCGGCCAGCCAGCGGACGTGCTCGGACGGCTCGAGGGACTCCCACCGCTGCGCCGAGCGTTCCTCGGCGCCACGCTCACGAAGGAAGGCGCGGATGTCGGCTCGCCGGGACGGTAGGCCGGCAAGGGCCAGCTCCTCCCCCACGACGACCTCGATCGGCAGACCGGGCTCGGGCTCGGTCACGCCGGGGACGTCGACGAGGGCGACGCGACGGCGACGGACGTGCGGCTCGGGGTCGCCGTTGCAGGTGATGCTCCCGTCGTCGAGACGGACGCGACCGCCGAGGGCCAGCGCGAGGGTGGTGGCCGCAGGCCCCGGGTCACCGGCGACGACCGTCACCTCTCCCTTGCGGGCGGCCAGCGAGGTCGGCAGGAGCAACGGGCCGTGCGGCCCGTCGACGGCTGCTGCGTGGGCGATGAGCGCCATGACGCACTGCTCCTTGGTGCCCGGGATCGACCGGGCTCGGGTCGTCCTGCGGGGAGGACTGGGGACATCTTCTGATACACCAGCGTATCCGGGTTCATTCCCGTATTCAATTCACAGGTGTATCGTGAGGGCATGACCACTCGCAGTGATGCCCCGCCGCGGTCCGCACGTCGCGAGGCCACCCGTCAGCGGATCCTCGCCGCGGCGTCCCAGGCATTCGCGGAGCGGGGGTTCCACGGCACGAGCGTCGAGGACGTCTGCGACCGTGCGGGATTCACACGCGGGGCGTTCTACTCCAACTTCGCGTCCCGAGACGAGCTGGTGGTCGAGCTCGTCGCGCAGCGCACCGCCCGGCTGCGCGACCGCGTCCGCGAGCTGTCGGAGGAGGACGACCTCACGCCACGCGAGCTGCTGCACGGGGTGCTGACCCTGTGGTCCGACCAGCCCGGCGAGCGCCAGCAATGGTTGCTGCTGCAGACCGAGCTCATGCTGCACGCCATCCGCGACCCCGAGGCGGGGGCGGCCTGGCGCGAGGTCGTCGCCCGCGGCCATCAGGAGACGGCGGCCACGCTGGAGGGCTACCTGCGGCGGCACGGCATACGGCTGCCGGTCAGCAGCCTGGAGCTCGCCCGGTTGCTCTTCGCGGCCTTTCAGGGGGGCGCCCTGCAGCACCTGCTGGACCCGGCCCAGGTCGGCCCGGACGACCTCGAGAACCATCTGGTGGCGGTGCTGGAGGCGGCGCTGACCCGGGACGACGACACCGACGGCACGGCATCACCCGCCTGATCCACCCGGCTCGGCGGACCGGTCAGGCCCGCAGGTCGGCGTACTCCGGGTGCTTGTCGAGGTAGGCCGCCACGAAGGAGCAGAGCGGCCGCACGACCAGACCCCGAGCGCGCACGTCCTCGAGCAGCCCCTGGACGAGGGCCGAGCCGACCCCCTGCCCGCCGAAGGCGGGGTCCACCTCCGTGTGCGGCACGACGACCACCCCACTCCCACCGGCCTCGTCACCCTCGACGTAGGCGTCGGCGAAGCCTGCGAGCTCGCCGTCCAGCCGCACCTCGTAGCGGTGCCGGCTGTCCTCGCGGGTCACGGTGATGTGCTCAGCCATGCGGACAGTGTCTCACCGCGCGATCTCCACGACATTGTCGAAGGGCTCGCCCGACGCGATGTGGTGCAGCTGTCGGCGGACGAGATCGCTCGCGCGGCGCCAGAACCCGTGCGCCAGACCGCCGACGTGCGGCGCGATCAGGACCCCGGGGGTGGACCACAGCGGGTGACCGTCGGGCAGCGGCTCCGGGTCGACGACGTCCAGGGCGGCGCGCACGTGCCCCGACCGCGTCGCGGCGACGAGGGCGTCGGTGTCGACGACGCGCCCGCGGGCGACGTTGACCAGGAGCGCCCCCTCGCGCATCGAGGCCAGGAAGTCGGCGTCCACCAGCCGGTCGGTGGCGTCCGTGTGCGGGACGATGAGGATGATCACGTCCTGGTGCGGCACGAGGGCGTCGAGCTCGTCGATGCCGTGCACCCGCTCGACGAGGTCGTCCCCGGCGCGGGCCCGGCTCGCGACCACGGTGATCTCGGGCTCGAACGGCTGCAGCCGGCGCACGATGGCCTGCCCGATGTCGCCGTAGCCGACCACGAGGACGCGCTGGTCGGCCAGCCCGGGCTCGAAGTGCTTGTCCTGCCAGTGCTGCCGGCGGTGGCCCTCGAGCATCCAGGGGACGCCACGCTGCGCCGCCAGGGTCAGCGTGAGGGCGAGCTCGGAGGTGCCGGCGGCGTGGACGCCACGGGCGTTGAGCAGGCTCGCCCCCTCAGGGACGAAGGGGACGGCGTGCTCGTAGCCGGCCGACAGCAGCTGGAAGGCCCGCAGCCGCGGCAGGTCGGCGAGCCGCTCGAACCCGTCCGCCGACAGGGTGTAAGGGGCGACGACCATCTCCACCTCGTCCGCCCGCGGGCACGGGCCCGTGAGGTCCCACGGGATCATCTCGACCCCGGGCACCGGGCCCACGCGGTCGATCCAGTCCTGGTCGGCAAGGGTCACGAGGGTCATGCCCCCCACCGTATGTCGTTCCGCCGAGGCTCGCTCACCCGCCCGAGACGGCGGACAGGATGATCACCGTGGCCCCCTCACGCAGCACCGTGCCGGTGCCTGCGCCCCGCTCGACGTCGACCCCGTCCACGAAGACGTTGACGTGCTTGCGCAGCTCATCCGTCTCGTCACGGATCCTGCTCTCCACCAGGGGAAGTGGCGCGGGTGAGGAACGCAGCGCGTCGAGGGCGGCGGCGAGGTCGGCCCCGTCGGTGCGGCAGGACCGTGTGGATCACCCCCCCCCCGCCGAAGCCCTCGCTCCACTGCGGGCGGTGCGGGTGCTCCCACGGGCCCCCGCCTGTCGTAGGTTGGCGGTGGACCACCCCGACCCCTATCCCGAGGAGCCCCCATGACCGCCGTCGACGAGATCCTGCGCACGCTTCCCGTGGCCGACCTGGCCCAGCAGCTCGACGCCCGGCCCGAGGACGTGCAGCACGCCGCCGCCGCGGTCCTGCCCGCGCTGCTGGGGGGCCTGCAGGCCAACGCGGCCGACCCCGCGGGCGCCCGGTCGATCTCCGGGGCCCTCAGCCAGCACGACCCCCGGCTGACGGACGGCCCCGTCGACCTGGGGGCCGTGGACACCCGCGACGGCGAGGCCATCGCCGCCCACATCTTCGGGGGCAACCAGGAGCAGGTGGCCCAGCAGCTCGGCGGCCTGCAGGGCGTCGGCGGGCCGCTCGTGCAGCGCCTGATCCCGATCCTCGCCCCGATCGTCATGTCCTGGCTCGCCAAGCAGGTCCTCGGCCAGGCCGGCGCCGGCGGCAGCCTGGGACAGGCGCAGGGTGGGGGCGTGGGCGACACCGTCCTCGGCGACATCCTCGGCTCGGTGCTCGGCTCAGCCACCGGGCAGACGGGGATGGGCACCCAGCAGAACGCCGACCAGCGCGAGGCCCGGGGCTTCGACACGGGCACGATCATCCGGGACGTGCTGGGCGGGCTGCTCGGCGCCGGCCGCCGCTGAGGACGCAGCGACCACGAGAGCCGTCGCGGTCGCCGTCGCCGACGTCCTGGCCAGCGACGTGGTGGGCGTGCTGCGCAACGGCGAGGGGCCCGTGCGTGCTCTTCGCGCCGACACCGACGCGCTGCCCCTCCAGTCCTGGGCCAGGAGCAATGTCACCCCTGACCGCGCGGTGCTGCTGCTCGACGTCCGCAGCTATGACGAGCGGGTGCGTGAGGTCCGACCGCACTTCGTCGCTGGGCTCGGCCATGCGCACCGCCACCTCGCAGGCGTTGTTCACCGCCTGGCTCGGCCAGCCCAACCCGGGCGCAGCGGGCCTCCTAGCAGGCCGGTATGCCCCAGCCGGGGTCACCTTCGGTGGGTGACCCCGGCTGCGATGGCTACGCGCGCCCGGTCACTGGCACTTGGTCATGATCAGCTCGCGGACCTTGCCGGCGTCGGCCTGGCCCTTCATGGCCTTCATGACCTGACCGATCAGGGCCCCGGCGGCCTGCACCTTGCCGTCCTTGATCTTCGCGACGATGTCGGCGTTGCGGCCGAGCACCTCGTCCACCGCGGCCTCGAGCGCGGAGTCGTCCTGCACCAGCTCGAGGCCCCGCGCGTCGGCCACCTCGCGAGGCGACCCCTCGCCGGCCAGCACGCCGTCCATGACCTGACGGGCCATCGAGTCGTTGAGCCGGCCGTCCCGGACCATCCCGTCCAGCTCGGCGACGTGCTCCGGCGTGACGCCCATGTCGGCGAGGTCACGGACCTGGTCGTTGGCGCGACGGGACACCTCACCCATCCACCACTTGCGGGCGGCGGCGGGCGTGGCGCCGGCGGCGACGGAGGACTCGATCAGCTCCACCGCGCCGGCGTTGACGACGTCGCGCATCTCCAGGTCGGAGTAGCCCCACTCCCCCTGCAGCCGCTTGCGCCGCCGGCCGGGAGGCTCGGGCAGGGTGGCGCGCAGCTCCTCGACCCACTCGCGGCTCGGGGCGACGGGCACCAGGTCGGGCTCGGGGAAGTAGCGGTAGTCCTCGGCGTCGGACTTCTCACGCCCCGAGGTCGTGACCCCGGTGTCCTCGTGCCAGTGCCGCGTCTCCTGCAGGATCGTGCCGCCGGACGACAGGATCGCGCCGTGCCGGGTCATCTCGTAGCGCACGGCCCGCTCGACCGACCGCAGCGAGTTGACGTTCTTGGTCTCGGTGCGGGTGCCGAGCTGTGTCGACCCCTTGGGCATCAGCGAGACGTTGGCGTCGCAGCGCATCGAGCCCTGCTCCATGCGCGCGTCGCTCACGTCGAGCGCCCGCATGAGGTCACGGATCGCCGAGACATAGGCCTTGGCGACCTCCGGCATACGCTCCCCCGCGCCGGCCACCGGCTTGGTGACGATCTCGATCAGGGGGATCCCCGCCCGGTTGTAGTCGAGCAGCGAGTAGTCGGCGCCGTGGATGCGACCGGTCGCGCCGCCCATGTGCAGCGACTTGCCGGTGTCCTCCTCCATGTGCGCCCGCTCGATCTCGACCCGCCAGGTGGTGCCGTCCTCGAGCTCCACGTCCAGGTAGCCGTCGAACGCGATGGGCTCGTCGTACTGGGAGGTCTGGAAGTTCTTGGGCATGTCCGGGTAGAAGTAGTTCTTGCGCGCGAACCGGCACCACTGCGCGATCTCGCAGTTGAGCGCCAGGCCGATCCGGATCGCCGACTCGACGCCCTTGGCGTTGACGACGGGCAGCGCGCCGGGCAGGCCGAGGCAGACCGGGCACACCTGGGTGTTGGGCTCGGCGCCGAACTCCGTGGCGCAGGAGCAGAACATCTTGGTCGCGGTGCTCAGCTCGACGTGGACCTCGAGGCCCATCACCGGGTCGAAGCGCTCGAGCACCTCGTCGTAGTCGAGGACGGGCTCGACGTGCGTGGTGGCCATGGGTCAGCCGTCCTTCCGCGTCTCGGAGGTCTGGTCGGGCGTGCCGGGGGCAGGCGTCGCGGCTCCCAGGTCGGGCGCGTTGGCGAGCAGCGGCTCGCCCCAGGCCTTCTCCAGCTCGCGCTCGACGTAGGCCGCCACGCGGTACAGCCGGTCGTCGGCCATGGCCGGCGCGAGCACCTGCAGCCCCACGGGCAGGTCGTCCTCGGGCGCGAGCCCCACGGGCACCGACATGCCGGGGATGCCGGCGAGGTTGGCGGGGATGGTGGCGACGTCGTTGAGGTACATCGCCATCGGGTCGTCGAGCTTGTCGCCCAGCCGGAAGGCAGTGGTCGGCATCGTCGGGGAGATCAGCACGTCGCACTGTGCGAAGGCGGCCTCGAAGTCGCGCGCGATGAGCGTGCGGACCTTCTGCGCCTGGCCGTAGTAGGCGTCGTAGTAGCCGCTGGACAGGGCGTAGGTGCCGAGGATGATGCGCCGCTTGACCTCGTCGCCGAAGCCCGCCTCGCGGGAGGCGGACATGACCTGCTCCGCGCTGGGCGCCTCGACCCCGGCCGGGGCGACGCGCAGGCCGTAGCGCATGGCGTCGAACTTGGCGAGGTTGGACGACGCCTCGCTCGGCAGGATCAGGTAGTAGGCGCCGAGGGCGTAGTCGAAGTGGGGGCAAGAGACCTCGACGATCTCGGCGCCACCGGCGCGGAGCAGCTCGACGGCCTCGTCGAAACGCTGCTGGACGCCCGCCTGGTAGCCCTCGCCGGTGAGCTCCCTGACGATGCCGACGCGCAGGCCGGAGACGTCGCCGCTGCGGGCGGCCTCGACGACCGGCGGCACCGGCTGGTCGATGGACGTCGAGTCGCGCGGGTCGTGACCACCCATCAGCTCGTGCAGCAGGGCGGTGTCCAGGACGGTACGGGCGCAGGGGCCGGCCTGGTCGAGGGACGAGGCGAGCGCGACGAGGCCGTAGCGGGAGACGCCCCCGTACGTCGGCTTGGCGCCGACCGTGCCGGTGAGCGAGGCGGGCTGGCGGATCGAGCCGCCGGTGTCGGTGCCGGTCGCGAGGGGCGCCTGGAAGGACGCGACCACGGCGCTCGAGCCCCCGCCCGAGCCGCCGGGGGTGCGCTCGAGGTCCCAGGGGTTGTGCGACGGGCCGTAGGCCGAGTGCTCGGTGGAGGACCCCATCGCGAACTCGTCCATGTTGGTCTTGCCGAGGATCGGCAGGCGCGCGGCCTTGATCTTGCTGACCACCGTGGCGTCGTACGGTGGGATCCAGCCCTCGAGCACCTTGGAGCCGCAGGTCGTCGGCAGCCCGACGGTCGTCATGACGTCCTTCACGGCGATCGGCACGCCCGCGAGGGGGTGCAGCGGCTCGCCGGCGGCGCGGGCCTCGTCGACCTCGCGGGCTGTGGCGAGGGCGCCCTCGGCGTCGACGTGCAGGTAGGACCGGACGGAGCCGTCGACGGCGGCGATGCGTTCGAGGTGGGCCTGCGTGAGCTGCAGGGAGGTGAAGTCACCGGCCGCGAGGCCGTCGGCCATCTGGGCAGCGGTGAGGCGGGTGAGGTCGGTGGTCGTCATACGGGAGATCAGTCCTCACTCAGGATGCGCGGCACCCGGAACCGGTCGAGCTCCTGCTCCGGCGCGCCGGACAGAGCCTGCTCGCGGGTCAGGCCGGGGCGGACCACGTCAGGGCGGGTCACGTTGGTCAGGGGCATCGGGTGCGACATCGGGGGGACGTCGGCGGCGGCGACCTCGCCCACCTGGGCCACCGAGTCGAGGATGACGGCCAGCTCCCCGGCCATCGTGTCGAGCTCGGCGTCCGTCATCTCGATGCGCGCGAGGTTGGCCAGGTGCGCGACCTGGTCACGGGACAGGGAAGACATGGTCGCCAGTCTAGTGGCGCGCCGCCGCCCCTCCTGCCGGTCAGGCCTCTGCGGCGGCCGCACGCTCCTCGCGACGCACCTGACGGACGGTCTCGTCGAACTCGGCGTGGATCTCCGCGTCGTGCCGGTGGGTCATCAGGCTGACCACGGTGGTGACGACCAGGTTGCCGACGAAGCCGGGCAGGATCTCGTAGAGGTCGAAGATGCCACCGTCGCGCGTTCCCCAGATGCCGACGAGGATGGCACCGGCCACCATCCCGGCGATGGCGCCCTGCGCGGTGAGCTTGCGCCAGAAGAGCGCCATGAGGATCGTCGGCCCGAAGGCGGCGCCGAAGCCGGCCCAGGCGAAGGCCACGAGCGCGAGGATCGGCGAGTCCGTCGTCCAGGCGAGGGCCGCGGCGATGACCGAGATCGCGAGCACGCCCAGGCGACCGAGCAGGACGTATGACGAGTCCGACCCCTCGCGGCGCGCGATGATCTGGTAGAGGTCCTCGACCAGCGCGGACGAGGTCACGAGCAGCTGCGAGGAGATGGTGCTCATGATCGCGGCGAGGACCGCGGCGAGCATGAACCCGGCGACGATCGGGTGGAAGAGGATCTGCCCCATCGCGATGTAGACCGTCTCGGGGTTGGTGATCTTGTCGGCCGGGTGCTGCTGGAAGTAGGCGAGGCCGATCAACGCGGTCGCGATGGCACCGAGGCAGGACAGGACCATCCACCCGATGCCGATGCGACGGCCCTGCTTGGTCTCCTCGACGGTGCGGATCGCCATGAAGCGCACGATGATGTGCGGCTGCCCGAAGTAGCCGAGGCCCCAGGCGAGCGAGCTGATGACGCCGACGGCGGTGGCCCCCTTGACCATCGACAAGGCGTCGGGGTTGGCCTGTCGGATGGACTCCATCGCCCCGGACGGCCCGCCGACCGCGAACAGCCCGAGCAGCGGCACGGCGATCAGGGCCAGGAACATCATCAGCCCCTGGACGAAGTCGGTGTAGCTCACCGCCAGGAAGCCGCCGAACAGGGTGTAGCCGACCGTCACCGCCACGATCAGGAGCATCCCGACGTGGTACTCCATCCCGAAGGACTTCTCCATGAAGACGCCGCTCGCGACCATCCCGGAGGACACGTAGAACGTGAAGAAGACGAGGATGATGATGCCGGAGGCGACCCGCAGCAGGCGTGAGCGGTCGCGCAGGCGGTTCTCCAGGAAGCTCGGGATGGTGATCGAGTCGCTCGCCACCTTGGTGTAGGCCCGCAGGCGGGGTGCCACGAGCTTCCAGTTGAGCCAGGCGCCGATCGTCAGGCCGACGGCGATCCAGGCCTCGACCAGCCCGGTCTTGTAGATCGCGCCGGGCAGACCCATGAGCAGCCAGCCGGACATGTCGGCGGCTCCGGCGGACAGGGCGGTGACGGCGGGGCCGAGGCCGCGCCCGCCGAGCATGTAGTCGCCGAGGCCCGCCGTTCGCCGGTAGGCCCAGTAGCCGATGTAGATCATGCCGATCAGGTAGATCACCATCGAGATGATCTGCCACGTCTGGTCGCTCATGGCCGAGACTCCAGTCTCACTTCAGGGCGCCTGCTCCTGCCGCGCCGGTGCGCACGAGTATGCCGCTGAACGGGTGAGTCCCTCGACCTCCGCGGCCTGCGTGGCCGGATCGTGACGCTGGGCCCTCAAGCCTGCTCCCGGCGCTCTCGGCGGGGTGGGCTGCCGAGGGCCCCCAGATGGAGGGGATCAGGCAACCGGCGCAACGCCCCGTCAGGACACCGCGTCCGGGCCCTCCCCGAGCAGGCGCACGAACCCGGCCTCGTCCAGGATCGGGCGTCCCAGCTCCTCGGCCTTGGCGGCCTTGCTGCCCGCGCCCTCGCCGATGACGACGAAGTCGGTCTTCTTGGAGACCGAACCGGCCGCCTTGCCGCCGCGCGCGATGATCGCCTCCTTGGCGGAGTCACGGGTGAAGCCCTCGAGCGAGCCGGTCACGACGACGGTGAGACCCTCGAGGGTGCGCTCGACGGAGGCGTCCCGCTCGTCCGCCATGCGCACCCCGGCCGCCGCCCACCGGTCGACGATCTCGCGGTGCCAGTCGACCTCGAACCACTGCACGACCGACTCGGCGATCACGCCCCCGACCCCTTCGACGTCCGCCAGCTCGTCCACCGACGCCGCGCGGATGGCGTCCATCGACCCGAAGTGCGTGGCGAGCGCCCGGGCCGCTGTCGGTCCGACGTGTCGGATCGACAGCGCCACAAGGACGCGCCACAGGGGCTGCTCCTTGGCGTGGGCGAGGTTGTCCACGAGCTTGCGGCCGTTGGCCGACAGCACGCGTCCGTCCACGACGCCCGGCGCGGGCACGGCCTCCGGATCGGCCAGCTCCTTCTTGGTGGCGGCGCGGGTGTAGAGCGGCACCCGGGCGACGTCGGCGGCGGTGAGGTCGAACAGCGTGGACTCGTCGGCGATGACGCCCGCGTCGAGGAGCGCGATCGCGCCCTCCCACCCGAGCGCCTCGATGTCGAAACCTCCCCGCGAGGCCAGGCCGAAGATGCGCTCGCGCAGCTGGCTCGGGCAGGACCGGGCGTTGGGGCAGCGGATGTCCTTGTCACCCTCCTTCTCGTAGGCGAGCTCGGTCCCGCACGCCGGGCAGTGGGTCGGCATGACGAACTCCCGCTCGGACCCGTCGCGCAGGTCCACGACCGGGCCGAGGATCTCGGGGATGACGTCGCCGGCCTTGCGCAGCACGACGGTGTCGCCGATGAGCACGCCCTTGCGCACGACCTCGAAGGCGTTGTGCAGGGTCGCCATCTCGACGGTCGACCCGGCGACCTTGACCGGCTCCATCACGCCGTAGGGCGTCACCCGGCCCGTCCGGCCGACGTTGACCCGGATGTCGAGCAGGGTCGTGTTGACCTCCTCGGGCGGGTACTTGTAGGCGATGGCCCACCGAGGTGCCCGCGAGGTCGTCCCGAGCCGCCCCTGCAGCGCGATCTCGTCGACCTTGACGACGACACCGTCGATCTCGTGCTCGACGTCGTGCCGGTGCTCACCGTAGTGAGCGACGAAGTCCAGCACCTCCTGCGGGCTGCCGAAGACCCGGTAGTGGCTGGACGTCGGGAAGCCCCACGCCGTGAGCAGCTCGTAGGCCTCGCTCTGGCGGGTGATCGGGAAGCCCGACCGCGCGCCGATGCCATGCACCAGCATGTGCAGCGGGCGCGTCGCGGTGATACGAGAGTCCTTCTGCCGCAAGGATCCTGCCGCCGCGTTGCGCGGGTTGGCGAACGGCGCCCGGCCCTGCTCGACCAGGCTCGCGTTGAGGTCGCCGAAGGCCTCGATCGGGAAGAAGATCTCGCCGCGCACCTCCAGCACGTCCGGCACGTCGTCGCCGGTGATCCGGTGCGGGATCCCCTCGATCGTGCGGACGTTGGGGGTGACGTCCTCCCCCACCCGGCCGTCGCCGCGCGTGGCCGCCGTCGTCAGACGACCGCCCTCGTAGAGCAGGTTGATCGCGAGCCCGTCGATCTTGAGCTCGCACAGGTAGTGCGGCGCCCCCTCCAGCCCCCGCTCGACCCGCGCCAGCCACTCGGCGAGCTCGTCGGCGGAGAAGACGTTGTCGAGGCTGAGCATCCGCTCCAGGTGCGTGACCGGGGCGAAGTCCGTCGCCTGGTGGAAGGTCCCCACCCGCTGGGTCGGGCTGTCCGGCGTCCGCAGGTCAGGGAACTGGTCCTCGAGCGCCTGCAGGCGACGCATCAGCTGGTCGTACTCGGCGTCGGAGATCGTCGGGGCGTCCTGGCCGTAGTAGGCCTCCTGCGCCTCCACCACGCGCTGGGCCAGGTCGGTCCACTCGTGACGAGCCGCGACCGACGCGTCGGCGACCTCGGTGCCGCTCGTCGGGATGTCCGCCTCGTCGTCGGTGACCCCGCTGGTGGGGGGCTTGCTCCTCGCCATACGAGCATCGTGCCAGACAGGTCCGACAGGCCCCTGCCTGCGCCCCGCGGGGTCATGATCGGTGTCATGGCGTATGACGAGAACCTCGCCGCCCGCATCCGGGCGCACGTGCAGGACGACCTGGACGTGACGGAGAAGAAGATGTTCGGCGGGCTGGCCTTCCTGGCATCGGGCAACCTGGCGGTCGCCGCCACCAGCCGCGGCAGCCTCATGCTGCGCTGCGACCCGGAGGAGGCGGACCGCCTGGCCACCGAGCCCGGCACCAGCCGCATGGTGATGCAGGGCCGGGCGCTGCACAACTGGCTGGTCGTCGACGAGCGGACGCTGGCGACGGACGAGGGTCTGCGAGGCTGGCTCGAGGTGGGGCTGGGCTTCGCGCGGTCCCTGCCCGCGAAGTGATCAGCCGATGGTGCGCCCCGCGCCTCGGCGGGCGCCGTATGCCGTGGCCCATCGGTTGCCGAGGCCGATCAGCAGCGCACCTGCGAGCACGAACGCGAATCCCACCAACGTCCACGCGGTCACGTGCTCGCCCAGCACGAGCACCCCGAGGAGCACTGACACGACCGGGATGAGATAGGTGACCGAGGTCCCCACGGTCGCCCCGGCCGCCCGCACCACGTCGAACTGCGCGGTGAACGCCCACCCGGTGCCGACCGCCCCGAGCACGAGCACGGCGAGCAGCGACCACGTCACCGACCCCTCGGGCCGCACCAGTCGCGCCGACCACGGTGCCGCCAGCCCGGAACCGCCGAGCGCCCACCACACCGTCAGCAGCAGCACGAGCTGCCCCGAGGCGCTCACGAGCTGGCCCGCCGGGATGCTGAGCCCACCCGGGTCGTAGCGCTTGAGGTGCACGCGGTGCCAGGTCCAGCCGACGCCGTAGGACATGCCTGCGGCCAAGGTCATGCCGAAACCCAGGAGGTCCGGCCGCTCGTGCACCGCCCACGGCTGCATGATCACCACGACCCCCAGGAAGCCCAGCACCACCCCGAGCAGGCGCGGCAGCGAGTAGTGCTCGTCCCGGACGAAGAGCATGGTGAGGACGACGGTGGCGATGGGCGTGACCGCGTTGCCGATGCCGGCGAGCGCCGAGCTGACTCGCGTCTCGCCGAGCGCAAAGAGCGTGAACGGCGCCGTGCACAGGAAGAATCCGACGACCTGCAGGTGCAGCCAGGCGCGGCGCTGGCTGGGCAGCCGGCCCCGCCCGAGGTGCAGCAGCGTGATGACGACGAGCGCCCCGGACAGCACCCGCAGCGTCGAGATCTGCAGGGGCGCCAGGGCGTCGAGCCCGACCTTCATCAGCAGGAAGCTGGATCCCCAGATGAGCACGAGCCCGATCCACTTGAGCTGCCAGGGGATCCCGGGAGCACTCACCCGAGGGCCGTCTCGGTGACCGCCTCCGCGACCTGCACGGCGAGGCGCTGCGCGGCGACGGCGTCGGACGGCGACAGGCCCGCGAGCCCGCACGCCGGGGAGACCGTCACCTCCGCGAGATCGGCTGCGGCCAGGCCCAGCTCGTGCCAACGACGGACCAACCCGTCGTGGACGGCGGCGACGGTCGGCAGCGGCGACGCCGAGGCATAGCTGCCGAGCCACACGTCGGTGCCCGACTCCAGCGTCGCCGCCAAGGACTCCCAGCCCTTGGGGCCGAGCACCGTGGCGTCGACGGCCAGCGCGGACGCGCCGGTGGTGCGCAGCATGGCCAGGGGCGTGCCCTTGGCGCAGCAGTGGACGGCCGTATGCCGATCCCCCGCCGCCTGCAGCACCTCCCCCACGAGGTTGGCGGCGACATACGAGTCGACGGCGGGGATCCGGCCGAAGCCGCTGGCGGTGGGCAGGCGGCCCGCGAGCAGGCCTGGCAGCGACGGCTCGTCGAGCTGGAGCACGACGCGGGCCCCCGGCACGAGGCGCTCGACCTCGGCCACGTGGCCCCTGATGCCCTCGGCGAGCGAGCCCGCCAGGTCACGCACGGCGCCCGGGTCGACGACGCTGCGCTCGCCGCGGTGCAGCCACACCGACGCCGCGAGGGTCCACGGCCCGGCGACCTGGACCTTGAGCTCGCCCTCGTAGCCGTCGAAGGTCTCGGCCAGCTCGTCGAGGTCCTGGCGCCACCAGGTGCGCGCACGCTCGGCGTCGCGGCCGGGACGGTCGACGAACCGCCAGCCCATCGGCTGCAGGTCGACGTGCAGGTCCACGAGGAGCGCCGCGGCGCGCCCGATCATGTCGGCGCCAGGACCGCGGTCCGGCAGCTCGGGCAGGTAGGGCAGGCCGTGCTCGGCGAGGAGCTCGCGCACCCCACGCTGCGTCTCGCGCACGTCGGTGCCCGGCCACGAACCCATCCCTGTCGCTCTCGTCACGCCCCGACGGTAGCGCGATCCGGCTCCCACCTCGCACTTCGTCCGAGAGGCGACAGATGGGGGTCACCCGTCGCGGATGACCCCCATCTGTCGCCTCTCACCAGGGAGGTTCAGCCCTCGGCGGGGTCCTCCGAGTGCGCGCGCTCGGTGTCCTGCTGGTCCTGCGTGTCACCCTCGACGGCGGTCTCGGTGTGCTGGCGGGTGTCCTCGTCGGCGAGCTCGTGGTTGCGCAGCTCCGTGCTCTGCGGATCGATGTCCGTCATGGTCGTCTCCTTGGCGGTCGTGCGGCCGACGTCGTGGGTGCCGACCGCTGATGGGGTACGTCGCATACCCGGCCCCGGCGGCCCTCATGCCGCGGAGGTCTCAGGTGCGCCAGGTCTCGGCGATCGTGGCCGACCCCACGACCCGGGTGCCGTCGTAGAGCACGACGGACTGCCCGGGGGCCACGCCCCGGGTGCGCTCCTGCAGCCGGACCTGCACGTCGTCGCCGTCGACCCAGGCCCGGGCCGGCAGCTCCTCGCCATGGGCCCGCAGCTGCGCGCCGACCTCGACCTCGCCGGCGGGCGGCTCGCCGCACCACCGCGCATGGTCGCCGCGGATGGCATCGATGCCGAGCAGGTCCGCCGGGCCGATGACCACCTGGTTGCGGGGGACGTCGACGTCCACGACATACCGCGGTTGACCGTCCGCGGCCGGCCGCCCGAGGCGCAGGCCGCGTCGCTGCCCGACGGTGTAGGCGTAGGCGCCCTGGTGGCTGCCGACGACCGACCCCGTCTCGTCGACGATCTCGCCCGGCTGCTCCCCCAGCCGCCCGGCCAGCCAGCCGCGGGTGTCGCCGTCGGCGATGAAGCAGATGTCGTGCGAGTCGGGCTTCTTGGCCACCGCGAAGCCGCGGTCCGCCGCCTCCTCGCGGATCTGCGGCTTGGTGGAGTCGCCGAGCGGAAAGAACGAGCGCGCGAGCTGGTCCGCGTCGAGCACACCGAGCACATAGCTCTGGTCCTTGGCAGGGTCGACGGCGCGGTGCAGCTCGCGCCGCACCGTCCCGTCGGCGCCGACCTCCTCAACCACCTGCGCGTAGTGCCCCGTCGCGACGCCGTCGAAGCCGAGCGCCAGGGCCTTGTCGAGCAGCGCCGCGAACTTGATCCGCTCGTTGCAGCGCAGGCAGGGGTTGGGGGTGCGGCCGGCGGCATACTCCTGCAGGAAGTCCTCGACGACATCGGCCCTGAAGCGTGCGGCCATGTCCCAGACGTAGAACGGGATCCCGAGCCGGTCGGCCACCCGGCGGGCGTCGCCGGCGTCCTCGAGGGTGCAGCAGCCGCGCGCGGACTCGCGCAGCGTCGCGGCGGACGTGGACAGGGCCAGGTGCACGCCCACGACATCGTGCCCGGCGTCGAGCATGCGGGCGGCCGCGACGGCCGAGTCCACGCCTCCGCTCATCGCGGCGACGACACGCATCAGCTCGCGACCTCCCCCGAGACCGAGAGCGACCCGGCGCGTCGGGCACGCTCGACGGCGGCCGGCAGCGCTCCCAGCGCCCGAGCCACGTCGGCCTCGGTCGAGGTGTGGCCGAGGGTGAGCCGCAGGGCCCCACGGGCCTCGGTCTCGCTGAGCCCCATGGCGAGCAGGACGTGCGAGGGCTGCGGCACGCCGGCGTGGCAGGCCGAGCCCGTGGAGCAGAGCACGCCGGCCGCGTCCATGAGATAGAGCAACGAGTCGCCCTCGCAGCCGGGCACGAGCAGGTGGGCGTTGCCGGGCAGTCGGCGGGTCGCGTCACCGGGCTCCCAGTCGCCCCCGACGCGGATGCCGAGACCGAGCCCCAGTGCCCCCTGCAGCAGCTGGTCGCGCAGCCCCACGAGTCGCTCGGTCTCGGGCTCCCGCTCGTGGCAGGCGATCTCGAGCGCCGTGGCCAGGCCGACGATGCCGGCGGTGTCCAGCGTGCCGGAGCGGATCTGCCGCTCCTGACCTCCGCCGTGGGTGAGCGGCGACACGGCCGCGTCGCGTCGCACGAGGAGGGCGCCCACCCCCACGGGCCCGCCGAGCTTGTGCGCGGTGAGGGACAGCAGGGTCACCCCGGACGCCCCGAAGTCCACCGGCACGTGCCCCACCGCCTGCACGGCGTCGGTGTGGACGGGGATGCCGTGGGCGGCGGCCGCCTCGGCCAGCTCGCGCACCGGCTGGATCGTGCCGACCTCGTTGTTGGCCCACATGAGGCTCACCAGAGCGACGGACGCGGGGTCCTCCTCGAGGGCCGCCCGGGCTTGGTCGAGCCGCACCCGGCCGACCTCGTCCACCTCCAGCCAGGTCACCTCGGCGTCCTCGTGGGTGACCAGGTGCTCGACGGCATCGAGCACGGCAGGGTGCTCGACCGGGCTGGCCAGGACGCGGCGTCGTCGGGCGTCCGCGGCGCGGCGTGCGCGATAGCCGCCGACCACCGCCAGGTTGTCGGCCTCGGTCCCGCCAGAGGTGAAGACGACCTCGGACGGGCGCGCCCCCGCCGCCTCGGCGATCTGCTCGCGGCACTCCTCGACCACGCGCCGCGCGGCCCGGCCTGCCGTGTGCAGGCTGGACGGGTTGCCGACCACGGATCGGCGTGCGGCGACCGCCTCGATCACCTCGGGGCGGACGGTGGTCGTGGCGGCATGGTCGAGATAGGCGAGGTCAGCGTGATCCGGCAGCACGCCATCGAGTCTACGGGCGTGATCGGACCGGGTGACGACGATGCAGGTCTGCGATGAGACCCACCACGCCCACGGCGTCGGCGGGATCGACCGGGACCGTGCCCCGTCCCTGCAGCGCATCGGCCAGCTCGGCGTAGAACCGCGGGTAGTCCCCCCGCTCCATCGGCACCGCCTTGTCGCCTGCGTCGGTGGTGAGCACGCTCCCCCGCCCGGCCCCGGCGAGCCCGAAGTCCGCGTCGAGCGGCGAGGCGCCCGCACCGAGGGCGCCCTCCTGCCCGTCCACGCCGTAGCAGCTCCAGGCGCCCTCGGTGCCGAGGACCCGCATCCGCGGCCCCGGGCGGCGGGCCTGGGTGCTCATGGTCAGGTGGCTCACGACGCCGGACGCGTGCCGCAGCACCACGACGGCGTCGTCGTCCGAGACGGCTCCCGCGCGGAGCGCGCGCAGCTCGGCATACGACTCCTCGACCGGGCCTGCGAGCCGGATCGCCTGGTCGATCAGGTGCGGTCCGAGGTCGTAGAGCACGCCGCCACCCTCGGCGGGGCTCGCGCCGGCCTTCCAGGCCTTGGTGACGGTGGGCTTCCAGGTCTCGAACGAGGACTCGAGGCGCACCAGCTCGCCCAGCCGGCCCTCCCGCAGCAGCCGCACGGCCGTGAGGAAGTCTCCGTCCAGGCGGCGGTTGTGAAAGACGGTGAGCGGCACGCCGGTCCGGTCGCGGGTCGCGAGGAGCTCCGCTCCCTCGACGTCCGTGGTGCAGGCCGGCTTGTCGAGGACGCACGCCAGCCCGGACTCCAGGGCCCGTATGCCGAACCGCGCGTGAGTCTCGCCGGGGGTGGCCACGACCGCGAGGTCCAGGTCGTCGGCCCGCTCCCAAACGGCGTCGGCGTCCGGGACGATCTCGACGTCGGCGTGGGCGGCGCGCGCGGCCTCGGCTCGCTCGGGCGACGAGGTCATGACGACGGCGACGGCATACCGGGGGTCGGCGGCCAGCAGGGGGCCGTGGAAGACGCTGCCCGCGAGACCGTGGCCGAGCAGGGCGACGCGGACGGGTCGGTCGGTGGGCAGGGGCCGCCAGGCGCGGCGGGTGTCGTCCGTCACCCGGTCAGGCTATCGACGCGCACACGATGGCGCTCACCGCCAGCATCGCCGACGCCGCGACGATCGCGCCCGGGTGCAGCGCCTGCTCGACCGCGATGGCCCGCAACGACCCCGGCGTGATGGCGTCGAGCACGAGGAAGCTCACGGCCTGCAGCGCGATCCCGAGGACACCGAACGCCAACGTCCAGGCCAGCGCCGCTCCGACGCCGGCGCTGCCGTTGGTCCAGATGGTCGTGAACGCGATCGCCCCGAGCCCGAGGAACTCGGCGCCGACGATGAGAGCGGCGTTGATGGACCGCTCGGTGTAGATGCGGGCGCCGAGCCGCCCCGGCGTGAGGAGGTCCATCGTGACGAATCCCCCGGCCAGCAGGGCGATCCCGGCGAGGCAGTAGAGGGCGGCGTACAGCAGTGACTCGAGCAGCTCGCTCATCGGCGGGGTCCCCTCCGGTCGTCGTCGACCCAGGCGGCACGCTGGGCCTCGCTGGGTGATGCGGTGTCGATCAGGTGCGGCACGAAGCGCGCGTCGTCGTCGGTGATCCAGCCGTCGCTCTCCCGGATGCCGACGCCCGCGGCGCGGCCGTCCACGACCCAGCTGCCGAGCACGACCTTGTTGCCGTCGAGCTGCGGCAGCGGGCACCACTGCTGGTAGCACCAGCCCTCGGCGCCGTAGCCGCCGGGCTGCTCGTGCTCGATCCCCTCGGCGTGGACGCGGATGCTTGCGCCCTCGCGCCCGTGCAGCGGCTTGGCGACCCACTCCGTCAGGCCGTGCGGCTCGTCGAGGTACGCGGGCAGCAGCAGCTCGTGCCCCGGGTAGAGGTGCCAGAGCGCGGCGAGCAGGGCCTTGTTGGACAGCAGGACCTTCCACGGCGGCTCGAGCCAGGTGGTGCCGTACATCGGGTTGGGGCGCGGCTCGACCCACCGACCGAACGGCTCGCGGAGCATGTCCTCCCAGGGGTAGAGCTTGAAGCAGGTGCGCAGCATCTGGGCCTCGTGGCCGACGAAGTACTCCGCGGCCTCGTTGTAGCCGATCTGCCCCATCGTGATGCCCTGCGTGGCGAGCCCCGCCTGCTCGGCCGTGTCGCGCAGGTAGGTCACGGTCATCCACTCCTCGCCCGTGGCCTCCCCCTCGTGGTGGGCGAACCAGACGGGCTGGGTGAGGCGCGGCGCCAGGTCCTGCCACGCCGCGACCAGCCTCTCGTGCAGAGAGTTCCACTGGTCGCGGTCGGGGTGGGTGTCCTCGAGCCAGAACCACTGGACGACCGCGGACTCGAGCAGGCCCGTGGGCGTGTCGGCGTTGTACTCCAGCAGCTTGGGCGGCCCCTCGTCGACCCCGGCGTACCGCAGGTCGAACCGGCCGTAGAGGGACGGGGTGCCCGCGTCGAGGGAGGCCTGGGCGAGCCGCAGCGACCCCTCCGGGAGCCCGAGGGGACCCATGGCCCCGGACGCCAGGTGGCGGGCGGCCTCGAGGCACATGCCGTGCAGCTGCTCCGTGGCCTCCTCGAGCTGGTCCACCTCCGCGGCGCCGAGCTCGTAGTACGCGTTCTCGTTCCAGTACGGCCGCTCGGTGCCGTCGGGTCGGACGGTGACGGGAAAGACCAGGCCCTGGGACTCGACCGTCTCGCGCCAGCCGGTCCGGGGCTCGGAGGGGACGCGGCGCATCAGCTGCTGCCCTTGCCGCCGGACCCGCCGAAGCCGCCTCGCGAGATCGTCGTCCCCTTGCCGCCCTTGACCGACGCGGACGAGAGCGTGGAGGTGCCCTTGGGGTCGACGCCGCCGGTGACATAGCTGTGGTTGCTGGGGGCGCTGAACGACCCACCGCTCACCCGCTGCCCCACCCCCGGCACGCGCGCCCCGTCGTTGTAGTAGTACCACCGCGCGGGGCTTCCCACGAACCCCGCTCGGGTGCGGCGGCCGTCGCACTCGCTGTCGGGCAGCCGCTCGTTGGTCTGGGCGTCGACGCAGACGCCGGCGCTGGTGCGGCGCGTCTCCTGGGAGCACCCGGTGAGGGTGCTCGCCAGGACGGCCGTCATCCCGAGCACGACGACCTGGGACCGTCGCGTGGTCATGCATCTCCCCCTCTGCACCGCTGCACGTGCTGCTGCCCGCGCCCTCCCGTGGACGTCGGCACCCCGCCGGGTGGTTCCCACCCTAGAGCCCGTATGACGGGAAGGGGCCGCCCCCACGCGTGCGCGGCGACGGCCCCGGGCCCCTCCCTGCATCGATCAGCGCTTGCGGATCGCCTCGGTCGCCTGCGGCAGGACCGTGAACAGGTCGCCCACGACGCCGAAGTCGACGAGCTCGAAGATCGGCGCCTCCTCGTCCTTGTTGATCGCGACGATCGTCTTGGACGTCTGCATCCCCGCCCGGTGCTGGATGGCGCCGGAGATCCCGCACGCGACGTAGAGCTGCGGCGAGACCTGCTTGCCGGTCTGGCCGACCTGCGAGGAGTGCGGGTACCAACCGGCGTCGACGGCCGCGCGGGAAGCGCCGACGGCCGCCTTCATCGAGTCGGCGAGCTCCTCGACCTTGGAGAAGTCGCCGCCGGTGCCGCGACCGCCGGAGACGACGATCTGCGCGGTGGACAGGTCGGGTCGACCCGTCGACTGCTTGGGCTGGCTGTCGACGATGCGCGCGCCCTTGGAGGCCTCGGAGATCTCCGCGGCGACGGACTCCTGGGCGGCGGCGCCCTGGACGGCCTCGGGAGCGGTCGAGCCGGGCTTGACCGTCACGAAGGTCGGGCCCTTGGTGCCGGTGGCCTGGACGGTCCAGTTGCCGGCGAAGACGGACTGTGTCGTGAGGACGCCGCCCCCGCCGGCCTGCACGTCGGTCGCGTCGGTGAGGACGCCACCCCCGCAGCGGACCGCGAGGCGACCGGCGACCTCCTTGGCGTCGGTGCCGGTCGTCATGAGCACCGCCACCGGGGACGCCTGCGCGACGACCGCGGCCAGCGCGTCGACCGTCGGGCCGACGAGGTACTGCCCGATCTGCTCGTCGTCGTTGACGTAGACCTTCTCCGCGCCGTACTTGGCGAGGACGGGCAGGGCGGTCTCGACGCCCTTGCCGAGGAAGACGGCACTCGGCTCGCCGATGCGGCGCGCCAGCGTCAGCAGCTCGGCGGATGTCTTCTTGAGCTTGCCGTCGGTGTGGTCGACCAGCACGAGAACTTCAGCCATGTCAGTGAACTCCTTTGTCGCCGTGGCCGGCTCAGATGAACTTCTTGGACGCGAGGAACTCCGCGAGCTGGCTGCCGCCCTCGCCCTCGTCCTTGACGATCGTGCCCTGCTCGCGCGGCGGGCGGGGGGTGGCCTGCTCGACCTTGGTCGCCGCGGCGTCCAGCCCCACCTGCGCCGGGTCGATGCCCAGGTCGGCGAGCGACCAGGTCTCGACGGGCTTCTTCTTGGCCGCCATGATCCCCTTGAAGGAGGGGTAGCGCGGCTCGTTGCCGGTCTGGTCGGTGACGGAGACGACGGCGGGCAGGGAGGCCTCGATGCGCTCGGTGGCGGTGTCGCTGTCGCGGCGGATCGAGACGGACGACCCCTCGACGCTCAGCTCGGACGCCAGCGTGACCTGCGGCAGGCCCAGGCGCTCGGCGACCATGGCCGGGACGACGCTCATGCCGCCGTCGGTCGAGGCCATCCCGAACATCACGAGGTCGGGCTGCCCGACCTTCTTGATGGCCTCGGCGAGGACGAGCGAGGTGGCGACCGAGTCGCTGCCGTGCAGCGCCTCGTCGTTGACGTGGACGCCCTTGTCGGCGCCCATCTGCAGGGCCTTCTTGACGGCGTCGGCGGCGGCGTCCGGGCCCATCGTGATGACGGTCAGCGTGCCCTCGCCGGCCTCGATGATCCGCAGCGCCTCCTCGACGGGGTACTCGTCGAGCTCGGACATGAGGCCGTCGACGGCCTGGCGGTCGGTGGTCCAGTCGGTGTCGTCGAAGCCGCGGTCGCCCTGGGCGTCCGGCACGTGCTTGACGCAGACAACGATGTCCATGCGTGCGGGTCCTCTTCTCTCGGTGCTCGCGGCGTGCGCCAGGACGGCGACGCCGCACGGTTGGCATTGTGCCCTGACGGGACGCTCCGGCGCAGTGGTGGTCACCACACCGCGGCGCGTCGCGCCAGGGCCTCTCCCCACCATATTACCCGCAGGTAACTTCGTCCGTGGACGATCCGGGCGAGGACGGGCGCGCCCCTCCCCTCACGAGGGAGGGCAGGGGCGCGAAGGCGCACGGCCTGGCTCAGGGCTGCTGGGAACCGCCCTGGCCGTCGACGTCCTCCTCGAAGCTCGCCTGGCCGGTGGCGATCTGGTGCCAGGTCTGCACGGCGGCGAGCACGACCGAGGTCGTCATGGGCAGCAGGACCTTGACGTCCATGCCCGGCAGCATGACGTGCTCGGCGGTCACGACGAGGGTGCCGCCCGCGAGACCGGCCTTGACGACGCTCATGCGCAGCGACAGCTCGTTGCAGGCGCGCAGCTGGGTCAGCTCGTCGGCCGGGACGTCCTCGCCGATCTGCCACTGGCCGAAGACGCGCATGATCGTGACGTCGCCCTCGATGCACCGGACGAACAGCTGCTGACCCTGCACCTTGTAGGAGACGTCGCCGTCGGCGTCGAGGTCCGCCATGAGGCCGTCGTCGTGGAGGGCGGAGAGGACCTGGCCGCGCAGGGGGTGCTCGTCGGCGGGCGGCGGGAAGCTGGGGAGGGAGGTGGGATCCGTCATACCTCCACCGTAACGGCACGGGGAGACGCGAAGCACCCCCGCCGCCCCGCGCGACCGACCCACGTGAGGGGGCGGCAGCGGCGGCCGCCCTACACTCGGCGCCATGGCCCCGACGACCACCGACCACACCCCCGCGCTCGGCGTCACCCTGCGGGCCGATCCGCTCTCGGGGGTGGACGTGGCGGACGTCGCGGTCCACGCCGGCCACGCTGACGCCGTGGAGCTGTGCCTGTTCGACCCCGAGGACCGCACGGGCGCGTCGGAGCGACGGATCCCGCTGCGGCACAGGGCCTTCGGCACGTGGTTCGACACCATCCCCGGGGTGCGGGCGGGGCAGCGCTATGGCTACCGGGTGCACGGGCCCTGGCGGCCCTGGGAGGGGCACCGGCACAACCCCGCCAAGCTGCTGCTCGACCCCTACGCCCGGGCCGTGGAGGGCTCGGTCACCTGGCGGCCCGAGGTCTACGGCCACAGCGTCGACGCCTCGCTGCACGGAGACATCGACGTGATCGACCCCCGCGACAGCGCGCCCTACGTGCCCCGCGGGGTGGTCGTCGACGGCCGGTTCGAGTGGGAGGGCGACACCCACCCGCGCAACCCGATCTCCTCCACGGTCATCTACGAGGCCCACGTGCGGAGCCTCACCGCCCGGCTGCCCGGGGTCCCCGAGCACCTGAGGGGCACGTATGCCGGGATCGCCCACCCCGCCACCATCGCCCACCTCACGCGCATCGGCGTGACGGCCCTGGAGCTGCTGCCCGTGCACGCCTTCGAGTCCGAGCCGCAGCTCGTCCAGCGCGGCCTCGCCAACTACTGGGGATACAACACGCTCGGCTTCTTCGCCCCTCACGCGCCGTACGCCGCCGCGACCAACCCCCAGGGCGTGCTCGCCGAGCTCAAGGGGATGGTCAAGGCCCTGCACCGTGCGGGCATCGAGGTCATCCTGGACGTCGTCTACAACCACACGTGCGAGCAGAGCGTCGACGGCGCCACGCTGTCGCTGCGGGGGCTGGACGCCGCGACCTACTACCGCCTCGACGGACGCGGCCGGGACGTCGACGTCACGGGCTGCGGCAACACCCTCGACACCCGCCACATCGTGCCCCTGCGCCTGGTGCTGGACTCCCTGCGCTACTGGGTGACCGAGTGCCACGTCGACGGCTTCCGCTTCGACCTCGCCGTCGCGCTCGGGCGCGGCAAGGACGACGGCTACGACCCCGACCACCCCTTCCTCATGGCCCTGCGGTCGGACCCCGTGCTGTCCCGGACCAAGCTCATCGCCGAGCCCTGGGACATCGGCTTCAACGGGTGGCGCACGGGGCAGTTCCCGCCGCCGTTCGCCGAGTGGAACGACCGCTTCCGCGACGACGTGCGCACCTTCTGGCTCGTCGACCAGGCCCGCAGCGCCCACGGCCAGTCCGGGCACGGCGTCTCGCACCTCGCCACGCGCCTCGCCGGGTCGGAGGACCTCTTCTGCCACCACGACCGCAGCCCCGTCGCCTCGGTCAACTTCGTCGCGGCGCACGACGGCTTCACCCTGGCCGACCTGACGGCCTACGACGTCAAGCACAACGGCGCCAACGGCGAGAACAACCGCGACGGCACCGACAACAACCGGTCCTGGAACCACGGCGCCGAGGGCCCCGCCGACCCCGCCACCCAGGCGCTGCGGCACCGCTCGATGCGCAACCTGCTCGGCACCCTCTTCGTCGCCGCCGGCATCCCCATGCTGGGCTCGGGCGACGAGCTGGGGCGTTCCCAGCGCGGCAACAACAACGCGTACTGCCAGGACAACGGCGCCTCGTGGGTCGACTGGTCGCTGCAGCCCTGGCAGGAGGACCTCGTCGCGACGACGGCCTGGCTGGCGCGGCTGCGTCGCGAGCACCCGGCGCTGCGGCAGCGGCACTTCTTCGGGGTGCGTCCCGGGCACCCCGACGGGACGGCGGACCTCATGTGGTTCGGCGTCAACGGGGAGCCGATGACGGCGTCGCGCTGGGACGACCCCGGCAACGCGACCCTGCTCGCGTACGTCGACGGCGACTGCGTGGAGGACGAGTCCTTCCTCCTGTGCTTCCACGGGTCGGCGCACGACGTCACGGTGACGCTCCCCCACGTGGACGCGGTCAAGGCCTACCGCCTGATGTGGGACAGCACGTGGGAGCGCCCTGACGCCGCCGGCGAGCGCCTGGTCCCCGGCGAGGAGCGCGTCGCCGCGGGGCCGTCGATGCAGATCTTCCGCGCGATCCGCTGACCGCACCCTCGCACCCCTCGGCGGATCGCGAGCGGCCTCCGCGGATCGCGCGGGGCCGTTCACCCCAGGGCGATCCGGGCGACCACGGCCGCCGCCGGCCCGGCCTGCGCCACCTCGACCTCAGGCACCTCGCCCTGACGCAGGACGGTGACCGAGACGCGGCAGCCCCCCACCCCCCCCACGATCGTGAGGGTCGGGGGTGGGGGTCGGCGGCGCGGCGTCCGGGCGGTCAGTCGTGCGTGGGCATCCAGATGCGCCGCAGGTAGTCCTTCATCGACCGGTCGGAGGAGAAGAACCCGCTGCGGGCGACGTTGAGGATCGCCGAGCGCGTCCAGCGCTCCTGGTCGCGATAGGCCTCGTCGACCTCGCCCTGCACGTCGATGTAGGACTGGAAGTCCGCGAGCGTCATGAACCGGTCGTTGTAGAGCAGGTCGTCCACGACCGTCGCCGCCAGGCCGCGGTCGCCGCCGGTGAAGTGCCCGGAGGCGATCAGGTCGATGGCGCTCCTGAGCTGGGGGTTGGACTCGTAGACCGCGCTGGGCACGTAGCCCTTGGCCTGCAGCGCCGCGACCTGCGGCTCATCCATCCCGAACAGGAAGAAGTTGTCGTCGCCCACGAGCTTGCGGATCTCGACGTTGGCGCCGTCGTCGGTGCCGATCGTGAGCGCCCCGTTGAGGGCGAACTTCATGTTGCCGGTGCCGGACGCCTCCTTGCCCGCGAGCGAGATCTGCTCGGACAGGTCCGCCGCGGGGATGAGCTTGTTGGCGAGGGTGACGTTGTAGTTGGCCGGGAAGGCCACCGTCAGCACACCCTTGACCCGCTCGTCCGCGTTGACCGTCGCGGCAACGGAGTTGATGAGGTAGATGATCTCCTTGGCCATGTGGTAGCCGGGGGCCGCCTTGGCGCCGAACACGAACGTGCGGGGCACGATCGCGTCCTTGGCGACCTTGCCCGAGATGATCTGCTCGTAGAGCGACACGATGTGCAGGAGCTTCAGCGTCTGGCGCTTGTACTCGTGCAGCCGCTTCACCATCACGTCGACCATGCCGTGCTCGGGCAGCTCGATGCCGTCCCGCACCGCGAGCAGCTCCCGCAGCCGCGTCTTGTTGGCCTGCTTGGCCGCGGCGAAGCGCTCCCGGAACTCCTCGTCCTCGGCGTAGGGCTCGAGGCTCTCCAGGCGCTCGAGCTTGGTCTCCCAGCCCACGCCGATGGTGTCGGTGATGAGCTGGGAGAGCGTCGGGTTGGCCAGCCGGATGAAGCGCCGCGGGGTCACGCCGTTGGTGACATTGGTGAACTTGTCCGGCCACAGCTCGGAGAAGTCCGGCAGCACCTTGTCCCGCAGCAGCTGGGAGTGCAGCTCGGCGACGCCGTTGACCTTGACCCCGGCGACGGTGGCCAGGTTGGCCATGCGGACGGCGCGCTCGGGGTGGTCCTGGATGATCGACATACGACGCACCCGCAGCTCGTCGCCGGGGAAGGTCTCGCGGACCGTCTCGAGGAACTCCTCGTTGATGCGGTAGATGATCTCGAGGTGGCGCGGCAGGAGGCGCCCGACGAGCTCTACCGGCCAGACCTCGAGGGCCTCGGGCAGCAGGGTGTGGCAGGTGTAGGCGAAGCACCGCTGGGTGACCGACCACGCCTCGTCCCACTCCATGCCGTGCTCGTCCATCAGCAGGCGCATCATCTCCGGGATGGCGATGACGGGGTGGGTGTCGTTGAGCTGGAAGATGATCCGCTCGGGCAGGCGGTGGAGGTCGAAGTCCTTCTCCAGCGTGCGGTCGATGAAGTCCTTGAGCGAGCACGCGACGAAGAAGTACTGCTGCTGCAGGCGCAGCTCGCGGCCCTGCGGGGTCGAGTCCTCGGGGTAGAGCACCTTGGAGATGTTCTCGGCGAAGGTCTGGGCGCGCACGGCCGTGGCGTAGTCGCCGGAGTTGAAGATCTGCAGGTCGAAGGCCTGGGTGGCCCGGGCGCTCCACAGGCGCAGGGTGTTGACGACGCCGTTCTGGTAGCCCGGGACCATGTAGTGGTATGGCACGCCGAGGACGTTCCACGCCGGCACCCACCGGCTGCGCGTGATCTGGTGGCCGGAGCCGTCGGCGGCCTCCTCGACGTAGGTCTCGGTGCTGCCGCCGAAGCCGACCGTCACGGCACGGTCGGGGTGCGGGAACTCCCACGGACCACCGAGCGAGAGCCACGAGTCGGGCACCTCGACCTGGCGCCCTCCCTCGAAGGTCTGCCGGAAGATGCCGTACTCGTAGCGGATGCCGTAGCCGATGCACGGGACGTCCATCGTGGCGAGGGAGTCGACGAAGCACGCGGCGAGGCGGCCCAGGCCGCCGTTGCCGAGGCCGGGCTCGACCTCCTGGGCGCGCAGCGTGCGCAGGTCCAGGCCGAGGCTCCTGAGCGCCTGGTCGGCGATCGCGCCGAGGTCGGTCGCGAGCAGCGCGTTGCCCATCTGCCGTCCGAGGAGGTACTCCGCGGACAGGTAGCCCACCATCTTGGTCGGGTGCTCACGGCGTCGCCGCGCCGTCTCCAGCCAGTCCGCCATGAGGTAGTGCCGGATCGTGCGGGCGAGCGCGAGGTACTGGTCGTTCTGCGAGGACCGCGACAGGGCCACGCCCTCGCCGAAGTTGAGCTCGCGCAAGAACTCGCGGGCGAAGCCGTCCACGGTCCGCGGCGGGCGCCCGACGGGGGCCTTGGCCAGCGGGTTGGCCGGCTCGAGCGCCGGCCCGGTCGTCGTGGTGTCGTAAGGCAGGGGGGTCTCGTCCGCCAGCCAGCTCAAGCTGGGGTCGAGCGGGGTCGCGTCCTGCGTCATGTCGCCTCCGGGGTCGTGGTCCACCCGGACGCGAAGAATCCGACGGTCCGCTGCAGCGCGGCCTGGGGCGGTCCGGGACTGCGCCCAACTCTAGTGGACGGGCCCCCTCCGGAGACCACCTTCGCCGCGCCGCGCCGTCATCCGCGAGAACGGCCCGGGAATCGCTCCGCTGGGTGATACGCCAGCCTCTCGGGTGCGAGCCGGACACACTCTTTGGGTACCGTGACGCGAGTGACCGCCCCTCGACTGTCATCAGCCCCCCAGACCCCCATCGGCCGCATCCCCGTGCTCGACGTCACCCCCAGCGTCGACGGGGGCCTCCGCCCCGCCAAGTCCGTCGTGCACGAGCCGTTCCCCGTGACCGCGCGGGTCTTCCGCGAGGGTCATGACGCCGTGAACGCCTCCGTGGCGATCACCGATCCGGACGGGCGCACGGCATACGTCCCGATGCGCTCCACCAACGTCGGCCTGAGCCTGTGGGAGGCGCAGGTGGCCGCCGACCGGGAGGGCCTGTGGTCCTTCCGGGTCGAGGGCTGGTCCGACCCGTACGGCACCTGGCACCACGACGCCGTCATCAAGGTCGAGGCCGGCGTGGACGTCGAGCTCATGCTCGAGGAGGGCGCGCTCGTCCTCGAGCGGGCCCTCGCCGAGGTGGAGCGCTCCCACGAGCAGCAGCAGGTCCTGCGGGAGGCCGTGGCCGCCCTGCGGGACACCTCCAGGCCGGTCCCCGAGCGGCTGTATGCCGGAGCGGGCGACGCGGTCGCTCGTGAGCTCACGGCCCGCCCGCTGCGCGACTTCGTGTCTCCCTCCCCCGAGCAGAGCTGGCTGGTCGAGCGTCCGCTGGCGCTGGCCGGGGCGTGGTACGAGATCTTCCCCCGCTCCGAGGGCGCCTACCAGGACGAGGACGGCACCTGGCACACCGGCACGCTGCGCACCGCGGCCGAGCGGCTCCCCGCCATCCGGGACATGGGCTTCGACGTCGTCTACCTCACCCCGGTCCACCCCATCGGCACGACCAACCGCAAGGGCCCCAACAACACCCTGACCGCGGGTCCGCTGGACCCGGGCTCCCCCTATGCCATCGGCTCCGCCGCCGGCGGGCACGACGCGATCGAGCCGTCCCTCGGGACCTTCGAGGACTTCGACGCCTTCGTGGCGCGGGCGCGCGAGCTGGGGCTGGAGGTCGCCCTCGACATCGCTCTGCAGTGCTCCCCGGACCACCCCTGGGTCACCGAGCACCCGGAGTGGTTCACGACCCGCGCGGACGGGACCATCGCGTATGCCGAGAACCCGCCCAAGAAGTACCAGGACATCTACCCGCTGAACTTCGACAACGACCCGGACGGCATCTACCAGGCCGTCCGCGACGTGATCCAGGTGTGGATCGACCACGGCGTGACGGCGTTCCGCGTGGACAACCCGCACACCAAGCCCGTGGAGTTCTGGCAATGGTTGATCAGTGATGTCGCGGCGTCACGTCCGGACATCATCTGGCTGGCCGAGGCGTTCACCAAGCCGGCCATGATGCACACGCTCGGCAAGATCGGCTTCCAGCAGAGCTACACCTACTACGCCTGGCGCAACGAGAAGTGGGAGATCGAGGAGTATGTCCGCGAGCTGGCCGGGGACGCCGCCGCGTACATGCGCCCGTCCTTCTGGCCGACCACGCACGACATCCTGACGCCCTACATGCAGTATGGCGGCCCGGCGGCCTGGAAGGTCCGGGCGGCGCTCGCGGCGACCCTGGTGCCGACCTACGGCATCTACGCGGGCTACGAGCTCATGGAGCACGTCGCCCGACCAGGCGCCGAGGAGCAGGTCGACAACGAGAAGTACCAGCTCAAGGACCGCCGCTGGGCGGACTACGCGCCCGGCGGCGCCAAGGAGGGGCAGTCGCTCGACGGCTACCTGCGCACCCTCAACCAGGTCCGCCACTGGCACCCCTCGCTGCGGCTGCTGCGCAACATCACCTTTCACCACTGCGACGACGAGAACATCATCGTGTTCTCCAAGACCGCCCGCACCCTCAGCGGTCACGACGACACCGTCATCGTGGTCGCCAACCTCGACCCGCACTCGACCCGGGAGTCCTGGGTCCACCTGGACATGCCGGCCCTCGGGCTGGGCTACGGTGATGGGTTCGTGGCGCACGACGAGATGACCCAGCAGTCCTGGCACTGGGGTCAGGACAACTTCGTCCGACTCGGTCGTGACGCCGAACCCGCCCACATCATCCACGTCCGGAGGTTCTGACAGGTGCACGGCCTCAACCTCGCCCAGCCCGGGCTCAAGCACGACCCGCGCTGGTTCCGCAAGGCTGTCTTCTACGAGGTGCTCGTTCGCGCCTTCGCCGACAGCAACGGGTCGGGCGCCGGTGACTTCACCGGCCTGCTCGGCAAGCTCGACTACCTGCAGTGGCTCGGCGTCGACTGCCTGTGGCTGCCCCCGTTCTACGCGTCGCCCCTGCGCGACGGCGGCTACGACATCGCGGACTACCGCGCCGTGCTGCCGGAGTTCGGGACGCTGCCGGAGTTCAAGGAGCTGATCTCGCAGGCCCACGCCCGCGGCATCCGGATCATCACCGACTTCGTCATGAACCACACCAGCGACCAGCACCCGTGGTTCCAGGCGAGCCGCTCCGAGCCGGACGGCCCCTACGGCGACTACTACGTCTGGTCCGACGACGACACCAGGTACTCCGACGCGCGCATCATCTTCGTCGACACCGAGGTGTCCAACTGGACCTTCGACCCGGTGCGCCGGCAGTTCTTCTGGCACCGCTTCTTCTCCCACCAGCCGGACCTCAACTTCGAGAACCCCAAGGTCCAGGAGGAGATGTTCGACATCGTCCGCTACTGGATGGACATGGGCATCGACGGGTTCCGGCTCGACGCCGTCCCCTACCTGTTCGAGGAGGACGGGCACAACGGCGAGAACCACCCGAGGACCCACGAGTTCCTGGCGCAGCTGCGGCGCATGGTGGACGAGGAGTACCCCGGGCGGATCCTGCTGGCCGAGGCCAACCAGATGCCGCACGAGGTGGTGGACTACTTCGGCACCGAGGAGGCGCCGGAGTGCCAGATGTGCTTCCACTTCCCGGTGATGCCGCGGCTGTACTACGCGCTGCGCGAGGGCAAGGCCACGCCCATCGTCAAGGTCCTCGAGGACACCCCCGAGATCCCGACTGGCACGCAGTGGGGCACCTTCTTGCGCAACCACGACGAGCTCACCCTCGAGATGGTCGACAACGAGGAGCGCGCCGCGATGTACGGCTGGTACGCCCCCGACCCCCGCATGAAGGCCAACGTCGGCATCCGGCGCCGGCTCGCGCCCCTGCTCGACAACTCGCGCGCCGAGATCGAGCTGATCAACGCCCTGGTGCTGTCCTTGCCGGGGTCGCCGTGCCTCTACTACGGCGACGAGATCGGCATGGGCGACAACATCTGGCTCAACGACCGCGACGCCGTGCGCACGCCGATGCAGTGGACGCCCGACCGCAACGCCGGCTTCTCCAGCGCCGACCCCGGCAAGCTCTACCTGCCGGTCATCCAGTCGCTCGTCTACCACCACAACAACGTCAACGTCGAGGCGGCGATGGCGTCCAGCTCCTCGCTGCTGCACTGGATGCGCGGGATGCTGCAGGTGCGGCGCCACCACCCCGTGATGGGGATGGGCACCTTCACCGTCATGCCGAGCGACAACGACGCGATCCTCGCGTTCCTGCGCGAGGTGACCCCGGACGAGGCCGACGAGGACACCCCCGCCGAGACCGTCCTGTGCGTCAACAACCTCTCGCCGCGCCCCCAGGGCACCCGGGTCCAGCTCCCCAGCGAGTATGCCGACGCCCAGGTCCAGGACCTGTTCGGCGGCAGCGGTTTCGTCCCCGTCGACGAGCAGGCACGCTTCACGGTGACCATGGGCTCGCGAGACTTCTTCTGGCTCAAGTTGGTCCGCAGGACCGGGAACGAGGACTGACATGGCAGGCACGTCCAAGATCGAGGCGGGAGCCAGCATCACGCCGAGCAAGCTCGACGCCGTCCAGGCCTGGATCGGCGAGCAGCGGTGGTACACCAGCAAGGGGTCCGGGCAGGGCCCCGCGCTCGCGCGGGTCGGCAGCTACCGCTTCCAGGACCCCGAGGGCGAGGTCGGCATCGAGACGCTGCTGGTCAAGGACACCGCGGCCGAGCCTCCCGTGCTCTACCAGGTGCCCCTCACCTACCGCGCGGCGCCGCTCGAGGGCGGCGAGCACGCGCTCGTCGCGACGGTGGAGCACTCAGTGCTCGGCACCCGCTACGTCTACGACGCGCCGCACGACCCGGTCTACGTCGCCGAGCTCGTCCGCACCATCGTCGAGGGCGACACCGAGGCCACCCCGGACCACGGCAAGGCCGACGCCGGCGCACAGGGCAGCCCCGTGGACGGCGTCGGGCACGTCGACATACGCAGCGCCAAGGTACTGTCCGGCGAGCAGTCCAACACCTCGGTCGTCGTCCAGGCGGACGACGCCTCCGGTGCACCGTCCCCCTTGATCGTCAAGGTCTTTCGCGTGCTGTCCGCCGGTGACAACCCGGACGTGACCGTGCAGACGGCCCTGGCCGGGGCCGGCTCGACGCTGGTCCCGCGCCCCCTCGGCTCCCTGCGGGGCAGCTGGTCCGACGGCGGTCACGACCTGCGCGGGCATCTCGCCTTCGCCCAGGAGTTCCTGCCCGACGTGCGGGACGCCTGGCGCGTGGCGCTCGAGGCCGCGAGCCGGGGCACGGACTTCACCGAGCGCGCCCGCGCCCTCGGCCGGGCGACCGGAGAGGTGCACCGCACGCTCGCCGAGGCCATGGAGACCGCCGAGGCCACCGACGAGGACCACCGCACCCTCGCGCTGTCGATGCGCAGCCGTTGGGTCCTGGCCGCCGAGGCCCACGCGCCGCTGCGCGCGATGGAGGCCGAGGTCGACGAGATCCTGGCCGCGGCCCGCGACGCCGTCTGGCCTCGTCTGCAGCGCATCCACGGCGACTACCACCTCGGGCAGGTGCTCGACGTGCCCGGCCGCGGCTGGGTGCTCCTGGACTTCGAGGGCGAGCCGCTGCGCCCCCTCGCCGAGCGCACCGTCCCCGACCTGGCCCTGCGCGACGTGGCCGGCATGCTCCGGTCCTTCGACTACGCGGCCGGCTCCGTCGCGCAGGAGGACGCGGGCCGGTCCGAGACGGCCGCCGCGTGGGCGCACGCCGCCCGCGAGGCCTTCCTCGACGGCTACGCCGAGGCCACCGATCAAGACCCCCGCCACGAGCCCGAGGTGCTGCGCGCCATGGAGCTCGACAAGGCCCTGTACGAAGTGGTCTACGAGGCACGTAACCGTCCCTCGTGGCTCCCCATCCCCATCGGCGCCGTCGAGCGCCTGGTGGCTGCAGCGAAGGGAACACCGATGAAGGACCACGACGAACCCCGCACCGACGCCTCGACCGTGAGCAGCGCCGACGCCGGCACCACCGGCTCCGGCAGCACGCGGCACGATCAGCCGTCCAAGGAGGACGAGCACGGCGAGCACGGCGAGCGTCCCTCGCGACTGCTGGGCGCGGTGTCCGGCGTCGTGGGCGCCGTCGGCGCCGCGGTGGCCTCGCAGGTCGCCGAGGTCGCCCGCAACGCCGCCGGGTCGGCCGTCCAGGAGGTCCGCTCGCGCGCCGCGGCCCGCGGCACCGAGAGCCCCGACACCTCTGACCCAGGCCCCGAGGCGCAGGGGGCCCCGACGGTGCCGGTCGTCCCGCCCGTCGCCCCCGAGGCACCCCTCCCCTCGCCCGTCACGGCCGCGGCACCCGAGGCGTCGCCGACCCCGGCGGCGCCGGCCCCGTCCGTCAAGCCGTCCGGCCCGCAGCCGGTCCCCGTGCACACCGACGAGATCGACCGGCTCGTCCACGGCCACCACCACGACCCGCACTCGGTGCTGGGGCCGCACCAGGGCGAGGGCGTCGTCACCGTGCGCACCTTCAAGCCGCGCGCGGCGTCGGTCGACCTGGTCCTGGACGGCCGCGTCGTGCCCTTCGAGCACCAGCACGAGGGTGTCTGGACCGCGACGATCGAGGCCGACCAGGTCCCGGACTATCGCGTGGCGGTGGACTACGGCGACGGGTTCAAGCACACCGTCGACGACCCCTACCGCTTCTGGCCGACGCTCGGCGAGGTCGACATCCACCTCATCTCCGAGGGCCGCCACGAGCAGCTGTGGGACGTCCTCGGCTCGCACGTCCGGTCCTACGACGGCCCGCTCGGCACGACGCGCGGCACGAGCTTCGCGGTGTGGGCACCCAACGCCCGCACCGTCCGCGTCGCCGGCGACTTCAACACCTGGGACTCCCAGGGGCACCCGATGCGCTCGCTCGGCGGCTCGGGCCTGTGGGAGCTCTTCGTCCCGGGCGTCGAGCCGGGCGCGCGCTACAAGTACGAGATCCTGGGCAAGGACGGGCAGTGGCGCGCCAAGGCCGACCCGCTGGCCCGGCGCACCGAGATCCCGCCGGCCACCGCCTCGGTGGTCGACGAGTCGACCTACACGTGGTCGGACGATGCCTGGATCGCCGAGCGCGACGCCACGCAGCGCCACGAGCAGCCCATGAGCATCTACGAGGTCCACCTCGGCTCGTGGCGGCAGGGGCTGACCTACACCGAGCTCGCGGACCAGCTCGTCGCCTACGTCAAGGACCTCGGCTTCACCCACGTGGAGTTCCTCCCCGTCGCCGAGCACCCTTACGGCCCGTCCTGGGGCTACCAGGTCACCGGCTACTACGCCCCGACCTCGCGCTTCGGGTCGCCGGACGAGTTCCGGCACCTCGTGGACACGCTGCACCAGGCCGGCGTCGGGGTCATCCTCGACTGGGTCCCGGCGCACTTCCCCAAGGACGCCTTCGCCCTGGCCAAGTTCGACGGCGAGGCGCTCTACGAGCACCCGGACCCCCGCCGCGGGGACCAGCCCGACTGGGGCACGCACGTGTTCGACTTCGGCCGCCCGCAGGTGCGCAACTTCCTCGTCGCCAACGCCCTGTACTGGCTGGAGGAGTTCCACGTCGACGGGCTGCGGGTCGACGCGGTCGCCTCGATGCTCTACCTGGACTACTCCCGCAACGACGGCGAGTGGCTGCCCAACCAGTACGGCGGCCGGGAGAACCTCGACGCGGTCCAGCTGCTGCAGGAGACCAACGCCACGGTCTACAAGCACCACCCGGGCGCCATGGTCATCGCCGAGGAGTCCACGTCCTGGCCCGGCGTCACCCGGCCGACCGAGATCGGCGGCCTGGGGTTCGGCTTCAAGTGGAACATGGGCTGGATGCACGACACCCTCGACTACGTCGAGCACGAGGCCATCTACCGGCAGTACCACCACGGCGAGATGACCTTCGGCCTGGTCTACGCCTTCAGCGAGAACTTCGTGCTGCCGATCTCGCACGACGAGGTCGTCTACGGCAAGGGCTCCCTGCTGCGCAAGATGCCCGGGGACCGCTGGCAGCAGCTGGCCAACCTGCGCGCCTACCTCGGCTTCATGTGGGCCCACCCCGGCAAGCAGCTGCTGTTCATGGGCCAGGAGTTCGCCCAGGAGGCCGAGTGGGCGGACGCCCAGAGCCTGGACTGGTGGCTCCTGGACCAGCCCTGGCACCTCGCGGTGCACCAGATGGTCAAGTCGATGAACGCGACCTACCGCGAGTCCCCCGCCCTGTGGCAGCTGGACACGTCCGGCGAGGGATTCCGCTGGATCGACGCCAACGACGCGCAGGGCAACGTCTTCTCGTTCCTGCGCTACGGCAAGGACGAGGACGAGGGCCGGCCCGCGATGGCGTGCGTGTCGAACTTCTCCGGAGGCCCCCACCACCAGTACCGCATCGGCCTGCCCCACCCCGGCATCTGGCGTGAGGTGCTCAACACCGACGCCACCGAGTGGGCCGGCTCCGGGGTCGGCAACCTCGGGCAGGTCGTCGCCGAGGAGATCCCCTGGCACGGCCTGCCCTGCTCCGCCGAGATCACCGTGCCGCCGTTTGCGACGGTGTGGTTCAGCGCGCAGGAGCCCGTCCCCTCCGAGCGGGCCGCGGTGCTGCGCCAGGCGCGCCCCGAGCTGTCCTCCACCTCGACGTCGTCCCAGGACGAGGGCGCCGGGACGGGCGCCCCGAGCCCCGACGAGGTGGGGGCCGACGCGGCGTCCCGCCCCGAGCTGGACGCCACGCCGGGCGAGACCCAGGCCTGACGGACGCCGGCGCGGCATACGACCCGAGGGGGTCCCACCACCCGAGGTGGGCCCCCTCGGCGTGCTCGGAGGCCACGACGTCGGCGGGACGCCACCGCATGGGCATGCGATCCCGTGAGTAACAGGGTCTAGGCAAAGGGCGCTACCGGTGGGTAGCCTCGCGGCACCTCACCTCCCGACAGGAGACACCGTTGTCCTCTGCCCTGCCCCGCCGTCGCACCGTCGCGACCGCCGTCCTTGCCGCCTCCCTCGCGTCCTTGTGCGCCATCGCCCCGGCCGCCTCCGCCGACGAGCACGCCATCCCCGGCACGGCCGGAGCCAGCACCCTCAGCGACACCCCGGAGCCCGCGCGCCCGGCGTTCTACGAGCCGCCCGCCCAGATCCCCAGCACGCCCGGCACGGTCATCCGCCAGGAGAAGGCGGACAACGTCCTCGACCCCCTCGACGCCTCGTCCCTGTCCTACGACGCGCGGCGGGTCATGTACTCCTCCACGGACCGCGAGGGCACCCCGATCGCCGTCACGGCCGTCGTGGTCTCGCCGAAGGCCCCCTGGGTCGGCCCGGGCAAGCGCCCGATCATCAGCTACGCGGCCGGCACCCAGGGCATGGCCGACGCCTGCGCCCCGTCCCGCCAGCTCAAGGCCATGACGGAGTACGAGACGATCTTCTTCAAGGACCTGCTGTTCCGCGGCTACACGGTGGCGCTGACCGACTACCAGGGCCTCGGCACCCCCGGCACCCACACCTACATGGTCCGCGAGGCCCAGGGGCACGCCGTCCTCGACCTCGCCCGCGCCACGCAACGGGTCGGCCTGCCCGGCACCGACACCCGCACGCCGGTGGGCCTGTCCGGCTACTCCCAGGGCGGTGGCGCCGCGGCGGCCGCGGCCGAGCTGGCGGGCAGCTACGCTCCCGAGCTGGACGTCAAGGGCACGGTGGCGGGTGCTCCGCCCGCCGACCTCGCGCCGGTCTCCAAGCAGATCGACGGGTCGCTCTACTCCGCCTTCGAGCTCTACGCCACCGCCGGGCTGTTCTCGGCCTACCACGTCGACCCCTCGACCTACCTCAACGCCAAGGGGGTGGCGCTGCTGCCCAAGGTGGAGGGCAACTGCGTCATCAACCTGTTCGACCTTGCCTTCATCCGCAGCAGCACCCTCACCAAGGACGGCCGCCCGATGGACCAGGCCTTCACCGAGGAGCCGCTGCGCTCCCTGGTGGCCGACAACCGCATCGGGCGGACCAAGCCCAACGCGCCGGTGCTCGTCACGAGCTCGCTGACCGACGACGTCATCCCGTATGCCGTCCCCCGGCAGCTGGCCAAGGACTGGTGCTCCCGGGGCGCCAACGTGTGGTTCCAGCCCATCATCACCCCCACCCACCTGGGCGGAGCGATCCCGACGGCGGCGTACGCGACGACCTTCTTCGAGTCGCGGTTCAACGGGCTCACGCAGCTGCCCAACTGCGGCGCCTACTGATCGGACCCGCGGCCCGTCGTACGGCGAATCCGGCTGCGGCGACCCGCCGGCCGGGTGCGTCACCTGGCGAGCCTGCCAGGTGCCACCCCGGCCGACGGGTGCAAGGATGAGCCCATGACCGCGAACCGTGCAGGACAGCCCGCCGAGCCCCGCGACCTGGTCGACGTGGCCCACCTCGTCACCGCCTACTACACCGGCAAGCCGGACCCGGACGACGTCGACCAGCAGGTCGCCTTCGGGACGTCGGGGCACCGCGGCAGCAGCCTGCGGACCGCGTTCAACGAGGACCACATCCTGGCGACGACGCAGGCGATCGTGGACTACCGCACCGAGCAGGGCTTCGACGGGCCGCTGTTCATCGGGCGCGACACCCACGGCCTGTCCGAGCCGGCGTGGGCGTCCGCGCTCGAGGTGCTCGTCGCCAACGGTGTGCACGTCATGGTGGACGCCGAGGACCGCTACACCCCCACCCCCGCCGTGTCGCACGCGATCCTGCGGGCCAACAAGGGCAAGGTCGGCGGGGTCGACGACCTGCCCGCCGACAGCGGACTCGCCGACGGCATCGTCGTCACCCCCTCGCACAACCCGCCGAGCGACGGCGGCTTCAAGTACAACCCGCCGCACGGTGGCCCGGCCGACACCGACGCGACCGGGTGGATCGCGGCGCGCGCCAACGACTACATCAAGGCCGGGCTCGAGGGCGTCCGGCGCGTGTCCTTCGCCGAGGCGCGGGCGCAGTGCGAGCCCTATGAGTTCAAGCGCATCTACGTCGAGGACCTGGCCGAAGTCATCGACCTGGCCGCCATCAAGGAGGCGGGCGTGCGCATCGGCGCCGACCCCCTCGGCGGCGCGGCGGTCGACTACTGGGGCGCCATCGGCGAGCACTACGGCCTCGAGCTGACCGTGGTCAACCCGCTCGTCGACCCGACCTGGCGGTTCATGACCCTGGACTGGGACGAAAAGATCCGGATGGACTGCTCCTCCCCGTCCGCCATGGCCTCGCTCATCGCGCAGAAGGACCGCTACGACATCGCGACGGGCAATGACGCCGACGCCGACCGGCACGGGATCGTCACCCCCGACGGTGGGCTGATGAACCCCAACCACTACCTCGCCGTGGCGATCCAGTACCTCTACGGCGGCGCGCGCCCGCAGTGGCCCGCCGACGGGTTCATCGGCAAGACGCTGGTGTCGTCGTCCATGATCGACCGGGTCGCGGCGGACCTCGGGCGGCGGCTCGTCGAGGTGCCGGTGGGCTTCAAGTGGTTCGTGCCGGGGCTGCTCGACGGCTCCGGGCCGTTCGGCGGCGAGGAGTCGGCGGGTGCTTCCTTCCTGCGCTTCGACGGCTCGGTGTGGTCGACCGACAAGGACGGCATCATCCTCGCGCTGCTGGCGAGCGAGATCCAGGCCAAGACCGGCAAGAGCCCCTCGCAGCACTACGCCGAGCTGGTGGCGCGCCACGGAGACCCGGCCTACGCCCGCGTCGACGCCCCCGCCGACCGCGACCAGAAGGCCAAGCTCAAGGCCCTCTCCCCCGCGGACGTCACCGCGGAGTCCCTGGCCGGAGAGCCGATCACGGCCAAGCTGACCGAGGCTCCCGGCAACGGGGCGGCGATCGGCGGGCTCAAGGTGACGACGGAGTCCGCGTGGTTCGCAGCGCGCCCGTCCGGCACCGAGGACGTCTACAAGATCTACGCCGAGTCCTTCAAGGGCCCCGAGCACCTCGCCCAGGTCCAGGAGGAGGCCCGCGCCGTGGTCTCCGCCGCGCTGGGCGGGTAGGCGGACCGCCCGGGGAGCACCACTAGGCTGGCCCCCATGACCTCTGCCGACGACCTCGCTCTCGCCGCCGACCTGGTCCGTTCCGCCGGCACCCTGGCGCTGGAGATGCGCGCGGCGGGTCTCGAGGGGACCCGCAAGACCTCCGTGTCGGACGTGGTGACCGCCGCCGACCACGCTGCCGAGGAGCTCGTGGGCACCCGGCTGCGCCGTGAGCGCGCGAACGACGGTCTCGTCGGCGAGGAGGGCACGAGCGCGCCGGCCGGGAGCGGGCGCACCTGGTTCATCGACCCCGTCGACGGCACCTACAACTTCCTGCACGGTATGACGCACTGGTGCTCGGCCCTCGCCCTGGTCGACGACGACGGACCGATCCTCGGCGCGGTCTACCACCCCGAGAGCGACCAGCTGTGGCTCGGCGGCCGCGACCACCCCACGACCTGCAACGGCGTGCCCGTGGACCCGGTCCGCGACCTCCCGCTCGACCTGGTCAGCGCGGCGACCTACCTGCACCCCACGAGGTTCGGGCGGCCCGAGATGATCGCGCCGTGGGCCGAGGCGACCCGGCTGTGCGCCACCGTGCGGATGCTGGGCTCGGCGTCGGTGGACCTTGCGTGGACCTCCGACAGTCGCGTGGGCGTGTGGTACCAGGCGGACTGCCACCCCTGGGACTGGTACCCCGGGCAGGCGCTCGTCGAGGCGGCCGGCGGGGTCACCCGGCTCGTGCCGGTCGGCGGGCACACCTGGCACCTCGCCGGCTCCCCCACCGCCGTCGGCCAGGTGGCCGACGCGATGATCCAGTGCCTGCCCCGCGACGAGCGCGAGGCCGCCGCCCGATGAGCGCGTTGCGGCTGACGCGCCTCGGACCCCGCGACGCGTTGCTGGTGCTGGCCGCCGGGGACCTGTTCGACACCCCTCCCTCCGAGGAGGGGGCACGACGCTTCCTCGCGATGCCCGGCCACCACCTCGTCCTTGCGATCGAGGGCTATCGGCCGGTCGGGTTCGTCACCGGCGTCGAGATGTGCCACCCCGACAAGGGCACCGAGATGTTCGTCTACGAGCTCGCGGTGGACCCGGCGCAGCAGCGCCGCGGCATCGGCAGCGCCCTGCTGCGGGAGCTGCAGGCCGTCGCGGCCGAGCGCGGGTGCCACGCCGTGTGGACCCTCACCGAGACCGACAACCAGGCCGCCCTCGCGACCTACCGCGCGCTCGGTGCCCGCGAGTCCAACGGCACGACGATGCTGGAGTGGGACGGCGGGCACGCCACGCGCTGACCCCCAGACAATTGCTTGACGGTTGTCGTGCGCCCCCCTGGTTGGGCGCACGCCCACCCTCGAGGTCCTGCGCCCGCCATCCTTCGCGTGGTACTCCACGGCGCGGCCCGTCTCCTGGCCCGGGAGGAGCATGGTGGGGGTGGCCCTCGCGTTCGCCATGCTGGAGACCGGCGACGCATCTGCGCCCCGTGTCAGCGGACGACCGCGACGTGATCGTCGCGGTGCGATGCGGACGCGTTGGTCTGCTGGGACGAACCGACCTGGGACGACCCCGGCCGGTTCGCGCGCTGATCAGAAGAGGGCGGACATGAGGGACGTGCGCCCCTTCTTGACGCGGGGGTCCTCGCTGCCCACGACGTCGAAGAGCGTGATCAGGTGCACACGGACCCTCTCGCGGTCATCGCCCGCCAGCGAGCGGACGAGGTCGACGAGCCGCAGGAAGGCGTCCTCGACATGCCCGCCCATGACGTCCAGGTCCGCGACGAGCAGCTGGGCTTCGACGTCGGCGGGGTTGTCGGCAGCGGCCGTGCGAGCCACCTGCAGGTCGACGCCGGTGGTCCGCTCCAGCAGGTCGACCTGGGCCTTGCCCACCTGGGCGTCCCGGTCCTTGGGGTCCTTGGCCAGGGCTTTGTCGTATGCCGCCCGCGCGCCCTCGAAGTCGCCGCGCTCGAGGGCGGTGAAGGCCTCCTCGTGCTCGGGCGACATGGGGACCTCGCCCTCGGCGTCGGCCTGCTCCCCCACGTCCACGCGGCCGGTGATGCCATTGGCCACGGCGACCTTGAGCAGCTCGTCGACGTACTGCTGGATCACGTCCTTGGGCTGGCTGCCGACGAACAGCGGCACCGGCTGACCCTGGAGCAGACCGACCGCCATCGGGATCTGCTGCACCTGCAGGGCCTGCGCCAGACCGGGGTTGGCGTCGACGTCCACCGTCGCGAGCACGAACCGGCCGCCGCTCGCCTCGGCCACCGCCGCGAAGTCGGCGACGACCTCACGCCCGCCACGGGTGGCGCTCCACACCAGCAGCACCGACGGCACGCTGACCGACTGCTGCATGATCTGCTGGATCGTGGCCTCGGTGGCCTCGACCACGACCGGTGAGCCCGGACGTGCGCCCCCACCCTGGTCGGGGGCGGGCGCGGGGGCACGGGTGCCCGTGGGCTGCGGCTGGCTGAGTCCGGACAGGTCGACCGCGCCACGAGCGGCGGCGGTGGAGAACGGCTGCGACGTCATACGGGCATTGTGTCGCACCCGGACCGACGCCGGGTAACCGAACGACGCCCGCGGTCGGGCGAGACCGGATCAGAAGCGGGCGGGCTCGCGGTAGATGCCCCACTCCTCGCGCAGCGCGTCGCAGATCTCGCCGAGGGTCGCCTCGGCGCGGACCGCGTCGAGCATGGCGGGGATCATGTTGTCCTGCGTGCGGGAGACCTCGACCATCCGCTTGACCGCGTCCGCGGCGATGTCCTCGTTGCGACCGGCACGACGCTGCGAGAGCGTCGCGACCTGCTCGCGCTCCACCTCGTGCGAGACGCGCAGGATGTCCAGCTCGGAGCTGACCGACTCGGTGAGGCAGTTGACGCCGACGATCCTCTTGTGACCGGACTCCAGCGCGAGCTGGTAGGTGAAGGCGGCGTCCCCGATCTCGGACATGAACCAGCCCTCCTCGATGCCGCGCAGGATGCCGGAGGTCATGGGCCAGACACCGCCCTCGGCCTTGCCGACGTTGTCGCGCACGACTTCGGCCAGGCGAGCCTTGTCGGCGGAGTCGACCGGGACCTGGCCCATCGACAGGATGCGCGTGAAGATCGCCTCCGCCTCGGCCTCGATCGTGTCGGTCAGGGCCTCGACGTACCACGAACCGCCCAGCGGGTCGGCGACATTGGTGACGCCGGTCTCCTCCATGATCACCTGCTGGGTGCGCAGGGCGATCTCGGCGGACTGCTCGGTCGGCAGCGCGAGGGTCTCGTCAAGGGCATTGGTGTGCAGCGAGTTGGTGCCGCCGAGGACGCCTGCGAGCGCCTCGATCGCCGTCCGCACGACGTTGTTGTAGGGCTGCTGGGCGGTCAGCGACACCCCGGCGGTCTGCGTGTGGAAGCGCAGCTGCATGGCCTTGTCGGAGGTGGCGCCGTAGACGTCGCGCATCCAGCGCGCCCAGATGCGCCGGGCGGCGCGGAACTTGGCGATCTCCTCGAAGAAGTCGACGTGGGCGTCGAAGAAGAAGGACAGGCCGGGCGCGAAGGAGTCGACGTCGAGGCCGCGGGAGAGCCCGAGCTCGACGTAGCCGAAGCCGTCGGCGAGGGTGAAGGCGAGCTCCTGGGCGGCCGTCGCCCCGGCCTCGCGGATGTGGTAGCCCGAGACGGACAGCGGCTTGTAGGCCTTGATGTGCTCGTCGCAGTAGGCCATCAGGTCGCCGATGAGCCGCAGGTGCGGCTCGGGGGCGAAGAGCCACTCCTTCTGCGCGATGTACTCCTTGAAGATGTCAGTCTGCAGCGTGCCGTTGAGGGTGGAGATGTCGACGCCCTGACGCTCGGCGGCGACGAGATACATGCAGAAGACCGGCACCGCAGGACCGGACACGGTCATCGAGGTGGTCGTGTCGCCCATCGGGATGTCGCGAAAGAGGATGTCCATGTCGGCCGCGGAGTCCACCGCGACGCCGCAGTGGCCGACCTCGCCGAGGCTCATCGGGTCGTCGGAGTCGCGCCCCATGAGCGTCGGCATGTCGAAGGCCACGGACAGCCCGCCGCCCCCGCGGGCGAGGATCATCTTGTAGCGCTCGTTGGTCTGCACCGCGTTGCCGAAGCCCGCGAACTGCCGGATCGTCCAGCTCTTGCCGCGGTAGCCGGTGGCGTGCAGGCCTCGGGTGTAGGGGAACTCGCCGGGCCAACCGATGCGGTCCATGCGCTCGTCGGCGGCGGCCTGCTCGTCGGTGGGGCCGTAGACGGGGTCGACCTCGACGCCGGACAGGGTGGTGAAGTCGCCGCCCCGGATGCGGCCCTTGGCGACCGCCTCGTCATACCGCTGCTGCCAGCGGCGACGCCCGTCGCGGCGGCGCTCGGCCGAGTCGGGGGTGGGGGCCGCGGAGGCGCTGCGCTGGGTCTCCTGGATCGTCATGGTCACCAATTTACTAGGACGTCCTAGTATCTGTCACCAGGCTGCCAGCGCCGATCGCGCCAGACCCAGCCCTGGCGTCAGCCGGTGAAGTCCCCGGCCGCCACGCGCACCCGCCGCAGCAGGGCGAAGAGCTGCTCGTGCTCGGGCGTGGTCAGCACGTCCAGCCCGAAGCCCAGCCGGTGCAGGTCCTGCGTGGCCGCCTCCATCACCGCGCGCCCGGCGTCGGTGATCTGCGCGAGCGTCCCCCGGCCGTCCGCCGGGTTGGGCACGCGCCGCACGAAACCCTGCGCCTCGAGCCGCTGCACGATGCTCGTCGCGCTCGTGGGGTGCACCATGAGCCGCTCCCCGATGACGCTCATCGGCAGGCCGCTGTCCCGGCCGAAGGTCAGGAGCACCAGCGCCTCGTAGCGTGCGAAGGTCAACCCGTGCTGCGCGCACGCCTGGTCGAAGGCGATCGTCAGCATCTGCGCCACCCGCAGCAGACTCGTGGCCGTGGCCATCTGCCGGGACGGCGCCGACTCGCCCCAGCGCTCGCGCCAGGAGCTCTCGGCGCGAGCGATCGGGTCGAACGGCAGGTTGAGGGGGGTGCTCACCTGGGCAGGATAGAGGGCCGTGTGCCGGCGCGTCCGCCGCCCGGCGTGCGCCGTCGCTACCGATAGTCGGCCTGGGCGAGGCCTCCGTCTCGCGCGACGTGCGTCTCCATGCCGGGGACGGTGTCGGTGTTGTGCGCGCTGACGGCACACCACCCGTCCTCGCCGCGGCGTCCGACCAGGGTCAGCACGCCGCGACGCTCACCGACCGGGTCCCCGGTCGGCGAGAGCTGACCGGTCAGCGACCACTGCGCCACGACCACGGCGACCTCGCCGAGACGGCGGACGCGACGACGGCGGAGCGTCATACGGCTCTGTCCGAAGATCCGCTCGAAGCCGTAGGCGTGGGCTCCACGGATGCCGGCCCGGTCGCGCCACCAGAGGCCCACGACGTTGACGAAGTCGGCATCCGCCGTGAACATCGCGGCCAGCGCGTCGGGGTCGTGGTGGTTCCACGCCTCGACGAAGGCGTCGGCGAGCTGGTCGGGCTCGGCGATCACACCGCCTCCGGCCGGTCCACCGGGGCCAGCATCTGCCACACCACGCAGACCACCAGCAGGACCGCGACGCCGGCGGCGATGGCCGAGGTGAGCATGTAGTAGAGCAGGGCGTGCGTGCCCAGGTAGGGGCCGATCGTGATCATCGTGCGGATCGCGAGCGCGACCGCGACGACCAGCGGTGCCCGCACGATCCACGGCGCCAGGTCCGGGCTCACGCGGGGCGTGCGGCGCGCCGGTCGGTCCCGCAGCTCGCGCCACACCACCCACGCGATGGCGGCCAGTCCGAGCACGGAGAAGGCGTACATGAGCCAGCGCGCGACGGGCAGGCCCGCGAGGTCCTGCTCGAGCACGGGCAGCCGGGCCGTCGTCCAGCTCGGCTCGTGCGTGAGCTGGTCCCAGCCGAGGTGCCCGAGGTTGGCCAGCAGCACGGCCACGGGCACCGACCACCACACCGAGCGCGAGCGCGGGCGGGCGCGGCGCGGTCGCAGCCGGTCCCGCAGCGCGTCCGGTGCGGCGTCGTGCAGGGGCTCGCTGAGCAGGTAGGTCCACGCGAGGACCAGCAGGATCCCCATGGGCAGGTCGAAGGCGACGAGACCGAACCACGTGTGCGTCCACGAGTGTCCCTCGTCCCGGCTGCCGAGCAGACCCCCCGGGACATAGAGCGGGAGGTCTGGCGACAGGGAGCCCGCCACCAGCGCGGTCAGCGGCAGCCCGCTGCGGCGCAGCGGCAGCACCAGGGCGGGATGGGCGAGCGTGAACGGCACCTCACCACTGTACGCAACGGCGTGTCGGCACCACGTGACGGAGCGGACATCGTGACGGTGCCCACGGACGCGGCCCACGGACGCGACCCACGCGCCCGCCCAACAAGCCCGCCCGACGAGCTGGCGCCGCGCTCAGGTGAGGTCGCCGATGACCTGGTCCGCGGCGGCATAGGGGTCGCTGCGACCATCGACGACGGCCGCGGCGAGGGCTTCCATGCCGTGATCGCCCCGCAGGTCGCCCATCCGCTCGCGCAGGTTCTTGATGACGATCGACTCGATCTCGTCGGTCGCTCGCTTGAGGCGCCGCTGTCGCAGGACGCCCCGGTCGGTCATCCAGGCGACGTGCTTGTCGAGCGCCTCGACGACCTCGTCGACGCCCTCGTGCCTGTGGGCGACGGTCTTGAGCACCGGCGGGCGCCACAGGCCCGCCTCGGTGCGGTCGCCGAGGGAAATCATGTGACGGATGTCGCGGACGGTGTTGTCGGCACCGTCGCGGTCGGCCTTGTTGACGACGAAGACATCACCGATCTCGAGGATGCCGGCCTTGGCGGCCTGGATGCCGTCGCCCATGCCGGGCGCCAGCAGCACGATGGTCGTGTCGGCGAGCCCGACCACCTCGACCTCGCTCTGCCCCACGCCGACCGTCTCGACGAGGACCACGTCGCAGCCCGCGGCGTCGAGCACCCGCAGCGCCTGCGGCGTGGTCCACGACAGGCCCCCGAGATGGCCGCGGGAGGCCATGGAGCGGATGTAGACCTGCGGGTCGAGCACGTGGTCGGACATGCGGATGCGGTCGCCGAGCAGCGCGCCCCCGGAGAACGGCGACGAGGGGTCCACGGCGAGCACGCCGACGCGGAGGTCACGCTGGCGCAGGGCGGTGACCAGGGCATTGGTGGAGGTCGACTTGCCGACGCCGGGCGATCCCGTGATGCCGATGACGTGCGCGTGACCGGTGTGGGGCGCGAGCGCCGCCATCACCTCGCGAAGGGCCGGATGGGCGTCCTCGACCATCGAGATGAGGCGGGCGACCGCGCGGGGACGACCGGCGCGGGCCTGCTCGACGAGGGACGGGATGTCGACCTGGCGGGACACGATTGTCAGCTCCTCCTGGGGGTGCGCCGCTCGGCCTGGCGAGCGGCGTGGTCGTACCTACCGGGGGCAGGGGCATCAGCCTGCGGTGCGAAGGCCGGTCGATGCCCCCGCCCCCGGCGGGTCTGCTAGTTGGCGACCTTGACGATCAGCGCGTCGCCCTGGCCACCGCCACCGCACAGCGCGGCGACGCCGGTGCCGCCGCCCCGGCGCTTGAGCTCCAGCGCGAGGTGCAGCACGATGCGGGCGCCGGACATGCCGAGGGGGTGACCAAGGGCGATCGCCCCGCCGTCGACGTTGATCCGCTCCTCGTCGAGGCCGAGCTCGCGGGCCGAGGCGATGCCGACGGCGGCGAACGCCTCGTTGATCTCCACGAGGTCGAGCTCGGTGGGCTCGATGCCCTCCTTGCGGCAGGCCGCGGCGATGGCGTTGGCCGGCTGCTGCTGCAGCGAGGAGTCCGGGCCGGCGACGTTGCCGTGGGCACCGATCTCGGCGAGCCAGGTGAGGCCGAGCTCCTCGGCCTTGGCCTTGCTCATGACGACCACGGCGGCGGCGCCGTCGGAGATCTGCGAGGCCGTGCCCGCGGTGATGGTGCCGTCCTTGCTGAACGCCGGCCTGAGCGTGGCGAGGGACTCGGCGGTGGTGTCACCCCGCACCCCCTCGTCGGTCCGGAACTCGATCGGGTCGCCCTTGCGCTGCGGGATCGTGACGGGGACGACCTCCTCGTCATACCGCCCGGCCTCCCACCCGGCCGCGGCCCGCTGGTGCGAGCGCGCGGCGAAGGCGTCCTGCTCCTCGCGGGACACGGCCTTGTCGCCGGAGTTCTCCGCCTCGGTCAGCAGGCCCATCGGCTGCTCGGTGAAGACGTCCCACAGGCCGTCCACCACCATCGAGTCGGCGAGCGTGGCGTCGCCGTACTTGAACCCGTCACGCGACTTGGCGAGCAGGTGCGGTGCGTTGGTCATGGACTCCTGGCCGCCCGCCACGACGATGTCGAACTCGCCCGCGCGGATCAGCTGGTCGGCCAGGGCGATCGCGGCGAGCCCTGAGAGGCAGACCTTGTTGACGGTCAGGGCGGGGACGGTCATCGGGATGCCGGCCTTGACGGCGGCCTGGCGGGCGGGGATCTGGCCGACGCCGGCGCCGAGGACCTGGCCCATGATGACGTACTCGACCTGCTCGGGGGCCACGCCGGACTTGTCGAGGGCGCCCTTGATGGCGACGGCGCCGAGGTCGGCTCCGGAGAACCCCTTGAGGGAGCCCATGAGCCGCCCCATCGGGGTCCGGGCGCCGGCCACGATGACGGACGGACTGGCAGTTGCGGACATGTGAAGGCCTCCAGCAGCGGTGGTGGGTCGGGCTCGGTGCCCGCCCACCTTATCGGGGTCCCGGGGCACCGCCCGGCGGAGGGTGACCGGCGTCGCGCCACGGTGCGGCGTGAGCCTCGTCATACCGCGCCGTCGGTCGACCCCCGGGTGAGTCCCCGCGAGCCCCGGTCCTAGGCTGGAGGCATGGCTGACAACACGCTGCAGGGACTGTTCACGCACATCGACCACGTCGGCATCGCCGTCCGCGACCTCGACGAGGCGATCGAGTTCTACGAGACCAAGTACGGCATGACCATGGCCCACCGTGAGGTCAACGAGGAGCAGGGCGTCGCCGAGGCGATGATGGCCGTCGGCGACTCCACCTCGCACATCCAGCTGCTCGCCCCGCTCGACGAGCACAGCACCATCGCCAAGTTCATCGACAAGTCCGGTGTCGGGATCCAGCAGATGGCCTACCGCGTGGAGTCCATCGACGACGTCTGCGCCACGCTCAAGGAGCGCGGCCTGCGCCTGCTCTACCCCGAGCCCAGGCGCGGCACCGCCGGCTCGCGCATCAACTTCATCCACCCCAAGGACGCCGGGGGCGTGCTGGTCGAGCTCGTCGAGCCCGCGCCGGGTGGCATGCACTGAGCCTGCCCTGGCCGTATGCCGGAGCGCCCGACCCCGTGCGGGGCCGGGCGCTCGCGTCGCCGCCGGCGCGACGGCCCCATGGTGGTGGGCATGCCGATCCCGACAGCCCTGCTCGCCCGCGAGTTCTCCTCCCAGACGACGGACGGCACGCCGGGCGCGGCGACCACAGACTCAGCGGACGCGGCCCACTCGCACGAGCTCGCTCACCGGCACCGAGCTCAGCCCACGACCGGCCAGCGCCTCCAGCAGGTGCGGGAGGGCCTCGACCGTCTGGTCGCGGGGGTATTCCTGGGCCCAGCGCCCCTCGACCCGACCTCCGTCGTGGGCCAGCACCACCGCACCGGGCTCGAGCGCCTCGCCGAGGCCCGTGCCACCGACCCGCGCGCCGTCGTGCAGGCAGGCCTCGAGGCAGGAGCTCCAGAAGGCCTGGCGCTCCCCCAGCGACCGGGCGACCCGCGACACCGATGCGCTCGTCCGGCCCACCGGCGGCCGCAGCAGCCGCGGGCCGACGTCACCGACGACACGACGACCGCGGACGATCTGGTCGCGGACCTCGGCGTCGCCGATCTCGGTCAGGTGGGCGTGGTCGTGGGTGTGGTTGGCCACCTCGTGGCCCTCCGCCCGCATGCGCGCCACCAGCCCGGGGTGGGCCGCGGCGTTGGCGCCGACGACGAAGAAGGTGGCGCGGGCGGCATACCGGCGCAGGAGGTCCAGGACCGCGGGGGTGTAGCGGGGGTCCGGCCCGTCGTCGAAGGTAAGGGACAGGACGGGCCGGTGGGTCCGGACGTGGTTGATGCAGTCACGGTCGGCCGCGCGGCGCGCCTGCGGCGAGGACGTGGGGCCGAGTGCCAGCTCCAGGTGACCGTCGTCCGCGACGGCGAGGCCGGTGCCGGAGACGGCGCAGAGCAGGGTGCCGGTCAGCGCCGTACGCCGCGAGACGACGAGTTCCGCCGGAGCCGCCGGCCCGGTCCTGCCCACCCGCATGGTCCCCCGCATCCCCGGGGCACGACGTCCAACGCCTGCCCCGCCGCGCCCGGCTCGTCCGCGCCCCGCCATGCTAGCCCCCGAGTGAGGCACGTCACGCCTGTGTCGGATGTCTCAGACCCCTACCGCCACGACGTAACCCGCCAGTAGCGTCGCTGCTGAGGCGGCACGCAGTGGTGCCCCACGCCCCAGGAGCAGACATGACGAACGACGCCATGACCGCCATCCGCGACGCCATCATGAGCGGGGACCGGTCGGCCGAGACCTATGCCGGTCTAGCCGTCCCGGAGTCCTACCGCGCCGTGACGGTGCACAAGGACGAGGTCGGGATCTTCGAGGGCCGGGCGAGCCGCGACAAGGACCCTCGCGAGAGCCTCCACCTGGACGAGGTCGCCCTCCCCGAGCTCGCGCCCGGCGAGGCGCTGGTCGCCGTCATGGCGAGCTCGATCAACTACAACACGGTGTGGACCTCGATCTTCGAGCCCGTCTCGACGTTCGGCTTCCTCGAGCGCTACGGCCGCACGAGCGAGACCGCCAAGCGCCACGACCTGCCCTACCACGTCGTCGGGTCGGACCTCGCCGGGATCGTGCTGCGCACCGGTCCCGGGGTGAACATCTGGGCGCCCGGCACCGAGGTCGTCGCGCACTGCCTGTCCGTCGAGCTGGAGCACCACGACGGCCACAACGACACGATGCTCGACCCGGAGCAGCGCATCTGGGGCTTCGAGACCAACTTCGGCGGCCTCGCGGAGCTCGCGATCGTCAAGGCCAACCAGCTGATGCCCAAGGCGGAGCACCTCACCTGGGAGGAGGCCGCCTCCCCCGGCCTGGTCAACTCCACGGCCTACCGTCAGCTCATCTCGCGCAACGGCGCCGGGATGAAGCTCGGTGACCGGGTCCTGATCTGGGGCGCCTCGGGTGGCCTGGGGTCCTACGCCACGCAGATGGCCCTGGCCGGCGGCGCCACCCCGATCTGCGTCGTCTCCTCCCCGGAGAAGGCCGAGATCTGCCGCAAGATGGGCGCCGAGCTGGTCATCGACCGCAATGCCGAGGGATACCGGTTCTGGAAGGACGAGCGCACCCAGGACCCCAAGGAGTGGAAGCGTCTCGGGTCCACGATCCGCGAGCTGACCAACGGCCACGACCCGGACATCGTCTTCGAGCACCCGGGCCGCGAGACCTTCGGCGCGTCCGTCTACGTCACCCGCAAGGGAGGCACGATCGTCACGTGCGCCTCGACGTCGGGCTACCTGCACGAGTTCGACAACCGCTACCTGTGGATGAACCTCAAGAGCATCGTCGGGTCGCACTTCGCCAACTACCGCGAGGCGTGGGAGGCCAACTCCCTGATCCGCCGGGGCCTGATCCACCCGACCCTGTCCAAGACCTACACGATGGACGAGGTCGGCCAGGCCGCGCTCGACGTCCACCGCAACGCCCACCAGGGCAAGGTCGGTGTGCTCACCCTCGCCCCCGAGGCGGGGCTCGGCGTCTCCAAGCCGCAGATGCGGGCCGAGCTGCAGGAGCAGATCGACCGGTTCCGCAACGTCTGAGCCCTCGGCCGTCGGCAGCGGACGTATGCCGGGGCCCGGCCGCCCGCGTGGGACCCACGTGGCGGCCGGGCCCCCGGCATACCCTCGGAGCGTGAGGATCCCCCTGGTCGACCGGACGGTCGCCGCACGACGCCGCTGGCACGCCTATCGAGAACGGCAGCGCGCGGCCCTGGCCGAGAGCAACCGGATGGAGCCCGCCGCCGACATCACGGCCGACGTCACGACCCACGTCGCGGACGGGACCGAGGCCGAGCCTCGGGCCGTCACGGCGGACGAGGCGGCGCCGGAGGGGGCCACGGCGGACGCGCGCGACCGGGTCCCGCTGCTCCACCAGTCGCCCTTCGCCATCGGGTTCGCCGGCGCCATCGGCGTGCTGGCGGCCGTGACGCTGTGGAACATGATCGACGCGCTGAGCCTCACGCTGACACTGCTGACGGTGGCGTTCTTCCTCACCCTCGCCCTGGACCCCCTGGTCCAGCGCCTCGTGACGGGCGGGCTGCGCCGCGGCACGGCGGTCGGGATCGTCTTCCTCGGCCTGCTCGTGGTGTTCGCCCTCCTGGCGGGGCTCGTCGTCCCGCCCGTCGTCGAGCAGTCCTCCGCCCTGATCCAGAACGCTCCCGACTACGTCAACCAGCTCCTCGGGCAGCCCTGGGTCCAGAACCTCGACAAGGACTACAACCTCACGGCCCAGATCCAGCAGCAGCTCACCGAGCGCCTGCGCGACCAGACCTTCCTGTCCACGGTGGCGGGCGGGATCATCGGGGCCGGGCAGGCCCTCGGGAGCGGCATCTTCCAGACCTTCACGGTGCTGATCCTCACGCTGTACTTCCTCGCCAGCCTCCCCACGACCAAGAAGGCGGCCTACGCCGTGGTCCCCGCGTCCCGCCGTGCCCGCGTGGTCTACCTCTCCGAGGAGATGATGCGCCGGGTCGGCAGCTATGCCATCGGCCAGGTGGGCGTAGCCACGATCAACGGCCTGCTCAGCTGGATCGCGATGAGGGTCCTCGGCGTGCCGTACGCCGAGGTGCTCGCCGTCACCGTGGCCTTCCTCGGCCTGATCCCGATGGTCGGAGCGACCCTCGGCGGCGCGCTCGTCACGGCCGCCGGCCTGATCCAGAGCCCCCAGACCGGCCTGGTCCTACTCGTCTACTACGTGGTCTACCAGCAGGTCGAGAACTACATCATCGTGCCCCGGATCATGCAGCGGACCGTGGCGGTGCCCGGCGCCATCACCGTGGTCGCGGCCCTGGCGGGGGGCACCCTGCTGGGCATGCTGGGCGCCCTGCTGGCGATCCCGACCGCGGCTGCCCTCCTCCTGCTCTACGAGGAGGTCCTGGTCCCTCGACAGCGTCGCCTCTGATCGACGCCGGCGAGGCGGTGACGCGGCGGCGACGAGGGGGTGACGAGGGGATGACGAGCGGGTGCCGAGTGGTGACCCGATTCGAGCGGGCCCCCTGATCGGTGCGAGGATGGGTCGACGCCCCGCAGCCGAACCCCCACCGCGACGAGGAGTCGAGGCCCAGTGACGACGGCCCGCCCGCCGATCCTGTCCACCGTCGGAGACCCGCAGGAGCCCGCCTGGCGCGGGCTCATGGAAGCCTCCCACCCCCGCCCGGGACGTCCCCTGCTGTCCCTGCTGGAGCTGTGGGCCCGGTCGTACCGCCGGGAGGCGCTGGTGCTGCGGGGCTCCGTGACGGCCCGCGACCTCTACCGCGACCTGGTCTTCGCCCTGGCGCTGCGGCACCGTCGGCGACGCCCCCGGATGCTCGTCACGGACGCGACCTGGGAGCCGGGCAGCCGGACGCTGGCGGCACGGCTGCCGTGGCTGCAACCCCACCTCCCCCAGATCGCGCGGCTGATGATCCGCGCGCTGGACGGCCCGCACGTGCACTACGCCGTGCTGTCGCAGGAGGAGCGAGCCGTCTTCGCCCGGACCTGGGGGGTGCCGGTCGAGCGCGTGGTCTTCACCCCCTTCCCGATGACCCTGTACGCCGAGTACGACCGGCAGACGCACGACGGCGGCTACCTGTTCGCGGGCGGCAACTCGCTGCGCGACTACGACCTGCTGGCGACTGCCCTGGCAGGGTCTGGCCATGAGGCCCACGTCGCGAGCCGCTGGACGCCCCCCACCCCCGTGCCGGGGCTGCACGCGCGCCCCACCTCCCACGACGAGTTCACCGAGCTTCTGCTCGGGTGCCGGGCGATGGTGGCGCCGCTGGAGCGGTCCTCGCGCAGCGCGGGCCAGCAGACCTTCCTCAACGCGATGGTCCTCGGCAAGCCCGTGATCGTGACCGACGCCATGGGCGTGCGGGACTACGTCGAGGACGGCGTCACCGGGGTGGTCGTCCCGCCGGACCCGGCCCGCCTGCGGGAGGCCATGGACCACGTCATGGACCCGGCCAACGCCGAGCACTACCGCCGGATGGGGGCCCGCGCCCGCGCCGAGGTGCTCGGCCGGCGGATGCCGGAGCACTACGTGCAACATCTCGTCGCCGCGCTGGGCTACGGCCCTGCACCCCAGCCGGCCGAGCCGGCCGAGCCGGCGACGTAGCGCGGGCCGTCAGCCCTCCTCGACCTCGCCGTCCCACTGCGTCGGCAGCGGACCGAAGCCCGGCCGCACCCGGGCGACGATCTCGTCCAGGGCCCGCCGCACGTAGGTCTCCCCCACCCACAGATGCTTGCACCCGTCGACCCCGACGACCTCGGCCTGGGGGACGACGGCGAACCTCTCGCGCGCCTGCGCGGGCTGCAGGTAGTCATCGTGCTCCGGCACCAGCGCGACGAGCGGGCGCCCGTCGACGGCCCACTCCCGCAGGTGCTGGTCCCCGGTCCAGCGCAGCGGTGGGCTCAGCAGGATCGCCCCCTCGATGGCGGGGTCGAGGCCGTACATCAGGGTCAGGTCCGTGCCGAAGGACCAGCCCAACAGCCACCGGTGCGGCAGCGGCGGCGTCTCGTGGAACTCGGCGTACTCGATGGCCGCGGCGACGTCGAAGCGCTCCCCCTCGGCGTGGTCGAACTCTCCCTCGCTGGTGCCCCGCGGCGAGCTCGTGCCGCGGGTGTTGAAGCGCAGGACGGCGATGTCGGCGAGCGCCGGCAGCCGGTTCGCGGCCTTCTTGTAGACGTGACTGTCCATGAACCCGCCGTGGGTCGGCAGGGGGTGCAGCGTCACCAGGGTTGCCACGGGGTCGCGGTCGACGGGGAGCGCCAGCTCGCCCACGAGCCGCAGGCCGTCGGCGGTGTGCAGCTCGATCTCCTCGCGGCGGGACGGCAGGACGGTGTTGGCGCGGATCTCGTGGCTGGGCAAGCGAGCTCGACTCCTCGGACAGTGGACAGTGGGCTGTGGGCTGTGGGCGGGTCGCACCGGCGGTGCGGTCCGGTCCCTCGGGCTGTATGACGGGGCTAGTGGCGCCGGTCGCGCGCGGACCAGCACGGCCCGTGCCAGTGGCGCCGGTCCGGCAGCCCGCGCAGCCCGTCGGCGGGCCACGCCACGACGTGCGCGATCGCGTCGCTCAGCGTCTGCTGGCACCCGGGGCAGCGATAGACCTTGCCGGTCGCGGCGCCCCGGACGCGGCGCACGATCCAGGCGCCGTCGGGGTGCACCTCACGGCGTTCCATGCCCGAGAGGCGCCCCATCGCCAGCGGCACGTGCTGCTCGCTGCGGCGGTTGGCTCTGGGCATGGCTCCATTGTCGCAAAGATCGCGCCCTCCCTCCGCCGGGACGGGCGGGAGGGCGCGTCGGCATACCGACGATGGTCAGTAGGTGCGGAAGCCCCGCCTGGTCTTGCGGCCGAGGTAGCCCGCGGTGACCATGTGCTCCAGCAGCGGCGCCGGGGCGTAGCCACGGTCGCGGAACTCCAGGTAGAGCTGGCGCTGGATGGCGTAGGAGACATCTAGGCCGACCACGTCCAGCAGCTCGAAGGGCCCCATGGGAAGGGCACACCCGTTCTTCATCGCGGTGTCGATGTCGTCAGCCGTGGCGTAGTGCGCCTCGAGCATCTTGACCGCGTCGTTGAGGTAGGGGAACAGCAGCGCGTTGACGATGAACCCGGCCCGGTCGCCGCAGCGGACGGGCACCTTGCCGATGGCCTTGCACAGCTGCAGCACGGTCTCCTCGACGTCCCCGGCGGTCGAGACGGTCGTGACCACCTCGACGAGCTTCATCACCTGCGCGGGGTTGAAGAAGTGCATGCCGATGACGTCGGCGGGGCGGCTGGTGGCCGCCGCCACCTGGATCACGGGCAGCGAGCTCGTCGTGGTGGCGAGGATCGCCCCCTGCTTGCAGACCGCGTCGAGCCGGCGGAACATCTCGGTCTTGACGTCGACGTCCTCGGCGATCGCCTCGACGACCAGGTCGACGTCGGTCAGCGCCGCGACGTCGGTCACGGACGTGATCCGGCCGAGCGCCTCGGCCTTGGTCTCCTCCGTCGCCCGGCCCTTGCTGATCGCCCGGTCCAGGCTCGCGCCGATCGCCGCGGCAACGCCGGCGGCCTTGTCCTCGGAGCGGCCGACCACGGTGACCGGGTAGCCGGCCTTGGCGAACACCTCGACGATGCCGGCGGCCATGGTGCCGGTGCCGACCACGCCGACCGTGGCGACGTCGCGGGTGGGGCGGGGGGACGCCGACTCGACGGGGGTCAGCGCGTCCGCGACGATGGTGCCGGAGCCGGGTGCCTCGTAGGTGTAGAAGCCGCGTCCGGTCTTGCGACCGAGGAGCCCGGCCGTGACCATCTGCTTGAGGATCGGGCTGGGGGCGTGCAGCTTGTCCCGACCCTCGCGATACATCGTGTCGAGGACCTGGTAGGCCGTGTCCAGGCCGATCAGGTCGAGCAGTGCGAGCGGTCCCATCGGGTAGCCGCAGCCGTACTGCATGGCGGCGTCGAGGTCCTCGCGGGTGGCGTAGCGCGACTCGTACATGCTCATCGCGTGGTTGAGGTAGCCGAAGAGCAGGTAGTTGCCGATGAACCCGGCCTTGTCGCCGACCACGACGGGGGTCTTGCCCAGCCGCTCGGCGAGCTCACGGGCGGCCGTGACGATGTCGGGGTCCGTGACCACGGTGGAGATGATCTCGACGAGCTTCTGCACCGGAGCGGGGTTGAAGAAGTGCAGGCCGAGCACCCGCTCGGGGTGGCTGGTCGCCACGGAGAGCTCGGTGACCGACAGGCTCGAGGTGTTGGTCGCAAGGACGCAGGACTCCTTGACGATGCCGTCGAGACGGGCGAACAGGTCCCGCTTGATCGCCAGGATCTCCGGCACGGCCTCGACCACCAGGTCGCAGTCCGCGACCGCCTCGAGGTCCGCGGCGAAGGTCACCCGCGCCAGGACCTCCTGCTGCTCCTCGGCCGACATCTTGCCGCGCTCGACGGCGCGACCCGTCGAGCGCTCGACGTGCCCGCGCCCACGGGCGACGGCGGCGTCGTCCATGTCGACGGCGACGACGGCGAGGCCGTGCCGTGCGCAGACCTCGACGATGCCCGCACCCATGGTGCCGAGCCCGACCACTCCGATGGTGTCCAACGATCGCTCCATGCCTGGAAGTCTTGAGGGGGGTGATGTCGGTGGCAAGACTGACGGACTGCGGGCTTGGTCACAAAACTACTGGCGGGTATGCCGGTCGCCCGGCGCTCGCGGCCACGCGGCGGGCCGGCGGCATACGGCCTCGACGGTGTCCGCGGACTAGGGTGACCTGTCGTGCGACTCGTCATCTCCCGCTGCTCCGTCGACTACGAGGGTCGGCTCGCCGCCCACCTGCCCCTGGCCACCCGGTTGCTGATGATCAAGGGGGACGGCTCGGTCCTGGTGCACTCCGACGGTGGCAGCTACAAGCCGCTCAACTGGATGACGCCGCCGTGCGCGCTCGCCGAGGTCGCGCCCGAGGAGACCGAGGCCGCCGAGGGCGCCACCATCGTGTGGGTCGTCCGCAACGCGAAGTCGGGCGACGCCCTGCGCATCGTGATCCACGAGGTGCTGCACGACAGCTCCCACGACCTCGGCGTGGACCCCGGACTGGTCAAGGACGGGGTCGAGGCGCACCTGCAGAGGCTGCTGGCCGAGCACATCCACACCCTCGGCGACGGCTACTCCCTGGTGCGACGGGAGTACATGACCGCGATCGGCCCCGTCGACATCCTGTGCAAGGACGAGAGCGGCGGCCACGTGGCGGTCGAGATCAAGCGGCGCGGAGAGATCGACGGCGTCGAGCAGCTGACGCGCTATCTCGAGCTCCTCAACCGCGACCCCGCCCTCGCTCCCGTCACCGGCGTCTTCGCCGCCCAGCTCATCAAGCCGCAGGCCCGGATGCTGGCCACCGACCGGGGCATCCGCTGCGTGACCCTGGACTACGACGACCTCAAGGGCATCGACACGTCCGCCTCGCGCCTGTTCTGACACTTGGCTCGCCCGTAACGATGACCCGAACCCTCACTGCCCGGTAGGGTTAATCGATGTGACCGAGCCCCGATTCTGCTACGTCGTCCTCTGCCACACCCGGGCCGACGCTGTCGCCAGGCTCGTGCGCAGAATTCGACAGCTGTCCCCCGACGCTGCTGTCCTGGTCCGCTACAGCTCGGCGGCGGCACTGGACCGCGCCATGCTGGAAGAGGCCGGCGCCACCGTGCTTGTCAGCGACATCCCGACCTGGTGGGGCGACTGGTCTCTTGTCGACGCCGAGCTGGAGTGCTACGCCGCGGCCCTGCGCCTGTTCGACCCTGATTACGTGGTGCTTGTGTCCGGTCAGGACTACCCCATCGCCGACCTGGCGGCGTGGGAGCAGCGGGTGGCGCAACGTGGGGCCGACGCCATGCTTGCGCTGCATGACCCCGACCCGGTGACCGTTGACAACACATGGCGCATCGTTCGAGGTCCGGCGCTTCCGCGCCCCCTGCACCGGGCCGCGGTCGCCGTCGCCTGGAGGATCACCCTGGCCGCTCGGGGCCGCCTCTACCTCAATGACTCTCCGAAGCGGGCGGATCACCGGTGGTGGATCGGCGTTCCGCGCCGCGGCGAACGTCGCATGGTCCGCAAGGCGAGCCAGTGGAAGGTGCTGTCCCGCCATGCCGTCGAGGTGCTGCTGCAGCACTATCGCCAGGACCCGCATGAGAGGGCGTTCTTTGCCAGCTGCAAGGTTCCGGACGAGCTGTACGTGGCCTCGACGCTCACCGCGGCGGGGGTGGACGTGGCAGAGGCTCCCACGACCTTCGCCCACTTCCCTGAGGACGGCTCGAGCCCCGAGTGGCTGACGCCTCAGCACGTGCGCGAGGCCCGGGATGCTGGGCCACCGTTTGCGCGCAAGCTGCACCCTGACGCCGGCCCAGAGGTCCTCGCAGCCCTGGACGAGGCTGCTCGCCGCTAGCCCTTGCTCCCTTGGGGGGGCGGATGACCCGGCCACTCGTCGAGGACCCAGCCATCGGCGTCGATGCGCACCCGTGCGGGCACGCCGTGCGGCACCACGTGATCGACCGCCAGGTCGTCCCGGACGTTGTGGCACAGCCGGGGCAGGACCACGGCCATGATCCACCGGTGCGCGAGCACGAGCACGGACTCCCCACGGTGCTGGTCGGCGATGGCCTCCATCGCCTGGCGGGCCCGCCGCGCCACCTGGTGGCCGTCCTCGGCCCCGGGGACGGTGGCGCTGAGGTCGCCCGTCAGCCAGGCGTGCACCACGTGGGCCATGACGGGGTGGCCCACCCGCTGTCCGACCAACTCGCCGACAGACCGCTCCTCCAGCCCACCCACGACCTCGTGCGGCACGCCGAGGGTCTCGGAGACGAGTCGCCCGCTCTGCACCGAGCGTGCCAGGGGGCTGGTGTAGACGGCAGCGATGCGCACCGAGGGGTCCGCGGCGAGTCGACCGGCGAGGACGACCATCTGGGTCGCGCCGACGTCGGTGAGCCAGCCGCCGTCGTCGGTGAGCAGACCCGGATGGGCATAGGCCGCACAACCATCCCGGGCGACGAGCAGCGTTGCAGGGCACTGCAGGTCGCTCATGGTCCCTCACTCTGGCCGCGAGTCCAGGCCCCGCGCCCGACGGATGACCTCGACCACCTGACCCATGATGTCGTTGAGCCCGAAGTCCTTGGGCGTGAACACCGCCGCGACGCCGAGCTCGCGCAGCCGCCGGGCATCGGCGTCCGGGATGATTCCCCCGACGACGACGGGCACGTCCGTCGCCCCGGCCTCACGCAGGCCCGTCAGCACCTCGGGCACGAGCGACATGTGCGAACCGGACAGGATCGACAGGCCCACGACGTGCACGTCCTCGGCGACAGCGGCAGCCACGATCTGCTCGGGGGTGAGCCGGATCCCCTGGTAGACGACCTCGAACCCCGCGTCTCGAGCTCGTACCGCCACCTGCTCGGCGCCGTTGGAGTGCCCGTCCAGCCCCGGCTTGCCCACGAGGAAGCGCAGGTGCGTGCCGAGCTCGTCGCCGGTGCGCCGCACCGCGTCCCGGACGTCGGCCAGCTCACCGCGCCAGTCGGTGACCCCGCTGTCCTCGGCGGTCGACATACGGTCAGGACCGCCCGCCACTGGCGCGGAGGAGACGCCCGTGTGCGCGCGGTACTCGCCGAAGACCTCCCGCAGCGCGTCGGTCCACTCCCCCGTGGTGACGCCGGCCCTGGCGCACTCGATGGACGCGGCCATCAGGTTGGTCGTGGAGGCCGCGTCGGTGCGCAGCCGCTCCAACGCTTCCCGGGCCGCCGCACGTCGGTCCGGGTCAGCGTCGCGCTCGTCCCGCCAGCGGCGCACCGCCTCGACGGCTCGCTCCTCCACGTCGGGGTCGGCCACGTGGATGGCCGTGTCCAGGTCCGCCGTGAGCGGGCTGGGCTCGGTGCCCTGGAAGCAGTTGACGCCGACGACCTTGTCGACGCCGGCCTCGATGCGCCGGCGTCGCTCGGCGTGCGAGGCGACGAGCGCGGACTTGAGGTAGCCGGACTCCACCGCCTCGATCACGCCCCCCATCGCCTCGATGCGCGCCATCTCCTCCTTGGCCCCGGCGACCAGCTCGGCGACCTTGGCCTCGACCACGGTGGAGCCGGCAAAGATGTCCTCGTGCTCGAGCAGGTCCGACTCGTAGGCCAGCACCTGCTGGATCCGCAGCGACCACTGCTGGTCCCACGGCCGCGGCAGGCCGAGAGCCTCGTTCCAGGCCGGCAGCTGCACGGCCCTGGCGCGGGCGTCCTTGGACAGGGTGACGGCGAGCATCTCCAGGACGATGCGCTGCACGTTGTTCTCCGGCTGCGCCTCCGTCAGACCCAGGCTGTTGACCTGCACGCCGTAGCGGAAGCGGCGCTGCTTGGGGTCCTGCACTCCGTAGCGCTCCTGCGTCAGCTCGTCCCACAGCTGGACGAACGCCCGCATCTTGCACATCTCCTCGACGAAGCGCACGCCGGCGTTGGCGAAGAAGGAGATGCGGCCGACGACGTCGCCCAGGCTCTCCTGAGGCACCTGACCCGCGGCGACGACGGCGTCGAGCACGGCCGTGGCCGTCGACAGCGAGTAGGCGAGCTCCTGCACGGGCGTCGCGCCCGCCTCCTGGAGGTGATAGCTGCAGATGTTGATGGGGTTCCAGCGTGGGATCTCGGTCACCGTGTAGGCGATCATGTCGGTGATCAGGCGCAGCGACGGCCCCGGGCCGAAGACGTGGGTCCCCCGGCTGAGGTACTCCTTGACGATGTCGTTCTGCGTGGTCCCGGCCAGTCGGCGCCGGGCCTCGCCGGGATCGGCTCCGGCCTCCTCGGCCTGCTCCTCGGCCACCGCGTCGTAGAGCGCGAGCAGCCACATGGCCGTGGCGTTGATCGTCATCGAGGTGTTCATCTCGGCCAGGGGTATGCCGTCGAACAACGCCCGCATGTCGCCGACGTGGCTGATGGGGACGCCCACCTTGCCGACCTCGCCCCGCGCCAGCACGTGGTCGGGGTCGTGCCCCGTCTGGGTGGGGAGGTCGAAGGCCACGGAGAGGCCGGTCTGTCCCTTGGCGAGGTTGCGGCGGTAGAGCGCGTTGCTGGCGGCGGCCGAGGAGTGGCCGGCGTAGGTCCTCATCACCCACGGTCGGTCCTTGGGGCGCTCGGTCATCTGCTCGTCAGCCATGTCGGCAAACTACCGGCGCGTCAGCCCCTGGCGGGAGGGCCGCCGACGGTGACGGTGGCCACAGGCTCCGGCACCGGGCGGCGGCGGCGCTGGAGGACCTTGCCGAGCCGCATCGCGGCGACCACCCGCTCGAAGCGGTCGGACGGGTCGACGATGACCAGGGTCCGTCCTGCGCGCGCGGCCCGGTGGTGCACGCCCGCGACCAGGGCCAGCGCCGTCGAGTCGTGGATCTCGGCTCCCGCCAGGTCGAGGATCAGCTCGCCCTCACCGAAGACGATGGCCCGGTGCAGCTCCTCGCGCAGGGCGTGGTCGTTGCCCGCGTCCAGGCGCCCCGTGACCCGCAGCTCGGCCCCGGGCACGACGACCTCCACCGTCGTCACCGAGGGGTGCGTACGAGCTCTGACCATCGGGCCCCCACGTGGTCGGCCGGTGCGTCGCCGACAGACCGGATACTCAAAGTGATGTGTCGTCACCCATTGAACACCACGGACGCGGTCCGCGGTGGGAGTGCGTCGCTTCCCCGTCCAGGTCGGAGGAGGCCCGCGTGGGACGATGACGTCATGGTCAACCTCACGCGCATCTACACCCGGACCGGCGACGACGGCACCACCCACCTCGGCGACTTCTCGCGCACCAGCAAGACCGACCCGCGACTGCAGGCCTACGCGGACAGCAACGAGGCGAACGCGGCCCTCGGGATCGCGGTCGCCGCCGGGTCGCTGCGCGAGGACGTCGTCTCCACCCTCACGCGGATCCAGAACGACCTCTTCGACGTCGGAGCGGACCTGTGCAACCCGCTGCGGAGCGAGACCCCGGAGTACCCGCCCCTGCGGGTCCAGGCGCCGTGGATCGACGGGCTCGAGGCCGACTGCGACCGCTACAACGGCGAGCTCGACAAGCTCCGGTCGTTCATCCTCCCGGGCGGGACGCCCGGATCGGCCTACCTGCACCTCGCGTGCACCGTCGTGAGGAGGGCCGAGCGGAGCACCTGGGCGGCCCTCGAGCGGTATGGCGAACAGCCCGCACCCGAGGGAGCCGACAAGGGCGAGGGCGGCGTCAACGTGCTCACCGCGAAGTACCTGAACCGCCTCTCGGACCTGCTGTTCATCCTCGCCCGCGTCGCGAACCTCGACGCAGGTGGCGACGTCCTCTGGCAGCCGGGCGGCGGTCGTTCCAGCTGATCGTCCAGTCACGGCTGACGGGCTCTGCGGCCCCCGCGCGCGAGGTGAGCTCAGGCTGCGCGCGGGGGACGCCCTGGTGGCCGCGCCTCTTGCCAGGACCGGACCGCGGTGCAGTCGTCACGAGGCAATGCCAGGTCGAAGGCCACCTCGCCCTGGGCGCACCGCATGACGAGCGGGTCGTCGATCAGGGACGGGGACTCTCCACGGGACGGCGTGTGGACGCCCAGCACCTCGACCCCCGCTCGCGGCATGACGTGGCTCGGGACGAGGGACACCCCGGAGAGGGTGAAGAAGAGCAGAGCGTCGGTGTCGTAGCGCGCCAGGCGCAGGCGCCACGGATCCTCACGCGTGGGACGGACGGCACAGAGGAACATCGGTGCGCCGTCGGAGATCAGGCGCCGACGCACGAAGACCAGCGTCGTGAGCACGACGAGCAGCAGGAGGGCACCGGCGACCGCGAGCTCCGCGACCTCCATGCCCGCCACCGTCGCGACCTAGTGGCGCTCGGCGCGAGGTGCCGCGTCGGTGTCAACGTGCTCCGCGACCAACGTCACCTTGTCGTCGTGCACGGAGAGGAAGCCGGAGTCGATCTGGACGACCTGGCGCCCCTCGCCGGAGGTGATGGAGACCTGACCCTCGACCAGGACACCCAGCAGCGGTGCGTGGCCCGGCAGGATGCCGAGCTCGCCCTCGGTGGTGCGGGCGGTGACGGCGGAGGCCTCGCCCTCCCAGACCGGACGATCCGCGGAGACGAGTTGGACCTGCAGTGGCACGGAAGGCTCCTCCACCCTCGGGGACGATTCGTCTCATGCTACAAGCCCGGACGAGGAGCCACGGACCGCGCCGGGAGGACGAAATCCACGATGCTGTCCGTTGCGTGGTGACTAGTCCGAAAGAATGGTGAAAGGTGACTAGATGCCCATCTTGTGCTTACACATTGCGTAATTTCCGACTACTACGAAGCACCTGATTCCACACATGGAGTGGGCTTCGACAAGAGGCTGCCGTCAGACGACCACGCTGGGTAACCTGGACGCTGAATGCCAAGACCAGCCAGGCATGGGGCTCGAGCGAGTCGCCGCTGGGTGGTGCCAGCACCTCTGGGGGGAGACGACCATGACCGCGAACGACAGACCGCCACTGGTCTCCGTCGTCGTGCCGACGTACAAGCGGCCCGCGATGCTGCGCGAGGCCCTGGGGTCGGTCCTCGGACAGACCCTGCGGGACCTGGAGGTCATCGTCTGCGACAACGCCGACGACCCCGAGACCCGCGAGGTGGTGACCTCGTTCGACGACGACCGCATCACCTACGTCGGCCGTCCGGAGAACATCGGGATGATGGCCAACGCGATCGACGGCTTCCGCCGGGCCAGCGGCGAGCTGGTGATCAAGCTCGACGACGACGACGCCTTCGAGCCGGATGCGCTCGAGACGCTCGCGGCCCCCTTCGCAGGCCGCCCCGAGCTGACCGCGTCGTTCTGCGACCTCCAGCTCGTCGACGTCGCCGGCCGGCCCCTGGTCGAGGCGACCACCACCTTGCAGCACGACACCCACCGAGAGTCCTTGCCTGAGGGGTTGCACACACCTTTCAGCGCGATCGCGGCCCAGGGCGCCGTGACCTTGGCCGGGGCGCTGCTCCGCCGCTCGGCCATCGACTGGGATGCCGTTCCTGCGCAGGCGGGGACGTCGTACGACTTCTTCCTTGTGTTGTCGGCCGCCGAGGACGCAGCGTCGAGCTGGTACGTGCGGCGCGCATTGGTGCGCTACCGGATCCACGGCGCCAACGACAGCGTCAAGAACGTCGTCCCGAGCCTGGAGGCCTCCCAGTGGATCCTTCGTGAGGCCATGGCATCGGGTCGGCACGGTGACGCGGACGTCTTCCGCCAGCGGATGGCTCAGGACGATGCCAGGTTGGCGCGCGAGTATCTGCTGCTGGGCGACGGACGCCGCGCCCGGAGGTCGGCTCTGGACAGCCTCCGCGTGCGCCCGACGCCGGCCGCGATCTCGGTCGCGCTGCTCAGCATGCTCCCCCTGGGGATGGGCACGCGCGTGAGCCGCCGGCGCAGAGAGGCCTACGTCGTGGCTGCCGGGCGGCAGGTCGACGCGGCGCCTGCACCAACGACCGACCACTGATACCACCAACGACAGCACCACGACGGTCCGACCGTCCCTCTGAAGGAGTCTCGTGACCACAGCACACCCCCAGCCCACCCCGTCCTCCCCACTCTCGGCGCTCGCCAAGCGGTGGTGGCTCGCGCTGGCCATTCCGCTCGCGCTGGCCGTCGTGGGCTACATGCTCGGTGCGGCGAAGGCACCCATCTACACCGCCGAGGCACGCACCACCGTGGGCAGCGGCAACATCTCAGCCGGGGCTATCACAGGATTTCCTCAGGCCACCCAGCAGATGGCTGCCAACTACGCCCGGTGGGTCAACGATCGTGGCGTCGAGGGCAAGGGCGACATCCCAGCCGGCACCGAGGTCACGGCCTCCCCCATCCCGGACTCCAACGTCATCCGCATCGAGGCCAAGAGCCCGGACAAGGAAGCTGCCGTCCAGTCGGCTCAGAAGGCTGCCGACGACCTCGCTGAGGCCGTCAATTCCAAGAAGGGCGAGAGCGACCCCGCCGTCACGCTCCAGCAGCTGAACAAGGTCGCCTCCGACTGGGGCCAGGCCAAGGCAGCCAGCGAGGCCGCCAACACGACCGCTCAGCGCGCCATCGGCGCGGATCGGCCGGCTGCCACCGTCGCCGCCGCCCAGCAGAGGGCTGCACAGACGGCGTCGCGCACAGCCGTCCTGCAGGCGCAGATGGACGCCCTGTCGGAGAAGTACCGTCAGCAGATCTCCCAGGGCTCCCAGGCCGCCAACCTGATCGTCGTCAAGCCCGCCGAGCTCGCGGAGTCGACCAAGGCCTCCAACCAGCAGCGCTATGCCCTCGGCGGCCTGGTCCTCGGCCTCGGTCTTGCGCTCCTGCTCGCCGTGCTGCTCGACCGCCGCAACGCTCGCTCCGGGCGCCGCGCGGAGGCGGTTGTCGTCGGCCGGCACGGGCAGGGCGGGCAGCACGAGGTGGACGTCCTGCGCGACCACGGCGCCACCCGAGGCGACGAGGCGTGACCGAGGTCGCCACGGCGCCGACCCCCACCGCGCGACCGGTGGGGGCCGAGCCGGTCCCGCTCTACGTCTGGCTCATGCTGGCCTACCTGGTGGCCAACATGTTCTCCGGCCAGTGGGGTTCCCTGGGCATCCCCGTGCCCCTCGACCGGGTGATGCTCCTCGGGACGCTGACGCTCCTGCTCCTCGAGCCGGCGCGAGACCGGCTGCGCTGGCGCCCGGTCTACGGAGTCATGATCTTCACCGCTCTCTGGACGGCTTGGTCGGCGCTGACGGCCAACACCTTGTTCACGTCCCAAGGCTTCTATGCCCTGCTGGACCGCATCATCGTTCCCTTCGTCATGCTGCTCGTCGGGGCCCTGGTCTTCACCACCAGGCGACGCCGGGACCTCTTGCTCAAGACCCTCGTCCCGATGGGGCTGTACCTCGGCACCAACGCCTGGTTCACCATCGTCGGCCCCCGCCAGCTGGTCTTTCCCCGGTACATCGTCGACTTCCTCGACACGAACCCGCTCGTGGCGGGGGACAGCCGGGCGGTGGGCCCGTTCCTGACCGGCGAGGCCAACGGCTTCACCATGAACCTGTGCATGTTCGCCGCTGGGTTCGCGGTGTATCGCTTCCGCGGGCCGTGGCGCTGGCTGGCGCTCGTCACCATCCCGGCATGCATGGTCGGTGTCATGCTGACGGCCACCCGCTCGGCCTGGGCCGGCGCCCTCCTGGGGATCCTCGCCGTGACCCTCCTCGTGCCGGCCCTGCGCCGTTGGCTGGTTCCTGCCGGGGTCGCCGTGGCCGTCGTGGGTACGGCCGCCGTGGTGGCGATCCCGACGGTCTACGAGCTGGTGACCTCCCGGTTCAGCACGTCGCGGTCGCTCTACGACCGCGCCAACACGTACGAGGCCGGCTGGCGTGCGCTGGACCAGAACCCTCTGTTCGGTGTCGGCTGGTCGACCTTCATCGACCACGGCGTCGAGTGGGTACGGCAGTCGCCGGTCTACCCCATCACCACCGTCACCATCGAGATCCACAACGTCTTCCTCTCCCGTGCCGTGGAGACCGGTCTGGTTGGCGGCCTCCTGTGGGCCGTGGTGTGCCTGGCGGGCCCCTTCATCGTGCTGCTGCGCCCCGATCGTCGGACGCCCGAGCACTACGGCTGGTGGCTGTTCGTCGTGATGGCGTTCTTCGCCTGGCTGGTGCCCACGATGACCAGCCCCAACCCCTTCCCGCTGCCCAACACTTTGGTCTGGCTCGTCGCCGGCATCGCGGGCCGGGAGTTCATGATCAAGCGCCCGGTGCGCGACGCCGGTGCCCTGGCAGAGCGAGCGAACGACGCAGCGGATCCCGCAGGGACAGGAAGGTAGCCATGGGCCTCAAGGACGTCTACCGACTCGCTCGGGAGGAGTGGCTCCCCAAGGAGCAGCTCCGCCGGAGGAACCCGGGTGCCTACGTGACGGCACGAGCCATCTTCCGTGGCGATCCGACCCGCGTCGCGCTGGGCAAGGGCGTGTACATCTCGGGGCCTACCGTCGTGTTCTGCGACGACGGCGGCGGTCTGTCGGGCGCCAGGCTCGTGATCGGGGACCGCACCTACGTCGGCGAGTTCAACAACATCCGCTGCTCGGGCGCGCCGATCGTCATCGGCCAGGACTGCCTGATCAGCCAGCACTCGTCGATCATCGGGTCCAACCACGGCATCGAGGCGGGCACCAGGATCGTGGACCAGCCGTGGTCCGGGGACGGGGTGGTCATCGGTGACGACGTCTGGATCGGCGCCGGCTGCACGATCCTGCCCGGTGCCCGGATCGGCGACGGCGCGGTCATCGCGGCCCATTCGGTCGTGCGCGGCGAGGTGGCCCCCGGGGCCGTCATGGCGGGCGCCCCTGCGCGTGAGATCCGCCGCCGCTGAGGACCGTGAGGATCCATCCCGGCGACACAACGGAAGGCGCCTCCACCCACCAGGGCGGGGGCGCCTTCTCGCTGCGCAACGTACGGTCAGCTGGCCGGCTTGCCGTACTCCCGCTGGACCACCTGCACCTTGTCCCACGGGAATCCCTCGAGGGCCTTGTAGTTCGGCTGGCCCCCGAGGATCTGGGGCCAGGGGTCCGTGCCCGTCGCAGCCTTCTCCCGCTGACCCGACTCTGCGATGACGGATACCGCGCCCGCCGTGTCCACGACGATGAAGCCGTACTTCTGGGCTGCGCGCGCGATCGCCTTGGCCATGGGTGAGATCTGGAGCTTCTCGACGTCGACGGACGGGTCGAGCCGCAGCCGCGCACCCTCGGGGATGGCCGTGGGGTCGGTGGAGTTGCCGTCGCTGCGGTTAGCGGGATACCAGGTCCGGCTGGGATCGCCGGTGCTGATCAGGACGAGCCCCATGGCATGGTCGATCTGTCGCTTGCGGGCCTCATCGATCGTGACCATGTAGCCGACGTGGGCGAGCCCGGACGCGGCGACCCCGAACGGGTGGTCGTAGTAGCCCGGCGCCGTCGAGACCTGGTCGATCCGGCCTCCCCAGCACGCTCTCCAGCCCGGCTTCGCGCCCTTGGTGCGTTCCATGACCCAGAACTCCCAGAGCTGGTCGGTGTCCCGGTTGTAGATCGACAGCGCCTTGTCCGTCCCGTTGGCCGGCTGGGCATTGGCCGGGATCGGCACCTGCTTGAACATGGCCGGGCCGTCCAGGATGCCGGCCGGGGCCCCACCCTTCTTCTGGCAGTCGTAGAACGCGACGTCCTGCTTGGGAGTGGTGCTGTCCACCACGTAGTAGCTCGCGTTGTACTGGTCCGTGTTGAACGCGGCGACCCCACCCCAGTGGGGGGTGATCTGACCCTGCAGGTTCTTGATCATGGCGGCGCTGTCCTTGTCGAGCGGCGCCTTGGTGATGTCCAGCTTGAACACGTTGTCCGGGGCGAACAGCCGGCTCGGCGGCGTGTTGGCGGCCTTGGGCGACGCGACCTTCGTCGGCGCCTCGGCACGAGCCATCTGCGTCCTGCTGCCGCTGCCGGTCGACGTCGTCGGGGTCGCGGACGGCGACCTCGGCGTGTCGGGCGAGTCGGGCGAGCCGGTGCAGGCGGCTAGCCCGCCCATGGTCAGGACGATCGCTGCAGCACCCAGCGATCGGCGAGCGGGTCTCGTGGTCATGTCATGTCCCCAGGTTCGTCGAGCAGTGGTTCTCGGGCATCGGTGTCAGGCCACGAGGTCGCGTCCGGAACGGCGCCGGTCGAGCATGTCCTTGATCTCTCGTGGCCCAACGACCAACAGGACGTAGATGATTCCCGCAGGCGCCGCCGCCAGTCCGCAGCACACCAAGGCGAGTGCGCCCTGGGGGATGAAGCCGGCCTCGATGACCAGGCTCATGCCGTAGACGCAGAGATAGGACACCGACGCAGTGAGAGCCATCTCTGCCCAGGGAACCTCCGCGAGCGGCGTCCGAGGGCGCTGCGGCAGGCGCAGGCGAACCTGCCTGAGCAGGAAGAGGAACGAGATCAGCTGGGCGATGACCGTGGCGGCCACGGAGCCCAGCACCCCGAACGGGATGATGAACGCGACCGTGAGGCCGAGGTTCAGCGTGACGTTGACCAGGCCGTACCGCATGTCCAGCTCCGGTCGCCCCAGGGTCAGGACCCACAGGATCGTGGGGATCGCCAGCAACGGGAAGAAGTGACCCACCAGCGCCAGAGCGGCCACCTGGCCGGGCAGGGAGGTGTCCAGCCGGAGCCACTCGGTGACGCCGAAGAGGCAGGCAGGCACGCCCACGGCAACCCAGCCGGAGACGAACTTGACCCACAGACGCTGCAGCTTCTCGAATCGCGGGAGAGTCGCGTCCTCGCCCGACTCCCCCACCCATCGACCGATCAGCGCCTGCATCGGCGTGCCTGCGGCGTTGGCCGGCAACGACCGCAGCTGGAAGGCGAACTGGGACCCGGGGCCGAAGATGCCGACCTGTGCAGCCGCGAACCGTCCGACGATCAGCATGTCGCCCTGGAGGCCGGCCATCTCCAGCACGCTGGCGATCTGTGCCTTCCAGGCATAGCTGAAGAAGTCCTTGAGCTCGCTGCCCGAGATGAACCGCACTCCGCTGCGGGTCAGGAAGCGCATGGCGGACGGAATGATCACCACGGTGCTGAGCACCTGCTGCGCCATGAACGTGTAGGCGACGCCGTACAGACCGAGGTCGGACCTGACGGTCCAGACCATGCCGGCGGCGTAGATGGCGTGGCCGATCATCCCTGTGATGCTCGGGATCGAGAACTTCTGCATGCTGTAGAGCACGCAGGCGAAGAGCTGCCGCACCAGCGCGACCCCGACCACGACCACCATGGTCCGTAGCAGGAAGGTGGTCTCGGCCTCGAGCTCGGCCGACGTCCTGAAGAACCTCACGATGGCCGGTGAGGCCATCCACAGGCCGGTGAAGACGACCACCGACACCAGGGTCACGATCCCGATCAGGGAAACCAGCAGCCGGGTCATCTCGTCTCGGGCGTCCCGACCGGCGTAGATGGTGAAGTAGCGCTGGGCGCTCGCCCCGATCCCCCCGTCGAAGGTACCCATGGCCGTGGCCAGGCTGTTGACGACCAGGAACTTGCCGTACGCCTCGACACCCAGTCCGTGGAAGACGAACGGGGTCAGGATGAGGTTCAGGGCCAGGGGCACCAGGAAGGCCAGCGACTGCCAGCTCGCACCCCTGAGAAGCACCCGGGCCGCCGACGTGGATCCCTTGGGCGTCGCCGGGGCATCGTCCGGACCTGCCGTCACGCGCACACCCCTCGGGGCACAGACATGTCCGCGTCAGGGCGCGAAGGGGCAGCATGAACGATGAGGAGCACCCGACCATCCTACGAGCGCGCGCGCCTCGACCCACCAGCTTCCAGGATCTTTGTGCACGTCAGAGGGCCCCGGCTGCCGAGAATCACTCACGAGGCCGCCCACCAGATGACAGGATGTAGGCCGTGCGCACGCGGAGCGAGCGCACCTGCGGTGGGCTGGCATGCTGGTCATGACCTCTGCCGATCCCCCCGAACTAGACTCACCCACGGCCGACGAATTGGAGTACCCATGCCAGCGCGCCAGCCGCTCGTGTCGGTGATCATCCCGGCATACCAGGCCGAGGCCTACCTCGGCGCAGCCGTGACGAGCGCACTCACCCAGACGTACCCGAACATCGAGGTCGTCATCACCAACGATGGCTCGAACGACCGGACCGGGGCCATCGCCGCGGCCTACGGGGACCTCGTCCGGGTGGTCACCCAGGAGAACCGGGGCCTGCCGGGTGCCCGTAACTCGGCCATCCGCGAAGCTCGCGGTGAGCTGGTCGCGCTGCTGGACGCCGACGACATCCTTCTACCGCCGTACGTGCAGACGGCGGTCGACAGCTGGCTGGCGGACGGGGACGAGCGCACCTTCGTCACCTGCGACGCGCATCTGATGAGTGGCGCCGGCATCGTGCAGGGCCGCACCGTCCTCCCCTCAGGAACGCCTGCGGCGGCCGAGCAGCGCCGACGCATCCTGGAGAACAACTTCGTCTCGGTCTTCTCCGTCTTCCCGCGACGGATGTGGGAGGAGATCGGTGGCTTCGACGAGTCGATGCGGGTCTGCGAGGACTACGACTTCTGGGCGCGCGCCATCTACGCCGGCTGGACCGCCCGCTTCGTCACGGCGCACCACGCGCTCTACCGCCGTGCCGCCGGCTCGCTCTCCACGCAGAGCGAGCGCATGTATGCCGGAGAGCAGCAGGTCCTCGCCCACGTGGCGGAGCTCCACGGTGCGAGTCTCAGCACCGAGGAGCGCCGATTCCTGGACCTGCGGCTCGAGCGAGGCTCGGCCGTGCAGCAGGTCGATCTCGGCGAGTCCGCGCTACGGCGCGGTGACGTGCCGACGGCCGCAGAGCACTTCGCCGTGGCCTCGCAGCTCATGCCCAGCGCTCGACGCATCAGGCTCAAGGCCGAGGTCCTGCGCAGGGCGCCTGCGCTCGGCGCCGTCTATGCCCGGCGGCTCGCCGCCAAGGACCGCGAGACCGGCCGCACCTACGAGGACGTTCGCCCGTGAGCACGCCCCTCGATGCTCCACGCGCCTCCGTGATCATCCCCGCCCACGACGAGGGCGGGGTGATCGACCGCTGCCTCGAGGCCCTGGACGAAGACGCTCGCGCCGGGCGCCTCGAGGTGATCGTCGCGGCCAACGGCTGCACCGACGACACGGTGGAGCGCGCCCGCCGGCATACGGGCGTGCAGGTGCTGGACCTGCCCGCCCCCTCCAAGGTCCAGGCCATCAACGCGGCCGACGCCGTCGCCACGGCCTTCCCCCGCATCTATCTGGACGCCGACATCGTCCTCGACGCGGACGCCCTGGACGCCATGGTCCACGTCCTCGACACGGATCTGCCGCGAGCCGCCGCGCCCCAGGTGCGGTTCGCCACCGCCCGGGCCACCTGGCCCGTGCGCGCGTTCTACGACGTCTTCGCCGAGCTGCCCTACGTGCAGGACAAGCTGGTTGGCCTCGGCGTCTACGGGATGTCTCGCGCCGGCCGGTCCCGCTTCGTCGAGTTCCCCGACCTGCTCGGCGACGACCTGTTCGCGCAGCGCATCTTCTCCCTCGACGAGCGGATCATCGTCGACGGCACCTTCGAGGTGCAGGTCCCACGGACGCTCCGCCAGCTCGTCAAGGTGCGCACCCGCGTGGCGCGCGGCAACGCGCAGCTGGCGCACGAAGATCCAGGCGCCATGGTCGACGACGGCCGCACGACGGACTTCTCCACGTCGACGCGATCGACCTCCAAGGCCCTCGTCGACCTGATCGTGCGGCGTCCGACGATGATCCCGTCCGCCCTCGTCTACGTGCTCGTCACGGCCTACGCCCGACGCGAGGCCCGTCGCACGACGACCGCCGCGTGGGAGCGTGACACGTCCACGCGCTGACCAGCCCGTCACCACTAGGAGCTCCGTGACCACCGCCCAGCCGCAGGGGTCGGACGACCTCGCCGTCGCCTACCTCGTCAGCCAGTACCCCGCCCTCTCGCACGCCTTCATCGAGCGTGAGGTGCATGCGCTCCGGGAGCGTGGCACCCGGGTCGACACCTTCACGCTCAACCCCTGTCCTCAGCAGCAGCTGGCCTCCCAGGCGATGCGCGAGGACGCACGCACGACCTACGTCGTCAAGGACAAGCGCCGCGCCGCCCTGGCCAACCTGGCCCTGCTGCGCACCCAGCCCGACGCCTGGCTGCGCGGCCTCTCCCGGGCCCTGCGCACCGGCGAGCTGACACCGAGGGCCCGCCTCTGGCAGCTGTTCTACTTCGCCGAGGCCGTCACCTTGCATCGCGAGATGCGGCGACGAGGGCTGCGGCACGTGCACGTGCACTTCGCCAACGCCGCCGCCGACGTCGCCCGGCTGACGGTGGCCCTCGCGAAGGACCTCGGCGAGGACTGGTCCTGGAGCTTCAGCATGCACGGCCCGACCGAGTTCGAGGCCGTGCAGCGCTTCGACCTCCCCGCCAAGGTCCGGTCCGCGGGCGGGGTCGCCTGCATCTCAGACTTCTGCCGCAGCCAGCTCATGCGCATGGTCGACCCCGCGGTGTGGCCACGGCTCGACGTCGTGCGGATGACGGTCGACCCCGAGGCCTATCCCCCGCCGCCCGAGGGCCGCGTGCGGACCGAGGGCGAGCCCCTGCGGGTTCTGTATGTCGGTCGCCTGGTCCCGGAGAAGGGCGGGCCGGTCCTGCTCGACGCCGTGACCGAGCTGCGCGACGCCGGCGTCCCCCTGCGGGTCCGCATGGTCGGCGCCGGGCCGCTGCACGAGACGCTGGCCGCCACCATCGCCGCGCGCGCGCTGGAGGACGTCGTCGAGCTCGTGGGGCCGCTGGGCCAGGACGACCTCCCCCTCGAGTACCGCGAGGCCGACGTGTTCTGCCTGCCGAGCTTCCAGGAGGGCCTGCCCGTCGTGCTCATGGAGGCGATGTCCACCGAGCTCCCGGTCGTCACCACCAGCATCGCCGGGGTCTCGGAGCTGGTCCGCGACGGTCAGACCGGGCACGTGATCCCCGCCGGACGCGCCGACCTGCTGGCGCAGGCGCTGCGCGAGGTGGCCGCCGATCCCGCCCGCCGGGCGACCCAGGGCGCCGCCGGGCGGGCCGCCGTGCTGCAGGAGTTCACCCCGGGCACCGCAGCACCGGAGATGCAGGCCTTCCTCGCCCGCTTCGGGGCGGCGCGCGACAGGCGCTGACCACGGATCCGACCGGCGCCCGGCATACGGGTGGGAACGACGACGGCGGGCCATCTCCCTGGAGGAGATGGCCCGCCGTCGTGCTGACGGGTGCAGGTCAGAGGTTCTTCTGGATCTCCGCCCACTGGCGCTCGACGTCGTCGAGGCCACCGCACATGAAGAAGGCCTGCTCGGCGACATGGTCGTAGTCGCCGTCGCAGATCTTGGTGAACGCCTCGATGGTGTCCTCCAGCGGGACCGTCGAACCCTCGATGCCGGTGAACTGCTTGGCGACGTAGGTGTTCTGCGAGAGGAAGCGCTGGATGCGGCGAGCCCGGTTGACGAGGATCTTGTCCTCCTCGGAGAGCTCGTCCATGCCGAGGATCGCGATGATGTCCTGCAGCTCCTTGTTGCGCTGCAGGATCCCCTTGACGCGGACCGCGGTGCTGTAGTGGTCCTGGGAGATGTAGCGCGGGTCGAGGATGCGGGAGGTCGAGGTCAGCGGGTCCACGGCCGGGTAGATGCCCATGGAGGCGATGTCGCGAGAGAGCTCGGTGGTCGCGTCCAGGTGGGCGAAGGTCGTGGCCGGGGCCGGGTCGGTGTAGTCGTCGGCGGGCACGTAGATCGCCTGCATCGAGGTGATCGAGTGGCCGCGCGTCGAGGTGATGCGCTCCTGGAGCACACCCATCTCGTCGGCCAGCGTGGGCTGGTAGCCCACGGCGGACGGCATACGGCCGAGGAGGGTGGAGACCTCCGAGCCGGCCTGCGTGAAGCGGAAGATGTTGTCGATGAAGAGCAGCACGTCCTGCTTCTGGACGTCGCGGAAGTACTCCGCCATCGTCAGCGCGGACAGGGCGACCCGCAGGCGGGTGCCCGGCGGCTCGTCCATCTGGCCGAAGACGAGGGCGGTCTGCCCGAGGACGCCGGCCTCCTCCATCTCGACCATGAGGTCGTTGCCCTCGCGGGTGCGCTCGCCGACCCCGGCGAACACCGACACGCCACCGTGGTCGCGGGCGACGCGGGCGATCATCTCCTGGATGAGGACCGTCTTGCCCACGCCGGCGCCGCCGAACAGGCCGATCTTGCCGCCCTGCACGTACGGCGTCAGCAGGTCGATGACCTTGATGCCGGTCTGGAACATCTGCGTCTTGGACTCGAGCTGGTCGAAGGCCGGCGCCTGGCGGTGGATGCCCCAGCGCTCGTTGACCTCGAAGCGCTCGCCCTCGGCGAGGTTGAGCACCTCGCCGGTGGTGTTGAAGACCTTGCCGAGCGTCACGTCGCCGACGGGGACGGTGATCGGGCCGCCGGTGTCGCGCACCGTCGCGCCGCGGACGAGGCCGTCGGTCGGCTGCAGGGACACGGCGCGCACGAGGTTGTCACCGATGTGCTGGGCGACCTCGAGGTTCAGCGTCTTGGTCTCGCCGCCGAGCTCGACGTCGACCTTGAGCAGGTTGTACATGTCGGGCATGGCGTCGACGGGGAACTCCACGTCGACGACGGGGCCGATGGAGCGGGAGACCCGGCCGACGCCGCCCTCGGCGGGGGCGCCCTGCTGGGCCTCGTTCATGGTGGCAGTCATGGCTGTCTCTACCTTCTTGTCTTGGGCGGCTTACTTGGCGTCCGCGAGGGCGTTCGCGCCGCCCACGATTTCGCTGATCTCTTGGGTGATCTCGGCCTGACGCGCCTGGTTGGCCAGGCGGGTGTAGGTCTTGATGAGCTCCTCGGCGTTGTCCGTCGCCGACTTCATCGCGCGCTGGCGCGACGCGAGCTCGGAGGCGGCCGCACCCAGCAGGCAGGTGTAGATGCGCGACGTGACGTACCTGGGCAGCAGGGCGTCCAGCACCGTCTCGGCGTCCGGCTCGAAGCTGAACTGCGGCTGCAGGCCCTCGTCGTCGGGCTCCTCCATGAAGCCCTCGTCGACCTCGACACGCTGGCCCTTCTCGACGACCTCCAGGGGCAGGAGCCGCAGCGCGCGAGGCTGCTGCGTCACCATCGTGCGGAAGCGGGTGTAGACGACGTGGATCTCGTCGACGCCCTCCCCGTCCTCGCTGTCCCGCAGGAAGTCCCGCATGACCCGCTCGCCGATCTCCCGGGCGTGCTCGAACTTCGGCGCGTCGGTGAAGCCCTCCCACGCCTCGGCGTACTGGCGGTCGCGGAACTTGAACCACGCCACGGCCTTGCGACCGACGAGGTAGGGCACGACCTCCTTGCCCTCGGAGCGCAGGCGCTCCATGAGCTCGTTGGCGGTCTTGAGCGCAGACGCCGAGTAGGCCCCGGCCAGGCCGCGGTCGCTGGTGATGATGAGGACGCCGGCCCGTCGGCCCTCGCTCGTGCGTGTGGTCAGCGGGTGATCCTCGCCTGCGTATGACGCCGCCGCCGACACCGCACGCGTCAGCGCGTGGGTGTAGGGGGCTGCGCTCATGACGGCCTCGCGGGCCTTGACCACGCGGGAGGCGGCGATGAGCTCCATCGCCTTGGTGATCTTCTTGGTCGCGCTGACGGACCGGATGCGCTGGCGGTAGACCCGCATCTGCCCACCCATGTAGTTGCCGCCTTCCTGGGGTTCTTGCCTGGAGTGTCTGGTGTCCGGGGTGCCGCTGGTGACGGTGGCCGGTGCCGGGGTGTCCCCGCGGGGTCTCCCCCGGCACCGACGCGCGCGTCAGGTCAGTGGCGCTCGATCTGCGCGCGGTCCATCTCGTCGTCCTCGATGGAGTCGAACTCCTCGTGGCCGGGGTGGATGCCCGCGTGCTCGGTGCCCGGACGGAACTGCTGCTTGAAGGCCGTCATGGCGTCGTCCATCGCCGACTTGGTGTCGTCGTCGAGCTTCTTGGTCTCGCGGATCGCGTCGAGGATGCCGCCGCGCTCGCGCTTGACGTAGTCGACGAACTCCGCCTCGAAGCGGCGGACGTCGTCGACCTCGACGTCGTCGAGCTTGCCGGAGGTGCCGGCCCACACGACCAGGACCTGGTCCTCGACGGCCATCGGCGACGCCTGCGGCTGCTTGAGCAGCTCGACCAGACGGGCGCCGCGGGCCAGCTGCTGGCGCGAGGCGGGGTCGAGGTCCGAGGCGAACATCGCGAAGGCCTCCATGGCGCGGAACTGCGCCAGGTCGACCTTGAGGCGGCCAGAGACCTCCTTCATCGCCTTGATCTGCGCGGAGCCACCGACGCGGGACACCGAGATGCCCACGTCCACGGCCGGGCGGACGTTGGCGTTGAACAGATCGCCCTGCAGGTAGATCTGCCCGTCGGTGATGGAGATGACGTTGGTCGGGATGTAGGCCGACACGTCACCGGCCTTGGTCTCGATGATCGGCAGACCCGTCATCGAGCCGTGGCCGAGGTCGTCGGACAGCTTGGCGCAACGCTCCAGCAGGCGGCTGTGCAGGTAGAAGACGTCGCCGGGGTAGGCCTCGCGGCCCGGCGGGCGGCGCAGCAGCAGCGACACGGCGCGATAGGCCTCGGCCTGCTTGGACAGGTCGTCGAAGACGATGAGGACGTGCTTGCCGTCATACATCCAGTGCTGGCCGATGGCCGAACCGGTGTAGGGCGCGAGGTACTTGAAGCCCGCGGCGTCGGACGCGGGGGCCGCGACGATCGTGGTGTACTCCATCGCGCCGGCCTCCTCGAGGGTCCCGCGCACGGAGGCGATCGTGGAGCCCTTCTGGCCGATGGCGACGTAGATGCAGCGCACCTGCTTGTCGGGGTCGCCGGACTCCCAGTTGGCGCGCTGGTTGATGATCGTGTCCACCGCGACCGTGGTCTTGCCGGTCTGGCGGTCGCCGATGATCAGCTGGCGCTGGCCGCGACCGATCGGGATCATCGAGTCGATGGCCTTGATGCCGGTCTGCATCGGCTCGTGGACCGACTTGCGCGACACGACGTTGGGGGCCTGCAGCTCCAGCGCGCGGCGAGCCTCGGCCTGGATCTCGCCGAGCCCGTCGATGGGCTGGCCCAACGGGTTGACCACGCGACCCAGGAAGGCGTCGCCCACGGGCACGGACAGGACCTCACCGGTGCGCTTGACCGGCTGGCCCTCCTCGATCCCGGAGAAGTCACCCAGGATGACGACACCGATCTCGTGCACGTCGAGGTTGAGCGCGAGGCCGAGCGTGCCGTCCTCGAACTCGAGCAGCTCGTTGGTCATGGCCGAGGGCAGGCCCTCGACGTGGGCGATACCGTCACCGGCGTCGACGACACGGCCGACCTCTTCGCGCGAGGCCGCACCAGGCTGGTACGACTGCACGAAGCTGTCCAGGGCGTCCCGGATCTCGTCCGGACGGATCGAAAGCTCCGTCATCTCTAACTTCTCTCCTCGTAGCGGTCGCGCGGACCGACGTTGGTGTGTCTGGTGGTGCGTCGGACCCGCACTCAGGCGCCGAAGTGGCGGCGCGCTGCGTCGAGCTTGGTGACGATGGTGCCGTCGACGACCTCGTCGCCGACCTGCACCCGGATGCCGCCGACGACCTGCGGGTCGAGGACGACCTTGAGCAGGACGGGGCGGCCGTAGGTCTTGCCCAGCGCCGCGGCCAGGCGGTCGTGCTGCTCCTGCGAGAGGGGGCTGGCGACGGTGACTACCGCGCTCAGCTGCTCCCGCCGTGTGGCGGCGACGGCGAGGTACTCCTCGATCGCCGTGGAGACCTTGCGCCCACGTCCCGCGACGACGGCCTGGTGGACCAGCCGGCGCGTCTCGGGGTGGGCCTTGCCCGCCAGGAGCTGGTCGACGACCTGCCCCTTGCGCTCGGCCGGGAGCTGGGGGTCGCCGAGCGCCTCGCGGAGCTCGGGCGAGCCGGCGACCGCCCGCTCGAAGCGGAACAGCTGCTCCTCGACGTCGTCCGCACGGCCCGCGCTCTCCGACATGGCGACCTGGGCCTCGACGGCCAGCCGCTCCACGGCGTCGGACAGGTCCCGCTCGCTGGTCCAGCGCTGGGAGGCGACCGCACCGAGCACGTCGAGCGTGCCGGGCTGGACCTTGCCCTCGAGCAGGCGGCGCACCAGGCCCCGCTTGCTCTCCGCGTCCCGCGAGGGATCGGCGAGCGCGCGGCGCAGGGTGGCGGACCCGTCGATGACCCCAGCGACCGAGAAGAGGTCCTCGGACACGGCGGACCAGTCGGCCCCCGTCTCCAGGACGCCCTGCAGGGCCTTGCGGCTCTCGAGGAGTCCTCCGCGCGACGCGCCCTGCATCAGAACGCCCCGTCCGTCTGCTCGCCGGCGCGGGACGAGCCGGTGGCGGCACCGCTGCCGACGGCCTGGGGACGGATGTCACCGGACTCGAGCTCGGCGAGGAAGCGGTCGACGATGCCCTTCTGGCGGGTCTCGTCGTGCAGCGACTCGCCGACGATGCGGCTCGCCAGGTCGGTCGAGATGCGGCCCACCTCGGAGCGCAGCGAGACGACCGCCTGCTGGCGCTCGGCCTCGATCTGCTTGTGCGCCGACTCGGTGATCCGGTTGGCCTCGGCCTGGGCCTGACCACGCATCTCCGCGACGATCGCCGCGCCCTGCTCCTTGGCCTCCTCGCGGATGCGAGCGGCCTCGTCACGAGCCTCGGCGAGCTGCGACTTGTACTCCGCCAGGGCGGCCTCGGCCTCGCGCTGCGCGGCCTCGGCCTTGTCCATACCGCCCTCGATCGCGGTGGTGCGCTCGGCATACGCACGCTCGAGGTTGGGCACGACCTTCTTGGCGACGACGAACCACAGGATCGCGAACACCACGATGGTGAAGATGAGCTCGGGGATGTGCGGGATCAGCGGCATGTCGTTGCCGCCCTCGGCGGCAGGCACGGCCGCGACGAGCGACGTGGCAGTTAGCTGCACGTTCTTCTCCTACCTAGACGACGGACTTCGAGCGGGTGACGCGCGAGGTCGTCAGTTGTTGATGAAGAAGAGGACGAAGCCCAGGATCGCGAGGGCCTCGGCCACGGCGAAGCCGAAGATGGCCTGCGGACGCAGGAGACCGGCGGCCTCGGGCTGGCGGGCGATGCCGTTGATCAGGGCGGCGAAGATGAGACCGATGGCGATGGCCGGGCCGAGCGTCGCGATGCCGTAGCCGACGAGGGACATCGAGCCGCTGATCTCCAGGAAGTGCTGCATCTCTAGATTTCTCTCTCTGTGGGTGACCCGGGAGGCTGCCCGCCCGGGAGTCTGTGGGGTGTATTTGGTTGTGGTCGAACGGCGCTGGGCCGGTGGATCAGTGCTCGTCAGCCACGGCGCCACCGAAGTAGGAGGCGGCCAGCATGACGAAGACGTAGGCCTGGATGGCCTGGATCAGCAGCTCGAGGAGCTGCATGAGGAAGCCCATGACGAAGGCGCCGACGCCGGCGACCATGAAGCCCGGGTTGCCGGACAGCAGGAGGTAGGCACCGCCGAGGATGAACACACCCATCAGCATGTGGCCGGCGAACATGTTGCCGAACAGACGGAGGGTGAGCGTGAGCGGCCGGATGAGGAAGAAGCTCGCGAACTCGAGGATGAAGATGATCGGCGCGAGGAAGATCGGGACGCCGGCGGGGACGAGCATCTTGAAGTAGCCGCCGAGGCCGTGCTTCTTGATGCCGGCGTAGTGGTAGCCGATGTAGACGATCGCGACGAGCGGGATCACCATGCCGATGCGGCTGAGCGTCGGGAAGTTGGTGAACGGCGTGGAGCCGAACCAGTTGTTGACGATGATGAACAGGAACAGCGCGAACAGCAGCGGGGTGAAGCGCTTGAAGTCGCGGGAGCCGATCATGTCGCGGGCCACGCCGTTGCGGACGAAGTCGTAGGCCTGCTCGAGGAACCACTGGCGCTTGGTGGGGACGACGGCCACGCGCTTGGAGGCCCACAGGAGCCACCCGACCAGGAGGACGACCGACAGCAGGGCCAGCAGCATCGGGCGGGTGAACCAGTCACCGATCAGCGGGACGTAGAAGTCGCCGGGAGAGGGCGGGGTGAATCCCTCGCCGCTGGACGCCGGGAGGCTACCGACGGCAGGCCTGGCGGTGACGATCACTGTGTCTCCTCGTTGATGCTGAACAGGACGATGTGGACGCGAACGGCGGCGGGGCGTGGACTCGTCATCACAGTCAGGCCCTACCGTACCGGACCCATATGACATACAGAGAAAGGGTGAACCCGACGGCGATGCCCACCGGCAGGGCGAACCCCGTGCCCCACCAGACGTCGAGGCCCTTGCCGATGAGACCGAAGGCGACGGGGCCCGAGATGAGGTAGGAGGTCACGTCGGTGGCGGTCGAGTGCGCCAGGGCGTCTGCGGTGCGCGGGGTGTGCTGCTCGCCGGCCGGCTCGCGCTGGTCGGGGTCGCTCATCGGCGGTCCCCCTCACCCAGGCCAGGGTAGATCTCGTGACGCCCCCGGGCGAACGCGACCGTGTGGCACACCTGCCACACCAGCACGCCGGCGACGGCCCCGCCGGCGAAGGCCATCGGCTCCATGAACCCGGCCTCGCGCAGCAGCGGGTGGACGAGGAGCAGCAGGCCCAGCTGGGTGGCGTAGACCACGAAGGCGCCGGGCAGGACCGTTGCAGCAGGCCCCTTGACGAGCGCCGAGACGGCCACGACGCCGGCGGCGAAGAAGGCGGTGGTGGTGGCGGCCCCGAGGGAGGCGCTGGCCAGGCCGCGCCAGCCGCGGTAGAGCGCGCCGGCCCCGGCGACGAGGGGCAGCGCCGCCACGGAGCCGAGGACCGCGGTGCGCAGCATCGCGGACGAGACGTCCGGGCTGGGGGTGCGGGGGCGCCGTGCGGGCAAGGGGCTGTCCTCGGGTCGGTTGGGGCTCGAGCAACGGGGTGGCGGGGCGGGTGATCAGCCTCCGCGCACTCGCCGTCGAGCGCTTGTGAACGCTATCACAAGGTCGGTCGCCGCAGGGAGCTGCGACGGCTGAACGTGAGGAAGCTCGCGACGAGAACGGCCGCCGCGACGGCGATGACGGGGGCCCAGCCGTCGAACATCGCGACCGCCAGCACGCCGACCGACACGATCGCGGCCCAGAGGTAGAGCAGCAGCACCGCGTGGGGGTGGCTGTGCCCGGCGCGCAGCATCCGGTGGTGGAGGTGGTGGGCGTCGGGGTGCCAGGGCCGGATGCCGGCGCGGGTGCGCCGCACGACCGCCAGCACCACGTCGAGCAGCGGCAGCGAGAGGATCGCGAGGGGCAGCACGAGCGGCAGCCACGCCAGCACCTCCGTCGAGCGGCCCGCCGCCATGCCCACCTGCGTGGGGTCCAGGGAGGTCATGGAGATCGTGGCGGCGGCGAGCAGCAGGCCGAGCAGCAGCGCCCCGCTGTCGCCCATGAACAGCCGCGCGGGGTGGAAGTTGTGGGGCAGGAAGCCGGCGCAGCAGCCGACCAGGGCCGCGGAGATGAGCGTCGCCGAGGAGAAGACGTTGGGCGGGTTGTAGGACATGGACACGACATAGCTGTAGACGAAGAAGGTGAGCGCGGCGATGCCCACGATGCCCGCGGCCAGCCCGTCGAGGCCGTCCACGAAGTTGACGGCGTTGGTCGTCACCACCACCACCAGGATGGTGAGGGCGATCATCACCGCGAGCGGCAGGACCGTCTGCCCGAAGACCGGGACCGAGAGCAGCTGCAGGCCCTGGTAGGCCATGATCCCGGCCGCGAGGACCTGCCCGGCGAGCTTGGTCAGCCAGTCGAGCTCGCGCACGTCGTCCACGGCACCGACCAGGCACACGAGGACGGCGCCGACGACCACCCCCGTCATACGGCCGTCGCTGAAGACGCTCTCGGCCGCCGCCCGCCCCTGGACGTGCCCCCCGAGGAAGGGCAGGCGCCAGGCCAGCAGCACCGCCCCGAGGAAGCCCAGCAGGATCGCCACTCCCCCCAGCCGCGGGATCGGGACGACGTGGACGTCCCGGTCCCGGACCGCGGTCATGGCCCCGGTGCGGACGGCGAGCCAGCGCACGAGAGGCGTCGTCAGGAAGGTGATCGCCGCTGCGACCACCATGACGAAGAGGTACTCACGCACGCCGGCTCGCCCTCGGCCGGGTCAGCGCGGGTAGGCCGGGAAGCGCGTGCAGAGGTCCTCGACCGTCGCCCGGATCTCCTTGGCCACCGCGTGCTCGGGGTCGCCGTCGGTCTGGGTCACGGCCCGGTGGATGACGTCGGCGATCACGTCCATCTCCGGCAGCCCCATGCCCTGCGTCGTCACCGAGGGGGTCCCGACGCGGACGCCGGAGGCCACGTTGGCCTTCTGCGGGTCGAAGGGGATGGCGTTCTTGTTGAGGACGATCCCGGCCGCGTCGCAGCGGGCCTCGGCGTCCGCCCCGGTGACCCCGACCTTCTGCAGGTCGAGCAGCGCCAGGTGCGTGTCGGTGCCACCGGTCGTCGGGCGGATGTCGCGCTCGGCCAGCCCGGCCGCGAGGCGCTGCGCGTTGGCGATGACGTCCTTGGCGTACTGCTGGTAGTCGGCCTGCATGCACTCCTTGAAGTTGACGGCCTTGGCCGCCACGGTGTGCATCTGCGGACCGCCCTGCATCAGCGGGAACACGGCCTTGTCGAGCTTGGCGGCGTGCTCCTCCTTGCAGACCAGCGCGCCCGAGCGGGGGCCACGCAGCACCTTGTGCGTCGTGAAGGTGACGACGTCGGCATACGGCACCGGCGACGGGATCGCCTTGCCGGCCACGAGACCGATGAAATGCGCGGCGTCGACCCAGAAGATCGCGCCGACCTCGTCCGCGATGTCGCGGAAGGCCTGGAAGTCGATGAGGCGCGGGATCGCCGAGCCGCCCGCGAGGATCACCTTGGGGCGGTGCTGCCGCGCAAGGTCACGAACCTGGTCGTAGTCGATGTCCTCGGTGTCTTTGTCGACCCCGTAGTGCGCGATGTCGAACCACTTGCCGGAGAAGGACACCTTGGCGCCGTGGGTCAGGTGGCCACCGTGCGGCAGCGACATGCCGAGGAGCTTGTCGCCGGGCTGGCAGAACGCGCCGTAGACCGCCTGGTTGGCGCTCGCGCCGGAGTGCGGCTGGACGTTGGCGTGCTCGGCGCCGAACAGCTCCTTGCACCGGTCGATCGCGATCTGCTCGGCCTTGTCGACCTCGGAGCAGCCGCCGTAGTAGCGGCGACCCGGGTAGCCCTCGGCGTACTTGTTGGAGAGGGTGGACCCCAGAGCGGTGAGTACGGCCGGGCTCGAGAGGTTCTCGCTGGCGATCAGCTGCAGCCCGCTGCGGATGCGGGTCAGCTCGGACTGCAGGACGCCGGCGATCTCGGGGTCGAGAGCCTCGAGGGCCTCGTAGTCGGAGCCGTAGAACGGGGTGTCGGACATGCGTGTGCTCCCGGGTGCGAGGGGTGGGCGGTGACGGGCGACGGTGCCTCGGCCTCAGCCTAGAGGTTGGCGCCGCCGGGCCGTTCGGTCGGCGTGCCGGGGCCCCCGGGCGCGTCAGGTGCGTCGTCGCCCTCGAGGCGCACCGAGCCCAGCGCTTCGCGCAGGGCGTCCTCGTCGACGGCCCCGTCGCGCAGGACGCGCGGCCGCTCCTGGGTGCAGTCGAGGATGGTGGAGGCCTCGCCGTCCTCGCAGGGGCCCCCGTCGAGGTAGACCCCCACCGCGTCGCCGAGCATGGCCTCGGCCTCCCGGGCCGTCATCGCGGCCGGCTCGCCGGTGAGGTTGGCGCTGGTCACGGCCATCGGACCCACCTCGCTCAGCAGGGCGATGGCGGTCTCGTCCCGCGGGATGCGCAGGGCCACGGTGCCGTTGGTCTCGCCGAGGTCCCACATCAGGGACGGCTGGGCCAGCAGCACGAGGGTGAGCGGGCCAGGCCAGAACCGGTCCATGAGGTCACGGGCGTAGGACGGGACGTCGATGGCGAGGCCGTCGACGGTGCGCGCGTGCGGCACGAGGACGGGCGGGGGCATGTGCCGGTCGCGCCCCTTGGCCGCCAGCACCGCCGCGACCGCGTCCGGGTTGAAGGCGTCGGCCCCGACGCCGTAGACGGTGTCGGTCGGCAGCACGACGACCTCACCGCGTCGCACGGCGTCGGCCGCCGCGGCCACGCCCTCCTGTCGCCCCTCGGGCGTCGTGCAGTCGAAGTGGGCAGGGCTGTCGCTCATGCCGGTGAGCCTATCGGCCCGAGGTCTCCCCCTCGTCGAGGCGTCCGGCACGACGAGCGGTGGTGGTGCGCGGCCGACCGGCCAGGTCGAGGTGGTCGCGCACGTCCACCCACTCCCGCGTGGCACGCAGGGCGGCGGGCAGGGTCTCCCCCTGCGTGTCCGCGTGCTCCATGACGAGCAGGCCGCCGGGGCGCAGCAGGACGGCCGCGGTGCGCGCCACCTGTAGCGGTATGCCGAGCCCGTCCCCCGCCCCGCCGTAGAGCGCCATGGCGGGGTCGTGGTCACGGACCTCGGGCTCGCGCGGCACGGCGTCCTCGGGGACGTACGGCGGGTTCGACACGACCACGTCGACGCGCCCCACGAGCGGCTCCAGCGGCGCCAGGTCCACGGCGTGGCGCGGGTCCCCGGTGGCGTCCGCAAGGGTCACCGTCACGTCGAGGTCGAGCCTCCCTGCATTGTGGCGGGCTCGTCGAAAGGCCTGGTCAGAGGCCTCTACGGCATGGACCTGCGCTCTCGGGTGCTCGTCCTTGACCGCCAACGCGATCGCCCCGGAGCCCGTGCACAGGTCGACGACGACAGGCGCTCTCCCGTGGACGGTCGCCCCGGTGGCCCCGAGCTCGGCCAGCACCAGCTCGACGGCGAGCTCAGTCTCGGGGCGCGGCACGAAGGTCCCCGGCCCGACGGACAGCTCCAGCCGCCGGAAGCCCGCGCGGCCCGTGAGGTGCTGGAGGGGGACACGGGCGGCGCGGTGGTCGAGCAGCTCGGCATACCGGCTGCTCTGCTCCTCGGTCAGCCTGGTCCCGAGGACCAGGCCCCGGTGCACCTCGCCGGGGTCGCAACGGAGGACGTATGCCGCCAGTGCCACCGCGTCGACCTGCGGTGACGGCACCCCGGCCACCGCCAGGCGGTCCGTCGCCGCGCTGACCACGCCGCGCAGGTCGGTCACGCCTCGGACCCCGCCACCGCGGCCAGCCGCGAGGCCTCGTCCCGCTCGACCGCGGAGGCCACGACCGGGTCGAGGTCGCCATCCAGGACGTGGTCGAGGTTGTAGGCCTTGTAGCCGGTGCGATGGTCGGCGATGCGGTTCTCGGGGAAGTTGTAGGTGCGGATCCGCTCCGAGCGGTCCACCGTGCGGACCTGGGAGCGTCGCGCGTCCGACGCCGCGGCCGCCGCCTCGTCCCGGGCCACCTGCAGCAGCCGGGCGCGCAGCACGCGCATCGCAGACTCCTTGTTCTGCAGCTGGGACTTCTCGTTCTGGCAGGAGACCACCGTCCCGGTCGGCAGGTGGGTGATCCGCACGGCGGAGTCGGTCGTGTTGACGCTCTGCCCGCCCGGCCCCGACGAGCGGTAGACGTCGATCTTGAGGTCGTTGTCGTGGATCTCCACCTCGGCCACGTCCTCCACCTCCGGCATGACGAGCACGCCCGCGGCGGAGGTGTGGATGCGGCCCTGCGACTCGGTGACGGGGACACGCTGCACGCGGTGCACCCCACCCTCGTACTTGAGCAGAGCCCAGGGCGCGTCGCCCGGCTCGAGCGTGCCCTTGGCCTTGACCGCCACGGACACGTCCTTGTAGCCGCCGAGGTCGGACTCGGTCGCGTCGATGATCTCGGTGCGCCAGCCGCGCCGCTCGGCGAACCGGAGGTACATGCGCAGCAGGTCGGCGGCGAACAACGCCGACTCCTCCCCGCCCTCCCCCGCCTTGACCTCGAGGATGACGTCCCGGTCGTCGTCGGGGTCGCGCGGGATCAGCAGGCGGCGCAACCTGTCCTCGGCCCGGTCGCGGGCGTCCCGCAGGGCGGGCAGCTCCTCCGCGAAGCTCGGGTCGTCCGCCGCCAGCTCCTCGGCGGCGCCCACGTCCTCGGTCGCGGCGCGCCAGGCGTGGTAGGCCGCGACGGTGGGCGCCAGGGCGGCATACCTCTTGTTGAGGCGACGCAACGCGGCCTGGTCACCGTGGACCGCGGGGTCGGCCAGCTGACGCTCGAGGTCGGCGTGCTCGTCGACGATCGAGCGGGCGGACTCCAGCATGAGGACTCCTGTCGAGGACGGGGTGGGACGCCAAGGGCCGGTCCCCCGACGTGACGTCGGATGGGACCGGCCCAGGCGAGGTGCTTACTTCTGGCGCTTGCCGTAGCGCGCCTCGAAGCGGGCGACGCGACCACCGGTGTCGAGGATCTTCTGCTTGCCGGTGTAGAACGGGTGGCACTGCGAGCAGACGTCGGCGCTGATCTTGCCGGACGTCGCCGTGCTCCTGGTGGTGAACTGCGAGCCGCAGGTGCAGGTGACCAGCGTCTCGACGTACTCCGGGTGGATGTCCTTCTTCATGGTGGTCTCCCTCTGAGATCTCGTGCGCCGGGTCGAGCGTGTTCTCGTGAACCGGCAACCTCTCCATTGTGCCAGACGGCGGCACACCTGACCTAACGCAGGCCCGGCCGCGGGCATTCCTGCTCCTGGTCGGACGGGGTCAGGAGGCGCCGTGGTGCTCGTCCTCGGGGGCCTCTCCCTCGGCCACCGAGGTGAGGTGGGGGGTGACGGTCGTGCCCTGCCCGGCGACCGAGTCCAGGCTCATCCGACCCCCCGTGGGCCGCCGCGATGGACTGCCCGATCGACAGCCCGAGCCCCGTCCCGGGGGTCGTCTGCGCCGTGACGTTGCTGGCGCGGAAGAACCGTCGCCCGACGTCGCGCAGGTCCTCCTCGGGTATGCCGATGCCGGTGTCCTCAACCCCGACGAGGTGCGCCTGACCGACGCCGTGACCCGCGCCTGGAGCGGCTGCTCGATCTGGCGGTTGGCCGCGACCAGGCGTCGGTCCCGCACGATCGAGGGCCCGAGAGGACGCGTGCTGCGTCACCTCGGGCCCTCGCTCGTGTCCTCGGCTCAGTCGTCGTCATGCTCGACGGCGCCGACTCTGCCTCGCCTGCGGGCCTCGCTCGTCCCTCGCTCGTGTCCTCGGCTCAGTCGTCGTCGCCCTTCAAGGGGGAGTTGGACTGCACCTGCATCAGGAACTCGACGTTGCTCTTGGTCTTCTTGAGGCGGTCGAGGAGGAGCTCGATACCGGCCTGCTGGTCGAGGGCTGCCAGCACGCGGCGCAGCTTCCACATGATCTTGAGCTCCTCGCTGGACAGGAGGATCTCCTCGCGACGCGTGCTCGAGGCGTTGATGTCGACCGCCGGGAAGATGCGGCGGTTGGCGAGCTGCCGGTCGAGCTTGAGCTCCATGTTGCCGGTGCCCTTGAACTCCTCGAAGATCACCTCGTCCATCTTGGAGCCCGTCTCGACCAGAGCCGTCGCGAGGATGGTGAGCGAGCCGCCGTGCTCGATGTTGCGCGCCGCGCCGAAGAAGCGCTTGGGCGGGTACAGCGCGGCCGAGTCCACACCACCGGACAGGATGCGCCCGCTCGCCGGGGCGGCCAGGTTGTAGGCGCGCCCGAGCTTGGTGATCGAGTCGAGGAGCACGACGACGTCCTGCCCCATCTCGACGAGGCGCTTGGCCCGCTCGATGGCCAGCTCGGCGACCGTCGTGTGGTCCGACGCCGGCCGGTCGAAGGTCGAGGAGATGACCTCGCCGCGCACGGCGCGCTGCATGTCGGTGACCTCCTCGGGACGCTCGTCGACCAGGACGACCATCAGGTGGCACTCGGGGTGGTTGGTCGTGATCGCGTTGGCCAGCGCCTGCATGACCATCGTCTTGCCGGCCTTGGCCGGAGCGACGATCAGGCCGCGCTGACCCTTGCCGATCGGCGACACCAGATCGATGATGCGCGTCGTGAGGACGTTGGGCTGGGTCTCCAGACGCAGACGCTCCTGCGGGTAGAGCGGCGTGAGCTTGGCGAAGTCCACGCGGCTGCGCGCCTCGTCAGGCGTCTGGCCGTTGATCGCGTCCACCCGCACCAGCGCACTGAACTTGCCCTGCTTGCCGTGCTGGTGCTGACCCGTGCCGTCCTCGCCCGGGTCCTTGATGACGCCCTGGACGGCGTCGCCCTTGCGCAGGCCGAACTTCTTGACCATCCCGAGCGTGACGTAGACGTCGCCCGAGCCGGGCAGGTAGCCGCTCGTGCGCAGGAAGGCGTAGTTGTCGAGCACGTCCAGCACGCCGGCGACGGGCAGCAGCACGTCCTCGTCGTTGTAGGACACGTCCTCACCCACGCGGAGGTCGTCGGTGCGTCCGCGCCGCTTGCGGTCACGGTTGCGCTGGCGGCCACGCCGCCGACCGCCCTGCTCGTCGTCGAACCGGTTGTCGTCACGGCCGTCACGGTTGTCCCGACCGCCGTTGTCGCGGGCGGAGCGGTCACGGTTGCTGCTGTCGCGGCCGCCGTCACGCTGGTCCCGCCCGCCGTTGTCCCGCCCTCCGCGGTCGCGATTGGCGTCACGCTGCTCACCGACGTTGTCGCGCCCGACGTTGTCGCGCCCGGCGTTGTCGCGGTCGCGGCTGCCGCCGTCCCGGTTGTCGCGGTCCCGGCCGTCACGGTCCCGGCGGGGCCGCTGGTCGTCGCGTCCACCGGCGTCACGCTGGTCGCGGCCCGGGGTGCCGGACCCGTCGACGTCGCCCCCTGCCTGCTGGCTCTCGGCCTGACGCCGCAGCTCGGCGGCGAGGTCGGCGGTGCGGCGGTCCGCCTCGGTGCCGCGCTCACCCTGCGGCGCCGCGCTCGGGGACGAGGCGACACGGCGACCCCGGCGGGTCCGGCGCTCGGGGCGCTCCCCCGGCTCTTCGCGGTCGTTACGGTCGGCGCGGTCGGCGCGGTCGTTGCGCTCGGGGTCCTCGGGGCGGTCCCCGACCTGCGCGCCCCTCGGCGGAGCCTCGTCGCGAACGACCTTGTGGCCCTCGTCGCGGCGCAGCCGCTGGGCCTCGTCCCGGCGGGGCTGGTCCTGGCCCTCGTCGCGACGCAGCTGCGGGGCCTCCTCGCTGCCAGCCCCTCGAGCCTGCGCGGCGGGGGCCGTCGCTGCCGCGGCGGGCGCCGTGGCCACCGGGCCGGAGCCTGCTGCCCCGGCCGTGTCGGTGGGGCCGGTGGCGTCGGCGGCAGTGGCGGTGGCGGTGCGACCGCCGCCCCGGCGCTCGCGGATGGCGGCGACCAGGTCGCTCTTGCGCATCTTGGCGGTGCCGGGGATGCCCATCTCGGAGGCCACGGCCTGCAGCTCGGGCAGACGCATCGCCGACAGCGCGGTCGTGCGTCGCTGAGTCCCACCGGTCACGGTGGTCTCGGTGTTGTCGGTCACGAAGGTTCCTTCCCCCTCGTCGTCTGCCCGGCATCCGCGCCTGGGCAGGTGATGTAGCCGAGAACAGCTCTCGGCGCTCGGTCCACCTGGCGGCTCAGCCCGCCTCGCAGCGCTCGCGCCGCGGCCGGTGGCCTCTGACCGCTGGTCGGTCGGTGGGATCGCATCGTGTCGGGTCCCCGCGCGCCCGGCGCCGCACCCACAGGTGTGGTGGGCGATGAGGTCGGAGCCGCGACGTCGCGGGTCGGCCGGGAAGCGATGAGGGCCTGGGCGCAGGAACGTGCGTCCTGCAGATCCGGGATCATCGGGCCGAACCACCGTCGTGCTCGATGCAGACCCAATCTATCACCCGGGGTGCGCAGGTGACGCCAAGACTGCGTCAGACGGGCGGCGCGCCGCGGCTCACCCCTAGCCGGACGGCGCTGACGCCGACGGTCGGTATGCCGGGGGTCGCCGACCGCCATCCCTGCGGCAGCGGCAGGGCGCGGACCTCGCCGACCCGGTCCGCGGTCGTCAGCACCAGGACCGTCGGACCCGCCCCCGAGACCACGGCCGCGTGGCCGAGCTCGCGCAGCTGGTCCAGCAGCCGCATGGACGCGGGGTAGGCCTCGCGACGCTGCTCCTGGTGCAGCCACTCGACGGTCGCGTCCAGCAGCAGCTCGGGGCGGCGCGACACGGCCTCCACGAGGAGGGCTGCCCGGGCGGAGTTGAGCGCCGCGTGCTTGAGCGGCACCTCCTGCGGCAGCACGGAGCGAGCGGTCGAGGTGGACAGGGTGAGGTCGGGCACGAGCACCACGGGCACCACGTCCGGGTGCACCTCGACCTGCACGGTGCGGACGGGCGCCACAGCCGGGGGCCGGGTCGACCACGACAGCGTCATCCCGCCGTAGACGCTGGCGGAGGAGTTGTCGGGGTGGCCCTCGTGCTCGCCGGCCAGCTGGTTGACGAGGTCGAGGTCGACGGCGCCCTCGCCACCGCGGGCGAGGTCGACGAGCGCCGTGGCGGCGGCATACCCGGCCACGACGGCGGTGGCGGAGGAGCCCAGCCCCCGCGAGTGGGGGACGCCGTTGCGGCATACCAGGTGCAGGCCGGCAGGCACGTCGACCCCCAGCCGTGCCAGGCCGGAGGCGAGGCAGCGGTGGACCAGGTGGGAGGCGTCGCGGGGCACCTCGTCGGCGCTCTCCCCCGTCACGTCGATGACCAGCGCGTCGCCCTCGACGACCACGTCGTAGGAGTCCCACACGCCGAGCGCGAGCCCGATCGCGTCGAAGCCCGGCCCGAGGTTGGCGCTGCTGCCCGGGACGTTCACCCGGACTGCGGCACCCTCGGGCAGGACGGTCACCGAGGCCACGTCACCCCTCCAGCCCGAGCGCCGACGCGACGGACACGGCGTCGACGGACACCTTGACCGGCTCGACCTCGGAGCCGTCCGCCATGCGCAGGGCCCACTGGGGGTCCTTGAGGCCGTGCCCGGTGACGGTGCACACGATGCTGGCGCCGCGCGGGACCAGGCCCGCCTCGGCGGACTTCAGCAGTCCGGCGACGGAGGCGGCCGACCCCGGCTCGACGAAGACGCCCTCGCGCGAGGACAGCAGGCGGTGCGCGGCGAGGATCTGGTCGTCCGTCACGGCGTCGATGAGCCCCTCGGACTGGTCGCGCGCGGCCTCGGCCTGCTGCCAGGAGGCGGGGTTGCCGATGCGGATGGCGGTGGCCACGGTCTCGGGGTGGTCGATGGGGTGACCCTTGACGATCGGGGCGGCCCCCTCGGCCTGGAAGCCCCACATGCGAGGACGCCGCGTGGCGACCGGCGCGAGGCCGTCGGTGATCTCGGCATACTGCCGGTAGCCACGCCAGTAGGCGGTGATGTTGCCGGCGTTGCCGACGGGCAGGCAGTGGATCTCGGGGGCGTCGCCGAGCGCGTCGACGACCTCGAACGCTGCGGTCTTCTGCCCCTCGATGCGGGCGGGGTTGACCGAGTTGACGAGCTCGACGGGGTAGGCCTCGGCGAGCTTGCGCGCCACCGTCAGGCAGTCGTCGAAGTTGCCGTCGACCTGCAGCAGCGTGGCGCCGTGGGCGATGGCCTGGGACAGCTTGCCCATGGCGATCTTGCCGTCGGGGACCAGTACGGCGCAGGTCATGCCGGCCTTGGTGGCGTAGGCCGCGGCCGACGCGGACGTGTTGCCGGTCGAGGCGCAGATGACGGCCTTGGCCCCGGCGCGGGCCGCCACGGAGATCGCCGTCGTCATCCCGCGGTCCTTGAACGAGCCGGTGGGGTTGAGGCCTTCATACTTGAGGTAGACCTGCGCCCCGACGAGCTCGGAGAGGTGCCGGGCCTCGATCAGGGGGGTCCCGCCCTCGTGAAGGGTCACCGTGGGCGCGCCGGCCAGCATCGGCAGCCGCTCGCGGTACTCCTCGATCACGCCCTGCCACTGGTGGGCCATGTCACTCTCCTTCGACGCGCATGACGGACGACACCTCACGGACCTGCGGCAGGGCGGCGAGCGCCTCGACCGTCGCGCCGAGGGCCGCGTCGGGCGCGGCGTGGGTCACGATGACCAGCTCGGCGCGCTCCTCGACGTCGTGGTCCTCGTCGGCCAGCTGCTGCTGCCGGACCGTCTCGATCGACACCTGGTGACGCGCGAACTCCGTTGCGACGGCGGCGAGCACGCCGGGCTCGTCGGCCACGTCGAGGCTGATGAAGTAGCGCGTGCGGGCGTCGCCCATGTCGAGCGTGGGCAGGTCGGCGTAGGCCGACTCCCCCGGTCCGCGCCCGCCCAGCACGCGGTGACGGGCGACGGCGACGACGTCACCGAGGACGGCGCTCGCGGTGGGATCGCCCCCGGCCCCACGACCGTAGAACATGAGCTCGCCCGCGGATCGGGCCTCGACGAAGACGGCGTTGAAGGCCTCGCGGACGCCGGCCAGCGGGTGCGAGGTCGGGATCATGGCCGGGTGGACCCGCACGCTGATGCCCGAGGGTCGCTCGGGGGTGGCCTCGACGCGCTCGCAGATCGCGAGCAGCTTGACGACGCAGCCCATCGCCTCGGCGGCCTGCACGTCGGCGGCGGTCACCTCGGTGATGCCCTCGCGGTAGACGTCGTTGCCGCTCACGCGGCTGTGGAAGGCGAGCGAGGCGAGGATCGCGGCCTTCGCGGCCGCGTCGAAGCCCTCGACGTCGGCGGTCGGGTCCGCCTCGGCGTAGCCCAGGGCCTGGGCCTGCTCCACGGCCTCGCCGAAGCCGGCCCCGGTCGTGTGCATCTTGTCGAGGACGTAGTTGGTGGTGCCGTTGACGATCCCGAGGACCTTGCGCACGTCGTCGCCCGCCAGGGACTCGCGCAGCGGACGCAGCAGGGGTATGGCGCCTGCCACCGACGCCTCGTAGTAGAGGTCGACGCCGACGGCCTCGGCCGCGGCGTAGAGCTCGGGACCGCTCTCGGCGAGGAGCGCCTTGTTGGCCGTCACGACCCCGGCGCCGTGCTCGAAGGCTCGCAGGATGAGGCTGCGGGCGGGCTCGATCCCGCCGATGACCTCGACGACGACGTCGGCCCGGGTCACGAGCTCCTCGGCATCGGTGGTGAACAGCTCGGGATCCACGCCCGCGGCGCTCCTGTCCCGGCCCAGGCGTCGGACGGCGATGCCGACCAGCTCGACCGGGGCGCCGATGCGGGCCTCGAAGTCGTCGGCCTGCTCGGTCAGCAGCCGCGCCACCGCCGATCCGACGACGCCGCAGCCCAGCAGGGCCACCCGGATCGGGGTCTGCTTGTCGCTGTCCTCCACGTGCGCTGCTCCTCAGATGGTCCGGGTGGTCGACAGACCCACGTGCCCGTATGACGTGCACCGAGGTCACCCTCAGTGTTGTTGCGGGCTATGGGCACACCGATCCTGCGTCCACTCCTTGGACTGGCATCGTCTCGCTGGATGACCCTAGGTCGGGCCCCATCCTACTGACGCGTCGCTGCACGAGGACCAGCACTCCCCGCGCCGCGAGCGTTCCAGCGCCCGCAACCGCGGCGGCTGCGGTGACACCTGTCAGGTTGGCGATGGTGATGCCCAGGCCGTAGCCCACCACCGCGAAGACACGGTGCGCCCTCACCAGCTGGGGGCCGACGTCAGTGTCTCCCGACGCGAGACCTGTCACGCCAGGTGTCACCACCCGCCGTCAGGCGTCGGCGACGTCCAGGGCGAGGAGGTCCTCGACGGTCTCGCGCCGCACGACCAGCCGGGCCTCGCCGTCGCGCACCGCCACCACGGGGGGCCGCGGTGTGTGGTTGTACTGGCTCGCCATGGCGCGGCAGTAGGCGCCCGTGCCGGGGACCGCGATCAGGTCGCCGGGGATGACGTCGGAGGGGAGGTACTCGTCGCGCACGACCACGTCGCCGCTCTCGCAGTGCCGACCCACGACGCGGGAGATGACGGGGGCGGCGTCGCTGCGGCGGTTGGCCATGGTGCAGGAGTAGTCGGCGCCGTAGAGGGCGGTGCGGATGTTGTCGCTCATGCCGCCGTCGACCGAGACGTAGAGGCGGGTGGCGCCGCGGTCGACCTGGACGGGCTTGACGGTGCCGACCTCGTAGAGGGTGAAGGTCGACGGACCGGCGATGGCGCGGCCGGGCTCGATCGAGACGCGTGGGGCGTCGATGCCGAGGGAGGTCACCTCGCGGCGCACGATCTCCGCCATCTGCTGGGCGAGCTCGGCGGGTGGCAGCGGGGTGTGCTGGGTGGTGTAGGCGATGCCGTAGCCGCCGCCGAGGTCGAGCTCGGGCATGGCGACGCCCAGCTCGTCGCGGACGCGGGCGTGCAGCGCCAGGACGCGCCGCGCCGACAGCTCGAACCCGCTGGTCTCGAAGATCTGGGACCCGATGTGGCTGTGCAGCCCGAGCAGGCGCAGGCCGGGGCGGGCGACGATGCGCTCGCAGGCCGCAAAGGCCGCTCCCCCGGCCAGCGAGAAGCCGAACTTCTGGTCCTCGTGGGAGGTGGCGATGAACTCGTGGGTGTGCGCCTCGACGCCGGCCGTCACGCGGACCATGACCCCGACCTCGACGCCGCGGGAGCGGGCGACGGCGGCGACCCGGTCGATCTCGGCGTGGCTGTCGACGATGATCCGCCCGACGCCGGCGTCGACCGCCGCCTCGATCTCGGCGACCGTCTTGTTGTTGCCGTGGAAACCGATCCGCTCCCCTGGAAGCCCGGCGCGCAGCGCCACGGCCAGCTCGCCGCCCGTGCACACGTCCAGGCAGAGCCCCTCCTCGCGGATCCAGGACGCGACCGCGGTGCACAGGAAGGCCTTGCCCGCGTAGTAGACGTCGGCGCCGCCGCCCAGCCCCGGGTCGGCGAAGGCCGCGGCATACGCCTGCTTGAACTCCCTCGCGCGAGAGCGGAAGTCGTCCTCGTCAATGACATAGGCGGCGGTGCCGAACTCGTCGCGGATCCGGGAGACGGGCACGCCCGCGACCACCAGCTCGCCCGCCTCGTCCTTGGTGACGTTGCGTGCCCACAGCCCGGGCTCGAGCTCGTTGACGTCGCTCGGCCACGGGAGCCACTCGGGAGCGGCGGAGTAGCCGTCGGCGTGCAGGGCGCCGGCCTCGTGCGCGTGCATGGTCACAACCTCTCGGTGGGCCTGGCCCCGGACGCGCGCAGGCCGTCGGCCAGCGCGTCCCGGGCCGCGACGACGACCCGGGGGTCGAGGTCGCGCGGGCGGGGTTCTCGGGTCCAGACCAGCACAGACGCGCCGTATGCCGCGAGCCAGTCCGCCAGGTGGTGCGCCCGGCCGTCCGTCATGAGGCGGTCCCGCACGCGCCAGGCGTCGACCAGGCGGACCAGGACGTCGTGGGGCGGGAGCCCGGCGCCGGGCGGCTGCCCCGCGAGACGGCACAGCCGGGCGTGAGCGAGCTGGGCGGCATACCGCGGGTCCTGCAGGCTGCGCCGGGAGGACGGCCGGTGGGCGGGGGCGACGGGAGCGGGGGCGACGTCCGCCCAGCCGCGCGGCAGCGCGAGCGACAGCGTCACCAGGGTGGGGTCGTCCAGCCGCAGACCGACAAGCCCTCGCGGCAGGACGTCGACCCCGAGCGCCGGGGCGATGGACCCCAGAGCCCCGGCGAGGCGGGTGGCGTGGTGGGCGGCGGTGTCCGGGTCGCCCGCGGCCAGGCGCAGCGGCATCGCGGAGACCCAGTCGTGCGCGCCGTCCCGGGACGGCGCGAGCGGCACCGCCTGCGGGTCGACTGCGTGCCCGAGGTGCGTGGCGGCATACGAGATCTGCTGGGAGAGAGCGAAGCTCGACCCGTCCGGCAGGCTCCCGGTCACGCGCGCCCGCTGGCCGCGAGGATCCCGACCATGGCCAGCAGCTCGTCCGGCTCGAAGGGCTTGGCGATGAACCCGTCCACCTCGGCCTGCTCGGCCTGGACGCGGTGGTGCGGCTGGACCGACGCCGTGACCATGACGATCGGGATGTCCTCGAGCGCGGGGTCGGCGCGGATCATCCCCACCATCCACCAGCCGTCCCGGCGCGGCATCAGGGCGTCGACGGTGATGACGTCGGGCCGGGGCATGCCCGGGTCGCGCAGGATCTCCAGGGCCTCGACCCCGTCGCCCGCCTCGATGACGTCGTAGCCCTCGAGCTCGAGGTTGAGCCGGATCAGCGTCCGGATCTGGTCGGCGTCGTCGCACACCAGCACCGTGCCCGGCCGCTCACCGTCCCCCTGGTCCCATTCCATGTTTGCGAGCCTAGGCTGCTATGGTCGATCTCCGCACGAACCTGTCGCTGCTCCATGAGGAGTCGCCGCTCGGTCGTGCTGCTGGGCCCCCATAGCTCAGGGGATAGAGCACCGCCCTCCGGAGGCGGGTGCGTAGGTTCGAATCCTACTGGGGGCGCCCGACGCGAAGGCCCGGTCCTGCAGGACCGGGCCTTCGTCGTGCCCGGTAGCGACCCACTCGCACCGTGCCGCCATTCGATCACTGAGGGTGGTTTCAGACTACTCTGCGTGCTTATTCTCTGTAGCGTCCGGCCCTCCGAACGGAGCCCCCATGCCAGTCCCCCTCCTGTCACGGTGGTCACGGATCGCCCTCGCCGGCGCCCTGACCCTGCTGCTCACCGCGCCCGCCGCGGCGGGGAGCAGCACGGCGGGGAGCAGCACGACGGGGAGCAGCACGGCGGCGCGGATGACCCCGGCGGCCCCGAGCCGCACCCAGGCGCCGGCGTCCAGCGCGAGCACTGCACCTGGGTACTACATCGTGACGCTCAAGGCGCCCCCGGCCGCCGTGGCGCCGCGGACGAAGGCGCCCCAGGGTGGCCGCTTCCAGGCGACGAGCAGCGCGGTCCGCGACTACCGCACGATGCTGGAGCACAGCCACCGCGCCGTCGCCGCCCGGCGGGCGGTCCGGATCGAGCGCCAGTTCACCCTGGCGACCAACGGCTTCAGCGCCCGGCTCGACGCCGCGCAGGTCACCGCCCTGCACGCAGACCCCGAGGTCGCCGCCGTCGACCCCGTGCAGCGCCGGCGCCCGACCGTCTACCAGACCCCCGACGCCCTCGGCCTGACCGGCGCGTCCGGCGTCTGGGCCAAGGTCGGCGCTGCCCAGGTCCCCGCCACCACCAACACCCTGGCCGCCGGTCTGGGCGTCGTGGTCGGCGTGCTCGACACGGGGGTGTGGCCGGAGAACGCCAGCTTCCGGGGCTCCGCCCTCGCGACGGCGGCCACGAGTGCGGTGGGGACGGCATACAGCCTCGACCGGGGCGCCACGACGACGATGGCCAAGGCCGACGGCGGCACCTTCCGCGGCAGCTGCTCGGGGCAGGCGGGCACGAACCCCGTCGAGGCCTGGCAGCCGACCCTGTGCAACCAGAAGCTCGTCTCCGCCCGGGCCGTGCCGACGCACGACCCGGGGTTCGTCAAGGTGGCACCCAGCGGAGCCAACCCCGACTACTGGTCACCGAGGGACAACGAGGGGCACGGCAGCCACACCGCCTCGACCGCAGCCGGCCTGTCGGTCGACATGGGCGGCACGTGGGGGCGCAGCGCGGGCATCGCCCCCGGGGCGGCCGTCGCCGCGTACAAGGTCTGCTGGGACTACCAGGGGGTCGACGCCGACGGCGACGGCGCGTGGGACAACTACTGCCTGGACGACGCGGCCGTCGGCGCCGTCGACCAGGCCGTGCTCGACGGCGTGGACGTGCTCAACTACTCGATCTCCGGGGCCTCCGACGCAGTGACCGATCCCGTGTCGCTGGCCTTCCAGCGTGCGGACGCCGCCGGCATCAGCGTCGTCGCTGCGGCCAGCAACGACGGCCCGGCGGCCGGGACGGTCGACCACGCCGCGCCGTGGGTGACCACGGTCGCGGCCGCGAGCCACACCTCTCCGACGGCGGTGCAGGACTTCTCCGGGCGTGGGCCCACCCCCGCCGCGGGGTCCGGGATCATCAAGCCGGACCTGGCCGCCCCCGGTCTCGGCATCGTGGCGGCATCCGTCCCCTGGAAGGCCGGCTGGTCGACCACGGCGCCCTCGGTGTACGAGTCGATGTCGGGCACGTCGATGGCGAGCCCGCACGTCGCCGGGCTGACGGCCCTGCTGCAGGCTCGCCATGCGCGCGAGGCGGCGTGGACGCCCAGCGCCATCCGGTCCGCGCTCATGATGACCAGCGCCGACACGACCACGAGCGACCCCTTCGTGCAGGGGGCGGGGTATGTCGCCCCGGCCGCCGCCCTCGACCCCGGGCTGCTGCTCGACGCGACGCCCGAGGACATGGCGAGGTTCGCGCAGGGCCAGGGCGTGGACAGCGGGCGCACCCCGCTCGACCCCACCGACCTCAACCTCGCCTCGCTCGCAGTGCCGCTGCAGGGCGGGGACGTCACGGTGACCCGGCGGTTCACCGCGACGCGGAGCGGCACCTGGACCGTCCGCGCCACCCTCCCCGGGTATGTCGTGACCGCCCCGGCCAGCATCACCGCCACCGCCGGGTCGCCCGCGACGCTCACGCTCGTCCTCCGTCCGTCCGCGTCCACCAACGGCGCCTGGGCCAAGGGACGAGTCACCCTGACGCCCACCGCGGGCGGCGCGACGCTGCACCTGCCGATCGTGTCCCGGGCAGGCTTCAGCCAGCCCGGCGAGCTGTCGGTCTCCGGACGGTCCGGCCGGCTGCCGATCCGCGTGGCCAACCCCGCGTCGCGACGGTTCACCCCCGTGACCGGGCTCGGGACCATCCGCCGCGACCCCGGGACGGTGAGCCAGGGCGCGGCCTGGACGACTCCCCCGATCAGCGTGCCCGCCGGCGCTGTCCTGCTGCGCGGCGACCTGGACGGCGCCACGGCGGCCGACGACCTGGACCTGGGTCTCGAGCGGCTGGTCGCCGGGCAGTGGAGCCACGTCGCGACCGCCGAGACCGAGTCGGCCGACGAGCGGCTCGACATCACCGCCCCGAGCGCCGGGACCTACCGGTTCGTCGTGACGGGATATGCCGTGACGGGGGTGGGCTCCTTCACCCTCGAGAGCTGTGCCGTCCAGGGTGGCCGGGACGCGTCGTTCACCGTCAACCCGCGGACCTCGCTGCTGACGGGCGGGGTCACGGCCACCCCCTGGCTGGTGTGGCGGGGCCTGGAGCCGGGTCGCGCCTACCTGGGGTACGCGCGGTACCCGACCTCGACGCGACCGACGGTGGTGCGCATCGCCACGTGACGGCCTCGGGGCGTGCGAGGTCTGGGAGCGGTGCCTACCTGCGGGAGGCGCGGGGCAGGTGGGTGCGCGGCGCCATGCGCGGCCCCCGGCGCGGGCGCACCCGCCCGCTCAGCTCGAGCAGCCGGGTGACCCGGAAACGGTGCCCACGATAGGGCTCGAGCAGCTCGGCCATCCCCTGGTCGTCGGTGTCGCGACCCGTCAACGCCCACCCGACGTTGCGGGCCACGTGGTAGTCACCGAAGCTCACCGCGTCCGCGTCCCCGAGCGCGCGCTGGCGCACCTCGGCCGCCGTCCACACCCCGATCCCCGGTATGGCGCGCAGCCGACGGTGGGCCTCGCGCGGGTCGAGCTCGACGCACTCCTCGAGGCGCGGCGCCACCGCGAGCGCCCGCTGGATCGTCGCCGAGCGGGCCCCGTCGACCCCGGCCTGCAGCCACGCCCAGGACGGCACCTGGCGCCAGACGGCCACGGGGGGTGCCACCACGAGGCCGAGCGCCTCGCCGGGACCGGGGGCGGGCTCGCCATACGTCCGCACGAGGCGGCGGTAGCCGCCGAAGGCCTCCTGACCGGTGACCTTCTGCTCGATGACGGCCGGGACGAGGGCCTCGACGACGAGGCCGGTGCGCGCCACCCGGAAGCCCGGGTGGTGACGGTGGGCATCCCGCACGACGTCGTGGACCGGCACCAGCCCGGTCGGGTCGTCGTGCTCTCCCACGAGGCCCGGCAGGTGATCCAGCGACCAGCCGCCTCCCGGCCCCCAGGCCTCCGCCACCACCTCGTCGGCTCGTCGCTCGACGTGGATCGTCACCGGGCCCTCGGGGGTGCGCATCGCCCGCCACCAGCCGCCGGTCGAGGTGGGCCGACCGGTCGGGTCGCCGCTGCCCCGCTGGAGCCTCGAGAGGGTCGACCGCAGGTCCAGCGGGCGGGTGAGCCGGATCCGGCGCACGGGACGGCTCCCGGCGTCTGTCACCGGCGCCGCAAGGTCAGCCGCGCCAGGGCGTAGGCGCTGCCGTCGGTGCGGTCCCGCTCGTCCTCGCGAGCGACCCGGACGGCGGCGGTCAGACGTCGTCCCACCTCGCCGTCGAGGTCGCCGACGAGGCGGAGCCCCCAGCCGTCGGCCCGAGCCTCCAGGGCCCGCAGGTCCGCCCGCCCCATGGCGCCCTCGGCGTCGGCGTCCCCGACGGGCACGGTCACCACGACGACCCCGCCCGGCCGCAGGACCACCCCGGCCAGCTCCAGCACGGCGTCCACGTCGGCCGCCACGGCACCGGCCGGGTGCAGCCGGGTCAGCAGGTCGACGCTGCCACGCTCGTGCGGGACCTCGCGCGCGACGGAGAAGCCCAGCGCGCGGCACCACCGGGACAGCGGGGACCAACGTCCCCCGAGGTCGACCACGTGGCTGCGGCGCGTCCCGTCGTCGACCAGACGCAGCAGGGCGGCCAGCGCCCCCAGGGCCGCCCACGCGTTGACCTCGTCGAGCACCATGGGGAGCCCCAGGTCGTCGGCCGCCTCGCGGTGCTCCTCGGCCTCGGCGTACGACGCGAGCACGTCCGTCGGCAGCACCCACTCGGGCAGGTCACCGGCCGCTCCGAGCCGCGCCCGCACGCCCCAGCGGGAGCTTGCGTGCAGCCGCCGAGCGGCGTCCGTGGCGATCGCCGCCCCAGCGGTGACGCCGGCCACCCGCCCCAGCGTCCTCGCCACCTGCCCCAGCGCCATCCGTGATCCTCCGTCATCCTCCGTCGTCCTCGAGATGTGGCTCCGTCAGCCTAGTAGGTCCCCTCGCTAGGCTGGGCCGATGCCGACCCTGCGCACACTCCTCCCCGCCCTGCAGGCCCGTGACGTGAGCCGCCCCGCGATCACGTGCTACGACCGCACCGGGGGCGCCTGCGACGGCGAGCGGATCGAGCTGAGCGCGCGGGTCCTGCTCACCTGGGCCAGCAAGGCCGGCAACGCCCTGCAGGACGAGTGGGCCCTCGAGCCGGGCAGCACCGTGGGTCTGGCGCTGCCCGCCCACTGGCGCGCGGGCTACTGGGCGCTGGCGACATGGTGGACGGGGGCGACGCTGGTCACCGGGTCCGAGGCGCTCGACGCTGACCTCGTCGTGACCGACGACCCGGCGCTGGCGGCCGACGCCCCCGGCGACGCGGCGTTGGTCACGCTCGCCGGCCTGGCCCGCGCCCACCCCGGTCCCGTGCCCGCCGGCGTGCTGGACGAGGCACGCGAGCTCGCGACCTACGGCGACCGGTTCGATCCCCTCGACTCTCCCGGCCAGGGTGCCGTGGCCTGGCGGCGGGGGGACGGGACCCGCCGGTATGACGATCCTCTGACCGGCGACGACCGCCGCACGTGCCTGGTGGTGGGAGGCACCGGCGGGCGGCATACGGCCCAGGACCTGGAGGACGCCCTGGACCGGATGGTCCGCGCGTGGTGCGGCGACGGCAGCCTCGTGCTGGTCCGCACCACGGCCGCGGGGACGGGGCACGCCACCGGCGCCGCCCGCCTACCGGCGGCGCTCGACGGCATCCTCGCCGCGGAGCGGGCGGAGCTGGTGCGGGGGCGGGACGCCTGACGGGCTTCGTGAGGTAGTCACTCGCCCGTCGACGGGCTAGTCACCCCCGATCATGCTGCGTTTGCCCGATCGGGTCAGCCTGGGCCCCGAGGGAAGGCCGAACACGCCTCAACTGTCACAAGTGCCCCATCAACCTCACAAGACACACGCGTGTAATTAGTCCAAAAAGGGCTACATCGGCGTCAAAGGTTCCGGGATCGCGTGTGCCTGTGATGACATACGCTCAGTAACGAGACGATTACTTTTAGTAATTGGATCGTTCCGGGGCGAACTAGCCATCCAGCTCGGCACCGGCCGAGGAGAGTTCTTGGACCAGCCCCCGTCCAGGACCTGGGAGACCCATGCGCATCACACCAGCGTCACGACGCGCCGCCGTCGTCGCCACCATGTCGGCCGTCGTCGTCGCCGGCTCCGGAGCGCCCGCGTCCGCGGCCGAGACCTACAGCCGACCCGCCGACGGCACGCTCGAGATCACCGGGCGCGGCTTCGGCCACGGCCGCGGCATGTCCCAGTACGGCGCCATGAACGCCGCCAGGCAGGGCCGCACGTGGCAGCAGATCATCGGCCACTACTACCCGGGCGCGACGCAGACGCGCCTGTCCGACCCCACCATCCGCGTCGGCGTGGCCGGCCGGCTCGGCAACGCCGTCCGCGTGGCGGCCGAGCCGGGGCTCGTCGCCGACGACGGCAAGGGCCAGGCCGTGCGCCTGTCCACGGTCGACGGCGCCACCCCGGTCACCTCCTGGCAGGTGGGGCTGCCGACGTCCGGTGGCACCAGCACCACCGCCACGCTCTGGTTCACCACCGCCACCGGGCAGCGCAAGGCCCTGCGCTCGACGTCCTCCGGTCGGTGGACCATCCGCGCGACCGACGGGACCGTCACCGCGCTCGGGTCCACGCTCAAGCCCGTCGCCACCTACCTCGGCTCCCTCACGGGGATCCGCTCGGGCACCGGCGTCTCCCCCGTCGTCACCACGACGATGGAGAGCTACGTCCGCCAGGTCGTGCCGTTCGAGAGCCCCGGCAGCTGGCCCGTCCAGGCCCTCGCCGCGCAGTCGGTCGCGGCCCGCTCCTACGCCGCGAGCTGGCTGCGCGCGCCGCGCACCTCGACCTACGACATCTGCGACACCACCGCGTGCCAGGTCTTCGGCGGGATCACCGCAGAGACGGCGAGCTCCCGCGCCGCCGTGGCCGCCAGCAGCGGCACCATCCTCACCCGGTCGGGCATCCCCGCCCACACCGAGTTCGGCTCCTCCAACGGTGGTCAGACCGTCTACGGCAACGTGTCCTACCTGCCCGCCCAGGCGGACCCCTACGAGACGGGCCTCGCCCCGTCCGTCAACACCTGGACCATCTCGGTCCCCGTCAGCACCCTCGAGCGGGCCTACCCCGCCATCGGGTCCTTCCAGCGCCTGACCGTGCTCGCGCGCGACGGCAAGGGCCTGTGGGGAGGCCGTGTCCTCACGCTCCGGCTGCAGGGCTCCCGCGGATACGTCGACATCACCGGCGACCGCCTGCGCAGCGTCGTCGGCGGCTCCGCCCTGCGCTCCACGTACTTCAAGCCCGTCAGCTCCCTGTGACCCGTTCGTCTCGACCCACTGGAGACCCCCTCGTGAAGACCTCTCGCACCACCCTCGTCAAGGGCACCACGCTGCTCTCCGCCACCCTCGGCCTGAGCTTCGGCTTCGTGGCCCTGCCGTCCGTGGCCGTGCAGGGTCCCGCCCCCACCGCCGCGCCCGCCAAGAACGGACCGATCACCCCCGACGTCACCAAGCACGCGCTCGGCGACAAGGTCCGCACCACCGTCCAGCAGGCCGGGCCGCAGACCAAGGTCGTGCAGGACGCCTCCGTCCCCAAGGACGGCGCGGGCAAGCCCGTGACCACCCCCGGCAAGGCAGCCGTGGACCCCGCCCTCGAGGCCGGCGCCGCGACCGACGCCGTCGTCGACCTCCCCGCCACCGGCAACCTCGTCGGCGTCACCTGGCCGGGCACGACCGCGATGGCCGCCAAGGCCACCGTCGCGGTCCGCGCCCAGACCGCCGCCGGCTGGCAGGACTGGCAGGAGCTGTCCGTCGACGCCGTCAAGGAGCAGCAGTCGGGCAAGGTCACCAAGTACGGCACCGAGCCCATCTGGGTCGACGGCGCCACCCGCGTCCAGGTCCGCGTCGCCGCCTCGGCCAAGGACCTGCTGAGGACCGCGTCGCTCGCGGCGGTCAGGTCCGAGGAGACGGCGGCCGACGCGCAGCTCACCCCCACAAACGTGCCCGGTGCCGCGAACGCGGCATACGTCCCGTCCGTGATCACCCGTGCAGGGTGGGGAGCCGACGAGTCCCTGCGCAAAGGCTGCGTGCCCTCGACCCGCGAGACGTCCAAGGTCGTGGTGGTCCACCACACCGCGGGCCAGAACGCCTACACCAAGGCGCAGTCGGCCTCGATCATCCGCGGCATCTACGCGTACGACACGGGGGGCCTCGGTTGGTGCGACGTCGCCTACAACATGATCGTCGACAAGTACGGCCAGAGGTTCGAGGGCCGCTACGGCGGCCTCAACCGCCCGGTCAAGGGCGCGCACGCCGACTCGTTCAACAACTACACGTTCGGCATCTCGATCCTCGGCAACTACGACACCACGCCCGTCCCCGATGCGGGCATGTGGGCCCTCAAGCAGGGCATCGCCATGCGCATCTCGCAGTTCTACATCAACCCCTACGGCAACACGACGCTGTACTCGGAGTACAACGGCACCACGTCGAAGTACCCCAAGGGCAGCGCGTACTACGCCAAGAACATCGCCGCGCACCGCGAGTCCAGCAACACCGCCTGCCCCGGTCGCTACCTCTATCCGCGCATGGGCGAGCTGCGCGACGGCGCCGCCGCCCTCGCCGGCTGGAACGGCGCGGGCTTCAACAGCCCGATCTACAAGCGGTACGCCGCGCTGGGGGGCATGAGCTCGCTGGGACGCGTGGCCGTCGGCGAGAGCACCGTCTCCAACGGCCTGCTCAAGACCATCTTCACCGGCGGCCGACGGATCTACTCCGGGCCCGGCGGGACCCGTGTCCTGGGTCAGGACCTCGAGAACGTCTGGGGCCGCTACGGCGGCATCTACCAGGGCTACCCGGCCAGCGACGAGTTGCCCGCCGCCGACGGGGCCTACATGACCACCACCCAGGGCCGAGTCGTCTCGTGGGGCATCCGCGGTCAGGGAGGCATCATCTCGGGCAGCTACCTGCAGGTGTGGCTCAAGGGCGGCGGCTCGCGCAACACGACCCTGGGCGCCGCCGCCGGCCCGGTCGGAGCGGTGCGCGGTGGGACCGCCCAGCCGTTCACGCGCGGCTCGATCTACACGATCCCCGGCACCGCGGGCTACCCGGTGGCAGGGGGCATCCGGTCCGCCTACAACTCCGTGGGCTCGAGCAACTCCAGCCTGGGCCTGCCCACGTCCGGCGAGAAGCGCCTGGCGCGCGGCGCCGTGCGCCAGAACTTCCAGGGCGGGTACATCACCTGGGCGAGCGGCCAGGGCACGCGGGTCCACGTGTACTGACCGACGGGACCCGGACGCCTGGACCGGCGACGCGGTGGGGGCGAGACGGCCGTCTCGCCCCCACGCGCACCCGGCCGACGGCTAGCCTCGGCCGCAGCCCGTCACCCGATAGATCGTCACCGAGCCCTCGTGGGCGATCGGCGTCAGGCCGCGTACCTTCTGCAGGTCGACCAGACCGGGGTAGGTGCGCGTGCGGCGGTCCCAGGGCTGGAAGTAGTCGGTGTCCTCCGTCGCGTAGCCCACGTGGAGCCGGCGAACGGCCGCGCAGACGGCGGGGTCCGAGTCCAGCTGGTTGAACCGCTCCTTGAGCAGGGCCCGGTCGGCGTCCGGCGTCGTGACGAGGTGCCCGAAGACCGGCTCGCGCCCGCTGGCCGCGCCGGCGAGGGAGGACCCGTTCCACGGGTTGCCCACCACCGTGGCGGTGTCCTGCGGCCCGGTGGGTGCGAGCTTCTCGGCATACAGACGCTGCTCCTGCGGGTCCAGCAGGACCTCGTCGGCGCTCGCCGGCCGGTAGGACTTGGTCACCGTGATGTACGGACCGAACGGCGACAGGTCGCCAGGGGTCAGAGCCACCAGCGCCACGACGACGAGCCCCAGGGCGACCCATCGCGTGAGCGGCAGGGGCAGGGGACGTCGCCGGGAGAGGTGACGCGCCGCAACCAGCACGCGGTCGAACGCCTCGCCGAGCGCCAGGGCCGCGAGGGGCACGGCAGTGATGGCGAGCATGGCCGCCAGCCGGAACCGGTCGTTGTACCAGAACATCGTCAGGTCGCTCGAGAGCTGGTCGTCGCTGCCGGCCGCCTGCACATAGAGGTAGACCAGCGTCGCGTGGGTGAGGACCAGCCAGCGTCCCCGGTGCCGGTGCAGGCTGAGACCGGCCCCCACGACGACGAGGCCCGCGACCAGCCACGCTGCCGGGGAGTACTCCGTGCTGAGGGCGATCGCCTCGCCGAACGCCTGCTCGAGGGTGCGGGTCGCAGGCCAGTCGAAGGACCGGACCGGCTTGAACAGCGGGTCGTCCAGGATCCCCGGCCAGTACCACTTCACGGCGCCGGCCACGAGGGCGACGAGCGCCAGGGAACCCCAGCGACGCACGCCACCTCGCGGCCAGGACCGCAGGACGAGCTTGGTCAGCGCGGCCGCTCCCATCGGCACCGCCAGGGCCACGACGGAGAAGACCGTGCCGGGGTGGGCATAGGCCAGACCGATCGCCGACACCAGGCCGAGAGCCGTGGCCCTCCCCCGTCCGAGGCCCGGCACCCGCACGAGCCCCAGGACGACAGCGACGAGGACGACGACGGCGGGCACCGCCGCCAGGCCGAGGCTGTTGGGCCACAGCACGCCGAAGGACAGCAGCAGATAGGGGAAGACCGCGAGGGTGGCCGCCGCCATACCGGCTGGAAGCAGCACCTGGACCCGAGAACCGTGCACCGCGCCGGTCAGGAGCAGCACGCTCACCGGCCAGGCCACCGCGGCGATCACCACGGCCAGGACGTTGGCCGCGGCGAAGGGGGTGGCTCCGGTCACCAGGACCAGGAGCGAACCCATCGCGTGGAACAGCGGCGGGTAGAACGGGACGGGGGTCGTGCTGACCGCGGTGGCGGACACCGTCGCGGGTGATGCGTCGCGATGCGCGACCACCCGCTCGATGGCGTTCAGGTGAAAGACTGCGTCGAGGTTCTGCGGCATCGAGGACACGTCCCCGATCGCGTGGACGGTGATCGCCGCCATCCAGCCGCTCGTCGCCAGGACCGCCAGGGCGTAGGCGCCGGAGGGCAACAATGCCCTCCACGACCGGCTGCGCGCCACCCTCACGGCGCCGCCTGCGGGGCCGCGCATGCGGCCCCAGGCCCAAGAGCCGAGCCCGACCGCGGCGGTCACCGCGCACAGGACCAGGCTGCCGACCGCGACCGGGGCGAGCCCCCACGCCAGTCCCAGCCTCGGGCCCAGGAGGACGCCGAGGGCGATGCCGGTGAGGGACAGCAGCGGAGCCAGACCCCACAGGGCGTCCCGTCGCAGACCGGCGACGGCTCCCGCCGCAAGCCCCGGGACCATGACGAGCAGCCCGGCCAGGACGAGCGACGGCAGGAACGACACCCAGGTCATGGCCGGCCGCCGCGCAGGTGCTCGACCGCGGACCCGATGGGACCGTCGTGCACGAGCTGCCCGCGCTCGAGCACCACGCCCCGGTCGCACACCCGCTGGACCATGTCGAGGTCGTGGGTGACGACGACCAGGGTCTGCCCCTGGGCCTTGAGCTCGGCGACGCGGTCCAGGCACTTGCGCTGGAAGGGCTCGTCGCCCACCGCGAGGATCTCGTCGATGAGGAAGATGTCCGGCTCCGAGTGAGCGGCGACCGCGAAGGCCAGGCGCAAGAACATGCCGGAGGAGTAGAACTTCACCTCGGTGTCGATGAACTTCTCGATCTCGCTGAACGCCACGATGGCGTCGAACTTGGCGTCGATCTCCGCCTCGGACATGCCGAGGATCGAGCCGTTGAGATAGACGTTCTCCCGGCCGGTGAGGTCAGGGTGGAAGCCCGCGCCCACCTCGATCAGCCCGGCGATCCGACCCCGGATCCCGACGGTGCCCCGGTCGGGCAGCATGACGCCCGACAGCAGCTTGAGCAGCGTGGACTTGCCGGAACCGTTGAAGCCCAGGAGCCCGACGGACTCGCCGCGCTCGATCTGGAGGCTGATGTCCTCGAGGGCCAGGAAGGTCTCGGAAAGCTCCCCCTTGCGTCCGCGCACGGTCCACATGGCCCACTCCTTGAGCGAGTGGGAGTGCCGCAGCGTGAAGCGCTTGTCGACGTGGTCGACGCGGACCACGGTGAGGTCGGCAGGCGTGTCGGTCACGGTCACAGCTCCTGGGCGAACCGGCCCTCGAGCCGGCGGAAGACGAGCTGACCGAGCAGCAGGACGAGGGACGACACCGCCAGGCCGAGCGCGCTCCACCACACCCAGTGGGGAGGCATCAGCACCGCGGCATCCTGCCCGGCGGGCACGACGCCGGACGTGGGGATCCAGAAGGCGTAGTGCGCCAGCTCGACGGCAGCGGTGAGGGGATTGGCCTGGTAGATCGTCCAGGCCCACCCCGGCACCTCGTCGTGCACCTTCTGCCAGGTGTAGAGCACCGGCGACAGCCAGGTCGCCACCATGACGATCAGGTCGACGAAGTTCTCGGCGTCGCGGAACAGGACGTTCATCGACCCGAAGAGCAGCCCCATCCCGAGCGCGAGGACACCGACGATGGTCACGCACCCGAGGCCGGCCAGCAGGTTGAGCGGGCCGGGCCGCCACCCCGCGATCAGGGCCCCGACCAGCAGTACCAGCAGCTGCGGGACGAAGTGCACGAAGGCCACCCAGACGCTCGCCACCGGGAACAGCTCACGGGGCAGGTAGATCTTCTTGACGAGGTCGGCGTTCCACACGATGGACTTCGTGGTGTTGCCGAAGACCTCGTTGAAGAAGTTGATCATGACGATGCCGCCGAACATATAGATCACGTAGTTCGGTATCGACTCCTCGAGCCGGAGGAACTTGCCGAGGGCGAGGTAGAACACCACGATCTGGACCGCCGGCTTGACATAGCTCCACAGCAGCCCGAGGGCGGAGCCGCGGTAGCGCACGCGCAGCTCCTTGCGGACTAGGAGCCGGAGCAGGAACCGCCACTTCGGGATCTCCAGGAGCCCAGCGCTGTGGCCGGGCTCCCGGAAGGGTTGTGCGGTGATCGACGAGGGGTTGTCCACGGAGCGCTGCTCGTCCTCACTGCTCGGTGCCGCGGTCCCGCGGCTCGATGCCGAAGGTCCGCTCCCACGCCTCGAAGGACGTGATGCGGGGCAGAGCCTCCTGGTAGGCCTGACGGAGCCTGGGGAACTCGGCGAGGATCCTGGCGTGGTTGGTCGCCGACTCACGCAGCATGGACCGCATGAGCTCCGGCTTGCGGCGGTACCACGCGATGCCGGTGCCCTCGGCGTTCGTCACCAGCGCGCTGTCGTACTGGGCGACGTTCCACCACTTGTTGTCCTTGTGGGCGATCAGGGTCTGCGGGTTGTGCTCGGCGCCCTCACGCAGCGGGAGGAACTGCCGGGCCACGGCCTTGCCCCCTTCGAGGACCATCCGGCTCATCGACGGGGTCCCCCACCTGCGTGGACGACGCGGCTTGGGCGCATGCACCTGCGGGAACTCGTCCACCTCGGGCCGCAGCGTGCTGTCGTCGTGGTTCGCCATACGGGCCCGGAGCTCCGGGAGGCGCTGAGGGAGGATCTCGTGGAGACGGTCCGGACCGGCCAGCAGGTCTCGTTGCGCCTGCAGACGCCCCTCGACCGTGTAGTACTGCATGGAGACCAGGTGCTTGACGTCGTCCATCTCTGCCCGGCGGACCAGCTCGCCACCGTAGGGGTACGGGCTGTGGAGCAGGCCGGAGATGAGCCGGTTGCGGGTGTGGAAGTAGGCCTGCCACCCCACCAGGTCGTCCTTGTCGATCCAGGAGACGTGCCAGCAGGCCGCCCCCGGCAGCGAGACCGTGTGGTAGCCCGCCGCCTTCGCGCGCAGGCCGTACTCGGCGTCGTCCCACTTGATGAAGACGGGCAGGGACAGCCCGATCTCACGGATGACCTGGGTGGGGATGAGGCACATCCACCAGCCGTTGTAGTCGACGTCGACGCGCTGGTGCATCCAGGCCGTCTTGCGCAGCGGGGTCCGCGCGAAGTCGTGACCAAGGTACTGGTCGGGCCCCGGCAGCGCGGGCTGCCAGCGGTAGGGATCGACGATCTCGCCGAAGGTGTGCAGGACCGACTTGTTGAGCAGGTCGAACATGTGGCCGCCCACCAGGGTGGGCCTGCGGCACAGGTCGGCGAAGGTCGTGATGCGGATGATGGACTCGGGCTCGAGCTGGATGTCGTCGTCGAGCATGACGACGTAGTCGCTCCTGCCTCCCACGGCCGCCTCGTACTGGTTGCGGGCGAACCCACCCGAGCCACCGAGGTTGTCCTGCCGGATGACGCGCAGCTGCTCCCCCATCCGCTCTGCGAGCGCGGGGAACTCGGGCTCGTCCTCGACCAGCTTGGTGCCCTGGTCGACGATGATCATCTCGTCGAGGACGGCGCGCAGGTCCTCGTCGTCGGCGACCACGCCGATGTTGCGGACGCAGTAGTCGGCCCGGTTGAAGGTCGTGACACCCAGGCTGACCGTCCCGTAGGGGCGGTCGCTCTCGGCGACGGACCAGTCGGCGCCCTCGAGGACCATGCCGTCGGTCCCCGCCACGAGGTCGAACCAGTACCAGCCGCCGTCGCCGAAGGTCGTGAACGGCAGGTCGAACGTGGACGTGGTCTCGCCGTCCACACGCACGGAGTCCACACGCTGCTGGTTGCCGCGCGCGTTGGAGCGGTAGACGATCACCGCGCCCTCGCCTCGCGTGCGGACCGTCAGGCGGGTCTCGGTCGCCACCGTCCACCGTCGCCAGTAGGACGCCGGGAAGGCGTTGAAGTAGGACCCCATGGACAGTCGTCGACCCGGGCGGACGCGCACGCTGTGCCGTCCCAGGACGTCGTCGGGGTGGACCTCCTCCTGGCTGGCACCTTTCGGCAGGTCGATGTACAGGTTGAGGGTGTCCAGGTCGCCGTCGTACGGGAAGATGACCCGCATCGCCGTGCGTCGACCCTCGCCAGCGAGATCGTCGACGGGGCGACGTCCACGAATCGGACGTCGGGTCGTCATGGTGGTCCCAGCCTCGCTCACGCGTCCACTCCTCCACTGACCAGCGCCTCGCCGCGCTCGAAGTGCGGGGCGAGCTTGTTGTCGACCATGCTGAGCGCGGCGCCGATGGCCATGTGCATGTCGAAGTACTTGTAGGTGCCGAGGCGGCCCCCGAACAGGACCCCCTGCTCCGCACGCCCCAGGTCGCGGTAGGCCAGCAGCTGCTGGCGGTCCTCGGGGGTGTTGACCGGGTAGTACGGCTCGTCGCTGTCACCGGCGAAGCGGGAGTACTCGCGGTGGATGATCGTCTTGTCCTTGGCCATGTCCCGCTCGGGGTGGAAGTGGCGGAACTCCAGGATGCGTGTGAACGGCACGTCTGCGTCCGGGTAGTTCATCACCGGGCACCCCTGGAAGTCACCGACGTCCAGGCGCTCCTCCTCCAGGTCGATGGTCCGCCAGCCGAGGCGGCCCGCCTGGTAGTCGAAGTAACGGTCGACGGGGCCGGTGTAGACGACGGGGACGTTGCCGACGACGTTGCCCTTGGACAGGTCCTGGCTCTCGTCGAAGAAGTCCGTCTCGAGGCGCACCTCGATGCCCGGGTGGTCGGCCATGGTCTGCAGCCAGTGGGTGTAGCCACGGGTGGGCAGACCCTCGTAGGTGTCGTTGAAGTAGCGGTTGTCGTAGGTGAAGCGCACGGGGAGGCGGCTGATGATGTCGGCCGACAGCTTCTCCGGGTCCGTCTGCCACTGCTTTGCGGTGTAGTGGGCGATGAACGCCTCGTAGAGCGGTCGGCCGATCAGCGAGACGCCCTTCTCGACGAAGTTCTCGGGCTCCTTGTCGCCCAGCTCGGCAGACTGCTCACGGATCAGGGCCCGTGCCTCGTCCGGGGAGTAAGCGGCGCGGAAGAACTGGTTGATCGTGCCGAGGTTGATCGGCATGGGGTAGACCTCGCCGCCGTGGCTGGTGTAGACGCGGTGCTGGTAGCCCGTGAAGGACGTGAACCGGTTGACGTAGTCCCACACCCGCTCGTTGGACGTGTGGAACAGGTGCGCGCCGTACTTGTGCACCTCGATCCCCGTCTCGGGGTCGATCTCGCTGTAGGCGTTGCCCCCCACGTGGCGGCGACGGTCCAGGACCAGGACCTTGCGGCCGAAGCGCTCCGCCACCTGCTGGGCGACGGTCAGCCCGAAGAGGCCGGCGCCGACGACGACGAGATCTGGGTTCACGCGATACTCCCAAGAGGTGTGCGGCGAGGTGTCGCTTCACCCTACTTCACCCCCTGTAGTCGGCTCGGTGGCTGCCGGTCGCGTGTCCGAGGTGAGGCCGAGGCGTGGGTCGTGGTTGCCTTGCGCCATGAGCTCGACGGCCGCGAACGGCAGCAGCAGGGCGGTCCTCGGACGCGGCATGGTCTACACCATCGGCACCGCGGCACCGATCCTGGCGAACGCCCTCGTGACGCCGGCGGTGACCCGCGCGGTGGGGAGCGTGGAGTTCGGCCGGGTCTCGCTCCTCATCCAGCTCATCCAGGTCACCATGCTGGTCTGCAGCCTCGGGCTGGCCGCAGCCATCACGCGGCACGGTCTGATCGAGGCGTCCGGGGTGCCTGGGGCCTCGGCCCTCACCGTGCGGGCCTCGGCCATCGCGGCAGGCCTGTGCGTGCTCGCCGCGGTCGCGGCGCCCGCGCTGGACCTCGTCGTGCGCGTCCACGACCCCTGGCTGGTGGCGCTGGGCTGCGTCGCGGCGGCGGGATTCGCCGGTATGGCGAACGCCCAGGCCTTCCTGCGCGTCGTCGACCGGCCGCTGCCCTTCGTCGCGCTGGCGCTCGTGGCCACGCTGGGGGGCCCGGTCATCGGTCTGGGCCTGGTGCTGCTCCATCGCGCGACCGCCGTCGACTACGTCGCGGGCCTGGCCGCAGGCTATCTCCTGGCAGGGGTGCTGGGCCTGGCCCTCACCGTCCGGGGCGCCCGCCCACGGCCCCAGCGGGGAGACCTGACCCGTGCCCTGCGCATCGGCGTCCCCACCGTCCCGCACGCGGTCGGGCTGTACCTCTCGACGGCCGTGCTCGTGTTCGTCGTCAACCATGCCTTCGGGACGACCGACGCCGGTCGCATGCAGCTGGCGATCCTCCTCGGATCGGCCCCCAGCGTCCTGACCACGGCGCTCAACAACGCGTGGGCGCCGCTCGTCTACGCCGCGCCCAGGGGTGAGCGCGCCCCCTTGATCGAGGGAACCGGGCGCGACATCGCCCTGATCACGGCGGCGGCCTCCGGCTTCGTGTCGGCAGTGGCACCGCTCGTGCTGGTGGTGCTCGCCGATGCGCGCTTCGACCCGGCCTCCATGACGCCGGCGGTGGCCTGGATGGCGCTCGGGGGACTTCTCTCCGTGGTCTATCTCGGCAGCGTGCACCTCGTCTTCGCGGAGGGTCGCAGCACGGGTCTCGCTGTCGTGACGCCGCTCAGCGTGATCCTCGGCACCCTGGCCGCGGTGGCCCTGAGCCGGACCGGCGACGTCCCCGTCACCGCGGCCGGGATGACCGTGACCTACGCCGCGCTCGCCTTCGGCGCCTGGCTGCTCTCCCGCCACGTGTCTTCGGAGCGCTGGCGGCCCGCGACCATGGCGCCCGCCGTCGCCACCGGGACCGTGCTGTGCGTGGCCGGCGCCCTGGCACCGATCGAGGGGGCCGCCGCGTGGTACGTCCGAGCGCCCCTGGCGCTGCTGTGCGTGGCGCTGGCCGGCGCGAGGTTCGTCCGCGTCATGCGCGGCTGAGCTCAGGGCAGGACCGGGGCGTCGCCCACGTGCAGCGGCTCCGGCAAAGGGTCCACCTGGGGCAGGCGCCTCGGGAGCCCCCGGGGCAGGTGGGACAGGGGGTGCCTCAGCCACAGCATCGGGTCCGGTCGTCCCTTGGCCGCCACGAACCCCTCGTCACGCCTGCCCACGCCCACGACGTTGAGGGCCTTCTGCAGCGGCGCGCGGAGCCAGTAGTCGAAGGCCGGGCCCGGGCTCACCGGGCGCGCCCAGCCGAAGGCCTCGCGCAGCTCACGCGCCGGCAGCACGTGCTGGAAGCCCAGCTCGTCCCGGGCGATCGCCTGGACGGTGGCGCCGTCGGTGCGCGAGCCGTGGAGCTCGGGCCACAGCTCCTCGATCCGGCGGATCGCGGCGTCGCTCTCGAACGCGAACGACAGGGGGTCACCGTGCACCGCGACCTCGCGACCGATGGACGCGGCATACAGGATCGAGGTCATGAGCCGGTTGGACACGACACGGCGGTGACGCAGGATCATCGCCAGGATCCTGGGCAGGAAGTCGACGTCGCCACGCGCGCCCGCGGACACGAGGGTGTGACCGGCCGAGGTCCAGGCCTCGATCACCTCGGGCCGGCCGAGGTCCTCGACGTGCACCGAGATCGTGCACGGCCCCTCGGTCTCGGCGTAGTAGCGCGCCAGGGCGGCCTGGTCACCGACCACGGCGTCGATGTGCGAGCCGTGCAGCGGAAAGATCAGCGTGCCCTCCCCCGGCGGGGTGAGGTCCAGGGCGGCGTCGGCCACGAGGTAGGCCCATGGCGCGCCGACCGCCCGCGTCCGGCGCGACTCCTCCGCGGGGTCCCAGCCCCGGGCGTGGTGGGTCCAGACGAACAGCTCACGACGTCCCGACGCCTCGACGTCGGGGAAGTCCGCGAAGTGGGTGGCCATGGGTGACTCCACTGTCCAGCCGTGCTGCAGCAGACCGCGCACGTGCCGGGGCCGGGACAGGCCGGCGTGGCGGGCCATGACGGAGGCGTGGCCGTAGTGGTGGTTCTGGATGTCCACGAGGGTCCTTCAGCGTCGGAAGAGAGCGGAGTACGCGCGGTTCAGGAGCCCGCTCGGCAGGAGTCGGAACCCCAGGCGCAGCACGAGGTTACGGCAGCGCTGCCACCCCCGCGTGATGCCGTACGCCTGGAGGTTGCGCTGCATCTGCCACTCCCCCTGCAGGATGCGGGCCCCCGTGCGCCGCTTCATCGTCTCGCCGCTCATGCGAAAGAGCACGAGCGGCTCGTCGAGGTTGGCGAAGCGACAGCCGGCGGCGAGGAGCCGCGCCATCAGGTCGTAGTCCTCCATGAACGGGACCGCGCGATACCCGCCGACCGCCCTCACGGCCTGCGCGCGGACGAGCAGGGTCGGGTTGTTGATCGGGTTGTTGATCCGCAGGTACGCCGCGATCGCGTCGTGGCCGGAGGGGAGCCTGCGCACCCCCAGCACCTGACGCCCGGCAGGCCTGCCCCCGCCTGCGCCCGCCAGGTCTCCCGCGTCGGAGAACTCGGTCATCGCGGCACCCACGACGTCCAGCGGGCGTCCCGCGGCCTGCGCCTCGTCGAGCGCCGCGAGCTGACGCTCCAGGCGGTGGGGGACGGACACGTCATCGGCGTCGGCCCTGGCGACCCAGTCCCCGGTGACGGCCGCCATGCCCGCCTGGGAGGCCGGTCCGGACCCAAGGTTGCGGGGCAGGCGGACCAGCCGCGATCGACACGCCGGGCGGTGCGTCGCGAGCACGGCCTCGAGCTCGGGAGTGAGCGGGCCGTCGGCCACGACCACCAGTTCGTCGGGCACCCGGGTCTGGGCGGCCACGCTCTCCAGGGCCTCCCGCAGGTGAGGTGCCCGCACCCCGGCATACACGGTCAGCAGGACGGTGACGGCCCGATCGGTCATGCGCCCACCCTAGACGGGCGTGCGCGACCGCTCGCGCCTCCCCGCCCGCATGGCGCCGACCGCCTCCGCGGAAAGGCACGTATCGTGGCGCGCGTGAACGAGAACGTCTGGCTGGTCGTCCCCCTCTACAACGAGGCGACGGTGATCGGCGACGTCATCACGCATGCCCGCCGGACCTTCCCCAACATCGTGTGCGTCGACGACGGGTCCAAGGACGAGAGCGCGGCACGCGCCCTCGCGGCCGGGGCCCGACTCGTCCAGCACCCGGTCAACATGGGGCAGGGCGCCGCCCTGCAGACCGGTTTCGAGTTCGCCCTGACCGACCCGGGGATGGAGTACGTCGTCACCTTCGACGCGGACGGCCAGCACCAGGTGGACGACGTCCTGCGGATGCTCGACCGCATCCGCCGCGACGACCTCGACGTGATCTTCGGGTCGCGGTTCCTGGACGAGCGCACCCAGCCCAGCCCGCTCAAGAAGCTCGTGCTGCGCCTGGCCGTCGCCTACACCAACCTCTCCACCGGCACCCGCCTCACCGACGCGCACAACGGGCTGCGGGTGCTGTCCAGGCCTGTCGTCGAGCGGCTCGACATCACGATGAACCGCATGGCCCACGCCTCGGAGATCGTCGCGCAGATCGGGGCGCTGCAGATCGACGGCCGACGCGTGCGATACGCCGAGGAGCCGGTCCACATCCTCTACACCGACTACTCGGTCTCCAAGGGCCAGTCCCTGTGGAACTCGGTCAACATCCTCGTGGAGCTGATGTTCAAGTGAAGGCCCTCATCCAGCTCGCGCTGATCGCCGCCGTCGTCGTCGTGCTCCTGCGGATGACCACGGCGCGGGGTGCGCGCACCCAGGCCATCCGCCGCCTCGGCATGTTCGCGTTCGCCGCCTTCGCGGTGTACTCGATCATCTTCCCGTCGGTCTGGGTCGGCCTGGCCCGGGCCGTGGGCGTCGGACGTGGCACCGACCTGGTGCTCTACATCCTGGTGATCGCCTTCCTCGGCTACATGATGAGCACCCACCTGCGCTTCCGCGAGATGGACGTGCGGTTCACCCGGCTCTCCCGCCGCATCGCCCTCGACGAGGCCGCCGCCCGACACCCGGAGGTGGCGTCCAGGCCCCAGGGGCAACCTGGGGCTACGGTGATGCGTCCCGAAGACATGACCGACGTCCCCGACCCGGAGGCCGGCCCGACCGATGACGCCCGCTGACGACCGACACCCGCACGACGACACCGATTCCTACGTCGTCGACACGCGCAAGCGTCGCGGCCGGATGTCCAGCCCGCGCAACCCTTTGGGGGGCGCGAGTCGCATCACCGGTCGCCGCCCTCCTGAAGAATCCCGCGACCGTGATGACATGCCTGACGACAGGCGGGGCGACGGGCACGACGCCGGCTGGGGGGACCAACCCCGTCACGGCGGCCCGGCCTACCCGGCGGGCGCGGCATACGACCACGGGGACGACGTCCGCTCCGGCACCCGGCAGATGCCCGCCCAGTCGCCCCGGCCCGTCCAGCCGCCGCCGACCCGGCCCCCGGAGCGTCACCACGGCGCGCGACCGGGTCGCCCGCCGCGGCGGGTGCACCGCCGTCGGCGGGTGGTGGCGCTGCTGCTCGTGGCGCTGCTGGCCTGGATCGCCTTCCTCGTCATCACCCCGCTGCACGCGTGGAGCTCCGTGTCCACCGTGGACGCCTCCCCTGCGGGGGACCGTCCCGCGCGGGTGAGCGGCTTCAACTACCTGCTCGTGGGCTCGGACTCGCGGGCCGGGCTCAGCTCCGAGGAGCAGCAGCAGCTCGCGACCGGCGACGACGCGGGGCAGCGGACCGACTCGATCATCCTCGTCCACGTCTCCGAGACCGGGCAGAGGTCGGCGCTCGTGTCGCTGCCGCGCGACTCCTACGTGCCGATCCCGGGACACCACCGCAACAAGATCAACGCCGCCTACTCCATCGGGGGGCCGACGCTGCTCGTCGAGACCGTGGAGCAGGCGACCGGCGTGCACGTGGACGGCTACGTCGAGATCGGCTTCGGCGGGTTCGCCAGGGTCGTGGACTCGCTCGGCGGCGTGTCCGTGAACGTGCCGTTCGACATGGTCGACGAGAAGGCCGGCATCAACCTCACGAAGGGCGAGCAGACGCTCAGCGGGCCGCAGGCGCTGGGCTTCGTGCGGTCGCGGTACTCCGACCCCGAGGGCGACCTCGGTCGGGCCAAGCGCCAGCGCCAGTTCCTCGGCGCCATCATGCGCAAGGCCGCCAGCCCTGCCACCGTCCTGCTCCCCTGGCGGTACTGGGGCTTCACGCACAGCGCGGCCGAGGGCGTCAAGATCGGGGACGGCACCTCCCCGGCCGACCTCACCCGCGTCCTGCAGGCCATGCGGGCCTCGTCCGGCGCAGACGGCCAGTCGCTGGTCGTGCCGATCTCCAACCCGGCCTACCCCACGGCGGCCGGCGTGGCGGTCAAGTGGGACACGACCAAGGCGCAGGCGTTCTTCGACAAGATCAAGAACGACCAGCCCCTCCCTGAGGACCGGTCCGAGGCGGGTCAGCGCTCGCCGCGGCGCGCCATGATCGCGCCGTAGGCCACACGCCGCAGCTGCTCGGGCACCAGGCGGTAGACCCCGCGGACGAGCACGTTGCGCACGCACTGCGCCGGGGTCGTGAACCCCATCCGGAGGAAGCGCCGCTGCAGGGCCAGCTCGGTGCGCAGCATCGACCACCCGCCCCGCCGGGCGTAGGCGCCCTCGCCCACCCGGTAGCACAGCAGGGGGTCGGCGACGTTGGCCACCCGCGCCCCGCCCTGGATCATCCGGGCGAACAGGAGGTAGTCCTCCATCTGCTTGAAGTCCTGGTAGCCCCCCGCGGCCTCGACGGCAGACCGGCGGTAGACCACGGTCGGGTGGTTGAACGGCTGCGCCATCCGGGAGGACTCGACGATCCGCTCGGGGGTCAGCGGCGGCACCCGGCGACCGACCACGTCGTCGCGACCGCGCCCGATCTCCAGCATCCCCGACCCCACCACGTCGGCGCCCCGCTCGATGACGGGCAGCTGCACCGCGAACCGCTCGGGCAGCGCGATGTCGTCGGCGTCCATGCGGGCCACCACGTCGTGGGCGCATCGCGCGAGCCCAGCGGTGAGGGCGACCCCGAGACCGCGGTTGACCGGCAGGCGCACGAGCTCCACCGGCACCACCGCCCCCGCCACCAGCCGCTGGATCGCCTCGTCGAGCGGGGTCGGCACCGGGCCGTCCTGCACCAGCACGACCTGCGCGGGGCGCCGCGTCTGCTCCACCGTCACGGAGTCGAGGGCCTCGCGCAGGTGCTCCGGGTCGTCGCCGCGGTAGACGCACATCAGCACGCTGAACGGCAGCCCGCTCACCTCGGTCACGCCTGCTCCCCCACGGCCTCGGCCAGTACGTCCTCCGTGCGTCGCGGGCCACGGACCACCCCGTCGCGCAGGCCCCTGACCAGGCCCTGCACCAGCGTTCCCCGGTCCCGCGACCGCGCGACGGTCCGCCCCCACCGCAGCAGCGAGGAGCCGCCGTAGACGGCCTTCTCCACCGGAGAGAGCGAGCGCGAGCGCGTCCACATCCACACCTTGTTGCGCACCTCGTAGTAGAAGCGTGGCCCCGGGTCGGCGTCGGTCGACCCGAAGGTCCGCGTCTTGTGCACGACGACGGATGCCGGGCAGGCCAGACCGTGACCACCCCGGATCAGGCGCGTGGAGTACTCGAAGTCGTCGTTCCACAGGAAGTAGTCGGCCACCGGCAGCCCCCGCTCCCGGACCGCGGCGCCGTCGCACAGGATCGACACGAAGGACGCGGACCGCACCGGCACGCAGCCGACCGACGCCGCCGCCTCCCGCTCCCCCGACGACGCGAACGGCGACGGCCGAGGGGTGTTCATCGGGTGGTCGCGCCCGTCGGTCCACACGACCCGGCTGGCCACGACGGCCGGTGTGCCGAGGGGGAACTCGTCGCGGGCCCGGACGAGGGCGGCGAGCGCCCCGGGCTCCGGCACGGTGTCGTCGTCCATGAGCCAGACCGCGTCGCACCCCAGCTCGAGAGCCCGCCGTATGCCGAGCGCGAAACCCCCGGCGCCACCGGTGTTGGTGCGCGCGGTGACGGTCACGACGTCGTCGGCCTGGGACCGCAGGGTCTCGGCGGTGCCGTCCGTGGAGGCGTTGTCGACGACGACGACCCGCGAGACCGGCAGGGTCTGGGCGCGCAGCGCCCCCAGCACCTCGAGGAGCAGGTCGTGGCGGTTCCAGGTCACGACCACGGCGACGACGGAGGCGTCGGGCGTCATACGGCCGGTCAGCCCTTGAGCAGCTGACGCGCCATGACCAGGCGCTGCACCTGGTTGGTGCCCTCGTAGATCTGGGTGATCTTGGCGTCGCGCATCATCCGCTCGACCGGGAAGTCCTTGGTGTAGCCGGCGCCGCCGAGGGCCTGGACCGCGTCGGTGGTGACCTTCATCGCCATGTCGGAGGCGAAGCACTTGGCGGCTGCGCCGAAGAACGGCAGGTCGGCGTCGCCGCGCTCGGACTTCGCGGCGGCGACGTAGACCATCTGCCGCGCCACCTCCAGCTCCATGGCCATGTCCGCGAGCATGAACTGCATGCCCTGGAACTCCGCGATCGCCTTGCCGAACTGCTTGCGCTCCTTGACGTAGGCCACGGCCGCGTCGAGGGCTCCTTGCGCGATGCCGACGGCCTGGGCGCCGATCGTGATGCGGGTGTGGTCGAGGGTGCGCAGCGCGATCTTGAGGCCGTCGCCGACCTCGCCCACGCGGCGGTCATCGCCGATGCGGACGTTGTCGAGGTGCAGCTCGCGGGTGGGGCTGCCCTTGATGCCGAGCTTGCGCTCGGGCTCGGAGAAGCCGAAGCCCTCGTCGCCCTTCTCCACCACGAAGGCGGTGACGTTGGCGCCGCGGCGGCCGTCGGGGTCGCTGACCGCGAGGACGGTGTAGAACTCCGAGACCCCGGCGTTGGTGATCCAGGCCTTGGTGCCGTTGAGGATCCAGTCGTCGCCCTCGCGGCGGGCCCGGGTACGCATGCCGGCCGTGTCGGACCCGGCCTCCCGCTCGGACAGGCCGTAGGAGAACATCGCCTCGCCGCGGGCCATCGGCGGCAGGTAGCGGCGCTTGACCTCCTCCGAGCCGGCCAGGATCACCGGCATCGAGCCGAGCTTGTTGACCGCGGGGATCAGCGAGGAGGAGGCGCACCCGCGGGCCACCTCCTCGATGACGATGCAGGTGCCGAGGGCGTCCAGGCCCACGCCGTCGTACTCCTCGGCGACGTGCGGCGCCTGCAGGTCGACCTGGCGCAGGGCGTCGTAGGCGACCTGGGGGAAGACCCCCTGCTCGTCCACCTCGGCGGCAGCGGGGGCGATCTTGTCGGCGACCACCTCGCGCAGCATCGCGCGGAGCTCCTCGTGCTCCTCGGAGGTCGTGAACAGGTCGAAGTCGGTGTTGGAAGCCACGGGCCGAGCCTACCTGCGCCCGGGTCTCCCGGCGGCGGCCGGGAGGCGTGTCCCTCACCACCTGCCACGTATGCCGGGGGCCTCGGCTCGGTATGGTCCAGGCACCAGATCCGCGACGCGAGGAGGCAGGCATGACCACGCAGCAGCCCGAGGAGCCCTCGGTGATGGACCAGGCCCAGGACGGAGACGCCGGCCAGGTGTCGCGCTCCGGGCTCTACCCCACCCAGGACGAGAGCAGCACCGGTCAGTCGGGGGACGCCGACGAGACCACCCCCTCGACGGACGGGGACGACCCCGAGCTCGCCGGCGCCGACCTCGACGAGGACCAGTCCGAGGGACGCGGTCCCACGATCGAGCCCGGGGCATGACGGCCGGCACCGCGAGTCGCACGACCACCCCCGCCGGTGAGGAGGCGAGCGCCCGCCCGGCGCTCGCCCGCCTCGTCGGCGACGTCGAGACCTTCGCCGCCGAGGTCTGGGGCCGTCGTCCGCTGCTGCGCACGGGCGCCGAGGCCCTGGCCGAGGACGGACGGGACTTCACCGACCTGTTCGGTCCCGGCGCGGTGGACGAGATGGTGTCCCGTCGCGGTCTGAGGGCGCCCTTCCTGCGGCTGGCCAAGGACGGGTCCCCGCTGCCCGACAGCCTGTTCACCACGGCGGGCGGTGTCGGGGCCAGCGTGCGCGACCAGGTCGGGGACGACCAGCTCCACCGCGAGTTCGCGGGCGGGGCCACGATCGTCGCGCAGGGCCTGCACCGCACCTGGCCGCCACTCGTGGACCTCGGGCAGCAGCTGGCCGTCGACCTCGGCCACCCCGTCCAGATCAACGCCTACATCACGCCGCCGCAGAGCCAGGGCTTCGCCGACCACTACGACGTCCACGACGTCTTCGTCGTGCAGACCAGCGGCCGCAAGCGTTGGGTCCTGCACGCCCCCGTGCTGGAGGCCCCGCTGCGGCACCACCCGTGGGCCGAGCGACGCAGCGAGGTCGAGGAGGCTGCCCGGGCCGAGCCGATCCTCGACGTGACCCTCGAGCCCGGCGACGTCCTCTACCTCCCGCGGGGCACGATCCACGCGGCCTCGACCTTCGGCGAGATCTCCTCGCACGTCACCATCGGGGTCCACACCTGGACGCCGTATGCCGCCGCCGAGGTCATCGGCCAGCTCGCCCTCGACCGGGCGGCCGCCGACCTGCAGGTCCGGCGGTCCTTGGCGCTGGGCGTCGACATCGCCTCGGACACGAGCGGGTTCGCCGTCGCGCGGGAGGCGCTGGTGCGCGCGATCGAGCAGCTCGACGACGCCGCGATCTCTCGCGCCCTGACCCGCCGCGACGAGTCGAGCCGCCGACTCTCGCCGATCTCCCCCATCGCGCAGGTGCAGGCCGCGCTCGACCTCGACGACGCGTCGCGGCTCCGCCTGCGCCCGCACCTGCGGGTGACGGTCTCCCCGGTCCCGGCCGACGACGCCCAGATCATGCTGGACAGCCGCCTCGGGCTGCAGCGGATCGCCGCGACCGGCCGGCCCGCCGTCGACATCATGCTGGAGGGCGGAGAGACCACCGCCGCCGAGCTGGGGCAGGAGGCCGCGCGGGCCCTCCTGCGCGCCGGGGTCGTCGTCCCCGCCTGACTTCGCCACCCCCAGAAATCGTGAGGGTTTGGACCGAGGATGTCGGACCAGACCCTCACGATCGCGGCAAGGGGGAGGGCACGGATCAGTAGAGTCGGCGGCCGTCCGGGCCGTGCACGCCGGGGCCACCGGTAGCCGTAGAGAACGACCTCGATCGATGACCTCGTGGAGCCCCCACCCCAGCTCCGGGTGCTGGCGGTAGCGGAAGATCAGGTCCCGCACGAAGGCGTACTGCGAGTCGGGGTCGCTGCCGTGCGGACCCCCGCCGTGCTGGAGCCGGCGTTCGACTCGGGGGTCCACTGCATGGGGGTGCGGACCGCCATACGGCCCTCCTCAGGCCCCGACCCGGCGGCAGGTGCCCGAGACCTCGCCCGATCAGCGGTTGCCTCCGGCGCCCCGTCATCATGGCGGACGGGCCAGCGCGCGGACGGGTCAGGCGAAGAAGGCCAGGACGGCCTCGACGACCCGCTGCTGATCGGCCTCGGTCAGGTCGGTGGAGCACGGCAGGGACACGCCACGAGCGAACAGGTCGTCCCCCACGGCACCGCCGAGAGTGCTCGACCCCGCGAACGGCGGCTGCGCGTGCAGGGGGCGCCACAAGGCGCGTCCCTGGACCCGGTGCGACTTCAGGTGCGCGATGAACGCGTCCCGGCCGCCCTTGTCCTCGGGCACGAGGACGGAGTAGAGCCAGTCGTTGGACTCGGTGCCCTCGATACGCGGGGGAAGCGTGAGCGGCAGGTCGGCGAAGGCCTCGTCGTAGCGACGGGCGATGCGATGCTTCGCCTCGAGGAAGCCGGGCAGCCGCTCCAGCTGGGCCAGACCGAGCCCGGCGGCGATGTTGGTGAGGCGGTAGTTGTAGCCGACCTCGTCGTGCAGGTAACCGATGTCGGGGACCTTGGCCTGGGTCGTGAGGTGCTTGGCCCGGCGCGCGAGGGCCTCGTCGTCGGTGACGATCATCCCGCCGCCTCCGGTGGTGGCGACCTTGTTGCCGTTGAACGAGTAGCAGCCGATCCGACCGACGGTGCCCGTATGACGGCCCGCCAGCGCCCCGCTCGTCCAGGTGGCGCCGAGGGACTCCGCGGCGTCCTCCAGGACGGCGACGCCGAAGCGGTCGCAGACCTCGAGCAGCCGCCCCATGTCGGCCGGCTGCCCGAGGACGTGCACGACCTCCAGGGCCTTGGGCAGGGGCTCGGCGGCGTCGGCGCGACGCTGCAGCTCGCGCTCCACCAGGTCGGGGTCGAGGTCCCAGGAGGCGTCGCTGTCCACCAGGACGGCACGCGCTCCGAGGTAGGCGATCGGGTTGATCGACCCGACGAACGTGAAGTCGCTGACCATCACCTCGTCGTCGCGCTCGACCCCGAGCAGGATCAGCGCGACGTGCAGCGCGGCCGTGCCCGAGGAGGTCGCGACGGCGTAGCCGGCGCCGACATACTCTGCGAAGCGCTCCTCGAACTCGGACACGAACGGTCCGACCGAGGACACGAAGCCGGACTCGACGGCCTCGAGCACGTAGCGCCGCTCCAGCTCGCCGATGTTGGGGACGGACAGCGGCACGAAGCCCTGCTCGAAGGCGCTCGGGGCGTTGGCCTCCCCGCCCACGCTGTGCCGGGCGGTCTCGGCGTCGCTCATCGGTGGTACCTCGCGGCCTTGTCGGCGTCGACCCGGGGACGCAGCCACTCGGCCACCTGGGCCAGCCCGTCCTCGAGCGAGACCGTGGGCTCCCAGCCCAGCAGCTCCTTGGCCTTGCGGGGCTCGGAGAGCAGGATCTCGACCTCGGAGCCGGGCGGGCGGAGGCGGTCCTCGTCGGTGACGATGCGGGCGGTCGAGCCGGTGACCTGCTTGCAGATCTCCACGATCTCGCCGATGGAGTCCGTGCGACCGGTGCCGAGCTGGATGACCTCGCCGGGGGCGACGTCGGTGAGCGCGGCGCGCACGAAGCCGTCGGCGGTGTCGGTCGCGAAGGTGAAGTCGCGCTTCGGCGAGACGGCCCCGAGCCGGATCTCCTCGGCTCCGACGAGCATCTGCGACAGCACCGTCGGGATGACCGCGCGGGTCGACTGGCGCGGGCCGTAGGTGTTGAACGGGCGCAGGATCGTCACCGGCGTCTCGAAGGACAACGCGTAGGACTCGCACATCTTGTCCGCGCTGATCTTGGTGGCGGAGTACGGGGACTGGCCGCGCAGCTCGTGGGTCTCGGTGATGGGCACCTCCTTGGGGGTGCCGTAGACCTCGGAGGTGGAGGTGTTGACCATCCTCGGCGTGCCGTGGCGACGGACGGCCTCGAGGACGTTGAGCGTCCCGATGACATTGGTCTCGACGTAGGACCGGGGCGCGACGTAGGAGAAGGGGATGGCGATGAGGGCCGCGAGGTGCAGGACGACGTCCATGCCCGCCACGGACGCCAGCACGTGCTCGGGGTCGCGGATGTCGCCGAGGACCACCTCGGCCTGACCGTCCTTCAGCGCCTGCTGGAAGCTCGGTGACTCGTCGAGCCAGCCCAAGGACCCGTTGGAGTTGTAGAGGCAGAAGGCCTTGACCTGAGCCCCGTCGGCGACGAGCCGCTCGACGAGGTGCGAGCCGATGAACCCGTCCGAGCCCGTCACCAGGACCTGCTTGCCCTTGAGAGTGGCCCCGGAGGACGAGTCCTGCTGCGGTGCGGTCATTTTCACGCCTGTCCTTTCGCGCGGGCAAGGTCCTTGGGGGTGCCCACATCGATCCAATCCGATGACATCGTCCAGGTGGCGACGCGGTCGCCACGGTCCAGCAACTGTTGCACGAGCTCCGGCATCGTGCTGGGACGCCCGTCCGGGAGGAGCTCGAGGGCGTCGGCGTCCACGGCATACACCGCGGTGTTGATGTCGACACTGATGGTCGGCTTCTCGCTGATCCCGGTCACAAAGCCCGCGTCGTCGCAGTCGACGACCCCGAACGGGATCTCGTGCTGGTAGCTGCGGGTCGCCATGGTCAGGCGCGCACCGCTGCGCTCGTGCCGGTCGATCAGCTCCTGGGCACCGAACTGGACCATGAGGTCGCCGTTCATCACCAGGACGGGGTCGTGCAGGTCCGGGCGGCGGTCGCGCAGGAGGGTGAGCGAGCCGGCGGTGCCGAGGGGGTTGTGCGGCTCCTCGCGCAGGTAGTGCACCTGGCAGCCGAGCCGGGACCCGTCCCCCAGGTGCTCCTCGATCTGCTCGGCGAGGTAGTTGACGCTGACGTAGATCTCGCGGATGCCGTCGCCGACGAGGTTGAGGATGATCCACTCGAGGATCGTGCGTCCGGCGACGGTCATGAGCGGCTTGGGCCGGTCCCTGGTCAGCTCGCCCAGGCGGGTGCCCCTGCCACCGGCCATGATGACCGCCACGTTGGGCAGCGGCTCGCTGCCGACCACGTCGAAGAGGGTGTGCAGCCCGACGAGCCGTCCGCCCTCGTCGACCTCGGGGACGACGTTGAGGTGGCGGGCTCGCAGGAGGTCGAGCACGAGCGCGCGGGGGGAACCCGCGCTGACCGTGGACGGGGTCTTGGTGGCGAAGGGCAGGGCCGGGTCGTCGAGCGCAGCGCCGGCCAGCAGGGCACGCCGGATGTCTCCGTCGGTGAGCAGGCCCTGCAGGACGCCGTCGGGAGAGGTGATGAGCGCGACCGTGGTCGCGGCCGCGTCGATCACCTCGAGGGCCTCACGGATCGTGCCCATCTCGGCGATGCAGGTGCGGTGCAGGTCGCGCGCGGTCATCGGTCGGCTCCCTCGATCTCGGCGAACGGCTTGGTGCGGCCCCCCGTCGGAGCCCGGCGGACCACCGCCAGGACCCGCGCGGCGGCGTCCCCCCGACCATAGGGGTTGTCCGCCGCCGCTGCCGCCGCCCGCCCCTGGGGCGACAGGGCCTGCTCGATGGCTGCCCGCACGGCGTCGTAGCCCTCGGCGGCGTGGATCACGTTGTCGCCCCGCAGGCGTCCCCGCTGCCGCTCACCGACGTCGACAGCGGGCACGTGGGCGCTGGCGGCCTCGATGATGCCGGACGAGGAGTTGCCGACGACGACGTCGACGGCGTGCAGGGCGCGGGGGTAGCGGCTGCCGAGGGACTCGACGACCACGAGCTCGGGGTGCTCGAGAGCGGCCTGCTCGAGGACGGCGAGGATCTCCTCGCGGCCGGGGTCGAGGCCGGGGTGGGTCGCGATCACGGTGCCGCAGGTGTCGAGGGTCGCGCGGAGCGCCTCGGACGCCCACTGCGCGACCGGGACCTCGCCCTCGGCGGTGGGCGGGTGGTAGGTGAACAGCGCGAGCGGCCGCAGGACCGGCACCCCGAGCAGGTCGGCGAGCTCGGCGTCGCTGAGGGCGGTCGAGGAGGCCAGCCGGTCCAGGCCGGGCGCTCCGGTGACGTGCACCCGCTCCGCGGGCTCCCCCATCTGCCGCACCCGGCGGGCGGCGTCGGGCGACGCGACGCAGTGCTGGTCGGCGAGCTTGGTGACGGCGTGCCGGACGCGTTCGTCGACCGCCCCCTCGGTCACCTCTCCCCCGTGCAGGTGCACGACGGGTATGCCGAGCAGGAAGGCCGCCGGCACCACGTAGAGGAGCTCCCAGCGGTCCCCGAGGACCACGAGCGTGTCGGGACGCAGCTCGGGCAGCAGCCGCGCCGCCCCCTCGGCGAGGCGCGCGCCGTGCCGGACCACGGCGTGCGGGTCGAGGTGCTCGACCGGGGGGCAGAGGGCGTGCAGCCGCCCCTCGGTCCGGGCGCGAGGCGCGACGTCCTGCAGCGTCGACGCGAGCGAGCCGACGTCGTAGGCCACGCCCGTCAGAATGTGCAGCTCGACGTCGGGGTCGTCGGCGAGCGCCGAGATGACCGGCGACAGCGGCCCCAGGTCGGCCCGCGTGCCGACGAAGACGGCCACCGTCCGGGATCCCTGCGTCATCGGGCCGCCCCGGCCTGCGGTGCGACGTCCGCGAGGTCGGCGTCGACGATCTGGGCCCCCGCGGCGACGTCGCGAACGAGCACGCGTCCGCGGATGTCGACGGCGGGGCTGATGCCCCCCTCGGGACGTAGGAGCGACAGGTCGGCGCCCTCCAGGCGCTCCCCGGCGCGGAGGTCGCGCCCGGCGTGCCAGCTGCGCCGGACCAGCACGGCATTGTCCTGCTCGGACGGCTGGCGCACCTTGACCCCGTCGCCGAGCCCGACGGCGAGGGCCTTGGTCGAGCGCACGTAGTCCGCGAGCTCGGCGGGCTCCAGGCTGGCCATGTGGTCCGGGCCGGGCATGGTGCGGTCGAGCGTGAAGTGCTTCTCGAGGACGGGTGCCCCCAGGGCGACAGCGCCGAGGGCCGTCTGCAGGCCGGGCGTGTGGTCGGACCAGCCGACGGGCACCTCGTGGGCCTCCTGCATCGCCGGGATCGCGCGCAGGTTGCACTCCTCGATGGGGGCGGGGTAGGCGGAGACGCAGTGGAAGAGCACGAGCCCGGGGGCCGCGGAGCAGGCCTGCACGGCGGCCGCGACCTCGTCGGCCGTGCCCATCCCGGTGGAGACGAGCATCGTGACGCCGAGGGCGGCGATCTCGCGCAGGTAGGGCAGGTTGGTGAGCTCGCCGCTGGACACCTTCATCGCGGGCAGGCCCAGCTCGGCGAGGGCGTGGGCGCTGTCGACGTCGAAGGGGGTCGAGAGGAACTCCAGCCCGCGCTCGTGGGTGTGGGCCTGCAGCTCCGCCCACGCGGTCATCGGCAGGGTCAGGGCCTCCAGCAGCGATCGCTGGTCCTGGGCGCCGCCGCGGTCCCGCTGGTAGGGGGTGGTGGCCGCGACGCTCGACACCAGCTTGGCCGCGTCGAAGGTCTGGAACTTCACGGCGTCGGCACCGGCGTCCGCGGCGGTGTCCACCAGGCGGTGGGCGATCTCCAGGTCGCCGTTGTGGTTGACCCCCGCCTCGGCGATGACGTAGACGTCCCGCTCGGTCGGGATCGTTCGCGCCCCGATGCTCGCTGCTCGCACGCTCACTGCTGCTCCTCGGTCTGCTCGGCCTGCCGGTCGTGGATGGGTCGGGCCGGGATACCGGCCACTCGGGCGCCCTCGGGGACGTCGCGTATGACGACCGCGCCCGCCGCCACCACGCACCCCGCCCCGACGCGGACGCCGGGCAGGATGCGCGCCCCGCTGCCGAGGAGGGTCAGGTCGCCCACGCTCGCCCCGCCGAGCACGACGGCCCCCGGCGCCACGTGCACCCCGTCCCCCACGACGACGTCGTGCTCCACGACAGCGGCCGTGTTGACCACGACGGCCCGGCCCAGGGATGCCTGGGGACCGACGTGCGCGTGCTCCAGGACCACGGTGCCGTCGCCGAGGACGGCGTCCGGTGCCACGGTGGCGGTGGTGGCCACGACGGGCGGCACGCAGGCGTGCGACCGGGCGCGGTCGACCACTCGGAGGCGCACGTGGTTGGCGCCGATCCCGGGGACGAGCGCGGCCCCGTGGCGCTGGGCGTAGGACAGCGCCTGCGCGTCGTCGGCCAGCAGCTCGACGTCGTCCGGCCAGGGCCCCGAGGGGGCTCCGCTCACGGCGACGACCGCTTTCCCGCTGCGGCGCAGGACGTCCGCCACGCTGCGCGCGTGACCCCCCGCCCCCAGCACCGCCCAACGGGCGTCGGTCTGAGGGCTGGGTGCGGGCACCCGCCCAGCATAGTTGCGACGGCGCCCCTCCCCGGTCGAGCGCCGGGCGGCGGCGTGTGACCCGGCCGGCCCCGGAGGCGCATGGCAGCATGGGGCGCACATCACAGCCAGGAGGTGCCCGTGCACGCAGTCGTCCGAGGCGGCGGGTCGATCGGTGCGCGGCACGTCGAGGTCCTGCGGTCCCTGGGTCTGTCGGTCGACCTCTGGCCGGTCCGGCCGCGTCCCGAGGCCGACGGGGTGGTGGGCGACGACGGCGGGCCGGCAGCCTGCGCCACGGCCGACCTCGTCGTCGTGGCCACCGACACCGGGCGGCACGTCGCCGACGCGCTCGTGGCGCTGGACGCGGGGGCGGCCCGGGTCCTGGTGGAGAAGCCCCTGTCCCCCGCCGCCGTCGACGCCGACCCCCTCTCGCGTCACGACCGCGCCGACCGGGTCCGCGTGGCCGCCCCCCTGCGCGGCCACCGGGCGTACGCCCTGGTGCTCGGCCTCGTGCGCGCGGCCGCCCGGCCGCTGTCCGCCCACGTCGCCTGCCAGTCCTGGCTCCCCGACTGGCGGCCCGGCAGGGACTACCGCGAGAGCTACTCGGCGCGCGCCGACGAGGGCGGGGTGCTGCGCGACCTCGTCCACGAGCTGGACTACGCCACGGCGCTCCTCGGCCCCCCTGACCTGTCCTGGGCGGCGCTGGACCGATCCGGCCCACTGCAGATGCCGGCCGAGCAGGCCGCCACGCTCGCCTGGACCACGCCTGACGAGGACCGGGTCCTGGCCCGGCTCGACTACGTGTCCCGCCCCGGTCGCCGGCACCTGAGCCTCGATGGCCCGGACCTCCGCCTGGACTGGGACCTGCTGTCCCACACGGTGGTCCATGTCAGCGCCGACGGACGGCGGCACGAGCACGCGTTCGCGGACGACGCCGACCGCAACGTCGTCATGGCCCGTCAGGCCGCAGCGGTCCTCGGCGACCGCAGCGCCGAGGAGGACCCCGCAGCGCCCCCCACGCTCCCCGAGGCGCTCGAGACCATGCGTCTGTGCGACCGCGCCCGTGGGGCCGACCACCGGTCGACCCCCACCCGTCCCGATCGGAGGACCTCGTGACCGACCCGACCCCTGCTCCCGCCCCCGCCCCCGCCCCCGGAGATGCCGACGACGGCGTCGGCGTGGCGGCGCCGCGCGTCCTGGCCGTCATCCCCGCACGGGGCGGCTCCAAGGGCCTGCCCGGCAAGAACGTCCGTGAGCTCGCGGGCCTGCCCCTGATCTGCCACAGCATCAAGGCCGCCGCCCTGTGCCCGGGCATCACCCGCTGCATCGTCTCCACCGACGACCCCGAGATCGCCGAGGTGGCCCGCGCGCACGGAGGGGACGTGCCCTTCCTGCGCCCGGACCGGCTCGCCACCGACTGGACCCCCATGGGCCCGGTGATGCAGCACGCGCTCGAGACGGTGGAGCAGCAGGAGGGTTCGCCCTACGACGTCTTCGTCCTGCTCGACCCGACCAGCCCCTCGCGGGTCCCGCAGCAGATCGCCGAGGCCATCTCGCAGCTGCACGGGTCACCGGACCTCGACGGCGTCATCAGCGTGTCCGAGCCGACCTTTCAGCCGACCTGGGTCGGGGTCCGAGAGACCACGCCGTCGGGCCCCGTGGAGCGCTACTACGCCGAGGGCAGGGGTGTGACCCGCCGCCAGGACACCGGTCGTTTCCTGCGCATCAACGGCAACTTCTACGTCTGGCGCGCGGACTTCGTGCGCCGTCTGCAGGTGTCCTGGTTCGACGAGGGACGCCACGGGATGTACGAGATCCCCGAGCCGCAGGCCTTCTCCATCGACGACGAGTACGAGTTCCGGCTCATCGAGGCGCTGCTCGGTGCCGGCCTGCTCGAGCTGCCGTGGCTGGACGCCGACGACGAGCAGCAGGCCGGACGATGAGCGGCGGCGCCTCGGCCCTGACGGGCCGGACCGCGGTCGTGACGGGCGGCGGCGGACCGCTCGGTCGCACCCTGTGCGCCGCTCTCGCCGAGGGGGGTGCCCGGGTGGTCGTGGTCGACCGCGACGGCGGTCTCGTGGACCAGGCCCTGGCCGAGCTGCCTGACGGCGACCACCGTGGCGTCACGGCGGACCTGCTCGACGCCGACGCCCTGAGGTCGGTGGTGTCGCAGGTCGAGCGGCTGGGCGCGTGCGACGTGCTCGTCAACAACGCCGCCTTCACCGGCACCTCGGGCGTGCCCGGCTACGCCGTCCCGTTCGAGGAGCAGACCGACGACGCCTTCGAGCTGGCCCTGCGGCTCAACCTCACCGTCCCCTTCAGCCTGACCCGGCGGCTGCTCCCGCTCCTGCGACGCACCGGTCACGGCAGCGTCGTCAACGTCTCCAGCATCTACGGCCTGGTCGGCCCCAACATGGGCCTGTATGCCGGGACCGTCATGGGCAACCCCGCGGCATACGGGGCCTCCAAGGGCGGGATCGCCCAGCTGACGCGCTATCTCGCCACCGTGCTGGCCCCCGAGGTCCGGTGCAACGCCTTCGCGCCGGGCGGGATCGCGCGCGGCCAGGCCGACGAGTTCGTGGAGCGCTACGAGGGCCTGACCCCGTTGCGCCGCATGGCCACCGAGGGCGACTTCCGGGGCGTCGTGCGCTGGCTGGCGTCGGACGAATCAGCCTATGTCACAGGACAGGTGATCGCTGTGGACGGGGGGCTGGACCGCCTGGTGACCAGCGGGCGCAGGGCGTCGCGGACCCGACCGAAGTGGCGCTCGAACAACCACCACCAGAGCAGGCCCGCCCCGTTGCCCGCGGCCACGAGCAGGACGTAGAGCTCCGGCCCCGTCACGCGCCCCTCGACGAGGTGCACCAGCCAGATCATGACCGAGAAGTGCACGAGGTACAGCGAGTAGGAGAACTCCGAGACGAAGGCCACCGGCCTGCGCACGGGGCCGAGGACCGCGGACCAGTCGAGCATGTGGAAGCCCGACACGACGGCGACGCCGGTGAGCACGCACACGGTGGGGGCGTAGACGCCGAGGTGGACGACGTCGAAGCACCACCACAACCACAGGACCGTCAGCAGCGTGAGGCCGGCGTGCACGGACCGCGGGATCGCCTGCATCGCGGGTGCCCACCAGGCGTACGCGAAGCCGACCAGCCAGGCGAGCATCAGCCCGCTGCCTCCCTCCACGGTCCCGAGGACCGTCGCCGCCGCGAAGACCAGCGCGGGCAGGGCCAGCAGGCCGCGAGCGGTCGTGGGCCGGTGCAACAGCACCAGGGCGACCACCCCGAACCCGACGTAGATCCACCACTCGAGGGCGACCGTCCACCAGGGGGCGGCGCTGCCGAGGGATCGCGCCGCGAGCGGCTGGCCGGTGGCGGCGGCCGCCTGGCGCAGCACCGCGTTGTCCTGAAGCATCAGCAGGTTGCTCACCACGGTGGTGAGGTCGTGACGAAGGACGATGAAGCGCGAGGTGGCCCCGCCGGAGAAGACGAGCCGGTCGATGAGCACGACGGCGACCATGGCGGGCAGCAGCGGGGTGAAGATGCGGGCCCACCGGTCCACCAGGTACGCCCGGAAGCCGTAGGCAGGGTCCCGACGCCGTCGCTGCACCGACATGGTGATCAGGTAGCCCGACAGCACCAGGAAGATCACGACGCCGTAGGACTGGACGTGGAACTGGTCCGGGCGGGCGCCCAACCGGCCGTCCGTCCCGCGGACGGCGAACAGCACCGGGAAGGCCAGCACGGCGGCGTGGCCCAGGACGACGAGCTGCGCGGACAGACCCCGGACCGCGTCGAAGTAGCTCATCTGGTGCCTGAGTCCCGAGGTCATGGCCGACACCCTAACGAGCGCCCCGCGACACCCCGGCCAACAACTCTCGCCGGCCGCCTGCCAGAATTCTCCCGGGCATGACACTATGTAATCAATCATCACTCGTAGTAACAAGGGGAGATATGCATCAGCGTCATCGCCTGCAGCGCGGGAGGTCCCGCCTGGGCCTCGCCATCGCCGGTTCGCTCGTCGTCGCGCTCGGCGCGCCCACCGTCGGGCTCGCCTCCGCCGTCGATGGTCACGACAAGGTCAGGGACCGGATGACGACGTCGTCGTCGCACGAGCGGCTCCGACCCGCACCGGCGCGGCCGTCCACCGCCCCCGAGACCGTCGACGTCACTTCCGGTCGCCTGCAGCAGAGCCCCGCCGCACGCAAGTCGAGCGGCACCACGCAGGGCTCGGCCCGCGCCACCACCGCGGCGGTCAGCCCGCAGTGCGCGGCGCTCGAGATCGACCTCTCCCAGCTGCGCGACCGCACCGCGCTGCTGTGGAAGCCCTCGGCCGCCCCGACCGGCAGCATCACGGTGCAGCGCCGCATCTCGACCGGCACCCAGTGGCGCACCGTGACGGTGGCCGCGGGGGCCACCGGCATCGCCGTCGACCGAGACACGGCCCCGAACGCCCCGGTGGCGTACCGCCTGGTGGTGCCCTTCTCCACCGGGACGCAGACCTGCGTCTTCGCCGACCCGAGCGGCACCCCGGTCGACGGCCTGGCGATGTTCGAGGACGCCGGTCGCGGCACGCCCGACCTCGCCGTGTCGACGTGGGACAACGGCCCCCTGCTCATGCAGAACGACACCTCGGCCGGGATCCCCGTGGGCTCCGACGCCGGCACGGAGACCCCGGCGTTCTCGCCCGACGGCATGTGGCTCGCGGTCACCCGCGCCAACGCCGACCAGGGCGGTGACCTGGTCCTGCGTCGCGCGGACGGCACCGGGGCCGTGACCGCCGTCTCCGCCGGCGGGACGGACTACCACTCCGAGCCGTCCTTCTCCCCCGACGGGCGCAAGCTCCTGTGGACGGTGTACGACAGCCAGGGCGTGCCCCTGCGCACGATGGTGCGGGTCCTCGACACCGGTGCCACGACCACCGTCCCGCGCCCCACGGGCAGCGTCGTGCCGGAACGCTCCACCTTCCTCGCGGACGGCACCACCGCGGTCGGCGTGCGCTACGCCGCCGACGGCTCGAGCGTCCTGGTGCGCACGAGCACTGCCACCGGCGCGCAGTCCACCCTCGGCGCGCCCGGCGCCTATGACGTGTCGGTCGCCCCGAACGGCGCGATCCTGGCCGCCGTCCGCAACACGGACCGGTCGTCCTCCCTCGTCGTCGTCAGCGCCACGGGCGAGGCGACGGTCCGGTGGCGGGGCGTCGTCGGCCAGCAGGTGTCCAACCCGCGCCTCACCCAGGACCGCCAGGCCTACTACCTGCGCATCGACACCGACCCCACGCCGGCCGAGACGGGGAACGGCGACGCCTACACCGGCATCTACCGGCTGAGCGGCACCACCCCCGAGCTGACCCGGGCCGGTGCCTCCGTCGCCGACCCGCAGGCCATCGCCAAGGATTTCGACGTGCGCCAGACTTCGCCGAAGTCGACCTCCGACTTCACCGGGGACGGCTACAACGACGTGGTGGCCAAGGACGCCTCGGGGACCTTGTGGCTCCACCGCAACAGCACCAACCCCCAGGCGCCGCTGTCGGCCGGCCGCACGTCGCTCGGGTCGGGTTGGGGGATCTACAACCACGTGTTCTCGGTCGGCGACTGGGACGGCGACGGGCACGGCGACCTCGCCGCACGTGAGCCCAACGGTGCCCTGTGGCTCTACCGCGGCAACGCGGCAGGTGGCCTGCAGGCGCGACTGTCGCTCGGCGGGGGCTGGCAGCAGTACGTCCCGGCCTTCGGGGGCGACTGGAACGGCGACACCAAGCCCGACCTCGTCGCTCGCGACGCCGCCGGGGTCCTGTGGCTGTACCCCGGCAACGGCAAGGTGAGCTCGCCCGGCGCAGGCATGTTCCTCCCTCGCAAGGCCCTGTCCAGCGGGTGGGGCGCCTTCGACGTGATCCTGGGGATCGGCGACGCGAGCTATGACAACCACTTCGACCTGCTGGCCCGCAACCGCGCCGACGGGACCCTTCGTGTCTACACCTCTCAGGGGGTCGCCGCCGGTTCCTTCAAGAGCGTGTACGACCCGCTCCCGGGCGGCAGCCTCGGCGGTCTCTCGCAGATCACCGCCCCCGAGCGATTCACGGGGTGGTACGCGAGCGCCCTGATGATGGCCAAGGACGGCGTCCTTCGTGACGTCCCCTTCGTCGACGAATCGCTGCTCGGATGGACGAGCTACCAGCAGCAGGTGGGCTCGGGGGGCCTGGCCTACGTCTGGCAGTCCTGACGACGGCACCCGCAGGTGGGGCTCCCGCGACGTGCGCGGGCCCCACCTGCGTCGTACCCCACCTGACCCCGAGCGCCCTGCGCGGGGGCCCGGGTGTCCCGGGCGGACGTGACCCGCGATGAATCCGACGGCGGTCGGATCGAACGGGCTGGAGAAGGGGATCATCCCGTGCTCGCGGACCCGGTCGAAGATCGGCTGGTGCCACTCCCAGGGCGTGTGCGCCTCCTGGTAGAGCTGGTGGAGGTTGCTCCCCCTCGAGCTGGCCGTTGTGGTTGCCGGACATCTCGGCGATCACGCAGGGAGCGTGGTCCCGGTCGATGACGTGCCGGCCGATGCTGATGGGGGTGGAAGTCATGCGCCTAGGCTCCGAGCGTGCGCGACCACGGACGGCATCCGGCCTCCCGGTCGCGGGTCGGCGACCCCGGTCGACAGCTGACCGTCCGGCGGGGCTCAGGAGACGGTGGCCCAGGTGAGCAGGACGTACTTGAGGACGGCCAGGGCGCAGGCTCCCACGACCAGGCCCACGACCCATCTGGCGGCGACCCGCCCGTCGTCGGCCCCTGTCGCGCCATCACCGACGAGGCGTGCCGGCAGCAGCGCCCGGAGGCACAGCAGAGCCGGCAGCAGGAGCGGGTAGAAGTAGCGGCCCTGAACGCCTGCCACGGCCCACAGCCCGACCGGGGTGAACGAGAGGTACAGCGCTCCGAAGATCAACGCTCCCGAGGCGGCGACGACCAGCGCGACCGTCGCCAGCCGACCGCGGCTGACGACCGGCCGGGGCGCCAGGAACCACGCCAGGGCGAGCGCCATCAGCACCAGGATCATGGCGCCTCCCGAGCCCTCCACCTGGTAGCCGGTCTGCACGAAGAGCTCGCGGAGGTACTTGGGGGTGCTGTCCGCGAGGGTGCGGTACGCGATCCGCACCATCTCGGGGAGGTGCCCCAGGACGAAGGCGCGCTGGTCGTCCGGACGCACGGCCGTCGGGTCCCGGGGGTCCCAGACCACCCCCATCCCCGCTGTGGTGCCCGCAGCCAGCGACAGCCACCCGACGGACACGGCCAGGGACGTCCCCACGACCCCGGCACCTACGGCTCGGGAGGGGCCGCGCCCGGTCGCGCTCCGCCCCCAGGCCAGCCTGGACGCCGGGACCACGAGCAGCAGCAGGGCCATCGGCGCGTATGTCGGCTTGGCCACGCCGACGAGGAGCACGCTGAGGGCCAGGGCCCAGGTGGCGGCGCGCGAGGGCGGGGAGTCGGTCAGCGTGAGCCGCACGAAGGACGCCGCCAGCACGAGGGTGACGGCGTTGGTCATGGTGTCCGCGGAGACGGTCGCGGCCTGGAAGATGACGCTGGGCAGGCAGGCCACCACGGCGGCGAGGTACTCCCAGCCTGTGCCCCGCAGGAGCCAGACGGCCAGCGCGCCGGCGACCGCCGCGGTCAGGACCCCGAGCAGCCGCGCGACCAGGATGGTCCCTCCCACGTCGAGGCCGGCCAGCCTGGACGTCCACAGCCCGACCACGGCCGGCGCGTAGCTGGTCGGCGCGTAGGCCGCCGTGTTGACGAACTTGGCCTCGGTGGTCTCGGTGCCGACGGGAGCGTCCAGCAGGGGGCGGCGCGCGTCGGGGTTGCCCAAGACCGGACCGCGCTGGGGCTTGGACCACTGTCGCGCGGTGCCGGAGTCTGCCAGCCGGACGAAGGACGCAGGCACCTGGCCGCCGTAGCGGGGAATCGGACCGCGCTCCTCCAGCCGCTGCGGCGCCCAGCCCCCCGTCGAGACCTGGTAGGCCCGGAACAGGTGGGCGGCCTCGTCCGCGCCCCAGACCTGGGGCTGGGCCACGGCGAAGCAGCTGCCCGCGATCGAGATGACCAGGGCGACGAGCAGCGGGAGGGCGCGCCTCACGGCTGCTCCGATGCGGCTGTATGCCGTCGCGACGACCCCACGCGTCGAGAGGCGAGCAGCGTCGCGCCGGCCATGGCCAGGATCCCCGCGGCGCCGGCCATGCTGCGGTAGGTGAAGAACGCGTGGATCTGGCTGTGGTTCTTGAGCACCTCGTACCACACCGGCACGATGGCGGCGCAGACGACCAGCAGCAGCGGCTCCAGCAGCGCTTGGCGCCGGACGAGGCCCACGACCAGCCCGACGAGCAGCAGGACCAGGCAGGCCCCGGCGAGGGTGCCGGCGGTGGGCACCTCCATCCAGGTGCGCCAGTTCTTGAGGACGGCGGCGCCGGGGCTCAGGTCGACGCGGCCCTCCATCGTCCCGCTGAGCCGGCTGCCGCCCACCTCGCTGATCTCACGACGGATCGCCCCGAACCCCGAGTGGATCCCGACGATCAGCCACTTGGCCATCCAGGTGGCGCCGTAGCCCACCGCCCACCCGGCTCCGCCGCAGACGAGCCGGCCGACCCGGCCCCACGCCGTCTCGTCGCGGCGGGCGGTGAGGACGGCGGCCGCCGCGGTGAGGCTCCACGCGAGCCCGGGGTTGGTCAGGAAGTCGATGAAGACGTACAGGCCCCCGGACAGCACGGTGAGGGCCAGGAGCCTCGGCACGGGATTGCCCCAACGGAGCACGACGGCGGCCAGGCCGAGGGCCGCCGCGAGCGACAGCGCGTGGGTGTAGGCCAGCGGCGAGGTGACGAGGTTGGTGCCGAGCACGAGCGGGGCGAGGAGCGCGACCGCCGCCAGGCCTCCCCGACGGCGCAGGACGGCCGCCCACAGGCCCACGACGCTCGCGGCGAGGAGGCCGAAGGACACGAGGCGCGCACCTGCGAGACCCCACAGGGCGATGACCGGGCGGGAGACGAGGGCATAGCCGTTCCAGTAGCGCGAGTACTCGAGCTTGTGGTCGTGCTCCCCCGGGACGCTGCCCCCATGGGCTGCCAGCTCACGCACCACGCCGGCGCCTTGGTCGCACGACGGCAGCCGGGGGCTCGAGATGGCGCGCTCGAGGGGAGAGTAGTCACCCCGGATGGCGCTCCCCTGGCTCGCCGCGATGCACTCGGTGAACCGGTCGAGCCGACCACCGACGGCGTCACCGAGATAGCTCGGTCCGTACACCCTGCTCGCCACGTCCTGGGAGAGCTTCTGCACCACGACGCGGTTGGGCGTGGCCATGGCGGCCGTCATACCGACGAGCAGCACCAGGGGCAGCAGGAGCTGCACGGCCAGGGCGGGCCACACGAGCGCCACGAGCCGCCGGCCGAGGGTCATGCCGGGTGGCGGGACGAGCCGCGCTCGTCGGCGACGTCTCGCGCCTGTCGGTGACGACGGGGGGCGTCGTAGGACAGGTAGGTCAGCCGGGTCTGCTCCTGCCGCATGTGCATGATCGAGTCGAGCACGTAGCCGACGAGGAGCACGAGCGCGGCGATGATCATGACCGCCGAGGCGAGGAAGGCCGTCGGGAAGCGCTCGACCTGGCCGGTGCGCAGGAAGTCGGCGACGACGGGCAGGCCCAGGGCCAGCCCGACGAACGCGATCAGGCCCGCGACCACGCCGTGGAACAGCGACGGTCGCTCGCGACGGGCAAGGGTCATGATCAGCCGCAGGATGCGCCAGCCGTCACGATAGGTGCGCAGCTTGCTCTCGCTGCCGGCCGGCCGGTCCTTGAAGTCGATGGGCACCTCGGCCGAGGGGATGCGCAGGTTGAGCGCGTGGACGGTCATCTCGGTCTCGGTCTCGAACTCCCGCGACAGCGCGGGGAAGGACTTGACGAAGCGGCGGGAGAACACGCGGTAGCCGGACAGCATGTCGGTGACCTCGTTTCCGAAGAGCACCCGCACCGCGCCGGTCAGCATCTTGTTGCCGGTCGCGTGCCCGGGGCGGTAAGCGCCCTCGACGGTCTCGCGGCGAGCGCCGAGCACGTGGTCGTAGGGGCCCTCGAAGAGCAGGTCCACGAGGTCGCGCGCCCGGGACGCGTCGTAGGTGTCGTCACCGTCGATGATCAGCAGCGCGTCGGCCTCCACGTCGGCGAAGGCCCGCCGGATGACATTGCCCTTGCCCTTGCGCGGCTCGCTGCGCACGATCGCGCCGGCCTCGCGAGCCACCTCGGCGGTGCGGTCCGTCGAGTTGTTGTCGTAGACGTAGATCTCGGCCTCGGGCAGCGACGCGCGCAGGTCGGTGACGACCTTGGCGATCGCGGACTCCTCGTTGTAGCACGGGACGACACAGGCGATGCGGGGGGCGGAGGTCACGACGGCCAGCATAGGGGCGCGGCGCCCGCCGCCGCGTCACCGCGCTGGTGGGGCCGGCGCCGGCGGGGCTGGTGGTCAGGCTCGGCGCTCGCGCAGCTTCTCGCCCTTGGCGTGCGCCTCGTCCCGCAGCGCCGCCTGGTAGGCCACCATCGCCTCGCGCACGCGCCGCGCCTCCTCACCTGTGCCGGAGCCGATGATGCGCGCGGCCAGCAGGCCGGCGTTGCGCGCGCCCCCGATCGACACGGTCGCGACCGGCACCCCGGCCGGCATCTGCACGATCGACAGGAGCGAGTCCATGCCGTCGAGATGCTTCAGCGGCACCGGGACCCCGATCACCGGCAGCGGCGTCACGGCCGCGAGCATCCCCGGCAGGTGGGCCGCGCCGCCGGCGCCGGCGACGATCACCTGCAGCCCGCGCGAGGCGGCCTGCTCGCCATACGTGATCATCTCCGTCGGCATCCGGTGCGCCGAGACGACGTCGGCCTCGTAGGCGATGCCGAGCTCGTCGAGGGCCAGCGCCGCCTGCTCCATCACCGGCCAGTCCGAGTCGGAGCCCATCACGAGCCCGACGGCGATGCCGGGAGAAACGTTGCTGGACAGGGTCATTCGGTGATCACTCCCTGGAGGTAGTCGCAGGCGTGGCGCGCTCGTGCCCGCAGGTCGTCGAGGTCGTCGCCGCTCACGTCGACGTGGCCGATCTTGCGTCCGGGGCGGACGTCCTTGCCGTAGAGGTGGAACTTCATCGCGGGGTCGCGCGCCATGAGGTGGCGGTAGGTCGCGTACAGCTCGGGATAGTCGCCGCCGAGGACGTTGCCCATGACGGTCCAGCGCTCCCTCGCTCGGGTCGAGCCGAGCGGCAGGTCGAGGACCGCCCGCAGGTGCTGCTCGAACTGGCTCGTGACCGAGCCGTCGATGGTCCAGTGGCCCGAGTTGTGCGGGCGCATCGCCAGCTCGTTGACCAGGTATGTCGGACGGTCGTCGCCGTCACGCGTCTCGAACAGCTCCACCGCCATGACGCCGGTGACACCCAGCTCCCCCGCGATGCGCAGCGCCGACTCGCTCGCTCGCGAGGCCAGCTCCGGGTCGAGGTCCGGTGCGGGAGCCAGCACCTCGGTGCAGATCCCGTCGGTCTGCACCGTCTCCACGACCGGCCAGACGGCGGCCTGGCCGGACGGCGAGCGCGCCACGAGGACCGCCAGCTCGCGGGTGAACCCGACCATGGCCTCCGCCAGGAGCCCGTCGGCCATCGTGGCCCCGTGCTCGCCGCCGGTCCCACCGGCACCGGCGGCCTCGACGGCGTCGAGCCAGTCGCGGGCGTCGTCCGGGCCGGTGACGACCCGGACTCCCTTGCCGTCGTAGCCTCCCCGCGGGGTCTTGAGCACCAGCGGCCAGCCGACCCGCTCGCCGAAGGCCTCGAGGTCGGAACGGCTCGTCACGTGGGCCCAGTCCGGGCAGGGGATGCCGAGCTCGGTCAGCCGACGCCGCATGACCAGCTTGTCCTGGGCATGCAGGAGAGCCTCCGGCGACGGCTCGACCCGGACCCCGGCGGCCTGCACGGCGGCGATCACCTCCGGAGGCACGTGCTCGTGGTCGAAGGTCACGACGTCGCAGCGGCGGGCGAACTCCACGACGTCCTCGACGCTCGTGTGGTCCCCGACGGGCGAGGACGGGATGACCTGCGCGGCCGACGCGGACTCCGACTCGGCCAGCACGGACAGCGTGACGCCGAGCCCGACGGCGGGAGGGGCCGTCATACGAGCCAGCTGTCCACCCCCGATGATGCCGACGACGGGGAAACCACCTTGTGCGGTGCGCGGAGTTGTCACAGGCGACAGGGTACGGTGCTGCGGTGCCCACCACCTCCCTCATCGGTCGCCTGCGCGCGCTCGCGGCCCGCCTGTGGCGTGAGGTCGCCGCCTTCGGACTCGTCGGCGCCCTCGCGTTCGTGGTCGACATGGGGGGCTACAACCTGCTGGTGTTCGGCCTGCCGGGCCCGGGCGACGGACCCATGCACGGCATCCCCGGGCGTGCGTCGGTCACCGCGACGGCCATCGCCACGTTGTTCTCCTGGGTGGGCAACCGCTACCTGACCTACCGCGACCAGCGGCGCGACAAGGCGCACCACGAGCTCATGCTCTTCGTGCTGTTCAACGCGATCGCGCTGGTGATCACGTTCGCCTGCCTGTACCTGTCGCGGTACGCCCTCGACCAGCACTCCCAGCTGGCCGACAACGTCGCCAGGTTCGTGGGCATCGGGCTGGGGACGGTCTTCCGGTTCCTGACCTACCGCCGTTGGGTCTTTGCGGGCAAGGCCGCCGAGGACGACGAGCTGACGGAGCACACACACGTCGTCTGAGCCGGCGGGAGCCGGGGCGCCCGGCTCCGCCCTCGCCGTCAGACTCCGGGCCAGGCGGGGCGGCGCTTCTCGGCGAAGGCGGCGACGCCCTCGCGCCGGTCCCCGCTGAAGGCCGCCGCCCGCCAGCAGCCGTCCTCGATCTCCAGCCCGGCCGCCAGGTCGACGTCGGAGCCGAGGCGCATGGCCCGCTTGGCGTTGCGCACCCCGACGGGCGAGTGCGTCGCGACCAGGGACGCCAGCTCCAGGGCGTGCTCGCGGGCCGTCCCGGCGTCGACCACCTCGTCGACGGCGCCGAGCGAGAGCGCCTCGGCCGCCGGCATCTTGGCGGCGCCGAAGATGATGCGGGAGGCCCGCGACCAGCCGACGCGACGGGTGAGCAGCTGCGTGCCGCCACCGCCGGGGATGACGCCGACCGACACCTCGGGCAGGCCCACCGTCGCGCCGTCCCCGCAGACGATCAGGTCGCAGGACAGCGCGATCTCGAAGCCCCCTCCGAGCGCGAAGCCGTCCACGGCCGCGATGGCCGGCACCGGCAGCGCCAGCACCCCGCCGTAGGCCGCGCGCGCCACGGGTCGCTGGGCCATCAGGTCGGCGTCGGTGAAGCCGTTGCGCTCCTTGAGGTCCGCCCCGACGCAGAACGCCTTGGGGTGCGTCGAGCTCACCACCACCGCCCGCACCTCGCCGCGCAGCGCCAGCGCGGACAGCTGCGTGGTCGCGGCGCCGAGGTCGCGCGCCATCGCGGTCGAGACGGCGTTCATCGCCTCGGGCCGGTCCAGGGCGAGCTCGGCGACGTGGCCGTGCTCGCCGTGGCGGGTGATCGTCACGTTGTCGTAGTCGGTCATCGGACCTCCAGGTCGTCAGAGTCGAGGAACGCCGGCTGTGCTGGGTGGGGCAACGCGCCGGGCAGTCCGTCGGGGATCGCGACGGTGCGGTGCAGCAGGGAGGGGGCGACGACGCCCACCCCTCGCAGGGTGCGGGTGCGCTGCCGCACCGCGATGAGGTCGGGCGCGTCGGCGATCCGTGACACGAGCCCCTCATCGGCCAGCACCTTGCCGGAGGGCGCGACTGCGGTGAGGCGGGCGGCGCGGTTGACCGTGGTGCCGAAGACGTCGCCGAGCCGCGACACGACGTGGCCGTAGGCGAGGCCGACCCGCACGGGAGGCAGCATGTCGTCGTAGCGGATGGCGTCGACCAGGTCCAGGGCGATCCGGGCGCCCTCGGCGGGCACCTTCGCGACGTACAGGACCTCGTCCCCGACCGTCTTGATGACCCGGCCGCCGTGCCCGGTGATGACGTCGCTGCACAGCGCCTCGAACCTCTGCACCACGGTCGCCAGCTCGCGCTCCGACAGGCGCCGCACGAGCGAGGTGAAGGACACGAGGTCGGCGAAGCCCACGCAGCGTCGCAGCCCCTGCTCCCCCACCGACGGGTCGGCGTCGGCGACCATGCGGGCGGTGGCGGCGGCCAGGTGCCGGCGCCAGGCGTAGACGAGCAACGGCTCGAGCTCGTCGGCCAGCTCGGCGACCTTGCGCGCAGCGGCCAGCGCGGTGTCCTCGTCGGGCTCGGCGCGGGTCGAGTCGTGGCTCTCGTCGGAGACGGCCACGCGCCCGAGGTCGACCTCGCCCTGCGCCCAGGGGCTCAGCGACTCGGCGAACACCGAGCACTGCCACACCGACAGGCGGTCCGCGGTGCGGGCGAAGGCCCGGGTCAGGCTGAGGGCCGAGTCCTCGTCGAGCTCTCCGCGCCGCACGAGCGCGGCGACGCCGCGCAGGGCGGTCAGGTCGAGCTGGGAGAAGACCGCCTCGCCGTCCTCGTTGCCCGGGAACCCGAGGGCGTGCCAGAAGCGCTCGGCGGTGCGCAGGGAGACCCCGACGGTCCGGGACACGTCGCGCCGGTCGAGGTCCAGCGGGCCGCCGAGCAGCTCTCGCTGCACCTGCTCGACCAGGGGGTCCAGCCGCACCGGGGCCTGCGACAGCCGGGTCGACTCGTCACCGTGGTCCGCCACCGTCGCCTCCTCGCCGTCCCGCGGGACGACGCTCGCCGCCGACCGCTCCCGCCATGATGCCTCAGCCCGACAGCCTCGCGTGCACCACGTCACCGGCGGCGTGGGTGCGCTCTCCCCTAGCGGTGCGTATGACGAGACGGCCGGCCCCGTCGACCCGCACCGCCCGGCCCGGCTCCACCGCACCGGAGGGCAGGTGGATGTCGACCTCGCGCCCGAGGGTCGCGCAGGCCGCGGTGTAGTCCGCGCGCAGGGCCGGCATCCGCGACGGCGTCGCCCACTGGCCGTGCCGGTGGGCGAGGGCACGCAGCACCGCCACCACGACGTCCTCCCGCCCGACCTCGACGCCGCACAGCTGCAAGGAGGTCGCGGTCTCGACGGGGAGCTGCTCGCGGGTCTGGTGGACGTTGATCCCGAGCCCGAGCACGGCGACCCCCATCACCAGGACCAGGGGCCGGCGCCAGCTCGCACAGCACCCCGCACACCTTGCGGTCGTCGTCGGTGGCGACGAGCACGTCGTTGGGCCACTTGAGCACGAAGGCCTCGGCGCGCCCGGGCCCGGCGAGGGACGCGAGGGCGTCCCGCACGGCCAGGCCCGTCAGCAGGGGCAGCCACCCCGCGTCCGGCATACGAGCCGATGGGACCGGCACGCAGGCGGACAGGGCCACGGCCGTCCCGGCCGGGGTCTCCCACGACCGGGCCAGCCGACCGCGTCCCGCCTGCTGGTGGTCCGTGGTGAGCACGTGCCATGGCCGAGGGTCGGCGAGCAGCTCGGCGTTGGTGCTGCCGACCGCGTCGCGGACCCGCACATCGAGCCACGGCGACATGGCGTCCGTCACATGCCTGGTCAGAGCGCTTTGTCGCAGAGCGGAGGTCACGAGCCCAAGGCTATGGTGTCGCCATGGCTGACGCTCCGACGACGGACACCTTCGACCTGGCCACGACCGCAGGTCGGCTCGCCGACATGCACCACCGCAACGAGCAGGTCCTGCACGGGGCCTCCGAGAAGGCGGTCGAGAAGCAGCACGCCCGCGGCAAGCAGACCGCTCGGGAGCGCGTCGAGGCCTTCCTCGACGAGGGCTCGTTCGTCGAGCTGGACCAGTACGCCCGCCACCGCTCGACGGCCTTCGGCCAGGACAAGAACCGGCCGTATGGCGACGGGGTCATCACCGGCTACGGCACCGTCGACGGCCGCCAGGTGTGCGTGTTCGCGCAGGACTTCACGGTCTTCGGCGGGTCCCTGGGCGAGGTGTTCGGGGAGAAGATCGTCAAGGTCATGGACTTCGCCATGAAGATCGGGTGCCCGGTCGTCGGCCTCAACGACTCCGGCGGCGCCCGGATCCAGGAGGGCGTCGCCTCCCTCGGGATGTATGGCGAGATCTTCCGCCGCAACGTCCTGGCCTCCGGCGTCGTCCCGCAGATCTCGCTCATCATGGGTCCCTGCGCCGGCGGGGCGGTCTACTCCCCCGCCATCACCGACTTCACGGTCATGGTCGACCAGACGTCCCACATGTTCATCACCGGTCCCGACGTCATCAAGACCGTCACGGGCGAGAGCGTGGGGATGGAGGAGCTGGGCGGCGCGATGTCGCACAACTCCAAGTCCGGCTGCGCCCACTACATGGGCTCCGACGAGGCCGACGCGATGGACTACGTCAAGGAGCTGCTCTCCTACCTGCCGAGCAACAACCACGAGGACCCGCCGGTCTTCGAGGCCGAGGTGGACCTCGAGATCAACGAGCTGGACGTCGCCCTGGACACGATCATCCCGGACTCGCCCAACATGCCGTACGACATGCACGAGGTCTTCACGGCGATCCTCGACGACCAGGCCTTCCTCGAGGTCCAGCCGTTGTTCGCGCCCAACATCATCACCGGCTTCGGGCGGGTCGAGGGGCGCAGCGTCGGCATCGTCGCCAACCAGCCGATGCAGTTCGCCGGGTGCCTGGACATCGACGCCTCCGAGAAGGCCGCGCGCTTCGTGCGCACCTGCGACGCCTTCAACGTCCCCGTGCTGACCTTCGTGGACGTGCCGGGCTTCCTGCCGGGCACCGACCAGGAGTGGAACGGCATCATCCGCCGCGGTGCCAAGCTCATCTACGCGTATGCCGAGGCCACCGTCCCGCTCGTCACCGTCATCACCCGCAAGGCCTACGGCGGGGCGTACGACGTCATGGGGTCCAAGCACCTCGGCGCCGACGTCAACATCGCCTGGCCCACCGCGCAGATCGCCGTGATGGGCGCGCAGGGTGCGGTCAACATCCTCTACCGCAAGGAGATCGCCGCGGCCGAGGCGGAGGGCCGCGACGTCGACGCGACGCGCGCGCAGTTCATCAAGGAGTACGAGGACCACCTCGCCAACCCCTACATCGCGGCCGAGCGCGGCTACATCGACGCGGTCATCGCCCCGCAGGAGACCCGTCGCAACGTCGTGCAGGCGCTGCGGGCGCTGCAGACCAAGCGCGAGAACCACCCGCCCAAGAAGCACGGCAACATCCCGCTGTGACCGGGCTGCCGTCGTCCGGCGACCGGCGAAGGAGGAGCACCCGATGACCAACGAGACCCCCGGCGGGTCCGCCGCCGTGGCCACGCCCCAGGAGGCGGCGGCGGTCGCCATACCGCCCCTGCTGTCCGTGACCAAGGGCAACCCGACCGACGAGGAGCTCGCCGCCCTGCTGCTGGTGGTCGCCGCCGCCTCGGGCGGCGAGCCGGCCCCCGAGGAGCAGCCCACCGGCATCTGGGCGAGCCGGGCCCGCAACCTCGGGGTCTCCTCCCTCGGTGCGCGCCGACGGTCGTCGTGGGGGTGGCGCTCTGCGCGCTGACGAGCCGGAGCGGGTGACCTTGGGTAGCGTGCGCGGGGTGACCCGTGCTCCGGAGACCGCCCCCGCCTCCCGCCCCAGCGCCGTCGACCGCATCGCCGACGAGTTCGTCCGCGAGAGCCTCGAGCTGAGCCCGCTCACCGCGACCTACGTCGGCATCCCCGGCCACGACGACCAGATCGACGACTTCTCCCCGGACGGGCTCCGCGCCCAGTCCGAGCTGCGGCGCCGCACCCTGGCCGCGCTGGCCGCGGTCGAGCCGGCGAGCGACGCGGACCGGATCACCATCACCGCCATGACCGAGCGGCTCGGGCTCGCCGAGGAGATGTATGCCGCGGGCATCGTCGAGTCCTCCCTCAACGTCATCGCCTCGCCGCTGCAGGACATCCGCGCGGCCTTCGACCTGATGCCCGCCGAGACGGTGGAGCACTGGGCGACCATCGCCCTGCGGATGGGCCGCATCCCCCTCGCGCTGGAGCAGTACCAAGAGTCCTTGGTCTGCGCCCGCGACAAGGGCACCGTGTCCGCCCGCCGTCAGGTCGAGGCGTGCATCCAGCAGTGCCACGACCTGGTCGAGGCTGAGGGCTACTTCGACGGCTTCCTCAAGGGAGCGCTGGCACCTCACCGCGCCCTGCCCCCGGAGCTGCGCGAGCGCCTGACCCGCGAGGTGGGGGCGGCGCGCGACGCCTACGCCCGCATGGCGGAGTTCCTGCGGGACGAGCTGCTCGACGAGGCACCGACCGAGGACGCGGTGGGTCGCGACGAGTACGCCCTGTGCTCGCGCTACTTCCTCGGCGCCGAGGTCGACCTGGAGGAGACCTACCGCTGGGGCCAGGAGGAGCTCGCCCGCATCACCGCGGCCATGCAAGACGTCGCCCACCAGGTCCGCCCGGGCGCGACGGTGGCCGAGGCGATCGCGCTGCTCGACGAGGACCCGACCTACCGCCTGGACGGGACGGACGCGCTGCGCCGGTGGATGCAGGACGAGGCCGACGAGGTCGTCCGGCTGCTCGACGGGGAGCACTTCGACATCCCCGCACCCGTGCGGGAGATCGAGTGCTGCATCGCCCCCACCCAGACCGGCGGCATCTACTACACCGGCCCGTCCGACGACTTCTCGCGGCCCGGACGCATGTGGTGGTCGGTCCCCAAGGGGGTCACCGAGTTCACGACCTGGCGCGAGCTGACCACCGTCTACCACGAGGGAGTGCCCGGCCATCACCTGCAGGTCGCCCAGACCGTGCACAACCGCGAGCGGCTCAACACCTGGCGCCGGCAGTTCTCCTGGACCTCCGGCCACGGCGAGGGGTGGGCGCTGTACGCCGAGCGCCTCATGGCCGACTTCGGGCACATGGACGACCCGGGCAACCGGATGGGATGGCTGGACGGGCAGTCCTTGCGGGCGGCCCGCGTGGTCATCGACATCGGCGTGCACTGCGGCTTCGAGGCGCCCGCCGAGGTCGGTGGCGGCGAGTGGACCTACGACAAGGCGTGGGCCTACCTGACGGCGCACGCCAACATGGAGGAGGCGGTGCTGCGGTTCGAGCTGGACCGTTACCTCGGCTGGCCGGGGCAGGCCCCGTCCTACAAGGTGGGCGAGCGCCTGTGGCTGCAGCTGCGCGACGAGGTGCGCCGGCACGAGGGGGACGCCTTTTCGCTCAAGGAGTTCCACCGGCGTGCGCTGGACATCGGCGGTGTCGGCCTGGACACGCTCCGCACCGCCGTCCTCCACACCTACCGGGGGTAGGGGCATCGACCGGGCTTCGTCCCCCAGGCTGATGATCCCGCCGGGGGTAGGGGCATCGACCGGGCTTCGTCCCCCAGGCTGATGATCCCGCCGGGGGTAGGGGCATCGACCGGGCTTCGTTCGCCAGGCTGATGATCCCGCCGGGGGTAGGGGCATCAGCCGGGCTTCGTTCGCCAGGCTGATGATCCCGCCGGGGGTAGGGGCATCGACCGGCCTTAGTTCGCCAGGCTGATGATCCCGCCCCCGGTAGGGGCATGAGCGCCGACCGCGTCATCGCCGCCCAGGTGGGAGGATGTGCGCCGTGGAGATCCTCACGCTCGTGGTCGGCCTCGCCCTGACCGTCCTCACCGTCACGACCCTGTCCAACCGCTGGGGCCTGTCGGCGCCCTTGGTGCTCATCGTCGTCGGGCTCGTCGGGTCCTACCTGCCGTTCATCCAAAAGCCGACGCTGTCCCCCGAGCTCGTGCTGGTCGGGATCCTGCCGCCCCTGCTCTACACCGCGGCCCACAACACCAGCCTGATGGACTTCCGCGACAACCTGTCCGCGATCGGGTGGCTGTCCATCGGCCTCGTGCTGTTCACCACGGCCGGGATCGGCCTCCTCGCCTGGGCCCTGCTGCCCCTGCCGTTCGCCGCGGCGTTCGCCCTGGGCGCGATCGTCGCCCCGCCGGACGCCGTCGCCGCGACCGCCGTCGCCAAGCAGATCGGCCTGCCGAGGCGGGTCGTGACCATCCTCGAGGGCGAGTCGCTGGTCAACGACGCCACGGCGCTGGTCTCGCTCCGCACGGCCACGGGGGCCCTCACCGCGGCGGTCACCGTCGGCGCGGTCCTGCTCGACTTCGCCAAGGCGGTGGTCATCGCCGTCGTGGTCGGCGTGGTCGTGGCCAAGGCGGCGTCATACGTCCTCAGGCGCACCAGCGACCCGGTCGCGACCACGGCGCTGTCCTTCCTGCTGCCGTTCATCGCGTTCGCGCCGGCGGAGCACTTCCACGCGTCCGGGGTGCTGTCCGTGGTCGTCGCCGGGCTGCTGATCGGCCACATGGCACCGGTCGTCGAGACCGCCCAGTCGCGCGTCACCACCCGGATCAACTGGAAGACCATCACCTACCTGCTGGAGAACTCCGTCTTCCTGCTCGTCGGGCTGCAGACGCGGTCGATCGTGTCGGCAGCGTCCAGCTCGCCGCTCGGGTGGGGACGCATCATCGCGGCGTGCCTGCTGGTGCTGCTCGGCGTGATGCTGCTGCGCGTCGTGTGGATCATGGCGACGAGGTTCTTCGTGCGGGTGCGGCAGCGCCAGGGGGTGACGCCGTGGCAGGAGTCGGCGCTGATCTCTTGGGCCGGCATGCGCGGCGTGGTGACCCTGGCCGCCGCGCTCACCCTGCCGCTCGCCACGCCCCACCGGGCCGTCCTCGTGCTCATCGCCCTCGTGGTGACCGCCGGGACGTTGCTCATCCAGGGCCTCACCCTGCCCGTCCTGGCCCGCCGCCTCGACGTGCACGGCCCCGACCCTCGCGAGGACGCCCTGCAGGAGGCCACCGTCTATGCCCGCGCGGTCGAGGCCGGCCGCCGCGCCATGGAGCGCGAGGCCGGGCCGGACGACGCCGCCACCATCGCCACGCTCCGCGACCAGACCGAGCGACGCGTCAACGCCATCTGGGAGCGTCTCGGCCGCCCCGACGACCAGAAGGAGACGCCCAGCCAGACCTACCGTCGGCTCCGGACCGCCGCGATCAAGGCAGAGCGCGAGGAGGTCCTGCGCGTGCGCAGCGAGGGCGAGGTGGAGTCCGAGGTGATCTCGGCGGTGCTGGCCTCGCTGGACTTCGAGGAGACCTCACTGATGCGCGTCGAGCAGCGGGTGCGCCGCCTGCGGGCCCTGTCCCCCGCCCTGCCTGACGCGCCGTGCGAGCACCTGGAGCAGTCCCCGACCTTCGTCGAGCCCCGCACCCACGGCGAGTGCATCGGGTGCCAGGCCGAGGGCACGACGCCCGTGCACATGCGGCTGTGCCTGACCTGCGGGTATGTCGGCTGCTGCGACTCCTCCGAGGGCCGGCACGCGACCCGCCACTACGAGGCGACCGGGCACCCGACGATGCGGTCCTTCGAGCCGGGCGAGTCCTGGCGCTGGTGCTTCGTGGACGGCCTGCTGGCCTCCGGCGACTGAGGCGCGCATGAGCCCCACCCCGACCCCCACGCTGGTGCTGCTGCACGGCACCCGCATGAACGCCGGCTTCTGGCGCGGCTACCCGGCGCTGCTGCCCGGGGTCCGCGTCGTGACGCCGGACCTGCCCGGCCACGGCGCGCGCGGCTCCGAGGAGTTCACCTGGCAGGCCGCCCTCGCGACGGTCGAGTCGGCCCTGCCCCCGGCGGGCCCGGTGGTCCTCGCCGGTCACAGCCTCGGCGGTTATGTCGCGATGTCGTATGCCGCCGCGCAGCCGACCCGTCTCGCGGGCCTCGGGCTCGTCGGTGCCACCGGGGTCCCGGCCGGTGCGGGCGCCGCCGTCTACCGGGGCTTCGCCCAGCTGGTGCCGCTGGTCGGGGCCGAGCGCGTGGCCCGCGTCGCGGGCGCCGTCATGCGCCGGCTCGCCGGTGGGCGTGACATCAGCCAGGTCACCGACGACGGGCAGGGCTACGCGGCGATGCCCGCGGCCTGGTCGGCCGTGATGGCACAGTGCGGTCCTCACCTGCTCGGCGGGCTCGACATACCCGTCCTGCTCCTCAACGGTGGGCTGGACCAGATGCGCCTCGGGGTGCGCGCGTATGCCGCGGCCTGCCCCGGCGCGTGCGTGGTGACGGTGCCGCGGGCGACGCACTTCCTGCCGCTGACGCACCCGGAGGTATGCGCAAGGCACCTGCGGGGTCTGCTCGACCGGGCCGCGCAGACCTACCGGGGGTAGGGGCATCAGCCTGGCGAACGACGGCCGGTCGATGCCCTCGCCGGGGGTAGGGGCATCAGCCTGGCGAACGACGGCCGGTCGATGCCCTCGCCGCCGGTAGGGTCGGCGCCATGGCCGTCCAGCTCGTCCTCGCCTCCGCCTCCCCCGCCCGACTTGCGACCTTGCGGGCCGCAGGGCTGGCGCCCCACGTGCAGGTGTCCGGGGTCGACGAACCCGCCGTGATCGCCGACCTCGAGTCCCGGGGAGGCGTCCTGCCGCCGGCGGAGCACGCGCTCGCCCTGGCCCGCGCCAAGTGCGACGACGTCGCGAACGCCCTTGCGCCGCACGACGGTCCGCAGGTCGTGCTGGGCTGCGACTCGGTGCTGGAGATCGCCGGAGAGGTGCACGGCAAGCCCGAGACGCCGCAGGTCGCGGTCGCGCGGTGGCGGCGGATGCGCGGCGGCTCCGGGGTGCTGCACTCGGGGCACGCCCTCACGGATCTGCGCACGGGCCACCAGGTCTCCCGCACCGCGTCGACGGTGGTGCACTTCGCCGACGTGTCCGACGCCGAGATCGAGACGTATGTCGGCACCGGGGAACCCCTTCGCGTGGCAGGCGGTTTCACGGTCGACGGACTGGGCGGGGCATTCGTCACGGCCGTCGAGGGCGACTACCACAACGTCGTCGGCGTCTCGCTGCCGCTGGTCCGGGAGCTGCTGCTCGAGCTGGGGATCGGGTGGTGGGACCTCGAGCGCTCGCAGCCGGGGTCTTGACCCTCACACCGTGGCAAGGCCTGGACTGAGGTCATGATCCACATCGGAGAGTTCGCCCGGCTCGGTCAGGTGTCGATGCGCATGCTGCGGCACTACGACCAGCTCGGCCTGCTGACGCCCGACCACGTCGACCCGTGGACGGGCTACCGCAGCTACTCCGCCGGCCAGCTGGCCCGGCTCAACCGCATCGTGGCGCTCAAGGACCTCGGCTTCCCGCTCGCGCAGGTGGCCGTGCTGCTGGACGGCGACCTCGACGGGGACGAGCTGCGCGTCATGCTGCACGAGCGGCGGATGGAGCTGGAGCGGGACCACGAGCAGGCGCGTCAGCGCCTGGCCGGCGTCGAGGCGCGCCTCCACCTCATCGACAAGGAGCACGACATGTCCATCGAGTACGTCACCAAGTCCCTGCCCGCCGTTCGCCTGGCCGCCTGCAGCGCCGACCTCGAGGAGGGGCAGGCGATCGGCGAGGTCGTCGGTCCGCTCTTCGAGCGGGCGGGGGCGGCCGTCGCGCGCGCGGGCGGCAGCCTGCGCACCGCCATCGCCTCCTACGACGTGCGGCCTGCCGGCATGCACATCACGGTGGGCTACGCCCACGACGGGCCGGCTCCCGAGGGCACCGCCATCGTCGAGCTGCCCGCCGTCGAGCAGGCGGTCTGCTGCGTCCACCTCGGCGCGATGACGGGGATCGGCGCGGCGTGGCAGTCGCTCGTGCAGCACGCCGAGACCAGCGGCTGGGACCTGCTCGGCCCCTGCCGCGAGGACTACCTGCAGGCCGAGGGCGAGGACCAGTCGAGCTGGGTCACCGAGCTGCAGCAGCCGGTGCGCCGCTGACGCTCCTACGCCCAGAGCGCCCAGAGCGCCCCGCGCGGCGCGCTCTGGGGCGCCGGCATCTCGCCGTCAGACCGGCGAGATGCCGGTGTGGCGCTCGGTGAAGTGGCGGGACCGGCCCCCGGCATAGCTGAGACGGAGGATGATGCTGTCCCGCAGGGACTCCGGCTCGACGATGTCGTCGATGACCAGGTCGGCGGCGAGGCGCTCGAGGTCGATGTCCTTCTCGTACTCCGCGCGCTTGTCGGCGACGAACGCGTCCCGCTCGGGCCCTTCGGGGATCTCGGCGATCTTGTTGGCGTAGACCGCGTTGACCGCCGCCTCCGGTCCCATGACGCCGATCCGGGCCGTCGGCAGGGCGATGGTCGCGTCCGGCGCGAAGCCCGGGCCCCCCATGGCGTAGAGGCCGGCGCCATACGCCTTGCGCACCACGACGCACAGCTGCGGCACGGTGGCAGCCGAGACGGCATACACCATCTTGGCGCCGTGCCGGATGATCCCGCCGCGCTCGACCTCGGAGCCGATCATGAAGCCCGGCACGTCGGCGAGGTAGACCAGCGGGATCGAGTAGGCGTCGCACGTGGTGATGAAGCGCGTCGCCTTGTCGGCGGAGTCGCTGAACAGCACGCCGCCCTTGACGGCGGAGTTGTTGGCGACGAAGCCGACCGTCTGCCCGGCCATCCGGCCGAAGCCGACGATCAGCTCGGCGGCGAACATCGGCTTGACCTCGAAGAACTGCTCGTCGTCGACGAGGCGGTCGATGACCTCGTGCATGTCGAAGGGGACCGACTCGACCTCGGGGACGTCGTCCCGGGTCAGTGGCGAGCTCGGCTCCTCCGGGTGGAAGTGCGGCGTCGGCTGCCGCCAGGACAGCGGCATGTAGGAGAAGTACTCCTTGGCCAGCTCGATGGCCTCCTCGTCGCTGCCCGCCAGCAGGTCGCCGACCCCCGAGACGGTGCAGTGCATCCGGGCCCCACCGAGGTCCTCCAGCGAGACCTTCTCCCCCACGACCATCTCGGCCATGCGCGGCGACCCGAGGTACATCGAGGCATTGCCGTCGACCATGATCACGATGTCGGTGAAGCTCGGGATGTAGGCGCCCCCGGCCGCGGACGGCCCGAAGAGGCAACAGATCTGGGGCACCTTGCCGGACAGCGCGACCTGGTTGTGAAAGATGCGACCGGCGCCGCGCCGCCCCGGGAACATCTCGACCTGGTCGGTGATCCGGGCGCCCGCGGAGTCGACGAACCAGAAGACCGGGAGCTCCTCGCGCAGCGCGCTCTCGGTGGCGCGCACGATCTTTTCCACGGTCCGCGCACCCCACGAACCCGCTTTGACGGTGGGGTCGTTCGCGACGACGATGGCCGGTCGGCCGTCCACGAGACCGCGTCCGGTGACCACCCCGTCGGCCGGCAGGCCGGTCGCCGTGGCGTTGGCGTAGCGCCCGTCTTCCACGAAGCTCCCCTCGTCGAACAGCAACGAGATCCGGTCGCGCACATAGAGCTTGCCCTGCGAGGCGAGCTTGGCGGCGGCCTTGTCGGGTGGCGTGGCCGAGGCCTCGAGCGCCGCCTCGAGCCGCTCCCGGACGTCGGCGACCTTCGGATCCGGTTGATAGGCCATGGGATTCCCTTCGGGTGTCGTATGTCGGGCGCGCCGGGTCAGGCGGTGGGCAGACCCAGGCCGCGACCGATCAGCATGCGCTGCACCTCGGAGGTGCCCTCACCGATCTCGAGGATCTTGGAGTCACGGTAGAAGCGCGCGACGGGGTACTCCTCCATGAAGCCGTTGCCGCCGAAGATCTGCGTGGCCATCCGGGTGGAGGTCACCGCCGCCTCGGAGGTGTAGAGCTTGGCGATGGAGGCGGCCTGCTTGACCTCGGCGAGGCTGCGGCGGCCCGCGTCCATCTCGTCCTTGAGCCAGGCGGCCTTGTAGGTGAGCAGCCGGGCGTTCTCGAGCATGACGGCCATGTCGGCGATCTGGAAGGACACGCCCTGGTTGACGGCGATCGGCCTGCCGAAGGCCAGGCGGGACCGCGAGTAGGCGATCGACTCCTCGAGCATGCGCGCGATGCAGCCGACCGCGAGGGCGGCGATGGCGATGCGGCCGTCGTCGAGGGTGGCCAGGAACTGCCCGAAGCCCCTGCCGCGCTCGCCCAGCAGGTTGTCCTCGGGCACGCGGGCGTCGGTGAAGGACAGCCCGTGGGTGTCCGAGATGTTCCACCCGAGCTTGTGGTAGGGCGGCGCGACCTCGAATCCCGGTGTGCCGGAAGGGATCATGATGGCGCTGATCTCGGGCTTGCCGTCCTCGCGGGTGCCGGTGCGCGCGGTGGCGGTGACCACCGAGGTGATCTCGGTGCCGGAGTTGGTGATGAACGACTTGGCGCCGTTGACGACCCACTCGCCGTCGCGGAGCTCGGCGCGGGTCTTGGTGCCGCCCGCGTCCGAGCCGGCGTCGGGCTCGGTGAGGCCAAAGCCCGCGAGTGTGCGGCCGGCGGCCAGGTCGGGGAGCCAGCGCTCCTTCTGCTCCTGCGTGCCGTAGGTCAGGATCGGGTTGATGCCGAGGCCCACGCCGGCCTCGAGGGTGATGCCCATGGACTGGTCGACGCGGCCGAGCTCCTCGATCGCGAGGCACAGGTAGGTGAACTCGCCTCCCTCCCCGTCCGCGTCCTTGTGGCCGCCGAGCTCCTCGGGGACCACGAGGCCGAAGAGCCCGAGCTCGCCCATCTTGGGGATCAGGTGCGCCGGGAAGTGGTGCTCGCGGTCCCACTCGGCGACGTGCGGGGCGATCTCGCCCTCGGCGAAGTCGCGCACGGTGCGGCGGAAGTCCTCGTGGTCCTGGCTGAGCTCGTACACGGGGTGGGCCTTTCGGGCGGCGGTGGCGAACGGGGCTGGGCGATGGCGGGCGGTGCCGGCATACGAACGACTGCTTGACGTTGACGTAAACGTAAAGCACGATAGCGCCCATGACAACCCCCGAGGAGTGGACGATCGCGCAGATCGCCGACGACTTCGGCGTGACCCACCGCACCGTCCGGCACTACGAGGACCTGGGGCTGCTCGCGCCCGAGCGCCGGGGCACGCAGCGCGTCTACCGCCGTCGCGACCGCACCCGGCTGTCACTGATCCTGCGCGGCAAGCGCCTGGGCTTCCCGCTGGAGGAGATCCGGACGATCGTCAACATGTATGACGAGGCGCAGGGCCCGACCTCACAGCTGAGATATGTGCTGGAGCAGATCGACGACCGGCGCGCCGACCTGCAGCGGCGGCTGGCGGACCTGCAGGAGTCGATGCGCGAGCTCGACGCCTTCGAGCAGCGGTGCCGCGAGGAGCTGGCGCGCCGCGAGCCGTGAGCCGGGAGCCACGGCATGCCCCCGCCAGACCGGAGATGGCCGGGGATCGGGCACGATAACCCGTTCGGCCTAGCACGCACACTTTGCGTAACGGTTTGACCGTTCTATCCGCTATCCTGCGACGGACCGTCGACGACCGAAGGACGCGCATGTACCAGCCCCTGAGCGCTCGCTCCGCCCTGGGATCCACCGTCCTGCTCGTCGCGCTGACGGCGGCCGGCACCGCTCCGGCGCTGGCCTCACCCTCACCGGTGGCCCCGTCGCCCACCCCCGCGAGCGTCATGGGCAGCTCCGCCGTCACCGGCATCCCCCCCGCCTCCGGCTCGCCGAGCCCGAGCGCACCGGCTCCCGCCGCGCCGTCCGCTCCCGCTGCCCCCGCCGCTCCCGCTGCCCCCGCCGCTCCTCCTGCGCTGCCCGCGCTCCCCGACCTGACCCCGGCGGACGCCGCCCTGCAGCCCACGCCGGCCGCACGCGTCGCTCCGGTCACGATCGTCCTGCCGGGCACGGGCGAGCGACGCGCCGTGCTGGCCCTCCCCTACACCCTCGACCGTGACCACGACGGCGTCCGCGAGTCGACCGCGCTGGTCATGGAGGCCGACCTGCCGTTGCCCACCGGCTCCAACGTCACCCTGAGCGTGGAGCAGGAGTGGTCCAGCGACTCGTCCGCCCGGGCCGTCCCCGACCCGGCCGCATGGGACCGGATCGCCCCGCGCGTCGCCGGCATCGCCCGCGCGGTCGCGGACCAGCGGTCCCGGTCGATGCTTGCGCAGCGTGCCGGCCTCGGCAGCCTGGGGAGCCCCGCCGACGTCGACCGGCTCGTCCTGCAGGCGGCCCAGCTGGCCGTGTGGCGGCTCTCCTCCGGCGTCACGCTCGCCGCAGACCAGCCGTATGCCGCAGACTCCCGGCAGACCGCCCTCCTGCGGACCATGACGGACCGCCTCGTCGACGACGCGTCGCTGACCACCCCCGGCGAGGTGGACGTCTATCGGGTCCAGCCGCCGGACGCCGCCCCCTCTGGCGCCGTCCTGCACGTCACCGGAGGCCGAGGCCTGGTCGCCGCCGCAGCGACCTCCGCGACCCCGGCGCTCGTCGTGGCGCGCGCCGCCGGGTCCGCGCCCCTGCCTCGGACCCGGCCGGCCGCTCCCCTGGCGCCCGCCGCCACGGTCGCCACCTCGGCCAAGGCCCCCGCAGCCAAGGCCCCCGCAGCCAAGGCCCCTGCGGCCAAGGCAGCGCCGTCGGCGCAGGCTCCGGCCGTCTCGGCTCCTGACCTGAGGCGCGCGGCCCGCTCGCCCGTGTCGCCAGCCCGCGCCGCGACGCCAGGCGCCCTTCGGCTGCCCACCGTGTCGCGCCCTGCCGCCGACACCAGCTCCTGCACCGCGCTCGGGCGTACGGACGTGTCCCGCCTCGACTCGGACTACCGGGCGGCGCTGGACCGCGACAACGACGGGATCGCCTGCGAGAGCAACGGCGCCGACGGCGCGGTGAACCTCGGTGGCAACCGCGTCAACGCCGCCCCGCAGACCACCAACCAGGCCACCGTCACGCCCGGCGCCACGACGGCCTCGACCACCACCACGGGCGGCCAGAGCTGCGACGCGCTGCGGGCGTCGGGCCGCTCGAGCATCCCCTCGGGCGACCCCCTCTACCGCGCCGACCTCGACCGGGACGGTGACGGCATCGCGTGCGAGTCCTACGAGGGACCCCGCGGCTCGGGCGCGCTGGCGCAGACGGGCTTCGAGGCGCCGCAGCTGTCCGCCCTCGCGTTCGGGACGATCGGGGTGGGCGCCCTGCTGGTGCGTCTCGGTCGTCGCCGCGCCCACGGCTGACCTCGCGCGGGGCTGACTCCGCGCGCACCTGACTCCCCGCGCACCGGCATACGGCCTGGCACGAACCCTGGCCGAGGGGTTGTCGCAGGCCCCTGGCACAAGGGGCCATGGACACCGACGTCTGCCACGAGCCGCAGCTCCGCACCGTCATCGAGCCGTTCCGCAGCCACAGCCTGGAGCCGCTGCGCCTGACCACCGCCGCCGAGCGCCGCACCAAGGCCGCCGAGGCGCACCACAACCTCTTCCAGCTGCGCGTCGAGGACGTGCTGATCGACCTGCTCACCGACTCGGGGACCGGCGCCATGAGCCGCGCGCCGGCAACCTGCCGGGACACCGCATCGTGGAGGAGCCGCCGGCTCTGCGGCACTTCACCGCGAGGTTCGCGCCCATGACCTGATCGTGACCGCACGATGCCCGATTCGTCACCTTCGCCCGGGCACAATGCACCGTATGCCGTCCCGCCACCGTCACGCCCCCGTCGCCGCCACGGCGCGGGTCCTGTCGGCGCTGTCCGCGCTGTCGGCCGCGACGCTGGTGCTCGCCGGCTGCTCCGACGCCACGCGCACGACCACCAGCACGAGCACGGTCACGTCGGCGGTGCAGGGCACCGCGTCGGGGGCCGTGGCCCGGGCGACGTCGGCGTCCTCCGCGGGTCAGGTCGGCTCTGCAGCGGGCGACGCGGCGGGCGACACGGCGGGCTCCGGTGACGCCCGCCTGCTGCTCGTGCTCGACTCCTCGGGGTCCATGGCCGAGCGCGACGGGCGGGGGCGCACCCGCATGGAGGGCGCCCAGGACGCGCTGCGCTCCCTCGTGCAGGAGCTGCCGGACGGTGCCCAGGTCGGCCTCCGCGTCTACGGCTCACGGGTCAAGGTCGCCGGCAGGGCCGCCCCCGGCTCACGCGCCTGCACCGACACGCGGCTCGTGACGCCGGTGGGGCCTCTCGATCGTCCTGCCCTCACGACGGCGATCGACGCGTTCTCGCCGCACGGCGACACCCCCATCGGCTACGCGCTCGAGCAGGTGGCGGGCGACCTCGGCAGCACCGGTCGCCGGTCGGTCGTGCTGGTCTCGGACGGCGAGGAGTCCTGCTCCGCCGACCCGTGCCTGGTCGCCAGGAGCCTCGCCGGGCAGGGCATCGACCTGCACGTGCACACGGTCGGCCTGGAGGTTGAGCCCGCCGCCCGCCGTCAGCTGCGGTGCGTGGCCGAGGCGACGGGCGGCACCTACCAGGACGCCACCGGGGACGACCTCACCCGCATCGTGTCCGCCGCCGTGGGCTCGGCCCGGTCCGCCGGCTCCGGCTGGTCCGCGCCGGGCAGCGGCTGGTGGGGGCGAGGCGGCCTGGCCGGGCTCGGCGGCGACGCCAACCCGGGCGCGATCGGGGCCACCATGCTCGTCCTGCTGCTCCTGTGGCTGCTCACGCGCGGGGGCGGACGACGCACCGGCGAGCGCAGGGACTGATCGGGCTCGGCTCGGCAGGCCCCGCGTGCACGACTGCTGCACGGGCCCCCGACGCGCTCACGAATCCCGTTGTGCCGCTAGCGATCGGTCCGCCTCGGCGCCTCAGGAGTGCAGCAGCTGTGCACGCTCCCACGGCATACGGCCTGATCGGCGCGCATGTCCGCCGCGAGGGCGTCCACGTGGCAACATGTTTGGCATGACCGCACTGCACACCGCTGCCGCGCTGGCTGCCGCGCCGCTCTCGGCCTCGCGCGACGTCGCCGTCGCCGTCCTCATCGTCCTGCTGCTGATCTGGCTGCTCGGCAAGTGAGCTGACGCGTCGAGCTGCGCCGCCCACCACAGCCCGGCACACCGGGGACGTTCGTGCTCGATACGTGGGCACGAACGTCCCCGGTGCTGCGGGAGCGTGTCGCGGGGAGGACCGTCGGCCCTCAGTCGGTGACCGCGCCGACCGCGAACTCGTCCGGCTCGGGCCCGGTGCGCATCCCCCGGTCCAGGTCGCCGATCCGCTCCATCTGGTCCTCGGTCAGCTCGAGCCGCAGCGCGCCGTAGTTCTCCTCGATGCGCGCGGGCGTCACCGACTTGGGGATCACCACGGAGCCGAGCTGCAGGTGCCAGCGCAGGATCACCTGGGCGGGCGTCGCCCCGACCTCGTCGGCGATCGCCCGGATCGTCTCGTCCTGCATCACCTGCTTGCCGGAGGCGAGGGGGCTCCAGTCCTCCGTGACGATGCCCGCCTCGGCGTCGTAGGCGCGCAGCTCGCGCTGCTGCAGGTAGGGGTGAAGCTCGATCTGGTTGACTGCGGGGGCGACCCCCGTCTCGTCGACCAGACGCTGCAGGTGCGGGACGTGGAAGTTGCAGACGCCGACGGACCGTACCCGCCCGGAGTCGCGCAGCTCCAGCAGCGCCTTCCAGGTCTCGACGTACGCGTCTGCCGACGGGACCGGCCAGTGGATGAGGTAGAGGTCCAGGACGTCCAGGCCCAGCTTGTCCATCGAGGTGTCGAACGCCCGCAGCGTCCGGTCCCGGCCGTGCGCGTCGTTCCACAGCTTGGTGGTGACGAACACCTCGTCGCGGGCCACGTCCGACGCGGCGAGCGCCTGACCGACCCCCTCCTCGTTGCCGTAGGCGGCGGCCGTGTCCAGGTGGCGGTAGCCCGTGGCCAGGGCGTGCGTGACCGCGTCGACGACCTGGTCCTCGGGCACCTGCCACACCCCGAAGCCGAGCTGCGGGATGGCGTGGCCGTCGTTGAGCGTGATCTGTGGGGCTGTGGTCTGCGTCATACGGCCAGCCTATGCCGCGAGGTGCCCGACGCCGGACGTCGCACACCACCCGCCGTCTGACGCAGATCACACACCCGTCGGCAAGCCCCCGAGGGTGGGCGGCAGTAGAGTCCGAGCCATGGCGTCCATCACCAAAGTCCTGATCGCTAACCGCGGCGAGATCGCCGTCCGCGTGGCCCGAGCCTGCAAGGACGCAGGCATCGGGTCCGTGGCCGTCTACGCCGAGCCCGACCGAGATGCGCTGCACGTCAAGGTCGCCGACGAGGCCTATGCCCTCGGCGGGTCGACGCCCGGCGAGTCCTATCTCGTGCAGGACAAGCTCCTGGAGATCGCCCGCCAGTCCGGCGCCGACGCCGTGCACCCGGGCTACGGCTTCCTCTCGGAGAACGCCGACTTCGCGCAGGCCGTGATCGACGCCGGGCTGATCTGGATCGGGCCGCCGCCCGCCGCGATCGACGGCCTCGGCGACAAGGTCAAGGCCCGCCACATCGCGACCAAGGCCGACGCGCCGCTGGTGCCCGGCACCAAGGAGCCGGTCGGCGGGGCCGACGAGGTGGTCGCCTTCGCTCAGGAGCACGGTCTCCCCGTGGCCATCAAGGCCGCGTATGGCGGCGGCGGGCGCGGCCTCAAGGTCGCCCGCACCATGGAGGAGATCCCCGAGCTGTTCGACTCCGCGGTGCGCGAGGCGGTCACGGCGTTCGGGCGCGGCGAGTGCTTCGTGGAGCGCTTCCTGGACAAGCCGCGGCACGTCGAGACCCAGTGCCTGGCCGACCAGCACGGCAACGTCGTCGTGGTGTCGACGCGCGACTGCTCCCTGCAGCGCCGCAACCAGAAGCTCGTCGAGGAGGCCCCCGCGCCGTTCCTCAGCGACGAGCAGAACGCCGAGCTGGTCCGCGCCTCCAAGGCGATCCTCCGGGAGGCCGGTTACTACGGCGCCGGGACCTGCGAGTTCCTCGTCGGCCAGGACGGCGTCATCTCCTTCCTCGAGGTCAACACCCGCCTGCAGGTGGAGCACCCGGTGTCCGAGGAGGTCACCGGCATCGACCTGGTCCGCGAGATGTTCCGCATCGCCGAGGGCCAGGAGCTGGGCTACGACGACCCGCCGGCCCACGCGCACTCCATCGAGTTCCGTCTCAACGGCGAGGACGCCGGCCGAAACTTCCTGCCCGCCCCGGGCACCGTGGCGGTCTTCGAGCCGCCGGCCGGGCCGGGCGTGCGCCTGGACACCGGGATCGTCGAGGGCGACGTCATCGGCGGCAACTTCGACTCCATGCTCGCCAAGCTGATCGTCACCGGCCGCACCCGTCAGCAGGCGGTGGAGCGTGCCCGCCGCGCCCTGGACGAGTTCGTCATCGAGGGCATGCCGACGGTTCTTCCCTTCCACCGCAAGGTGGTTCGCGACGAGGCCTTCGCCCCGAGCGAGCCGGACGCGCCGTTCACGGTGCACACCCGGTGGATCGAGACGGAGTTCGACAACGACATCGAGCCGTTCGCCGGCGGCGGGGCCGAGGCCCCCGAGACCGAGGAGCGCCAGAAGGTCGTCGTCGAGGTTGGCGGCAAGCGGCTCGAGGTGTCGCTGCCCGGCACCCTGTCGCTCGGTGGCGGCGGGGGCGGCGCCGCCCGCAAGAAGGCTCCGCGGCGTGCCTCGGGCGGTCGTGCCGGCGGCGGCGCGGCGTCGGGCGACTCCCTCACCGCGCCCATGCAGGGCACGATCGTCAAGATCGCCGTCGAGGAGGGCCAGGAGGTGCAGGCCGGCGAGCTCGTGCTCGTCCTCGAGGCGATGAAGATGGAGCAGCCGATCAACGCCCACAAGGCCGGCACCATCGCGAGCATCTCGTCGGCCGTCGGCGAGACCGTCTCCAACGGCGCCGTGCTCATGGAGATCAAGGACCCCGCCTGACCTCCCGGGGGTAAGGGCATCGACCGGCCTTCGTTCGCCAGGTCGATGCCCTTACCCCCGGCGGATCTGTGGGGCGGGCGTCTCCGAGGCGTGACGGGGGCGTCTCCGGGGGCATGGCCGCGCCGAGGCTCGGGGGCGCGTCGATCGGCCGCACCGAGGCGGGGTGACGGTGGCTGGTCGTGCAACGGGCCTGTCGGCATACGAGCCCCGAGAGGTCGTATGCCGACAGGCCCGCCGTCGGACGAGGTGGCTCAGCCCGCCAGCGCCGCCACGACGGCCTTGTTGAACGCCGGGATGTCGTCGGGCTTGCGCGAGGTGATGAGGTTGTCGCTCGTCACGACCTCCTCGTCGACCCACTCGCCCCCGGCGTTGCGGATGTCGGTCTGCAGGCTCGGCCAGGACGTGAGCCGCTTGCCGCGCACGACGTCCGCCTCGATCAGGGTCCACGGGGCGTGGCAGATCGCGGCGACCGGCTTGCCCGACCCCATGAACTCCTTGACAAACCCGACGGCGTCCTCGTCCAGGCGCAGCGCGTCGGGGTTGGCGACGCCGCCGGGGAGCACGAGAGCGGCGTAGTCGCCGACCGCGGCGTCGGACACCACGACGTCGACGGCCTGCGTCGCGGCCTTGTCGAGGTGGTCGAAGGTTTGGACCTCACCCGGCTCGGGGCTGAGCAGGACCGGCTCGTGGCCTGCATCCTTGACGGCCTGCCAGGGGTCGGTCAGCTCCACGCGCTCGATGCCTTCGCTGGCGACGAGGAATGCGACCTTGGACATGCTGCCTCCTAGGGATGATGACGGGGGACGCGATCCGTCCCCCGCCGGTTGTCCGTACCCGGGTCGGGGCGGCGCGATACCTGGGGTCCTGCGGGAACCCTCGCGTGCCTAGACTCGCTGAGCATCACGACACCGCCGTCGGCGGTCCGGACGAGGAGCGAGCATGGTGAAGTTCAACGACATCGTCGGCAAGGCCGGCAAGGCGGCCAGCCAGGCTGCGGGCAAGGCGAAGCAGTACATCGAGGACAACCCGGACAAGGTGTCCGGCGGGCTCGACAAGGTGGGCGGCCTCGTCGACAAGGGCACCAAGGGTCGGTTCAGCCGCCAGATCCAGCAGGGCCGTGACCTGGCCAAGGACAAGCTGGTGCACGGCAGGTCCGGGACCTCGCCGGCCGGTCAGCCCGCTGGCACCACCGATCCCACGGTCCGGCCGTCGACCGGCGAGACCTTCGACACGACCACGGTCCGTCCCGACGCTGACACCACGGGACGCGGACCCGGCCAGGTCGGCTGACCGAGCAGACCTACCGGGGGCGGGATCATCAGCCTGGCGAACGAAGCCCGGTCGATGCCCTTACCCCCGGTAGGTCACTCGTTGGTGTGCAGGCGGCGGGCGGCCTCCGCGAGCGACCCGCTGATCGAGGGATAGACCGTGATGGTCTGCGCCATCTGGTCGACGGTGAGGCGGTTCTCGACGGCGAGGGCGACGGGAAAGATCAGCTCCGACGCCTTCGGCGCCACGACCACGCCCCCCATCACCAGGCCGGAGACCTTGCGGGCATAGAGCTTGATGAATCCGTCGGTGAAGCGGTCCATCTTGGCGCGGGCGTTGGTGGCGAGTGGCATCGTGACCTCGCGCACGTCCAGGCGCTGCTCGGCCACCTGCTGGGCCGAGACCCCCACGGTGGCGATCTCGGGGTCGGTGAAGATCGTGGCCGACACGCCCGTCAGGCTGATCGGGTGGACGGCGTCGCCGAGGGCGTGCCACATGGCGGTGCGCCCCTGCATGGCGGCGACCGACGCGAGCGGCAGCGCCGAGGTGCAGTCGCCGGCGGCGTAGATGCCGTTGACCGAGGTGCGCGAGACCCGGTCGACCTCGATGTGCCCGGAGTCGGCCAGCTGCACGCCGACCGACTCGAGGCCGAGACCATCCGTGGCGGGCACCGACCCGACTGCCATGATGCAGTGCGAGCCCTCGACGGTCCGGCCGTCGGTGAGGGTGGCCACGACGCGGTCGCCGTGCCGCTCGACGGAGGCGGCGCGGGAGCGGTTGAGGACGTTCATGCCACGGCGGCGAAAGACGTCCTCGATGACGCGTGCCGCGTCGGGGTCCTCCCCCGGGAGCACCCGGTCGCGCGAGGAGATCAGCGTGACCGTGCTGTCGAGCGCGAGGTAGGCGTGCGCCAGCTCCGCGCCGGTGACGCCGGAGCCCACCACGATGAGGTGCTCGGGGATGTCCGGCAGGTCCCAGATCTGCTTCCACGTGAGGATCCGCTCGCCGTCGGGCTGGGCGGTCGGCAGCACGCGCGGCGTCGCTCCGGTGGCGACGAGGATGACGTCGGCGGTCAGCTCCTGCTCGGCCGAGCCGTCCGCGGGCGTGGCGACGACCCGGCCCGGGCCGGCGACGCGGCCGACGCCGCGCACGATGGTGATCCCCTCGCTGAGGAGGCGGGCCTCGATGTCCTCGCTCTGCTTGCGGGCCAGCGCGAGGATCCGGGCGTTGACCGCGGGCAGGTCGGCGACGGTGACGTCATCGCCCTCCAGGTCGGACTCCCGGTGGGTCCTCGGGTCCTGGTAGTGCACGCCGAGGGCCCGCGAGTCCTCCATGCGGGTCATGAAGCTCGCGGTCGAGATGAGGGCCTTGCTGGGGACGCAGTCCGACAGGACGGCCGCGCCACCGAGTCCGTCACGGTCCACGACGGTGACCGTCGCTCCGAGCTGGGCGGCGACGAGGGCGGCCTCGTAGCCGCCGGGCCCTCCACCGAGGATGACGACTGACTGGTTGCGTTCGATCACGGCCCCCATCCAACCATCCTGGCTGGTCCTCGGCTCACCCGAGCAGACGCCGTATGACGGACCGCAGCTCCTCCTGCGCCGTCGCCGGGCGAGCACCGCCGGTGGAAAGGGCGGGGTGGCGGCAGCGCGGAGCCCGCTCGATCGGGAAGGTCGCGAGCCAGGGGTGCGCGGCATACACCTCCCACAGCGCGTCGGCCCCCATGTGCGCGTGGTACCCACGCCGGCAGCTCGGGCTGGGCCGGGGCTCGGACGCGCGGCGGCCGTCCCCGTAGGGTGAGCCCATGAGCGAGACCCGCATGGACCTGAGCGACCCCGACGTCGACCCCTTCGAGGTGGCCCGGGCGGCCGCGGCCGTCATCGCCGAGCGCACCGGTGTCGAGCGGCACGACGTGGCGCTGGTCCTGGGGTCCGGGTGGGGCGGCGCGGCCGATCTGATCGGCGAGACCCGCGCGGTCATCGACAACGCCGACGTGCCCGGCTTCTCCCGCGCCGCCGTCGTCGGCCACAGCGGCACGATCCGTTCGGTCTCGTTGGGCGACACCGACCGTCGCGCCCTCGTCTACGGCACCCGCACCCACTTCTACGAGGGCAAGGGGGTGCGGGCGGTCGTGCACGGCGTCCGCACCGCCGCGGCCACCGGCTGCCGCCAGGTCGTGCTCACCAACGGCTGCGGCGGGCTGCGTCCCGAGTGGGCCGCCGGCACCCCGGTGCTCATCAGCGACCATCTCAACCTCACCGCCGCCTCTCCGCTGGAGGGGGCGACCTTCGTCGACCTCACCGACCTCTACAGCGCGCGGCTGCGGGCGCTGGCCCGCGAGGTGGACGCCTCCCTGGACGAGGGGGTCTACGTGCAGTTCCGCGGGCCGCACTACGAGACCCCCGCGGAGGTCCGCATGGCCGGCATCCTCGGCGGCGACCTCGTCGGCATGTCCACGACGCTCGAGGCGATCGCCGCCCGCCACGCCGGCCTGGAGATCCTCGGCATCTCCCTGGTCACCAACCCCGCCGCGGGCACCAGCGACCAGGCGCTGTCCCACCAGGAGGTCATCGAGGCCGGTCAGGCCGCGGCGGCCCGTTGCGGGCGCCTGCTCGCCGACGTCGTCACCCGCATCGCCACCGAGGACTGAGCCGTATGCCGACCCTGCCCACCTCCCCCGCCGCCGGCTCGACCTGCGGACCCGCCACCGACGAGCTCCTCGCGGCGGCCCGCGCCTGGCGCGACGACGACCCGGACCCGGCCACCCGCGCCGAGCTCGACGCGCTGATCGCGGCGGCCGAGGCCGGCGGGGACGACGGTGCCGGGGATGTCGGCGAGGGCCAAGGGGACGGGGAGGCCGCGCGCGCCGAGCTGGCCGACCGGTTCGCCGGGATGCTGGAGTTCGGGACCGCGGGCCTGCGCGGAGCGCTCGGTGCGGGCCCGCGCCGGATGAACCGCGCCGTCGTCATCCGCGCCGCCGCCGGGCTCGTGGCCTACCTGCAGGCCGAGGGCGGGCGGCCGGACCCCGCCGTGGTCATCGGCTACGACGCTCGCCACAACAGTGACGTCTTCGCCCGTGACACCGCGGCGGTGGTCGAGGCCGCGGGCGGGTCGGCGATGGTGCTGCCCCGGCCGCTGCCGACGCCGGTGCTCGCGTTCGCCATACGGCACCTGGGGGCGGACGCCGGGGTCATGGTGACCGCCAGCCACAACCCGCCGCAGGACAACGGCTACAAGGTCTACCTCGGCGACGGCTCGCAGATCGTGCCGCCGGTCGACGCGCAGATCGCCGCGCACATCGCCGCCGTCGCGTCGACTGGGTCCGTGCCGATGGCCGAGGACGGCTGGGACACCCTGGGCGACGAGCTGCTGCAGGCGTATGTCGAGCGCGCCGCCGCCGTCGTCTCCCCCGACGCCCCCCGCGACGTCGCCGTCGTCCACACGGCCCTGCACGGCGTGGGTTCGCAGACCCTGCGGATGACCTTCGAGCGCGCGGGCTTCCCTGCGCCGCAGGCGGTCTCGAGCCAGGAGCAGCCCGACCCGGAGTTCCCGACGGTGACCTTCCCCAACCCCGAGGAGCCGGGCGCCATCGACGCGGCCCTCGCGCTCGCCGCCGAGGTGCACCCGGACGTGGTGGTCGCCAACGACCCCGACGCCGACCGCTGCGCCGTCGCCGTGGACGACCACGGCACCTGGCGGATGCTGCGGGGCGACGAGCTCGGCGCGCTGCTCGGGCACGCGATGATCGCGCGGCTGAGCGCGCGGCCCGACGCCGAGCGACGGGTGCTCGCCAGCTCGATCGTGTCCTCCCGCCTGCTCGGCGCGATGGCCCGCGCGGCCGGGCTCGAGCACCGCGAGACACTCACCGGCTTCAAGTGGATCGCTCGGGTGCCCGGCCTGGCCTACGGCTACGAGGAGGCCCTCGGCTACTGCGTCGACCCGGACGCCGTGCAGGACAAGGACGGCGTCTCGGCGGCCCTGCTGGTGGTCGGGCTCGTCGCCCAGCTGCGGGCCGAGGGCCGCACCCTGCTCGACGTGCTCGACGACCTCGCCGTCGCCCACGGCGTGCACGCGACCGACGCGCTGTCGGTGCGGGTCAGCGACCTCGCGCTGATGCCCGCCCTGATGGAGCGGCTCCGCGGCGAACGCCCCGAGACCATCGCCGGGTCCCCCGTGGAGCGGCTCGACGACCTCGCCGCCGGCGTCGGCGGGCTGCCGCCCACCGACGGGCTGCGCTACCACCTCGCCGACGACAGCCGCGTCATCGTGCGGCCGTCCGGCACCGAGCCCAAGGTCAAGGTCTACCTCGAGGCCATCGAACCCGTCGACGGCGCCGGCGATCTCGCACGTGCCCGGGCCACCGCCGCCGAGCGGCTGGCCGCCATCAAGGTCGACATGGCCGCCCTCACCGCGCTGTGAGCGGGCAGGCCCCCGGCTCCGAGCCCCGCGCGTCCGCCGGGCGCGCCGACGACCACACCGGTGAGGGCCGCCCGGCGGGTCTGGCCCGCGTCGTCGTCGCCTGCGGCCCGAGCGGCGCCGGCAAGTCCCGCCTCGCGGACCGGCTGCGCCACGAGCTGGGCTGGCCGACGCTGCGGCTGGACGACTTCTACCTCGACGGCGACGACCCCAGGCTGCCGCTGCAGGACGATCTCGGCATCCCTGACTGGGACGACCCCGCGAGCTGGGACGCCGACGCGGCCCTCACCGCGCTCGAGACGCTCGTCCGCACCGGCGAGGTCCACGTCCCGGGCTACGACATCGCGCGGTCCCGCCGCATCGAGGGCGTCCGCATCACCTTGCCCGCGAGGGCGTTCGTCGTGGCCGAGGGCATCTTTGCCGCCGAGCTCGTGGGGGCGCTGCGCGACCGGGGCCTGCTCGCGCAGGCCTGGTGCGTACGCCGCACCCCGTGGGTGACCTTCGCGCTGCGCCTCGCCCGCGACCTCAAGGAACGCCGCAAGCCGCCGGTCACGCTGGTCCGACGGGGTCTCGCGCTGCGCCGGGCCGAGCCCGCGATCGTCGCTCACCAGGTCGCGCTCGGCGCCACGCCGATCACCCCGGGCGAGGCCTGTCGCCGTGCCGCCGACCTGCGCTGATAGCGTGGCGGCGAGCACGCGCGGGGGACGCACCGAGGGGGCGGCATGAGCGACGACCAGTGGGCGGCACCAGGCCGCGGCGACGGCGACCGGGCCGCGGGCAGCACGCCCTGGACGCCACCGCCGTCATCGCCGATGCCGCCCGCGCCGATGCCCTACGACCCCACCGGCGACGCTCCTCCCCCACCGCCCTACCAGCCCGGTCAGGGTCAGCAGCCGCCGGCCTACGGGCAACCTCCGGCCTACGGGCAGCCGCCGGCCTACGGGCTGGGTCCGGCCTACGGGCAGGGTCCGGCCTACGGGCAGGCACCACCCCCGGGCAGCTATCCCTCGATGCCCATGGTCGCCAGCCCGGGGATCGTCCCGCTGCGACCGCTGCAGCTCGGCGACATCCTCGGCGCCGGCTTCAAGATCCTGCGGTTCAACCCGCGCGCCACGATCGGGCTGTCCCTGGCCCTGCAGCTCATCGGGCTGCTGCTGATCATCCCGCTCGTCGCGTGGCTCCTGCGGGGTGGCGCACAGCAGCTCGGCGACCTCACCGACCCCGACAACGGCGGCGGCGCCAACGTCGTCGTCAACCTCGTGCAGGTCCCGTCCAGCCTTCTCGCGGGGATCGCGACGCTGGTGCTGTGCATCGTCGTGTCCCGCGCCGTCATCGGCGAGCGCGCCACGATCGGCGAGGCCTGGCGCGAGCTGCGCCCGCAGATCGGCCGCTGCCTGCTCTACCTGCTGGTCACGGGCCTGCTGTGGGTGGCCGGGGCCGGCCTCGCCCTGCTCCTCGCCTTCGTCCTGGCCCAGGTCGACGGCGCGCTCGCCTTCCTCGGGGTCCTGGCCCTGCTGCCCTTCCTGGTCTTCGTCTACGTCCGGCTGAGCCTGGCGACGTCGGCCCTCATCCTCGAGCGGATCGGCGTGCTCGCCTCGCTGCGCCGCAGCTGGGACCTGAGCCGTGGCGCGTTCTGGCGGATCTTCGGCATCCAGCTGCTCACCAGCCTGGTCGTCGGGTTCGCCAGCGTGGCCCTCACGCTGCCCATCATGGTGATCGGCATGGTCGCCGTCTTCGCGACGTCCACCGGCAGCTCGGACAGCCTGACCTTCGGGTTCGTGCTGATGATGGTGATCGTGGGGCTGGCGCAGATCCTCGTCGGCGCCGTCACGACACCGATCACCTCGACCGTGAGCACGCTGCTCTACATCGACCAGCGCATCCGCCGCGAGGGCCTGGACGTCGAGCTGGCGCGGGCCGTGGACCGGCGAGCGAGCCTGGAGCGCTGACGGCGTGCCCGGTGCGCGCGGTCTGCCCCTGCACGTCTCCTCGGTCCCCGTCGAGCCGAGCGCCGACGAGGCGCGCCGCCTCCTGGAGCAGGAGCTGGCCCGCCCCGGCTACCCCCGCCCGTCCCTGCTGGAGATCGTCCTGGGGTGGTTCGACGACCTCTTCGCCGGGGTGCCCGGCGCCACCCCCGGCGTCGGCGTGGCCGTGCTCGTCGCCCTCCTGCTCCTGCTGATCGCCCTACTTGCGTGGAAGCTGCGCGACCTGAGGTCCGTCGCCGAGGAACGCCGCCGCCGCGCCGGCGGCCTCACCGACCCGTCGTGGTCGGCCGTCGACTACCTCGCCGAGGCGCGCGCGCACCTGGACGGCGGTGCCCACGACCGGGCCGTGGTGGCGGCCTTCCGGGCGCTCGTGGTCGCCCTCGACGACCGCGACCTCCTCCACGACGCCCCCGGGCGCACCGCCCAGGAGGTCGGCCGCGCCGCCGCGGCGGCCCTCCCGCCGTATGCCGACCGCGCCCGCCGGTCCGCGGAGGTCTTCGACGCCGCGTGCTACGGGCATCCCGACGGCCCGGTCCCCGGGGCGGGCGAGCCGCAACGCACCAGCGCGAGCGACGCCGAGGAGACGCTGGTGCTCGCATCAGAGCTGCGGGCGGCGCGATGAGTCTCGACGTCATCCTGGGGCCCCGCAAGCGCGACCGGCGCCCCACGAGCCGTCGCACGCGGGTGGTCGGCGTCGTCGTGCTGCTGGCGCTGCTGGCCCTGGCGGTGTGGCGCAGCCTGCCGGAGGGCAGCGGCGCGCCGATGGACCCGGGCACCGCCGACGCCCAGGGCACCAAGGCGGTCGCCGAGGTCCTGCGCCGCGAGAGCGTGGAGGTCGACGTGGTCCGCACCCGCGAGGAGCTGGCCGGGGCCCGCGTCGACGCGGACACCACCCTGGTCGTGTCCGCCACCGGGGCGCTGACGACCGAGGCGATGTGGGCGGTCGACGAACGGCGGGAGGACGCCGGTCGGCTGGTCCTGCTGGGGCTGCCCCGCACCGCCCTGCATGACCTCGACCTGCCCGTCACCCTGACCCGCTCGGGCAGCGAAGACCCCGAGGGCGCCCGCTGCACCGACCGGGCCGCTGCGGCCTCCCCCGACATCTCCGCGCGCAGCGTCGGCTACGCCGTCATGACCAGCGAGCAGATCACCAAGGCCGCGCAGGAGTGGTCGGACGACGCGAGCGGCTCGGACGACCCGGGTGGCTCGGACCTGCCGCCCGGCCTGGGCGGCGACCCCACGCAGCAGCCCTCCTCCGGTCCCCCGGCCAAGGACCTCGGCACCTCCTGGGACACCAGCGGGGCCCGCGGCTGCTACCCCGTCGGCGAGGGGCACGCCCTGCTCACCATCCCGGCCACCGACGGCCAGCCCCGCACCGACCTGCTCGCCCCCACGGACGTGGTCACCAACGCCACCGTCACCAAGCAGGGCAACGCCTCCCTCGCCCTGCGGCTGCTCGGCAGCCAGCGGCACCTCGTGTGGTATGCCCCGGCCTTTTCCGACATCGCCGAGGGCGACACCCCGCGCGGCGCACCCTCCATCGCCCCAGCGTGGTTCATGCCGCTGCTGCTCCTGCTCGGGGGCGCCGTGCTGCTCACCATGTGGTGGCGCGGCCGCCGCCTCGGACGACTCGCCGTCGAGCCCCTGCCTGTGGTCGTGCGGGCGAGCGAGACCGCGGTCGCCCGGGGCCGGCTCTATCGCCGCGCCGCCGGACGCGGCCACGCCGCTGCAGCCCTGCGCGACGCCACCCGGCGACGTCTCGCGACCCGGCTCGGCCTCCCCGCGGGCGCCGACGCCGAGGCCGTCGTCGCGGCCGTGGCGCAGGCCACGGGGCGCGAGCGCGACGGCATACGGGACCTGCTCGCCGGACCAGACCCCACCACCGACGCCGACCTGGCCGCGACCGCGACCGACCTGGCCCAGCTCGAGGAAGAGGTACGCCACCCATGACCGACCACACCCGCGCCCGCGAGGCCCTGCAGGCCGTGCGCTCCGAGGTGGCCAAGGCCGTCGTCGGGCAGGACGCCGCCGTCACCGGGCTGCTCATCGGCCTGCTGTCCCGCGGCCACGTGCTGCTCGAGGGGGTCCCCGGCGTCGCCAAGACGCTGCTCGTGCGCACCCTCGCGACGGCGCTGTCGATCGACACGCGGCGGGTGCAGTTCACGCCGGACCTGATGCCGGGCGACGTGACCGGGTCGATGATCTTCGACGCCCGCACGACGGAGTTCGCGTTCCGGCCGGGCCCCGTCTTCACCAACCTGCTGCTCGCCGACGAGATCAACCGCACCCCGCCCAAGACGCAGGCCGCGCTGCTGGAGGCGATGGAGGAGCGGCAGGTCACCGTCGACGGCACCTCCCGGCCCCTGCCCGAGCCCTTCCTCGTCGCCGCGACGCAGAACCCCGTCGAGTACGAAGGCACCTATCCCCTGCCCGAGGCCCAGCTCGACCGCTTCCTGCTCAAGGTGGTCCTGCCCGTGCCGCCGCGCGACCAGGAGATCGAGGTCATCTCGCGGCACGCCCACGGCTTCGACCCGCGCGACCTGGCCGCCGCGGGAGTCCGGGCGGTGGCGTCGGGCGAGGACCTGCTCGCCGGGGCCCTGGCCGTGCAGACCGTCGGCGTCGCCCCCGAGGTCGTCGCCTACGTCGTGGACCTGTGCCGTGCCACCCGCACCGCGCCGTCCCTGTCGCTCGGCGCCTCGCCGCGCGGCGCGACGGCGCTGCTGGCGACCGCGCGGGCCTGGGCGTGGCTCAACGGGCGGGACTTCGTGACGCCGGACGACGTCAAGACCCTCGCGCACGCCACGCTCGCCCACCGGCTGTCGCTGCGGCCCGAGGCCGAGCTCGAGGGCGTGTCCGTGGGCGCCGTCCTGCAGACCGCCCTCGACGCCGTGCCGGTGCCGCGGTGAGCAGCGCTCGATGACCCTCACCGGCCGCGCCGTGGTGCTCGCCCTGCTGGGCGTGGCGCCGGTGCTGCTGCGCCCCGAGCCCCTCACCGCCACGCTGTGGCTGGTGCTCGTCGTGGTGGTGGCCGGGGCCGACGCGCTGCTGGCCGCCTCGCCGCGCCGTCTGTCGATCACCCGCGACCGCGTCGGGACCATCCGCGCCGCGACCACCACCACGAGCCGGCTGCACGTGCACAACGCGTCCCGCCGGACCGCCCGCGGCGTGCTGCGCGACGCATGGCAGCCGTCGGCCGGGGCCGCCGGCGAGCGGCACCGCCTCACGGTGGCCGCCGGCGCCACGGTGGTCGTCGAGACGGGCCTGACGCCCGTGCGGCGCGGGGACCGGCATACGGACCTCGTCACCGTCCGCACCCTCGGCCCGCTGGGGACCGCAGGGCGCCAGGCGTCGGTCGACGTGCCGGGGACCGTGCGGGTGCTGCCGCCCTTCCACTCGCGGCGGCACCTGCCGAGCCGGCTCGCGCGGCTGCGGCAGATCGACGGGCGCTCGGCGGTGCGGGTGCGGGGGCAGGGCACGGAGTTCGACTCCCTGCGCGAGTACGTCGAGGGCGACGACGTCCGCTCGATCGACTGGCGAGCCTCGGCGCGGCGCAGCGAGCTGGTCGTGCGGACCTGGCGACCCGAGCGCGACCGGCGGATCACGCTGGTCGTCGACACCTCGCGGCTGTCGGCCGGGCGCGTAGACGACACGACCCGGCTGGACGCGGCCATCGAGGCGTCCTTGCTGCTCACGGCCCTCGCCGCGCACGCCGGCGACCACGTCGACCTCGTCGCGGGCGACCGCGTCGTGCGCACCCAGCTCGCGGGGGTGGCTCGTCCCGAGATGCTCGCTGCCATGTCCGACGCGCTGGCGACCGTGCAGCCCGCCATCGTCGAGGCGGACTGGCAGGCGCTGGCCGCCGCCGTGGCCCGGCAGGCGCGCCGGCCCTCACTCGTGGTGCTGCTGACGCCCCTCGAACCCGCCGCCGTCGCCGAGTCGCTCCTGCCCGTGCTGCCCCTGCTCACCCAGCGTCAGCGGGTGTGCATCGCGTCCTGCGCCGACCCCGACCTGGACCGTATGGCGACCGCCCGCCGCACCGCCGAGCAGGCCTATGGCGCGGCCGCCGCCGAGCGGACACGGACGCTGCGCCTGCAGACCGCCGACGCGCTGGCCCGGCTCGGCGTGACCGTGGTGGACGCGCCGCCCGAGGACCTCGCGCCGGCCCTGGCCGACCACTACCTCACGCTCAAGTCCCGCGGCCTCCTCTGACCTACCGGGGGTAGGGGCATCGACCGGCCTTCGTCCCCCAGGCTGATGCCCCCGCCGGGGGTAGGGGCATGGACCGGCCGCCCACGTGTCTCCGACGCCTCGGCGAAAGGGCAAGAATGGCGGCTCCGTGCGACCGGGGGGCGCCATACGCGCCCTCTCACGACACGCGCGAGCCCCACGCAGGCGACCACTCGACGAGCCGCGCCCATGGGAGGGCGACCGCGCCCGGCCTAGGGCAGCGGGGTGCCCTGGTGGTAGGTCTGACGCCACCCGTTCGCGGTGCGCTGCCACAAGGACGTGCGCCGAGCCCGACAGCCGTCGCGATCCGAGTCCCACAAGACCTGGATGATGCCCGGCGCCAGCACCCGCGCCTCGAGGTCCCTGATCCCGATGGCGCAGGCACTGCCGTCACCGTCGCCGGACTCCGCGGCCAGCAAGGCGAGGATCGTCTCGAGGTCCCACCGACGGCCAGAGGCGCCGATCTCGATGAAGCCCGGGGCCAACAGCTCCCTCAACCGACGCTCGTTGCGCCGCGCGTCCGGCGACTGAAGCTCACGTTCGAGCGCCAGGACGTCGTCGATCTGGGCCTCGGTCTCCTCCACACCTGCGATTGTGCCTGGTGGGCGGTCGAGTCGAGGTCAGAGGGTCGCGACGGCCTCCTCCTCGCGGTCGGCGGCGTCCACGTCACCGGTCACCCCCCGCAAGGCCGCCCGCCGCCCCACCACGAACACGTAGACGAAGAACGCGACCTCGGCCAGCACGCCGATCGCGATCCGCGCCCAGGTCGGCAGGCCCGAGGGCGTCACGAAGGCCTCGAGGATCCCCGACACGAGGAGCACCACCACCAGCCCCATCGCCACCCCGACGGTGGTGCGGCCGGCTGCGGCGAGCGACGCCATACGACTGCGAGGCCCCGGCTCGACCCATGACCAGAACAGCCGCAGCCCCACCCCCGCCGCCACGAACACCGCGGTCAGCTCGAGCAGCCCGTGCGGCAGGATCAGGCCGAAGAACAGCGCGCCCCGCCCGTGACGCACCATCAGCGCGGCGATGACCCCGAGGTTGATCACGTTGGCCAGCAGGACGTAGACGACCGGCGCACCCAGCACCCCCATGGCGATGCACTGCGCGGCGATCCAGGCGTTGTTGGTCCACACCCGCGCCGCGAAGCTCGTGGCCGCGTGCTCGGAGTAGTAGCTCTCGAAGTCGGTGTTGACGTACTGCGCCACCTCGGCCGGGCTCATCAGCGAGTTCTCGAGGGTGGGGTTGTGGTAGAACCACCAGCCCGCCCCGAACGCCACGAGCAGGCTCACCACCGTCGTCGTCAACCACCACCAGCGCAGGTGGTAGAGCGTCGCCGGGAAGGTCTCGCCGAAGAACCGCGCGATGTCCCGCGCCGACCCGGTCCGGGTGCCCGAGGCGCGCCGCCGCGCCCGCGCCAGCACCCCCGAGAGCCATTGCACGACACCAGGGTCCGGTGCGCTCGTGCGCACGACGGCGAGGTGCGTGCCGACCCGTTGGTAGAGGTCGAGCAGGCGGTCGGCCTCCTCCGCGGAGAACCGCGAGCGGCGCGTCAGCGCGTCGAGCTCGTCCCACTCCCCCCGGTGGGCCGCGACGTAGGCGTCCAGGTCCACGGCCTCACCCTAGCCCGCGCCCTGCGAGGACCGGGTCACCGCCGTCCACCGACCTGCCCGCTAGGCTGCCGGACATGCACCCGTCCAGGTCAGCCCGCCCGACGATCGGGGTGGGCGAGGACGACCTCGTCACCGGTGACGCCGTGGCCCTGCGCGTGCCGGCCGCGGGCCCGGGGCTGCGCGTCGCGTCCGGCGCGATCGACGTGGCGGTGGGTGGGCTGCTGCTGCTCGGCCTGGGGATCGCCTTCGGCGGCGTGCTGGGCGACCTCGACGACGCGGCGGGCGCGGCGCTGGTCCTCACCACCGTCGTGACGACCCTGGTCATCCTGCCCGCCGCCGTCGAGACCCTCACCCGCGGCCGCTCCCTGGGTCGGCTCGTCACCGGCACGTGCATCGTCCGCGACGACGGCGGCCCGGTGGCCTTCCGCCAGTGCCTGACGCGATCGCTCGTCGGGTTCCTGGAGATCTGGGGCACGAGCGGCGCCGTGGCCTTCTGCGCGGTGGTGCTCACCGCGCGCGGCAAGCGGCTCGGCGACCTCGCCGCAGGCACGTATGCCGTCCGGGACCGCCTCCGGCTGCAGCTGCCACCGCCCGTGCCGCCCGCCCCCGAGCTGTCCGCCTGGGCCGCGACCGCCGACATCGCCCCTCTGCCGGACGGGCTCTCGCTGGCGACGCGTCAGTTCCTGCACCGCCGAGACGGCCTGGAGCGCGTGGCCCGGGCCCGCATCGCTCAGGAGCTGGCCGCCACCGTCGCCCAGCACGTCATGCCACTACCTCCCCCCGGCACCCACCCGGAGGCATTGCTGCAGACCGTGGTCGCCGAGCGGGGTCGGCGCGACGCCGAGCGGCTGGTCCGCGACGCCGCCACCCGGCACCGCGTCCTCCCCCACCTCTGACGCGCCCCGCGAACGCTCACACCAGCTCGGCATACCCCGGCTTGATGGCCTCGTCGATGAGGGCGAGCCGCTGGTCGAAGGCGATGAACGCGGATTTCATCGCGTTGATCGTCACCCAGCGCAGGTCCGTCATCGTCCAGCCGGCGTCGCGCACGAGCAGGGTCATCTCCTGGCCCACGCTCGTGTCGCTCATCAGCCGGTTGTCGGTGTTGACCGTCACGCGGAAGCGCAGGTCCTTGAGCAGCGTGATCGGGTGCAGCGCGATGCTCGGGGACGCGCCGGTCTGGACGTTGCTGCTGGGGCACATCTCGAGCGGCACGCGCTTGTCCCGGACGTAGGCCGCGAGCAGACCGAGCCGCACGTCGTGCATGTCGGGCAGCCGGTGGTGCTCGGCCATCCACTGCGGGTAGGCGACGCCGTCCACCGTGAGGTCGTCCACGATCCGCACGCCGTGCCCGAGGCGGTCGGCGCCGCACCAGGTGAGCGCCTCCTGGATCGACGGCAGCCCGAAGGCCTCCCCCGCGTGGATCGTGAAGTGGGCGTTCTCGCGGGCGAGGTACTGGAACGCGTCGAGGTGCCGGGTGGGCGGGTAGCCGGCCTCGGCGCCGGCGATGTCGAAGCCGCTGACCTCCTGCTGGCGGTAGCGCACGGCCAGCTCGGCGATCTCGCGGCTCATCGCGGCGTGGCGCATGGCGGTGAGCAGCGCGGTGACCCGGATCTCGCGGCCCTCCTCGCGAGCGAGCGCCTCGCCCTCGCGGAAGCCCTCGTTGACGGCCTCGACGACCTCCTCGAGGGTGAGGTCCCGCTCGAGGTGCAGCTCTGGGGCATAACGGATCTCGGCGTAGACGACCCCGTCGCGGGCCAGGTCGAGGACCTCCTCGCGGGCGACGCGGCGCAGGGCGTCCCGGGTCTGCATCACCCCGACGGTGTGCGCGAAGGTCTCGAGGTAGCGCACCAGCGAGCCGGAGTCCGCGCTCTCGCGGAACCAGCGCCCGAGGTCGGTCGCGTCGTCGGCGGGCAGGGCGTCATACCCCGTCTCGCGGGCCAGCTCGAGGACCGTGGCAGGGCGCAGCCCGCCGTCGAGGTGCTCGTGCAGGAGCACCTTGGGTGCTCGGGCGACCTGCGGGTCGACGTCGTATGCCGGGGGGCTGCTGTCTCGACTGGTCACCCTCACGACCCTACCGGGGGTAGAGGCATCGACCGGCCTTCGTCCCCCAGGCTGATGCCCCCGCCCCCGGCGGGTCTCGGCGGGATGGCCTACCGACTGGGGCGGGACCCGAGATCCGCCTCAGGGCGGATGACACGCGCAGGGGTGCCGCGCTGTCGTGGGGTCATGAGGATGGAGCAGATCGACGCGAAGACCCCGCCCACCGAGTTCAGCTGGACCCGCTGCACCGCCTACGGAGCGATCATGATGGCCACCTGGGCCGTGATCACGCTGCTGGTCCGGTTGCTGACCTCCTGGGACGACAAGGTCACCACCCCGGGCATCGCCTTCGGGATCGCGATGGGCATCGCCCTCGAGTACCTCCGCCGGGACAAGGCGCGCAAGGAGGACCGAACGCGACGCTGACCTCACTCCTCGTCGCGGTGCACTCCATCGGGGGTGAACGCCGGCGTGCAGATCGCGAGGTATGTCGCACCCTCCCCGCCCACCCGATAGCGAATCCGCTCGCCCGCGCGGGTCACGATGCTCTGACCTGTGACGACGCTGGTGGGGCCGCCGTCGTGGTCGACGACGACCTCGCCACCCAGCACGACGGTCACCTCGTCGAAGTCAGGCGTCTGGTAGGGCTCGGACCACCCCGCCGGCGCCTCCATCCGGGCGACGGAGACGCCGCGGTCACCGGTCGAGGCGCTGCCGACGTGCTCGTCGATGATCTTGCCGCCGGGGACGGGGATGCGGACGGGGTCGGTGATCAGCTCGGGCATGCCAGGAGCCTACCCAGTCGACCGCGCACGTCGGCTAGACGCTATGTCTCTATCCAAAGGCCACTGTGTGGTGTCTCTTGGATGGAGACATCAGGACAGGAGGCGGCGATGCCGTTCCAGACCCCAGAGCTGACACGTCACGACCTCGATGTGGTGGCAGAGATCCAAGGAGTCCGCCTCGAGCTCTCGGCCCGCCCGCGTCTCACCGACCCCTACCCCGACCTGCTCAGCCACTGAGCCCGAGCCGGTACGCCGGAGATGGTCACCGTCTGGGCTTGCGAGCGTTCATGACGAGCACGACCACACCGGTCAGCACGAACACCAGGGCGGGCAGCCCGACCTTGACGGGTTCGGCTCGGCTGAGCAGCGCCAGGGGCACCAGCACGATCAGGCAGATCAGCACCGCCAGCACCTTGCCGGTCGTCCGGTCAGTCATCGGGTCTCCTCGTGCGGTCGTGGCGTCTCGGGCGCCGGCGCACGGGACACCGTCGAGCCGAGCCGGCGCAGCCCCTCGGCGATGACCTGCGGCCCGGTGCCGACGTTGAGGCGGATGTGATCGCCCCACGCCGCGCCGAACTCGCGGCCGATCCCCACCGCCAGGCGCGCGTCCGCCAGCAGCCGCGCCGCCGGATCTTGGCCCAGGTCAAGGCCGCTCGCGTCGACCCACGACAGGAAGGTCGCCTGCGCGGGCACCGCGATCCGCGCCCCCGAGGGGAGGCCGTCGCGCACCTGCTCGTGGTGAGCAGCGAGGTCGGTCACGAGCGCATCGAGCCACGGGTCGCCGTGCAAGTAGGCGGCTTCCGACGCAAGGTAGCCGAACTGTCCCGCGTGCCAGGGCGTCTCGTACGGAAGACCTCGAGACAGCCTGTCCCGCATGGCATCTGACGCCGAGACGATCAGGGCGGCCTTGAGGCCGGCGAGGTTCCAGGCCTTGGAGGCCGCGTGCACCGCGACCCCGTGGGTGCGGGCCGCGTCCGAGACGGTGAGGTATGGCGTGAACGTGTGCCCGAGCAGGGTCAGCGGGGCGTGGATCTCGTCGCTGAGCACGACCGCGTCGTAGCCGGACACGAGATCTGCCAGCGCCGTGAGGGACTCGCGGGTGTGCACCCACCCGACGGGGTTGTGCGGGTTGCACAGCAGCACCGCCTTGGCGCCGGCCCGCAGCTCGCGCTCGATGCCCTCGAGGTCCAGCGCATAGCCCGAGTCCGACTGCAGCAGGGGGACCTCCACGGTGCGCATGCCGGTCTCGCTGCCCCAGCGAAAGAATGGCGGGTAGACCGGCGGCATGATGACGAACGCGTCCCCGGGCGCGAGCAGCGCCGAGATCGCCGCCATCATCCCGACCGAGACGTCCGCGCACAGCGTCACCTGGTCGGTGTCGACCTCCCACGACCACCGCCGCGCGACGAACCCGGCAAATGCCTCCTGCAGCCCCCGCCCGAAGCTCGGGTAGCCCGTGTCTCCTAGCGCCACAGCACGATTGAGCGCCTCGGCGACGGGCGGCGCCAGCAGGCAGTCCATCTCGGCCACCGGCATGGGCAGCACGTCGCGGTCGTAGAGCGTCCACTTCGCGCTGCGCCGCGCCCGCAGGTGCGGCAGGTCGAGCCACTCCACTTGTGCCGCAACGCCGCTCATGCGATCCGCTCCATCACGACGTCGGGCCGCTCAGGCTGCCCCTCCCCGATCGACCACGCGCCCTCGAGGCAGGCCTCTGCCCGCTCGAACCGCTCCGGTGTGTCCGTGTGCAGCGTGAGCAGCGGCTGCCCCTGCGTCACGGGATCGCCCGGCTTGGCATGCAGCTCGACGCCGGCACCGGCCTGGACCGGGTCCTCCTTGCGGGCGCGACCGGCGCCGAGACGCCAGGCGGCGACTCCCACGGCATAGGCGTCGAGCGACTGCAGCACCCCGCTCTCCGGTGCCGTGATGACGTGCTGCTCTGCGGCAGTGGGCAGCTCGGCGTCCGGGTCGCCACCCTGGGCGGCGACCATGCGGCGCCATACGTCCATCGCGCGGCCGTCGGCCAGCGCGTCGGCCAGGTCGACGTCGGACACCCCTGCGGCAGAGAGCATCTCGCGCGCCAGCGCCACGGTGAGCTCGACGACGTCCGCCGGGCCGCCACCGGCGAGCACCGCCACGGACTCGCGGACCTCCAGGGCGTTGCCCGCCGTCAGGCCGAGGGGCGTCGACATGTCGGTGAGCAACGCCACCGTGGTGACACCGGCGTCGGTCCCGAGATCGACCATGGTGCGGGCGAGCTCGCGGGCGTCGTCGGTGGTCTTCATGAAGGCGCCGGACCCGACCTTGACGTCCAGGACGAGCGCGCCCGTGCCCTCGGCGATCTTCTTGGACATGATCGAGCTGGCGATCAGCGGGATGGCCTCCACGGTGGCGGTGACGTCGCGCAGGGCATAGAGCTTCTTGTCGGCGGGGGCCAGGCCCGAGCCGGCCGCGCAGATCACCGCGCCGAGGTCCTCGAGCTGGCGCAGCATCGCCTCGTTGGTGAGCTCCGCCTGCCAGCCGGGGATCGACTCGAGCTTGTCGAGCGTGCCCCCCGTGTGGCCGAGCCCGCGACCGGACAGCTGCGGCACCGCGACGCCGCACGCAGCCACCAGGGGCGCCAGCGGCAGGGTGATCTTGTCGCCGACCCCGCCGGTCGAGTGCTTGTCGGCGGTGGGGCGGCTCAGCGAGGAGAAGTCCATCCGCTCGCCGCTCTCGATCATCGCGGCGGTCCACCGCGAGATCTCCTCGCGGCTCATGCCGTTGAGAAAGATCGCCATGGCGAGGGCCGACATCTGCTCGTCCGCGACGACCCCGCGGGTGTAGGCGTCGATCACCCAGGCGATCTGGCTGTCGCTCAGGGGGTGCCGGTCGCGCTTGGCGCGGATGACGTCGACGGCATCGTGCTGCTCACTCATGCACCGACCCTACCGGGGGCGCGGACGGAGGATGGCATAGGCCACCAGCCCCGCCACCAACCCCCAGAAGGCCGACATGATCCCCAGCGCCTGCGCCCCCGACGCCGTCACGGCCAGGGTGATCAGGGCCGCCTCGGTGACGCTGCGGTGGTGGTCGCCCTCGTGCATGGTGTCCTAGATCGCGGCCTGCAGCGGCGACAGCAGCGCCACCCCCGCGAGGGCCGTGAGCATGCCTGCGGGTATGGCGAAGAACAACGACACGATCGTCGCCGACGCGAACCCCCCCACGGCCAGCACCCCACCGACCGCGAGCGCGAGGAACACCGCGTAGCGCGGCTGCCACCGCCGCCCCAGCAGGTAGCCGAGCACCAGACCGCCGGCCACGATGGGCTGTCCGACCACTGCCGCCGCCACCTTGAGCGCGAACGGGAAGAGCACCCATGCCAGCACCGCCGCCGTGATGGGCCGCGGCACCGCCTGCAGCAGCCGCCCCACCAGGCCGGTCGCGCCGAGCAGGACGGACACGACCCCGCACACGATGTAGGCCCCCACCGCGTCGGAGAACCGGTAGCCGCCGAGCGAGGTGATGAGCAGCGCCGCCCCCGGGATCGACCAGGCCACCATGACCGGCTGCATGGTCCCCCACGACATGACGAGGCAGACCAGACCCGAGCCGACCGAGATCGCCCAAACCCACGAGGCGGTCAGCTGGCTCGACAGCCCCGCCGCCCGTGCCGCCTCCAGCATGACGAGCAGCGGGCCGGCATACGAGATCGCCACGGTGATGAACCCGGCCAGCACGGCGGACAGGCTGGCGTCGCGGCGCAGGTCGGGGCGGGTGCGGGTCGTGGTGGCGGGGGTGCTCACGCGGGCCTCTCGTCGGGGGCACCGGGACGGGCCGCCCGGCGATGGCCGCGCTCAGGCTAGCGGGGGTGGCCCTCCGGTCACCCCGGGGATGTGCCTAGGTCTGGCCCGGAGGTATGACGCCCCGCCCGCTCGCGGGGCCCGCCCCGGCATCGGGGACGCTGGGTGTCGTCATGGCAACCACCAACTTCCCCGTTGTCGGGGCTCGGTTCCGGCGCGACCGCGGCGGAAGTGCAGCGATCGAGGCATCGTCAGGAGAGTTGACGTCATCCGACAACGCTCCTGACGGTGCGCCGTGGGCATCGATCGCGCTGCTGGTGCGGAGCGTGACAGTCGCCGTCGCTCGGTGGCGCGGAGCCGCGGAGCCCGGGATCTGAGCCACCGCTAGCGAGCTGCCGCCGCGATCGCGTCGAGGTCGCGGACGGCGAAGCGGTGGTGCTCCCACTCCTCCTCGAGGATGGTGTGCAGGCACGACAGCGTTGTCTCGGGGTGCTGCGGGGCCCACGGGTTCTGGCGCGGGACGCCCAGGGCGGCCTCGTCGACGCCTGCCACGAAGTCCCGCACCATGGCAACCCGGTCGGCGCGGACCGCGAGCACCTCGGCATACGTGGGGGTCTCGGTCGTGAAGACCGACATGTCATAGCCGTCGAGCTCGTACTCGTCGTTCGGCTGGCCGAGCGGGTGGTAGGGCTGCTCGACCTCGAGGATCGCGCGCCCCAGCCACGTGTCGGTGGCCATCACCAGGTGCCGCAGCGTCTGCGCGAAGGACCACTCGCCACCGACGGACACGTCGACGGTGCCGGGCGGCATCGCAGCGGCCCGCGCCAGGGTCGCGGCCCACGCGCTCTCGACGGCGGCCCAGGCCGCCCGCAGCCCATCCGGGTCGTCGGCGCGCCGCAACGCCCGCCCAGGGAAGCGGCGGTCCAGCTCCGCGTCGACGTATGGAGCGACGTCGACGCCGTTGACCAGCAAGGCATCTCCCTCACCCAGCAGCCACGGTGCGTCCATCTCCATCCCGGCGACGTCGACGGCCCGCATCACCGCGCCGCTCAGGTCCACCTCCACGAACCGCGCCCCGCGCAGGCTCGTCCGGACGAACTCGCGCGGCTCTGCGTCATCGCTCATGCGTCGATCCTGCCGGTCGATGCCCCCGCCGGGGGTAGGTCGGCGCGGTAGCGGGCGAAGGACGGCACCAGCGCCGACGCCACCAGCACCAGGACGACCACGAGCACGCCGCCGAGCAGCGTCGCCCACGCCGCCCCGACGAGCCCCGCCGCATAGCCGTGCGCCACGTCAGCGATCCGCGGACCGCCCGCCACCACCACGATGAAGATCCCCTGCAGCCGGCCCCGCACCTCCGGCGACGCCGAGCTCTGCAGCATGGCCTGCCGGAACGCCGCCGAGACCATGTCCGCAGCCCCTGCCACGGCCAGGGCCACCGCCGCGAGCCAGATCCACGGGTGCAGCCGACCACCAGCCGGCAGCACCGCCGCCCCCGCCAGCGCCACCGCCGCGCCCCACGCGACGATGCACAGCACCACCGCCCGCCCGTGCAGCGTCACGCGCGACACCCACCCGGAGAAGACCCCGCCGAGCACCGCCCCCGCCGGGATCGCGGCAAAGAGCACCGCGAAGGCCAGCCCGCCGCCGACCTCGCCGCCCAGGTCGACGTGCGCGATCTCGGGAAAGAGCGCCCGCGGCATCCCGAAAACCATGGCGATCAGGTCCACCACGAAGCTCATCATCAGCACGGGATGCCCTCCGAGATAACGGATCCCGTCGAGGACCGAGCGCAGCCCCGGCGCGGATGACGGCGACCCCGGATGGCGCTCCGCGGGCAGGGGCGGCAGCCGGCGGACGGCATACAACGTGGCCAGCAGGCAGATCGCGTCGGCGAGGTAGAGCCACGAGAAGCCCACGAGCGGGATCAGCGCGCCCGCCACGAGCGGTCCCGCGATCGCGCCGGCCATGAAGAGCGTCATGTTCAGCGCGTTGGCGGCGGGCAGCAGGTCCATCGGCAGGATCGACGGCAGCACCGCGGTGCGCGTCGGCTGGTTGACCGCGAAGAACGCCTGCTGCACGGCGAACAGGCCGAGCAGCAGCCAGACATTCGTGGACCCGAGCGCCGCCTGCAGCCAGAAGCCGAGCGTCGTCACGATCAGGCCGACGGTGGTGATCGTCAGCAGCCGCCGCTTGTCCAGGTGGTCGGCCAGCGCCCCGCCCCACAGCCCGAAGACGACCAGCGGCACGAGCCCGAAGATCCCGGTCAGCCCGACATACGCGGACGAGCCGGTGTCGGCGTAGATCTGCGCAGGGACGCTGACGATGGTCAGCTGGGCGCCGATCACGGTGACGATGTTGGCGGTCCACAGCCGCCGGAAGTCCCCGTGCTGCAGCGGTCGGGTGTCGGCGACGACGGAGCGCAGGTTCACCGGGACAGCCTAGGTCCTCGCACCCGCCCGGCCGACGGGAATGACAGACGTTGATTGAAAGTTCTACGACCCATGATCGACTCGACGCTGTCTCCCGCCCTCACTCTCCCCCAGGACGCCCAGGACCTGCTCTTCCGAGAGGCTCGCACCCCCAACGCCTTCACCGACGACCCCGTGACCGACGAGCAGCTGCGCGAGATCCACGACCTGGTCCGGTGGGCCCCCACCTCGATGAACCAGCAGCCGCTGCGCGTCGTGGCGGTCCGCTCCCCCGAGCAGCGCGCCGCCCTTGTCGACGCCATGATGGGTGGCAACCAGGCCAAGACCCAGGACGCCCCGCTGACGCTGATCTTCGCCGCGGACAAGGACTTCCACGACCACCTGGTCACCCAGTTCCCCGCCAACCCCGGCGCGCGCGACCTGTTCGAGGGCTTCGGCCGCGAGGGCCGCGAGGGTTCCGCCCGTCTCAACGCGGCGCTGCAGATCGGCTACTGGGTCCTGGGCGTGCGCGCGGCCGGGCTGGCCATCGGCCCCATGACGGGCGTCGACTTCGCCAAGGTCGACCAGACCTTCTTCCCCGACGGCCGACACACCGCACTCGTCGTCGCGAACGTGGGTCGACCGGACGACTCCTCCTACTACCCCCGCGGCCCGCGACTGGACCTCGACGACGTGCTCACCACGGTGTGACCCGGCCGTATGACGTGGCGGCTCGCGGGCCCGGACAACCGCCGCGACGGCGACAAGGCCGGCCTGATCACGCGCATGCCCGTCACCCAGGCCCAGCTCGCGGCGAGGTCCTCGTCGCCGCGCCTGGTGCACCTGGCCGACCGACCCGCCGCGATCTGCGGCGCCGAGGGCTGACCCGCAAGGTCGCCGGCACCCGCGCCAGGCTGCCCGCCGGACGATCCTGTCAGGCGTGCAGCGCCGCACCGTCGCCTGCCCTGCTGTGAGCTCGCCGGGCGCCCGGTCCATGATGGCCGTATGACGAGCGCCCGCCGCCTGGACGACCACTACCTCGCGCGGCTGCCGGACGGGACGGTCAAGCAGGTCAACCCCTTCACCGGCACGCAGGTGTGGACGGTGCCGGGGCGCGGCAACCGGCCGCTGGCGGCCCCCGCCCTGGCCGCGGCACCCGTGGCCGAGGGCGAGCGGGACCGGCTGTGCGCGTTCTGCCCGGAGCGCTACGCCGAGACACCTCCGGAGAAGTCGCGGCTCGTGAGAACCCGCGCCGGTCAGGCAGGCCCGGGGTGGGCGACGCTGACTGGCCTGTCCCGCACGGAGCTTCACGACACGGTCGCCGAGTTCCGGCGCGTGCCCAACCTGTTCGAGATCCTCAGCTACGACTACTGGCGGCTCAACCACGGCGTCACCCTGTCCGCTGCGGCCCGCGCCCGCCGCGACGCCTACCTCGCCGACCCGGCCGGGCGGGCGCACATGCTCGCCGTCGCCCGCACCAAGGCGCTCGCCAGCGGGACGTCACGCGAGGCGTGGGAACTCCTCGACGAGGAGCGGCGCCTCTCGGGGACCGAGGCCTTCTTCGGCGGCGGGCACGACGTGATCGTCGCGCGCCGCCACCTGGTCGACGGCGCCACCGACACGGGCGGTCTCGCCTCGTCGGGCATGCTCACCCCCGAGGAGCACCGCGCCTACGTCCGATTCACCGTCGACGCCATGGCGGACCTCTACGCCGCCAACCCGAACGTGCGCTACGTCGCCGCCTTCCAGAACTGGCTGAAGCCCGCCGGCGCCTCCTTCGACCACCTGCACAAGCAGCTCGTTGCCGTCGACGAGCTGGGCACCCAGGCCGAGCAGGAGCAGGAGCGGCTGCGCCGCCACCCCACGCTGTATGCCGACGCCGGTCCCGCCCTCGCCGAACGCTCCGGACTCGTGGTCGCCCGCACCGAGCACGCGATCGCCTACGCGGGGTTCGGGCACCGCTACCCCACCCTCGAGGTCCACTCCCTGTCCCCGACCCGCCAGCCCTGGCGGCAGCAGCGCCACGAGGTCGACGCCGTCGCGGACCTGCTGCACGCCCTGCACGCCGCCACCGGCGCCCACGTGCCCTGCAACGAGGAGTGGCACCACACCCCCACCGGCGTCGACCTGCCCCTGCCCTGGCGGATCGTCCTCAAGTGGCGGGTCTCCACGCTGGCGGGGTTCGAGGGCGGCACCAAGATCTACGTCAGCACCATCGACCCATGGGCGCTGCGCGACCGGGTGGTCGCCCGGCTGCGGGTCCTCGCCGACGAGGGGCGGCTGGCGGACGGCATACGACTCGCTGCGCCGACCGGATCTGCACCATAGCTGACCCGGGGGCCGGCCCACGGCCGTCGCCCGCCCCCGGGTGTGCTGGGGAGCGGGCGACGAGCGTGGGGGCGAGCGTCAGAAGTCGAAGCCGCCGACGTCCCCGAAGTCGCCGAACCCGTCGAAGCCTCCGCCGAAGTCGCCGCCCCCGTCGCCGCCGAAGTCCCCGCCCCCGTCGCCGAAGCCGTCCCCGGCGAGGTCCGCCCCGCCGTCCCCGAAACCGTCCATGCCATCGAAGATCGCCCCGGCCACCGCGGTGCCGACCACGACGCCGGCGATCGAGCCCAGCATCGAGCCCATGATCATGCCGCCCATGCCCATGCCGCCACGGCCGCCCCCGACCCCGGCGCCACCGAACGTCCGCTCCATGAACCCCGGCTGGCGCATCTCGGCGCGAGTCGCCGCGCGGGCCAGCGACTGCGGGTCGTCCCCGGCCGGCGTCTCGCCGGACTGCGACAGGCCGGTCAGCACCTGCTGGCGCTGCTCGGGCGTGAGCTTGGCGAAGGCCTCGGCGTGCGCCTCCTCGACCTTCTCCGGCGGGGCGGTGCGCAGCAGGTAGCGGTAGCGCTCGATGGCCTGCTGGTCCTCGGCCGACTGAGCCGTCTGGCCCGGCTGCCCCGCGCCGGCCGCGCCCTGCCGAGGCGTCCCCACCTGCTCGTAGCCGACCGGCGGCGGCGCGTACTGCGGCTGGTGCTGCTGGTAGCCCTGCTGCTGGTAGCCCTGCTGCGGCGTGCGGCCCAGCAGTCGGTCGAGGAATCCCATGGTCACTCCCGTGTGTCGTCGGTCGTCCTGTCCGAGCAACGAGGGCCTTGTCCCAGGCGTTCCCGGCGCACCTCCGCGAGTCGGGCGGCCGCGTCCATCGCGATCCAGAACACCTGCTCGTGCGCGTCCCCCGCCGTGACCCAGCCGCGGTGGTCCCAGTCCTCCCCGGCGAGCGAGTCCGCGCTGAACAGGATCTGTCCCAGCTCGACCCCGCGGTAGGCCGCCACGGCGAGGAATGCGCTGGCCTCCATCTCGACGACCGCGCACCCGGCCTCGATCCGGCGTGCGACGGTGGACCGGGTCTCGCGATAGATGCCGTCGGTGGTCCACGTGCGGCCGGTCTCGTGCGGCGCGCCGGCCGCGTCGAGGGCGTCGAGGCAAGCCCGTATGCCGAGGGCCCCCGCCTCGACCACCGGCGACACGGCCCCGTAGTGCGCGCTCGTGCCCTCGTCACGCAGGGCCGAGGTCACGACGAACGGATGGCCCATCACCAGGTCGGGCACGAGGACCCCCGCCGACCCCACCGCCACGAACCGCGTGATGCCGCGCGCGATCGACTCCTCGAGGAACATCACGGCCCGCGGCGCCCCGATCTCGGGAAAGAAGAAAGCGATCCGTCGGCCTGCGACCTCGCGGACGTAGCAGGGCTGCCCGCCGATGATCGAGGTGAAGCTGAAGGCGACGGCCGAGCCCTCGCGCTCCCCCACCGCGCGGACCGTGTCGGGAAAGAAGCAGATGACCGCGGCGTCGGGGATCTCGTCGTCGTGCAGGCGGGGATACATGGCGGCGGGCTCGAGCACCCCCGGCTCGTCCAGGTCACCCGGCAGGTGCAGCCCCGTTAGCCCCGTCACGTCCCCTCCCCTCGCCGACTGGTCACTTCTGGACACCCCCACCCCTGCGCTGCAGGTCCTCGGCGCCGAAGGCCTGGGGCAGCACCTCGCTCATCGGCAGCACCCCGAGGGGCGTCTGGAGCAGGCAGGACGCGCCGCCGTGCTCCCAGATCAGCTGCCGGCAGCGGCCGCACGGCATGAGCGACGCACCCTCGGCGTCCACGCACGAGACCGCCACGAGCCGCCCTCCGCCCGACGCGTGCAGCTGCGACACCATCCCGCACTCGGCGCACAGGCCGACGCCGTAGGAGGCGTTCTCGACGTTGCAGCCCACCACGACCCTCCCGTCGTCGACGAGGCCGGCCACGCCGACGGGGAAGGACGAGTAGGGGGCGTACGCGTGCCGCATCGCCTCGACGGCGGCCGCGCGCAGGGCGTCCCAGTCGACCTCGCCGGCGCGGGACGGCATACGGCTCAACCCACCTCACCCTTGCGATAGACCGCACCGTCGGCGGCCGGCATCCGCAGGGTCTGCGACGCGAGGGCCAGGACGAGCAGCGTGGCGATGTAAGGCGCGGCGCTCGTCAGCTCGCCGGGCACCGAGTCGGTCGTGAGGAAGGTCCAGACCAGGACCGCCCCGAGCGCGATCGCGAAGGCGCCGCCGACCAGGTTGCGGCGCAGCAGCTGCCAGGCGCCGAGGACGAGCAGCAGCAGGCCGCCGACCAGCAGCAGGGCGTGCACCGCGCCGCCGCGCAGCTGCACGGCGTCGAAGTAGCCGAACAGCAGGGAGCCGGCGGCCAGCGACCCGGGCCGCCAGTTGCCGAAGATCATGGCGGCGAGGCCGATGTAGCCGCGGCCGCCGGTCTGCCCGTCGCGGAAGACGTTGGCTGCCACGAGGGCGAGGAAGCCGCCGCCGAGCCCGGCGAACCCGCCCGAGATCAGCACGGCGAGGAACTTGTGGAGGTAGACGTTGACGCCGAGCGACTCGGCGGACCAGGGGTTCTCGCCGCAGGAGCGCAGTCGCAGCCCGAAGGTCGTGCGCCACAGCACCCACCACGACAGGAGCACGAGAAGCCCGGCGATGATGGTCAGCACCGACAGGTTGGTGACGAACGCCGCCAGCACGCCGGCCACGTCCGAGACGAAGAAGATGCGTTTGCCCTCGAGCGAGGTCAGGGCGGGTGACAGGCCCGGCACGGTCACGTCGGGCAGGTGCGGCAGGGGCGGCGACTGGGTCGCGCCACCACCGGGGGTGCCGGTGAAGGCGCGGGCCGAGAGGTACTTGGCGCCGCCCATGCCGATGAGGTTGACGGCGACACCCGAGACGATGTGGTCCACGCCGAAGACGACCGTGGCGAGGGCGTGGATCGCGCCGCCGACCATGCCCAGCAGGACCGCACCGACGATGCCGGCCCAGGCGCCCCAGTGCCACGCGAAGAACGCCGCGCCCCAGGTGCCGAGGATCATCATCCCCTCGAGGCCGATGTTGACCACGCCGGCCCGCTCGGACCACAAGCCGCCGAGGCCGGCCATGCCGATCGGCACGGCGAGGCCGAGGGCGGCGGCGAGGGCGCCGGAGGACGCGAGGTCGTTCTCGCCGGTCACGACCCGCATCACGGAGACGAACAGCAGTGCGAGCAGGACGAGCCCGGCGATCTGCAGGCCGGACAGGCGCCGGCGACGACGGGGCACGGCGCTGCGCCCGTCCGGCCGCTCCGTCACCGGGGTGGCGGTGGTGCTCATGCGCTCGCTCCTTGCATGGAGGTGGACGTGGGGGGTGTCGACCGGGCCGCGAGCTCGCGGGCGACCTTGGCCTGCTCGAGCCGGACGTTGGCCCGCCGCACGAGCTCGTAGGCGATGACGACGGCCAGCACGATCACGCCCTGGATGATGTAGACCAGCTCGGAGGAGACGCCGGCATTGATCTGCAGCCCGTTGCCCTGCTGGTCGAGGTAGGACCACAGCAGCGCGGCGAGGGCCATCCCGATGGGGTGGTTGCGCCCGAGCAGCGCGATCCCGATGCCGGCGAAACCGATCCCTGGCTGGAAGTTGGTGCCGTAGGCGTGGTCCTGGCCGAACAGCAGCGGCAGCCCGATCAGGCCCGCGATCGCGCCGGACAGGATCATCGTCGACATGATCATGCGGTGGGCGTCGACTCCGCTCGCGATCGCCGCGCTCTCGGACTGACCGGCGGCGCGCAGGTCGAAGCCGAACCGCGTCCGGCCGAGGACCAGCCAGTAGAGCAGGCCCACGACGAGCGCGAGCACGATCAGGCCGTAGACCTTGGTGGTCGTGCCGCTGACGAGCTGCAGGCCGGGCACCCACGAGTCCTGCGGCAGGGGCTTGGTGTTGGTGACGTTGCTGCCGGCGCCGGCCGAGGTGTCCCGCGCCTTGGTCAGCAGGAAGGCCACGACGCTGGTCGCGATGGCGTTGAGCATGATCGAGGAGATCACCTCGGAAACACCGCGCTTGATCTTGAGATAGCCCGCGATCGCGGCCCACCCGGCGCCGACGAGCATGGCGACCAGGGTCGTGGCGACGACGTTGGCCCAGCCCGGCAGGTAGCCCTGCGCCCCGAACACGGCGGCGGCGAAGACCGCCACGCGGTACTGCCCCTCGGCGCCGATGTTGAACAGGTTCATCCGGAAGCCGATGGCCAGGGCCACGGCGGCGAGGTAGTAGACGACGGCGCCGTTGACGATCTTGGCGATCAGCCGGGGGCTCGGCTGGCGGAGCAGCTCGGTCCAGACGGCGCCCACCGGGTCGCCGGCCACGACGAGCACCAGGGACGTGATCACGAACGCCACGACGATGGCGAGCAGCGGCGCCGCGAGCGCGAGCAGGACGGCGCGGGGCGAGACCTTCATCGGGTGGACTCCTGCTGGTGGGTCGGCTCGGTCTGCAGGGCAGGAGCCGGTATGCCGGAACCGCCCGTCGTCGCGTGCTGGTCGTCGCGCCGGCCGCCGGTCATCGCGGCGCCCAGGTCGGCCGGGGACGTGGTCGGGGGCAGGTCCTCGGAGAGGCGTCCCTGGTTGATCACGCGGATGGTGTCGGACAGGCCGCGCAGCTCCTCCAGGTCGGCGGTGAGCAGCAGGACGGCGAGCCCCTCGTGCCGGGCCCGCTTGATGTGGTCCCAGATCGCGGCCTGCGCGCCGACGTCGACGCCGCGGGTCGGGTGGGCGGCGACGAGCACCCGCGGCTCGTGGGACATCTCGCGACCGATGATGAGCTTTTGCTGGTTGCCGCCGGACAGGGAGCCCGCGGTGACGTGGATCGAGGGCGTCCGCACGTCGTAGTCCTCCACGATGCGCGTGGTGTCGCGCTGCGCGCCGCGGGCGTTGATGAACGGCCCGGACACGTTGGGGGCCTGTGTCTGGTGGCCGAGGATGCGGTTCTCCCACAGCGGCGCCTCGAGCAGCAGCCCGTGCCGGTGGCGGTCGGCGGGGACGTAGCCGACGCCGGCCTCGCGGATGCGGCGCGTCGGCCAGTCGGTGATGTCCTTGCCGCCCAGGTAGACCCGCCCTGCGGAGGGGTCGCGCATGCCCATGATGACCTCGACCAGCTCGTCCTGGCCGTTGCCCTCGACCCCGGCGATGCCGAGGACCTCGCCTGCGTGGACGGTCAGGGACACGTCGTCGAGGACGTCGCGGGCGCCGAGGCGCTCGAGCCGCACGCGCTCCACGACGAGCACGGCGCGGTCGGTGACGGTGGACTCCTCCGTCTGGGGGCTGGGCATCTCGCGACCGACCATGAGCGCGCCGAGCTCGCGGGAGGTGACGGTGCGCGGGTCCGCGCTGCCCACGGTGGTCCCGCGTCGGATCACGGTGATGTCGTCGGCGACGGCTCGCACCTCGTCGAGCTTGTGCGAGATGAAGATGATGGTCAGGCCCTCGGCGGTGAGGGTCTTGAGGTTGTCGAAGAGCTCGTCGACCTCCTGCGGCACGAGCACGGCGGTGGGCTCGTCGAGGATGAGGATGCGGGCGCCGCGATAGAGGACCTTGAGGATCTCGACGCGCTGGCGGGCTCCCACGCCGAGGTCGGCGACCAGCGCCTCCGGGTCCACGCCGAGGCCGTACTCCTTGGAGATGCGCCGGATCTCGGCCTGCGCGCGGTCGCCGATGCCGTGGAGCTTCTCCGCGCCGAGGACGACGTTCTCGGTGACGGTGAGGTTGTCGGCGAGCTTGACGTGCTGAAAGACCATGCCGACGCCCGCTGCGATCGCGTCGCTCGGCCCGTGGAAGCTCACCGCACGGCCGTCGATCTCGATGGAGCCCTCGTCGGGGCGCTGCACGCCGTAGAGGATCTTCATCAACGTCGACTTGCCCGCGCCGTTCTCCCCCACCAGCGCGTGGATGCTGCCCTTGCGGACGGAGAAGGTGATGTCCTTGTTGGCCACCACGCCCGGGAACCTCTTGGTGACGCCGCGGACGGCGACGGCGGGCGGCGCGTCCGCGCTCGCCGAGGTGGGTGGAGTTCCGATGGTGCACGCTCCTTGCTCGGTCACGTCGTCGTGGACGTGGCGGCTGACCGCCCCACCCTACCGTCGGTGTTCACGGGGTCCAGGGTGCCGGACCGCTGATCCACCCCGTATGCCGAAGCCCGACCGCCGTCGGGGTGTCCGTCTGGCGGCCGGGCTGCGGCATACGTGCGTGAGGGTCGGTCAGGCCGGACCGGTCACGGCTTGGTGGGGACCACGATCTTGCCGGAGACGATGTCGGCCTTGACCTTGTCGAGCTCGGCCTTGAGGTCGTCGATCTTGCCGCCGGTGGTGGCGAGCTCGACACCGTTGGACTTGAGGTCGAAGACGGCCTCGCCGGACTTGAGGTTGCCGTCCTTGACCTGCTTGATGAACTCCAGGACGCCCACGTCGACGCGCTTGACGACGGAGGTGATGACGGCGTCGCGGACGTCGGCCTGGGCGGTCTTGGCCTGGTCGGAGTCGACGCCGATGGCCATGGCGTTCTTGGCCTTGACGGCGGTGAAGACGCCGGAGCCGGACCCGCCGGCGGCGTGGTAGACCACGTCGGCACCCGCGGAGAGCATGCCCTCGGCGGCGGTCTTGCCGGCGGCCGGGTCGGCGAAGCCGGAGAAGTTCGGCGGCTGGGTGAGGTACTTGACCTGCACCTTGATGTTGGGGTTGGTCGCCTTGGCACCGGCGACGTAGCCCGCCTCGAACTTCTTGATCAGGTCCGTCTGGACACCGCCCACGAAGCCGATGTTGCCCGTCTTGGACTTCTTGGCGGCGACGACGCCGGCGAGGTAGGAGCCCTCCTGCTCGGAGAACACGATGTTCTGGATGTTGGCGGCCTTGGCGTCGGTGGAGTCGACCAGCGCGAACTTGGCCTCCGGGTTGTCCGCCGCGACCTTCTTGACGGCCGGGGCGTAGGCGAAGCCCACGGCGACGACGTTGGTGTAGCCGGCCTCGACCAGCTGCTGCAGGCGCTCCTCGCGGGCGGACTCGGCCTCGCCGGCGGTCGCCACGGACTCCTTGGTCTGGGCGCCGAGCTGGGCCTTGGCCTCGTCGAGCCCCTTGGCGGCCGAGTCGTTGAAGGACTGGTCACCGCGGCCGCCCACGTCGTAGGCCATCCCGACCTTGACCGCGGAGCCACCGGACGCGCCGGAGGACGTGCCGGAGGAGCCGGACTCGGTGTCGTTGGGGCTGCCGCAGGCGGCGAGGGCGAGCGAGGCGGCCGTGAGCGCGGTCGCGACCTTGACGATGCGGATCAAGGGTGACTCCTTCGTTGGAACGGATGAGCAAACCCTAGACCGCGGCCCCGGCGCGCCGACGTCGGGTTGCCCCGAGTGCGCCGAAGCGGTGACGAACTGTTATGCAGAGGCCGCCAACGCGGACAGGACGGTCCCCGCCAGCACCCGCACGCCGACGGCGATCGCGCGCTCGTCGACGACCAGGTCGGGCCGGTGCAGGTCATAGGTGGGGCCGCCGGGGGTGCGCGTCCCGAGGCGCGCGAGGGCGCCGGGGACGTTCCGCAGCATCCAGGAGAAGTCCTCGCCGCCGAGCGACTGCGGGGTCGGCGCCACGGCGTCGGCCCCGACCATCGTCGTGACGCCGCTGACGAGGTGCGCCACGGCGTCGGCGTCGTTGACCACCGGAGGCACCCCCTGCCGGTGGTCGATCTCGACCCCCACGCCGTACGGCGCCGCCAGGTGCCCGACGAGGTCGTCCACGAGCGGGCCGATGGAGTCCCACACGTCCGCGTCCAGCATCCTCAGCGTGCCGGACGCGGTGCCGGTCGACGGGATGACGTTGCCCGCCTCCCCCGCGTGGATCGACCCCCACACGAGCGCCAGCCCCGCACGCGGGTCGACGCGACGCGACAGCGCCGCGGGCAGCCCGGTGACGACCGACGCCAGGGCGTAGGTGAGGTCCTGGGTGATGTGCGGGCGCGAGGTGTGGCCACCCGCGCCGGTCAGGCGCACCGTCAGGACGTCGGTGGCCGCCGTGATCGCGCCGGTGCGCAGCCCCACCTGCCCGACGTCCGTGCCCGGGTCGCAGTGCAGGGCGAAGACCTGGTCCACGTCGTCCAGGTGGCCTGCGGCGACCAGGGCCTGGGCCCCACCCGGCATGACCTCCTCCGCGGGCTGGAAGAGCAGGCGGACGGCATACCCCTGCTCCCGCAACCACTCCTGGTGCGGCGCGAGGACCAGGCCGAGACCGAGCAGGCAGGTGGTGTGCACGTCGTGCCCGCACGCGTGGCAGGCTCCGCCGGTCACCGAGGCGTAGGGCAGGCCGGAGGTCTCGGACAGCGGGAGGGCGTCGATGTCGGCGCGGACGGCGACGCGACGACGAGCCTGCGCCGGTCCGAGGTCGACCACGAGACCCGTCGGGTGCACGGGGGTGACCCGCAGGCCTGCGGCCTTGAGCCGATGGGAGACCCGCGTGGTCGTGCGCTGCTCGGCGAAGCCCAGCTCGGGGTGGGCGTGCAGGTCACGGCGGACCTCGACCAGCTCCGGCTCGAGGGCGTCCACCGAGGCCGAGATGTCGGCCCGCAGCTCGTCCGCGACCTGTGCGTCACTCGGGGGTGCGACCTGCTGAACGTGCTCGGAGCCCATGGGCGGCAAGGGTACCGCCCACGGGCTCCGTGTCCGGCCGAGGGTCCGGCCGAGGGTCCGGCCGAGGGTCCGGCCGAGGGTCAGAAGGCGTCGCGCGGGACGTACTGGCCCCACACGTCGCGCAGCGCGTTGGACACCTCACCACCCGTGGCGCCCGCCTCCAGCGCCTCCTTCATCGGGATGAGCAGGTTAGTGCCCGACCCCTCGGCGGCCGTGCGCAGCCCGTCGAGCCCGGCCTCGACCGCGCCGTTGTCGCGGTTCTTGCGCAGCTCGGCGAGGCGCTCGCACTGGTCGACCTCGATCTGCGGGTCGACGCGCAGCGGGTCGTAGTGCTCCTCCTGGTCGATCGTGAACTTGTTGAGGCCCACGACGGTCCGCTCGCCCGAGTCGGTCTTGAGCTGGGTGGCGTAGGCGGAGCGCTCGATCTCGGACTTCTGGAAGCCCTGCTCGATCGCCGGCACCGCACCACCGAGGTCGTCGACCTTGGCGAGCAGCTCCCAGACGGCCTCCTCGATGTCGTTGGTGAGGGACTCGACGACGTAGGAGCCGGCGAAGGGGTCGACCGTCTTGCACACGTCGGTCTCGAAGGCGATGACCTGCTGGGTGCGCAGGGCCAGGCGGGCGGCCTTCTGCGTCGGCAGGGCGATGGCCTCGTCGAAGGAGTTGGTGTGCAGCGACTGCGTGCCGCCGAGGACGGCGGCCAGGCCCTGCAGCGAGACGCGGATGAGGTTGACCTCGGGCTGCTGGGCAGTCAACTGCACCCCGGCCGTCTGGGTGTGGAAGCGCAGCATCTGCGACTTGGGGTTCTTGGCGCCGAACTCGTCGCGCATGATGCGCGCCCAGATGCGCCGGGCGGCGCGGAACTTCGCGACCTCCTCGATCAGCGTGGTGCGGGCGACGAAGAAGAAGGACAGACGCGGTGCGAACGCGTCGACGTCGAGGCCGGCGTCGATCGCGGCCTGGACGTACGCCTTGGCGTTGGCGAGCGTGAACGCGATCTCCTGCACCGGTGTGGCCCCCGCCTCGGCCATGTGGTAGCCCGAGATGGAGATGGTGTTCCAGCGGGGGATCTCCTTGTTGCAGTAGGCGAAGATGTCGGAGATCAGGCGCAGCGACTGGGCCGGCGGGTAGATGTAGGTGCCGCGGGCGATGTACTCCTTGAGCACGTCGTTCTGGATCGTCCCGGTGAGCTGCCCCGCCGCCACACCCTGCTCGGCGGCCACCAGCTGGTACATCAGCAGCAGGGTCGATGCCGGGGCGTTGATCGTCATCGACGTCGACACCTTGTCCAGCGGCAGCCCGTCGAACAGCACGCGCATGTCGTCGAGAGAGTCGACCGCGACGCCCACCTTGCCGACCTCGCCGCTGGCCAGCGGCGCGTCGGAGTCGTAGCCCATCTGCGTCGGCAGGTCGAAGGCGACCGAGAGGCCGCCCGTCCCCGCGTTGACCAGCTCGTGGTAGCGCTGGTTGGACTCCCTGGCGGTGCCGAACCCGGCATACTGCCGCATCGTCCATGGACGACCGGTGTACATCGTCGGGTAGACGCCTCGGGTGAACGGATAGGTCCCAGGCTTGCCGAGCCTGTCGTCGGGGTCGAAACCCTGCAGCGACGACGCGTCGTAGACCGCCTCCAACGGCAGGTCCGACTCGGTGCGGGCGGTGGGCTTGTCGGTGCTGTCAGCCATGGCTCAAACCCTAGTCGTGCGGTCACGGCCGGTCGCGGGCACCCCCGGCCTAACGCGCCGCGGATGGAACGATCCAGGTCACGTGAGCTCGGGGTAGCCCCGCTCCTTCATCAGCTCGACGATCGACTTGACGTCCTGCGCCTGGCGGCGGGTCGTCACCATGAGGACGTCCGGGGTGTCGACCACGACGACGTCCTCCAGGCCGAGCAGGACCACCTGCCGCCCGGAGCGGTTGACGACGACGCCCGAGGCGTTGCGGATGTGGACGTTGTCGGCCGGGCCGAGCACCGCGACGTTCTCCCGGTCGGGGGTCTCCCCCGCCGCGGGCAGCAGGCCCGCGAGGGAGTCGAAGTCGCCCACGTCGTCCCAGCCGAAGTCCCCCGCGATGACGGCGACGCGACCGGCGGCGGCGGCCGGCTCGGCCACGGCGTGGTCGATGGCGATCTTGTCCAGCTCCTTCCAGGTCTGGTTGAGGACCCAGGGGTTCGCGGCGATCGCGCGCAGCCCGGAGGCCAGCTCGGGGTGGTACTGCGCGAGCAGGTCGAGCAGAACGGACGCCTTGACGACGAACATGCCGGCGTTCCAGCGATAGGTGCCGAGAGAGAGGTATGCCGCAGCGGTGCCGCCGTCGGGCTTCTCGACGAACTCCGACACGAGCCGGGCACGCGGCGCCCCCGGGACGTCCAGCGCCTCGCCCTCACGGACGTAGCCGAAACCGGTTGCGGGATAGGTGGGCTCGATGCCGATGGTCACGATGTAGCCCTGGGCGGCGACAGCCACGGCCTCGCGGACGCACGCGTGGAACCGCTCCTCGCCCTCGATCACGTGGTCGGCCGCGAACGACCCCAGGATCGCCTCGGGGTCGCGGCGCTCGAGCACGGCGGCGGCGAGCCCGATCGCCGCCATCGAGTCGCGCGGGCCCGGCTCGACCAGCACGTCCCCCGCGGCGACGCGGGGCAGCTGCGAGGTCACCGCCGCCTCGTGGCGCGCGCCGGTCACGACGAGCACCCGACCCTCGCACAACGGCGCCAGCCGGTCGTAGGTCGCCTGCAGCAGCGAGCGCCCCGACCCGGTCAGGTCGTGCAGGAACTTCGGGCGGCCGGACCGCGACAGCGGCCACAGGCGGGTGCCGGCACCACCGGCGGGGATCACGCAGTACAGGCGGGGATCGGTGGCCTCGTCAGACATGGGTCACACGCTAGCCAACGGGCGGCCCTCACCTGCCCCCTTCGCCGGCATCGGGCGGGTCGTCATACGGCACGTCATCCGAAGGACACCTGAGCGCCACCCGACACACCCCACCCCGTCTCCCCCACCTCACCGACGTCGCGGATCGTGAGGACGTGCGGATCGCCATCGTCACGGAGTCCTTCCTCCCGTCGCTCAACGGGGTGACCACCAGCGTCTGCCGGGTCCTGGACCGCCTGCGCGAGACCGGCCACGACGCCGTCGTCATCGCCCCCTCCCCCGCCCCCGAGACCTACGCCGGGTTCCCCGTCCGGGCCGTCACCAGCATCCCGGTGCGGCAGTTCCAGGTGGGGCTGCCGACCGGCGAGATCGAGGACGTGCTGCGAGAGTTCCGGCCGCACGTGGTGCACGTGGCGTCGCCGTTCGTGCTCGGTGCGCGGGGGCTGACCGCAGCGGACCGGCTGGGGCTGCCGTGCGTCGCGATCTACCAGACCGACATGCCCAGCTATCTCGAGCAGCACGGCAACGTCGCCGGCGCCGCCACCGGCCGCGCCGCCGCCAAGGCCGCCTGGCGCTGGATCCGCCGCATCCACTCCCTCGCCGACCTCACCCTCGCCCCCTCGAGCGCCGCGCTGCACGACATCCGCGCCCACGGGGTGCCCCGCACCGGGTTGTGGGGGCGCGGCGTCGACACCGGCCTGTTCCGCCCCGAGTGGCGCGCGGACGCCGGGTCGCGCGCGCTGCGCAGGGCCCTCGCGCCGGACGGCCAGGTGCTCGTGGGCTACGTCGGGCGCCTCGCCCCCGAGAAGGAGATCCACCGTCTCGTCGACGTCGCCACCATCCCCGGCACGCGCCTCGTGCTCGTGGGCGACGGGCCGTCGCGCACCGCCCTGGCCGAGCAGCTGAGCGAGGCCGTCGCGGGCAGCGCGGGCCGACCCAACCTGCCGCCGGTCTTTCTCGGGCGCCGTTCGGGCGACGACCTGGCCCGCGCCTACGCGGCGTTCGACGTCTTCGCGCACACGGGGACCCGCGAGACCTTCGGCCAGACGCTGCAGGAGGCGGCGGCCTGCCGGCTCCCGGTCGTCGCCCCCGCCATGGGCGGACCGCTCGACCTCGTCGACCACGGCACGACGGGGCTGCTCTTCGACCCCGAGGACCCGCGCTCGATCGTCGAGCACGTGCGCAGCCTCGTAGAGGACCCCGCCCTGCGCGAGTCGATGGGGTCGGCCGGGCTCGCCAAGGTCGCGCCGCGGTCCTGGGCGGCCCTGGTCGACCAGCTGGTGGGGCACTACGAGGACGCCATCGCTCGCCACGGGGCCACCGCCGCCTGAACGGCCCGGCCGCGCACGCATCCGTGAGCTCCGAGCGCACGAACGCCCCACCAGCCCGCGCGCCCGGCTCGCGCCCCGCGCCGAGGGGGCACGAATGCCGCGTAGCACGGCGTGTCGCGGACACCTGCGACCCCTCGGTGCGCGCGCCACGGGCGGGTGATCGGGTGCGGGCGGCGCTGCTAGGGTGCCGAGAGATGTCGCCTCCAGCCACGGGGGCCTCGGGGGGATCACGTATGCCGCACCACCGCACACCGGGCCGCTGCCGGCGCCGGGTCGCCGTCGCCACGCTCGGCGCGGCCCTCACGCTGGGCGGCCTCGCCCAGGCAGCACCCGCCTCGCCCACGCCGGCCGCGCCGACACCAGCGCCGACACCCGCGCCGACCTTCACGGTCACCCGCACCCCGTGCGCCGGCACCCGCATCCCGCCGCCTCCCGCACCGCAGACCCGACGTGGCCGCGCGGGCGCCACGGCCGGCCCGACGCCGACGCCCACGGCCACCCCGAGCCCGAGCTACTACCCCGCGCCGGCCGTCCGTGCGGGCGACCACCCCGTCGGCGGCGACCAGCTCGGGACGAGCGGCATCGTCACGGCGGTGCCCGCCGGCACACCGCAGCCCCCCGAGCTCGACGCGACGTCATACGTGCTGGCAGACCAGCAGACCGGGGTGATCCTGGCGGCCAAGGCCCCCCACGCCCACCTCTACCCCGCCAGCACGCTCAAGACCTTGACTGCGCTCACCGTCATGACGCAGCTGGATCCCCGCCGGGTCGTCACGGCCACCGCGTCCGACCAGGCCGCCGAGGGCACCCGCGTGGGCATGGTGGCCGACAACCCCTACCCCGTGCACCAGCTCTACGGCGCGCTGCTGATGCAGTCCGCCAACGACGCCGCCTATGCCCTCGCGCGGTCGGCGCCGGGTGGCGTGGCGGGCACCCTGCAGCGCATGAACGCCACCGCCGCCGCGCTCGGCGCCCGCGACACCGTGGCCGTCGACCCGTCGGGGCTGGACGCGCAGGGGCAGCGCAGCAGCGCCTACGACCTGGCGGTGATCGGCCGGGCAGCCATGCAGCGCCAGGACTTCCGGGCCTACGTGGTAACCCGAGAGATGCCCTTCCCCGGGGCGCGGCAGGCGGACGGGACCGTGGTCAAGCCGTATGCCGTCCCCAACCTCAACCACTTCGTCCTCCACTACCCGGGCGCGACGGGCGTCAAGACGGGCTACACGACGGGCGCCCACCGCACCTTCGTCGGCTCCGCCACGCGGGGCGGGCGCGCCTACGTCCTCAGCTTCATGTGCTCCGACACGGTCGACTGGCACCACGTGGGGGCGGTGATGGACTGGGCCTTCGCGCACGGCGGCACGGTCGGGGGCGTGGGCACCCTGGACCCGAGGGCCACCACGCGTCCGGCGACCGGCGGTGCCCCCGGCAGCTCTCCCACGGCACCCCCCACGGCCTCCCCGGCCGTCACGCCGGGGCCTGCCTCGAGCACGCCGGCCACCGCCGGGAGCACCGGCGCGGCCGACGCGTCGCACCCGGCGTCGACTCCGGCCGGGCTGCGCGAGATCGGCGAGAAGTGGTGGGGGGCGGGCGTGCTCGCGCTCCTGCTGGCGGCGGCCGGAGCCCTGCTCACGCGGCGCATCGGCCGCCGCTGAGCCGCAGCGCCCGTCCCGGCCTCAGCCCCTCAGCTCTCGCAGCCGACAAAGGCCTCGCTGGCGTCCCCGAGCGGGTAGCGGCGGATGGGACGCCATACGCCGTCCTCGCCCTGGACGTAGAGCGAGAAGGCATCGACGGCGAACTGCGCGTGGTAGTCGGCGAGCTCGGCGTGCGCCCGCTCGAGGGCGTCGTCCGGCAGGCCGTGAGCCACCGTCACGTGCGGGTGGTAGGTGAAGCTCAGCTCGCGCGCCAGGACCCCGTCGCGCACCCTCGCCTCGAGCTGCTCGCAGGAGGGGATGCCCCGTGCCACCTGGATGAAGACCACCGGGGAGACGGGGTGGAAGGTGCCCGTGCCGCGCAGCTCGAGCAGGAACGGCGGGACGGACCCCGCGGCGCGCAGCAGGTGCTCGTGGATGTCGTCCATCGCCGCGTCGTCCACCTCGGTCGGCGGCAGCACCGTCACGTGCGTGGGGATGCCGCGCGCCTGCTCGTCGCCGTAGGACAACCGCGCGCGCTGGAGCTCACACCCCCAGGGGTCGGGGATGGCGATCGAGACTCCGATGACCGGCACGGCTGCTCCTGCCCGCGGTCAGCCGCGCCGAGCCGGTCGCAGCAGGCCGACGGCGTCATAGACCCGACCCAGCGTGGCCGAGGCGACCTCGCGGGCGCGCTCGGCGCCGGCGGCGAGGATGCGGTCGAGCTCGGCCGGGTCGTCGAGCAGCTCCGTCGCCCGGTCGCGGAACGGCGTGACCCACTCGACGAGCACCTCGGCGGTGTCCTTCTTGAGGTCGCCGTACATCCGACCCGCGAAGTGCGCCTCGAGCTCACCGATCGGCCGGCCCGACAGGACGGAGTTGATGGTGAGCAGGTTGGACACGCCCGCCTTGTGCTCGGGGTCGTAGCGGACGACGGCCTGCGGATCGGCGTCGGTGACGGCCGAGCGGATCTTCTTGGCGCTCCTGGCCGGCTCGTCGAGCAGGTTGATCAGTCCCTTGTCGCTCGCCGCCGACTTGCTCATCTTGGCGGTCGGGTCCTGCAGGTCCTGGATCTTGGCGCCCTCCTTGACGATGTGCGGCTCGGGCACGACCAGGGTGTCGCCGAAGCGCTGGTTGAACCGGATCGCGAGGTCGCGCGTGATCTCCAGGTGCTGGCGCTGGTCCTCCCCGACGGGCACCTTGGCCGCGTCGTAGAGCAGGATGTCGGCGGCCATGAGGATCGGGTAGGTGAACAGACCGACGTTGGCGGTGTGCCCCTTGGCGGTCTTGTCCTTGAACTGCGTCATCCGGCTGGCCTCGCCGAACCCGGTCTGGCAGGACAGGATCCACGCCAGCTCGGTGTGCTCGGACACGTGGCTCTGGACGAACAACGTCGATCGCTGCGGGTCCACGCCGGCCGCGAGGTACTGCGCGGCGGTCACGCGAGTGCGCCGGCGGATCAGCTCGGGGTCGGTCGCCACGGTCAGCGAGTGCAGGTCCGCGATGAAGTAGAACGCGTCGAACTCGTCCTGCAGCGCCACCCAGTTGACCAACGCCCCGAGGTAGTTGCCGAGGTGCAGCGAGTCGGACGTCGGCTGCATGCCGGACAGGGTGCGTGGGCGCGCGGTGGGCTCGGAGGACATGGCTCTCATTGTGGCAGGTGGCAGGGTGTGGTCCGGGCGGCGGTGGGTCGTGCGGACGGCTCCGGGGCGCGGTGGCCCGGGAGCCCAGGCCGTATGCCGGGACCGCCCGGTCCCCGGCATACGGCCTCGGTCTCAGCCCTGCAGCACGGCGCCGTCCTCGACGCGGCGGGGCTCGCCCTCGTCGGGGAGTGTGACAGCACCCTTGACCACGACGTCGTCGCCGAAGGACCAGTCGCCCTCGACCGTGAGCGACGTGGCGTCACGCAGCGAGGGGACGTCGCCGGGGACGCGCTGCTCGAAGTCACCGATCCGCTTGAAGTGCTTGCTGTCCAACGAGATCACCGGGGCCTTGTCCACCTGCATCACGAGGGTGCCGTCCTCGCGCAGGTCGTAGACGTCGGAGCGCAGCAGCATCAGCTCGTTGGTGGTCTTGACGGGCAGGAAGCGGCTGCGGGGCACCTCGATCGCCTGGGCTCCCTCGAAGACCTCGACCGCGGCGCCCATGGCCGACTCGATCTGGTAGACCTCGGGGCTGTCGGCATTCTTGGGGTCGACCGTCTTGACGTTGCGGATCAGCGGCAGGCCGAGGACGCCGTCGCGGGCGACGAGCTCGTCGTGCAGGCGCTGCAGGTCCAGCCACAGGTTGTTGGTGTGAAAGAACGGGTGGCGGTGCTCGTCGGTGAAGTGGTCCATCTCGTCGTCCGCGGTCTGCGCGGTGTCGCGCAGGATCAGCTGGCCGTCCTCCTTGCGCACCGCCAGGTGACCGCCCTTGCGGTCCATGGCCGTTCGCTGGCAGACCTCGGCGGCGTAGGGCGCACCGGAGCTCGCGAACCAGCCAGCGAGGCGGGCGTCCGGGGACGCGCCGAGGTTGTCGCCGTTGCTGACGGTGGCGTAGCGGAAACCCCTGTCCAGCAGGGCCTTCAGGATGCCGGAGGACAGCAGGGAGGGGTAGAGGTCGCCGTGGCCCGGCGGGCACCACTCCAGCTGCGGGTCGTCCGGCCACGCGACGGGGGTGAGGTCGTCGGTGCGCAGCTTGGGCTCCTGGCTCTGCAGGAAGTCCAGCGGCAGGTCATCGACCGCCAGCTCCGGGTGGCCCTCCAGCGCGGCCAAGGTGTCGGCCTGCGTGTTGAACGAGTCCATGAGCAGCAGCGGCAGCCGGACGCCGTAGCGCTCGCGCGCCGCCAGCACCTGCTGCACCACGATGTCCAGGAAGGACTTGCCGTCCCGCACGGGCAGCAGCGTCTTGGCCTTGCTCATCCCCATGGAGGTGCCCAGCCCACCGTTGAGCTTGATCACGACGGTGCGGCCGAGCGCCTCGCGCGCGGTCTCCTCGTCGATGTCGGCGGCCTCCAGCGACGGCGGGTCGGTCAGCGGCCGGATCGAGTCCTCGAGGATGACGCCGGTGGCCCCGCCCTCCAGCTCCTCGTAGTAGTGGCTGAAGACCTGGATCGCCGTGGGGTGGACCCCGGCGTCGGTCATGACCTGCTGCGCGCGTGCGAGTCCGTCGTGGCTCATGGCACCACTTTCGTGTCCAGGGGGCGTGGGGGGCAACTCGGAGCCTTCGGAACCTCAGCCCTTGGTGGCCCCGAGCGTGAGACCGGAGACGAAATGCTTCTGCAGGGCGAAGTAGATCGCGAGGGTGGGCACGGCCACGATGAGCGATCCGGCCGCGACGAGGTTGTTGTCGGTGAAGAACTGTCCGCGCAGGTTGTTCAGCGAGCTGGTGACGGGGTACTTGTCACCGCTCTGCATCAGCACCGTCGCCCAGAAGAACTCGTTGTAGATCCAGGTCACCTCGAGGGTGGCCAGCGCGGCGAGCGGGGGCCGGCACAGCGGCAGCGTCAGCTGCCAGAACTGCCGCCAGACGCTGGCGCCGTCGACCATCGCCGACTCGTAGAGCTCCTTGGGGAGGGTCTTCATGTAGTTGCTGAGCACGAACGCGCAGAAGCCCGTCTGGAAGGCGACGTTGACGATGATCAGTCCCCAGTAGCTGTCGAGCAGGGTGCCGGAGTCGCTGAACCAGAAGGGCACCTCGACCCGCTGGAACAGCCGGAAGACCGGGATCAGCAGCGCCTGCGGGGGCAGGAGGTTGGCCGCGGTGAACACCGCGAGCAGCACGAGGTTCCACCGCGAGCTGAACCTGGCGACCACGAAGGCGATGGCGCACGCCAGCGCCAGCGTCAGCAGGACCGCGGGCACCGTGATGATGACCGAGTTGAGGAACTTCTGCGTGAAGCCGGCCTGCTCCCAGGCGTTGCGGTAGTTCTCGAGGGTGAAGCCCCCGAAGGACAGGTAGCCGTGCTGCGCGGTGTAGTCGTAGGAGCGCAGGCTCGCGAGGACGGCGTATGCGAGCGGGAACAGCCACAGGAGGGCCATGACCAGCAGGAAGGCGTGCGTCGCCCACCGGCCGGCCGTCATCGGGCGCCGTCCGCCGGACCGGAGCTCTCGGACCGTGGTGCTCACGTCTCCTCCTTCATGACGATGCGTAGGTAGACGGCGATGAACAGCGAGGAGATGACGAGCATGATCGTCGCGAGGGCCGAGCCGAAGCCGATGCGTTGGGCCTCGCCGACGATGTTGCGGGTCACCTCGGTGGAGATCAGCTCCAGGCCGTTGCGCCCCTTGTTGATCACCCAGACGAGGTCGAAGGCGCGCAGGGACTCCATCACCGTGACGACCAGGACGATGATGTTGATGGGGGCGAGCACGGGGAAGACGACCTTGAAGAAGGTCTGGCGCTCCCCGGCGCCGTCGACCTTCGCGGCCTCGCGCAGCGACGGGTCGACGCCCTTGAGACCGGCCAGGTAGAGCAGCATGATGTAGCCCGTGTGGCGCCAGGTGGTGGCGATGAGGGCCGCCCACAGGTTGTAGCTCGAGTCGCCGTACCAGTCGATCGTCCACCCCGTGACGGCGTTGATGAACCCCTGGTCGCGAGAGAACATCAGCTGCCAGATGAAGCCGACGAGGGCCATGGACAGGACGACGGGCAGGTAGAAGGACGACTGGTAGAACTTCGTCCCCCGGGACTCGCGGTCGATCAGCACGGCGATGAACATCCCGAGCGGCGTCGCCACGAAGAACAGGACCGCCAGCCAGATCAGGTTGTGCTGGATGGCCGGCCAGAACGCCGGATAGGTGTTGACGGCCTCGTCGTAGAACTGCCCGCCGACCGGGGCGGCCTCCGAGAACGGCGAGAGGCCGTCCCAGTCGAAGAAGGACAGCACCACGGTCGCGATGGCGGGCAGCCAGACCAGGCCCACCACCACGACGGTGGGGATGAGCACCATCAGGGCGATGGTGGTGCGGTCCCGACCTGACAGCCGGGTCCCTGCCCGTGAGGCCCGCCGCTTCGAGAGTGACGAGGTGCTCATGACGTGAAGATGATCTTCTTCTGCTTCTCGATCTGGCTCACGATCGAGTCGACGTCGCCGGGGTTCTTGATGAAGGACTGCAGCGCCGGGGTCACGACGGTCGAGGCGAAGTCGGGCCGCGAGTCACGGTCCAGGAACTGCGCGATGGACTTGGCCTGCTTGACGAAGTCCAGCGAGGCCTTCTGCAGGGGGGTGTACTTGGCCGTCGTGGCCTGGTCCGAGCACGCGACGACGGAGGGGTCAGCCTGGACCAGGGTGTCCTGGGCAGGCCCGGTCGCAAGGTAGCCGAGCAGCTTCTTGGCGGCCTCCTGGTTGCGGGGGCGCTTGGACATCATGTAGCCGTCGATGGGGGCGTCGATGGCGTCGGCCCCGATCGTCGGGTCGATCTCGGGGAAGTTGAAGAACATCAGGTCCGCCTGCTCAGCGCCCTTGGCGAACTGCTGCGCGAGGAAGGTGCCCATGTAGTACATGCCGGACTGGCCCTTCTGCAACGACTGGGCCCCCTCCTGCCAGGTGCGTCCGAGCGCGTCCGGCTGGTGCAGCGGGAGCAGCTGGCGCCACACATCGAAGACCTTCTTGACCTTGGCGCCGGACCAGTCCTCCTTGCCCGCCATCAGGTTGACGTGGAAGTCGTAGCCGTTGACGCGCAGGTTGAGGATGTCGAAGGTGCCCATGGCCGGCCACCCGTCCTTGTCGGCGAACGCGATGGGCGCGAGCCCGTCCTTCTTCATGCGCCCGGCCAGCGCGACGAGCTCGTCGAGCGTCTTGGGCACCGTGTAGCCGTGCTTGTCGAACACGCTCTTGCGGTAGTGGACAGCCCACGGGTAGTAGGTCGTGGGGACGAGGTACTGCTTGCCGTCCGTGCCGGTCGAGGCCTTCTTGACCGCGTCGCTGTAGGCCGCGCCGGAGCCCCAGACGTCGGAGACGTCCCCGATCAGCCCCTTCTCGGCGAAGAAGCGCATGCGGTAGCCCGCGAACCAGGTGAACACGTCGTCCGGCGAGCCCTGCAGGTAGGTGTTGATGTTCTCCTGGAAGGAGTTGTGGTCGATGGTGTTGATCGCGACGTCGATGCCCTTGTTGGCGGCCTCGAAGCCCTTGACGATCGCCTCCACGGCCGCCTTGGGCACCGCGTCGGACTGGTTCGACCCGAGCTTCAGGGTGCCGCCGGCCGACCCTGACGAGGATCCGCCGCCACCTCCGCAGGCGGCCAGCAGCGACGGGAGGGTGGCTGCCGCCCCCAGACCGGCCACGCCCTTGAGGATGCTCCGACGGCTCAGCTGCTGCGCTCGGACGGAGGAGGGGACCAGGGAGGCGAGGTACTCGCCCTCTGAGGACGGACGCGGCATGGCGGCTCCTTCGACGATGAAGTAGCGGGAGGGCGATGTGCGGCACTGTCACGCGAGAGCCGACACTCACACATTTCCGCTCAGGTGGCGCTCATCGTTCACCTGCTCGCCAGGCCCTGTCAAGACCTGTGTGCACCTCTGTTGACAACTCGCACAAAGTCTCACACGATGGACAACATGCGACAGTGGCCTGACGACGGGGTGGCCTACGGCGGGGACTACAACCCCGAGCAGTGGCCCCGCAGCACCTGGGACGAGGACCTCGAGCTCATGCAGCAGGCGGGGGTGACCTTCGTGACGCTCGGGGTGTTCGCCTGGTCCTGGCTCGAGCCCAAGGCGGGCGTCTACGAGTTCGAGTGGCTGGACACGATCATGGACAAGCTGGCGGCCGCCGACATCGCGGTCGACCTCGCGACCGCGACCGCGGCCCCGCCCGTCTGGCTGAGCCAGGAGCACCCCGACACGCTGCCGGTGGACCGTGCGGGGCACGTGCTCGGCCAGGGCTCGCGGCAGGCCTGGTGCCCCAGCTCGACGACCTTCCGCGACCACGCCGTCGCGCTCACGGCCCAGATGGCGCGCCGTTACCACGCCCACCCGGCCCTCGCCATGTGGCACGTGTCCAACGAGTACGGGTGCCACAACACCCCGTGCTACTGCGACCGCTGCGCGGCGGCCTTCCGCACGTGGCTGCAGGCCCGCCACGGCACGCTCGAGGCGCTCAACGACTCCTGGGGGACGGCCTTCTGGAGCCAGCGCTACACCGACTGGGAGCACATCCTCCCGCCGCGCGCCACCCCCACGATCAACAACCCCACGCAGGTGCTGGACTACCTTCGCTTCCAGTCCGACCAGCTGCTCGCCCAGCACGACGCCGAGCGGGCGGTCCTGCGAGAGCTCTCCCCCGGCGTCCCGGTCACCACCAACTTCATGACGATGACCGGGTTCCGGCACCTCGACTACCACGCCTGGGCCTCGCACGTGGACGTCGTCAGCACCGACCACTACCGGGTGGACCTGCTTGCGGACCCCACCGCCGAGCTGTCGCTGTCGGCGGCGATCACCCGTGGCGTTGCCGCAGGTCGGCCCTGGATGCTCATGGAGCACTCCACCAGCGCGGTCAACTGGCAGCCCGTCAACCCGGCCAAGCCCGCCGGTCAGCTGCTGCGCGACAGCCTGGCCCACGTCGCCCACGGCGCGGACACCGTCGGCTACTTCCAGTGGCGGGCCTCGAGGGCCGGCGCCGAGAAGTACCACTCGGCGATGCTGCCCCACGCCGGCCCCGACACCCGCCGGTTCGCCGAGGTCCGTCGGCTCGGAGAGGTCCTCGGTCGTATGCCGGACCTCCTCGGCAGCCGCGTGGAGGCACGTGTCGCCGTGCTGTGGGACTACGAGGCGCAGTGGGCCGCCGGTGGGCCCGCCCTGCCGTCGGAGGCCCTCGACTACCCGGACGCGGCGCTCGCGGTGCACCGCGCGCTGCGCGACCTGCACGTCACGGCGGACGTCGTGCACCCGGGGTCGGACCTCATGGGTTATGACGTGCTCGTGGTGCCCACCCTCTATCTCGTGCGCGACGAGCACGCCTCCGCCGTCGCCGACGCCGCCGCGCGCGGGGCGCACGTCGTGGTCACCTACTTCTCCGGCATCGTCGACGAGCACGACCACGTCCGCCTCGGCGGCTACCCCGGGGCGTTCCGTGACCTGCTGGGCGTGCGCTGCCAGGAGTTCTACCCCCTGCGCGTCGGCGAGCAGGTCCGGCTCGACGACGGCACCACCGGCACGGTCTGGTCCGAGGACCTCGACGCCGTCGACGGCGAGGTGCTGGCGCGCTACGCGGACGGGCCGCTCGAGGGCGGCCCCGCCGTGACCCGCCGCCGCGTCCCGGGGGGCGGCTCGGCGACATACGTCAGCACCCTGCTCGACGACGCGGGCTGGCGCCGCCTGCTCGACGGGCTGCGCGAGGAGGCGGGCATCGACCGGGTGGCCGAGGCGTCACCGGGCGTGGAGCTCGTGCGCCGGACCGGCGACCGCGGGTCGTGGCTCTTCGCGATCAACCACGGCGGCACCCCCGCCGAGGTGACGGCGACGGGGCACGACGTCGTGGCGGAGGCCCCGGTCGACGGGCGCGTCGAGCTGGCGGCCGGCCAGGTCGCCGTCATCCGCGAGACCCGCGCCCCGAGGGGCTGAGCGCCGTGCTCCCCCATCAGCGCAGGGACACCCTCCTCAAGGAGGTGCAGGCGTCGGGCGCCGTCCGGGTCGTCGACGTCGCGGACGCGCTCGGGGTCTCGGAGATGACCATCCGCCGCGACCTCGAGGAGCTGGACCGGCTCGGCCTCGTGCGACGCGTGCACGGCGGAGCCACCTCGCTCGGCCCCGGAGCCAGCGACGAGCCGGGCTTCGCCGCCAAGGCGACCCGCGAGCTCGCGGCCAAGCAGGCCATCGCCCAGGCCGCCCGCGAGCTCGTGCGGCCCGGCATGACCATCGCCATCTCGGCGGGGACCACGACCTATGCCTTCGCCGCGACGGTGACGGACGTCGAGGACCTCACGGTGGTGACCAACAGCACGGACACCGCCGATCTGCTCTTCGACGCGCTGCCCCGCTCCAGCCAGGTCGTCGTCACCGGCGGCGTGCGCACCCGCTCGCACGCCCTCGTCGGACCGGTCGCGATCTCGGCGCTGCGGAGCCTGCACGTGGACCTGGTCTTCCACGGCTTCCACGGCTTCGACCTGAAGGCCGGGTTCACCTGCCCCAACCTCGCCGAGGTCGCCACGGCCCAGGCGATGATCGACTGCGGGCGCAGCCTCGTCGTGCTCGTCGACCACACCAAGGCGGGGGTCGTGGCGCTGGCCGGCGTGGTCCCCCTCAGCCGCGCCGACGTCGTGGTCACCGACTCGCTGCTCGCCGATCAGGACCGGGCCGCCCTGTCCGAGCACGTCCCCGACGTGGTCGTGGCGCCGGTCGGACCGCGCTGACCGCGACGATCACGACGGGACTCGTGATCCCGCCGCCCACCCCCGAGATGAGCATCGCCCAGTGAGGAGAGCACCGTGAGCAGCGTCCGCGACCGCGCCGAGGAGACCTTCCGCGAGACCTTCGGGGCCGAGCCCGAGGGGGTGTGGGCCGCGCCCGGGCGGGTCAACCTCATCGGCGAGCACACCGACTACAACGACGGGCTGTGCCTGCCCATCGCGCTCCCCCACCGGGCGTGTGCCGCAGCCCGACGGCGTGGTGACGACCGGCTCGTGCTGGTGTCCGCCGACATACCGGACGGCCGGGTGGAGGTCGAGCTCGCCGACATCGCCCCCGGCACACCGGGAGGATGGGCGTCCTATGCCGCCGGGGTGCTGTGGGCGCTGCGCGAGGCGGGGCACGAGGTGCACGGCCTGGACGTCGCCGTGGCCTCGGACGTGCCCATCGGCGCCGGCCTGTCCTCCTCGGCGGCGCTTGAGGGCTGCGTCGGCGCGGCCGCCTCCGACCTGCTCGGCCTCGGGCTGCTCGGCTCCGACGAGGGTCGGTCACGGCTCGCCGAGGTCTGCATGCGCGCCGAGAACGTCATCGCCGAGGCCCCCACCGGCGGGCTCGACCAGGCTGCTGCCCTGCGCTGCGCCGAGGGCCACGCGCTGCTGCTCGACTGCCGCGACGGGGCGACGCGCCTCGTGCCCTTCGACCTCGACGCGCACGACCTCGAGCTGCTCGTCGTCGACACGCGGGCCACGCATGCCCTCACCGACGGGCAGTACGGCGAGCGCCGCAGCGCCTGCGAGGCCGCCGCCCGCACCCTCGGGATCGCCTCGCTGCGCGAGATCGCGCCCTCGGAGCTGGAGCCGACGCTGGCGCGGCTCGACGACGAGGTGCAGCGCCGACGAGTCCGCCACGTGGTCACCGAGATCCAGCGCGTGCGCGACTGCGTGGCCGCGCTCGCGGCGGGCGACTTCAGCGAGGTGGGGCGGTTGTTCGACGAGTCGCACGCGTCGCTGCGCCACGACTACGAGGTCACCGGGGCCGAGCTCGACCTGGTCGCCGACACCGCCCGCGCCGAGGGTGCCCTGGGAGCGCGTATGACGGGCGGCGGCTTCGGCGGCTCCGCCATCGCGCTGGTGCGACGCGGGACCGGGGACCAGGTGGCCGCCGCCGTGGCCCGGGCGTTCGCGCAGGCGGGGCTGGGCGCCCCGCAGCACTTCGTGGCGACGGCGGCTGCTCCGGCCGAGCGCCTGGGGTGAGTCCCTGACGGCGGCCAGGGTGCTCGGAGAACGCCCAGGCCACGACGCCATTGGTCACCAGTGACGTTTTGGATCGTTCACAAGGGCGGCTCGGACGTGATTGGTGACCAATGGCGTCTGGTGGGCTGTCCGGAGCGAGGGGGGTGAGGCGGGGGTCAGCCGACGGCGCTGAGGCCCCAGCGGACGAGCCGGGTGCCCACTGCACCGGCGGGTGCGGCGAGCGCGGGGCGGGCGAGGCCCAGCTCGTCGCGGGCCCATCCCGGCAGCAGGTCGACAGCGCCTCGGGCCAGCAGCTGATAGCCGGGACGCGCCGGACGCGGCAGCGGCGGCTCGCGCAGCAGGAAGTCGGCGGCGTCCCGGGCAGCCGGGGTCACCCGCAGCTCGGGCCGGTAGCTGGCCAACGCCTCCTCGAGCTCGCGGACGGTCGCGGGCAGGCCCGCGGCACCGAGGCGGGCGGCGGGGATGGCGGTCTGGGCGACATACGTGTCGGCCTCGGCCGGGGTGAGGGGTCGCGACCCGTGGCGCTGGTGCCCGGTCATGAAGGACCAGACCTCGGCGACGTGCACCCAGCGCAGCAGGTGCGGATCGCTCGCGCGGTAGGGCCGGCCGAGGTCATCCTTGCCCCGGACCCGCTCGTGGACGCTGCGGACGGTGGCGATGGCCTGCTCCGCGTGCTCGATCGTGCAGAAGGTCGTGGTCGCGAGGTAGTGGCTGGTGCGCTGCAGCAGCCCCCAGGGGTCGCCGCGGTAGCCGCTGTGCCCCGCGACCCCGGCCATGGCGGAGGGGTGCAGGGACTGGAGCAGCAGGGCCGTGATCCCGGCGGCGAACATCGACGCGTCGCCGTGCACGCGCCAGATCGGGTCGTCCTCGGTGAACCACCGCTCGCCCGGCGTGCCCCAGATGCGGTCGTGGGCGGCCACGGCGTCGGCGCCGGCGACCTTCTCGCGGACCGCCTCCCCGATGCGGCGCTGCAGGACCGTCGTCACCCGCCCGTCAGACATCGGCTCCGTCCTGGCCGGGGGTGGTGTGCTCGCTCGGCACGGCGTCGGCGCCGCCGTCGGGAGCCGTCCTGCCGAGACCGGTCTCGGACACCTGGCCCCCGTCGTCGCCCGCCGTGTCGTCGGATCCGCCGATCGGCCGGTCGCGTCGATCCTCGTCGCGGAGGTCCTCGTCGTTGGTCGCGCGCTGACCGGTCGTGTCGCTCATGTCGGTGCCTCTCGACGGAGGAGCCGGTCTCGGCGGCGGGTGCGCGCCGGTGGGTGGCCCCGGTGCTGACCATTGTGCGGCGGCCGGTCCTGCGGCAGGGAGATGCCGTATGACGTTCGCCCCGCGCACCAGGCGTGGCGGGGCCTGGCGGGGTGCTGCGGGGGCACGGCGGGGCAGGCGCCGCGGCTCCGGTGCGCGGCAACGCGTTCCGCGCGTCGCCGCGCACGTACGGTGACAGCATGCCCACCCAGAACGCCCTCGAGGCCACGTCCTCGGGGAACCCCACGCTGCGCCGTGCCGTCACGACGACCGGCCTGTTCCTGTTCATCCTCGGCGACGTGCTGGGGGCGGGCGTCTACGTCCTCGCCGGCAAGATCGCCGGCACCGCGGGAGGCGCCGTCTGGGTGCCGCTGGTGGTGGCCCTGCTGCTGGCGCTGCTCACCGCGGCGTCCTACGCCGAGCTCGCCACGAAGTACCCGCGCGCGGGCGGCTCGTCGCACTACGCCACGCGCGCGTTCGGGCCGTTCGTCGGCTTCCTGGTCGGTTTCTGCATGCTCGCGGCCGGCATCGTCTCGGTCGGTGCGCTGGCGCTGGGCTTCGCGGGCGACTACCTGGCGGCCTTCGTGACGCTGCCGACGGTGGGCGTCGTGGTCGTCTTCCTTGCCCTGCTGGCGGCGCTGAACGCGCGTGGCATCTCCGAGTCAATGGGCGCCAACGCCGTCGCCACGATCATCGAGGTCGGCGGCCTCGTGCTCATCGTGATCCTCGGGATCGTCGTCATCGCGCGCGGCGACGGCGACCTCAGCCGGCTGACCCAGCTCGGCACCGCGGAGCACTCTCCGATCAGCGCCGTGCTGGCGGGCAGCGTGCTGGCGTTCTACGCCTACGCCGGCTTCGAGACCAGCGCGAACGTCGCCGAGGAGACCAAGGACCCCGCCCGGTCCTACCCGCGGGCGTTGTTCGGGGCCCTCGTGGTCGCAGGGCTGGTTTATGCCGGCGTCGGCATCGCCGCCAGCGCGATCGTGCCCACCGACCAGCTGGCGTCCTCGAGCGCTCCCCTGCTGGAGATCGTGAAGGCGGCGGGCGGCATACCCCCGGTGCTGTTCTCGGTCATCGCGCTGGTCGCCGTCGCCAACGGTGCCCTGCTCACCGGCATCATGTCCTCGCGCCTCGCCTATGGCATGGCGCGCGACGGCCTGCTGCCCTCGGCGCTCCAGCGGGTGCTGCCGCAGCGCCGCACCCCGTGGGTCGCGATCCTGGCCACCACGGCGCTGTCGCTGCTGCTCGCGCTGACGGGCACGATCGAGGTGCTGGCCAGCACGATGGTCCTGCTGCTGCTCGTGGTCTTCTCCGCCGTGAACCTCGCGGTGCTCGTGCTGCGCCGCGACGAGGTCTCGCAGCGTCACTTCCGCGCGCCGGTGGTCCTGCCCGTGCTCGGACTGCTCTCGTGCCTGCTGCTGGCGACGCGGGTGGATGCGGAGACCTGGCGCTACGGCCTGCCGTTCCTCGCGGTGGGTGCACTGCTGGCCGGGATCGCCGCCTGGCGCCGCCGCACCCCCGCCTGAACCGCGACAGCACGTCCGCACGCCCGCACGTCGACAGAGTGGTCGCAGATCCGACATCAGCAGGCCCCAGATGTCGGATCGGTGACCACTCTGGGCGCGCCGGGACCGGGCGGGCGTCATACGGGCTGATCCAGGTCGGTCAGGCTCACCGACCCGCGGACCCGCCGGGGGTAAAGGCATCAGCCTGGGGAACGAGGGCCGGTCGATGCATCTGCCGCCGTCGGGTGAACTCGCAATACTTTGCGTGACGGATGGTGACTGTGCGTCATACAGTCCCCGCATGACCGACTTCTCCCCCTCGCGTCGGGCCGTGCTCGCCGGCGCCGGCGCGGCGGCCACGGCCCTCGCCCTCCCGCTCGGCAGCCCCTCCGCGCAGGCCGCGGCGGTCCGCAACGTCCGCCTCTGGCGCTGCCTCGGCTCCGCCCTCAGCGGCGGCTACCACACGGGCACACGGTACGCCGCCGGCACGATCGTCATGGGCGTCCCGCAGGGACGGCTCACCTACACCGACCCCTACGGCCCCCGCACCACCCGGACCTACGACCACGGCACCTGGACCACCGGGTGGTACACGCCGGAGTTCGCGATGACGCAGGTCATCCCGTCGTGGCGGGCGATCACCCCCGGCGGCACGTGGATCTCCGTGTGGGTCCAGGCGACCACGACGAGCGGCGCCACCACGCAGTGGTTCTCGCTCGGCCGCTGGTCCGACATCCAGCCCGGCTCGCCCTACCGCATGACCGTGAACGGGCAGGCCGACGCCTACGCGAGCGTCGCGACGGACACGCTCCGCGCCAAGGCCGGCTACGCGTTCCGGAGCTGGCGGCTCCGCATCACCCTCAACCGCCCCGCGGGCACCACCGCCACCCCCACCGTCACGGCGGCCAACGTCATGTCCTCGGCCGTGCCGACCGGATCGACGGTGAACGTCCCGGTGAGCCCGGTCGGCGGCGCGCGCGGCGTCGTCCTCGCGGTGCCGACCTACAGCCAGATGGTGCACGCCGGGCACTACCCCAGCCTCAACGGTGGCGGCGAGGCCTGGTGCTCCGGCACGTCGACCGCGATGGTCCTCGACTACTGGAAGGCCGGTCCCGGCAGCACCGAGGTGGCCTGGGTGAGCCCCAAGCCGCACACCAACCCACAGGTCGACCACGCCGTCGCCAAGGCCTTCGACTACGGCTACAACGGGTCGGGCAACTGGGCCTTCAACACCGCGTATGCCGGAACCCGGGGCCTGGACGCGTTCGTCACGAGGTTGCGGTCCCTCGACGAGGCCGAGCGGTTCATCGCGGCCGGCATCCCGCTGGTGATCTCGACGTCGTTCACGAGCTCGCAGCTCACCGGCGCCGGTTTCGGCACCAACGGGCACCTCATGGTCATCGTCGGCTTCGACGGCGCGGGCAACGTGGTGGTCAACGACCCCGCCTCCGGGATGCGCGCCTCCAACGCCTACGTCCGCAGGACCTACAACCGGGCCCAGCTCGAGAACGCCTGGGCCCGCTCCGGCGGCACGACCTATGTCATGCGGCCGACGTGGAAGGCCCTGCCGGCAGCGCCGGCCCAGCGCAACTGGTGACCGCGGCGGGGGCAGGTCGAGCGACCACAGCCCCCGCTGACGCACCGGAGGCGGCCCAGCGGACGAAGCCCGGCTGATGTCCCTATCGGGGGCCGGACCATCAGCCTGGGGGACGAAGCCCGGCTGACGTCCCTACCGGGGGCCGGACCATCAGCCTGGGGGACGAAGCCCGGCTGACGCCCCTACCGGGGGCCGGACCATCAGCCTGGCGGACGAAGCCCGGCTGACGCCCCTACCGCCCGCACCAACGTCCAGGGGCTGCACGCCCGGGCGGTCGGTGCTGACTTCGTGCACGTCGAGCTGGAGCGGTCCGTCCGAGCGGACCCCGCGCTGCGCTCGCGCGCGGCGCAGGCCATCGCCACAGGGCTCGGCTGACACCTGCTGACCCGCCCGGCCCCTGCCCCTCCCCCACGTCGAGAGGCGACAGATCGGGGTTGTCCGCACCGGATGACCCCGATCTGTCGCCTCTCGAGGCAGCGCAGGCTGACGCCCGCGACGTCCGATCAGATCGCGTCGATGATCGCGTTGAGCGTGGCGCTCGGCCGCATCGCCGCTGACGCCTTGGCGTCGTCGACCTTGTAGTAGCCGCCCAGGTCGACCGGGTTGCCCTGCACCCCGATCAGCTCGGCGTTGATCTGCTCCTCCTTGGCCGCCAGCTCCTCGGCCACGGACGTGAACCGCTCCTTGAGCTCGGCGTCCTGGTCCTGCGCGGCGAGGGCCTGGGCCCAGTACAGCGCGAGGTAGTAGTGGCTGCCGCGGTTGTCGATCTGGCCGACCTTGCGGGCCGGGGACTTGTTCTCGTCGAGGAAACGCCCGATCGCCACGTCGAGGGCGTCCGCCAGCACCTGGGCCTTGGCGTTGTCGTAGGTCGAGGCGAGGTGCTCGAGCGAGGCGCCCAGCGCGGAGAACTCGCCGAGCGAGTCCCAGCGCAGGTAGTCCTCCTTGACGAACTGCTGCACGTGCTTGGGCGCCGAGCCGCCCGCGCCGGTCTCGAAGAGCCCGCCGCCCGAGAGCAACGGCACGATCGACAGCATCTTGGCGGAGGTGCCCAGCTCGAGGATCGGGAACAGGTCGGTGAGGTAGTCGCGCAGCACGTTGCCGGTGACGGAGATCGCGTCCTCGCCCGCCCGGATCCGCTCCAGGCAGTAGGTGATCGCCTCGACCGGCGCCAGCACCTGGATCTCCAGGCCGTCGGTGTCGTGGTCCTGGAGGTAGCGCTCGACCTTGGCGATGACGTTGCGGTCGTGGGCGCGGCCCTGGTCGAGGTAGAACACGGCCGGGGCGCCGGTGGCACGGGCGCGGGTCACTGCCAGCTTGACCCAGTCCTGGACCGGGATGTCACGCACCCGCGCCTGGCGCCAGATGTCCCCCGCCTCGACCTGATGCTCCATGAGGGTGGTGCCCTCGGCGTCGGTGACCACGACGGTGCCGTCGCTCGGGATGACGAAGGTCGTGGGGTGGGAGCCGTACTCCTCGGCCTTCTGCGCCATGAGCCCGACGTTGGGAACCGTGCCGATGGTGGCGGGGTCCAGGGCGCCGTTGCGCTTGCAGTCCTCGATGACCGCTTGGTACATCGGGCCGTAGGAGCGGTCCGGGATCATCGCGAGGGTCGGCTGCAGCTCGCCCCGGGCGTTCCACATCTGGCCGGAGTCGCGGATGACGACGGGCATCGACGCGTCGACGATGATGTCGCTCGGGACGTGCAGGTTGGTGATGCCGCGGTCCGAGTCGACCATCGCCAGGGCCGGGCGCTCGGCATACAGCCGGTCGATCGCCGAGGTGATGGCGTCCTGCGTGTCCTGGGGCAGGCCCGAGATCTTGGTGTAGAGGTCGCCGATGCCCTGGTTGGGGTTGAAGCCGACCTGCTCGAGGTCCGACGCGAACTCCTCGAGCACCGGGGCGTAGAACGCGCGCACGGCGTGGCCGAACAGGACCGGGTCGGAGACCTTCATCATCGTGGCCTTGAGGTGCAGCGACAGCAGCAGGTCCTCGGCCTTGGCGGCGGCGATCTGCTCGTCGTAGAAGGAGCGCAGCGCCGCGGCGCTCAGGAAGGTGCCGTCCACGATCTCGCCCGCGAGCACGTCGACGCCGTCCTTGAGGACCGTCTCGGAGCCGTCCTCGCCGCGCAGGGTGATCGTCAGGCTCGAGTCGTGGTCCATGACCACCGACTTCTCGTTGCCGTAGAAGTCGCCGCCCGCCATGTCGACGACGCGGGCCTTGGCGTCCTGGTCCCAGGCGCCGAGCCGGTGCGGGTGCTTCTGGGCGAAGCTCTTGACCGACTGGGGGGCGCGGCGGTCCGAGTTCCCCTCGCGCAGCACGGGGTTGACCGCCGAGCCGAGGACCTTGGCGTAGCGCGCCTGGACGTCCTTGTCCTCCTCGGTCGTGGCGCTCTCGGGGTAGTCCGGGATGTCGTAGCCCTTGTCCTGCAGCTCCTTGATCGCGGCCTTGAGCTGCGGCACGGAGGCGGAGATGTTGGGGAGCTTGATGATGTTGGCCTCGGGCGACTGGGCCAGCGCACCCAGGTCGGCCAGCTTGTCCGGCACCCGCTGCTCGTCGGTGAGCCGCTCGGGGAACTGCGCGAGGATGCGGCCCGCGAGGGAGATGTCCGCCGTCTCGACCTCCACGCCACCGGCACCGGTGAAGGCCTGCACGATCGGCAGGAGGGAGTAGGTCGCGAGAGCCGGCGCCTCGTCGATCTTCGTCCACACAATCTTCTGTGACGTCATGAGAGTCTCCAAAGTCGTCGCTGCGGTGCGTGCCGTCGGCACGGCTCACGCCCACGATATCTCAACGTCGAGATATCGGCCCAGGACGACCTGGTGCGGCCCGGCGGGCGGTGCCCTCACCCTATCCAGCCGGTATGACGAACCGCCTGCGGGGCCGCTGTCACGCGGAGGTCTGAGACGTCGCGCGGACGCCTGCGCCGCGGCGGGTCAGCAGCTGCCCCGGGGACGCGCACGACGTCGGGCGCGGCGTGACGCACGGCCCGCTGCAGCAGCTGGGTGCTCCACGCACCGAAGGGCGAGGAGTAGGAGACGTCGGGGTAGCACCCGCCCTCGTCCTTGCCACCGATGCCGCCCTATATCGGGCAGTTCCATACGCTCAGTGACGATGCGGCCGCTTCACCGCCGGGAGAGAACTGGACGAATCGCCCGGCAGTTCACCCGAACACCGCACGCTCACCGAGTCGGCGTGCCACCATGAGACCGCGACGACGCGCGTCCCGCGGGGATCGGCCCAGCGGCCGACCATGCCGAGGTGCCACCATGGGCAGTTCGTTCGTGCGCCCGGGACGCCCCCCTCACCACCTTCATCACCACAGGAGCACCACCGTGTCCCAGCCCAAGCTCGCCTCCCGCCTCGGCGCCGAGTTCCTCGGCACCTTCTGGCTCGTCTTCGGCGGTTGCGGCTCCGCGATCTTCGCGGCCCACGTCATGCACAAGTCCGACCCGGTCAACATGGGCATCGCCTTCGCCGGTGTGGCCCTGGCCTTCGGCCTCACCGTCCTCACCATGGCGTATGCCGTGGGCCACGTCTCCGGCGGCCACTTCAACCCGGCCGTCACGCTCGGCCTGACCGCCGCCCGCCGGTTCGACGTCAAGGACGTCCTGCCCTACATCGTCACCCAGTGCCTTGCGGCCTGCGCCGCCGGCGGCGTGCTCTACCTCATCGCCTCCGGCAAGGACGGCTTCGACGCATCCAAGGGCTTCGCCGCCAACGGCTACGGCACCGGCTCCCCCGCCGGCTACTCGATGCTCGCCGTCCTCGTGTGCGAGGTCGTCTGCACCATGTTCTTCCTCTACATCATCCTTGGCGCCACCGATGACCGCGCCCCCGTCGGCTTCGCCCCGATCGCCATCGGCCTCGGGCTGACCCTGATCCACCTCATCTCCATCCCGGTGTCCAACACCTCGGTCAACCCGGCCCGCTCGCTCGGCGTCGCGTTCTACCAGGACGGGGCGCTCGGCCAGCTGTGGCTGTTCTGGGTCGCCCCGATCATCGGTGCGGTCGTCGCCGGCCTGACCTACACCGCCATCACCGGCAACGACCGCTCCGGCATCAACCTGCAGGGCGAGCTGGAGGTCGACTCCCGCGGCACCGGCCGCGAGGACGGCGCCACCCGCGCCTGACCTCCACCCGGGACACACCCGGCAGGTATGACGCAGCGCCCGCCGCTGACGGTGACCCCGTCGGCGGCGGGCGCCCCGCATACGGCCCGCGTCGCTCCTGTCTGCTGCGTCACGCCCGGCGCACCAGGAGGTGAGGGTGTCCGAGGTGGCTGATAGGTTCGAGAGGTACCCATCGGACCACCCGCGTGAAGGACGAACTCGTGAGCGCTACTCCCGTCAAGGTCGCCGTGACCGGCGCTGCCGGCCAGATCGGCTACAGCCTCCTCTTCCGCATCGCCAGCGGTGAGCTGCTCGGCAAGGACACCCCCGTCGAGCTGCGCCTGCTGGAGATCACCCCCGCGCTCAAGGCGCTCGAGGGCGTCGTCATGGAGCTCGACGACTGCGCCTTCCCGACCCTGGCCGGCGTCGTCATCGGCGACGACCCCGAGGAGATCTTCGCCGACGTCGACGGCGCGATGCTCGTCGGCGCCATGCCGCGCAAGGAGGGCATGGACCGCGCCGACCTGCTCGCCGCCAACGGCAAGATCTTCACCGGTCAGGGCGCCGCCCTCAACAAGGTCGCCCCCAAGGCCAAGGTCCTCGTGACCGGCAACCCGGCCAACACCAACGCCCTCATCGCGATGCGCAACGCCCCCGACATGGCCCCCGAGCAGTTCAACGCGCTGACCCGCCTGGACCACAACCGCGCCAAGTCGATGCTGGCCAAGAAGCTCGGCGTCAGCGTCGCCGAGATCAAGGACCTGGCGATCTGGGGCAACCACGACGACTCGATGTACCCCGACCTGTTCAACACCAAGGTCAACGGCAAGGCCGCCACCGAGCTGGTCGACCAGACGTGGATCACCGAGGAGTACATCCCGACGGTCGCCACCCGCGGTGGCGCCATCATCAAGGCGCGCGGTGCGTCCTCGGCCGCCTCGGCTGCCAACGCGACGATCGACCACATGCGCGACTGGATGCTGGGCACCGACGAGGTCGTCTCCATGTCGGTCCCGTCCGACGGCTCCTACGGCGTGCCCGAGGGGATCATCTCGTCCTTCCCGTGCCGGGTGCGCGGCGGCAAGTGGGAGATCGTCCAGGGGCTGAAGCTGGGCGACTTCTCTCGCGAGCGGATCATGGCCTCCGCCGCCCGCCTCGAGAGCGAGCGCGACCAGGTCCAGCAGCTCGGCCTCATCTGACCTACCGGGGGTAGGGGCATCGACCGGGCCTCGTTCGCCAGGCTGATGATCCCGCCGGGGGTAAGGGCATCGACCGGCCCTCGTTCGCCAGGCTGATGATCCCGCCGGGGGTAAGGGCATCGACCGGGCCTCGTTCGCCAGGCTGATGTACCTACCAGGGGTAGGTTTTCCCCAGGTTGGCGTGTCACGGCCCGCGTCGTCCACAGGTGACGACGCGGGCCTTCTCGCGCGCCGAGGTGACCGTCAGGCTCGGGGGCATGGAACTCTCGCACCCCCTCCCCCCGGATCCCATCTTCTGCACCGCTGCGGCCTATGCACTCGGCTGGTGCCGTCGCACCTTGGCCGAGGCGAAGGCGGCCGGACTGTGCCACAGCGTGCTGCGCGGGTGGTATGCCCACGGACCCCTCCCCGACGCACCGGCAGCGCAGCACCTGGAGACGGTGGCCGCAACCCATCTCGCGTACGAGGGGCGCCTCGTCACCTCGGGCGTGTCCGCGTGCCTCTTCCACGACCTGCCGGTGGACGACCGTGACCTCGACCGCGTCCTGGTCACCCGACGCACCTTGGATGACGGCATCCCTCCGTGCGCGCACGGTACCTCGTCCACCCGGGTCCTGATCCGTGCCAGCTGCCAGCCGGATGACGTCATCCCCGGCGTGCCCGTGCTCAGACCGGCCGCGGCGGTGGTCGAGTACGCCCTGCAGTCCGGGTTGCCGGCGGGGGTCGCCGCGGGAGACGCAGCGTTGCGGTCTGGGGTGGCCAAGACCGCGGACATCACGGCGGCCATCGGGCGTCGGGCCGGCCGGACCGGCATACGACGTGTGTCGATGCTCCCAGGGCTGCTCGACCCGCTCGCTGAGAACGGCGGTGAGAGCAAGGCCCGGCTGGCACTGGTTCAGGTCGGTTTCGACGTGGAGTCCCAGGTGTGGGTCGAGACGCCGACCGGGTGGTACCGGGCCGACTGGCGGGTGCGCGGCACCGCCACGCTGATCGAGCTGGACGGCGTGGGGAAGTATCTCGACGAGCACGATCAGCTCGTGACGGCTCGCGTCCGCCGGGACCGCACAAGGGACCGGGCCCTGGAGGCGACCGGCCACGGGGTCGTGCATCTGACGATGGACGACATCAACGCCAGGGATACGCTGCGCCCCCTTGTGGTGCAGCACGCGGGTGATGCCTTGCGGAGGCCCACGCCGGCGCCGCTGTTCGGTCGGACACGACCGAATGGGCAGGAGTGGAGCGCCGCCGGTTGAACGAAGCCCGGTCGATGCCCCCACCCCCGGCGGGATCATCAGCCTGGCGAACGAAGCCCGGCTGATGCCCCTACCCCCGGTAGGTCAGCGGGTGGGGTCCCAGTTGACCGAGTTGGCGCCCACGGCGACCACCGTGGCCAGAGCGAGATACATCAGCACGTCCAGGCCCCGGGACCGTGTGACGAGCCCGCCGGCCGCGGCGTCCGACACCATCAGGCGCAGCACCCCCGCCACGGCGAGCGCCGCCGCGAGCAGGTTGCCCCCCAACCGTGGCGACACCACCGCCACCACGGCCAGCGCCAGGACGCAGCCGAGGCCCAGCACCCACCACAGCGCGAGGCGCCCCGGCCCGACAGACGTCACGCGGACGCAGCTCGCTCGGCCGACTCGACGACGTTGCGGAGCAGCAGCGCGCGGGTCATCGGGCCGACGCCGCCGGGGTTGGGCGTCATCCAGCCCGCGACCTCCATCACGGCGGGGTGGATGTCACCGGCGACCCGTGACTTCCCGTCCTCGCCGGCGACGCGGGACACCCCGACGTCAAAGACCGCGGCCCCGGGCTTGACCATGTCGGGCGTGAGGATGTTGTGCACCCCCGCAGCCGCGACCACGACGTCGGCGCGGCGGGTGTGGGCCGCCAGGTCACGAGTCCCGGTGTGGCACGACGTGACCGTGGCGTTCTCGGAGCGACGGGTGAGGATCAGGCCGAGCGGCCTTCCCACCGTGATGCCGCGGCCGATGATGACGACCTCGGCGCCCTTGAGCGGGATGTCATAGCGGCGGCACAGCTCGACCACGCCCATCGGGGTGCAGGGCAGCGGGGCGGGGATGCCGAGCACGAGGTTGCCGAGGTTGACGGGGTTGAGGCCGTCCACATCCTTGGCGGGGTCGACGCGCGCCAGAATCGCGCTGTCGTCGAGGCCGGTGGGCTGCTGCACGAGGAAGCCCGTGCAGGCGGGGTCGGCGTTGAGCTCGTCGATCACGGCCTCCACCTCGGCCTGGGTGGCGCTCGCGGGCAGGTGGCGCTGGATCGAGGCGACGCCGATCTCGGCACAGTCCTTGTGCTTGGCGTTGACGTACCACGTGCTGGCGGGGTCGTCGCCCACCAGCACCGTGCCGAGACCGGGAGTGATGCCGCGCTCGGCCAACGCGCGGACGCGCTCGGCGAGCTCGGTCTTGATCGTCGCGAGGGTGGCCTTGCCATCGAGGATCGTCGCAGTCACGTCGCTCATCTTGCCACCCGGGTCGTCCGTTGCGCCGCCACCCCCGCCCCGACGGCGGCCGCGAGCGTGATGGCCACCCCCGCGAGCAGCTGGGGGCCGACGTGGGAGCGGGCGGCGGGGTCCAGCAGGTCGACCAGCACCGCCGACCCGAGCTGACCGGTGAGCGTCATGAGGGTGGCCACGAGCACCCCCAGGTGGTGCACGACGACGGCGCCGATGGCGACATACACGATCCCGATCAGTCCCCCGACGTAGGCCCACCACGGCAGGTCCCAGGTGGCCGGTGCCCGCAGACCACCGCGCGCCAGGAGCAGGCCGGCCCACCCGAGCAGCAGCCCGAGCCCCCAGGTGAAGTTGATGGTCGAGGTGACCACGACGTCGCCGCTGACGCGGTTGACGCGCCCGTTGAGCGCCTGCTGGAGGGCGATCGCAGCACCGGCGAGCACGGTGAGGGCGACAGGCAGCAGAGGTATGCCGTCCGCCCCACCGCTCCCGGACCGGGCCGAGGCGGCCACCCCGACCCCCACGAAGGTCGTCAGGCCGGCCAGGACCCGGCCGCGGGTCACCGGCACGTGGCCCGCGGGGCCGATGCCGAGCCGGTCGACGAGCAGGGCATTGCTCGTCTGGCCGCCGACGATGGCGATGGTGAACAGGGCGACGCCGAGGACGGGCACGGCCGTCGTCTGCACGGCGACGAAGAAGCCGCCGCTGAGGCCACCGAGGGTCTGCCACCAGGGCAGGCGGCCGGTCCCGACGGCGTGGGCAACCTCTCTCAGCGCCCGACGCGGCCCGGGGAGCAGCAGCACCGCGGCCAGCAGCACCACCCACCCGGAGCCGAAGCTCCACAACGACGCATCCACAGGGCTGGCGAAGGCGTGGGCCAGCGTCCCGTTCGCCCGGGACTGCAGCGACGACAGCCCACCGGCCAGGAGCGCGGCCGCCGCCGACAGGGCGACGACGGTCCGCGGGTCAGTGGGCAAAGTGCCGGGTGCCGGTGAAGTAGAGCGACACCCCGGCCTGTCGGCAGGCCTCGATCGTCTCCGCGTCGCGCATCGAACCGCCCGGCGCCACGATGGCGCGGACGCCGGCATCGATCAGGATCTGCGGCCCGTCGGCAAAGGGGAAGAAGGCGTCCGACGCCGCGACCGCACCGCGCGCCCGCTCCTCCCCCGCCCGCTCGACCGCGAGGCGGCAGGAGTCGACGCGGTTGACCTGCCCCATGCCGATGCCGACGGAGGCCCCGTCGCGCGCCAGCAGAATGGCGTTGGACTTGGTGGCGCGCACTGCCTTCCACGCGAAGTCGAGGTCCACGAGGGTCCGGTCGTCGACGGACTCCCCGGCGACGAGGGTCCAGTGCAGCGGTGCATCCCCGTGCCCGGCGGTCTCCTTGTCGTCCTCGCTCGGCTCGATCACGGCGTCGATCCGGTCGGCCTCCTGGACGAGCAGGCCCCCGGAGATCGGGCGCAGCTCGAGGGCGGAGGCGCCCGAGCGGACGTCGGCAGGCAGGCGCAGCAGTCGGATGTTCTTCTTGGCGGTGAGGATCTCCAGTGCGCCGGGCTCGAAGTCGGGCGCCGCCACGACCTCGGTGAAGATGTCCTTGACCGCCTCGGCCATCGCGACGGTGACCGGGCGGTTGGTGGCGATCACGCCGCCGAAGGCCGACAGGGGGTCGCACTCGTGGGCGCGCCGGTGCACGTCGGCGATCTCCTCCCCGGGCGAGCCCGCCGCGATCCCGCAGGGGTTGGCGTGCTTGATGATCGCCACGGTCGGCCGGTCGCCGTGGTCGTGCGCGGCCCGCACGGCGGCGTCCGTGTCGACGTAGTTGTTGTAGGACATCTCCTTGCCGTGCAGCTGCTCGGCGCAGGCCACGCCAGGCCCGTCCCCGCGGTAGAGGGCGGCGCGCTGGTGGGGGTTCTCGCCATACCGCAGGTCGGAGACCTTGGACCAGGTCGCGCCCGCGAACTCGGGGAAGGTCTGGGCGTCGCCGACGTAGGACGAGACCAGCCACGACGCGACGGCCACGTCGTAGGCCGCGGTGTGGGCAAAAGCTCTGGCGGCCAAGGACTTCCGCTGCTCAAGGGTGAATCCGCCGGCATCGACCGCAGACAGGGCCGACGCGTAGTCGTCCGGCGAGGTGATGACGGCCACGCTGGGGTGGTTCTTGGCGGCGGCGCGCACCATGGACGGCCCGCCGATGTCGATCTGCTCGATGCACTCGTCGGGGCTCGCGCCCGACGAGACGGTCGCGGTGAAGGGGTAGAGGTTGACGACGACCAGCTCGAAGGGCGCGACCTCGAGCTCCTCGAGCTGGCGCAGGTGGTCGGGCTTGCGGGTGTCGGCGAGGATCCCGGCGTGGACGCGCGGGTGCAGCGTCTTGACGCGCCCCTCGAGGCACTCGGGGAACCCGGTGAGCTCCTCGACGCGGGTCACCGGCAGGCCGAGGCCGTCGATGAGGGCGGCGGAGCCGCCGGTCGAGACGAGCTCGACGCCGGCGTCGTGCAGGCCGCGGACGAGGGCCTCCAGGCCGGTCTTGTCGTAGACGGAGACGAGCGCGCGGCGGATCGGCCGACGCCCCTCCCCGGTCTCGGAAGCAGCGGTGGGGTCGGTAGCAGTCATCAGGTCACTCCTGCGGCGGTGCGGCTGGATCGGTGCGGGCACCCAGGCGGGCGATGCCCACGAACGTCACTCCCCGGTGGTGGTCCACCCGCGCCAGTCGTGTGCCTCCAACCCTACCGGGGGTAAGGGCATCAGCCGGCCTTCGTCCCCCAGGTCGATGATCCCGCCGGGGGTAGGGGCATCAGCCGGCCTTCGCCCCCCAGGTCGCGGATCCCGCCGGGGGTAGGGGCATCAGCCGGCCTTCGCCCCCCAGGTCGCTGATCCCGCCGGGGGTAGGGGCATCAGCCGGCCTTCGCCCCCCAGGTCGATGATCCCGCCGGGGGCGCGTCTTTGAGCCGTATGCCGCAGCGCCCGCCGTCTCAGCCGCCGAGACGCACGCGGCGGCCGTCGATGCGGTGGCCGTGGCGCGCCATACGGCCGACCACGTCGACGAGCATCTCCCGCTCCTGGACCTTGATCCGCTCGTGGAGGGACTCCTCGGTGTCGTCGTCCTCGACCACGACCGCCCGCTGCGCGATGATCGGCCCGGTGTCGACACCGGCATCGACGACGTGGCAGGTCGTCCCGGTCACCGCCACCCCATGGGCGAGCGCGTCTCGCACGCCGTGCGCCCCCGGGAAGCTGGGCAGCAGCGCGGGGTGGGTGTTGATCACGGTGGGCCCGGCGAGGGCGCGCGGTCCAAGGATCCGCATGAAGCCTGCGCTGACCACGAATCGCGGCTCGTGACGGGCGATCTCGGCGGCCAAGGCCTCGTCCCAGGCAGCCCGGTCACGGTGGTCGCGGGGCCGCACGACAAAGGTCGGGATGCCCGACCGCTCGGCGCGCTCCTGGCCCGCGGTCCCGTCGCGGTCCACCCCCACCGCGGAGATCCGCACGCCGTAGCCAGGGTCCACGCTCGCGTCGATCAGCGCCTGGAGGAGGGTGCCCGAGCCGGACACGAGCACGACGATCGGCACGGGACGGGGCGAGTCGCTCACAGCCAGCACCCTAGTGGCATGGGGGATGATGGGACGCGTGCCTGCCGACCGAGCTCCCCGCCCCCGCCCGTCCGACGACGAGCAGCGTCCGGCCGGAGACGGGCGGCGACCCACACCGCCCGGCGCGACCGACGGCATGCGGGCGGCGCTCGGGATCGTGGTGACCGTGCCCCTGCTGTCGCTGCAGCATCCCTGGTCGCTGGTAGCGGTCGCGACGAGCCTGGCGGCGATGTGGTTCGCGGGGCGGGCCGTGGCGCAGCAGGTGCGGGCGAAGCGGTACGGCTGGGCGTCGTGGCAGCTCGTGGGGGTGACGCTGGGAGGCTACCTGCTCTTCACGGCTGGGGTGCAGTCGGTCTATCCGACGCAGATGTCCACGTGGTCGACGTGCACCGCTGGAGCCAACACGAGGACGGCCCAGGCGCAGTGCGATGCCCGCCTCGACGAGACGGTCCCGGCCTGGCTGTCCAGCACCCTCGGTTTGTGAGGGCCCGGCACCAGCCTGGCGAACGAAGCCCGGTCGATGCCCCTACCCCCGGCGGGATCATCAGCCTGGGAAACGAAGCCCGGCCGATGCCCCTACCCCCGGCCGGATCATCAGCCTGGGGGACGAAGCCCGGCTGATGCCCCTACCCCCGGCGGGATCATCAGCCTGGGGGACGAAGGCCGGCTGATGCACTTACCCCCGGCCGGATCATCAGCCTGGGGGACGAAGGCCGGTCGATGCCCCTGCCCCCGGTAGGTCAGCGGTGGTAGCGGCGCCAGGTCAGCAGCATCGCCAGGAGCGCCCCCACCGCCAGCTCGCCGGCCAGCGCCAGCGTCGCCCACCACGCGTGCGGACCCACCGACACCAGGGCCCGAGACCCCAACGAGCCGCTGGACAGCAGCATCACCACCAGCGATCCCAGCACCATCACCAGCCAGGCGGTGGCCGCGGCCAGGGCCTTGGCTCCCAGCGTGGACAGCGTCGCCAGCCGCCCGATGGCCCGGTGCGCCACGACGGCGCCCACGACCATGGGCAGCAGCCCCGCGAGACGCGCCCACCAGGGCAACGCGCCGTTGTCCGGCAGGGAGCCGAGCGCCGGCACCATCGGGAGCAGGCCCGACTGCGCCTGCGACCACGTGTAGGCCGATCCCAGCCCCAGCGAGAACCCCGGCCCCGCCAGCCAGGACAGCCCCCAGGCCGCCGCGTCCGGCAGCCAGCCCAGCTGGACGACGGCGAGCAGGACATTGCCCAGGGCTCCGGCGTCCAGCGACGAGGTCAGGTCGCGGACCCGCCCGAGGTGCGTCACGAGCCCCAGCACCACCGGCACCAGACCGGCGAGCAGCAGCAGCCCCACGCCACGCAAGCCCTCCCCGAGGGCGCGGCGCACGGGCCCCGGCACGAGTCCGACCACCTGGTCGTGCCAGCCCGGCGCGGCGGTCGGCCGGGCCCACGCGTGCCGCAGCCCGATCACGACGCCGAGCAGCGGCACGACGACGACACCCAGCGCCGTCGACGGCCACGACGGCCGGACCGGCAGGCTGGAGGCGTGCAGGGCCACGAGCAGCCCGAGGACGGCATACGACCCCACGAACACCCCCGTCAGGCGAGCCACCCCCGAACGCATCCCGCCCAGCCAGCCGAGCCGAGGCGAACGGTCGTCCTCGACGGGCCCGGAGAGCGTGCGGGCGGCGACCGCAGCGGACGCGACGGCGAGCCCCGTGAGCAGCAGCGGCGTCAGGGACAGCACGACCCCGGCCTGACGCACCGAGGCACCGTGGCCCGCCACCCAGGCCAGCGACCCCACCGCCACCGCCGCGTCCCACCCCGCGGTGGCGCCCGCGGACCCCGCCCACGCGACGACCGAGAGGAGCACGAGCGGCAGCCAGCTCGTCACGACGGCGACGACGGCGGCGCGCACGGCCCGGGTGGCGGGGACGGCGGCGGGGCGGAGGCGGGGCGAGTCAGTCATGGGTGCCCTCATCGTCCCTCACCAGGGCCGGGTGGTCCGACCCGGCTCGCCGGTCCGGCCCCACCCTGGTCCCGGGCCGAGCGGGCAGATCCTGCCGTATGCCGAGAGCCGGCCACCCCGAGGGTGACCGGCTCTCGCCGCGACCGGTAACGGTCAGAGGGACTTCATGATCTCGCGCATGAGCTCGGCGGTCTCCGACGGCGTCTTGCCGACCTTGACCCCGGCAGCCTCGAGGGCCTCCTTCTTGGCGGCGGCGGTGCCGGCACCGCCGGACACGATGGCGCCGGCGTGGCCCATCGTCTTGCCCTCGGGAGCGGTGAAGCCCGCGACATAGCCCACGACGGGCTTGGTGACGTTGTCCCGGATGAACGCCGCCGCGCGCTCCTCGGCGTCGCCGCCGATCTCGCCGATCATGACGATCGCCTTGGTCTCCGGGTCCTTCTCGAAGGCCTCGAGGCAGTCGATGTGGGTGGTGCCGATGACCGGGTCGCCACCGATGCCGACGGCCGTAGTGAAGCCGAAGTCCCGCAGCTCGTACATCATCTGGTAGGTGAGGGTGCCCGACTTGGACACGAGGCCGATCTGGCCGGCCCCCGCGATGTCCGCCGGGATGATGCCGGCGTTGGACTGCCCGGGGCTGATGATGCCGGGGCAGTTGGGGCCGATGATGCGCGTCGTGCCCTTGTCCTTGGCGTAGTTGAAGAACTCGGCCGAATCCTTGACCGCGATGCCCTCGGTGATGACCACCAGCAGCGGCATGCCCGCGTCGACGGCCTCGACGACGGCGGACTTGGTGAAGGCCGGCGGCACGAAGACGACCGAGACGTTGGCGCCGGTCGCGTCCATCGCCTCCTTGACGGAGCCGAAGACGGGGACCTGCTTGCCCTCCGGGAAGTCGACCGTCTGGCCGGCCTTCTTGGGGTTGACGCCACCGACGATGTCGGTGCCCGAGGCGAGCATGCGCGTGGTGTGCTTCATGCCCTCGGAGCCGGTCATGCCCTGGACGATGACCTTGGAGTCGGCGTTGAGGAAGATAGCCATTGGTTGTGTAGTCCTGTCTCTCTCGCTCGAACGCTTACTTGGCGGCCAGCTCGGCGGCCTTGCGGGCGGCGCCGTCCATGGTCTCCTCGACGGTGACCAGCGGGTGGTTGAACTCCTCGAGGATCCGGCGACCCTCGACGACGTTGTTGCCGTCCAGCCGGACGACCAGCGGCTTGGTGGCCTGGTCGCCCAGGGTCTTGAGCGCGCCGACGATGCCGTTAGCGACCGCGTCGCACGCGGTGATGCCGCCGAAGACGTTGACGAAGACGGCCTTGACCTGCTCGTCGCCGAGGATGACGTCCAGGCCGTTGGCCATGACCTCGGCGGACGCGCCGCCACCGATGTCGAGGAAGTTGGCGGGCTTGCTCGCCCCGCCGGTGTGGTCCTGGCCGGCGTAGGCGACGACGTCCAGGGTGCTCATCACGAGCCCGGCGCCGTTGCCGATGATGCCGACGTTGCCGTCGAGCTTGACGTAGTTGAGGTGCATCGCCTTGGCCTTGGCCTCCAGCGGGTCCTCGGTCCGCTCGTCGACCAGCGCCTTGTGGTCGGGCTGGCGGAAGGACGCGTTGTCGTCGAGGGTGACCTTGCCGTCGAGAGCGACGACCTCACCGTCCTCGGTCTTGACGAGGGGGTTGACCTCGACCAGCGTCGCGTCCTCCTCGCGGTACACGTCCCACAGCTTCTGCAGGACGGGGGCGATCGAGGCGCCCGTCTGCGCGTCGAAGCCGGCGGCGTCGACGATCTCCTTGGCCTTGGCCTCGTCGATGCCCACCTGCGGGTCGACGGCGATGCGGGCCAGGGCCTCGGGGCGCTCGACGGCGAGCTGCTCGATCTCCATCCCGCCCTCCTTGCTGCACATCGCGAGGTAGGTGCGGTTGGCGCGGTCCAGGAGCAGCGAGAAGTAGTACTCCTCGGCGATCTTGGCGCCCTGGGCGATCATGACGGTGTAGACGGTGTGGCCCTTGATGTCCATGCCGAGGATCTGCTGGGCGTGCTGCTCGGCCTCGTCGGCCGACCTGGCGACCTTGACGCCACCGGCCTTGCCGCGACCTCCGGTCTTGACCTGGGCCTTGACGACGGTGACCCCGCCGCTCCTGGCCCCGATCTCCTCTGCGGCGGCCCGAGCCTGCTCGGGGGTCTCGGCGGTCTTGCCCGCCAGGACCGGCACGCCGTGCTTCTCGAACATGTCGCGTGCCTGGTACTCGAAAAGATCCACGCTCATCCGTCCTTGGGTTAGGTGGTCAAGTGTCCTCGCGAGGATAACGCGGTTCGGACGACCCGGCCCACGCCAGCCATCCCCCTGCGACCGATGCCACACCCGACCACGGTCGAGGCCGTATGCCGGGAGGGGTCTCGGCATACGGCCTCGGTGTCACGCGGGGTGACGGTGACTCAGGGGGTCACTGCACGGCGATGTCGTCGAAGACGAAGCTCGTCTGGGCCGAGGAGTCCTCGGTGGCGGTGAGCTTGAGGGTGACCGTCTGCCCGGCGTAGCCGGCCAGGTCGACGGCCTTCTGGACGTAGCCGCTGGTCTTGGTCAGGTTGCTGTAGGACGCGACCGTGGTGCCGTTGACAGTGACGGTGGCCTTGTCGTAGGCGGTGGCGGTGGAGGTCTCGGCGGTGTCCACGGCGACCCAGAAGGTGAGCTTGCCGTTGTTGGGCACGGTGACGCTCTGCTGCTCGTACTCGGTGGCGGTGGTGCCGTTGCCGCCGAGCCAGAGCTTCCAGCTGCCGGAGTGGGCGGCGCGGCCGGCGTTGGCGGTGATGGGGCCGCTGGTGCCGGTCCAGCCGGTCTGGCCGGACTCGAAGCCGCCGTTGACGACCGCGTTGCTGCCCGGGGTGGGCGTCGGGGTCGTCGGGGTCGGCGTGGGTGTTGGGCTCGTGCTGGAGCACTTGGCCGCGCCCGCGGGCACGCTGATGGCGCTGAAGGCCTTCTCCACCGACGCGCAGGCCTGGCTGGAGGCGCCATACAGCTCGATCGCGGACTGGATGGCACCCTCACGGGCCGCCGTATAGCGCGACGAGGACGTCAGCTTGGTGGACAGCGTGCGGTACCAGATCTTTTCGATCTTGTCGTGGCCGGCGCCGGTGACCGTCGAGCTGTTGCAGGTCGGGCTGCTGTAGGTGCGGCCGTTGATGGTCTTGCTGCCCGAGCCCTCAGAGGCCAGGTAGTACCAGTGGTTGAGCGGGCCCGACGTGAAGTGGGGGTTGCCGGCTCCCTGGTCGTCCCAGCCGTTCATGTCCGGGGTCCAGCAGTCGTAGCTGCGGCCGTCCTTGGAGGGCTTGTCCATGTAGCGCAGCGGCGTCCCGTTGCCGTTGAGGTCGATCTCCTCGCCCATGTAGTAGTCCGGGACGTCCGTGGAGAGATTCGCGTACCACTCCACCCCGGCCCCGAGGATGTCGGAGGTGGCCTCGTTGAGACCGCCCGCGTCGCCGTAGTAGACGAGTCCGGCGGTGTTCTGCGTGACGCCGTGCGACATCTCGTGGCCCGCGACGTCCAGCTCGGTCAGCGGGTGGGCGTTGCCCGCCCCGTCGCCGTAGGTCATCTGGGTGCCGTCCCAGAAGGCGTTCTCGTAGTTGGTGTCGTAGTGCACGCGCGAGCGGGCGCCGCGGCCGTCGTTCCAGATCCCGTTGCGGCCCATGACGGTCTTGTAGTAGTCGAAGGTCTTGTCCGCGCCGAACTGGGCGTCGACGCCGGCGCTCTGACGGTTGCTGTTCGAGCCCGTGCCCCAGCGGTCGTCGGCGTCGGTCATGGTGGCGCCGCTGGACGTCGTGTTGTTGGCGTCCGTCGTGTAGTTGCCTGTCGAGGGGTTGCGCAGCGAGTAGGTGCCGCCGGAGTAGGTCGTGCTCAGCGGCACGCTGCCGACGTAGATGCCGGTGCCCGAGCCCTGGTGGACCTCGTCGAAGGACCGCAGGGCGACGCCGGAGTCCGCGTCGACGAGGGTGCGGACGCGCGAGGGGGTGCGGTCCTTCTGCAGGCCCGTGGTGCGGACCTGGTAGGCCAGGCGCTGGGTCCCGTCCTGGGCGATGTAGATCACCAGGTCGTTGCCGGCGACGGCCGCACCGTCCAAGCCCTTGCGCGCCTTGTGCGCCTTGGCGGCGGCGAGGCCCTTGGCCTGGCCCTGCGCCTTGGAGACGCTCGGGGCGAGGTCGACCGTGATGGCGCCGGTGAAGGTGCCGTCGTGACCCGTGACCCTGCCGGACGCGTCGCGGTGGATGACCAGGTCGCCTCCGACGACCGGCACCTTCTTGTAGGTCCGGTCCACGCGGACGTGCGAGCTGCCGTCGGCGTCCGTGATGACGTCCTTGACGACGAAAGCGTCGTCGGAGGACAGGCCGAGGGCCTTGACGAAGGCGTCGGACTGCGCCTGCGCGGCCTTGACCAGACCGGCGTGGGCGTCGGCGGCCACGAAGGCCGTGGCCTTCTCGGCGCCGCCGTGGTCAGCGGCCTGGGCGCCCGTGACGACCAGGGGCGTGGCAGCCGTGGCGCACGCGAGGGCGAACGCAGCACCGATGGTGATTCGCTTCATGAGATGGCTCCTGCGGGTACGCGGCGACGCCGAGCAGAGCGCCGCCGGAGGGGACCGGCCGTGGGGGACGCGAGCCGTCCTGATGGACCCGCCGACCGGTGCAGGGAATCTCACACACCGCTCGTTCGGGTGTAAACAACCGTGCGTCAAGTTCCGCCGAAAGGGTGGCCATTTACCCCATTTGTGGGGAATATCGCGGGAAAGTGTGACATGGCGTTACATGCAGCCAGGTGTCTTACAGACAAGTGTCAGCATTTAGGTCCGGGGTACGCGCCGGCCTGACGGGCGCCGTCCGGGCACGAGGAAGGGGCACCCTGCCGGTGCGGCGAGGGTGCCCCTGGGGGACGGCGGACGGCGGCGCCGGGTCAGTGAGCCTCGACGTTGGAGGTGACCCAGTCGACGATCTCCGTGGTGGTGGCGCCGGGGGTGAAGACGTGGGCCACGCCCATGTCCTTGAGCGGCTGGATGTCGTCCTCGGGGATGATGCCGCCGCCGAAGACCACGATATCGGACGCCTCCTTGGCCTGGAGGAGCTCGAGGACCTTCTTGAACAGGGTCATGTGGGCGCCGGACAGGACGGACAGGCCGACCCCGTCGGCGTCCTCCTGGATCGCCGCCTCGACGATCTGCTCGGGGGTCTGGTGCAGGCCGGTGTAGACGACCTCCATGCCGGCATCACGCAAGGCGCGAGCCACCACCTTTGCACCACGGTCGTGGCCGTCAAGACCCGGCTTGGCCACAAGGATTCGCAACCTGGACTCGCTCATGCCGCCAGCGTAGCCCAGGGCACCTCGGTCGGCAGCGGCAGGGTGACGCCCCCCCACGTGAGCTCCCTGGACGCCGATCTGCGCAGGTCAGACGCACCGCTTCACCCGTACGCCCACGTTGCATAACGAATTCGTCACGGGATAGTCTAAGCCGCCCCCTCGCCCGTCGATGTCAGGTAGCCCCGCATGCCCCTCCTCCCCCCGCCCGAGGTTGCGCACGCCCGCAGCGGCGGCGGCCGGCACCGCATCGGCCGACGCTCCCCCCGCCTCGCCACCGCCGGCGCCGTGACCACCTTGACCGCGGTCGTCGTGGCGGTCACCGTCACCACCGTGGGTGGGGACGATGCCCGGACCGGGGCGGCACAGGCGGTCTCCCGCGCCCCGTCGGGCACCTCCGCCGCCGAGACGGTTCCGGACGTCACGGCGGCCGCCGCACCCCAGGGCGCCACGCCCATGCCGGCGGCCGAGGAGTCATCGATCCTCGCCCGGCGCTCCGCCACGGCCGACCGGGCCGACCGCTCCGCTCGCACCGTCTCGGCACCCCGGGCGATCTATCGCGCCCCTACGGGCCCGGCCACCATCACCGTCCCGGCGGCGATCGCCGCCCCGTCCACGCCGGCCGCCGCCCCGTCCACGCCGGCCGCCGCGCCGACGCGACCCGTTCCCCCGCAATGGGTCGGCCCGATGGGTGGCCCCTACCAGCTGACGTCCCGGTTTGGTCCCCGGTGGGGTGGCTTCCACCACGGCCTGGACTTCGCCGCTCCGGTCGGCACCCCCCTGCGCTCCCTGTCCGCCGGTGTCGTCACCGACGTCAAGACCGGTCACTCCGTGTACGGCACCTACATCGACGTGAAGTTCGCCGACGGGAGCCTTGGACGCTACGGCCACCTGAGCCGTGCGGACGTGGCGCTGGGTGCCAAGGTCGTGACCGGCCAGACGATCGGCCTGTCCGGCAACAGCGGCCGGTCCACCGGACCGCACCTGCACCTCGAGATCCACCCGCACGGCGACCCGCTGCTCACGGACGCCGCCGACCCCGAGGTCGAGCTGCGCAAGCGCAAGGTCGTCGTCTGAGCTCGCCCCGCGAGCGCCTCTGACAGACCCTCCCACCCACCCCGACCGGACACCTCGGGGGGGCGGGAGGGGGCGCTAGAGCTTCTCGAGCGGGGCGATCCCGAGCAGGAAGCGCTTGACGCCGGTGTCGCCGCCGAAGTCGACGGTGGCCATGGCCTTGGGGCCGACGCCCTCGACCCGGACGACCGAGCCGAGCCCGAACGAGTCGTGGTTGACGCGGTCGCCCGCGGACAGGGACGGCACCGGCTTGGCGGGCCCGCGCGACGGCCTCAGGCCGCCGAGCCGGGCCACGGTGGGGGCCGAGGAGCGACCCATCAGGGCGGACTCGGTGCGCTGCCAGTTCAAGAGCCCGTCGGGGATCTCGTCGAGGAAGCGTGACGCGGGGTTGTACTGCGGCTGCCCCCACGCGGAGCGGACGGCGGCGCGGGAGAGGTGCAGCCGCTCGCGAGCGCGCGTGATGCCGACGTACGCCAGGCGCCGCTCCTCCTCGAGCTCCTTGCTGTCGCCGAGGGCGCGGCTGTGCGGGAAGGTGCCGTCCTCCATGCCGGTGAGGAAGACGACGGGGAACTCCAGGCCCTTGGCGGTGTGCAGGGTCATCAGGGTGACCACGCCGGAGCCGTCGTCCTCGTCGGGGATCTCGTCGGAGTCGGCGACCAGCGACACCTGCTCGAGGAAGTCGTCGAGCCCGCCCTCGGGATAGGTCTCGTCGAACTCCCGTGCCACGGCGACCAGCTCGTTGAGGTTCTCGATGCGGGTCTCGTCCTGCGGGTCGTGGCTGGCCTGCAGCTCGGCGAGGTAGCCGGAGCGGTCCACGACCGCCTCGAGCAGCTCGCCGACGCCCCCTCCCCCGTCGCGCACCTGGCGCAGCGACTCCAGCAGCGCGGTGAACCCCTTGATGGCGGTGACCGAGCGGGTGGCGATGCCCGGGGCGTCCTCGGGGTGCCCGAGCGCCGCGACGAAGCTCGTGCGGTCGCGCTCGGCCAGCGCCGCGACGCACGCCTCGGCGCGGTCGCCGATGCCGCGCTTGGGGACGTTGAGGATGCGGCGCAAGTTGACGGTGTCCTCGGGGTTGGCGATGACGCGCAGGTAGGCCAGGGCGTCCTTGACCTCGCGCCGCTCGTAGAAGCGGGTGCCGCCGACCACCTTGTAGGGCAGGCCGACCCGCACGAACACCTCCTCCAGCGCCCGGGACTGGGCGTTGGTGCGGTAGAACACCGCGACGTCGCGCGGCTTGACCCCGTGCTCGTCGCCGAGGCGGTCGATGGACTGCGCGACGAAGGACGCCTCCTCGTGCTCGCTGTCTGCGACGTAGCCCACGATCGGCGCCCCGTCGCCCTGGTCGGACCACAGGGACTTCTCGCGGCGGTCGGGGTTCTTGGCGATGACGGCGTTGGCCGCCTGCAGGATCGTCTGGGTCGACCGGTAGTTCTGCTCCAGCAGGATCGTGCGCGCCTGCGGGTAGTCCTGCTCGAACTCGACGATGTTGCGGATCGTCGCCCCGCGGAAGGCGTAGATCGACTGGTCGGCGTCCCCCACCACGACCAGTTCGGCCATCGGCAGCTCGCCCTCGACCGTCGGACCGCCCGCCAGCTGCCGGACCAGCTCGTACTGCGCGTGGTTGGTGTCTTGGTACTCGTCGACCATGATGTGCCGGAACCGGCGGTGGTAGTGCTGCGCGATCTGCGGGAAGGCCTGCAGGATGTTGACCGTCGTCATGATCAGGTCGTCGAAGTCCATCGCGTTGGCCTGGCGCAGCCGCCGCTGGTAGTCGACATAGGCCTCACCGAGCAGCCGCTCCTGGTGGGTCGCGCTCTCCCCCAGGCGATCTCGGTAGGTCTCCTCGTCGACCAGCTCGTTCTTGAGGTTGGACACCTGGTGACTGAACGACCGCGGCGGGTAGCGCTTGGGGTCGAGATCCATGTCCCGCAGCACCATCGCCATCAGCCGCTGCGAGTCGGCGGCGTCGTAGATCGAGAAGCTCGAGCTCAGCCCCACGGCCTTGGCCTCGCGGCGCAGGATCTTGACGCAGGCCGAGTGGAAGGTCGACACCCACATCGCCTTGGCCCGCGGCCCGACGATCGCCTCGACGCGCTCGCGCATCTCGGCGGCCGCCTTGTTGGTGAAGGTGATCGCCATGATCTCGCCCGGCTGCACGCCGCGCGCCGCCAGGAGGTAGGCGATGCGCTGGGTCAGCACGCGCGTCTTGCCCGAGCCGGCACCCGCGACGATCAGCAGCGGCGCGCCCTCGTGCAGCACCGCCTCGCGCTGCTGGGGGTTGAGGCCCGCCACGATCTGCTCCGGGTCCCGCGAGGCGGCGAACCCGCCACGTGGCGCAGCCCCGCGCCCGGCGGGCGATCCGGCATACGACCCGTCGTCGGCCGGAGGAGCATCAGCGTCCGTCGGCGGGGGCACGTCGTCCGAGAGCGCCCAGGCGGGCAGGCCGGAGTCGTCCACCTCGCCGGAGGCCGCGGCCGGGCGCATCGCGGGGGTGGGCGGGGACAGGGGCAGGTCGTCGAAGAGGGATTCCATCGCGACAGCAAGACTAAGGCCGAGCAGTGACAGACCCCACCGCGACGGACGCCGTAGGCTGGCCCGGTGCTGACCATGCAAGACGCCCTCCGCATCCTGTCCGACTACTGGACCCAGCGGGGCTGCCTGACCGTGCAGCCCTTCAACACCGAGGTCGGAGCGGGGACCATGAACCCCGCCACCGTCCTGCGGGTCCTCGGACCGGAGCCCTGGGACGTCGCCTACGTCGAGCCGTCCGTGCGACCCGACGACAGCCGGTACGGCGAGAACCCCAACCGCCTGCAGACGCACACGCAGTTCCAGGTCATCCTCAAGCCCGAGCCCGGCGACCCGCAGGAGCTCTACCTCGGGTCCCTCGAGGCGCTCGGCATCGACCTGGCCGCCCACGACGTGCGCTTCGTCGAGGACAACTGGGCGCAGCCGGCCATCGGCGCGTGGGGCCTCGGCTGGGAGGTCTGGCTCGACGGCATGGAGATCACCCAGTTCACCTACTTCCAGCAGGTCGGCGGGCAGAACCTCGACCCCATCCCCGTCGAGCTCACCTATGGCGTCGAGCGCATCCTGATGGCCGTCCAGGGCGTGACCCACTTCAAGGAGATCGCCTACGCCCGCACGCCGTCCGGCGAGGTCATCACCTACGGCGAGGCCTTCGGGCAGTCCGAGTACGAGATGAGCCGCTACTACCTCGACGACGCGTCCGTCGAGACCAACCGCGCGCTCTACGACAGCTATGTCGCCGAGGCCACGCGCATGGTCGAGGCCCGCCTCCCGGTCCCGGCGCACTCCTACATCCTCAAGTCCTCGCACGCGTTCAACGTGCTCGACGCCCGCGGCGCCATCTCCACGACCGAGCGGGCGCGCGCCTTCGCCACGATGCGTCGGCTCATGCGCGACACCGCGGCCCTGTGGATCGAGCGTCGCGCCGAGCTGGGCCACCCGCTGATGCGGCCCCTCGAGGCCGCGGCGGACGCGCTGCCCACCGTGGACGAGTCCACGCTGCCGGCCGAGCCGCAGACCCTGGCGTTCGAGATCGGTGTCGAGGAGCTGCCGCCGCACGTCGTGCCCGCGACCATCGAGCAGGTCCGCGCCGCCCTCACCGAGCGCCTCGCGGCGACCCGGCTGGAGCACGGCGTCATACGGGTCGACGGCACCCCCCGGCGCATCGTCGCCGTCATCGACTCCGTGGCCGCCCGGGAGCCGGACACCGAGCAGGTCCGCAAGGGCCCCAAGTGGCAGGCCGCGTATGACGACGCGGGCCGACCCACCAAGGCGCTGGAGGGATTCGCCCGGGGGCAGAAGGTCTCGCTCGACCAGGTCCAGCGCCTGGAGGTCCAGGGCGCCGAGCACGCCTGCGTCGTGGTCGAGCAGCCCGGACGCAGCGTCATGGAGGTCCTGTCCCCCCTCCTCGCCGAGGTCGTCACGGGCCTGCGCGCCGAGAAGAACATGCGCTGGTCCGACCCCTCCCTGTCCTTCTCCCGCGCGATCCGCTGGCTGGTGGTGCTGTGGGGCGGGACCGTCGTGCCCGTCCAGGTGTCCGAGGTCGTCGCCGGGCGCGAGACCTACCTGCAGCGCACGACCGGTGGTGCCGAGCGCCAGGAGCGTCGCGACGGCGTCCTGCTGGGCCACGTCGACGTGCCCTCGTCCGACGAGCTCCTGCCCACCATCGCCCGCGGCGCCATCGTGCTGGACACCCAGGCGCGCCGCGCCGCCGTCGTCGAGCAGGCCGAGGCGCTGGCCACCCGCGCCGGCGGCCGCGTCGACGTAGCCGCCGAGGCGTCCCTGGTCGACCAGATCACCAACCTCGTCGAGGAGCCGCACGGCGTGCTCGGCGACTTCGACGAGCGCTACCTCGACCTGCCGGCGCAGATCCTGACGACGGTCATGCGCAAGCACCAGCGCTACCTGCCCGTGCTGGATGCCTCGGGGGACCTGCTGCCGCACTTCGTCACGATGGCCAACGGCCTGTGCGACGACGCCACCGTCAAGGCCGGCAACGAGTCGGTCATCCGGGCGCGCTACGAGGACGCCCTGTTCTTCTGGAACGCCGACCTGCAGACCGACTCCGTCGAGTCCTTCGTGCCCGGCCTGGACCAGCTGACCTTCGAGGACCGGCTCGGCTCCGTCGGGCAGCGCGCCCGCCGCATCGCCGACGTCGCCGGCGCCCTCGCCGACCAGGTCCGCCTCAGCGCCACCGACCGCGAGACCCTCACGCGCGCAGGCGCTCTCGCCAAGTACGACCTCGCTACCCAGATGGTCACCGAGATGACCTCCCTGGCCGGCTTCGTCGCCCGCGAGTATGCCGTCCGCACCGGCGAGCCCCAGGCCGTCGCGGACGCGCTCTACGAGATGGAGCAGCCCAAGACCAGCGCCGACGCCCTGCCCGCGTCCGTGCCCGGCGCGCTGCTCGCCCTCGGCGACCGCTTCGACCTGCTCATGGCGATGTTCGCCATCGGCGCCAAGCCCACCGGCTCCTCCGACCCCTTCGGCCTGCGCCGCGCCGCCCTCGGCGTCGTGCGGATCCTGCGCGACCAGGGCTCGGTCGGTCAGGCGCTCGCAGCCCTGTCCATCCGCTCCGGGCTGGAGGCGGCCGCCGTGCGCCTGCGCTCCCAGGGCGTCGAGGTCGCCGACGCGTCGGTCGACGCCGCACTGGAGTTCACCGTCGGCCGCTATGCCCAGCTGCTGCGCGACGAGGGCACCTCCGTGCACCTCATCGACGCCGTCCTGCCCGGTGCCGCCACCCCCGGCGAGGCCACCACGGCGCTCGCCCAGGCCGAGGCTCTGCGCGGCGACGAGGGCTTCCGGTCCATCGTGGCGTCCCTGCAGCGCATCGGGCGGATCGTGCCTGAGGGCACCGCGGCGGCATACGACGCCTCCCGGCTCACCGAGCCGGCCGAGGTCGAGCTGCGCGAGGCCCTCGACGGCCTGCCCGAGGGGTCGAGCGCCGACCTCGAGACCTTCGCGGCGCAGGGCAAGGCGCTGGTCGACCCGGTGGCGCGGTTCTTCGACGACATCCTGGTGATGGCCGAGGACCCCGAGGTGCGGGCCGCGCGGCTCGGGCTGCTGGCCTCGGTCCGCGCCGCGGCGCCGCGGCAGGTGGACTGGGCCGCGCTGTCGACCGCCCTGGCCTGACCTCGCCCCTCCCCTCGCGATCTTTGGGAGGGTGGGCCGTATGCCGCAGCTGATCGCCCCGACCACCCGTCTGCACCGCTCCTGGCTGGAGTCGCTCGACGAGTGGGGGCCCGGCGTCCACCAGGACGGCGCCTCGCTCCCCCCGCACGTCGAACCTCTCTGCCATGCCGAGGGTTTCGCGGCGTGGGTCGAGCAGCTCCTGCTGCAGGCCGACCCGACCGCCGAGCGGCCGCACGGCTACGTGCCGGCGACCTCCTTGTGGGTGGTGGAGGGTGACGCCTACCTCGGCGCCATCCAGCTGCGGCACACGCTCAACCCGCACCTGATCGAGGTCGGCGGCCACGTGGGGTACGGCATACGGCCGTCTGTGCGCGGGCGTGGGCTGGCCACCTGGGCGCTCGCAGCGGTGCTCCCCCGAGCCCGGCGGCTCGACCTCGACAGCATCCTCGTGACCTGCGACGACGCCAACCTGGCGTCGGCCGCGGTCATCGAGCGCAACGGGGGCGAGCTCGAGGACGTGCGCGAGCTGGCGCCCGGGGCGCGGACGCGGCGCTACTGGATCGCGCTCTGACGGGCCGCCGGTCCGAGGGCCGGTCGATGCCCCTACCCCCGGCGGGATCATCAGCCTGGCGAACGAAGGCCGGCTGATGCCCCTACCCCCGGCGGGATCATCAGCCTGGCGAACGAAGGCCGGCTGATGCCCCTACCCCCGGCGGGATCATCAGCCTGGCGAACGAAGCCCGGTCGATGCCCCTACCCCCGGTAGGGTTTGGTCATGACGAGCCTGACCGCCTCAGCCCTGATCGTCCCCAAGCACGGCGACTCCAGCGTGCTCCGCGTCGAGGAGCGCGAGGTCCCCGACCCCGGCCCGGGCCAGGCCCGCGTCCGGGTCGCAGCCAGCGGCGCCAACTTCATCGACACCTACCAGCGCGGCGGCGTCTACCCCGTCGAGACGCCGTTCGTGCTCGGCATGGAGGGCGCCGGGACCGTCGAGTCCGTCGGGGAGGGAGTCACCGAGGTCGTGGCCGGTGACCGGGTCGCCTGGGCGATGCAGCTGGGCAGCGCCACCACCGTTGCCACCCTTCCGGCCGCGAGCCTCGTGCCCGTGCCCGACGACGTCGACCTCGACGTGGCCGCTGCCGCGATGCTGCAGGCCATGACCGCTCACTTCCTGGTCAACGACACCTACCCCTGCACCGCCGAGACGATCGCGTTGGTCCACGCGGCGGCGGGTGGCGTGGGCCAGCTGCTCGTGCAGCTGCTCAAGGCCAAGGGCGCCACCGTCGTCGCCACCGCGGGGAGCGCGGACAAGCTCGCCGTCGCGCGCGAGCGCGGCGCCGACCACGTCATCAACTACCGGGAGCACGACACCGGCGACAGCCTCGCGCACGCCGTCACCGAGGCGGCGGGGCGGGGGGTCGACGTGGCCTACGACGGGGTCGGTCAGGCCACCTTCGACGCGTCGCTGGCGAGCCTGCGACCCCGCGGCCTGCTCGTCCTCTTCGGCGCCGCCAGCGGGCCTGTGCCGCCGGTCGACCCGCAGCGGCTCAACCAGGGCGGCTCGCTCTACCTCACCCGGCCGAGCCTTGGTCACTACATCGCCGGTCGCGAGGAGCTGCTGGCCCGCGCTGGCGAGGTGCTCGGCCTGATCGCCGACGGGTCCCTCGAGATCGCGATCGACTCCCGGCACCCGCTCGCCGACGCCCGGGCCGCCTACGACGCCCTCGAGGGCCGCGGGACGTCGGGCAAGGTGCTCCTCATCCCGTGACCCGACCCCTCATCCGGCCTGCCACCGTCGACGACATCCCGGCCCTGCACCGTCTCGTCCGCGACCTCGCGGCCTACGAGCGCGAGCCGGACGCCGTCACCGCCACGCCCGAGGACCTGCGCATCGCCCTCTTCCCCAGATCCGCCGACCCGGCCGTCCACGCCGACCCGGCCGTCCACGCGGACGTGGTCGAGGTCCACGGCGACGTGGTGGGGATGGCCGTGTGGTTCCTGACCTTCTCCACCTGGACCGGGCAGCACGGCATCTGGCTGGAGGACCTCTACGTCGAGCCGGAGCACCGCGGCCGTGGGCTGGGCCGCCGGCTCCTGGAGGGCCTGGCCGCCCGCGCCGTCGAGCGTGGCGGCACCCGCGTCGAGTGGACCGTCCTGGACTGGAACGCCCCCGCCATCCGCTTCTACCGCTCTCTTGGCGCCGAGCCGCTCGAGCAGTGGCGCACCCAGCGGCTGCACGGCGACGCCCTCGCCCGGGTGGCCCGCCGGGCCCGGGATGCCTCGGAGGTCTCGGAGACCTCGGAGACCTCGGAGATCTCGGGGATCTCCGAGGCCGGCTCGTGAGCCTCGACCAGCTGCTCCTGTCGATCCCGCCGCTCGCGGTCTACCTCGTCGTCGCCCTCGTCGTCATGGTCGAGTCCATGGGGGTCCCCCTCCCCGGCGAGGTCACCCTCGTCACGGCCGCCATCCTCTCGTCCCACCACCAGCTCGACGTCAGCCATCTGTGGGTCGCCGTCGCCGGCACGGCCGGTGCCGTCGTGGGCGACTCGATCGGCTACGGCGTCGGTCACCACGTCGGGCGCCGGCTGCTGGTCTGGCTGCGGCACCGGTTCTCGCGGCACTTCGGTGCCAAGGAGATCGCCTACGCCGAGGCCGTCTTCACCCGGCACGGGGTGTGGGCGGTGTTCTTCGGCCGCTTCGTGGCGCTCCTGCGGATCTTTGCCGGTCCGCTGTCGGGCGTCCTGCGCCTGCCCTACCACCGCTTCCTGCCGGCCAACGCCCTGGGCGGCGCGACGTGGGCCTTCGCCACGACCTACGGCGTCTACGTCCTCGGCACGGTCGCCGAGAAATGGCTCAAGACCTTCGCCTGGGCCGGGCTCGCCGCCTTCGTGGTCGGCAGTCTGCTCGCCTCGACGCTGCTCGGTCGCCGTGTGCGTCGCGCCGTGGACCACTTCGCGGAGCACCACCCGAAGGCCGTGGCGGCCGTGGAGGCCGAGGGCTGAGCCGGGCCGCGTGACCGGCGGCCGGGCTCAGATCCAGACCCGGTATGACGGACGGCCCGGCCTCCTCGCAGATCACCGCGAGGAGGCCGGGCCGTCGGCATACGGGCCGTGACCGGGACGGGTCACCCGGTCCGATCAGTGGGGCAGGGTGTAGGCCACGACCAGGTTGACCACGACGAGGGCGGCGGCCGCGTGCAGCAGGGCCGGCGCGGCGACGCCACGGCGACCCCGAGCGTGCGAGATCTCGGTGAGCGCGAGGACGCCCAGCATCACCAGCAGCTTGATGCCGATGAACATGTGGGGTGCGTCGCCCTCCATCTCCTCGAGGACGACGAGCGCCAGCCCGGAGAGGAGCTGCAGGCGGGCGCCCCAGGCCATGAGCTTCGTGGCGGCGCCGGGCTCGATGCTCTGGACGTAGCCGAAGACGAGCACGGCGAGCGTGAGGTAGTGCAGGACGAGGAAGGCGATGGTCATGCCGCGGAGTCTACGGCGACACCTCACCCGACGAGGACGCCCAGCAGCGAGCCCAGCATCAGCGGCGGCCCGAGGGCCAGGTGGTCCCGCCGGCCCGCCCGGCGCGTCACCAGCAGGGCGGCAGCGGCCACCCCGCCCAGCGCGAAGCCCGCCCACAGCCCCAGCAGCACCTGCGACCAGCCGAGCTGAGCGAGCACCGCCGCCAGCAGGCCGGCGAGCTTGACGTCCCCGAGCCCGAGACCCTGGCGCGGGGCGGTCAGCCAGAGCAGCGCGCCCACCGCGAGCACGACCGCGCACGCCGCCACGGACCGCAGCAGCGACGCACCGTCACCGGTGATCACGGCGACGGCCGACAGCGCGACGGCCAGGACGGGATACAGGGGCAGCTGCACCGCGTCGGGGAGCCGATGGACGTCCAGGTCGATCGCGGCGAGCGCCACCATGAGCCAGGCGAGGGGCACGACCACCATCGCGAGCGGGGCACGGTCGTGCGCGCACAGCTGCCACCACGCGAGGGCCGGCAGCACCGCGGCGACGGGCCGCACCCAACAAGGAGCTCCCCGCCGCCGGACCACGTCCCCGTCACGCCGGTAGGCGCCCGACGCGAGCCAACCGCGCAGGTAGTGCCCCACGGTCAGGCCCAGCAGCGCGACGACCACGCTCGTGGCCCACGGCATCGCACCCTCCCCACCTCGACGGTCACGCCTCCTGACGTCCGCCTCACGCTAGGCCAGCTGCTCACCGGCCTGCGTCGCGTCGTCCACAGGCGGTTTCGCCGTTACCCCGTGGGCGTCGACGGCGTCTCGTTATCCTGGAGCGGATGCCCCCGCGCCAGGTCCAGCCCGTCCCGCCCCCTCCCCGGAGGTCGTCCCCCGTGCCGCCGTCCTCCCGTCGCCGCATCATGCTGGTCGAGCTCCCGCCGGCGGGCGGCCTCTTCCAGTTCGCCGTGCAGCTGGGCGAGGGCCTGGCTCGCCGCGGGCAGTCGGTGCGCGTCGTGACCGGCCCCTCCCCCGAGCTGGCCTCCCGCGAGCAGGGCTGCACGGTCGAGCCCATCCTGCCGACCTGGCACCCCACCGCCGGCGCCGACGTCCCCGAGCTGTGGCGCAAGGCGCGCCGCGTCGTCCGGGCCGGGCAGCACCACGCCGCGTGGGTGCGTCTCCTGCTCGAGATCCGTCGCAGCCGCCCCGACCTGGTCCTCTGGTCCGCGTGGCGCTTCCCCGTCGACGGGTGGGGCGTCGTCGCGGCCCGCCGCCTCGCGCCGTGGGCGACCCTCGGCATCGTGGCGCACGAGCCCCGCCCGCTGGTCGAGCAGCCCGGCCAGGACGGGCTCTACAACGACAGCGGCCCCACCTACCAAGCCCTGCGCGCGGCCTACGGCACCGTCGACGTCGTGTACGTCCTCGGCGAGCGCGCCCGCCAGGTGATCCTCGAGACCTGGCCCGTCACCGGCCCGGTCCACGTCATCCCGCACGGCGACGAGGACGTCTTTCGCACCGGCGCACCGACCAGCGCCGGCTCGACCGCCCCTCACCTGGTGTTCTTCGGCACCGTGACCGGCTACAAGGGCCTCGACGACGTCCTCGCGGTCTGGCCGCGGGTGCGCGAGCAGGTCCCCGACGCGACCTTCACCATCGCCGGGTCGATCAGCGCCGACGTCGACGCCGACGCCCTGCGCCGACGCGTGGCCGCCCTCCCCGGCGTGGAGCTGCGCGACGGCTACGTCGCCGTCGAGGACGTCCCGGGGATCCTGGCGCGGGCGCGGGCGGTGGTCCTCCCCTACCGCCGGGCCAGCCAGAGCGGCGTCGCGCACCTCGCGCACACCTTCGCGCGCCCGGCGGTCGCGACGGCGGTGGGCGACATACCGGCCGTGGTCCAGGACGGTCGGACCGGCGTCGTCGTCCCGCCCGACGACCCCGACCGGCTCGCCGACGGCATCGTCACCCTGCTGCGCGACCCGGACCTCGCGGCCCGGTTGGGCGACGCGGGCCGGGCCGGCCTCGCGAGCGGCGCCTCGTGGGACGACGTCGCCGCCGCCCTGCTCGACGGCCTCCCGGACGCCCCATGAGCGAGCACGTCACCGACGAGCACCACCCGCCGCCAGATGAGGAGTCGCGCTCCACGCCCACCGGTCGCGTCGGCACCAGCACGGTCTGGAACGTCCTGCAGTACGGCGGCAGCAAGCTCGTCACCTTCGTCTCCACCGTCGTCCTCGCGCGTCTGCTGGCCCCGGAGGCCTTCGGCCTCGTGGCCCTGGCGCTGCTCGCCATCAACATCTTCGACCGGCTCAAGGACCTCGGGGTCGGCACGGCGCTCGTGCAACACTCCGGGTCGTGGCGCCGAATCGCGCCCACCGGGGCCACGCTCACGCTGGTCCTCGCGCTGGGGTTCGGCCTCCTGTGCCTCGTCACCGCCCCGTGGCTCGCCGCCCTGCTCGGCAACGACGCCCTGGTCCCGCTGATCCAGGCCCTGTCGGTGTCCATGCTGCTGCAGGGCCTCGCCGTCTTTCCCGACGCCGCCCTGCGCCGCCACCTGGCGTTCAAGGAGCGCACGCTCCCCGAGCTCGGCGGCGCCGTGGTCAAGGCCATCGTCTCGATCGGGATGGCGCTGGCCGGGGCCGGGGCGTGGAGCCTGGTCTGGGGCCAGGTTGCGGCGACCGCGACGATGGCCGTCCTCTACTGGCTCGTCTACCTGCACCTAACCGGTCGGGCCCGTGTGCCGGGCGCGGAGCCCACCGCGTCTCCGCTCGCCGAGCCGGCGGACCGCCACCTCGGCTGGGACCGCCCGGTGGCCGGCGAGCTGCTCCGCTTCGGCGGGTCGTTGTCGCTGCTGGCGCTGCTGGCCCTGGTCATCGACAACCTCGACTACTTCAGCATCGGTCGGCGTCTCGGCGAGACCGAGCTGGGCTATTACACGATGGCCTTCCGGCTGCCCGAGCTCGTCGTCATCGGGGTGTGCATCGTCATCGGCCAGGTGCTGTTCAGCTCGTTCTCGCGGCTGCAGGACGACCGGGACGCGCTGCGCGAGCACTACCTGCGCGCCATCGCCGCCGTCGCCACCCTCACCGTGCCCGCCGGGCTCGGCCTGGCCGCCGCCGCCGGTCCCGTCGTCGACACGGTGTTCGGCGAGCAGTACGCCCCCTCCGAGCCGATCCTCGTCGTGCTCGGCTGCTACTCCGCGGTCTACGCGCTGGGCTTCCACTCCGGCGAGGTCTACAAGGCCACGGGGCACGCGGGCCTGCTCAACCGGCTGGCGATCGCCCAGGTCGCCGTCTTCGCGCCGGTCCTGTGGCTGGCCGCCGGGCGGTCGACCCTCGCGGTGGCCGTGGCCTTCCTCGCGTGCCACGTCGCGTTCACCCTGCTGCGCTTCGTCGTCACCGACCGCGTCATCGGCATCCCCCTCGGGGCCCAGCTGCGGGCCGTGGTCCCGGCCACCGTGAGCGCTCTGGTCATGGCGGGGGCGGTCACGCTGGTCGACCGGCTGGTCCCGCTGCCGCAACCCTTCGTCCTGCTCGTCCTCGAGGTGCTGGCCGGCGCCGTCGTCTACGTGGGCGCCCTCGCCCTCCTGGACCGGCAGGCCCTGCCCCGCGTCACCCGCATGCTGCGACCCGGAGGTGCCTCGTGAGAGTGCTGCACGTCCTCGACTCCTTCAGCTTCGGCGGGGCGGAGAACCTCGTCGTCGAGCTGGCCCGGCACGCCGCCGCCGACCCGGGCGCCGACCTGGACCTGGCGGTGGCCAGCCTCGGTCCGCGCGGGCGCGAGGGCAAGGACGCCATGCTCGGTCGCCTCCAGGCCGTGGGGCTCGCGCCGACCTACCTCGGGGTGCGCCGCCTGCTGGACCCGCTCGGCGTGCTGCGGCTGGCCCGGACCCTGCGCGCCGGCAGCGCCGAGGTCGTCCACGCCCACCTCGGCTACTCCGCGACGCTCGTGCCGCTCGCCGCCCGCCTGGCCGGGGTCCCCTGCGTCGCGACGCTGCACCTCGAGCCGCAGCTCGGGTCCCGCGCCGACCGGGTCAAGGAGGCCCTCTCGGTCCTCGTCCCCGCCCGCCTCGGCCGCCTCGTCCTCGTCTCCCAGGCGGCGTATGACGGCTACGCCCGCCACTACGGCCCGGCCACGGCCAGCTGGCGGTGCATCCCCAACGGCATCGACGTGGACCGCTGGACCACCGCACGGCGCCGGCTCCCCCAGGACGTCCCGGTCCCCGACGGGGCGCCGGTCTGGGCGGTCGTCGCGGCCCTGCGCGAGCCCAAGGGTCACGTGCCGCTGGTCCAGGCCTGGGCCCGGGTCGTCGAGGACCATCCCGACGCCCACCTGCTCGTCGTGGGCGAGGGCCCGCACCGGTCGGCGCTCGAGATGCGCGTCCACGAGCTCGGGCTCGGGCGTCGCGTCCACCTGCTCGGACGTCGCGAGGACGTGCCGGACCTGCTGGCCGGGGTCGACGGGGTCGTCTCCGCGTCCTTCACGGAGGCGCTGCCCACCGCCCTCGTGGAGGCCGCCGCCTGCGGGCTCCCCGTGGTCGCCACCGACGCCGGCGGCACCCGCGACGTCGTCCTCGACGGCGTCACCGGCCGCGTCGTACCGGTGGGTGACGTGACCGCGCTCGCAACCGAGCTGTCCCGGCTGCTGTCCGACCCGCGCACCCGCGCCGCCTACGGCGCGGCCGCGCGCCGCCGCGCGGAGCAGGTCTTCTCCATGCAGGCCTGGACCCGCGCCCTGCACGACCTCTACGCCGAGCTCGTCGTCCCGTCCGGCACGGACCCCAAGGAGACCGCATGACCACCGACACCCCCAACGGCCGCGGGATCGGACGCCTGCTGCCCGCCCTCGTCGCGGGCCTGGTCGCCGCCCTCCTGGTGGGTGGCTTCCTGCTGTCGCGGCCGCGCACCTACACCTCCACGATGGACGTGGTCGTCGTGCCGCAGAAGGTCGCCAGCGCCAACGACAGCGCCGCGCTCTTCGACAGCCTGAGCCGCGGCCAGGTCATCGCCACCGCCGCCGAGATGTACTCCCAGGAGCGGTGGCTCCCCGACGGCTCGACGGTCGAGGTCACCGCGGGCAACGTGGCGCCGAGCGCCGTCGTCACCGTCCGGTCCGCGGGCAGCGACGCCGGCCAGGTGACGTCCGCGCTGGAGCGGGTCGTGTCCACCGCAACCCCCGAGATCGGCAAGGTGCTGGCGCCCTACACCGTCACCCCCCTCAGCACCGAGCCCTCGACTCCCGAGGCGGGGGGCTTGTCCACGCCGCTCAAGCTCGTGCTGGCGCTGCTCGCCGGGCTGCTGACCGCCATCCTCGCGGCGGGGGCCGGCTCGACCCTCGACCGACGGAGGTCGCGATGACGACAACTGACCAGTCGGCGGTAGCCGAGCACCCACGAACCTGAGACGACATGACCCCTGCCACCCTCGAGCGCTCCCGCAGCGCGGACGTCGACCGGCCGCGAGCCGCGCTGCCGTCGTCCGCCCTCGCGACGCTGCTGCTCGCCGGGATGGTCGCGGTGGAGTTCTCCGGCACGTCCGGGGTGCTCGAGGGGCGGGTGCCCGTGTCGCCCTTCCTCGCCCTGCTCGCCCTGGGCCTGCTCGTCGTGGTCGGGCGATGCCTCGTCCAGCGCGTGGCGGTCCCCTGGGCCACGGTGGGCGCCGTCTCGGCATACGTGCTGGCCACGGCCCTGGCCAGCCAGCTGGCCGACCTCGACGGCGTGGCCTTCCTGCGGACCGGGGTGGAGCCCGACTGGGGATCGGCGGCGGTCCTTGGGGTGGTCAAGGAGCTGGTCTTCGTCGTGGTCGTGTGCCTGCTCGCGAGCGGCCTGCGCCGCTGGTGGCTCGTGGCCGCGGCGATGGTGCTGCCGATGGCGGCGATCTGCCTGCTGGGCGCCGCCAACGAGTGGCTGCTCGGCAACACCGCGACCTTCGGCGGCTTCGAGACCGTCACGACGGCCGAGGGGGTGGGTGTCGTGACCAAGCGGCACGCCGGCCCGCTGCCCGACGCGAACTTCTGGGGACGCTTCCTGGTCCTCGGCCTGCCGTTCGCGCTGGCCCTGGTCCAGGAGTGCCTGCAGCGCGGTCGACGCCTGGTCGCCCTCGTTCCCCTCGGCAGCATCGGCGCGCTGCTCGTCGGCGTCTACCTCACCGGCTCCCGCGGGACCATGCTCGCCGCCCTGCTCGGCGCCGGCCTCTACCTCGTGCTGTGCGGGCTGGACCGCAAGGTGCTCGCCGGCGGCGCCGTGGTCGTGGTGCCCCTGCTGCTCGTGCTGCCCGGCGTCGGCAGCCGCCTCGTGTCGATGCTCGGGATCGCCGAGTCCGGCCAGCTCGCCGCGGTCGACGGGTCGGTGCGCGAGCGCATCGCCACCCAGACCGTCGCGACCAAGATGATCCAGGACAACCCGGTGACCGGCGTCGGTCCCGGCGGCTACTTCGCCCGCTTCCCGGACTACGCGTCCGCGACCGACCTGCACCTCGAGCGCATCGTCGCCCCGCACAACCTCTACCTCGGGCTCTGGGCCGAGATCGGCCTCGTCGGCCTGCTCGCCTTCCTCTCGATCATCGCCGTGGCGCTGTGGCAGGCGGGCTGGGTGCTGCGAGCCCTGCCGTCGCTGCCCAGCCCGGACGTCGCGCGGCTGCGTCCCTACGCCGCCGCCTGCGTCGCCGGGATCCTCGCCTGGTGCGCCGCGAGCGTCTTCCTGCACCTCACCTACGCGCGCGTCGTCTACCTCGTGGTCGGGCTCGCCGCCGCCCTCGCCACCCAGGCCCGGGCCCTGGGTGCCCATCCGGTCCCCCGGCCGGTCCGGCACCGACACCCCGCGTATGCCGTCCCCCTCGCCGCCGCCGGCGCCGCCCTCGCCGCGGTGGTGGTCACGCTCCTGCCGCAGCCCGGCCGGGCCTACGTCGTCGGCTACCTGGAGCCCCAGTCCTCGAGCGCCTACCTGCTGTCGCTGCGCACCCGCGAGGTCACCGCACCCACCTACGCCGTGCTGACCTCGGTCGCGTCAGGTCGCTCCGTCGACGCCCAGGGCGACCCCGCGTCCGGCTTCGTCTCGGTCACCGCCGAGGCCGAGACGCCGCAGCAGGCCGGCAGGCTCGCCACGAGCGCCACCGCCGCGGGGGACGCGGCCGTGCGCCGGGCCGGGCTGGACACGCTCTTTCGCACCCGCTGGGGCACGGTGACCACGTGGCGCGAGAGCCCGGGCCGCTCGGAGGTAGCCCTGGCCATGGCGGCCGGAGCCGGTCTCGGCGCGGCCCTGGCCCACACCCGCACGATGATCGCCGCGGCCCGTCCCCGTCGCCCTCGAGCCCCTCGATCCCTACGAGACCGGGAGGACCCATGATTCCCAAGCCAGCCGACGCCCCCACGACCGTCGTGCACGTCATCCACTCCCTCGGCGCAGGAGGCGCCGAGAACGTGCTCGTCGAGCTCGCCCGCACCGCCCCCGACGCCGGGCTGCGGATCGTCGTGGTCGGCCTGTCCGACGCCGAGGACGACCGCAACGCGCACCGCCTGGCCGAGGCGGGGGCGACCGTCTACCAGCTCCACGCGGGCCGCTACGACCTCGGCGCGGTGCGGCGGCTGGCGGCGATCGTGCGCCGCGAGCGCGGTGACGTCGTCCACACCCACCTCAAGCACGCAGACCTCGTGGGCGGCCTCGCCGCACGGCTGGTCGGCGTGCCCGCCGTCTCCACCCTGCACGTCATCGAGTCCGACCCTCGCGGCGCAGCGCACCGTGCCCGGGTCCGGGCCGCGGTGCTGGCCCGGGCCACGTTGTTCGACCGGGTGGTGGCTCTGTCGGAGGCGCAGCGCGCGTGGTACTCGTCCTTCCACGCCCCCACCCCCGTCGTCCCGGTGCCCAACGGGGTCCGCGAGCCCGCGCCACCGTCCCCGACGGGCGCCAGGGCTGCGCTGCGTGCCGAGCTCGGCGTCGACGACCGCACCCTCCTCGGCGTCACCGTCTCGCTCATGCGCCCGGAGAAGGGGCACGCCGTCGCCCTGGCCGCCGTGCGCCTCCTGCCCGCCGACCTGCCGTTCGTCCTCGCCCTGGCCGGCGACGGGCCGCTGCTCGACACCGTCCGGGCCGAGGTGGAGGTCGATCCCCAGCTGCACGAGCGCGTGCGGGTCCTCGGCTACCGCTCCGACGTGGACGACCTCCTGCGCGCGGCCGACCTCGTCGTCCACCCGAGCCACGAGGACGCCCTGCCCACGTCGCTGATCTCCGCGCTGGCGACCGGCACGCCCGTCGTGGCGACCCGGGTCGGCGGCATCCCCGACATCGTGGGCGACGACGCGGGGATCCTCGTCCCCCCGGACGATCCCGCCGCCCTCGCCGCCGCCGTGGCCGACCTCGCCCGCGACCCCGGCCGTCGCGAGGCGTGCGGCCTGGCCGGGCGCGCCCGCTACGACAGCACCTTCGCGGCGCCGGTCTGGGTCTCGCGCCTGCGCACGCTCTACGACCAGCTGCTCACGCCGCCCGCGGAGCCGCTGCACGACGGCCCCGTGTCCTCCGTCGCCGTGGTCAGCGCCGTGGCGCCATACCCCTCGGACAGCGGCAAGGCGATGGTCATCGCCGGGTTCCTGCGGCACCTGCGCTCCCGGCTGCCGCACCACCAGATCCACTACCTCCACGTCGGGCCGCCGCTGCGGCGCACCGCGGAGTTCAAGGGGGTGCAGGTGCACGAGATGGGCCAGCCGAGCCGCACGGACCAGCTCATCGGCCTCGTGCGTGGCGTGCTCCTGCGACGGCAGAGCCTGCAGGAGGCCTTCCTCGGCAGCCCGCGCGTCGCCGCCACCGTCCAGCAGACCCTCGCCGACCTCGACCCCGACCTGGAGATCATCGACACCGTCCGCATGGAGCAGCACGTCGCGGGCCGCAGGTTCCGCGGCCGGCGGGTGCTCTACCTCGACGACCTGTTCAGCGTGCGCTACACGCGGATGCTGGAGGTCCTGCGGGACGAGCGGATCGACGCGGACTTCGACCCCCTGGGGCAGTTCTCGCACAATGTGCCCGCCCAGCTGCACTGGCTCACGCGGGCGCCCCTCACGCGCCGAGCGCTGCTGCGCTTCGAGCGGGGCCGGGTCGCCCGCTCCGAGCGGCGGGCCGCGCGCACCAACCCCACCTCGGTCCTGCTCAACGCCGAGGAGGCCCGCCACCTGCGGGAGGAGACCGGCGCGGCGGTCGTGGCCATCCCGCCGTCGATCCCCGGCCTCAGCCGGTCGGCCCACCAGCCCGACCGTTGGGACGGCCGACCCGAGTTCGCCTTCGTGGGGCTGCTGTCGCTCGCGCACAACCACGACGGCCTCGGCTGGTTCCTGCGGGAGGGGATGGACGAGCTGCTCGCCCTGCAGCCCGACGCCCGCCTGCACGTCATCGGTCGGGACGCGGATGAGTCCCTGCTCGCCGACGCGGCCCGCCACGGCGACCAGGTCGTGGTTCACGGCTTCGTCCCGGACCTCGACGAGGCGCTGTCCCGCATGTGCGCCCTAGTCAACCCCCTGCGCTTCGGGTCCGGGATCAAGATCAAGACGCTCGACGCCCTCGCCCGCGGCCTCCCGGTGGTCAGCACCCCGGTGGCCGCCGAGGGCATCGCCACGCACAGCCGCCCCGGCCTCATCGTGGTCCCGGACGTCGTCGAGGCGGCGCGGGCGCTCGCCGCGCTGGTCGACCCGATCGTCCGCGAGCGCCAGACGCAGGGCGCGCAGGCCCTCTACGCGCAGCGGTTCGCCGACCCGGTGGTGGCCGCGGCCTACGACGAGGTGTTCGGCACGGCGCGGGAGGACTGACCGCGACGGGCCCGGGCCCGCTCGAGCGCCCGGTCCACCTGCTGCAGCAGGGCCTGCACGTGGCCCTCCGGGGAGTATGCCGACCGCGCCGTCGCACGAGCGGCCTGCCGCACGGCCGCGACCTCGGCGGCGTGCGCGGGGTCCAGGCACCAGCGCAACGTCTCGCCGAGGGCCACCACGTCCCCGGCCGGCACGACGAACCCGGTGACGCCCTGCTCGACGTGCTCGCGCACCCCCAGCGTGTCGGTGACCACGGTGAGCTTGCCGAGGGCCATCGCGTCGAGCAGCACCATGATCCCGGGGGCGCAGTCGTCCCGGTGCTCCAGCGCCACGACGACGACGCAGGCGCGGCGCAGGTCACGCCGGAACGCCGCGGGGTCCACCTCGGTGCGCACGTGCACGTTGGCCGGGACGGGGACGTCGGCGGGCAGCCCGCCGGGGATGGTGGCGATGACCACCTCGGTGCCCGCGGGCAGGTCGGCGGCACAGCCCAGCAGGGGGCGGTAGTCGCGCGCCGTGCGCCCTCCGCTGAACACGGGCCCGTCGTGGCGGATCTCCCGCTCGCCGTCCGCACCGCCCTCGCTGCTCTCGCTGTGCGCGACGCCCTCGCCGCCCGCGCTGCCCGCGCTGCCCGAGGTTCCGGCGGCGACGTCGTCCGGAGTCAGGCCGTGGTGCCACGGGACGTTCACCACCCGGTCGCCGTCGACGCGGTGCACCCGGTGGAACTGGTCGCGACCCTCCCGGGTGAGGGCCACGAAGGTCGTGCGCGGACCGGCCATGGCCCGCACCCCGGCGCGGGTGGCCAGCGCGACGGGAAGTCCCGGGCCGAGCTTCCAGGAGCAGTCGACGACCAGCACCTCCGGTCCTCGCCGGGTGCGCGCGAGCAGCGCGGTGGCGAGCTTGTCGACGCGGCTGGTGCCGTCGAGCACCAGCACCTCGCTCGACCGGGCCGCGGCGAGGACGCGGCGCAACCGGGTCAGGTCACCGGGACGATCCTCGGTGAGGCACCTGGTGCGCTCGACCCAGCGGGGGCGCAGCCGGTAGGCCATCGTCGTGCTCGTGGTCACGCCCCGAGTCTGCGCTCGCGCGCGACCTGGCGCCGTCGTTTCCCCAGGAATGCCCCCTCCCCGACACCGTGAGGGTCTCGTCCAAGGATGTCCAAGGATGGTGGAGGGAACCCTCACGATCCTGGCCGGGGCGGGGAAGGTGGGGCCGGCCGGCATACCTAGCGGTGGCCGGCCCGCAGCACCAGGAGCAGCTCGAAGCGGATCTCCGGGTCGTCCAGGGCGGGACCGAAGGCCTCCCGCAGCTGGGTCACCCGGTAGCCCACCGTCTGTGGGTGGATCGACAGGGCGTCGGCCACCGGCTGCCGCTGCCCCCAGTGGACGAGCCAGTGCAGCAGCGTCTCGGCCAGACGCTCGCGGGTGGCGGGGGCGAACGCATCCAGGGGCGCGAGCCGGACCCGCGCCAGGTCGGCGACCACGGCCGGCTCGGCGTGCAGCGCGAGCTGCGCAAGGTAGTCACCGACGAAGACGATGTCCGGACGCTCCGGCGCCACCGCGGAACGTGTGGCGGCCTGCTCGAGGCGGGCGATCGTCAGCATGGTGAGGCGCAACGACTCGGGCGCCTCGTTCCACGGACGGGTCGGCCCCACCACGGCGCCCCGTCCTCGCAGCGCCCGCTCCAGGTCGCGTCTGGCACGCTCGGTCGTGGGCGCCGGGACGAGTGCCACGACGTCGTCCTCCCGCTCGACCACCAGCGCGCCGCGGCCGAGGGCGAGACGCAGCCCCTGGGCCTGCTCGCGGCGCAGGGCCACCACCGCCAGCATCGGCGGGAGCGCCCAGCCCGCCGCGAGCGCCGCCTGGTCGATGCCGGCCGACGAGGCCCGCCCGTGCAGGATGAGCAGGGCGAGCTCGGTGCGGCGCCGCTCCACCTCGCCGAGCTGCTCGTTCTGCTCGTCGGCGTAGCCCTCGACCGAGGCGGCAGACAGCTCGTCGATGTACGCGAAGATCGACTCGCCGAGGGGCACGATCACGTCGGGCGCGACACCGGCCTGGACGGCGATCTGGGCCGCGGTGCGGAAGGTCACGCGGGCGCCGGAGCGATAGGCCGCGAGCAGCGACCCCAGCTGGCGTCCCGACCGGAACTCGCCGCGGCCCAGCCCGGCATACACCCGTCTGGAGTCCGGCTCGAGGGCCGGCCGGTCCGACCCCGGCAGGTCGAGGAACCGGTCGAGGGCGATGGCGACGCCCTGGTGCAGCCCCTGCCCGAAGCGGCCCTCCATGGGGCGGGCGTAGTCCGGCACGTCACGCGGGACGGCCTTGATGATGTGGTCGACGATCTCGTCGACGCGGGGGCGCAGGAGGTCCGAGACTTCAGCGGGCAACGACAACCATGGCGGCGCCTCGGCGCGGCTCTGGGGAGTCATGGGACGGGATTCTATCGCCGCGTGATAGTCCACCCGCAAGAATCAGGCGCCTGCCGACGAGTATCCGGGGCCTGTGGTGGGAAATACTGGACTATGCCGTCCATGCGTCCGCTCGATCGCCTGGCCAAGGCCGTCAGCCCCGTGCTGTCGCCCCTCGCCAAGCCGTTGACGACACCGCTCACCCCCCAGGACTTCCTGTCCTTGATCAACCCCCTGTCGTCGGCCCGCCAGCTCCGCGGGGTCGTCACGTCCGTCGTCCCCGAGACCACCGACACGGCGACCATCCACTTCCGTCCCGGTCACGGCTGGGACCCCCACATGGCCGGGCAGTGGGCCCGCGTCGGGGTCGAGATCGACGGGGTTCGCCACTGGCGGTCCTACTCCCTGACCACCGCGGCCGGCGAGGACCCGGCCATCACGGTCCACGCCGAGGGCCTCGTCTCGGACTCGCTGGTCCACCGCACCCGCCCCGGCGACGTGCTGCACCTGGACGTCCCGCAGGGCGACTTCGTGCTCCCCGAGCACCCGCGCCCCCTGCTCATGCTCACCGCCGGCAGCGGCCTGACCCCGGTCATGTCGATGATCCGCACCCTGGTCGGCCGCCGCGACGACGCCGACGTCGTGCTCGTCCACAGCTCCCGCAGCGCCGAGGACGCGCTGTTCGCCGAGGAGCTGGCCGAGCTGTCGACCGCTCACCCCGGCCTGCGGGTGGTCCACTGGTACTCCGGCGAGCGCGGTCGCATCGACCTCACCTCGACCGACACGCTCGACGAGCTGTGCCCCGACTGGCCCTCGCGTGCGGCATACGCCTGCGGCCCGCCCGAGATGCTCGACGCGGCCGAGCGCCTGTGGCACGACGCGGACGCCAGGCACTCGCTGGTCATCGAGCGGTTCGCCCCCGTCGTCCTCGACGGCCAGGGCGGGGAGGGCGGTGTCGTGACCTTCCTGCGCTCCGACCGGGAGATCGAGGTCGACGGCAGCACGACGCTGCTCGAGGCCGCCGAGTCGGCCGGAGTCATGATGCCCAGCGGCTGCCGCATGGGCATCTGCCACACCTGTCTCACCCCGTTGCGGGCCGGCAAGGTGCGCGACCTGCGCACCGGCGAGGTCCACGGCGACGAGGGACAATCCATCCAGACCTGTGTCTCCGCAGCCGCGGGGCCCTGCCATCTCGAGATCTGAGGAGGCTCAGATGACCACCACGGCCGAGCGGCCCACCGCCACGACCACCGGCGGCGCCACCCCCACCCGCGAGCAACTGCCCGCGATCCCCACTCGCAACCCCGGCCTCGCCGACAGCGGACGCCCCGTGCGCCGCCCCGACCACGCCCAGCACCTGACCGACGAGCAGGTCGCCGAGCTCGGGCGCGAGCTCGACCAGATCCGCGCCGATGTCGTCGCCTCGCGAGGGGCCGCCGACGCGGCATACATCCGTCGGATCATCCGCGTGCAGCGCAGCCTCGAGCTCGCCGGCCGCGCCACGCTGGTGCTCGCCGGCAAGCGCAAGTCCGCCTGGGTCGCCGGCGTCGGCCTCATGTCCGTCGCCAAGATCCTGGAGAACATGGAGATCGGCCACAACGTCATCCACGGCCAGTGGGACTGGATGCGCGACCCGGACATCCACTCCTCCACGTGGGAGTGGGACTTCGTGGCTCCGGCCAAGGGCTGGAAGCACACCCACAACGACTTGCACCACACGTGGACCAACGTCGTGGGCAAGGACAACGACGTGGGCTACAACCTGCTTCGCATCAGCGCCGACCAGCCGTGGAAGCCGCACAACGTGCTCAACCCGGTCTACAACATGGTGCTCGCGCCGTTCTTCGAGTGGGGCATCGCGTTCTACGACCTCGAGCTCGTCGACGTCCAGGAGGGGCGCAAGTCCCGCGAGGCGCTCAACGCCGACCTCAAGGCCCTCGGTGTCAAGGCCGTCAAGCAGGCCGGCAAGGACTACGTCGCCACGCCGGCGCTCGCGTCGCTGACCGGCTCGGGCAAGGCGGCCCTCGCGGGCACCTTCGCCGCCAACTGCGTCCGCAACCTGTGGGCCCACACCGTGATCTTCTGCGGGCACTTCCCCGACGGTGTCGAGTTCTTCACCGAGGAGATGATCGAGGGCGAGACCCGCGGCGACTGGTACATCCGCCAGATGATCGGCTCCTGCAACATCTCCGGCAGCAAGCTGATGCACCTGATGACCGGCAACCTGTCGCACCAGATCGAGCACCACCTGTTCCCGGACCTGCCGAGCAACCGGTATGCCGAGATCGCGGTGCGGGTGCGGGAGATCTGCGACCGCTACGGCCTGCCCTACGTCACGGGCCCGCTGCACCGGCAGATCGGGCAGACCTGGCGCACCATCTTCCGCATGGCCCTGCCCTGACCCGCCGGGGGTAAGGGCATCAGCCGGGCTTCGTTCGCCAGGCTGATGATCCCGCCCCCGGTAGGGGCATCGACCGGGCTTCGTTCGCCAGGCTGATGATCCCGCCCCCGGTAGGGGCATCGACCGGCCTTCGTTCGCCAGGCTGATGATCCCGCCCCCGGTAGGTCTAGAGGAGGTGGCGGTTCATCGCCCAGGCGGTGAGCTCGTGGCGGCTCGACAGCTGCAGCTTGCGCAGCACGCTCGACACGTGCGTCTCGACGGTCTTGACGGAGATGAACAGCTCCTTGGCCACCTCCTTGTACTGATAGCCGCGCGCGATGAGCCGCATCACCTCGCGCTCGCGCGCCGACAGTCGGTCGAGCTCCTCGTCGACCTCCGCGATCTCTCCAGCGGCCGCACCGAACGCGTCGAGCACGAACCCCGCCAGCCGGGGGCTGAACACCGCGTCGCCTTCGGCGACCCGGCGGATGGCGGTGACCAGGTCGTTGCCGCTGATCGTCTTGGTGACATAGCCCCGGGCCCCGGCGCGGATGACGGAGATGACGTCCTCGGCGGCGTCGCTGACCGACAGCGCGAGGAAGCGGACGGGCGTGCCCGCCTCCGTGGTGCACCCGGCACACCCGAGGATCACGTCGGTGCCGCCGCGCCCGTCACCGCCGGGCAGGTGCACGTCCAGGAGCACGACGTCGGGGCGCTCGGCCTTGATGACGGCGACGGCCGACTCCACGTCGCAGGCCTCCCCCACCACCGGCAGCGAGGTGTCCAGCTCGGTGCGCACACCCGCCCGGAACATCGTGTGGTCGTCCACGAGGACGAGACGGATCGGGGTCGTCGGGGGAAGCATCAGGACTCCTCGGTGGTGGGTCGTGGTGGGAGGGTGAGCGAGACCTCGGTGCCGTCCTCGAGGCGGCGGATCCGCGCGGTGCCGCCGTGGCGGTCCATCCGGTCCACGATCGAGCCGCGCACGCCGAGCCGGTCGAGCGGCACCTCGCCGAGGTCGAAGCCCGGCCCGTGGTCGCGGACGAAGGCCTCGACGCCCAGCGGGCCCGCCTCGACATAGGCCGACACCGGGGCGGCGCCGTGCCGCACGGCATTGTTGAGCGCCTCACCCAGCGCCTTGACCAGCGCGGACACGTCGGCGTCGAGGTCGACGTCGCCCGTGACGACGAGGTCGATCGGCACGCCGTGCCGGTCCTCCACGTCGTGGGCCACCGAGGCCGCGGCGGCCGAGAGGGTGGTCGGGGTGGCGCCGCCGCCGCCATACAGCCAGGAGCGAAGCTCGCGCTCCTGGGCCCGGGCGAGCCGCTGCACCGCGGTGGGGTCGTCGGCCTTGCGCTGGATCAGGGCGAGGGTCTGCAGGACGGAGTCGTGCAGGTGAGCGGCGATGTCGGCGCGCTCGGTGGCCCGCACGCGCTCGGCCTGCTCGGCCTTGAGCCCGTCCCAGAGCCGGATGCCCCAGGGGGCGAGGATGACGACGAGCCCCACGAGGACGGCGAGCGCCGACAGGGCCGCGTCGCCGAGCCCGCCGATGCCCTGGGCGCGGCTGGCGAGCACGACGACGCCGGCGAGCGTCAGCAGGACCCCGGTGACCACGCGGGCCAGCCCGGCCCGCGAGTCGGCGGCCGACAGCTGCAGGAAGCGGTCGCGCTCGCTGCGGTCCAGCTGGGTCCACACGACGATGGCGCCGCTCGCGATGAGCGCGAGCGGCAGCGTCACGCCGAGCCGCAGGTCCACCCCGTGCCGGGTGAGGACGACGGCCAGCCCGCCGACGACCAGCGCGAGGCCCAGCAGGAGGTTGACCACTGCCTCGTCGTGCAGGAGGCGCTGCCGCAGCGCCGGCCAACGGGGCGCGCCGCCCGCGACGCCGGCCCCGGGCATCGTCGGCGCCGAGCGCGTGGTGCCGCCGGGTCCGAGGCGCTGGGGGGTGAGCGCCCACACGGCGAGATAGAGGATCACGCCGGTGCCCATCCCGAACACCGTGAGGAGCACGAGCGCCATGCGGATGACCCCCACCTGCACGCGCAGGTGCTCGGCGAGCCCGGCGCAGACCCCCGCCACCCAGCCGCTGTCGACGGGGCGCAGCAGCCGGGGCGTCGGCTCCGGCTGCGCGACGCGCTGGGTCTCGTAGGGGGTGGGCACGACCCCATCCTCACCCATCGGCCGCCCCCGGGCGAGGGTCGAGCCCGCAGGTCAGGGGATCGTCAGGGTGGGCTCAGGGGCGACCCTCATGGATCGTCCCCGCGCCGGGGGAGAGATTGTCCGTATGACGCAGCAGCCGCCTCCCACACCACCCGGCCCGCCCGAGGTCACCGATCGCCAGCCGGACGCGCTGGACCGGTTCTTTCGCGGTGTGCGCGAAACCGGCATCCGCCGCCGGCTGTCCCACCGCTGGGTGGCCGGGGTGTGCGGCGGCGTCGCCGACAAGATCGGCGTCGACCCGCTCGTCGTCCGCCTCGTCTCGATCGCGCTGCTCGTCATGGGTGGCATCGCCTTCCCGGCCTACTTCGTCGCGTTCCTGCTGCTCGCGGACGCCAAGGACGAGATCCCGCTAGAGAAGGCGCTGCGCCACGGCGACGGCGACTCGGTGGTGCTGCTGGCCTTCACCCTGCTGGTGAGCGTGGGGGGTGTGACGGACGCCTTCGGTCTGCACGACGGCTCACCGGCGGGCCGCGGGGGCGGGATCGTCCTGCTGGTCCTGCTGGGGGCCGGCGGCTACGTCTGGTGGACCCGCCGCGGACAGGCCCGGCCCGGTGGGGGCGGCACCTCCGCCATCTCACCCACGGGCACCGCCACCTCGCACACCCTGCACACCCCGGACACCCCGGGCGCCCCGACCGCGCCGGACGTCTCGGACGCGCACCCGCTCGCCGGGGGCGGGGACGCGCAGCCGGCGGCCGAGACCACTCAGCTCCCCATCAGCGGGACGAGCCTCGACGCCGTCCGGGCCACCGGTGAAGCCGTGTCCCCGGCCTCCAGCCCTGCCATGAGCTGGCCCGCCGCGCCGGAGGCTCCGGCGGGGTCACCGTCGGAGCACCCCATCTCGGGAGCCACGCGGGTCCACGCGCACGCCGCCTATGTCCCGGCGCGCCGTCGCCGCCCCACCCTCGGCTGGCCCGGCACGGCGGCGGCCATCGGTCTCGCCGCCGCCGGCATCGGTGCGGTCCTCGCGGCCGACCAGACCGGCCGCATCCACCTCGACCACCCCTATGCCGTCGCGGCGGCGGCGGCGCTGGCTCTCGTCTCGGCGCTGCTGGTGGTGGTGGGTCTCGCCGGGCGTCGCGGGGGCTTCACGGTCCCCCTCGTCCTCGCCCTGGCCATCGTCACGCTGGCCCTCGGGGGGCCGCTGCGCCTGGACGTCGCCGACGGGGGCACGACCATCTCGTCGTCCCCGATGGACCAGCGCTGGGCGCCGACCACGCTTGACGGCACGTCGGCATACCGCGTGGGCGCGGGCGGCGGCGTCCTGGACCTCACCTCCGTGGACCGCGCGAGCCTGCACGGCCAGGAGGTCAGCCTGCAGGTCGGCGTGGGCGAGATGACCGTACGCGTCCCGCAGGGGATGCCCGTGCGGGTCAAGACCCAGATCGGGCTGGGCGACGCCGTCGTCCGCCACCCCGACGGGTCCCGGACGGACCTCGGCGAGACGGACACCACCATCGGCACCGGCACACCCGTGCTCGTCCTGAGGGGCCAGATCGGCCTCGGGGACCTGATCATCGAGGAGGTCGCACCATGACCGACCAGCCCTTCTACCCGATCGACGCCGACGAGGCGCGCCGTCTCGCCGAGCTCGAGGCGACCACGCAGCCGCGCGGCCCCTATGCCCCGGCGATCGTCGTGGGCCTGCTCGGGCTGCTGTGCGCGGCCTCGGTGCTGCTGCGCGAGCTGGCGGTGATCACCATCGACCTCGTCACCCAGGGCCCATGGATCGTGGTGGGCGTCGGCGTCATCCTGCTGCTCGTCGGTGCCGTCGGCATCGCTCGTCGTGGCCGCTGACGGAGCCTCCTCAGCCGGGGGGCAGCGGGTCGGGGGGCAGCAGGTCGGCCAGGTCGGCCCAGGCCGGCGCCAGCCGCAGCTCCTCCCCCCACACCGCGTCCCGCGGGACCCACGCGGCGGAGGCCGTCGTGCCGTCCCGGTCGTGCACGACGACCGGCGTCCCGCCCCTGAGCTCGGCCCGATAGACGAGCCGCACGGCTTGGAAGTCCTCCAGGACTCCCTTGGGGGACAACCCGATCCAGTGGTGGCTGCGCACAGCGACCAGCCGGGGCCGCATGATGTCCTGCCCCGTCTCCTCCCAGACCTCGCGCACCACGGCGGCCGCGGGGTCCTCCCCCGGCTCCACCCCGCCGCCGGGCAGCCCCCACGCCCCCGCGGCATTCGTGCGGTCCGACGCCTCGGCCAGCAGCACCCCGAGCGGGCCGATCACGACGGCGTATGCCGCGACCCTCGTGCGCACCAACGGCGGCTCGTCGGGATCCAGCTCGATGCCGGCGTCCACCGGCGTGGTCACCACGGGCAACGGCTCGGGCCCCTCCGGGCGGGGACGAACCGCGTAGGACAGGACCACGGCGTGGGGGTCGCCGAGCGAGCGCTCCGCCGCGAGGGGCGCGCCGGGCTCCCACCCGTGGCTGCGCAGCAGGTCCTCCGGCGCGACGCCGTGCGGCAGGTCGAGGGCGACGCGCCGCCGGCCCTCATGGTCGTAGCCGTCGACCTGCACGGGCGAGTCCAGCACCCGTCCGTGGCGCACGATGCGGCCGTACTCGTCCTCGCTGAGCAGGCCTGGCTGGTCCCCGGTCATGTCCTCCGCCTCCTCGCGAGCCGCCCGGCTCGCGCGTACTCCGCCTCCACCATGCCCACCACCGTCGGCCACGACTGCGTGGGCGGCGCCGCCCGGCTCGCCTGTCGCAGGCGGTGCCGGGCACCAGGGTCCAGCACCAGGGTAGCCAGGTGAGCGGCGAGCTCCCGGTCACCCCTCGCCAGCAGGCCGGTCACGCCGTCCTCGACGAACTCCTCGACCCCGCTGCCCCGCCGACCGACGACTGGGAGCCCGGCGGCCCGTGCCTCGAGCGCGGCAATGCCGAAGGCCTCCAGCACCGTCGGTGAGACGTACGCCGTTGCGCCCTGGTAGGACTCGAGCAGCTCGTCGCGAGAGACCCTGCCGCGCAGCAGGACCCGGTCGGTCAGGCCGTGCGTGCGCAGATAGGCCTGCACCAGCCCGCGTTGCGGCCCCTCGCCGAACACCTCGATGCCCCAGTTGTTCTCGTCGCCGACGAGGTCGTCCACGCGTCGGGCCACGCGCGCCAGCGGGACCGCGCGCTTGCGCCGGGCCAGCCGCATGGCGGTCACGAACCGCACCGGCTCACCGCCGTCGACGTCAGCGCCGCCAGCGCCGTCAGTGCCGCAGTGACCCTGCGGACCGAGAACCGTTGCGGCTGTGGAGGATCGCCAACGGTCTACGTCAATCCCGTTGGGCAGCACGGTGACCCGCGCGTCTGGGGCGAGGCGCTGCAACGGGCGGGCCGCCATACGACTCACCGCCGACAGCGCGACACCTCGCCCGGCCCACCGTCGCACGCGCCCACTGACGGCGAGCACCCGCTCCATCGCGTCCAGCACACAGTGCCAGGTGACCGCGGTCGGGACCCCGGCCGCGAGCGCGACGTCGACCGCGTCGCGCGCGAACGGGCTCACCACCCCCATGTGCACGTGCGCCACGTCGAAGCCACCGGCCAGCAGCCGGCGTCGCAGCTCCGGCGGCGCCCATGGGTTGACCGGCAGGTCGCCGGGCAGCCGTAGCGCGAGGTGGTGCACCGGGACGCCGTCGACCAGCTCGACCGCGCCGTGCCGCTCCCCCGCCCGCCCGGGCGTCGCGGTGAACACCTCGACCTCGTGGCCCGCCCGCCGCAGCCACCCCGCGAGGTCGTGGACCTGCACCTCGATGCCGCCGAGGCGCGGCAGATAGCAGTCCGACAGCAAGGCCACCTTCACGACATCCACCCTGCCATGCGAGAGGATGACCACGATGGCTCACACACTGCTCGCGTTCCACGCCCACCCCGACGACGAGGCCCTGCTCACCTCCGGCACCCTGGCCCGGGCCGCCGCCGAGGGGCACCGGGTCATCGTGGTCACCGCCACGGACGGTGACCTCGGACTGACCTCCAGCTCGTATGCCGGCTCCGCCGCCCGGTCCCTCGGGGAGCGGCGACTCGGCGAGCTCATGCGTTCGTGCGCAGCGCTCGGCGTGGCACGGGTCGAGTGGCTGGGCTACGCCGACAGCGGGTCCGGCTCCGAGCTCTACCCCGACCCCGAGGGCATGACGAGGTTCGTGCGCGCCGACGTCGACGAGGCCGCCGAGCGCCTGGCGCGGATCCTGCGCGAGGAGTCGGTCGACGTGCTGCTGACCTACGACCGCAACGGCGGCTACGGTCACCGCGACCACGTCCAGGTGCACCACGTCGGCGCGCGGGCCGCCGAGCTCGCCGGCACGCCCCACGTGCTGCAGGCGACCGTCCCGCGCGACACGATCTGCCGCGCCCTGGACCTCGCCGCGCTCGTCTATCCCTTCCCGCCCGAGTTCGACCGGGCCTCCTTCGACCGCGCCTACTCCGCCCGCGCCGAGATCACCCACCGCATCGACGTCCGTCGGCACATCGCCGCCAAGCGGGCCTCGATGCGGGCCCACGCCTCCCAGGCCGCCGCGGACGACGGCGACCGCACCCTGGCGGCCTTCCTCCGGATCCCCCGCCCGCTCTACGGCCTGGTCTTCGGGCGCGAGTGGTTCGTGGACGCCTCGCGACCGCCGGGGTCGCCGGTCGCCCGGGACGTCTTCGACGGGCTGGGCTGAGCATGGCTCCGGGGGGAGAGGGCATCGACCAGCGCCGACCATGGTGGCGCACCGCCCTGCAGGCCGTCCTCGGCACGGGGCTCGCGATCGCGCTGCTGGCCTGGGGGCTGCCGCACTTCGCCGAGACGTCGTGGGCCGCCCTGCTGGCGCACCTCGACGCGCTCAGCTGGGCCAACATCATCGGCCTGTTCGTGCTCATGCTCGCGGCGCTGTGGTGCTACACGTTCACGCTGACGGGATCGCTGGCCGGGCTGACGCACCCGCAGGCGCTCATGGTCAACGTCGCCGGCTCCGCGGCCGGCAACCTGCTGCCGGGCGGCGGGGCGATGGGGGCGGCGGCGACATACGGCATGTATCGCTCCTGGGGCTTCACCCCCCGTGACATCTCCACCTCCCTCATCGTCAGCGGCGTCTGGAACGTCCTCGGCCGGATGGCGCTGCCCGTGCTCGGCATCTGCGTCCTGCTGCTCGCCGGCGAACCCATGCCCCCCGGCGTGGCGCGCGGCGCCGCGGTCGGCGCGCTCGTCGGGCTCGGGCTGCTGGGCTGGTTCGTCGCCGTCATCGCCTCGGAGCGCGTGGCCACGACCACCGGCCGGTTGCTGGACCGCGTGATCGGGCCGCTGGTGCGCCGGGTCCGACGCCGCCCGGGGCAGGGCGTCGACGCCCTGGTGGCCGACCTGCGCGCCCGCATCGGCCACGTGGTCGAGACCGGCTGGGTCTCGATGACCCTCGGGATGATCGGGTTCTTCGGGTTCCAGTACGCGCTGTTCGTGCTGTGCCTGCGGGCCACCGGGGTGCACCTGTCGCTGGCGCACTTCTTCGCGGCGTTCGCCATCGGCCGGCTGCTGACCGCCGTCGGCGTGACGCCCGGCGGGGTCGGCGTCACCGAGGCCGGGACCGCGATCGCGCTGGTCGGCTTCGGGGCCGCGCACGCGCCGGCTGCCGCGGGCATCGTGCTCTTCACGATCTACACCCACCTGCTCGAGCTGCCGCTGGGCGCGCTGGGTGGGCTGGTCTGGTGGCTCACCAAGGGCCGGTATGCCGGCCGCCGCCCCGCCACCTGCTGACCGCGCCCGCCCACGCACCCCCAGACGACCCAAGCTGAGCCCCCAGCTCACATCACGCCGCCAGGCCCCGCCGAGACGACGAAAAGTGACCCCCCGGGGCGATGAGAACGTTCCAACGTCCCCGAAAGCACCGAGAAGTGACCTCTCGGGTCCGTGTGGTCGCCCGCCCGAGAGGGCGTCAGCGCCGACGGGTCCCGGCCACGAGGCGGCGGACCTGGCGGGTGCGGGCGTGGTCGGCATACGTGTCGTCGATCGGCTCGGGCTCGAAGGCCCGGCCGGTCGCCCGCTCCGCCGCCCACCCGACCAGGGCGTCCGCGAGCGCGGGGTTGGCCGGGAGGATCGGCCCGTGCAGGTAGGTCCCGACGACGTGCCCGGTGATGGCGCCCTCGGTGCCGTCGTTGCCGTTGTTGCCCTGACCGGCCCGCACCCGGCCGAAGGGCTGCTGGTCCGGCCCGAGCACCGTGGAGCCCGAGTGGTTCTCGAAGCCCACGACCTCGCCGAACTCCGTGTCCAGGACGATGCCGCCGATCATGCGCTTGGCGTTGCCGGTCGTCGTGACGTCGAGGATGCCCAGGCCGGGCAGCCGCTGGCCCTCGACGGTGACGAAGGCATTGCCGAAGAGCTGGTACATCCCGCAGATCGCGAGCATCGGGCAGCCGTCGGCGGCGAGCTCCTTGAGGCGATCGCCGATCCGCTCCAGGTCGGACTCGACGCGGGCCTGGCCGGAGTCCTGGCCGCCGCCGCCGACGACGAGGTGCGGCTCGTCGGGCAGCCGGTCGCCGGGCGCATGCCCGACCACCTCGACGTCATAGCCGTGCCAGCGCAGCCGGGACGCGAGCGCGCGCGTGTTGCCGAGGTCGCCGTAGATGCTCATCTCGCGCGGGTAGAGGTGGACGAGGGTGACGGTGCCCTTGCTGGTCCCAGCCGTCCGGGCGCTCGCGAACTCGCTCATCAGGCCTTCGCCTCCTCGCCGAAGTCCGGCAGGTCGTAGCGCTGGGCGAGCACGCGGCGCAGCGCCATCATCGCGGTGTAGGTGCAGAAGATCCGCTTGGGCTCGTCGCGGTGCTCGGCGAGGAACAGGTCCAGCGCCGCCTCGAGCTCGGGCTCGACCGCGGTGACGGGCACGTCGTCATACCTCAACCGCAGGGCCATGTCATAGGCCCGCACGCCGCTCGTGACGGCGACGCCGAGATCGCGGAGGGACTCGAAGCTCACGTCATACAGCCAGGAGACGTCCTGCCCGTCGGCGTAGTTGTCGTTGATCGCGATCATGGACGCGACCGGGGTCGTGCCATAGGTGCCGAGCGCGACGGTGAACCCGGCGGGGTTCTTGACCAGCACCAGCTCGAGCGGCTGGCCGTCGACGTCCACGACCTCGCCCCTCCCGAACGGTGGGGTGACCGAGGCCAGGGCCTCCGCAGCGGTCGTATGCCGGAACTCCGCCCCCAGCAGCAGCCGCACGAGCGAGGTCGCCGCGGTCGCGTTGATCATGGCCGCGAGGCCGCGCTGACGCAGCGTCACCGGCCCGACGTCGTGGCCGTCGCCGAAGGCCACCGTGAACGAGTGGTCGTCGACCGGCTTGAGCAGGCCGTCTGACGGCCCGGCCGCCGGCACCTCGTCGGCCTCGGCGAAGCGCACGTCGGCCTCCTGCAGCTCGGGCAGCCGGTCGGCGATGGACGGGTCCACGCCGAACCACCGCACCTCGGCGCCGGGCCGGACCCGCTCGTCGATGCGGGAGATGAAGGAGTCGTCGCGGTTGAGCACCACGCCCCGCGTGGTCTGCTCCGCGAGGCGAGTGAGCAGGCCTGCGGTGTAGTCGATCTCGGCGAACCGGTCGAGCTGGTCCCGGGCCACGTTGAGCAGCAGCGCGTGGGTGGGGGTCACGACCTCGGCGAACTTCAGGGCGTGCGCCTCGTCCAGCTCGAGCACCGCGATGTCGGCGTCGACGCGGCCGGTCAGCGGCAGCTCGGCGAGCATCGAAGAGATCACGCCGCGGGTGAAGTTGGACCCGGTCGGGTTGGTCAGCACGCGCAGACCGTGGGCGCGCAGCAGGGAGACGACCATCTTGGTGGTCGTCGTCTTGCCGTTGGTGCCGCTGACGACGACGACCCCCCGCGGCAGCCCGCCGAGCGTCGACCGCAGGAACCCGGGATCGATCCGCTCCGCCACCAGCCCGGGGAGCGCCGACCCGCCACTGCCACCACCCCGCAGCCGCGAGGCCGTCCGGGCGAGCTTGCCTGCCGCGATCGCGGCCGTCGTCCTCAACACGTCCGTCACCCTACCGCTGGGCAGCCACCCCTAAGCCTGCCCCAACCCTATCCAGCCACTTACCCCATCCAAAGTGGCCGCGTTGTGGGGGCTCGTGGGTAGCGACGGCGTCTGTCGCCACCCACGAGCCGGTCGAGCACCGGGGCGTCACTTGGTGAAGGTGATGGCCTTGAACTTCTCGGTCTGCTCCTTGATGCCGGTCTCGGTGGGGAATCGCTCGATCGAGGAGGCACCGTAGAACCCGACGATTCCGTCCGTGTGGTCCAGCACGTACTGGGCATCCTCCGGGTTGGCGATCGGCCCGCCATGACAAAGGCACAGAATGTCGGGATTCACCGATCGAGCTGCATCCGCCAGGGTCTGAACCTTCTCCACTGCCTGGTCCAGCGTCAGCGCCGTCTGGGCGCCGATGCTGCCAGAAGTCGTCAGGCCCATGTGGGGCACGAGGATGTCGGCGCCTGCCTTGGCCATGTCCTTGGCCTGCTCCTCGTCGAAGACATAGGGCGAGGTGATCAGGTCAAGCTCGTGGGCCTGACGCACCATGTCGACCTCCAGGCCATACCCCATACCGGTCTCTTCAAGGTTGGCCCGGAAGACGCCATCAATCAGACCAACCGTCGGGAAGTTCTGAATCCCGGCAAAACCAATGTCCTTGATCTGCTGCAGGAAGTAGGGCATGACACGGAACGGGTCGGTCCCGTTCACGCCGGCTAGCACGGGGGTCTTGTTGACCACGGGCAGCACCTCATTGGCCATCTCCATCACGATGGCATTCGCATCGCCATAGGCGAGTAGCCCAGACAACGAACCACGCCCCGCCATGCGGAACCGGCCCGAATTGTAGATCACGAGCAGATCGATGCCGCCAGCCTCGGCAGACTTCGCCGTGATCCCGGTGCCGGCACCGCCGCCGATGATGGGGGTTCCAGCTGCGACCTGGGCGCGGAAACGATCAAGGATCTCGTGGCGAGACATGGATTCTCCTTACATGTGGTGTGTTTGCGAGGGTTGTGGTGGGCGGACGAGCTAGGACTTCGTGCGGATCATGGCATCCAGCGCCTCGGCCATGGCGCGTCCGAAGCCCGTGGAGTTGATGTCTTGGTCCAGCTCATGGATGGGGACGTTGGTGCCGTGGAGGCCGTCGTGGAGTGCGGCGAACAGTGCCCGGTCGGCGTCCTCGTCGTGGAAGGGGCCACCGGCGATGTCGATGCCGCTGAGGCCCTGCCGTGGGATGAACACTTCCGTCGGGCCTGTGGCGTGGGCCAGTTTCGAGGCGATGCGTTGACCCAGTTCTGCCATCTCCTCGCGGGTGGTGCGCATCAGGGTGACGGTGGGGTTGTGGACCAGGAGGTGACGGTCGTTGAACTGCTGGGGGACGCTGTCGCGAGGGCCGAAGTTGACCATGTCGAGGGCTCCCAGGCTGACCACCTGCGGCAAGCCGCACCGCCCTGCGGCTTCGAGGCGGCCGGGGCCAGCGCTGAGGACCCCGCCGACCAGGTCGTCGGCGAGTTCGGTGGTGGTCAGGTCACACACACCCGCCAGCAGTCCGGAATCGATGAGTTTCTCCATCGCCCGTCCACCGGTCCCGGTGGCGTGGAAGACCAAGACCTCGTAGCCGAGCTCGGTCAGTCGCTTGCGAGCCTCGTCGGCGGCCGGGGTCGTGAGGCCGAACATCGTCACGCCGATCAACGGCTTGTGCTCCTGTGTCTGATCGCCGAGCCTGCGTTCGTACTCAGTGGCCATTCCGGCGGCGGCTGCGACCGCATTGCCCAGGACCTGAGTGGAAATGGAGTTGATGCCCGCCACGTCGACCACCGAATACATCAGCATCGCGTCGACGTCACCGACGTAGGGGCGCACATCGCCAGAGGCCATCGTTGAAACCAGCAGCTTGGGGAAGCCGACCGGCAGGGCTTGCATCGCCGGTGCGGCCACCGACGACCCTCCGGACCCGGCCACCGACAACAACGCATGGATCTTTCCCTGCTGGGCCAGCTCACGCACCAGCGTCGCTGCACCCTGACCCATGGCGGTCATCATCTCGCCACGATCACGGCGCGCCCTGACCTGGTCGGGATCCACCCCCGCCGCCGCCAGCACCGCGTCGGCCGAGACATGGGCGTGCGGGTAGGTCGAGAAGGATCCCACATCGATGGTGAGGACCTCCACACCATGACGAGACAGTTCCCGCGACAACCAGCCGTACTCCTCAGCCTTCGTGTCCAGTGTTCCCAACAACGCGACGGTGGCCATGTCACTCCTTTGTGCTTGATGTCTGCCCGCCACGCTAGGCAAACCACCCAGCCCACGCGAAGGGCCAATCAGGCCCTATTGGCCCTTCAACACCGGCGCAGGCAACACTGGACACATGTCCGACTGGCGCGTACCGGCCTTGGAACTGGCCGGGATGCTCGGCACCTGGAGTGACGGCGCCGGTAGCCTCGCTACCCAACTGACCGCAGCACTCGCCGAACTCATCGATGTGGGCGCTCTGCCCCCGGGGGCCGGCCTCCCACCCCAGCGAAGCCTCGCCCACGCGCTGGGCGTCTCACGCGGCGTGGTCACCACCGCCTATGACACCCTCACCGCTGATCACCGCACCGTCGCCCGACAGGGCTCAGGAACCCGGGTGACCCCCACCAGGGGCTACTCGATGGGACACGCCAGCGGACGGCCGTTGTCCTTCACCCGCGCCCCCGGTCATGTCATCGACCTGTCCAGTGGCGCCCTGCCAGCATCTCCCACAGCTGTGGAGGTGCTGTCCCACACCGGTTCGGGCATGTCGCACAGCTACCTCGCCACCGACGGATACTTCCCCGCCGGCATCCCCCCACTGCGCCAAGCCCTCGCCGACCGCCTCACCCGCGACGGGATGCCCACCAGCAGCGAGGAGATCATGATCACCTCCGGAGCACAGCAAGCCGCGCTGATCACGCTCAGCGCCCTTGCCGGCACTGGCGACCTGGCCCTGGTCGAGGAACCCACCTACCGCGGAGCCCTGACCATCCTTCGAGGACGCGGCGCCCGCATTCGCGGGATCCGCCGCCTACGACACGGCATCGACATCAACCACCTCGACCACGCCGCCGGTCGACACCCCGCCCTCGCCTACGTCCAGACCAGCATCCACAACCCCACCGGGCACACCACCAGCCCCGCCACACGACAAGCAATCGCCGAGACCGCAAACCGCCACGGCCTGGTCATCATCGACGACCACTCCATGGCAGACCTGGCCTGGCAGCCCACCACAACCGCCCCTTTGGCCCAAGCCATGGACCCCGACCTGCTCATCACGATCGGCAGCCTGTCAAAACTGTTCTGGGGCGGACTGCGCATCGGATGGATTCGAGCCTCCCGGCTGCGCATCACCACACTCGTCGAGCTACGAAAGTCACTCGACCTGGGCACCTCGATCAGCGACCAACTCATCGCCTGCCGCCTGCTCACCCACACCACCCAAGCCCGCACCCAACGCATCGACATGCTGCGCGAAGCCCTGACCAACACCACCGACGTGCTCACCACGTGGCGCCCCGACTGGACCTGGGAACCCATCGACGGAGGCTCCGGCCTATGGGTCAACACCCACACCGACACCGCCGCCCTCGCAGCCCACGCCGCCAGCCACCATGTCCGACTCACCCCAGGACACGCCTTCTCCGCCCACAATGGACACACCACCATGCTCCGCCTGCCCGTATGGCACCCTCCAGAACAACTCGATCAAGCACTGCAACGCCTCAACAGCAACCGCTGACCACATCGGTGCCGGCTCCGCGCACATGAACCGCCCCGGCGAGTCCGGGGACTTACTGGCTTGACGGCTCCACCTCGTGCTGGGCTTGGGGGTCTATCGCGTTAACGGTGTAAGTGGCCCTAGCGCCCCGGTTGGGGCAGGAGGGTCGTCATGACCGAGACACTGGTGGCTGTGAGTCCACCTTCACCGAAGAAGAGCCAGGACCCGGGCGATCCGGGCGGTCCACCGCCCGGGGAGGCGTTCGGGCCGATCCCGGACGCGGGTCCGGAGCGGGAGCTGACGCCGGCCGAGCTGGCCGTGATCAAACAGATGGTGCTCCAGGCCAAGGACGCCGGCATGGCGCTGACCGGCCCGGACGGGCTGCTGAAGGCGTTGACGAAGACGGTCATCGAGACCGCGCTGGATGAGGAGCTGTCCGAGCACCTGGGCTATGACAAGCACGCCGTCGAGGGCCGTAACCGGGGCAACTCCCGCAACGGCACCCGGACCAAGACGGTCCTGACCGACAACTGCGGACCGGTGCAGATCACCGTGCCCCGGGACCGGGACGGCACGTTCGAACCCCAGCTGGTCAAGAAGCGGCAGCGGCGCCTGTCCGACCTGGACGACCTAGTCCTGTCCCTGTACGCCAAGGGTCTGACCACCGGGGAGATCTCCGCGCACCTGGCCGAGGTGTACGGCGCGTCGGTGTCCAAGGACGTGATCTCGCGGATCACCGACCGGGTGATCGAGGAGATGCAGTCCTGGTGGGCCAGACCCCTGGAGAAGGTCTACGCCGCGATCTTCATCGACGCGATCATGGTCAAGGTCCGCGACGGTCAGGTCCGCAACCGCCCGTTCTACGCCGCGATCGGGGTCGACCTGGACGGGCACAAGGACATCCTGGGCATGTGGGCCGGTGACGGTGACGGGGAGTCGGCCAAGTACTGGCTCGCGGTGCTGACCGAGCTGCGCAACCGCGGCGTCAAGGACGTCTTCTTCATCGTCTGCGACGGCCTCAAGGGTCTGCCGGACAGCGTGAACGCGGCCTTCCCCCAGGCCATCGTGCAGACCTGCATCATCCACCTGATCCGCAACACCTTCCGGTACGCCAGCAGGAAGTACTGGGACCAGATCGCCCGCGACATGAAGCCGATCTACACCGCCCCCAGCCCCGAGGCGGCCCGGGCACGGTACGAGGAGTTCGCCGAGAAGTGGGGCACGCCCTACCCGGCGATCAAGAAGTTGTGGGACAACGCGTGGGAGGAGTTCATCCCGTTCCTGGACTACGACGAGGAGATCCGCAAGGTCCTGTGCTCGACCAACGCGATCGAGTCGCTCAACGCCCGCTACCGGCGCGCGGTCCGAGCCCGTGGGCACTTCCCGAACGAGCAGTCCGCGATGAAGACGCTCTACCTGGTCACCCGATCACTGGACCCCAAGGGCACCGGACAGAGAAGATGGGTCACTAGGTGGAAGCCAGCACTGAACGCGTTCGCCATCACCTTCGCCGACCGCATGCCCGCGGCGGAGGACCGCTGACCATGCAAACGCCACTTACACCGTTAGCCGGACAGTCCCCCACTTCAGACTGGCACACTCAGTGAGGACCTGGACGTTGCCGCCGTGGGCGTGGTGCTTGCCCGAGTACCAGGCGTCGTACCCCTTGACGGCGCCGTCGCCGCTGGTGGAACGGGCGGAGCAGCGGGTGGTGTGGATGAGGGTGCCGTCCAGGCACACGAACGGTGCGCCCGTGTCGAGCTGGACGGCCAGGACGTCCTCGAGGGTCGGTGCGTGGTCGGCGACGACGGTGATGGCTTCGTGCAGGTACCAGTACGCGGTGGCCTGGGACAGGCCGTGACCACGCGCGAGTCGGTGCACGGGGGCCTGACCCCGGTTCTTGGACACGCTGAATCCAGCACCTGGTGCTGGGGAAGCGAGATGATCCAGGAATCATGGCCAGGAAGAACTACTCCGAGGAGTTCCGTCGTCAGGCCGTCGACTTGTACGAGTCCACCCCAGGCGCCACGGTCCGCGGCATCGCCGAGGACCTCGGCATCGTGCGCGGCACGCTGCGGCACTGGCTCGAGGTCTACGGGACCGGCAAGAAGACCGCCGTCGATGGGACGTTGACCTCCAGCCCATTGCAGTCCAAGACGACCACGACGACGAGCCGGTCTGCGCCCGAGGGTGAGACGCCGGAGCAGAAGATCGCCCGGCTCGAGGCAAGGGTGAACGAGCTCGAGGTCGAGACCACCAAGCTGACCACCGAGCGGGAGATCCTCCAGCGGGCGGCCAAGTATTTCGCCGGGGAGACGCGCTGGTGAGTCGCTTCCAGTTCGTCGCCGACAACTCCGCCACCTTCGAGGTGAAGCGACTGTGCGAGCTCGTCGAGGTGACGCGCTCATCGTTCTACGCCTGGCTCCAAGCAGCCCCGGCACGCCGGGCGCGTGCCCAGGCCGATGCGGATCTCGCGCAACGGATCCGGACCATTCACGCCGAGGACAACACCCAGGGTGCGCCGCGGATCACCGCCGAGCTGAACGACAACGCCCCCGCCGGCGGTGAGCGGGTGAACCACAAGCGCGTCGCCCGGGTGATGCGGGCCGAGGGCATCTGCGGCTATGTGAAGAAGCGTCGGGTGCGGACCACGATCCCCGAGCCGTCGGGACACAAGTACCCCGACCTGCTCAAACGGGACTTCACCGCCGACGCGCCGAACCGGCGCTACGTCGGCGACATCACCTATCTGCCGTTGGCAGACGGGACGAACCTCTACCTGGCCACCGTCATCGACTGCTACTCCCGGCGGCTCGCGGGCTGGGCGATCGCCGACCACATGCGCACCGAGCTGGTCGAAGACGCCCTGAGGGCAGCTGCCGCGACACGGGGCAGCCTCAAGGGCGCGGTGTTTCACAGCGACCATGGGTCGGTCTACTGCTCGAAGGCCTACGCGAAGCTGTGCCGGAAGCTCGGCGTCACCCAGTCCATGGGTGCCGTCGGGTCGTCGGCCGACAACGCACTCGCGGAGTCGTTCAACGCCACGCTGAAGCGCGAGATCCTCCAAGAAGCCGCCTGCTGGACCGACGAGCTGGCCTGCCGCCGGCAGGTCTTCAAGTGGCTCACCCGCTACAACACCAAGCGACGCCACTCCTGGTGCCGCTACACCTCACCGGTCGCCTACGAGACCGACTTCACCGCTACGCTGCCGACAGCTGCGTAATCACACCCCGTGTCCAAGATCCGGGGGCAAGGCCCCCGCCGGTGGCGTCGATCAACCAGCGCAGGACCAGGACGGCTTGGGTCCAGCACGTCGCGGCCCGCTGCCACGGCCGCTTGTCATGGGCCCGGCGGTGGGCCTGCAGCCACGCCGACACGCGACGCACGACGAACAACGGGACGGGCAGGGTGGCACGATAGGACAGCACGCGGGGCTCGGTTCAGGCGCGGGGACAGGAGTGAAACCGAGCCTGACCACCAGGCACCACCTGGTCCTATCCGACACGCCGTCCTCCCAGGTCACAGCCTCGTACCGACCTCAAACACACGCCTCTGGTGAGAAAACCTCACTGTCCCCCTGGCCGAAGGCGAGTGCCCTGATAGACCGCGTACAACGCTACGACCTTCCTTACATCTGAGCCAGCACTGAGCTCGGCCGCCTCACCCTCTGACATCGTAAACCCTTTTAGACCAGTCCTAAGACAACGCCGTCGGGCGCCTTCGTTGCGGGCCGCTGACTAGGGCCTACGTCTTGGGGATGGTCGTAATACTCCACAGCCCGAAAATCGGGATTATGGACGCCAAACGATGCCACGATTTCACGACGCGACATGGGGTTCGGAGATAGTGCGACCCACAAACCGCCAGACAATTCTTCCACCACGGCTCCGCGGGGAGGATCAATGAGTGGCGCATAACTTGGGCCATACCAAGTAAGCCAAGGAGGGGCAGCTGGTAAGCCATAAAAGACCCCCCGCTGTGCGGGATTCGGGACCCACTCACTGCGTCCATCATAGTACGCTTTTCCATTCTTCACGATTACGCCCTCAACGATATATGCGTAGGCAAACAGGATCGGCGCCCAAGACGTGGAGGCGCGCAACGCTTCGCGGTATAGCTGAAATTGACTATCGGACCATTGATCGATTTCCGCAACCTCGAGTCGAATGACCATGTATTGACTAGGGAGGACTGTTACAAAACCCCCTTCTCCCAAACGAGTAGATAAGTCTACGATTGTGTTCTCAGAGCATGACCTCAACGACTCAGACCACGCGTCTTCTGACTTTATGCGAGGACCGTCATCCACCGATATCCAGACGATGCTCGCTGCACGGCATGCGGCATTCGCCCACTGATTCCATCGCTGTAGGAACACTATTATCGAATCTCCCCGCATGCACCACTCCAGCCTAAGCTCTCGCACTCTTTCACCCATCACGCATGCTCCTAATAGTATCGAGCCCGAAACTGCCCTGCGTCATACAATCTTTGCATTGGCCTTGAGAAAATCGTTTTCCGGCCCAGAAGGATTGAACCTGACGACTACCTGGGTGGCACGCCTTAGTTCCCCTTGTCCACTCTAATGGGCCACAACCGCCGGCAGCCGCGAGTAGACGGTTGACAAGTCAAGTGGCAAACCAACACCTGCCTACCGGGATGAGCGGGCGACTCCGAGTGCTCACCCGCGCGACACCGCTTGGTCACCTGCCGATCCCCCTAGGGGAGGTCACACGGGGTTACCGTTCGATCACTCCCCCCGCGACGCCACCGTCGCGCCCGTCCCAGCCCAGGAGCCCCCACCATGCGCATCCACCTGCGCGCCGTCAGCCGCATCAGCGCCGTCGCCCTGCTCGCCACCACCGCCACCGCCACCGCCGGGCCGGTCGTGGCCCAGGCCGTCGACCAGGCCAGCCCCGTCGTGATCTCGGAGGTCTTCGGCGGGGGCGGCAACACCGGCGCCCCCTACCGCAACGACTTCGTGGAGCTCTACAACTCCTCGGACCAGTCGGTCAGCCTCGACGGGTGGTCGGTGCAGTACGCCTCCGCCACCGGCACCTCCTGGCAGCGCACGGCCCTGACCGGCACCATCGCCGCGCGCAGCACGTATGTGGTGGCCGAGGCCCCGGGTGCCAACACCGCCGCCGCCCCCCTGCCGCGCACCGACGTCCAGGGCACCATCGCGATGTCCGGCACCGCGGGCCGGATCGCCCTCGTCAGCACCGCCACGGCCCTCGCCTGCGGAGCGGACTGCGACGCTGCCCCCGGCGTCGTGGACTACGTCGGGTGGGGCTCGGCGACGGACTACGTCGTGGCCGCCGCCCCCGCCACGACCAACGCCACCTCCATCTCGCGCGCGCTCCCCGCGCCGGCGAGCGGCTGGGACAACAGCAAGGACTACACGTCCGGCGCGCCGACCCCCGCCGAGGTCACCGTCGGCACCGGCCCCACCGACCCGACGCCCACGCCGACCCCCACCCCCACCCCGACGCCGACCCCGGGCAGCACGACCATCCAGGACATCCAGGGCCCCGGCTTCATCTCCCCGCTCAAGGGCCAGGCGGTCACCAACGTCCCCGGCGTCGTCACGGGCGTGCGCGCCGCGGGCCGCACCAAGGGATTCTGGATCCAGCAGCCCACCAAGGACCCGGCCAAGGCCAACGCCTCCACCGGCGTCTTCGTCTACACCGCCTCGGCGCCCATCACCGTCAAGGAGGGCGACGCGGTCCTCGTCAGCGGGCAGGTCACCGACTACTACCCCCTGTCCAGCGGCGAGACGGTCGCCACCACCCCCAACCTGTCGATGACCGAGATCACCCAGCCGGTCGTCAACGTCCTCTCCAGGGGCAACGCCCTCCCCCAGGCCCTCACCCTGCCGGCGGACCTGCCCGACACCTACGCCCCGAAGCCCCCGAGCGGCAACGTCGAGGACCTCACCCTGGACCCCCGGCGCTCCGCCATCGAGTGGTACGAGTCCCACGAGGGGGAGCTCGTCACCGTCGGCGACGCCCGCGTCGTCGGCCCCGGTCAGCCGCAGTACGGCGAGATCTACGTGCAGACCAAGCCGGACGAGCTGCGCACCCCGCGCGGCGGCACCTACATCGCGGACTACGACCGCACCCCCACGGGACGCATGCTCGTCATGCCGGTCGACGGCAAGGTCCCCGCCGCCAACGTCGGCGACGTCCTCACCGGCGCGACGACCGGCCCGGTCGACTGGTCCACGTATGGCGGCTACACCATCGCCGCGACCCGCCTCGGCACCCACACCGACAACGGCCTGCAGCGCACCGTCGTGGCCCCCGCCGCCGACGACCAGCTCACCGTCGCGACCTTCAACGTCGAGAACCTCAAGCCCACCGACACCGACGCCAAGTACGCCGCGCTCGGCCAGTCCGTCGTCACCAACCTGCGCTCCCCCGACGTCATCACGGTGGAGGAGATCCAGGACGACAGCGGCGCCACCAGCGACGGCACCACCTCCTCCGACACCACCGAGGCCAAGCTGATCGCGGCGATCCGGGCGGCGGGCGGTCCGGCATACCAGGCCGCGGTCATCGACCCCGAGGACGGTCGCGACGGCGGGCAGCCCGGCGGCAACATCCGCGTAGGCCTGCTCTACAACCCCGAGCGGGTGACCTTCGTCGAGCGCCCGGGCGGCACGGCGACCAGCGCCACCACCGTCACCAAGGACACGACCCCTGGCCTCGAGGACACCCCCGCCCTGTCGGCCAGCCCCGGTCGCGTCGACCCGACCAACCCGGCCTGGAACGCCTCCCGCAAGCCGCTGGCCGGCGAGTTCGTCTACCGCGGCCGCAAGGTCATCGTCGTCGCCAACCACTTCAACTCCAAGGGGGGCGACGACTCGGCCGACGGGCGCTTCCAGCCGCCCAACCGCGCCTCGGAGGTGCAGCGGACCCAGCAGGCGCAGTCGCTGCGCGCGTTCGTCGAGCAGGTCAAGGCCGTCGACCCGCAGGCCAACGTCATCCTCGGGGGCGACTTCAACGACTACCAGTTCTCGGCGCCGATGCGGACGCTCACGGCCGACGGGGCGCTGCTGCACGACACCATGTGGACGCTGCCCGAGAACGAGCGCTACTCCTACATCTTCAACGGGATCAGCCAGACCCTCGACCACGTCCTCGTCTCGGCCAACCTCAAGGACTCGACGTCCGTGCAGGTCGCGCACATCAACGCCGAGTTCGCGGTGCAGACCTCCGACCACGACCCGCAGGTCGCGCGCGTGCGCCCCGCGCTGCACCTCTACCAGCCCGGCACGGTCACGCTGGACGAGACCGTCCGCAAGCCCGGCCAGAAGGTCACCCTGACCCTGGCCGGCTGGAAGCCCGGGGACGTTGTCACGGTGCGCTGGGGCGACCGGGTCGTCGGCACGGTCACCGTCGACGCCACCGGCGCCGGCACGCTGCGCTGGACCGTGCCCACCAGCACGGCGGTCGGCGCGCACACGCTGACGCTGACCGGTCGCCAGACCTACCCCGCGAGCGTGACCCTGACGGTCCGGCCCAAGAACGGCCCCGCTCGCTGAGCGGCCCCACCAGGCCGTATGCCGCGCGCCCGGCCCCCTCGCGAGGGGGCCGGGCGCGCGGCATACAGACAGGGCGGTCGTCCCCCTCGGGGCCGCCCCACCAGCGCGGGGCACGCTCAGCGCAGGTACTTCTCCACGGCGCGCGAGGTCGCGCCGACGAGCCCACCCACGAGCCCGCCGATGAGCAGCAGCGAGCCGATGCCGAGGACGAGGCCCAGGGGGTTGGACAGCACGCCGACCCCCCACGACACGAGCAGCACGCCCATCACCACGACGGCCGACAGCCCGGACAGGACCAGCAGGGTCAGGCCGTAGGGGGCGTTGGACACGCGCGTCTCCCGGGTCCGCTGCCACCCGAGCCCGCGGACCTGCGTGCGGTAGTCCCGCAGCATCCGGCGCTGGTGGGGGCGACCGGCGACCAGGGCCGCGACGCCGACCCCGACGCCCGTCCACAGGGCCACGAGCGCGATCGCGGCGACGACGTCTCCGGGTCGGTTCATCCGCACGACGACGACCCCGAGGGCGGCCCAGCTCGCCCACAGCGCGGCGAAGAAGGTGACCCACAGGCGGATCGTCATCGGCGTCACCAGCACGATGGCGATGGCGATGGAGCAGGACGCGACGGCGTGACCGCTCGGCGAGGAGTTGAGCGGGCCGAGGTGGTCGAGCCCGTAGTCGGGCCGGTGCACGAGGTGGGTGCGGGTGAGGTAGGCCATGAGGTTGGCGCCGACCACCACGACGAGGGCGCCCAGGGCCAGGTCGAACCGGCGTCGCCACGCCGCGAGGACCACGCAGACGGCGAGCGCGGCGGCGAGGGCGCGCACCTCGACCGCCGCGAGGACCGTGCCGATGTGCTGGTGGCGGAAGGTCTCGGTGATGGCGATCGAGCCGAAGGCCCGGGTGTCGAGCCGCTGCCCCCAGGGGGCGTAGACGTTCCACGCGACGGTGACGAGCAGGACGAGGAGTCCGGCGGCGGCCACGGCGAGCGCCCAGCGACGCGCGTGCCCGTGCAGCTGGGCCACGGGCGGCGCGGGAGGCGCGGTCTCGGTCGACGACATACGACCATCTTGCCTTGGCACCAAAAAACACGACGTATGCGGGGACAAAGGCCAAGCCCGCCGCGTCGCCCCGGGGAGGCGCTCGTTAGGGTTGATCTCATGCCCGACGCCCCTACGCCCTCCGTCCCTGAGGGCTCCGTCCCCGGGGGCTCCGTCCCCGCCCGCGCCGTCGTCGTCGGCGCGGGGGTCACCGGCCTGCTCGCCGCCCGCCGGCTCGCCCAAGCCGGCGCCCGCGTGACCGTCCTCGAGGCCGGCGACCGCGTCGGGGGGCAGGTCTGGAGCGTGGACTTCGCCGGGCGGCGCTGCGAGCTGGGGGCCGAGGCGGTCCACCTCGCGTCCCCCGCCGTCACGGCCCTCGTGCGCGAGCTCGGTCTCGAGGACTCGATGATCCGGTCCAACCCCGGCGCCACCTGGCTCGCGACCCGCCGCGGGCTGCGCCGCCTGCCGCAGGGCGTGGGGCCCACCGGACCGACCCAGCTGATGCCCGTGGTCCGCTCCGGGATCGTCTCGGCCCCCGGGCTGGCCCGCGCCGCCCTCGAGCCGCTCGTCGCGCGTCGCCACCGCGTCGAGGGTGACATGTCGGTGGGGCGCTTCGTGCGCGAGCGGTTCGGCGACGAGATCGCCGACTCGTTCGTCGACCCCATGCTGGGTGGGCTGCACTCCGGCGACATCGACCAGCTGTCGCTGCAGGCGGCGTCGCCCATGCTCGCGGCGGTCGCGCGGGACGGCCGCTCGCTCACCCTGTCGGTGCGCACGCGCAAGGCCGGTCCGAGCGTGGCGCCGTCGATGTTCGCGACCTGGCCGCAGGGACTGTCCACCCTCACCGATCACCTCCTCCAGGGCGTGGACGTCGACGTGCGCCTGTCCTCACCCGTCGCCTCCGTGCGACGAACCGAGCAGGGGTCGTATGCCGTGACCACCGCCTCCGGCGAGGACCACCACGCCGACGCCGTGGTCCTCGCAGTCAACGCCGCCGTCGCCGCCCGTGTCCTGGCCGACGCCTCCCCCGACGCCGCCGCACCGCTCGCCCGCGTGCGGTCCGCGTCGCTGGCCTCGGTGCTCGTGGCGCTACCCGCTGCCGCGGCGCAGCGGTGCCGCCCCATCGCCGACGGCACCGGCATCATGATCCCGAGCCGGCTCGGGCTGCGCCTCAAGGCGGCGACCTTCCTGTCCTCCAAGTGGCCCCAGCTGTCCGGCGGCGACACCACGCTCGTGCGCCTGTCCGCCGGCCGCGACGGCTCGACGATCGTCGACGACCACACCGACGCCGAGCTGATCGAGCTGCTGCTCGCCGACCTGCGCGAGCTCACCGGCCTGGACGCGCAGCCCGTCGAGACGCGGCTGCACCGCTGGCTCGACACGGCACCCCAGCTCGTCGTCGGGCACCAGCAGCGGCTGGCCACGGCCCGCGCCGCCCTGGCCCGTGACCTGCCGGGCGTCGTCGTCGCCGGCGCCTCCCACGACGGCGCGGGGATCAGCGGCTGCGTCACCTCCGCCCTGCAGGCGGTCACCACCCTCACCGAGAGGCCCCTGCGATGAGCTCCCCCGGTCCCGACCTCGCCAAGGCCGTCCGCCACCAGCGGCACGACGTCGCGGACAAGCCCTTCATCACGATCTGGGAGGTCACCCGGGCCTGCCAGCTCGCGTGCCTGCACTGCCGCGCCGACGCGATCACCCGCCGCGACCCCCTCGAGCTGACCCTCGACGAGGGCCGTGCCCTGCTGGAGCAGATCGCGTCCTTCCCCAAGCCCTACCCCCTCGTCGTGCTCACCGGCGGCGACCCCTTCGAGCGCCCTGACCTCGCCGAGCTCACGGCATACGGCACCTCCCTCGGCCTGTCCATGGCCCTGTCGCCCTCGGCGACCCCCAACCTGACCACCGCGCGACTGGCCGAGCTGCGCGACGCCGGCGGCAAGGCGGTGTCCCTCTCGCTCGACGGGGCGCAGGCTCCGACGCATGACGCCTTCCGCGGCTTCGAGGGCACCTTCGAGCGGACGCTGGAGTCGGCGCGGATGGTCACCGATGCGGGCTTCCGGCTGCAGATCAACTCGACCGTCACCCGCTCGACGGTGCTGGAGCTGCCGCGGCTGCTCACGACCGTCCTCGACCTCGGCGCCAAGCTGTGGAGCGTGTTCTTCCTCGTCCCCACCGGGCGCGGGCAGCAGCTGGAGGCCCTCACGGCCGACGAGGTCGAGGACGTGCTGCACTGGCTCGTCGACGTCTCTCGCTTCATCGGCATCAAGACCACCGAGGCGCCGCACTACCGCCGCGTCGTGCTGCAGCGCCTCGCGGCCGAGCGGGACGGCGCGGACCTCGGGGCGCGGGGCGAGCTCTACCGCCGGCTCACGCTCGCCACGGCCGAGCTGCTCGGCGACCGCGAGGTGCGCGAGCGCCCCGCCCGGCCACCGATCGACGTCAACTCGGGTCGCGGCTTCGTGTTCATCGACCACCAGGGGTGGGTCTACCCGTCGGGCTTCCTCCCCCACCGCGCCGGCAACGTCCGCGAGACCCCCCTGCCGCAGATCTATCGCGAGTCGCCGATCATGCGGTCGCTGCGGACCCCGCAGCAGTTCGTCGGCAAGTGCGGGGTGTGCGAGTTCCGCGAGGTGTGCGGCGGGTCGCGCTCCCACGCGTATGCCGTCACCGGGGACCCGCTTGCCTCCGACCCCACGTGCGCCTACCTGCCCGCGTCGGTCTCGCCCGACGGGCCGCTGCTCTCCGAGGCGCCCGCGGCAGCCCGGATGCGCGCGCACGCCCACTGAGCCGTCACTCCCGACTCGTCTCGGCGCCGGTCGCAGGCGACGACACGCGGGCGCAATGAGGGGACTGGTTCAGGATTCACCCACAATGAGCGGGTGCCGCACCGAACTCCCCCCTTCGTCCTGGCCCTCGGGCTCGCCGCCGCCGGGCTGAGCGGGTGCGGCGGGTCCGGCGCTGCCACCCCCTCGACGGTGACGGTCACGGCCCCCGCCGTCACCCACACCGTCATCGCCCCGACCGACGACGAGCGGCCCGCCGGTAGCCCGTCCTCGACCAGCGCGTCGCCCACCACCGCCGCATCGTCCACGACGGCCGCCTCACCGTCGAGCTCGGCGGCCGCACCCACGACGAGCCCCGCTGCATCGTCCACCTCCACCCCGGCGGCGGAGGGCGTCACCGAGGCGGGCTTCGACGCGGCCGCGGGTGCCTACCTCAAGGGCCGCAAGGGCCACGTCGGCATCGTCGCGGTGGACCTCAGCGACGGCCGCCAGGTGCAGCACAACCCGGGTCAGCGGTGCGAGACGGCCAGCATGGTCAAGCTCGACGTGCTGCTCACCCTGCTGCTGCAGCGCCAGGACGCAGGCCAGGAGCTGAGCGGCTCCGACCGCGCACTGACCTCCTCGATGATCGTCTACAGCGACAACAACGCCACCACCACGCTGTGGGGACGCGTCGGGCAGCACGAGGGCGTGCGGGCCGCCAACAAGAGGTTCGGGATGACCGAGACCGAGCCGGGCACGGCCTACCGCTGGGGCCTGACCACGACCACGGCCGCCGACCAGGTCCGCCTGCTGCGCAACCTCGTCCGCACCGACGGACCGCTCAACCAGGCCAGCCGGGACTATGCGCTCGACCTGCTCGGACGCGTGTCGGAGGAGCAGGACTGGGGCATCTCGGCGGCCAACCCGCACGAGGAGGCCCAGCTCAAGAACGGCTGGCTCCCCCGCTCCGACGGCTGGGTCGTGACCTCGGCCGGGCGCGTGCAGACCGCGGCCGGGCACGAGCTGCTGATGGCCGCCGTCAGCTGCGAGGTCAGCACCCAGCAGCACGGGATCGAGACGATCGAGCACCTCTCCGAGATGGCCGCGTCCGCTCTCGACCGCTGACCGGGGGCGCCGCCCACCCGCGCCCTCACCTCACCTCGCCCTCACTCTCGTTGCGAGGAGGCAAATGGGGGGTTGACCAGCACGAACAACCCCGTTTCGTCGCCCCTCGACGCCCGGGGTGGGTGCGCGCCCGGGGTCACTCCCACTCGATGGTGCCCGGCGGCTTGCTCGTGATGTCGAGCACCACCCGGTTGACCTCGCTCACCTCGTTGGTGATGCGGTTGCTGATCGTGGCGAGGACGTCATACGGCACTCGCGACCAGTCGGCGGTCATGGCGTCCTCCGAGGACACGGGTCGCAGCACGATCGGGTGGCCGTAGGTGCGGCCGTCCCCTTGCACACCCACCGAGCGCACGTCGGCGAGCAGCACGACGGGGCACTGCCAGATCTCGCGGTCCAGCCCGGCCTCGGACAGCTCCTCGCGGGCGATGGCGTCGGCGCGGCGCAGGATCTCCAGGCGCTCGGCCGTCACCTCTCCGATGATGCGGATGCCCAGCCCCGGCCCCGGGAAGGGCTGGCGCCACACGATGGCCTCGGGCACGCCCAGCTCGAGGCCCACCTGGCGCACCTCGTCCTTGAACAGCGTGCGCAGCGGCTCGACGAGCGCGAACTGCAGGTCGTCGGGCAGGCCGCCGACGTTGTGGTGGGACTTGATGTTGGCCGCGCCCTCGCCGCCGCCGGACTCGACGACGTCGGGATAGAGAGTGCCCTGCACCAGCCACTTGACGGGGTGCTCCTCGTCGCCGCGGTCCTCGACCACGTCACGCGCCGCCTGCTCGAACGCCCGGATGAACTCGCGACCGATGATCTTGCGCTTGGTCTCGGGGTCGGTGACGCCCGCCAGCGCGGTCAGGAACTGCTCCCGTGCGTCGTAGACGATCAGGTCCACCCCGGTCGCCTCGACGAACTCCCGCTCCACCTGCTCCCGCTCGCCCTCGCGCAGCAGGCCGTGGTCGACGTGCACGCAGGTGAGCTGGTCGCCGACGGCCTTCTGCACGATCGCCGCGGCGACCGCCGAGTCGACCCCGCCCGACAGGGCGCAGAGCACGCGATCCTCGCCGACCTGCTCGCGCACCGCGGCGACGAGCTCGTCCGCCACGTTGTCCGGGGTCCAGTCGGTGTCGATGCCGGCCCCCCTGACCAGGAAGTTCTCCAGCACGCGTTGACCGAAGGTCGAGTGCAGCACCTCCGGGTGCCACTGCACGCCGTAGAGCCGCCGCTCGTCGTCCTCGAACGCCGCCACGGGGGCGCCCGACGTCGCCGCCGTCACCCGCATGCCGTCGGGGGCCTCGGTCACCGAGTCGCCGTGGCTCATCCACACCGACTGGTCGGCCGGCTGACCGTTGAACAACGTCGAGGTGGTGTCGCTCACCTGTGCCTGCGTGGCGCCGTACTCGCCGAGGCCGGTGTGGGCCACGGTCCCGCCGAGCGCCTGCACCATCGCCTGGAAGCCGTAGCACATCCCGAACACGGGGATCCCCGCCTCGAGCAGCGCCGGGTCGAGGCGGGGGGCGCCGTCGGCATACACGCTCGAGGGCCCACCGGACAGGATGATCGCCGAGGGCTCCTTGGCGAGCATCTGCTCGGTGGACCAGGTGTGCGGCACGACCTCGGAGTAGGCATCGGCCTCACGCACCCGACGGGCGATGAGCTGGGCGTACTGCGCGCCGAAGTCGACGACGAGAACCGGCTTGGCCTGGAGGGACTCACTCACGCGGCCAGCCTACCGTCGACCTCGTGGGCCACCTTGCGCTCGACCCAGAAGGACAGGAGGGGCACCACGCCGGCGAGCATGACGCCGACCATCTTGCCGAGCGGCCAACGGGCGGCGAACCCGAGGTTGGCCGTGCACGCGATGTAGATCATGTAGAGGAAGCCGTGCGGCATGGCCCACCAGTCGAGCACATCGTTCTCGAAGCCGTACTTGAGGATCATCTCGAGCACGAGCAGCAGCAGCCCGACGCCGACGACGAAGGCCATGACCTTGAAGGGCGTGAGCGCCTTGCGGACGGTCTCCGGGTTGTCATAGGGCTGGGGCCGGGTGGTCATCGGTCGGTCTCTCCTCGGGGGCTGGGTCGTCGTTGTCGTCGGTGGGATCAGGTCGTATGCCGGACTGGTGGTCCTCACGCACCATCCGCCACCAGAGGTAGACCGCGAACGCCGCGAAGACCCACCACTGCAGCGCGTAGGCGACGTTGCGCACGTTGAGCTGGGACTCCGGCTGGGGCGGGGGGATGCGCTCGAGGGCGGTGCCTGCGGCGAGGTCCGGGCGTTCGGACCCGGCCAGGACGAAGGCGTTGTAGAGGTCCTGCGGCCACCGGTTGACCAGCACCGCGAGGTCGATGGAGCCGAGCTGGCCGGCGGGCACGGCCGCGTCGGAAGGCGACTCGCCCGGCGCCAGCGTCCCGGTCACCGTCACCGTCGAGCGGGGCGCGGCCGGGGCCGCCGCCGGGCTGGTCACGAAGCCCCGCACGACGGCCACACGCGCCCGCGTCCCCTGCTCGTCGAGCGGCGTCACGACCCAGTAGCCGGTGCGCCCCCCGAGCAGTCGCTGCGGCACGAGGAACTGGCCGGACGGGTCGTAGGCGCCCGTCACCTCGACGCGGCGGTTGGACATGACGCCCTCGAACGCCGCGTGCGGCCGGACGATCTCGTGCAGCGGGGCGGCGGGCTGGGCCTGGGCCTCGGCCAGGGCCTTCTTGGCTCCCTGGTCCTTGGAGACGTCGAGCTGCCACAGCCCGAGGCGGGTGAACGCGAGGACGACGAGCACCACGAGAGCGAGCAGCCCCAGCCAGCGGGGCTTGAGCGCGGTGCGGATCACCGTCCTACCCTAGGCGACCCGGCTGGGCGCCCCGTGCACGAGGGTCCTCAGTCGTGGGCGGGCCCGGAGGGCGTCGCCGTCGGCTGCCCGCCCTTGGGCGACGGGGCGGGCGTGCCGCCCTTGGCCTCGTCGAGGACCAGGATCGACCCGCTGTAGCAGGACACCCACACGGCATTGCGCGTCGGCTCGTAGGTCACGCCGATGGGGCTGGGATCGGTGGCCACGACCTGCTGGACGGTGAGGTCGCCGGCCCGGACCTTGGTCATGGCGGCGGCCCCGTAGCTCACGACATACAGCGCTCGTCCGTCGCGGCTCATCGCCATCGACCGCGGCTGGCTCGCGAGGGAGACGGACCTGTCGACCTTGCCGGCGGCGACGTCGACGCGCACGAGGGTGTTGGCGTCGTTGTTGGTGACGTAGAGGTGCTTGCCGTCGGCCGACACGACCAGCGCCCGCGGTCCCTTGCCGGGCTTGACCAGAGGCGTGGCGGTCCGCGAGGCCAGGTCCACGCGGTAGACGGTCTCCCCGCCCATCTCGGCGACGTAGGCGGTCGTGCTGTCGGGGCTGATCGCGATGCCGCGCGGGTGGGCGCCGATCTTGACGGTGGCGACCTCCTTGGCCTGCGCCACGTCGACGATCGACAAGGTGCCCGAGCACCAGTTGGTGGCGAGCAGGGTCCGCTGGTCGGGGCTCAGCGCGACGACCTTGGGGACCGCGCCGACCTGGATGACCTGGTCGACCTTGAGGGAGGCCGCGTCGAGGCGATAGACATAGGACCGGTCCACGCCCGAGGTCGCGGTGCAGTCGTCGAAGCCGTTCTTGGTGAACCCCGGGCCGTACATCGAGTAGTTGGACACGTAGGCCTTGGCGCCGTCGCTGGTCCAGGCCGCCTCGACGGGCGCGCCCTTGACGGCGCCCTTGGCGCCCGCGACGCCGAACTGTCCGAGGTCCACCGCGTCGGGGACGGTCGCCCTGAGCTGGCCGTCGGCGCCGTATGCCGTGAGCGTGTGGCGGTACATCATGTTCTGCGCGATCACGACGCCGCTCGGGGACGCGGCCACCGACTTGGGGTTGATGTTGCCCGTGATCGTCTGCCGCCTGACCAGCTGCGTCCCCGACACGTCATAGGCAGCGCGCTGCGCGGCCAGCGCGGCGGTCGCGGGGTCGTCGCCCCCACCACCGACGAGGGCCCGGCAGGCGCGGACGCCGCCGAGCACGAGCAGCAGCAGGAGCACCAGCGCAGTCACGCCCACGATGCGCCGACGGCGCACGTAGACGGGGTCGCGACGCACGACGAGCTTCACGGGGCGTCCTCCAGCACCAGGTCGGGACTGTCCCAGGTCGGGCGTGTCCCCTGTCCGGCTCAACCTAGCCGGACCAGCCCGCGGTCCCGCGCAGAAACCCCGCGGGCATCAGCGCCAGCCGGTGAGGCGCAGGGACCGCAGGCCGCTCGTCAGCATGGTCGTCCACAGCGCCTGGTCGACGCCGGCCGGGCCCTGCACGGGGACGAGCCGCTGCACGGCGACGTTCTGCTCCTCGGTGTACTTGCGGATCCCCTCCGCGCCGTGGCGGCGGCCCAGACCCGACTGCTTCATCCCGCCCATGGGCGCACCGACGGCGGTCCACGCCGCGGCGTAGCCGTCGTTGACCCCGACCGTGCCCGCGTCGATGCGGCGCGCCAGCTCCTTGCCGCGTCGCACGTCACGGGTCCACACCGACGCGTTGAGCCCGTAGTCCGTGTCGTTGCACATGGAGATCGCGGCGCGGTCGTCACGGGCGCGGTAGACGCTGACGACGGGCCCGAAGGTCTCGCCGCGGGCGCAGAGCATGTCCTCGGTCACGTCCGTCAGCACCGTGGGCTCGTAGACATAGGGCCCGATGTCGGGGCGGGTGCGTCCGCCGGTCAGGATCGTCGCACCCTTGGCGCGGGCGTCCTCGACGTGCTCCGTCACGGTGGCCAGCTGCTGCGGCCCGGCGAGCGAGCCCATGTCGGCGCCGTAGGCGAGGTCGACCGAGAGCCTCATCTGGCGCACCAGCGCGACGAGTCGACGGACGAAGTCGTCGGCGATCGCCTCGTGGCAGATGATCCGCTCCGCCGAGATGCACAGCTGACCGGCGCTGCCGAAGGACGCGGTGACGGCGCCACGGGCCGCCCGGTCCAGGTCGGCGTCCGCGGCCACGTAGAGGGGATTCTTGCCACCCAGCTCCAGCGAGCAGCCGACCAGCCGCTCGGCGCAGGTCGCGGCGACCGTGCGTCCCGTCGCAGTCGACCCCGTGAAGCACACGTAGTCGGTCAGCTCCACGACCGCCTGCCCGGCGCTCGGGCCGTCGCCGAGCACTACCAGCAGGACCCCGTCGGGCAGGCCGGCCTCCTCCAGCAGCTGCACGGCGCGCAGGCAGCTGAGGGCCGACCGGTTGTCCGGGCGCAGCACGACCGCGTTGCCGGCCAGCAGCGCGGGGATGGCGTCCGTGATCGACATCGACAGCGGGTAGTTCCACGGCGCGACGACCCCCACCACGCCCTTGGGGCGGCGCGCGGCCCGAGCGGTGGTCAGCAAGGGCAGCCCGCCCTGCGCCGACGTGCCCGCGAGGTAGCCGGGCAGGCGGCGCGCGTAGTGACGGCTCACGATGGCCGTGTCGGCGACCTCCTCGAAGGCGTGGAAACGCGTCTTGCCCGACTCCAGCTGGACGAGGTCGAGCAGCTCGGACTGGTGCTCCAGGACCAGGTCGTGGAAGCGCAGCAGGATGCGGGACCGGTCCCCCAGACGGGTCCGCGCCCAGCGCACCTGCGCCATACGACCGGCACGGACCGCCGCCTCGACGTCGGCCCGCGAGGACTGGGCCACCGTGCCCAGCACCTCCCCCGTCAGCGGCGTCGTCAGCTCGACCGCGGGGACGGTCCCGTCGCTGACCACCCCCCGGCTGACCTGGTCGATCCACGCCTGGTCGACCGTATGCCGGGGCGCCCCACCCACGACGGGGTTGCCGGTGGCGGCGCGGAGGGAGGAGGGCTTCGCGGGCGTCGACAGGCTCATGCGCTGACCGTACTACGCAGTCATGACAGGCCCCCGGGCCGCTGTCGCGCACGTCACTCACCTGGTTGACGGCCCGGGTTTGGCAGGCTGGGGCCGTGAGACGAGCTGCGCGGGCCACCGCGATCCTGACGGTGACCTACCTCGGCGTCCTGTCGGTGGGCAACACCGACTCGCGACGCTGGCTCTACCTGCTCGTGTCCCTGTCCGCGTGGATCGCCTTCGGGCTCGTGGCGCGCTGGTTCTTCCACGTCGGCCGCCCGGGTCCCGCGGACGACGCCGGCCCCGCGGATGACACGCCCGCTGCGCGCCGGCCCCTGCTCGCCGTCGCCGCCCTGGCGCTCGTCGTCCAGCTCCCCGGCCTGTTCTTCCCCCCGGCCAGCTCGACCGACCTCAACCGTTACGTGTGGGACGGCCGGGTGCAGCTGGACGGCGTCGACCCCTACCGCTACGTGCCGTTCGACGACCGGCTCGCCCACCTGCGCGACCCGATCCTGTTCCCGGGCCTGCGGCCCGACGAGGCCTCCGGCATCACCACCGAGCCCCTGCCTGCGGACCGCGAGGGGGTGCTCGAGTACGCCCGCAACGACGCACGCTCCCCCATCAGCCGCCCGCGCTTCCTCACGCCCTACCCGCCCGTCGCCGAGGCCTACTACGCGGCGGTGTCGGCAGTGACGCCGTGGTCGTGGGGGTCCAAGGGCTTCCAGGTGAGCGGGGCCCTGCTCGCCGTGGCGACGTCGGTGCTGGTCGCGCGCTACCTGCGCTCCCGTGGCCGGGACCCCTTCCAGGCGCTCGTCTGGGCCTGGTCGCCGACCGTCGTGCTGGAGGCCGGCAACGGCGGCCACGTGGACGTGCTCGTCGCCCTGCTGATCGTCCTCGCCGTCATGGCCGCCGTGCACCGACGGGCAGCGCTGGTGGTCGGGGGGCTCGTCGGCCTCGCGGCGGCGGTCAAGCTCACGCCGTTCGTGGTGCTGCCGGCGTTCACGCCGTGGCGGTTCACCCGGGGGGACGGGTCCCCGGCCGGCGTCTGGGGCGGCATACGACGCTCTCTCGTGGTGGGCCTGACCGCCATCGGTCTGGTGGTGCTGGTCTATCTGCCGCACTACCTCGCGGTCGGCCCCGCGATCAAGGGGTCGCTCGACGGCTACCTCGCCGAGGAGGGCGGGGAGAACCGCGCGTCGCTGCTCACCCTCGTGCTGCCGCTGCCGGTCGCCAACGTCGTCGCGGTCGTGGTCTGCCTCGGCGTCGCGGCCTGGGCCGTCCTCGGGCGCCGCGGCCGCGAGGACGAACCCGCGCTGCCCGCGCTCTACCTCTACGGCGCGCTGCTGCTCACGACCACGCCCGTGCTCGCGTGGTACTCCCTGCCGCTCGTGGCGCTGGCCGTCATGGTCGGGCGGCCGGAGTGGCTCGCGCTCGCCGTGGCGGGCTGCTGCGCGTACGGGGGCCACGGGGCGTACCCCGCGACCCCCGTCGCGTATGCCGCGGCGCTGCTCGTGATCTATCTCGTCACGGTGCGCCGGGTCAGGCGTCGTCGTCCGCCAGCAGCGACTCCGCCGCGGCCAGCACCACGCACGACGTGAGCACCCGCAGCGCCGTGTCCAGGTCATCGGTCGACGGCATGGTCGGGGCGATGCGGATGTTGCGGTCGTCCGGGTCCACGCCGCCCGGGTAGGTCGCGCCGGCGGGCGTCAACGCCACCCCGGCCTCCTTGGCGAGCTCCACGACCCTTCCCGCCGTGCCGGGCACGACGTCGAGGCTGATGAAGTAGCCGCCGTCCGGGTCGGTCCACTCGGCGATCCCCAGCTCGGCGAGGTCCTTCTCGAGGTGACGCAGCACGGCGTCGAACTTGGGCTCGAGGATCTCGCGGTGCTTGTGCATGTGCGCCTTGACGCCCTCGGTGCTCTCGAAGAACCGCAGGTGGCGCAGCTGGTTGAGCTTGTCCGGCCCGATCGAGCGGAAGCCGTCACGCGCGAGGAACCACGCGACGTTGGCCGGGGACGAGGCGAAGAACGACACGCCACCGCCGGCGAAGGTCACCTTGGACGTCGAGCCGAAGACGAACGCGCGGTCGGGGTTGCCCGCCGCCTCGCACGCCTCGAGGATCGGGTCCAGCTGCGCCTCGCTGCTGCGCAGGTGGTGGATGGCGTAGGCGTTGTCCCAGTAGACGCGGAAGTCCGGCGCCGCGGTCTGCATCGCCGCGAGGCGCCGCACGGTCTCGCTGGAGTAGGTCACGCCCGTCGGGTTGGAGTACTTGGGGACGCACCACATGCCCTTGAGGGTGGCGTCCTTGGCGACGAGCTCCTCGACGAGGTCCATGTCGGGGCCGTCGGGGGTCATCGGGACGGTCACCAGCTCGACCCCCAGCTCCGAGCACACGGTGAAGTGCCGGTCGTAGCCCGGCACCGGCGCCAGGAACCGCACCGTCTGCCCCGCCCAGCCCGTGCCCTCCGGCGCCCCGGGCGGCGCGTGGAAGAACGACGCCGACACACACTGGTGCATCAGCGACAGCGACGAGTTGTCCCGCACCACCAGCTGGTCCGGGCGGACGTCGAGCAGCGGGGCAAAGATCTCGCGCAGCTCGGTGAGCCCCTGCGTCGCGCCGTAGTTGCGCAGGTCACCCTCGGCCTGCGTCGTGTGCTCCCCCTCGGCCAGGACGGTCAGCATCCGCTCGCTGAGGTCGAGCTGCGCGGAGCAGGGCTTGCCGCGCGTGATGTCGAGCTTGAGCCCCGAGGCCTTGGCCTCCTCGTGCTCCCGGCGGGCGCGGTCGCGCGCCTCTCGGAGCAGCTGCGGGTCGACGGTCGGGTGGTTCACAGTGTCCTCCGGTGCTCGAGGTGGTCGACGCCCCCGACCCTACCGACCTGGGCCGTATGCCGCGCGCCCCGTTCACGCCCCAGCCGCCCCCCGCGCGGGCGGTTGCGTGTGACATTTCTGCGCTCCGAGCGCAGGTTGTGCACGTGGACGCGGCCCGGGTGCGACATTTCTGCGGTCGCAACGCACAAAGTGCACATTCAGGCAGCCGAGACGTGACACTTCTGCGCTCCAAGCGCACCCATGTCCGCCACAGCGTCCCCTAGGCGCAACCTCCGCTGCGCCCTTCGTCACTGAATACCTACTGGCTCAGCTCCTCGGACTCCGCTACGGCCGCACCCTCCTCCGTCGGGCGCAACCTCCGCTGCGCCCTTCGTCACTGAATACCTACTGGCTCAGCTCCTCGGACTCCGCTACGGCCGCACCCTCCTCCGTCGGGCGCAACCTCCGCTGCGCCCGTCGTCACTGAGCCGTGTACGGGTTGACCACGACCTCCACCCGCTGGAACTCCTTCAGGTCGCTGTAGCCCGTCGTGGCCATGGCGCGACGCAGCGCACCGATCATGTTGGTCGTGCCGTCGGCCGTGTGCGCGGGGCCGAAGAGCAGCTCCTTCAGCGGCGCCGCGCCGCGGACGTGCACGCGAGCGCCGCGCGGCAGCTCCTCGTGGCGCGCCTCCGACCCCCAGTGGTAGCCCTGGCCGGGGGCGTCGGTCGCGCGCGCCAACGCCGCACCGATCATCACCGCGTCGGCGCCGCACGCGACGGCCTTGACGATGTCGCCAGCCCGGCCCACCGAGCCGTCGGCGATGACGTGGACATAGCGACCGCCCGACTCGTCGAGGTAGTCGCGCCGGGCCGCCGCCACGTCCGCCACCGCGGTGGCCATCGGGGCGTGGATGCCAAGGGTCTGCCGGGTGGTGCTGGCCGCTCCCCCGCCGAAGCCCACGAGGACCCCGGCCGCGCCGGTGCGCATGAGGTGCAGGGCCGCCGTGTAGGTCGCGGCACCGCCGACGATGACCGGCACGTCCAGCTCGTAGATGAAGCGCTTGAGGTTGAGCGGCTCGGCCCGGCCGGACACGTGCTCGGCCGAGACCGTGGTGCCGCGGATGACGAACAGGTCGCAGCCGGCGTCCACGACGGTCCGCCAGTGCTCCTGCGTGCGCTGCGGCGAGAGGGCGCCGGCCACGGTGACGCCGGCGTCCCGGATCTCCTTGAGGCGCGCAGTGATCAGCTCGGGCTTGATCGGCTCGGCATAGATCTCCTGCATGCGGCGCGTGACGTCGCTCCCGCCGAGCGAGGCGATCTCGTCGAGGAGGGGTTGAGGGTCGGCATACCGCGTCCACAGGCCCTCGAGGTCGAGGACACCGAGCCCACCCAGGCGACCGATGGCGATCGCCGAGGCCGGCGAGACGACCGAGTCCATCGGCGCCGCCATGATCGGCAGGTCGAAGTGGTAGGCGTCGATCTGCCACGACACCGACACCTCCTCGGGGTCGCGGGTGCGACGGGAGGGGACGATCGCGATGTCGTCGAAGGTGTAGGCCTGGCGGGCGCGCTTGCCACGTCCGATCTCGATCTCGGTCACGTCTGGTGCCTGTCTGTGGAGGTGAAGGGGTGGTGCGGGGCAGGGGCAGGGGCAGGTCAGCGGCCGCTGTAGTTGGGTGCCTCGGCAATCATCTGCACGTCGTGCGGGTGGCTCTCCTTGAGCCCCGCGGACGTGATGCGCACGAACTGCCCCTTGGCCTGAAGCTCGGGCACGGTGCGCGCCCCGACGTAGAACATCGACTGGTGGAGCCCGCCCACGAGCTGGTGGGCCACGGCCTGCAGGGTGCCGCGGTAAGCGACCTTGCCCTCGATCCCCTCCGGCACGAGCTGGTCGTCGCTGGTGACGTCGGCCTGGAAGTAACGGTCCTTGGAGTAGGACTTCTTGGTGCGCGAGCTCATCGCACCGAGAGAGCCCATGCCGCGATAGGTCTTGAACTGCTTGCCGTTGACGAAGATCAGCTCGCCGGGGCTCTCCTCGCAGCCGGCGAGCAGCGAGCCGACCATCACCGAGCTGGCACCTGCGACGAGCGCCTTGGCGATGTCGCCGGAGTACTGCAGTCCGCCGTCGGCGATGACCGGGACGCCGGCCGCCGTGGCCGCCTGCGCCGCCTCGTAGACCGCGGTGATCTGCGGGACCCCCACGCCGGCGACGATGCGGGTCGTGCAGATGGATCCCGGGCCGACACCGACCTTGACCGCGTCGACGCCGGCGTCGACGAGCGCGGCGGCGCCGGCGCGGGTGGCGACGTTGCCGCCGATGATCTGGACGTGCCGGGTCGCGCTGTCGCCCTTGAGGCGCTTGATCATGTCGATGAGCAGGCGCGCGTGGCCGTGCGCCGTGTCCACCACGAGCACGTCGACACCGGCGTCGATGAGGGTGGTCGCGCGCTGCCAGGACTCGCCGAAGTAGCCCACGGCGGCGCCGACCAGGAGCCGGCCGTGGGCGTCGTTGCTGGCCAGGGGGTACTGCTCGGACTTGACGAAGTCCTTGACGGTGATGAGACCGGCAAGCCGGCCCTGCCCGTCGACCAGGGGGAGCCGCTCGCGCTTGTGCTGGCGCAGCAGCGCCGTGGCGTCCTCGCGCGAGATGTCGACCGGCGCGGTGATGAGCGGCATGGGCGACATGACCTCGCGCACCAGCGTGGTGGCCCACTCCGCGACGGGGGTGAAGCGCAGGTCACGGTTGGTGCAGATGCCGAGCAGGGTCAGGTCCTCGGCGACGACGGGCAGGCCGGAGACGCGGTACTCCCCGCAGATCTGGTCGAGCTCCTCCAGCGTGGCGTCGGGGCCGATGGTCACGGGGTTGCTGATGCGCCCCGTCTGGGTGCGCTTGACCAGGTCGACCTGGTAGGCCTGGTCCTCGATCGACAGGTTGCGGTGCAGGATGCCGAGGCCGCCCTGACGGGCCATGGCGATGGCCATGCGCGCCTCGGTGACCGTGTCCATCGCGGCGGACACGAGCGGGATGCGGATGGTGAGCTCACGGGTCAGGCGGGTCGTGGTGTCGACCTCGCTCGGGATGACGTCGGTCTCCCCGGGCAGCAGCAGGACGTCGTCATAGGTGAGCCCCAGGGTGGCGAACTTGTCGGGCACGGCGCGGGTTTCCTCGAGGCTCATGGCGCCAGTCTATCGGCGGTGACCCGGTGGCTCGTATGCCGTCAGCCGGGGCCGGGCGTGCGTCACCGACTCAGCGCTGCTCGCCGCCGCTGCCGCCCCCGCGGCTCGTCCTGGACTCCCGCGTCGCGATCTGCGATCGCTGCTCCCCGGACGTGCGGCGCTGCGAGGTGCCGGAGGTGCGGGCACGGACGGAGGTCGCCGGGACCGACCCGACGCGCGCCGTCCCGGTGGCCGTCGCCGAGGGCGTGGGCGTGGAGGTCGGCCGGACCGTGAGAGTCGGGGACGTGGTCGGCGTCGACGGGATCGAGGTGGGCGACGTCGGCGAGGTGGGCGTGGTGGTGGGAGACGTCGGGCGCGTCGGCGTCGGCTGGGTCGGGTGGGTGGTGGGCCGCGGCGACGTGGGTGCCTGGGTCGGGGACGCGGGGGACGTCGGGGCGCCGGTCGCGGGGGTGCCGCTCGGCGCAGGGCCGGTGGGCGACGTACTCGGACGCGTGGAGGGACGGCTCGTGACCGGCCCGGCCGCGGCGGGGGCACCGTCGGGGCGCCCCGGTGAGCGGATGCCGGGACGCGCTGCCGAGGTGGAGGCGGGGCTCGGCGGGTCGGCGAGCACCAGGTGGTCGCCGCGGGAGTCGGTCGCCGTGAGGTCCTGGCGCACCGTGGCGAGCAGGGCCTGGTCGGCGTCGTCGAGCAGCGAGGGGTCACGACGGAGCTGGTCCTCGACGAGGCTCAGGACGGCGGCGGCTCCGTCTCGGTCCCCTGCCCCGAGGCGCTGGGACGCGAGGGCCAGGGCCGTGCGCACCGACCTGCCGTCCGGACCCTGGCTGGTCACGTCGGCCGTTGCGAGCACCGCGGCGTCCGCCGGCCGAGGCGCGGCCACGCCCTTCTCGACGCCGCGCTCGACCTTGCTGACGAAGCCCACCAGCCCGCCCTCGCTCGCTGCGGCGGCCACGGTCACGCCGGACAGGACGACGGCGGCCACGCCGGCCGCGACCCCCGCGCGGGTGACGAGGACCGTGCGCCTGGACGGCAGAGGTCGGGGCAGGTCGTCGACGAGGTCCGCAGGAAGGTCCTCGTCGATGTCGGCGGCCCAGCCCTGGAGCATGTCCAGCACCGGGTCGTCGTGCTCGGGGAGCTGGTCGCGGTCGGCGATCCGCTGCACCAGCTCGTCGTCGTCGCGGACGAGGCGCAGGGAGGGCTGAGGCGAGCCGTCCGGTCGTCGGGTCACCGCGATCCTCCCCCTCGGCCGGGGCGCCCATGATGGAGCGCAGCCGGGTCAGGGCGCGGTGCTGGGCCACCCGCACGGCACCGGGAGTCATGTCGAGGGAGGCCGCGACCTCCTCGGCGGACATGCCCACCGCGATGCGCAGCGTCAGGATCTCGCGCTGGGTCTCGCCCAGACGGTCGAGCAGGGCCCAGGTGTCGGCCGAGCGCTCAGCGACGAGCACCGTGTCGAGCGGGCCGGCGTCGAGGTCGACCTCGTCGGGCAGCTCGTCGGTCGGCTCGGGGGCGCGCAGGCTGGACCGCATCGCGTCGGCGACCTTGTTGGAGGCGATGCCGTAGACGAAGGCCTCGAAGGGGGCGCCACGGTCCTCGTAGCGGGGCAACGACTGGAGCACGGCGACACACACCTCCTGAGCTGCATCATCGGCTGCCTGCACACCGGCGGGAAGGGCCCCGAGGCGGGCGCGGCAGTAGCGGAAGGCGATGCGTCGGACGTCGGTGAGCAGCGCCTGCAGGGCGGCGGGCTCACCCTGCGCTGCGGCCGACACGACGTCGGCCGAGCGCGTTGCGGGCCCCGTGGGTGACATCGGCCCCGGATCCCCGGACGTTACCTCCTGCGTGGCCGCGTGCGCACCGGCGCCACGGCCGAGGGCGGCGGGACCCCCCGCGTAGACGTGTAGGCGCCGCTGGTCACGGGGGTCGGGGACGCTCATCGACACCTCCTCGGGAGCGAGGGACCAACCCCTCGTCGGGCGGGTCGCGGACACGGCGAAGGCCGCCTCGCGGGCGTACCTTCCCCCAGAGTAACCGCCCGGCCCGGCCGGAGCCACCAAGCGCGTCAGGTCAGCTGATCAGCCCGGTGCGATAGGCGATGGCGACGGCGTGAGCACGGTCCGAGGCGTCGAGCTTGCGAAAGAGCCGTCGGGCATGGGTCTTGATGGTGTCCTCCGTGAGGTACAGCTCGGCGCCGATCTCGGCATTGCTGTGCCCCTGGCTCATCCCCCGCAGGACCTCGAGCTCGCGCGCGGTGAGCGTCGCCGCCACGCCGGGACGTCCGGCACCACCTGAGCGCGGCATCGCCTCGCCGATGAACGGCGCCAGGGCCACGGCCAGCTCCTCGCGCGTGGAGTCCTTCATGACGTAGCCCTTGGCGCCGTAGGCCAGGGCGCGAGCCACGCCGTCGATGTCCTCGGCCAGCGTCATCATCATGATCTGGGCGTTAGGGCGCAGCGCCAGCAGTCGCTTGACGGCGTCCAGACCCCCCATGCCGGGCATCCGCAGGTCCGTGAGCGTCAGCGCAGGCTGCTCGGTGGCGTACTTCGCAAGGAGCTCCTCGCCGGAGGCCGCGCCGCAGACCCGGGTCACGCCGGGCAGCGAGCCGATGCGGCGCATCATCACCTCGCGGGTGAGTGGCGCGTCGTCGCACACCATCACGGTCGTCATGCGGGCCTCCGGTCGGGTCAATTCAACTACCAAGAGTTATCTTGGCTCACCAAAGCATCCAGGTGCAGGGAAATCATCGAACCCGTCGCAATCTCCCCAAGAGGACAGACCCTACCGAGACCGGGCGGACCCGGTCCGCCGCCGGGGCGCCTGATCCCCCGCATGCTCCCGGCCGTTGGCCGTGCGCGCACCGGTCATCACCCTCAGCAAGGTCACCCCGTCGGGGCGCAGCACCTGCTCTCCACGGCTCGCACGACGTCGGCCATGGTGGCCTCTTGGCCCGGCCAGTGCAGCCAGCCCTCCCCCCAGTAGACCTGCTCACCCGCGCGCCCGGACTGGCGCAGTCGTCCGGCGAGCTGGGCAGCGACCGCACCCTCCCCGACGTAGACGACGAGAACCCCCTCCACCGCCCCCGCACCCGCGACGCCGCCGACACCGCCACCGCCACCGCCCAGGGGACCGTCCCCCAGGGCGCGAGCCGACTGAGCCGACGGGGGTGAGGACGCTGACGGGGGTGAGGACGCCGACGAGGCCGGGGACGCCGTCGAGCCGTCCGGCGGGAGGTCGCTGACCGCGATGGAGCGCTCGGCCAGGGCGGCGCGCAGCAGGAGGCGGGCGGCGGGGTCGTCGAACCCGGGCAGCGACACCACATGCACCGGCCGCAGGTTGCGAGGGCTGCGGCGCAGCCGGACGTCGCCGACCGCGCCGGCGGTGGCGGACGCGAGCATCGCGTCGGCGCGTCCCTGGGCGGCGGGGGCCAGCATCCACGCGGCGTTGCGGGCGGGCAGCACCCGCTCGTCCCAGGTGCGGGCGGCCCCGAGGTCCCGCTGGGCGAGGCGCAGCAGCGCCGTGCTGCCCTGCGCGTCGCCGTTGCCCAACGTGCCAAGGAGGGTCATGACCGGCGCCGCCACCTCGCTGCCCTGGGCCCCCCGGCCGAGGTAGCCGCCCCGCAGTGCGGACGACTCCGCCTGTCCCGGGACGAGGGCCGGCTCCCCCTCCGGCGGGTGGACGCGCGAGGCGGTGGAGGCGAGCTCCTCGGTGGTCGCGTCCAGGGCACGTCTCGCGGCGTCCCGCGACGTGAGACCGGACTGGGTGAGGGTCCTCATGAAGCGCAACCGCGCGACGTCGGTCTCGGAGTAGCGGCGGTGCAGACCGGACCGGTGGCCCGACGGCTCGAGGCCGTAGCGTCGCGCCCACGTGCGCAGGGTGGACGGGGCGACTCCCACCATCTCGGCCACCACGGCCACCGTCAGGCTCTCGAACCCGCTGGGACGCCGCGAGGCGCCGGTGCTAGCAGCCATGTGCAATATCCATCCTCGTCGCAGCCACGGGGCCGTCCGATCCGCCGTCACGCTCGCCGACCCCCGTCGACCTGTCAACCAGGTGCAACGATCCCCAGGGTCACCCCGTCAGCCCGCGTCCACCCGCCGGTCACCCCGAGTCCACCCGACCGGCGCGAAATTGACACAGAGTTGCCAGGTTTGCACATCGTGTGTCGAGTCTTTTGCGTCGGGCTTCACCGTCGCCCACGGAGCGAGAAGGCGACCCGGATTACCCGTGATGCCCCTTGTCGCAGGTGCAATCACGCAGGTACGGTCTTTCGCAGCAGCAGCCCCCGCCACCACGCGGCGTCGCTGGTCAGGGCTCACGGGTCACCCCGGGTTACTCGGGAGTATGTCATACGTTTGATCATTGTGCGAAGTGCTCGCATGGTGTGACCTGCGTGACAGTCCGGTCATCGACGGCGCAACCCTGCACAGGAGCACACATGGCCGAGATCAGCCGACTCCCCGGACCCGTCGCCGATCAGTGGGACTGGCAGCTGCAGGGCTCCTGTCGGCGGGAGAACCCCGACGTGTTCTTCCACCCCGAGGGCGAGCGTGGTCCCGCCCGGCGCAACCGCGACGGCGCGGCCAAGGCAGTGTGCGTCGCCTGCCCCGTCCTCGAGCAGTGCCGCGAGCACGCCCTGCGGGTCCGCGAGCCCTACGGCGTGTGGGGTGGCATGACCGAGGACGAGCGCGAGTCGCACTACACCACGATCGCGATCGCCTGACCCCGGCGCCTGCTCGTCGGCGGAGATCCCGCCGCCCCGCACCACCTACAGCGCGAAGGCCGCCCACCCCCTCGGGGTGGGCGGCCTTCGCGGCGTCCGTCCTGCTCGGCTCAGTGGCCGTGACCGTGACCGTGGCCACCGGCGGGAGCGGCGGGCTCCTCCTCGGGCTTCTCGACCACGAGGGTGTCGGTCGTCAGGACCATCGAGGCGATGGACGCGGCGTTGCGCAGCGCGGAACGCGTGACCTTGACGGGGTCGATCACCCCGGCGGCGACCAGGTCGACGTACTCCCCGGTCGCGGCGTCCAGACCGTTGCCGGGCTCCAGCTCGCCGACCTTGGACACGGCGACGTAGCCCTCGCGCCCGGCGTTCTCGGCGATCCAGCGCAGCGGCTCGGCCGCGGCCTTGCGCACGATGTTGGCGCCGGTCAGCTCGTCGCCCTCCAGCTGGAGGTCGTCGAGCGCGCGGACCGCGTGGACCAGGGCGGAGCCGCCACCGGCGACGATGCCCTCCTCGATCGCGGCGCGCGTCGCGGAGATCGCGTCCTCGATGCGGTGCTTCTTCTCCTTCAGCTCCACCTCGGTGTAGGCGCCGACCTTGATGACGCAGACGCCGCCGGCGAGCTTGGCGAGGCGCTCCTGGAGCTTCTCGCGGTCCCAGTCGGAGTCGGTGCGCTCGATCTCGGCCTTGATCTCGGCCACGCGACCGTCGACAGCCGAGGCGTCGCCCGAGCCGTCGATGATCGTCGTGTCGTCCTTGGACACCACGACGCGGCGGGCCTGGCCGAGGACGTCGAGGCCGACCTGGTCGAGCTTGAGGCCGACCTCCTCCGCGACGACCTGGCCGCCCGTGAGGATGGCGATGTCGGCGAGCATGGCCTTGCGGCGGTCGCCGAAGCCCGGCGCCTTGACGGCCACGACGTTGAAGGTGCCGCGGATCTTGTTGACCACCAGGGTGGACAGCGCCTCGCCGTCGACGTCCTCGGCGATGATCAGCAGCGGCTTGCCGGCCTGCACGACCTTCTCGAGCAGCGGCAGGATGTCGGCGATCGCCGAGACCTTGCCCTGGTTGATCAGGACGTAGGCGTCCTCGAGGACGGCCTCCATGCGCTCCGGGTCGGAGACGAAGTACGGCGAGATGTAGCCCTTGTCGAACTGCATGCCCTCGGTGAACTCCAGCTCGGTGCTGGCGGTGGAGGACTCCTCGACGGTGATGACGCCGTCCTTGCCGACCTTGTCGAAGGCCTCGGCGATCTGCGTGCCGACCTCGTCGTTCTGCGCGGAGAGGGAGGCGACGGCGGCGATCTCGGACTTGCCGGAGACCTCGCGGGCGTTGGCGAGCAGGCGCTCGGACACGGCGTCGACGGCCTTGTCCATGCCGCGCTTGACCCCGGCCGGGGCGGCCCCCGCGGCGACGTTGCGCAGGCCCTCCTTGACCATGGCCTGGGCGAGGACGGTCGCGGTGGTGGTGCCGTCACCGGCGATGTCGTTGGTCTTGGTGGCGACCTCCTTGGCGAGCTGAGCGCCGAGGTTCTCGTAGGGGTCGTCCAGCTCGATCTCGCGAGCGATGGTCACCCCGTCGTTGGTGATGGTGGGGGCGCCCCACTTCTTGTCGATCACGACGTTGCGCCCCTTGGGGCCGAGCGTGACCTTCACCGCGTTGGCGAGGGCATCCACGCCGCGCTCCAGGGACTTGCGCGCGTCGTCGTTGAACTCCAGCGTCTTGGCCATGAGCTTCCTTGTCAGTCGAGAGGTATGACGAGAGCCCCAGCCCCCAGCCGCGAAGGCTCGGGCCGGGGCTCCCAGAGTCAGTGCTGCGTGCGTGCGAGCGTCAGCCGACGATCGCGAGGACGTCGCGGGCGCTCAGGATGAGCAGCTCCTCGCCGCCGTACTTGACCTCGGTGCCGCCGTACTTGGAGTAGATGACCTTGTCGCCGACGGCGACGTCGACGGGGACGCGGTTGCCCTTGTCGTCGATGCGGCCGGGGCCCACGGCGAGGACCTCGCCCTCCTGGGGCTTCTCCTTGGCCGTGTCCGGGATGACGAGACCGGACGCGGTGGTCTGCTCGGCCTCGACGGCCTTGACGACGATGCGGTCCTCGAGCGGCTTGATGGAAACCGACACTGTGGTGACCTCCCCTTCGGGAATGTCGAGAGTGGACAGATGTATGGACTCCGGTGCCGTCGTGCGTCGGGCCGCCGTCGCGGGGGTCGACCCTTAGCACTTGCCTACCGAGAGTGCTAACTCACAATCTAGGAAGCCGCTGGCACTCGGTCAAGTCGAGTGCCAGCGGCTGTCCCGCCGGTGGGGGAGGATGGCCCCCATGGACCTCGCCACCACCCGCGCGCTCACCTCCCCCGAGGGGCTCGCGCTGCTCGAGGGACTCCGGCCGTATGCCGAGGCCAGCTCGCTCGCGACGTCGACCGCCCTGCGCCGCGACGGCCACTCCCCGGAGCTGGTGGCGGCGGTGCTGACGCAGAGCCGGTTGCGGCAGCGGGGACGCGCCAAGCTCGGCGACGCCGTCGACCGGCTCCTGCTCACCCCCGACGGCCTGGAGCAGGCCACCCGCCCCCAGGTCGCCCGGCAGCACGCGGAGCGCCTGGTGGCGGCCGGGATCCGCACCGTGCACGACCTGGGGTGCGGCCTGGGGCTGGACGCCGCCGCCATGGCCGAGGCCGGCCTCGAGGTCCTCGCCGTGGACGCCGACCCCGTGACCGCCGAGCTGGCCGGGCACAACCTCGCGCAGGTCCCCCTGCCTGCCGGCACGCCCGCCCCGCAGGTGCGGTGCGCCCGCGCCGAGGAGGTGGCCGACGAGGGGGTGGGCGCGGGCCGGCATACGGCCGTCTGGCTCGACCCGGCCCGCCGCACGCCGGGGGTGGCCGACGCGACCGGGCGGACCCGCCGGACCTTCCGCCTGGACGACCTCGCCCCCTCCTGGGAGCTCGTGCAGGAGGTGGCCGGTCGGGTGCGGGCGGCCGGGGCCAAGCTGTCCCCCGCCTTCCCCCACGCCGCCCGCCCCGTCGGGGCCGAGGCGCAGTGGGTCTCGTGGCGCGGCGAGGTGGTCGAGTGCGTGCTGTGGTGGGGCGACGCGGCCCGGTGGGCCGGCCGCACCGCGCTGGTGATGGACGGCGACGCCGCCACCCTCGGCTCCGCGCACGTGGTCACCGAGGCCGACCTGCCCGACGACGGCCCCGCGCCGGGGAGCGACCGGGGCGAGCTGCTCCACGAGCCCGACCGCGCGGTCATCCGCGCCGGGCTGGTCGGGGCGCTGGAGGCCCTGACCGGCGGCGCGGAGCTCGACGAGGGGGTGGGCTACGTGCGGTCCCCGGACGGCGGGCAGGTGGGGGTGCCGTGGGCCCGGACCTACCGGATCCTCGACGAGATCCCGTTGCAGGACAAGGCGATCCGGGCGTGGTGCCGCGAGCGCTCGATCGGCGACCTCACGCTCAAGAAGCGCGGCGTCGACGCCGACCCGGACCGCCTGCGGCGCTCCCTCAAGCTGCGCGGCGACGGCCGCGCCACCCTGGTCCTCACCCGCCAGTCCGGCCGGCCGGTCGCCCTGCACGTGACCCCGGTCTGACGGCTGCGGCTCGGCTCACAGCAGCGCGTCGCGCTGAGCCCCCCGGTGCCGCACCGCGTCGGCGCCGGCCCGCAGCGCCCCGGCCACCGCGTCCTCGTGGGTCGCCCCCAGCGCCAGGTGGGCGGCCAGCGCCCCGCAGAACGCGTCGCCCGCACCCGTCGTGTCCACGACCTCCTCCGGCGGGACCGGCGTCGCCGGGTGCTCCACCCCCATCCAGGACGCACCCGCCGCGCCGAAGGTCACCAGCAGCGACGCGGGGAAGGCCCCGTCGTCGGCCAGCTCCAGCGCCTCGTGCTCGTTGACCACGAGCGGGTCCGCCGCCTCGACGACGTCGAGGGGCAGGTGGTGGTAGGGCGCGGCGTTGACCACTACGCGGATGTCCCGCGTCGACACCCGCTGCACCGCCGCCGTCACCGTCTCGATCGGCACCTCCAGGCTGACCAGCAGCACGTCGCCCGCCGCCATCGTGTCGAGGACCCCCATGTGGTGCGGCAGCAGCTCGGCGTTGGCGCCGGGGCTGACGACGATGACGTTCTCCCCCTCGAGGTCCACGGTGATGAACGCGTGACCCGTCGGCTCGCCCTCGACGACGCGGACGTGCGAGACGTCGATCCTCCTGTCCTGCAAGCGATCACGGTATGCCGCGCCCGCCTCGTCCCCACCGATGGCCGCGACCATGACGACCTCCGCGCCCGCTGCCGCCGCCGCGACCGCCTGGTTGCCGCCCTTGCCGCCCGCCGTGCGCCGGGTGGACCCGCCGACGATCGTCTCGCCGGGGCGGGGCAGCCGGTGGACCGTGGTGGTGAGGTCGACGTTGACGGACCCGAGGACGTAGACGCGGCTCATGCCCCCATCATGCCGGTCCCCCGGCCACGCCGGGCGGGCACGGCCGCGCCCGGGTAGCGTCGGGCCCGATGTCCCCGCACGCCGCCCCCACCCTCGCCCCCACCCCCGCGCGGGCTCTGCTCGTCGCCGCGGCCCTCGCCCTGGCCGCCGGGTGCTCGACCCCTGCCTCGACCCCCGCCTCGACCCCCGCCTCGGTCCAGGCACAGCCCGGTGCCCCCGCCGGCAAGCCGACGCCGCCGAGCACGACCGGCACCGCCACGGCCCGCACCACCGCGCCCGTCCTCGACGTCACGGGGTTCCCCCGCCGCGGGGCCTCGCCGGGCTCCGGGGCAGCCACGCCCGACGTCTCCGCCACGCCGACCGCGGCCGCGGGCAGCTCCCGGCATACGGCCGAGGGCTCCTGCTCCGCCCGCATCGTCGAGGGACTCACCCCCGAGCAGCGGGTGGGGCAGCTCGTCATGGTCGGGATCGCGCGCGGGCGCGAGGACGACGCGCGCCGAGCGATCGCGGAGCGGTCGATCGGCAACGCCTTCTTCATCGGCGGGTGGCGCGACCGTGGCCAGGTCGCCGAGGTCAGCCGCCGCCTGCAGCGCGCCGCCGACGAGTCCGGCCACGGGCTCGACCTGCTCGTCGCCGCCGACCAGGAGGGCGGGCGGGTCCAGCAGCTCAAGGGCGAGGGTTTCCGGCGCCTGCCGTCCGCGGTGGAGCAGGCCGCGCTGCCGCCCGACGAGCTGCGCGCCCTGGCGACGGACGCCGGGCGCGAGCTGCGCGCCGCGGGCGTCAACCTCAACCTCGCCCCCGTCGCCGACACCGTCTCCCCCGAGCTCGGCCGGGCCAATGCCCCCATCGGCGGCCTGTCCCGGCAGTACGCCACGGAGCCCGGCGCGGTCTCGACGCCGGTGTCGGCCGTCGTCGCGGGGCTGCACGCCGCCGGTGTCGGCGCGACGCTCAAGCACTTCCCCGGGCTGGGCCGCGTCCGCGCCAACACGGACCACTCCGCCACGGGCATCGACGACACCCAGACGACCGCCGACGACGCCTACCTGCAGCCGTTCGCGGACGGGATCGCCGCCGGGGCCGACGTCGTGATGATGTCGACCGCGCGCTACCGGCGCATCGACCCGGCCACCCAGGCGGCGTTCTCTCGCCCGGTGGTGACGGGGGTCCTGCGCGAGCGGCTGGGCTACGACGGGGTGGTGGCCACCGACGACCTGGGCGGGGCGGAGGCCATCCAGCACATCCCCACCGGGGAGCGCGCGGTGCGCTTCGTGCGGGCCGGCGGCGACGTCGCCGTGACCGGGATCGCCCGGGACGGCAGGGTGATGTCACGCGCCCTGCTGGCGGAGAGCCGACGGGACCGGGCGTTCGCCGGGCTGGTGCGCCGCGCGGCCCAGCGGGTCGTCGAGCTGAAGGTGCGCCGCGGCCTGGCCCGCTGCGGGTAGGTGTGCTGACCGGACACGTTGATCGACCGCGTCGGGCTGCACGGGTGCGCTTCGTCTGCCCTAGCCCCGGTCTTTCACCGGGTTCCTGAGTTGGTGCTCGGGTGAGGCTTCGACTCTGATTCCGGTGCGGGGCGCGGCAGGGTGCCGGCTGGCGCTGCCGGGCTGCGGTTCTCCGATGGTCTTTCGGGTCGTGGGGTGGGCGGCTTGGTCAGGCGGGGTCGGGGATGGCTGCGATGTTCGCGAACACGGCGACGATCGCTGTGGTCCAGGGCCAGGAGGTCGGCAGGCGTAGCCGTCGTCGTCGTTGACCTCTGGTCAGGCGTGCGGGGACGTGCCACAGCCGGTACCGCAAGGCCTTTGGCTCACATGCTCTCAACCCAGCGGCGTCACCGTGCAGGGCGAGCAGGCGGGTCCAGGCGACCAGGTCGGCGGCGAGCATCACGCACGTCAACCACGCCTGGTTGATCGCGAACTCCCGCGACGGCAAGCGTCCCAAGCCGGTGTCCTTGGCGTGGCGGATGTGGTCCTCGACGCGGGCGTGGGCACGGTGGCGGGCCTCCAGGTGGGCGAGCTGCCCGACCTTCGTGTTCGTCACGAACGCCTGGTACCGGTACCCGTCTGCTTCTTCGAGCAAGGACAGCTGAGCGCCGGGGTGGGGGCGTTCACGCCGGACGATGACCCGCATCCGGTCCGGCCAACGTGTCGCGAAGTCCCTGGCGAGCAGGCCGGTGATCTCGACGACCTCGGCGCCTTCACGCACGCTCCCGTCGGCCTCGACCGCAGGGGTCCACGCGGTCTTGGGCACCTTCGTGATGGCCTCGCGTACTGCGGTGTGGATGGGGAAGCCGAGGCTGTACTCCACGCTGCGGCCGCGGATCTCGTTCTGGGAGGTGGGCCAGTCGATCAGGCCGTGTGACGCCCCGGCCCCATCGGAACGAATCAACAGGTGCTTGCGGTGGGCGGCGGGGACCTGAGCGATCGCCGCCGTGAGGACCTCGACGTGATCGCTGGTGGTGTTCGAGCCCGCGTTCCCCGCCCGCAGCGTCGCGGCCAAGAACTCGGAGGTGTTATCGCACCACACCCCGATCGGGTGGTACCCGAAGGTCCGTTTGAACGTCGCCGCCGCGTTCTCCTTCTCGCAGTGGGCGATCACGATCGTCGCGTCCACGTCGAGCACGACGACCTGACCGAGCCCACGCCCGGCCGCGGTCGACTCCGGCACCCCGCCCGGGATGCTCGCCCACACGTGCCGACGCGTGCGGGCTCTGGACACGGCGATCTTCTTCATCCGACCCGGGGTGACCTCGTCCAAGGTCCGCCAGACCGTCGGCGCAGACACCACCGGGCCCAGCACCCCCTCCTGGTCGCGCAGCACAGCGATGTCACTGATCGCCTCACCACCATCGACGAGCATCGTGGCGACGTCCACCAACACCCGCCCCCGGTCGTGCACCGGCAGGAAGTCCCGCCGCGCCATCGCCCCTGACAAGCCGCTGGTCAGACCGACCCTGTCCGCCACCATGCGTGCCGCCGCTGCGCCGGCGTGCCCGACGACACCGACACCATCACCGGTGACTACCAACCCTGCGGACCACGACGTACGCTTCACCTACCGAGTGCTTTCTGCTGGGCGACCTGGGACCTTAGACAAGTCCAAGTCTGCCCTGGTCAGGGAGCACTTCGGCGCATCCGGGCCCCATCACGACCAGACGCGCCGTGAACGATCGGGGCTAGGCAGACCTGGAGTCCAGTGTGGCGCGGTAGGCGTCGAAGAAAGTTGCGACGCGATCAGGGACGGCCGCCTGGCCGTTGGCCGTCCCGGCGGGCATGCCGAGCAGATGACGGGTCCACTGGGTCGAGTCGCAGCGGAAATCAACGTCATCGCAGGTCTGGGAGTCGCGGGTCGCAACCAGTCCGGCGTCGTCCAGGTGTACGTCGTAGAAGTATTCCTGGGGCCGAGGGCAACGGCTGTCCAACAGCTTCAGGCGGAGGCTGACCGGGGCGCCCTGCATGGCCGGGCGCGTGCACATTGTCTTCATCGCGAGGACGGCGGCACCGGCTCCGCGACCGAGGCGTCGACACCCTACCCAGCATCAAGGCCGAGTGAGAATCCCTAGACTAAAACCGCTCACTCTTCGACCGCCGAAACTGCTCAGTTTTCGAACGCCGTCGAGGAATAGTCAAGACCTGTGGATTGATGTGTCAGGCGGCGTGAGCGTGACCTCCTGATTCGTCGGGTCGTTCGACGAGCTTGCCGTTGCTGAACTCCGCGCCGGCACGGACGAGCGCAACGAGGTGGGGTGCGTTGACGGCGCGCCAGCGGGCCTGGGCGGACTCGATGAGCTTGAACGCCATGGCGATGCCGGCGGCGCGGGAGCCGGGGCCCTTGGTGACCCGCTGCCGGAGCCGGACGGTGGCGAAGGTCGACTCGATCGGGTTCGTCGTTCGTAGGTGGATCCAGTGCTCGGCGGGGAAGTCGAAGAAGGCGAGTAGGACGTCGAGGTCGTCGACGACCTTCGCGACGGCCTTGGGCCACTTCGCGCCGTAGTTGGCCGCGAACGCCTTGGCTGCGGCCCGCGCGTGGTCCTTGTCCTCGGCGTTGTAGATCTCCGCCAGGGCGGCCTTCGCCCCGGGGTGCGCCGACTTCGGCAGGGCGGCGAGAACGTTGCCGAGCTTGTGCCACCAGCAGCGCTGCTCCTTGGTGTCGGGGAACACCTCGCGCAGCGCCTTCCAGAACCCCAATGCACCGTCCCCGACGGCCAGCACCGGTGCGCGCATCCCGCGGCGCTTGCAGTCGCGGAGTAGGTCGGCCCACGACTCCGAGGACTCGCGGAATCCATCGGACAGGGCGACGAGCTCCTTGGCGCCGTCGAGGCGGACGCCGATCATCACCAGCAGACACACCTTGTCCTGCTCGAGGCGGACCTTGAGGTGGATGCCGTCGACCCACAGGTAGACGTAGTCGCTCTCGGCGAGCGACCGGTTGCCGAACGCCTTGGCGTCGTCTTGCCACTGGACGGTGAGGCGGGTGATGGTGGCCGCAGACAGGCCTGCGGCGGAGCCGAGGAACTGCTCCAGCGCGGGCACGAAGTCGCCGGAGGACAGGCCGTGCAAGTAGAGCAGCGGGAGCACCTCGGCCACGCCTGGGGACTTCCTCGCCCATGCGGGCAGGATCGCCGAGGAGAACCGCTTCCGCTCCCCGGTGGCCTCGTCGATGCGCTTGTCGTTGACCCGCGGCGCACGCACCGGCACCGCCCCAGCCGCGGTCGCGACCTCCCGCGGGTCGTGGAAGCCGTTGCGGACCACCAGCCGGTGCCCGTCCTCATCGACCTCGTGCTGGTGTGCCTCGACGTAGGCGGCAACCTCGGCCAGAAGCGCCGCCGCGAGCATCTGCCGCGCACCGTCGCGGGCGAGCTCGTCGAGCAACGACCCACCGACGGCCGCCGGGACGTGCTCCTGGGACCCGTTCTCCTCGTGGACTATCTTGAACATGGACGTACCTTCCCGAGCCGGCGCGTCAACGCCGACCACGATCCGAACTTGAGCATGGGCTTCGATCTTGCTCGGGAGGTACGTCTCCTCTACGTCACCTCGCCGAGAGCCATCCACAGGTTCTGATCATTGCTCAACGCCGTCGACACGGATTCGCTACGCATCGAAGCTGTTCGGCCCAAGGCCCCGCCAGATGCATCGTGTGAGGGCCTCCGACATCCTCCCCGCTTGTCGCGGTGACCCGGCGCGCCGAGGTTCCATCCCGCATCACTAGTCAACTTGGGCTATGGCGGGGACTGTCGGATTATCGGTGGGCGGGGTGCCCGGCGTTCTTAGGTGGTAGAGGGGGTGATGCGTCCCTCGAAGGTGATGGCGAAGGCGTTCAGGGGTGCCTTCCACCGCATGACCCATCGTGCCCTGCCTCTCCCGGTGGGGTCCAGGGAACGGGTCACCAGGTAGAGACACTTCAACGCGGCGGCGTCGTTCGGGAAGTGCCCTCGCGCACGGACGGCGCGCCGGTAGCGGGCGTTCAACGACTCGATCGCGTTGGTCGTGCAGATGACCTTGCGGATCTCGACGTCGTAGTCGAGGAAGGGCACGAACTCGCTCCACGCGTTGCGCCACATGCGGATCGCGGCGGGACAGACGGGCTCCCACGTGGCAGCGAAGTCCTCGAACCGTGCGGCGGCCTGCTCGGCGTTGACGGCCGTGTACACGGGCCGCAGGTCCTTGGCCATCGCGTCCCAGTGCTGGCGGGCCGCGTACCGGAACGTGTTCCGGATCAAGTGCACGACGCACGTCTGTACGGCTGCGAGCTCCCATGTCGTGGTGATCGCCTCGGGCAGTCCTTTCAGCCCGTCGCACACGGCGATGCAGACGTCCTCGACACCGCGGTTCTTGATCTCGGTGAGCACGTTCAGCCAAAACTTTGCGCCCTCCCCGCCGTCGCCGGCCCAGATCCCGAGGATGTCGCGCTCCCCGGCGGTCGTCACGCCGATGACGATGTAGAAGGGCTTGTTGGTGACCTGCCCGTCACGGACCTTCACCCCGAGAGCATCGATGAAGATCACCGGGTACACGCGGTCCAGGGGCCGGTGCTGCCACTCAGACATCTCCGCGGCGACCTTCTCGGTGATCCGACTGATCGTGTCCTTGGACACCGACGCGCCATACACCTCGGCGAAGTGCGCCGCGATCTCACCGGTGGTCAGCCCGCGCGCCGACAAGGACAGGACGAGCTGATCGACGCCGTCCAGACGGCGTTGCCGCTTCCGGACGATCTTCGGGTCGAATGTGCCGTCCCGGTCCCGCGGAACGTCGATCGTGACCGGCCCGATCTGCGTGAGCACCGTCTTCGATCGGGTGCCGTTCCGCTCGTTCCCGCCCCCGTCGACCGGCGCTGGCTTCGCGTGCCGATCCGAGTGCTCGTAGCCGAGGTGCTCGGTCAGCTCTTCCTCCAGAGCGGTCTCCAGCACCTGCTTGGTCAGGCCCGTCAGCACACCGTCGGGGCCGACCAGGTCGACTCCTTCAGCGCGGGCCTGGTCCACCAGACGCTGCGCCAGCGCCTGCCTGTCGTCATCGTTGAGGTCCACGACCCCAATCGTGTTCGTCATGCTGCCTGCTCTCCCGCCGAGCACCGCTCAGCGCGTCAGGCCGAACCCCCACCCACCGTTGTTCTGACACTCCCGTACAACGCTTCAGACTGGGCCGGCGCTATCGGGGGATGTATTGCAGGGGGGACCATAGGGGCGGAGTGGGGAGCCACGCACTTCCTGTGGCTAGGCGTTTGGGGGGCGCTCGAAGGTGGGATCCTCGGTGGGATGGCGGGCTGTGCCGTAGGCGCATTCGCGTCCGCCAAGTACGGCCACGTCATCGAGAAGTAGGAGCGTACTATAGCGGCTCTTCGACTTTCCGCGGGGCGGGCCGGGTCATGCTGCGTCTCGTCGTGCTCGGGTGAGCGCGATGGTTGAGAGTATCCGGCGCTGGTAGTTGTCCAAGTTGCGGAAGCCGCAGGCGACGCGCTTGGTGTTCTTGATGATCCGGTTGAAGCCTTCGGTGCGGGCGTTGGTGACGTCCATCGTCAACGCGACGTGGATGGCCGGCCACCAGGTCTCGATCGTGGTGGCGAGCCGGGTGGTCTCGGGCATGTCCGCTCTCGCGGCGTCCCGATAGAACTCGTACAGCCGGTGCCGGATCCGGTGCTCCTCTGACTCGGCCAGGAGGAGTCGCAGGCGTTCCTTGACGCCCCAGGCTGCGCCGATCTCGTTGGTGGGGTCCTCGCCCGCGAAGGTCGCCTTGAGCCGGGCCCGCTGCTTGGCGGAGAGGTGCTCGTACCCGGTCAGGAGCAGGTGCCGGTTGACCCACACCTTCTCGGCGGTGGTGCCGCGCCGCCCGTAGCGTTCACGGGTGACCCGCTGCCGGACCTCGGTGACGACGGTGTTGGCCAGGGCCACCAGGTGCCACTTGTCGACCGCGATCTTCGCGTCGGGCAGAGCAGCCCGGATGCCGGAGGCGTAGGGCGCGCTGGTGTCGATGACGACAACCTCGATGGCGTCGCGGAACGCGGGGCTCTGCTCGGCGAGCCAGTCGCGCACGCACGCCCCAGAGCGGCCCGGCGTCAACCCGAGCATCCGGCCGGGGCTGGTGGTGTCGGCGTCGACGAAGCTGGTCAGCCACGGGTCGCTGCGCCGCCAGCCGGCGTCGGCCAGGACCCACCGCACCGACCTCGCGCGGGTCTCGTCGATCCCGAGCACGCGCACCGGCTCAGGCGTCGGTAGCCACCTGGCTGCCGCGGCCACCAGTGCCCGGTGCGCCGTCGGCCACGACACCCCATGGGAGCGGGCGACCTCATCGACCGCCCGGTTCCCCGACGCGATCTCGGTCGCGATCGCCTCGCGGAGCCGGCCGGTGAGCCGCGCCCTCGCGGGGATCGCCTCGGACTGCTGCGTGAACGAACCCGTACCGCAGAGCGGCTCGGGACAGGTCAGGCGCCGCTTGCGCCACCACAGCTCGACCACCTGCCCGCACGCGTGAAGGTCCTTCACCCGCACCAACGGTCGCTCCTTGACCCGCGCGGTGAGGACACCACACCCCGGGCAGGGCGCCCCCCGCTCCCGCAGCTCGATCACGACCCTCAGGTCGCTGCTGCTGAGCCGCTCGAGACTGGTGACGACGAACTCGTCTTCCAGCCCGAACAGCACTGACGTACTGTCGATCATGCTCGTGGCCTCGTTGCTGCTGAAGGAGTAGAGACCAACAGCATGACCGGGGCCACGAGCCCCCTCAGGTCAGGACACCCCGCTCAAAGTCGGAGAGCCACTATAGCCTCATGAGGAATTACATGACCGCGTGGAGCGGCATTTTGATCGTCGCATTCATAGCCGTCCTCGTCCTCCTGCGGGGGCCAGATTGGGCCGATGCTCGACTTGTGGCCAACATGATCATCATAATTGTGGGCCTTTTTCTGATCGTGCGCCTATTTAAGAACATCCTCAAAGATGATCCGGACTTCAATGGCGAGACGGAAAGGCGTCTCCAGGAATCACGGAAACGAAAGAGGCAAAGCCTCCCCTCAGATGAATCTGACAAGTAAGCTCGGCTACCAGTTCCAGTACTGCAACGTCTCCACCAAGGACAACCTGCTCTGGTGGAACCACGACGCCACCCAGCAGCGGTCCTCGATCGGGCTGGACACCACCCGCACCGGATCCTCGGGCACGACCAAGTACCTGCTGTCCCCCTCCGGCAAGCCCCTGGGCTACAAGTGGGCACCCAGCGGCCAGAACTGGGCCAACGACGGCGGCGCCTACTACCTGACCGACCGGCAAGGCACCGTCACCAGCCTCGCCGCCGGCGACAACGGCATCGAAGCCGCGATCTACCGGTACTCCCCCTACGGAGAATGGCGCGTCGCCGACGAGCACTACGACGGAGCAAAAGCCAACCGCATCCAGTTCCACGGCCTGCTCTACGACGACGCCACGGGCCTGTACCGCACCGACACCCGCTGGTACGACCCCACCACCGGCCGCTTCACCCAACCCGACACCACAGCCTACGAAACCAACCCCTACCTCTACGCCGGCTCTTCACAGATGAGGGTGTAGCTGTGGTGCGACCTGGGGCGGCGCGTCGGTGTCGGGGTGAGGGTCGAGGTCTTCCGATGATGGGAGTTCTCACACAACCCGTCCGGAAGACCTCGACATGCCTGACGCTACCTTCACGCGCCCTGACCTGACTACCTTCACCCGCCTCGACGGCCTCGGTCTGGAGGTCACCGGCCAGCTGCTCGAGCCTGACCGGTCCGTGCTGGCGTGCCGGGTCGTGGAGCCGGACGACTGGTGCAGGCGGTGCGGCTGCCAGGGCGTGCCCCGTGACACGGTGAGCAGGGAGGTGGCGCACGAGCCGTTCGGGTGGCGCCCTACCACGCTGGTGCTCACCGTGCGCCGCTACCGCTGCAAGGAGTGCTCGCACGTGTGGCGTCAGGACACCACCGCTGCGGCGCCGCCGCGGGCCAAGATCTCCCGCGCCGGCCTGCGGTGGGGTCTGGTCGGGATCGTCGTCGGCCACCTGTCGATGGCCCGAGTTGCCGAAGGACTGGGCGTGGCGTGGAACACCGCCAACGACGCGGTCCTGGCTGAGGGCCGGCGTCTGCTCATCGAGGACCCGACCCGCCTGGACGGTGTCAAGGTCGTCGGGGTCGATGAGCACGTGTGGCGGCACACCCGGCGCGGTGACAAGTACGTCACCGTGATCATCGACCTCACCCCGGTCCGGGACGGCACCGGGCCCTCACGCCTGCTGGACGTGGTCGAAGGTCGGTCGAAGAAGGCGTTCAAGGACTGGCTGGCCGAGCGGGACCAGGCTTGGCGCGATGGGATCGAGGTCGTGGCCATGGATGGGTTCGCGGGCTTCAAGACCGCCACCACCGAGGAGCTGCCGGACGCCGTCACGGTTATGGATCCCTTCCACGTCATCCGGTTGGCCGGGGACGCTCTCGATGAGTGCCGCCGCCGAGTCCAGCAGGAACTGCACGGACACCGCGGACGCAAGGGCGACCCGCTCTACACCGAGCGGCGGACCCTGCACACCGGGGCTGACCTGCTCACCGACCGCCAGCACGAGCGCCTTGACAAGCTCTTCGCTGGGGACCGGCACGTGCAAGTCGAGTGCACCTGGGGGATCTACCAGCGCATGATCTCCGCCTACCGTCACCCCGACCGGGCAGCCGGCCGCGTCGAGATGAGCTCCGTGATCGACGCCCTCGCCGACAGTGTGCCTGAGGCGTTGGTAGAACTGCGCAAGCTCGGCCGCACCCTGACCAGACGCGCCTGCGACGTCCTGGCCTACTTCGACCGGCCGCGCACGAGCAACGGACCTACCGAAGCCGTGAACGGTCGCCTCGAGCACCTGCGTGGCCTGGCCCTCGGCTTCCGCAACCTCACCAACTACATCGCCCGCGCACTCCTCGAAGCCGGCGGATTCAGACCACACCTACACCCCGAATTGTGAAGAGCCTCTACGCCGCCGGCGCCCCCTGCAACGCCACTGACACGAGCGGTACCTGGCCTTCAAAAGAGTCCTGGGGTTGCAACATGGGTATGGGCTTGTTGTCTGCCGACGTCGGGCTCGCCATCGCCGCCGCTGGCGCGTCAACCGGTGTGGGAATTGCCGTCGGGTTGGGCATAACCGCGGCTGCCACTGTTATGTGTGACGGCCTATAGGAGGTAAGGAATGAATAGGTCTAGACAATCAACGGCCATATCCTTGGGAATTGTTTTCTCAACAATGGCCGTGGCTGCCTTCCTCATGAAGAATGCTACGTTCGGTTTCATCATGCTGGTTCCAGCGCTTTTCTGTACCGTGATCGCGTTCAGAGGGTTTTCGGGCAGGGAGTAGTGCCGGATAAAACCCTCCAACGATTCCAGGATGCTGAGTACGTCAACTACCCCTAGATTCCAATATCCGACGCCAGAGCCTGGTCCATACATGGCCAGGCTATGGCGTCGGATGTTTCGCAGGACTCGGAGTAGGCCAGTGGCTTACGTCGGACAGCCCCGCAGAAGTCTGGTCAGTGGGAGCGGTGCCCCGTGGTATCCCGAAAGGGGAATCAGGGAAGTACCAACGTGCCCACCCCCAGCTCGCCGTCCGCGAGACCAACCCGTCGGCGACCCGCCAGCTACGCAAGCTCGACGCCCCCCGCGGCCGCGTCCAAGCCGCAGTCGAACTCCTCGCCACCGACCCCCGCCCACCGGTAGCGACGAAACTGGTCGGCGGCGACGGCGAGTGGCGCGTCCGGACGGGGGACTACCGCGTCATCTACGAGAGCAACGACGACGTGCCCCTGGTCCTCGTGCTCGCCTGAGCCCTGATCCACCGTTCGGGTGTGGGGTTGGGCGCGTCGTAACGTGAGAGTGCCCTTGTGGTGCAACAGGATTGGGAGTGTCGAGTTCCTTGTCCAGTCGCCTCACGAAGGGCACCTCGTAAGTGAAACCTTCTCACACGATCCGTCCGGTTTTCGATGACCCGAACCTGGTGTCGGCTGCTGGGTTGGTCCCCGCGTTGCGGCTGGCGGAGTCCGGGGGTCTGTATGACCTGCTGGACGGGTTGACGGTGCCCTCGCCGAACGCTGGCATGAAGGCTGCCGGTGTGGTCGGCGGGATGCTCGCTGGTGCGGACAGCATCGATGACCTCGATCTGCTCCGCCACGGCGGGATGGGCCGGTTGTTCGTCGGGGTGCGGGCGCCCTCGACGCTGGGCACCTTCCTGCGCTCCTTCACCCATGGCCACGTCCAGCAGCTCGACAGGATCGGGGCCGGGCTGCTGGCCGGGCTCGCCACGCGGGCGCCCGGCCTGATCGCCGGTAGCGATGCCGAGGAGATCGCGTTCGTCGATGTCGACGACAGTGTCCGCGAGGTCCACGGCTACGCCAAGCAGGCCGCGGCGTTCGGTTACTGCGGGGTGCGGGGGTTGAACCTGCAGCTGGCCACCATCAGCAGTGCGACCTCGGCGCCAGTGATCGTCCGCGCCTGGTTGCGCCGCGGGAACGTCGCGTCCCACACCGGTTCGGGCAGGCTGTTGGCACAGGCGCTGCGCACGGCCCGGGCCGCCGGGGTCGGCGGCACCGTCCTGGCCCGCGCCGATTCCGCCTACTACTGCCACGCGTTCGTGGGGACCGCGATCCGGCACCGGGCGTGGTTCTCGGTCACCGCCCGGATGAACCCGCAGGTCAAGACCGCGATCGCCGGCATCGGCGAGGAAGCCTGGCAGGCGATCGAGTACCCGAACGCGGTCTTCGACGAAGCCGAGCAGCGGTGGGTCTCCGACGCCGAGGTTGCCGAGGTCCCGTTCGTCGCGTTCACCTCCCGACGCAAGCACGAGCACGTGCAATGTCGACTGCGTGCGTCGGGTCAAGCGGACTTCAACCCCTGGCATCGGATGGGACCGAGCGAGGAGAGCTGTTCGCGGCCTACCGCCACCACGCCTTCATCACCAACAGCACCCTGGACATCGTCGAGGCCGATCAGCGTCACCGCGACCATGCCCTGGTCGAGCAGGTCATCGCCGAGCTCAAGGACGGCCCGCTGGCACACCTGCCATCGGGGAAGTACACGGCCAACGCAGCCTGGCTCGCCTGCGCCGTGATCGCGTTCAACATCGCCCGCGCCACCGCCGTCGCCGCCTCGATGCGCACCGCCCGCTGGGCCACCCTGCGGACCCGGGTCATCAACATTCCCGCCCGGATCGCGGCCACCGGACGACGGCTCGTCCTGCACCTGCCCACCCACTGGCCATGGGCGGACGGATGGGAATCGTTGTGGGCCACCGCAACCGGACCACCAGCCGCAGCCACGACCTGACCACCCAGCCAACCACGGCGCAACCAAGGACCGACGTGGAAAAGCCGGTGCAGACCGGCAGACCAGTCACGCCCACGCGCCAACACCCACAACAATCACCACAAACACGCCATCAAGAACCAACGCCGGTGGATCCGGGCTGAGACGACGCCGCGAGATCTATCAGCGAAGGTGACCCATCGCGTTTGACGCGAGGAGACGACGCATCCCCGGGATGGCTGGGTCACGAGGGTGGGAGCATCTGATCATGCGCGACTTATCAGGGCTACTGATCGCCGGCATCTCCCTCGTGACCGCGTGCTCCTCACCTGCACTGACCCCTCCTCCCACGTCGGCATTCAGCCCGCCCGGCGCCTCGACAAGCAGACCGCCCGGCCCCTCGCGAACGCGCACGTCACCATGACCTGCACGGGATCGAACACCGCTCCGCTCAAGCACATGTCTGTTGCCAGTGTCGGACGGGATGTCTCTGTCACCTGGGCCTTGCCCCCGGATCTTGGACACGGGGTGTGATTACGCAGCTGTCGGCAGCGTAGCGGTGAAGTCGGTCTCGTAGGCGACCGGTGAGGTGTAGCGGCACCAGGAGTGGCGTCGCTTGGTGTTGTAGCGGGTGAGCCACTTGAAGACCTGCCGGCGGCAGGCCAGCTCGTCGGTCCAGCAGGCGGCTTCTTGGAGGATCTCGCGCTTCAGCGTGGCGTTGAACGACTCCGCGAGTGCGTTGTCGGCCGACGACCCGACGGCACCCATGGACTGGGTGACGCCGAGCTTCCGGCACAGCTTCGCGTAGGCCTTCGAGCAGTAGACCGACCCATGGTCGCTGTGAAACACCGCGCCCTTGAGGCTGCCCCGTGTCGCGGCAGCTGCCCTCAGGGCGTCTTCGACCAGCTCGGTGCGCATGTGGTCGGCGATCGCCCAGCCCGCGAGCCGCCGGGAGTAGCAGTCGATGACGGTGGCCAGGTAGAGGTTCGTCCCGTCTGCCAACGGCAGATAGGTGATGTCGCCGACGTAGCGCCGGTTCGGCGCGTCGGCGGTGAAGTCCCGTTTGAGCAGGTCGGGGTACTTGTGTCCCGACGGCTCGGGGATCGTGGTCCGCACCCGACGCTTCTTCACATAGCCGCAGATGCCCTCGGCCCGCATCACCCGGGCGACGCGCTTGTGGTTCACCCGCTCACCGCCGGCGGGGGCGTTGTCGTTCAGCTCGGCGGTGATCCGCGGCGCACCCTGGGTGTTGTCCTCGGCGTGAATGGTCCGGATCCGTTGCGCGAGATCCGCATCGGCCTGGGCACGCGCCCGGCGTGCCGGGGCTGCTTGGAGCCAGGCGTAGAACGATGAGCGCGTCACCTCGACGAGCTCGCACAGTCGCTTCACCTCGAAGGTGGCGGAGTTGTCGGCGACGAACTGGAAGCGACTCACCAGCGCGTCTCCCCGGCGAAATACTTGGCCGCCCGCTGGAGGATCTCCCGCTCGGTGGTCAGCTTGGTGGTCTCGACCTCGAGCTCGTTCACCCTTGCCTCGAGCCGGGCGATCTTCTGCTCCGGCGTCTCACCCTCGGGCGCAGACCGGCTCGTCGTCGTGGTCGTCTTGGACTGCAATGGGCTGGAGGTCAACGTCCCATCGACGGCGGTCTTCTTGCCGGTCCCGTAGACCTCGAGCCAGTGCCGCAGCGTGCCGCGCACGATGCCGAGGTCCTCGGCGATGCCGCGGACCGTGGCGCCTGGGGTGGACTCGTACAAGTCGACGGCCTGACGACGGAACTCCTCGGAGTAGTTCTTCCTGGCCATGATTCCTGGATCATCTCGCTTCCCCAGCACCAGGTGCTGGATTCAGCGTGTCCAAGAACCGGGGTCAGGCCCCCCTGGTCCGGGGATCGTAAGGTACCCATGACTACGAGCTTCGTCGTCTCTACGACCATCGCCGACCCCTCGACCGGCACTTCTCGCACCCTCGCTCGCAAGGCCCTTCTTGACGATCTGCGGCTCGAACGTACCGGCCCGGTCCCGCGGGACGTCCACGGTGACCTTCCCGATCTCGGTCCTGACCGTCTTCGGGGTCGACCCGTCCTGGGCGTTGCCCTCACCACGGCCACGCTCGTGCTTGTCGTAGCCCAGATGCGCTGTCAGCTCTGCCTCGAGCACCTGACGGGTCAACACCGTCAACAACCCGCCCTCCCCGGTCAGGTCCAGACCTCGCCGACTCGCCGACGCGACCAGCTCACCCGCCAAGGCCTCCACGTCCGGCGCCACCGCCTGCTCCGGGGTGACCAGCGTCGACGCGTCCGCCACTTCTACCTCCCGGCCCACGCGGCCGGTCCTACCCTGTACATGCTGCTCGTCCATGACGCGCAGCCTCCCTCCTGCCCGTCAACACGGGCTGATGCGGAAGGGTCACTTACACAAAGTTCCGGACAGACCCCTCAACTGATCGCCGCCCGCTTCCAGGTCTCTCGACCGTTCCACTGGCGATAGCCGACGGGTGGGCCTACGCCCGCTGCTACACCAGCGAACAGGATCGCCGCGACGCCCTCCCCGGCTGACTGCACCAGTACAACCAGCACCGTCCGCAGACCGCATGTGGAAACCCGCCGCCTTTTTCGCGATCGATCAACGTGTCCGATCAGTACAGCTAGGTCAGGCCGAGACCACCGTCACCGGCATCGACGAGTCGGCCGGCAGGCCGAGGTCCGAGGGCTCCCGGCCACGCATCACCATCTGCGCCCCGAGGGCCGCGACCATCGCGCCGTTGTCCGTGCACAGCCCCGGCCGCGGCACGCGCAGCGTCACCCCGGCCGCGTCGCACCGCTCCTGGGCGAGGGCGCGCAGACGCGAGTTGGCCGCGACGCCACCCCCGACGACCAGGTCGGCCACGCCGTGCTCGCGGCAGGCGAGCAGGGCCTTGCGGGTCAGCACGTCGACCACGGCCTCCTGGAAGCTCGCGGCCACGTCCGCGACGGGCACGTGCTCGCCGGCCTCCTGCTTGGCGCGCACCCACCGCGAGACGGCGGTCTTGAGCCCGGAGAAGGAGTAGTCGAAGCGATGCCGCTCCAGGTCCTTGGCGGCCGTCAGCCCGCGCGGGAAGTCGATGACCACCTGCCCCTCGCGGGCGGCCCGGTCGATGTGCGGCCCGCCGGGGAAGCCGAGCCCGAGCACGCGCGCGACCTTGTCGAAGGCCTCGCCGGCCGCGTCGTCGATGGTCTGCCCCAGGTGCCGGACGTCGTCGGTGATGTCGGGGACGAGCAGGAGGTTGGAGTGCCCGCCGGAGACGAGCAGCGCCAGGGTCGGCTCGGGCAGCGGGCCGTGCTGCAGGGTGTCGACGGCCACGTGGGAGGCGAGGTGGTTGACGCCGTAGAGCGGCGTGCCCAGCGCCACGGCCAGCGACTTGGCCGCGGCCACGCCGACGAGCAGCGCCCCCGCCAGCCCCGGCCCGGAGGTCACGGCGATGGCGTCGAGGTCCTCCAGCCGCACCCCCGCCTCGCGGCAGGCGCGCTCGATGGTGGGGACCATGGCCTCCAGGTGCGCGCGCGACGCGACCTCGGGGACGACCCCGCCGAAGCGCGCGTGCTCGTCGACGCTGCTCGCGATCGCGTCGACGAGCAGGGTGCCCCCGCGCACGATCCCGACCCCGGTCTCGTCGCAGGAGGTCTCGATGCCGAGGACGAGGGGCTCGTCGGTGCGGGTCATGCGCGCTCTCCCTGGGTGGCGAGGTGGTCGGGTCGTATGCCGGGAAGGTGCCGCCGCATCACGAGGGCGTCCACCCCACCGGGCTGGTAGTAGCGACGTCGCACGCTGATGACCTCGAACCCGTTGCGGTCGTAGAGCGCTCGCGCCGGGGCGTTGTCGGCGCGGACCTCGAGCAGGAGCGCCTCGGCGCCGCGGGACCGGGCCCGCACCACGAGCTCGTCGAGCATCCGGCGACCGAGCCCGAGCCCCCGGGCCCCGGGCGCCACAGCGATCGTCATGACGTCCGCCACGTCACCTGCGGCGTCGATCCCGGCATACGCGAGGACACCGCCACGCGACGGGTCGTCCCAGACGACGTAGTCGCGCCGCGGGCGCTCGGCGAGCTCGGCCCACCAGGTCTGCTCGCTCCACGCGTCGTCGGCGAAGGCCTCGCGCTCGAGAGCGGCGAGGCGGGGGATATCGGTCCAGCGCAGCTCGCGCAGCATCAGACCACCGTGACGGGGGCGACGGACGGGACGGCGTCTGGGCGCCGCAGATAGAGCGGGGTGGTGTCGTCGAGGGACGCACCTGCGGCCAGGCGGCGCACGGCGAGGTCGGCGAGCCAGCCGGCGGACACGTCCAGCGGGGCGCCGGCCACGGGCTCCCCGAGCAGGTCGGGATAGAGCACCGGGCCACGGCCGACGACGGGACGTCCGTCGAGCCGGGGGGCGAGGTCGGCCGGGCGGCACACGTCCGGCGCCGACTCGGCCACGGGCAGGCCCTCCTCGATGCGGTAGCCCGCCCAGTAGACCTCCTTGCGGCGCGCGTCGGTGGCGACGACGAACCGCTCCACCCCGCGCAGGGGCCCGTGCGCGGCCTCGTGCGCCAGGGCGTCCAGCGAGCACAAGCCGTGGACCGGGACGGCCCGGGCGAGGGCGAAGGTCCGCGCCGTCACGATCCCGACGCGCAGCCCGGTGAACGGGCCTGGGCCGGTGCCGGTGACGACGGCGTCGACGTCGCGGGGGGTCAGGTCGGCCTGTCGCAGGACCTGCACGATGCCCGGGGCCACGAGCTCGCCGTGCGCCCGCGCGTCCAGGACGCTGCTCTCGGCCAGCACGCGCGCGCCGTCATGCAGCGCCACGGTGATGGCGGTGGTGGAGGTGTCGATGGCCAGCAGCACCCCCAACCCTACCGGGGGCGAGGGCATCGACCGGCCTGCGTACCGCAGGCCGATGCCCTCGCCCCCGGCAGGTTCACGTGGCGTCGTTGGTGACGCGGGCTGCGGCGACCGGCAGAGAGCGACCGAGCACGGGGGCGAGCGCCACCCCGGTCAGGGCGACGGCCGTGAGGACCACCCACACGGGCAGGGATCCGCGGGCGAGCAGCCACGAGAACCCCACCGGCCCGAGGACGGAGGCGACGTTCCACGACAGCTGGTAGGCCGCGAGGTAACGACCTCGCAGGTGCTCGGGCCGGCTGTCCACCGCCACCGTGGTGAGGACCGGCCCGGCCAGCAGCTCCCCGACGGTGTAGATGCCGGCCGACACCAGGACGCCCACGGCGGCGAGGACCGGGGCGAGCAGCCCGGCCGCGGCCATGAGGACGAACCCGACGGCATACGCAAGGTGCCCCGCGGCGACGATCCGGTGCCGACGGTGCCCCCGCATGGACCGGACGGCCAGCCCCTGCCCGAGGCCCACCATGACGGTGTTGAGGGTGAAGATCGCGCCGGTCACCCACCCGGGCAGCCGCAGGACCTCCACGGCATAGACGGGCATGGCGTAGTTGAGCGCGAGACCCGCGAGGGCGTAGATCGTGTTGACGACGATCAGCGTGTGGAAGGGCCGGTCCCGCAGCACCGTCGACAGCCCGGAAAGGGCGCCGGCGCGCCCGTCCTCGTCGGCGCGGTCCGCGGCGGCTCGCCGATCGTGCGCCGGCGCCCCGAGGAGCAGGCCGAGGGCGAGCAGGTATGACGCCGCGTCGGCCGCCACCATCGCGCGAAAGGCGGTGGGGGTGCCGACGGAGATGGCGACCCCGGCCAACAGGCCGCCGACCGCGAAGCCGACGTTGCGCAGCGCGCCGAGGAAGCCGTACCACAGCTCGCGCTCGCCGGGCCGGGTGATCGCCGCGACCATGGGCGAGTAGGACGCCCAGAACGCCGCCTGACCCATCGCGACGAGAGCGGTCACGAGCTGCACGCCGAGGTAGCCGTCGACGAGCAGGTAGCCGAGGTATCCCGCCGCCTGGATCGCGTTGGCCGCCAGCAGGATCCGCTTGGCGCCGTAGCGGTCGACGAGGTGACCGACGAGCAGCACGACGGGCAACGAGGCGGCCGCGGCCACGGACAGGGCGAGCCCGACCTGCTCCAGCGGCACGTCGGTGGTGCGCAGGAAGTACAGGACCGAGATGGGCATGAAGACGCCGCTGCCGACGGCGTCGACGCCCATGGCGACGACGAACCGGCGATGGTGGCCGATGGGCGGGAATCCGAGACGGGCGAGCACGACGTCAGACTGCTACATCAAGCCCGCTTCACCTCAACGGATGTCGATGACGATGCGAGATGGGTTGCCGCGCTTGATGATCCGCTCGACGAGCATGAAGGCCTTGAACTCGAGGCCGTACTTGGCGGCCATGGTGCTCATGACCCGCTGCACGGTCCAGGGGTCGTCGTGGACGGTGGCGCGGGCCTCCACGGTGGGGGCGTCCGGCGCCACCCGGCCCCGCCGGTCGCAGGGTCGCAGGGTCACCCGGTCGTCGCGGCGCAGGCGGCGCAGCTTGCCGGTGCCCTCCGGCGTGATGACCACGAGGGCGTCGCCGTCGCGAGCCACCCACACGGGGGTCGCCACGCCCTTCCCGTTGCGGCGAAAGGTCGTGAGGGAGACGAAGCGTTCGTGGCCGAGGGCGGTGAGGGTCGTCATACGGCTCAGGCTAGGGCGCGTCGGGTGCTGACGGGTGTCCTGTCGAGGAGGAGAGTGCGCCCGGAGGGGTCGCCCGTCTGGGCGACCGTTACCCGTCTGGGCTGCCATCGCGCGTCTCGTGCTGCAGCTCGAGACGGCGCACGCACGTCAAGACGGGGCACGGGCTCAGCGCACGCCACCCGGCGCGGTCACCCCATCCCTCGCGTGGGTCCGGCCAGGTCCCGGACCGCCGCGAGGACGTCCGGACCGGCCCACCGCTGCCCGTGGCCGGTGAGCCGGGCCGTGCGGGTGGTCTCGCCCGTGAGCTCGAGCTCGAGGTAGTCCTCGGACAGCAGCTCCGCCACCCCGTGCCCCCACTCGACCACGGTCACCGACTCGTCGACGGTGGCGTCGAGGTCGAGGTCGTCGAAGTCCAGCGCCCCGGACAGACGGTAGGCGTCCACGTGGACCAGCCGCGGCCCGCCGACCAGCGAGGGGTGGACCCGGGCGATGACGAAGGTCGGCGAGGTGATCGGGCCCCGCACGCCGAGCCCCTCCGCCAGGCCCTGGGTGAGGGTGGTCTTGCCGGCGCCGAGGTCACCGGTGAGCAGGAGCAGGTCCCCCGCCCGCAGAAGCCCCGCGAGACGGCGCCCCAGGTCCTGCGTCGACGCGGCGGTGGGCAGCGAGATGGCGTGCGGCTCAGCGTGATCAGGGGTCACGACGTTCCTTCCCGGGGCGGGCGGAGGTGATGGGGCCGGCGACGGACCGGACCTTGCGGGCCTGACGCTCGACCTGCTCGGTCGCGCGGACGACCTGCTCGGTGGCGCGGGCGACCTGCTCGCGGCGCCGGGCCTGCTGCTCGCGCCGCAGGGTGGCGCGGTTGTGCACGAGGTCGGTGACCTCGCGGCGTCGGCCGCGGGTCTGCGCGGTCGTGCCGACGGGCACCGCCTCCCGCGACGCGAGGCCGCCGACGGCCGCCCGGTGCCGCTCGGCCCGGTCCAGCATCGCCAGGATCTCGTCGGTCACGAGATCGGGGTACTCCAGCATGATCAGGTGCCCGGCGTCGGTGACGAGGACGTGCTCCGCTCCTGGCAGCAGCCGCACGATCTCGTCGCTGTGGCGTGGCGGGGTCATCAGGTCGTGGGTGCCGTTGATCACGAGCGCCTCGATCCCGGCGAAGGTCGCCAGCGCCTTGCGCTCGTCGTGCTCGGACAGGGTGCGCAGGTAGCCGTGCATCACCTCGATGGGCGTCGCCATGATGATGTCGGCGGCGTAGCGCAGCAGGCTGGGCGGCACGGGCGAGTGGAACGAGTAGCGGTAGGTGAAGAAGTCCTCGGCCTGGCGGGCGAGGCGGCGGGCCTGCTCGACGGCATCCTGGCGCCCGGCCAGCGGCGCGAGGGCGAACGGCCCGACACGCTGGGCAGCGCGACCCAGCAGGTCGCCCAGCTGCACCCTCAGCTCCCCCTCCCCGCCCGCGCTCGTGGCGACGAAGGCCACGGCGACGCAGCGCTCGCGCACGAGGGTGGGGCAGAGGCGGGCCAGACCCATCTGGGTCATCCCGCCCATCGAGTGGCCGACGAGGGCGAACGGCATCTCTGGGCAGGTCGCGTCGATCACGGCCTTGAGGTCCCCACCCAAGGTCTCGATGCGGTAGGAGTCGCGGGCGCCCTGCCCCGACCGGCCGTGGCCGCGCTGGTCCCACAGCACGACGCGGTAGCCCGCCGCGACCAGCCGGCGCCGGACGAAGATCCAGGCCCGGGTGGACAGGGTGTAGCCGTGCGAGATGACGACGGTGGGTCGCCCGTCCACCGCCGTGGCGGGGTCGGGCTCGTCGATCTCGACGTGGAGCACCGTGCCGTCCTCGACGACGACGACCGTCTCGTGCGACGGCGTGTGCTCGTAGGTCTCCCCCGTCTCCGGGGCCATCGCGTGGGCCCGCGACAGCACGCCGGCGAGGGCTCCGGCCGCGACGGCGCCGAGGCCGAGCCCGAGCCCGGTCAACCGGCCGACCGGCGTCATGTCAGGCGCCATCGCTCACCCCACCTCCGCGGCGCGGGCCAGCAGGCGCGCGACGGTGCGGGGCACCTGCTGGGCGATCTCGAGCGCGCGGACGGGGCCGCCGGGATTGGCGTCGTGGGCCGCGACCCCGTGCACGAGCGCGGCGAGGGACCCGGCGTCCACCGGGTCGAGGCCCGCCGCGAGCAGCGTCCCGGCCAGCCCTGCGAGCACGTCTCCGGACCCCGCTGTGCCGGCCCACGCCGGGGCGTCGGCCTGCGCCCGGACTGCCAGCCCGGAGGCGGGGGGCGGGACGACATACGTCGTGGATCCCTTGAGCAGCACCGTGGCCCGCAGCAGCTCTGCGGCGCGCCGGGCCCAGCGCAAGGGCTCGACGACGACCCTTTCGCGGTCGAGCCCGGACGCCTCGGGGTCGAGCCGCGCGAGCAGACGGGCCAGCTCACCGGCGTGAGGCGTGAGCAGGGTGCGGGCACCGGCGTGCGTGCGCGGACCGTCGAGCAGGTCCAGCCCGCCGGCGTCGACCAGGCAGGGCAGCTCGCTGTCGAGGGCGCGGCGGGCGGCCTCGACCTGCGCCAGGCCCAGCTGGTCCCACGAGTGCGGATGGGCGTCGAGGCCGGGGCCGACGACCCAGGCCTGGACGCGCCCGGTCCCGTGCACGGCCTCGGGCACCTCGGCACGGACCAGCTGGGTCGGGCCGGGCGGGCCGACGTAGCGCACCATCCCCGCCCCCGCGCAGACCGCCGCGGTGACGCTCAGCAGGGGTGCGCCGGTGTAGACCTCGCCGCCGGCGACCACCCCGACCACGCCGCGGGAGTACTTGTCGTCCTCGGGACCGGGCACGGGCCACAGCGCGGCGACGTCGTCGTGGTCGACCCGCTCGGCCGCGGGCGCGGTGCGCGCGGCCGACGCGGAGGCATGGTCGCGTCCGAGGTCCAGGCCGATGTCGACGACGGTGAGCATGCCGCACCGGCTCGCCGTGCCGAGGACGTGCACGGGCTTGGCGCAGCCGAAGGTCACCGTCTCGTCGGCGAACACCCCGGCCCCGCCGACGATCTCGCCCATGGGGTCCACGCCGGACGGGACGTCGACGGCGATGACGTGGGCGTCCGCACCGATGGCCTCGAGCAGCTCGGTGACGAGGTCGGGCAGACCGGGTCGGCCACCGATCCCGAGGACGCCGTCGAGGACGACGTCGGCCACGGCCAGGGCCTCGACCGCGTGGTCCAGCGCCTTGCTCCGGCGCCTGGCCTTCGACCCGCCCTTGGACCCGCCCCTGGTCGCGTCGACGATCTCGACCTTGGCCCGGCGCGCGGCGCGCAGGCCCTCCTCGTGGCGGTGCTCGGAGGTGAGGACGGCGACCAGGTCGAGGGGCTCCCCCACCAGGTCCGCGAGGTGGGCGAGGGCCCACAGGGCGTCGCCGCCGTTGTTGCCCCCGCCGACGAGGGCGACGACGAGCGGCTGCGTGCTCGTGTCGTCCGGGAGGCGCGCCGCGACGACCTGGGCCAGACCCGTCGCGGCCCGTTGCATCAGCTCACCGTCGGGGAGCTGCGCCATGGCGCGCTCCTCCGCGGCGCGGACGTCGTCGACCGACCAGGCCTGGATCATCGCGGACCTCCTTGCAGGGCACCGGGGCGGGACCGGTCGGGTGTCACCCCTCGGCGATGACGAACGCCGAGGCCACGCCCGCGTCGTGGGACAGGGACAGGTGCAGCCTAGTCACGCCGAGCAGGTCCATCCGATCCTGGACGCTCCTGCGTACCTGCCAGTAGGGACGTCCGTGCTCGCCCCGCACGACGGTCGCGTCCTGCCAGCTGAGCGACCCGGGCGAGCCGAGGGCCTTGGCGAGCGCCTCCTTGGCAGCGAACCGGGCGGCGGTCGACTCGGCGCGCAGGCCCCGCTCCTCGGGCGTGAACAACCGCTCCAGCAGCCCGGGAGCCCGCTCGAGGGTGCGCGCGAACCGATCGACGTCGACGACGTCGATCCCCACGCCGAGGATCATGGACGACCTGCTCGTATGCCGGCGCCCGCCGTCACTCGACGGTGACGGACTTGGCGAGGTTGCGCGGCTGGTCGACGTCCAGGCCCTTGGCGGTGGCGAGCTCGCAGGCAAAGACCTGCAGCGGGATGATCGACAGCAGCGGCATCATCATCACGCTGGTGCGCGGCACCTCGATGACCTCGTCCGCGAACGGTCGGACCGCCTCGTCGCCGCGCTCGGTGATGACCAGCGTGCGGGCGCCACGCGCGCGGATCTCCTGGATGTTGGAGACCACCTTGGCGTGCAGGTCATAGGGGCTGTCCTGCGCGGGCATGACGATGAACACCGGCTGGCCGGGCTCGATCAGCGCGATCGGACCGTGCTTGAGCTCGCCGGCCGCGAAGCCCTCGGCGTGGATGTAGGCGATCTCCTTGAGCTTGAGCGCGCCCTCGAGCGCGATCGGGTAGCCGACGTGGCGACCGAGGAAGAGCACCGAGCGGGTGTCGGACATGAAGCGGGCGATCTCGCGGACGCGGTCCATGCTGCCGAGGACGGTGTCGACGTGCTGGGGGATCTCGGCGAGCTCGCGCATGACGGCCTGCGCGTCCTCGGCGTAGGTCCCGCCGCGCAGCTGCGCGAGGTAGAGGCCGAGCAGGTAGCAGGCCGCGATCTGGGCGGTGAAGGCCTTGGTCGAGGCGACGGCGATCTCGGGCCCGGCGTGGGTGTAGAGCGCGGCGTCGGACTCGCGCGGGATGGTGGCGCCGTAGGTGTTGCAGATCGAGACCGTGAGCGCGCCCAGCTCCTTGGCGTGCTTGACCGCCATGAGCGTGTCCATGGTCTCGCCCGACTGCGACATGGACACGACCAGGGTGCGGTCGTCGACGACCGGGTCGCGGTAGCGGAACTCGTGCGCCAGCTCGACCTCGGTCTGGATGCGGGTCCAGTGCTCGATGGCGTACTTGGCGGACAGGCCCGAGTAGAAGGCGGTGCCGCACGCCACGATGATGATCTTGTCGATGGCCCTGAGCCGGTCGGGGTCGATGTTCATCTCGTCGAGCACGAGCTTGCCGTCCTCGTCGGTGCGTCCGAGCAGGGTGTCGGCGATGGCCTTGGGCTGCTCGAGGATCTCCTTCTCCATGAAGGACGCGTGGCCGCCCTTCTCCGCCGCCTCGGCGTCCCAGGTCACCTCGAACCTCTTGCCCTCGGCGGGCGTCCCGTCGAAGCCGATGACCTGGACGTCGTCGGGGGTGATGACGACCAGCTGGTCCTGGTCGACCTCCATCGCCGACTTGGTGTAGCCGATGAAGGCCGCGACGTCGGACCCGAGGAAGTTCTCGCCCTCGCCGAGGCCGATGACCAGCGGGCTGTTGCGACGGGCCGCCACCACGGTGCCGGGGTGGTCCGCGTGCACGGCGAGGAGCGTGAACGCGCCCTCGAGACGGTTGACCACGTCGAGCATGGCCGCCGTCAGATCGCCGTCGTAGGCCCTGGCCAGCAGGTGCGCGGCGACCTCGGTGTCGGTCTCGGAGCGGAACTCGGCGCCCTCGGCGACGAGCTGCGTCTTGAGGGCGTGAAAGTTCTCGATGATGCCGTTGTGGACGACCGCGACCTTGAGGTCCTCGCCACCGCGGTGCGGGTGGGCATTCTGGTCGGTGGGGCCGCCGTGGGTGGCCCAGCGGGTGTGGCCGATGCCGGTGCTGGCGGCACCGAGCGGGTGCGCCTCCAGCTCGGTCGTGAGGTTGACGAGCTTGCCGGCCTTCTTGGCCGAGGAGACCCCGTCCGGACCGACGAGGGCGAGGCCCGCCGAGTCGTAGCCGCGGTACTCCAGCCGGGCCAGCCCCTCCAGGACGACCTGCTGAGCCTTGCCATCCACCTGGGGGCCGACGTATCCCACGATTCCACACATGCCGGCCACGATATCCGGCCCCGGGCCCACGCACGCGCGAAACCCGCGGTCGTGAGGTGACGGAGCGTCATACGTGCTCATGGGCCACAATGTCCGGGTGTCGTCCAATGCTGCCGTCGCGCCGGTCTCGACCCCGTACGTCGAGATGGACCGAGCCGCCTGGGCCCGGCTGCGGGACCGGCACCCCCTCTCGCTCGACGCCGCCGACCTGGCCCGCATCCAGGGCACCGGTGTCCCGCTGGACCTGCAGGAGGTCGAGGAGGTCTACCTCCCCCTGTCGCGGCTGCTGTCCTTCTACGTCGACGCCACCTCGCAGCTGCACCGGGTCACGAGCAGCTTCCTCATGGAGTCGACGCCGCCACCGACACCCTTCGTGATCGGGGTCGCCGGGTCCGTGGCCGTCGGCAAGTCCACCACCGCCCGCCTGCTGCGCGACCTGCTCCGGCGCTGGCCGACCACCCCCAAGGTCGAGCTGATCACCACAGACGGCTTCCTCTACCCCAACGCCGTCCTCGCCGAGCGGGGCCTGATGCACCGCAAGGGCTTTCCCGAGTCCTACGACCGCCGGGCCCTGCTGAGGTTCGTCGCCGCGGTCAAGGGCGGTGCGCCGTCCGTGACCGCACCCGTCTACTCCCACCTCGTCTACGACATCGTCCCCGGCGAGCAGGTCGTCGTGGAGCAGCCAGACGTCCTCATCGTCGAGGGCCTCAACGTCCTGCAGGCCCCACAGCCGAGGCGTGACGGGCGGCTGGGCCTGGCCGTGTCGGACTTCTTCGACTTCTCGGTCTACGTCGACGCCCGCATCGACCACATCAAGACCTGGTACGTCGACCGCTTCCTCAAGCTGCGGCAGACGGCCTTCGCCGACCCGGCGTCATACTTCCGGCGTTACGCCGACCTGTCGGACGCCGAGGCGCGGGCCACCGCGCTGCGGATCTGGGAGGAGATCAACGGCCCCAACCTCGAGGACAACGTGATGACCACCCGCGGGCGGGCCAACCTCGTCCTCACCAAGGGCGAGGACCACTCGGTGCGGCGGGTGCTCCTGCGCAAGCTCTGAACCCACCCGCACGGCCCTCCCCCGCCTCCAAGGCTCTCGACGAGCAGGGCGGCTCAACGAAGGGGGCGGCGCAGGGTCAGCTCGACGAGGACCGGTCCCGACCGGCGCCGCGACGGGCCGTCCGCGCCGCAGCCGGCGGCCCCGTCGGCCGAGCCGGAGGCGCACGTCCCGCACCCGCCGTCGGGGCAGCCGGCGGCCAGCTCGCGCGCCTCGACCCTCCCCATCCGCACGAGGTGGTCGACGGCAGCGTCGACCGATGCCCGGGAGAGCCCCGTCCGGCGTGAGATCTCGTCCAGCGACCGCGCCCCCGACCCGAACGCCGCCAGCACCTGCTGCAGCGGCCCGCCCGTCATACGAGCAGCCGCCCGACCTGGAACACCAGGACCGACAGCGCCCAGGCCATCGTCAGCTGCACCACCAGCCCGAACCCCGTCCAGCGCAGACCGATCTCACGCCGCTGCGCCGCCAGGGTCGCGACGCAGGGGGTGTAGGCCAGCAGGAAGACCATGAACGCGAGCGCGGCCGCCGTCCCGTGGCCGCCCGACGAGCGCTCCAGGTCCTCGCGGATGACCTCGCCGAGCCGGCCGGGCTCACGCTCGCTGGCGGGCTCGGACACCGCGTAGGTCTGCGCCCACGACGAGATGACCGCCTCCTTGGCGACGAAGCCCACGACCAGCGCGGACGAGGTCCGCCACTCGCCGTAGCCGGCGGGCGCGAAGACGGGAGCGACCGCGGAGGCACCGGCGGCGTAGACGGAGTCCGCGGCCTGCACCTCGCCGAAGGACCCCCTGCCCGGCATAGGGGTGGCCTGCAGCAGCCAGATCGCGACGACCGTGGCGACGATGATGCCGCCGGCGGTCCGCAGGAATCCCCGCAGCCGCACCCAGGTCTGCGTGGCCATGAGCCGCAGGTGCGGGAGCTGATAGGGCGGCAGGTCGAGGATCAGCGGCTCGTCGCCGACGCGGCGCCATACCGTGGAGCGCAGCGCGAGGCCGAGCCCGACGACCAGCACGATGGACAGGAGGTACATCGCGAAGACGACGGTGCCCGCCTGGCGTGGGAAGAAGGTCGTCGCCAGCAGGACGTAGACCGTGAGCCGCGCGGTGCACGACGTGAGCGGCACGAGCAGCGAGGTCATGACGCGGTGGTGCGCGTTGGGCAGGGTGCGGGTGGCGGCGATGGCCGGCACGTTGCACCCGAAGCCGACCACCAGCGGCAGGAAGGCCCTCCCCGGCAGGCCGATCGACCGCATCAGCCGGTCGGTGACGACGGCGGCGCGGGCCATGTAGCCCGAGTCCTCGAGCAGCGACAGCAGCGCGAACATCAGCGCCATGAGCGGCACGAAGGTCAGGAGCATCCCGACGCCGGCGATGAGCCCGTCCACGACGAAGCCGCGAACCGGGCTCTCCCCCAAGCCGATACGACCGAGCAGCCACCCTGCCGCGTCGCTGACGGGGCCGGTGAACAATCCGTCGAGCCAGTCCTGCATCGGCGCCGCGACGGTCGTGGTGAGCTGGAACACCACCCACATGGCCGCCAGGAAGACCAGCGGCCCCCAGAGGCGGTGCGTCACGATCCCGTCGACCCGGTCGGTCCACCCGACCCGGACCTCGTCACCCTGGCTGACCGCGCCCTCCAGGGCCGACTCGACCCACGCGAACCGGTCGTCGGCCAGCAGCAGCTCGTGGTCGGCGGAGTCGAGCGAGTCCACGGGCCCGACCAGGTCCTCCCCGTCGGGGTTGTCCGTCTGGTCGTGGGCGTGTCGGTCCCGTATGCCGTCCACCGCCCGCACGGCAGGGACCGGGCGATCCAGGGTGTCGACCACGACGTGCGCGAGGGTGTCCAGCCCCGTGCGACGCCGGGGGTCGACGGGGACGACCGGCACGCCCAGCGAGATCCCCAGTCGGTCCACATCGACGTGGATGCCGCGCCGCTCGGCGACGTCGCCCATGGTCAGGGCCACCACGACCCGCAACGCGTGCTCGCGGACCTGCGCCACAAGGTAGAGGCTGCGCGCCAGGTGCGCGGCGTCGACCGTGACGACCACGAGGTCGGGGCGCTCGGCGGGCGGCTTGTCGACGAGCAGCGCACGCGTGAGCTCCTCGTCCGGGGAGGCGGGGTCCAGGCTGTAGGCGCCGGGCAGGTCGACGAGGTCCAGCTCGCCAGCCGTGCCCTCGCCCTCGCCCTCGCTCGCGGCGCGGCGTGGGGCCGCGGACGGGCCGACCCGCCACGCCCCGCGTCCCACCTCCACCGAGGTGCCGGGCCAGTTGCCCACGTGGCGGCGGGCGCCCGTGAGGGCGTTGAACAACGTCGACTTGCCCACGTTGGGCGAGCCGGCCAGGGCGACGACCGGCGCCCCGGGGGCCGCGGCCGGTCCACCGGCGTCGCTGTGGCAGCTGGGCACGCCGGCGGCCGTGATGTGCTCCGGAGTGACCACGTCGTGCCCGGCGGCGGCCGCGCCGTGCCCGGAGGTGGCGGCCCCGGCGTGGGGCGGGGCCTGCGTCATACGACCGGCACCTCCTGCTCCCCGAGGACCTGTATGCCGCGCGCCGTCTCCCGGTCCAGAGCGATGCGGGCGCCGGCCACCGCCACGACCCGACCACCCCCGGCCGTGCGGTGGACCACCTCGACCGTCGCGCCGGTGCGCAGGCCCAGCTCGGCCAGCCGACGACGCGCCCCGAGGGGCAGCCCGACCAGGGTGAGGCGCACCGGTCGCCGGAGGGGGACGGACTGAAGCGTGTCGGTGGGCCTCATGCCGCCCACGGTACGCCTGAGGTTAGGCACGCCTTGCACGGGTTCCCCGTGAGGGGACGTCGGGTCGGGCGGCTCGCGCTCAGATGTCCAGGCCCTCCAGCAGGTCCGTGACGAGCGCGGCGATGGGGCTGCGCTCGCTGCGGGTCAAGGTGACGTGGGCAAAGAGCGGGTGCCCCTTCAGGGTCTCGATGACCGCGGCGACGCCGTCGTGGCGCCCCACCCGGAGGTTGTCGCGCTGCGCGACGTCGTGGGTGAGGACGACGCGGGAGTTCTGGCCGACGCGAGACAGGACCGTGAGCAGGACGTTGCGCTCGAGCGACTGGGCCTCGTCGACGATGACGAAGGCGTCGTGCAGCGAGCGCCCGCGGATGTGCGTGAGCGGCAGCACCTCGAGCAGGCCGCGGTCGATGACCTCCTCCACGACCTCCGTGGACACCACGGCGCCCAGGGTGTCGAAGACCGCCTGCGCCCAGGGCCCCATCTTCTCGTTCTCGGTCCCGGGGAGATAGCCGAGCTCCTGGCCGCCGACGGCGTAGAGCGGGCGGAAGACGATGACCTTGCGGTGCTGACGGCGCTCCATCACGGCCTCGAGCCCGGCGCACAGGGCAAGGGCGCTCTTGCCGGTGCCGGCCCGGCCGCCGAGGGAGATGATGCCGACGTCCGGGTCGAGCAGCAGGTCCAGGGCGATCCGCTGCTCCGCGGAACGGCCGTGCAGCCCGAAGGCGTCCCGGTCGCCACGCACCTGGCGCACCGCACCGTCCGCCCCGACCCGGCCGAGGCCGCTGCCGCGGGCTGAGGACAGCACCAGACCGGTGTGCACGGGCAGGTCCTTGGCCTCGGGCATCTCGGCGCGACCGTTCTCGTAGAGCGCGTCCAGCTGCTCCGGGGCGACCTCCAGCTCGACGATCCCCGTCCAGCCCGAGTCGACCTTCCACTCGTGGCGGTACTCCTCGGCGTCCAGGCCGACCGCCGAGGCCTTGACCCGCATGGGCAGGTCCTTGCTGACGATCGTCACGTGCCGGCCGGAGTCTGCCAGGTGCTTGGCGACCGCGAGGATGCGCGTGTCGTTGTCGCCCAGCCGGAACCCGTCCGGCAGGACGCGCGGGTCGGTGTGGTTGAGCTCGACCCGCAGGGTGCCGCCGTCCTCGCCGACGGACACCGCGTGATCCAGCCGCCCCTCCTTGACCCGCAGGTCGTCGAGCAGCCGCAGCGCCTGCCGGGCGAAGTAGCCCAGCTCCGGGTGGTGCCGCTTGGCCTCGAGCTCGGTCACGACGACGACCGGCAGCACCACCTCGTGCTCGGCGAAGCGGAGCATCGCCCGGGGGTCGGACAGGAGCACGGAGGTGTCGATCACGTAGGTGCGGCAACCCTTCGCCACCGCGCCCTGGACGGCGGCCAGATCCCCGGCGACCTCGGCGACCCCCTCGCCCCGGACGTCGGCGCCGCCCTCGCCCCGCTGGTCCGCGGACGTCTCGTCATGGCTGGTCTGCGTCACGCTGACTCCCCACGCGCGACGGTGCCGTCGCGCTCGCTCTCGGTCCGGAGGCCGACCCTGACGCCGGGGCGCCGGGTCCGGCCCCCGTCCGGAGCACGTGTGGCTCCCTCAACGTCAAGGCCTTCCCATCCGTGCGCTGGATGCGCCGGATGCCCGCCACGGTACGTGCGGCTCGCCGAGGTCGCGCGGGAGATCTCGCCGCGGCGCGCCCGGGTTCAGCGGAAGTTCACCCGCGCAGACCCCTGGCGTCGTCGGGGACCGCCGTATGGGGACACCCCAGTCTCGCGCGAACCATCAGGAGCCGTAGCGCCGTTCGCGGTCGGCATACGACCGCAGGGCCCGCAGGAAGTCCACCCGACGGAAGTCGGGCCAGTAGGCCTCGCAGAAGTAGAACTCGCTGTGGATCGACTGCCACAGCAGGAAGCCGCCGATGCGCTGCTCGCCCGAGGTGCGGATCACGAGGTCCGGGTCGGGCTGCCCCTTGGTGTAGAGGTGGTCGGCGATCTGGTCGACGTCCAGCGACTCGATGATCTGCTCCAGCGTGCGGCCCCGGGCGGCCTGCGCACGCAGGAGATCCTTGACGGCGTCAGCGATCTCGCGGCGCCCGCCGTAGCCCACGGCGATGTTGCAGACGAGTCCGTCGAGCTCGGCCGTGGCCTGCTCGGCGCTGCGCAGCGCGGTCGAGGTCTCGGCGGGCAGGAGGTCCAGCGCCCCGACCAGCCGGATGCGCCAGCGCTGCTGCTCGGCGAGCGCGGCGACGGTGGTCTCGATGATGCGCAGCAGCGGTGCGAGCTCGGCCTCGGGACGGCTGAGGTTGTCGGTGGACAGCAGCCACAGGGTGACGAACTCGATGCCCACCTCGTCGCACCACTCCAGCAGGTGCTCGATCCGGTCCGCCCCGGCCTGGTGCCCCTCGGCCGTGTCGGCGCCCTTGGCGCGGGCCCAGCGACGGTTGCCGTCGAGCATCACGCCGACGTGCCGCGGCAGCCCCGCGGTGGGCAGCTGGCTGAGCAGCCGACGCTCGTAGGCGGAGTACAGCGGGTTGCCGACGGCGCTGCGCACGGGAACCTCCTTGACCGGTGACTCGGCGGGCTGTGCCAGCTCGGCGCGCACGGCGTGCTGGAGGGCGGCGCGGCACGAACGGTGCCGAGGCTACTCCTGCCGCCCGCCCTCGGCCCCTTGCTCGCGCTCGGCCTGCCGGTCGCGCTCGGCCTGCTGCTCCGCGGCCTCGCGGTAGCGCACCCGGCGCAGGTGGCCGTTCATGCTCCGGGCGAGCAGCCAGATCGCCAGCGCCAGCAAGAAGATCACGACGAAGGCTGCGAAGCCCGGTCCGATCTGGTTGTAGAGGTCGTTGCCGCCGCCACCGGGGTTCATGAGTCCTGCTCCTCGTGCTCGTGCTCGTGCTCGCTCTCGAGGGCCACGCGGCCGTCGTAGGCGATGGACAGGTCGCTGCGACGAGCCAGCGCGTCCGCCTCCTCGAGCGTGCCCAGGCCGGCGAACAGGTCGTCCTCACCGGCCTCGACCGGGACGTACGACAGGGCGGCCTCGAAGTCGTCGTAGGGCCAGGACTGCTCCTGGATCGCGAGCGGCACCTGGAACCACGTGCCGTCCGGGTCGACCTGGGTGGCGTGGGCCATGAGGGCGGCGTCCCGGATCGGGAAGTACTGCGCGACGTGGACCTTGGTGGTCACCGTCCGCTCGGGGCGGTCGCGCCACCCCTTGAGCCAGTCGTCGTACGGACTCTTGTGCCCGCCCGCCAGCATGGCCTCGTGGAAGGCCGTGATGCGCGCCTTGGAGAAGGTCTGGTTGTAGTAGATCTTGAGCGGCTGCCAGGGCTCGCCCGCGTGCGGGTAGCGGTCGGCGTCCCCGGCCGCCTCGAACGCCGCCATCGCCACCACGTGGGTCATGACGTGGTCGGGGTGCGGGTAGCCGCCCTTCTCGTCATAGGTCGTCATGACGTGCGGACGGAACTCCCGGACGACCCGGACCAGCGCCTCGGTCGTGACGTCCAGGGACTCGAGGGCGAAGCACCCGTCCGGCAGCGGCGGCAACGGGTCCCCCTCGGGCAGCCCCGAGTCGACGAAGCCCAGCCACACCTGCTGCACGTCGAGGATCTCGCGCGCCTTGGCCATCTCCTGGCGGCGCACCTCCGGGAGGTTGCGCTGGATGTGCGGGTCGTCCTTGAGCTTGTCGTTGAGCACGTCCCCGCGCTCGCCGCCGGTGCAGGTGACGACGAGGACCTCGTGCCCCTCCGCGCGGTAGCGCGCCATGGTCGCCGCGCCCTTGCTGGACTCGTCGTCGGGGTGGGCGTGCACGCACATGAGCCGCAGCGGGCCACGGGCGGTGTCGGTCACGAGGGGTCCTTCCGGCGGGACTACGGTGGTGGGTGACCCCCATTGTGCCCCGAACCACCTGCAGGAGCCGACGTGCCTGACGACGCCTACCCGGACGTGGACGAGCGGGACTACGACGAGGAGCTCGAGCAGCCCGTCGTGCCCCGGCTCGGCTCCCGCCGGTGGTGGTGGATCGCGGCGGCCGTCCTCGTCCCGGCGGTCGCGCTCCTCGCCTGGATCGGTGTGCAGAACGCCACCGACGTCATCACCCACCGGGTCATCAACTACCGCGTCGCGGACGACCGGTCGGTGATGGTGGACTTCGAGGTGACCCGGCCGCGGGGCTGGACGGTGTCCTGCGAGGTCGAGGCGCTCGACGTGCGCTTCGCGCCGGTCGGGACGGCCCACGTGCGGGTGACCGCGGACGACCGGCAGGACACGACGCGCACCCGCACCACCCTGCGCACGACCTCGCGAGCCGTGACCGGCACCGTCAAGCTCTGCACGCGCGTGTGAGCCACCCTTCGACGCCGTCTGATCAGGGCCGTCCGGGCCGGTTCGAGCACGGTCTGGGCCCAGTTGGTACACTGGTCGCTTACTCGTGCGGGTCTGGACCTGACGCGCGGCTCCCCGGAGCCTCGTCGCGTGGTCCGGACCCTGACTTATACCGACCAGGAGACATCATCGTGACCGAGACGACCGCTCAGCAGAGCTTCCTGACCCAGGAGGCCTACGACCGCCTCAAGGGTGAGCTCGAGCAGCTGTCGGGCCCCGGCCGCACCGACATCGCCAAGCGCATCGAGGCCGCCCGTGACGAGGGCGACCTCAAGGAGAACGGCGGATACCACGCGGCCAAGGAGGAGCAGGGCAAGATGGAGGCCCGCATCCGCCAGCTCAAGCAGCTGCTGGAGACCGCCAAGGTCGGCGAGGCCCCTGCGGACGACGGCATCGTCGAGCCGGGCATGGTCGTCACCGTCGACCTGTTCGGCGACGACCTGACGTTCCTGCTCGGCAGCCGCGAGATGGCCGGCGACGAGGACCTCGAGGTCTACTCCGAGAAGTCCCCCCTCGGCGCCGCCATCAACGGCAAGAGGAAGGGCGACTCGGCCTCGTACGAGGCCCCCAACGGCAAGACCATCTCGGTCAAGATCAAGGACGCCAAGCCCTATCAGGCGTGACTGTATGACTGTATGACAGCCTGACCTCCTCGTTCTCCCACGATCGTGAGGGTCTGGTCCACGATTCTTGGACCAGACCCTCACGATCTTCGGGTTCTCCGGGCCGTATGCCGACCGCCCTACCGCAGCAGCCGCGCTGCCACCCGGCGGGCCGCCGCCTCGTCGACCCCCGCGAGCAGCCCCACCGCGCACAGCACGTAGTCCACGTCCACGGCCGTCCGGGCCTGGTCGGGCACCCGCCAGCCGCCGGCCCAGTCGCTCGTGACCGCGCCGAGCACCTCCCCTGCTGTGCTATCCCCCGCTGTGCTCCCCCCCGGCTGGCCGCCGTGCCGCAGCGCGCCGCCCGACCCCAGCACGAGGGCGATGTCGCCGGTGGGACGGTCCGGGCGGGCGTGGCGGCGCACCGCGATCGTGGCCGCGAGGCGGGCCAGCTCGGCGTCGTGCCTGCGCTCGGTCGCGTCGACCGGCAGGTGCCCGGTGTCGGCGTGGACGCGGTCGGCATACGCGCTCAGGCTCTCGCTCACGGCGAGCCCCTCGCCGGGGGCCGCCTCGACGATGGTGGGGGCGTTCCAGCGCATCCCGAGGTCCCCCTCGACGGTGCGCATCGCCCAGAGCGTGCCGACGACGTGCTTGCGCAGCGTCGCGTCCTCCCCCTGCGGCTCGATGACGGAGTAGACGTCGGTCGTTGCGCCGCCCACGTCGACGACCAGGACGTCGCCGTCGTGCAGCGCCGCCAGCACCTCGACGCCGCTCAGCACCGCGTCGGGCGTCGCGGCGCGCACCAGCCGCGCCAGCTCCGGCCCCCGCGACAGCCCCTTGCCCCCGATCACGTGCTCCAGGAACACCTCCCGGATGGCGGCCCGCGCCCCTTCCGGCGCGATGACGCCGATGCGAGGGACGACGTTGTCCGTGGCGACCACGCGGCGGCCGGTCTCCTGCAGGATCGCCACGACCTCGTCGCGCGCCGCGGCATTGCCGGCGACCACGACGGGCATGGTCACGCGGGCCCGCGCCAGGCGAGTCGCGTTGTGCCGCAGCACCTCTGCGTTGCCCCCGTCGGTGCCGCCGACGAGCAGGACCACGTCCGGACGGCTGGCCCGCAGGTCGCGGATGCCCTGCGCGTCGAGCTCGCCCGCGCTCACGTGGACGACCTTGGCGCCGGCCGACAGGCCCACGCGGTGCCCCGCCTCGGCGGTCACCGTCCGCTCGTAGCCCACCACCGCGAGCCGCAGCCCCCCACCCGCGCTGGAGCACAGCAGCACGTCGTCGATCGACCCCGCCCCGCCCAGCGCCGGGTCGACGAGTTGCGCCTCGACCAGCCCGCGCGCGGTCCGGTAGCCGTCGAGCACGTCGGTGGTCACGGTGGTCAGCGTATCGGCCCGCGCCACCAGCTCACCGGTCTGCGTCTCGACCACCACCGCCTTGGTGAAGGTCGAGCCGACATCGACGCACAGCACGCGAGACATGCCCGCAGGCTATCCACCCCGGCCCTGGTGGACGTCGCGCGGCCCCTCCGGCTCCGCGTCACTAGCCTGGGGGCCATGCCCGGCACCCAGCGCAGCGTGACCCTCCGATTCATGGCGGCCCCGACGGACGGCAACGTCCGGCGCCGGGTGGGGGGCGGGCGCATGCTCGAGTGGATCGACAAGTCCGGATATGCCTGTGCCGCAGGGTGGTCCGGCACCTACTGCGTGACCGCGTATGTCGGCAACATCCACTTCACCCGCCCGGTCGAGGTCGGGGACCTGGTCGAGGTGCAGTCCCGCGTGGTCCACACCGGGCGCTCGTCGATGCACATCGTGGCGACCGTCTCCTCCGGCGACCCTCGCGACGGCCGGCTCACCATCAACACGCAGTGCCTGCTCGTCTTCGTGTCCATGGGCGAGGACGGGCGGCCCGCCGCGGTGCCGGAGTTCGTGCCGCAGGACGACTGGGAGCGCGAGCAGCAGGCCTTGGCGGTGAGCCGCATCGAGGGGAGGCGTGCCATCGAGGCCGACATGGAGCGGCAGCGCTACACCGACGACACGGACGCCTGCCGCGAGACGCTGCGGTTCATGGCGGCGCCGACCGACGTCAACTGGGGCGGCAAGGTGCACGGCGGCATCGTCATGCGCTGGATCGACGAGGCGGCCACGCTGGTCGCCGAGCGCTGGCACCAGGGCAGCGTCATCGCGGTCTACGCCGGCGGCGTCCGGTTCTACCGCCCGCTGCTCATCGGGGACCTCGTCGAGGTGGAGGCGCGCCTGATCTACACCGGCCACTCCTCGATGCACGTCTCGGTGCACGTCCGCTCCGGCAACCCCCGCACCGGTGAGATGCGCACGACGACGCACTGCACCATGGTCCTCGTGGCGCTCGACGAGCACGGCCACAAGCAGCACGTGCGCTCCTGGAACCCCCAGCGACCCGAGGACCTCGCGCTGCAGGAGCACGCCAAGGCGCTGATCGACATCCGTGAGCGGCTGCGCCGCCCCATCCCCGCGGCAGCGCCCGACGCCCCGCAGTGAGCGTGCGAGACTGGACGCATGATCTTTGGTCGCCCCACCCCCGTCATGGTCACCCCCGCCGAGGCACTGCCCGGGCGCGACACCCCCATGGGCGGGCTGGCGGCGCGGCATACGGTCCTCGATGCCCCACTCGCTGGCCCCTGGACCACCACCGACGGCTCCCCCGCCGAGATCCTGTATGTCGCAGGCGGCTGCTTCTGGGGGCTGGAGCGGATCTTCTGGCAGATGCCCGGCGTGGTCGGCACGGCGGTGGGCTACATGGGCGGGTTCACCCCCAACCCGACCTACGAGGAGGCGTGCACCGGTCGCACCGGGCACACCGAGATGGTTCTCGTGGCCTACGACCCGGGCCAGGTCGGCGCCGACCGCCTCGTCGCCACGCTGATGGAGAACCACGACCCGACGACCGCCAACCGCCAGGGCAACGACGTCGGCACGCAGTACCGCTCGGCGATCTACTGGACCACGCCCCTGCAGGAGGCCCAGGCCCGCGCTGCCGTGCGAGCCTTCGACGAGCTGCTGACCTCGCGCGGCCACGGCCACGTCACCACCGAGCTGCGGTCGGCCGACGACGCGGGGCCCTTCTACTTCGCCGAGGACTACCACCAGCAGTACCTCCACAAGAACCCCGGCGGCTACTGCAACCACGGACCCAACGGCTACACCTGCCCCGTGGGTCTGGTCTCCTCCGACGACCTGCCCGCCCAGACGTCCGTCGAGCCGCCACGCGCCTGACCAGCAGCCGGACACGGAGTGCACGCAGACCACACTCCCCGTGAGCGCAGGAATTGCTGCTCCGCTCACGCATCGTCAGGAGCCCTGACCACACGCGTCAACGCTCCTGACGATTTCGTCGCCGCACAGCCCCCACTCCCCCTCCGCAGCGTGACACCACCCAACCCTCGGTCACAGGCTCAGAGGCCTACATCGAGTCGCCGGGTCACGGTGCGGGTCGTAGGCGGGAGTTCGGGCCGCCGGGGCCGCGCCGCGCCCGCCGCGGCCTGGGCGGCGCCACGTGCAGAGGACGGTCGTCCACCAGGGTCTGCAGGTCCTCGAGGAGGCCCCGGGAACCGTGATGCAGCCCGGGCCCCGCGTCCTCGAGCGCCATGGAGAGGGCGATCCTGAGACGTCTGGCAAGGCGTGCCCCAGATCCGGTCGGACGCACGATGGGGTCCCCCGTCGTGTCGTGCCAGTCACGTACGAGCAGACCGGCGTCGACGAGCCGCCGCACCACAGAATGCAGGCCCTGACGACTCAGCGGCTCCCGCTCGCGCAGCTCGCCGATCGAGGTGCCGGCGGGGCGACATACGAGCAGGACGCGGACCTCCCGCATCGTGAGCGCCTGCTCGACCTTCTCGGAGCGCAGGGCGTCGGCGACGACGTCCTCCACCCAGCGCGCCGCCAGGTCGAGCAACCGCGCGACGTCGTGCAGCGGAGGGTCCGAGTAGCCACGAAGGGTCCGGTAGGTCCACGCGGCCGAGTCGTCACAGGTAGGCATGCCGGACAGCCTGCACCGGTGACCCCGGGAGGGCTCCGGCTCATCCACAGGTGGGGCGCCTCGGCGGGCGCCTCACCATGCCCTTGTGGACGGACGTCAGGCTCGGCGGCCCGTCCGCGCCAGGACGCGGGCACGCCGGTCCGCCCCCTCGGGAACCTCGACGGGTCGGGCGAAGATGCCGGGTGCGTAGGCGTGCTCGCCGAATCCGTCCACGGCGGCGTCGATCTCGTCGAGCTCGGCGTCCGTGAGGACCTCGTCACGGCCCTGGGAGCGGGCGATGTCCCAGCGGTGCACCAGCAGGTCGAAGCCGTAGAAGCGGGTGAGGGTGGCGCCCACGGTCGTGGGGCCGAAATGGCCGTCGAACGCCTGGTCCCCCACGGCCGGGTCCGCCAGCAGGGCGGCCACGGCCGTCTCGTGCGCGGCCCACCGGTGGGACGGGGATCCCTCGGCGGTGACCGGCAGGGCCAGGCCGCATCCCTCGACGAAGTCCCGCTCCGTCTGGACGACGTGGTCTACCACGTCGGTGGCGGTCCATCCCTCGCACGGGCTGGCGGCGTCCCAGTCGGTCACCGCCACGACGACCGCCGTGAAGGGCTCGGCGTGCTGCCGCCAGCTCGCGAGGGTGGGGTTGTCGTCGGTCCTGGTGGTCGGGTGGGTGGTGGTGGTCATGAGGGTCTCCTCGGCAGATGGGGAGTCGAGACGGCGGGGCACGTCTGGACCGGGCACCCCGACGCTAGGCTCGGCGGGCATGGGCCGTCTTGACGATTCCCGACAGCCGGGCCGGGCGACCGACGACATCGACCGGGCGCACCTGCGCGACCCGGCGGACGACAGCTTCGTGATCAGCCGCTACCTCCCGCCGGACGAGCTGCAGGGCTGGATCAGGCGCTACTGGGTGCCGGTGTGGGACGTGCCGGAGGATCCCGACCAGCCCGACCACTCCGACCAGCCCGAGCGGCCCGAGCGAGGGCGCCGGGAGCAGAAGGTCCTGCAGTACCCCGTCACCCTGGCCGTCGTGTCGTCGGTCTACGCACGGTTCGTCGGCCCGCGGCGAGGCCTGTCGATCACCGTCCTGGAGGGACGCGGGTGGGCCTTCGGCGTGATGCTCGCACCCGCCGCCGGCGCGCCGCTCCTGGGCGGGCCGGTCAGCGGGATCACCGACCGGTATGTCGACCTCGCCACCGTCCCGTTGCTCGGGGACCTGCCCGAGGCGCTGCGAGCCGTGATGAGCGAGGACCCGAGCGACGAGGCAGCCCACGCCGTCGGCCGCCGGCTGGTGGAGGACCGGGTCGCCCGCCTGTGCCCCCCGGGCGTCGAGGACCGGTTGGTGAACGACGTCGTGCGCACCGTCGAGGAGGACGGCTCGGTCCTCACGGTCACCCAGCTGTGCGAGCGGGTGGGCCTGTCCGAGCGGACGCTGCAGCGCCTCACCGAGCGCCGGCTGGGGCTCACCCCGCTGTGGCTCGTCCGTCGTCGCCGGCTGCACGAGGCCGCCGACCGGTTGCGGCACCACGAGGGCAGCCTCGCCGACGTGGCCGCAGACCTGGGGTACGCCGACCAGGCGCACTTCTCGCGCGACTTCCGCACGGCGACGGGCTACTCGCCACGGGAGTTCGTGACGCTGCAGCGCGGAGGGGCCTGAGCCCTCGGCTATCGTGCGCGCCATGGACGACGCCCCGCAGCCTGACCCGACCTCCCTGCTGGACGAGCTGGAGTGGCGCGACGCCACGACCGCCGACGAGGAGCTCCTCGAGGTCGCCACGTGGGTCAACGTCAACTGGCTGCGGCACCGCACCAGCCGTGCGGAGGTCCGCGAGAACCCCCGGATGGCGCACTACTTCGCCGGTTTCGGGCACCGCGGCGGCGACCTCGGCGTGGTCGCCCAGACGCGCACCGAGACCGTCGGCGTCGCGTGGGCCCGGACGTTCTCGGCGCAGGACCCGGGCTACGGCTACGTCGCCGACACCATGCCCGAGGTGAGCGTCACGGTGTTCGAGGACTACCGCCGCGAGGGGGTCGGGCAGGCCCTGATGGAGCGGCTCGCCGACCGGCTGCGGGCCGCGGGGTATGCCGGCGCCAGCCTGTCGGTGGAGGACGGCAACGAGGCGGTCAACCTGTATGGCCGGCTCGGCTATCGCACGGTGGGGCACGACGGCACGGCCGAGACCATGCTCCTCGACCTGCGCGTCTGAGCCGTCGGGCCTGAGGGGTCCGGCCTGACGTGTCCAGACCCAGGCGGCCGATCAGCCCTGCGGGGTGCTGGTGAAGCGAGGGTGCCGCTTCTCCAGGAAGGCGGTCATCCCCTCCTGGCCGTCGACCCCCACCGCGCCGTCTGCCATCGCGGCAATCGCCATCGCGTAGGCCTCGGACTGGTCCCGGCCGACCTGGGCGTAGAAGAGCCGCTTGCCGGCGGCACGCTGGGCGGCGCTGCCACGGGTCACGCGAGCGACCAGGGCGGCCACCGCCTCGTCCAGCTCGTCCTCGGGGACGACCGCGTTGACCAGACCCCACTCCAGGGCGGTGCCCGCGTCCACGACGTCGCCGGACAAGGCCATCTCGAGGGCGCGCTTGCGACCGACGTTGCGCGCCACCGCCACCAGCGGGGTGTGGCAGAACAACCCGCCGCGGCCTCCCGGCAGCGCGAAGCCCGCCGTCTCGGCCGCCACCGCCAGGTCGCAGGTCGCGACGAGCTGGCAGCCGGCGGCCGTGGCGAGGGCGTGCACGCGGGCGATCACGGGCTGCGGCATCGCCTGGACCGTGTCCATCAGCGACGTGCAGAGCTCGAACAGCTCGGTCACGTCCTCCGACCTGGCTCCCACCATGTCGAGGAAGCTGTGGCCGGCGCTGAACACCGGGCCCTCCGCGGCCAGCACCACCGCGAGGGTGTCGGTGCTGCCCGCCTCGGCGAGGGCGTCGCGCAGCGCGCCCATCATGTCGACGACAGGGCGTTGCGCTGCCTCGGGCTGGTCATCGTCACCGTCGTGACGTCGCCGGTGCAGTCGACGCAGACGAGCACGTCTGCCATGGATCCTCCTCGATCGGGCGTGTCCTGGCAGTCTGGCAAAGGGGGACGAACCTGGATAGGCCCCGTGGCCCTACGTCGACCGTCGGCCCCTCCCGCGCGCCGAGCGGTCGGGTGCGTCAGACGCTCCGGCGCGTCAGATGCTCGGGCGCGTCAGATGCTCGGGCGCAGCGCCCCGGCCGTCCGCGGCCGCTCGAACGGCGTGAACAGACCCGGCCCGATCGGGCGCAGCGTCAGGACGACCTGCCCCTGGCGGTAGACCGGCCGCACGAAGTCCAGGCCCTCGATCCGGGCCTGCGGGTCGATGCGGCTGGGGTGGCCGGGGACGACGAGCTCGTCGATCACGGTGCTGTCCAGGACCTCGCGCGCCGTCATCGCGCCGGCGAGGGCGCACTGGCCGGGGAAGACGAACAGCCGCCCGCCATACCGCGCCTCGTGGTCGGCGACGGCGTCGCGCGCCATCACGGCCCAGCGGTCGTGGTCACGCAGCCCGGCGCCGGCCCAGCGGTGCGGCCCGAGGACCTGCGCGGTCACGAGGGCGATGCCGTCGACGACGTGGGTCGCGGCGGTGAGCACGTCGGTCCCCCGCGTGAGCTGCAGGGCCTGCTGCTCGGCCTGCTGCACGGTGGTCCACCACCCCGGCAGGGCGGTGACGTGCTCGTCGGCGCGCCGCGGAGGTCCTGCGCTGTCCATCGAGCCCCCTGCCCGTCGTGGCCGCAACGGCGGGAGTCGCCGGCGCCAGACGACCATTCGACTCGCGCCGAGCATCACGGGGGCCACCCCGACGTGAACGGGAGCCGAACTCGGAGAAGCCAGGTGATGCGCGTCGGGCATTACGCACCGGTAACCGAGTTTGCTTAGCCTGGACGGGACATCGACGGGCTGAACGGGGTGGGGACGCTGGGTCTGGGCACGAGGATCGCGCGCGGCGGGAGCTACGGCCTGGCCGGGGTGGCCGGCGTAGGGGCGGTTGGCTACGGCATCCTCAAGGTCGAGGCGCGCATGGTGCGGCGGGTCGTGGGCAAGCCCTTCGAGTCCGCGCCGCCGGACTCCGACGTCTACGGCGCCGGCCTCGGCGACCCCATCGAGCTCGGTGTGCTGGGCGACTCGCTGGCCGCGGGCCTGGGGGTCGACCACCGGCGCCAGACCATCGGCGCCACGCTCGCGCACGGCATCTCCGCGATCGCCGGGCAGCCCGTCCGCCTCACCAACGCCGCCGTCGTGGGCGCCGAGTCGACCGACCTGCCCGCCCAGCTGGAGGACCTGCTGGCTCGCGCACCGCGGCCGCACGTCGTGGTCGTCGTGGTGGGGGGCAACGACGTGACCCACCGCAAGGACGTCCCCGAGGCGATGGCGCACCTGGCCGAGACCATCACGGCGCTGCGGGCCCTCGGCACCACCGTCATCGTCGGGACCTGCCCGGACCTCGGCACGGTGGAGCCGCTCCCCCAGCCGCTGCGGTGGCTGGTGAGCCGGTGGTCCCGGGACTTCGCGGCCGCCCAGACGGTGGCCGCCGTCGAAGCGGGCGCCCGCACGGTCTCGCTCGGGGATCTCATCGGTCCGGACTTCCTCGCCGAGCCCGCCCTGATGTTCTCCAAGGACCAGTTCCACCCCTCGGCGGCCGGCTACGCGCGGGCCGCGTCGGCGATCCTGCCGTCCGTCGCCGCCGCCCTCGGTCTGTGGCCCGAGTCGGAGCGCCCCCCGGAGGTCGCGCGCGGCGAGGGCGTGGGACCGTTGCACGTGGCCGCCGTCCATGCCGTGGCCCACCCGGGCACCGAGGTCAGCGCCGAGGCCGCCTCGGACGCCACCGGCGGTGGGACGTCGCGGACCACCCGGACCCGACGTGCCGTCCTGCGACGGCTGCGCCGCCCCGACGTGGGTCGGCTCCGCAAGGCCCAGGTGACGTCGGCCACCCCGCCTGGCGCGAGCGTGACCGACGAGCCGCAGCCGGGCTAACCTCTCGGCATACCTGCGGGTAAGGCACCCGCACGACACGAAGGAGTGCCGCATGCAGGACGCTGTCATCGTCTCGACCGCACGGACCCCCATCGGCCGGGCCTTCAAGGGCTCGCTCAAGGACGTCCGCCCGGACGACCTCGCGGCCCACGTCGTGCGCGCTGCGCTCGACAAGGTCCCCGGCCTGGACCGATCGCTCATCGACGACCTCTACCTCGGCTGCGCCGAGCCGTCCGGGGAGCACGGCGCCAACATGGCGCGGGTCGTGGCCATCCTCGCCGACCTCGACCACGTGCCCGCCGCCACCGTCAACCGGTTCTGCGCCAGCTCCGTGCAGACCACGCGCATGGCCTTCCACGCGATCCGGGCCGGGGAGGGCGAGGTCTTCGTGTCCGGGGGCGTCGAGTGCGTCTCGCGCTACCGGGACTTCGCGGGGGCGGGCGGCTCCGCCGACGACACCAAGAACCCCCGCTTCGCGGCCGCCCAGGAGCGCATGGAGCGCATCGCGGCCGACAACACGACCTGGACGGACCCGCGCGAGGAGGGTCTGCTGCCCGACATCTACCTCTCGATGGGCCAGACCGCCGAGAACGTCGCGACGCTTCGCGGCGTCTCCCGCGAGCGCCAGGACGAGTGGGGCGTCCGCTCCCAGAACCTCGCGGAGCAGGCCATCAAGAGCGGCTTTTTCGCGGAGGAGATCACCCCCGTCACCCTGCCGGACGGCACCGTGGTCGACACCGACGACGGCCCCCGCGCGGGCGTCACCCTCGACAAGATGCAGACCCTGCAGCCCGTCTTCCGCGAGGACGGCACCATCACGGCGGGCAACTGCTGCCCCCTCAACGACGGCGCCGCCGCCGTCGTGGTCATGGCCGCGGACAAGGCCAAGGAGCTCGGCCTCACGCCGCTGGCCCGCATCCTCTCTACGGGCGTCAGCGCCCTGTCCCCCGAGATCATGGGCCTCGGCCCGGTCGAGGCCTCCCGCCAGGCCCTCGCCCGTGCCGGCATGACCATCGGCGACCTCGACCTCTACGAGATCAACGAGGCCTTCGCGGCGCAGGTGCTGCCGAGCGCCGACGACCTCGGCATGGACCTCGACAAGCTCAACGTCAACGGCGGGGCGATCGCGCTGGGCCACCCCTTCGGCTCGACGGGCGCCCGCATCACCACGACCCTGCTGCACTCGCTGCAGGCCCGCGACCTGACCTACGGCCTGGAGACCATGTGCGTGGGTGGTGGCCAGGGCATGGCCATCATCTACGAGCGCCTCAGCTGATCTGGCGCCTCACCTGCGCGAGACGCTCCGCGAGATCGCGTATGCCGCCCGCCTGCCGCTCCTCGGGATGCAGGCGGGCGGCGGCATACCGGCTCGCGTCGTACACGCAGACCTGCAACTGGTGCAGCAGGGTCGCCGGCCCCAGCTCGGGCAGCGTCACGCGGGGTCGGGCCTCGGCGTCGGCGACCTCGTCGGCCAGCGCCTGGGCGAGGGCGCGCACCGGCCCGGACGCGCGGAGCGCGTGGTCCAGCGGCAGCTGCTGCCACCGCCGGACCACGCGCTCCAGCTCGACCCGGACCTCGTCAGGCAGACGGGCGGGCGTCATGCTCAGTCGCGCAGGCGCGCCAGGAGGCGCAGCATCTCGATGTAGAGCCAGATGACGGTCACGACCAGGCCGTGGGCGAGCAGCCAGGAGTACTTCTCGGGCATCCCGGAGCGGACGGCGTTGTCGATCGAGTCGAAGTCCAGCGCGAGGGTGAAAGCCGCGAGACCGGTCGCGAACAGCGAGATGCCGATACCGAGCATGCCGCTGCCGCCGAAGCCCCAGCCGCCGCCGACGCCCATGAAGGCGGCGACGAGGTTGATCAGGGCAAAGATCGCGTAGCCGATCAGGGCCATGCCCATCATGCGACGGAACTTGTCGGTGACCTTGATGAAGCCGGCCTTCCAGCCGGCGAACATCGCGCCGAAGACGCAGAGCGTGGCGAGGACGGCGGTCGGGACCACGCCCTCCCACTGCGCGTTGAAGAACTGGCTGATGGCCCCGACGAACAGGCCCTCGAGCACGGCGTAGCCCACGATGAGCGGGACGCTGATGACCTTCTTGAAGGCGATGACCAGGCCCAGGATCAGGGTGCCGAACATGCCACCCATCCACAGCGCCATGCCGGTCGCGGGGGCGGCCGCCGCGGCGAACCACGACACCGCGCCCACGCCGACGACGATGCCGAACAACAGCAGCGACTTCATCATCACGTCGTCGAGGGTCACCCGGCGCTCGTGAACGGGGGTGACCGACGGGGCGGCATACATGTCCTGGAGCTGGCCTGCGGACAGGTCGGGCGTGCGCTCCTGCTGGCCGAACCCGGCGTAGCCGCGCTGCGCCTCCCGGTCGACGCGATCAAAGATCGGGTTGCTCATCGTGATGTCTCCCAATGATCGGGCCGTCACGCTCGGGGCGACGGTCTCCCTCACCATGACGTCACAGCGACCGGAAAAGTTCCCGACAGGCGGCCTGCAGGGCCCGCTGTGCCGGCCATGGTGCCCCCGACGGGAGTCGAACCCGCACTCGAGCGATTTTAAGTCGCCTGCCTCTGCCGTTGGGCTACGAGGGCGGGTCCAGACTAGGGCTCGCCCGGACGTATGCCGAGCGCGTCAGCTGCCGCGGTGGTCGCGGTAGTACTCGATGAGCCCCCGCGTGGACGGGTCCTGGGCGGCCAGGGCGTCGGCGTCGCCCTCGATGGCGGGGCCGACCTCCTTGGCGAGCTTCTTGCCGAGCTCGACGCCCCATTGGTCGAACGAGTCGATGCCCCACACGACGCCCTCGACGAAGGTGATGTGCTCGTAGAGCGCGATCAGCTGACCCAGCGTGGACGGGGTGAGGGCCGGCGCCATGATCGAGGTCGTCGGCCGGTTGCCCTCGAAGACGCGCGCGCTGACAAGGGACTCCTCGGTGCCCTCGGCGCGGACCTCCTCGGCGGTCTTGCCGAAGGCCAGCGCCGCGGTCTGGGCGAGGAAGTTGGCCAGGAACAGCTCGTGGACGTCCTGGGCGCCGTCCTTCAGCGGGTGCGAGGGGTTGGCGAACGCGATGAAGTCGGCCGGCACCAGGCGGGTGCCCTGGTGGATGAGCTGGTAGAAGGCGTGCTGGCCGTTGGTGCCGGGCTCGCCCCACCAGATCTCGCCGGTCTCGGTCGTGACGGGCGTCCCGTCATACCGCACGCCCTTGCCGTTGGACTCCATGGTGAGCTGCTGCAGGTAGGCCGGGAAGCGGTGGAGGTACTGCGCGTAGGGCAGCACGGCGTGGGTGTGGGCACCGAGGAAGTTGGAGTTCCAGACGTTGAGCAGACCCATGAGGGCGGGGACGTTGCGCTCCAGCGGCGCGGTGCGGAAGTGCTCGTCCATCGTGTGCATACCGGCGAGCAGCTCGGCGAACCGCTCGGGCCCGATGGCGACGACCAGCGAGGTGCCGATGGCCGAGTCGACGGAGTAGCGCCCGCCCACCCAGTCCCAGAACCCGAACGCGTTGGCCGGGTCGATGCCGAACTCGCTGACCTTGTCCAGCGCCGTCGAGACAGCGACGAAGTGCTGCGCGATCGCGGCGAGCGCCTGGTCGCTGTCACCCTCGCGGATGGCGCCGCGCTCGGCCAGACCGTCCAGGAGCCACTTCTTGGCGAGGCGGGCGTTGGTGAGCGTCTCGAGCGTCGTGAAGGTCTTGGACGCGACGATGAACAACGTCTCCTCGGGGTCGAGGTAGGCGGTCTTCTCGTGGACGTCGGTGGGGTCGATGTTGGAGATGAAGCGCAGCTCCAGCCCCTCCTGGCCGTAGGGCTTGAGCGCCTCGTAGGCCATGACGGGGCCGAGGTCCGAGCCGCCGATGCCGATGTTGACGACGTTCTTGATGCGCCGTCCGGTCACGCCGGTCCACGCCCCCGAGCGCACCTTGTCGGCGAAGGCGTAGATCTGGTCGAGAACCTCGTGCACCTCGGGCACGACGTCGGTGCCGTCCACCTCGACGACCGTGCCGCGGGGAGCCCGGAGCGCGGTGTGCAGGACGGCCCGCTTCTCGGTGACGTTGATCCGCTCCCCGCCGAACATCGCGGCGCGCCGCTCGGCCAGCCCCACCTGCTCGCCCAGCCGGACCAGCTCGGCGAGGATCTGGTCGTCGACGAGGTTCTTGGACAGGTCCACGTGCAGGTCGCCGGCGTCCAGGCTCATCCGGCGCGCCCGGTCCGGGTCGGAGGCGAACCACCCGCGCAGGTCGGGCTCCAGGTCGTCGCGGGCGTCGGAGAGCTCACGCCAGGCGTCGGTCGTCGTCGGGTCGACAGGATGGGGCATGGGTGCCTTCCTTGCGGTGATGGCGGACGTCGGGTTGTCGTGCGAGGACGCCGTTGTCATCGCTGTGCGTCGCGTGACCTCGGCCACGCACCTCTTGCATCTAATCACCTCTGTGCCTCCAGGAGTCCGTCCCCGGGGATCCCGCCGCAGGTCCACGCCGCACGGCCGGGGCCGATGAAGCGCTTGAACGATTTAACGTCCCGGCATCGTCTCGGCCGGGCGCACCAAGGCCGGCGAGCACAACCGGCCCCGGCTCACAGCCGCGCGATCACCTCGTCGAGCATCGCGTCGGTGAGGCGGCCGGTGAAGGTGTTCTGCTGGCTGACGTGGTAGCACCCGACGAGGCGGATCTCCTTGCCCCGCGCGGTGATCAGGGTGGCCTCGGCGCCGTGGCCGAACTTCGGCGCGGGACGCGGGACGGCCCAGCCGAGCCGTCTCGCGGCGCCGATCGCCTGCGCCCAGCCGATGCCGCCGAGGGCGAGCAGGCTCTCGAGATCGCGCTCCACGAGGGTGATCTCACGATCCAGCCACGGTGCGCAGGTGGCCTTCTCCAGGGTCGAGGGCTGGTTGTCCGGGGGCGCGCAGTGCACCGGGGCCGTGATGCGCACGCCATGCAGCTCGAGGCCGTCGGCCGCGTGCACGCTGGTGGGCTGGCTGGCCAGGCCCGCGCGGTGGAGGGCGGCATACAGCCAGTCCCCGCTGCGGTCCCCGGTGAAGATCCGGCCGGTCCGGTTGGCGCCGTGCGCCGCGGGGGCGAGCCCGACGATCAGCGCGCGCGGGTGCGGGTCTCCCCACCCCGGCGCCGGGCGGCCCCAGTAGGGCTGGTCGGCGAACGCGGCCCGCTTGGCGCGGGCGACCTGCTCGCGCCACCCGACCAGGCGTGGGCAGGCCTGGCAGACGGCCACTCTCGCGTCGAGCTGATCGAGGGACCGGGCCGACCCCGCCAGCCGTATGACGTCCGTCGCGGCTGCGGCACGCGGGGTGCGGGGCCGCGCGGGATCCCCGGGCCAGCCCGTGCCCGGCGGCACGGGCGAGGGATGCAGGTCGCCGGTGCCGGGGTGCGGGAGCAGGTCCATGCCGGCAGGATGCCATCCCGCACCGCCGGGCGTGCACGGCATCCGGTGGACCTGGTCCGAGAGCTAGCGAGGAGCCGGCCGGGGAGGATGAGCGGCAGCAGGACCGGCAGCAGGCTCGCGTCAGCGCGAGACGTAGCCCGTCGCCACCGCGTCACCCGCGGGGACGTCCTTGGGGATCAGGCCCTGCGAGCGCATGAACGTCGACATGGCCTTCCACTGTGCCGGGTCCAGCCTGCCGCTGACCGCCCCGTCCTTGGTGCGCATGACCGTGACCGTCGCGTCCAGGGTGGCTCGGGCCGCGGCGGCGGCCTTGGCCTCGGCGAGGTTGGGCACGTGCCGCGCCGAGTCCTTGATGGCCTGCTCCGGGTCGGAGACCATCATCTGGATGCCGTCCAGCATCCCGTCGGCCACCGCGCGGACACGGTCCGGGTTGGCGCGCAGGTAGTCCCGGGTGGTCACGAGCGAGATGGACACGAGCGGCACCTCGCCCGTCGCCGTGAGCGGGATCGAGCGCACGTCGAGCCCGGCGAGCCGCATCTGCACCGTGTCGTTGTTGGCGTAGCCCATGACGGCGTCCACCTTGCGGGTCGCGAGCGCGGCCTGGCTGGTGTATCCGATCTCGGTGACCCGCACGTCCCGCTCGGTGATGCCCGCGGCCTTGAACATCGCCAGGGCCCCGAGCCAGCTCTCGCCATACCGCCCGGGCACCCCGAGGGACCGACCCTCGAGGTCGGCGGGTGTCTTGATCGGGGAGTCGGCCGGGACGATCAGCTCGACGGGGTACCTCCGGTAGTAGGAAGCGACGGCCACCAGGTCCAGACCCTTGGCGCGGGCCTCGACCATCTCGTCGCCGCCCGCGATGACCAGGTCCTCCTGCCCGGAGGCGATGGCCGTGAACAGCCCCTCCTGCGCGCCGTGGTGGCGGACGGTGACGTCGGTGCCACGACGCCGGAAGGAGCCCTGCTCGATCCCCACGTAGAACGGCGCGAACTGGATGTTGGGGATGTAGGTGAGGCCGACCGTGGCCCTCCCTCCCCCGGTGCTGCTGCTCGCGGGCGTGCCGGTCGGCGCACCGGCGGTGGACGAGCGGACCACCGGGTCGCCGCTGCCGCCGCACGCGGCCAGCGCCAGCACCGAGGTGAGTCCGACGGCGGTGAGCAGGGATCGGCGGGTGATGGTCACGGGGAGTGGTCCTCTCGGGGATGCGGGGGTGCGGGAGTGCGGGTGGGTGAGGTCCGGTCAGCCGCGAGGGGTCTCACGGACGTCGGCGACGATCGTGGAGCGTCGCTCGACGACCAGGAGCAGGGTGTATGCCGAGGCTGCGATCACGCAGAGCATCACGATGACGGCGACCATGCCCGCCGTGTCGACCGCGTCCCGCTGCAGCGTGAGCAGGGTGCCGAGCCCCTCGCCGCCCATGACCATCTCGCCCACGACGGCCCCGGTCACGGACAGGGTGAAGCCGTTGCGCAGGCCGGCGAGGACGTTGGGCAGGGCCAGGGGCGCCTCGACGTGCCGGAGCAGGTCCCAGCTGCCGGCGCCGTCGATGCGGGCGGCGTCCACGACCTCGCGCGGGACGTGGGTCAGGCCGACGACGGAGGAGATGAGGATCGGAAAGAACACCATCAGCGAGCACAGGCCCATGATCGCGGTCAGGCCGTAGCCGACCCAGAGCACGAGCAGCGGGGCGAGGGCGATGGCGGGGATCGCCTGGGTGGCCCCGAGGAAGGGGGTCACGGCGGCGCCGACCCAGCGCGACCGGTGGACCAGCACGGCCAGGGGCAGGGCGACAGCGGCGCCGAGCGCGCAGCCGCCGAGCGCCTCGGCGAGGGTGAGCGCGACGTAGGGCCACACCACGGGGCCGCCCAGCATGCCCACCAGACGTGTCGCCACGTCGAGCGGACCGGGCAGCAGGAAGGCCGGCAGCCCGGCGAACGCCGCGACCAGCGCCCAGACGGCGAGCAGGACGGCGCCGAGCGCCAGCGGCGCCAGCCAGGTGTGCCTCGCGTGTCGGGTCATCCTCACCTCCGGTCGACTCCCGTGCCGATGCTGCGTGGCTGCGCCGGGGTCACCGTCGGTCGACGGACGTGCGCCAGGTCCGGATCCGCGCCGGTCCCTGGACCGGAGCGGGCGCAGACAGGGCGCCGCGTGCTGCCTCCCATCCGGACTTTCACCGTCGGTCCTGGAGTTCCACCAGGTCAACCGCCCACCTCGGAGAGGTGGTCGGGTCGCGGACTGTCACCGCCGGCTCGGAATTGCACCGACCCCGGAGCACGTGGTCCCCCCAGTGTAGGCCCGGCGGCGAGGTGCCACCGTCAGTCGGTGTCGGCCGCCAGGCGCAGGCAGACGCCGTCGAGGATGTCGTGCTCGGAGGTCACGACGAGGTCGTCCGCACCGGCGGCGAGCACTCGGTCGACGACCCGGCCCCAGATCAGCGCGCCGGCCCCGATGACGTCGACCCGCCCCGGGTGCATGAACGGCAGCGCCGCGCGGCGGCGGCGGTCGAGGTGGAGCAGGTCCGCACAGGCCGCGCGGACCTGGTCGGCGGGGAGCCTCGACAGGTGGATGGCCTCGGGGTCGTATGCCGTCAGCCCCATCGCGTGTGCGGTCACGGTCGTGACGGTGCCGGCGACGCCGACGAGGGTGCGGACCCCGGCGAGCTCGACGGTGGCGGCGGCCAGGTCCAGCTGCCGGTCCACCTCGGCGAGGGCGACGGCCAGCTCCTCGGCGGTGGGCGGGTCGTGGTGCAGGTAGCGCTCGACGTGCCGCACGCACCCCATGTCCGCCGAGATCGCCGCCTCGACGACGCCGTCCGCCGTGCCGCGCACGAGCTCCGTGGACCCGCCGCCGAGATCGACGACGAGGTAGGGGCCGGGGACGTCCGCCGCCCCGAGGTCGCCGGTCGCGCCGAGGAAGGACAGCTCGGCCTCCTCGGCGCCGCTGATCACCTCGGGAGCGACGCCGTCGTGCCCGTGCTCGGCGAAGGCTGCGACCACCCCGGCCGCGAAGTCCTCGGCGTTGCCGGCGTCCCGGGCGGCCGAGGTCGCCACGAAGCGCACGTCCGCCACGCCGAGCTCGGCGCACTGCTCGGCATACTCCCGCGACCGTCCGAGGGCGCGGGCCAGGGCGGCCTCGCAGATGCGGCCGGTCCGGTCGACGCCCTCGCCGAGGCGGACGACCTCCATGCGGCGCACGACGTCGTGCAGGACGGGTGCGGTCGGCGCGGTGAGGTCGACGTCCGCGACGAGCAGCCGGATCGAGTTGGTGCCGCAGTCCACGGCCGCGACGCGGCGCACCTCGCCGGCCGTCCCGGCAACGGGGCTCACCGGCGTTCCCAGCCGTCCTCGGTCGGCACGACGCACGGTCCGGGCGCCCACCACTGCCCCACGGCCTCGACGGCCTCGTCGCCGAGCGGGTTGACCCCCGGGCCGGCGGCGAGCGCGTGGCCCGCGAGCACGTGGAGGCACTTGACGCGGGTAGGCATGCCCCCAGCGGAGATCCCGTCGATCTCGGGCACCGCGCCCAGCTCGGCCCGGTCCGCGAGGTAGGCCTCGTGCGCGCGGCGGTAGGCCTCGGCCAGCGCCTCGTCGTCCTGCAGCCTCTCGGTCATCTCGCGCATGACGCCATGGGCCTCGAGGGTCGACAGCGCGCCGGTCAGCCGAGGACACGTGGCGTAGTAGGTGGTCGGGAAGGGCGTCCCGTCGGCCAGCCTCGGCCGCGTGCGCAGGACGTCCGGGCGCCCGCACGGGCAACGGTGCGCGACCTCGACGACGCCGCGCGCCTCGCGCCCCAGCTGGGCGTGCACGGCGGCCGCGTCGTCGTCGGCGAGACCCGCGGCGGGCGTGGTGGACTCGGTGCTCATACGGTGGCCTCGGCCTTCGGGAGAGGAGGTATGTCGGGCGCCCGGCGTCAGCGCGTGGGCGAGGCACCAGGCGTGGTGCGACCGCTGGTGGCGCTGCCGGACGGGGTGGCGCCGGGGCGTGGCGTGTCCGAGATCGTCGGCCGCGGTGTGGGCGTCGAGCCGCCCTCGGCGGGGGCCACGGTGGGGTCGAGGCCGAGCCGGTCGGCGCTGGACAACGAGGTCCAGACCTTGGAGTACCACGGGAGCTGCTCGGCGTCGAGGTCCACGCCGACCACCTGGGCATCGACGGACGTGCGCCGGCCCGACTGCGGGTCCAGCACGGTGTAGGACGTCTCGCCGGGCTTGACGAAGTGCAGTCGGGACCGGATCTGCTGCTCGAGGAAGGCCTGGTCGTCCCACCGGGCGCGCTCGCGGACGAGGGCGTCGACCTGGCGCTGCTGCTCGACGATGGAGCGTTCGAGGGTGGCGATCTGGTCGCGCTGCTCGAGATAGCGGCGCAGCGTGGGGACGAGCATGATCGCGAGCATCACCACGATGGCGGCCAGGCCGAGCAGCCGTCGCAGCGTCGCGGGCCGCAGCCGCCCGCCCGATCCACGCGACCCACCCGGCCCGCTCGCACCACCCGGACCACCACCACGGCCCGCGCCACCGTCGTCACCGGCTCGCCGACGGGTGCTCCCGGCGGGCCGCCGCTGCCGGTCGCCGGCGCCGGCAGGGCGTCGGGACGACCCCGCGGCTGCACCGGAGGAGGGACGTCGCGCGGGGCGCGACGTCCCTCCTCGGGAGCTGCTGGACGGCATGGGCCCCAGACTAGGCGCCCGCGCCCCGGTAGCGCGGGAACGCGCCCGCGCCGGCGTAGACGGCCGCGTCGTCGAGCTCCTCCTCGATGCGCAGGAGCTGGTTGTACTTCGCGACGCGCTCGGAGCGGGCCGGGGCACCGGTCTTGATCTGGCCGCAGTTGGTGGCGACGGCCAGGTCGGCGATGGTGACGTCCTCGGTCTCGCCGGAGCGGTGCGACATCATGCAGCGGTAGCCGTTGCGGTGCGCCAGGTCGACGGCGTCGAGCGTCTCGGTGAGCGAGCCGATCTGGTTGACCTTGACGAGCAGGGCGTTGGCGGTGTCGCTGGAGATGCCACGCTGCAGGCGCTCGGGGTTGGTCACGAACAGGTCGTCGCCGACCAGCTGGACCTTGTCGCCGAGCTGCTCGGTGATGGACTTCCAGCCGTCCCAGTCGTCCTCGTTGAGCGGGTCCTCGATCGAGACCAGCGGGTAGGCCCCGACGAGCTCGGCGTAGTAGGCGATCATCTCGTCCGCCGACTTGGTGCCGCCCTCGAAGGCGTAGGAGCCGTCCTGGTAGAACTCGGACGCCGCGACGTCGAGGGCCAGGGCGATGTCCGTGCCGGGCTCGTAGCCTGCGGCGCGGATCGCGTCCAGGATCAGGTCCAGCGCGGCGCGGTTGGACTCGAGGTTGGGGGCGAAGCCGCCCTCGTCGCCGAGGCCCGTGGCCAGGCCGCGCTCCTTGAGCACGGACTTGAGGGCGTGGTAGACCTCGGCGCCCCAGCGCAGGGCCTCCTTGAAGGAGGGCGCACCGATGGGGGCGATCATGAACTCCTGGATGTCGACGTTGGAGTCGGCGTGCGACCCACCGTTGAGGATGTTCATCATCGGGACGGGCAGGACGTGGGCGTTGGGGCCGCCGACGTAGCGGAACAGCGGCAGGCCGGCCGACTCGGCGGCGGCCTTGGCGACGGCGAGCGAGACGCCGAGGATCGCGTTGGCGCCGAGCGATCCCTTGTTGTCGGTGCCGTCGAGGGCGAGCATCTCGTTGTCGACGAGGCGCTGCTCGGTGGCCTCGTAGCCGAGGACCCGCGGCGCGATCTCGTCGAGCACGGCGTTGACGGCGTCCTCGACACCCTTGCCGAGGTAGCGACCCTTGTCGCCGTCGCGACGCTCCACGGCCTCGAACGCCCCGGTGGAGGCCCCGGACGGGACCGCGGCCCGCGCGATGGTGCCGTCCTCCAGGGCGACCTCGACCTCGACGGTGGGGTTTCCACGCGAGTCGAGGATCTCGCGTGCGCCTACTGCTTCGATGTTGGCCACAAGAACTCTCCTGATCGATGGTGATCGGTGCGGCTCGAGCCTATCCCGAGCGCCGCAGGGGGCGCGCCGGGGTGCGGCCAACCGTGCCGCCGTCCGAGCGGTGGACAGGAGGCGGCCGTATGCCGTCCGCCCGGCCGCTCAAGCGTCGCCGTCGGCGCGCGCCGCCAGCCGCCGGACCGTGCTCCGCAAGGCCTGCTCGGCGTCGATCCCCCGCGTGCGTGCCTCGAGGACGAGGGAGAGCAGGGCGGCCCCGACGTCGTCCGTCCCCGCCTCGCCGACGGGGACGGGTGCCACGGCCTCGGCGAGGAGCTCGCCGCGTCCGGCCCGCTCGAGCCGCGAGGCCGCCTTGGCGGCGAGGGCGAGCGCCGGAAGCGACGCGGGGACGCCGTCGAGCAGACCGGACCGGTCGGGCTTCTCGAGGGCTTTGATGGCCTCCCAGCCGGCCTCGACCTCGGCGGCATCTCGCACCACGGCGTCCGCGAAGACGTGGGGGTGGCGTCGCTCGAGCTTGCTGATGATGGCCCCGGCGACGTCGTCGACGTCGAAGGGGTCGGTGGGGTGCTCCTCGCCCACCCGGGCGTGGAAGGCGACCTGGAGCAACACATCCCCCAGCTCCTCCACGAGGTGCTGACGGTCGCCCGAGGCGATGGCCTCGGCCAGCTCGTGCGCCTCCTCGACGGCATACGGCGCGAGGCTGTCGTGGGTCTGCTCGGCGTCCCACGGGCACCCGCCCGGGGACCGCAGCCGGTCCATGACGGCGACGAGGTCGAGCAGCCGCTCGCCGCGGCGGGGCCGCCCGAGATCGCCGTTCGTCGTCATGTCAGGGCGTGGGCGAGGGGGTGGGCGCGCCGGCCGCGTCGGCCACGAGCCAGTTGCGCTTCTCGTCACCGATCTGCAGCGTGGTGCGGTCGAGCGAGCCGTAGCGCGGGTTGAGCTCGATGTCGGCCTGCTTGAGCTGCTGGACGACCCGCTGCTCGGTGGCCGGGTCCATGCTGTTGAGGGCGAGGGCCGTGCGCACGAAGTCGATGGTGGGCCGGGAGGGGTTGTCGACCTTGTCCAGGATCTTCTTGGCGGCGTCGTCGGAGATCCCCTTGCCCGACTGCTGCATCGCGGGCAGGACATAGCGCCCGAAGGTCAGCAGGCCGACGACGTTGGCCGGCTGCACCGGCTGCGTGACCTGGGACGATCCGCCGTTGAACTCGCGGGCCGCGGTCTGCACGTCGGACTCGAGGATCGGCTGGCCGTCGACGATCGCGGCGGCGCGGGACTGGGAGCCCTGGTCGCACCCCGCGAGGAGCCCGGTGGCGGCGACCACGGCCGCCAGGGTCCCGGTGAGCACGCGCTTGGAAGCCAACACCATCAAGTCCTTTCGGGAAGGGGTCTGCACCGTCCGCCTCGGGGACGCGGTCACAGCCTAGTCGGTGGTCGTGTGAGCCACGACCGGCGGGACCAGCCAGCGCTCGGCGCGGACCTCGCCGGCCCCGTCGGTGTCCCACCGGGCCCGGACCGCCGAGTAGGCGGGGGCGGGCGCGAAGCGCCAGGCCCAGCCGAGGTCCCGGAAGCCGCCGAGCGCCTCCTCGACCTCGACCTGGGCGTGCCCGCGCGCCGGGACGACGAGCTCGAGCTCGGCGTCGAGGACGGGGTCGCCCTCGAGGTCCAGGGCCTGCAGGCGCAGCGCCCCCCGCACCGGGAGCGGCGTGTCGTTGACCGCCTCGAGCAGCAGCCCGTCGAGCCCGCGGTCGAGCAGCAGCAGCGCGACGGGGGCGAGCACCGCGGTCAGGGCCGCCAGCGGCGCCTTGGGCGTGCCGGTGACGTCGAGCAGGCCCCAGCCCGGTCCCGGCGCCAGGTCCCGGTGGGCGAGCACCACGGCGCCGGCGGTCGGGGTGAGCGAGCTGCGCCACCAGGCGAAGGTCTCGGCCATGACCCGGGCGACGGTCCGGCGCTGCAGGTCCTCCCGCTGCTCGGTCGGGAGGTCATCGAGGTCGAGGGCGCGGCCGGCCCAGTCCCGGAGGTAGTGGTCGGTGACGTCCACGAAGTCCCATGAGGTCCCCCGGTCGTGCGGCGCCGCCCGGCGCCAGGCCGATCCGCGGCCCCGGTCCTCCGGTCCGGGGGCCGCGCCCGAGGCCTCGAGGGAGGTCATGGTCGACGGCTCGGGCGGTATGCCGAACGCCAGCGCCTCGGACGCGAAGGACACGCGCGCGGTGCGGGCGTCCTCGAGCGGCCGCAGGTAGGCGCCCACCCCGAAGTAGTGGCTGACGCCGTGCTCGATGCTGACCGGGCGGGGACCGCCGGACGGGCTCGAGGTCACGTGGACGGCGCCGGGCGCCAGCTCCCGCGCGAGGCGGGGCACCAGGTCGTGGATCGCCGTCATCCGGCGACGCTCGGCAGGCAGCCCCATCAGCGTGGGCTGCTGCTCGGTCTCGGTCCCCCCGCACAGGACCGCCAGGTGCGGCCAGCCCTGCCAGGCCCCGAGCTGGTCCCGCAGCTCGGCCTCGAGCTCGGCCAGCCAGGCCTGGTCCTCGGGCGGGTCGAAGGTCGCGAGCATCACGTCCTGCCACACGAGCAGGCCACGCTCGGCGGCGAGCTCGCGCAGGACGGCGTCGGCGTAGGTGCCGGTGCCGGGCACCCGGACGAGGTTGAGGCCCGCGGCGGCGAGGGCGTCGAGGTCCCGTGCCACCTCGACCGGGTCGCTGGTCCAGCCGCGCGGGTCGGTGGCCGCCCACACGACGCCCCGGGCGAAGGCGTCGACGCCGTTGACGACGAGCGCGAACCGGCCGTCCTCGCGGCGAGCCCGCACGCAGGAGAAGCCGATCCGCCGGTCCAGGACGGTCTCGCCCGACGCCTCGACGCGCAGGTGGTGCAGGGCCGGGACGCCGTGGGTGTGCGGCCACCACAGGGCGGTCGCCGCCACCGCCTGGTCGTGCGTGAGCCGCAGGTGCCAGGCCCCGTCGTCGGCGAGATCCCAGGACTCGGACTCGGACTCGGGCTCCGACTCGGACTCCGACGCGGACGGTACCGCGTGCCCGTCGAGCAGCACCACGACGTCGTGCGGGTCCGCCGCCCGCAGGTGCAGCGCGAGCCGGGCGGTCCAGCCGTCCGGCCCCGGCTCGGCGTGCGTCCGCAGCGAGAGCACCTCGACCCGGGGGCGGCATCGCAGGGTGGCCTCGCCGAGGACGCCGACCGGCGGCAGCACCCCCTCCCAGGTGGGGATGCGGCCGAGCAGCGGGGTGCGCCGCCACCGCAGGCTCGGGTCGGGCAGCAGCGCGCTGCGCCAGCGCGGACGGGGCTTGCGCGGCACGGGCGTCTCGTCGAACGACGCGATCCGCACCGCGATCTCGTGCGGCCCGGGGGCGAGGTCGCCGAGGTCGACGACGTGGCGGCGAAAGGCGTTGTCGCTGCGCAGGACCCGGGTGCCGTCGAGGTCGACGTCGGCGTGGGTGGCGACCCGGTCCAGCACCAGCCGGGCGTCCGGCAGGGGCTCGTCCAGGGTGAGGGTGCCGCGCAGCCCCCAGGCGACGTGGTCGGCGTCGGCGAGCGCCGGCTCGCCATACGCCTCGACGACGGCGGGCGACGCGGCGAGGGACCCGGGCACGACCGCGTCGACCCACCCGTCGCGCGGCCAGGCGACGGGGTCGAGCCCCCCACCCTCGTCGAGCCGCCTGACCTGCCAACGGATCTCGACGGGGTGCCCGCCCGCGGCGAGGGCGCTCATCCCAGCTGGGCCGCGACCCGGTCGATGGCGGTCCCCCACCGCTCGGTGGCGCGCCCGAGGGTCGGCTCGAGGTCTCGCGCGCGACCGCCGGTGATCCGGGCGAGGGCGAACTGGAGGTTCTTCATCTCCTGGGAGACGACGTCGAAGTCGTCTGCGGCCCTGCGCAGCTCGTCGCCGTCCACCTCGTCCCCGGCGGCCAGCCAGCGGGTCGCGTCGGCGGCGGCCTGGGCGGTGAGCCCGAGCTGCCGGGTGGCGGTGAAGGAGTAGAGGTGGAAGAACGCGAAGCCGCGCTCGCGCAGCGTGGGCGCCACCTCGCGGACGGAGGCGCACAGGTCGGCCACCGGGTTGCCCACCGGTCGGCGAGCCAGGTGGCGGGAGGCCAGCGCCCTCGCCCTGCGGCGGATCTCGGTCTCGTCGCGGACGAGGCCGTCGAGGCGGACGCGCTCGACGTAGGGCTGCGGGGCGCACGTCGGCAGGCCGTGCAGGGCCAGCGCCCCGTCGTAGTCCTCGCCGTGCAGGGCGTAGAGGCCGGAGTTGTGGAAGTAGGTCATCGTCCGCGCGCGAGGGTCCACCTGAACGGGCACGATCGTCGTCTTGACCCGCTCTGCGCCGTAGGACACCCCCTCGGTGTCCGGCAGGTAGTAGGCGTCCGACTCGACCGTCAGCAGCTCGCCGACCTCGAGATGGTCGAGCACGTGCTCCTCGACGGTGCGCCACAGGTTGATCTCGGCGACCTCGATGCCGTAGAGGTCGCGCAGGTCGTCGGTCTGGGCCTTGAGGAAGGCCCAGGCTCCCGGGACCGTGCCGGCGCTGTAGGCGCAGACGCCCAGGGGCTCGGGAGGCAGCCCGAGGGAGGCGGCGATCTCGATCCAGATGTCGAGGTAGCAGTTGGTCTGCGTCCAGACCCGGTCGTCGCCGTGCAGCGGGTGCGCCGTGAAGGTGTCGGCCCGCAGGTGGTCCAGCAGCATGCCGTCAGCCCTGCGCGTCGAGCCCCAGCCGGGCGCGCACCGGAGCTGGCCAGGACGAGACCTCCATGCCGTGGGTCGCGAACAACGCCACCGTCACCCGCTCCAGCCCGAAACCGATGCACGAGCTGTGCGCGAGCTCGCCGTCCGCGGTCGTGATGTCGAAGTCGAGCCCGAAGTGGTCGTTGTGGTAGTTGGACGACCCGAGCGCCGTGCCGGGCTGGTCCTCGCCGTAGACCTTGCACTCGAACTCGACCTTGAGCCCGGCGTCGCGCTGGCCGGCGGCGAAGATCTTGGCGGCGCGGCCGAAGAAGGGGTCGTTGGCCGGCACCTCCTCGATCTGCAGCCCGATGGAGGTCAGCAGGTCCGGCCCCACGCGACGGCCGATCTCGCGGTGCGCCTGGGCCTGCTCGGGGGTGCCGATGCAGACCTTCTCGCGCATCCGGAAGGACACTAGGCGCATGGGGTCGTCGGACGGCTCGTGCCGGAAGCAGCGGTTGCCGGTCTCGTAGGTCACGGACCGCTCGAGCCGGGTCCCGGCGTGCAGCGGGTAGGTCTGGTGGCACGGCGCGGACAGCAGGTCCAGGCGGGCCGGGACGAGGTGGGTGGTCCAGTCCTCGCCGGAGTTCTTGGCGCCCACCATCGCCTTGTGCTCCCGGCCGTCGCCGGTGAAGACGTCGACGGAGCCGATGAGCTGGGGGAAGGAGTCGAGGTAGCCCGTCTTTTCGAAGACCGGCTGCGTGAGCAGCGGGGGGAACGAGATGACGGTCACGTCCTCGGTCGGCTGCATCTCATGGACGAGGCGCTCCACCCCGGTCAGGACCTCCTCGAAGGTCTGCGTGAACGCGGACAGACCACGCAGCGGGAGCTCGACCATGTGGCCTGCCTCGACGAGGTCTCGACGCAGGGCCAGCTCGCGGTCGTGACGTGAGGTCATCGGGGTCTCCTGTCAGCCTTTGTAGATCAGCTCGAGCTGGGCGGTGTTGCCGAGGATCCGGTCGTTGTTGACCATGAGCTGGGCACCGTAGGCGTCCCGCAGCTGGCGGTCGAGGCTCACCGCCCCCGTCCGACGATAGCCCGCGATCCCCACGATGAGCAGGGCTTTGGCGACGACGTCCACGACAGTCTCGGCGCTGTAGACCTTGAGGGTGTTGTAGCCGATCGCCCGGCCCATGAGCGTCGCGGCCTGGGAGGTGGGCTCCACCTCGCGGTAGCCGACGGTGGCGGCGTGCACGCGGGCCCGAAAGGCCTCGAGCACGACCTCCAGCTCGGCCAGCCGCAGACCGGTCACCGGCGGAAGCTGGCCCGAGCGGCGCGCGGCCTGCCGCACGACCCCGCGCGCCACCGCCGTCGCGCCCTCGGCGAGGCCCAGCCAGCAGGAGGACCACAGGGAGTGCGCGACCGGCAGCATCGTGCGGGCGGACAGGTCGGCGTAGTCGTCCGGAAAGATCCGGTCCTGGTGGGAGCGGGCCGTCAGGACGAAGCCCGGGCTGCAGGTGCCGCGGAAGCCCATGGTGTCCCAGTCGCCCAGCGGCTCCAGGGTCAGGTCCTCCTTCTCGCAGACGACCAGCACCTGGTCGCTCTCGACGGCCTCGGCGTCCTTGCGGGCGGTGACGAAGATCAGGTCCGCCTCGACGCCGTACGAGATGACGGGGGCCTTCTTGACCAGCTCGAAGGTGCCGTCCTCGGAGCGGTCGACGTGGCACAGGCTGCGTCGCACGTCGCCGCCGATGCCCATCTCGGTGGTGGCGGAGCCGACCAGCAGCTGCTCGGCGGCGATGCGCCGCATGAGCTCCTGGAGGTACGGGGTCCTGCCGTGGTGGACCAGGCACCCCACCTGGATCTGGTGCATCGCAAAGATCATCGCGGTCGAGGCGCAGCCCTTGGCGAGCTCCTCGCAGGCGAGCCCGATCTGCACGACGTCGGCACCGAGACCACCCAGCTCGGTGGGGATCCAGGCGCCGAGGAGCCCGGCCTGCCTCAGAGCCGCCACGGCCTCGTGCGGGAAGCGGGCGTCGCGGTCGACGTCAGCCGCGTGGACCGCCGCCACCTCGGTGGCGATCCGTCCGGCCTCGGCGACCACGTCCGTGCTGGTCGGGGACTGCGCGCCGATCGTGACGGGGTCGCTGGTCATCGCTGGTCCAGCAGCGGTGACAGGGCGGCCTGCAGGGCGCCCACGGAGGCGAACGTGCTCTTGACGAGCAGCTCGTCCGGGATCTCGATGTCGAGGGTGTCCTCCAGCTCCAGCACGACGTTGACGGTGGCGTGCGAGGTCAGCCCCGCGGAGTAGAGGTCGGCGTCGGCGCCGATCTGGTGCGCATCCACCTTGAGCCGGCCGGCCTCGGCCAGGGCGTCGCGGATGGTGGTGGTCAAGGAGTCGACAGACATGGTGGCCCTCTGCTGAGCTGGTGCGGACGCGATGAGCGGCCACCGGATTCCCCCTAGGGCTGCCCACCACCGAGCCTAGTGCGGACACCTCCCGTCCACCTGGCGTTCGGGGGTCACCACACCCGCGCATCACCACAATGCGCCGATCCCTGACACCCGGTGAGATCATCGTGACGCTGCGCGCTCAGCTGCGTCCCTGGACCCCGGCCGCCGCGGCGATGTCGTCGAGCAGGATCGACTGCACCAGACCGGCGGCCCAGCGCAGGATCTCGACGTCGCGGAGCACCGTGCCGCCGACCTTGGCGGTCGTGGGCACCGGCACCAGGAGCTGCCGCTGCGGCTCCTTGACGAGGGTCCCGGGATACAGCCTCATGAGGCGCAGCTGCTGGGACTCGCGCAGCTCGACCGGCCCGAACCTGACGAACTTGCCCTGAATCCCGATGTCGTTGACCTTGGCTCGTCGGGCGACCGTGCGCAGGCGGGCCACCTCGATGAGGTTGTCGACGGCGGGGGGCGGGGTGCCGTAGCGGTCGGTGAGCTCGGCGACGATGTCGGCCAGGGCGGCCTCGTCCTCGACGACGGCGAGCTTCTTGTAGGCCTCGAGGCGCAGCCGCTCCCCCGGGACGTACTCGTGCGGGAGGTGGGCGTCGACCGGGAGCTCGATCTTGATCTCCATCGGCTGGGCAGCGGCGTCGTCGCCCCGGAAGTCGGCGACCGCCTCCCCGACCATGCGGACGTAGAGGTCGAACCCGACGCCGGCGATGTGGCCGGACTGCTCGCCGCCGAGCAGGTTGCCGGCGCCGCGGATCTCGAGGTCCTTCATCGCGACCTGCATGCCCGCGCCGAGGTCGGTGTGGCTGGCGATGGTCTGCAGCCGGTCGTGCGCGGTCTCGGTGAGCGGCTTCTCAGGGGGGTAGAGGAAGTAGGCGTAGGCGCGCTCGCGTCCGCGCCCCACCCGGCCACGCAGCTGGTGCAGCTGGGAAAGACCGAGCATGTCGGCCCGCTCCACGATCAGGGTGTTGGCGTTGGAGATGTCCAGCCCGGTCTCGACGATCGTCGTGCACACGAGCACGTCGAACTTCTTCTCCCAGAAGTCCAGCACGACCTGCTCGAGGCGGTGCTCGCCCATCTGGCCGTGCGCCGTCTCGACCCGTGCCTCGGGCACCAGCTCGCGCAGCCGCGACGCGGCCCGCTCGATCGAGGAGACCTTGTTGTGCACGAGAAAGACCTGTCCCTCGCGCAGCAGCTCGCGCCGGATGGCGGCGACCACCTGCTTCTCGTCATACGCCCCGACATAGGTGAGCACGGGGTGACGCTCCTCGGGCGGCGTCGCCAGGGTCGACATCTCGCGGATGCCCGTCACCGCCATCTCCAGGGTGCGCGGGATCGGGGTGGCGCTCATCGCGAGCACGTCGACCGAGGTGCGCAGCGCCTTGAGCTGCTCCTTGTGCTCGACGCCGAAGCGCTGCTCCTCGTCGATGATCACCAGGCCGATGTCCTTGAAGGAGATCTCCTTGGACAGCAGCCGGTGGGTGCCGATGACCAGGTCGACGGACCCGTCCGCGAGCCCCGCCACCACCTCCCGGGCATCCTTGTCGGTCTGGAAGCGCGACAGCGCCCTGACCGTCACGGGGAACTGCGCGTAGCGCTCGGAGAAGGTGTTGTAGTGCTGCTGCACGAGCAGTGTCGTCGGCACCAGCACCGCGACCTGCTTGCCCTCCTGGATCGCCTTGAAGGCGGCCCGCACCGCGATCTCGGTCTTGCCGTAGCCCACGTCGCCGCAGATGAGGCGGTCCATGGGCACGGACTTCTCCATGTCGGCCTTGACCTCGTCGATGCTGGACAGCTGGTCCGGGGTCTCGACGTAGGCGAAGGCATCCTCGAGCTCGCGTTGCCAGGGCGTGTCCGGGCCGAAGGCGTGGCCCGCGGTCGCCATGCGCGCGCTGTAGAGACGGATGAGCTCGCCGGCGATCTGCTTGACGAACTTCTTGGCGCGGCTCTTGGTCCGCTGCCAGTCGGAGCCGCCCATCTTGGACAGGGTCGGCTGCTCCCCGCCGACGTAGCGGGTGACCTGGTCGAGCTGGTCGGTGGGCACGAAGAGCTGGTCACCGGGCTGCCCGCGGCGGGAGGAGGCGTACTCCAGGACGAGGTACTCGCGCGTCGCGCCGCCCACCGTCCGCTGCATCATCTCGACGAACCGGCCCACGCCGTGCTGCTCGTGCACGACGAAGTCGCCGGGACGCAGCTGCAGGGGGTCGACCTGGTTGCGCCGCCGGGAGGGCAGCTTGCGCATGTCCTTGGTGCTGGTGCCCTGGCCTGAGGTGCCGGTCAGGTCGGCCTCGGTGAGGACGACGAGATCGACGCTGTCGCAGGCGAACCCGCGCCCCAGCCGCCCGGTCGCGACCGAGGCGACCCCACTGTCCAGCCCGGCGCCGTCCGCGAGCAGACGAGCCGGGAGACCGCCCTCGCCGAGCAGGTCGACCAGGCGCTTGGCCAGACCCTGGCCCTCGGTCACCATCAGGACGCGGCGCCCGTCGCGCAGCCACCCCTGCAGGTCGGCGAGGACCGCGTCGCGGTCGCCGCGGTAGGCCGGCGTCTCGACGGTCGGCACCGTGAACGTCAGCGCGTCGTCGTCGCCGGCCCCGACCAGCGCGGCGAGGTCCTCGTCGGCGGCGAAGGGCGTCAGGGTCCACCACGGGCGGGACGTGGCGAGCGCGTGCTCGCGCACGTCGCCGAGGCCCTGGTAGGACGCGGTGCCGAGCACGCTCGCGAGGTCGACGGGGACGGCGTTGCCCGCAGCCGCGTTGGCCCAGCTCGCCTCGAGGAACTCGGCACTCGTCGCGACGAGGTCGCGGGCGCGGGTGCGCACGCGCTCGGGGTCGCACACGACGACGTGCGCCCCGGCGGGCAGGGTGTCGAGCAGGCTCTCCATGCCGTCGACCAGGGCCGGGCCGAGGGACTCCATGCCCTCGACGGCGATCCCCTCGGCGACCTTGTCGAGCAGGTCGCGGACGCCGGGCAGCTGCTCGGCCAGGGCCCGGGCGCGCTCGCGGACGGTGTCGGTGAGCAGGATCTCGCGGCACGGCGGCGCCCACAGCCCGTGCTCGGCGACCTCCAGGCTGCGCTGGTCGGCGACCCGGAACCACCGGATCTCCTCGATCGTGTCGCCCCAGAGCTCGACGCGCAGCGGGTGCTCCTCGGTGGGTGGGAAGACGTCGAGGATGCCGCCGCGGACGGCGAACTCGCCGCGCCGCTCGACCAGGTCGGTCCGGGTGTAGGCCGCGCCGACCAGCGCCTCGACGATGTCCTCGAGGGGACGCTCGTCGCCGGCGGCCAGGGCCACCGGCTCCAGCTCGCCCAGCCCCGTCGCGATGGGCTGGATCAAGGCGCGGACGGAGACCACGAGGACCGAGACCGGGCCGAGTGCCGGGTCGTCGGCGGAGGGGTGCGCGAGCCGCCGCAGCACGGCCAGCCGCCGCCCGACGGTGTCGCTGCGCGGGCTGAGCCGCTCGTGCGGGAGGGTCTCCCAGCTGGGGAACTCGGCGACGGCGTCGTGCGGGAGGAAGCAGCGCAGCGCGGCGGCCAGGTCGTCGGCCTCGCGCCCGGTCGCCGTCACGGCGAGGACCGGGGTGCCGCCGCGGTGCTGGGCCAGCAGCGCGATGAGGGGGGCGCGCGACCCCCCTGCCGCGGCCACGTCCACGAGCTGCTCGACGCCGACGGAGTCCAGGACGCGACGCACCGTGGCGTCACGACCGAGGACGTCGAGGAGGGCAGGCAGCGCCATGAGCAGTCTCGCTTCCGAGGGGGGTGGCTTCACCGGGGATCCGGACCGCGGGACAGCCTACGCCGCGGCACCGACACACCCTGCTCCCGCGGGAGCGGGGTGCGGACCACCGGGAGCAGGGTCAGCGGACGTTCCAGCGGTCCTGGGCGTAGGTGAGGCCGCGGGTGATCAGGTCCTCGACGATGTCGGCGGCGTCCTCGAGCAGCACGTCCACGTCGGCGCGCTCGCCGCCCGAGAAGTCCTTGAGCACGAAGTCGGCCGGGTCCTGCCGGCCCGGGGGGCGACCGACGCCGAGGCGCACGCGCACGTAGTCCCTGGTCCCGAGGCTCTTGCTGATCGACCGCAGCCCGTTGTGACCCCCCTCTCCCCCGCCGAGCTTGACCCGGGAGGTGGCGAAGGGGATGTCCAGCTCGTCGTGGATCACGACCAGCTGCCGCGGCGGCACCTTGTAGAAGGAGGTCAGCGCCTTGACCGGGCCACCGGACTCGTTCATCCACGAGGACGGCACGGCGAGCACGGCGCGCGGGCCGGGGGCGCCGCCGGGCAGCACCCCCACCCGCACCTCGGCCGCCGACGCCCGGGCCTTGTGGCGACGCAGCGACGCCCCGGCCCGGGCCGCGAGCACGTCGACCGCCATGGCCCCGACGTTGTGCCGGTTCTGGGCGTACGCGGACCCGGGGTTGCCGAGGCCCACGACGAGCCAGGTGTCCGAGGTGGTCATGCCAGGCAGTCTCCCAGAGCAGAGGGGGTGGCACGACGACGCGGCGCCCAGGTGCTGCCTGGGCGCCGCGCCGGCGTACGGGTCGTGCTGCGGGCTGGCCCGCGGGAGGGGTGAGGATCAGGCCTCGTCGCCCTCGGGCTTGGCCTCGTCGCCCTCGGCGTCGCCGCCCTCGGCGGACTCGCCCTCGCCACCCTCGGCGTCGGCGTCGGACTCCTCGTGCTCGATGCCGGCCTCGGCCTCGGCCTCGGCGAGCTCGGCCTCCAGCGCCTCCGCGGAGACCTGCTGGGTGATGTTGACGACGAGCAGCTCCTCGTCGGACACCAGCGTGGAGCCGGCGGGCAGCTCGACCTCCTTGGCCAGGATCTGGGTGCCGGCCTCGAGGCCCTCGACGGACACCTCGACGCCCTCCGGGATGTGGGTGGCCTCGGCCTCGACGGAGAGGACGGAGTTCTCGAGGGTGACCACGGTCTCGGACGCGGCCTCGCCGACGACGCTCACGGCGATGTCGACGGTGACCTTCTCGCCGCGGCGGACGACGACGAGGTCGATGTGCTCGATGACGACGGTCTTGATCGGGTCGCGCTGCACGTCGCGGGCCAGGGCGTACTGCTCCTTGCCGTCGAGGACGATCGTGAGCAGCGCATTGGGGTTCTTGAGGGCGAGCAGCGTGTCGTGGCCCGGGAGGGTCACGTGCACGGGGGCAGCGCCGTGGCCGTACATGACGGCGGGGATCTTGCCCTCGCGGCGGATGCGGCGGGCGGCGCCCTTGCCGAACTCGGAACGGGCCTCGGCCTGCAGGATGGCGTCGGACATGTCGACTCCTCGTGGGTGGTGGGGAACGGTCGGGCCTCGACGCGGGACACGGCGCGGGCGCGACGGCGCGTCAGCAGGAGGCGACTCCCACCACCGCGTCGATCACGGACCTGGCCGGTGCTGCGCACCGTGCCCTGTCCCTCGCCGAGGCAACCGCACCAGCATAGCCGAGCCTCGCCGTATGCCGGAACCGCCCGCGTCGGGTCACCAGGTGGTCGAGGCGCGGCCCATCCCGCGGTAGGACCAGCCGGCCGCCTCCCACCGGGCCGGGTCCAGGGCGTTGCGACCGTCGATGATCGCGCGCTCCTTGACCACCGAGCCCAGCTGGTCGGGCTCCAGGCCCGTGAAGTCGGTCCACTCGGTCAGCAGCATCACCATCTCGGCGTCCACGCACGCCGCCCGCGCGTTCGGCGCCGTCTGGATGTGCGGGTACCGGGCGTGCAGCCCCGGCAACGCGATCGGGTCCGTCACGACCACGTCCGCGCCCTGCCCCACGAGCCGCGTCGCGACGTACAGCGCCGGGGAGTCGCGCAGGTCGTCGCTGTCCGGCTTGAACGCCGCCCCCAGTATGGCGACTCGGCGATCCCGGACGCTCCCGCCGAAGTGCCGCTCCGCCAGCGCCACCGCATGCTGACGCCGCCGCTGGTTGATCGCGTCCACCTCCCGCAGGAAGGTCAGCGCCTGGTCCACGCCCAGCTCCCCCGCCCGCGCCATGAACGCCCGGATGTCCTTGGGCAGGCAACCACCCCCGAACCCGACCCCCGCCCGCAGGAACTTCGGACCGATCCGCTCGTCGTGCCCGAGCGCCTCCGCCAGCCGCGTCACGTCCGCCCCCGTCGCCTCGCACAGCTCCGCGATCGCGTTGATGAAGCTGATCTTGGTCGCCAGGAAGGAGTTGGCCGCCACCTTCACCAGCTCCGCCGTCTGGTAGTTGGTCACCAGCCGCGGCATCCCGTGCGACAGCACCCCCGCATAGACCTCGTCCAGCAGGTCCCGCGCCGCCTCCCCGGCCGCCCGGTCCTCCGGCAGGCCGTACACCACCCGGTCCGGGGTCAACGTGTCCTGCACCGCGAACCCCTCCCGCAGGAACTCCGGGTTCCACACCACCGTCGCGGCCACCCCCTCACTCCCGCACCACTCCTGCAGCCGCGCCGCCGTGCCCACCGGCACCGTCGACTTGCCCACCACCAGCGCCCCCGGCACCGGGTGATCGGCCATGACCGCCAGCAGGGACGTCATCGCGGCGTCCAGGTGCGACAGGTCCGCGGCATACCCCGACTCCCGCTGAGGCGTCCCTACCCCCACGAAGTGCACCCGTGCACCCGCGACGTCCCCCATGTCCGTCGTGAACCGCAACCGTCCCTCGTCCACGCCGCGCCACAACAGCTCCGCGAAACCCGGCTCGTAGAACGGCGGCTCACCCCGAGACAGCCGCTCCACCCGGTCGACGTCCACATCGACCCCCACCACCTCGTGGCCCAGCTCGGCCATGCTGGCCGCGTGCACCGCACCGAGATATCCGCATCCGATCACCGAGAGCTTCACGGGGCCGAACATAGGCGTTCGGCAAGCCCGGCGGGACATCGCGCGGTCGACGAGTCCCCCAACGCCCCGTGAACGTTCGGCCACCGCCCCCGATCTCCGGGTCGTCGTCCCCGTCACCGCCACCGCCGCTGCCACCGCCCGGCATTCTCCGCAACCACGCCCGCGCACCCCCGCCACCACCTAGGATTGGCCTGTCGACCGCCATGGTCGGCTGCGAGGCCGGGGGAAGGCCACGGGACGGGGTGGACATGAGAGAGGGCTGCGTCAGCGTGGGTCTGTCGACGTCCAGCACCCGGGTCGTCGCCGTGGGCGTCGACACCGCCGACGTCGCCGAGGTCCGCCGCTCGCTGGCCGTCTACGCCGAGCGCTACCGGGCGTTCCTGCTGTCGCCGCGGGAGCAGGCCGAGCAGACGGCCCTGACCGGCCAGGACCTCGTGCGCGACACCGCCCGGCGGTGGGCGTCCAAGGAGGCGGTCACCAAGGTGCTCGGCCCCGCGCAGGACGACCCCTGGCCGTGGCGCCACGTCGAGGTGGTCGGCGGGGCCGGACGACCCTCGGTGGTGCTGCACGGGCGGCCACGAGAGCTGGCCGCTCGGCTCGGGATCGACGAGCTCGTGCTCGACGAGCTCGACGAGGTCACCCCCGCGGGCCTGACCGCCGACACCGTCACCGTCACCGCGGTGGGCCTCCGCTCCGGCCACACCACGCCCCGCACCACAGAAGCGCAGGAAGGGACACCATGAGCACCGACACCACGGGCACCGACACCATCGAGGCCGTGCGCGCCGTCGTCGCCGCGCACGCCGGCCTGAAGCGCGACGCCTCCGAGCTGGCGCCGGAGGACGACCTCTTCGACGCCGGCATGACCTCGCACCGCAGCGTCAACCTGATGATGGCACTGGAGGACGAGCTCGGCGTCGAGTTCCCCGACGCCCTGCTGACCCGCGAGACGTTCACGTCGCTGCGCTCCATCAGCGACGCCGTCGACCAGCTGCGGGGCTGATGAACCCCACGGCCTTCCGGTGCGCCCTGGTCGAGGCCGGGCACCTGCTCCCGCTGCCGCACCAGGGCAGCTGGGGTCGAGGCGCGGACCTGGAGCGGGTGGTGCTGGGCTTCGTCGCGCGCCTGGACGCGATGTACTCCGACCGGCCGCAGAGGACCTACCACTTCGGGCCGCTCATGCCCCAGGAGTCCTTCCAGCGCACGGGTTACGTCGCCTCCCAGACGCAGCTCGTCGGCAGCGTCGACGTCTTTCGCGGCGGCGACGAGGAGCACCGCGCGCTGCTGGCCGAGTGCGAGACCGGGGAGGACTGGACGCACCGCCTCGAACCCGCCGGGCTGATGTTCGCCTCGGCCGCCTGCCACCCGCTCTACGCGGCGCTCGCGGGGCAGCAGGTCAGCGGTTCCTACCTGATCTTCGGCCACGCCTTCCGGCACGAGCCGTCCGACGACCCCTTCCGCACGATCACCTTCCGGCAGAAGGAGTCCGTGCACGTCGGGCCCCACGAGGCCTGCGTCGAGCACCGCGACCACTACCTCGAGCGGGCTGCCGCGCTGCTCACCTCGCTCGGCCTCGACGTGGAGGGAGAAGTCGCCAACGACCCCTTCTTCGGCCGAGCGGGCAAGCTCATGGCGCGCGGGCAGCGGGCCGCCGAGCTCAAGCGGGAGCTGTCGGTCCAGGCCTACGGACCGGGCCACCCGCGCACCGCACTCGCCTCCGCCAACCTCCACGGCCCCCACTTCGCCAAGGCCTTCGACCTCAGGCTGCCCGACGGGTCGCCCGCCGAGACGGCATGCATGGGCTTCGGGGTGGAGCGGGTGGCGCTGGCGCTGCTGCTGGTCCACGGCCTGGACGTGCGCGAGTGGCCCGCCGAGGTGCGCCGGGAGCTCGCCCTCTGACCGTATGCCGCACGCCGCCGCCTCGGGGTGACCCCGTGAGTCGTCGGGCGTCCGGCAAACGGCCGGTCGTCAGTGCGCCCGCTCCGAGGCGTGGTCGAACAGCGAGGTGACCGAGCCGTCCTCGAAGACCTCGCGGATCGCGTCGCCGATCAGCGGGGCGATCGACAGCTCCGTGAGCTTGTCGAAGCGCTTCTCCTCCGGGATGGGCAGGGTGTTGGTGAGGACGACCTCGCGCGCCACCGACGCCTTGAGGCGCTCCACGGCGGGGTCGGACAGGATGCCGTGGGTCGCCACGATCACGACCCCGCTGGCCCCGGCCTCCATGATGGCGTCCGCGGCCTGGCAGATGGTGCCGCCGGAGTCGATCATGTCGTCGACCAGGATGCACATGCGCCCCTCGACATCACCGACCACGCGGTTGGCGACGGACTGGTTGGCCTTGTGCGGGTCGCGGGTCTTGTGGATGAAGGCCAGCGGCGTGCCGCCGAGGCGGTTGGCCCACTTCTCCGCGACCTTGATCCGGCCGGCGTCCGGGGAGACCACGCACAGGTTGTGGTGGTGGTACTTCTCGTAGACGTACTCCGACAGGATCGGGATCGCCTGCAGGTGGTCCACCGGGCCGTCGAAGAAGCCGGAGATCTGCTCGGTGTGCAGGTCGACGGCGATGAGCCGGTCCGCCCCCGCGGTCTTGAACAGGTCGGCCATCAGTCGCGCGGAGATGGGCTCGCGCCCGAGGTGCTTCTTGTCCTGCCGGGCGTAGCCGTAGAACGGCATGACCGTCGTGATGCGCTTGGCGCTGGCCCGCTTCAGCGCGTCGATCATGATGAGGTTCTCCATGATCCACTCGTTGATCGGCGCGGTGTGGCTCTGGATCACGAAGGCGTCGGAGCCGCGGACGGACTCCTGGAAGCGCACGTAGATCTCGGAGTTGGCGAAGGTGCGGAAGTCGGTCGGGACCACCTGGGTCTCGAGCTGGTAGGCCACCTCCTCGGCGAGCGCGGGGTGCGCCCGGCCGCTGAAGATCATGAGGTTCTTCTCGTTGGTGCGCTTCACACCGGTCATCGGGTGGTGCCCTCCTGCTTGCTCTCGTCGCCCTGCCGTGCCTCGGCGGCGGCTGCTGCCTCGGCGGCCTTGCTGCCCGGGCGGCGGCTGCGAATGTAGCCCGGGATGTTGCGCTGACGGCCGCGCGCGACGGCCAGGTCGCCCGCGCCCACCGGCTGGTTGATCGCCGACCCGGCCGCGACGAAGGCGCCGTCGCCGATCTCGGCCGGGGCCACGAGCACCGAGTTGGACCCGATGAATACGTGCTTGCCGAGCGTGGAGCGGTACTTCCGCTCCCCGTCGTAGTTGGCGAAGATCGTGCCGGCCCCCACGTTGGTGCCCTCCCCGATCGTCGCGTCCCCGCAGTAGGTCAGGTGCGGGACCTTGGCGCCGTCACCGATCTGGGCGTTCTTGGTCTCGACGAAGCCGCCCACCTTGGCCTTGACCCCGAGCGTCGTGCCCGGGCGGAGGTAGGAGAAGGGGCCGACCGTGGCCTGCGGCCCGATCTCGGCCAGCAGGGTCTGGGACCGTATGACGCTCGCGCCGTCCCCCACCTGAGTGTCCTGCAGCGTGGTGTCGGGCCCGATCTCGGCGCCCTCGCCGATGGTCGTGGCGCCGAGGAGCTGCGTGCCCGGGCGGATGGTGGTGTCGCGCCCGATCGAGACGTCCCCGTCGATCCACGTGGTGGCGGGGTCGACGACCGTCACGCCCTCACGCATCCAGCGCTCGACGATGCGGCGGTTGAGCTCCTTGCCGAGCGTGGCGAGCTGGACGCGGTCGTTGACCCCCTCGGTCTGCCACAGGTCGTCGACGACGTGGGCGCTGACCGTGAGCCCCTGGCCCTTGGCGATGGCGAGGACGTCGGTGAGGTACTTCTCGCCCTGGGCGTTGTCGGTGCCCACCTGGGCGAGGGCGCTGCGCAGCACCTGGGCGTCGAAGGCATAGAGACCCGAGTTGATCTCGGTGATCTCCCGCTGCTGCGGCATCGCGTCCTTCTGCTCCACGATGGCGGCGACCGAGCCGTCGGCGTCGCGCACGATGCGGCCGTAGCCCGTGGGGTCCGTGAGGTGCGCGGTGACGACCGTGACCGCGCTGCCGGTGGCGTCGTGCTGCTCCAGCAGGGCCGTGAGGGTGACCGACTCGAGCAGCGGCACGTCGCCATACGTCACGATCACGGTGCCGGACAGGTCGGCCGGCAGCTGCTCGAGCCCGCACTCGACCGCCCGGCCCGTGCCCTTGACCTCGTCCTGGTCGGCGATCACCGCCTCAGGGGCGATCTCGGCGACGTGAGCGGCGACCCGCTCCCGCTCGTGACGCACCACGACCGCGAGGTGCAGGGGCTCGACGCCCTCGGCCGCCCTGATCGCGTGGCCCACCAGGCTGCGACCGCCGATCGCGTGCAGCACCTTGGGGGTGGCGGACTTCATCCGGGTGCCCTCGCCTGCGGCGAGGACGATGACGGCGGCAGGACGAACTGCGGTCACTGGGGGTCTCCAGCCTGGCGGGGACAGGGCTCGCACGCCCTGGCGGCGCACGACGTGAACTCTACCGGTCCGCCAGGTGACGTCCGTGGACGGAGTCGTCTCACGCGCCCTGCTGGGGCGGGCACCTTCGTCGCCCAGCTCCCCGGGTAGGAATCGAACCTACGTCGCTTGTCCTGATTCAAAGTCAGGCGGGCCCTGCCAGCAGACCAACCGGGGAACGTCGCCTGGGCGACCGCCCAAGCCTAGTCGACCGAGCTGGCTGGTCTGCGTGGGTGGCTGCCGAGGGGGCCCCAGATGGAGGGGATCAGGGGTGGGGGTGTGGTGGTGTGCTGGCTGCCGTCGGGGTAGGTGTGGATGGTGGTGGGGGGCTGGTCCCAGCCGGTGTCGTCGGGGGGTGGGTGCACGGCGTGGGTGGTGTGGCCGGGGGCTTCGTGGGCGTAGTTGTGGGCCTCGCACAGGCCGATCCCGTTGTCGGCGGTGGTGGTGCCGCCGATGCGCCAGGGGTGGACGTGGTCGATGTGGCGGATCGGTGAGTCGCAGCCCGGGGCGCGGCAGGTCCCGTCGCGCCACTCGATCAGGCGCCGCAACGCGCCGTCGAACGCGCGGCCGCGGGCGTCCAGGGCGACCAGCTGCCCGGTGTCGGGGTGGGTGTACAGGCGGCGCAGGAACACGTCCGCTGCCCGGGCCAGCACGGCCGGGTCGTCCCCGTCCAGACCGTCTCCCGGCGCGCCGGGCCGGGCCTGAGGCACGTAACCCGGCCCGGTGACACCACCACCACCGTCGCGGTCGTGACCGTCGTGACTGTCGTGGTTGTCGTGACTGTCGTGGGTGTGGTGGGTGTGGTGGTGGCGTTCGTCCTGTCCGCGCAGCAGGCGTCGGGCGACGGGGGCGGGGACGGGCCCGTAACCGGGTAGCCAGGCCGCGGTGTCCCCGGTCCCGAATGCGGTGTGGTCGCCCATCACGATCCCGACCTCGACCGGCATGCACCCGGGTGCTTCCCCGGTGATCCGCTGCACCAGCAGGTCGGCCTGCAGCTGCGACACCGAACGCGCGTCCCCGGTGGCCTTGGCGGCCTGCGCGCCCTGACGCAGCGCGGCCAGGCACGCGACGCCCTCGACCAGGGGCAGCAGCGCGGACAGGCGCATCATCGCGCCCGGGACCGGGCGACCCGACACGTGCCGGTCCGCGACCGCCCGCTCGTGCGCCGCGGTCGCCGCGCCCGGGTCCAGCTCGTACGCGATCGCCCGGGCCCGCGCCTCCAGCTCCCGCACGCTGCACCCCGCCGCGTGCGGGGCGACCTCCTCATCGACCGTGACCCGGTCATCGCGGCCGAGCCCGATCGTGGCGGCCGCGACCGCCCGCACGTGCTGCTCTGACACCAGACCCCGCGCGTGCAGGCCCGCCACTCGACCCAGCTCCCGGTCCGCGACCCGCGCCAACCCCAGCCTGTGTCCTGCTGCGCCGGCCGAGCAGCCCAAGGCGGCCCCGACCTCCGCGGCGACCCCGGGCGCCGAGCCGCGCCGGTCGGTGGCCAGCCCCGCGGCCTCGCGCTGGTCGTGGCGGTGCTCGTCCAGGGCCAGCATGGTGCGCAGCTGCGCGGCCTGCGCCGCGCGCTCCAGACGCTGCAACGCTGCCAGCAACCCGACCCGCTCGGTGTCGGTGGCGGTGTCGTCCAGCACCAGCAACCGGTCCACCACCTGGTCGACCCCGCCCGCGGTCAACACCCCCGCGCCCCCTCCCGGCTCGATGCCCGGCAGGGGGGTCAGGTGACGGCGTGCGGGGGCCGCGTCGGGCCCGGGGGCCTGCCGGAGCGGCGTCGTCGTCATACGAACAGGATAGCGAAAAATATGCTCGGAAACCACCCCTGACCAGCACAAACACCCAGACGCCAGACCCCTCACCCGCGGTCAGCACCCATCGCCACGAGTGCCCACCGACTCCAGCTCGACGACCAGCAGGGGGCGGTCAGGCCTGCTGGATCTCGACCCGGTTGCCCATGCCGTCGTGCGTGTGCAGCCGTCGCACGCCCGGGATCGCGTCGTCCCAGGTGACGTAGTGGCCGACCATGGTGAGCCGACGGGCCACCTCGTCGAGGTCGCCGCTCAGCAGGCAGGGATGCGCCTTGCGGGCCGGACTGAAGTCGGGCTCGACACCGACGTGCACCACCGCCGACCCCGAGCGGAACCAGCAACCACCCCGCACCGCCAGGACGGGCGGCTTGGGGAGCTCCGCCATGCCCAGCAGCTCGCCGTAGAACGCCCGCGCCCGCCCCTCGTCGCCCGCCGCGCAGGACACCTGCACGTGGTCGAGGCCGACGACCAGCGGGGCGGCGCCGTCGCGGGCTCCTGGCCGGCGGCCGACGGCGAAGACGCGGCGGAAGGGGAACGGAACGCCATGAGGCTCACGGGGATACGCCGACCGCAGGCGCTCGCGGTAGGGAGCCAGGAGGGACTGCGCGTCGTCCCCCAGCACCTCGAGGACCGGTCGCAGTCCTGTGCCACGCACCCATTCGAGGACAGGATCCTCTTGCGTCCCAGCAGGATCCAGGACATGCAGGTATGTCGTCTCCCACGCATCCGTCTCGAGTCCCGACGCCGTCAGCAGCCGCAGGTAGTCCGTGGCGGACCCCGATGCCCGGGATCGGTCCAGCACCGGCGCCAGCTCCGCGGCGCGGGGGTGATCGGCCGCCACCTCGCGCATCAGGGCGTGGCTCGGGGCGTCGAGGTTCGCGGGAGCCTGCATCGCGAACCACCCTGCGGCAGCGAGGTGCTCGAGCCACCGCGGGATCAGCTCACGGTGCGTGGGGACCCACTGGAGGGTGGCGTTGGTGACGAGGACGTCACCGCCACCGTCGGGTCGGTGTTCTTCGAGGTCGTGGAGCGGCGCGGCGGCTACGACGGGTATGGCGCCCCCAACGCCCCCGTGCGCCTCGCCACGCAGCACGCCCGGCTGCGCGGGGCCCACCCCGGCGGTCGCCGCCGCGATCGCTAGGATCGCACCCATGACCAGCACGGACGCCGCCGCTGCCACCGCAGCGACCCCGGCCGCCCAGGCGGGGCAGGCCCCCGGCGACGGCTACGTGCAGTCCCTGGCCCGCGGCCTCGCGGTGATCCGGGCGTTCGACGACGAGCATCCCGAGATGACGCTGTCCGAGGTGGCCCGCCGCACCGACCTGTCCCGGGCCGCCGCCCGACGCTTCCTGCTCACCCTCGAGGCCCTCGGCTACGTCCGCAGCGACGGACGCACCTTCACCCTCACCCCGCAGGTGCTGCGGCTCGGCTTCGCCTACCTGTCCAGCCAGACCCTGCCCGACGTCGCGCAGCCGCACCTGCAGGACCTCTCCGAGCGGATCCGCGAGTCGACGTCGGTGGCGGTCCTCGACGGGGACGACATCGTCTACGTCGCCCGTCGTGCCACCACCCGGATCATGACGGTGTCCATCCTCGTGGGCACGCGCTTCCCGGCATACGCGACCTCGATGGGTCGGGTGCTGCTCTCCGGCCTGCCCGACGACCAGCGAGAGGACTACCTGGCGCGGGTGCAGCTCGAGCGCCTCACCCCCCACACCGTCGTCACCGTCGAGGCGTTGCGGCGCTCGCTCGACGAGGTGCGCGAGACCGGCTGGTGCATGCTCGACCAGGAGCTGGAGCTCGGCCTGCGCTCGCTCGCCGTGCCGATCCGTGACCCCCGCGGCCAGGTCGTGGCCGCCGCCAACGTGTCCACCAAGGTGATGTCGACCGAGCGAGGCCAGCTGGAGGGCTATCTCGACGCGCTGCGCGACACCGCGCGGGCGATCGAGGAGGATCTGCGCGTGCAGACCTGAGCGGCTCCCTCAGCCCTCGAAGGACAGCAGCAGCCGACGCAACGTCCCCGCCAGCTCGGCGCGATCCGCCGGCGACAGTTCCGTGAGCAGCTCGCGCTCGCGCCCCAGCAGGTCCGCGAACGCCGCGTCCACCACCGCGCGCCCCTCGTCGGTCAGCGCCACGATGACCCCCCGTCGATCGTGCGGGTCTGGCGACCGGCGCACGAATCCCCGTGCGGTGAGCCGGTCCACGCGGTTGGTCATGGTGCCGCTGGTCACCAGCGTCTGGTGGACCAGGGCCCCCGGGGACAGCTCGTATGGCGACCCGGCCCGTCGCAGCGCGGCCAGCACGTCGAACTCCCACCCGTCGAGCCCGTGCTGGGCGAAGGCCTCACCCCGCGCCAGGTCGAGGTGCCGGGCGAGACGCGAGACGCGCGACAGGACGTCCAGGGGGGCGAGGTCGAGGTCGGGCCGCTCGCGGCCCCACGCCTCGACGATGCCGTCGACGTCGTCAGCGGTGGTCATGAGGACAGGCTACCCCCGTCAAGTTTCTCGATGTCGAGCGACCTGCGGGGCTCAAGAGACGTCGCCTGGGTGGGCTGGGTGCTGTCCGCGCTGACGACCGGGCGCGCGCCGGGCTCCCCGGACGACCCGGACTGAGCCCCGAGCTGACGAATCGTCGCGGCGCGGCGCGGTGGGGGCGGCAGGGCGAGCGGGGCGGCGCTCAGTCGGCGATCTCGGCGGCCTCGAGCCAGGCCATCTCCAGCTCCTCGCGCTGATCGACGACCTCGCGCAACCGGACGTCGAGCTCGCGGACCGCGGACGCGTCGGTGGCCCGGGCCACCAGGTCGTCGTGGAGCCGGGCCTGCTCGGCCTCGAGCCGCGCGATCTGGCGCTCGAGGCGGCCCATCTCCTTGCGCGCCTCACGGACCTCGGCGGCGGAGTAGGCCGACCCGCCACCGCCGTCGTGGGTGACCCTGCCCGCCGGGGTGGCCGAGGCGACGGCGCCCCGCGAGCGGGCGGCCTGCTGGGCGGCATACAGCTCGAGGTATTGCTCGACGCCACCGGGCAGGTCACGCAGTCGACCGTCGCCGAGGAGCGCGATCTGCTTGTCGCACATGCGTTCCAGCAGGTAGCGGTCGTGCGAGACCACGAGCAGGGTGCCGGCCCAGCCGTCGAGGACGTCCTCGAGGGACTGCAGGGTCTCGATGTCCAGGTCGTTGGTGGGCTCGTCGAGGAGCAGGACGTTGGGTTCGGCCATGAGCAGGCGCAGCAGCTGCAGCCGCCGACGCTCGCCACCGGACAGGGACCCGACGCGGGTCTGCTGCCGCTGCCCGGTGAAGCCGAGCTGTTTGGCGAGCGAGGAGGCGCTGACCTCCTTGCCGCCGAGCATCGTGAACTTCCTGACGTCCTCGATCGCCTCGATGACCCGCCAGTCGGCGAAGCGCTCCAGCTCGCGGACCTCCTGCGACAGGAAGGCCATCGCCACGGTCTTGCCCTGCTTGCGGCGACCGGAGTCCAGCGCCACGTCGCCGGAGACGACGCGCAGGAGGGTGGACTTGCCGGCCCCGTTGACGCCGACGATGCCGATGCGGTCGCCGGGCCCGAGGCGCCAGGTCACGTCGTCGAGGATCTGCTTGTCCCCCAGCCGGACCGACGCGTCCTCCAGGTCGATGACGTCCTTGCCGAGCCGCGTGGTGGCGAAGCGCAGGAGGGAGACGTCGTCGCGCGGCGGCGGCTCGTCCTCGATGAGCTGGGTGGCCGCCTCGATGCGGAAGCGCGGCTTGGAGGTGCGGGCCGGCGCTCCGCGGCGCAGCCAGGCCAGCTCCTTGCGGAGCAGGTTGGCGCGCCGCTCCTCGGTGACGGCGGCGATGCGGGCCCGCTCGGCCTTGGCGAGCACGTATGCCGCGTAGCCGCCCTCGTAGGCGTTGACGGCACCGTCGACGACCTCCCAGGTGTCGGTCGCGACGGCGTCGAGGAACCACCGGTCGTGGGTGATGGTGACCAGTGCGCTGTCGGTGCGGGTGCGGCGGGTCGACAGGTGGCGGGCCAGCCAGGCGACGCCCTCGACGTCGAGGTGGTTGGTCGGCTCGTCGAGCATGAGCAGGTCGGGGTCCGCGACGAGCAGCGCCGCCAGGGCGAGGCGCCGGCGCTCGCCACCGGACATCGGCCCGACGATCGCCTCGAGGCCACCGACGTCGGGGGCGGACACACCCCCGAGCAGGCCCTCGAGCACGTCCCGCACGCGCGGGTCGCCCGCCCACTCGTGCTCGGCGCGGTCGCCCAGGACGGCCTGGCGCACCGTGTGCGCCGGGTCGAGCGTGTCGTCCTGGCTGAGGACGCCGACAGTCAGGCCGCCGGTGTGCGCGACCCGGCCGTCGTCGACCGGCAGCGAACCGGCGAGCACCTTGAGCAGCGTGGACTTGCCGCCGCCGTTGCGGCCGACGATGCCGACGCGGGTGCCGGAGCTGACGCCGAGGGAGACGTCGTCGAGGACGAGCGTCGTGCCGAGCGCGAGGGTCGCGTGCTCGACGGAGACGAGGTTGGCCACCTGCTGGTCACTGCTCCTTGCCGGGGTGGATGAGTCGGGCGCCGGGCACCGGGCCCTGGGCGCGACGCACGTCGGAGGCCACGCCCGACGCCGTCAGCGCGACGGCCAGGTCGAGCGCATGCTCGTGCGAGGCCGCGAGGAAGGCGCAGGTGGGGCCGCTGCCGCTGACGATGCCGCCGAGCGCGCCGCACTCCTGGCCGATGACGAGGGTGTCCGCGAGGCGGGGCTGCAGGGACAGCGCGGCCTCCTGCAGGTCGTTGTGCATGGCCCGGCCCACGGCCTCGGCGTCCCCTGCGAGCAGCGCCGTCATCAGGGCCGGGGAGACCTCGGGCTCGGGCTGGTGCACCGCGTCTTCGCCCCGCTCGGCGCGCAGCCGGTCGAGCTCGGCGAAGACACGCGGCGTCGACAGCCCCTCGTCGCTGAACGCGAACACCCAGTGATAGCTGCCGCGCGCCATCGCCGGCGCCAGCTCGTCGCCGCGCCCCGTGCCGATGGCCGTGCCGCCCAGCACCGAGAACGGCACGTCCGCCCCGAGCCCCGCCGCGAGCCGGTGCAGCTCGCTGCGACCGAGCCCCACGCCCCACAGCGCGTCAGCGGCGACGAGGGCCGCGGCGCCGTCGGCCGAGCCTCCCGCCATACCGCCGGCCACGGGGATGTCCTTGGCGATGGAGATGGCGACCGGCCCCGCGTCGGGGCGTCCCTCGCCGACCGCGACCACCGCCCGCCAGGCGAGGTTGGACTCGTCGGTGGGCACGTGCTCGGCGTCGCGGCCGGCCACCGTCAGCGAGCAGCGCCCCGCCCGGCGCACGGTGACGTCGTCGTAGAGGCTGACGGCCTGGAAGACCGTCGCGAGCGCGTGGTAGCCCGACGCGTCGCGCGGACCGACCAGCAGCTCGAGGTTGACCTTGGCTGCGGCACGCACGGTGACGGCATCGGGCAGGGACGGCATGTCTCGCACCCTACCCACACCCGGGCCGGGCGCGCAGACGACGCCGGGTCACGCGGGGACCGTGCCGGCCGCCACCGCGATGCGGGTGAACGCCTCGATGTCGAGGGCCTCGCCGCGAGCCTGCGGGTCGACGCCCGCCGCGCGCAGGATCGCCTCGGAGCGGGCCGTGGAGCCGGCCCAGCCGCCGAGGGCCGCGCGCAGGGTCTTGCGGCGCTGGAGGAAGGCCGCGTCGATCACGCGGAAGACGTCGGTGCGGTCGGGCTGGTCCCCCTCGACGACCGGCGCGGGACGACGGACGAGCTCGACCAGGCCGCTGTCGACGTTGGGGGCGGGCCAGAAGACGGTGCGCCCGACCGTGCCGACGAGGCGGACGTCGGCATACCAGGCGGCCTTGAGCGAGGGCACGCCGAAGGTCTTGGAGCCCGGCCCGGCCGCGAGGCGCTCGGCGACCTCGAGCTGCACCATGACGAGCACGCGCTCAAGGGTCGGGAAGGCCTCGAGGAAGCTCAGGACCACGGGCACCGACACGTTGTAGGGCAGGTTGGCCACGAGGGCGGTCGGCTGTGGGTCGGGCAGCGACCGCACCGTGAGGGCGTCCGCCTGCACCAGCGAGAGCTTGTGCGCGACAGCGGGGTTGGTGGCGGCGACGGTGTCGGGCAGGGCAGCCGCGAGGGCCGGGTCGACCTCGATGGCGACGACCTGGCGCACCTCGGGCAGCAGCGCGAGGGTCAGCGAGCCCAGCCCGGGCCCGACCTCGACGACGACGTCGTCCGGCCCCACCCCGGCGAGGCGCACGATGCGCCGCACGGTGTTGGCGTCGAGGACGAAGTTCTGCCCCCACTGCTTGGTCGGGCGCACCCCGAGGCGGCTCGCCAGCTCGCGGATCTGGACGGGCCCGAGCAGGCCGGTGGTCGGGCCGTCGGTCGAGCCGTCGGTCGAGGGCTCGGTCACGACCAGCCTCCATAGATGCGCTCGGCGTTGTCGGACACCGCGCGGCACAGCGTCGGCACGTCGACGTTGAGGGTGGTCGCCATCGACCGGAGCGTCACCGGGATGAGGTAGGGCGCGTTGGTGCCGCCGCGCCACGGGTGCGGGGTCAGGTAGGGCGCGTCGGTCTCGACCAGCACCTGCGACAGGGGCACGATCGACAGGGCGTCGCGCAGCGACTTGGCCGACTTGAAGGTCACCGTGCCCGCGAACGACAGGTAGTAGCCGCGCTCCACGCACTCGCGCGCCACGGTGATGTCGCCGGAGAAGCAGTGCAGCACCGTCACCGGCGGCGCGCCCTCCTCGGCGAGGATCCGCAGGACGTCCTCGTGGCTGTCGCGGTCGTGGATCTGCAGCGCCTTGCCGAGCCGCTTGGCGAGATCGATGTGCCAGCGGAAGGACTCGTGCTGCACGTCTCGCCCCTCCGGGCCGGTGCGGAAGTAGTCGAGACCGGTCTCGCCCACCACCCGCACGCGTGGATGCTGCGCCAGTCGCTCGATCTCGGCGTATGCCGCAGCCAGGTCACCGCGAGCCGCGAGGGGCGGGACCTCGTTGGGGTGCAGCGCGACGCCGCCGATGACCTCGGGGTGCGTCACCGCGGTCTCGACCGTCCAGCGGGCCGCCTCCAGGTCGCAGCCGACCTGCACGAGGCGGTCCACGCCGACGCTGCGCGCCTGCCGGATCACCTCGCTCAGGTCGGGGCGCTCGCCGCCGTCGCGGGCGGTGTCGACGTGGGTGTGGTTGTCCACGACGGGCAGCGGCAAGGGGTCGGGCAGGGGCGGCGGCGCGCCGCGTTCCTGCCCGGCGCCGTGGCCGCCGCCGTCCGTCATGCCCGGGCCTCGCCGCCGGCCGGGGCGGCCTCACCCTCACCGGTCGCGCCGGCGCCGGAGGCGCCCGTCATACGGGCCATCTCCTCCTCGACCACGGACGGGTCGAGCTTGACGAAGACGGGGGTCGGCCTGGCGACCGGCGCACCCACGGCGACCGGGCGCCGCTCCCAGCGCGGGGTCGCGGAGTACTCGCCGGTGATGATGGGGTAGACGCGGAGCTCGTCCGCGGCGATGGAGGGGTCGACCGGCGCGGTGGTGACCGGGCCGAGGTCCTCGACGTGCTCGATCCGCGGCATCGGCATGAACTCCCCCTCGCCGCCGAAGGTCGCCCACACGCGGTTGGCGGCGTGCGGCAGGAAGGGGGCGAGGATCGTGTTGCAGTCGTGGACGCACTGGGCGAGCGTGTGCAGCACCGTCGCGAGGCGCTCGCGCTGGTCCTCGCCCTTGAGCTTGAACGGCTCGGTGCGCGAGACATAGGTGTTGACCTCGCCGACGATCCGCATGGCCTCGGCGATGCCGGCCTTCTGCCGGTGGTGGGCGATCAGGTCCCCCACGGTGTCGAAGCCGCGCGCGACCTCGTCGAGGATCTCCTGGTCGACCGGCTCGAGGACGCCCGGCTGCGGAATCTGGCCGAAGCTCTTGGCGATCATGCTCGCCGTGCGGTTGACCAGGTTGCCCCAGCCCGCGACCAGCTCGGAGTTGGTGCGCTGGACGAACTCCGCCCAGGTGAAGTCGGAGTCCTGGCTCTCCGGGCCGGCGGCGCAGATGAAGTAGCGCAGCGCGTCCGGCTGGTAGCGGCTGAGCATGTCCCCGACGTAGATCACGACGCCGCGCGAGGACGAGAACTGCTTGCCCTCCATCGTCATGAACTCGCTGGCCACGACCTCGGTCGGCAGGCTCGGCGCGCCGAAGACGCCGGGCTCGCCGCCCTTGGCGCCCTGACCCGCGTAGGCCAGCAGCTCGGCGGGCCAGATCTGGGAGTGGAAGGTGATGTTGTCCTTGCCCTGGAAGTAGAAGGAGCTCGCCTCGTCGCTCCACCACTCGCGCCACCGCTCCTCGTCGCCGATGCGCCGCGCCCACTCGATGCTCGCCGAGAGGTAGCCGATGACCGCGTCGAACCACACGTAGAGCCGCTTGGCGCGCTGGTCGCGCCAGCCGTCCAGCGGCACCGGGATGCCCCAGTCGATGTCGCGCGTCATCGCGCGAGGGCGCACGTCCTTGAGGAGGTTCTGGGAGAACTTGATGACGTTGGGGCGCCAGGTGCCCGTGCTCTCGCGCTCGTCCAGCCAGACCGCGAGCGCGTCGGCCAGCGCGGGCAGGTCGAGGAAGAAGTGCTGCGTCTGCACGAACTGCGGCGTCTCGCCGTTGATCTTGGAGCGCGGATCGATCAGCTCGGTCGGGTCCAGCTGGTTGCCGCAGTTGTCGCACTGGTCGCCGCGCGCGTCCGGGAAGCCGCAGATCGGGCAGGTGCCCTCGACGTAGCGGTCCGGCAGGGTGCGCCCCGTGCTCGGCGAGATCGCCCCCTTGGTGGTCTCCTCGACCATGTAGCCGTTGGCGTGGCAGACGCGGAACATCTCCTGCACCACCGAGTAGTGGTTGCGGGTGGTCGTGCGGGTGAACAGGTCGTAGGACAGCCCCAGGTCGACGAGGTCCTGCACGATGACCGCGTTGTTCTTGTCGGCCAGCTCCTGCGCGGTGACGCCCGCGTTGTCCGCCGCGACCAGGATCGGCGTGCCGTGCTCGTCGGTCCCCGACACCATCAGCACGTCGTGACCCGCCATCCGCATGTAGCGGCTGAAGACGTCCGAGGGGACGCCGAAGCCCGCGACGTGACCGATGTGGCGGGGGCCGTTGGCGTACGGCCAGGCAACTGCTGACAGGACCTTGCTCATGAGGCACGAGTCTAGTGGGCGCACGAGGACCGCTCTCACCGTCGCCCGCTGGTCAGGTCCGGCGCGAGCGGCCGGGGCGGCGCGTCATACGGGCTGGTCTGGCTGGCCGGCCTGGGCACCCGCCAGGCGGGCGACCAGGTCGATCGCCTCCTCGTAGCCCGCGATCCCGTGGCCGGCGATCTGCGCGGCGGCGACCTGCTCGACATAGGAGTGGTGGCGGAAGTCCTCGCGCGCGTGGATGTCGCTGATGTGCACCTCGATCACCGGCGCCTCGACGGTCTCGAGGGCATCGCGCAGCGCCACGCTCGTGTGGGTGTAGCCGCCCGCGTTGACGATCAGGCCGACGCAGCTGGCGCGCAGCTCGTGGACCCAGTCGATGAGGACGCCCTCGTGGTTGGACTGGCGGCAGTCGGCGACCAGGCCGTATGCCGCTGCCCGCTCCTCGCAGCGACGCTCGACGTCGGCCAGGGTGTCGCGGCCGTAGACCTCGGGGTTGCGCGCCCCCAGCAGGTTGAGGTTGGGGCCGTTGAGGACCGCGACGACGGGCCTGCCCGCGCTCGTGACCTCCGCCTGCGGTGCGGGGTCTCGCTGAGGTGACGGCCGGGGGTGGGTCTGGTCCATGGGAGAACGCTAACGGCCCGTCGCTCCCCTCGCCGAGGGGAGGACGGGCCGTCTGCAGTCGTAGGCCGTCCCGGTGGCTACCGGTGGGACGGCGCACGCGGTGGCGCCGGGGTGACGAGCGGGGTCAGCGCTTGCCGCCCTTGCTCATGCGGAAGTCCGCGTTGAGCGTGGAGATGACGTCCTGCGGGATCTCCTTGGGGCAGGCCGCCGAGCACTCGCCGATGTTGGTGCAGCCGCCGAAGCCCTCGGCGTCGTGCTGCTTGACCATCGCGGCGACGCGGGACCAGCGCTCCGGCTGGCCCTGCGGCAGCTCGCCGAGGTGCGTGACCTTGGCGCCCATGAAGAGCATGCCGGAGGCGTTGGGGCACGCCGCGACGCAGGCGCCGCACCCGATGCACGCCGCCGCCTCGAACGCCCGGTCGGCCTTGCGCTTCTGGACCGGCACCGAGTGGGCCTCGGGGGCCGACCCGGTGTTGGCGCCGATGAAGCCGCCCGCCTGGATGATCCGGTCGAAGGCCGAGCGGTCGACGACGAGGTCACGGATCACCGGGAAGGCCGTGGCGCGCCACGGCTCGACCGTCAGCTCCGCGCCGTCCGAGAAGGACCGCATGTGCAGCTGGCAGGAGGTGGTGACCTCCGGGCCGTGGGGCTGGCCGTTGATGACCACGCCGCACTGCCCGCAGATGCCCTCGCGGCAGTCGCTGTCGAACGCCACCGGCTCCTCGCCGGAGGAGATCAGGGACTCGTTGAGCACGTCCAGCACCTCGAGGAAGGACATGTCCTCGGAGATGTCGTCGAGCTGGTAGGTCGCGAGGGCGCCCTTGGCGGCGGGGCCCGCCTGGCGCCAGATCTTCAGGGTGATTCTCACTTGTAGCTCCGCTGCTTCAGCTCGATGAACTCGTACACGAGGTCTTCCTTGTGCAGGGTGGGGGCGCCGTTCTCGCCGCCCCACTCCCAAGCGCCGACGTAGGCGAACTCGTCGTCGTGGCGCAGGGCCTCGCCCTCCTCGGTCTGCGACTCCTCGCGGAAGTGCCCGCCGCAGGACTCGCGCCGGTGCAGGGCGTCGATGCACATGAGCTCACCGAGCTCCAGGAAGTCGGCCACGCGGCCGGCCTTCTCGAGCTCCTGGTTGAGCCGGTCGCCCTCGCCGAGGACCCGCACGTCGCGCCAGAACTCGGCGCGCAGGTCGCGGATCATGCCGATGGCCTTCTTGAGGCCCTCCTCGGTGCGGGACATGCCGCAGTACTCCCACATGATCGAGCCCAGGGCGCGGTGGAAGGAGTCCACCGACCGGGTGCCGTTGATCGTGAGGAAGTGCTGGATGCGGTCGCGGACGGAGCGCTCGGCCTCGGCCACCGCGCTGTCGTCGGCGTCGACCTTGGGGAAGGGCCCGGCCGCGAGGTAGTCGCGGATCGTGTTGGGCAGGACGAAGTAGCCGTCCGACAGGCCCTGCATGAGCGCCGAGGCGCCGAGGCGATTGGCGCCGTGGTCGGAGAAGTTGGCCTCGCCGGCCACGAACAGCCCCGGGATGTTGGACTGCAGGTCGTAGTCGACCCACAGGCCACCCATCGTGTAGTGCACGGCCGGGTAGATGCGCATCGGCGTCTCGTAGGGGTTGTCCCCCGTGATCCGCTCGTACATGTCGAACAGGTTGCCGTACTTGGCGGACACGGCGTCCTTGCCCAGGCGGGAGATGGCTTCGGCGAAGTCGAGGTAGACGCCGCGACGCACCTGGCGCTCCTGGCCGTCCGGGCCGATCTCGGCGATGGCCGGGCCGACGCCGCGACCCTCGTCGCACATGTTCTTGGCCTGGCGGGAGGCGATGTCACGCGGCACGAGGTTGCCGAAGGAGGGGTAGATCCGCTCCAGGTAGTAGTCGCGGTCCTCCTCGGCGATCTGGCGCGGGTCCTTGTCGCAGTCCTCGGCGCGCTTGGGCACCCAGATGCGGCCGTCGTTGCGCAGGGACTCGCTCATCAGCGTCAGCTTGGACTGCTTGTCGCCGTGCTGCGGGATGCAGGTCGGGTGGATCTGCGTGTAGCAGGGGTTGGCGAACAGCGCGCCCTTGCGGTGCGCCCGCCAGGTGGCGGTGACGTTGCACCCCATGGCGTTGGTCGACAGGAAGAAGACGTTGCCGTAGCCGCCCGAGGCGAGCACGACGGCGTCGGCCAGGTGGGTCTCGAGCTCGCCGGTGACCATGTCGCGGGCGATGATCCCGCGGGCGCGGCCGTCGACGACGATGAGCTCGACCATCTCGTGCCGGGTGAACTGCCGGACCGAGCCGGCCGCGACCTGGCGCTCCAGGGCCTGGTAGGCGCCGATCAGCAGCTGCTGGCCCGTCTGGCCGCGGGCGTAGAAGGTGCGGGACACCTGCACGCCGCCGAAGGAGCGGTTGTCCAGCAGCCCGCCGTACTCGCGGGCGAAGGGGACACCCTGGGCGACGCACTGGTCGATGATGCTGGCCGAGACCTCGGCGAGGCGGTAGACGTTGGACTCGCGGGAGCGGTAGTCGCCGCCCTTGACCGTGTCGTAGAAGAGGCGGTAGACGGAGTCGCCGTCCTCCTTGTAGTTCTTGGCGGCGTTGATGCCACCCTGCGCGGCGATCGAGTGGGCGCGCCGCGGGCTGTCCTGGTAGCAGAACGCCTTGACGTTGTAGCCGGCCTCGCCGAGCGTGGCCGCGGCCGCGCCGCCGGCCAGGCCGGTGCCGACGATGATCACGTCGAGCTTGCGGCGGTTGGCCGGGTTGACGAGCTTGGTCTCGAACTTGTGGCGGGTCCAGCGCGACTCGATCGGGCCCTTGGGCGCCGCCGTGTCCTGGATCGGCTCGCCCTCGCGGTAGATGCCGTGGATCAGGTTGTCAGTCATGGGTACTCAGGTCCTACTTCCCGATGATGCCGAGGACGATGGCCAGGGGCGGCACGGCGAACCCGACCGCGATCACGAGCGCCAGGGCGATCGAGACGAGGTTGGCGGTGCGGTTGGCCTTCTTGGTGCTGGTGCCGCCCAGCGTCTGGATCGAGCTGTAGATGCCGTGGCGCAGGTGCATCCCCAGCGCCACCATGGCCAGCAGGTAGATCAGCGTCATCCACCAGGTGCTGAACGCGGCGAAGGTCAGCAGGAACGGGCTCTCGTGGCCACCGACCATCAGGTCCGCGTCGGAGTAGCTGCTGTTGACGTTGATCTTGGCGATCGTGAAGTGCAGCAGGTGCCAGACGATGAAGATCGCGAGCGCCAGGCCGCCCCAGCGCATGGTGCGCGACGCCAGCGTGGCCCGCACGGTGCGCTTGACGACGTAGCGGTCCTTGCGGGCGGCATGGGCGCGACCGGTCAGCTGGAGCGCGGCCCAGACGTGGGCGACGACGGCCACGAGCAGGGTCAGGCGGAACACCCACAGGAAGCCCGAGTGCGGGAGGATCGGCATGAACATCGTGCGCAGGTGGTGCGCGTACTCGTCGAAGGCCGCCTGGCCCGCGAACAGCTTGAGGTTGCCGTACATGTGAAAGAGGACGAAGAACACGAGGTACAGACCCGAGATCGCCATGATGACCTTCAGGGCGATGCTGCTGCGCCGCGGCGTGTCCTGCCTCGCGGGAAGTGTCGAAGTAGCCACGTGGTGAAACTTACCCCTTCGCCGCAGCACAGGCCCGACCGGGGCGCGCCCTCCGAGGCCACGGATCGGGAACGATCACGGTGCGCGCCGCGTTGGTGTCCGTCCTGCTTAGGATGCCCTTCGTGACCCACGTCACCGACGTGGGGTTCGGGGGTCTCGCCCCCTGGGACTACCGGTCCGTATGCCGGGCGCGCAGCGCCTCGTCGTAGAGCGCCTTCTTGGCCGCGCCGGTCTGCGCGGCGACCGCGGCGCACGCGTCCTTGAGCCGTTCGCCGGAGGCGACCCGGTCGAGCACCAGCGCCACGGCGTCCTCGGCCCGGACGACCACCGCGGGCGCCCCCTCGACCACCACGGTGACCTCGCCACGCACCTCGCCGCGCGCCCACTCCACCAGCTCCACGAGGGGGCCGCGGACGACCTCTTCGTAGGTCTTGGTCAGCTCCCGGCACACCGCAGCCCGCCGGTCGCCGCCGAAGGCCTCGACCATCGCCGCAAGGGTCGCGTCGAGCCGGTGCGGCGCCTCGAAGAAGATCATGGTGCGGCGCTCGCCGACGAGCTCGGCGAGGTGGCGGGCCCGCTCCCCGGCCTTGCGCGCGAGGAAGCCCTCGAAGCAGAACCGGTCGACCGGGAGCCCGGACACCGCGAGGGCCATCAGCACCGCGCTGGGCCCCGGCACGCAGGTCACCCGGACGTCCGCCTCGACCGCGGCCGCCACCAGGCGATAGCCCGGGTCGGAGACGGACGGCATGCCCGCGTCCGTCACGACGAGCACCCGCTCCCCTGCCTCGAGTCTGGCCAGCAGGTCGGGCGTGCGCGAGGCCTCGTTGTGCTCGTGATAGCTGAGGACGGTGCCGCCCGGCTGGACGCCGAGGGCCTGGCAGAGACGGTGCAGCCGACGGGTGTCCTCGGCGGCGACGACGTCGGCCGCGGTCAGCTCGTCGGCGAGGCGGGGAGCCGCGTCGCGCGGGTCGCCGATCGGGGTGGCGGCGAGGACGAGCACGCCCTCCCCCGGCCTGGCGGCGGGAGGGGAGGCGGCGGGCGGCGTCATACGATCCCCTCCCGGCCCAGGTCCGTCCGGCCCTGCGGCCCCGCGGGCAGCTCACCCAGGTCGACCGGGACGCCGTCGTAGGACCGGGGGTCCTCGAGCGGCTCGAGGTGGATGACGACCCGCAGCTCCGGCATCGCCCGGCGCAGGTGCTGCTCGACGTCCTCGGTGAGGTCGTGGCCGCGCCGCACGGTCCAGTGGCCGGGCACGAGCAGGTGCAGCTCGGCGAACTCGTGGTGACCGGACTTGCGCGTGCGCAGGCCGTGGAAGTCGACCTCGTCGGACGCGAACGGCAGCAGCGCGGCGGCGATCTCGCGGTGCCGCTCCTCCGGGAGGGCGGTGTCCATGAGCCCGCCCACGGACTCGCGCAGCAGCCGCACGCCGGTGAGGACGATGTTGATGCCGACGAGGAAGGCGACGACCGGGTCCAGCCGCTGCCACCCCGTGAGGGCGACGAGCAGGACACCCACGACCACCCCCACCGAGGTCCACACGTCCGTCAGCAGGTGCTGACCGTCCGCGCGCAAGGTGATCGAGTCGTGCCGCCGACCCGCGCGCACCAGCACCACCGCGACCAGACCGTTGATGACCGAGGCCACGACCGAGACGCCCAGGCCGACACCGACGTTGTCGATCGGCTGCGGATGCAGGAAGCGCTCGACCGCGGTCACGAGGATCACCCCCGCCGCCACGAAGATCATCAGGCCCTCCACCGCGGCCGAGAAGTACTCAGCCTTGGCGTGCCCGAAATGGTGGTCGTCGTCGGCCGGGCGCCCCGCCACCGTCAGGGCGACGAGGGCGACCACGGCGGCCACGAGGTTGACGACGGATTCCGCGGCATCGGACAGCAGCCCCACCGAGCCCGTGAGCAGCCAGGCTCCGGCCTTGAGGGTGATGGTCGCGATGGCCGCGGCGATGGAGAGCCAGGCGAACCGGCGGAGGTCGCGCGAGGGGTCGGCAGCGGGCGTCACGCGTCGATCATCGCACCCCGCTGCACCTACGATGAGGCGCGTGACGCCACCGACCGACCTCGCCCTGCGGCTGAGGGAGCGCCTGATCGGCCGGCCGCTCACCGACACGCTACGGGCCTGGCTGCTCATCGGCCTGGTCACCCTGGTCGGCGGCGTGCTGCGCTTCCGGGACGTGGGGCGTCCGCACGAGCTGATCTTCGACGAGACCTACTACGTCAAGGACGGGGTGGGCCTGCTCAAGAGCGGCGTCGAGCTGACGCCCAAGTCCTCGATCACCAGTCACGACGTGCCGTTCACCCACGGCACCACCGACGTCTTCGGCACCGCGGGCAACTTCGTCGTGCACCCACCCATCGGCAAGTGGTGCATCGCGCTCGGCGAGCTGGCCTTCGGCCCCACCAGCTCCCTCGGGTGGAGGTTCACCGTGGCGCTGATGGGCACCCTGTCCATCCTCATGCTCGGGCTGGTCGCCCGCCGGATGCTCCGCTCCACCCTGCTCGGCGTCGTCGCCGCGATCCTGCTGGCCGCCGAGGGCCACCACTTCGTGCACTCGCGGACCTCGCTGCTCGACATGATCCTGATGTTCTGGGTCCTCGCCGCGTTCTGCGCACTCGTGGCGGACCGGGAGCACTCCCGGCGACGGCTCGCCGACCACGCCGCCACGCTGATAGCCCAGGGACGTGACGTCACCTACGGACGCATCGGCCTCGGCATACGGCCCTGGCGGCTGGTGGCCGCCCTCTGCCTCGGTCTCGCCATCGGCACCAAGTGGTCCGGCGGGTTCTACTTCGCGGCGTTCGGGCTGCTCACGGTCGCCTGGGACCTGTCCGCGCGGCGCGCGATCGGCGAGGTCAACTGGGCCCGCAACGCGATCCTCGTCGACGGGGTGACCGCCTTCGTCTCGATGACGACGATCGTCGTCGGCACCTACCTCGCCGGCTGGACCGGGTGGTTCCGCAGCGACAACGGCTACGGCCGGCACTGGGCCGACAGCCACCCCGCCGACCCCCTGTGGAGCTGGGTCCCCGGCGCGCTGCGCTCGCTCCTGCACTACCACCAGGACATGTTCACGTCCGCCCGCTCGATCACCGCGTCGCACCCCTACATGTCCAACCCCTGGTCGTGGCTGCTGCAGGGCCGCCCCACCTCCTTCTACTGGCAGAACCCCAAGCGCGGCGAGCAGGGCTGCGCCGTCGACTCCTGCGCCAAGGCAATCACGTCGGTCGGCACGCCCCTGCTGTGGTGGACGGCCGTCGCAGCGCTGGTCGTGCTGCTCGTGATGTGGCTGCTGCGGCGCGACTGGCGGGCGGGCGCGATCGTCGTGGCGGTGGCGGCGGGCTACCTGCCGTGGTTCATGTACCAGGACCGCACGATCTTCACGTTCTACGCCGTGGTGTTCGTGCCCTACCTCGTGCTCGCCGTCACCTATCTGCTGGGCCTCGTGATCGGGCGGCCGGAGGCCTCGGTGGCGCGCCGACGCGCCGGGCTGACCGTGGCGGGGACCTTCGTCGCGCTGTGCGTGGCGTGCTTCGTGTTCTTCTGGCCGGTCTACACCGCGCAGGTGATCCCGTACGCCGACTGGCAGCTGCGCATGTGGTTCCCCTCCTGGATCTGACCTACCGGGGGTAGGGGCATCGACCGGCCTTCGTCCCCCGGGCCGATGATCCCGCCCCCGGTAGGGCCATCGACCGGCCTTCGTCCGCCAGGTCGACGGACCTACCCCCGGCGGGTCTGCGACAGGCCGAGCGGCAGCTCGTCGGTCACGATCTGCCACGCCCGGTCGGTCGGCACGTCCACCACGTCATAGTGCTGCGACCCCGCCGCCGTCGCCGCCACCAGCGTCGCGACGCCGACACGCCGCTGCCAGAAGGTCTCCCGCACCGTCCACCCGATAATGCCGTCGGCGTCGAGCGCGACCGTCCGTCGGTGCAGGCTGCCCGCGCGCGTGACCAGCTGCCGCGCCTCGCCGGGCCGGCCGAGGACGGCGTGACCAAGGCTGCGCCAACGGTCCTCGGCGAGCAGCGGGGCGAGCAGCAGAGGTATGGCGAACGGCGCCACCCACCACCACGACCACCCCGCCCGCAGCACCGGCACGAGCGGCGGCACCAGCAGCAGCACGCCGGACAGCAGCGCCCGGCTCCAGCGGCGGCGCCGGGCGGCCGGGCCGTGACCGGTCAGCGGCGCGCCGAGCCGGTCCTCGCCGAGCAGGCGGGTGGCCAGCGCCTGGACGTGGCGGCGCGGGGCGGGGGGCAGCAGGCCGGAGCCCGAGCTCGAGCCGACCCCCTCGTCGGCGCCCTGTCCACCGATGCCCGTCGTCACGGCCTTGAGGCTGGCGCCGCGGGCCGCCCGGACCGGCAGGCTCTCCCCCATCGCCACGCCCCGCAGCCGGCCGAGGTCCATCGTGGTCGAGCGCACGGTGAGCAGGCCGCGCGCGATGTGCAGCCGGTCCCCTTCTCGGGTCACCGTGTGTCCCCAGTAGGCCAGGACGTAGGCCACCAGCGCGCACACCAGCACGAAGACCACGGCGGCGACAGCCAGGGCCGCCACGATCGCGACGATGCCGTAGCGCTGCGAGGCGTTGGTCAGCTGGGCCACGACCTGGTCGCTGAGCACCTGGCCCGCGAGCTGTCCCGCGAATCCGACGATGGCCAGCGCGATCAGCAGCCCACTGGTCGACAGCGGGGCGTACCGCACCCACCGGGGGTCGAAGCGGGACAGCACCTCGGGCTCGGGCGCGCCGGACGGCCCGCCGGTCGTGGTCGTCCGCTGCGCGTCGAAGCCCTCGCCCTCCCCCTCGCCCACCGCCGTGGTGGAGGGGGCATGGGTCTCCTGGATCGACCCGCGGTGCACCAGCAGCTCGGCGCGCAGCATCGCTGCCTCGCCGGTGGTCAGCCCGTCGAGGACCAGCGGCTTGCCGCCAGCCACCCCCGTGCCGATCCGTGCCGTCGACAGGCCGAGGATGCGGTGCAGCGGGGAGGCCTGCAGGTCCACCGACCGGACCCGGTCGATGGGGACGTTGAGGGTCTCGCGCTTGAGCAGCCCCTTGCGCTGCTGCACCCGCCCGTCGGCGATGCGGTAGCGGGTGGTCGCCCAGGTGACGACCGCGACCAGGAGCACCACGGCGCCGACGCCGAGGTTCCACCACTGGTTGTCGATGCCCACGCGCGCGTTGCCGACGACGAGGGCGGGCAGGATGGCGGGGAACAGCTCCTTGAGGCTGCGCAGCGGGTGGATGAGGAGCATGCGCCCGCTCAGCCGCCGCCAGGGGATCTCCGCCGGGCCGGTCCGCGGCTCGATCTCGCCACCGGTGCCGATGCCGACCCGATCGGCCTCGGTGCGCTCGGTCGGGTCGCTCACGTCGCGTCCCCCGGCGTCTGGTCGGTGATGCGGGTCAGGTCGGCGACCACCCGCTCGGCGGTCTCCAGGTCGAGTCCCTCCAGCTCGACCGCCCCCGCAGAGGACGCCGTGGTCACCGTCACGGTGGCAAGGCCCAGCATCCGCGCGATCGGGCCACGCTCGAGGTCCACGGTCTGCACCCGCGAGATGGGGGCGACGCGGCGCTCCTGCGTCCACCACCCCGTGCGGGTGAACACGGCGGTCGGGCTGCACTCCCAGCGGTGCACGGCGTAGCGCCAGCGCGGGACGACCACCATGTCGACGAGGGTGATCACCGCGAGCGCGGCCAACGCCCAGGTCGACCAGGTGCGGCGCTCCTCGTCGAACCACCACCAGGCGCCCACCGCCACCAGGAACGGCAGCGACCCCAGCACGGAGTGGATCAGCCACAGCGTCCTCGCGCGTGGGCTCGGCCGGTGGGCGGGTGACTTCAGCGCCGCGGCCAGGTCGGTCGGTTCGTCGATCGTCTCCCCCATGGGGCCACCCTGCCAGACACACCCCTCGTATGCCGGGAGGGCCCCACCGCCTCGTGGGGTGGGGCCCTCCCGGCATACGGCCGGAGCCGGATCGCGAGACGCTCGGTCAGCGCACGTCGTCGTCGACCCAGTCGAAGGTCCGGGTCACCGCCTTCTGCCACAGGCGGTAGGTGCGCTCGCGCTCGTCCTCGTCGACCTGGGGCTCCCACCGGGCGTCCTCGGCCCAGTTGTCGATGACGTCCTGCTCGCCGTCCCAGTAGCCCACGGCGATGCCGGCCGCGTAGGCCGCCCCGAGGGCGGTCGTCTCCGCGACCTGGGGGCGGACGACGGCTACGCCGAGCTGGTCGGCCTGGAACTGCATCAGGGCCTCGTTGGCGGTCATGCCGCCGTCGACCTTGAGCTCGGTGAGCTCGATGTCGACGTCCTTGGCGTCGGCCGCCATCGCCTCGGCGACCTCGCGGGTCTGGAAGGCCGTGGACTCGATCACGGCGCGGGCGATGTGCCCCTTGTTGACGTAGCGCGTCAGGCCCACGAGGGCGCCGCGGGCGTCGTCCTTCCAGTACGGCGCGAACAGCCCCGAGAACGCCGGGACGAAGTACGCGCCGCCGTTGTCGTCGACGGTGGTGGCGAGCGTCTCGATCTCGGCGGCGTCCTTGATCAGCCCAAGGTTGTCACGGACCCACTGCACGAGCGAGCCGGCCACGGCGATCGACCCCTCGAGGGCGTAGACGGGCTTGTTGTCGCCGATCTTGTAGCAGACCGTCGTGAGCAGGCCGTTGCGGGAGTGGATGACCTCCTCGCCGGTGTTCATCAGCATGAAGCAGCCGGTGCCGTAGGTGTTCTTGGCCATGCCGCGCTCGAAGCACGCCTGCCCGAACGTCGCGGCCTGCTGGTCGCCGAGGATGCCGGCGATGGGCACGCCGACGAGGAAGCCGCCCTTGCGACCCTCGCCATAGACCTCGGAGGAGCTCTTGATCTCCGGGAGCATGGACATCGGGATCCCCATCGCGGCACAGATGTCGGGGTTCCAGTCGAGGGTGTCGAGGTTCATCAGCATCGTGCGGCTGGCGTTGGTGACGTCGGTGACGTGGACGCCGCCCTGGACTCCGCCCGTCATGTTCCACACGACCCACGAGTCGGTGGTGCCGAGGAGCAGGTCGCCGCGCTCGGCCTTCTCACGAGCGCCGTCGACGTTGTCGAGGATCCACTTGACCTTGGGGCCGGCAAAGTAGGTCGCCAGCGGCAGGCCGCAGCGCTCCTTGAAGCGGTCGTCGTCGCCCTGGGCGAGCTCGTCGCAGATCTTGTCGGTGCGGGTGTCCTGCCACACGATCGCGTTGTAGACCGGCTCGCCCGTGGTCTTGTCCCACACGACCGCGGTCTCGCGCTGGTTGGTGATGCCGACCGCGACGATGTTGGAGCTGTTGATGTCCTTGGAGGCGGCGAGGCACTGGGCCACGGCCTGCCGGACGTTGCGCCAGATCTCCTTGGGGTCGTGCTCCACCCACCCGGCCCGGGGGAAGATCTGCTCGTGCTCGAGCTGGCCGGTGCTCACGATCCGGCCCGAGTGGTCGAAGAGGATGGCGCGCGAGCTGGTCGTGCCCTGGTCGATCGCCATGACGTACTTCTGGGTGTTGAGGCTCATGAGTTGTCCTTCACGTCCTTGTGAGTTGGGTTGACGGTATGTCGATCAGCCGACGAACGCCGTGGCGGCGACACCGGCGAGGACGCCGCCGAGCACGGGTCCGAGGATGGGGACCCAGGCATAGGCCCAGTCGCTGCCACCCTTGCCCTTGATCGGGAGCAGGGCGTGGGCGATGCGGGGGCCGAGGTCGCGGGCGGGGTTGATGGCGTAGCCGGTGGGCCCGCCGAGGCTCGCGCCGATGCCGATGACCAGCAGGGTGACGGGCAGCGGACCGAGCTGGGCGGGGTTCTGCCCGAAGGTGACGATGACGAAGACGAGCACGAAGGTCGCGATGACCTCGGTGATCAGGTTGTTGCCATAGCTGCGGATGGCCGGGCCGGTCGAGAAGATCGCGAGCTTGTCGCCGGCGGGGGCCTCCCGGTCGAAGTGGTCGCGATAGGCCAGCCAGGCCAGGACCGCGCCGAGGAAGGCCCCGAGGACCTGCGCGGCGATGTAGACGAGCGCGGTCGTGGCGCCGGCCGGGACGCCGGGGGCGAAGTCCGCGCCGTTGGCCCACAGGCCGAGGGTCACCGCGGGGTTGAGGTGCCCGCCCGACTTGAAGGCGACGTAGACGCCGGCCATGACGCCGATGCCCCACCCGACGTTGATCATCAGGTTGCCGCCGCCCTTGCCCTTGGAGTCGGGCAGCAGGGCGTTGGCGACCACGCCCGCACCGAGCACGATGAGGATCATCGTCCCCAGCAGCTCGTGGGCGAAGACCGTGCCGAGCGGCACGGGCTCGGCCGGTGGCGCGGCGATCGCCGCCTGGGCGAGGGCAGCGGTGAGCAAGATGGGCATGGCTGACTCCTTGGTGAACGTCGTTGTCCTGCAGTCGCCCCGGCCGGGACGGTGATGGCGCCCGGGGGGTGGGTTGTTCTAGCGGTCGAGCGGGTCGGTCAGGCCGACCGGGTCGCTCAGGACGAGGCCGGCAGCGCCTCGCCGGCGACCTGGGCGCGGGCCGCGGAGGCGGCGGCGTCGGTCCGCTCCTGCTCCGCCGCGGCCTCGCCCGCCACGCGGGCGCGGTAGGCCGCCTGCTCCCGCGCGAGGTCGTCGTCATCCCAGCCGAGCAGCGGTGCGGCGATCGAGCCGATCTCGTCGAGAGCGCTGACGCCCCGGTCGCGGGTCTCGTAGTGCAGCCGGATGCGGTGCATGAGGATGTCCTCGAGGTGCAGCGCGCCCTCGTGGGTGACGGCGAACGCCGCCTCCACCCGCAGGTAGGCGGGCGCGGTCGTGAGCGGCTCCCCCAGGGAGGCGTCGGCGTCGACGAGGGCCAGCAGGGCCGGGAGCTCTGCGCCGTAGCGGGACAGCAGGTGCTCGACCTGCTCGGCGCTCCACCCGTAGGCGGCGGCGATGCGCGGAGCCTGGTGGCGGTAGGCGTCGAACCCGGCCGCGCCGACCAGCGGCGTGTGCTCGGTGACGGACGGGTTGGCCTCGGCCGCCTCCTCGCCCAGCGCGACGTCGACGGCGTCCTCGGCCATGACGCGGTAGGTCGTCAGCTTGCCGCCGGCGATCGACCACAGCCCCGGGGCGACCTCGGCCACGGTGTGCTCGCGGGACACCTTGGTGGAGGACCCGCCGCTGCCGCGGTGGGGCTGCAGGAGGGGGCGCAGCCCGGCATACGTGCCGATGATGTCGTCGCGGGTCAGGGGACGGGCCAGCACCGAGTTGGCCTGCTCGAGGACGTAGTCGATGTCCTCGGCGGTGGCCACCGGGTTGCGCAGGTCCTGCTCCCACGGGGTGTCGGTCGTGCCGATGACCCAGTAGCGCTCCCAGGGGATGACGAACAGCACGGACTTCTCGGTGCGCAGGAACAGCCCGGTCTCCCCCTGGATCCGCTCCTTGGGCACGACGATGTGGATCCCCTTGGACGCCAGCACCTTCAGGCCCTGGTCGGAGCCCGTCATCGCCTCGACGTCCTCGGTCCAGACGCCGGCGGCGGCGACCACCCGGTGCGCGCGGATCGTCAGGTCGCGGTCGCCCTCGGCGTCGTGCACCTCGGCCCCCACGACCCGTCCCGTGTCGTCCTTGACGAAGGAGGTGACTCGCGCGCGGGTGGCCGCGAGCGCGCCATACCCGGTGGCGGTGCGGACCAGGTCGATGACCAGGCGGGCGTCGTCGACGCGGGCGTCGTAGAAGCGGATCGCGCCGGTCAGCGCGTCGTCGCGGATGTCGGGGAAGAGCTCCTGGGCGCCCTGGCGCGTGTAGTGCTTCTGCAGCGGGACGGTCTTGGTGCCCTTGGCCCCGACGAGCGCAAGGGCGTCGTACATCCCCACCCCCACGGCGCTGTAGGACCGCTCGACGACCGGCAGCTTGAGGGGCCACAGGAAGGGCTGGGCCTTGACCAGGTGCGGGGCGAGGGTCGTGAGCAGCAGGCCGCGCTCCTTGAGGGCCTCGGCCACGAGGGCGAAGTTGAGCTGGTAGAGGTAGCGCAGGCCGCCGTGGACCAGCTTGGAGGACCACTGGGAGGTGCCGGAGGCCCAGTCCTCGGCCTCGACGATGCCGACGCGCAGGCCCCGGCTCGCGGCGTCCAGCACGATGCCCGCGCCGGTGACGCCGCCGCCGACGACGAGCAGGTCCAGGGGCTCGCCGGTCGTCATCGCCTCGAGGGCGTCGGCGCGGCTCGTCGCGGACAGTGCGGTGGAGGTCATCGGTGTGGCGGCCATGGTCCTCACGACCCTTTCTGTGCCGGTGTCGACCGGCGGCTCGGTGGGTGCACCCCGTGGTGCATCTTGGTCTCTGCATCGAGCATGCGCCGCCCTGCACGTATGCTCAAGCAGTCTGCACGAACGTGCAGGAGGGGGCGAGGCTCGTGAACGATCGTGAAGCCGCTTACCGCGCAGCGCAGCTGTACTACCTGCAGGACCAGACCATGGACATGATCGCCGGTGACCTCGGCGTCTCGAGGTCGACCGTCTCGCGGCTGCTGCGCTGGGCCCGGGACGAGGGGATCGTGCGCATCACGGTCGCGGCGCCCGACGGGCCGACCGACCACACCGCGCGCACCCTCCTCGACGCCTTCGGGGTGCAGGCGCACGTCGTGCCCGTGTCGTCCTCGGCCAGTGATCCCCAGCGGCTGGAGGCCGTGGCCCGGCGCGCCGCCGGCCTGCTGGACTCGTGGATGGGCGACGACATGACCCTCGCGGTCGCGTGGGGCACGACGACATCCGCCATCGCGGGGCATCTCGTGCCGCACCCCACCACCGGGTCGGTGGTCGTGCAGCTCAACGGCGCGGCCAACGCCCGCACCTCCGGGGTCCGCTACACCACCGAGCTGCTCGATCGCTTCGCGAGCGCCTACGACACCGAGCTCTACCACTTCCCCGCCCCGGCGTTCTTCGACTTCGCCGAGACCAAGGAGGCGCTGTGGCGTGAGGGATCCGTGCGCCGGATCCTCGAGCTGCGGCGCACCTGCGACATCGCGGTGTTCAGCGTCGGGGCCTTCCGCGGGCGGCTGCTCAGCCAGGTCTACTCCACCGGCTACCTGCGCCCCGAGGAGGTGCGCGAGCTCGCCGACCAGCACGTCGTCGGCGACGTCGCCACGCACTTCCTGCGGGTGGACGGGTCGTATGCCGGGATCGCGCTCAACCGCCGGGCCTCCGGGCCCTCCCCCGCAGAGCTGCGGCGTGTGAACCGCAGGCTGTGCGCGGTGGCGGGTGACAACAAGATCCAGGGGACGCTGGGGGCGCTGCGCGCGGGCGTGGTGTCGGACCTGGTGATCGACGAACGCACGGCAGGTGGCCTGATCGCCCTGCTGTCCTCGTGAGGGCCCGGTGGTGCGGTGGCCCAGGGACGCCGTCGGCCAGCTCAAGGTTCCAACCCCGACCTCGTCGAGTGTGTCGCTGTGCGATGTTCATATCGCACAGCGACACACTCGTCACAATGGGGTCGCGTTGGTAGCTGCCTGCAGTGCGGCGGCAAGGTAGCCCGCGGAAGCACCGACGCCCTTGTCCGCGACGTAGGCGGGCGTACCCGCTGCAACCACGGTCCCGCCGGCGTCGCCCGCGCCGGGTCCAAGATCGATCACGTGATCGGCCACCGCGACAACGCGCATGTCCAGCTCCGCGGCGACGACCGTGTTGCCCGCATCGACCAGCGTCTGCAGATGCGCGACCAGACGATCCGTGTCGGCGCAGTGGAGCCCGGACGTCGGCTCGTCCAATACGTACAGCGTGTCCCCACGCTGCGCACGCTGCAGCTCGGCCGCCAGCTTGACGCGCTGGGCTTCACCCCCCGAGAGTTCCGTTGCCGGTTGACCCAGTCGGAGGTAATCGAGTCCAACGTCCGACAAAGCGGCCAGGGATCGAGTGATCTCCTCATCGCCCACGAAGAACAGGTTCGCCTCCTCGACGCTCATCGACAACACGTCAGCGATCGTGCGCCCCCGCCACGTGACCTCGAGCGTTGACGCCTTGTATCGGGTGCCGTGGCAGTCGGGGCATTCGGTGTACACGGAAGGCAGGAAGAGGAGCTCGACCATCACCGATCCCTCGCCCTCGCAGGTCGGGCAGCGCCCGCCGGCGACATTGAAGGAGAATCGGCCGGGCTTGTACCCGCGGGAACGAGCTTCCGGGGTGTCTGCGAATCGACGACGTACGTGGTCGAACAGCCCGGTGTAGGTGGCGACGTTCGACCGCGGCGTCCGGCCGATGGGCCGCTGGTCGATGACGATCAGCCGGCGTACACCGGTGACGGGCCCGGCGACGCGTCCATCGAGACGTTCCGGCGCATCCGCGAGGAGTGACTCGTCGCTGACCGGCTCGTCATCGGCCGGGACGGCCCGGCCAAGGCGATCGCCAAGCAGCGACGGAAGCGCCTGGCTGACCAGACTCGACTTGCCGGACCCGGACACGCCCGTGACCACGGTGAAGACACCCAATGGGATATCGACAGTGAGGTCGTGCAGGTTGTTCCGCGTCACGTTCTCCAGGGACAGCCAGCTGCGTGCCTCACGGGGTGTGCGAAGAGGGAGACCGCGGCCACCGAAGAGGTACCCGCGTGTCACGGACTCCTCGATATCGGCGAGCCCGTCGGGCGGGCCGCTGTAGAGCACTCGGCCGCCGTGTTCACCGGCGCCCGGGCCGATGTCGACCAACCAGTCCGCGTGCCGCATCACGGCCACGGAGTGCTCGACGATGAACAGGCTGTTACCTTTCCCCTTGAGTCCGTCGAGGATCCCGAGGAGCGCCGTCACGTCCTGCGGATGCAGCCCCGCCGAGGGTTCGTCGAGGACGTAGACCACCCCGAAGAGATCAGAGCTGAGTTGCGTCGCGAGCCGTAGCCGCTGCAGCTCGCCGCCCGACAGCGTCGGCGTCGTCCGGCTCAACGACAGGTAGCCCAGCCCCAGATCGACCAGTGGACGAAGTCGCTGCAGCACCCCCGATGCGAGCTGGACCGCAGCAGCACGCTTCTCTGGCGCTCGGCTCAGGGTGGGTCGCACATCGGCCGCGGCGGCAGGCGAGGAACCGCCAGCAGCGACATGCTCCTGCGATGCGGCTCGCGCAGAGGCAGCGCCGGGAGAAGCGGCTCCGTGCTCCTCCAGGCGGGCAACGACTCCCGAAAGGATCGTGGCAAGTTCCCGAAGCGGCAGTCGGGAGAAATCGGCGATGTCGAATCCTTCGAACGTGACGGACAGCGCCTCGGGCTTCAGCCGCTTGCCATCACAGGCCGGGCAGATGGCAGCGGTGAGAAACTGCGCGACGCGCCGCTTCATCGAGGCGCTTTTCGTGTTCGCGAACGTGTCCAGAATGTACCGACGAGCCCCGACGAACGTGCCCGAGTAGCTCGGCTCCACGCCTGCCTTGATCGCAGCTCTGGACTCAGAGAGGGTGAGCCGGGAGTGGACCGGAACGAAGGGGGTCTCATCGGTGTAGAGGATCCAGTCCCGGTCCTCTTTCGGCAGGTCCCGCCACGGCACATCGACGTCGTAACCAAGAGCAACCAGTACGTCGCGCAGCTGATGGCCGTGCCACGCGGTCGGCCAGGAAGCGATGGCGCGTTCGCGGATGGTGAGCGATGGGTCCGGGACCATCTGCTGCTCGTTCACCGTGTAGACGCGGCCGATGCCGTGGCATTCCGAGCAGGCTCCTTGGACCGTGTTCGCGGAGAAGTCCTCCGCATACAACATCGGCTGCCCATCCGGATAGTCCCCGGCCCTCGAGTACAGCATTCGTATCAAGCTCGACAACGTGGTGATGCTGCCCACGGTCGATCGTGCGTTACCGGCACCGCGCTGCTGCTGCAGGGCGACCGCCGGGGGCATCCCCGTGATCGAGTCGACATCGGGCACTCCCGCCTGATCGATCAGGCGTCGGGCGTAGGGTGCGACCGATTCCAGATAGCGTCGCTGCGACTCGGCGTACAGCGTCCCGAACGCCAGCGAGGACTTTCCCGAGCCAGACACACCGGTGAAGACGACTGTTGCATCGCGCGGCACCGTGAGGTCGACATCCTGCAGATTGTGTTCGCGGGCGCCGAGAACGCGAACGTCGGGCTGCACGGAGAGCTTCGGAGACCCGAAAGCAGAAGATTCAACCATGGTCGCATGTTAACCACGTACGGAACGGTCGGACGATCTCCGTCCGGAGGAGAGGGTTTCCGCACCGATGAGGGCCGACGCACCACTTGTCCAGTTGAGCGCACGAGTGATCAGCCCTCTTCGAAGAGGCGAACGACCTTCTCGGACAGAGCCCCGTCGAGTGGTGGGCTTTGAGGTGATGCTCGTCGCCTACCGGCCGCTCTTTTCAAGGGCGATGGTCTCAGTATCGCGGGTTGGGAAGAGCTCGAGTCGAGCACAGTCGGCCCTTCGAAATGCTCCTCGATCCGCAGGTCGACGTCACGCCTTGACCTGGGCCGCAGACGCACACAAGGCCCGAACCTCAACCAACGTTTGCCGTTGGCAAGGGTTCGAGCCTTGTGCGTGCGGTGGACCTTGCGGGATGCCTGTCGAAACTTCCCCCGCGTTGCGGGCACTCAGGGCTCACTGACCACTTCCAGTTCAAGATGTGACACTTCTCATCAGTGTTACACTCGCGGTATGCCGACCACCAAGCGTCGCCACCCCGTGACCGAGACGGCCGAAGTCTCTGAAGCACTGCGCGCTGCTGCATTGCGATGGCCTGCCGACCGAGACAAGCCTGCTCGGCTGCTGCGTCGCCTGATCGAGGAAGGGCACAAGAGCATCGACCCGAGCGCCGCAGAGCGTCAGGACAACCGACTGGCCGCCCTGAAGCGGATCAGCGGCTCCTACACCGGCCTCTACGAGCCGGGCTACCTCGACGATCTGCGCGCGGAGTGGCCCGAGTGATCGCCCTAGACTCGGGCGTGCTCATCGCGCTGTTCGATGCCAATGACGCGCACCACGCTGCAGCCGAGGCACTGTTCACGATCCACGCCTCAGAGCCGATGACCATCGGTCCGATCAACTTGGCGGAAGTGCTCGTCAGGGCCGCGCGCGAGAACCGTGATCGGCAAATGCTGGCCGACCTTCGGGCTCTCGACGTCGCCACGACTTCCCTGCCGGATGACGCCGCCACCCGACTGGCGCGGCTTCGCGCGACCACTCGGTCGAAGATGCCCGACTGTTGCGTATTGTTGACAGCCGAGCAGACCTCGGCCCGCATCGCCACATTCGACGAAGGCTTGAAGGAGTCAGCTCGAGTGCTCAACCTGCAGATCGTCTGACCTAGGAACAACGCTGCCGCGAAGCCGACCCCAGGCGGGTCCTTCCTCCAAGCGCACGCTCGTCGAGGGCGTCGAGGTCACGGGTTGCATACCGCAGGTGTTCCCACTCTTCTTCAAGGACTGTTCGCACGCACGACAGCACAGTTTCCTGGTGCTCGGGGGCATGCGGATTGGGTCGGGTGGCCGACAAGTCATCGTCGGTGACGGTTTCCAGGAACTCACGGACCATGCGCATCCGGCTGCCACGAGCCTGCAGTACCTCTGCCCAGTCAGGATGCGTCACGCGGAAGACGGCGGTGCCGCCACCGTCTTCAACGAAGCTGGTGTCAGGCAGACCAACAGGGTGGTAGGGCTGTTCAACTCCCAGCACCGCCTTGCGGAGCCACGTATCAGTCGCCATAACAAGGTGCCGCACCGTCTGAGCGAATGACCACTCCTCACCGACCTGTTCATCCATCGAGCCCGATGGCATGGCCTCTACACGACGGACCGCCGACTGCCATGCCTGCTCAACTGCGGCCCAAGCGTCGCGCAAACCGTCAGCGCTCGACGCACGACGGAGGGCGCGGCCGGGGAACTTGCGGTCAAGTTCGCCGTCGATCAGCGGCGCCACATCCACGCCGTTCACGATGAGCCGACCCGGCTCCTCCAGCAGCCACGGCGCGTCGATCTCGAGGCCGTCGACGTCAACACCCCGCATAACTGCATCTCTGAGACTGACGTCACGGAAGGTCGAGCCGGACAGATCACGAGCCCTGAACGCTTCACTTGCCATGACTTGATGATGACAGCCAGTCACTCCGTGCACTGGCCAGAGTCACCGCAAAGACAAAACTGCCCCGCCATCAGGCGGGGCAGTTTTGATTTTCTCGTCTTACGTGGAGCTGAGGGGATTCGAACCCCTGGCCTTCTCATTGCGAACGAGACGCGCTACCAACTGCGCCACAGCCCCTGGCGAGGACCGACTGTACCACCGAGGCGGCACGTCGGCCCAATCCTCACCCGCCCACGGCGCTGCGCAACGGCACTGCGGCGTCGAGGAACTCGTCCTCGACCTCGATGGGGGCAAAGACGTCGTCGTCCACCGGCAGCGGGGCCGGGGCAGCCCGGGGGGCGGCGGGCTTCATGGTGTAGGTCGGAGGCGGCACAGGGGTCGGACGCCACTGCCCGGGCTCGAGCGGCTCGAGGACGACCTCGACCGGTGCGGGCGCCTCGTCGACGGTGTCGAACTGGCGCACGTCGAAGGGGTCATCGACGCGGATGTCACCCACGCGGGCCACGGCGGGCTCGGCGGTGTCCACCACGACCAGCGCGTCAGCGGTGGAGACCGGGGACGTGGTCGGGGCGGTGGACGCGCCCGGAGCTGCGGGCTCGACGGGGGCGGCGACGTCGGTCCTCCCGGCGCTCGAGGTGGTGCGGTGCAGCTCGAGGCGCGGCTGACGAGGCCGGGCCGTGTGGCGCAGCCACGCCAGGTCGGCTGTGACGAGCGCCAGGCCGACGGCCGGGGTCCAGACGGGGACCAGGCGCAGAACGGTCACCACGACGAGCGCGATCAGCGCGGTCACCGCGATCCCGAGGGAGGCGCCCCGCAGGCTGCGGGCGCGTCGGCCCGCCCCCGCCTCCTCGGTCATGGGCGTGGCACGCGTCGCGCCGGCGGGCGCGGTGGCGGTGGCGCCGGCCCGCAGCGGGCTGACGGCATACGACCGGGGGGTGGTGGGCTCGGCGAGGACCGGGCGCCGCTCGAGCACCCGCAGGGCCTCGGCGTACCGCTCGATGGATCGCGCGGTCTGCAGGTGCTCCCGACGACGCATCCACGACTGGGTCAGGTAGGCAGCCCACAGACCGATCACGACGACGAAGACGAGGCTGGAGGGCTGCACGTCCCCGACGTTAGAGGGGGCGCGGGTGATGGACGCTCAACCGCACGGGTGTGTCGGCGGATTGCCCTGGATCATGCCCTCGTGAGCCGGTCCGCGAAGGTGCCACCGCCGAGGTCCTCGGTCGTCAGCGCGAAGGTCCGGTGGTCGCGCCAGGCGCCGTCGATGTGGAGATAGCGCTCGCGCAGCCCCTCGTCGCGGAAGTCTAGCTTGCGGACGACGGCGAGCGACTTGGTGTTGTCGGGGCGGATGTTGACCTCGATGCGGTGCAGGCCCCGCTCGCCCACGGCGTAGTCGCACGCCGTGGCCAGGGCCAGGGGAACGATGCCCCGGCCGGCGTGGGTGGGGGCGCACCAGTAGCCCGCCGTGGCGCCCCACAGCGCGCCCTCCATGATCTGGGACAGGTTGACCGCGCCGCAGAGCCGACCGTCGACCTCGACGGCGAAGGGCAGCTGCCGACCGGCGCGCGCCTCGCGGGCCTGGTGGCGGATGTACTCGGGGAAGGGTTTGGGCTGCTGGCCCGCGTGCGGGAAGGTCGGCTCCCACTCCTTGAGCCAGTCCCAGCTGGTGCGACGCAGCTCGAGCCACTGCGTGCGGTCGCGGCGGCGCAGGCCGCGCAGCACGAGAGCTCCCCCGTCCGGCAGGGTCGCCTCGAGCCGCACCGGCCACGCGGCCATCAGTGGTCGCCCCCGCGGACCTGGTCGAGGGCGTGCGTCACGACCTGCTCCAGCACTTCGAGCCCGTCGGCGACGCCACCGCGCGAGCCCGGGAGGTTGACGACCAGGGTGGCGCCGGCGAGCCCGGCGATGCCGCGGGACAGGGAGGCGGTGGCGACGCCCTGCGACAGACCGGCGCCGCGGATGGCCTCGGCGAGGCCGGGCACCTCGCGGTCGACCAGCGCCCGGGTCACCTCAGGGGTGCGGTCGGTGGGCGACAGGCCGGTCCCGCCGGTCGTGACGACGAGGTCGACCCCGTCGTCGACGGCGGTCCGTATGGCGTCCCCCACGGGGTCACCGTCAGGGACGACCACCGGGTCCGGGGTGTCCAGACCCCACGCGCGCAGGGCCTCGACGATGACGGGTCCGGTGCGGTCGGCGTAGGTGCCGGCAGCGGCGCGCGTGGACGCTGTCACGACGACGGCGCGCCGCGGCTCGGGCGCGCTCACTCGGACCAGTCCCCGGACCGGCCGCCCGACTTGGCGGTGACGCGGACGTCGGTGATGCGGGCGTGCTTGTCGACCGCCTTGACCATGTCGATCAGGGCCAGGGCGCCGACGGTGACCGCGGTGAGCGCCTCCATCTCGATGCCGGTGCGGTCGGCGGTGCGGACGGTCGCCGCGAGCTCGACCCCGTCGTCGGTGACCTCGAGGTCCAGCTCGACCCCGTGCACGGCGATGGGGTGCGCGAGCGGGACCAGGTCGGGGGTGCGCTTGACCGCCTGGATGCCGGCGATGCGGGCCACGGCCAGCGCATCGCCCTTGGGCACGGTGCCGTCCCGCAGCGCCGCGACCGCCGGCGCCGCGAGCAGGACCCGGCCGCGGGCGGTGGCCGAGCGGGCCGTGACGGCCTTGGCGGAGACGTCGACCATGTGGGCGCTGCCGTCGGCACGCACGTGCGTCAGTCGGGGCGCCTCGGGCGTGGGGTCGGTGGTCATGCGAGGGACTCCTTGCCGGGGAGGGGGCGCAGCAGCAGGCAGGTGAGGCGCGCGCCGGGGAGGACCTCGTCGACCTCGGCGGGCACGACGGCCAGGGCATCGGCGTGGGCGAGGGCGCCGAGCACGTGCGAGCCCTGACCACCGGCGAGGGTGGCGTGCAGCCCGTCGTCCTCGCGGCGCAGCCGGACCCGGGCCAGCTGCGTGCGACCGGCCGACGTGCGCCACCCGTCGTCCGCCACCGCCTCCAGGCCTGCGAGCCCCTCGGCCGGGCGGCCCGCGAGCAGGCGCAGCGCCGGGGCCACGAAGACCTGGTAGGACACCATCGCGCTGACGGGGTTGCCGGGGAGGGTGAAGACGGGCACGCGTCGCCCGTCGCCCGCCCGCACCAGGCCGAAGCCCTGCGGCTTGCCCGGCTGCATCGCGATGCCCCGGAACTCGACCTCGCCGTCACGGGCGAGCACGGCCTTGACCGTGTCGTAGGCGCCCGCGGACACCCCGCCCGTGGTGATGACCGCGTCGTGGGTCAGCAGGACCTCGTCCAGCCGCGCGCGGAAGCCCTGCTCGTCGTCGGCGACCGCCCGCACCCGCTCGGCTGTGAAGCCGTGCTCGCGCAGGACGGCGACCAGCATCGGGCCGTTGCTGTCGACGACCGTGCCGTGCCCGGCGGCGCCGCCCGGCTCGACCAGCTCGTCGCCGGTGGACAGGACGGCGACGCGGGGCGGCAGGACGACCTCGACCCGCGGGTGCCCGAGGGAGACGAGCAGCGCGAGCACCCGCGCGTCGACGAAGGTCCCTGCCGTGAGTGCGAGCTCGTCGCGGGACAGGTCGTCGCCGGCAGGTCGGACGTGGGCTCCGGCCAGCGGCTCCTGACGCAGGGTCACCCGCTGCGTGCCGCCGTCCGTCAGCTCGACGGGCACCACCGCGTCGGCCCCGTCGGGCAGGGCGGCACCGGTCATGATGCGCAGCGTGGTGCCCGGCTCGAGGGTGACCCGGTCGGTGCGGCCCGCGGGGATGTCGCCGGCGACGGGCAGGACCACGGGGCGGTCGCCCGCACCCGCGAGCTCGGCGGCCCGGACGGCATACCCGTCCATCGCCGAGTTGGCGAACGCCGGGACGTCGACGGCGCTGCGCACGTCCTGGGCCAGCACGCAGCCGTGCGCCTCGGCCACCGGCACCGGGGACGTGCGGCGGGGCACGGTGGCGCAGGCCTCGAGGAGGATGCGCAGGTGCTCGTCGACGGGCATCAGCCGGGGTTCGGACATGCTTCGGAGACTAGTCGACGGGTCCGACATGCCCGGCCGCGACCGTCCCGTCACGCCCGGCGCGCTTGGCGGCGTTCATGGCGGCGTCGGCCGCCGACACGAGCTCGGGCGCCGTCGCAGCGTCCTGCGGCCAGGTGGCGATCCCGATGCTGCAGGTGATGGGGACCTCGCGGTCGCCGACCTGCAGCGGACGTTCTCGCAGGTCGGCCACGATCCGCTGAGCGAGCGCCAGGCACTCCTGCTCGCCGCGCTCGGGGCAGACGACGGCCATCTCCTCCCCGCCGTAGCGCGCGACGACGTCCACCGGCGGGACCAGCTCGACGAGGCGAGCGGCGAGCGCGGCCAGCACGCCGTCGCCCACGGAGTGGCCGTGCTCGTCGTTGATCCGGCGGAACCGGTCGATGTCCAGGATCAGCAGGGACACCTGCCGTCCGAACGAGCGCGCCCGCTCCACCTCGCGACCCAGCGTGGTCGTGAGCATGCGCAGGTTGCCGACGCCGGTCAGCGGGTCGGTGACGGACTGGCGCTGGGCGCGACGGTGCAGGATCGCGTTGTCGATGGCGACCCCGGCCGGTCCGGCCACGAGGTCGAGCAGCTCCCCGGTGGTGTCGTCGTATGCCGTCGCGTCGGCCGCCCGCTCGACGACCAGCGCCCCGATGACGTCGTCTCCGGAGACGAGGGGCGCGGCGCACAGCCGCCCCCTCAGGACGGCGCCGGGCTCGCCGCTCGCGTCGTCGAGCAGGACGACGCGGCGGTCGCTGACCACCTCTCCGACCACGCTCTCGGCCGCGCGGATCCGCCCGGTGCCGGGACGGCGGGTCCCGATGGGGTGGACGACCCGGGCGCGCAGGCCGCTGCCCTCGCGCATCCAGACGACGGCGCAGGCGGACCCGGTCGTCGTCTCGGCCAGCGCGCACAGCGCTGCGAGGAGACCGTCGAGGTCGTGGGTGCGCTGCAGGGTGGCGGCGATCCGCCGGACGGTGTCCTGCAAGGTCGCCCGGCTCGACGTCAGCTCGGCCATGCGCTGGTCCAGCTCCACCGCCATGGCGTTGAACTCCCGCGACAGCTCGCCGACCTCGTCGTCGCGGCCCTCCGGCAGGCGCACCGTCAGGTCACCGTCGGCGATGCGACGGGTGCCCTCGGTGAGGGCGAGCAGCGGGGCGGTGAGCTCCCGGGCCAGCCACCGGAGCAGCCCGACCGCAGCCGCCAGCACGACCAGGATCAGCAGGAGGGGCACCCACGCGCGCGGGCCGCCCACAGGATCGGGAGCCGAGCCCTGGACGGCGCAGGGGCGACCGGGCCCTGCCGCGGCGGTCTGCGCGACGGACCCCTGGCCGCGGTCCGAGCTCGGGTGCACCTCGACCCCGCCCGCGCACTGCAGGATCGTGCGCACGTCCGAGGCGGCGGCCTGCCGGGCGAGCGCGTCGAGCCGACCGGCGGTGAGGGGCTCGACCACGAGGACGGTCAGGGTGCCCTGCGTGGTGCTCAGGTCGACCCGCTCGGCGAGGTGCGGCCCGGCGGGTCTGGTCACGGTCGAGCAGCGGGTGGTCGGCAGGGTGGTCGGCGTGGGTCGGGGCGCGGACCCGGAGGCCGCCAGCACCTCGCCGCCGCGCAGCACGACCGCGTAGCCGCGCTCCGCCCCCAGGCCGCCCCGGGTCTCCTCCGCGAGGACGGCGGCCGGCGGGCGCCCGTTGGCGACCGACAGTGCGATGACCTCGGCCCGGTCGCCCAGCGCCCAGCACTCGGACGCCATGGCGGTGGCGACGGCCACCGTGGCGCGGTCGACGTCGCGTCGCTGGCCGTCCACGAGCGCACGGGGCAGCAGGACTCCGGCCACCAGCCCGGCCACGAGCAGGACCGGCAGGACCACGGCGGCGAGCACGATCGCCAGACGGGTCCGGATGGACACGGGTCCTCCTCGGGGTGGGCCGGTCGGCCCATGGTGGCACGAGACCGATCGAGTCCTCCCGCTGACCGGGGCGTGGCTGACAGAATCGCTGCATGGACACCCCCGCCCCGACCCCCGCCGACGCCAAGCGCGCCCTACGGGCTCGCCTCTGGGCCCACCGCAAGCAGCGGTATGCCGACACCCCGCGCGCCGAGCGCGAGGCGCAGGCCCTGGCGGACCACGTCCTGCGGATCGTTGCGGACCGGGTGGGGCCGGGTGGGACGGTGACGTCGTACGAGTCCTGGCCGACCGAGCCGGGCACCGGTCCGCTCAACGCGGCGCTGGCCGAGGCGGGCTACCGGGTGCTGGTGCCGGTCACGCTGCCGGGGCTCGACCTGGACTGGCGGCCGCTCGGCAGCGACGAGCGGGACGAGTCCGCGCGGCTGGGGCTGGAGGCCATCGACCAGGCCGACCTCGTGCTCACGCCGGGCACGGCGGTGGACCGGCGCGGGGTGCGGCTCGGACAGGGCGGCGGGTGCTACGACCGAGCGCTGCCCCGGCGTCGCGAGGGCATCTGCGTGGTGACCCTCCTGCACCCCCAGGAGCTCCTCGACGACGCCCTGCCGGCGGCGCAGCACGACCAGCGGGTCGACGCGGTGGTGACCGCGGACGGGATCACCTGGCTCGACCGCTGAGCGCGCGGCGGGGCTCAGCCGTCGTCGCGGGGCGCGAGCGTGAGCTGCTCGCGCGTGGCATCCTCGACCGCCCCCCGGCTGAACGGCCACGCGAACGACTCGTTGCGCAGCCAGCGTCCCGTCTGGTCGTCGTAGTGCTCGCTGGTCGGGTGCCCGGACACGCCGGTGCTCTGGACCCAGGTGCTCGCGTCAAGATCGGCGAGGTCGACCACCATGCGCATGGACGGCCCCCAGTCGGCGGCGTAGCCCACCTGGAGGTCGTAGCCGAGGGCGTTGGGCGCGAGCGGGCTCCCGGGCGCCGGCTCCGGGCCGCGGTCCAGCAGGGAGCGCAGCATCCCCGGCGCCGCGGCGCTGAGCGGGTGGCGCAGGGTCAGCGTGTGCAGCCGCCCGTAGTCCCAGGCCTTGACGTCCTTGCCGGTCAGCCGGGTGAGCTCGAGCCGGGCGTCGACCTGCGCCTGACGCAGGATGTCGTCGCGGGTCTCGATGCGCAGCGTCTTTTGGTTGTCCCACCACGGGGAGCGCGGGTCGGCGAGCAGCTGCTGGACGACCGCCGGCCAGCGTGACCCGCCGTCGGGGCGCAGGCCCACCGGCAGGTCGTCGTCGAAGGTCCGGTGCAGCAGGGCGGACCACGCCGCCGTCCAGTAGGCCGCCGCGCGCGACGACGGGTTGTCCCCCGTGACGAACCGCCCGTCCCAGCCCTCCAGGGTGGCCTGCCCCTCGCGGGTGAAGGCGTCGCCGCTCAGGTCCACGCCCCGCAGGGCCGCGGTGAGGACGGGCTGGAAGCCGTCGCTGACGTCGCCCTGGATCTCGCGCATGCGCTCCGGCGTCACCGTGGGATGGGCGGTGAGGAGCTGACGGATGCGGGTCGAGCGCCAGCCGTGCGTCCAGTCCGTCGTCAGGAAGGGGGTCGTCGCCGCCGTGACGGCCTGGTTGGCGGTCACCAGGAAGCCCTCGGCGGGGTCCAGGGTGTGCGGCAGCTGCTCGAAGGGGACGTAGCCGGTCCAGTCGTAGCGCGAGTCCCAGCCGGGTGCTGGCAGGTAGCCGGGTGGGGTCCCGGCCGACCCGGACCGCCGGACCGGGACGCGGCCCGGTGCCTGGTAGCCGATGTGCCCGTCGACGTCGGCGTACACGGCGTTCTGCGAGGGGGCCGCGAAGGACGACAGGGCGGCGCGGAAGCTCTCGAAGGACGTCGCGCGGTTCATCCGGAAGATCGCGTCCGCGGTCTGGGTGACGTCCAGCCCGGTCCATCTCAGCGCGATCGCCAGGGACTCCCCCTCGGCCGGCGCGGTGGCCGCGCCTGAGGTGCCCGACGTGGGAGCGGTGGCGGCGTCCCTGACCGCGGCGTCCACGTCCGACAGCAGCGGGCCGTGCGTGCTCGACCGGACGGTGATGGTGCGGTCGGTGCCGCCGGCCACGCGGATCACCTCGGTGCGGGTGGTCAGCGGCTGGTAGGTCCCGTCCCTGAGCACGGTGCTGCCCTTGACCCGCTCGAGGTAGAAGTCGCTCACGTCGGGGTCGAGGTTGGTGAAGCCCCACGCGATGCGCTGGTTGTGCCCGATCACCACGCCGGGGAAGCCCGCGAACGCGAAGCCGCTCACGTCGTAGGGGCACGCCTGGGACACCGTGCGGCAGTGCAGCGCGGTCTGGTGCCAGACGCCCGGCTGGCCGAGCGCGAGGTGCGGGTCGTTGGCCAGCAGGGGCTTGCCGGTCGAGGACCGGGACGGCCCGACCACCCACGAGTTGGAGCCGACGCCCTCGCCGCGCCCGACCAGGGGCGCGACCGCGGAGACGGCCCGCGCGGCCCGGGCGAGGGCCGCCTGGCCGTCCTGGTCGGGCTGGGGTCGTATGCCGGCGGCCGGCGCCTTGGACCGGCCGCCCCGCACGCCCGAGGGAGACCACGCGGACGCGGACAGGATCGGCGGCTGGGCCCTGGCGTCATAGCGGGGATAGAGCTCACGGACCTCGTCGAGCGAGCGACCCTGCGCCATGAGCCGGGCGCGGGCGAGCTCGTCGGCGTAGTTGCCGTGCAGGTCCCAGGCCATCGCCTTGAGCCAGGCCAGCGAGTCGACCGGCCCCCACGGCTCGATGCGGTAGCCGGGGAAGCGCACGCCGAGCATGAGGTACTCCGGGGCGACCCGGGTGGCGTCGCCGGTCGCGTCCAGGTAGGCGTTGACCCCGTCGGCATACGCCGCGAGGTAGCGCCGGGTGTCGGCCGAGAGGGTCGGCAGCTCCTGCTCGGCGACGCGGCGCCAGCCCATGGTGCGGACGCTCGTGTCGGACGCCACGCCGGCCTCGCCGACGAGCTCGGCGAGCCTGCCCGCCGTCGCGTGGCGGCGCAGGTCCATCTCGAAGAACCGGTCCTGGGCCGCGACGTAGCCCTGCGCCCGGAACAGGTCCTCGGGGGTGTCGGCGTAGACGTGGGCCACGCCTTGGGCGTCCCGCCGCACGTCCACCTCGCCCGACAGCCCCGCCAACCGCGCGGTGCCCGTGACGCTCGGGTCGGTCCTGCGCACGGCGCCGTAGACCACGCCGGCGACGATGAGGGCGGCCACGAGGAGCAGGACGACGACCGAGACGGTCGTCCGTCGGGCGATCAGAGCGGCGCGGGACACGTGAGCGAGACTAGGCCACGGCACCGACAGGCCGGCGGACGACGCGGGGGCGGGTGCGGCATACGAGAGGATGGGCCCCATGGACACCGGCGCGGACTTCGGGATCGAGGACCTGCGCTCCGTCCTCCTGCTCGGGTCCGCCGTCCTCCTGCTCGCCGTGGTGGCGGTCCGCATCAGCACCCGGTCGGGCCTGCCCTCGCTGCTGCTGTACCTCCTCATCGGGGTCGGGCTCGGGGAGTCCGGGCTCGGCATCCAGTTCGACGGTGGCCGGCTGACGCAGGCCCTCGGCTACATCGCGCTCGTGCTGATCCTCGCCGAGGGCGGGCTGTCGACCTCGTGGAGGCACATCAGACCCTCGGTGGCCCCGGCCGCTCTGCTCTCGACCGTCGGCGTGATCGTGTCCGTCGGCGTGGTCGGCGTCGCTGCGAGGTTCGTGCTCCACCTCGACTGGGTGTCGGCCCTGCTGGTCGGCGCGGTGCTCAGCTCCACGGACGCCGCCGCCGTCTTCTCCGTGCTGCGCAGCGTGCCCCTCCCCCGCAGGCTGACCAGCCTGCTCGAGGCGGAGTCCGGCTTCAACGACGCCCCGGTCGTGATCCTGGTCACCGCCCTGGCCTCCGTCGCCGCCGGGGACTCCGACGCCGGTCCCCTCTTCCTCGCCGGGCTCGCGGTCTACGAGCTGGTCGTGGGCGCGCTGCTCGGCATCGCAGTGGGCTGGCTCGGGACCAAGCTGTTGCGCCGCTACGCCGACACCTCGTCCGCGCTGTTCTCGATCGGCGTGATGGCGGTGCCGACGATGGCCTACTGCGTCGCGACCTATGCCCACGGCAGCGGCTTCCTCGCCGTCTACGTCGCCGCGCTCGTCGTCGGCAACAGCTCCCTGCCGCACAAGGCCGCCACCAGGGGTTTCGCCACCGCGATGGGCTGGCTGGCCCAGATCGGCCTGTTCGTCCTGCTGGGCCTGCTGGCCTCCCCCTCCGAGCTCGGCCGGTGGATCGTCCCGGCGGTCGTGATGGGGTTGGTGCTGCTCCTGGTCGCCCGGCCGCTGTCGGTGGTGGTCTCCGCCACGCCGTTCGGGATCGGGTGGCGCGAGCAGGCCTTCCTGTCGTGGGCGGGGCTGCGCGGCGCCGTCCCCGTCGTCCTCGCCACGGTCCCAGAGACCAGCGGCGCGTCGTCGCTCGCCTGGTTGTTCGACCTCGTGTTCATGCTCGTCGTGATCTTCACCATCGTGCAGGGGCCGACCATGCCGTATGTCGCCCGGCGGCTCGGCGTCATCGACGCGGGCGCGACGATGGACCTGCAGCTGGAGTCCACCCCGCTCGAACGACTCAACACCGAGGTGGTCGAGGTGCAGATCGGCGAGGAGTCCCGCATGGCCGGGGTCGAGGTCTACGAGCTGCGCCTGCCCAAGGGCGCCAACGTCGCCCTCGTGCTGCGCGGCCAGCGGTCGTTCGTGCCCGAGCGCTCGACCGTGCTGCGGCGAGGTGACTCGCTGATGGTCGTGGTGCCCTCGGAGCTGCGGGACGCGGCCGAGGAGCGGCTCCACGCGGTGTCCCAGCAGGGCCGCCTGGCCGGTTGGCTCGAGCCGGGGAAGCGCCCGCCCGTGTCCCGCACGGTCCGCGAACGCGGTCAGCGACGGCGCGACGGCTCGCTAGACTGAGCGGTCGAACGCCCAGGTCGGCCTCGGCCGCCGGCGTCCCTCACCCGCTCGTTCCTTCCGGAGGCACCGTGCCCACCTACTCCTACCGCTGCGCCGACTGCGGCGAGGCCTTCGACATCGTGCAGTCGTTCAGCGACGACGCGCTCACCGTGTGCCCGCGCTGCGAGGGGCTGCTGCGCAAGGTCTACAACAGCGTCGGCGTCGTCTTCAAGGGCTCCGGCTTCTACCGCACGGACTCGCGCGGCAAGGACGCCAAGGCGACCAAGAGCACCTCGGCCTCCCCGAGCGAGTCCTCCTCGAGCACCTCCGGCACCAGCGCCTCGTCCGGCTCCAACGGGTCCGCGAGCGGGTCCGGGACCTCGTCCAGCAGCTCCAGCACCTCGACCAGCTCGGCCGCCGCCAGCTGACCGTCGAGGGCGCCGACCGGCTCGTATGTCGCCGGCCCACCCCTCGCGCGCCCGAGGACGCGCCGGTCGCGGCGTGTCGTCCACAGCTCGTCGCGTCGTGGTTCGCTCTGTCCACAGGCGGCCGCCGAGCCCTCCCGCGTCGCAGGTCCGCTCCTTAGCCTCGCGGCATGACTGCCCTCCCCCGCCGTGGCGACCGAGCCGGGCGCCCCGCACCGCTACGCCGGTCGTGGCGCGCACGCCTGCGCAGCCGCCGTGTGTCCTGGCACGTGCGCCTCGCCCGCCGCGTCCTGGCCGCCCTCTGTCTGGGGCTCGCCGTGACCGGGGCGCTGCGCCTGGCGTTCCCGGCCCCTCCTCCAGCAGGCACGCGCGTGGTGAGCGCCGCCCGCGACCTGCCCGCGGGGCACGTGCTCGACGCGGAGGACCTCGTCATCCGTCGGTGGCCCGGGTCGGACGCCCCCACCACCTGGCCGGACGCCGAGGCCCTCGTGGGGCGCCGCCTGGCCGGGCCAGTGGCCACCGGCGACCCGCTGACGCCCCGTGCGGTGACCGGAGCCGCCCGGCTCGCGGGCCTGCCCGAGGGGTCCGTGGCGCTCGCCGTGCCCTCCGTCGAGCCCGTGGTGGCGGACCTCGTGCGCGCGGGCGACCGGGTCCAGGTGTGGGCCGGTGCCCGCCTCGTCGCCCCCGCCGCCGTGGTGCTGCAGACCCCGGTGGGTGAGTCCGCCGGGGTGGGGCTGCCGGGAGGCGCCGCCGGCGCCTCCGGACGCACGGTCCTGGTGTCCCTCAATGCATCTCAGTCCAGGGCTCTGCACGCAGGCCACGGAGCCGGGCCCGAGGACGAGCCCCTTCACCTGATGCTCACGGCGGGTTCCCAGTAAGCACTTCGCGTCAACTTTTTGGGGACCGCGGAACGATTAAGTATCGTCCTCGTGTAACTCAGCGTCATACGGTGGGGCATGCGGCGCAGTCGCCGCCCGAGCCCCTGAGCGGGCTCGCTCCACATCTCCCCAGGACAGAGAGAGAACAGTCATGCTCAAGGGCTTCAAGGACTTCCTCATGCGCGGCAACGTCGTCGACCTCGCGGTCGCCGTCGTCATCGGTGCCGCCTTCGGCAAGGTCATCGACAGCTTCGTCGCGATCCTGATGAACCTCATCGGCAAGCTGGGCGGCCAGCCCAACTTCAACTCCTTCAACCCGGGCGGCGTCCCGGTCGGCGCGTTCCTCACGGCCCTCATCAGCTTCCTGATCATCGCCGCGGCCATCTACTTCATGGTCGTCGCCCCGATGAACGCCATCGCCGCCCGTCGCAAGGCCGGCGTGGAGGAGACCGATGCTCCCTCCGAGGAGGCCTCCATCCTCATGGAGATCCGCGACGAGCTGCGTCGTCGCTGACCCTCCCCGCACGTCACGAAGGGCCCCGCCGTGCTGGCGGGGCCCTTCGTCGTCCGCGCAGACGAGCAGGAGCAGGTTGACGCGGACCGGACCCCGGGGTCCTACTCCCAGTGCGGGGGACGCTGCTCCCGCAGCCACCGGTCATGGGCGTCCTCGCGAGGCGCGTCGGAGCGGCGCCGCGCTGCGGTGGAGGGGGGCGGGTTCTCCTGCGTGGCCGGCGGGAGGCGGGGCTCGGCCTCGCCCAGGGGCGCCCTCGCCGCAGACCCCGTGCCGGGGGCGTCCACCCGACGGTGCCGGCGCGTCACCGTCGGGCCTCGTCCGAGCCCGCGTCACGAGCCTTCGCCCGGGCATCACGAGCCTCCGAGCCGTCGTCCCAGCGTCCGTGGGCCGCGTCGACGATCCGGGCGACGACGCGCTCCGGGGCGGTGAACACGTCGGCGGTCCACACGCGCAGCGGCTCCCACCCGGCCCGGCGCAGGAGCTCCGGCCGCAGGACGTCGCGGTCGACCGGCCCGCCACCGCGGGCGTAGTCCACACCGTCCGACTCCACCGCCAGGGCGACACCACGCACGGCGCGGGGGTCGCGCACGGCCAGCTCGACGGCACCCGCGCCGCGGCCCGCGCGCTCGGTCACCGCAAGTCCGGCCTGCCGCAGCCGGCCGGCGAGCTCACGGGTGACGGGATCGCTCAGGCCGCCCAGCGAGGGGACGGGCCCCGCCGGCATCCCGGCCAGCTGCAGCACCTCGGCGAGCAGCTCCACGCCGGCGCTTCCCGCCCCCACCTGCCGCAGCTGCTCGGCCGTCACGGAGGACACGAGGACGAGCCGCTGCCGGGCCCGCGTCACCGCGAGGGCGGCCCGCCGCTCCCCCGCCCCCAGCGCCAGGGCGCCGAACCGGTGCCCCGCCTGTCCGGCCTCGTCGAGCGCGTAGCCGACCGCGACGATCACGTCGTCCCGGGTCCGGCCCTGCACCTGGTCGACAGGCTTGATCCACAAGGGCTCTCGCGCCGACCCGGCAAAGAACCTGCGCGACGCGTCGGTCAGGTCGAGGCTCGCCAACTGCTGGCGCAGCCCCGCCGTGATGGCGTCCGCGTGCGCGGGATCGAAGGTGACGACACCGAGCGAGCGCTCGGGGGTGCTGCGGGCGTGCGCCACCACGAGCCGCACGACGCGGTCCACCTCGGCCGCGGTCGTGACGGGGGCCTCGCCACGCGGCGGCTGCGGCATACGGTCCTGGTCCACCAGCTCGAGCTGCACCCGGGGCGCGGTGGACGCGAGCGGCACGACCACGGGGTCCTGGCCGTGCAGCCGGCGGTCGACGGCCAGCGCGACGCGGTCGTCGACGCCGCGGTGGGCGGTCGCGAGGGTGTGCACCGGCAGGATCTCGGCGAGGGACGAGAGCACAGAGGTCGCCCGCTGGTCGGCCTGCACGTCGTCGTCGCGGCGGGCCGGATCGGGCACGGTCACGCTCACGTCGCCGGGGGGCAGCTGGTGCTGATCCCCGCAGACAACGACCTGCCGACCACGACTGAGGGCCGACACGGCCTGCGCCACGGACAGCTGGGACGCCTCGAGCACGATCACGGTGTCCACGGCGACGCCGACGGGCAGGAGGGACGCGACCTCGTGCGGGCTGGTCGCCCAGCAGGGGCGGGCGTCCCCGACCGCGGTGGCGACGGCGGCGGCGCGTTCGCGAAGGGCCAGGGCGTCGAGCCGGCGCAGCCCCGCGGCGTCGGCGTCGAGGGCGGTGCCGTCGTGCGCTCCGTAGTGCGGGTCCGTGCGGCGCACCTCGTCGAGGACGGAGCTCCACCACACGTGACGCACCTCAGAGGCCACCTGCGCGGCGGGGACGCGGCGGGCCGCCAGGTCCTCGACGAGCGGCCCCAGCCCCTGGGCCCGCAGCCCGTCCAGCGTCGTGGTCACCAGCGGCAGCACGGCGAGGCGTCGCCGTCCGCGCAGGAGCTCGCGCACGCGGGCGAGAGCCGTCTCGACGGGCAGGTCCAGCAACCCGGCGCCGTCGACGGTTGTCGCGAGGACCGGCTCGAGCGCCTCCAGGTCGGCGACCACGGCGCGGTGCGCGGCGCGGGCCTCGTCGATCCCGTGCGGGACGGTGGGACGGCTCGCGGCGCCCGCCCGCTCGCGCCACCGGGTGACCTGGTCGTGGGCCGTCGCGAGCGCGTCGTGCAGGTCGGTCGGCCCGGGACCGGGGCGCACCAGCCGCCGGGCGTCGCGCCGCAGGCCCTGACGACGCCACGGGCCGACGCCGGTGTCGTGCTCCGTGCGGTATGCCGTGGACGTGGCCGCCAGCATCTCCGGCAGCGGCGCGTCGAAGACCTCCGGGACGAACGCGTCGAGGGTCGCGCGCACGCCCGACACGAGGTCCAGGTCCTGGCCCAGGCCCCGCACCGAGCTCGCGCGCGGCAGACCGACTTCGCGGCACAGGGCGTCGACCAGGCTGGTCAGGCGGGTGAGGCCGCGGTCGCCGTCGAGCCGTTCGCACGCGGCGAGGGCGGCGTCCGCCTCGGCGGGGGTGGTGATGCGAGCCGCGCGCCACGGGTCGGCGCCCTGATGCGTGAGCCACGCGCCGTCCTCGGCGACCTGCACCAGCTCACGGGTGGCGACGTCGAGCCGCTGCGGGGTGAGGTGGGCGAGGTCGTCGCCGGCGAGCCGGACGCGAGATCGCGGCGGCGGATCGACCTGGCTCAGCTCGACCATGGCCCCCTGCGCCTGGAACGCGCTGACGCCCCACGGGTGTCGGGCCTGGTGGAGGGCGACGAGGTGTCCCTGCAGCCGCTCGGTGACGGCGTGGTGGTCGCGGGTCGTCGCGGCCGTCGCCTGCACGGGCTCGGCCGGCGTCGCGGCCGTGAGCGGCTCGTGCTCGTGCCGCAGGTCGGGTCCGTCGTGCGCCTCGACGACGAGGTCGAGCCCCGCCTGCGCGAGACGTTCCTGCACGGCCGTGATCGCGGACCGGGCGTGCGACACGAGCAGGACGCTTCGGCCCTGACCGGCCAGCCCGGCGACGGCAGCGGCGACGACCTGGGTCATCCCGGTGCCGGGTGCACCCTGCACCACGACGTCGTCGCCCGCGCCGATGGCCTCCAGGGCCGCCCGCTGGTGCTCGTCGACCGGCAGGACCAGCGGCAGGGACACTCCGGCCGCGGGCTCGCCGGTCGGTGGACGCAGCGCGGCGGGGTCACCGGCGAGGGCCCGCACCACCGCGTGCTCGGCCACCGTCGTCCCGGCGAGGTCGGCGACCATCCCGAGCTTGGCGTAGGGAAGGAGCGCGACCCCGAGACGCCGCTCGATGGTGAAGCCGGGTAGTCCCGAGCACCGACGGAGCAGCTCGCGATAGGCCGGTTCGGGGTCGAACCCGTTGCGCCCCCAGGAGGACTCGGCCAGCCCACGCCCGTCGAGCTCCACCCCCAGCTCGGCCCGGACCAGCTCGACCAGCGCCGGGTTGAGCTCGACGGTGCGGCTGACCACCAGGTCGAAGTCGGTCTGGGCCAGGTCGCGGGGGCGCAGCTCGCACGGACGCAGGAAGACGGGGGCGCTGGGCACTCGCCCGGCCCCGCCGGAGGTCTGCCAGGTCGCCATACCGGCAGCCAGGAAGCAGGTGGCGAGTCCCCGCTGCTCCCACAGGTCCTCGGCGGTCGCGCGCAGGCGGCGTGCCGCCACGACGGCCTCGGCCAGCGCCCGTGGCTCGCGGTGCAGGTCGGACAGCTTGGCGTCGCGCCCCGAGAGAAAGATCGCCAGCCCGGCCGGGTGAGCGTGGGTCAGCTCGAGCCGGCCGCGCTGGTCCGCGGGGCGCCACAGCAGGGAGTTGGGTCCGCCCGCCTCGACGAGCTCGCGACGCCAGCGGGCGACGGCCGCGGCCACCGGGTCCGGCACGTCGGCGGGCGGGGTGGCGGCGGGCGGTGCTGAGGTCACCGGCCAAGGATAACGAGGCGGCGGCGTGTGGTCCGAAGATGGTGGCGGTGCGCATGATGCAGGGGGAGAGAATCATGCGCCCCGCTAGTTGAATGATCAGCAATGAGACGCCAAAGGTCAAGACTGGCGAGTAACCAGGGCCGAAGTTCGCCCTCTTGACACATCACACCCTTCTCGATCTCACCCTCCGTGTCCGCCCCGGGGCCACCTCCGCTGGCTCGATCAATACCCCTCGGGCGGCGTCGTATGACGAACCACCCCGGACGCTGTCCGCGCCCCGCCCGCGGCCATGACAAGATAGGTGCCCGTGGCCGGCGCTGCCGCCACCCCCGCCCTCGTAGCTCAGGGGATAGAGCACCGCTCTCCTAAAGCGGGTGTCGATGGTTCGAATCCATTCGGGGGCACAGCACATCACCGCAGTTCAGAGCCCTTTTCTAGGGTCGATCGTTAGCACATCGAGGGCCTGGGACGGCACTGTGGCATGTTGTGGCACACCAGTGCGCAGGGCCAGCCCGTCGAGAGCCCGTCCGACCGCATCGAGGTCGTCAGGGAACAACCCGGCGTAGACGTCCAGGGTCATGGCCGCCGAGGCGTGCCCGAGCATCTGCTGCACCGCCCTGACGTTGGCCCCGGCCGCGATCGCCAGCGAGGCCGCCGTGTGCCTGAGGTCGTGCGGGGTGAGGTCGGTCAGGCCCGCCCAGTCGAGGGCAGGGTCGAAGACCCGCCGCCGCCAGTTGTTGAGGCGCAGCGGACCACCCATGGGCGCGAATCACAAGAATCTGCTCGTCGAGCCTGACGATCACGCGGTCGGTCGTTCCCGCGGGGGCCTGTCGACCAAGGTCCACCAGCTCTGTGACGGCAACGGCCGGCCGATCATGGGGCTCCCCGGTCCCGGGCAAAGGCAGGGTCACACGCGTCGGGCACGGACGGCCCCGGACCACCCTGGCCGCGGTCATGGCCGACAAGGCCTCGAGCCCGGCCGGCCGGAGCAGCGCTCGTCCCCAGAGAGGTCGCCGGAGCCTACGACCTGGGTCGTAGGCGTATCCCGACCAAAGGTTGATGCGCGCCCGCGCCTGGCCCGGCAGACTGGTGACTACACGGCAGGGGCCGGGCACGCTGCGCCGGGGGGACGCAGCGTGCCCGGCGCCTCCGGCGCCGACAGGGGGGATCGGCGAGCAGCACGACGAAGCCCCCTCCGAGGCGGAGGGGGCTTCGTCGTGCTGCTCGAGAGGGCTCGACCGATCAGGCGCGGCCGTAGCTCACGTTCTTGCTCCAGATCTTGTGCAGGCCCGTGGTGCGGCCGGTGCGCGGCGAGTCGTACATCATGCCGCCGCCGGCGTAGATGCCCACGTGGAAGGCCGGGGAGCCGAAGAACACGAGGTCGCCGGGCTGCGGGGAGGACACGCGACGGGTCGCGCGCTGCTGAGCGGCAGCGGTGCGCGGGATGGACTTGCCGTTGGCGCGGAAGACATAGCTCGTGAAGCCCGAGCAGTCGAAGCCGGCCCTGGTGGTGCCGCCGTAGCGGTAGTAGATGCCGGACAGGCTCGCGGCGGTGCGGAGCACGCCACCGCCGGCGACGGCGCGGGGAGCTGGGTTCGCGGCCTTCTTGACGACCTTGCGCGCGACGGTGCGGCGCACGGCGGTGCGGGAGGCGCGGGTGTAGGTGCGGTTGACGCGTCGCACCGCGGTGCGACGGTAGGTGCGCGAGGTGCGGGTGTACTTGCGCTTGGTGGTGTAGCGCTTGCGCTTGACCGTGGCCTTCTTGCGCTTGACGGCGGTGCGCTTGGTGACGGTGCCGCGGACCTTCTTGAGCTTGGACTTCTTGACCCCGGCGAGCGAGACGCGGCCGAGCTGGCCGACGGCGGCGACGGAGGGGGCAGCGACGCTGACCGGAGCAGCGGCAGCGGTCGGGGCAGCCGTGGCAGGCATCGACGCGGCGATGACCATGCCACCGGAGGCGGCAACCACACCCGCGACCTTGGTGGCCGGGGCGGCGGCGTGCTTGGCGGCCTTGATCAGGAGACTGGCGGACGTGACGTCGGCAGCGCGGTGCCGACCGGGGGTGCGAATGGACACAATTGACCTCTCGAACGCCTACGAAGTTAGCTGTCGGGTTCGGGCGGAAAGGTGTGACGCCCGGCCACGTGAGTGGCTTCACCCCGGGACGCTTGCGCGCCAAGGTGGGTCCCCCGCTCCTGTCAGCGGAAGTAAGCAGAACAGCAGAAGTGACAGGACTCGGCGTCTCCTGCTGCAGCCCCTCCAGGGGGAGAGGGGCCGTGAAAGAAGGTAACGGACACCCCCGGGATTGTCACGTTCAGATCACAGCCAGATGAATCACGGACGCGGCGACGGTGTAGGGCTGCTAGCGCCCGCACCAGACACACATGCGTGCGACAACCACTCTCAGTCGGACGTCACGGTGTCCACGAAGACATGGCTCGCGACATCAAGTGGGAGCGAAACGCCTTGCGAGTCCGTGGAGCTCACGCCAACGACGATCACCCGGTCGCCCTCGGAGGTGACCCGGACGCGGCCGCCCGGCAGCGCACCGGCCGCCGTCAGGAGCCCCAGCGCCTCGTGGTCGACCTGGACCGGCTCACCGATGCGACGGACGGTGACTGTGACCGAGGTCACGGAACCATCCGGGGAACCACCCACGACGGAGTGCAGCGGGAGGAGCCCGGGGTCCTTGCCGTCGGTCCCGACCGACCCCAGCTCGTCCAGCCCGGGGATGGGGTTGCCGTACGGCGAGACGTGGTCGTCCCCGATGAGGGCCAGGATCTTGCGCTCCACCCGCTCGCTCATGACGTGCTCCCAGCGGCACGCCTCGTCGTGGACGTGCTCCCACTCCAGGCCGATGACGTCGAGGAGCAGGCGCTCGGCAAGGCGGTGCTTGCGCATCACGCGCATCGCCCGCAGGCGGCCGTCGGGGGACAGCTCGATCTCGCGGCTGCCCGCGACGTGCAGGAGACCGTCCCGCTCCATGCGGGCGACCGTCTGCGAGACCGTGGGCCCGGCGTGACCGAGGCGCTCGGCGATGCGGGCGCGCAACGGCTTGACGCCCTCCTCCTCCAGCTCGTAGATCGTGCGGAGGTACATCTCGGTCGTGTCGATCAGGTCAGTCACGGGACAAGCCTGCCACGGGCGCCTGTGTAAGTCCTTTGCGCCGCGCACGCCACGGCTCGGCCCGCCGCACGCGGGCCAGACGGGCGCGTCCGGACAGATCAGGGCATCTTGCGGTGACGCCGCCAGGACGCGGCGTCGTCGAGGTCGCCCTCCCCCACCCTGCCGTAGGCGATGCGGTCGTGCAGGCGCGAGGGCTGCCCCGCCCAGAACTCGATGTGGTCGCAGGCGATCCGCCACCCGCAGAAGGACGGCGGCATGGGGATCTGCGCCTCCTGCCCGTCCCGGGTGAACCGGGCGGCCTGCTCGGCATGCCGGCGTCTCAGCTCCTCCCGGCCGCCGACCGGGGCGGACTGCTCGGAGGCCCAGGCGCTGACCTGCGAGCCCCACGGCCGGGTGCGCCAGTAGCCCTCGAGCTCCTCGCCGCCGAGCGGCACCGCGAGCCCCCGGAACCGGATCACCCGGTAGAGCGCAGACCAGCGCAGCGTCGCCGCCACGTGCGGGCGGACCGCGATCTGGCGCGCCTTGGTGGAGCCGCTGTCGGTGATGAAGCCGGGGCCTGCCGGCGTGAAGAACTTCATCAGGACCGGCCGCACGTCGGGGACGCCGTCCGCGTCGACCGTGGCGAGGTCGAGGCAGTCGGGCTCGGTGCGGCCCCCGCTCGACGCATCGTGCGCCACCGCCTCCGCCAGCCAGGTCGACGCCAGCGACCAGGGGCTGTCCTCGAGGGTCGCCTCATCGAGCCCCTCCCCCACGTAGTCGACGCGGGTGATGCCCTGCACCCCGGCGCCGCGCGCGTCGGGCACGTCCTTGTCCGTCATACCCCGAGACTAGGCTGACCCGGTCACCGCGTCCTGAGGAGGTCCGCCATGGCACGAGGCAAGGTCGGCGCCGTCAACAACCTGGTCAAGCTCGGCGTCAAGTACGGCCCGATCGTCTACGAGGCGGTCAAGCACGGCAAGGAGCCCGCGCGCGAGCTGGCCGAGCGGCAGGTGGCCCGCAGCAACGCCCGCCGGCGCGCCCTCGAGCACGCCCACCATCTCGTCGACGGCTCGGTGCTCACGGTCTTCGACGGGGACCAGCGACTGTTCGTCGTGTTCAACGGCGACACCCCGGTGGCATCGCACCCGGCGAGCAGGAAGAAGACGCTGCAGGCGCTGATCGAGGGCTACGACCTCGACAAGCGCGTCCGGCCCGCGCCCCGGCGTCGCCTCGCGCCGAGGGTCCGGCGCACGGGCGGGTGATCGCGAGGTGTCCGGCACAGCCGACGTCGTGACCGAGATCGCGGAGGCCGACCGGGAGGGCGGCATCCTGCGCTACCGCGGCATCGACCTGCGCGAGCTCGTCGGTCACGTGCCGTTCGAGCAGGTGTGGGGGCTGCTCGTCGACGAGGCGCTGCACCCCGGGCTGCCGCCCGCCGAGCCGTTCCCCCTGCCGGTGCGCACGGGCGACGTGCGCGTGGACGTCCAGAGCGCCCTGGCCCAGCTCGCGCCCGTGTGGGGCTTCCGCCCGCTGCTCGACATCGACGCGGCCCAGGCCCGCGAGGACCTCGCCCGGGCCTCGGTGATGGCGATGTCCTTCATCGCGCAGTCCGCGCGCGGCGAGGACCTGCCCGCCGTGCCCCAGCGCGAGGTCGACCGCGGCCGGTCCATCGCCGAGCGCTTCCTGATCCGGTGGCGCGGCGACCCCGACCCGCGGCACGTCGCGGCGATCGACAGCTACTGGGTCACCGTGGCCGAGCACGGCCTCAACCCCTCGGCGCTCACCGCACGCGTCATCGCCTCCACGGGCGCCGACGCCGCGGCCTGCCTGTCCGGAGCCGTCGGCGCGATGAGCGGTCCCCTGCACGGTGGCGCCCCCCGCCGCGTCCTGTGGATGCTCGAGGACGTCGAGTCCGGGGAGCCCGCCGAGCGCGTGGTCCGGTCGGTGCTGGCCGAGGGCGGACGCATGATGGGCTTCGGCCACAGCGTCTATCGCGGCATCGACCCGCGCGCCGACGTGCTCAAGGCGGCCTGCCGGCGCCTCGGCGCCCCGCACTACGCCGCCGCGTGCGAGCTCGAGACCACCGCTCTCGCCGCCCTCGCCGCGCGCAACCCCGACCGGGTCATCGCGACCAACGTCGAGTTCTGGGCCGCGGTCCTGCTCGACTTCGCCGAGGTCCCCGCGACCATCGTCACCCCGATGTTCGTGTGCGGCCGCACGGCCGGCTGGTCCGCCCACATCCTGGAGCAGCAGCGGGCCCGCCGCATGATCCGGCCCACGGCGCGGTATGTCGGACCGCCCCCACGACGCCTCGCCGAGGTCGACACCGGTGACCCCGCCTGACCCGTGCCCCGCCACCGCGACAGTGGGGACGTTCGTGCTCGGTGGGCGGGCACGAACGTCCCCATCCAGGGCGGACCGGCCTGACGGCGCCGTCCGGATCTCGGCGGCCCGCCCGCGGCCGCGGCATACGGCTGGGAGGATGCCCGGGTGACCACCGAGATCCTGCTGCCTCCCGACCTGCTCCCCTCCGACGGGCGCTTCGGCTCCGGCCCCAGCAAGGTGCGCCAGGCCCAGGTGCAGCGCCTCGTCACCGGCGCCACCACGTGGCTCGGCACCTCGCACCGCCAAGCGCCCGTCCGTGACGTCGTGGGCTCGCTGCGCCGGGGGCTGGCGGACCTGTTCGCGCTGCCCGAGGGCTACGAGGTCGTGCTGGGCAACGGCGGGTCGACGGCGTTCTGGGACGTCGCCGCGGGCGGCCTGGTGCGCGAGCGGGCGCAGCACGTCGTGGTCGGCGAGTTCTCCAGCAAGTTCGCGCAGGTCACGCGGGAGGCGCCGCACCTGGCCGAGCCGTCGGTGCGCGAGTCCGCGCCCGGGACCCGGACCGCGGCGGTGGCCGAGGCGGGCGTCGACGCCTATGCCTGGCCCCACAACGAGACCTCCACCGGCGTGATGCTGCCCGTCGAGAGGGTGGCGGGCGCCGACGAGGACGCCCTCGTGCTGGTCGACGCCACCTCCGGCGCGGGCGGCCTCCCGGTGGACCTGTCCCAGGCCGACGTCTACTACTTCGCCCCGCAGAAGTCCTTCGGCTCGGACGGTGGGCTGTGGGTGGCGGTGCTGTCCCCCCGCGCGGTCGAGCGGGCGCACGAGCTGGCCACCACCGACCGGTGGGTCCCCGCCTCGCTGTCGCTGACGACCGCGATCGAGAGCTCGCGCAAGGACCAGACCTACAACACCCCCGCCCTCGCGACCATCGCCATGATGGAGGAGCAGGTCCGGTGGTTCCTCGCGCAGGGCGGCCTGCCGTGGGCCGCGGGACGCACTGCCGACAGCTCCTCGCGGCTCTACGCGTGGGCCGAGCGCACGCCGTGGGCGACGCCGTTCGTGGCGGACCCGGCCGCCCGTTCGCAGGTCGTCGGCACCATCGACCTGGACGAGACCGTCGACGCCGCCCGCGTGTCAGCGGTGCTGCGCGCCAACGGGATCGTCGACACCGACCCCTACCGCAAGCTCGGGCGCAACCAGCTGCGGATCGCGATGTTCCCGGCGGTCGAGCCGGACGACGTCGAGATCCTCACGCGGGCGATCGAGCACGTCGTCGAGCGTCTCTGACCGGGGTCGGCGGAGCCGCTCAGCGGACCAGCGAGCCGTAGGCCGCGAGGGCCAGGCACACGGCGATCACGATCAGCGTCGCCGCGCGACGCACGCGCGGGGTCATCGGGTCACCACCTCTGCCAGGTCGTGGTCGTGGGGCTCGAGCTGCTCGGGGTGCACGACCTCGAGCCTGCGGCTGCCGGGGCGGCGCCGCAACCGCACGCCGTCCGACACCATGATGTAGGCCACGGCCGCGAGGCACGCGATCCCGGTGGCCACGGCGCCGACGCCGATCGTCCAGCGGGCACCGAAGGTGTCGCCGACCCAGCCGATGAAGGGCGCACCGAGCGGCGTCCCGCCCATGAAGATCGCCATGTAGAGGGCCATCACGCGCCCCCGCATCTCAGGGTCGACGGACAGCTGCACCGAGGCGTTGGCGGTCGTCATGACGGTGAGCGCGGTCAGCCCGCAGGGGATCAGCAGGAGGGCGAAGGCGGCATACGACGGCGCAGAGGCCGCCGCGGCGCTGGCGAGGGTGAAGCCGCCGAGCGCGAGCAGCAGCACCCGCAGCCGCGGCTGAGCCCGGCGGGCCGACAGCAGGGCCGCCGACAGCGACCCGATGGCCATGATCGAGCCCAGCAAGCCGTACTCCTCGGCGCCGCGACCGAACACGGTGGTGGCCATGAGCGCCATCGTGAGCTGGAAGTTCATGCCGAAGGTGCCGAGCATGAACACGATGAACATGAGCAGCATGATGTCCGGCCGTCGCCGGACATAGCCGAGCCCCTCCCGTATGGCGCCTCCGCCGCGTCGCAAGGGCGCCGGGTGGAGGTCGGAGACGCGCAGCCGGGTCAGGCTGAGGATGACCGCCGCGAAGGACAGGGCGTTGACGCCGAAGGCCGGTCCGGTGCCCCAGGCGCCGATGACGACGCCGGCCACGGCCGGTCCGAGCAGGCGGGCGGCGTTGAACGAGGCGCTGTTGAGCCCGACGGCGTTGCCGATCAGGTCGGGGCCGACCAGCTCGGACGCGAAGGCCTGCCGGGTGGGGTTGTCGAGCGCCGCGGCGGCGCCCTGGGCGAGCGCGAGGAGGTAGATCATCCATAGCTGCGCGGTGCCGGTCACGACGAGGAGCCAGGTGAGGGCCGCAGTGAGGCCGAGGGCGGCCTGGGTCCACAGCAGGATGGTCCGCTTGGGGAAGCGATCGGCGGCGGCTCCGGCCCAGGGGGCGAGGAGCACGACCGGCGCGAACTGCAGGCCGGTCACGACGCCGAGCGCCGACGCCGAGTGGTCGGTCAGCTGGGTCAGGACCAGCCAGTCCTGCGCGACCCGGCCCATCCAGGTGCCGACGTTGGAGACGAGGCCGCCGAGGAAGTAGGTGCGGTAGTTGGGGACGCGCAGCGAGGCGAAGGTGGTGCTCATCGGGCGGCCACCTCCAGCAGCAGCGGGGCGGCCTCGGCGAGGACTGCGCGCTGCTCGGGGGTCAGCCCCTCGAGGCGGCCGGCCATCCACGAGTCGCGGCGCCTCCGGATCGCCCTGGCCAGCCCCTCGCCCTCGGGCGTGAGCGACACGAGCACCTGGCGCCCGTCCGTCGGGTGGGGCTCACGACGCACCAGTCCGGCGTCGACGAGGCACCCGAGGGTGCGGGTCATGCTGGGGGCGCTGACGCGCTCGATCTCGGCGAGCTCCCCTGGGGTGCGCGGGGTCTCGAGCCGAAAGAGCACGCTGGCCTGGTGGGGCGCGATGTCATGGGTGCCCTCGTAGCGGATGCGCCGGCTGATGCGCTGGCAGGCGAGGCGCAGGTCGGTGGCGAGGTGGGCGAGGTCGTCGGCCTCGGTGGGGTCGGGCGAGTGATCGGTGAGCGTGTCCTGGGTCATCGTTTCCTTAGCCTAGTTCATTACCTTGGCTAACGATGATCCATCGCCGTTGATTCCCGGCCCGGATGACGGCTGAGCCGGCTGAGCCGGCTGAGTCGGCTAGGCGGGGAAGCCGTCGAGCACGGCCTCGGTGCCGGACAGGCCGAGGCGCGAGGCCCCCGCCTCGATCATCTCGCGGGCCGCCTCGGCCGTGCGGATGCCGCCGGACGCCTTGACGCCCAGCCGGTCACCGACGGTCTCGCGCATGAGCCGGACCGCGTGCGCCGACGCCCCGCCGCTCGGGTGGAAGCCGGACGAGGTCTTGACGAAGTCGCCCCCCGCCGCCTCGGCCGCCTGGCACGTGCCGACGATCTGCTCGTCGGTCAGGGCTGCGGACTCGATGATGACCTTGAGCAGGGCGCCGCGGGTCGCCTCGCGGACGGCGGCGATGTCGCGCTCGACCGCCTCGAAGTCCCCTGCCACGGCTGCGCCCACGTCGATGACCATGTCGACCTCGGCGGCGCCGAGGCGCACGGACTCGGCGGCCTCCGCGGCCTTGACGGCCGAGGTGTGCTTGCCGCTCGGGAAGCCGCACACCACGGCCACCGCGACGGTGGTCGACAGCGGCAGCATCGACGGCGAGACGCACACAGAGAACACCCCCAGCCGCTCGCCGTCCGCCACGAGCTCGCGGACGTCCTCGTGCGTGGCCTCGGGCTTGAGCAGGGTGTGGTCCACCATCTGCGCGACCTGGGAGCGAGTCAGCTGCGTCATACGACTCAGCCTAGTGGAGAGCCTCCCCCCGCCGGGGGCCACCAGTGGCCGAGCGGGGGGGCCGTGCGCCGCCCCGCGGCTACTGCACGCCGAGGGCCGACTTGACGGGGGTGATGCAGAAGTAGAGGACGAACAGCGCGGCGACGATCCACAGCAGCGGGTGGACCTCGCGAGCCTTGCGGCGGGCGATCTTGACGACGACGTAGGCGACGAAGCCCGCGCCGATGCCGACCGAGATGGAGTAGGAGAAGGGCATCAGGACGATGGTCAGGAAGGCCGGGATGGCGATCTCCATGTCGTCCCAGTCGATCCCGGTGACCTGCTGCATCATCAGGAAGCCGACGACGATCAGCGCCGGCGTCGCGGCCTCGTAGGGGACGACCGCGACCAGCGGGGACAGGAAGGTCGCCAGCAGGAACATCACACCCGTGACCACCGAGGCCAGCCCGGTGCGGGCGCCCTCCCCCACCCCGGCCGCGGACTCGATGTAGGAGGTGTTGGAGCTGACCGACCCCATCCCGCCCGCGATGGCGGCGACGGAGTCCACGACCAGGATGCGCTGCGACCCGGGCGGGTTGCCCTCCTCGTCGAGCAGGCCGGCCTCGCCGCCGATGGCGACCATCGTCCCCATCGTGTCGAAGAAGTCTGCGAGCAGCAGGGTGAAGACCAGCAGCGCCGCCGAGACGAACCCGATCTTGCTGAACGACCCGAGCAGGTTGAAGTGGCCGAGCAGCGCGAAGTCGGGGACGGCGAAGGGGTTCTTGGGCAGGGTCGGGACGTTGAGGCCCCAGCCGGTGGGGTTGACGACCTTGCCGCCGGGCCCGGTCTGGGAGCCGATGTGCAGCACCGCCTCCAGGACGATCGCGAGCACCGTCGCGCCGGCGATGCCGTAGAGGATGGCGCCCTTCACGTGGTTGACCATGAGCGCGACGATCAGGAACAGCCCGACGACGAAGGTCAGCAGCGGCCACCCGTTGAGGAAGCCGCCGATGCCCAGCTCGACCGGGGTGGGGCCGCTCGGCTTGCGCACGAAGCCCGCGTCGATCAGACCGATCAGGGTGATGAACAGGCCGATGCCGACCGAGATGGCGGTCTTGAGCTGCGCGGGGATCGCGTGGAACACCGCCTTGCGGAAGCCCGTCAGCACGAGCACGAGGATGATGATGCCCTCGAGGACGATCAGACCCATCGCGTCGGCCCAGGTCATCTGCGGCATCTGGGCCACGCCGTACGCCAGGAAGGCGTTGAGCCCCAGCCCCGTCGCGAGGGCCAGCGGGAAGTTGGCGACGACACCCATGAGGATCGTCATGAGCCCGGCGACCAGCGCGGTGCCGGCGGCCACGAGCATGCGCGCGCGGTCCGGGTCTCCCCCGCCGAGGAAGCCGCCGGTCGAGTCCGGGACGGTACCGATGATGAGCGGGTTGAGCACGACGATGTAGGCCATCGTGAAGAACGTGACGATCCCGCCCCGCACCTCCTGGCCGATCGACGAACCACGCTCGGTGATGCGGAAGTAGCGGTCGAGCCCGCCTGAGGGCGGCGCGTTGCGAGGGGTGCGGGAGGGGGCCTGCGTCATGTCCCCGGATCCTACCGGCGTGCCGTATGCCGCCCGCGCCGGCGCCACCAGGTGACCGCCCGGCGGCGGTACCCGGGTGACGCACGCCGGCCAGGCCTTGCGCCGGCAGGGCCGCGACCCCACAGTGCCCCCGAGTCACTCACGGGCAAGGAGCCGCCGTGGAGCCCGAGGTCGTCCTGCGCGCGCCGGGCGGGAGCTACTGGCCCGGGCACTAGCCTGGAGGCGTGACCGAGCAGCGCCGCCCCATCGACCCGACGACAGTGCCGCTGATGCGGGTGCGCACCGACCGGGTCGTGGCGCTCGGCACCTGGCTGTGGGTCGCCGCCCTCCTGGTCGTCCTGATCGTCCCGGACCTGCACCTCGACTCCCGCGCCTGGTGGCCGTGGGCATGCGTGACGGGGATCGCGCTCGGCGTGCTGGGGCTGGCGTACGTCCGCAGCGGGCGTGGCGCCGACAAGGGCGCCTGACGGCCCGAGGGTCGTCCGGGAGCGTGCACAACTGCTGCACATCTGCAGCGCGCCCTGCTGGGGGCTCGCGAGTTCCGTTGTGGCGCAACACCCCGTCGTACGGACGCGGTCAGGAGTGCAGCAGCTGGTTGCGCGCGGACCGCAGGGCGCGGTCGGCTCAGGCGTCGCCGACGAGCTCGGCCACCCGCTGGGCGGCCGCGTCGGTCGCCGGGTCGGTGCGTGGCGTCGCCGGGCCCGCGGGGGCGCCGGCACGACGCGAGCCGCGCCGGCCGCGACGAGGGGCAGGTGGCGTGGCCTCGGTCACGGGCTCGGGCTCGGGCTGGGCGGTGGACGCCTCGTCCGTCACCTCGGCGGTCGGCGCCTCCTCCGGGGCCTCGGCCACCGTCATCTCAGCCACCGTCACCTCGGCGGTGGGCGCGTCGCCCGGGGCCTCGGCCACCGTCACCTCGGAGGTGTGCGCCACCTCGAGGTCCACCGCCAGGTCGTCCACCACGGGCGGGTCGAGCGGGCGGGGGTCGTGGGCAGGCAGGTCGACCTCGCTGTGCGCGCCGCAGCCGTGGTCGAGGGTGACGACGCGGCCGTCCGAGGGGGACCAGGCGTTGGCGCACACCCCGAAGGACCGGCGCAGGGCACCGGCCATCGGCAGGAAGTACCCGCACGACGAGCAGCGCTCCGGAGCCTTGACGGCGACCTCGGCGGTGGGGCCGTTGTCGCCGTCGTACCAGCGCTGGGCTGCGTCCTCGCGCCCCTCCGCCGACAGCACGCGCTTGCGTCCGAGGCCCAGCTCCCACTGCGCCATCTGGTCGACGTCCTCGTCCCCCGTCGCCTCGAAGCCGGCCTCGAGGTTGGGGTCCTGCTCGACATAGGGGTTGATGTCTCCGGGACCGAGGTCGCCGGGGGCGATGCGCTCGGCATACGGCACCCAGGGCGGAGAGACGATGCTCGTCTCGCTCGGGAGCAGGTGGGTCTCGGAGACGGTGACGTGCTTGGAGCGGGCGACCCGGGTGACCGTCACGGACCACCGCCAGTCGGGGTATCCCGCCGACAGGCACGCAAACTGGTGCGTCGCCACCCGCTCGCCCTCCATCACGACGGCCAGGTGGTCGCCCACGGCCCCGGCCTCGGCGATGCTCTCGGCGGCGGAACGCGCGAGGTCGACCGCCGCGGTCAGCGTCGGGTCGGGCTTGATGGTGGCCATCGGTCAGCTCCCGTCGAAGGTGTCGGCGATCGCCCGCAGGGCGGCCGCGAGCCTGGCGGAACCGGCCGCGTCGGGGTAGCGCCCCTTGCGCAGCTGCATGGACGCCCCGTCGAGCAGCCTGATGGTGTCCTCGACGATGCCGACCATCTCGTCGGCCGGCTTGCGCTTCTTGTCGTGGAGCTTGCGCGCCACCGAGGGTGCCTGGTCCAGGACCGTGACCGACAGGGCCTGCGCCCCCCGCCGCCCGTCCATGACCCCGAACTCCACGCGGGTGCCAGGCTTGAGCGCGGTCGTCCCCTCGGGCAGGGCGTTGGCGTGGACGAAGACGTCGCCCCCCTCGTCGTCGGCCAGGAAGCCGAAGCCCTTGTCCGTGTCGTACCACTTGACCTTGCCCGTTGGCACTGGTCCACCTCGTGTCGATCTCGTCGTTGGCCGGCCCGTGTGCGGGGTCGGCGTCGGGGCGCGTGCATCCTGGTGAGCACGTGCCCTGCCCACCAGGCTAACGGTTCACCAGGGGGTGAGGCCCCATGAGGCCGACCAGGAGCGACCCGGGTCCAGGCGCAGGACGTCCTCACCGGTCCTGAAGGCCTCGGGCGCCGAGGTCAGCGGCTCGACCGCCAGGCCGCTCGTGCGGGCGTAGCCCTCGGGGAGGTCGTGACCGGTGTAGACCTGCGTCCAGGGATAGGCCTGCGCGTCGGCCCACAGCGTGGTGCTGCGGCCCCTGTGGGAGAGGGTGATGCGCCAGCGCCCGTCGTCGTCCGCGGCCAGGCCCGTCATGGCGGTGTCGAGCTCCCGGTCGCCCACGGTCGCCTCGCGCAGGTCCTGGGGCGTGCCGTCGACGGGCCGCAGGCTGTCGGCGACGGTGTCACCGACGAGCAGGAGACGCTCGGGGTCGACGGCGACGTATGACGCAGCGGGGCACCGGATCTCGAGGTCGTCCACCCGGTCCTCCCCCACCGTCAGGTAGGGGTGGGCCCCGACGCCGAGCGGCGCCGCCGTGCTGGCGAGGTTGGTGACGGTGGGGGTGACCGTGAGGCCGTCGTCGCCCACGCGGTAGCCCATCAGCAGGTCCAGGGTCCAGTCCCAGCCCTGCTGCGGGTGCAGGCGGGCACCCAGGGTCACCCGGTCGTCCGCCACGTGCACCGGCGCCCACGGCAGCCACTGCACCAGGCCGTGCAGGGCGTTGTGGCGGGCGGGCTCGGTGAGGGCCAGCTGCCGCTCCACGCCGTCGACCGTGTATCGCCCGTCGCGGATCCGGTTGACCCACGGGATCAGCACGGTGCCCCGCGCGTGCAGGGCCGGCGCGTCCTGCGGCGACCCGGCGACCAGCGGGCGTCCGGCATACGTGCACGACCGCAGGGTCGCTCCGACCTCGGTGACCACCGCCTCGAGGTCGCCGTGCCGGATGGTCCACTGCGCGCCGCTCGGCAGCACCTGCTCGCTCATGCCCGCCACCCTAGGCGAGGACGCCCCGGACGTCGCCGGTCACCCCCTGGTCGATGAGCTCGCCGGCCCGGTCGCGCATCTCGACCTTGCGGATCTTGCCCGTGACCGTCATCGGGAAGCTGTCGGTGATGTGCACGTAGCGGGGGATCTTGTAGTGCGCGAGCTGTCCGGTGCAGAACTCCCGGACGCCGTCCACGGTCAGCGCCGTCGCCCCCTCGCGCATGATGATCCACGCCATGAGCTCCTCGCCGAACTTCTTGTCGGGGACCCCGATCACCTGGACGTCCGCGATGTCGGGGTGGGTGTAGAGGAACTCCTCGATCTCGCGCGGATAGACGTTCTCCCCGCCGCGGATCACCATGTCCTTGATCCGTCCGACGATCGCGCAGTAGCCGTCCTCGTCCATCGTCGCCAGGTCACCCGTGTGCATCCACCGGCCCGCGTCGATGGCCTCGGCGGTCTTGTCCGGCTGGCCCCAGTAGCCCAGCATCACCGAGTAGCCACGGGTGCACAGCTCGCCGGTCTGCCCTCGGGGGACGGTGAGGCCGGTGGCCGGGTCCACGATCTTGACCTCCAGGTGCGGCATGACCCTCCCGACGGTCTCGGTGCGGCGGCGCAGGTCGTCCTCGGTGCGCGTCGACGTCGACACCGGCGAGGTCTCGGTCATGCCGTAGTTGATGGCCACCTCGGCCATGTTCATCCGGTCGATGACCTTCTTCATCACCTCGACCGGGCACGGCGAGCCGGCCATGATCCCCGTGCGCAGCGTCGACAGGTCGTAGCGGTCGAAGTCCGCCAGCCCGAGCTCGGCGATGAACATCGTCGGCACGCCGTAGAGGCTGGTGCAGCCCTCCTGGGACACCGCCTCCAGCGTCGCCACCGGGTCGAAGGTCGGGGCGGGGATGACCATGGCGGCGCCGTGCGAGGTGCACGCGAGGTTGCCCATCACCATGCCGAAGCAGTGGTAGAAGGGCACCGGGATGCAGACGACGTCCTGCTCGGTGTAGCGGATCATCTCGCCGACGAAGTAGCCGTTGTTGAGGATGTTGTGGTGCGAGAGCGTCGCGCCCTTGGGGAAGCCGGTGGTCCCCGAGGTGTACTGGATGTTGATCGGGTCGTCGGCGGACAGCTGCGCCATCCGCGCGTCGAGGTCCTCGTCGCTCACCGCGGCGCCCGACGCGGGCAGCCGCTCCCAGGACTCCTCGCCGAGGTAGGCGACCTGCTCGAGGTCCGGGCAGTCGTGGCGGATCGACTCGAGCATCTGCTGGTACATCGAGGTCTTGTAGGACACCGCGCTCACGACCATGCGCATGCCGGACTGCTTGACGACGTACTCGAGCTCGTGGGCGCGGTAGGCGGGGTTGATGTTGACCAGCACGACGCCCGCCTTGGCGGTGGCGTACTGCACGATCGTCCACTCCGGGCAGCTCGGCGACCAGATGCCCACCCGGTCCCCGCGCTCGAGCCCCGCGGCGACCAGGCCCTTGGCGACCTCGTCCACGGCGGCGTCGAGCTCGGCATACGTCCAGCGCCGTCCGCTCTGCACGTCCACGAGCGCCAGCCGGTCCCCGAAGCGCGCCACCGTGCGCTCGAGGTTGTCGCCGATGGTCTCCCCGAGCAGCGGGGTGTCGGAGGTGCCGGAGGTGTACGAGAGCGTCGTTGCCGTCATGGCTCGCAGTCTCGTGTCCCCCGCGGACGGCGGCAAGGGATGGCGCGCCAAACGGTGCGGTCCGCGCCACCAGCGGTCCTCCCTCACGTGGCCGCCCCGCCCCCGGCGAGGGCATCGACCGGCCCTCGTCCCCCAGGTCGATGGCCCCGCCCCCGGCAGGTCTTAACGTTGGACGGTGACCCCCCGCCCCGACGCGCCACGCGCCCGCAGCCTCGCCGATGCCCTGCGCGGCCGTTCGGACGACGAGCTCGTCGCCCTGCTCGTGGCCCGGCCCGACCTCGCCCGCCCGGCGCCGACGGACATCACCGCCCTCGCCGCCCGCTCCGGGACCCGCGCCTCGATCCAGCGCGCGCTCGAGCGCCTGGACACCGCACACCTGCAGGTCCTCGAGGCGCTGCTCGCGACCGGGACACCGGCCGACGTCGACCGGGCGGCCTCCCGGCTGGGGACCGACCGTGGCTCCCAGGACCTGCTCGACATCCTGTGTCGTCTCGAGTCCCTCGCTCTCGTATGGCGATCCACCGACCGCATCAGCGTCGCCCGCACCGTGGCGGAGCTGCTCGGGCCCCGCCCCGCAGGCCCCGGGCCGTCGGACTCGATGCTGGGCGGCGGGCGGCTGCTCGAGGACGTGGCCCTGCACCCCCCGCAGGTCGCCCTCACGCCCCGCCCGGCCGCCCTGGTGGACCAGGTCGCCGGCGGCGCGGCCGGCGAGCTCCTGGGTCTCGTCGACGAGACGGCGACGCAGTGGGGCGAGCGCCCGCCGCGGGTCCTGCGGACGCGAGGCCTGGCCGTGCGTGACCTGCGCGCCCTGGCGTCGTCCCTGGACGTGCCGGTGGATCATGCGGCGTTCCTCGTGGAGGTGGCGCACGCCGCCGGGCTGCTCGCCGACGACGGCGGGCTCGACCCGGTGTGGGCGCCGACAGAGGGCTACGACGACTGGCTGAAGCAGGAGCCGCCCGCGCGCTGGGCCGCCCTCGCGGACGCGTGGCTGCGGTCGAGCCGGGCGCCGCACCTCGTGGGTTCGCCCGCGGAGCGCGGAGGTTCGTCGATCAACGCCCTCTCCCCGGACGCGCACTGGCCCCCCGTGCGAGCGCTCCGGGCTGACGTCCTCGCCGATCTCGCCGAGCTGCCGCCCTGGTCCGCCCCGACCGTCGACGGGCTCGTCGCGCGTCTCCGCTGGCGCCGGCCGCTGCGCCGGGTGGCCGACCTGGACCGGGTCGTCGCCGCCGTCGTCCGCGAGGCGGAGTGGCTGGGCCTGACCGGCCGGGGGGCCCTCGGCAGCGCCGGGCGCAGCCTGGTCGCCTCCACCCCGCCGGACCTCACCTCCGCGACCGAGGCGATGCACCCGCACCTGCCCGCCCCCGTCGAGGAGATCCTGCTGCAGGCCGACCTCACCGCGGTCGCGCCCGGCCGGGTCGAGGGCGAGCTGGCGCGGCTCCTGCGCCTCGCGGCGGACGTCGAGTCCCGCGGCGGCGCCACCGTGCACCGCTTCACCGAGAGCTCGATCCTGCGCGCCCTCGACGCCGGGTGGACCGCCGAGCAGCTCCTCGACGCCCTCGCCGAAGCCAGCGCGACGCCCGTGCCGCAGCCCCTGACCTACCTCGTCAACGACGCCACCCGGCGCCACGGCCGGCTCCGGGTGGCGGCGGCGTCGTCATACGTCCGCAGCGAGGACCCGGTCACCCTGGACGCGATCCTCGCCGACCCTGCCCTCGGCCTGCTCGGTCTGCGGCGCATCGCCCCGACGGTGCTCGTCAGCCCGGTCGGCGGCGACGTGCTGCTCACCACCCTGCGCGAGCGTGGCCTCGCGCCCGTCGCGGAGACCGCCGACGGGGTGGTGGCCGTGCCGCGCGGCTCCACGCATCGCGCGCCTGCTCGGCGGCACACCTCCCCACCCACGCTCACCAGCGTCGTCGACCGGCCGTATGCCGAGAACCTGGTCGCCCTGCTGCGCGCAGGGCAGGCGGGGGTCGACGGGAGGGCCGACGGGCGGGTCGACGAGGACGCGGCGGGCGGCACGGACCCGGCGGTGGTCCTCGGCGTCCTGCGCGAGGCCGTCGCCGACCGCCACCCCGTGCGGCTCAGCCACGCCGGCCCGGACGGGGTGGCGACGACGCTGCTGTTCCACCCCCGCCGCGTGGAGGGCGGACGGGTCTACGGCACCGCGGGGACGAGCAACGTCGAGAGGATCCTCACGCTGCACCGCATCACCGGCGTCTCGCAGGCCTGACCTGACTATCGTCACGATCGCGTGGCCACCCGCCGACCAAGGAGTTCCCATGACGCCGCAGCGACCCGGCGCCCGTGAGCTGATCGGCCTCGTCCTCGAGCCCGGCAGCTTCGTCTCTTGGGACACGCCGCCCGACCGGGACGGCGTCTCCCCCGAGTACGCCGCCGAGCTCGACGCGGCCGCCGAGCGCAGCGGGGTGGACGAGGCCGTGCTCACCGGCCGGGGCCTGATCGACGGGTTGCCCGTCGCCGTCGTCGTCGGCGAGTTCCGCTTCCTCGGCGGCTCGATCGGCGCGGCCACCGCGGCGCGGATCACGGCGGCGGTGCGGCGGGCCACCGCCGAGGGGCTGCCCCTGATCGCCGCGCCCGCCTCGGGGGGCACCCGCATGCAGGAGGGCACGCCCGCCTTCGTCGAGATGGTGACGATCTCCCGCGCCATCGTGGACCACAAGGCGGCCGCCCTGCCCTACCTCGTCTACCTGCGGCACCCCACGACCGGTGGCGTGTTTGCCTCATGGGGGTCCCTGGGCCACGTGACCGTCGCCGAACCCGGCGCGCTGGTGGGCTTCCTCGGTCCCAAGGTCTACGAGGCGCTCAACGGCCAGCCCTTCCCCACGGGCGTGCAGCTCGCCGAGAACCTCGTCGACAAGGGCGTCATCGACGCGGTCGTCCCGTCGGAGGACCTCGCGACCGTCGCGGCACGGGTGCTGCGCCTGCTGCACCCCCACCGCCGTGACGGGCAGGGCACCCTGCCCGCCCCACCGGCCCCGCGCTGGGAGCCGCCCGCCGACCCGGGCCACGCCTGGACCTCCGTCGAGATCACCCGCTCGCCTCGTCGTCCCGGCGTGCGAGAGCTGCTCCGGTATGCCGCGGACGAGGTCCTGCCCCTCTCCGGGACGGGCGAGGGTCAGCACGACGCAGGGCTCATGCTCGCCCTGGCGTCCTTTGACGGCGACCCGTGCGTGCTCGTGGGCCAGGACCGCCGCAACCAGGCCCGCCAGTCCATGGGCCCGGCGGCCCTGCGCTCGGCCCGCCGCGGCATGCGCCTCGCCGAGGAGCTCGGGCTGCCCCTCGTCTCGGTCATCGACACCCCCGGCGCCGACCTGTCGGTCACCGCCGAGGAGGGTGCGCTCGCGGGTGAGATCGCCCGGTGCATCGCGGAGATGACCCAGCTCACGGTGCCGAGCGTGGCGCTGCTGCTCGGGCAGGGATGCGGCGGCGGGGCGCTCGCGATGCTCCCCGCACGTCGCGTCGTCGTGGCGCAGCACGGGTGGTTGTCCCCGTTGCCGCCGGAGGGTGCCTCGGTGATCGTCCACGGCACCCCCGACCACGCCCCCGAGATGACCGAGCGCCAGCGCATCTCGGCGCCCCAGCTCGTCGCGGCCGGGATCGCCCACCGGGTCGTGCCCGAGCGGGTCCCGGCCGACGAGGACCCTCGAGGGTTCTGTCAGGACATGGCCGCTGCCCTGGTCGCCGAGCTCCGCGCCCAGGGCTAGCCCCACCCGGACGCTTCGCCCACTCCGACCAACCCCGCCCACCCCATTCCCCTCGTCGAGAGGCGCCACGGCGGGCACGGCAGGGCTGAGGTCAGCCCCCCGACAGCGCCTTGACGACGCGTGACGGCGACGGCCGGCCGAGCTGCTCTGCCATCCACACGGACGTGGCGACCAGCGCCTCGAGGTCCACGCCGGTCGACACGCCCATCCCGTGCAGCGCCCACACCAGGTCCTCGGTGGCGAGGTTGCCGGTCGCGGACCTGGCATAGGGGCAGCCGCCCAGCCCCCCCGCCGAGGCGTCGATGGTGCGCACCCCGAGCCGGATCGCCTCGAGCGAGTTCGCGAGCGCCTGGCCGTAGGTGTCGTGGAAGTGCACGGCCACCCGGTCCGCGCCGATCCCCCGCTCGGCCAGCGCCGCCAGCAGCCGACCCACGTGGCCGGGCGTCGCCACGCCGATGGTGTCGCCCAGCGAGAGCTGGTCCGCGCCGAGGTCCATCATCCGCGCGCACACGTCGGCGACCTGGTCGATGGGCACGTCGCCCTCCCAGGGGTCGCCGAAGCACATCGACACGTAGGCCCGCAGCCACAGCCCCTCGTCCTTGGCGCGCTTGGCCACGGGCTCGAACATCGTGAACTGGTCCAGCACCGTGGAGTTGAGGTTCTTGGCGGCGAAGGTCTCGGTGGCGGACCCGAAGATGGCGACGGAGGAGACCCCCAGCTCCACCGCCCGGTCCAGCCCCCGCTCGTTGGGCACCAGCACGGGCCGCTGGGTCCCGAGCGCGTCAGCGCCGAGCGCGGTCACGAGGTCGGCGGCGTCGGCCAGCTGCGGCACCCACCGCGGCGACACGAAGCTCGTGATCTCAACCGTCTCGAGGCCCGCGGCGAGCATCCGCCTCACGAACTCCGCCTTGACCTCCACGGGCACGATCGACTTCTCGTTCTGCAAGCCGTCGCGCGCGCCCACCTCGTAGATCGTCACCCGGTCCGGCGCACCGGTCATCGGCTCGTGCTGGGGCTGGCGCATCTCGCTCCTCGGTGTCGGCGGCGGCGGTCCTCGTCGACGGCGTCGAGTCCCATCCTGCCCCACCCCGCTAGCCTGCTGGGAAGCAACCAGCACCGCGTGGGGTTGACGTCACGACCGACCCGAGGAGCACCGATGAGCAGCCAGCCGCCCGCCGACGACCCCACACCTCGCTCGTATGCCGAGGGTGGTCACCCCGCTCAGCCCGGCTACGGCCGTCCTGGGTACTCCCAGACCCAGGGCCAGCCGTCCTACGGCCAGCCGCCATATGGACAGTCGGCCTACGGGCAGCCGGCCTACGGGCAGCCGCCATACGGCGCTCCCTCCCCCGGCGCCCCGGTCAACGCCATCGTCGTGACGGTGGTCAGCGTGCTGGCGGCCCTGTCGACGGCGTTCATCGTCGGCCTGCCCAGCGCGGTCCTCGGCATCGTCGGGATCGTCCAGCACCGCAGCGATCCGCGCCGCGCCGGCCGCCTCGCCGCCGTCGCGTGGATCGTCCTCGTGCTCAACGTGGTCCTGGGCGTCGTCCTGCTGATCGCCGGGGTGGCCGGCTTCCTGTGGTTCATGGAGCAGGCGGACCTGCCGACCATGACGCCCTCGCCGGTCCCGACCCTGACGTCCACCCCGGTCGCCGTCTGATGCCTGACGGCCCCCTCATCGTCCAGAGCGACAAGACCCTGCTGCTCGAGGTCGACCACCCCGGCGCCGAAGCGGCCCGGCGGGCGATCGCGCCGTTCGCCGAGCTGGAGCGCGCCCCTGAGCACGTGCACACCTATCGCGTCACGCCCCTCGGTCTGTGGAACGCCCGCGCGGCCGGTCACGACGCCGAGCAGGTGGTCGACGCCCTGCTCACCCACAGCCGGTATGCCGTCCCCCAGGCTCTGCTCGTCGACGTCGCCGACACGATGGACCGCTACGGCCGGCTGACGCTGGTCAAGGACCCCGGGCACGGCCTGGTGATGCGGACGACCGACCTCGCCGTCCTCGCGGAAGTTTTGCGGCACAAGCGGATCCGCCCGCTCCTCGGGGAGACGCTCAGCGATGACGCCGTGGTGGTCCACCCCTCGGAGCGGGGCCACCTCAAGCAGGAGCTGCTCAAGGTCGGCTGGCCCGCCGAGGACCTCGCGGGCTATGTCGACGGCGAGGCGCACCCGATCGACCTGGACGAGCGCGACTGGGCCTTGCGCCCCTACCAGCAGCAGGCGATCGACGGCTTCTGGGACGGGGGGTCCGGCGTCGTCGTGCTGCCGTGCGGGGCGGGCAAGACGCTCGTCGGGGCCGGCGCCATGGCGCGCGCCCGAGCCACGACGCTGATCCTGGTCACCAACACGGTCTCGGCGCGGCAGTGGCGCGACGAGCTCGTCCGCCGCACCTCCCTGACCGAGGACGAGATCGGCGAGTACTCCGGCGCCCGCAAGGAGATCCGCCCGGTGACCATCGCGACCTACCAGGTCCTCACGACCCGGCGCAAGGGCACCTTCCCCCACCTCGAGCTGCTCGACGCCCGCGACTGGGGGCTGATCCTGTATGACGAGGTGCACCTCCTGCCGGCCCCCATCTTTCGCATGACGGCGGACCTGCAGGCGCGCCGCCGGCTGGGGCTGACCGCGACCCTGGTGCGCGAGGACGGCCGCGAGTCCGACGTCTTCTCGCTCATCGGGCCCAAGCGCTACGACGCCCCGTGGAAGGACATCGAGGCGCAGGGCTGGATCGCCCCGGCCGACTGCGTGGAGGTGCGGGTGTCCATGCCCGACGCCGACCGCATGGCGTATGCCATCGCCGAGCCCGAGGAGCGCTATCGCCTCTCCTCGTGCGCGCAGGCCAAGGACGAGGTGGTGTCGCGGCTGGTGGCGCGGCACGCCGGCGAGCCGACACTGGTCATCGGGCAGTACCTCGACCAGCTCGAGGCGCTCGCCGCACGGCTGGATGCCCCCGTCATCACGGGCTCGACGACCGTCAGGGAGCGTCAGCGGCTGTTCGACGCCTTCCGCGCCGGGGAGCTCTCGCTGCTGGTCGTGTCCAAGGTCGCGAACTTCTCGATCGACCTGCCCGAGGCGAGCGTGGCGATCCAGGTGTCGGGGACCTTCGGGTCGCGCCAGGAGGAGGCCCAGCGGCTCGGTCGGCTGCTGCGTCCCAAGGCCGACGGACGCACGGCCCACTTCTACACCGTCGTCACGCGCGACACGGTCGACGCCGACTTCGCGGCCCACCGCCAGCGCTTCCTCGCGGAGCAGGGCTACGCCTACACGATCGTCGACGCCGCCGACCTCGGCTGACTCGCCTTGCCCGTCGCCCTACTCCCGGCGCCGCCAGGCGCGCCGAGGGGGCGCGAATGTCACAACCCACGGCATGTCGCGCGCCTTTGCGACCCCTCGCCGCCCGCGCGGCGCCTCCAGCCGTCACCACGGCAGGTCCAGCGGCGACGAGTCGACCGTCCGCACCAGCCGACCCCGTGGCGGCATGCTCACCGGCACCATCGACGTCCGGAAGTCCTCCACCGTCTCGTGCAGCCGGCCCGGCTCCAGGTCGTCCGACGTCACGCGCAGCCGCCGGTGCCCGAGCAGCAGGGCCTGCCTGTCGGTCCGCCGGTCGCCGCGCCAGCGTCGACGCTCCGTGCGGTGCCCGTCTCCGTCGAACTCGCCTCCCAGGGCGAACTCCTCCCAGTAGAGGTCGAACCGGCACACCGTCGCACCATCCGCGCCCACCAGCCGGACCTGCTGCTCGGGCTCCGGCAGCCCTGCCCTGGTCAGCAGGACGCGCAGGTCGGTCTCGCGCGGCGACTCGGCGCCGCGCCTGACGTCGTGCAGGGCCGCCCGCAGCTGCCTCACCCCTCGGCGGTCGAGGGAGGCCAGCGCCAGCAAGGAGTCGGCCGGGCCGCCGAGGTGCAGGTAGCCGTCGCACAGCCGCACCAGGTCGTCATGCGTGACGAGCGGGTCCGTGAGCACGTCCGCGACGGCCCAGATGCCCGCGACCACCGGGATCCCGCCGACGTCCACGACCCTGCGGCGCTCGAGACCTTTGTGCGACACGACTCCGTCACGCCGGACCCGCCGAGCGGTGGGCACGCAGACATGCACCGGGTCGCCGGGCTGCCAAGAGGAGCGCTCGGGGAGCCCCAGCAGCTCCACGGCCGACCAGCCACACAATGCCCAGCGGCCGCGAATCACCCTGGCTACGTGGGTGATCGCCTCCGTCAGCGAGTGAGGAACGTCGGCCGCCCACAGGCCGTGATGGGTCCGCACGAGCCCCGACGCCGTGAGCGTCGCGCGCGTGATGCCTCGGCGGCGGGCCTCGCCGGACGTCAGGTGCCGTGGCAGCTCGTCCATGACGGGCAGCATGCGCTCGTCGTCACATCGCGGACAGCCGTTGGTGCGCGCCTGTGGACGGCGCCGGCGGGGACGCGTCGGCCTGTGGACAACCACGCCGTATGACGCTGCCAGGCGGCTGGACGCCTGACCCGGCCGCGCGAGGGGGCGCGAATGTCGCAGCCCACGGCGTGTCGCCCACCTTTGCGACCCCTCGCCGCCCGCGCGGCACTGCCAGCCGCGGCGAGGGGGCGCGAATGTCGCAGCCCACGGCGTGTCGCCCATCTTTGCGACCCCTCGCCGTCGGCGCCACGCCGCCAGACGCCGGGGCGGGCGACATACGGCCTGCTGATCCAGCAGTCTCCCAGGAAACCTCCAGCGGCAGGGGTCAGACTCCACCCCGTGACCACTACGCCCGAAGCCAGACTCCTGGTCGTCGAGGACCAGCCCAACATCCGCGAGCTCCTCGCGACCAGCCTGCGATTCGCGGGGTTCGAGGTGTTCACCGCCGGTGACGGCGGGGCCGCCCTGGTCCTCGCCGAGGAGCACGAGCCCGACCTGGTCGTCCTGGACGTGATGCTGCCTGACATGAGCGGCTTCACCGTCACGACCAAGCTGCGCGAGGCCGGCCGCCACGTCCCCATCGTCTTCCTCACGGCGCGCGACGCGGTCGATGACCGCGTCAAGGGCCTCACGATCGGCGGCGACGACTACATCACCAAGCCGTTCAGCCTGGAGGAGGTCGTGGCCCGCATCCGCGCCGTCCTGCGCCGCACGCGCCAGGACGAGCCCGAGGACGGGACGATCCGCTTCCACGACCTCGAGCTCAACGAGGACTCGCACGAGGTCCGTCGCGCGGGCAAGGTCATCGACTGCTCCCCGACCGAGTTCAAGCTGCTGCGCTACCTGATCCTCAACCCCAACCGGGTGCTGTCCAAGGCGCAGATCCTCGACCACGTCTGGGACTACGACTTCCGCGGCGAGGCCGGCATCGTCGAGTCCTACATCTCCTACCTGCGTCGCAAGGTCGACTCCATCGAGCCGCCGCTGATCCACACCAAGCGCGGCGTGGGCTACGTCCTGCGGCTGCCTCCCGAGATCTCGTGAGTCGCCTGGCCGGTCGGATGTCGCGGGTGCGCGGGTCGGCGGTGGGCGTCTCGGTCCACCGCTGGCTGCAGCGCATGCCGCTGACCCACCGGCTGGTGCTGATCCTCGTCGTGCTGATGGCCGGTGCCCTGACGTTGACGACGAGCGCCACCACGTGGCTCCTCGAGCGCCAGCTGGTCCAGCGCACCGACCAGGAGCTGCGACTCAGCGCCGGGCCCCTCAGCGCGAGCGCGCTCGACGCGATCGCCACCGAGCAGGAGCTCGACAACTTCCCGACCAGCTACGCGGTCGTCTTCTTTCCCAGAGGATCCAGCAGGCAGATCGTGTTCCAGCCGCAGACGGAGGACGAGCACCCGGACATCCCCCGCCTCGAGATGGACGCCCCCGAGGTCCGGACCCACCAGATCTTCGAGGTGCGGTCCAGGGACGGGCTCCAGCGCTGGCGGGTGGTCGCGGACAAGCTCGACGGCGACTCGGGCACCTACGCCGTCGCCGTGTCGATGCGCGGCGTGGAGAAGACCACCAGCCAGGTCATGCTCTTCTCGCTGCTCATCGGGCTGGCGGCGGTGACGGCGTTGATGGTCGCCGGCTGGTTCGCGATCCGCCGCGCCTTCCGCCCGCTGCGTCAGATCGAGGACACCGCCAAGGCCATCGCCGGCGGAGACCTGACGAGGCGCGTGCCGGCCCGCTCCGCGGACGACGAGGTCGGCAGCCTCTCGGACTCCCTCAACGTCATGCTCAGCCACATCGAGCGGTCCTTCCAGCACGTCGAGGCCAGCGAGACCCGGATGCGGCAGTTCGTGGCCGACGCCTCGCACGAGCTGCGGACACCGCTTGCCGCCGTCCGGGGGTATGCCGAGCTCTACCGCCAGGGGGCGGTGACCCAGCCGGAGCACGTGCGACAGGTGTTCCAGCGGATCGAGGACGAGTCGACGCGCATGGGAGCCCTGGTGGAGGACCTCCTGTCGCTCGCCCGCCTCGACGAGCAACGACCCATGGAGTTCACCTCGGTCGACCTGACGGTGGTCCTCGCCGACGCCGCCCAGGACGCCCGCGCCCTCGCCCCGGACCGCGACATCACGATGCTCGGCCTGCACGGGCCCATCGACGCCAACCCCGTGCGCGGCGACGAGTCCAAGCTGCGCCAGCTGGTCACCAACCTCGTCGGCAACGCCATCAACCACACGCCCGCCGGCACCCCGATCGAGCTGGCCGTGGGCCAGGGTCGGGGGGACGACGGCGACGCCTGGACCACCATCGAGATCCGCGACCACGGTCCCGGCATCGACCCCGAGCTGTCGGCCAAGGTGTTCGAGCGGTTCTTCCGCAACGACCCCTCCCGTGGCCGCACGAGCCACCCCGGCGGCACCGGGCTCGGACTCGCCATCGTGGCCGCCATCACCGGCGCGCACCACGGGGATGTCACGATCGTCCCCACCCCCGGTGGCGGAGCGACCTTCCGGGTCCGCCTGCCCACCGACCCACAGCAGCCCCACAGCGACCCACCAGCATCGGCCTAGGTCGATGGACCACCCTTCGAGACCTCAGGCCCCCGAGGAGTCACGATGAACGACCAGCACCAGCCCGGTTCGCAGCCCCCCCTGCAGGACAACCCCCACAGGGACCCAGTCGTCGACCCACGCGTCGACCCGCAACACACGCAGGAGATCCCCCGCCACAGCTCCACCCAGGAGATCCCCCGCGTCGTCCAGCCCGGCGCGCCCAACCCCTACGCCGCACCCGGCCAGCCCAGCCAGCAGGGCCACGGCCCGGGTGGCGGCGGCCCGGGAGGCAGCGGACCGGCATACGGCCCGGTGGGTGGATCCGCGCCGGTGAGCCCACGGCGTCGCCGCGCCGGCTGGTGGCAGGTGCCGACGGCGGCCGTGGCCGCGGCCGCGCTGGCGAGCGGCGGGACCTACGCGTTGTTCGCGGGCGACCGGGGCCAGCAGACGTCGAGCGTCTCCCGGACCACGCCCAGCGCCAACCCGGCCCGCAACACCCAGGCGCCGCTCGACCAGGGCGCCAGCAACGCCCCCGACTGGAAGGCCACGGCCCAGGCCGTCTCCCCCAGCGTCGTGTCGATCTCCGTGCAGAGCGGCAGCAGCGGCGGCGAGGGCTCGGGGGTGATCCTCGACGAGCAGGGCCACATCGTCACCAACAACCACGTCGTGGGCGACAGCGGGTCGGGCGCCCAGATCGTCGTGACGCTCGACGACCAGCGCGCGTTCCAGGCCAAGATCGTGGGTCTCGACCCGTCGACCGACCTGGCCGTCATCAAGCTGCAGGGCGACGTCAAGGACCTCAAGCCCATCGCGATCGGCAACTCCGACCAGCTCACCGTGGGCGATCCGGTCATGGCCGTCGGCAACCCCCTCGGCCTGTCCGGCACCGTCACCACCGGCATCGTCAGCGCCCTCAACCGCCCCGTGTCGACCGACCGCTCCTCGCAGGATCAGCAGGACGGCGGGTTGTTCGGGCAGCAGGCCGCGGACCCGGTGGTCACCAACGCGATCCAGACCTCCGCGCCCATCAACCCGGGCAACTCGGGTGGCGCGCTGGTCAACGCGGACGGCCAGCTGATCGGCATCAACTCCTCGATCGCCTCGATGGGGTCGTCGTCGGGCGGGCAGGCGGGCTCGATCGGCATCGGCTTCGCGATCCCGGTCAACGAGGTCAACTCGATCACCGACCAGCTGATCAAGACAGGACGGGCGCAGCACCCCTTCATGGGGGTCTCGTCCAAGCCCGCCATGGTCAAGGACGGGGACGGGCAGCGCGTGGCCGCCGTCATCGCCAACGTCGTCTCGGGCTCCCCCGCCGACAAGGCCGGTCTGCGCGCCCAGGACGCGATCATCGCCATCGACGACGAGCCGGTGACGGGGTCGCTCGCGCTGGTCGCCCAGGTGCGCGAGCGGACGGTCGGGGACACGGCCAAGGTGACCTACCTGCGCGACGGCGAGCGCCACGACGTGCAGATCACCTTCGCCCAGAAGTCGTCCCAGTGACCGACCCCTCGTAGCCCTGGGCTAGGGTGGCGGGTCCCCCCCACGCCACCCGGAAGGTGCTGCCGTCATGCCCTCGCCCACCGACGAGCACCCCACCGGTGAGCTGGCCTGCGAGCAGGCCTACCTCGACCGCTCCCGCACCGCGCTCGCCGCGATGCGGGAGCGCACCCTCGCCGTCGACGTGCAGGGCAGCGACCCGATCGCGGCCGAGCACCTCGCGCGCACGCTCTGGCGCCGTGCCCGCTCCCTCGAGGACGACCCCACGACCGCGCTGTTCTTCGGTCGGCTCGACCTGGACGGGGACCACCACGACGAGCAGTGGTATGTCGGCCGCCGGCACGTCACCGACGACGCCGGGGACCCTCTGGTCATCGACTGGAGGGCCCCTGCGTCGACGGCGTTCTACCGCGCCTCGCGGACCGACCCCATGGGCGTGGTGCTGCGCCGCAGGTTCGGCCTGGACCGTGGCCGCATCACCGCCCTCGAGGACGAGCACCTCACGGATCGCGCCGAGCAGCAGGCGAGCTCGCAGATCCTGGCCCGTGAGATCGAGCGTCCTCGGGTCGGTCCGATGCGCGACATCGTGGCCACGATCCAGCCCGAGCAGGACCTGCTGGTGCGGGTCGACGACAGCACGACCGTCTGCATCCAGGGGGCGCCGGGGACCGGCAAGACGGCCGTGGGGCTGCATCGCGCGGCGTGGCTGCTCTATGCCTACCGCGACCGCCTCACCCGCCAGGGCGTCCTGGTCATCGGGCCCAACGCGTCCTTCCTCAAGCACATCGGCGCGGTCCTGCCGGCCCTGGGCGAGGTGCAGGTCCGGCACACCACCATCGAGGGCCTGGTCGGCGAGGGCGTCCGGGTCCGCGCGACCGACCCCGCCGGTCGCGGGACCCTCAAGGGCGACGCCCGCCTCGCGGAGGTCCTGCGCCGCGCCGTCCGCTCGGCCGTCCAGGCCCCCGAGGACGCGCTGGTCGTCCCCCGGGGCGCTCGCCGCTGGCGCGTCCCGGGCTACGAGGTGCGCGAGATCGTCGAGGAGCTCCTGGCCCGCGACGTCCGCTACGACGCCGCCCGGCAGATGCTGCCGCAGCGCCTCGCCCACGCGGTGCTGGTGCAGATGGAGGCCGCGGGCGATTCTCCCGACGACCGGGTGCAGGACGCCGTCGCCCGGTCCACCCCCGTCCGGCGGTATGCCGACGCCCTGTGGCCCCGTCTCGACCCCGCAACCGTCCTGCACCGGCTGTGGTCCGACCCGGCGGCGCTGGAGACGGCGGCGGACGGCATACTCTCCCCTGCGGAGCAGGCAGAACTGCTGTGGGACAAGGCTCCTCGCACGCTGGGGGCCGCCCGCTGGACCCTGGCCGACGCCGTCCTCCTCGACGAGCTCGCCGACCTGCTGTCCCGCACGCCCAGCCTCGGGCACGTCATGCTCGACGAGGCGCAGGACCTGTCACCGATGCAGCTGCGCGCCGTGGGCCGGCGGTGCTCGACCGGCGCCGCGACGGTCCTCGGGGACATCGCGCAGGGCACGACGCCGTGGGCCACGGGCTCGTGGGAGGAGTCGCTGCGCCACCTCGGCAAGCCCGAGGGCCAGGTGACCGAGCTGCGCCGCGGCTTCCGGGTGCCCGCGGCCGTGATCGAGTATGCCGCCCGCCTGCTCCCCGTCATGGCGCCAGGCCTCGCGGCTCCGCAGTCCGTGCGCGACAACACCGGTGACCTGGACATCGTTGCGGTGCAGGCGGACTCGCTCTGGTCGACCGCGGCGGCCCGGGTCGCCCACCTCGCCCGGCAGCCCGGCTCGATCGGCGTGATCGTCGCTGACGGGAGCGTGGCCGCGGTCTCGCAGGCGCTGCTCGGGGTCGGGGTCGAGCACGGCGTACTGGGCGTGGACCACGGCGACGTCGAACACCAGGTCGACGTGGTGCCCGCGACCGTCGCCAAGGGCCTGGAGTTCGACCGCGTGGTGGTCGTCGAGCCGGCCGCCATCGCGGAGGCGGAGCCCGACGAGCGGACCGGTCTGCGGCGGCTCTACGTCGTGCTGACGCGAGCCGTCTCCGGGCTCAGCGTGATTCACGCCCGACCGCTCCCGGATCCGCTGGCCGTGCAGGTCCCCCCAGCCGATCACCGGGTGAGAGGCTGACCGCATGGACGACCTCGTTGCCGCCTGCCAGGCGGACCTGCAGGCTCTCGCCCCCCGCGCCGACGCGGTCCTCCTCGAGCGGGCGGCCACCCGGCTCGTCGACCTCTGGCGCGAGCCGCACCGCGTCTACCACGGCATCCACCATCTGGCCGAGATGCTCGCGGTCCTCGGGCGCCTCGCTGCCGACGACGCCCTCACGCCACCCCAGCTGCTGGCCTGCCGCGTGGCGGCGTGGCTGCACGACGCGGTCTACGACGTCCCCGCCGAGCCGGGTGCCAACGAGCAGGCCAGCGCGGCGCTCGCCGTCGAGCTGCTCGACGAGCTGGACGCCGACGTGGACCTGATCGAGCTGGTCGCGTCGCTGGTCCAGGCGACCACCGACCACGAGGTGGCGGGCGACCCCGTGCACGGCGCCTTCCTCGACGCCGACCTGTGGATCCTCGGGGCGCCGGCGGACCGCTTCGACGAGTACTGCCGCCAGGTGCGAGCCGAGTACTCCTCGGTCCCGGACGAGGCCTACCGGGCCGGTCGCTCCCGGATCCTCGCGGCCCTGCTGGACCGCCCGCAGATCTATGCCACGACGCGCGCCCGCACGGCCTGGGAGGCCGCCGCCCGCGCCAACGTCGAGCACGAGCTGGCCCGGCTGGCATGAGCGACGACCCATCCTGACCTGGTCGCACCGGGGAGAGAGGACCGTATGCCCCGCAGCTCGTTGGTCGGGCTCAGCGTGGCGGATGGGCTCAGGGCCTGGACCGTCCTGTCGACCATCGGCAGCCTGGTGGGCTCGGGACTGTCGCGGTGGCCTGGGCGCTCGTCTGAGCTGCCGTCCGGTCGGACGCTGCCCGGCTGGTTCCTCCAGAGCGCGTCAGCGGTGCTGCAGGAACCAGTCGAGCACCGGCCACCAGAACTGCGGCGAGCAGCGCTCGCGGACCTCGTCGAGCGGCACCCAGACCGCGTCGTGGACCTCGGTGCGGTAGGGCGTCAGCGAGGGCCCGTCCACGTCGAGGTCCGCGGCGTAGATCGCGACGTGGCAGTGCGGGAGGTGGGGCCACCGGGGCGACGGCCGGCTCTGGGTGATCCGCTCGTAGCCGATCGGCCGCAGCAGCGCCTCGTCGAGCACCAGACCGGTCTCCTCGCGGACCTCGCGGACGGCGCCCGCGCGCGGGCTCTCGCCGGGCTCGCGGGCGCCAGCGGGGGCCTCCCATCCCCCTCGGGCGCGGCTGTGCACCATCAACAGGCGGTCGGCCCGGTCGAAGACGAAGGTCGCCGCCGCGGTGGTCGTCGGCTCGGGGGGCTCCTGGTGGGAGACGACGACATCCAGATGGTGCCGCCCGGCGACGGTCGGGACGACGTCCACGTAGCGACCCATCGGGCGCTCCCCCTTGCGCTTGCGGAAGCGCAGGCCGGTGGTGTGGAGCAGCCGGACCAGCTCGCGCCCGTCGACCAGTCGGGCACCCGCCGCGACGACCTCGGCGTGCCGTTCCTGCGGGACGTCGTAGTGGTCCCCGTCGTAGGACCGCGGGGGCAGCCCGACCTGCGCGGCGAACGCGTGCAGCTCGGCGTAGGAGTGGTCGGAGATGAGGTGCGCGAAGTGTCGACCGTGCGCGGGCCACTGCGGAGCGTCGACATAGAGCGTCACGCGGTCACCGTCCCCATGCGGTCAGGCTAACCGACCCCGCCTGTGGACGAGCGGACGGGGTCACGCGGCGAGCCGTGCAGAGTTGGTCCTAGCCGATCGGGGAGCACCTGACGGACCGGGCCACCAGGGTCGGACTCGAGCAAAGGACCAGGACCATGAGCGCAACCTTCACCGTCGACACCGAGCGCATCTCCGCGGCCTCGGCCGACATCGGCCAGATCTCCGCGGAGATCGAGACGCAGGTCGGGGCCATGATGGGCCGCCTCAGCGCCCTGCAGGACGCCTGGCAGGGCAGCGCGTCCGCCGGCTTCCAGGGCGTCATTGCGCAGTGGCGCGGCACCCAGTCGCAGGTCCGCGAGTCGCTGGAGTCGATCAACCGGCTGCTCCAGCAGGCCGGGGTGCAGTATGCCGACACCGAGCAGGCCAACACCGCGATGTTCCGCTGACCCACGAGCTCCCGGGCGGGCCATGGGCTCGCCCGCCCGGGTCGGGAGGGTCGCGGCAGGGGGTCCCCCAGCCCTGCCGCGGCCTTCTCCCGTCACAGGCCTGCCGGCTCCGCAGGCGGGTGCTCGCGGTCCGGCACGTCCGGGCGGGGCCGGCGGCGCGGGCCGAGGACGCCCAGGGCCATCAGCACTCCGAGGATGATGACCACCGCCCCCACGAGGCCGACGACCGTGGGGGTCTCGCCGTTGTAGAAGTACGCGGCGACGGTGCCGATGACCGGCACGAACATCGACCACGGCGACACCGTCGATGCCGCGTGACGGGACAGCAGCAGATTCCACAGGCCGTAGCCCGCCATCGAGGCGCCATAGGTGACGAACGCCAGCCCCAGCACCGACGTCGTGGTCAGGTGCGTCAGCGCGTGCAGGTCACGCTCCCAGCCCTCCAGCCAGAGGGACAGGCCGAGCAGCGGCAACGGCGCCACGAGCGCCGACCAGACCACCAGGGAGAAGCCGTCCCGCGGCGGCCGGCGCCGGGTGAGAACGTTGCCCATCCCCCACGACGCCGCGGCCGCGATCGTCATCAGGAACGGCAGCACCGGCGCTGCCGCCATGAACTCCCAGCCCACCACCACCATGCCGGCGACGCCGATGGCGATGCCCGCCACCTGCCAGCGCGTCGGCAGCTCCCGCAGCACCAGGGCCGCGATGCCCACCGTGAACACCGTCTGGATCTGCAGCACCAACGACGCCAGGCCCGCCGGCATGCCGAGGTTCATCGCCGTGTAGAGCAACGCGAACTGCCCCGCCGACATCGTCGCCCCGCACGCCAGCACCGTCCGCCACCCGTTGCCCGGAGGACGCACGAACAGCACCGCGGGGAAGGCGACCAGCATGAACCTCAGCGCCGCGAACAGCAGCGGCGGGATCGCCTCCATCCCATACTTCGCCGCCACGAAGTTGACGCCCCAGATGAGGATCACCGCGCAGGCGAGGAAGGTGTCCTTGCGGGGCATCATGCCGTGGCTCCTGCAGCGTCGTGGGTGTGGTCCGACCACGACTCTCCCCCGACCGGCCACCGGCGCGCACGTCCACCCACGGATCGGACGGCATGACCTCGCTCACGTACCCACCGGCCGCGGCATACGGCCCGGTCGCCGGTCCCGCCCCCGAGCGTGCACGGCTGCTGCACACCCGACCTCCTCCCCGGCGAGATCCGTGGCGGCAAGACACCCACTGGTGCCCACCCACCCCTACGGGCAGCCGTTGCGCACGCGAGGGGCGGCCCACCGCGATCGGTGAGCCGCCCCTCGTCTTCTGCGTCAGAGCTGAGCCCTTTGGGCTTCTTCCTCGAACTCCGCTACGGCCGGGTCCTCGCAAGCTCGGGCCCAACCTTCGCACACGTCCTTCGTCAGAAGCCCATGCCACCCATGTCGTCGCCGCCCGGCGCAGCCGCGCAGCCTTCTCCGGCTTGTCGGCGATGACGGCCTCGGTGGTGAGGAACAGCGCCGCGATCGAGGCGGCGTTCTCCAGGGCGGAGCGGGTGACCTTGGCCGGGTCGATGATGCCGGCCTTGATCATGTCGACGTACTCGCCCGAGGCAGCGTTCAGGCCCTCGCCCGGGGTGAGGTTGCGGACCTTCTCCGCCACGACGCCCCCCTCGAGGCCGGCGTTGACGGCGATCTGCTTGAGCGGAGCCTCGGCGGCCACGCGGACGATGTTGGCACCCACGGCCTCCTCGCCCTCCAGCGAGAGCGTGCCGAAGGCAGCGTCGGTGGCCTGCAGCAGGGCCACGCCACCACCGGCGACGATGCCCTCCTCGACGGCCGCCTTGGCGTTGCGCACGGCGTCCTCGATGCGGTGCTTGCGCTCCTTGAGCTCGACCTCGGTGGCCGCGCCCGCCTTGATGACGGCGACGCCGCCGGCGAGCTTGGCGAGGCGCTCCTGCAGCTTCTCGCGGTCGTAGTCGGAGTCGCTGCGCTCGATCTCGGAACGGATCTGGCCCACGCGACCGGCGATCTGGTCGGCATCGCCCGCGCCCTCGACGATGGTCGTCTCGTCCTTGGTGACCACGACCTTGCGCGCACGGCCGAGCATGTCGAGCTCGGTGGTGTCGAGCTTGAGGCCGACCTCCTCGGAGATGACCTGGCCACCGGTGAGGATGGCGATGTCGCCGAGCATGGCCTTGCGACGGTCACCGAAGCCCGGGGCCTTGACGGCGACGGACTTGAAGGTGCCGCGGATCTTGTTGACGATCAGCGTGGACAGGGCCTCGCCCTCGACGTCCTCGGCGATGATCGCGAGCGGCTTGCCGGACTGCATGACCTTCTCCAGCAGCGGCAGGACGTCCTTGATCGCCGAGATCTTGGAGTTGACGATGAGGATGTAGGGGTCCTCGAGGACGACCTCCATGCGCTCGGTGTCGGTGACGAAGTAGGGCGCGATGTAGCCCTTGTCGAAGCGCATGCCCTCGGTGAGCTCGAGCTCGAGGCCGAAGGTGTTGGACTCCTCGACGGTGATGACACCTTCCTTGCCGACCTTGTCCATGGCCTCGGCGATGAGCTCGCCGATCTGGGGGTCAGCGGCGGAGATCGAGGCGGTGGAGGCGATCTGCTCCTTGGTCTCGATGTCCTTGGCCATGTCGAGCAGCTCGGCGGAGACGGCCTTGACGGCGGCCTCGATGCCGCGCTTGAGCGCCATGGGGTTGGAGCCGGCCGCGACGTTGCGCAGGCCCTCCTTGACCATGGCCTGCGCGAGGACGGTGGCGGTGGTGGTGCCGTCACCGGCGACGTCGTCGGTCTTCTTGGCGACCTCCTTGACGAGCTCGGCCCCGATCTTCTCGTACGGGTCCTCGAGCTCGATCTCCTTGGCGATGGACACGCCGTCGTTGGTGATGGTGGGGGCTCCCCACTTCTTCTCCAGCACGACGTTGCGGCCCTTGGGGCCCAGGGTGACGCGGACGGCGTCGGCAAGGGTGTTCATGCCACGCTCGAGACCGCGGCGGGCCTCTTCGTCGAAGGCAATCAGCTTGGCCATTCGGGGGGTTCCTCCCACGCGAAACGGATGTGTCGGCCGCATGACGCCCGCGACGGACGACCCACCCCGGCGAGGTTCAGGTCACCTCGCGGCGCAGGCCTCGGCACACGGCCAGGACTTATCACTCTCGATACGAGAGTGCTAAGTACATGATTAGCACTCGGCACACCCGAGTGCAAATGGCGACGGTGCCGTATGCCGGACGCCTCCGGCGCCCATGAAGGATCCCCACGACGCGAGCTCGCGCAGGCCCTCGAGCCGCTCGGCGCCTGCCGGGCGGGCATACCAGAAGCCCTGCGCAAGGGGCACCGGGGTCGTAGGCGCGCCAGGGCTCGCGCGCCCGGCGCGTCCGCTGCATCAAGTATGACGAGCGTTACTCTCCGCGTCTGAAGAAATCGCTTCCATGACGCCGACCGGGCCCAGCGAGACTGCGTCGCCGGGCCGCTCGGGTCCCGTCAGGCCGGTCGTCAGGAGGCCGCGGCCCTCAGCTCGCCGTCGGCCTCGCTGCTCACGGGGTCGTCCAGGTCGTCGACGTAGACCACGACCAGGTCCCGCGCGGGGTTGGACTCGATCTCGCCCAGCAGCCACCGCCACGCCACGAGGTTGGGGTGGTCGACCGAGGTGCAGGCCTCGGCCGGCGACAGGTCGTCGACGGCCCGGCGCAGCACCTCCGCCGACACCGGCAGCGTCTCGGTCGTCCGGCTGTGCCGCACCAGCCGGCCGAGCACCACCGCGGGCAGGTAGCCCGCGCCGCGGTTGACGCACGGGAACTCCCACTCCGGCTCCGACGAGGCCGCGCTGATCCCCACCGCCCACAGGGCCGGCCGACGCCACCCGGGCACGGTGGCCTCGGTGGCGTCGCGCATGGCGGCTAGCTTGTCCGGCGTGTCCCACTGCTCCGTCATACGACCACTCTCCCAGACTCGGGCGGCCGGGCCGGTCAGTCCCTCGGTCGGTCAGCCGTATGCCGAGGGGAAGGCCGCGCGGTAGGAGCGCCAGGCCGCGCCGCCGTCTGCCCTGCGGTCGACCGAGTCGGCCGCGAGCACGGCATGCATCACGGCACGCGTCACACAGTCCGCTCCCGCCTCCTGGACGAGGGCCAGCTCCGGCAGGGAGAGCTCGCGCTCGTGCCCGCCCGAGGCGAGAGCGAAGAGGGTGTCCCCGTCGAAGTAGGTGTGCACCGGCTTGAGCGCCCGCGCCAGCCCGTCGTGGGCCACGCCCGCCATCTTGTGGCACTGCGCCTTGCTGAGCCGCGCGTCCGTGGCGACCACGCCGATGGTCGTCGCCATGCCCGGCATCCCCGCGAACCGCTCGGGCAGGCCGGCGGCGACGGTGCGCGCGGCGGCGACCTCCTGCGCCGACGGCGGCATCAGGCCGGCGAGCTCGTCGTCGAGCTCGTGACGGGCGCCCCACAGCTCGCCGGTGGTCTCGTCCACCGCGGACCCGATGGCGTTGACCACGCACAGGGCGGCCACCGTGACACCGTCGTCGAGCACGCAGGACGCCGAGCCCACGCCGCCCTTGAAGCCGCCGACCTTGGCCCCCGTCCCGCCGCCGACGGCGCCCAGCGGCACCGGCCGGGCGCCCGAGTCGCGCGCGTCGGCATACGCCGCCTGGCCGTCCCGGAACCCGGGGTGGTGACGCCAGTCGCCGCCCCGCCCCAGGTCGAAGACCACGGCCGCGGGCACGATCGGGACGACCTGCCCGGGCGCACCCATGGGCCACCCGATGCCGTCCTCGAGCAGGCCCTGCGCGACGCCGTCGACCGAGGCCAGACCCAGGGCGGAACCGCCGGAGAGCACCACGGCGTTGACGCGGTCCACGAGGTTGCGGGGGTCGAGCAGGTCGGTCTCACGGGTGCCGGGGGCCGCGCCGCGCACGTCCACTCCGGCGACGCAGCCGCCGTCCGGCGGGAGCACGACGGTGGTCCCGGTCAGCCAGCCCGGCTCGTCCCGGGTCGCGTGACCGACCCGGAACCCGGCGACGTCGACGAGGGTGTTGGTGGGTCCGGTGCGCATGGCGGCGAATCTACCCCCGCGCCCGCGGCACGGCCCAGGGATGCCGATGGCCCCCGTCCTGTGGGAGGACGGGGGCCTACGGGTCCGTGGGGGTCAGAGCTGGACGCCGAGCCGGCGTGCTGACCTCGCGCGCTGTCGCTGGGCGCGCAGGCGCCGCAACCGCTTGACGAGCATGGGGTCGTGCTCCAATGCCGCCTGCGTGTCGATCAGCGCGTTGAGCACCTGGTAGTAGCGCGTCGCGCTCATGTCGAACAGCTCCTTGACGCACTGCTCCTTGGCGCCGTCGTACTTCCACCACTGCCGCTCGAAGGCGAGGATCTCGCGCTCCCGGTCGCTCAGGGAGGCGACGGGACGCTCGGCCGACGTGGGGTGCAGGGCGGCGCTCATGACCACCAGGGTAGCGGCCGAATCACACGCGTGTCATTCGTGCCGCCACCCCGGTCACCCACATGGTCCCCGGTCACTCGGTCTGGATCGCCCGCAGCACGTCCATGCGGGCGGCGCGGTGGGCGGGCCACAGCGCGGCGAGCACACCCACGACGCCCGCCACCACGAGGAAGGCGACGAGCTGCAGCCACGGCACGTGCAGGTGCAGGCCGTCGCCCTCGAGCGCCCGGATGAGGGCGTAGCCGAAGACGAGGCCCATGCCGAGCCCGAGCACGGAGCCGAGCAGGGCGATCGCCACGGACTCCAGGCGCATCATCCGGCGCAGCTGGCCGCGCCCCAGACCGATGGCGCGCAGCAGCCCGATCTCACGGGTCCGCTCGATCACCGACAGCGCGAGCGTGTTGATGATGCCGAGCACGGCGATGATGATCGCCAGCAGGAGCAGGCCGTAGATCATCAGCAGCAGCTGGTCGATGCTCTTGGCCTGGGCGTCCGCGAACTCCTGCTGGTCCTGCAGGGTCACCATCGGCAAGTCCTTGACGACCGCCTCCAGCCTGGCGCGCGCCGCGGCCTTGTCGGTGCCCGGGGCGAGGTCGACGGTCACCTGGCTGTCGACGGGTGGCACGCCCGCCCTGGTCAGCGTCCCGAGCGTGGTCACCACGCCCCCGCCGGCGCCGTCGGGGTGCGAGGACAGCGCGACGACGGTGAGGGGCAGCGGCGTGTCGCCGAGGGTGTAGTCCACGCGTTGGCCGACCCGCCAGCCCTTGTCGGTCGCGGTCTTGCGGTCCACGATCATCGTGCCGTCGCCGAAGTCGGCGAGGGACCCGGCCACGACGGTCCCGGCGAGGATCCTGTCGAAGTCCTTCTCCCCGATGGCCCCCACGGTCTCGGGGGCGCCGGCGAGCTGAGCCCGCACCATGCGGTAACGGTGCACCCCGGCGACCCCCTCGACCTTGGCAGCCTGGTCCGCGATCGTGGGCGAGAACGGCTGGAAGGTCGGGTTGGAGTAGAGGTAGTCCCCGCGCAGCGCCTCCTCGATGCCGTCGCGGGTGCTCGTCTTGGCGGACTGGCCGAGCACGGCCATCGTCGTCACCAGGGTCAGCCCGATCATCAACGCGGACGCGGTGGCGGCGGTGCGGCGGGGGTTGCGCACGGCGTTCTGCTCTGCGAGCGCGCCGACCTGGCCGTAGACCGCCCGGTAGAGGCGTCCGAGCGCCCACAGGACCGGCTTGCCGAGGATCGGGGAGATGAAGGCGACGCCGAGCAGGGTGAGCAGCGCCCCGGCGCCGATCCACCAGAGGCGTTGCGGCGCACCGTCCCAGAAGAGCCCGGCGAGCAGGGCGCCGACCCCGACCCCGGTCATGACCGAGCCAAGGACGATCCGGCGCCCGAGGTCGGACTTGCCGGTCATCGCGTCGCCGGTCATCGCAGCGACAGGAGGCACGCTCGAGGCCTTCCGCGCCGGGGCGTAGGCGGCGAGCATCGTGACGAGCAGCCCGACGCCATACGCCGAGAGGACCGGCGCCGGCGTCAGCCGTGGCCGCACCGAGCCCATGTCCAGCCCCACGGCGGCGAACATCGCCGCGATCGCCATCGCCACGCCCAGCCCGAGGACCAGGCCGAGGGTGGACCCGACCAGGCCGACCACGAAGGCCTCGAAGAGCACCGACCGCCGCACCTGCGGCCGGCTGGCGCCCATGGCCCGCAGCAGCGCGAGCTCGCGCGAGCGCTGCGCGACCAGGATCGAGAAGGTGTTGACGATGAGGAAGGACCCGACCACGAGGGCGATGAACGCGAAGACGAGCAGGAAGGTCGAGATGAAGCCGAGCGACGACGCGGCGGAGTCCTCGTTGCGCTTGGCGAGGGTCGACCCCGTCACGGTCTCGAAGCCCGCCGGCGCCACCGCGGCCACCCGCTCGGCCAGCGCGTCGACGTCCTGGCCGGGCCTGGCCGTCACCCAGGCCATCTGCCAGGCGTCCTTGCCGCCCATCCACTGGGTCTGGGCGGTCCTGGCGTCGACCATCGCGTAGGTCGCCCCACCGGTGGACTCCTTGGCACCCCACAGCACCGTGCCGACGATCCGGACCGGCATGGACGGCTTGGCGCCCGAGCTGGCGATCGTGATGGTGTCGCCGAGCTGGTAGCCGGAGCGCGACAGCGACGTGGGATCGATGGCGACCTCCCCGGCCCCGGACGGCATACGGCCGGACTTGATGACCATGCCCGGCTGCCCGCCGTAGGCCGGCGCGTCGACGACGTTGCCACCGATCGCGGGGGCGCCCTGGCCACCGATCACCTTGCCGTTCTTGCCGATCAGGAAGGCGTCGGGCACGGTCACGACCCCGATGGCCGACTGCACCCCGTCGACCCGGCCGATGGCCTCGACCTGCTCCTGGGTGATCGTGCCGCGGCTCTGGCCGCTCATGACCTCCTGGTCGCCGGCCCGCTGCTGGACGTTCACGTCTGCGACGGTGCCGTTCATGATGCCGTTGAAGGTCTGCTGCAGCATGTCGGTGAAGACGAGCGAGCCGGCGACGAAGGACACCCCGAGCACGATCGCCAGGGCGCTCATGAGGAGCCGGAGCTTGCGCCCCAGCAAGGACTTCCACGATGCGCGCAGCATGGCTCAGACCCCGCTCGGCAGGGACTCGCGGCGGGCGCGGGCCATCTCGTCGAGGTGGGACATGGTCTCCAGCACCGCCTCTCGGCCGGGGCTGAGCAGCTCGCTGACGATCTGTCCGTCGGCGAGGAAGACCACCCGGTCGCAGTAGGCGGCGGCGACGGGGTCGTGGGTGACCATCACGATGGTCTGGCCGAACTCGTCGACGCTGCGCCGCAAGAAGCCCAGGATCTCGGCCCCGGAGCGGGAGTCGAGGTTGCCGGTCGGCTCGTCGGCAAAGATGATCTGCGGCTTGCTGACCAGGGCGCGGGCGCACGCGACGCGCTGCTGCTGGCCTCCGGACAGCTCGGATGGCTTGTGCTGCAGCCGGTCTCGCAGGCCGACGGTGTCGATGACGGTGTCGTACCACGCGGGGTCGGGCTTGCGTCCGGCGATCGACAGCGGCAGCAGGATGTTCTCCTCCGCGGTCAGGGTCGGGATGAGGTTGAAGGCCTGGAAGACGAACCCGATGCGGTCGCGCCGCAGCTCGGTGAGCTGGCGGTCCTTGAGCGCGCCGATCTCGGTGTCGCCGACGAACACCTGCCCGGCCGTGGGGGCGTCGAGCCCGGCCGCGCAGTGCATGAGCGTGGACTTGCCGGATCCCGAGGGCCCCATGACGGCCGTGAACCGCCCCTTCTCGAAGGCGATGTCGACCCCGCCTAGCGCGACGACCCGGGCGTCTCCGTGGCCGTAGACCTTGGCGAGCCCACGCGTCGAGGCCGCGACCTCGCCCTGGACCACCTCCGGCTCGTATGCCGACGCGCCGGCCTCCTGCCGTCCCGCCGTCTCGGCCGCCGGCCCCACGGTCTCCACCGTCTCGGCCGCCGGCTCCGCCCTCTCGGCTGGCGGTTCCGCCTGACGGCGCGCGTGACGTGGCCGCTGCGTGCTGAACAGTCCCATCTGTGGTGTCCCCCTCCGCTGAGTGCCCGCTTGCGCGGGTCCGGTGGCGCCCGACCGGGAGGCCGAGCGCTGCTGCTCCCGACGCTAGCGGCCTCACGCCGCGTCAGGCCCAGGGGAAACCCCTGGCCGCACCCTGAGCGACGCCTGAGGGGGCGGGCCGGCGTCTAGGGTGGTCGCCGTGAGCCCGCCCCAGCCGCTGTCCGCGATCGTCCACCCCACGTGGGCCGCTGCCCTGGAGCCGGTGGCGGACCAGGTCCGGGCCATGGGGGACTTCCTGCGGGCGGAGGTCGCGGCGGGGCGCCCCTACCTGCCTGCCGGTGCCCACGTGCTGCGGGCGTTCGAGCAGCCGCTGCCGGACGTGCGGGTCCTGATCGTCGGGCAGGACCCCTATCCCACGCCGGGGCACGCCGTCGGCCTGTCCTTCTCGGTGGCGCCGGACGTGCGCCCGATCCCGCGCTCGCTCGTCAACATCTATTCTGAGCTGACGACCGATCTCGGTGTGCCGCAGCCCAGCTCGGGGGACCTCACGCCCTGGTCCGAGCACGGCGTGCTGCTGCTCAACCGCGTGCTGACCGTGCAGCCCGGCAAGCCCGCGAGCCACCGCGGCAAGGGCTGGGAGGCCGTCACCGCGCAGGCGATCACGGCGCTCGTCGATCGAGGCGGACCGCTGGTCGCCATCCTGTGGGGTCGCGACGCCCGCAACCTGGCGCCCCACCTTCCCGGCATACCATGCATCGAGTCCGCCCACCCCTCACCGCTGTCCGCGCACGCCGGGTTCTTCGGCTCGCGACCGTTCAGCCGCGCCAACGCCGCCCTGCAGGAGCAGGGTGGCGAACCCATCGACTGGAGGCTCCCGTGAGCATCGCTCGTGACCCGAGGTCCTGGAGCCGCTACGTCGCCGTCGGCGACTCCTTCACCGAGGGGATGAACGACCCGGACCTGGCCTCTCCCGGGGGTGACGCGTATGCCGGTTGGGCCGACCGCCTCGCGTCGATGCTGGCCGTCGTGGCCGCCAAGGACGGCCGCGAGATGCGCTACGCCAACCTCGCGATCCGGGGGCGGCTGCTCGACGACATCGTGACCCGCCAGGTCGACGACGCGCTCGCGCTGCAGCCCGACCTGGTGTCGATCGTGGGCGGGGGCAACGACATCCTGCGTCCCCGCGCCGACATCGACGCGCTGGCGTCCCGGCTCGAGGCCGCCGTGGCGCGCATCCGCGAGACCGGGGCAGACGTGCTCATGGCCACGCCGACCGACCCCAAGGAGGCGCCGCTCGTGGGCCTCACCCGCGGCCGGGTCGCGACGTACATCGCGCACATCGTCGCCATCGCGCAGCGCCACGAGTGCTACCTGCTCAACCAGTGGGCCCTGACACCGCTCACGGACTGGCGCATGTGGTCCGAGGACCGCATCCACATGACGCCGGACGGTCACGAGCGGGTGGCCGCCGAGGCCTTCCAGTCCCTCGGCTTCCCGCCCGAGCTCGCCGACTGGCGCACGCCGCTGCCGCCCATGACGGCCCCCGCTCGCTCGGAGGCGCTGCGAGGCAACGTCGAGTGGGCCCGCACCTACGTCGGGCCCTGGGTCCAGCGCCGCCTCACGGGCCGCTCGTCGGGTGACGGCCGCTCCCCCAAGTACCCCACGCTCCAGGTGGTCGACCCGCACCGCGCGTTCGCCCCCGCCCGTCACTGACCCCACCCCGCCGGCTGGTCACCTCCCGACACCCCACCCCGCCCACAACTGACCGCTCGGCGAGGGGGAGGGCGGGCGCCGTGACGGCGGTGGGGTTCGTCATACGGCCTCGTCCTGGTCCTGCCGGCACCCCACCGGCATACTGGCCGGTAATCCAACGGTGAGGAGCAGGCGATGAAGCTGGGACTGGGACTGGGCTACTGGGGCGCGGGCAAGCCCGAGGGGGTCGAGGAGGCGGTCACGGCCGCCGAGGAGTGCGGGTTCGACTCCGTCTGGACGTCCGAGGCCTACGGGTCCGACGCCCTCACCCCCCTCGCCTGGCTCGGCGCCCGCACCACGCGCCTCACCCTGGGCACCGCCGTCATGCAGATGTCGGCGCGCACCCCCGCCGCCACCGCCATGGCCGCGATGACCATGGACCACCTCTCCGGCGGCCGGTTCGCCCTCGGGATCGGCGCCAGCGGCCCGCAGGTCGTCGAGGGGTGGTACGGCCAGCCCTACCGGCAGCCCCTCGCCCGGACCAGGGAGTATGTCGAGATCCTGCGCGCCGCCATGCGTCGGGACGTGGTGCAGCACACCGGCCGCCACTACCAGGTGCCGATCGAGGGCGGCACCGGTCTCGGCAAGCCCCTCAAGTCCACGCTGCACCCCGTCCGCGAGACCATCCCGATCCTGATCGCGGCCGAGGGCCCCAAGAACGTCGCGCTCACCGCCGAGATCGCCGACGGCTGGCTGCCGCTGTTCTACTCCCCCTACGAGGACTCGTTCTACCGCCGGTGCCTCGACGAGGGCTTCGCGGCGCGTGGTGAGCGCCCCGCCGACTTCGAGGTCGCGCTGCCCGTGCAGGTGGTGGTCGACGAGGACGTCGAGCGGGCGGCCGACCGGCTGCGTCCGCACATCGCGCTGTACGTCGGCGGGATGGGCGCCAAGGGGGCCAACTTCCACTACGAGGCCGTGGCGCGGCTGGGCTTCGAGGCGGAGTGCGAGCGCATCCAGGAGCTCTACCTCGCCGGCCGCAAGGAGGAGGCCGTGACCGCCGTGTCGACCGAGATGGTGTCGCGCGTCGCCCTCGTCGGCCCGGTCGCCAAGATCAAGGACGAGCTGGCCGCCTGGGAGGAGTCGCTGGTGACGACGATGGTCGTCCACGGCAGCGCCCGCACCGTGCGGCAGATCGCCGAGATCGTGCTGTAGGTCACGTCGCCGCCTCGTCGCGGCGGCTCTCCCGGCCCTGCGCCTTCCGCGACGTCAAGTCCTATCCTCGGGGCATGCCAGCCGAGCGCCTGATGCCCAACGACGAGTCCCAGGACCTCATCGACCTCACCCGCGAGATCTGCCGCGACAAGCTCGCCCCCCAGGTCGACGCCATGGAGGCCGCCCACGAGTTCCCCCGCGAGGTCTTCAGGCTGCTGGGGAGGTCGGGACTGCTCACCCTCGCCTACCCCGAGGAGCTGGGCGGTGGCGGCCAGCCCTACGAGGTCTACCTGCAGGTCGTCGAGGAGATCGCGTACGCCTGGATGTCGGTGGCCGTGGGCGTGTCGGTGCACTCGCTCACCTGCTTCCCGGTCGCGACCTATGGCACCGAGGAGCAGCAGCGTGACCTGCTGACCGGGATGCTCTCGGGTGAGCAGCTCGGGGCCTACTGCCTCTCCGAGCCGCAGGCGGGGTCCGACGTCGCATCGATGACGACCAGGGCCACCCGACAAGGGGACTCGGGTCCCTACACCCTCCGCGGCACCAAGGCGTGGATCTCGCACGCCGGCCACGCCGACTTCTACACGACCTTCGCCCGCACGAGCGACGAGGGCTCCAGGGGCATCTCCTGCTTCGTCGTGCCGGGTGACGCGCCGGGCCTGGGCTTCGCCGAGCCCGAGCGCAAGATGGGCCTGGACTGCGACACGGTCCGTCAGGTCTACTACGAGGGGGTCGAGGTCGACGAGGGCCGCCGCATCGGCGCGGAGGGACAGGGTATGCCGATCGCGCTGGCCGCCCTCGACGCGGGGCGTCTGGGCATCGCGGCGTGCGCCACGGGCCTGGCCCAGGCAGCCCTGGACGTGGCCGTGCGCTACGCCAGGGAGCGGGTGCAGTTCGGCCGCACGATCGGCGAGTTCCAGGGCCTGGCCTTCCTGCTCGCCGACATGGAGGCCCACGTGCAGCAGGCGCGCGCGACCTATCTGCTGGCTGCCCGGATGAAGGACGCCGGGCGTGAGGTCGGCAAGCAGGCGTCGGTGGCCAAGCTGACCGCCACGGACGCGGCCATGCAGGTCACGACCGACGCGGTGCAGGTGCTCGGCGGCGCCGGCTACACCATGGACTTCCCGGTCGAGCGATACCTGCGCGAGGCCAAGGTCACCCAGATCTTCGAGGGGACCAACCAGATCCAGCGCCTGGTCATCTCCCGGGCGCTGCTGCGCGGCTGACCCTCACCCCGCTGCCGCGGCACGCGGCACGCTCGCCCATCCCTTCGCCAATCTCCCACAAGGACAGGACAACTCTTGAAGATCACCGACCAGACCGTCGCCCTCGTCACCGGCGGCGGCTCCGGCCTCGGGGAGGCCACCACCCGCGCCCTGCACGCCGCCGGGGCGGCCGTCGTCATCGTCGACCTCGAGTCCTCGCGCGGCGCCGAGGTGGCGGCCCAGCTGGGCGACCGGGCGCGCTTCTGCGTCGCCGACGTCCGCGACGAGGCCCAGGTGCAGGCGGCGGTGGAGGCCGCGGCCGGGCTCGGGGAGCTGCGGGTCGCCGTGTCGTGCGCCGGCGTCGCCACACCGGGCCGCGTGGTGGGCCGCAAGGGCCCACTCCCCCTCGAGACGTTCAAGGCGGTCATCGACATCAACCTCGTCGGCACCTTCAACGTCATGCGCCTCGCGGCGGCGGCGATGGCCTCCAACGAGCCGGTCGACGGGGACCGCGGCGTCATCATCAGCACCGCGTCGATCGCGGCCTACGACGGGCAGGTCGGTCAGGCGGCCTACGCCTCCTCCAAGGCCGGCATCGTCGGCCTCACCCTGTCGGCCGCCCGCGACCTCGCGGACAAGGGCATCCGGGTGATGACCATCGCCCCCGGCATCATGGAGACGCCCATGATGGCCGGCATGCCGGAGGAGACCCGGGCCAGCCTGGGCGCCATGGTCCCGCACCCCTCGCGCCTCGGTCGCCCGGAGGAGTTCGCGGCCCTGACCGAGCACATCGTCGCCAACCCCATGCTCAACGGAGAGGTGATCCGCCTGGACGGCGCGCTGCGCATGCCGCCGCGCTGACTCCACCTCCTTGGGGCGCCCGACCGGCCACGACCGGTGGTGCGGCCCGGTGGCGCGACCCGGTGGTGCCGTCTCCCGCGCGGGTGCGACCACGGCCTAGGATGTTGAGGTCCTCGCGGGAGCCCGGAGCACCGGGCTGAGAGGAGACCTGATGTCTGGTCTCGACCGCCGCACCGGCCCGGTCATGCGGGTCAGGGAGATCGGAGCGCAGATGTCCTCACCGGGCCCCAGGGTCGTCGTCCTCGGCGGGGGTGTCGTCGGCCTCGCCTGCGCCTGGTCCCTGGCTCGTCGCGGCGCCGACGTCGAGCTGTGGGACCCCTCCCCCGGCCAGGGCGCGTCGCATGCCGCCGGCGGCATGCTGGCGCCGGTGAGCGAGGCGACCTACGAGGAGGAGGACCTGCTCGCCCTGGCCCTGGCGTCGCACGCCCGCTGGCCGGACTTTGCCGCGCGCCTCGAGGCCGGCTCCGACATCTCGCCCGACCTGCACACCGAGGGTGCCCTGCACGTGGGGATGGACCTGGACGATGCCCGGGAGGTATGGCGGACAGCCGACCTGCTGGAGCGCTACTCCCTGCCCTACCAACGACTCTCGTCGCGCGAGCTCCGCTGGGTGGCGCCGGCCCTGGCCCCCGGGGCGCGCACCGCGCTGCTGGTCGAGAGCGACCTGTGGGTCGACAACCGGTTCGTGGTCCAGGGGCTGCTGGCCGCGTCCGCCCGCGCGGGGGTCGAGCTGGTCCCGCGGCGCGGTGGGCTGGTCCTCGAGGACGGTCGGGTCGTCGGGGTGACCTCCTGCGACCACGGCCCGCCCCTCGAGTCCCGGTGCGACACCGTGGTGCTCGCGTCAGGCGTCGACAGCGGGGGCGTGCCCGGCGTGGCCGAGCTGGTGCACCTGCCCCTGCGCCCGGTCAAGGGCCAGATCCTGCGCATGTCGGGGGCGCGCGGCCTGCTCGGGCACACGGTCCGGGGGACGGTGCACGGCGACCACGTCTATCTCATCCCCCGGGCGACCGGGGAGCTCGTGATCGGCGCGACGTCCGAGGAGCTCGGCGACACCCAGGTCACCGGGCGCGGTCTGCTCGAGCTGCTCCGCGCCGCCACGACGCTGCTGCCGGAGGTGGGCGAGCTGACGCTCGTCGACGCCGTCGCCCGGCTGCGGCCCGGCACCCCGGACAACGGGCCGCTGCTCGGGCGGGTGGGCACGCCCGGCCTCGTCGTGGCGACCGGACACTTCCGCCACGGCATGCTGCTCGCCCCCGTCACCGCCGACCTGGTGACCGAGCTGGTCCTCGACGGCACCACCGACGTCGCCGAGGCGGCCCCCTTCGCAGCCACCCGCTACACCCCCACCCCGCTCCCACTCAGCCCACCGACACCACAGTGAGGACACGCCATGCAGATCACCATCAACGGTGAGACCCGTTCTCTCGCAGAGGGTCTCGACGTCGCCGGACTCGTCGCGGAGCTCGGGCTGACGCCCGACGGCATCGCCGTTGCCGTCGACCACGCCGTCGTGGCCCGCGGCCGGTGGCAGGGCCGCACGCTCGACGACGGCGCCCAGGTCGAGATCGTCACCGCCATGCAGGGAGGTTGAATCGCCATGACCACCACCACTCCTCACGCCGTTGCGAGCGACATACGGCAGGATGACCCGCTCGTCCTCGGAGGTCACGAGCTGTCCTCGCGGCTGTTCCTCGGCACGGGTGGCTCGCGGCGCATCGCCGACCTCGAGGCCGCGATCGTCGCCGCCCGGCCCAGCCTCGTGACCGTGGCGATGCGCCGCATCTCGACCTCGGGGCAGGACGACACGCTCGGCCTGCTGCGTCGCCTCGGGTGTCGGCTGCTGCCCAACACGGCCGGGTGCTACACGGCGCGCGAGGCCGTGCTCACCGCCCAGCTGGCCCGGGAGGCCCTCGGCACCGACCTGATCAAGGTCGAGGTCATCGCCGACGACCGCACCCTGCTGCCCGACGCCGTCGAGCTCCTCGACGCGTGCGAGCAGCTGGTGGACGACGGCTTCACCGTGCTGCCCTACACCACGGACGACCCCGTGGTGGCGCGCCGGCTCGCCGACCTCGGCTGCGCGGCCGTCATGCCGCTCGGGTCCCCCATCGGCTCGGGCCTCGGCATCCGCAACCCCCACAACATCGAGCTGATCCGCGAGGCCGTCTCCGTGCCCGTCGTCCTGGACGCCGGCCTCGGCACCGCCTCGGACGCCGCCCTCGCCATGGAGCTCGGCTGCGACGCCGTGCTCGTCGCCTCGGCGGTCACCCGCTCGGAGCGCCCGGCCGCGATGGCCGCCGCGATCCGGCACGCGACCATCGCGGGGCGGCTCGCCCACGGTGCCGGCCGCATCCCCGTCCGCCGGCACGCCCTCGCGTCCTCTCCCACGCAAGGCCGCATCGACTGATGCCCTCGCCGCTGCCCCTGCTGGTCCTCACGGACCGCTCGCAGCTGCCGCCCGGTCGCTCCTTGGTCGAGCAGGTCGGGCGGTGCGTCGACGCCGGGGCGCGGTGGGTGTGCCTGCGCGAGCGGGACCTGCCCGACGACCGCCGGCTCGCCCTCGCCACCTCGCTCGCGGGGGTGCTGCGGCCCGTGGGTGGCCGGCTCGTCGTGGCGGCTCCCCTTCCGGTCGCCGCGCCGTGGCGTGCCGTGGCCGACGGCGTGCACCTGCGCCGCAGCGATCCCGTCCCGCCGCACGCCCCGCTGGTGGGGCGCTCGACGCACGACGCGGCCGAGCTGCGCGCCGCGGCGGAGCAGGGCTGCGACTACGTCACGCTCTCGCCGTTTGCCGACACCACCTCCAAGCCGGGGTACGGCCCCGCGCTCGGACCCGCAGGACTACGGCGCGCGCTCGACGCCGTGGCCCTCGGCGACACGAAGGTCCTTGCCCTGGCAGGCATCTCGCCGAGCAACGCCGCCGAGGCCGTCGCCGCCGGCGCGCACGGGGTAGCCCTCATGGGCGACGTGATGCGCGCGGGCGACCCCGGCCGCGTCATACGAGAGCTGCTCGCGGCGCTCGACTGAGCCCGCCCGGCCCCGGGACCCGGCTGCCCTGGGGCGATGAAGCCGGTCCAGGCGGCGCCCCTGACGGCCCTCACGATCGTCCTCGCGGGATGCGGCGGAGGCGAGCCGAGCACCCCGGGCAGCAGCGCCGACGCAGGGCTGATCGCGGGCAGCCTGACGACCCACGCTGAGCTCCCAGCTCACCTGGCGTCGCCGGCGGGGGCCTGCGACGGCGGCTCGGGCAGCGGAGCGGGCTCCAGCTCGCGCAACGCCGGCAGCACCTGCTCCGCCAGCGACCGCAGGTAGCGCTCCTGGTCGTGACCCGGCCCGTGCAGGACCAGGTGGTCGAAGCCGAGGTCGGTGTAGGACCTGACCTGGTCCACGACCTCCTCCGGCGTCGACGCCACGATCCAGCGCCGGGCCACCTGCTCGATGGGCAGCGCGTCGGCGGCGGCCTCCATCTCGGCCGGGTCGTGCAACGAGTGCTTCTGCTCGGCGGTGAGGGACAGCGGCGCCCAGAACCGGCAGTTCTCCAGCGCCGCAGCTGGATCCGGGTCGTAGGACAGCTTGATCTCGATCATCCGGTCGATGCTCGAGGGGTCGCGCCCCGCCTTGCCCGCACCTTCGACGACGGCGGGGACGAGCTGGTCGGCATACAGCTCGCGCCCCTTGCCGGAGGTGCAGATGAAGCCGTCGCCCTTACGGCCGGCATACCGCGCGACCATCGGCCCCCCGGCAGCGACGTAGACGGGCACGGGAGACTCCGGCCGGTCGTAGACCGTCGCGTCCGTCGTCCGGTAGTAGTCACCCTCGTGGGTCACGCGCTCCTCGGTCCACAGGCGGCGCATGAGCTCGACGGCCTCCCGGAGGCGGGCGAAGCGCTCCTTGAACTCCGGCCAGTCCCCGTGGACCGAGCCGACGGCGATCTCGTTGAGCGCCTCGCCCGTGCCGACGCCGAGCACCAGCCGGCCGGGGTGCAGGCACGCCAGCGTCGCGAACGACTGCGCCACCATCGCCGGGTTGTAGCGGAAGGTCGGGGTCATCACCGAGGTGCCGAGCATGATCCGCTCGGTGCGGGCCGCGACGTGCGCGAGCCACGGGATGCTCGACGGGGCATGCCCGCCGAGGTGCCGCCAGGGCTGGAAGTGGTCCGCGATGAACGCGCTGTCGAGACCGAGCTCCTCGGCCAGCACGGCATAGTCCGCGAGCTCGCGCGGCGCGAACTGCTCCGAGGACGCCTTGTACCCGATGCGCAACGTCATGGTTCGTCTCCTTGGTCGGGGGCTCGGAGTCGTCCGGCGACGCCGTCGACCCGGGACGGTCCACCCTAGGGCCGCGGGCTAGGCTCGGGCCATGACCCTGTCGGCCACGGCCCGTGACGTCGATCGCAGCGACCCCGGGCGGCGGGCCTGGGTCGCCCGGGCGATCCGCGCGGTCCAGGCCGACGCCAACCGCTCCGCCGACACGCACCTGCTGCCCGTGCAGCTGCCGCAGGCCTGGGGCATCGAGCTCTACCTCAAGGACGAGTCCACCCATCCCTCCGGCTCGCTCAAGCACCGACTCGCACGGTCGCTGTTCCTCTACGCCCTGTGCAACGGGTGGGTGGGCCCGGACACCCCGATCATCGAGGCGTCGAGCGGCTCCACGGCCGTCAGCGAGGCGTGGTTCGCGCGGCTGCTGGGGCTGGAGTTCATCGCGGTCATGCCGCGCAGCACCAGCCAGACCAAGATCGACCTCATCGAGCGCAACGGCGGGCGGTGCGAGTTCATCGACGACCCCGCGACGCTGTATCCGACGGCGGTCGAGCTCGCCAGGCGGCTCGGCGGCCACTACATGGACCAGTTCACGTATGCCGAGCGCGCGACCGACTGGCGGGGCAACAACAACATCGCGGAGTCCATCTTCGACCAGCTGCGGCTCGAGCCCCACCCCGCCCCCGCCTGGATCGTCACCGCAGCCGGGACCGGCGGCACCTCCGCGACCATCGGCCGACACCTGCGGTATGGCGGCCACCTGACCCGCCTGTGCGTCACGGACCCCGAGAACTCCGCCTTCTCGATCGCCGGGATCCACGTGCTGCGTTCTCGCACAGGGTTGTTCGCCGGCGGATCGACCGGCACCAACCTCTTTGGCGCGCTGAAGCTGGTGTGCGAGATGCGGGCTCGCGGCGAGCACGGGTCCGTCGTGACGCTGCTGTGCGACGGCGGCGGTCGCTACGCCGACAGCTACTACTCGCGAGACTGGTTGTCGCGCAAGGGACTCGACGTCGACCGGTGGGTCCCGACGTTCGAGCGGGCGTGGGACGAGGGTGTCTGGGTCGAGCCTTGAGCGCGCCGCAGGCGCCGTAGGCTGGCCCGCATGGCCTCGCTCCACCAGACCCCCTTCTCCGACAATCCCGTGCGAGCGGTCCTGCTGCTGGGGTGCCGGATCCTCCTCGGGCTCGTGCTGATCGCCCACGGGTGGCAGAAGCTCACGATCATCGGGATCGACGGGGTCGTGGCGCAGATGGCCCGGTCCGGGGTGCCCGTGCCGACGCTCGCCGCGATCGTCGCCGCGACCATCGAGTTCGTGGGGGGGATCTGCATCCTGCTGGGCCTGTTCACCTGGGTGGCGGGCTCGCTCGTGGCCCTGCTGATGGCGGGCGCCTACGCCTTCGTGCACCGAGGCCACGGCGTGCTCGTCGACAACTGCGGGTGGGAGCTCGTGGCAGCCATCGGGGTCGCGGCGCTGCTGCTGGCGCTCACCAGCCCCGGGGACCTGTCGCTCGACCAGGCTCTCTCGGCACCCCACGGCCGACCCCGCCGCCGCGGTCGCCGCTCCTGAACGCAGCCGGCCCATGCGCCGGATCGCGGGTGGCGGCGGGGGTTGGCGGCATACCGCCTGTCGTGATGGGCTGGGGCGTATGACGACTGCGCCCGACGCCACCTCCTCCTCCGACCTCCCGCGCCGCGCGCAGGACGTGCAGGCCGCCCTCGACGAGGCCGGCGTCGACGGCCGGGTGCGGGTGCTGGCCACGCCCGCGCGGACGGCGAAGGACGCCGCCGAGCTGGTCGGCTGCGAGGTCGGCGCCATCGCCAACTCGCTGGTGATCATGGCCGACGGCGCGCCGATCCTGGCGATGACGAGCGGCGCGCATCGGGTGGACTTCGAGGTGCTGGAGCGCGCGCTCGGCGTGGTCGAGGTGCACATGGCCTCCGCCGACGAGGTGCGTTACGCCACCGGGCAGGTCATCGGTGGCGTGGCGCCGGTGGGGCACCCCGCTCCTCTGCAGACGGTCGTGGACGAGGCGCTGCGGCAGCACGAGCAGCTGTGGGCCGCCGGCGGGACGCCGGACACGTTGTTCCCCCTCACCTTCGACGAGCTCGTCCGCATCACGGGCGGCGAGGTCGTGCAGGTCGCCAACGACTGACGCGGCGTGCACCGCCCGGCCTGGGCGCAGGCTCCTCCAGTCGTCCACGAGCTCCGGAAGCTCCATGCCCGAGCCTCGCACTCGTCCGACGTCCGCGCGCGCGGTGAGGCAGGATGGGCAGATGCTGACGCTGGACCTCGCCCGCCGCCTCGCGGCCGCGGGCGTGCTGTGGGAGCCGCAGCCGGGCGACCGGTTCGCGATCGATGTCGACACGCTCGCCGACCAGACCTACTGGATCAGCGACCTGACGATCGAGCTGCACCACTACGCGGACCAGTCCGTGCTCGGCTTCAACGGGACGACGGAGTGGGCGCTGGACTCGGTCGGGCTCGACCAGACGGTGTGGCTGCCGCGCGAGGACCAGCTGCGCGCGCTGCTGGGTGACCGGCTGCGGTCGGTGCACCGGGAGCCGGGACTCGCTGAGCAAGGGCCCGTATGGCGTGTCCTCACCAACGACGGGCAGCGGGAACGGCATACGACCAACGGCGACCTCGAGTGCGCCTATGCCGAGGCCCTGCTGGACCTCTGCTGACCGCGACGGGAAGAGTCCCGCCGCCGCCGGTGTTGACCTCACGTCCGCTTGATGTCGTCTCGTGGACGCATGAGCACCGTCACCGAGGGAGCCCGTTGAGCACCAGCGTCAGCGCCGCCGCGCGCACCACCATCGCCGGCGACGCGCCGGCCGAGCAGGCGCGCGAGGAGGGCATCGTGGCCTCCCTCGCCCGGATCATCCGGTTCACCGCCGAGCTGCGTCCCTACTACCTGGGGGTGGCGGCCTGCGCGATCGTCACCGCGAGCGCGGGGCTGGCGACGCCGTTCCTCGTCGGGCGGGCCACCGACACCATCGTCGACGCGGTCCGCAGCGGGCGGGGCACCGCCGCCTTCCCGACGCTGGGGCTGCTCACGCTGGCGATCCTCGCGGCGGAGCTGGTCAGCACGGTGGTCTCCAACCTCGGCGGCTACACCGGCGACGTCCTCAGCAACCGGATCCGCGCGATCTTGTCGACGCGCTACCTCGACAAGCTGCTGCGGCTGCCGCAGAGCTGGTTCGACGACGAGATGACCGGCACGATCGTGTCGCGGCTCAACCGCTCGATCACCGAGGTCTCCAACTTCGCGAAGTCGCTCGCCAACACCTTCTTCACCATGCTGATCCAGACGGCGGCGGTGCTCTTGATCAGCGCGATCTACTACTGGCCGCTGGCGGTGCTGCTGGCCGTCGTCTTCCCGACCTATGTCTGGCTCACGGGGCTCACGTCCCGCACGTGGCAGCGGCTCGAGGCCGACAAGAACCATCACGTCGACACGGCGGGCGGCCGGTTCGCCGAGGTCGTGGGGCAGATCCGGGTGGTGCGGTCCTTCACCCGCGAGCGGCACGAGCTCGACACCTTCACCGACCACTTCATGCGCACCGACAGCACCACCAAGGAGCAGTCGCGGCACTGGCACACGATGGACGTGATCCGTCGCGGCGTCCTCAACCTGGCCTTCGCGGCGATGTACCTCCTCATCTTCTGGCGGACCCTGGACGGCGGCTTCTCCGTCGGCCAGATGGTGCTGCTGATCCAGCTGATCGCGATGGCCCGCATGCCCGTCGAGATGATGAGCTGGGTCCTCGACGCCTCGCAGCGCGCAGTGGCGGGGTCGCGCGACTACTTCCGCGTCATGGCGGCGACCGAGGTCGAGCACGTGCAGGAGATGCCGGCGCTGCCCTCCCGTCCCGAGGGCGCCCCGGTGCTGGAGTTCGAGGACGTGCGTTTCGGCTACGGCGACGGTCCCGACGTGCTGCGTGACGTCACCTTCGACATACGGCCCGGTGAGCGGGTCGCCCTGGTCAGCGAGTCCGGCGGCGGCAAGACCACCCTGGTCAACCTGCTGCTAGGCCTCTATCCGCTGCGCGGCGGGCAGATCCGCCTCGACGGCGTCGACATCGCCACGCTCCCCCACGACGAGCTGCGCCGTCGGATCTCCCTGGTCTTCCAGGACCCGTCGCTCTTCTCCGACACCGTCGGCGAGAACATCCGCTACGGCCACCCCACCGCGTCCCAGCACGAGGTCGCGCTGGCGGCCGAGCGCGCCAACGCAAGCGTCTTCATCGGCAAGCTGGACGGCGAGTTCGACGCCATGATCGGCGAGCGCGGCCTCAAGCTCTCCGGTGGCCAGAAGCAGCGCATCTCCGTCGCTCGCGCCATGCTCAAGGACGCCTCCGTGCTGGTCCTCGACGAGGCCACCAGCGCGCTCGACACCCGCTCGGAGCGCGCCGTGCAGGAGGGCCTCGTGCAGCTCATGGCGGGACGCACCTCGCTGATCATCGCCCACCGGCTGTCCACCATCGCGGGCGTCGACCGGATCGTGACGATCAAGGACGGTCGGGTCGACGAGATCGGCTCGCCTGCCCAGCTGGCCACCTCTGGTGGGGTGTATGCCGAGCTGCTCGCCATGCAACGCCGCGGCGAGGACTCCTACCTGAACGCGTACGCCGAGCGCTGACCGGCGGGGCGTCGGCCATCAGCTGGCACCGAGCCCGGCGGCCGCCCGCACCGCCGGCAGCCCGGCGACGAAGCGCTGCAGGTAGCGGTCGTAGCCGGCGACCAGCACCGGGTCGGGCTCGACGGTGCTCGTCTCGGCGCCGACGAAGACCTCCTGCGCGAGGTGCTCGGCGAGCGGGCGCCCCTGGCCGCGCACCCGGTGGTCGGCGAGCAGTGCCATCCCCCATGCGCCGCCCTCGGCGGCGGACTGGCCGACGGTGACGGGCACCTGCAGCGCGGCCGCGAGCGCGGACTGGGCCACCCCGGGGGTGGTGAAGAGGCCGCCGTGGGCGAGCAACCCGTCGATCCGGACCCCTTCTCGCGCCAGCACGTCCATGCCCAGGCGGAGGTTGGCGAAGACGCCGTACAGCTGGGCTCGCACCAGGTTGCCCAGGGTGAGCGCGCTGTCGGGGGTGCGCACCACCAGCGGGCGCCCGTCCTCGACCCGGGTGATGGGTTCGCCGGCGAGGTAGTTGTAGGCGGTGACCCCGCCGGCGTCGGGGGCGGCCGAGGCGGTGGCGGTGAACAGCGCGGAGAAGATCTCGGCGGCCCCGGCGGGCGACCCCACCGCGCGCGCCAGCTCGCCGAACACCCCTGCCCAGGCGTCGATCTCGCTGGCGCCGTTGTTGCAGTGCACCATCGCGACCGGGTCACCGACGGGAGTGGTCACCACGTCGATCTCGGGGTGGGCGGCCGCGAGCGGCTCCTCGAGCACGACCATGGCGAAGATGCTGGTGCCGGCGCTGACGTTGCCGGTGCGCGGGGTGATGGCGTTGGTGGCGACCATGCCGGTGCCGGCGTCCCCCTCGGGCGGGCAGAGCGGGGCGCCTGGCTGCAGCCGGCCGGTGGGGTCGAGCAGCCTCGCGCCGTCCTCGGTCAGGATGCCGGCGTCGGCACCGGCGGTGAGCACGGTGGGCAGCAGGTCGCGCAGCGAGCCGGTCAGGCCGTGCTCGGCGAGCAGCCCGTCGTAGGCGGCCAACCGGTCCGCGTCGTAGTCGCCGTCGAGGATCGGGAACATCCCGCTGGCGTCGCCGATCCCGAGCACCCGTCGGCCGGTCAGGCGGTGGTGCACGTAGCCCGAAAGCGTGGTGAGGTGGGCGACCTGGGGCACGTGCGATGAGCGCGCGCGTCGACGCACTCCTACCAGGGGTCGGCGGCCAGAGAGGGCCATCGCTCTCGGTACTGTGCCACCTTCGTCTCGTAGACATGGCGCGGAGCCAGCCTGCGGTTGGGCCTCATGTGCATTCCGAAGGTGTCGTGGAGGCTGAACGGCGCGTGGATACGCCAACGGTCCCGGTCGCGGGTGACGCCGACAGAACACGTGGTCGCCGCGAACGCGTCGATGGCATCGGTCGCGCTACGAAACGGCGACGCAGGCGTCCCGAACTTTTCCTCGTACCAGAGGTGGACTCGGGCCTCATTGCGGAGCTCGATCTTCGCTCCAAGGCCACCAAACAGCTCAGCCGCTCGTCGGATGACGGCGTCCTCTGCTTCCCAGCTCAGGTCGGTGTCGAAGTAGAACACGTCGTAATCCTTGACGCCGTAGCCCGCAGGGTGGCCCTCGACGTCGTTCCACACGTTCTGGAAGATCGCGCCAGCCGTCAGCCACCACTCCGGCAGGGCGAGTTCAGGCATCCGATCGAGGATCGTTCGACACACCGAATCCGCCAGCACCGCCCGCAACAGCCGGCCGTTCAGACTCTCGCTGTCCTTCATAGTCACGAAGGTGAGCCTCGCAGATACGGCAGTCGTGACGCACGCGCCGCGGCAGATGCGAACGTCGTCGGCGCGCTCTGTTCGAGAAAATCTGATCGACGTCCCGGCGGCTGCGTGAGAGCGTTCCTCCATGTTGTTGACCGACAAGAGCAGCGGTGGGGAGGTCGCACCTGCCGTCGAGCTGGTAGCCGGGTTGGTGCGGGAGCAGGCCCCGTCCTTCGCTGGCCTTCCGATCTCCGTGAGCAATAGTGCAGGCAGCAGCAACTGGGTCTTCCGTTTGGGTGACACCATGGCAGTTCGGCTACCCCGATCGCGCGGATACAGCGCTGACCTCGAAACGGAAGTGGCCTGGCTTCCACGGATAGCGGCCGCAACGACGACGCCCACGCCAGAGCTGGTGCTGAGGGGCGAGCCATCCGCAACGTTCGCGCTTCCATGGGCGATCGTGACGTGGCTTGAGGGCGACCGACCCGGTGACCTCGGACCGGTTGCCCAGCAGGTTCTCGCCACCGATTTGGCGGCTTTCTGCACCGAGCTTCACGGGGTGGACGTCTCCGGTGTCTCTGCCGGTCCACAGCGCTGGGGTTACCGGTGCGACGACCCCGTCACCGAGCAAACCGACGCGTGGGCAGAGAAAGTCGCCGACGGGTTGGCCGACATCTTCGACCCAGCCGCGGTGCGCGAGGCATGGCGGCGAGTGCGAGACGTGCCAGCCCGCACCACTCCGCTGTGCCTCGTGCACACGGACCTGTCCGACGAGAACCTTCTGACACGCCCTGATGGACACCTTGCCGGGGTCATCGACTTCGGCTCCCTCGGCGTGGGCGATCGAGCGGCGGATCTGCTCTACGCGTGGAACCTGTTCGATGCTCCGGCACGAGAGATACTCCGCCAGGCCACGCGCGCCGACGAGGCCACCTGGCTGCGCGCCCGTGCATATGCCTTTGTGGGACCCGGCCTGCTCACCCTCCTCAACTACCGCGACACCATGCCCGGTCGTGCGGCACGCCTGACCCGGCTGGTGCGCTCCATCGCCGCCGAGGTCGGCGTCGACCTGGCAGCACCCTGACAAGACTCAAGCACTCGTTCACCGAGCAGCGCGAAGCGCGGCATGAGGGCGCGCGAGTGACTCTGGCAAAAGTGGTTGCTATTGGTCTCTCGTTCGCCCTTGGATGACGATCATGGAACTCGAGCTCGTCACCCCGTGGCCCGACCAACTGGCGGGCATTGCCCGGACCCTGAGCCGGTGGCAGGCCGACCCGTGGTCGGGGCACCTGCACCCGGGCAACCTCGGCTGGCACTCCTCAGTCGGGGCCGCCCAGATGGCCCACGACCTGCGGGTCTGGAAGCGATCGGGGTGCCCCTGGCCGTGCGAATGCTCGACGGGTCGGATGTGCTCCGATTGGCTGTGGACCCAGCCCACGCCGACGATATCGGGGTGGCTGAATGCATCGCGAATGACCTCGCGTCCCACGCGGCGGACCTGTTTGTTCGCGGGGATGCCATTGTCGAGGCGCGAGGCGCTACCGCCCTGCGGACGGCCCTTGAAGAGGCAGGATGGGTGGATGACGAGCCGGGGACGCCCATGTCACTGCGCTTGACCACCCCAACGGACCTCTCTCGCTTGGACGAGACTGGCCTGCGGGTGTCCGAGGTCGGGCCCGAGGCGGCCGAGGACTGGACCAGCGTCCACTGGTCCTCCTTCAAGGGCACTCCCTACAAGGGCGACGACAAGGCTCGGTTCGCGGCACGCTGGGCACAGATGATGACTGGACCCTTCGCCGACCGCGCGCACAGCCTGATCGCCCACGACGGTGACGACGCACCGGTCGCCGTCACGAGAGTGTGGAGCGCTGGGCCCGGACGACCGGGCCTGGTGGAGCCGATGGGCGTCCACCGGAGCCACCACGGCAAGGGCTACGGAGTGGCCATCACGTTGGCGGGGGCGCGAGCACTCCAAGAGCGCGGCGCCTCGTCGGTAGTCGTCGTCGCCGAAGGCTCCAACCCCGCTGCCCTCGCGACGTACCGATCCGCGGGCTTCTCCGGCTTCGGCGACGTATCAGACCTCAAGCGGCCGTGATCGCACATCCGCAAATCGGCATGACGTGAAGTTGGTCGTCAGCGGTTCACGGCGCGGTTCGTCATGAACCGCCCGGAGTGTCCGGAGACTTCGAACCTTGGGAAGGTTGGAGTCATGCCAGGAGACAGGCACAGGCGGTACCCGTCTGAGTTGAAGGAACGGGCGGTCCGGCATGGTCGCTGAGAACGTCGGGGAGCGTGAGTGGCAGTGGGCGGCGATGACCGGGGTTGCGGAGCTGCTCGGGGTCGGCACCCCGGAGACGGTCCGCAGGTGGGTCCGCCAGGCACAGGTCGACGCGGGCGCCCGGCCAGGGGCCACGAGCGAGGAATCGGCCGAGGTCCGCCGGTTGCAGCGGGAGAACGCCGAGCTCAAGCGCGCGAACTCGATTCTGAAGGCCGCGGCGGCCTTCTTCGGTGCCGAGCTCGACCGGCCTTCCCGGTGATCGTGGACTTCATCCGCGAACACGCCGACCGCCGTTGACACGGCCTGGACCTGCAGGTCACAGAGCTGGAGAAGGGACTCGAACCCTCAACCACCTGTTTACAAGACAGGTGCGCTACCGATTGCGCCACTCCAGCGGGATGACGGGGGCGCGGCCGTGCGGCGGGCTCCGTCATACATGCCGTCCGATCCTAGTCGGCGACGCGTGGCGGGCCCTAAACGGACTCGGGCCGGGGCGGCTGCACACCGCGGCGAGGATGTCTCGCCCTGCCACGTGAGACGGGCGAGACAGCGGTGCACGCGAGCGTGCGCGGGCATGACTGAGGGCCGGCATCCCCCTCAGAGATGATGCCGGCCCTCGATGTCACGAGCTGGGGCAGGGCGTGCGCGACGCCCCGCGATCAGCGGCGGACGTAGACGCGCACGTAGTAGCGCTTGCCCGAGCGGGTGTAGCGCTTCTTGAGGACGTAGCGCTTCTTGGAGACATAGCGCTTCTTCTTGACGACGCGCTTCTTGACGACCTTCTTCTTCACGGCCTTGCGGACCGTGGAGCGGGAGGCCGGAGCGGCGGCGCCACCGCGGGTCAGGCCGGCGCGGCGGGAGCAGACGGGCCAGGCACCCGGGCCCTGGCCGGCGAGGACGCGCTCGGCGATGGCGATCTGCTGGGCCTTGGAGGCGCGGTTGGCGGTGGGGGCGTAGGCGCCGCCACCGTAGCCGAGCCACGTGGAGCGGGTGAACTGCAGACCGCCGTAGAAGCCGTTGCCGGTGGCGATGGACCAGTTGCCGCCGGACTCGCAGGCCGCGACGCGGTCCCAGGTGCCGACAGAGGCGGCGTTGGCGGTGCCGGCGGTGGCGAAACCGCCACCGAGCGCCAGGGCAGCGGTCGTCAGACCGACGGTGGCGATGCGCTTGGAGGCGCGCTTGGGCGCGGCCGAATGACGGGGGGTGTAACGCATGGTGGGGGGAGTTCCTCTCCTGACGACGCCTGTGAAGTGAGCTGTCGGGTTCGGGCGGTCAGGTGCCCGGCCGCTACTGCGGCTTCACCCCAAGACCCGCGGGGCGGGTCGAAGTGGGTCCTCCACTGTCATCCTGCGCCCGGACCAAGTGTGTCCGGCGGGGGTGCCCTCTGGATGACGCTCGGCGTAGGGGGCATGCGCTGCTGAAATTTCGGGGGTATGGAGTTGTGCCCGAGGCGGAGAGTGTCTCTCCGCGACAAGCCGCCGGCCCACGGGGGGCAGCGGCGACGTCGGAGGAGACTCTAGGGCCCGTTATCGGTTTGAGACAAACCACAGGTTCGGCTCAGGCTGCCAACAAGGTTGCTCTCAGTGACGAAGGGCCGCCGGGACAGCCCACTCCGGAGGGAGTTGTCCCGATGTTTCCGCTACGTACCGTACGGATTTGTGGGATACCTCACGTCGCGCCCGGCAGCGTGTCGTTTCGCGTCAGAACCCACACGTTCGGACGCGGACAGCCGTGTGGGGGCCGACCCGTTCCGGGTCGACCCCCACACGTGAGCCGGTGCTCAGAGAGGCGTGGTTCAGCTGGCGGGCGCCATGAGCTTGGCCCAGGTGACCGGGCCGGGGTAGCCGCTCACGTCGGAGCCGGTCCAACCGAGGGACTTCTGGAAGGCGGCGACGGCGGCCTTGTCGGCCGAGGTGAACGTCGGGCCGGCACCGACCTTGTAGAAGCTGCCGAAGCCGTGCGCCTGCAGACGCTTGCCGAGCAGGGTGACCGCGGGGTCCCGGTGGCCCAGCACGAACGCGCCGGCACCGGGGTAGGACGACACGGAGGTCTGCGAGGAGGCGCGCTTGGTCGCACGCTTCGGCGCGGTCTGCTCCGCAACCTTGGTGGAGGTGGAGCGCTTGGTGCTGCGCGGCTCGGAGGACGACACGGCCTTGCGCTCGGTGGAGCGAGAGGCACGAGCCTGGGTGGCCGAGCCGCTGTCGGCACCGCCGCTGCCGCGGGTCAGACCCGCCTTGCGGGAGCAGACGGGCCAGGCGCCGGGGCCCTGGCCGGCCAGGACGCGCTTGGCGACCCGGATCTGCTCGGACTTGGAGGCGCCGGCCGCCGAGCCGCTGCCGCCATAGGCGCGCCAGGTGCTCGGCGCGAACTGCAGGCCACCGTGGTAGCCGTTGCCGGTGCTGATCGACCAGTTGCCGCCGGACTCGCAGGCGGCGACGCGGTCCCACACGCTGTCGTCGGCGTGGGCGGTGCCGGTGGCGGCGATGCCGCCGCCGACGGTGAGGGCCGCGGTGGCGAGGCCCGTCGTGGCCCAGCGGGCGGTGCGACGGGTCGAGGAGATGGCGTGACGAGGTGCGTAGCGCACAGAGATCCTTTCCTGACGACGCCTGTGAAGTGAGCTGTCGGGTTCGGACGGTCAGGTGTCCGGCCGCAGACGCGGCTTCACCCCAAGGCCTGCTCGCGCAGACCGCCACGAGCCGCTCTCGCGAGTCGTGAGTGGGTCCTCCACCAGCACCCCAGGACCCGGACGAGAGGTGGTGTCCGGCGACGATGCCCGTCGGGTGCTGCTCGGCGCAGCGGGCATGTCCTGCATGTGAATTCGGGTCTATCCAGTTGTGCCCCGAGACGGGGGGAGACCCCCCGTGACACACCTCGACCAGCCCCAGGGGGACGTGGGCCGACGGCGCTCGACGACCATAGGCAGGTCCTTGGCCCGATCCCAAACCGAGCCCCCCGCCCCGGCGTGTTTAACCCTCACCTGGTGGATCGACGGCGGCGCTCCTCCACCTCACCTGGACGTCCCGCGGCGACCAGGGCCTCAGAACTGCCAGCCGAGGGTGCGTCCCGTCACCGGGTCCTGCTGCAGCGGCCACCACACCGGCACGCCGTGCCGCAGCAGCGCCCACAGCCCCAGCCCCAGGACCAGGGCCACGAGCAGGGCCGTCACGACCTCTCGGGTGAGCTGGCCCGGCGTCAGGCCGCGCATCAGCATCCGCGAGCCACGCCGCAGCGAGATGCCGCCCGCACCCCACCAGCAGGTCCAGCACCCGACGAGCGCGCCGACAGCGATGGGGACGGCCCCGGTGGGCGCCTGGCGGACGCCGAGCAGGGAGCTGCCGAGGGACACCGCGAACATCACGGCCACGGTCACCAGCAGGCCCAGCAGCCCCGTGGCGATCGTGCTCACCGTCGCGGCCAGCAGCTGGAAGGGGCTGCGCGCCACCGCCACCGCCAGGTCGGTGCCACGCGCCCCGCCCGCCTCGTGGCGTCGCAGCACGGTCGCCGTGACCGAGCGGTCGACCGTGCGGGCGAGGACCGACCAGCCGAGGGCCACGCCGACGGCGATCATCGGCCACGTCGCGGCGAGCGCGGCGACGGCCCCGGTGAGGCCGATCAGCTGGGCCGTGCGGGCCGGCTTGCCGACGCGGGGGTCTCCGACCGGCCCCACCGGCTGCTCGTCCCTGCGGGGCTCCACGCCGTATGCCGGTCCCCCGGCGCCAGGCGGCGTCGCCGCGGCAGCGGGAGGGACGGAGGAGGCGTGGGGACGGATCCGCGCGTAGGGCGCGGCCCCGGCAGCACTCGCGCCGCCACCCGACGGGATCGCGGGCATGACCCGTGTCGATCCCTGGCGGGGACGCTGCTGCCCGACGAGCTCCGTCCGGGCGGCGAGGGGCTCGGTGGGTGGAGCGATCGACTGCGTGACGGCGGGGAGAACCTCGGTGCGCCCGCTCGGACCGGTCGCCAGGTGCGGGGCCTCGCCGTGGGCGAGCTGCTCGAGCGCCGCGAGCACCGTGCCCGCCGAGGGCCGCTGGGCGGGGTCGGGCGCGAGCGCGGCGGCCAGCAGCGGGCGCATGCGAGCGTCCACCCCGGTGAGGTCGTGCTGCCCGGATCGCACGCGGTCGAGGATGACGTCGACCCGCCCGCGACCGAACGGCGGGGCGCCGGTGGCGGCATACGCGAGGGTGGACGCCCAGCCCCACCAGTCCGTGGCCTCGGTGACCGGCGCTCCCGAGAGGACCTCCGGGGACAGGTAGCCCGGCGTCCCCATGACGAGCCCGGTGCTGGTGAGGCGCACGTCGTCGGCGACGTGCGCGATGCCGAAGTCGATGACGACCGGGTCGTCGTCGACGACCAGGACGTTGCCGGGCTTGAGGTCGCGGTGCACCACGCCCGCGGCGTGGATGGCGCCCAGGGCATCGTGCAGCCCGCGCGCCAGGCGCAGCAGCGCCTCGCCGCGGAACGGACCGTGGGTCGTGACGTAGTCGTCCAGCGGCGGGCCCGGCGCGTAGCGCGTCACCATGTAGGGCCGCTCCCCCTCGGGGTCGGCGTCGAGCACCGCCGCGACGCGGGGGTGCTGGACACGCTCCAGGGTCGCGACCTCGCGCGCCAGCCGGGCCCGGGCGTCCGGGTCACCGGCGATGTGCGGGCGCAGCGCCTTGATCGCCACGGCTCGGCCCGCACGGTCCAGGCCGAGATAGACGACACCCATCCCCCCCTCCCCCAGCAGACCGGCCAGGCGATAGGGGCCGAGGGTGTCGTAGGCCGCGGGCAGCCCGGCGGGCGGCGTGGTCGACGACGTGCTCATGCCCTCCACGGTACGTGCTCGCCGTGGGACGTCGCTGGGACCACCGCCGCCCGGAGGGTGACGATCCGGCCACTGCCGGCCGGGCCGGCGCGTGCCGGCTACTGGTTGATGTAGCCGACCAGGTGGTCGCGCTCGTCCTGCAGCTGGCTGATGCGGTGCTTGACCACGTCGCCGATGGTCACGATGGCCGCGAGGCGACCGTCCTCGAGGACCGGGACGTGTCGGATGCGCCGCTCGGTCATGGACCCGGCGAGGTCCTCGATCTCGTCGCCGAAGGAGCAGGTGTGCACCTCGACGGTCATGATCGTGGAGACCGGCTCCTCCAGGACCGCGGCCCCGGACCGGCCGAGGTGCCGCACCACGTCCCGCTCGCTGACGATGCCGGCGACGCTCGAGCCGTCGTTGCTCACGACGACCGCGCCGATGTTGTGGTCGGCGAGCACGCTGAGGAGCTCACCGACGGTGGCCTCCGGTCGCACGGTGACGACGTCGGAGCCCTTGGACCTGACCACGTCGGAGATCTTCATGTCGAGACCCTAGGCCCCCGCCCCCGCGCGCGCCAGAGGTGCCCCCGCCTAGAGTGGCAGTGCGCCGGGTACGTGCAGGACCGGCGGGCCCGTCGGCCCGTCATACGACACCGGCCCGGACGTCAGGATGCCCAGGCGCACCGCGACGACCAGGGCGACACCAGAGGAGCTGATCGCACCATGGCGGACACCGCCGTACGGTACGACTTCGTCATCGCCGCCAACCGCCTCCCCGTGGACCGGGTGGTCGGCGAGGACGGACAGGTCGAGTGGCACCGCAGCCCGGGAGGTCTGGTCACGGCGATGGAGTCCGTGATGAGCGGCCGCGACGGGGTGTGGGTGGGCTGGGCCGGAGAGCCCGGCGAGGCGCCGGAGCCGTTCGACGAGGCCGGCATGCGCCTGCACCCCGTCCCCCTGTCCGAGGACGAGATCGAGGGCTACTACGAGGGATTCTGCAACGACACGCTGTGGCCGATCTACCACGACGTGATCGTGCCCGCCCAGTTCCACCGCAAGTGGTGGAACCAGTACCGCGAGGTCAACGAGCGCTTCGCGAGGACCCTCGCCGAGGTCGCCGAGCAGGGCGCGACCGTGTGGGTGCACGACTACCAGCTGCAGCTCGTGCCGGCCTTCCTGCGGCAGCTGCGGCCCGACCTGCGGATAGGCTGGTTCGACCACATCCCCTTCCCCCCGGTCGAGCTCTTCGGCCAGCTCCCGTGGCGCCAGGGGATCCTCGAGGGGCTGCTGGGGGCGGACTTCCTCGGCTTCCAGCGGCCCGGCGACGCCGAGAACTTCCTGCGGGCCTGCCGCAGATACCTCGGTATGACGGTCAAGGGCGACGTCATCCACGTCGGCAAGGCCACCGGCGGGCACGACGTCCGCGCCGCCGCCGTGCCGATCTCGGTGGACTTCGCGAGCATGGACGAGCTGTCCCGTCGGCCCGAGGTCAAGAAGCGCGCCAAGGAGATTCGCGAGTCCCTGGGCAACCCCAGCGCGCTGCTTCTCGGCATCGACCGGCTCGACTACACCAAGGGGATCCGGCACCGGCTGAAGGCCTACGAGGAGCTGCTCAAGGACGGCTCGCTCGACGGCGCCGACACGACCTTCATCCAGATCGCGACGCCGAGCCGCGAGCGCATCGACGCCTACATCGACCTGCGCGAGCACGTCGAGGGTGCGGTGGGACGGATCAACGGCAACTACTCGGCCATCGGCTCCCCCGCCATGGAGTACCTCCACCAGGGCTACGGGCGCGAGGAGCTCGCCGCGCTCTTCCTCGCCGCCGACGTCATGGTCGTGACGCCGCTGCGCGACGGCATGAACCTCGTGGCCAAGGAGTACATCGCGTGCCGCCACGACAACGGCGGGGCGCTGCTGCTGTCGGAGTTCACCGGCGCCGCCGAGGAGCTGAGGGAAGCCTTCATGGTCAACCCGCACGACATCATCGGCCTCAAGCGCACGATCATGGACGCCATCAACGCCTCCCCCCAGGAGCGCTCGCGGCGCATGCGGGCCCTGCGCCGCCGGGTCCGTCGCCACGACGTGCAGCACTGGGCCCAGGCCTTCCTCGACGCGCTGGAGGCCGCACCCGACAAGCCGTCGCGCCAGGGGCAGCAGACCACGCGCGACGCCGAGCGCCGGTCGGAGCAGGAGGCCTGATGGACGACGCACTGCGGTCGGCGATCGACGAGATCGCCTCGCGCGCAACGATCGTCGTGGCGACGGACTTCGACGGCGTCCTGTCGCCGTTGGTGGAGGACCCCATGGCGGCGCGACCCCTCCCCGGCACGATCGAGGCGCTGCGCGCACTGTCCCGTATGCCGGGAACCACCGTGGCCGCCGTGTCCGGGCGGGACCTCGAGACGCTCGGCTCCCTGACCGGCCTCGCCGACGTCGGCCACGACGAGCGGGTGGTCCTGGTCGGGAGCCACGGCGCGCAGACCTCACGACCCGAGGCCGGCGCCGAGGGCCTGAGCGAGGCGCAGCGCCTCGACCTGCGCTCCCTCGACGAGTCTCTGTCCGCCATCGTCGAGGCCCACCCCGGCACGCGCGTCGAGCGCAAGCCGGCAGCCGTGGTCCTGCACACGCGCGGCGTCGACCAGGCCGTCGCCGACGCGGCCACCGCCGCCACGGTGGCCATGGCGGCCCAGCACTCCAAGGCCCACGTCATGCCGGGCAAGTGCGTGGTGGAGCTGTCGGTCGTGGACAGCGACAAGGGTTCTGCGCTGGTCGATCTCGCGGCGTGGTGCGGCGCTGACGCGGTCTACTACGCCGGGGACGACGTCACGGACGAGCGGGCCTTCGCCCGGCTCGGCGAGGACGACCTGACGGTCAAGGTCGGCGAGGGCGACACCGCGGCCCGGCACCGCGTGGCCTCCCCCGAGGAGGCCGCCGAGGTCTTGGAGGCGTTGGTCGCGGCGCGGGCCCGGCATACGGCCTGAACAGTCCCCACACCCCCTCCCCAAAGGTCGTGCGGGTGTCCTCCACCATCCTTGGAACAGACCCTCACGATCCTGGTGACGGGTGGGCGGCTCGACGGCCCCCGGACGCGCCCCCGGCCGCCGCGGGCGCCGGAGCGGTGGAGGCGCGGACCACGAGCTCGGGCTGAAAGAGGTACTCCGTGCGCGGCACGGGGTTGCCGGAGATCTCGTCGAGCAGGGACCGCACGGCCGCCTCCCCCATCGCGACCACGGCCTGGTGCACGGTGGTGAGCGGCGGGTTGGTGAACGCCATGAGCGCGGAGTCGTCGTAGCCGATCACCGACACGTCCTCGGGCACGCGCAGCCCCCGGGCCCGCGCCGCGCGGATCGCCCCCAGCGCCATCAGGTCCGAGCCGCACACGATCGCCGTGCAGCCCTTGCCGATCAGCCGGGTCGCCGCGGACGCGCCGCCCTCGACGCTGAACAACGTGGTCTCGATGAGGGAGTCGACGTCGGTGCGCCCCAGCTGACGCGCCATCACCGCCCGGTAGCCCTCGATCTTGCGGATCACCGGGACGTACCGCTCCGGGCCCACGGCGAGGCCGATCTCGGTGTGCCCCAGCTGGATCAGGTGCGTCAGCGACAGCTCCATGGACGCCACGTCGTCGTTGGACAGGAACGGCGCGTCGATCCCCGGGTAGTAGCCGTTGACCAGGACGAGGGGCAGCCCCGCGTCGCGCAGCCGTTGGTAGCGGTCGGGGCTCGTCGTCGTGTCGGCGTGCTGACCGCTCACCACGATCATCCCGGCGACGCCGCGGTCGAGCAGCATGTCGGTGTAGTCGTCCTCGTGCATCCCGCCCGGTGTCTGCGTGCACAGGACGGGGGTGTAGCCGTGCACCGCGAGCGCGGACTCGATGATCTGCGCGAGCACGGGAAAGATCGGGTTGTCGAGCTCGGGGACGATCAGCCCGACCAGCCCCGCGGTCTTGCGCCGCAGCTGCAGCGGCCGCTCGTAGCCGAGCACGTCCAGCGCCGTGAGGACCGACTGCCGCGTGGCTTCCGCGACGTTCGGCTTGTTGTTGAGGACACGGCTGACCGTCGCCTCGCTCACCTTGGCGTGAGCCGCGATGTCCACCAGGCGTGGTGGTCGCATGTGATCTCCTTCGACGACGGTCCGGGATGGGGTGCTGATGCTGCCGGGCGGGCTCACCAGGGGGCCCGGGGCGCCCCTGGCCACACCCACACCGACGCGCCGGCACCGTCCGCCGAGAGTCTGATCGCGTCCTCCTGCCGGTCCAGGCCTGGTCCGTATGCCGACACCGCCGACTCGACGCCGCGAAGGTGCCGCGTCGAGATCCGGATCGGCGCGTGCGCGCTCCTGGCGACGTGCACGAGTGCCGTCTGGTCAGGGTGCTCACGCAGGTAGGTCAAGGAGTCGTCGTCGGCGTGCACCCACCGCAGGCCACCGCGTCGCAGCGCGACGTTGTCACGGCGTGCGCGCACCAGCGCGCGGTAGGCCTCGAAGATCGTAGTGTCCCAGCGGGACTCGTCCCACGGCATCGGACGTCGACCATCCTCGCCGGAGTCCCCCTGCATCCCGACCTCGTCGCCGTAGGTGATCATCGGGATGCCGGGCATCGTCAGGAGCAGGCCCGCCCCGGCAACCACGAGCCGCGGGTCGTCCCCGACCAGGGTCCGGACGCGCGTGGTGTCGTGGCTGCCCAGCAGGGTGAAGGAGTGGGCGCGGACGCTCCACGGGGACTGGGCCATGAAGTCCTCCACCGTCTCGAGGAAGGCCTCGCCCCCGAGTCGGGGCACCCTGAGCGGGGATCCGAGGAACTTGGGAGCGAATCCCTTGTCCCGCAACCAGGTCCACGCAGGCCTCGTGAACCCTGCGTAGTTCATCGCACCGTGCCAGCCGTCCCCACGGATGTCGGTGCTGAAGTCGTGGGTGTGCTCGCCGACCAGCAGTGATCCTGGTGCTACCTCGTCCATGACGCGGCGCATCTCGCGGGCCACGGCGCGGTTGTGGTCCTGGGCGCCGTGCCGGCCGGTCATGTTGGCGACGTCGACCCGCCACCCGTCCAGGGCGTGGGGCTCGGCCAGCCAGCGCCGCACGACGCCCGTCTCGGAGGTGAGCACGCGGTCCCACAGCTCCTCGCAGTCGTAGTTGAGCTTGGGCAACGAGGGGACACCGAGCCAGGAGACGTAGCCGCCGTCCTCGTCCCACAGGTAGAAGCCGCGCTCCGGCGAGTCGGGCCTCGCCACGGCCGTCTCGAACCACTCGTGCCGGGCGCCGGTGTGGTTGGTCGTGAAGTCGCCGACCACCTTGAGACCTCGCCGATGGGCCTCGTCGGTCAGCCGCGCCAAGGCCTCGTCGCCACCGAGCAAGGGGTCCACCCTGTCGAAGGTGTCGGCGTCGTACCGGTGGTTGGACCGCCCCGGGAAGAACGGGGTCAGGTAGAGGACGTCCGCCCCGAGCCGCTCGAGGTGGTCCAGGTGCTCACGTATGCCGTCGAGGTCCCCGCCGTAGAGCTGGTCACCGATGACGCGGCGGTCCCGCGTCACCGGCTCGTCCCAGGCGGCCGGGATCGCCCACGGCGGCGCCGGTCGCTCGTCGGCCGCGGCCGACCGCGCGAAACGGTCCGGAAAGACCTGGTAGACGACGGCGTCCAGCGCCCATGGCGGCGGTGGGGCGTCGGAGGCGACCAGGCGGAAGTCGGCGGCATCCGGGACGTCCCGGTCGTGCAGCCCGGTCCCGTTGAGCCACCGGTAGGCTGCGGGCCCACCGGAGAGCAGGAAGCGGTACCCCGTGACGGGGTTGTGCACGACCACGTCGGCCTGCCACCAGTCCTCGTGCTCGTCCTCCCGCACGAGAGCGGCCTCGGCGTAGTGGACCTCGGCGTCCGGGGTGGTTCGCACGTGCACCGCCGTGACGGAGCTGGGCGCGCCGGGCCCCCTCGGCACGCGGAGGCGGACCTGGACGGTCTGCCCCAGCGTCGGAGCCTGGGTCGACACGTACGACGGGGAGCCGTCGTGGTGGGGCTGGTCGAGCAGCCCCACCACGACCGGGTTGTCCGGGAGGGTGCCGGTCACTTCACCGAGCCCTGGGTGAGACCACCGACGAGCTGCTTCTGGAAGAGCGCGTACAACACCATCACCGGGAGCGAGCACAGCAGGGAGCCGGCGGCGAAGAACCCGAACTTCTCGTTGGCGTCCCTGCCCTTGGACAGGGCGCGGAGCCCGACCGCGAGGGTCTGGTTGTCCACGTCCGTGAGAAAGACGCTGGCGAGCATGAACTCGCCGAAGAGCCCGACGAAGGTGATCATGAACACCGTCACGAGGATCGGCATCGCCAGCCGGAGGATCATCGTGAAGAACACGCGAGCGTGGCTCGCGCCGTCCACGATCGCCGCCTCGTCCATCTCCTTGGGGACCGTGTCGAAGTACCCCTTGAGGAGCCACACGTTGCCCATCGCCCCGCCGAGGTAGGCCAGGATCAGGCCCCACGAGGTGTTGAGCCCGAACTCCGGCATCACGTCGGAGATCTTGGCGAAGGTGATGTACATCGCGACCAGACCGAGGGTGGCCGGGAACAGCTGCAGGAGCAGCAGCGCGAGCATGCCCTCCCGACGCCCGCGGAAGCGCATCCGCGAGAAGGCGTAGGACGCGCACGCCGAGATGAAGGTGCACAGGAACGCACCCACGACGCAGATCACGACCGAGTTCTTGAACCAGCTCCAGTAGGGGCGGCTCGGGTCCTGGCCGAGGGCCGTGAAGTTCTCCAACGAGAAGTGACGCGGGATCAGGTCGGAGGAGGCCAGCTGGCCCGAGGGGTTGAGGGCCGCGGAGACGAGGAACAGGATCGGGAACAACGCCCAGGCGAGGGCGAGGACGCCGAGCACGTGCCGCCACCACTGGGACCCGCCCTCGGCACCGCCGGACCGCGGCTTGGTCAGCTGCTGCTCCTCCGCAGGGAGAGTGGTCGCGACCGGCCCACGGACGTCTCCGACGCCGGCCGCGCTGTTGGTTCCGGGGTTCAGCTGGCTCATCACTGCACCTCTTCCAGGGACTTGGTGGCGCGGAACCCAGGCAGTGCCTGGATCGCCACGAGCGCGAAGATGACCACGGCCACGGCGGACGCGAGCCCGAAGTTGGGGGCCGCGCCCGAGAATGCCAGGCGGTAGGCGTAGGTCACGAGCAGATCGGTGCTGCCCATGCCTGCGCTGCCACCCTCGAACGGCCCGCCCTCGGTGAGCAGGTAGATGAGGGTGAAGTTGTTGAAGTTGAAGCCGTACGACGCGATGAGCAGTGGTCCCACGGCGACCATCAGCAGCGGCATGGTGATCCGCGTGAGCGTCTGGAAGGACCCGGCTCCGTCGATCTTGGCCGCCTCCTTGACATCGCTCGGGATCGACTGCAGCGCACCGGTGCACAGCAGGAACATGTAGGGGAAGCCCAACCACAGGTTGGTGATCAGGATGGCGACCTTGGCCCAGAACCCGTTACCCAGCCAGTCGACGTCGAGGCCGGTCAGGGTGTTGATGAGCCCGTAGTCCTGGTTGAACATGCCCCGCCACAGCAGCGCGGTCACGAAAACCGGGATCGCGTACGGCAGGATCAGCAGGGTGCGGTAGACCGCCTTGCCCTTGAGGTTGGGCGAGTTGAACAGCAGGGCGATCAGCATCCCGAGGATGAACGTCGAGATGACCGTGCCCGCCGCGAAGACGACGTTCCAGACGAACATCTTGAGGAACCCGGACCGCATCGTGGAGTCGCTGAAGATCGTGGCGTAGTTCTTGGTGCCGACGTTCTCCTGCCAGCCCTGCGAGAACGACTGGCCGGAGCCGTCGGTCGCGACGTACTTGCTGTCCTGGGGCTTGTAGGTGAGCTTGCTCTTGGTGTCCGTCAGCGTGTCGGAGGCGGCGTCGTAGGTGATCGTCGCCCGGCCCTCGTAGGCCGCCGAGAGACCCTGCATCTTGATCCCGCTGCCGTCCTTGCTGGGCACGGCGAGCTGGCCGAGGTCCTTGGAGCGCGCGTTGGCCTGCTTGCCCGTGAGCACGGTGTAGCCCCCGGCCTTGGTGATCCTGCCCAGCGCCGACTTCTCGACGTCGGCGTCGGCCAGGTCCGTCAGTCCGTTCGCGTCGCCGACGAAGCTCTTGCCCTGGGGGTCGGTCAGCAGGAGGGACAGGGCGCCCGTCGCCGGGTCCGTGCCCTCCTTCACCGCCACGCTGGCCTTGTATCGGGTCGAGCCGGGCACCACCTGGACCGAGTTGGCGACGATCTGCTTGACCGCCTCGTCCTTGGTGCCGAGGTGTCCGTCCCCGTAGTTGGTGAAGGACACCATGATCGTGAAGATGATGGGCCAGATCTGCAGCGCGAGCAGGCACAGGAATCCGGGCAGCAGGTACTTCATGGGCACCGCGCGGCGGGTCGCGTAGACCGCGAGGATGCACAGGCCGACGAAGGCCACCGTGCTCACGCCGAGCCACATGCCCTGGGCCGACATGCGCGTCGCGATCCAGAAGACGAGCGCCATCGCCAGGGCGATGCCACCCCACTTCAGGACCAGCGCGGGGGCCGAGGTCCGAGACATAGGAGGGTCCTAACCAGTACGTCGTTGTAGCGGGGGTGGTGCAGGTATGCCGGCTCGCGGGGCGCGAGCCGGCATACCTGTCATGCGGGACTCGGTCAGCCCTTGGCGATGTTGGTGGCGATCTCCTTGGCAGCGGCGTCCAGGCGAGCCTTCGGCTGAGCCTTGCCGGAGATGATGTCGGCCGTGGCGAGTCCGAAGGGCTCCCACACGGCGTTCATGGCGGGGATGTTGGGCATCGGAGAGCCGTTCTTGCCGGCCTCGAACCACGCCTTGATGTCCGGGTTGGCCGCGGAGACCTCGTCGTAGGCCTCCTTGAGGGCCGGCGGACGCTGCCCCGCCTCGAACAGCGCCAGCTGCACGTCCTTGCGCGGCACGTAGTTCGTCACGAACTCCTGCGCCATCTGGGCGTTCTTGGCCTTGGAGGAGACGTAGAACATCTGGACGCCGGTGAAGGGCTTCATCTCGCTGCCGCCCTCGAGCGACGGCAGGTTGGAGATCGCGTACTTGATGCCGGCCTTCTTGGCGGGGGCGACCGACCAGGGGCCGGTGATCATGAAGGGCACCTTGCCGGTGTCGAACAGCTGGTCCATGTTGGTGTCGTCGACGTTGGTCGACAGGACCTTCTGCTGGCCCAGCTTGGCGAGGACCTCGCCACCCTTGACGGAGCCGGCACTGTTGACCAGGACCTGCTTGGGGTCGTAGTCGCCGTTGGCGCCCTTGCCAAAGATGCCGCCGCCCTCGAAGGCCGACAGGTAGGGGTAGGAGTAGTAGGCGTTGCCCTTCTTGCCGACGAACTGGATGAGGGGCTGCGTCGCCTTGCCGGCCTTGACCAGCTCCTGACCCTTGGCGACGAGCTCGTCCATCGTCTTGGGCGCGTCGGGCGCGAGGGCGGTGTTGCGCAGCAGACCGATGTTCTCGATGGCGTAGGGGACGCCGTAGATCTGGTTGTTGAACTTGGTGCCCGCCATGGCCTCGGGCAGGAACTTCTCCTGCGTGGCCTGGTCGAGCTGGATCGGGCTCACGGTGCCGTTCTGGACGAGCTCGCCAGCCCAGTCGTGGGCGCCGACGACGACGTCCGGGCCCTTGCCGACCTTGGTGGCGTCCTTGAACTGCGTGCGGGTCTCGGTGGCGATCTGGACGGCGACCTTGATGCCGTTCTCCTCGCCGAAGGCCTGGGCGTACTTGGTGACGGCGGGCGCACGGTCGGCGTCAGACCAGATCACCAGGTCGGCGTTGGCGTCGCGCGCCGCGTCCTTGGTGCTCATCGTGGTCGGCGCGGCAGCGGTGGCACCGGCGCTGGACGAGGCAGAGGCAGAGGCGGAACCAGCTGACGTGGTGCTGGACGACGTGGTGGTCGCGCCACCACCGCCGCAGGCGGTCATGAGCAGAGCAGAGGCACCGACGACGGCGACGGGCCCGAATGCACGCTTGTGCATGTCATCTCCCTTGATGTTGGTCTCACGCGGACTGCGCGTTGGCAAGATTTTGCAGCATGCCCTCCAACTTTGCAAGAAGTTGCAAACTCTGGGCGCTTGCACGTTCCTCAACCGTTGCAGCGCCCCGGCCTCGGCGAGGTATCGGTCGACAGCGTTGCAACATGTTGCATACTGGCCGGAGCGACAACGACGTCCGCCAGCTCATCGGCAACGCCGGATCGCCTCCTGGAGCCTATCGGCACCAGGACCACCTTTACGACGGATCGTCCGGCACGTTCCTGCCGGTGAAGGAAAGGCAGACCATGGCAACGGTCAAGTACGACAACGCAACCCGCCTCTACCCGGGCAACGACAAGCCCAGCGTGGACCGGCTCAACATCGACATCGAGGACGGCGAGTTCCTCGTCCTCGTCGGCCCGTCCGGCTGCGGCAAGTCCACCTCGCTGCGCATGCTCGCCGGCCTCGAGGAGGTCAACGGCGGCAAGATCTGGATCGGTGACCGCGACGTCACCAACCTGTCCCCCAAGGACCGCGACGTGGCCATGGTCTTCCAGAACTACGCGCTCTACCCCCACATGAGCGTCGCCGACAACATGGGCTTCGCGCTCAAGATCGCCGGCGTCGACAAGGGCGAGATCCGCAAGCGCGTCGAGGAGGCCGCCAAGATCCTCGACCTCGAGCAGTACCTCGAGCGCAAGCCCAAGGCTCTCTCGGGTGGTCAGCGTCAGCGCGTCGCCATGGGCCGCGCGATCGTCCGCAACCCCCAGGTCTTCCTCATGGACGAGCCGCTGTCCAACCTCGACGCCAAGCTCCGCGTCCAGACCCGCACGCAGATCGCGTCGCTGCAGCGTCGCCTCGGCGTCACCACCGTCTACGTCACCCACGACCAGGTCGAGGCCATGACGATGGGTGACCGCGTCGCGGTCCTCAAGGACGGCATCCTGCAGCAGTGCGACTCCCCGCGCCGCATGTACGACCACCCGGACAACGTCTTCGTCGCCGGCTTCATCGGCTCGCCCGCCATGAACATCATGGAGGTGCCGGTCACCGACGGCGGCGTCCGGCTCGGCCACCACACGACGCCGGTCCCGCGCGACGCCCTCAACGACGCCGGCCGCAAGGTGATCATGGGCGTCCGTCCCGAGGACCTCGAGCTGTCGAGCGAGGGCCTGCCCGTCACGGTCGACGTCGTCGAGGAGCTCGGCGCCGACGCCTACGTCTACGGCTCCACCGACGACGCCCACGGCTCCGGCCAGATCATCGCGCGCGTCGACGGCCGCCGTCCCCCGATGAAGGGCGAGCAGGTCTTCTTCGCCCCCAAGGCGGACCACATCCACCTGTTCGACAGCGACTCCGGCCTCCGCCTCAACGACTGACCTGCCTCAGGCCGGTCGGCCGGTCTCGGCGGATCACCGACGACAGCGGCGGTCACCCCCACGTGGGGTGACCGCCGCTTCGTCATACCCCACCGCCACGGCACGGCTCCGCGGCGAGGCTCGTCTCGCCCGCCAAGACCGGGCATCCACCGTTGGGCGCAGGGGTTCTGAGACGATGGGGAGATGGCGCTCGAGATCACCGCGGTCCGCCCGGACCCCGCCCTGCTGGACCTGCCGTGGGCCACCCCCCTGGAGGACTGGCCGGAGGAGCGGCTGGCCGCGCTCCCCCGCGGCATCTCCCGGCACATCGTGCGGTTCGTGCGCGTGCCCGAGGGCGTCATCGCGATCAAGGAGATCAAGGACGAGATCGCCTTCCGCGAGTACCACATGCTGCGCGCGCTCAACCGGCTCGCGATCCCGTGCGTGCGGCCCTACGGCGTGGTGAGCGGGCGCGTGGGGGCCGACGGCGAGCCGCTGGACTCCTGCCTGCTCACGCACCACCTGCAGTACTCCCTGCCGTTCCGCGCGTTGTTCAGCCAGACGCTGCGGCCCGACACCGCGACCCGCCTCATCGACGCCCTGGCCGTGCTGCTGGTGCGGCTCCACCTGCAGGGCTTCTGGTGGGGTGACGTGTCGCTGTCCAACACGCTGTTCCGGCGCGACGCGGGGGCGTTCGCGGCCTACGTCGTGGACGCCGAGACCGGTGAGCTGCGCGACCGGCTGTCCGACGGCCAGCGCGAGCACGACCTGGACATCGCCCGCGTCAACATCGCCGGTGAGCTGATGGACCTCGAGGCCGGTGGCCTGCTCCCCGAGGGCAACGACCCGGTCGAGATCTCCAACCAGATCATGGCCCGCTACACCCAGCTGTGGCACGAGTTGACCGGGGTCGAGAGCTACAACGTCGGCGAGCGGTGGCGGGTCGACGAGCGCATCCGCCGCCTCAACCAGCTCGGCTTCGACGTGGACGAGCTGGCCATGTCCACCGACGTCGACGGGACCACCCTGCGCATCCAGCCCAAGGTCGTCGACGCCGGCCACCACAGCCGCCGGCTCCTGCGCCTGACCGGCCTTGACGTCGAGGAGAACCAGGCCCGTCGCCTGCTCAACGACCTGGACACGTATCGCGCCGCGCTCGACGTGCAGGGCGAGGACGAGGCCATCACCGCCACGCGCTGGCTCAACGAGATCTTTCTGCCCATCACCCGCGCCATCCCCGCCGACCTGCGCGGCAAGCTCGAGCCCGCCGAGCTCTTCCACGAGCTGCTCGAGCACCGGTGGTACCTCTCCGAGCGCCACGGGCACGACGTGCCGATCGGGCAGGCGATGGCGGACTACATCCTCACCATCCTGCCGACCAAGCCCGTCGAGGAGACCGTCGTCGGCGTCGACACGGTCGAGATGCCGGTGGTGGCCAGCCGCGAGGAGTGATGCGTCACACGACGTGGTCACGACTTCGCCCATCACCCCGAGGCTGCGCACGGACGGTCCTATGCTTCGCGTCAGGCCATCACGAGGAGTCACCATGACCGACAACAGCACCAACCCGTACGCCGGACCGCCCGCCGGATCGACGCCGTCGGGCTCGACGCCCTACGGCGCCACGACGCCGCAGGCATCGCCCTACGGGCAGGTCCCGGCCTACGGGCAGGTCCCGGCATACGGGCGGGGCGTTGGGACCGTCGAGAGGCTCGAGCCGGCGACCTGGGGCTCGCGCGTGCTCGCCTCCCTGCTCGACAACCTGCTCTCGCTGCCCGGCCTCGCCCTGGTGATGATCGGGCTCGGGGTGGTGGGCAGCGGGACGGGCACCTCGACCGTGGACCCCACGACGGGGGTGGTCGTCACGACCGGCGGCGACCAGGGCAGGCTCACGACGGGCCTGCTGCTCATGGGCGCGGGCTGGGTGGTGGCCCTGGCGATCCAGATCTGGAACCGCTGGGTGCGGGGCGGGCGCGGTCAGTCCTGGGGCAAGAAGGTCATGGGTCTGTGGCTCGTGTCCGAGCGCACCGGCCGACCGATCGGCACGGGCATGGCCTTCGTGCGCGACCTGGCGCACTACCTCGACAGCCTGCCGCTCCACCTCGGCTACCTGTGGCCCCTGTGGGACGATCGCCGCCAGACCTTCGCCGACAAGCTGTGCGGGACCGTCGTCACCACGGTCGAGCCGCGACAGCAGCAGTAGCCGGTCCACGGCCGCAGCCAGGAGCGGAGCACACGCGGATCAGCCGGCCTCCGTCACATCCGCCTGGGGGACGAAGGCCGGCTGATGTGACGGCCGGGGGCAGGTCAGCTAGTGGCGGCGCGCTGGCGAGCGATCTCGTAGAGCGTGACGCCGCAGGCGATCCCGGCGTTGAGCGACTCGTTGCCGGACGCCATGGGGATCGACACGATCTGGTCGCAGGTCTCCCCGACGAGGCGGGACAACCCTTTGCCCTCGGACCCGACGACCACGACGAGCGGCTGGTCCGCGAGGTCCAGCTGGGGCAGCTCGACGTCCCCGTCCATGTCCAGCCCGATGACGAAATAACCCTGCTTGCGATAGTCCTGCAGGGTGCGGGTGAGGTTCGTCGCCTGGGCGACGGGGACGCGGGAGGCAGCCCCCGCCGAGGTCTTCCACGCGGAGGCGGTCATGCCGACGCTGCGCCGCTCGGGGACGACGACGCCGTGGCCGCCGAAGGCTCCGACCGAGCGGATGATGGCCCCGAGGTTGCGGGGGTCGGTGATGCCGTCCAGCGCCACCACGAGCGGGATGCCGGGCGACTGCGGGTCGACGAGCTCGCCGGGGTGGCGGTAGTCATAGGGAGGGATCTGCAAGGCCAGCCCCTGGTGCACGGCGCCGTCGGTGAGGCGGTCCAGCTCCCCACGCGGCGTCTCGAGCATGGGGATGCTGCGCTCGGCCGCGATCTTGAGCGCCTCGCGCACCCGGTCGTCGGAGTCGATCCGGCTGGCGACGTAGATCGTGCTGGCCGGGATCTCGGCCCGCAGTGCCTCGAGGACCGAGTTGCGGCCCGCGACGATCTCGGTGCTGGTGCGGGTGCGGCGCCCGCCGTGGCCGCCTGAGCCTCGGCCGCCGGCGCCACGGCCGGCCCCGTCGGGGCGCGCCCCAGACGTGCCTGCCTTGGCGGCGCGCTGGGCCTGCTTGTAGGCCTTGTGGTTGGGGCGCTCCTCGGCCTTGGGCGTCGGGCCCTTGCCCTCGAGCGAGCGCCGACGCTGGCCGCCGCTGCCCACGGTGGCGCCCTTGCGGGAGGCGCCCTTGCGCATCGCGCCGCGACGCCGGGAGTTGCCGGGCATGGGATCAGTCCTCGGTGTCGGTGGTGCGCGCGTCGCCCGCATCGGGCGTGCGCTCGGAGGTGGGGCGGGCGAGGCTCCAGCGCGCCCCGGAGGGCGAGTCCTCGACGAGGATCCCGGCGGCCGCCAGGTCGTCGCGGATGGCGTCCGCCGTGGCGAAGTCCCGCTCCTTGCGGGCCGTGGCGCGACGGTCGAGCTGCGCCTGGACGAGCACGTCCAGGGCGGAGCGCGCCACGTCCCCCTCGCCGCCGCCGGCGTCCCAGCGCGGGTCGAGGGGGTTGACGCCGAGCACGTCGGTCATCGCCATGACCTGTGCCGCGAGTGCCCGGGCCTGCTCGCGGTCCCCGTCGTCGAGCGCCGTGTTGCCCGCCCTGACGGTGTCGTGGACAACGGCCAGGGCCCCGGAGACTCCGAGGTCGTCGTCCATCGCCGCGCGGAACTCGGCCGGGAACGGCTCGGCCGGCGCGTCCGGCATACCGTGCTCTACCGCACGACGCAGGAAGCCCTCGATGCGCTCGACCGCCGCCTCGGCCTCCGCCAGCGAGCCCTCGTGGAACTCGATGGTGGAGCGGTAGTGCGCCGCTCCGAGGTAGTAGCGCAGCGCGATCGGCCTCGTCCGGCGGGCGATCTCGGTGACGATCAGGGAGTTGCCGAGCGACTTGCTCATCTTTTCGCCCTGGACGGTCACCCAGGCGTTGTGCATCCAGTAGCGCGCGAACCCGAGCCCGGCCGCGTGCGACTGGGCCTGCTCGTTCTCATGGTGCGGGAAGCGCAGGTCGACGCCCCCGCCATGGATGTCGAACTCGTCGCCGAGGTACTTGCGCGCCATGGCGGAGCACTCGAGGTGCCAGCCGGGACGGCCGACGCCGTAGGGGGTCGGCCAGCTCGCGGTGGCGGGCTCGTCGGCCTTCCACCCCTTCCACAGGGCGAAGTCGCGCGGGTCGCGCTTGCCCCGCGGGTCGGCGTCCTCGGCGGCCTCCATGTCGTCGATGGACTGGCGGGTGAGGGCGCCGTAGGCCGGGAAGGACCGCACGTCGAAGTAGACGTCACCGCTGCCGTCGGGCGCGGCGTAGGCGTGCCCCCTGTCGACGAGCGTGTCCATGAGCGTGACCATCTCGGGGATGTGACCGGTCGCGCGCGGCTCGTAGGTCGCGGGCAGCACGCCGAGCAGGTCCAGCGCCGCCGAGGTCTGGCGCTCGTGGTCATAGGACCAGGCCCACCACTCGGCGTCGTTCTCGGCAGACTTGCGCAGGATCTTGTCGTCGATGTCGGTGACGTTGCGCACCAGGGTGACGTCGTAGCCGTGGCCCGCGGTCAGCCACCGCCGCAGGACGTCGAAGGCCACCGCGAACCGCACGTGTCCGATGTGCGGGGCGCCCTGGGTCGTGAGCCCACAGATGTAGATGCCGACCTTGCCCTGGTGCAGGGGGTGGAACTCGCGCAGCTCGCGGGTGGCGGTGTCGTAGATGTGGAGACTCACCCGCACCATGCTACCGGCGGGGCGGGAGGGCCCCCCGACTTCCGGGCCACAGGGACGTGAACAGACGTCCACCATGGGGTCGCCCACCGTTACCCGACGCCCGTGGCGAGCCGCTGAGGGGACGCCGGTACCGCAGTTCTTTCCATGAACGTCTCGACTCGGTCGGATTCGCTGTGCTGGTAATCCTTTCCGAGCTCGGCGGCGGAATGATCCGAGACACGCTGTTGCAGGGCGGCCCGCCGGTCGCGCTCACCGATACGTGGTACTTGATCGTCGTGGGTGCGCCGATGGTGCTCATCGCCAAGGCGAGAGGCTGGACGCTTCCCGGCGAGTCGGCCCGAGTCGGAGTGCGGGCGATCAAACGCCGCTACCCGCGCCAATCCTCCTGAACCAAAGCGGATCTACTCACCCCCGTCGTGGCGGCCGGGGCGGGCAGGTCGAGCACAGTCGACCGACTGAGTCGGTGCATGAGGAAGGCTGTGCCAAGACGGGTGCGGCCGAAACCCTGCAACGGATCGAAGCCGAGGCCGGTCCTTAGCGTGTCGCAGCGGGCTTGCAGTGTGCTGTGGTGGATGTTCAGCTCACGGGCCGCTTCCCGGACCGTCTGCGTCGTCACCAGCGCCTCGACGGTCTCCAATGCCCACGGATGCTGTTGCGCTACAAGGGTGAGACTATCGGCGTGATCATGCTGGGCGTCGTCGTCAGCGTCAGCCAACAGTTCGATCAGGCCGCCGTAGTCGTCGGCCACGACCATCGGCTCACGCGGCGGATCACACAGCCGCAGCGCGACCAGCGCGCTGCGGAACGACCGGTCGAGCCCGCGCACGGACGTGGCGATCCCGATGCCGCCCGGCGCGGCCCGGAACGGCTCGAAGATCTCCGGGACGACGACGACATGGATCGGACCGAAGCGGGTGCCGATCACGTCCTCGGGCCCGGATGGCCGACCCTCCCAGACAGCGAACAGTGGCGCGGCGACGATGCGGTAGCGGCGCGCGGCCACCACTCCGAGCGCCCCGGCGGCGACGAGCCGTTCCTCGACACTGCTGGTGCGCTCGGTCAGCACGCCGAGGTGGCGACGGTTGTCGATCTCGCGCTGACCGCGTCCGTGTCTGATGCGCACGGCGAGCGCGAGCCGTTCGAGGATGATCGCATCGTTGGCCAACGGCGCTTCGTCCCGCTCGAGCCAGACGAGCATGTCGTCTCCCGCCCGGGCGACCAGATCATCGCGCGGCCTGGGCGCCTGCGACCGGTCGATCTCGCCCCGCGGCGACACCCGCATGCCGGCCTGCGACCTGCTCTCACGAAACCCGGCCGTGCATCCGGCCAGCGAGGCCGCCGCGGCCAGCAGTGCTCGGGTGTTGACGTTGCCCACGATGAGCTCGTCGAAGCAGGCGATGACTCGCAGGCCGAGGCTCGAGTTGGGGTCGAGGCGCGCGATGCGTCCGAGGAGTTCTTGCATCTCAGTGCTCCTGGCGAGGTCGGGTCGGCCGATCAGTCGGCAAGGATCTTCTCCACCCAGGCGTTGCGGGTGCGGATCATCGAACGCCCCACGCTGGTGTGCGGCGCGAAGATGTCGCAAGCGTGGAAGGCGCCCGACCACACGTGCAGTTCGGCATCGCCCCCTGCCGCCCAGATGCGTCCGGCGTAGTCGATGGCCTCGTCGCGGAAGATCTCGGCGGCGCCGACGTCGATGAACGCCGGCGGCAGTGCGCTGAGGTCGCCCGCCCGGGCCGGTGCGGCATATGGCGACACGTCGTCGCCACCGCGGCGATCGCCGAGCATCGCCTGCCACGCGGTTTGATTGCTTACCCGGTCCCATACGCCGATGCCGTCGAACTGTCCGGTCGAGGCGGTGATCAGTCGGTCGTCGAGCATCGGGTAGTCGAGCAGTTGGCCGCAGGGACGCGGGCCACCGCGGTCACGTGCGGCAAGGGCGATGCCGGCCGCGAGTCCGCCACCCGCACTGGCGCCGGCGACGAGAATGCGATCGCGACGTACGCCCAGATCTCCCGCCTCGGCGGCAACCCATTCCAGGGCTGCGTACATGTCCTCCCACGGGTACGGGTCGGGAAACTCCGGCGCGAGCCGGTAGTCGACCGTGATGACGGTCGCGCCCAGATCGCTGACCCAGTCGAGCACGAGGTCGAGACCGCTGAACTTGTCGCCGAACATCAACCCACCGGAGTGCGCGTAGAGCACCGTCGGACGCGGCCCCTGTGCGTCGCGCGGTCGGAGAACGGCGGCCGTGAGGTCGGCGCCCTGGTAGCCGGGCAGGACGACGTCCGTGACGTCAATACGATGCTGCCGGAACAGGTCGGTCATCGGCGGAGACGCGTACGAGACCCGCATGAAGTCGATGAGTTCCGGGGTGATGGTCGGCGGGAACATGCCACCCACGACCGCCAATCCGGCGCGTAGCTCAGCGTCGAAGCCGGGCCGCGGCACCGCGTTCACCGTCATGAGAGCTCCTTTGCGCCGACGAGTCCTCGAAGTCTATGGCGGTGCTCGCACCGCACACCCGCCATCTGGCGGGGTGGGCTCGTCGATCTGCGACGCCGCGTCGGTTGTGGTCTGCATCACATCCACGTGAGGGTTGAGCTTCACCGAACGAGAGGAAGATCAGTGAGCGAAAACCTGACTGCCGCGGTCGACGCCGTCGTCCAGCGCGCTTCGCAGGGCCCGAATTCCGGGGAAGGACGAGTGCCAGGCGTCGTCGCCGGTATCACCGATCGGGACAAGGACATCTACCTCGGCGCGTCCGGCGTGCGCGACCTGTCGTCCGACGCCGCGATGACGACCGACACGTCCTTCAACATCTGGTCGACGACGAAGGCGATCACGGCAACCGCCTGCCTCCAGCTGGTGGAGTCGGGCGACCTCGACCTGCAGGCGCCCGCGAAGGAGTACGCGCCCGCCCTCGCCGACGTCAAGGTGATCGACGGCTTCGACGCGGACGGTCAGCCGATCCTGCGTCCGCCGGCCAGCGACCTCACCACCCACCACCTGCTGACGCACACCGCGGGGTTCGGGTACGACTTCTTCAACGAGACCTACAACCGCCTCGCCGAGGAGCACGGCCAGCCGAGCGTGGCCACCGCGACGCGCGCCGCGTTGAACTCTCCGCTGCTGTTCGACCCTGGCACCCAGTGGGAGTACGGAAGCAGCATCGACTGGGCCGGCCAGGTGGTCGAAGGCATCACCGGCAAGCGCCTCGGCGAGGTGTTCCAGGAGCGCATTTTCGCGCCTCTCGGCATGACGTCCTCAGCCTTCGCGCCGACCGAGGAGATGCTCTCGCGACAGGTTCGGCACCACCAGCGCGAGGACGACGGCACGCTCAACCCGAGCGACTTCGCGGTCCCCCCCACGCCCGAGGTCGACTTCGGCGGGCACGGTCTGTTCTCGACCGTGCCCGACTATCTGAAGTTCATCCGCATGTGGCTCAACGAGGGACGCAGCGCCTCCGGCGAGCAGGTGCTGTCGCCGGCGTCTGTCGACCTCGGCTTCACCAACCAGCTTCCCGACAACCTCCAGGTCAAGATGCTGCCGGGCGTCATCAAGTGGCTCTCGAACGACGGCGAGTTCTTCCCCGGCCTGAAGAAGACGTGGTCGTACAGCTTCCAGTACACCGAGGAGCCGTTCCCGACCGGACGACCCGCCGGCGCCATCGGCTGGGCCGGCTTGGCCAACCTCTTCTACTGGATCGACCGCGACAACGGGTTCGGAGGCTTCTGGGCGACACAGATCTTCCCGTTTGGCGACGGTCCCTCGTTCACCGGGTACATCGACTTCGAAACCGCTGCCTACCAAGCGTTTACCAAGAGCTGAACGTTCTGGCGCCCGGGCGACCGGTCGACCACCGTCGGTCGATCGGTCGTCTTGGCATCCGCGTGCGTCGCAGGTTGTCTGCGAGCGCCCACCGTCTACGACACCACCTCGATCATGGCGACGATCGAGGACAGCTTCGGCCTCCCGGTAATCGGCACCCGGGACGGCATGGTCAACAACCTGGGCAACGCGATCGAGGAGGGCAAGGGCCGGCCAGGCCGCGGCCGCCACTGACCCACCTGCGCCTGCCTACCTCGGGTAGACGAGGGCGGTGGCGATTCCGATGATGCCCTCCTCGCGCCCCGGGAAGCCGAGCCCGTCGGTCGTGGCGCCGCCGAGCGAGACCGGTGCACCCACCACCTCGCTCAGCAGCGCCTCGGCCTCGGACCGTCGCCAACCGACCTTGGGGCGGGTGCCGACAACTTGCACGGCGACGTTGCCGATCTCGAACCCCGCCTCGCGCACGATCCGGCAGGACTCGGTGAGCAGCGTGACCCCGCTCGCCCCTGCCCACTGCGGCCGACCGGTCCCGAAGTGCTGCCCGAGATCCCCGAGCCCCGCCGCAGAGAGCACCGCGTTGCACGCCGCGTGCGCCACGACGTCGGCGTCCGAGTGCCCCTCGAGCCCGACCTCGCCCTCCCACAGCAGTCCCGCCAGCCACAGCTCGCGCCCCGACCCCGGCGCCGCGAAGGCGTGGACGTCGGTGCCGATGCCCACGCGAGGGACGACGGGGTTCATGCGATGGCCTCCGGGTCGAGGTCGGGGGTGGTGGACAGCGAGGCCGTATGCCGCTGCGCGCGGACGAGGTCCGCAGGCGTGGTCACCTTGAACGCCGAGGGGTCTCCCTCGACGACGAGCACCTGGTGACCGAGCTGCTCGAGCAGGGCGGCGTCGTCGGTGGCGGAGATGCCGCTGGCGTGGGCCGCCTCGAGCTCGGACCGCACGAAGCCCTGAGGGGTCTGCACGGCACGAAGCCGCGCCCGCGGCGGGGTGGAGTGCACGACCCCGCGCTCGTCGACCACCTTGACCGTGTCGACGACCGGCAGGCCTGGCACCACGGCCACCCAGCCCTCACGCACCGCGTCGGCCACCCGTTCGTACACCTCGAGCGGGGTGAAGCAGCGCGCCGCGTCGTGGACCAGCACCACCTGCGGCTCGACCAGGTCTGCCTGGGGGTCGGCGTCGGTCGACTCGCTGGGGTCGCTGGTGTCGCTGTCGTCTCTGGGTTCGGTGGTGTCGTCGCCCAGCCCGTCGACGAGGGCAGCAAGGCCCGCCGCGACCGAGGCGGTGCGGTCGGCGCCGCCCGCGACCACGTGCACGACGCAGCCCGCGCGGACCCCGTGGACGAGCTCGGTGACCGTCTCGAGGTGGCTCGTGGGAGCCACGACGGCGACCTGCTCGAGGCCCGTCACCTGGAGGGCGGTGCGGAGGCTGTGCTCCAGCAGGGTGCCCCCGCCCACCTCGACCAGGGCCTTGGGCAGGCCGGCGCCCAGCCGGCTGCCCGAGCCGGCGGCGACGATGATGACGGCGACGCTCACGAGGTCACTCTAGACGCGGCGAGGCCCCCACCGCGGGCAGCGGTGGGGGCCTCCGGACGTGGTTGGGGTGGAGCGCCTCAGGAGGCGAGGACCTCGTCGAGGATCGACTCGGCCTTCTCCTCGTCGGTCTTTTCAGCGAGCGCGAGCTCGGACACCAGGATCTGACGCGCCTTGGCCAGCATGCGCTTCTCACCGGCGGACAGGCCGCGGTCCTTGTCGCGTCGCCACAGGTCGCGCACGACCTCGGCGACCTTGTTGACGTCACCCGACGCGAGCTTCTCCAGGTTGGCCTTGTAGCGGCGGGACCAGTTGGTCGGCTCCTCCGCGCACGTGGCCCGCAGGACCTCGAACACGTGGTCCAGGCCCTCCTGCCCGACGACGTCACGCACGCCGACGAGGTCGCAGTTCTCGGCGGGGACCTCGATCGTCAGGTCACCCTGGGACACCTTGAGCTTCAGGTAGATCTTGTCGACACCCTTGATCGTCCGGGTGTTGATCTCCTCGATGAGCGCCGCCCCGTGATGCGGGTAGACGACGGTTTCTCCGACCTTGAACGCCATGTAGTCAAGCCCCTTTCGCGACAGCCACCATATCACGCAAAAGCGCTCGGATAAAGCCCAGGGCCGGGCATTTGTGCAGGTCAGGGCCCACGCGCCACAAGTCGGGATCGTTCAACAGGGTCTTGACGAATGGCCGGCGCCGCGCTATGCGCCGACGACGCGGGCGCGGACGAGCGGACCGATCACGGACCCGACGCGCGTGGGCCGGGCGGGGGGTCTGATGAGGCGATATGGTGTCGCCGTGACCCGTGACGACGCCCACCGCCCCGCGACCCCGACGGCCCGTGCCGCCCGGGTCCGCCGCGCCACCCTCACCCTCGGCACCGTGGCCCTGGTCGCTGCGAGCCTGACCGCGTGCAACAAGACGTCCCCCCAGCAGACGGACGTCGGCTACGCGCCCGCCGACGGCATCGAGGTGGACCTCGGCCAGGTCAAGGTCCGCGACCTGCTGGTCGTCAGCTCAGGCGAGGGCAAGGCCGGAGCCGTCAACGGCCTGCTCGTCAACCAGGGCACCCAGCCCGCCCAGGTGTCCTTCGCCCTCGGGGAGTCCGGTGCCCCGGTCACCGCGACCGTCGACCCCGGCCAGGCGCTCAACCTCGCGTCGCAGCAGGTCACCCTCCCCAGCGTCCCGGCCAAGCCCGGCGCCATGGTCAACCTGCAGGTCGGCACGTCCACCACCGGCATGCAGAACCCCCTCGTCCCCGTGCTGCCCCCGACGGGCTACTACGCGACCGTGACGCCCACGGCGCCCGCACCGAGCACGCCTGCCGCCACCGCGTCGCCGACGGCCACCACGACGCAGGGCTGACGGTCCGGCATACCGAGTCGTCCACGGGCCGCGTGGCGACGACCCAGCCCGTGGACGACCCTCAGACCTCGAACTTGTAGCCCAGCCCCCGGACCGTGACGATGTGCACGGGCGCCCCGGGGTCGGGCTCGATCTTGGCGCGCAGACGCTTGACGTGGACGTCGAGCGTCTTGGTGTCCCCCACGTAGTCGCTGCCCCAGACGCGGTCGATGAGCTGCATGCGGGTCAGCACCCGCCCGGCGTTGCGCAGCAGCAGCTCGAGCAGCTCGAACTCCTTGAGGGGCAGGGCCGTCGGCTCGCCGTTGACCGAGACCGTGTGCCGCTCCACGTCCATGCGGACCGGACCGACCTCGAGGCTCGCCGGCACCAGGTCGTCCGGCTCGCTCATGCGCCGCAGCACCGCCTTGATGCGGGCGAGCAGCTCTCGGCTGGAGTAGGGCTTGGTGACGTAGTCGTCCGCGCCGATCTCGAGGCCCACCACCTTGTCGATCTCACTGTCCTTGGCGGTGAGCATGATGATCGGCACCGACGACCGTTGCCGGATCGAGCGGCACACGTCGACCCCGGACAGGCCGGGGAGCATGAGGTCCAGCAGCACGAGGTCGGTGCTCGACCGGTCGAACTCCGCCAGCGCGTCCGGACCGGTCGCGGCCAGCGCCACGTCATAGCCCTCCTTGCGCAGCAGGTAGGACAACGGGTCCGAGATGGACTCCTCGTCCTCGACCACCAGGATGCGCGTCATACTCACTACCTTTCCTCGTCCGGAGACCTCCGGTCGTGCTCGATGCTAGGGGCGCGGCTGATGCTCGCCCAGGTCGGTCAGCGCGGCGGCGGGGAAGGACAGGGTGAACGTCGACCCCTGCCCCGTCTGGCTCCACAGCCGCACCTCGCCGCCGTGGTTGGCCACGACGTGCTTGACGATGGACAGGCCGAGGCCGGTGCCACCGGTGGACCGCGACCGCGCCGGGTCCACGCGGTAGAAGCGCTCGAAGACCCGGTCCTGCTCGTCCTGCGGGATGCCCGCGCCGAGGTCGCTGACGACCACCTGGACCAGGTCGTCCACGCGCTCCACGGTGACGCGCACGGGCGCGCCGTCGTCGGAGTAGGCCACGGCGTTGTCGACCAGGTTGCGGATCGCCGTGGTCAAGAGCTCCCGGTCGCCGTAGACGACGGCCCGATCCCCCGTCGTGACGGTGATCTCGACCCCCTTGCCCTCCGCCACGAGCCGGCACCGGTCCGCCGCGTCGGCCGCCGCCCCGGCCACGTCCACGGGCACCGGCTCGGTCAGGGTGTCGGCGACCTGCAGGCGGGACAGGTCGACGATCTCCTTGACGAGGCGGGTGAGGCGCTCGGACTCGACCTTCATCCGGCCGGCGAAGCGGTGCACCGCCTCGGGGTCGTCGGCGGCATCCTGCACCGCCTCCGCCAGCAGCACCAGGCCCCCGACCGGTGTCTTGAGCTCGTGCGAGACGTTGGCGACGAAGTCCCGCCGGACCTCGTCCACTCGGTTGGCGTGCGTGCGGTCGTCGACGAGCAGCAGGACATGCCCCGTGGACAGCCGTGCGGCCCGGACGTGGGCGACCATCCGCCCGCGGCCCAGCGGTCCCCTGGGCAGGTCCAGCTCGGTCTCGCGGATCTCGCCCGAGCGCCGCACCTCGCGAGCCAGCTCGACGAGGTCGCGGTGCACCAGCTCGCCCTCGCGGACCAGCCCGTGCTGCACGGCGGCTTGCGTCGAGCGGACCACCGCGTCGGAGTCGTCGAGGACGATGCCGATGGAGCGGAGAACGGCGAGGACGTCCTCGACACCCGGCTGCAGCTCAGGCGCGTCCAGGCTCATGGTCACGAGATCCTGTCCCTTGCGGTCGCGGCGGCGGAGTCGGGCGGACCACCCGGCGGTCATGGTGGACCCGGCGAGGGCAGCGACCACCGCGACAGCGCCGAAGGTCACCGGGAGATCCACGCGACGAGGATACGCAGCCTCCACGGGGGCCGGATGCGCGCCTCGCAGGTCAGCATGGCCGCCGCCCGGGCCGGCACGCACACCGGCGCGATGATCACGCCGCGTGATCGCCAAGTGTTCATCCGTGGTCCTTGGCTCGTTAACGCAGCCCTGGGACGCTCGCCGAGGCGTGAACCTGGGACACACCTGCGCGCCTGCACCTACGATCTCGTTGGGCAGCCGACCTCGACTGCCGACGTCCTGCACCGCTGTGAGAGGAATCCATGCGCGACGCGTTCCATGAGGAGCTCGACCAGATCTCAGACAAGCTCGTCGAGATGTCCCGCCTCACCGGCTCGGCGGTGAGCCGGGCCACCACCGCCCTCCTCGACGCCGACCTCACCCTCGCCGAGTCCGTCATCGAGGCGGACGAGGCCATCGACCGGATGCGCCGCGAGCTCGACGACACCGCGATCGACCTGCTCGCCCGTCAGCAGCCCGTCGCCACCGACCTGCGCATGGTCGTCACCGCCATGCGCATGAGCGCCGACCTCGAGCGGATGGGCGACCTCGCCCGACACATCGCCAAGGTCGCCCGGCTGCGCTACCCCGACTCCGCCATCCCGCCCACCCTGCGCGCCACCATCACGGAGATGGGCCACGCCGCGGAGAAGATCGTCGCCCAGGCCGGCTCGATCATCGCCGGCAAGGACGTCTCGGCCGCCGTTGCGCTGGAGACGCAGGACGACGAGATGGACGCCCTGCACCGCCAGGTGTTCGAGCACCTGCTCGGTGGCCACTGGGACGCCGGGATCCAGGCCGCCGTGGACGTGACCCTCGTCGGGCGCTACTACGAGCGGTTCGCCGACCACGCGGTGTCGGTGTCGCGTCGCGTCATCTACCTCGTCACCGGCGAGTGGGCGCAGGACGGCGCCGAGATCCCCGGCATCGACCCGGGCGACGACGACTGAGCCGACCGAGCGCCCGCCGGCACGGCGAGAGGCCCGCACCCCGGACGGGGGCGGGCCTCTCGCGGCATACGGCCTGAGCGGTCAGCAGGTCACTTGCCCTGGTTGGCCACGGCCTCCGCGGCCGCCTTGGCGGCCTCCGGGTCGAGGTACTCACCACCGGCCACGGTCGGCGCGAGCGAGTCGTCCAGGCGGTAGACGAGCGGCATGCCGGTCGGGATGTTGAGGCCGGCGATGTCGTCGTCGCTGATCCCGTCGAGGTGCTTGACCAGGGCGCGCAGCGAGTTGCCGTGGGCCGCGACCAGCACGGTCTTGCCGTCCTTGAGGTCCGGGACGATGTCGGACTCCCAGTAGGGGATCATCCGGGCGACGACGTCCTTGAGGCACTCGGTCTTGGGCATCGCGTCGCCGAGGTCGGCGTAGCGCGGGTCCCCGGCCTGGCTGAACTCGTTGTCGTCGGCGATCTCCGGCGGCGGGGTGCCGTAGGAGCGGCGCCACAGCATGAACTGCTCCTCGCCGTACTGCTCCTTGGTCTGCTTCTTGTCCTTGCCCTGCAGGTCGCCGTAGTGACGCTCGTTGAGGCGCCAGGACCGCTTGACCGGGATCCAGTGCCGGTCGCACTCGTCGAGGGCGGCGTTGGCCGTGCTGATCGCCCGTCGCAGCAGCGACGTGTGCACGATCTCCGGCAGCAGGCCCGCGTCCTTGAGCTGGCGCCCGCCAGCCGCGGCCTCGGCCCGGCCCTTGTCGGACAGCTGCACGTCGACCCAGCCGGTGAAGAGGTTCTTGGCGTTCCACTCGCTCTCGCCGTGGCGAAGCAGGATGAGGGTGTAGGTCATGGTGCGACCCTATCCCTCGTGCCCCCGCCCCTCACCCGGTGCCTCGTCCTGCGGACCGGTGTCCAGGATGTGGCGGAAGGCGTCAAGGTTGCGGGTGGACTCGCCCCGCGACACCCGCCACGCCCACTCCTTGCGCATCGAGGTGAGGAAACCGATCTGCAGCAGCTCGTCGAAGGGCTCGTCCGCCGCCTCGAGGACCGTGCCGAGCAGCTGGTCGAGGTAGGCCTCGTCGACCCCCGCGAGCGGGACGTGCGAGGTGACGTACACGTCGCCCGAGGCGTCGATGGCGTAGGCCACGCCCGCCATGCGCAGGTTGCGTCGCAGCAGGGCGCGGTAGAACCGCTCGTGGGCCTCGTCGGCGTTGCGGATCACGAACGCGTTGCCGGACAGGCCGCGCTCGCGCACCAGCAGCGACAGCACGGTCTTGAGCTTGTGCTCGCCGGGCAGGGTGACCACGACCTCACCCTCGCGCGCTCCCCGCTCCCAGTCGAGGCCCTGCTCGCTGACGAAGGCCTCGACCGCGGCGAGGACCGCCTCGGTGCTGGTCCGGTCGGTGTGGGTCGGGTGCGCGTCGTCGGTCACGAGGCCAGGCTACGGCGTCGGGCAAGGACGTCCTGGTAGACGCCGACCAGCCGGTCCGTGGTCGCCTCCCAGGAGAACGCCTCGGCGTGCCGGGCGGCGCGGGCCCGTAGGCCGGGGAGGTCGCCGTGGTCGAGCAGGGACGCGACGGCGTCGGCCCAGGCACGAGGGTCGTGACCGCCGACGAGCACGCCGGCCTCCCCCACCGCCGTCGGCAGGCCACCGACGCGCGTGGCGGCCACGGGCGCTCCGCATGCCAGCGCCTCGACGGCCACCAGGCCGAAGGACTCGTTGTAGGACGGGACGGCCACCACGTCGGCCGCCCGGAACCAGTCGGCGAGCTCGGTGCGGGTGCTCTGCTGGTGCCAGATCATCTGGTCGCCGACGCCCAGCTCGGCGGCCAGGCGTCGCAGGAAGTCCGGGTCGCCGTACCCGCCCCCGCTGTCACCCCCGAGGACGGCGACCCGCAGCCGTGGCCGCAGCTCGGGGCGGCGGGCGAGCAGCTCCGCGGCGGCGCGGACCAGGACGTCGGGGGCCTTGAGCGGCTGGATCCGTCCGACGAAGAGCAGCAGCACCACGTCGGCGGGCAGCTCCAGCCGAGCACGTGCCTCGCCCTGGTCACCGGGGTGGAAGACCTCGAGGTCCACGCCTGGGGGGACGACGGCCACGCGGTCGGGCGGGGCGGCATACAGCTCGATCAGCTCGCCGCGCTCGATGTCGGTGTTGGCGACCAGGTGGTCCGCCGCGGCGACCACCTGCTCCTCGCCGATCTCCCGGCCGGCAGGCTCGGGCGAGTCCCCTTGCGCCAGCTGGAGATTCTTGACCTTGGCCATCGTGTGCATGGAGTGGACGAGAGGCACCTGCCAGCGGTCGGCGGCCAGCCAGCCGACCTGGCCGGAGAGCCAGTAGTGCGAGTGGACCAGGTCGTAGTGCCCCTCCGGGCTCATCGCCTCGGTGCGCATCACCCCGGCCGCGAAGGCGCACAGCTGGCCCGGGAGGTCCATCTTGCCGAGGCCCTCGAAGGGGCCGGCCGTCACGTGCCGGACCGTGACGCCGTCGTCGAGCGGCACCGTCGGGGCCTGCCGACCGGATGTGGCGCGGGTGAACACGTCGACCTCGATGCCCCGTCGGGCGAGCCGGCGGGCGGTCTCGGCGACGTAGACGTTCATGCCGCCGGCGTCACCCCGGCCGGGCGTGGCGAGCGGGGACGTGTGGACGCTCAGCATGGCGACGCGGTGCAGCCCGGGCATGGGACCTCCGTGGGTGACGACGGGTCGTGGGTGCAGAGGGCGACCTCGGCGGCCCTGCTCGCGACAACCGGCACGTGCCGGGCGGCATTCCCCGTGCGCCTCGGCGCCCGGGGAGGCCCAGGGCACGGTGCGCGACCTAGGCTGGGCCGGTGGCCCGCACCTCCCCCATCGGCACCGTGACGCGCGGGACGACCAACCCCAACCGGCTGCGCCGCTGCGACCGCTGGCTCGCAGGCCCGCAGGCCTGGCGGCTGCGATCAGCCGAGTCGTCGCCGATCGCGGTGGACCTCGGGTATGGCGCCTCCCCCGTCACCGCGGTCGAGCTGCACGCGCGCCTGGCGACCGTGCGACCGGACGTGCGTGTCGTGGGCATCGAGATCGAGCCGTCCCGGGTGGAGCTGGGGCGACCTCTCGAGAGGCCGGGGCTGCGCTTCCGCCTGGGCGGGTTCGAGGTTCCTCTGGACGGTGAGTCCGCCACCGTGGTGCGGGCGTTCAACGTGCTGCGGCAGTACTCCGAGGAGGAGGTCCCGGCGGCCTGGGCGCGGCTGTGCTCGCGCCTCGCGCCCGACGGCCTGCTGGTGGACGGGACGTGCGACGAGATCGGGCGGCTCGCGTCCTGGGTCGCCCTCGACCGCACGGGCCCGCTGTCGCTGACCTGCTCGTGGCACCTGCGGGGGCTGGCCCGGCCGGGCGTCGTGGCCGAGCGCCTGCCCAAGTCGCTGATCCACCGCAACGTCCCCGGCGAGCGGGTGCACGACTGGCTCTGCGCGGTCGACATGGAGTGGGCGCGGCAGGCGCCGCTGGCGAGCTATGGCGCGCGGCAACGGTTCGTGGCGGTGGCACGTGGGCTGCGTGACGCGGGGTGGCCGGTGCTCGACGGGCCCGCCAGGTGGCGGCTGGGCGAGCTGACCGTGGCCTGGTCCGCGGTCGCCCCGACCGGGTCCGCCTGACCTCGACACCCCGCCTCGGGTCGTCATGGTCGCCTGAGAGACCAGGGCGGTCCGACGTGGCTACCTCGGGCAGGTCGTGGTGCCGAGACGCAGGCGCGTCGGGTGCTCCTCGTCGGGCACCACCTCGCCGTCGAGCAGCCGCCGGAGCATGTCGCCGAGCCGACGCCCCTTGCCCCGCCCGTCCTGCTCGACCGTCGTCAGCCTCCCCTCGAACCACGGCAGCTCGATGCCGTCGAACCCCACGACGCTGAGGTCGTCGGGCACCGACAGCCCGCGGTCGGTGGCGGCCCGGATCACCCCCGCCGCCAGCAGGTCGGACTGAGCCACCACCGCCGTGGGTCGGGGGACCGCGTCGAGCAGCAGGGCGGCGGCCTGCGCACCGCCGTCGATGGACAGGCCGGCCGACTGCACCATCGGGAGGTCCGGGCCCAGCCGGTCGACGAACGCGAGCGCCCGGTCCCGCGCGTCCGGGTAGGCGGCCGCGTCGACGTCGGCGACGGTGACCGGCCCCGCCGGTGCCCCGGGGCCGAGGGGCATGGCCAGCATGGCGATCCGCTCGTGACCGAGGCCGCGCAGGTGGTCCACGAGCTCGCCGGTCGCGGCCCGGTCGTCGATCCGCAGCTGCACGACGCGCTCGTCGACGGGGGCGCCGGTGCCGAGCATCGGGATCCCGCGGGCCGCCACCTGGTCGACCAGCGCCGACGTGGTCGGGCCGCACAGGGCGAAGACGAGGGCGTCGAGGGCCTGTCCGGCCACCAGCCGGGCCGCGTGCTCCGCCCCACCGGGGGGCTCCGGCACGAGCAGCATGCCCATCCCGAGCTCGTCGAGGACCTGCCCGAGCCCGTCGAGGACGGAGACGGCGTAGGGGTCCTGGAAGGCATAGCCGAGCGCACCCTCGACGTGCACCCCGACCACGCCGGACCGCCCGTGACGCAGCGACGAGGCGAGTGGGTCAGGCCCGGCATACCCCAGGGTCTCGGCGGCCGCCCGCACCCGCTCGGCGGTCGCGGGCGACACGCCCTGCTTGCCGCTGTAGACCAGGGAGGCAGTCGAGATCGAGACGCCTGCCTCGTCGGCGACCTCGCGCAGGGTGGGTCTGCGGTGCGGCATCCGCGTGGTGGATTGACCTTGACGTCCCATGTCGACATACTATCGAATCGATTCGATCGAATCGATTCGACAACGCCGCGGCGACGACACACCAAACCCCGAGCGATCCCGGAGGACCCCGCGATGACCACCACGACCCTGTCACCCGACCGCGTCCGGCAGGCCGTGTGGGCCGTGGTGGCGGTGTTCGCCGTCAACGGCATGGGCTACGCCACGTGGGCGTCGCGGATCCCCTCCATCAAGACCTCCCTCGGGCTCGAGCCCGCCCAGCTCGGGGCGCTGCTGATGTGCGTGTCGGCGGGCTCGCTGCTCGGCCTGCCCGCCGCCGGCAGCATCACGGCCCGCGTCGGGGCGATGCGCACCGTCCTGTCCGGACTTGCCGCGTTCTGCGTCGGCCTGGTGATCCTCGGCGTGGGCACCGACGTCACCCACTCCCCGCTCGTCGCCGGCGCCGGACTCTTCCTCGTCGGCCTCGGCATCGGCACGTGGGACGTCTCGATGAACATCGAGGGCGCCGCGGTCGAGCAGCACCTCGGACGCGCGATCATGCCGTGGTTCCACGCGGCCTTCAGCGGGGGGACGGTCGTCATGGCGCTCGTGGCAGCCGGCCTCGCCTGGGCGCACGTGCCGGTCTGGGCCCACCTCACCGGCGTGGCGCTGCTGTGGCCCGTGCTCGGCTGGCTCGCCGTCCGCGGCTTCCTCCCCCGCGACGTCGAGGCGTCCGACCCCGACGCCGCCGAGGAGCACGCAGGCCCGCAGAGCCGCTCCGCCTGGCGCGAGCCCCGCACCCTGCTCATCGGCGTCGTCGTGCTGGTCGCCGCCATGACCGAGGGCACCGCCAACGACTGGGTGTCCGTCGCGCTCGTCGAGGGCTACCACCTGCCGCAGTGGGCCGGGATCCTCGGCTTCGCGACCTTCCTCACCGCCATGACGGTCGGCCGCCTGATCGGCACCTCGGCGCTGGACCGCTACGGCCGCGTGCCGGTGCTGCGAGTGCTGTTCGTGCTGGCCGCGATCGGCTCCCTGCTGGTCGTCTTCGGCGGTCCCGTCCTCGCCTACGTCGGCGCCGCCGTCTGGGGCATCGGTGCGAGCCTCGGCTTCCCGGTCGGTATGTCGGCCGCCAGCGACGACCCTCGTCGGGCCGCGGTGCGGGTGAGCGTCGTCTCGACCATCGGCTACCTCGCGTTCCTGGCAGGGCCGCCGTTCCTGGGATTCCTCGGCAACCACGTCGGCGTCCTGCACTCGCTGCTGCTGGTCGGTGGGCTGGCCGTCATCGCCCTGCTGCTGGCGCCCGCCACGCGCGAGCAGCGCGCCTGACCGCGGCCCGCTGTCTCGCCGCGGCCAGGACGATCACGCGTCGAGGAAGGTGCTGACGAGGGTGCGCACCCGGCTGCGGTGCGCCCAGAGCAGCCCGCCCGGTGGCAGCACCTCCACCTCCGCCGCCGGCAGCACCTCGCCCAGCCGTCGGGCGACCGAGGCCGGGTGGATGACGTCCTCCTCCTGGCCCAGCACGAGCACCGGGACGCGCACGTGCCCCAGCAAGGACACGTCCGGGACGGGCACCTGGCCGGGGAGGGTCGTCAGCGCCCGGCCGATCCCGACCGCGCTGAGGTGGCCCGCGACCACCTGGTCGGCCATCTGCTCCGCCCACGCGTCAGCGGCATCGCCCCGCGCCGTCGACCCCGCCCCGCCGTCACCGCGGTAGAGCTCCACGGCCGCCGCGCGGTCCCCCTCGGCGATGCGGCGACCCAGCCGCTGCAGCTCGTCGACGCCCGGGCCGCGACGTGCCCGGTCGAGACCGGCGGGCAGCACGAGCACCACCCGCTCGAAGCGGCCGGGGTCCTCGCACAGCAGCCTCAGCAAGGCACCCGCGCCCAGGCTGACCCCCAGGGCGCGCGTGGCACCCACGTGGTCGGCGACGGTCCGCAGCTCGACGGCCAGGTCGGCATACGACCAGGGCAGGTCGGGCACGACGGACCGGCCGTGCCCCCGGAAGTGGAAGAAGGTGCGCGCCCCGCGCACCCCCGAAGCGAAGGGCCGCGTCGTCTCGATGGAGGAGCCGGCGCCGTGCGCGAAGATCGTCGAGGGCTGCCCCCGACCCACGGTCAGCAGGTCGAGCGGACCGGCTGGGCCGGCCACCTGCTCCAGGCGGCCGACGGGGGTCACCACGGGCCGTAGGGTCCGTCCTGGCGTCCCCGGCCCTGGACCCGCTGCAGGGCGGGACGGACGTCGACCCAGTAGACGATGACGGCGACCGCGGCGACCAGGCCGAGCAGGTGCAGCACGCCGAAGGCCCCGGCGACCAGCGTCGACACCACCAGGATCGCCAACCAGGCCCCCTTGGAGAGCTTGCTCGCGGCCGGGAACGCGTCGGGACGCGTGGTCGCGACCTGGATGCACCCCACCACGCCTGCGACGACGGCCGCGAGCTGCAGCAGGGTGGCCACCAGGGCCTGGAAGGAGAAGGTCAGCTGGTCCACGTGACAGAGCCTACGGCTCAGACGTCCACGATCACCGTGAACGGGCCGTCGTTGACGGACGCGACGTCCATCATGGCGCCGAAGCTGCCGGTCTCGACGGCAACGCCGGTGGCCCGCACGGCGTCCACCACCTGGTCGAAGACGGGCTCCGCCACGGACCCCGGCGCCGCCGCGCTCCAGGACGGTCGCCTGCCCTTGCGCAGGTCGGCGTACAGGGTGAACTGGCTGACCATCAGCACCGGCGCCCCCACCTCGAGGACCGACCGCTCGTCGCGCAGGATCCGCAGCTCGGTGAGCTTGCGCGCCATGGCGGCGACCTGGTCGGGCCCGTCGTCGTGGGTCATGCCCAGCAGGACGAGCAGACCCGGCTCGGTGATCTGGCCGACGACCTCGCCCTCGACGACGACGCTGGCGGCGGTCACGCGGGAGACGACGGCACGCACGCAGGGGACTCCTCGAGGTGGGGTGGGGTCGGGGATGCCGGCGACGCGACGTCAGGCCTGGGCGGCCTCGTCGACGGACGCCTGCACCGGCGCGGAGGTCGTCGTGCCCGTGGCCGGTGCGGTCTCGGTGGCGGCGGCGTTGCCCGAGGACGCCGCGACGGGGTCGGCGGCCTTGCGGGAGGGACGCGTCGAGGCCTTGCGCGCCGTCGTGGAGGGCGACGTGCGGGCGGACGTCGTGCCCGTGCCGGCCTCGCCGACGGCCGCCTTGGTGGTCACCGAGGCGCGGGAGGGGCGCCTCGAGGCGGGCTTGGGGGACGCCTTGGGCGAGCCGGTCGACGAGGTCGCCGACGTGGCCGTGGCCTCCGCCACGTCGTCCGGGGTGACGTCCTTGACGGTCGTGGCCCGACGCGTCGTGCGCCGGCGCGGGGTCGCGGGCGCCTCCTTGTCCTTGCCGGCCGCGGCGGCCGCGGCGGCAGCGCGGACGTTCTTGGCGGGGGCGGTCTCGGGCTGCTCGCCCTCGACGACCGTGCCCTTGACGGTGACGGCGGCGCTGTCCTTGCGGCCCATCGCCTTGTCTGCGTAGCCCATGACCGTGGCGGCCGTCTCGGTGGCCACCTTGACGGTGGACCCGGCCCGCGCCGCGGCCTCCTTGACACGCCGGTCCTCGCGGATGTCCTGGACACCCTGACCGACGACGCGACGGCCGCGGCGGGCCATCTCGTCGTACGCGTGCGAGGCCAGGCCGGCCACGGTCAGCCCCTGGTTGAGGGCCTGCTCCGGGGCGTCGTGGGCGGCCCTGCCGGCGCGGGCGGCGGCCTCCTGGGCGTCCGCCCCGGCCTTGGCGACGCGGTCCTCCAGGTCCTTGCGCACCTGGTCGGCCAGGGCCTCGACCTGGGCCAGCGTCTTCTTGAGCTGCTCGATCGCCAGGTCGGCGGCTCCGACGGCGGCGTAGACCGGTGCTGCTGCGGGCTTCTTGCGGGACGGGCTCATCGGGTGCTCCTCGTGCGTCGGGTCGTGGCGTGGGCTCTGGCTGGTGGGGTGGCGGACGGCTGGTCGGCGGCGTCGGCGTCATCGACCCCGCCCGGGCCGGCCTCCCCGGAGGCCTCGGCGAGCTGGCGGTAGAGGTCGACGAGGGTGCGGCGCTGGCGCGCGCTCAGCGACGGGTCGGCCGTGATGGCCTCGACGACCGAGGGGGTCCCGGGGCGGCGGCCGGTGGCGGGGCCGTCGTCCTCCGCGGCGGCGCCTCCGTCGAGGAACCCGGCCCGGACGTACAACGACTCCGCCGAGATCTGGAGCCCCTTGGCGAGGGCGTTGAGGATCTCCGCAGAGGGGTGGCGCAGGCCGCGCTCGATCTGGGAGAGGTAGGGGTTGCTCACCCCGGCGAGCTCGGACAGCTGGCGGAGGCTGAGCTGGGCCGCCTCCCGCTGCTCACGCAGGTAGGCACCGAGATCCGTGACGTGGATCCGCGAGACGGGTAGCCGTGCCATGACGTCAGTATGCTTGCAGTTGCAAGCGCGAGGCAACTCCAGCAAGCAGTGAGTCAGGTCACGCGCAGCAGGGCGCGCGCCTCGTCCGCCGTCATGGCGGGTCGCTGCATCAGCTCGGCCATGCGGGCGGCGCGCTCCACGAGCTGGACGTTGTGGTCGACCTTGACCCCGCGCGCGAGCAGCAGGTTGTCCTCCATCCCGACCCGCAGGTGGCCCCCGGCCGCGAGCGCCGTCGCCAGGACGGGCAGGTGCCCGCGCCCGATGCCCGTGGCGGACCACGAGGTCGTCTCGGGGGGCAGTGCCGCCACGCCCGCGAGGAGGGCCTGGGGGGTGGCCGGGGCGGCCCCGGGCACGCCCAGCACGAAGTCGCAGTGGACCGCGCCGCCGTGGGGCAGCCCGCACTCGTCGATCAACCGGCGCAGCGCGTGGACGTGCCCGAGGTCGAACAGCTCGAACTCCGGGACCACCCCGAGCTCCTGCGCCTTGACGTAGAGGTCGCGCATGAAGGGATGGGGGTTGAGGAACATGCCGTCGCCGAAGTTGGTGGTGCCGCAGGTCAGCGAGCAGGAGTCGGGTCGGGCGTCGAGGACGGCGAGGCGTGACTCGAAGGAGTCGGTGATGGCGCCCCCGGTCGACAGCTGCACGACCAGGTCCGTGGCCTCGCGCAGGGCGGCCACCGTCTCGGTCAGGCGACCCAGGTCGAGCGTCGGCTCGTGCCGCTCGTCCCGGACGTGCACATGGATCAGCCGCGCCCCCGCCGCCTCGCACCGACGGGCCGTCTCGACCAGCTCGTCCAGGGTGGTCGGCAGGGTCGGGACGTCGGCCTTGCTGGACTCGGCCCCGGTGGTGGCCACGGTGATGAGCGTCGACGTTGACATGCCCCCATCGTGGCATACGCCCGTAGGATCTTGCGGTCCAGGGCGGTCAGCGCGGCACGATCTCCTGCTGAGACGCGCTGATGCCGGAGATGGTGAGGTCAGCCTCGGTCGGGGTACTCCGCTTGAGGACCACCAGGCCGATGGGCCCGTCCTCGTGGTGCCGTGCCACGGAGGTCAGCCGTCCGACGGGGCGGCCGTCGACCTCGACGGGGGCGTCCCGCTCGGGGAGCACGTGCCCCGAGCCGTCCAGGTGCACGAACGCGAGGCGACGTGGCGGTCGGCCGAGGTTGTGCACCCGCGCCACCGTCTCCTGCCCGCGGTAGCAGCCCTTGTGCAGGTGCACGGCGGTGCGCAGCCAGTCGAGCTCGTGGGCGATCGTGCGGTGGTCGGTCTCGAAGCCGAGCCGTGGTCGCCACGCCGCGACGCGCAGCGCCTCGACGGCCCAGGTCCCCGCGAGCGGGCGGTCCGACATACGTGCCACGAGCTCCCCCCGGGGCACGATCACCTCGCGCCAGGCGCGCTGCTCGCCGGGGTGGCCGTCGACCGGGCCGTACGGCGCGGTGTCCGGCCCCATCAGCGGCCAGGGGTCGCACCAGGTCGGCGGCTCGCCCTCGGCACCCTCGCTGCGGATGGGCTCGCCGACCACGGCGTGGTCGTCGGTGACGTCGTCGACCTGCACCCTCAGCATGAACTGCATCGACCGCAGCCAGGCGACCAGGGCCGGGGCGATGCCGGGCTCGACCGTGATCCACGTGGTCTCGCCGTCGTCGACCACGTGCAGGGCGTGCTCGACATGCCCCTTGGGACTGAGGACCAGGTCCTCGACCGAGGTGCGCGGGGCCAGCGCGGCGACGTGCTGGGTGGTGATGGAGTGCAGCCAGGTGAGCCGGTCGGGTCCGGTGACCGTCACGACGCCGCGGTGGGACAGGTCCACCGCCGCGAGCCCCTCGACGAGCAGCCGCTGCTCGCGCAAGGGGTCCCCGTGGTGGGCCGGCACGCCAGCGTCCTCGCGGTCCCCCGCGACGGCACCGGGGCGGTCGAGCAGCGGGGAGCGGTAGGCGTCAGGCCCGGTGCTGGTGGGTGTGGTCATGGTCCTCGGGTCCTCCCCGGTCGGGAATCTCGGTGCGGCCCGGTGCGCAACGCGCGCACCAGCCGTGCACAGGCAGGTGCCGCAGGTCGGCCACGAAGCCGTCGCGGTCGTAGACCGCCTCGGCCAGCTCGTCGGCCACCGCGAGCGGCGCCTCGGTGATGGCCCCGCACCTGTTGCACACGAGGTGGAGGTGCGTGGCGTGCTGGACGAGGTGGTATGTCGGGGCGCCCTCGGTCAGCCGGGTCGCTGCCACGACGCCCAGCTCCGTGAGCGTGTCGAGGTTGCGGTAGATCGTCGACAGGGGCAGGGCGTCCCCGCCGTCGGCGTCGACCTCGCGCGACAGCTGGTCCGGCGTCGTGTGCTGCAGCCGGCCGATCGCGGCGAGGACGCGCCGGCGCTGCGACGTGACGCGCAGGCCGTGGTTGCGAAAGATCGCGTCGACGTCCGGCTCCGTGCTGCCGGACGTGCCGGTGCCGACGGCGGGGTCGGCCGGGTCGGCGGGGTCGACTGGGTCATGCGGGGACGGGGTCAAGAGACCCTCTTGAGCTGGGCCGACAGGTGGGTCTGCAGCGGGTGGCCCTCCGCCGCCATGTCCATCGCCCAGAAGAGCTCGCCGTTGACGTAGCCGTACATCCGGGACCCGGCGGAGTAGTCCTTGGCGTGCGGCGACCGCATGACGCCGTCGGTCTTCATGATGAGGCGGGCGGGCTCGACGGTGCCGTAGTACATCTCCACGATGCCCGAGCTGTGCGCCAGGAGCAGCTCGCACTCCTTGGACTCCTCACCCACCGGACGCAGGAAACCGAGCTCGGTGGCGCGGGGGCGGACCTTGTGCCCCTGGTCGTCGATCTCCCAGGTGTGCGAGTGCCACTCCAGGAAGGGGCGCCCGTCATGACGGATCTCGAGCTCCTGACCGAAGCGGCCGTCCTCGATCGTCGGGTAGGAGAACAGGCCGACGCCCTCCCACCGCCCGATCATCCAGGCGAGGGGCAGCAGCTCGGAGGGCAGGTCGGTGGGGATCTCGAAAGGCACGACGATGACTCTACCGCCGTCTCTGCCGCCTCCTCTGCCACCGTCGCTGCCACCGTCTCTGCCGCCGTCTCTGCCGCCGTCGGGCGGCGACGGGTCCCGGCGGCGGCTCAGGAGGCCAGCAGGTGGCGGGCCGCGGTCTCGACGAGCGGACCGACGACCAGGACGGAGGCGACGCCGCTCACCGCCTGCGCGCGCAGGGTCACCAGGGCGGGAAGGGGCGACAGGACGACGCGCAGGGCCAGGCTCGCGGCGGAGCACGCCAGGCCGAGCAGGGCGCACCACGGCACGGACGCCTCGACGAGGGCTCCGACGAGCCCGCCCGCGACGGCCCCCGCCAGCAGCGCCGTCGGTGCCAGCGCGGTGAACCAGCGCGCCCGGTGGCACAGCCACTCCGCGGCGGCGGCGACCGCCAGGGCCGCCCAGGCCGCGACGGCGGCGTCGCGGCCGCCGGCCATCGACGGCAGCGCCACCCAGGTGACCCCGGCCGCGAGGATGCCGAGGGCCAGGAGGGTGCCGGACAGGCTCACCACCACGCGGGGACGCCCGTCGCGGCGCACGAGCTGGTGCAAGAAGGCCACGACGACCCCGACGGCGAGCGCGGCCGGCACCCAGCGCAGCGACCCCCCGTCGTCCGGCAGGACCACGGAGGCCAGGAGCAGCACGGCCGACAGGCTGACCGTGATGAGGGTGCCGCGGCGGCTGGGCAGCCCCACGAGGCGCGTCCAGCCGACGGCGACGACGGCGGAGGCCAGGGCCACGGCTATCACCGTGACGCCGGTCGCCGCCCCCCTCGCCGCGACGGCCACCACGAGCAGGGTGGCGTAGGTGACCACCGTCAGCGTCACGGGCGTGCGCGGCGGCAGCTGGCGGACCGTCGTGGGGCGGACGATCTCGAGGCGGCGGCGGGCACGCTGCGCCAGGTCCTGCCGGACCGCCCCCGCATACGACCGTCTGCCCCTCGGGCCGTCGGTCATCCGCTCCGCGTCGCTGCCGTCGGCAGGGCGATGGGTCGAGGGCTCGGGTCCGGGCACGTCAGCATCCTCGCATCACCCGCCGGCGAAGGGCGGAAGCACCTCGACGAGCGTGGCCCCCGCGAGCGACGCGTCACGCGGCACGGTCCGACCGTCCACGAGCACGCTGCAGGCGGGCAGGACGGGCACCAGGGCCGGCCGCAGGAGGGCCGCGGCGGCCAACGCCTGGCTCACCGACGACGCGCTCACCACGTCCTCCTCGACCCCCGCCGCGGCCCGCGCCCCGGCCCAGTAGCGCAGGCGCACCTGGACCTCCTGCAGGGCGACCCCCTGCGCGGGCGTGGGGCGGTCGGTCGGCTGATCCATCGCGGTCCCTCCATAGGTCGACGTCTTCTCGACCCATGGTCGCATCCGCCGCCGCGCGGACCCCACCGCCTACGCTGACGGTCGATGGCCCAGCTGCTCCTGCTCACCAACGCCCTCGCCGCGAGCGCGGAGGTCCTGCCTGCGCTCGGCCTGCTGCCCCACCACGTGCGGGTGCTGCCCGCCGAGGCCGCGGCCCTGATCGACGCCCCCCGCGCCGACGCCGTCCTCGTCGATGCCCGGCGCGAGCTGGCCGTGGCCAAGTCGCTGTGCCGCGTCCTGCGGGCCACGGGCATCGAGGCCCCGCTGCTCGCGGTGCTGACCGAGGGTGGTCTCGTGGCCGTCAACGCCGAGTGGGGCCTCGACGACATCCTGCTGGACACGACCGGGCCGGCCGAGCTGGAGGCCCGCCTGAGGCTGGTGTCCAGCCGGCGCACCGACCTCGCCGAGCCCGCCGACCGTGCCATCACCTCCGGCGCCCTCACCATCGACGAGGCCGCCTACACCGCCCGCCTCGGCGAGCGGGTGCTCGACCTGACCTACAAGGAGTTCGAGCTGCTCAAGCACCTCGCGCAGCACCCGGGGCGGGTCTTCACGCGCGCCCAGCTGCTGCAGGAGGTGTGGGGCTACGACTTCTTCGGCGGCACCCGCACCGTCGACGTCCACGTCCGCCGCCTGCGGGCCAAGCTCGGCCCCGAGCACGACGCGGTCATCGGCACGGTCCGCAACGTGGGCTACCGGTTCGACGAGGTCCGTGCCCCCGCCCCCGCCCCCGCCGCTGCGCAGGCCCCGGCGACCGGCCCGGCACCGACCGACGCGGGGGCCTCCTCGAGGTCGCGCACCGACTGAGACCGGTCAGCGGTCCGTGGTGCAATGTGCCCCATGAGCGTCGAATCCCGCACCGAGCTGTCCCCCCACGAGGTCCAGGCCGTCGCGGAGGTCGTCGGCGCGGCGACGCAGACGGACGGCGTCGGCCCGCTGTCCGAGCAGGCCCGCCTCGACCTGACGCGACCCGGTCACCACGTCCTCGCCCTGGCCGATGGGGAGGTCGTGGGGTATGCCGGGGGCCCGCCGCACGCCCTCGAGCTGGTGGTCGCCCCCGCCGCACGCGGCCGCGGCGTCGGCGGGGAGCTGCTCGACGCCGTGCTCCCCGAGGACGGCCGCGACGTGCAGGTCTGGGCGCACGGCGACCTCCCGGCGGCCCGGGCGCTGCTGCGATCGCGAGGCCTCGCCGCGACGCGTGACCTGCGCAAGCTGGGCCGCCCGCTCGAGCCCCGCGACGACGAGCGCTCGCCGGTCGCCGTGCCCGACGGGTTCGCCGTCCGCACCTACCGCCCCGGTGACGAGGCGGCGGTGCTGGCGGTCAACGCCGCGGCCTTCGCCCACCACCCCGAGCAGGGCTCGCTGGACCTGACCGGGCTGCAGGAGCGCATGGCGAGCCGGTGGTTCGAGCCCGAAGGGCTGATCCTCGTGGAGGACGTCGCGGGCGAGCACCCGAGGCTCGCGGCCTTCCACTGGACCAAGGTCGACCCCGAGGACGCCGGCCCGGGCACCGGGGAGGTCTACGTCGTGGGGGTGGACCCGGCATACCAGGGCCGTGGGCTCGGCGCCCTGGTCACCCGGCTGGGGCTGGACCACCTGCGCGACCGCGGCCTCGAGCGGGTCGTCCTCTACGTCGAGGCCGACAACGCCCCGGCCATGGCGACGTACACCCGTCAGGGTTTCACCACGGTGTCCACGGACGTGCAGTACTCGCGCCGTCCGTCTGGGGAGTGCGACGATGTCGCCATGCAGGCTGACGACGTGACCGCTTCGACCACCACCGCCGAGGCGGCGCAGGCCTCCCCCGCCAGCCCGTCCAGCCCGGCCAGCCCACCCGAGCCCTCCCCCGACCCCGCCCCGGCCGCGGACCCCAACCGCACGACGGCGGCCCGCCCGCGGTCCTCCGACGGCAGGTTCGTGCGCGTGGCCGCCGACGCCCAGGAGCCCACCGACGAGCTGCCCGACGACCGATTCCTGGACCGCGAGCTGTCCTGGCTGCAGTTCAACGAGCGCGTGCTGCAGCTCGCCGCCGACCCCGACGTGCCGCTGCTCGAGCGGGCGCGCTTCCTCGCGATCTTTGCCAGCAACCTCGACGAGTTCTTCATGGTGCGCGTCGCCGGCCTCAAGCGCCGCATCGCGACCGGGCTGGCCATCCGGTCGGCGTCCGGGCTGGAGCCCGACGAGCTCCAGGACGAGATCAGCCGGGTCGCGCACGAGCTGATGCTGCGGGCCCACGGCCTGCTCCGGGACCAGGTCGAGCCCGCGCTCGAGAGCAACGGCATCCGGATCGTGCGGTGGCACGAGCTGACGGCCGACGAGCAGACCCACCTGTCCGCGGTCTACCGCAGCGAGATCTTTCCCGTCCTCACGCCGCTGGCCGTCGACCCGGCGCACCCCTTCCCCTACATCTCCGGTCTCTCCCTCAACCTCGCCGTCACGCTGACCAACCCCCGCACGCAGGCCGAGCACTTCGCGCGCATCAAGGTCCCGGACCTGCTCCCGCGCCTGCACCAGGTGTCCGCGTCGGGCGAGGTCGACCTCTACCACGTGCGCTTCGTGCCGCTCGAGGACATCATCGCCGCGCACCTGGACCTGCTCTTTCCCGGCATGCAGGTCCAGCAGCACTTCCTGTTCCGCGTCACCCGCAACGAGGACCTGGAGGTCGAGGAGGACGACGCCGAGAACCTCCTCAAGGCCCTCGAGAAGGAGCTGACCCGTCGCCGCTTCGGGCCTCCGGTGCGCCTCGAGGTGGAGGAGGGAATGGACGCGCACGTCCTGGAGCTCCTGGTCCGCGAGCTCGGCGTCGAGCAGCACGAGGTCTACCGCCTGCCCAACCCGCTCGACCTGCGCAGCCTCAACACCGTCGCCGACCTGCAGCGCACGTCCCTGCACTACCCGGCGTTCCGCGCCCGCACCCACCCGGACCTGGCACCGCGCGAGCGCTCCGAGGCCAGCGACGTGTTCGGCGCGATCCGGCGCAAGGACATCCTGCTCCACCACCCCTACAACTCCTTCAGCACCTCGGTGCAGGCATTCCTCGAGCAGGCGGCCGCCGACCCCAAGGTGCTCGCGATCAAGCAGACGCTCTACCGCACCTCGGGCGACTCCCCGATCATCGACGCCCTCATCGCGGCCGCCGAGGCCGGCAAGCAGGTCGTCGCGGTAGTGGAGATCAAGGCCCGCTTCGACGAGTCCAACAACATCGCCTGGGCCCGCCGTCTCGAGCACTACGGCGTCCACGTCGTCTACGGCATCGTGGGGCTCAAGACCCACGCCAAGCTGTCGCTCGTCGTGCGGCAGGAGCCCGACGGCCTGCGCCGCTACTGCCACGTCGGGACCGGCAACTACAACCCCAAGACGGCCCGCCTCTACGAGGACCTCGGCGTGCTGACCTGCGACGCCCAGGTCGGCGAGGACCTCACGCGCCTGTTCAACCAGCTCTCCGGCTGGGCCCCGCGCAGCAAGTTCAAGCGCCTGCTCGTGGCGCCACGCTCGCTGCGGTCCGGCCTCCTCGAGCTCATCGAGCACGAGGCGGAGCTGGCCCGCGCCGGGCGTCCCGCCCGCGTGGCCATCAAGGCCAACTCCATCGTCGACGAGGCCATCATCGACGCCCTCTACCGCGCGTCGCAGGCCGGCGTGCAGGTCGACGTCCTCGTCCGGGGGATCTGCGCGCTGCGGCCCGGCGTGCCCGGGCTGTCCGACACCATCCGCGTCCGCTCGATCCTCGGGCGGTTCCTGGAGCACTCGCGGATCTTCGTCTTCGGCAACGACGGCGACCCCGCCGTCTACATCGGCAGCGCCGACATGATGCACCGCAACCTCGACCGGCGCGTCGAGTCGCTGGTGCGGATCACCCGGCCCGAGCACGTCAAGCAGCTCGAGGAGCTCATGGAGCAGGGCATGGCCGACACGACCTCGAGCTGGCACCTGCAGGACGACCGCTGGGTGCGCCACCACCGGGACGCCGACGGTCAGCCGCTGCTCGACCACCAGGCGGCGCTGATCGAGATGCACCTCAAGCAGCGGCGCAAGCGCACCCGGGTCTGACGGCGACCCGGCCCGACCAGCAGACAGGACCGACGAGGAGCGCGATGACAGTCCAGGCCCCGGGAGCGGGTGCGGGAGCGGGTGGGGGCGTGGGCGCCGACGCCCCGATCATCGCGGCCGCGGGTGCGGTCCCCTGGCGACGACGTCGAGGCACGCTCGAGGTCGCGATGGTGCACCGCCCCGCCTACGACGACTGGGCCTGGGCCAAGGGCAAGCTCGACGCGGGCGAGGACTGGCCCTCGGCCGCCGTCCGCGAGGTCGAGGAGGAGACCGGCCTGCAGGTGCGGCTCGGCCGGCCCCTCCCGCCGTCGTCCTACTCCTTCGTCGACCGCAGGGGCGAGGTCGCCCGCAAGCAGGTCCGCTACTGGACCGCCGAGGTCGTCGGCGGCTCCGGCGACCTGCTCAACGAGATCGACGAGGTCGCCTGGTTGCCCGTATCGGACGCGATGGCCCGGCTGGACTACGCCCGCGACCGTGAGCAGCTGCGCGCGGTCGTGCGGTATGCCGGCCAGGGCGCCCTCACGACCTGGCCGCTGGTCCTCGTGCGCCACGCCAAGGCCCGGCCCCGCAACCGGTGGCGCGAGGACGACCGGCTGCGACCGCTGGACGCACGGGGCGAGGGCCGCGCGCAGGCGATCGTCCCGATGCTGGCGGCCTTCGGCGTGACGCGGTTGGTGACCTCGTCCTCGACACGGTGCGTGGACACGCTGGCGCCATACGCGAGCTCCGCGGGTCTCGAGCTCAAGCGCAAGGAGGGGCTCACCGAGGAGGCCTTCGTCGAGGACCCGGACCGCGCGGTCAAGCACCTGCTCAAGGCCCTGCAGCGCGGCGTGCCCGCCGCCCTGTGCTCGCACGGCCCGGTGCTGCCGCTGCTGCTGGAGGAGCTGTCGGTCCTGGGCTCGGTCGACCAGCCCGAGGGGGAGGCGGTCGTGAGCACCCTGCTCGAGGCGGCGGACCTCGGCATGGCCAAGGGCGAGCTGCTCGTCTGCCACGTCACCGGCACCGGCGAGGCTGCCCGGATCGTCGCCGTGGAGCGGCACCTGCCCTGAGGCGCCACCGGGGCCGACGGTGCCCCACCACGACATCGTCACAGCGAGCGTCGAGCTGGCGGCGCCTCCCTTAGCTCATCCGGGGGCACGAGCGGGGGCTGGGCCGCCACGGCGGCCCGGTGGACGTCCGGCGTTCACGTGACGTTCATCGTCGGCCAGCCACCTGGTCACCCTGCGTCCCTACCTTGACATCGACGGCGCACCTGCGCCTGGTCACATCTCCTGCTGTGGAAGGTACTTCTAACGTGAAGACTCAGCGTCTTGCCGGTCTGTCGACGATCGCCCTGGCTGGCGCCCTCGCCCTGACCGCGTGCGGTTCCGACAACAACTCGTCGTCCGGTGCGTCCTCGTCCGGTGCGTCCTCGTCCGGCGCATCCTCGTCCGCCGCCGGTGGCGACGCCGACTGCGGCAAGGGCACCCTCAACGCGGAGGGCTCCTCCGCCCAGAAGGCCGCCTTCGAGGAGGCCGCCAACAGCTACCAGGAGAAGTGCTCGGGCACGACCGTCAACTACAACGCGACGGGCTCCGGCGCCGGCATCAAGCAGTTCATCGCCAAGCAGGCCGACTTCGCCGGCTCCGACTCGGCGCTCAAGACCAAGGAGAAGGACGGCAAGATCGAGCAGACCGAGGCCGACAAGGCCTGCGCGTCCCCCGCCTGGAACCTCCCCATGGTCACCGGCCCCATCGCGGTCGGCTACAACCTCAAGGGCGTCGACGGCCTCGTCCTCAACGCCGACGTGATGGCCGACATCTTCAACGGCAAGATCACGAAGTGGAACGACCCGGCGATCGCCAAGCTCAACTCCGGCGCCTCGCTCCCGGACAAGGACATCAAGGTCTTCTTCCGGTCGGACGAGTCGGGCACCACCGAGAACTTCACCAAGTACCTCCAGGCCGCCGCCCCGTCCAAGTGGACCGCCGAGCCCGGCAAGAAGTGGACCGGCAAGGGCGAGGGCAAGGAGAAGTCGGCCGGCGTCGCCGGCGCAGTCGCCTCCACCGAGGGCGGCATCACCTACGCCGAGTGGTCCTACGCCAAGGACAACAAGCTGGGCATCGCCAAGGTCGACACCGGCGCGGGCGCCGTGGAGCTCACCGGTGAGTCTGCGGGCAAGGCCGTGGCCGCCGCCAAGGTCGCCGGCGAGGGCAACAACCTCGCGCTCAAGCTCGACTACGCCACCAAGGAGGCCGGGGCCTACCCGATCGTCCTGGTGACCTACGAGATCGTCTGCTCCAAGAACGCCGACGCCGAGAAGGGCGAGAACGTCAAGGCCTTCCTCAAGCACATGGCCTCTGCCGACGTGCAGAAGTCCTTCGAGGAGATCGGCTTCGCCCCCCTGCCCACCGAGGTGCAGGGCAAGGTCTCGACCGCCATCGACGCCCTCCAGTGATCCGACGGAGCCGGGTGGTCCAGGGACGTCCCTGGGCCGCCCGGCTCTCCGCCTGTCCAGGACCCCGTCCCGGCCGGCTCCCCCTCGTCTCACCCCGGACAGTTAGGTAGCACTCGTGTCCTCCGTGACCGGCGTCTCCGCCGTCGACTCCACGCCAGACGACCAGGGTCGTCCGCCCCTGCTGGGCGACCAGGCCTCGACCGGGCGCCTCGGCGACCGGCTCTTCGGTGGCCTCGCCACCGGCGCGGGCATCCTCGTCATCGCCCTGGTCACCCTGGTCGGGGTCTTCTTGCTCTGGCAGGCCATCCCGGCCCTCGCCAAGAACCAGGCCAACTTCCTCACGTCGCGCGAGTGGAGCGTCTCGGGTGACCACCCCCGCTTCGGCATCGCGGACCTGCTGTGGACGACCGTCGTCAGCTCGATCCTGGCCATGGCCATCGCCGTGCCTCTCGGTGTGTGCGTCGCCCTGTTCATCACCCAGTACGCCCCGGCCTGGCTCCGCAAGCCGGCCGCGCAGCTCATCGACCTGCTCGCGGCTGTGCCCTCGATCGTCTACGGCCTGTGGGGCGTTGCCCAGTTCACGCCCTTCATCGACCCGCTCCAGCAATGGCTGCAGCAGTGGCTCGGGTGGTTCCCGCTCTTCGGCGAGACCAGCATCACGGCCACGATCTTCGTGATCAGCCTCGTGCTCGCGATCATGATCCTGCCGATCGTCACCTCGCTGTCGCGCGAGGTCTTCGCCCAGACGCCGTCCCCCCACAAGGAGGGCGCGCTCGCGCTGGGCGCCACCAAGTGGGAGATGATCAAGACGGCCGTGCTCCCCTACGGCAAGCCCGGCGTCATCTCCGCCGCGATGCTGGCGCTCGGACGCGCGCTCGGCGAGACCGTCGCCGTCATGATGATCCTGAGCACGCTCGCGGCGGGGACCCCGTTCGACCCGTCGATCTTCAACGGCGGCGAGACCTTCGCGTCACGCATCGCCAACAACGCCTCGGAGTTCGACTCCCCGCAGAAGGCCGGCGCCTTCATCGCGGCGGGTCTGGTCCTGTTCATCCTCACGTTCGTCGTGAACGCGATCGCGCGCGTCGTGATCGAGCGTCGGAAGGCCTTCACCGAATGAGCACCGCCGTCACCGCCAACGAGTCGACCAGCATCGACAATGCCTCCGGGGGCCGCAAGGCCAAGGACCAGCTGGCTCGGGTCATCATGTGGCTGGCCTTCCTGGTCGCCCTGGCCCCGCTCGCCTGGATCCTCTACGAGGTCCTGTCCAACGGCCTCGACAACCTGCTCTCCAGCACCTGGTGGACCAACTCCCAGCGCGGCATCTCGGTGCGCCGAGAGGGCGGCGGCGCCTACCACGCCATCATGGGCACCCTGCTGCAGGGTCTGGTCACCGCGGCGATCTCGGTCCCGATCGGCATCTTCACCGCGATCTACCTCGTGGAGTACGGCCGGGGCAGGCTGGCCCGCGCCGTCAGCTTCATGGTCGACATCCTGACCGGGGTGCCGTCCATCGTGGCCGCCCTGTTCGTCTACGCCCTGTGGGTGACGGTGATGGGCTTCAACCGCGTCGGGTTCGCGGTGTCCCTGTCGCTGGTGCTGCTCATGATCCCGACGATCGTGCGCTCCACCGAGGAGATGCTCAAGCTCGTCCCGAACGAGCTCCGGGAGGCGGCATACGCGCTGGGCGTGCCGAAGTGGAAGACCATCGCCTCGGTGGTGCTCCCCACCGCGCTGTCCGGCATCGTCACCGGCGTCCTGCTCGGCCTGGCCCGGGTGATGGGTGAGACGGCCCCCCTGCTGATCCTCGGCCCCTACACCAAGAACATCCACTGGGACCTGTTCGGCGGCAACATGGCCACGCTGCCCACGATGATCAACGAGGAGCGTCAGTTCCTCACCCTGGACGCCGCCCACGACCGCGTGTGGGCCGCAGCCCTCACCCTCATCCTCCTCGTCCTCCTGCTCAACCTGCTGGGCCGCGTCATCGCGCGCTTCGGCGCGGTCAAGAGCTGACCCACCCCAGAAAGCGAACGAACTGACATGGCCAAGCGCATCGACGTCGAGAACGTCAACATCTACTACAGCAAGTTCCACGCGGTGCAGGACGTGACCTTGACCATCGAGCCGCGGTCCTGCACGGCGTTCATCGGGTCGTCGGGGTGCGGGAAGTCCACCGTCCTGCGCACGCTCAACCGCATGCACGAGGTGATCCCCGGTGGCCGCGTGGAGGGCAAGGTGCTCCTCGACGGCCAGGACCTGTACGCCCCCGGCGTCGACCCGGTGGGCGTGCGCCGCTCCGTGGGCATGGTCTTTCAGCGCCCGAACCCCTTCCCCACCATGACGATCCGCGACAACGTCGCGGCCGGGCTGCGGCTCAACGGGATCAAGGACAAGAAGCGCGTCGACGAGGTGGTGGAGAAGTCGCTGCGGGGCGCGAACCTCTGGAACGAGGTCAAGGACCGCCTCGACAAGCCCGGCGCCGGCCTGTCCGGTGGCCAGCAGCAGCGCCTGTGCATCGCTCGCGCGATCGCGGTCGAGCCGCAGGTCCTGCTGATGGACGAGCCCTGCTCGGCCCTCGACCCGATCTCGACGCTCGCGATCGAGGACCTCATCACCGAGCTGAAGCCGAAGTACACCATCGTGATCGTGACCCACAACATGCAGCAGGCGGCGCGCGTGGCGGACCGGACGGCCTTCTTCAACCTCGAGGCGCAGGGCAAGCCGGGCCGCCTGATCGAGATCGACGACACGACCAGGATCTTCAACAACCCCAAGGAGCGGGCGACGGAGGACTACATCTCCGGCCGCTTCGGGTGAGTGACAGGGCTGCGAGGACACGAGCGAGGAACGAGCGAGGACCCCAGCAGGCCGCGGAACGAACCCGATCCAGCACGGGTGAGTGACAGGCCCGCGAGGACACGCGCGCGGTCGGGGGCATCTGCCCCCCCTCGTCACCGTCCGGAATGGTTGGGCGGCAATGGGTCAGGTCGCGGCAGCGATCTCTGGTCTGATCTTGGCTACCGGAGGTTAGCTAGGGCATCCTGATGTCATGAGCCTCACTGCGCGTTGGGCATCACGTCGCGAAGCAGCCGCGACCTCCGTGCCGATGATCGAGACCGAGCCCCGGAACCCCTCTCACGAGCCGACCTGGCACGTCGTCGAGGACGGCAGCTTCTGCCGCGGCGAGTGCCTGGAGTGCCGCTGGCACGGCCCCGGTCGCCGCTCGCGGGGCAGTGCCCGCAAGGACGCCGAGCTCCACGCCCTGACGGGGTGCGGCGACGAAACGCAGCTGCGCAGCCTGTTCCCTGCGGGGGCCTTCGAGGAGACCGCCTGATCACCTGCTCGTATGTCGAAGGCCGTCACCCACGCGTGTGGGTGGCGGCCTTCGACATACGGGCTCGGTGCGAACCACCCGACGCGCCGAGGCGCGGGAAGAGTGCCATCCTCGTGAGGACGCGCCGCAGCAAGGGGGCTGACCATGCTGATCGTCCTGCACACGACCACCGCCATCGTTCTGGTGATCCTGCTGATCATCAGGTTCAAGGTGGACCCGATCATCTCGCTGGTGCTCGCCTCGCTCTACCTCGGGCTGGCGAGCGGGATCGGCTTCGGCAAGGCGGTGGACGCCATCACCGGCGGCTTCGGCGACATCATGGCCAAGATCGGTCTGCTCATCGGCTTCGGTGTGCTCATGGGCGCCCTGCTCCACGCGATGGGGGCGTTCAAGACGATGGTCGAGGCCCTGGTCCGACTGGTGCCGCCGGGCCGCCTCCCCTACGCCCTGGCCATGGCGCTGGCGACGATCTTTCCCTCCATCTACGTCGACGTGCATGTGGTCCTCGCGGCACCCGTGGCCCGCTCCTCGGCGCCGTTCGTCGGCACGAGGGGGCTGCCGTTCCTCGCGGGCGCGCTCGGCACCGGCATCTTCTGCGGCTATGTCTTCGTGATCCCGGGGCTGGCGGCGATCTCCGTCGCCGGTCTGCTCAAGGTCCCCCTTGGCACCTACCTGCTGTACGGCATCGTGATCGGCCCCCTGACCGCCCTGGTCACGGTGTGGTTGTTCGGTCGGCTGCTGGCGATGGGCTGGTGGAAGGCGGAGCGCGACGAGGAGCAGTCCGAGGCGCTCGTGGAGTCCGAGCAGGCCGACGAGCAGGTCCCGGCCGAGCGGCGCCCCTCCCTGCTGCTGTCCCTGCTGCCGATCGTCGTGCCGCTGCTGATGATCGCCTTCGGTGCGTTCGCCGAGCTGCTGGACTTCTCCAACGACCTGATCGCCTTCATCGGGGACGCCAACGTCGCGCTCTTTCTCGGCCTGGTAGGCGCCTATGTCATGGCGCGGCGGTTCATCGGGACGGCGGCCACCAACGACGCCTTCGCGGACGGCCTGCACACCACCGGTGAGATCCTCCTGGTCACCGGCATCGGCGGGTCGCTCGGCGCGGTCATCAAGGCGACCGGTCTGGCCAAGGTGCTCGGAGGGTTGTTCTCGGTCAACCACTCCGCCCCCATCGTCCTCAGCATCCTGCTGGCCTGGGTCATCGCGGCGGTGCTGCACCTGGCGATCGGCTCGGTGTCCGTGGCCGCCATCACGGCGGCCGGCATCGTGGCTCCGATCCTCGGGTCGATCCAGGTGGCGCCGGTGGTGGTCGGGCTCGCCATCGCCTCGGGGTCGTTGTTCGCGCTGCAGGTCAACAGCAACTTCTTCTGGATGTTCAAGTCGCTGCTGGGTCTCTCGACGCAGGGAAGCCTCAAGACGATGACCACCGTGACGACCATCGCGTCGATCGTGTCGCTGCCGCTGACGATGGCGGCCGCCGTCATCGCCTGACACGGTGGGTGCCACGGGCCGCCGGCCTGCCTCGGTCGACCCCGGGTCAGCCCGAGAGGTGAGGGCGCCGGACCGGGAGCGCCTCTCGGCACGCGGCCGCTCGTAGCGGCTGAATTTGGGACCCGGGGCTACCGCGGCCCGGCGCCCCACCATTGTAACGCCCCCGGATGGTGAGGCTCTGATGCAACAAAGTTGGACCACACCCTCACGATCCGGGATGGGGCGTGGTGGGGGGCGGGGGACGGCGGGTCAGGTCAGGTCGCCCCCGCGCCACAGGCGGGCGCACGACTCGAGGTCCTCCCCCGTGGCGAGGATCGTCCCCGCCGATCGCAGCCACTCCGCCGGCGAGGTGACGGCGACCGCATCGCTGCGGTGGGCCCGCCCGGAGGCGACGACCCGACAGAAGGCGCCGGCGCGCTCCAGGGCGACGTCCAGCTCCCCGTCGTAGACGCCCGTCAGGATGGCGTCCGCCAGCGACCGGATCTCGTCGGGCCCGGGCGGCTCGGCCGCGCCCGCCACGGCGTGCAGGACGACGGCGTGCGGCATACCGGCCTGGTAGTCGGCAGCGGCCCCCTCGGGGTCGCGGCGCACCCACTCGCGCAAGGCGTAGAGCCGCCACAGCGCACCGGGCAGGGACCGCGCCGGGAGCTGCGCCCACAGCTCGGCCAGGGTGCTCAGGCCGATGTCCTCGACCAGGGTGACCAGGCGGGCCGTGACCTGCGGGTCCTCCGACGCGCGCCCGGTGTGCACGAGCACCTGCGCCGTCTCGTGCGCCACCTCGGAGACGACGGCGGGGTCGGGCAGCTGCCCGCCGTAGGCCTCCATCGCCTCCGGCGAGTAGAACGCCGGGCGGCGAGGCGGGGTGCGACGGTCGGTCATCGGGGACCGATCACGAGGGCGCCCGGGCCGTCGAGGCGGACCTCCTCGCCCGTCCCGGCGTCGTCCCACGACGCCACGACCTGCCCCCCGTCCAGCGAGACGTCGAGCGGGCCGTCCCCGAGGTGGGCGACCACCCGGTGGTCTCCGCGGTGCAGGACGGCCGTGCGGGCGTCGGGGTCCCAGTCCAGGGACACCTGGTCCATGGCGGAGTCACGCAGGTCGGGGACCTCGCGGCGCAGGCGCAGGAGCGTGCGGTACCACGCGAGCATGCGGGCGTGGACGCCCTGCGTGGGCTCGTCCCAGTCCAGGCGCGAGGCCTCCACGGTGCCGGCGGCCTGCGGGTCGGGGACCTCGTCCGCGCCCCAGCCGTGCGAGGCGAACTCGGCGGCGCGGCCCGCCCGGATGGCCTCGACGAGCGTCTGGTCCTGGTGATCGGTGAAGTACTGCCAGGGCGTTCCGGCGGCCCACTCCTCGCCCATGAACAGCATCGGTGTGAACGGCGAGGTCAGCAGCAGCGCGGCGCCGGCGGCGAGGCGGGCCGGGTCGACGCTCGCCGAGAGCCGGTCCCCCACCGCGCGGTTGCCGACCTGGTCGTGCGTCTGCAGGGAGGCCACGAAGCGCCAGCCCGGCACCGTCGCGCGGTCGATGGGCCGCCCGTGCGCGCGCCCGCGGAAGCTCGAGTAGCCACCGTCGTGGTAGAAGGCGCCGGTGAACACCTTGGGCAGCGCATCCGGTGACGCGAAGTCGGCGTAGTAGCCGTCGGTCTCGCCGGTGATGGCCACGTGCAGGGCGTGGTGGATGTCGTCGGTCCACTGACCGTGGATGCCGAGGCCCGCCGCCACGGCGCCCTCACCGCGCGGGGTCGTGGTGCGGGCGTCGTTGCGGTCGTCCTCGGCGATCAGGGTGAGCGGGCGCCCGACCTCGGCGGCGAGGGCGTCGACCTCGCGGGACATCTCCTCGAGGATGGGCAGGGCGCGGTCGTCGATCAGGGCGTGCACGGCATCCAGCCGCAGCGCGTCGAGGTGGAAGTCGCGCAGCCAGGTGACGACGTTGTCGAGCAGGTAGCGGCGCACCTCGTCGCTGCCGGGCCCGTCGAGGTTGACGGCGGCGCCCCAGGGGGTGTGATGCGCCTCGGTGAAGTACGGCCCGAACTCGCGCAGGTAGTTGCCGTCCGGCCCGAAGTGGTTGTAGACGACGTCCAGCGCCACGGCCAGACCCTTGCCGTGCGCCGCGTCGACGAAGCGCTGCAGGCCCGCCGGCCCGCCATACGGCTCGTGCACGGCGAACAGCGCCACCCCGTCGTAGCCCCAGTTGTGCACGCCGGGGAAGGCCGCGACGGGCATCAGCTCGACCGTGGTGACACCCAGGTCGACCAGGTGGTCGAGGCGCTCGATCGCGGCGTCGAAGGTGCCCTCGGGCGTGAACGTGCCGACGTGCAGCTCGTAGATCACCGAGCCCTCGAGCGTCTGACCCGCCCAGCCCTGGTCGGTCCAGGCGAAGGTCGCGGGGTCGTAGGGGGTGGTCAGGCCGTGGGGCCCGTCGACCAGGCGTCGGCCGCGCGGGTCGGGGCGCGGTTCGCCGCCGTCGAGGCAGAAGGCGTAGGGCGCGTCGGCCGCGACCGCGTCCGTCTCGAGGTGCCACCAGCCGCCCTCGACCCTGGACATGGGCAGACGCTGGTCCTCGACGGCCACCTCGACCAGGTCGGTGGCGGCGGGGGCCCAGAGCGTGTATGTCGTCACGATCGTGCCTTTCGGGGGTGAGGCGGGTGAGGCGGATGAGGCGGGTGAGGCGGGTGAGGCGGATGAGGCGGGTGAGGCGGATGAGGCGGGTGAGGCGGGTACGACGGGGAGGTCAGGTGGGCTCACGCACGGACGAGCAGGGCGACGGGGCGCTCGGTCAGGACGTCGGCGACCAGCACCTCGCCCGTCGCCGGCACCTGCACCTGCCGCCCGGTCAACCGGTCGGTCCAGGTGCCCGTCGGCAGCACGACCCGGGCGTCACCGAAACCACCCTCGCGGGCCAGTCGGTGCGGGGCCCGCGTCACGACCGTGGCGACCGAGGCGGCGCGGATGAAGCCGATGGCGTGCTCGGTCGTCGTGGTCAGGGGGACATAGAGCCCGGCGACGTCGAAGGCCTCGGGTCGCTCCCGGCGAAGCCGCAGCGCGGCCGAGGAGACGAGGAGCTTCTCGGCGGCGAGGCTGTCCGCCGGCTCGCCCGCGTCCAGACGGGCCAGGCTGTGCTGCAGGCCGTCGTAGTCGACCGGGCGGCGGTTGTCGGGGTCCACCAGGGACTGGTTGACGGTCTCGCAGCCCTGGTAGACGTCCGGGACGCCGGGCATCGTCAGCTGCAGCAGCTTGGCGCCGAGCACGAGCGCCCGGATGGGCTCGGCGTGGCTGCCCCACAGCGAGACGAGCGCGTCGTGGCGCTCGCCCGCCTGCAGGGCCTTGTCCGCGAACTCCAGCACCCGCGCCTCGTAGGCCTCGTCGCCGTCGACCCACGCGGTGTGCTGCTTGGCCTCGCGGACCGCCTTGAGCAGGTAGCCGTGGAGCCGCTCCGGGTCGATGAGGCCGACGCCCGCGATGGTCTGCCAGATCAGGTGCGCGGTGGGCTTGTCGATGCCGAGCTCGGTGGCCGCCGAGCGGAAGCGCATCGACAGCTCTTTCCAGGCCACGGGGTCGCCCGCGATGGCGAGGATGAACGCGCGGGTGTCCTCGCTGCGCTTGGTGTCGTGCGTGGACAGCGTCGTCATGCCGCGGGGCCAGTAGCGCCGCTGGTGCAGCGCCCACTCGTGCAGGGCGGCGGGCGAGGCGGTCTCGAGCGCCCCCGGGTCGCCGCCGACCTCGTTGAGGGCGATGAGGCGGTGCCAGCGATAGAAGGTGGTGTCCTCGATCCCCTTGGCCATCACCGGCCCCCACGTCTGCTGCAGCCGCACCGCGAAGTCGACGGCGTTGGCGTCGGCCTCCTCGGCCGTGGCCAGCTCATGCAGCTGCGCGAGCTCCGGCTCGAGGTCGGGGCGGGCGGCCACGGCTCCGTCATACGCCTCCTGCAGGCGACGACGAGCCAGGGGCGAGAGGCGCTGGTCGGGCTGGATGTAGGCGCGGTAGACCTCGCCAGCGACGAGCAGCTCGACCACGGCGAGCTGCAGACGGGTCGCGTCGGCGTCGGGCAGGGCCTCGCGGGCGCGGCGCACGAGGCGCTCGACCTCGGGCCCGAGGAGCTCCTCGACGACCTGGCGCTTGGCCTTGGTGACGTCACGCTCGACGTCGATGCGGCCGCCGCAGGCCTCCCACTGGGCGGTCAGCTCGGGCTCGGAGGCGGGGTCGACCAGCGCGGTCTGGACCGCGAGCATCGCGTCGTAGCCGGTGGTGCCGTCGCACGCCCAGTCGCGCGGGAGACGCTCGTGGCCCTCCAAGATCTTTTCCACCCAGATGATCGTGTCCTCGCGCGACTGGGTGCGCAGCCGGTCGAGGTAGCCCGCGGGGTCGGCGAGGCCGTCCGGGTGGTCGATGCGGAAGCCGTCGATCAGGCCGCGGTGGTTGAGGTCGAGCAGCAGGCGGTGCGTCTCGTCGAAGACGTCGTCCTCCTCCACCCGCACGGCGATGAGCTCGTCCACGTCGAAGAAGCGGCGATAGTTGAGGATCGACTCCTTTTGCCGCCAGGACGCGAGCTGGTAGTGCTGGCGCGCGAGCACGGCCTCCACGTCGTTGCTCTCCGTGCCGACCGCGATCGGGAAGACGTGCTCGAAGTAGCGGATGACCGGCTCACCGTCGAGCTCGTCGACGGTGATGTCGCCGGCCTGCAACGTGTTGACCAGGGTGTCCCCGAGGATGGGCAGGCCGAGGCGGCCGCCGCCGGACTTCCAGTCGATGTCGAACCAGTGCGCGGTCGTGGCGTCCCGCCCGTCCTTGAGGACCTGCCACAGCGGCCGGTTGAGGTGTTCCGGGGCGACGAGCGCCATGTGGTTGGGGACGACGTCGACGACGATGCCGAGGCCGTGCTCGTGCGCCGCGGCAGCGAGCCGCTCGAAGCCCTCGAGACCACCGAGGTCCTGGCTCAGCTCGGAGTGGTCCTGCACGTCGTAGCCGTGCTGGCTGCCCGTGACCGCTCGCAGGATCGGCGACAGATAGAGGTGGGAGATGCCGAGGTCCGCGAGGTAGGGGACGCGCGCCGCGGCGTCGTCGAACGTGAACTCGTGGTGCATCTGCAGGCGGTAGGTCGCCGTCACGGTCATGGAGGTGCGCACATCCTCGGGGGTGGCTGGGTGGGGTGGTCGTCCGCGACGGTGCGGCCACTCAGTCTTTCAAACAACCACCCCGTATGGCGAGGTGGCGCCCGCCGCATCCGCGCCCGCCGGCACCCGCGCAGGGTCAGGTCTTGTCGAGGTTGGTGGTGATCAGCACGAGCTCGCCGGCCTCGTCGGTCGCGTCGAGGTCGACCTCGGCCTGGATCCGCCAGTCGTGATCGCCCTCGGGGTCGTCGAGGATCTGGTCGACGAGCCAGCGCCCCGGCTCCCTGGTCACGATCAGCAGGGCCGGGCCACGGGCGTCCGGCCCCGTGCCGATCGTGTCGTACTCGGCATACAGGTCCTCGATCGCCTCCTGCCAGAGCTCGGCGTCCATCGGCTCCACGTCAACGGGGTCGAGGTCGGCGTCGGCGCGCGCCTGCTTGGCGACGGCGAAGGCGGCCGCGTCGAGCTCCGCGAGGTCGTTCCAGCGGCGCAGCGCGACGAGCTCGACCTTGCGGAACATTGCGGTGCGCACCATGACTCGCAGCGCTCGCTCGTTGGCGGACAGCGGCCGCGCGCCGCCGGGCAGAGGCGTCGACAGGGCGTCGAGCGCGGCCTGTGACAGCGGCTCGTCCTCACCGCTGGTGAGCTGCTCCCACTCCTCCAGCAGCGAGGAGTCGGTCTGGCGCACGACCTCGCCGAGCCACTCGATCAGGTCCTCCAGCTCGGTCGTGCGATAGCTCGCGGGCACGGTCTGGCGCAGCGCCTTGTAGGCGTCGGAGAGGTAGCGCAGCACCATCCCCTCGCCGCGGGCGAGGTTGTAGAACGCGACGAACTCCCCGAAGGTCATGGCGCGCTCGTAGAGGTCGCGGACGACGGCCTTGGGCGACAGGTCGTCCTCGCTGATCCACGGGTGGGACCTGCGGTAGGTCTCGAGGGCGGCCAGCAGCAGCTCCTCGAGCGGCTTGGGCCAGGTGACCTCCTCGAGCAGCTCCATCCGCTCGTCGTACTCGATGCCGTCCATCTTCATCTCGGCGACGGCCTCGCCGCGCGCCTTGAACTGCTGTGCCATGAGCACGCCGCGAGGGTCGTCGAGGGTGGCCTCGATGATCGACAGGACGTCCAGGGCGTAGGTCGGGCTCTCGGGGTCCAGCAGCTCGAAGGCGGCCAGCGCGAAGGTCGACAGCGGCTGGTTGAGGGCGAACCCGCGCTGCAGGTCGTCGGTGAGGACCACCTGCCGACCGGTCTCGTCGGGCTCTTCCAGCTGCGCCACCACGCCGGCGTCGCGCAGCGAGCGATAGATCTCGATCGCCCTGCGCTGCAGGCGAGCTCGCCGCCTCGGGTCCTCGTGGTTGTCCCGCAGCAGATCTCGTATGACGGGGAAGGGGTCGCCGTCACGCTGAATCACGTTGAGCAGCATGGAGTGCGTGACCTGCATGCGGGACTGGAGGGCCTCCGGCTCGGCCGCGCGGATCCGCTCGAACTGGTCCTCGGTCCAGCTGACCTGCCCCTCAGGTGCCTTCTTGCGCTGCACCTTTCGCTGCTTCTTGGGGTCGTCGCCGGCCTTGAGCAGCGCGCGGTGGTTGTCGATCACGTGGTCCGGCGCCTGGACGACCACGGTGCCCGCCGTGTCGTAGCCCGCACGCCCGGCCCGCCCGGCGATCTGGTGGAACTCGCGCGCCTTGAGCAGGCGCTGGCGGGAGCCGTCGAACTTGGTCAGGCCCGTCATGAGCACCGTGCGGATGGGGACATTGATCCCGACGCCGAGCGTGTCGGTGCCGCAGATGACCTTGAGGAGTCCTTGCTGCGCCAAGGTCTCCACGAGGCGGCGGTACTTGGGGAGCATGCCGGCGTGGTGCACGCCGATGCCGTGGCGGACCAGCCGCTGCAGCGTCGCGCCGAAACCCTTCGCGAAGCGAAAACCCTTGATCTCGGCCGCGATCGCCTGCTTCTCCTCCTTGGTGCACATGTTGACCGACATGAGCGCCTGGGCCCGCTCGAGGGCCGCCGCCTGCGTGAAGTGCACGACGTAGACCGGTGCCTCCTTGGCCAGCAGCAGGTCCTCGATCGTCTCGTGCACCGGCGTCAGGGCCCACTGGTAGGACAACGGGATCGGCCGCGTGGCGCTCGAGACGACGGCGGTGTCGCGGCCGGTCCGGCGGGCCAGGTCCTCCTCGAAGAAGGACGTGTCGCCGAGCGTCGCGCTCATCAGCAGGAACTGCGCCTGCGGCAGCGTGAGCAGCGGCACCTGCCAGGCCCACCCGCGGTCGGGCTCGCTGTAGAAGTGGAACTCGTCCATGACGACCTGGCCGATGTCGGCCCGATCCCCTTGGCGCAGAGCGATGTTGGCGAGCACCTCGGCGGTGCAACAGATGATGGGGGCCTGCGAGTTGACCGCGGCGTCGCCGGTCATCATGCCGACGTTCTCGGCGCCGAAGGCGTCGCACAGGGCGAAGAACTTCTCGCTCACCAGGGCCTTGATCGGCGCCGTGTAGTAGGTGCGGACGCCCTGGGCCATCGCCATGAGGTGGGCGCCCAGCGCCACCATGGACTTCCCCGACCCCGTCGGCGTCGCGAGGATGACGTTGGCCCCCGTGGCCAGCTCCAGCAGCGCCTCGTCCTGCGCGGGGTACAGCGTGATCCCCCGCTCCAGGGTCCAGTCGACGAAGGTCGAGTAGACCGCGTCCGCGTCGTAGTCGTCGGCGGTGCGGTCGGCGGGGGGTGGGAGCAGGTCGGTGAGCGTCATCGTGGACCCATCGTCCCAGATCGTTCGGGTGCGACCCCCACCCGCGGGCGCCCCGGCATACGGCGGGCAGGGCACGATCTCGAGCAGGCGGGGCACCGAGCAGGCTGCGCGACCACTGACCATCCGCCCTAGGCTGAGGTCGCACCGACCTCGACCCGGGAGCCCCGCGATGAAGTACGTCCCCAACAAGATCGTCCTCGTCGGCACCGGCGCCGTCGGCATGGCCTATGCCTATGCCCTCGTCAACCAGGGGATCTGCGAGGAGCTCGTCCTCATCGACCTCAACGAGGCCAAGTCCCGCGCCGACGTGCTCGACCTCAACCACGGCGAGGCCTGGGCCCCGAGCCCGGTGCAGGTCAGCTTCGGCAGCTATGCCGACTGCCAGGACGCCGCGATGGTCGTGATCTGCGCCGGTGCCGCCCAGAAGCCCGGCGAGACGCGGCTCGACATCGCCGACATCAACCTGCGGATCTTTCGCGAGATCGTGCAGCGCGTGCAGGCGTCCGGCTTCGACGGGATCTACCTCGTCGCCACCAACCCGGTCGACGTGCTGACCTACGCCACCTGGAGGTTCAGCGGGCTGCCGGCGGAGCAGGTGATCGGGTCGGGCACCACCTTGGACACCGCGCGACTGCGCTACCACCTCGGCGAGTTCTTCGAGGTCAGCACGTCCAACGTGCACGCCCTGATCATCGGCGAGCACGGCGACTCCGAGCTGCCCGCCTGGAGCGCGGCGTCGGTGGCCGGCCGCTCGATCAGCAGGCGCATCGCCGCCGACCCGGGGCTGCGCGACCAGCTCGACGCGATCTTCCAGCGCACCCGCGACGCGGCCTATCAGATCATCGACGCCAAGGGCTCGACGAGCTATGGCATCGGGATGTCGCTGGCCCGGATCACGCGCGCCATCCTCAAGAACGAGAAGTCGACGCTCCCCGTGAGCACCCTCCTGCGCGGCGAGTACGGCCACGAGGACGTCTGCATCGGCGTCCCCACGATCCTCAGTCGCGGCGGGGCCAGGCACGTGGTCGAGCTGGATCTCGACGAGACCGAGCAGGCAGCGTTCGACGCGAGCGTGGCGACGCTGCAAGGCTTCCGCGAGCGCGTCGACGCCCTCGCGAACTCTCTCGGGTAGCGCCCGCCTGCAGGGTTGGCCGCCAGGGCGATGACGGGCCGAGCGGTATGCCGGGAGCGCCCGCCGCCTGGCGGTGGTCGGCGTGAGGGCGCGCGGTCCGGCATACGAGCCCGGCCGGATCATCAGCTTGGGGGACGAAGCCCGGCCGATGCCCCTACCCCCGGCGGAATCATCAGCCTGGGGGACGAAGCCCAGTCGATGCCCCTACCCCCGGTAGGTCAGACGAGGAAGCGGTAGAAGGGGCTGTCGGGGTCGACACGCTCCACCCGGATCGGGCTCTCCTCCAGGCGTTGCAGCAGCCCGCCGATGTCCGACGGCCGTCCGAGCTCGATGCCCACCAGCGCAGGACCGATCTCGCGGTTGGAGCGCTTGACGTACTCGAACAGCGCGATGTCGTCGTCGGGCCCGAGCACCTCGTCGAGGAAGCGCCGCAGGGCGCCCGGCTCCTGCGGGAAGTTCACCAGGAAGTAGTGCTTGCGGCCCTCGTACACCAGGGAGCGCTCCACGATCTCGCTGTAGCGCGAGACGTCGTTGTTGCCGCCCGACAGGATCACGACCACCGAGGCGCCCGCCTCGACCTGGACGATCTCCTCGCGGTCACCGCCACCCAGCGCCGCCGCCGCGAGGGCCCCGGCGGGCTCGGCGATGATCCCGTCGATCTGGTAGAGGTCGAGCATCTCGGTACAGATCTTGCCCTCGGGGACCTGCACGAGCTCGGCCAGCCCGGCCGCGACGGCGTCCCGGGCGATCGGGTAGGTGACGTCGCCGGCACGCCGCACCGCCGCCCCGTCGACGAAGGAGTCGATGGCCGGCAGGGCGACCGGCTCGCCGGCCGACAGGGCCGCGGCCAGGCAGGCCGCGCCCGCGGGCTCGGCGCCGACGACGCGGGTCGACGGCGCATGCTCGGCCATCCAGGTCAGGCACCCCGCGAGCATGCCGCCGCCCCCCACCGGGACGACCAGCAGGTCGGGGGCGCGCCCCAGCTGGGCGACGATCTCGGGCGCGACGGTGCCCTGCCCGACGAGGGTCCGCGGGTCGTCGAACGCCGGCACCAGCGTCGCCCCGGTGACCGTGGCCTCGACGGCCGCGGCGCCCGCCGCCTCGTCGTAGGTGTCCCCCGTCACCACCAGCTCCACCGCGTCGCCGCCGAGGGCGAGCATGCGGTCGCGCTTCTGCCGGGGCGTGGTGCTGGGGACGAAGATCCTGGCCCGGATGCCGAGCCGGCGGCACGCGAAGGCGACGCCCTGCCCGTGGTTGCCTGCGCTGGCGCAGATGACCCCGGCGGCCCGTTGTCCGGCGTCCAGCTGCGCGATCAGGTTGTAGGCCCCGCGCAGCTTGTAGGACCGGACGGGCTGCAGGTCCTCGCGCTTGAGCCAGACCTGGGCACCGGTGCGCTCGCTCAGGCGCTCGTTGCGCTGCAGGGCTGTGGTCCGGACGACGCCCGCGAGCCGTGCGGCCGCTGCCTCGACGGCCGCGGCGGAGACGACGGGCAGCGCGGTGGTCATGGGCTCACCATGGCGCGCGCCTCTCGTCAGGCGGACCATCATCCCGTATGCCGGAACCTCCGCCTCCCCCACGCTGTCACGCTTGGATAACGCCTCGCGCGGGCAGGTAGGCCACCTGGGGGAATGAGCGAGAAAGCCCTTGGCTTTGGGCAACCTCTGCGACCGACGCTACGTCTGCAAGGTGTGTGAGCGGACGAGGGGGAGGCTCACACGCACCGCGAGGCGGTGCTGACGGACTTGGGGGTCGTCAGCACCGCCTCGACGTGCGTCCGGGTCAGCCCTCAGGCGCCGGGCTTGAGGACCACCTTGATGCAGCCGTCCTGCTTCTTCTGGAAGGTCTCGTAGGCGCCGGGCGCCTCGTCCAGCGACAGTCGGTGGGTCGCGAGCGTCTCGGTGCCGAACACGTCCCCGTCCTGACGGACGAGCTCGAGCAGCTCGTCGGTCCACCGGCGGACGTTGCACTGGCCCATCCGGATCGTGAGGTTCTTGTCGAACATCGTCAACATCGGCATGGGGTCGGCCGCCCCGCCATACACCCCGACGACCGAGACCGTGCCGCCTCGCCGCACCGCCTCGAAACTGCCGTGCAGCGCCGCGAGCTGGTCGAAGCCCACCGTCTCGATCATCGGCTTGGCCAGCGCCTTGGGCAGCCGCGGCACGACGTCGAAGGCGGTCTTGCCGGCCGGGGAGCCGTGCGCCTCCATGCCGACGGCCTCGATGACCGAGTCGGCGCCCCGGCCGCCGGTCATCTCGCGGATGGCCTCGGCGGGGTCGTCCACCTCGCGCATGTCGACGGTCTCGACGCCGAAGCCGCGCGCCATCGCCAGCCGCTCGTCCACCCGGTCGACGCCGATCACGCGGCCGGCGCCGAGCTGCAGGGCGCTGCGGGTGGCGAGCTGGCCGACCGGGCCGAGGCCGTAGACCGCGACGGTCGAGCCCGGCTCGACGTCGGCGTACTTCGCGGCCTGCCACGCCGTGGGAAGGATGTCGGACAGGTAGAGATAGCGCTCGTCGCTGCCCTCCTCGGGCACGACGACCGGGCCGTACTGGGCCTGCGGGACCCGGACGTACTCCGCCTGGCCGCCGGGGACGGCGCCATACATGCTCGTGAAGCCGAACAGCGCCGCTCCCTTGTCCTGGTCCTTGACCTGGGTGGTCTCGCACTGGGACTGCTTGCCGATCGAGCACATGAAGCAGTGGCCGCAGGAGATGTTGAACGGCACGACGACCCGGTCGCCCGCCCTGAGCGACCCAGCCTGGGAGCCGACCTCCTCGACGATCCCCATGAACTCGTGCCCGAGCACGTCACCGCGCTGGAGGAAGGGCGCCAGCACGCGGTAGAGGTGAAGGTCCGAGCCGCAGATGGCGGTGGACGTGACGCGGACGATGGCGTCGGTGGGCTGCTCGATCCGGGGGTCGGGCACCTCCTCGACCGCGACCTTCTCGACGCCCTGCCAGGTCAATGCCTTCACGATGGTGGTCCTTCCGCTCACGGGCCGAGCGACGGTGTGCCGAGGCCCTCCCCGGTGACGTACCCGCGGCGGATCGGCTGCAAACCCTGGGGACCGTTGTCACCGGGCGACCCGCCGCAGACAGCCCTGCGGGGATAGCCCCGCCCCCGACGGGTACGAGAGGACACAGCCGGACGCCAAGACGCGTGCACTCCCGGCCAGGCATGTCACACCACGTCGCCCCGTCCCCCGGAGGCGACCGTCAAGGAGGACCGATGTCGCACGACGCTTCTTACACGCCGCCCCTGGAGGAGCCCACGGACCCCCGCGGCCCGCTGCCCCCCACGCCCGACACGCGCGCCCCCGAGATGCGGACGGCCACCGGCGCCGAGGCCGGCAAGGACCCCAACGCCCGCGCCCAGCAGGGCGACTACCTGACCACCGCCGTGGGTCGGCGGGTCCCCGACACGGACCACTCGCTGCGCGCGGGCGACCGGGGCCCGACGCTCCTGCAGGACCACCACCTGCGGGAGAAGATCACGCACTTCGACCACGAGCGCATCCCGGAGCGGGTGGTCCACGCCCGCGGGACCGGCGCGCACGGCACCTTCACGGCCTACGGCTCCGCCGAGAGCATCACCCGCGCGGCCTTCCTCAAGAAGGGCGTCGAGACGCCGGTCTTCCTGCGCTTCTCCACGGTCCTCGGCTCGCGGGGCTCTGCGGACACCCCGCGCGACACCCGCGGCTTCGCCGTGAAGTTCTACACCTCCGAGGGCAACTTCGACCTCGTCGGCAACAACATCCCCGTCTTCTTCATCCAGGACGGCATCAAGTTCCCCGACGTCGTCCACGCGGCCAAGCCCGAGCCGGACCGTGAGATCCCGCAGGCCGCGAGCGCCCACGACACCTTCTGGGACTTCGTGTCGCTGCACACCGAGGCCCAGCACCACACGCTGTGGAACATGTCCGACCGGGGGCTGCCGCTGTCCCTGCGCACGATGGAGGGCTTCGGCGTCCACACCTTCCGCGTCATCGACGAGGCGGGCGCGACCAAGCTGGTCAAGTGGCACTGGAAGCCCAAGGCCGGCGTCCACTCCACCCTCTGGGAGGAGGCGCAGCTCATCATGGGCGGCGACCCCGACTTCCAGCGCCGCGACCTGTACGGCGCCATCGAGGGCGGTCACCTCCCGCAGTGGGAGCTGGGCGTCCAGGTCTTCGACGACACCGAGGACCAGATGTTCTCCGGCATCGACCTGCTCGACCCCACCAAGCTGGTCCCCGAGGAGCTCGCCCCCGTGCAGCCGGTCGGCCTGCTGACCCTGGACGCCAACCCGACGAACTTCTTCGCCGAGGTCGAGCAGGTCATGTTCAACCCCGGTCACCTGGTGCCGGGCATCGACGTCGTCAACGACGCCCTCCTGCAGGCCCGCCTGTTCTCCTACGTGGACACGCAGATCACGCGCCTCGGCGGCCCGAACTTCCAGCAGCTGCCGATCAACCGCCCGCACGTCGACGTCAACGACAACCAGCGGGACGGATTCCACCAGCACGCCGTCCACGCGGGCGTCGCGCCCTACCGCCCCAACTCCCTCGGCGCGGGCAATCCCTTCCCCGCGCCCGCCGAGCAGGGCGGCTTCGTGGACCACCCCGCCGTCGTCGCGGCCTCGCAGAAGGTCCGGGCGGTCCCGGCGTCGTTCGCGGACCACTACTCCCAGGCCCGGATGTTCTACCGCTCGATGACGCCGGTCGAGAAGGACCACATCGTCTCGGCCTACACCTTCGAGCTCGGCAAGTGCACGGTGCCGGTCGTCCGGGAGCGCCAGCTGCAGTGCCTGGCCAACATCGACGCCGACCTGTGCGCCGCGGTCGCCAAGGGCCTCGGCCTGCCGGCGCCCGAGGCCACGGAGAAGGTCGCCGACGTGGAGCCCAGCCCCGCCCTGTCCCAGGTCGGCAAGCCGTTCCCCGTCGACGGGCGCAAGGTCGGGATCGTGTGCGACGAGCTGAGCGACGACGCCACGGTCACGGCCCTGGTCAAGGCCGTGGAGAAGGCCTCGATGGTGCCCTTCGTCGTCGGCCCGCACGGCGGCCAGGTCGGGTCGGTCGAGGTCGACAAGACCTTTGCCACCGCCCGGTCGGTGGAGTTCGACGCCATCGTCCTCGCCGGGCAGATCGCCCCGGCGCCGGACGCCGTCCCGTCGTACGACGCCCGCAACGGCGACCAGTCCGCCCTGGGCACCCAGACCGACCCGCGCATCGCGCTGATGCTCGGCGAGGCCTTCCGCCACTGCAAGGCGATCGGCGCGGTCTCCGCGGAGGCGATCACCTCGGCGGGTCTGCCCGCCGACGCCAAGGGGGTCGTGGTGGCCGACGGCGCCGCGATCATCGACCAGGTGGCCGAGCTCCTGACGCTGCACCGCGTCTGGGACCGCTACCCCACCGTGGCGAAGTGACGGCGGCTCGACCGTCCGGCGGTCGCGACTGACGCAGGATGCACGTCCCGTGGGGCGGCCGGGCTCAGGCCCAGCCGCCCCACGCGGCTTCCAGGGGCGGTGGGTCGGTGACCGGCCGTATGCCGACCGCGGCCGACGACATCGCAGGGATGCCGTCATCGCCGCCGGCGCCGGTCTGCGAGCGGGGACGCGCGCGGTGGCGGGCGAGGTCCCGGGTGCGGCGGACGATGACGAGCTCGGTGCGGACCGGCCCGCGGTCGACGAGCTCGGTGAGGCTCCCGGCCAGCAGCACGGGAGCGGCCACGTCGACCTGCTCGCGGCAGCGGCGCAGGACCTCCCCCGAGGGCTCGCCCAGGTGGACGCGCGGGTCGCCGAGCAGGTCCTGCACGAGCGCGGCGTCGACGTCCCCCAGCCAGACCCCCGCGTCCGCGCCGTCCAGCAGCCCGGCGACGCAGCCGGCCACGGCGCCGGGACCGGCGTCCCCCACGTGCAGGCGCACCACCACGCGAGGGTAGGGCCAGACCAGACGCGGGTCGCGCGCGAGCGGGTCGGTGAGGACGCGGGCGAGGCGCAACGTCTCGAGGTCCTTGACGCGACGGTGGTCCTCGTCGTCGCGGCCCGCGAAGTCGGCGCCGTCGTGCCAGGCCACGGCCTCGGGGACGTGCCGCAGGGCGGCGCCCGCGAGCCAGCAGCGGTGCGCCAGGTCCCAGTCCTCGCCGCCGTAGCCCACGAAACCCGGGTCGAATCCCCCTGCCGCGTCGTAGAGCTCGCGCGGCAGGGCCATGACCGCGCTGATCACGAAGCGGTAGGACCGGTCGTCCGCGTCGCGCAGGTCGTCCGTCGCGGCGTAGGCCTCGCGGAGCCACCCCGGCTCAGGCAGCACCCTGGGGACGGCGCCGGGATGATCGGCGTCGGCCCCGTCGGCCCCGTCGGCCCCGTCGGCGACGTCGGCCAGCCAGGCGAGGACCTCGGGCGCCGGCACGCCGGACAGGTCGGCGTGCCGGCGACGCCCGACCGCCAGCGTCCCGCACGGCCCCTCCCCCGTCGTCACCGCCCCCACGAGCCGGGCCAGGTAGTCCGGCGTCGGCAGCGTGTCCCCGTCCAGGAAGCCCAGGACGCGCCCGGTCGAGGCGGTCGCCCCGAGGTGCCGGGCCGCGGAGGCCCGGAACCCGGCGTCGGGCTGACGCAGGAGGCGCACGGCATACGGCTGCTCGCGGAGCACCGGTGGCTGCGGCGAGCCGTCGTCGGCCACGATCACCTCGAAGGAGCCGGGCGGCAGGGTCTGCCGGGCCAGGGCGTCGAGCAGCAGGTCGAGCCCGCGCTGGTCGTCGTGGTAGGGGATGATCACGCTCGTCTCGGGGCGCGTCGACCAGTCGGCGAGCGTGGCGGCATACGCCTGGGCGGCGTCGTCGCGGCCGGGGCCGAGGACGACCTCGGGTCCCAGCCAGGTGACCGCCGGGTCCTCGAGCGCCTGCCCGACGGCGGCGTCGAGGTCGTCGTAGACGAGCAGGGCCCCGGGGCAGCGCACCTCGAGCTCCTCGACGTACCGCGACCGTGGCACGAGAGGGCGCCGGCCGGCCGCCAGCCACGTGTTGATCGACCCTGAGGCGGACAGGTGCCGGTGCGGCGCGACGGGGACCGCCACCGCCCGCAACGCGTCGAGGAGGTCCTGGTCGGGCACGAATCCCGTGACCCGGCAAGGGCGCCCGAGCTCGGCTGCCCTCGCCTCCAGCGACTCGACCAGGTCCTCGTGGCCGGGCGACGGGCGTCCGAGGCAGACGAGCCCGACGTCGGCGGGCTGGGCGGCCAGCGCCTCGAGCGCCTCCTCGTGGCCCTTGCCCGGATAGAGGAAGCCGAGGATCCCGACCTCGCGGCCCGTGGCGGGCGTGGCGGGCGTGTCGGGCGTGTCGGAGGGAGCCGGCGCGGCCGGTGGGTCGACGGGGAGCGGTATGACGGCCCTCGGGCGCGCCGTCACGAGACCAGGACGCCCCGCGAGGCGCAGGGCGTCGTCGAGCAGCGCCGCCTCGTGGTGGCTGCTCACGACCACGCCCCGCGAGGCGGCGACGATCTCGGCGTAGGCCCGGGCGCGCCGCTCGTGGGCCCCCGCCCCGTCCGAGGGCTGCGGCAGGTCGTGCAGGGTCACGGTCAGCGGCCACCGCCGGGCGAGGGGCGCCAGACGGGCGGCTGCCTCGGGCGCGGACCGGCCGAGGAGGCGGTCGGTGACGTGCACGTGGACGGGGGTGCCGGGCTCGTGCCCCTCGGCGACGAGGGCGGACGCCAGGTCTGCGGTGACGCCGTCCAGGAGGCGCACGACCGGCTGCTCGCGCAGGGCGGGGGTGTCGTGCAGCTCGAGCGCGCAGCGGGTCACCCCGTGCTCGGGCGGCCCGAGGACCAGGTGGACGGGCTGCGCGGGGGCGCGAGGCACCGCGGCCGGTCGGCTCACCGGCTCACCGGAGGCCCAGCAGCCGGGCGGTGCCGGCGTGGCGCTCCAGGGTGAGCCGGACGATGTCGGGGTGCTCGGCCAGCCAGGCCAGCTGGGTCTCGCGGACCTCGTCGTCGGGCACCTGCTCCCCGCGACGCACCCAGTGGGTTCGCGCCTCGGCGTCGAGTCCGAGGGCGTCGACCACCCGCGCGTCGAGCGGGGCGAACAGCTCGGACAGGAGGGTCCGACCGGGGTCCTCGGCGTCGGCGTCGAGGCCCAGGTAGGCCTGCACCCGGCGAACCAGGGCGACGAGCACGGTGTTGCCGGGGTGGTTGACGACGTGGCAGGCGTCGGCGCCCGCCCCCGCCAGGACGTCGGAGACCCGCAAGGTGCCCGCGGCGTCCTCGCGTCGGCGCAGCTCCTCGACGGAAGCGCGCGCGATCTCACGGATGCCGTCGGCGTCCAGGCGGTCGGGCGGTCGGGTGCCGTCGGCGGCCTCGAGCACGGTCCGCAGGTCGTGGTAGGGCACGGCCGGCGGGTCGCCGCTCTCGGGGGTGCGCACCAGCACCTGCCAGGGATAGAGCCCGGCGTAGAAGCAGACGGGGATCCGCACGACCCGGGCCCCGGGCGCCAGCGCCTGCGCGACCTGGGCGGTGCCGAGCGGCATACCGCGGTAGTCGTCCTTGATCGGCTGCCCGACGAGGACGTCGGTGCGCGCCAGCAGCAGACCGAGGTGGGCGACGTCGTCCTCGGTCATCTCGAAGACCGGTGGGACGCGCACGGACCGCACGCTGCGGGACGGCGCGGCGTCGAGCAGGACGCGCACCGCCTCGGCCTGGCAGTTGCCGAGGACGACGACCAGCGGGCCGTCCCCCTCGGGCAGGGGATCGATCCCGTAGAACTGCCCGTAGTGGCGTACCCGGCCGTCGCCTTCGTCCACCCGGGGACGAATGGAAGCGCTGTTCATGGGGTAACCGTACGCACGTCAGCCGAAGCGTGGAGCCTTGAGACCGTAGGTCCCGACCGCGTGATCCGACGAAGGCCGAGGTGTGTCCTGTGATCCGTGTCGCGAGCGTCCCCAGCGCACACCCGTATGTCGACCGCCTGCTGCCCCCCGCCGTCGGCGCGATCGGCGAGGTGGGCGCGACCGAGGCGCGGGCGGTGCGCCTACAGGACCCCCCGCCCCCCGGTCGGAGGGCCGGTGACGGGGTGTGGTGGCCCCCGATGGTGCTCGACCCCGTATGGCTCGTCGCGCACGCCGACGAGGTTGACGTGGTGCACGTGCACTTCGGCTTCGAGTCCTACAGCTGCGCGCAGCTGACGCTGTGGGCCCAGGAGCTGCGGCGGGTCGGCATACCGCTGGTCGTGACCGTGCACGACCTGGCCAACCCGCACCTGACCGACCAGCAGGCCCACCTCGACGCGCTCGGCGTGCTCGTGCCCGCGGCGGACGAGGTCATCACGCTCACGCCAGGCGTGGCCGCCGTCATCCGTGAGCGTTGGGGTCGGGAGGCGATCGTCCTGCCGCACCCCCAGATCGCGGACGACTCCTGGGTCCACCGCTCCGACACCGCCCGCCGCAACCGCCACCGGGGGCTGCGGGTGGGCGTCCCCCTCGGAGCCGTACGAGCCAACGTCGACCCCACCTCCTGGCTGGCGCCGCTGGCCGCCGCCGTGGGGGAGCTCGGGGGCTCCCTGGCCGTCACCGTCAACGACGAGGTGCTGGGCAGCGACGACCCCCGGCGGCTGGACGTCCTCGCGGCCGTCGAGACGCTGGCCTCGGCCACCCCGTGCGTCGAGCTGCGGATCCGCCCCCGGCTCGACGACGACGCGCTGGCCGCCTGGATCGCCGCGACGGACGTGGTCGTCCTCCCCTACGCCCACGGCACGCACTCCGGCTGGCTGGAGCTGTGCTGGGACCTCGGTGCCTCGTGCCTGTCGCCGGCGGTGGGGCACTACGCGGAGCAGCACGACGACGTGGGCTTCCACGCCGAGTTCCACGACCCCGGCACCGTCGGGACGGCCTTGCGGGGCCTCGTCGAGGACCGGACGCACGCCGGGGGCGAGCCGTGGCGGGTGCCCTGGGGCGACGCCACGCAGAGGCTGGCCCATCGGGCTCAGTCCGACGACCGCGCCAGGCAGCAGCACGAGGAGGTCTACGACCGCGTCTGCCGTCCGGGGCGGGCCGCAAAGGCCGCCGCCGACCAGCTCCCCGATCAGCGCACCGGCCGGCGAGAGCACGTCGAGCACCGTGTCGGCACGCTCAGCGAGACGGTCGGCGAGGGGGTGCGGTCGCCCGCCGCCGCACTCAGAGTTCTCGCCGGATCCACCCGCGTGCCCGTCGGGGCCACCCGCGTCGTCGTGGGTGGCTGGTGAAGCCCCGCCTGCGCGTCGTCGTCATCGCCCCGCACCGCCACCGCATCCGCGAGCCGTTCGCGGGCGGGCTCGAGGCGCACGTGTGGCACCTGGTGCGACGGCTGCGAGACCTGGGGCACGAGGTCGTCCTCGCGGCGGCGGAGGGGTCGGACGGCGTCGAGCCGGGGCTGGCCTTTCCCCGGCGGCCGTGGCGGGCCTCCCCGGCCGCCGCGGGCGACGTGTCCATGCCGGCGCCGGAGTTCATGGCCGAGCACCACGCCTACCTTCGCGTCATGCTCGCCCTGGCCGAAGGGAGGTACGGCCACGTCGACGTCGTGCACAACCACTCGCTGCACCACCTGCCGGTGGCCATGGCCAGCGCCCTGCCCGCGCCCATGCTGACGACGCTGCACACCCCGCCGACGCCCTGGCTCGAGTCCGCCGTCATGCTCGCCGACCCCCAGGACGGCAGCACGTTCGCCGCCGTCAGCGGCTACACCGCGGACGCGTGGTCGGTGCTGCCCCAGCGACCCACCGTCGTGCACAACGGCGTCGACCTCGACGAGTGGCCGCTCGGGGAGGGGGGTGACTGGCTGGTGTGGTCGGGGCGGCTCGTCCCCGAGAAGTGCCCGCACCTGGCGATCGACGCGGCCCGCCTGGCCGGCATGCGCCTGCGGGTGGCCGGCCCCCTCAGCGACCGCGAGTACTTCGCACGCGAGATCGCGCCCCGCCTCGGCCCCGACGTGCAGTACGTCGGGCACCTGGCCCACAACGACCTCGCCACCCTCGTGGGGTCGAGCGCAGCCGCGCTGGTGACGCCGTGCTGGGACGAGCCCTTCGGGCTCGTGGTGGCCGAGTCGCTGGCGTGCGGCACGCCCGTCGCGGCCTTTCGTCGAGGCGGCATCCCCGAGGTCGTGGCCGGCCCCGAGTGCGGTGCCCTCGTGGAGCCCCAGGACGTGGAGGCCCTCGCCGCGGCGCTGCCGCGGGTGGTGACGCTGGACCGCGCCGTCGTGCGCGAGCACGCTCGCTCCGCCCTGTCCGTGGAGCGCATGGTGAGGGAGTACCTCGACCTGTATCGCGAGCTGGCGCGCGGTGACGCTCCCGGCCCGCGCGGGCGCAACGCGCCCCGTGAGGTGGTCCGTCGCCTGCAGGTGGGCGCATGATCGGCTGGTACGTCCACCACCACGGACGCGGTCACCTGCACCGGGCGCGGTCGATCACCGCCCACCTGGACGACGAGGTCACCGTGCTCTCCACCCTGCCCCGCGAGGACTGGGCCGCCGACTGGGTCGAGCTCCCGCGCGACGACGTCGAGGGCGCCATCGACGCGAGCCCCGGGGGCCGGCTGCACTACGCCCCCGTCGGCAACCGCGGCCACACCGACCGCCTCGCGACCATCGCCGCATGGGTGCGCCGCGCGCGCCCCCGCCTGGTGGTCGTGGACGTGTCGGTCGAGGTCACCGTGCTCGTGCGGACGCTGGGGATCCCCGTGGTCGTGATGGCCATGCCCGGCGACCGCGACGACGCCCCGCACGAGCTGGGGCATGACCTGGCGCAGGGGATCGTCGCGCCGTGGCCGGGTGAGCTCTACCAACCCGCCTACCTGCGTCGACGGGCCCACAAGGTCACGTATGCCGGGGGCATCTCCCGGCACGCGGGCCGCCCGCTCCCCGCCCCCGACGACGACTCGCCCGTCGCTCCCTCCGGCCCGCCCGGCACCGGAGCGCGAAAGGTGCTCCTGCTCGGCGGTGCCGGCGGCAGCCGCCTGTCCCCCGCCGACCTGGACGAGGCCCGCGCGGCCACCCCCGGCTGGGCGTGGACCGTCGCAGGGCCCCTTGGGCGGTGGTATGCCGACGTCCTGCCCCTGATCACGTCCACGGACGTCGCCGTCATCGCCGCCGGGCAGAACTCCGTGGCCGACGTCGCCGCGGCGGGCCGCCGGGCCGTCGTGATCGCCGAGGACCGACCATTCGACGAGCAGCGCGCCACCGCGGGCGTGCTCCTGCAGCACGGGCTCGCCGTCGTCCGCGAGACGTGGCCGAGCGACTGGGCCGGCGTGCTGGACGAGGCGATGGCGCTCGACCCCGCCTGGGAGCGGTGGCGCACCGACGGCGCCGCCGTGCGAGCCGCCCGCGCCGTCGAGGCGGCGGCCGAGGGTGTCAAGGGGGTCGAGAGGGCCGAGGGGGCCACCCGCACGGTGGACGCGCCATGAGGGTGGTCGTCGTGACGATCGCCGCGGGGCGTCATACGCACCTGGCCGCGCAGCGGGCCCACCTGGCCGCCCTGCCCTCACCCCCCGAGCACGTCGTCGTCGCCATGGGAGACCCGCAGGTCGCCGGGGTGGTGGGCGCGGTGCCCGGCGTGCACGTGGTCGAGGTGCCGGCCGCGCCCGGGCACCTACCGCTCGCCCTGGCCCGCAACACCGGGGTCGAGCAGGCCCTGGAGCTCGGCGCCGACCTCGTCGTGCTGCTCGACGTGGACTGCCTGCCCGGGCGGGGCCTGATCGATGCGTACACCCGCGCCGCCGGCAGGCTCGAGCACGCGCTCCTCTGCGGGCCGGTCACCTATCTGCCGGCCGAGGCGGGGTCGCCGGCCCCCGGCGAGCTCCAGCGGTGGACCTCCCCGCACCCCGCGCGCCCGGCCCCGCGGGACGGTCGGCTCGAGCGGGGCGGCGACCACCGGCTGTTCTGGTCGCTGTCGTTCGCGTGCACCCCCGCCACGTGGCGGCGGCTCGGCGGCTTCTGCACCGACTACGACGGCTACGGCGGCGAGGACACCGACCTCGGCATGGTCGCTTCACGCGAGGCCGTCGAGCTCGTGTGGGTCGGCGGGGCCCACGCCTACCACCAGCACCACCCCGTCTCGAGCCCGCCCGTCGAGCACCTCGACGACATCCTGCGCAACGCGGCGACCTACCACCGCCGCTGGGGCGAGTGGCCCATGGAGGGCTGGCTGCGGGCCTTCGCGGAGCGGGGGCTCGTGACCTACGACGGCACCGCCTGGCGCCGCACCACCCCCGCCGGTGTCCCTCCCGGTGTCCCCGCCGCCATCCCCGAGGAGATGGCACGGTGACCTGGCAGGACTGGCACGCAACGGACTTCGAGGAGCGCTATCGCGCCGACCCGGACCCCTTCCGCGTGCGCACCAGCTGGTACGAACGCCGAAAGATCCAGGTCGTCCTCGCCTCCCTCACCCGTGAGCACTACCGCGCGGCCTGGGACATCGCTTGCGGCACAGGCGATCTCGCGCTCGCCCTCACCGACCGCTGCGGCCGGGTCAGCGCCACCGACGCCGCCCCCACCGCCGTCGAGCTGACCCGCGACCTGTTGCAGGACAAGGGCGCCGATGTCTCCGTCAGCGCGCTGCCGCGTCTCGCCGTGCCCGCGGCGTCCTTCGACCTGATCGTCGCGTCGGAGGTCCTCTACTACCTCGACGAGGCCTCCCGGCAGGCGAGCTACGACGTCGTCCTCGCCGCCGCCGCTGACCCGGAGCCCGGTCCCGCCCCGGAGGTCGTTGCTGTGCACTGGCGCCACCATCCGCACGACGCCCACCTGTCGGGAGCGCAGGTCACCGCCGAGCTCGACGCCCGCCTCGCCGCCGCCGGGTGGCAGCGGCGCGTGCGGCACGAGGACGCCGACTTCGTCACCGGGCACTGGGTCCGGCCGGAGTCCGCCAAGGCCGCCCAGGCCTCGCCCGACACCGAGGAGAGAACGTGACCACCGCCGACGCGCCGCTCTGCACGCTGGCGCCCTTCCCCGCCGCGCTGCCCGACGCCACCCTGGCAGCGCTGGTCGCGTCGCACGACTGGGCCGCCCTCGCCTGGCCGGAGCTGTTGAGCGCCCTGCTCGCGGTCGGCCGCACCTCGATCCCCCTCGGGCGCCTCGCCGAGGGCCACGTCGACGCCGTGCGGATCCTGGCCCAGGCGGGACGCGGGCCGCACGGTGGAGCGACATACGGCGTCTGGGCCTCGCGCTCGCACGCCACCGGTGTGCGCGCGACCCCGGTGGACGGCGGCTGGGTGCTCGACGGGACGCTGCGGTTCGCCTCGGGCGTGGGGATCATCGAGCGGGCACTGCTGCCGGTGTGGCTCGACGAGGAGCGGTCGGTCCTGCTCGACCTCGACGTCGGCGGCTGGCGGGGCGACGAGGACTCGTGGCGGACGCCCGCGATGGCCGACTCGCGCTCCCTGACCGTGCCCGTCGTGGGGGTGCCGGCGACTGCGGACGCGCAGGTCGGGGCCGAGGGCTTCTACCTCGGCCGCCCCGGGTTCTTCCCCGGCGGGGTCGGGGTCGCTGCCGTGTGGGCCGGGGGCGCCGCGCGCGTCGTCGACCTCACCGCGCGGGTGACGGCGGGCGCCCCGCCAGCCCCCGCCCGGACCGCCCGGTGGGGCCGCATCCGCACCGAGCTCGCCTGCGCCGCAGCGCTGCTCGACGCCGCCGGACGATCCCTGGAGGCGAGCGAGAGCGCCCCCGCCGCACCGGCCAGGGGCGCGGGTGGGCGCGGCCAGGAGCTGTCGACCGAGGTCCGTGCCGGCGTGGCCCGGGCGACCCGCGCCGTCCTGGAGGAGTGTCGGACCCTCGCCGGACCCGCCGGGATGGCCTTCGACGCCGAGCTGGCGCAGGCGCTCGCCGACCTGGAGCTCTACGTCGCGCAGCAGCACGCCGACGCCGACCAGGGCTACCTCGGTGCCCTCCCCCGCTGAGCCGGACGCCCCGCCCCGCCTGCTCGTCGTCGTGCCCGCCCACGACGAGGAGCGCCGCCTCCCCGCCTGCCTGACCGCCGTGGCCGCGGCGCTGGAGCGGTGGGGCGGTCGCGCCGAGGTCGTCGTCAACGCGCACCGGTGCACCGACGGCACCGCGAGGATGGCCCGGGCCACGCTCCGGCCCGGCGGTCCCCTGTCCGGGCTCGTCGTCGAGGACGACACCTCCGCCACGGTGGGAGGGGTCCGCGACCGGGCCGTCCGCGCGGCGCTCGACCGCTGGTCCCCCGACCCGTGCAGCACCTGGTTGCTGAGCACGGACGCGGACTCCGTCGTGCCCGCCGGGTGGGTGGCCTCGCTGCTCGACGCCGCCTCCGCGCGGTCGGCCGTGGCGGTCGCCGGGCTGGTCGAGCTGGTCGACTGGCGGGCCACCCCCGAGGCGCGGGCGGCCTACGACGCCATCGTCCGGGGGGGCCTCACCGGCCCCGACACCCACGAGCACGCGTATGCCGCCAACCTGGCCGTCCGCCTCGATGCCTACCTCGCGGTCGGGGGCTTCCCCTGCGTCGCGCACGGCGAAGAGACCGCGCTCCTCACGGCGCTCGCCGCTGCCGGGTGGCCCGTCACCAGCACCCGGGCGTCGGTGGTGCGCACGTCGGGGCGCATGCCCGGCCGCGCCCGCGAAGGCCTGGGCCAGCTGCTGCAGCAGCTCACCCGCCCCTGATCCCGCTCGCCCTCGTCTCGGCGTCCACCCTGCGTCTGGACGACCATCCCCCGTCTGCCCCCGCATCTCCCGTCTTGTGCTGCAACCCCAGGCAGGCAGCGGCGCCCGAGACGCAGAGCGCCGGCCGAGACGCCGGCCGCAGGGGCAGACGGGCGGCGCCGGCCGAGACGCACGCCGCCGCCCATGGCGGCGGCACGGGACGACGGGGCGGGCGGCATACGACCAGGTGCCCGGCCGGCCCCAGATCGACCAGGCTCCGGCCACGTCGACCGGCCTTCGTCCGATCCGCCTGGTGTGCGAAGGCCGGTCGATGTGACTACCGGGGGCAGGTCGGGGGTTTGTTCGAGCGTGGAAGGGTATGCGGCGGAACATGAGCAGCGCAGCCCAGACCGTCACGACCCCGACGACCGACACCGCAGGCGACCTCTCCGAGCCGCAGCAGCCTGTCGCCCTCGTGGCCGGTGCCTCGCGCGGCCTCGGCCTGCTGGTGGCCCACGAGCTGGGGCGTCGCGGCTTCCGCGTCGCGATCTGCGCCCGCGCCCAGGCCGAGCTCGACGACGCCCGCGCGCAGCTGACCGCCGAGGGCGTCGACGCGCACACCTATGTCTGCGACGTCACCGACCACGAGCGTGTCGAGCAGATGGTCGCCGAGGTCGAGCGGGAGGTCGGCCCGATCACGGTGGCCATCCACGTCGCCGGCATCATCCAGGTCGGGCCGCTCGAGGCGACCGAGCGCCGCCACTTCGAGCAGGCCGTGGACGTGATGCTCTGGGGCCCGATCAACCTGTCGCTGGCCGTGCTCCCGGCCATGCGCGCCCGCCGTCGGGGCCGCATCGGCATCGTCACCTCGATCGGCGGCAAGATCAGCGTCCCGCACCTGCTGCCCTACAGCACGGCCAAGTTCGGGGCGGTCGGCTTCGCCGAGGGGCTGCACGCCGAGCTGGCGGGGACCGGTGTCACCGCGACCGCGATCGTCCCCGGCCTCATGCGCACGGGCTCACACCTGCAGGCGCAGTTCGTCGGGGACCAGGCCAAGGAGTACGCCTGGTTCGCGCCCGGCGCCTCCCTGCCGCTGGTGTCCATGAGCGCCGAGCGCGCCGCCGCGCAGATGGTCGACGCGACCCTCGCCGGCGACCCTGTCGCCCTGCTCTCCCCGCTGAGCAAGGTCGGCGCGCGCGTCGCCGGGCTCCTGCCCTCCACCACGGTCCGCGCGCTCGGTCTCATGTCCCGCCTCCTCCCCTCGGGCACGGGCGACGGCGAGACGATCACCGGCCACGAGGCGCGCCGCCGCCTCGGCAACCCCGTGGTCGAGGTCCTCACCACGCTCGGCACGCGCGCGGCCCGCCGCAACAACGAGCACCACCGCGCATGACCCTGCCGTACGCCGACCTGGTCGCCGCCTCGCACGCCGTGGCCGCGACGAGGTCCCGCACGGCCAAGACCACCCTGCTCGCCGAGGTGCTGCGCCGCGCCGACGCCGACGAGGTGGGCATAGTGGCCGCGCACCTCGCGGGTGTCCTGCCGCAGGGCCGCGTGGGAGTCGGCTACCGCGCCATCGGCGCACCACCTGCCCCGGCGGCCGAGGCCACGCTCACCGTGCAGGACGTCGACCGCGCCGCCACCGCGCTGGCCGGCCTGTCCGGCACCGGGTCCGCGGCCGCGCGCGCCCAGGCCCTGGCCACCCTGCTCGAGACCGCGACCGCCGACGAGCAGGAGTTCCTGCGGGCGCTGCTCGTCGGCGAGCTGCGGCACGGCGCGCAGGACGGGTCCCTCGTGGCGGCGGTCGCTGCGGCATACGACCTCCCCGAGGCATTGATCCGCCGGGGCGCGATGATGGCCGGGCACCTGGGACCCGTCGCCGAGGCCGCGGCGACCGGTGGCGCCTCGGCCGTCGAGGCGATCGGTCTCGAGGTCGGTCGCCCGGTGCGGCCCATGCTCGCCGGGTCGGCGCCGAGCGTCGCCGAGGCCTTCGACGAGACCGGGGGCGAGCGGATCGTCCAGTGCAAGCTCGACGGCATCCGCATCCAGGTCCACCGCGACGGCGACGACGTCCGCGTCTACACCCGCAGCCTGGACGACATCACGAGCCGCGTGCCCGAGGTGGTCGAGGTCGTGGGCGCGCTCGAGGTCCGGCGGGTCGTGCTCGACGGCGAGGCGATCGCGCTGCGCCCCGACGGCCGCCCCCACCCCTTCCAGGTCACGGGCGCCCGCACCGCCTCCTCCGGCGACGTCGCGCGGCTACGGGCCGAGACGCCGCTCACCACCTACCTGTTCGACGTGCTGCACCTCGACGGTGCCGACCTCGTCGACGAGCCGCAGCACGAGCGCGACGCCACCCTGCGGCGCATCGCCCCCGACCACCTCGTCCCCTCCCTGCTCACCGGCGACGGCGAGGAGGCGACCGCCTTCTTCGCCGACCTGGTCGCCGGCGGCCACGAGGGTGTCGTGGTCAAGGACCCCGAGACCCGGTACGCGGCTGGCCGCCGTGGCAGCGGATGGATCAAGGTCAAGCCGCGCCACACCTTCGACCTGGTCGTCCTCGCCGTCGAGTGGGGCAGCGGGCGCCGCTCCGGGCTGCTCAGCAACATCCACCTCGGCGCGCGGGACCCCGGCACCGGCGGGTTCGTCATGCTCGGCAAGACCTTCAAGGGCATGACCGACGAGACGCTCGCCTGGCAGACCCAGCGGTTCCTGGCGCTGGAGACCTCGCGCCAGGGCCACGTCGTGCATGTGCGGCCCGAGCAGGTCGTCGAGATCGCGGTCGACGGGGTGCAGACCTCCCGGCGCTACCCGGCGGGGATGGCACTGCGGTTCGCCCGGGTGCTGCGCTACCGCGACGACAAGACCGCCGCCGAGGCCGACACCGTCGACGCCGTCCGCGCCCTGCACCAGCGAGGCTCGTCATGACCGCCCGGCCCTCGCCGAGCGCGCTCCAGGTGCTGCGGCTGGTCGGCTCGGCCGCCGGCGGGCTGGGCCTCGCCGCGGGACTGGGCGCGGTGGCGGTGGCACGGCGCGACAAGCCGCTGCACGCCTTCGGGCGCGTCGCGACGGGCACGCTCACCGTGACGGCCGACGCACCGGCGTCCGGCGTGCCGTTGCTCGACCACCCCGACCACCACCGCTGCACGGTGCGCCGCTCGCGAGCCATGTCGCTCGCCCACCACGGGCCCGACGTGATGGGCGTCGCCGTGCGCATCGAGGGGGCGGCCGACGACGGCGGCCCCGCCGACCTCCTCCTCGCGTCCACCGGCACCGGCGGGCTCAGCCGGTGGCTGCTCAGGCCGCACCTGCGCGAGGACGGCGGCCCGCTCACCACGCTCCTGCCCCAGCTCGGCCCCCGCGGCGCCGTGTGGCTGCGGCTCGACCCGGCGGGCCGGTCGGCATACGACCTGTCCTGGTCGGGCACCCACGACCGCTGGCACCGGGTCGGCCGGCTCGAGCTCGACGGGCCGTGGGGCGAGGACCGTCCGCTGCGGTTCGCGCCGGTGGACCGGCCGCTCGCCGGGCTGCGCCCACCGACCTGGGTGCGGGTGCTGCGGCGCCCGGCCTACCAGGCGGCCCAGCACCTGACCACACCAGCACCACCACCGAGGAAGAGGAGAGCACCATGACCGACGAGCAGCACGACAAGGTCGCCGAGATCATCAAGAGCACCCGCATCGCGATGATGACGCAGGCCGACGCGACCGGCCGCCTGGTGTCCCGACCGATGGCGACGCAGGACGTGGACTTCACGGGCACCGTGTGGTTCATCGCCGAGCGCGACACCGAGAAGGTCCGTGACCTGCAGGCCAACCCGCAGGTCAACCTGGCGTATGCCGGCGACGGCTCGTGGGTGTCGCTGTCCGGCACGGCCCGGGTCGTCGACGACCGCGCCAAGCTCGAGGAGCTGTGGGGCACGTTCACCGGCGCCTGGATGGAGGGCGGCCCGGACAACCCCGACAACATCCTGATCGAGGTCACCGGCGACACGGCGGAGTACTGGGACGCGCCGGGCGGCGGCAAGGTCGTCCAGCTCGTCAACCTGGTCAAGTCCGCCGTCACCGGCAAGCGCGTCGAGGGCGACAACGAGACCGTCGACCTCTGATCCACCCCACCCCGCAAGCGAAGAATGCAAGAGACGAAGGAGAGCGATGATGAGCGACAACCCCAACGAGGTCCAGGCGGCCAAGGAAGAGGCCGTGGACAACGTCGTGGAGCGGGTCGAGTCCTGGCAGGAGGGCGCCGAGGAGCAGACCGTGGCGCAGGAGCTGCGTGAGGGCTTCGACGAGGCGGGCGTGGACGTGGCCGAGGGCGACGTCGACCGGCTTGCCGAGCAGATCCACGAGGACGGCAAGGCCGACCCCGGCTCGGTCGACCCGTCCTGACCGCGGACGGATCGCCCCAAGGAGGGAGAGGAGCCACCCCGTGACCAGCGTGCTGTGGCTGCGCCGCGACCTGCGGCTGCACGACCACCCGGCCCTCATGGCCGCGGCCGAGGACGGTGCCGTGCTGCCCCTGGTCGTGGTCGACCCTGCCCTCGACCGGGCCGGGGAGCCGCGGCGCGACGCCTACCTCGGGGCGGTGCGAGCGCTGCAGGACGCCACCGATGGCGCGCTCGTGGTCCGGCGTGGCTGCCCCGACGAGGTCGTCCCCGCCGTCGCCGCCGAGGTGGGTGCTCGCCGGGTGCACGTGTCGGCCGAGGCCACGCCCTACGGCCGGCGGCGGGACGACCGGGTGCGGGCAGTCCTGGGGTCGGCCGACGTGGAGCTGGTCGCCACGGGATGCCCGTATGCCGTGGGCCCCGGCACCCTCACGACCGGCTCGGGCACGCCCTACAAGGTGTTCACGCCGTTCTCGCGGGCGTGGCGCGACCACGGCTGGCCGGCCCCCGCCCCCGTCCCGTCGGACCTGCGCTGGCACGGCGGGGTGGACTCCGAATCCCTCCCGGACGTCGAGCCGCTTCACCCGGTCGGCGAGGACGCGGCGCGGGCCGCCTGGGCGGACTTCCTCGACGGACCGCTCGAGACCTACGGCGAGGACCGCGATCGGCCCGACCTGGACGGCACCTCGCGGATGTCGATGCACCTCAAGCACGGCGCCATCCATCCGCGCACGCTCCTGCATGACCTGGCGAGACACCCTGCGGCGCAAGGAGACTCGGCGCAGCGCTATGTCAACGAGCTGTGCTGGCGCGAGTTCTACGCCGACGTGCTGTGGCATCGTCCCGACTCGGCCTGGGGCGACCTGCGCCGAGAGCTCGCGTCGATGCCGTATGCCGACCCCGCCACCGACGAGGACGCCGCCGGGCTCCTGGACGCCTGGCGGCAGGGCCGGACCGGCTATCCCATGGTGGACGCCGGGATGCGCCAGCTCGCACGAGAGGGCTGGATGCACAACCGGCTCCGCATGGTGACGGCGTCCTTCCTGGTCAAGGACCTGCACATCTGGTGGCCGCACGGCGCCCGCCACTTCCTGGACCTGCTCGTCGACGGTGACCTGGCCTCCAACAACCACGGCTGGCAGTGGGCGGCGGGCACGGGCACCGACGCCGCCCCCTACTTCCGCGTGTTCAACCCCGTCGAGCAGGGCAAGCGCTGGGACCCGCAGGGTGACTACGTCCGCCGCTACGTCCCCGAGCTGGCCCACGTCGCCGGCAAGGCGGTGCACGAGCCGTGGAGGGTCGCAGACGGCTACGCGCACGGCTACCCCGAGCCGGTCGTGGACCACGCCGAGGAGCGCCGCGAGGCGCTGCGCCGCTACGAGCAGACCCGGCGCGTCTGACGACGCCGCGGCCACGGGCCAGGCGGACGGGCGTGGCTAGGCGTTGCGGCGCGTGATCTCGGCGGTCAGTGCCGCGGCGAACGTCGTCCAGGCGGCGTATGGCGCCAGCGCCACCCCCTTCTCGGGGCTGACCCTGGCGGCGCGGCGCACGAGGTCGGCCGAGCTCGCCGCCAGCGCCACCGCCTCGACCGTCGACAGCCGCAGCTGCTTGGCGCCGAAGAACAGCGCGCTCCAGCCGGCGTTGAGCACCAGGTTGGTGCCGAGGGCCGCGGCATACGCGCGAGCCTCGTCCTCGCGACTGGTCTCCTGCAGGTCCGCGATCGACAGGGCGGAGACGAGGGCGATGTCGGCATACAGCGCGGTCCAGGCCACGGGAAAGGCCCACGACGGGGGCTGCCAGGAGGGCTTCGACAGCCGGCGGTACCACCGGCTGGTGGGGTCGGTCACCAGCGAGCCCACGACCGCGGTGGCGGTCACGGCGGCGCCCGTCCACGCCAGGGTGCGGCGCCAGCGCCGGGTGTCCGACCCGCGGGCCGCACGGCGCACGGCCTCCTCGAACCCCGTTGCACCACCAGCTGGCTCGCCCACCAGGTCGGCGAGGTCGTGCTCGGAGGCGACGGTGTCGTGCAGCAGCGACCCGACGAGCGGCTTGGCCAGCTCGTGGTCCACGGGCGTCACGAGCCCGATCCAGCGCGCGGCGGCCTGCGGGGTCGTCACGGGGGCGGTCAGCACGACGCGCGGCCCGAGGCCGAGGGCCCGGGCATAGCGCTTCATCATGTCGGCATAGCTGACGACGTCCGGCCCGGCGATGTCGAAGGTCCGGTTGACGTCGGGCGCCAGGTCCGCCGCCGCCACGAGGTAGTGCAACGCGTCGTCGACGGCGATGGGGGCGATCTCGTTGCGCAGCCAGCCGGGCGCGATGGCCCCGGGCAGCCGCTCGGCCAGGTGCCGCAGCATCACGAAGGACTGGGACCCGTCCCCCAGCACGACCCCGGCCTGCAGCGCGGCGGTCGGCACGCCCGAGCCGAGCAGGATCTCGCCGACCTCGACGCGGGAGGCGAGGTGCTCGGACAGCTCCTCGCCCTCGGGGTGCAGGCCGCCGAGGTAGACGATCCGCGACACCGCGGCCTCGCGCGCCGCGGTGGCGAACGCCTCGGCCATCGACCGCTCCTCGTCCTGGAAGTCGTCGCCGTCCCCCATCGAGTGCAGGAGGTACCACGCGACGTCCACGTCGCGCAGCGCCGTCGCGAGGTCCTCGGGCGAGGACGCGTCGCCCTCGACGACCTCCACCTGCCCCGGTCCCGCCACCCCGTCGACCACGGCGTCGCCCCACTCGGCCTGGCGGACCTTGTCGGCGCTGCGCGACAGGACGCGCACCCGCCACCCTCGCTCGACGAGCGCCCCGACGACCTCGCCGCCGACGTAGCCGGTGGCGCCGGTGACGAGCCCGAGCCGGGTCTCGGGGGTGAGGAGCAGGGTCGGCAGCGGTCATGACATCTCCAGGAGCTCGAGGGTGGGGCCGAGCAGCAGGAGCATGCCGATCGACCAGGTCAGGTGAGCGACGACCGGGGCGAGGACCCCGTGCGTCAGGCGGCGCAGGGCGGCGACGGCGAGTCCGACGAGGAGCCCGGCGAGCGCGAGCAGGGGTATGCCGGCCAGCGCTGTGACGACGGTGTAGACCACGGTGCTGCCCACCACCGCACCCCGGCCGCCGAAGGCGTCGTAGAGCGCCCCGCGGTAGAACAGCTCCTCGACCACGCCGTTGAGCGCGGTGATGGCCACGACCACGGGCAGCGAGCCCCAGCGGGCGTGCGCGAGCAGCTGCTCGACCGGGGCGCTGAGGGCGGGCACCTGGGCCACGATCCCGGCCCCGAGGAGAAAGACGACGAGCAGCACGAGCCCGACGCCGAGGCCCACCAGCACGAGCCGCGGCGCCCGAGGTCGTCCGAGCTCCTCGGTGGCCCGCAGGGGTCGCCCGGCAGCCAGTGCCCCGACGAGCCAGACGGCGGCCAGGCCCAGGGTGGCGGGGTAGAAGAGCTCGTCGCCGGGTCGGATCCGCAGGGCCCAGGCCAGGACGGCGGCCCCGACCACGACGGTGACGGCGGCGACCGCCCGACGGCGCGTCCGCGCGGCAGGGGGCTCGGCGTCAGCGGCTGTGCGCTCGGCCCGCTGGTGTCGCGCGAAGGCCTCGCGCCAGTGCTCCATGGCCTCACTCTATCGGGATACCTTTCGTCCATGGAACGATCGCGCGACGCCATCTCGCAGCCCCGCGTGTCCGTGGTCGTGCCCGTCCGTGACGACGCCGAGCTCCTGCGCCGCTGCCTGTCGGACCTCGCCCGGCAGAGCGTCGCCCCGTGGGAGGTGATCGTCGTCGACAACGCCAGCTCCGACGGCTCCGCCGCCCTCGCCCGGTCGTATGGCGCCCGCGTGGTCGCCGAACCCGTGGTGGGGGTGCCCGCGGCAGCGGCCCGGGGCTACGACAGCGCGACGGGCGACGTCATCGCCCGTTGCGACGCCGACTCGCGCCTGCCGCGCGACTGGGTCGCCCGGATCGCCCGCCGGTTCGCGGACGACGACCGCCTGGAGGGCCTGACGGGGCCGGGGTCGTTCTACGACCTGCCCCCGCGCCTCGCGCCCCTGGCCACCGCGGCCTACCTCGCCGGGACCTTCGCCGCGACGGGGGCGGCCCTGGCCGGCATACCGCTGTGGGGGTCCAACATGGCGCTGCGGCGCAGTGCCTGGGAGCGCGTGCGGCATCTCGTGACGCGCGACGACCCGGGGCTGCACGACGATCTCGACCTGAGCCTGGCGCTCGGTCCGCGGGCTCGCGTCACCCTCGACCCCCGGTTGCGGGTCGGGGTCGCGGGCCGGATGTTCCACTCCCCAGGCCAAGCCGCGCGGCGCGTCCGGATGGCGATGCGCACCCTGCGCCGCGGCTGGGCGAGCGGGGGGTCGCCCGGCCTGCGCTGGGTGGACCGGCTCCGTGTCCCGATCGGCCCCGGCCTGCCGACGCCGGTGCCCGTGCCCGACGCGGCCGCTGCCGAGCAGGTGGTCCTGCTGGACCCGGCCGGCCACGCCATCGGCACCGCCCCCAAGCGCGCCGTCCACCACGAGAGCACCCCGCTGCACCTGGCCTTCTCCTGCTACGTCGTCGACGACCGCGGCCGGGTGCTGGTCACCCGACGGGCCCGGGACAAGGCGACCTTTCCCGGGGTCGTGACCAACTCGGTGTGCGGCCACCCCGCGCCCGGTGAGGACCTGACCCACGCCGTCGTGCGGCGGGCGGCCGACGAGCTCGGTCTGGCCGTCGACCGGGTCCGGGTGGTCCTGCCGAGTTTCGCCTACCGCGCGCAGATGGCCGGGATCGTCGAGCACGAGCTGTGCCCGGTGCACGTCGCGGAGCAGGACGGCGCGGCCGAGGCCCTGTCCCCCGACCCGACCGAGGTCGACGACGCCTGGTGGGTGCCCTGGCCCGAGCTGCGCGACGGCGTCCTGGGCGGCTCGATCACCGTCTCCCCGTGGTGCGCCGACCAGGTCGCCGAGCTCGCCGACCTGCCCGACGACCCGCGCCAGTGGCCCACCGGCGACCTCACGACGCTGCCGCCGGCCGCCCGGCATCCGTGACGCGCCACGACTGGCTGGTCCGGCAGGGGCGGTGGCGCTGGCCCGACGTGGCGCGCCTCCTCGTCGCGGCCCTGGTGCCGCTGGTGTGGGTGGTCTACGGCGCCCCCGCAGCCGCGGCGATGTTCCTGGCCCTCGGCGGGGCGATGGCGGCGCGGTTCCTCGACCTGCCGCGTCGGCACGACCTCGCCTGCCAGGTCGTGCTCGCGCTCTCGGCATGGTGGGCCGCCGACGGCAGCTATGACCGCGTCCGGTGGCTGGACCTCGTCGCGCACGCAGGCTCGGGGGCCGCGCTGGCCCTGCTGGTGCTGCGTCTCCTGTCGCAGGCGCCGACCCGGGGTGCCCCGCTCGCGGCTGCTGAGCGCCGCCGCCGCGTGGCCACGACCACCCTGTCGGTGCTGGCCCTCGGCGTCGTCTGGGAGCTCGGCGAGCTGGCCGGGCACCTCTGGCTGGACCCCGCGATCCACGTCACGTTTGCCGACTCCCTGTCCGACCTCGTCGCCGACGGCGCCGGGGCGCTGGTGGCCGCCCCGGTCGCGACGCGGGTCAGCCCAGCAGCCAGCGGGCGATCAGCAGCTGCGTCAGCAGGAAGCCCACGGCGTAGTTGATCCACAAGAACCTGCGCCACCCGCCGTTGGCGCGCGGCGCCTGCGCGTCGCTCAGCGACCGATAGGGCCAGGCCATCCACAGGTAGGGCAGCACGAGCAGCGCGGCGAGCAGGCCCCACGTGCCGGTCGTGGCGAGCAGCAGCCCGGCGGCGGCATACAGTCCGCAGCTGAGCCGCACGGTCGCGCGCGCCCCGATGACGGTGGCGACCGACCCGATCCCCGCGGCACGGTCGGCGGTCACGTCCTGCACGGCCCCGAAGGCGTGGCTCGCCATCCCCCACAGGAAGTACGCGAGCAGCGCGACCCATCCCTGCCAGGGCAGCGCCACCCCCGCGAGCACCACGCCGTAGACCGCGGGCGACACGAAGTGCGTGCTCGACGTCGCCGAGTCGACGAACGCCCGCTCCTTGAAGCGCAGCCCCGGCGCCGAGTAGGCCACGACCGCGGCCACCGACACCGCGAGCACGACCCCGGCAGCGAGCGACCCGTGCGCCAGCAGCCACAGCACGAACGGCACCGGCAGCAGCACCGCGGCCCACAGCGTGACCCGGTGCAGCGACCGGTCCAGCACGATGCCCTCCACGCCGCCCTTGCGGGGGTTGCGCAGGTCGGACTCGTAGTCGAAGACGTCGTTCACGCCATACATGAGCAGGTTGTAGGGCACGAGGAAGAAGACGATCCCGACGACCGCGCGCAGGTCGAGCCGCCCGGCGGTCAGCAGGTAGGCCGCGCCGAAGGGGTAGGCGGTGTTGACCCAGCTCAGCGGCCGCGACGACGCGACGAGCCGGCCCAGCGCGGTCATCGGCGAGTCCCCTTGTCTCGCAGACGGACCCACAGCGCAGGGAGCAGTATGGCGGCGCCCAGCGGGTAGGCGAGGTCCTCGATGGGCGCGAGCCCGAGCTGGACCCCGCTGCGGTGCTGGTCGCCGTAGTCGAACAGGTCGGCGGCGATCATGAGGTTGTCGAAGACGACCGTCAGCGCGGCCAGCCCGGCGAGCATCAGCAGCATAGGCCGCAGCCACGGACCGCGGCGACCCGCCGGGACGCCCCGTAGCGCCAGCCACGCCCCGAGCGCCGCGGCACCCAGCATCACCGCGTTGACCAGGGTGAAGGTCATCGCGCCTCCCCTTGGTGCCGGGCCCACCGACGCCCGCCGCACCACAGGCACATCGTCGACCAGCACAGCAGCACGAGGAAGAACAGCTCCTCGACGGGGAGCTCCGGCGCCACCTGCAGGCCGGTCATCCAGGGCGTGTCCCCGCGGTGGAAGAGCCCGAGCGCGATGCCGGCGAGGTCCCACACGACGAAGTAGCCGAGCCCGACCGCCAGCACCACGAGCGCCGCCCGCGGCCGGTCCCACACGAAGAGGCGCCAGCGTCGGTCGATGGCCGCGACCCCGCCGAGCGACAGCAGCAGCGCGGCGAGGTAAGCGAACCCCGTCACGCCGACACCGCGGCCGGGGCGGGCAGCCGCACCAGGGCCCGGGCCGCGGTCGCCGCCTTCACCGGGGTGGGCACCCGGATCCGGGAGCTGAAGACGTCGTGGTCGGCGGCCTCGATGCGGTCCAGGATCTGGGAGTAGAGCAGCCGGGCCGTCGCCACGCAGCGCGCCGAGGCGCCGGGGAGCAGGGGGATGCCCCGGTCGGCCTCGGCATACAACGCGCGGTTGCGCTCGATCTGCTCGGCGAGGAAGGTGCGCCACTGCGGGGTCACGCGCCGCAGCGCCGGGTCGGCGCCGTGGGCCCGTAGGTCGGCCTGCGGGAGGTAGACGCGGCCCCGGTCCAGGTCCTCGGCCACGTCACGGATGAAGTTGGTCAGCTGGAAGGCCAGCCCGAGCGCGCGGGCCGGCCCGAGGGCGTCGGGGGTCGTGGGTCGCAGCACGGGCAGCATCATCTCCCCGATCACCGCCGCGGACCCGTCCATGTAGCCGAGCAGGTCCTCCCAGGTCTCGTAGCGCGTCGTCGTCAGGTCGGCCGCCATGGCGCCGAAGAAGCGGTCGAGGACGGCCTGGTCGAGCGCGCAGCTGCGCAGCGTGCGGACGACGGCGGCGAGCACGGGGTCGTCCACCGGGGCACCGTCGACCGCCTGCAGGACCGTATGCCGGAAGGCTGCGAGCCGCCGCTCGGTGTCCCGGACCTGCGAGGGCGTGGTCGCCCCCGGCTCGTCGACGATGTCGTCGGCGGCCCGGCACAGGGCGTAGACGGCGTGGACGTGCCGGCGGCGCTCGGCCGGCAGCAGCGCGACGCCCCAGTAGTAGGTGGTGCCGTGGCGGCGGGTGATCGCGGCGCAGCGCCGGTAGCCCTCGCGCTCCAGCGGGCCGGGCCCGCTCATCGGGCCCTGCTGCCCGCCGCGGCAAGGGCGTCCACGCGGTCGGCCGCGAGCTTGCCGCTGACCAGGACCATCGGCACACCGACGCCGGGGATCGTGCTCGACCCGGCGAAGATCAGCCCCGGGACACGCTTCTCGAGGTTGGACGGACGCAGCGGGCCGGTCTGGGCGACGGTGTGCGCGAGCGCGAAGGGGGTGCCGTGGGCGTGGCCGATCCGCTGCCAGTCCGCCGGGGTCCACAGCTCCTCCGCGACCACGTCGGTCGGGTAGCCGTGCGTCTCGAGGAAGCCGTGCAGGCCCTCGCGCATCGGCCCGGCCATGTGATCCCAGTCCTGGCCGCCGTCGAGGTTGGGCACGGGCTCGAGGACGTAGAGGGTGGAGCCGCCCGGCGCGGCCAGCGACGGCTCGGTGACGGACGGGACGGTCACCAGGCGCGAGGGGTCGGGCATGAGCTGCTTGCGGCGCAGCAGGGCGTCGAAGGCGGCGTTCCACTGCTCGCCGAAGTGGATGTTGTGATGAGCGACGTGCTCCGGCACCGGCGAGCGCGTCCCGACGTGCCACACCACCGCCGAGGGCGAGTAGGTGCCGTGCCGCACCGCGCGCGGCGGTCGCAGGTCGGGCAGCAGCCGCTCGTAGGCCACCGGCAGGTCCAGCGTGCAGACGACGACGGGCGCGTGGAGGCGCTCGCCGTCGGCGAGCTCCACGCCGCTGACCGCGCCGGTGACGGTGCGCAGCAGCCGGGTCACCTCCGCGTCGTACCTCACCTGCACGCCGGCGCGCTCGGCGGCGGCGGCCATGGCGACCGGTATGGCGCCCATGCCCCCCTCGGGGAAGTGGACCCCCTCGACGGTGTCCATGTAGGTGATGACGGCGTAGATGGCGAGCGCCGACTCGGGCGGCAGCCCGGCATACATGGCCTGGAAGGTGAACAGGCGGTGCAGCCGCGGGTCCTGGAAGCGGTCGCGGATCAGCGGCCCGAGCCGCCGCAGCGGCCCGAGCCGCAGCAGCCGCGCCACGGCGCGCGGCTCGGACAGCATGTCCGCCACGGAGTCGAAGTTGCGGTCGATGAAGTGCGGCATCTCCACCGCGTAGAGCTCGCGCAGCCACGCCACGAAGCCGTCGTAGGCGGCGGCGTCCACGCTCCCGCACGTCCGGCGGATCTCGTCGCGCATCGCCTCCTGGCCGTGGCGCACGTGGATCGTGCTGCCGTCGTGGAAGGTCGCGCGGTAGGCCGGGTCGAGGACCCGCATCGGTACGCTGTCGGCCACGCTGGTGCCGACCGCCCGCAGCGCAGCGTCGAGCAGGTCCGGCATGGTCATCACCGTCGGCCCGGTGTCGAAGGTGTAGCCGGCGCGGCGGGACCGCCCCGCGCGTCCTCCCGGACCGGCGTCACGCTCGACCAGGGTCACCTGGTGACCGCGTCCTCGCAGGTGGCACGCCGCCGCCAGCCCGGCCAGCCCGGCCCCGACGACGATGACATCGGTCTGCGGATCCGGCATACGGTCCGACCTCCTGGGAAGTAGGATCGGGCCGCCTGCCCCTGCAGACCACGCCCTCGTCACGAAAGGTTCTTTCGACGGCTGGGTTATTCCACCATCGAAATTTGCCATGGTCAACCGACGCCAGCCCGCACCGGATCCGCAGCCGGCGAGCCACCTCGTGCGCGAGGTCGGGGACGCCGTCCGGCGGCTGGGCCTGCAGGTCAACTCCTACGTCGCGGCCGTGTCCCGCCGGACCGGCCACCACGCCTCGGACCTGCACGCGGTCGCCGTGGTGCGGCGCGCAGCCGAGCGGGGCGAGCCCATGGGTGCCGGCGACCTCGGGCGCGCGTTGGGCCTTTCCCCCGCCGCGGTCAGCGCCATGCTGCGCCGCATGGAGCGCGCCGGGCACGTGCAGCGCACCCGCGCGGGTGACGACGGCCGGCGGGTGCTGCTCGTCCCCACCGACCAGACCTTCCAGGACAGCAGCCACCTGTTCGAGCCTATGACCGAGGGCTTCGGCCAGGTGCTGGAGGACTACTCCCCCGAGCAGCTGGACCTGGTCGCCGAGGTCCTGGACCGGCTGCGGGACGCCACTGCCGGCGCCGAGCGGGAGCTCGGCCACCGGCCGTGAGCGCGTCCGCCTCCGGCGGGGAGGACGGGGAGGACGGGGAGCAGGGGGCGGATCAGAAGACGGGCTTGCCGCCCGTCACCCCGAGCACCGTCCCGGAGACATAGCTCGCCTCGTCGGACGCCAGGAAGACATAGGCTGCGGCGACCTCCACCGGGTGCCCGGCCCGGCCGAGCGGCGTGTCGGAGCCGAAGCCCTCGACCTTCTCCTCCGGCATGGTCGCCGGGATCAGCGGGGTCCAGATCGGGCCCGGCGCGACGGCGTTGACCCGGATGCCGCGCTCGCCCAGCTGACCGGCCAGGTTGACGACCATGTTGTTGAGCGCGGCCTTGGTGCCGGCGTAGTCGAGCAGGTTGTCCGACGGGCTGTAGGCCTGGACGCTCGTGGTGATGATGATCGAGCCGCCGCGCAGCTCCTCCGCCAGCTCCTGCACCAGCCAGAACGGCCCGAACACGTTGGTCGCGAAGGTCCGCTCGATCTGCTCCGGCGGGAAGTCCTCGATGCGCTCGTGAGTCATCTGGTAGGCGGCGTTGGCGATCAGCACGTCCAGCCCGCCCAGGGCCGAGACGGCGGCCCGCGCCACGCGCTGGTTCTCGTCATACGTCCGCAGGTCCGCCTCGATCAGCTCGCAGGTGCCGCCGGCCTCCTGCACCGCGGCCTGCGTCGCCCTGGCGTCCTCGGCCTCCTGCGGCAGATGCGTGACCACGACGCTCGCGCCCTCCTTGGCGGCGACGACCGCCGTGGCGCGGCCGATCCCCGAGTCTCCGCCGGTGATGAGGATCCGCTTGCCGGTCAGGCGGTCCCGCCCCACCCACGACGACTCGCCGTGGTCGGGGGACGGCTGCAGGTCGACCTCGGAGCCGGGCCATGCCTGCTTCTGCTTGGGGATGGCGGACAGGTCAGGGGCGCTGGTGCTCGTCGTCATCGTCGTCCTCGGTGGGTTGCGGGGGGAGGGGAGGTGTGGGGCCGCGGCTCGTGGCTGAACCGCGTGAGCGCCGACCGGTGCTGCTTCGTAGGCCGGTTCGCCCCACACGACACCCACCTACCCGGCCGCGGGGAGGCCTACCCCTTGAGACGGCGCGGATCAGCGGACGCCGCGAGTAGCATGGCGCGGAGGATCGAACGAGGAGCAAGTGCATGAACCCGCTGCCACCTGAGGCCTCCCAGGTCTTCGCGCGGCTCAACGAGATCGTCTACTCCGGGGCCACCACCCAGGCGGTCTACGACGCCATCGTCCACGCCACCGTCGAGCTCGTCGACGGGTGCGACCGCGCGGCGATCCTGCTGCGCGACCGCGAGCGCCTCACCAGCGCCGCCGCCACCGACGCCGTCGCGCGAGGCATCGACGAGCTGGAGCTGAGCATCGGCGACGGGCCCTGCCTCGACGCCATCGTCGACGAGGCGGTGCAGTTCGACCCCGACCTCACCACCCCCACCGCCTGGCCCGGGCTCGCCGCGCGGGTCCTGGCCGACACCCCCGTGCGCGGCATGATCGGCTGCCGGCTGCTCATCGACGGGACCAAGGTGGGAGCCCTGGACCTGTTCGCCGACCAGCCCGGGGCACTGACCCAGCGCTCCGTCGACCAGGCCGCCATCATGGCCTCCCTCGCCTCCGTCGCGATCATGACGGTGCGCGCCCGCGGCGAGGCCGCCAACCTGACCCGTGCCCTCGACAACTCCCGCGCCATCGGCAAGGCGGTCGGCCTGATCATGGCGGCGCGCAAGGTCGACGACGACGAGGCCTTCCAGGTGCTGCGCAAGACCAGCCAGGACCTCAACATGAAGCTCTCGCTGGTCGCCGAGGAGATCGTCCGCGGCCAGACCCAGCAGGCCCGCCGCTGACGGGCACGACGATCCGCTCGCCAGCGCTAGACTGGCCCCTCGCGCCGACCACCACCTCCGCCGGGTGGCGGTGCACGGGCCTCTAGCTCAGCTGGTCAGAGCAGCGGACTTTTAATCCGCGGGTCGTGGGTTCGAGCCCCACGGGGCCTACCCCGCACCCCCCACCCGAGGAGGCTCGTCATCGACTCGACCGACCGCCCCGGCTCGGCCCTCGCCTACTGGACCACCGGGCCCGGCACGGGCGAGCTGCGCACCGAGCTGCTCCCCCCGCTCGGCAACGACGAGGTCCTCGTGCGCACCCTCGCCTCGGGGGTCAGCCGCGGCACGGAGCTGCTCGTGCACCGGCACCAGGTGCCGCCCGAGATCGCGCCGCTGATGCGGGCGCCTTACCAGGTGGGGGACCTACCGGGCCCGGTCAAGTACGGCTACCTCAACGTGGGGGTCGTCGAGGCCGGCCCCGCGGAGCTGCAGGGCCGGAGGGTGTTCTGCCTCTATCCCCACCAGGACCGGTATGTCGTCCCCGCCGCCGCCGTCGTGCCCGTCCCCGACGACGTGCCCACGCACCGCGCCGTGCTCGCCGGCACGGTCGAGACCGCCGTCAACGCCCTGTGGGACGCCGCCCCGCGCATCGGGGACCGCGTCGCCGTGGTGGGGGCCGGCATGGTCGGGCTCGCCGTGGCCCTGCTGTTGCGCCGCCATCCGTTGCAGCACCTCGAGGTCGTGGAGACGTCCGCGTCGCGCCGCGAGCAGGTCCGCACGCTCGGCCTGACGGCCGTGGAGCCGGACCAGGCAGTGGTCGACTGCGACCTCACCTTTCACACGTCAGCGACCTCCGCCGGCCTCACCACCTGCCTCGACCTGCTCGGCGTCGAGGGCGAGGTGGTCGAGATGTCGTGGTACGGCACCCGCACCCCCGAGGTCCCCCTCGGCGGGGCCTTCCACGCCAAGCGGCTGTCGGTGCGGGCGAGCCAGGTGTCCCGGGTCAGCCCCGCCCGCAGCGCCCGCCGCGGCTACGCCGACCGGCTCGCCGTCGCCCTGGCCGCGCTCGCCGACGACGCGTTCGACGAGCTCCTCTCCCCCGCCGTCGACCTCGCCGACCTGCCGGCCACCATGGTCGAGCTCGCCGACGGCCGGCGCGACGCCGTGTGCCAGCTCGTCACCTATCCCGACCCGTCCCCCGACCAGCAGGAGTAACCGTGTTCAGCGTCACCGTCGGCAGCAGGTTCATGTGCGCCCACAGCCTCCCCGACCCCTTCTTCGGGCCTGCCCAGCAGCTCCACGGCGTCACCTACGTCGTCGAGGCGACCTTCGAGCGGCGCGAGCTGGACGAGCACAACGTGGTCGTCGACATCGGGGCCGCCACCGAGCAGCTGCGGGCGATCCTCGCGCCGCTCGACTACCGCAACCTCGACGACGTCGAGGAGCTCGCCGGCATCCTGACGACCACCGAACGCATGGCGCAGCACATCGCCGAGCGGCTCACCGCCACGATGGACCTGACCGGCCTGCACGCCGTGCAGGTGCTGCTGCGCGAACACGCCGACGCCTGGGCGAGCTACCGCATCGACCTGTCGGCGTGACCTCGGTCGGGTTCGTCATACCGGACCTCGGGCGACCCTCCGGGGGCTCGACGTATGACGAGCAGGTGGTGCTGGCCTGGCCGCTCGAGGGACCCCCGGTGCACCCGATCGCCGTGCCGCACCCGACCCCGCCCGACACGCTCGCGGTGGCGCTGCGCCGGCACCCCGTGACGCTCGTGGACGGGCTCGTCGGCTCCGAGCACCCGGACGTCCTGGCCGAGGCGGCCGAGGACGGGCACGCGGTGGTGCTGCTCGTCCACCTGCCGCGACCCGCGGACTCGGGCCTGACCGACGACGACCGCGAGCGGCTGGCCGGGCTCGAGGCCACCGCGCTGCGCACGAGCCAGGGGGTCGTAGTGCCGAGCCGGTGGGCGGCCGCGGACCTGGAGCGTCGCTACGGGGTGGCGGGGGCGGTCGTGGCCGTGCCGGGCGTGGCCCCGGCTCCGCTCTCCGAGCCGCACCGGGTGCCGGTCATCGTGCAGGTCGGGGCGATCGGGCCGCTCAAGAACCAGCTGCTGACGGCCGAGGCGCTGCTCGCCTCCGGGGACCTGGGGCTGTGCGTGCGGTTCGTGGGTCCGGTGCTCGATCAGCCGTATGCCGATCGGCTCGCCGAGTCCCTCCGGCCGCTGGGTTCACGGGCGCAGGTCCACCCCGGCACCGACGCCGCCGGGGTCGCCGCGCTCCTCGCCGAGGCTCACCTCGTGGTCAGCGTCGCGACCACCGAGACCTACGGCCTGACCGTCACCGAGGGGCTGGCGCGCGGGCTGCCGGCGCTGGTCGGGCGGGGCACCGGCGCCGAGGAGGCCCTGGCCGCGGGCGGGTCGGACCCGCAGGACCTGCCGGGGGCTGCCGTGGCCACGGACGACCCGCAGGAGCTGACCGTAGCGCTGCGTACCTTCGTGCAGGACAGCACGACCCGCGCACGATGGCGCGCCGCCGCCGAGGTCGCCCGAGGGCGGCTGCCGCGGTGGGACGACACCGCCCGCACCATCGCCGCAGCGTGCGGTCAGCGCAGGACCAGCTCCGTGCAGACGTCGTCGCCCAGCACGAACCTGCGCGAGGGGTGACGAGGGGCGTCGCCGATCTGGGACGCTGGTTGCACCCGCAGCCCTGGCACACCGTCGCCGAGCAGGACGGGCACCGTGGTGACGTAGAGCCGGTCGAGCTCCCCCGCGTCGGCGAACCGTGACACGGTGCGCCCGCCCCCCTCGACGAGTACCCGCCCGAGGCCACGCGCCCGCAAGGTCGCCACCACCTCGGCCGGCGCGAAGTCCGTCGTCGGCAGCCGCAGCACGGTCACGTGGTCGGCGACCCCGGGCACCTGCGCGTCCGGACCCACGAGCCACAGCGTCGGCGAGGTGGCCTCCACGAGGACGGTGGCGTCGTGCGGCACCCGGGCATGGGGGTCGAGGACGACCCGCGTCGGGTGGGGGCCGCTCACCTCTCGCACGGTCAGCTGCGGGTCGTCGGCCACGACGGTGCCGGCGCCGACGACCACGGCGTCGACCAGAGCCCGCAGCCGGTGCAGGTGCTCGTGGTCCGCGGCGCCGGACAGGCCCGCGCCGTCGCCGGACCGGGTGGCGATGAAGCCGTCCAGGCTCTGCGCCATCTGCGCGACCACCGCCGTCGGCTGCGCGACGAGCGGGCCGTAGCGCTCCACCAGCTGAAGGTCCTCGCTGGACGATGCGGAGACCGGCACGCGCCCGTCGAGCAGCTCCTGCCACACCGACGCCTCGGGAGGGGCGTCGTGCCGCATCCGGGCCCGCTTGGTGTGCAGGTAGAAGACGCTGTCCGGGGGCTCGGGGACGAACATGCCGGTCCGCTCGACCACCTGGATGCCGAGCGCGGCGAGCGCCTCCTCCTTGCCGGGGTTGGAGCTCATGAGCCGGATCCGCGGCAGGCCGAGGTCAGCCAGGATCGCAGCCGCCTGGCCATAGTCACGGGCGTCGCTGGGGTGCCCGAGCGCCAGGTTGGCATCGACCGTGTCGACCCCGGCGTCCTGCAGCCGATAGGCCTTGAGCTTCTCGAGCAGCCCGATCCCCCGGCCCTCGTGGCCGCGGACGTAGACCAGGACCCCGAGACCCTCGCCGGCGATGCGCGCGAGCGCGGCGTCGAGCTGCACCCCGCAGTCGCAGCGCCACGAGCCGAGCCCGTCGCCGGTGAGGCACTCCGAGTGCAGCCGCACCAGGGGCGGGACGTCCGGGACGGCGTCGTCGTGCACCCCGACGCTCAGCGCGACGTGCTCGGTGCCGTCATACCCGAGGTAGCCGACCATGCGGAAGGTGCCGTGCCGCGTGGGCAAGACCGTCTCCACCACGCGCTCGACGACCTCGCCGGTGCCTGGCGTCGGCGACGCGGTCACCATGCCGCCTCCGTCCGGGCCGGCACCGGCAGGTGCTCGCCGGGATCCCCGAGGTGGGGCACGACAGCCACCGCCCCGGCCGCCACCAGCTCCGCACGTCGCCGTGGGTCGCTGCTCACCCCGATGCCTCGCACACCCGCCCTGGACGCCGCAACCATGTCGCTCACACTATCGCCGTAGAACGCGGTGCGGTCCGTTGCCGACCCGAGGACCGCCATCGCGTCCAGGAGCAGCGCAGGCTCCGGCTTGAGCCGATCCACGTCGGCACCGTGGCGGGCCGCCACGTGGTCGACGAGAGACAGGACGCCGCACTGCTGGAGGGCGGCCCGGACCGCCTCGTCGGCGTTGTTGGAGACGACGGCGACGGCATACCCCTCGTCGTGGGCCCCGTGCAGAAAGGCGACCGCGCCGGGGGCCGGGAGGGCCTGCCGGGCGGCGCGGACCTCGGCCGCGGTAGCCCGACGCTCCAGCTCGGGCAGCAGCTCCGGCGCCAGCTCGCGCACCGAGCGGAGCACCTGCACGTGGTCGACCGCCGCCTCGAGCCGGCAGCCCGTGCGCGTGGCCAGGACGCCCGCGATCTCCTCGGCGAGCACCAGGTGAGCGGGGTCCGGAAAGAGCTTGGTCAACGGGCCGTCGAGGTCGATCAGCAGGGTCGCGGAAGGCATCCACAGACCTTAGTTGCTCACCCTGGCCGGTGTCGGCTTGTCGCCCCGCGGCCGCTCCGGCTGCCAGCCACCCTCGGGCAGCCCGCCGGTGTCCTCCACGTCCACGGCGACGTCGTGCAGCTTGCGGTCGAGCAGCTGGCTGCCTCGGATGCTCCACCGCCACCGCCACCGCCACCGCTCCACCGACGCACCCCCTTGCCGCTCGTCGGGCAAGACCCGCTGTGTGATGAGGTGGACGCATGACCCGCCGCCCTCGCCGCAACGCCGGCAAGCCCCAGAGCGCCGACATCGTCGGACACCTCACCACGCTCGCGGCCTGGGAGGAGGGTCTCGCCGCCGGCGCCTACACCACCTCCACCCACGGCCGGACGCTCGAGCAGGAGGGCTTCCTCCACTGCTCCTCGCCGGAGCAGCTCCCGCGGACGGCACGGCGGTTCTACCAGGACGTCCCCGGCCCGCTGGTGGTGCTGGTCATCGAGCCCGCCCTGCTCGGCCGCAGCCATCTCAGGCTCGAGCAGGTCGGGGACCAGACCTACCCGCACCTGTATGGCGCCCTGCCGCCCGAGGCCGTCATCGCGGTGATGCCGGCGTGGTTCGAGGACGGGGAGCTGCGGCTCGCCCCGAGCCGCTGACCGTCAACGGGGATCGCCGCACAGATAGAGCACGTCCGGTGCCACGTCGCCGCGGTGGACGTCCACGCGCTCCACCTCGGTGTACACCTGTCGCAGCCGTGACTCGAAGGGCTCGGACGGCCACGCGGACCAGTAGGCGCAGAGCCCACCCGGCGCCAGACTGCGGGCCGCCACGAGCAGGGCCGGGTCGGCATACAGCGCAGCGTTGCGCTCGTGCACCAGCCACTCGGGACCGTTGTCCGTGTCGAGCACGATGGCGTCATAGCTCTCCTGGGTCGTTGCGAGGTGCTGCCCCACGTCCCCCCGGATGACCCGCAGCCGCTCCAGGTCAGGTCCAGAGAGCCCCCAGCGGGCCCGGAAGTATCTCTCCCACCACCGCACCACGAGCGGCTCGACCTCGACGACGTCGATCCGCCCCGCCCCCGACTCGAGGGCCTGCACCACCGACGACCCGACCCCCAGCCCACCGATCAGCAGCCGTGCACCTCGCCGCACCCGGGCCAGCGTGGCGGACACCATCAGTCGCTCCGAGACTGTGACGCGCGTGTCCATGAGGAAGACGCCGTTGGCGATGACCTCGAGGTCGGTCCCGTCGGTCCGCAGGACCAGCTCGCCGTTGACGCCCTCGCCCCGGTCCAGGACGACGAGCGCGCCGCCCACCTCGTCCCCAGGGCTCAACGACGGCATGAGCCGCGGCCCCCTGGGTATGCGCGACAGCACCCACCTCCGAGCCCAAGGAGATGCACATGTCCTCCCGCACCTGGCTGCGACGCGCGACCGTCACCGCCCTGGCCGCCGCCGTCGTCCCCCTCGGCGCCCTCCCCGCCGCGGCCTCCGCTGACGCCTCCCCGCGGCACGTCGTGGCGGCGTTGGCAGCCGACACGTCCACGCCCACGCCGAGCAGCTCCACCGAGCGACCGGTCACCAAGGGCGAGCAGGGGGACCTGAGCTTCGGGTACGTGCTCTTCGGCGTGGTCGTCGCGTTGTTCGTGGCGCTCGGCGCGTGGTTCCTGAGGACGCGCCGCGGTCGTCCCCAGTAAAGGGCTCACCCCTGTGAGCCCCGATGGCCGTTCTTGAGCTCCATCACCAGCTCGTCCAGGGCCTGGGCCAGGGTCGGCATCGCCGCGCGGACGCTCTCTTGCTGCCGGGCGGTGTAGTCCGGGTTGCTGCCGTTCTCGGTCCACGCCCGGACCACGGCGTCCAAGACCTTGAGGCGACGCTCGTCCATGGTGACCTCCTCGTCACTGGTTGGTGCAGGTCATCCTCGCACCTCGCCGAGGATGCAGCGCACCGACCCCCCTCCGTGTCCCTGCCGCGCCCTGCGCCCGACCGACATGCGGGCACCGGTTGGGCCACCTGTCACCCTCGGTTACGGTCGCGGCATGGACATCTCGATGGAGAGCTTCCACGTGGGGGGACGCAAGGTCGGCGCCCTCGTGCGGCGCCTCACCCCCACCCAGCTGCGCAGCCTCCTCGTCTACCGCGACGGACCCCGGCTGCGGCGCACCGACCACACGCTCACGCACCGCGGTGACGTCCGGGACTGGACGTCCTGCTCGCTCAGCACCCCGGAGGGGTCCACGTCGACGCGGCGCACCGATGCCACGACCATCGACGTGGACGGGACCGCGCACGAGATCCCGGCGGACACGATCCCCAGCAGCGCCCAGACCGTGGTGCTCGAGCAGATGCTCGCCGGCTCGCACACCGACGAGGAGTTCCACGTCCTGGACGAGTCCACCCCGCAGGACGCCCCGCGCAGCGCCCACCTCAGCGTCGGCAACCCCGAGACGGTCCAGCTGCCCGGCCGGGCCGAGCAGGAGCTCGGCACGGTCACGTTGTTCGTCGACGAGTCGGCCTCGCACCACTTCTGGTTCGACAGCCACCACGTCCTGGCCGCCGACTGGGAGGGCCCTCGCAGCTACCTCGTCAGCTCGCACGACGAGCTGCTGGCCGGCCTCGACGACGAGGTCGCCGCCGCGGTGCGGGAGTTCATCGCCTGACGCGCGGCCGTATGCCGGAGCCCGCCGCCTCGCCCCGTTGGGGTGGGGTCAGGCGGCGGGCTCGCGGCATACGGGCGCAGATGGTCAGGCCAGCCCGGCCTGCTCCTGCCGCAGCGCGTCGACGAGGCGCCCTTCGGGCAGCTCGACGTCGGCGTAGGTGAGGTACTCGTCCTTCTTGACGTCGCGCGTGAGCACACAGCCCTCGGCGACGCCCATCGGCAGCAGATCCTCGGCGGCGGTGACACCCGCGGCCTCGCACTGGCCGTAGGTGTCGTAGCCGCCCAGCCCGTCGAGCGTGTGCCCGGCCGGGAGGTCCCGCTTGGCCACGGTGATGACCTCGACGGTGGGCTTGCCGGCGGGGGTGATCGCGTAGTCCCCGAAGAGCACCGCGCGGGCCACCGTCAGCGGCACCTCGAAGTGGCACAGGTGGTAGGGCGTGTAGAACGAGTAGAGCGGCCCGTCCCCGAGCTTGTAGAGCTTGAGGTAGTGCTGCTGCTTGGGGTCGTCGTGCGTCGCGAAGCAGTAGACGCCCGGTCCGGGCTGCGCGCCCACGACGTAGTCCACGACGCCGCCGAGCTCCTTGAGCTGCTCCACGTCGTAGAGCCTGGTCGCGGCGTCGATGTGCTCGCGGTGGTCGGCGCCCTTGAGCCCGCGCTTCTCGACGGTCATGCCCGTCGCGTTGGCCACGAGGGCCTGCTCGAAGGACACCTTGGTGCCGTCCGCGAAGCTCGTGACCATGTAGGGGTCCTGGCCCCATTGCTTGGCGAACCCCTCCTGCGTGGTCGGGTTGCGGTACTCGTCCTGCAGGCCCTTGATGTTGCCCATGACCAGCGGCGTCAGCCCGATGGACTTCACGAAGCGGTAGAGGTTCATCTGGACACCCGGCTGGTCGCCGTCGCAGCCCGTGATGATGACGCCCTTGGCGAGCGCCCGCTGCTTGAGCGCGTAGCCGACGGTGCCGTCGACCTCGGCGTTGAGCAGCACGACGTGCTTGCCGCCCTCGATCGCGTCGGCGACAACGTGCGCGCCGTACTCGACCGCGCCGGTCGCCTCGACGATGGCGTCGATGGAGCCGGACTCCGTGACGGCCTGGTGGTCGCTGGTGATGACGGCCTTGCCGGCCTTGACCGCGGCGTCGAGCGCCTCGGCCGAATCGACGACCTCCCAGTCGGTGACGCCCGCCTCGGAGTAGGCCCGCTCGGCGTTGGCCTGGGTGCGGTTGACGATGGCGGCGACGACCATCCCGGGAACGGAGTTCGTGACCTGGTTGACGAAGCCGCGGCCCATGAAGCCCGCGCCCACCAGGGCCACCCGGATCGGGTTGCCCTCGGCCTCGCGCTCGGCCAGGGCGGTGTCGACGATGATCATGCGTCCTCCTTGAGCTGCGCCTGGCGCGGCGCGGGCAGGGGCGCGGGCTTCTCGACGTCGTCGCGGTCGGCGAAGAGCGGCCAGGCCGCGTCCTTGTCGCTGATGACCGCGATCTCGCGACCCCAGTCGATGCCGAAGGCCGGGTCGTCGTAGCGGAAGCCCCGCTCGGTGTTCGGCGTGTAGGCGTGGGACACCTGGTAGGTCACCTCGCAGTCGTCCTCCAGCGTCAGGTAGCCGTGCGCGAAGTACTCCGGCACGTAGAGCGCCTGCCGGTTGTCGGCGGTGAGCTCCACCTTGACGTGCTGCAGGTAGGTCGGGCTGTCCGGACGCATGTCGACGATCACGTCGATGATGCGGCCGCGGATGCAGCGGACCAGCTTGGCCTCGGGGGCCGGGTCGATCTGCTGGTGCAGGCCCCGGATCGTGCCGGCCTTGTAGTTGTAGGACATGTTGCACTGGATCACGGCCGGGGTCAGGCCGGCGTCCTCGAACTCCTGGGTGCAGAAGGTGCGGGCGAAGAAGCCGCGGTCGTCCTGCAGGAGCTTGAGGTCGACCAGGGCCGGGCCCTCGATGTCGAAGGTGCGGAACTCCATCAGAGGATGCTCCCCGCCGGCTTGGTCCAGAACATCTGGTCGTCGATCTGCTTGGTGCGCATCAGGTACTCGAGCTGCTTGAGGCGGGTGTGGCCGCGGCCGGTGAAGGTAGCCTCGTCCAGGTCGATGGTCGTGAAGACCTCGGCCAGCTGCTGGGCGCCACGCTCGGCGTCCCAGTCGCTCGCGTAACCCGGCAGCTGGGACGCGATCTTGTCGAAGTTGACCTTGTAGGAGCGGTTGTCACCGGCGTTGTCGCCGAAGGTGACCTCGCAGCCGGGGAAGGCCGCGCCGACGATCTCGGCGATCTCGCGGACCCGCCAGTTGTGCTCGGTCTTGCCGACGTTGAAGATCTGCTGGTGCACGGCCTCGCGCGGCGCGTTGATGGCGCAGCGGATCGACTTGGCGATGTCCAGGGCGTGGACCAGCGGGCGCCACGGGGTGCCGTCGGAGGTCATCGCGATCTTCTTGGTGGTGTAGGCCAGGCCCGACAGGTTGTTGAGCACGATGTCGAATCGCATGCGCGGGGAGGCGCCGTACGCCGTCGCGTTGCGCATGAAGGTGGGCGAGAAGTTGTCGTCGCCCATCGGCAGCACGTCCCGCTCGACCATCGCCTTGCACTCGGCATACGCGGTCTGCGGGTTGACCTGGGACTGCTCGTCGACCACGCCGTCGGCCACGCCGTACACGGAGCAGCTGGACATGTAGACGAACCGCGGGACGCCGGCCTGCTTGGCCAGCTCGGCGAGCTTGACCGAGCCCTTGTGGTTGACGTCGTAGGTGACGTTGGGGATCAGCGCGCCGAGCGGGTCGTTGGACAGTTCGGCCATGTGCACGATGGCGTCGTGGCCGCGGACGTCCTCGACCGTGAGGTTGCGGATGTCCTTGCGCAGGGTCTTGGCGCCGAGGTCGACGCCGTTGTAGAGCCAGCCCTGGGCGTAGAAGCCCGTGTCGACGCCGGTGACGTCGTGGCCGTCGCGGATCAGCTCCGCGGCGACGAGACAGCCGAGGTAGCCCTCGGTACCAGTAACCAGAACCTTCATGTGGATGTCCTCAGTCCTTCCAGATCTTCCAGGGAGCCTTGTCGTCGTCCCAGAGCCCGTTGAGCTCCTTCCAGTCGCGGAAGGTGTCCATGCCCATCCAGAAGCCCTCGTGCTCGTAGACCGCGAGCTCGCCGTCGCGGGAGACCTGCTGGAGCGGCTTCTTCTCCATCATGTCCTCGTCGGCGATGTCGGCCAGGTAGGTGTCGACGAACTCGCGCTTCATCATGAAGAATCCGCCGCTGACCCAGCCCGTGGCCAGGGTCGGCTTCTCGTTGAACTCGACGACCATCTCGCCCTTGTCGTCCACGTGCATCTCGCCGTAGCGGGAGGCCGGGTGGACACCGGTGACGCAGGCCATCTTGTCCATGCGCACGGCGTGGTTGACCTCGGCGGTGATGTCGACGTCACCGATGCCGTCGCCGTAGGTGAGCATGAACCAGGGCGCGTCGAGGTACTTGGCGACCAGCTTGACGCGGCCGCCGGTGCCGGCGTCCAGTCCGGTCTCGACCAGGGTGATCTCCCAGTCCTCCTCGGTCTTGTCGCCCCCGAGGAACTCCGGCTCCTGGCCCGGACGCAGGACGACGTCGGCGGAGAGGCGCTTGCGGTCGAGGAAGTAGCTCTTGATGACGTCGGACTTGTAGCCCAGGCACAGCACGAACCTGCGGAAGCCGTGCTCGTAGTAGGTCTTCATGATGTGCCACACGATGGGCTTGTCGCCGATCGCGATCATCGGCTTGGGGAGCTTCTCGCTGGCCTCGCGGATGCGGGTGCCCTGGCCACCGCAGAGGATGACGACGGGGATCTGGGAGACGTCCACGGGAGCGTCCCCCGCTCCGGCTGCTGGCTGTGCATGGTCGACGGTCATGTGCTCTGCTTCCTTCTCGGACGAGAAAGTCCGGCACCTTCCGGCGCCCGGACCGGCCGTGCCCCACCGACGAGGGACGTCCCGACGTCGGGACGGTCACGCCTCTCCCCCGATCCCCGAGCCCGCCCGCACGGAGTGCGGCGGTGCCCCCCTTGGAGATCTCGGGGAGATCACGGCCACTCATGACTCTAGGTGCCTCCCCGGAGACCTGACGAGCGAGCCGGGTTTTCTCACGAGGATGCGTCAATGTGTGCGCGGAGCGTAGTGATCGACCTCGCTGAGTGACGCCCGAGATGCCCTGAGACGTCCGCGGACGTCACGCTTGTGAGGATCGGGCCCACAGGTTGATGCCGGCCTCGACCGCGTCCTGATCGATCTCCCGGAGCTCCTCGGCGGTGAGGTCGAGGTGCTGGAGGGCGTCGAGGTTCTGGTCGAGCTGCTCGACGCTCGAGGCTCCGACCAGCGTGGACGTCATGCGCGGGTCGCGCAGCACCCAGGCCAGTGCCAGCTGCGACAGCGTCGTCCCCCGGCGCTCGGCGACGCCCGCGAGCGCGCGCACGTGCCGCAGCGTCTGCTCGGAGAGGTGGTCGGCGGACAGGCTCGACCCGGGGCGGGCCGCTCGACTGCCCTCGGGCACCCCCTCCAGGTAACGCTGAGTGAGCAGACCTTGGGCCAAGGCGGTGAACGCAATACAGCCCATACCCTGCCTTTCCAGCTCGTCGAGCAGCTCCTCCTCGATCCACCGGTTGAGCATGGAGTAGGACGGCTGGTGGATGAGCAGCGGGGTCCCGAGGTCCCTGGCGATCTCGGCGGCCTCCCTGGTCTTGGCGGCGGAGTATGACGAGATCCCGACGTAGAGCGCCTTGCCCGCGCGCACGGCGTGGTCCAGCGCCATCATCGTCTCCTCGACCGGCGTCTCCGGGTCGAAACGGTGGCTGTAGAAGATGTCGACGTAGTCCAGACCGAGCCGTTGCAGGGACTGGTCGAGGCTCGCGAGGACGTACTTGCGTGCCCCGCCTCCCTGCCCGTAGGGGCCGGGCCACATGTCGTAGCCGGCCTTGGACGAGATGACGAGCTCGTCGCGAAGCCCCGCGAAGTCGTCGCGGAGGTACTCCCCCATGTGGATCTCGGCCTGGCCGTAGGGCGGCCCGTAGTTGTTGGCCAGGTCGAAGTGCGTGACCCCTCGGTCGAAGGCGCGTCGCAGGATGGCCCGCTGGGTCTCGCGGGGGCGGTCCGTGCCGAAGTTCTGCCACAGGCCCAGGGAGATGACGGGGAGCCGCAGGCCGCTGCTCCCGCACCGTCGATAGATCATGTCGCCGTCGTAGCGGTCCTCGGCGGGGCGGTAGGCGTTCGTCATACGAGCATCAAAGCGCACTCGGCAGCCCGAGGGAGGGTCAGCACTCGATGACGTTGACCGCAAGGCCGCCGCGCGCGGTCTCCTTGTACTTCACCTTCATGTCGGCCCCGGTCTCGCGCATGGTCTTGACCACCTTGTCGAGCGAGACGATGTGCGACCCGTCGCCGCGCAGGGCGGTGCGGGCCGCCGTGACCGCCTTGACCGCCGCGACCGCGTTGCGCTCGATGCAGGGGATCTGGACCAGCCCCCCGACCGGGTCGCAGGTGAGACCGAGGTTGTGCTCCATCCCGATCTCCGCGGCGTTCTCGACCTGGCCCGGGGTGCCACCGAGGACCGCCGCCATGCCGGCCGCGGCCATCGCGCAGGCGGAGCCGACCTCTCCCTGGCAGCCGACCTCGGCGCCGGAGATCGAGGCGCCCTCCTTGATGATCATGCCGATGGCCGCCGCCGTGAGCAGGAAGCGCACCACTCCCAGGTCGTCCGCCCCCGGCACGAAGCGCACGTAGTAGTGCAGGACCGCCGGGATGATCCCCGCGGCGCCGTTGGTCGGCGCGGTGACCACGCGACCTCCGGCGGCGTTCTCCTCGTTGACGGCGAGGGCGTAGAGGGTGATCCAGTCGAGCCCCCTCAGCGGGTCGACGTTGCCCTCCTCCAGCGCGAGGCGCAGCGCGAGCTCGGGGGCGCGCCGACGGACACGCAGGCCGCCGGGGAGCACGCCCTCGGTCGTGATGCCGTTGTCCACGCACTCCTGCATGACGCGCCAGATCTCGAGCAGGCCGGCCCGGACCTCGGCCTCGGTGCGCCAGGCCCGCTCGTTGTCGAGCATGACCTGCGCGATGGAGCGGCCCGTCGCCTCGCAGATGGCCAGCAGCTCGTCGCCCGTGCGGAACTCGTGCTCCACCGGCGTCTCGTCCTCGACGACCCGGTGCCCCCCGGACCCGTCCTCGACGACCACGAAGCCGCCCCCCACGGAGTAGAAGGTGCGCCGCACCGGCTCGTCCAGGCCCTCCACGACTGCCTCGCAGGTCATGCCGTTGGAGTGCCCGGGCAGGGACCGCGTCCGGTGCATCACGAGGTCCGTGGCCTCGTCGAAGTCGATCTCGTGCCGACCGAGCAGCGACAGCCGCCGCGAGGCGCGCATCTGCGCGAGCCGGCCCGCGACCGCGCGCGGGTCGACGAGCTCGGGGGCCTCGCCGGACAGGCCGAGCAGGACCGCCTTGTCGCTGCCGTGGCCATGGCCCGTCGCCCCGAGCGAGCCGTAGAGCTCGACGCGCAGGCGGGTGACCCGGTCGAGCTGCCCGTCCGCCGCCAACGACCGGGCGAACATCAGCGCCGCCCGCATGGGCCCCACCGTGTGCGAGCTCGACGGCCCGATGCCGATCGAGAAGAGGTCGAAGACGCTCAGTGCCATGCCCCGACCGTAGGTGACGCGCGCCACGTCGACCAAGCCACGTGCCGCGGTGCGACGATGGCCGTATGCCGAAGCCCGCCGCCACCGGCCCGCAGCGCCATGGCTCCGCCTCCGGGGAGCCGATCGCCGACACCCTGACCCGCGACGCCGCCGGGGTCGTCCTGGCCCTGCGCCGCATCTCCTTCCTGCTCGAGCGGGCCCTGGAGTCCAGCTATCGCATCAAGGCCTTCCGGGGCGCCGCCGCCACCCTGGGGGCCCTCGGGGACGAGGAGCTGGCGGCCCGGGCTTCGGCCGGCACGCTGCAGGACCTGCCCGGCATCGGCAAGGGCAGCGAGGCGATCGCCCAGGCGGTGCTCCGCGGCGAGGAGCCGGCCTACCTCGTCCAGCTGGAGGAGCGCGAGTCGGCACCGCTGGCCCGCGACGGGCTGGACCTGGCCGCCCTCCAGCGTGGCGACCTGCACAGCCACTCCGACTGGTCCGACGGCGGCTCGCCGATCGACGAGATGGTGATGACCGCGGTCGAGCTCGGCCGGGAGTACCAGGTGCTGACGGACCACTCCCCCCGGCTCAAGGTCGCCAACGGGCTGTCGCCGGAGCGCCTGCGCACCCAGCTGCAGGTCGTCGCCGGCGTCAACCGCATCGTGCCGGACGGCTTCCGGCTGCTGTCGGGGATCGAGGTCGACATCCTCGACGACGGGTCGCTCGACCAGGAGCCCGACCTGCTCGAGGAGCTCGACGTGGTCGTCGCCTCGGTGCACTCCAAGCTCAAGATGGAGAGCGCCGCGATGACCCGTCGGATGGTCGCCGCCGTCGGCAACCCCCGCACCAACGTGCTCGGCCACTGCACCGGGCGGCTCGTCACCGGGGGCCGCGGCCGGCGGCCGCAGTCCACCTTCGACGCCCGCGCCGTCTTCGAGGCGTGCGCGGCTCACGAGGTGGCGGTCGAGATCAACTCCCGGCCGGAGCGGCAGGACCCGCCGGACGACCTGGTCACGCTTGCCCTGGAGCTCGGGTGCCTGTTCGCCATCGACACGGACGCGCACGCCCCGGGGCAGCTGGACTTCCAGCAGCTGGGGGCCGAGCGAGCCTGGCACCTCGGGGTGCCGGCCGAGCGGATCGTCACGACCTGGCCGTGGGAGCGGCTGCTGGAGTGGGCCGCTCGGCGCTGACGCCGACCGGCTCCCACCCGATTAGGCGTTCCGCGTCGGCGTCCCCTATGCTTTCGGAGTCCTCGACGGGCTCGAGCTACTAGAGCGCTAGCGGCAGAGGGCCCGAGAGATTCGGGTCCCCATCGTCTAGCGGCCTAGGACCCCGCCCTTTCACGGCGGTAGCACGGGTTCGAATCCCGTTGGGGATACAGAGCATGTACGATGGACTAGCTGGTCACGGCCAGCGAGGTCGTCGGAGTGCTTGAGGTAGTCACTCCTCACCATTGGCCCCGTAGCGCAGTTGGTTAGCGCGCCGCCCTGTCACGGCGGAGGTCGCCGGTTCGAGCCCGGTCGGGGTCGCCAGTCTCTCCTTCGGGGGAGACTTCGCGACATCAGGAGGACGTCGCGAGGCCAGGTAGCTCAGTTGGTACGAGCGTCCGACTGAAAATCGGAAGGTCGGCGGTTCGACCCCGCCCCTGGCCACCAGCAAGCCGCATCCCCACGGGATGCGGCTTCGTCGTGCTGCCTGCGCCCTCCCTCGGCAGGCTCAGGCCGTCGGCAGTGCGCTGGCGACGGCATCGGCGGCCGAGCTGATGGTCTGTGCCGTGTCGCTCGAGACGGACCCGTCCTCGACGCCACTGCGGACCGACCCGGTCAGCTCCCCCAGCGCTTGGCGCGCCCCGGAGGCGTCCTCCTGACGAATCGCCTTGTCGAGCGAGCGCAGGCTCTTGGAGGCGTCCTTGCCGGAGGACCCCGACAGCTGGGCCTGCTGCACGACCCCGTCGAGCGTGGACGCGGCCTGGGCCGACGTGGACCACGTCGGTGCCGGGTCGCTCGGCCCCTGGGTTGCCGTCGGCTGCTCGGTGGGGCTGGTCGTCTCCGTGGGGGTCGGCGCGGAGGTCGACGACGGCGACCCGGTGGGCGACGGGGTTGCCGTGGCGGTCGCGGTCACGGTCGCGGGCGGGGTCGAGGACGTCCTCGGCGCGGTGGTGCGCGCGGAGGTGCTGGTGGCCGTGGTGGTCGGGGTCCTGGGCTGGTCGGTCGACGGCCCGGAGCCGCGCAGCCCGAACCACCACAGGGCCCCGACGGTGGCGGCCAGCAGGAGCAGCATCACCCACAGCGCCCCGGTGCCGCGGGGGCGGGGACGGTCGTGATCGTCGCGGTAGGCCGTCGCCTGCGTCGCTGTGTGGGGCGGGGCCTGCGGGCCCCGGTCCACGGGTGGCAGCACGGTGGTGGCGGCAGCCGGGGCGCCCGCGACGGGCAGCACGGTGGTGGACGGTGCGGCGCCGCGACGGATCGCAGCGGTCCGGGCCGCCACGTCGGCGGCGCTGGCCGGCCGGTCCTGCGGCGACTTGGCCAGCAGCTGGGCCACGAGGTCGTCGACCGCCCGCGGCACCCCGGGGCGTCGCTCGGACGGCAGCGGCGGCGGCGTGCTCAGGTGGTGGTGGAGGATCGACAAGGGGTGCTCACCCTCGAACGGCGGCTCGCCGGTCAGCAGGGTCATCAGCACGCAGCCGAGGGAGTACAGGTCGCTCTGCGCGGTCGCCGTGCCCCCGGTGGCCTGCTCGGGAGACAGGTATGGCGCGCTGCCGATGACCGTCGCGGTCGCCGTCAGCTGGCTGGTGCGGGCCTGGTCGAGGCGCGCGATCCCGAAGTCCACCATCTTGAGCGTGCCCCGCTCGTCGAGCATGAGGTTGCTGGGCTTGACGTCCCGGTGCACGACCCCCGCTCGGTGCGCGGCCCCGAGGGCCGAGGCCACCTCCTGGGTGTAGGCGAGGGCCCGGTCCACCGCCAGCGGACCCTGCTCGCGGACCAGCTCGTCGAGGCTGGGCCCGCTGAGCAGCTCCATGACGAGATAGGCCGTGTGGCCGTCCACCCCGTTGTCGAAGATCGTGACGATGTTGGGGTGGGACAGGGCAGCCGTCGCGTGCGCCTCCTGCTGAAATCGCTCGGCAGCCACCTCGTCGCCCGTCGCCGCGAGGTCGACCGTCTTGACGGCCACCCGGCGCTGCAGCCGGGTGTCGACGGCCGACCAGACCTGACCCATCCCGCCCCGGCCGATCTGGCGCTCGAGGCGGTAGCGGTTGGCGAGGACGAGGTCTCCACTCATGGACGCCATTGTCACGCATGGCCCGGGACACGGGCCGTGACCGGCCCGGCGCGCCCGGTCACAGCGCCAGCAGCGAGCACCCGAGCGCCACCAACCACGAGGTGAAGCTGCCGAGGAGGAAGTACTCGGTCACGACGTCGATCCGCTGCCCCGGTCCTCGCTGGTCCTGCAGCTCGGGGAAGCGCAGGATCCCCTTGGCCGCGATGACGACCGAGGCCGCGGTCGCCTGACCGGCGAGGGCGAGGCCGACGACGAAGACGCGCTCCATCGGGCCGAGCCAGCGCCCCCCGCGCAGGACCCCCGGCTGGCTGTGCGCACCCGCCGCGTCGAGGACCAGGCGCACCACGACGTTGCCGGTGCCGACCTGGGCCACCATCACGGCGAGGACCATCAGCGCGCGGTCCAGCGGCACCGGGGCGAGCCGGGGTAGCCCGAGCGAGCCCCACCAGCGGGCGAGGGGCCCGCCGGCGCCCGCGTCCACGCCGGCCAGGGCGAACAGCACCGTGAGCCCCACCACGAGGCAGCCACCGGCCACGAGCCGGTGCCGTCGGGCCGCCGCCACGAGGGTGCGGTCGGGGTCGTAGCGCGTCCGCAGGGCGCTGCTCACGGCCCCCGCCGACGACCGTGCCCACACGACCAGCAGGAGCACGATCCCGAGGAGCGCGACCAGGTGCCAGCCGCCGCGCTGCCCGAGCAGCGGCCACGCGAGGACCGCCACGGGCACGGAGACCAGGGCGGGCAACCACCATGGTCGTCGCCCCCCGAGCTCCGCGCCGGGGCGCACCAGGTCGCCGACGCCCAGCGCCAGCAGCCACACGGCGAGATAGGTCATGGTGCTCCTCAGGTGTCACGAGCCGAGGGGGCGAGGATCGCGTGCGCCTCCCTGACAGCCGCGAGACCCTCTCTGGCCACCAGCTGGGAGACGGCAGACTGCGTGATCCCCTCCTGCTCGGCCACCATGGTCTGCGTGAGGTCTGACATGACCCCCAGGAGCACCCTCAGCGGGCGGGCGTCCAGCCGACCCACGAGATCGTCGCGCAGGACCAGCGTGGCCAGGACCACACCGGCGGCGCCGGACGGGCGGTCCGGGTCCTCGACGTACCACGTGCGACAGGACCGCGTGGCCGCCGTCGCGGCCCGGCGCTCCGCCTCCTCGACCGCCTCGCGCGCGGCCCACCAGGCGCTGCCGTCCTGCAGCGGAGGGACGTGGTCGCGGTCGATCACCTGGACCAGCCCTCTCCCGATGCCGCACCTGACGTCGACGTCGGGGAGCGTGTGGAGGCGCACCAGCAGCGACGCCAGGACGGCGGACCCGACGTCGGGGTAAACCCCCTGGAACTCGTCGCTGACCGTGGTGGTGAGCGGCTCGAGGGCGGGCACCGTCTCGTCGACCCGGCGCAGGGCGGCACCGAGCCGCTCATGCAGGGCGCGACGGCTCGCGGCGCGCCGGGACTCGACGACGTCGCCCAGCAGGGCGTAGCGCACGGGTTGCGCGGACCCGGAGGAGCTCACGGCATCAGAGGATAGCTCATGACCTCGAGACCATCAGCCTATAACTGATATCAGACGTGATATCAGTGGCCGTCGTCAGAGCGGCTGACTCATGCGGGCGTTGTCGCCCACGCCGTCGAGGAGCTGGCGGATCTCGCTCTCGCGGTAGCGCCGGTGCCCACCGAGCGTGCGGATGGAGTTGAGCTTGCCCGCCTTGGCCCACCGGGTGACGGTCTTGGGGTCGACCCGAAAGAGCTCGGCGACCTCGGCCGGCGTCAACAACTTCTCGCTGTCCTGCTCACGATGTGGCATGTGTGATCTCCCCGCTTCTCGACGGGAGGCCTTCCCCCGTGCTCCGACGCCCCGGGACACGCCCGCCGACCCACTCACAGGGCCGATGTCGTCGCGGCAGTAACTCTGAGTAGTCGATACGGGCAGAAAGGGGCTCAACGTCGCTGATAGATTACTACGTATCGTGACATATGCAGGTTGTGAGCAATCTTCTACGCCCGTGTGGGTGCATGACGACCCGAATCAACGCGAACCCGGCCACCTCCGACATCACCTGACGTAACTGCCCGTGGGCACGCCTCGACGCTCGACTCCACAGATGGGCCTCCCAGCATGTACCGTGTCCTTCACGAAGACACGAGATTCCCGGGGTCGCTCCGCCCGCTACGGCACCAGACGCAGCCAGCGATGCCACTCCGGCAGACGCGCGAGGGGGTCACGCCATGGGGCGCGGCCGGGCCAAAGCCAAGCAGACCAAGGTTGCCCGGGAGCTGAAGTACTTCTCTCCCGACACCGACCTGAGTGCTCTTGAGCGAGAACTGCACGCATCCACGCAACGGGACCCCGGCGACCAACGCCGGGAGCCCGACGACGACGACGGCTACGACGACTACGACCGGTGGGCGGCCGGTGGGCGCTGACGGCGCGTCCCCGGCTCGCAGCCGGGGGCCGGCGTCTCGTCGGCACCAGGTGGTCGCACCACCCGACTCGTGACGGGCGGGTCGGCATACCGGACACCGAACGGGGAGGGTGTCACCAGCAGGTGACACCCTCCCCGTTCGCGCATCCCTGGAGCCCCTGAGGACCGCCCCAGGCAGGGCCGGTCTCAGGCCCGGTGGGCGCCGACCAGCTGGACCGCTCCCCCGTCGACGCCCTTGGCGCCGCGCACGACCTCGTGGGCTGGGTCCACGGCAGCGTCGGCGGCGTCGCTCACGCGCCCCATCACCCAGGCCGGCAGGTCTCGCTCGGCGCACACGGCCAGCGCGCGGTCGACGGCGTCCTCGGGCACCACGGCCACGAATCCCACACCCATGTTGAGGGTGCGCTCGAGGTCCGGCTGCGGCACGCGGCCCAGCGCCTGGACCAGGCCGAAGATCGGCGGCGGCGTCCACGTCGCGCGGTCCACGGTGGCGAGCACCCCTTGCGGGAGGACCCGGGCGAGGTTGGCCGCGAGCCCCCCTCCGGTGACATGGCTGAGGGCGTGGACGTCGACGCCGTCGGCACGGATCAGGGCGAGCAGGTCCCGGGCGTAGACCCTCGTCGGCGTCAGCAGGGCGCGGCCCAGGGTGCCGCCCAGCTCGGGGACCTCTCGGTCGTAGTCCCAGGAGGCGTGGGCGAAGACGCGACGGACGAGCGAGTAGCCGTTGGAGTGCAGCCCTGACGAGGCCAGCCCCAGCACGACGTCGCCGGCCCGCACGAGATGGGGCCCGAGGACGTCGTCGTGCTCGACGACGCCCGTGGCGGCACCCGCGCAGTCGTACTCGTCCGGGTCCAGCAGTCCCGGGTGCTCGGCGGTCTCGCCGCCGACGAGGGCCACGCCCGCCTGCTCGCAGGCAGCCGCGATGCCCGACACGATGGCGGCGATACGCTCGGGCACGACCTTGCCGGTCGCGATGTAGTCCGTCATGAAGAGCGGCTCGGCCCCGCACACGACGATGTCGTCCACGACCATGCCGACCAGGTCGAAGCCGATGGTGTCGTGCTGGTCCACGGCCTGAGCGACCGCGACCTTGGTGCCGACGCCGTCGGTCGACGTGGCCAGGACCGGACGGCGCATCCCGGCCAGCGCCGAGGCGTCGAACATCCCCGCGAAGCCGCCGAGCCCGCCCAGCACCTCGGGGCGGGTGGCGCGGCGGACCGACGCCTTCATCAGCTCGACGGCCTTGTCGCCGGCCTCCACGTCGACCCCTGCCGACGCGTAGGTGATGGGCTCGCTCACGAGGGGCCTTTCGTCGCGGGTGTGCAGGGGGGTCAGGCGGGTCACGCGTGGGCGGGGTCGAGGACGACGGCCTGGTCGTCCGGGACCCCGAGGGGGTACTGGCCCGAGAAGCAGGCGGTGCACAGACGCTCGCGCGGCTGGTGGGTCGCGGCGATCATCCCGTCCTCGCTGATGTAGCCCAGGCTGTCCGCGCCCACCGAACGCCGGACGCCCTCGATGTCGATGCCCGTGGCGATCAGCTCGGCGCGGCTCGCGAAGTCGATGCCGTAGAAGCAGGGCCAGCGCACCGGGGGCGAGGAGATCCGGACGTGGACCTCCGCGGCACCGGCCTCGCGCAGCATGCGCACGAGGGCCCGCTGCGTGTTGCCCCGCACGATCGAGTCGTCGACGACGACCAGCCGCTTGCCCTTGATGACGTCGCGCAGCGGGTTGAGCTTGAGGCGGATGCCGAGCTGGCGGATGGTCTGCGAGGGAGCGATGAAGGTACGCCCGACGTAGGCGTTCTTGACCAGGCCCTGGCCGTAGGGGATCCCCGACTCCTCGGCGTAGCCGATCGCCGCCGGGGTGCCCGACTCGGGGGACGGCATGACCATGTCCGCCTCGACCGGGTGCTGGCGGGCCAGCTCGCGTCCCATCGCGACCCGCGCCTCGTAGACGCCGCGACCGGCGATGGTCGTGTCGGGTCGGGCGAGGTAGACGTACTCGAAGACGCAGCCCTTGGGCTCGGGCTCGGCGAACCGGCGGGTGCGCAGGCCCTGCTCGTCCACGACGACCAGCTCCCCCGGCTCGACCTCGCGGACATAGCTGGCGCCGACGATGTCGAGGGCCGCCGTCTCGGAGGCCACGACCCAGCCCCGCTCCAGCCGCCCGATCACCAGCGGGCGGACGCCCTGCGGGTCTCGCGCGGCATACAGCGTGTGCTCGTCCATGAAGACGAAGCAGAAGGCGCCCTTGACCAACGGCAGCTGCTCCATCGCCGCCTCCTCGAGAGAGACGTCCTCGGCCCGGCTGCCCAGCAGGGAGGTGACGATGGCGGTGTCCGTCGTGTTGCCACGACGCAGCTCCCCGCCCGCCGTGCCGAACCCGTCGACGTGACGCGCGGACAGCAGGCCGCGCAGCTCGGAGGTGTTGATCAGGTTGCCGTTGTGGGCGAGAGCGATCGTGTGGTGCGCGGTGCCGCCCAGCGTGGGCTGGGCGTTCTCCCACTTGCTCGCGCCGGTGGTGGAGTAACGGGTGTGCCCGATGGCCAGGTGGCCGGTGAGGGAGCCGAGCGAGGTCTCGTCGAAGACCTGCGACACCAGGCCCATGTCCTTGTAGACGAGGACACGCTCGCCGTCGGACGTCGCGATCCCGGCCGACTCCTGCCCGCGGTGCTGCAGGGCATAGAGACCGTAGTAGGTGAGCTTGCCGACCTCCTCGCCCGGTGCCCAGACGCCGAAGACCCCGCAGGCGTCCTGCGGCCCGGTCTCGCCGGGCAGGATGTCGTGATTGAGTCGACCGTCACCTCGTGCCACGGTGCCAGTGTCCCACAGCGCCGCGGTCGCGCGGTCGCCTCAGCTCCGGCGATCGAGCAGCACCGCGACCAGGGCACCGAGCAGGGCCCCGAGCCCGCCCCCGAGGACGCCGAAGAACATCATCACCCGGCCGAGCCCGTAGGTCGCCGTCTGGCTCGCGCTGCTCACCGCGGAGGGGTCGGGACGCAGCAGCAGCGCCACCCCCGTGGCGACGACGAAGCCGAGCACCGCGCCCACCACGATGAACCGGGAGAAGATCGGCCGGCGCCCGCGGGGCCTCGGTGAGGTGGCGGGGCGGGGGCCGGGCGCGGAGCCCTTGCTGGTGCCGGGGTGGTCGCTCACCGGCGCAGTCTAGCCGCGCGGGACGGGCAGCCCGGTCGCCACCGACGGCACGCCGGGCGCGACCTCGGCCCCGGTCAGCTTGGTCTGGCCCGGCACGGCGTCCCGGATCGGCGGCACCGCGTCGGCTGGGCGCGACGCCAGGACGTCGGCCTCGGCGAGCACCGCCGCGTCGACCCCCTCCGGCAGCTTGCGGACGAAGGCGGCCGGCGTCCGGGCCGCCAGGGCGAGCTCGTCCAGGTCGACCCAGGTGGGGCTCCACTCGTCGTAGCGGAACCGGGCGAAGGTCGTCGGGCAGTCCATGATCCGCAGGCTCGCGTCGGCCAGCAGCAGGGACTGGACGTAGGACTCGTCGGGGATGCGCACGGACCGGAAGAAGTCCAGCGTGCGACGGTCCTCGCGATGGCGCCGCAGGAGGCTGTCCACGGCGCGCCCGGACAGCGTGAGCCACAGGCTCCCCTTGAGGACCACGACCGGCGCCTCGCCGCGCAGCAGCTCGGGACGGCGCACGCCGAGGATCCAGCGGGGGTCGCGTCGGCCGCGGTAGAACATGACGGCGGGGCGGCAGCGGCGCGCCACCAGGCGCCACGCGAGCTTGACGGCGCGGCGGGCCAGCACCGGCCCCACGTGGGGCGGGTCGACCGTCCACCAGCGGTAGTACCAGTCGTCCGTCATCGGCGGGTAGACGTCGACCAGGGCGTCCACGCCGCAGCGTCGGACCTCGTCCTCCCAGGCGGCGAGGCCGCGGATCGGGTAGTCCTGGCCGGACAGCAGGACGTAGTGGTCCGCCTCGACCGTGCGCCGGGCGTGGTCGAGCACCTCGAGGGCGGCCCGGGTCATCGACCAGTCGCCCCAGACGATGTCGATCGCGCTGCGGTGCACGGTGGCCCCGAAGGCCGCGATCGCCTCGGGAGCAACGAGGTCGGGCACGCTGTGGCGCACCACGATCGCCGCCTCCGGACTCAGCTCGTGGACCCGACGCACCAGCCGCACGATGGCCGCCGCGTCGGTGTGGCACATCAGGACGTAGCAGAACCGCGACGTCGCCATGGTCGTCCTCCCCCAGCCCGGCACCCGTCCGGGTCGCCTCCGGGCCACCCTAGTCGAACCGTGACGGACCGTGAACGCCCGTGCACGGGGACCGCGTCAGCGCCCGCCGGACCCGCCCCGCGGCGTCAGCAGGCGAGCCGCGACCTCCTCGAGGACGGCGGGGTCCCCGGCGTAGGGGCCGTCCGGGCGGGGCCAGTGGGTGATCGCGTCGGTGAAGCCCAGCGCGGCCACCCGCCCCACCACGTCCTCGAAGTGGTCGGCGGACGACAGGGAGAAGCCGCAGGTGGGGTCGACGTGGACGTAGCGGCGGAAGCCCTCGGGCGGGTCGAGGTCGTCCATCCGGGCCGACAGCCCGGCCAGGCTGCGCCACCAGGCCTCACGGTCGTCGCCGTGCGTGCCCGTCGTCACCCAGGCGTCGCCGAGGGCGACCGCGAGCCGCTGCGAGCGCGGCCCGTTGGCCGCCATCACGACAGTGGGTCGCGTGGCCGCCACGGGGAGCGTGCGGGCGTCCCGGCAGGCGAAGTAGGTGCCGTGGTGGTCCACGTGGTCCTCGCGCAGCAGCCGGTCGAGCAAGCGGGCGAACTCCTCGAACCGGTCGACCCGCTGACGGACGCTCAGCTCGGGCCCCCCGAGGACGCGCGAGTCCAGGTCGCCGCCCGTCCCGAGCCCGAGCAGCAGCCGGCCGTCGCTCATGTCCTGCAGCGCCTGCACGTCGCGCACGAACGCCGCGGGGTGGCGGAAGTTGGGGGACGCCACGAAGGTGCCGATCCCGACGTACCGGGTGACCAGGGCGGCGGCCGTCAGGGTCGAGACCGTGCCGTACCACGGGGAGTCCGGCAGGCCGCCCCAGGTGAGGTGGTCGTAGGTCCACAGGTGGTCGAAGCCCAGGTCCTCGGCCGCCCGCCAGCGGGGCTCTGCCTCGCGCCAGCGCAGCTCGGGCAGGATGGTCAGGCCGATGCGCGGCGTCATACGGGCTCCTCGGGCACGAGCGGGAGCAGCGAGGTGAGGTCGGAGCGCTGGCCGCTCGCGCGGACCCGGCCGCCCGAGACGGCGTCCGTCCAGGTCAGGGCCCCGGTCGCCAGCTGCAGCCAGGTGGTCGCATCGGTCTCGACCGTGCTCGGCGGGGTGCCGCGGGTGTGCACCGGACCCTCGACCGCCTGCACCGCGCCGTATGGCGGGACGCGCACCTCCAGGGAGCGCCCGGGGTATCGCGCGCCGAGCTCCTCCAGCGTGTATCGCACGGCCGTGGCCACCGTCTGGCGCGGCGCTGCGGGATCAGCCTGCCAGGCGGCGAGCGCCTCGGCGCCCTGGTCGGCGGGGATGCGGCGACGGGTCGGCATGTCACGATGGTGGCATGCGCGCAACGATGATCCATGCGGCCCGTGACATCCGTCTCGAGGAGGCCCCCGCCCCATCGGTCCTGACCCCCACCGACGCCGTGGTCCGGGTCGTCCGGTCCTGCATCTGCGGGTCAGACCTGTGGCCCTACCGCGGGGAGAACCCCACCGACGAGCCCCACCCGATCGGTCACGAGTACGTCGGCGTCGTGGAGGAGGTCGGCGAGGAGGTCAAGAACGTCGCGCCCGGCCAGTTCGTCATCGGCGGGTTCACGTACTCCGACAACACCTGTGAGATCTGCCAGGCCGGGGTGCACAGCGCCTGCCTGCACGGTGGGTTCTACGGCGCCAAGGACCGCGCCGGCCTGCCCGTGGGTGGCTGCCAGGCGGAGTACCTCCGCGTCCCGCTCGCCGACGGCACCCTCGTCGCCACCCCCGAGATGCCGTCCGACGACCTGCTGCCGTCGCTGCTCACGCTGTCCGACGTCATGGCCACCGGGTGGCACGCCGCGGTCTCCGCCGACGTCCGCGAGGGCCACACGGCGGTGGTCGTGGGCGACGGCGCCGTCGGTCTGTGCGGGGTGCTGGCCGCCCGCGAGCTCGGCGCCGAGCGCATCATCGCCATGTCCCGCCACGCGTCTCGGCAGGCCATCGCCCGGGAGTTCGGGGCGACCGACGTCGTCGAGGAGCGTGGCGAGGAGGGCGCGGAGCGGGTGCGCGAGCTCACCGGGGGCCTCGGTGCCCACAGCGTCCTGGAGTGCGTCGGCACCGGCGGCTCGATGGAGCAGGCCTTCGCCGCGGCGCGTCCCGGCGGACGCGTGGGCTTCGTCGGGGTGCCGCACGGCGTCGAGCTCCCCGTCGAGCGGATGTTCCGCAAGAACATCTCCCTGGCCGGCGGCATGGCCCCGGTGCGGCGCTACCTCCCCCACCTCGTCTCCTCCGTGCTCGCCGGGCAGATCGCCCCGGGCGCGGTCTTCGACCTGACGCTGCCGCTCGACGACGTCGCCGAGGGCTACCGCGCGATGGACGAGCGCCGCGCGATCAAGGTCATGCTCACGCCGTGACGGCGACCTGCGAGCAGCGGTGAGCGACAACGGCATACGGATCGACTGGGTCGAGGGGCGAGCCGCCGGGCGCGCCGCGACGGTGATGCGCGACGGCCACCCGCAGTCCTTCGTCGACCTCGACGACCCGACCATCCTGGCGTTCGAGTACGTCCAGCACCTCGCGTGCGTCCTGGACTCCCTGTCGCCGGGGCCGCCTGGGCCGCTCGCCGTGACGCACGTCGGCGGGGCGGGTCTGTCGCTGGCGCGCTACGTCGAGGCGACGCGGCCGGGGTCGCCTCAGATCGTCCTCGAGCCCGACGCCGAGCTGACCGAGGTCGTGCGGCGCGAGCTGCCGCTGCCCCGGCGGCACCGGATCAGGGTGCGGCCCGTGGACGGCCGCTGCGGGGTGGCGGCCCTGCGGGACGGCTCCGCGGACGTCGTGGTCGTGGACGCGTATGCCGACGGCCGGGTCCCCCCGGAGCTCGGCACGGTGGAGTTCCTGGCCGACGTGCGGCGCGTGCTGCGGCCGGACGGGGTGGTGATGCTCAACCTGGCCGACGAGCCGGCGGGGCGCTACGTCGCGGCGGTGGCGGCCGGGGCGGTCGAGGCGGGGCTGAGCACCCAGGCGGTGCTGGCGACGCACGACGTGCTCAAGGGCCGTCGCTTCGGCAACTCGGTGCTGGTGGCGGCGGGCTCGACCGCCGACCTGGACCTGGTCGAGCTGCGCCGCCACGTGGCCCGGTCACCGTTCCCCACGGGCATGCGGTCCGGTGCCGAGCTGGCCCGCCGCGCCCGGTCGGCGCGTGCGCTCACCGACGCGCTCGCCGCCGCGGACCCCGACGCCGCCTCGTCCCCGCGGCCTCCGGACCTCGGACGCTGGCGCCTGCGCTGACGGCTTCGGGGCGACCTCACCGCAACGGCACGAACCGCACGTCGAGCAGGCGCAGCATGGCCTCGACGGTCCGCGGCTGCGAGTTGGTCCCGTACCGGCCCGTCCGCCATACCGGTTCGCGGTCAGCCGAGGTGGCTCCGGGCGTTGCGGAACATCCGCAGCCAGGGGCTCGGCTCGTCGACCGGGCCGTCGGTCCACGACAGCTGGATGTTGCGCTGCACCCGCTCGGGGTGCGGCATCATCGCGGTGAACCGCCCGTCCGGCGTCGTCACGGCGGTCAGCCCCCCGGGCGACCCGTTGGGGTTGGCCGGGTAGGTCTCGGCCGGCGCGCCGGACCCGTCCAGGTAGCGCATCGCCGGCACCACGTCCGTCGGCGACCCGTGCCGGGAGAAGTCCGCGCGACCCTCGCCGTGCGCCACCGCGATCGGCAGGCGGGACCCGGCCATCCCGGCGAAGAAGATCGATGGGCTGTCGAGCACCTCGACCTGCGAGAGGCGGGCTTCGTACTGCTCGCTGCGGTTGCGCGTCCAGCGGGGCCAGGCCTGCGCCCCGGGGATCAGCTCGGCCAGCTCGCCGAACATCTGGCAGCCGTTGCAGATGCCCAGCCCGATCGTGTCGCCCCGCTCGAAGAACGCGCGGAACTGGTCGGTCAGGCGCGGGTCGAACAGCACCGACCGCGCCCAGCCCGCACCGGCACCCAGGGTGTCGCCGTACGAGAAGCCGCCCGCCGCGACCAGGCCCACGAAGTCGGACAGGTGCGCGCGCCCCGACTGCAGGTCGGTCATGTGCACGTCGTAGGTGTCGAACCCGGCGCGGTCGAACGCGAACGAGGTCTCGACGTGCGAGTTGACCCCCTGCTCGCGCAGCACCGCCAGCCGGGGTCGCGCTCCGCGCGAGAGGTATGGCGCCGCCACGTCCTCGCCGGGGTCGAAGGTGGGGGCGACCACCAGACCGGACGCCTCCGCGCCGAACGCCGCGTGCTCCTCGTCGGCGCAGCCGGGGTTGTCGCGCAGGCGGGCGATACGCCAGGACACCTCGTCCCAGACCTGCGCCAGGTCGCGCAGGTCCTCGTCGAGCACGTCCTCCTCGCCGACCCGCACGCGCACGCGCCGGTCGTCGGTGGTGCGGGCGACGACCGACACCAGGTCGGCGAGCCCGTGGTCGGCGAGCACGCGCAGCACGGCGTCGAGGTCCTCCTCGGCGCACTCGAGCAGGGCGCCGAGCTCCTCGGCGAACAGGCCGGGGACGGAGTCGACGGCGAGCTCGAGCCCCGTCGCGCCGGCGAAGGCCATCTCGCACACCGCCGCCCACAGGCCACCGTCCGAGCGGTCGTGGTAGGCGCTGACCAGGCCGCGCGAGCGCAGGGCTCCGACCGCGGCCGCCAACGAGACGAGGCGCGCCGGGTCGTCGAGGTCCGGCACCTCCTGGCCGAAGGCGCCGTGCACCTGAGCGAGCATCGAGCCACCGAGCCGGTCACGGCCGGCGCCGAGATCGACGAGCACGACGAGCGACCCACCGCCGGCGAGCTGCGGCGTGAGGGTGCCGCGCACGTCCTCGAGGGACGCGAAGGCGGTCACCACCAGCGAGACCGGCGAGGTCACCTGCTTATCGGTGCCCCCGGCCTCCGGGCCCGAGCTCCACCGGGTCCGCATCGACAGCGAGTCCTTGCCGACGGGCACACCGATCCCGAGCGCGGGGCACAGCTCCATCGCGACGGCGGACACGGTGTCGTAGAGCGCGGCGTCCTCGCCCTCCTCGCCGCACGCGGCCATCCAGTTGCAGGACAGCTTGACCCGCGACAGCTCCACCGGGGCGGCAAGCAGGTTGGTGATGGCCTCGGCCACCGCCATACGGCCCGAGGCGGGAGCGTCGACGGCGGCGAGCGGCATGCGCTCCCCCGTTGCCATGGCCTCGCCCGCGAAGCCCACGAGGTCGCCGAGCGTCACCGCCACGTCGGCCACCGGCACCTGCCAGGGCCCGACCATCTGGTCGCGGTGGGTGAGGCCGCCGACCGTGCGGTCGCCGATGGTGATCAGGAACCTCTTGCTCGCCACGGAGGGGTGGCGCAGGACGTCGTATGCCGCCCGCCGCAGATCCACACCGGCCGCGTCGAAGGAGTCCCCCTGTCGCGCGACGCGGGTGACGTCGCGGGTCATGCGCGGGGGCTTGCCGAGCAGCACCTCCATGGGCAGGTCGATGGCCCGGTCCTCGAGCGGCTGCGCGACGTCGTCACCAAGCCGGTCGTCGGTGAGCCGCAGCTGCCCGTCATCCGTGGCGACGCCCACGACCGCCCAGGGGCAGCGCTCTCGGTCGGCGAGCGACGCCAGCAGGCCGAGCGACGACGGCGCGATGGCCAAGACGTAGCGCTCCTGGCTCTCGTTGCACCAGATCTCCTTGGGCGCGAGACCGGTCTCCTCCAGCGGCACCGCCGTGAGGTCGAACCGCGCACCGAGCCCGGCGCCGTCCACGAGCTCCGGGAAGGCGTTGGACAGCCCGCCCGCGCCCACGTCGTGGATGGCGAGGATCGGGTTGTCCTCGCCGAGCGCCCAGCAGTGGGTGATGACCTCCTGCGCGCGCCGCTCGATCTCAGGGTTGCCGCGCTGCACGGAGTCGAAGTCGAGCTCGGCCGCGTTGGCGCCGGCGGCCAGCGAGGACGCCGCGCCGCCACCCATGCCGATCCGCATCCCGGGACCACCGAGCTGCACCAGCAGCGTCCCCGGGGCAAAGGTCACCTTGTCGGTCTGCGAGGCCGAGATCGTGCCGAGGCCACCGGCGCTCATGATCGGCTTGTGGTAGCCGCGGCGGACCCCGTCGACGGTCTGCTCGTAGACGCGGAAGAAGCCGCCCAGCGCCGGCCGCCCGAACTCGTTGTTGAACGCCGCAGCCCCGATCGGCCCCTCCACCATGATCTGCAGCGGGCTCGCGAGGTGGCCGGGGGCGCCGTACGGCGACTGCTCCCACGGCTCGGAGGTGCCCGGGAGGTGCAGATTGCTGACCGCGAAGCCGGACAGCCCGGCCTTGGGCGCCGACCCGCGCCCGGTGGCGCCCTCGTCGCGGATCTCGCCGCCCGCACCGGTCGCCGCCCCCGGGAAGGGTGAGATGGCGGTGGGGTGGTTGTGGGTCTCGACCTTCATCAGGACGTGGACCTCGTCCTCGTAGGCTGCGTACCGCCCCGGCCCGTCCTGCTGCTCCGGCATCCAGCGCGTGCGGCGGCCACCCTCCATCACCGACGCGTTGTCCTTGTAGGCGATGACGGTGCCCTGGCCGTTGACCTGCTCGGTGTGCCGGATCATCGCGAACATCGACCGCGCCTGCGGCTCGCCGTCGATGACGACGTCGGCGTTGAAGATCTTGTGGCGGCAGTGCTCGGAGTTGGCCTGGGCGAACATCATCAGCTCGACGTCGGTGGGATTGCGCTCCAGCCCGGTGAACGCCTCGACCAGGTAGTCGATCTCGTCGTCGGACAGAGCGAGCCCGAGGCTGAGGTTGGCAGCCTCGAGCGCACCGCGCCCCGCCCCCAGCACGTCCACGTGCTCCAGCGGCTCGGCCTCGCGCTCGGTCGCGAGCAGCGCGGCGTCCTCGCGGCGCATCAGGACAGTCTCGGTCATCCGGTCGTGCAGCACCGCGGCCGCGGCGGCCCACTGCTCGTCGTCGAGGGCGGGCCCGTGCAGGAGGTACTCGACGACCCGCTCGACGCGGTGCAGGTCCAGCCCGCAGCTGTGCGCGATGTCGGTGGCCTTGGACGCCCAGGGGGAGACGGTGCCGAGCCGCGGCGCGACGACGACCAGCGTCCCGTCACTGCTCCCCGTCCACGGCTCGCCGTAGGTCAGCAGGCTCTCGAGGGTGGCCCGCGCCTGCGGCGTCAGCTCCTGCGCGCTCGCGACCCAGTGGACGTGGCGCGCGTCGATCCCCGTGACCTGCGGCACGACTGCGCGGACCCGGTCCAGCAGCGCCGCTGCCCGGAAGTCGGAGAGCGCCCGACCCCCCTCGACGACGGAGAGGACGTGGGCGGGCGACGACATGGAGGGCTCCTCGGGGCGCGACGGTCGAGCGCCCTTTAGGCTACCGGCTCCCGGTCAGTCGTCCTCACCGGTGTAGACGCCGGTGCTGGAGGTGTCCGTGACGCGGGCCAGGTCGACGTCGTAGTGGGCCGTGCGGCGCACCTCGCGCCGCCCCGCACCCTCGGGGATGGGGGCGACGGCGCCGATCCCGGCGTCGTAGGCGTCCCAGTCGTCGTCGTAGTCCCCCACCGTGATGGTCGCGCCCTCCGCGTGGACCCCGGCGACCTCGTGGTGCTCGGGGGCGAGCGCGTCACCGAGGGCACGGGCGCGGGCGAGCAGCTCCTCGGTCACCTCGCCGGGCGCGCTGAGGACGAAGCGCCGGCCCTGACGGATGCGCGTGAACTCGCCGTAGCCCAGCTCAACCGCCCGCGGCAGCGCCTCGTGCCCCTCGGCGTCCGGGGCGTCGGCGGTGGGCATGATGTTGACGACGATGCGTCCCATGTCGAGAGCCTCCTGGGTCCGGCGGACGGGTGCGCCCAGGATATCGACCGGCCTCGTATGCCGTCCCGGCGCCCCCGGCATACCGCTCCGAGGCGAGTCGGTCAGGCGAATCGACGGCCGGTCAGGGCCTCGAAGGCCTCGACGTACTTGGCGCGGGTGCGCTCGACGACCTCCTGCGGCAGCGGGGGCGGCGCGTCGCCGGAGTCCTTGTCCCAGCCGGACGCGGTCGAGGTGAGCCAGTCGCGGACGTACTGCTTGTCGTAGGACTCCTGCCGGGCGCCCGGCTGCCAGGTCGCGGCGGGCCAGAACCGGGAGGAGTCGGGGGTGAGGACCTCGTCCGCGAGGACCAGCTGGGGCTCGGCGCCCTCGCTGCGGCGCACGCCGAACTCGACCTTGGTGTCGGCGATGAGGATGCCACGGTCCTCGGCGATCGCGTTGCCCCGGGCCAGGATCCGCCGGGTCAGGTCGCTGACGCGGGCCGTGAGGTCGGCGCCGATCTCGGCCTCGACCTCGGCCACCGTCATGGGCAGGTCGTGCTCGCCGACGGGCGCCTTGGTCGTGGGGGTGAAGATCGGCTCGGGCAGGGCGGACCCGTCCTGCAGCCCCTCGGGGAGGGGGACGCCGCACACGCCGCCGGTGCTGCGGTAGTCGTCGAGCCCGCCTCCCGTGAGGTAGGCGCGCCCGATGCACTCCACCGGGAGCATCTCGAGCCGCTCGCACAACACCGCACGCCCGGCCACGGCGGCCGGCACGTCGGTCGAGACGACGTGGTGGGGCACGAGGTCGGCAAGCTGGTCGAACCACCACAGGCTCAGCTGGGTGAGGACCGCACCCTTGTCGGGGATGGGCGTCTCGAGCACGTGGTCGTAGGCCGACAGTCGGTCGCTCGCCACCAGCAGCAGCTGGTCGGGGCGCGCCTCGCCCGTGGCCGGGTCGATCGGCGCGTAGAGGTCACGCACCTTGCCGGAGTAGACGTGCGTGTAGCCGGGGAGCGCGAGCGTGGGTGCCACAACAGGCCTCTCGTGGGGGTCGGACAGGTGGTCGGGCGTGCGGGTGTCAGACGACGACCTCGCCGCGCTGGGCGGCGAGGGCGATGTCGGTGCGGTGGTGCGAGCCGGGCAGGTCGATCCGGTCGACGGCGGCGTACGCCCGCTTGCGGGCCTGCGCGAGGTCGGCCCCGAGGGCCACGACGGACAGCACGCGGCCACCGGCGGAGACGAGCAGGCCCTCGTCGTCGAGGCGGGTGCCGGCATGCAGGACATAGGCCTCGGGTCCGGTGCCGACCTCCTCGACGCCGCTGATGGGGCCGCCGGTGACCGGCGCCGCCGGATAGCCCTCGGAGGCGATCACGACGGTGACGGCGTGCTCGTCGCGCCAGCGCAGGACGGGCTGTTCGTCGAGCTGCCCGATGGCGGCAGCCCGCAGCAGCGCGCCGAGGGGGGCGTCCAGGCGGGCCAGCACGACCTGCGTCTCGGGGTCGCCGAACCGGGCGTTGAACTCCACGACCCGCAGTCCGCGCGCGGTGAGGGCCAGCCCGACGTACAGCACGCCGACGAAGGGCGTGCCCCGGCGCGCCATCTCGTCGATCGTCGGCTGCGCGACCCGCGCGAGCACCTCGTCGACCAGCCCGGTGGGAGCCCAGGCGAGGGGCGAGTAGGCGCCCATCCCACCGGTGTTGGGGCCGCTGTCGCCGTCGCCCACCCGCTTGAAGTCCTGGGCCGGGGCGAGCGGGACGACGGTCGTGCCGTCGCAGAGGCAGAAGAGCGAGACCTCGGGGCCGTCGAGGAACTCCTCCACGAGCACCTGACCGCCCGGCTTGTCCAGGCAGTCCTGCGCGTGCCGGAGGGCGGCCGCCCGGTCGTCGGTGACCACGACGCCCTTGCCCGCCGCGAGCCCGTCGTCCTTGACCACGTAGGGCGCCCCGACACCGTCGATCGCAGCCGCCACCTCGTCGACGGTGCTGCACACATGGGCCATCGCGGTGGGGACGCCCGCAGCCGCCATGACCTCCTTGGCGAAGGCCTTGGAGCCCTCCAGCCGGGCCGCCTCGGCGGAGGGTCCGAAGCACGCGATGCCGCGCTCCCGCACCACGTCCGCCACCCCCGCCACGAGCGGCGCCTCGGGCCCCACCACGACCAGGTCGGCGCCCAGCTCCTCGGCGAGGTCGGCGATCGCGGCCCCGTCGGTGATGCCGCCGGGCAGGTCGCGGCACAGCGCCACCTGGTCGATGCCCGGGTTGCCGGGCGCGGCGACGACCGCCTCGACGGTGGGGTCCCGGGTCAGCGCGTGGACGATGGCGTGCTCACGGGCACCGGTGCCGATGACGAGTACCTTCACGCGCCCAACCCTAGTTGGTCCTCCGTCCGCCTCCCCCAGGTGGCGCGAGTGCCGCGCACGCGCTGGTCGACGCGACTAGAGTGGATGGTTGCGTGGTCGCGCCCCGCGACCCGCCCCGACGCGAGACCAGCAGGTGAGAGCACACGTGACGGATGCCGAGCAGACCCCCGCCACCGCGGCGGAGGACGCCCTGCGTGCCGAGCTGGCCGTCGAGCAGGAGCACGTGGACCGCGTCTACGCCGAGCTCGAGCGGGCGTCCGTGCGCGCCCGCCTGCTGGAGGCCGAGGGCCTGAGCCGGGGCCGCACCGACCGCGTCGGGGACGTCCGCGACGAGGAGGCGTCCGCGCTCTTCGAGCGGGACGCCCTGATGTTCAACGCGGCTCGCCGCCGGGCCTCCCTCGACAGCCAGCACGAGGGCCTGGTCTTCGGCCGGCTCGACCTCGACCACCCGCCGGGCCCCGGGGAGGGGCGCGAGGTGCGCTACGTCGGTCGGCTGGGCGTGCGGGACGAGGACTACGAGCCGCTCGTCATCGACTGGCGCGCGCCGGCCGCCGCCCCCTTCTACCGCTCCACCCCTGTCGAGCCCCTCGACGTCCTGCGCCGTCGGGTGCTGCGGTGCCGCGGACCGCGGGTCGTCGGCGTGGAGGACGACCTGTTGGTCCCCGAGGCGCCCGAGGACATCGTCGTGATCGGTGACGGCGCGCTCATGGCCGCCCTCACCCGCTCGCGCGGGGCCCGCATGCGGGACATCGTCGCGACCATCCAGCAGCACCAGGACGAGGCGATCCGCGCCAAGGCCTCGGGCGTCACCGAGATCACGGGCGGTCCCGGCACCGGCAAGACCGTCGTCGCGCTGCACCGCGCGGCCTACCTCCTCTACTCCGACCGTCGTCGCTTCGAGAGCGGCGGGGTGCTCGTGGTGGGGCCGAGCGCCGCCTACACGGCCTACATCGAGCGGGTGCTGCCCTCGCTGGGCGAGGACTCGGTGTCGCTGCGGGCCCTCGGCGACCTCGTCGACGGCATCTCGACCGACCGGGTCGACGCACCCGCCGCGGCGGCCGTCAAGGGGTCGATGCGCATGCGCTCGGTCCTGTCCCGCGCGGTCCGCGGACGAGACCCGTTGGCGCCCAAGGAGTTTCGTGCCATGATCGCCGGTCACCCGGTGCGTCTCGACGCCGGCGCGCTCGACCGCGTCCGCCGCCAGGTCCTGCGCCGCCAGCGCCGCAACGGCTCCTGGGACGCCGCCGGGGAGGCGCTCGGCGAGGCCGCCTGGGGCACCGTGCACGGCGGGGACCGCGAGGAGTTCTTCGACGCCTACGACGACCACCTCGAGGTCGACGCCTTCCTGCGCGAGTGGTGGCGGCCGCTCGACCCCCGCGAGGTGCTGCTGTGGCTCGCCGACCCCGAGGTCCTCGCCCGGCACGCGCGGGGCATCCTCTCGGACGCCGAGCAGGCCGAGGTCGTCGCCTCCCTCGAGGTCGCCCTGCGGACCGGCACCTGGTCGGTCGCCGACGTCGCGCTGGTCGACGACCTGGCGGCCCGGCTCGGGCCGCTCGTCGAGCTCGAGCAGGAGGAGCGCGGCTTCTACGAGATCGAGGAGCTGGACGCGACCGAGCGGCACGGCGTCCAGGAGGTCACCGTCGGTCGGCAGCGCCTCGCCGCCGTCGAGCCGCGCGCCGAGCTCACCCCCGCCACGGCCCGAGAGCGCCTGCTGGCCGGGCGGATCGGCGAGGTCGACGAGTACGCCCACGTCCTCGTCGACGAGGCCCAGGACGTCTCGCCCATGCAGTGGCGCTCCCTCGGCCGACGCGGCCGGTGGGGGTCCTGGACCGTGGTCGGCGACGCGGCCCAGGCCTCCTGGCCGGACCCGGTCGAGGCGGCCGCCGCCCGCGACGAGGCCTGGGGCGGCAAGGAGCCCGCGCGCTTCCACATGACGACCAACTACCGCAACGCCGCCGAGATCTTCGACTACGCCTCGCGCGTCATCCGGGCGGCGGTGCCCGACGCCGACATCCCGCAGGCCGTCCGCGAGACCGGCGTCGACCCCCTGGACCTGACCGTCCCCCGCGCCGAGCTCGCCGAGCGCGTCGTCGCGGCGGCCGGCGAGCTGCTGCACGAGGTCGACGGCCTGGTGACCGTCATCCTGCCGGCGTCCTGGGACGCGCTGCGGCCGGCCCTGGGGCCGCTCGGCGACCGGGTGGTCGCCATCGACCCGCTGTCCACCAAGGGCCTGGAGTACGACGCGACGGTGGTCGTCGACCCGGACGCGATCGTGGCCGAGACCGCGGGCGGCATACGGACCCTGTATGTCGTGCTGACGCGCGCAGCCCACCGCATGACGGTGGTCCGTCCTGACGCACGCCGACCCGACACACGCTGAGACGGACCTACCCGCTCGCGAGGGGACAGGACAGACTCGGGCCCCATGAGCGAGCAGGACCACCGGTCGACCGAGGCCGCCGGCGACGACCCGGTCCTGGCGGCCTACCGCCAGAGCATCGACAACATCGACGCCGCCCTGATCCACATGCTGGCCGAGCGGTTCAAGGTCACGCAGAAGGTCGGGGAGTACAAGGCGACCGCCGAGCTGCCCCCGGCCGACCCGCAGCGCGAGGAGCGGCAGATCGCCCGGCTCCGGCGCCTCGCCGAGGCCGCCCAGCTCGACCCCGAGTTCAGCGAGAAGTTCCTGCGCTTCGTCATCGACGAGGTGATCCACCACCACGAGCGGATCCGCGAGCGCGAGCACGCCGACGGCTGAGGCGCCGTGCCGTCAGTCGCGGCCGAGCATGTCGTGCCGCACGATCACCTCGTCGCGGCCCGGCCCGACGCCGATCACCGAGACCCGCGCGCCGATCTGCTGCTCGACGAACTCGACGTAGCGGCGGGCGTTGTCGGGCAGCTCGTCGAAGGTGCGGCAGCCGGTGATGTCCTCCTGCCAGCCCGGTAGCACCTCGTAGACCGGCGTGGCGTGGTGGAAGTCGCTCTGCGACACCGGCATCTCCTCGACCCGCTCGCCGTTGATCTCGTAGGCCACGCAGACCGGGATCTGCTCGAAGGTGTCGAGGTTGTCGAGCTTGGTGATGACGAAGTCCGTGACCCCGTTGATGCGCGTCGCGTAGCGGCCGATCACCACGTCCAGCCAGCCGATGCGCCGCGGGCGGCCCGTCGTCGTCCCGAACTCGTGGCCGATCTCGCGCAGCCGGTCCCCCACCTCGTCGTGCAGCTCGGTCGGGAAGGGCCCCTCCCCCACGCGCGTGGTGAACGCCTTGAGGATCGCGATGACCCGGTCGACGCGGGTGGGCGGGATCCCGGCGCCGGTGCACGCCCCACCCGCCGTGGCGTTGGAGGACGTGACGTAGGGATAGGTCCCGTGGTCGACGTCGAGCAGCGTCGCCTGCCCCGCCTCGCACAGCACGACCTTGCCGGCGTCGAGCGCCTCGGAGATCTCCAACGACGTGTCCGCGACCATGGGACGCAGGCGGTCGACATACGACAGGAGCTCCTGCACGACCTCCTCGGCCTCGATGGCCCGGCGGTTGTAGAGCTTGGTGAGGACCTGGTTCTTGGAGACCAGGGCGGCCTCGACCTTCTGCCGCAGGATCGACTCGTCGAAGAGGTCCTGGACGCGGATGCCCACGCGGTTCATCTTGTCGGCGTAGGTGGGGCCGATGCCGCGGCCGGTCGTGCCGATCTTGCGCTTGCCGAGGAAGCGCTCACCGACCTTGTCCATCGTCGTGTTGTAGGACGCGATGACGTGGGCGTTGGCGCTGATCCGCAGCCGGGAGGTGTCGATGCCGCGGGCGTCGAGACCGTCGAGCTCCTCCATGAGCACCGACAGGTCCACGACCACGCCGTTGCCGATGACCGGCGTGACCCCGGGGGTGAGGATGCCGGAGGGCAGCAGGTGCAGGGCGTACTTCTCGCCGTCGATCACCACCGTGTGGCCGGCGTTGTTGCCGCCGTTGAACTTCACGACGTAGTCGATGTCGGGGCCGAGCAGGTCCGTCGCCTTGCCCTTGCCCTCGTCGCCCCACTGCGCCCCGACCAGCACGATGCCTGGCATGTCAGATATTCGCCCTTCCCTGCGTCAGTGCGCACGAGACAGGCGCCCGTGCCCCCCGAGTTTACGGGACGGGCCTGATCAGGGGCGCTGCCGACCCGGTATGCCGCCGCTGCCGGCCGCACGCCGGGCCACCGCCATGCCCAGCTGGAACCGCGTCTCGACGCCCGCCTCGTCCATGAGCAGCGCCACCCGCCGGCGCACGGTCCGCAGCGAGACCCCCAGGTGGCGGGCGATCACCTCGTCCTTGTGCCCGGCCGCGAGCAGGGTCAGCAGCCGGCGCGTGTCCCCGTCGTCGGCCGCGGCGTCCGGCGGGGGTTGCCCCGCCTCCCAGGCCAGGTCGAAGAGCCGCTGGAAGGCCGCGACCAGCATGGGGTCGCGCACCTTGACGTAGTCGGCCTCGAGACTGCCCCAGTCCGTGGTGGCGAGCACCAGGTCATCGCCGAAGACGACGAACTCGCTGAGGGGCTCGCGCACCAGGCGTTGCTCCTCCCCCACCTTGGCGAACCGAGCCATCCACATCCGGGAGGAGGCCGACGCGATGGCGGCCATGGGGTACAGCGAGCGCATCGACCGGCCGGACTCGATCGTGCGCCGCGACAGGTCGAGGACCTGCTCGATGCCGTCCGGGCTCCACTCGGCGCTGATGGCGGAGGACCGGATCACGCCCGAGGTGGTCTGGATGCCCTCCAGCACGACCCCCGTCATGAGGTCCGACGGCACGACCTCCCAGGTGGGGCGGCGCACCCCCGCCCGCACGCCGGCGTGGTCGACCGCGAAGTGAGCGATGGCGTTGCGGGTGCGCTCGAGGTTGCCCTGGCGTCGGCGCACGTCATGCAGCCCGGACTCCACCAGCCTGCCGATCGCCGCCCGCGGGTCGTCGGCGTCCAGGGTCCCGTCGGGGTTCTCGCTGACCAGGCCTCGGTCGATCAGGTGCACCGCGGCCGAGCGCACCGCGTCCTCCGACCAGCCGAGCCTGGCGGCGAGCTCGTCAACGCTGACGGGGGCGCTGCGGAGCACCCGCCGGTAGAGTCGCTCGGCATCGCGGTCGATGTCCAAGGAACTGAGGAAAGACGTCATCGCACCTGCTCAGAGGGGGTGTTACAGATCATCCCTGGCAGGTTAGTGCCATTGGCCAAAAAGCGACACCCGGGCACGTTCCGTTGCGACATACTGGGGACAACGCGAACGAGGAACATGCGATGTGACTGAGCACCACATCGCTCTCGTCCGCCGAACGAGGCCACGCGCTTGATGGCGGCGCCAGCCTCACAGGGGGAAACGGGTGCCGGGGCAGGGGATGCCCCGGCACCACCCATGTCCGGGGAGGGTCGGGCATGGCGACCCCCGCCGGGCGGGGCCGGTCAGGCCGGCGGGACCAGGCCCATCTGACGGGCGGCCTCCATGGAGGAGTCGCGCAGCAGCTGGGCGCAGCGCTCCCGCTCGTCCTCCTCACCGATGGCGTCGGCCGCGTAGGCGAGCGCCGCGACGGCACAGAGGAATCCGCGGTTGGGCTCGTGCTCCCAGGGCACCTCGCCCTGGCCACGCCACCCGGCGCGCCGCAACGCGTCGAGCCCGCGGTGGTATCCCGTGCGGGCATAGGCATAGGCCTCGACCGGGCGGCCGCCCTGCAGCGCGGACTCGGCGAGGGTGGCCCAGGCCAGCGACGAGGTGGGGTTGGCCGCCGCGACGGCCGTGGCGTCCTGCCCGGACGCGAGCGACGCGGCCGCCGGGTCCACCGGCAGCCGCGTCGGCTCGGGCCCCAGCAGGTTGGGGCGCTCAGTCATGTCGTCCTCGACTCACTGGTGGGTGCCGGCGGAACGGAGGTTCTCGCAGGCCTCGACGACGCGGCGGGCCATGCCGGCCTCCGCCTCCTTGCCCCACGCACGAGGGTCGTACTGCTTCTTGTTGCCGACCTCGCCGTCGATCTTGAGGACGCCGTCGTAGTTCTTGAGCATCCAGTCGGCGACCGGGCGGGTGAAGGCGTACTGCGTGTCGGTGTCGACGTTCATCTTGATGACGCCGTAGTCGACCGCGTCGGAGATCTCCTGCGGCAGCGAGCCCGAGCCGCCGTGGAAGACGAGGTCGAGCGGCTTGTCGCCCTTGTCGCTGCCGTACTTGGCGACGATCGCGTCCTGGCACTGCTTGAGGATCTCGGGGCGCAGCTTGACGTTGCCGGGCTTGTAGACGCCGTGCACGTTGCCGAAGGTGAGGGCGGCCATGTAGCGGCCCTTGTCGCCGAGGCCGAGGGCCTCGACAGTCTTCAGCGCGTCGTCGGTGGTGGTGTACAGCTGCTCGTTGATCTCGTTGGCGACACCGTCCTCCTCGCCGCCGACGACACCGATCTCGACCTCGAGGACCACGTCGAGCTTGTTGCAGATCTCCAGCAGCTCCTGGGCGATCTCGAGGTTGCGGTCGAGCGGCACCGCCGAGCCGTCCCACATGTGGGACTGGAAGATCGGGACGCCGTACTTGTCGTAGTTGGCCCTGGACGCCTCGAGGAGCGGCCGGACGAACCCGTCCAGCTTGTTCTCGGGGCAGTGGTCGGTGTGCAGGGCGATGTTGACGTCGTAGTTCTTGGCGACCTCGGTGGCGTACGCGGCGAGGGCCAGGGACCCGGTCACCATGTCCTTGATGGTCGAGCCGGAGAGGTACTCCGCGCCGCCGGTCGACACCTGGATGATGCCGTCGCTGCCAGCCTCGGCGAAACCGCGGATCGCGGCCGTCGCGGTCTGGGAGGAGGTGACGTTGATGGCCGGGTACGCGAAGGAGCCAGCCTTCGCGCGGTCGAGCATGTCGCGGTAGACCTCAGGGGTTGCGATGGGCATGTGCGAGTTCTCCTTCGGTTGGGCTGTCGGTGACCGGCGCACGGCCGGAGGCACGTTCCCATCCTTCCATCACCAGGCCCAGGACGGCGACCGGCCCCCGCAGGGGTCCAGCTGGTGGGCGCGAAAGGCCACGGGCTGGACGCCGGCGAGGGCCGGGACGATGGTGCGCGATGCACCTCCCCCCTGGTGCATCGCGCACGACCAGGCTAGGAGCACCCCACGGGCTCGCACATGGGTATCCGTACCTACCCCCGGTAGTCACATCGACCGGCCTTCGTCCGCCAGGCTGATGCCCCTACCCCCGGCAGTCACATCAACCGGCCTTCGTCCGCCAGGCTGATGCCCCTACCCCCGGTAGGTCCGAACGCGTGCCGCCGGACCCACGCGTGCATCGCGATCGCGGCCGCGGCCCCGGCGTTGATCGACCGCGTCGACCCGAACTGCGTGATGTGCACGACCGCGTCCGCCGCGTCCAGCAGCTCGCGCGTGAGCCCCGGCCCCTCCTGGCCGAACGCCAGCACGCACCGCCGCGGCAGCTCGAAGGTCTCCAGCGGCACGCTCCCCGGCACGTTGTCCACCGCGATCAGCGGCATACCTCCGCCCTGCCCCGGACCCGCCCCCGGCCGTATGCCGGGGCGCCCGCCCGGCACCTCGTCACCCTCCTGCGCGCGGCACCAGCCCACCAGGTCCGCCACGTCGGGGTGGTGGATCTCGTGCTGGTAGCGGTCGGTGACCATCGCCCCGCGGCGGTTCCAGCGGCGGCGGCCCACAACGTGGAAGGCCGCGACGTTGAACGCATTGGCCGTGCGGATCACGGACCCGATGTTGAGGTCGTGCTCCCAGTTCTCGACGGCGACGTGGAGCTCGTGCCGCGTCTCGTCGAGCGCGGCCACGATCGCCTCCATCGTCAGGTAGCGGAACCGGTCCTCGACGTTGCGGCGGTCACCCTCCCGCAGCAGGGTCGGGTCGTAGCGCGGGTCCGGCGACCCGTCCGCCCGCGTGGGCCACGGCCCCGGCCACGGCCCGACACCGACCGTCGCGCCAGGGACCTCCCTCGTCGTCGCGGCTCCTCCGCCGGATGCCTGCTCGCCCACGCGCGGCAGGCTACCGGCATACGAGGTGGGTCCTGCACCACCGCCCGCCACCGCCTCAGCGGTGCGACAGCGGGTGGACAGGAATCCCCCGTACCCTGGTCGGCGTGATCACCCCCCACCTGATGTCCTCCCTGAGCTGGATGGACCCGCAGTACCTGCTCGACCACTACGGCAACGCCTTCTTCTGGCTGTCCATGGCGATCGTCTTCGTCGAGTGCGGCCTGCTGTTCCCGATCCTGCCGGGTGACTCGCTGCTCTTCGCCATCGGCATGTTCATCAAGCGCGGCGACGTGGACATCAGCCTCGGCCTGGCCCTGCTGCTGCTGTCGGTCGCGGCGTTCGCGGGCAACGTCGTGGGCTACGAGATCGGTCGGGCCATCGGCACCCCGCTCTACCACCGGGACGGGCGTCTGCTCAAGAAGAAGTACTTCGACCAGACCATCGCCTTCTTCGACCAGTACGGCAACAAGGCGCTGGTGATCGGCCGGTTCGTGCCGATCGTGCGGACCTTCATCACCGTCGTGGCGGGCGTGGGCCAGATGGACCGCCGCCGGTTCTTCACCTGGTCGGCCGTGGGCGCGGTGCTGTGGGCGTGCGGTGTGACCCTGCTCGGCTACTTCCTCGGCGCCATCCCCGCGGTGCACGACAACCTCGAGGCCGCGATCCTGCTGATCGTCGCCATCTCGATGCTCCCCATGGTCTTCGAGTGGTGGATGCACCGGCGCCGCCGAGCCCGCGCCACCGTCGACCCCACCCCCGGCGCGGGCAGCACCCACCACGAGGCCTGAGTCTCGCCGCCCGGCTCAGCACAGCAGCTGAGCACCACGCAGGACGCCCACCCCGAGGATCGGGGTGGGCGTCTTGCGTGCTGGGGACCTGTTGCCGTCGCCTACTGCTGGGGCTTGTCCGGCTGGGTGGACGGCCAGCTCAGCGCGCCGCCCTCCTGGTGCGGGTTGACGTCGGCGACGCCGCCCTGGCGACCGGCGCCCTGGGCGTTGTCGGCGGCACCGGGGGGCAGGCCGCCGGCCGGGGCGTGCGCGCCCTCCGCGGTGCCGGGCTGGCCGAGACCCGGCTGGCCGGAGCCGGCCTGGCCGGGGGCAGGAGCCGGGGTGGCGGGCTGGGCCGGGGCGACGGGGGTCGGCCCTTGCGAGGGGCCGCCCTGCTGGGGCTCGGGAGCGGACTCGTAGGTGCGCGGCGACCCCGTGTCGAAGTTGACCTGCGGGGTGCTGCGGGCCTGCGCCTCGGCCTCGAAGTACTGCTCCTGGTGGATCCCGAACTGCTTGGCGATCATGTTGCTCGGGAAGGACTCGACCTTGGTGTTGAGCTCGCGCACCGTCGCGTTGTAGTAGCGGCGACCGGACGCGATGCGGTCCTCGGTGGAGGCGAGCTCCTGCTGCAGGGCCAGGAAGCTCGAGTTGGCCTGGAGCTGCGGGTAGGCCTCGGCGACGGCCATCAGGCGCCCCACGGCGCCGGTGAGCTGCTGCTCGGCGGCGGCGGTCTCAGCGGGGCTGCCGCCGGCGCTGACGGCCGCGGACCGCGCCCGCATCACGTCGTCGAGCGTGCCGCGCTCGTGCGTCGCGAAGCCCTTGACGGTCTCGACGAGGTTGGGGATCAGGTCGTGCCGCCGCTTGAGCTCGACGTCGATCTGCCGCCAGGACTCCTGCGTACGGTTGCGCAGCCCGATGAGGCTGTTGTGCATGCCGACGAGCCACATGACGATCAGGGCGATGATGACGAGCAGGACGATCAGCGTGATGAGGACGGGTGTCACGTCGGCTCCCTCCAGAGCGGGACTGAGGTCGTGACCAGCCTAGTCGGACGGTCACGGCGGTTGCCCGTATGACGACCCGCCCGCCCCGGACGTTCCCTCGGGGCGGGCGGCGGGTGTGCTGCCGGACCGGTCAGGCCAGGCCGAGCTCCTCGAGGGAGTAGACGTGGAGGTAGGGCACGCCCGCCTCGTCCTGGATGCGCTCCCCGGCGCCCGTCGCCCGGTCGGCGATCGTGGCGACCGCGACGACCTCGGCGCCGTCCTCGCGGGCGGCGGCCACGGCGTCGAGCGGCGACCCGCCGGTGGTCGTGGTGTCCTCGACCACCAGCACCCGGCGGCCCCGGACGGACGGTCCCTCGATGCGCTGCTGCAGGCCGTGCGCCTTGCCGGCCTTGCGGACGACGAACGCGTCGAGACGCTCGCCCGCAGCGGCCGAGGCGTGCAGCATCGACGTGGCGACGGGGTCGGCCCCGAGCGTGAGACCACCCACCGCGTCATACGCGAGGTCCCTGGTGAGGTCCCGCATCACGATCCCGACCAGCGGGGCCGCCTCGCCGTCGAGGGTGATGCGCCGCAGGTCGACGTAGTAGTCGGCCTCCGTGCCGGAGGAGAGGGTGACGCGGCCGTGCACGACGGCCTTGTCCTTGATGATCTCGAGCAGGCGGGCGCGGGCGTCGGCGGGGTTCGTGGGCGCGGGGTTCATGGGGCCCCAGCGTAGTTGCGGCTCGCGGGCAGCGCCCTCAGCGGGCGGTGCGCCGCCCCGAGGCGAGGCCCCCGCTCACGCGCCGGACGAGGCCTCGCGGCGCCACCTGGACGAGGCCCACGAGCGTCTTGTAGACGCCGCCGGGCACGCTCACCGCACGACCTCGTGCGACGTCGTCCAGGCAGTCCTGCACGAGCCGGTCGGCGTCGAGCCACGCGACGTCGGGCAGGTGCGACATGTTCATGGCGGCCCGCTGGTGGAACTCCGTGCGGGTGAAGCCCGGGCAGAGCGCCGTGGCGGTGACCCCCGTGCCCTGCAGCTCGTTGGCGAGACCCTCGGTGAACGTCGTGCACCACGCCTTGGCGGCGGAGTAGGTCCCCATCTGCACGAACGACGCCACCGACGAGACGTTGACGATCGCCCCGCGCCCCCGCTCGCGCATCGCCAGCGCCGCCGCCTGCGACACGACGAGCACCGCGCGGGTGTGGATCATCAGGTGGTGCTCCTCCTGGTCGATCGGGGTGCGCAGGAAGTCGGTCCGCAGGCCGTAGCCGGCGTTGTTGACCACGAGGTCCACGGGACGCTCCCGGTCGGCGACGCGATCGGCCACACGCTGCAGCTGGTCGCGCTCGGCGACGTCGGCGACCAGCACCTCGCAGCGCGTCCCGTGCAGGTCGCGCAGGTCATCGGCGACCTCCTGCAGCCGGTCATGGTTGCGGGCCACCAGGACGAGGTCGTGGCCGCGGCAGGCCAGCTCACGGACGAAGGCCAGGCCGATGCCGGCGGACGCGCCGGTGACGAGTGCGGTTGCCATGGACGACAGCGTAGGGGCTCGGTCCGACGGCTCCGGTAGGTTGGCGAGGTGCGCATCGCAACCTGGAACGTCAACAGCATCCGGACCCGCGTCGACCGCGTCGTCGCCTTCCTCGAGCGCCACGACGTGGACGTGCTGGCCATGCAGGAGACCAAGTGCAAGGACGCGCAGTTCCCGATGCTGCCGTTCGAGCAGGGGGGCTACGAGGTGGCCCACCACGGCCTCAACCAGTGGAACGGCGTCGCCATCGCCTCCCGCGTCGGGCTCGCCGACGTGCAGGTCGGCTTCGAGCAGATGCCGACCTACGGGGAGCCGGACGCGGTCGCCGAGGCACGCGCGCTCGGGGCGACCTGCGACGGGGTCCGCGTCTGGTCGCTCTACGTCCCCAACGGGCGCGAGGTCGGGCACGCCCACTACGCCTACAAGCTCGACTGGCTCGCCCGGCTCCGGGCGGACGGCGAGCGCTGGCTGGCCGAGGACCCGGCGGCCCAGGTCGCGCTCATGGGTGACTGGAACGTCGCCCCGCAGGACGAGGACGTCTGGGACATGGCCTTCTTCGAGGGCAAGACGCACGTCTCGGGGCCGGAGCGCGATGCCTTTGCGGCCGTGGTGGACGCGGGCTTCGCCGACGTGGTCCGGCCCTACACCTCCGAGCCCCGCACCTACACCTACTGGGACTACACCCAGCTGCGCTTCCCCAAGAAGCAGGGCATGCGCATCGACTTCTGCCTGGCCAGCCCCGCGCTGGCGCGGCGCGTCACCGGCGCCTCCATCGACCGCGAGGAGCGCAAGGGCAAGGGCGCCAGCGACCATGCCCCCGTCATCGTCGACCTCGACGCCTAGGCACCGGGAGCCTCAGGCCACCACCTCCAGCCTCGGGAGCAGCTCCACGCCGCGGCGTAGCACCCCAGGTCGAGCACGCCCCCGGCCTGCCAGCAGCGCTGCGCCACCTCCTGCCACGTGCGGTCGGCCGCGGTGGCGTGCGCCGGTCCGGGGCGCACGAGGAGCACGACGACCGATCCGTGCTCGCCGACCACCTCGGCGACGGCGTCGAGGAGCACGTGCATGCGGGCGGGGTCGCCGGGCCACGGCAGGTCGCGGAAGTACATCGGGGCGACGAGGTGCCCGTTGAGGTCCCCGACGAGGACCGCGACGTCGTGCTCGCGCGGTCCGGGAGGGGGCATGGTCTCGCGGATCGCCCGCCGAAGGCGGGCGATCCGCGAATCGAGTGACCGTCGAGCAGCTCGTCGAGCCTGAGCGGGACGTCGGCGGTGGTGCCGGGGGTGTGCGTGCTGGGTGTGATGTCCATGCGGCGATCGTCGCCACCGGCCACCCGCGCCCACCACCCCCTCCCGGCGTCCTGTGGACGACGACGCGGATCCACGTGCCCGCGGCGAGGGCTGTGGACAACCTCGGGACGGGTCCCGCGATCACCCCGCTTGCGCGGTCCGTTAGGGTGCAGGCAGACGCGGGGTGCCTGGCCGTCGGCCGGGCTGAGATCACACTCGTCGCACCTGATCTAGGTCGTGCTAGCGAAGGGACGTCGTATGACGGACGCATCCGTGGACCCGGTGACCGCAGTCACCCCCGACCAGGTGGGCGAGGCGCTCGCCCGGCTCAGGGACACCACGCCTCTGGTCCAGAGCCTCACCAACATCGTCGTGGCTCAGTGGACGGCCAACGTCCTGCTGGCCGCGGGCGCCGCCCCCGCCATGGTGGACAACCCGCACGAGGCCGAGGCCTTCGCCCGGGTCGCGGGCGGCGTGCTGGTCAACACCGGTACGCCGTACGACGACACGACCGTCGGCATGCGGGCCGCCGTCACGGGCGCGCAGGCCGCCGGCAAGCCCTGGGTCCTCGACCCGGTCGCCGCCGGGGGCCTGGCCTGGCGCACCGAGGTCGCGGTCTCGCTCATGGACGTGCACCCACCGACGATCGTGCGCGGCAACGCCTCCGAGATCGCTGGGCTGCTGGGCGGGCTCGGTGGCCGCGGGGTCGACAGCGCCGACTCGCCCGAGGAGGTGCTGGACCGCGCCCGCGAGCTCGCCACCTCCCGCGGCACCGTCGTCGCGGTCAGCGGCGCCGTCGACCACCTCACGGACGGCGAGCGCCTGGTCCGAGTGCACAACGGTGACCCCGTGATGACCAAGGTCACCGGCGTGGGCTGCGCCCTCGGTGCCCTGATGGCGGGCTTCGCGGCCGGGTGCGACGACGCCCTGCTCGCCGCCACGAGCGCCACCGCCCTGCTGACGGTGGCGGCCGAGCGAGCGGCCCGGGCGTCGCGCGGCCCCGGCAGCTTCGCCGTGGGGCTGCTCGACGAGCTGAGCCTGGTCACCCCGGACGAGCTGGCCGGCGCCCTGGTGCTGTCATGACGGGACCCCTGCGCGCCGCGCTCGACGGTCGGGACCTCGACCTCACGCTCTACCTCGTCACCGACACCACCCTGTGCGGCGGCGACGACGAGGTCGGGCGGGTCGCCCGCGCTGCCGTCGACGGCGGCGCGACGCTCGTGCAGGTCCGTGATCCGGACGCCGACGACGAGCGCATCCTGCGCCTGACCCGATCGGTCGTCCGGGCGCTCGAGGGCACCGGCGTCCCCGTCGTCATCAACGACCGCGTCGACCTCGTCGAGGCGGCAGGCGCCGCGGGAGCCCACGTCGGCCAGGGCGACCTGCCGCCCGAGCGAGCCCGCGCGCTCCTCGGCCCCGACAAGGTCCTCGGCCTGTCCTGCCAGACCCTCGCCCACGTGGAGGCAGCCCGGTCCCTGCCCGCGGGCACGCTGGACTACCTCGGGCTGGGGCCGGTGTGGGAGCAGAGCACCAAGCCCGACGCCGCCACGCCCGCGGGGCCAGAGGGCATCGCCGCCCTCGTCGCGGCGAGCCCGTGGCCGACGGTGGCCATCGGCGGGATCGGCATCGACCGCATCCACCAGCTGCCCGCCACCGGCGTCGACGGCGCCGCGGTGGTCAGCGCCATCTGCGCCGCGCCCGACCCCCGCGAGGCTGCGGCTACGCTGCTGGCCCGGTGGCGGGAGGCGGCGGAACGGCATACGACCGAGCCGACCGAGCCGACCGACCCGCCCGAGCCGACCGACGAGGAGGCCCGATGACCACGCCCCCCAGCCCGCCCCCCACGGCCCTGTCCATCGCCGGGAGCGACCCCTCCGGGGGCGCCGGGATCCAGGCCGACCTCAAGACCTTCAGCGCGCTCGGCGCCTACGGCATGTGCGTCATCACCGCCCTGACCGCCCAGTCCACCCAGGGCGTGACGGGGGTGCACGCGGTGCCCGCCGACTTCGTGACGCAGCAGCTGGAGACCCTGCTCGGCGACATCACCCCCGACGCCGTCAAGATCGGCATGCTCGCCGACGCGGACGTCACCCGGGCGGTCGGTCGCGTGCTGGGGCGGCTGAGGGCCGAGGAGGACGACGAGCTGCCGATCGTCCTCGACCCCGTCATGGTGGCCACCAGCGGGGACCGGCTGCTCGACGAGTCCGCCGTCGCCGCCGTCCGCGAGCTCGTGCCACTCGCGAGCATCATCACCCCCAACCTGCCCGAGGCCGCGGTGCTCCTGGACGCCGAGCCGGCGACCACCGTCGACGAGATGGTCGAGCAGGCGCGGGCCCTCGTCACCGCCGGGGCGCGCCGCGCCTACGTCAAGGGCGGTCACCACACCGGCACCGAGCAGGCCACCGACGTCCTCGCCAACACCCACGGTCACGTGCTGATCACGGCCGAGCGGGTGCCGACCCGGCACACCCACGGCACCGGCTGCACGCTGTCCTCCGCCCTGGCGGCGCTGCGCCCCCGCCGCCCCGACTGGGAGACGACCTGCCGGGACGCCAAGTCCTGGCTCACCGAGGCGTTGCGCCACGCCGACGAGCTGCACGTCGGCCACGGGCACGGACCGGTCCACCACTTCCACGACGTCTGGAGCCGAGCATGACCTTCACCACCGACGCCTGGACCCGCACGGCGGGCGTCCGGACCGCCATCGACGAGCTGCCCTTCGTGCAGGGGCTGGCCGACGGGACCCTCGACCGCGAGCGCTTCACCTACTACATGGCCCAGGACGCGCTCTACCTCGCGGACTACGGCCGGGTGCTGGCCGCGCTCGCGAGCCAGGCGACCGACCCGGACGAGATGCTCTTCTGGGCCGAGTCCGCGCGCACCACCGTCGTCGTCGAGCGGGAGCTGCACGGCGCCCACGTCGCCGACCTCGCCGCGGCGCGCCGCTCCCCCACGTGCCTGGCCTACACGTCCTATCTCGCCTCGCTCACCACCCAGGGTTCGTATGCCGTGGCCGCGGCCGGCGTGCTCCCCTGCTTCTGGATCTACCAGGACGTGGGCGACCACCTGCTGCGGCAGGCCGGGGCGCTCGACGGGCACGCCTACGGCGACTGGATCGGGATGTACTCCGACGCGGAGTTCGCCGCCTCGGTGGAGCGGGCCAAGGCGATCGTGGACCGCTGCGCCGAGGGCGCTGACGACTCCACCGTGCAGCGGATGCACGAGGCGTACTCCACGGCGGCGCGCTACGAGTGGATGTTCTGGGACGCCGCCTGGCGCCGGGAGACCTGGCCGGTCTGAGTCGAGGCTGCGGGAAGGACGCTCAGAGAGCCCAGGTGTATCGCCGCTCCGGTCTGCCTGTCGAGCCGTAGCGGAGTGCGACCGTCGCCTGGCCGGAGTCTGCGAGGTGCTCGAGATGACGACGAACGCTCACCCGGGAGAGCCGGACGAGCTCGACGCACTCGGTGGCAGTCAAGGACTCGGCCCCACGAACGCTGATGCACGGGCCGACGTTCATGGGCAACCCCCTGGCCTGCGCGATCGCCCTCGCCTCGTGGGACCTGCTCGAGGCCCGCGGGTGGGCGTCATACAGCTGGACGAGCCCGTCCGGGTGGCCGAGGTGACCCGCGCGGCCCTCGACCGGGGTTTGTGGGTGCGGCCGTTCCGCGACCTCGCCTACACGATGCCGCCGTACGCGTGCACCGACGCCGACGTCGCCACCATCACGCGCGCCCTGGTGGAGTCCCCCCGCCCTGGTCCACGGCTGAGAGGCTGGGGACATGAGCACCGAGACCACCGCACCCGTCATCGTCGTCACGGGCACGGGCCCCGACGTCGGCAAGACCGTCGCGACCGCCGCCCTCGCCGTCGGCTTCCGCGACCAGGGGCTGCGCGTCGCCGTGGTCAAGCCCTGCCAGACGGGCGTCGGTCCAGGCGAGGACGGAGACCTCGCGCAGGTGCGCCAGCTGGCCGGGGACGTCCAGACCCACGAGCTGGTGCGGCTGCCCGATCCGCTCGCGCCGGACGCCGCCGCGCGTCGGGCCGGGGTCTCGATCCCGCCCGTGCCCGTGCTGGCCTCGCAGGCCGCCCAGGTGGCGCGGCGCGAGGACGTCGACCTCGTCCTGGTCGAGGGCACCGGTGGGCTGCTCGTGCGGCTCGACCTCGCGGGCGGCACCCTCGCCGACCTCGCCCTGTCCGTGCAGGAGCTCGGCCTGCGGGTGGGCGTCGTCGTGGTGGCCGCCGCCGGCCTCGGCACGCTCAACCACTCGGCCCTGACGGCCGAGGCGCTGCAGCTGCGAGGCCTGGACTGCCTGGGCTTCGTCATCGGGTCATGGCCCGAGGACCCCGACCTGGCGATGACGTTCAACCTCGAGGACCTCCCCGAGGTGACCGGTGCCCCTCTCCTCGGTCGCATCCCCGAGGGCGCGGGGTCGTGGGATCCCCAGACCTTCCAGGACCGGGCGGGCGCCTGGCTGCCGATCTTTTGAGCTCCCCAGGGGCCGCCACGCAGCGGTGGCTCGAGGGTGCCGTTCCACGACGCCCATCCGCCAGGACCCTCACCCACCGTCAGCGCCCCTCGCCACGAGTGCCCGCCAGCAGCGCCACCGCCGCGCGCCGACAGGCCCCGGACCGGGGGTCCGGGGCCTGTCCAGTGCGAGACGTCAGCGCAGGGTCAGCGCGTCGGCGTCACCGTCGCGGTCGACCACGACGGTCTGGCCGTCGCGGATCTCCCCCGCCAGCAGAGCCTTGGCCAGCCGGTCGCCGATCTCGCGCTGCACGAGCCGGCGCAGCGGTCGGGCGCCGTACGCCGGGTCATAGCCGGTGAGCGCGAGCCACTCGCGGGCCGCGTCGGTCACCTCGAGGGTGATCCGGCGGTCGGAGAGGCGACGCGCCATCTCGTCGACCTGCAGGCCGACGATGTGGCCGAGCTCGTCCATCGACAGCGGGTCGAAGATGACGGTCTCGTCCAGGCGGTTGAGGAACTCCGGCTTGAACGCCGAGCGGACCGTCTGCATGACCGCATCGCGCTTGGCGGCGTCGTCCATCGTCGGGTCGACGAGGAACTGCGAGCCGAGGTTGGAGGTCATCACCAGGATCACGTTGCGGAAGTCCACCGTCCGGCCCTGGCCGTCGGTCAGCCGACCGTCGTCGAGGACCTGCAGCAGGATGTCGAAGGTCTCCGGGTGGGCCTTCTCGACCTCGTCGAGCAGGACGACGCTGTAGGGGCGACGCCGGACGGCCTCCGTGAGCTGCCCGCCCTCCTCGTAGCCGACGTAGCCGGGAGGGGCGCCGACCAGCCGGGCGACGGAGTGCCGCTCGGAGTACTCCGACATGTCGATCCGCACCATGGCGCGCTCGTCGTCGAAGAGGAAGTCCGCGAGCGACTTGGCGAGCTCGGTCTTGCCCACACCGGTGGGCCCGAGGAAGAGGAAGGACCCGGTCGGGCGATTGGGGTCGGCGACCCCGGCCCGCGAGCGCCGCACCGCGTCGGAGACGGCCTGGACGGCGGCGGTCTGACCGATCAGGCGGCGTCCGATGACCTCCTCCATGTGCAGGAGCTTGTCGGTCTCACCCTCGAGCAGGCGCCCGGCGGGGATGCCGGTCCAGGCGGAGATGACGTCGGCGATGGCGTCGGCGTCGACCTGCTCCTGGACCATCGGCGCGCCGACGGCGGGCGCGGAGGACGCGGCCTCGGACTCGGCGGCCTGGGCGGCCTCGACCTCGCGCTGGAGGGCGGGGATCTCGCCATACATGATCGGCGCGGCCTCGTCGAGACGTCCCTCGCGCACGAGCACCTCGGCCCGCGAACGGGCCTCGTCGAGGCGGGCCTTGAGGTCACCGACCTTGTTGAGGCCGGCCTTCTCGGCCTCCCACCGCGCGGTCAGGGCGTCGAGCTCCTCGCTGCGGTCCGCGATCTCGCGCTGCAGGCGGTCGAGCCGCTCGCGCGACGCCTCGTCGGACTCCTTGGCGAGGTGCAGCTCCTCCATGCGCAGCCGGTCGACCTGACGGCGCAGCTCGTCGATCTCGACCGGGGAGGAGTCGATCTCCATGCGCAGCCGGGACGCGGCCTCGTCGACGAGGTCGATGGCCTTGTCGGGCAGCTGCCGGCCGGTGATGTAGCGGTCGGACAGGCTGGCGGCGGCGACGAGGGCGGAGTCGGCGATGGCGACCTTGTGGTGCGCCTCGTAGCGCTCCTTGAGGCCGCGCAGGATGGCGATGGTGTCCTCGACGGAGGGCTCCCCGACGAAGACCTGCTGGAAGCGACGCTCCAGGGCCGAGTCCTTCTCGATGTTCTCGCGGTACTCGTCCAGGGTGGTCGCGCCGATCAGGCGCAGCTCGCCACGGGCCAGGAGGGGCTTCAGCATGTTGCCGGCGTCCATGGAGGAGTCGCCGGACGCACCCGCGCCCACGATGGTGTGGATCTCGTCGATGAACGTGACGACCTCGCCCTCGGCGGAGCGGATCTCGTCCAGGACGGCCTTGAGGCGCTCCTCGAACTCGCCGCGGTACTTCGCGCCGGCGACCATGGCCCCGAGGTCCAAGGAGATCAGCCGCTTGCCGCGCAGGCTCTCGGGCACGTCGCCCGCCACGATCCGCTGGGCCAGGCCCTCGACGACGGCGGTCTTGCCGACGCCGGGCTCGCCGATGAGGACGGGGTTGTTCTTGGTGCGGCGGGACAGCACCTGCACCACGCGGCGGATCTCGGAGTCGCGGCCGATGACCGGGTCGAGCTTGCCGTCACGCGCGATCGCGGTGAGGTCGGTGCCGTACTTGTCGAGCGCCTCGAAGGTGCCCTCGGGGGTCGCGGACGTGACCTTGCGGCCGCCGCGGACCTGCGGGATCTGCGCCTCGATGGCGTCCGGGTCGAGGCCGAACCGGCCCGCGCGTGCCAGCGCGGCGAGCAGGTGGTCGGTCGAGATGTAGGTGTCCCCCATCGCGGCGGCGGCGTTACCGGCCTGCTGCAGGACGGACGCGGTGGCCTGCGAGGCACCGGGTGTGCTGGTGGACCCGGACACGGTCGGCAGGCCGGCGAGCGCCTGGGCGGCGGCCCGGCCCACCTCCTGGGGGTCTGCGCCGGACGCGGAGATCAGCGGCGCGGTGGTCGTCTCCTGCTGGCCCAGCAGGGCGAGCAGGAGGTGGGCGGGCTCCACCTGCGCGTGGTGCGCTGCGGTGGCGTCGTGCACGGCCGCGTTGACGGCCTCGGCCGACTTGGTGGTCAGCTCCATGGGGCGACTCCTCGGGTGGTGAGATAGACAGCATGTATGCCGGACGGCCCGGCCTCACAGATATCAACCTCAGCAAAGTTGAGTCTATTCCGCTCAACCCACGTGGTCGACCTGGGCCCGACCCCATCATGAACGTTCACAGCTGTGAGATGCACCACACTGGATCACCTCCCAGAGATGCTTTCCGTGACCGGTCCATCACCAATCGTCCCTTTGGGGGCAACGACGGACGACGCCCGGGTTAACAGTCGGCGACGCGGTGACGGAGATCCATCGTCGGCGTTCCCCACCCCTCGCGCGCACCTCACAATGGTTGTCGTGGACGTATCCCTCATCCTCCTCGTGCTGGTGGTCGTGACGGCCCTCGCCTTCGACTTCACCAACGGCTTCCACGACACCGGCAACGCGATGGCGACGTCCATCGCGACCGGCGCCCTCAAGCCCAAGACCGCGGTCGCCCTCTCGGGCCTGCTCAACCTCATCGGCGCCTTCCTCAGCGTGGAGGTCGCCCTCACCGTCACCAACGCCGTCATCAAGATCCAGAACAAGGACGGCTCCCCGATCACGTCACTCGTGTCCGACCACGGCCAGGCGCTCCTGCTGATCGTGCTGGCCGGACTCATCGGCGGCATCGTCTGGAACCTCCTGACCTGGCTCCTCGGCCTGCCGTCCAGCTCGTCGCACGCGCTCTTCGGCGGCCTGATCGGGTCGACGATCGCCGGCATCGGCTGGGCCGGCGTCAAGTGGAACGGCGACGGCAGCAAGCTGGACGGCGTCCTCGGCAAGGTGATCATGCCCGCGCTCCTGTCGCCCGTGATCGCCGCCGTCGTCGCCGCGGCCGGCACCTGGCTGATCTACAAGATCACCGAGGGCGTCAACGAGCGGTGGAAGGAGTCCGGCTTCCGCTGGGGCCAGATCGGCTCCGCCTCGCTGGTCTCCCTGGCCCACGGCACCAACGACGCGCAGAAGACGATGGGTGTCATCACCCTCGCCCTCATCGCCTACGGCTCCCACACCGACACCCACTCCGTGCCGTTCTGGGTCAAGCTCTCGTGCGCCCTGGCCATCGCCCTCGGCACCTACCTCGGCGGCTGGCGGATCATCCGCACGCTCGGCAAGGGCCTGGTCGAGATCGCCTCCCCGCAGGGCATGGCCGCCGAGTCCGCCTCGGCCGCCGTCATCCTCACCTCCAGCCACCTCGGCTTCGCGCTGTCGACGACCCACGTCGCCACGGGCTCGATCCTCGGCACCGGCATCGGCAAGAAGGGCGCCGAGGTCCGCTGGGGCGTCGCCGCCCGTATGGTCGCGGCCTGGTTCATCACGCTGCCCGCCGCTGCGCTGGTTGGTGCCGTCATGTGGTTCGTCGGCCACACGGTCGGCGGGCTGGCCGGGGTCATCACGATCTTTGCGGTCCTGTGCCTGCTGTCCGGCTACATGTACCACCGCTCTCGCCAGGCCCCGGTCGACCACAACAACGTCAACGACGACTGGGACGCCTCGGGGGTCCCCGCCGAGACCGCCGACGCCATGGCCGCCTCGTCGCGGTCCGGCCGCTGAGAGGACTGCCCAGATGACCCAGAACCTCACCCTCCTGATCGACGCGGCCTGGAAGGTCCTCGCCGTCGGTCTCGTCCTCGGCGCCGGCCTGCCCGCGCTGTTCGCCCTGGGCATCAGGTCCATGGCCTACGGTGTCGGGGGATCCGCCGAGATCGACAGCACGGCCCGCCCGCACCCGGCGGGGCGCGTCATCGGCATCCTGTGCTTCGCTCTGGTGGCGGCGGCCATCCTGCTCGGCATCACGATCATCGTGGCGTCGGGCTTCGGCAAGGCCGTCAGCTTCGAGCACGTCTACCCGACCATCGTCGACAAGCACTGACGGCCATGACGGACAACCCCTTCGCCCGTCTGCTGACCTGGCTGCGCGGCGGCTACCCCCACGGGGTGCCGCAGAGCGACTACGTCGCCCTCTACGGCATCCTGCACCGCGACCTCACCGAGACCGAGGTCACCGAGATCGCGGTCGCCCTGCGCCGCTCGCGCGGGGTGCCGGAGGACGAGATCAGCCGCGATCAGATCGCGGACCAGATCCGCCGCTCGGCCCTGGAGAGGCCCTCCGAGGAGGACGTCGCCCGGGTCGCCGGGCGTCTGGCCGCCGGCGGGTGGCCGCTGGCGACGGCGTCCGCGCCCGTCGAGCCGGCGGCCTCCGCCGGCGATGTCACCAGCCCGGACGAGGCGGCGACGAGGGATGCCGACAACCCCACCCCGAGCGGCGCCTGAAGTCATACTGGAGGTCCCTCCGAGCCCCGAGGACCAGGTCCATGAACTCCTTCATCGAGCGCACGCTCAACTGGCTGCGCGCCGGCTACCCCAACGGCGTTCCCGACACCGACTACCAGCCCCTGCTCGCCCTCCTGCGCCGTCGCCTCACCGACGAGGAAGTGGACGAGCTCGGGCAGGAGCTGGTCCGCAGCGGGCTGGTGCCCGCGGACAAGGTCGACGTCGGCGTCGGCATCATCAAGGTCACCGACGACCTGCCCACCGACGAGGAGATGACCCGCGTCGGGGAGCGCCTGCGCGAGGGCGGCTGGCCCGTCGACCTCGACGAGGCCCGTCACCACCGCGAGCCGTGACGCGCTGAGGCCGTCCCCCACCTCCCGCCACCACGCGTGCCAGACTCGGCACAGGAGGTGGCCGCGCGCCGGGAGGAGGTGAGCATGGACTGGTGGTTCGGCTGGTTCGGGTGGTTCGACTGGCCCCCGACCTGGGGCAACGTGGGCGTCGAGCTGCTGATCCTGCTCGACCTCGCGTTCCGCGTCGTGGCGGCCTCCGTGGTCTCCAACAACCGGCGCCCGTCCAGCGCCGTCGCCTGGCTCCTCGCGATCTTCTTCATCCCCTTCCTCGGCCTGATCGCGTTCATCGTGATCGGGTCGCCCAAGCTGCCGCGCCGTCGCCGCAACAAGCAGCGCCGGGTGTCGGAGGTGATCCTGCAGCGGACGGCCGACATGGATACGCAGGGGCCGGACTCCGCGCCCCCCTGGCTCGAGCCCGTCGCCCGCATGAACCGCCGGCTCGGGGCCATGCCGATGGTCGCGGGGTCGGACGCCACCGTCGAGACGGACTACGTCCGCTCGCTGGCCATGATGGCCGAGGAGATCGACCTGGCCCGCGAGTACGTCCACGCGGAGTTCTACATCCTGAGCCTGGACCGGACCACCGCCCCGGTCTTCGACGCCCTCGAACGAGCCGTCGCCCGCGGCGTGGAGGTGCGCGTCCTGTTCGACCACCTCGCGTCCCTGCGGATTCCCGGCTACCGCCGGACCATCAAGCGGCTCGACGCCATAGGCGCGCAGTGGGCGCGCATGCTGCCGTTCACCCCGTTCAAGCGCGAGATCCTGCGACCCGACCTGCGCAACCACCGCAAGCTGCTCATCATCGACGGCGTCGCGGGCTACATCGGCTCGCAGAACCTCATCGACGCGCGCTACGGCAAGCGGCGCAACCGCCGCCTGGGGCGCGAGTGGATCGACATCATGGCGCGCTTCACCGGCCCGGTGGTCCTCGAGCTGGACGCCGTCTTCCGCACGGACTGGTACTCCGAGACGGACGAGCTCCTCGACGTCGGCGCGGCGCAGGGCCTCCCGCAGGCCCGGGTCACCGGCGACCTCTACGCCCAGTGCGTGCCGAGCGGCCCGGGCTTCGACGCCGAGAACAACCTCAAGCTCTTCAACTCCCTCATCTACAACGCCTTGCGGTCGGTGCGGATGATCAGCCCCTACTTCGTGCCGGACGAGTCGCTGCTGATGGCCGTCACCACGGCCGCCCAGCAGGGCCTCGAGGTGGAGCTGTTCGTGTCCGAGCAGGGGGACCAGTTCCTGGTGCACCACGCCCAGCGGTCCTACTACGAGATCCTCCTCGGCGCCGGCGTCGTGATCTGGATGTATCCCCAGCCCTATGTCCTGCACGCCAAGACCCTCACCGTGGACGGCCAGACCTCGGTGATCGGGTCGTCCAACCTGGACATGAGGTCGTTCACCCTCAACCTGGAGGTGTCCGCCCTCGTCGAGGGTCGCGAGTTCGCCGAGGACCTGGAGGCGTTCGAGGACCAGCTACGGTCCCGCTCGCGCCGGCTGGAGCTCACCGAGTGGAAGCGCCGGCCCTGGCACGAGCAGGTGGCGGACGGGTTCTGCCGGCTCGCCTCCGCGCTCATGTGACCAGCCGCATGCCGGGGCGCCGGCCCTCCCCGGCATACGGCCTGGTGCGCGAAGGCCGGTGCCAGACGACGGCGACGAACGCCCTGGCGACTGCCGTCACGGCACCCGGCGGGCCGGGTGGTTCCAGGGCCGGCGCACGGCCCGCGTCGTAGGCTGGGCGGCATGGCTGGCATCGAGATCGTCCAGGGCGACATCACCACCCAGGCCGTCGACGCGATCGTCAACGCCGCGAACTCCTCCCTCATGGGGGGTGGTGGCGTGGACGGGGCGATCCACCGCGCCGCGGGGCCGACCCTGCGGGAGGAGTGCCGCCACCTGCGGGCCACCGACTACCCCGAGGGGCTGCCCGTCGGCGATGCCGTCGCCACCGGTGCGGGTGACCTGCCGTGCCGCTATGTCATCCACACGGTCGGGCCCAACAGGCACGAGGGGCAGATCGATCCTCGGCTCCTGGCCTCCTGCTACACCCGCGCGCTGGACGTCGCGCAGCAGCTCGGCGTCCGCACCATCGCCTTCCCGGCGGTCAGCGCCGGCGCCTACGGATGGAAGGTCGCCGACGTCGCACGCATCGCCCTCGGCACGGTCGCGGCCCACCCCAGGGACGGCATCGACCTGGTGCGTTTCGTGCCCTACGACCCCACGTCGTGCGTCGCCTTCGAGGCCGCGTTCGCCGGGCTGGCGGCGTCGTGAGGCGCTGGCGCGTCGCGGCCGGCCAGCTCGCCAGCACCGACGACGTGCAGCACAACCTCGAGCAGGCCTGCCGCCTGGTGGCCGAGGCGGCGGAGGCCGGTGCCCGGCTGGTGGTCCTCCCCGAGGCGACCATGGTGACCTTCGCGGTGCCGGTGGGTCCCCACGCCGAGCCCCTCGACGGGCCGTTCGCCGAGGCCCTGCGCGAGGCGGCCCGTCTGCACGAGATCACCGTCGTGGCAGGGATGTTCGAGCCCGCCGACGACGGGCGGGTCCACAACACCCTGCTGCTCACGGGTCCGCACGCGGAGGCCACCTACCGCAAGGTGCACCTGTTCGACGCCTACACCACGACGGAGTCCGAGACGGTGGCCCCGGGGTCCGACTACGTCAGCGTCGACGTGGACGGGGTCCGCGTGGGTCTGGCGACCTGCTTCGACGTGCGCTTCCCCGACCAGTTCACCGAGCTCGGCCGCGCGGGCGTGGAGGTCGTGGCGCTCACCGCGTCCTGGGGCGACGGCCCGGGCAAGGCGCAGCAGTGGGACCTGCTCACGGCGGCCCGGGCCCACGACTCCCAGGCCTGGCTGGTCGCCGCGGGGCAGGCCTGGCGCCCCGACTCGATCCGCAAGCCGCTCGGGATCGGGCGCAGCGCGGTCGTGGACCCGACGGGCGCGGTGCGGGCCAGGCTCGGCGGGGCACCCGACCTGCTGGTGGCCGACCTCGACCTCGACCTGGTGGAGCGCACCCGCGCCCAGGTGCCGATCCTCTAGCGTCGCGAACCGACCGGCGGGTCACTGACGGTGACGGATTCCTCTTTGTCGGCCACTCACAGTATTTGGTTACGGCGCACGGGTTTTCACCCAGGTGACGGAGCCCTCACAACCCGGGCGTCGCCTCTCCCCTCCGCTACATTGCGGCCATGGGACGCCACTCTGCCCCTCGCACCATCCCCAAGGCCGCGGTCCTCGCGCTCCCCCTCGCTGCCGTCGTCGGCATCGCGGGCGTCGCGGCGCTGGTCGACGACGACTCCCGGGGCAATGACGCGGCTGGCTCGACGTCGCCGCGGACCGGCCTGTCCGCCTGCTCCTCGGTCACGCCCATGCGCATCACCACCACCGAGGACCTCGCGCCCGTCCTCGGTCAGGTGGTCCAGCGGGAGGAGACCCGCGGCGACGACTGCATCGACTACACCGTGGACGTGCAGAGCTCGTCGGTGACCGCGTCCGCCCTCATGAGCGGGGCCGACGACCGCACGCAGGTGTGGATCCCCGACTCCACCCTGTGGGCCGAGCGCGTCACGTCCGCGGCGCCCAGCACCAAACTCGACCTGGGGCCGGTCGTCGCGACGTCGCCGGTCGTGTTCGCCATACCTCGAGCCGCCGCCAGCGCGGCCCGCCCCGGGCCGCTCACCTGGTCCCAGCTCATCTCCCAGAACGCCGTGCCGCTCAAGGTCGCGAGCCCCGAGCGCAGCACCTCGTCCCTGCTGGCGCTGCTCGGCGCCAAGCAGGCCGTCGCCTCCTCGCCGCAGGACACCCGGGCCCTGCAGGGCCTGCTGCTCACCCTGTCCCGCAGCACGACCGACGAGGAAGCCTGCGGCGCCAGGCCCTGACGCAAGCGGTCGCCGCGCCGGCCTTCCCCACCTCCGAGCAGCAGCTCGCGCACCTCAACCAGACCAACCCCAAGACTCCGCTCCGGGCGATGACACCCAGCGACGCCACCCCCCAGCTGGACTACCGGGTCGTGACGGTCGCCGGCGCCAACGCGCCGTCGGACGACTCTGTCGCCAAGCTGCGCGACGCCCTCGCGGACGCCCAGTCCGTCGATGCCCTGCGCAGGGCGGGCTTCCGGATCGGCGCGTCCGAGGGCCCGGACCTTCAGGGCGTGCCCGCCACCTTGCCCAAGGTCATCGCGACACCCCGCGCCACCGACGCGGACACCGCGCTGCGCACCTGGGTGACCATGTCCCGGCAGACCCGCATGCTGGCGGTCATCGACACCTCCGAGTCGATGAAGAAGTCGGCCATCCCCGGCATGAACCGCCTCCAGCTCGCGTCCGGCGCGGCGCTCAAGGCGCTCGAGAAGTTCCCGCCGAGCAGCGAGATCGGGCTGTGGACCTTCGACCTCGCCCACGGCTCGCAGCCCAGGGACTGGGTCGAGCGCGTCCCGATCCGGCGCGTCGACGACAAGGTCGGCCCCGTCACCCAGCGCCAGGCACTCGCGCGGTCCGCCATGAGCCTGCAGTGGCAGCGCGCCAACGGGACGGCGGTCCACGACACGATCTGGGCCGGCTACCAGCAGCTGCAACGCACCTACCAGCCGGACTACGCCAACGCGCTCGTGCTGCTGACGGACGGCAAGAACGAGGACCCCGGCTCCATGAGCGAGGCGCAGCTCGTCGCCAACCTGCGGCAGGTCGGCAAGGACAGCTCGCGGCCGGTGCGGCTCGTGCTCATCGCGATCAGCGAGGACGCCGACCTCGCGGCGCTGCAGCGCATCGCCAAGGCCGTGCCGGACGGGCAGGCCTACGACGCGCGCCAGCCGGAGAACATCCTGGGCATCATGCAGACCGCCCTGAGCAGCCGGGAGATCGCGGCGCCCGCGCAGTAGGGCCGTCGCCCCCGGGACGCGTCCCGCTCAGCGGGTCGTGTCGGGACGCCAGACGACCAGGGCCTGGCTCGTGGAGCGGACGGCGCTCGGGCGCTGACCGGGCGGCATGGCCACCACGTCGCCGCGACGCCCGGCCGCGAACACCCGCTGGCCGTAGCGCGCCTGCGGGCGCAGCTGCTCGACCTCCGACAGCGCCTCGGCGAGCCGCGCCTCGAGCGCGCTCACGTGGTCCTCCAGCTCCAGGATCCGCCGTATGCCGGAAAGGCTCACGCCCTCCTCCTGGGAGAGCCGCTGCACCTCGCGCAGCTGGGCCACGTCGCGCGCCGAGTAGCGACGGCCGCCGCCCCCGGACCGCTGCGGCACGACCAGCCCGAGCCGGTCGTACTGACGCAGCGTCTGCGCGTGCAGGCCGGCGAGCTGCGCCGCCACCGAGATCACGAAGGTCGGGGTGTCGTCGTCGGGGACGAACTCGCGTCGCTCGGGAGCGGCCACGAGGTCACGCCCTCGCCGCTCGAGCCCGCAGGTCGGCGCGGACGTCGGTCTCGGCATCCGCGGCGGCCAGCACCTCGATGGCGGCGCGCATCTCGTCGGTCAGGTGCTGGGGCACGACCACGTGGACGGTGGCGATCAGGTCGCCCGTCGAGGTCTTGGTGGCGATGCCGCGGCCCTTGACGCGCAGCCGCTGGCCGCTCTGGGTGCCGGCGGCGATCTTGACGCCGACCAGGTCGCCGCCGAGGGTCGGGACCTTGATGGTGGCGCCGAGCGCGGCCTCGGCGAAGGTCACGGGGACGTCGACGGTGAGGTTGTTGCCGTCCCGCCCGAACACCTCGTGGGGCGTGACGGTGACGTTGAGGAAGAGGTCTCCACGCGGGGCCTGCGGGTCGCCGAAGCCACCCTTGCCGCGCAGCCGGATGCGCTGACCGTCCTTGACACCCGCGGGGACCCGCGTGGTGATGCGCTCGCCGTCGGCCGCGGTCAGCGTGACGGTGTCGCCGCGCACCGCCTCGGGGAAGCCGATGGTCACCGTGGCCTCGACGTCGGCGCCGGGCCGCGGTCCGGTGGGGGCGCCATACGCGCCGTATCCCTGGCCGAAGGGGCTCTGCCCCCCTCCTCCGCCGAACATCCGCAGGAGGTCCTCCATGTCCGGCTGGGCGCCGCCGGGCCCGCCGCTCGTGGTGAACCGCATGCCGGGGCCGCCGCCACCGCCCGTGAACAGGTTGCTGAAGACGTCCTCGAAGCCGCCGTTGCCGCCGGCCCCGGGCGCGAACCGGGCGCCACCGTGGGCCATCTGACGGATCGCGTCGTACTGCTTGCGCTGCTCGGCGTCGGACAGGACGGCGTAGGCCTCGCCGATCTCCTTGAACCGCTGCTCGGCGGCCGTGTCGCCGGGGTTCTGGTCCGGGTGCAGCTTGCGGGCGAGCTTGCGGTACTCGCGCTTGACGGTCGCCGCGTCGGCGTCCTCGTCCACGCCGAGCGTGGCGTAGAAGTCCTTCTCGAACCAGTCCTGGCTGGCCATCGGCGACTCCTTCCATGGGTCAAAGGTGCTGCGCAAAGGGGGTGGTCCCCGGCCGGCCCGCCAGCGGCGGGCGGTCTGGCGGGCCTGCTGGCGGGCCGGTGGGGGACGGTGCTACTGCGGGTCGGCGACCGAGACGCGCGCGGCGCGCAGGACGCGGTCACCCTGCCGGTAGCCGGGCTGCAGGACCTGGACGACCGTCGTGGTGGTGGCCCCCTCGGGGAGCTCCGCCTCGACGTGCATCAGGGCCTCGTGCAGGGCCGGGTCGAACTCGTCGCCCGCCTTGCCGTAGGCCTCCAGGCCGAACCGGCCGAGGGCCTGCTGCAGCTTGTCGGCGATCGATGCGAAGGGCGTGCCCTCGCCGAGGTCGCCGTGCTGGCGGGCCAGCGCGATCTCGTCGAGGACCGGCATGAGCGCCTCGATGACCGAGGACGCGCCGAGGTCCTTGAGCAGGGCCTTGTCGCGATCGACCCGCCGCTTGTAGTTGACGTACTCGGCCTGCAGACGTTGCAGGTCGGCGAGCCGCTCGGCCGCGAGCACCGTGTCCGGGTGCTCGCCGTCCGCCTCGGCCCGCTCGGCCGCGGCGTCCGCCTCCGCCGCGCTGACCTGGGCGTCGTGGACCGCCGACTCCTCGGCGGAGAAGGGGTCCTGCGGCATACCGTCCTGCTGGTCACCGGGCTTGTGCTGGTCTGACGGGTCGGACATCGGGGTCTCCCTGTCGTCGCTCGCGGTGGGTTCGGTGGGCTCGGGAGCCGGCTGGCGCACCTCGCCCGTGGAGGGGTCGATGCGTCGCTTGTCCCGGATCACCGGGCCGCTGGGCTCACCCTCGTCGGGGGAACCCACGCGGCCGGTGGTCTCGTCGGTCACTTCTTGTCCGTGTCGTCGTCCACGACCTCGGCGTCGATGACGTCGTCATCGGCCTTGGCCCCGGCATCGCCGGCTCCGGCCGCCCCGGCACCCGCACCGCTCTCGTCCGCCTGCTGGGCGTAGAGCGCGGAGCCGAGCTTCTGGGACTCCTCGGACAGCCTGGTCGCCTTGGTGGAGATGTCCTCGGACGAGGTGCTCTCGGCGGCCAGCGCGTCCTTGAGGTCCTTGAGGGCCTCGTCGACGGGCTTGCGGCCGTCCTCAGGAAGCTTGTCCGTGTTGTCCGCGAGGAACTTCTCGGTGGAGTAGACGAGCTGCTCGGCGTTGTTGCGAGCCTCGGCCTCCTCGCGGCGCTTCTTGTCCTCCTCGGCGTGCGCCTCGGCATCCTTGACCATGCGGTCGATCTCCTCCTTGGACAGCGCGCTGCCGCCGGAGATCGTCATCGACTGCTCCTTGCCCGTGCCCTGGTCCTTGGCGGACACGTGCACGATGCCGTTGGCGTCGATGTCGAAGGTCACCTCGATCTTGGGCATGCCACGGGGAGCCGGGGCGATGCCGGTGAGCTCGAAGGTGCCGAGGCCCTTGTTCTGCTGGGCCAGCTCGCGCTCGCCCTGGAAGACCTGGATCAGCACGGACGGCTGGTTGTCGTCGGCGGTCGTGAAGACCTCGGACCGCTTGGTCGGGATGGCGGTGTTGCGCTCGATGAGCTTGGTGAACAGCCCACCCTTGGTCTCGATGCCGAGGGACAGCGGGGTGACGTCGATGAGTAGGACGTCCTTGCGCTCACCCTTGAGGACACCGGCCTGCAGCGCCGCGCCCATGGCCACGACCTCGTCCGGGTTGACGCCCTTGTTGGGCTCCTTCCCGGTGAGCTCCTTGACGAGGTTGGACACGGCCGGCATACGGGTCGAGCCGCCGACCAGGACGACGTGCGCGATGTCGCTGACCTTGACGCCCGCGTCCTTGACGACGTTGTGGAAGGGCTCCTTGGTCCGCTCGAGCAGGTCGGCGGTCATCTGCTCGAACTGGGTGCGCGTGAGCGTCTCGTCGAGGTGGATGGGGCCGTTCTCGCTCATGGAGAGGTACTGCAGGTTGATGTTGGTGCTGGTCGCGGTGGACAGCTCCTTCTTGGCCTGCTCCGCGGCGTCCTTGAGACGCTGCATGGCGATCTTGTCGCCCGACAGGTCGACGCCGGTGGTGTTCTTGACCTGGGTGAGCAGGTGCTTGACGATCCGGTCGTCCCAGTCGTCGCCGCCGAGGCGGTTGTCGCCGTTGGTGGCGCGGACCTGGATGGTCGCGAAGCCGTCCTCGGCGTCCTTGCCGACCTCGAGGAGGGACACGTCGAAGGTGCCGCCACCGAGGTCGAAGACGAGGATGAGCTCGTCCTCCTTGCCCTTGTCCAGGCCGTAGGCGAGCGCCGCGGCGGTGGGCTCGTTGACGATGCGCAGGACGTTGAGGCCCGCGATCTCGCCGGCCTCCTTGGTGGCCTGGCGCTCGGCGTCGTCGAAGTACGCCGGGACGGTGATGACCGCGTCGGTGACGGGCTCGCCGAGGTAGGACTCGGCGTCGCGCTTGAGCTTCATCAGCGTGCGGGCGCTGATCTCCTGCGCGGTGTAGTCCTTGCCGTCGATCTCCTGCTTCCAGTCGGTGCCCATGTGGCGCTTGACCGAGCGGATGGTGCGGTCGACGTTGGTGACGGCCTGGCGCTTGGCGATCTCGCCGACGAGCACCTCGCCGTTCTTGCTGAAGGCCACGACCGACGGGGTCGTGCGACCACCCTCGGCGTTGGCGATGATCTCCGGCTCGCCGCCCTCGAGGACGGCGACGGCGGAGTTGGTGGTGCCGAGGTCGATACCGACTGCACGTGCCATGTTGGGGCTTCTCCTTGATGACTAGGGGATGTTGAGTCGTCAGCACTCAAGGTATGACCGCCTGCGATCCTGTGCAAGCTCGTGTCAGTGAACTTGAGTCTGTCCCGCTCAACCTTGAGCGTCGTGGTTTCATTCCCGGGCCGACATCATCAAGGCAGGGTGCGCCACCTGGGGTTGTCTGTCGGATCTCACTGAAGGTGCCGCAGTCTCACTGGACGTGTCATCGATGTGTCGCGATCTCGCTCAACATGTCGTAGGTCATCCTTCGGTCATGGACGGACCAGCCGGAACCTCACGCTCCAGCTCGGTGATCCGCGCCGCCTCGGCCGTGGTCGTGCCCGGCCGGTCACCAGCATCGACCTCGGCCTGGGTCACCCAGTTCCGCAACGTCTCAGGGTTGATCCCCAACTGCTCACTGAGGAGCTCGACGCCACACCCGCCGCTGGCCTGACTCCAAGCCCAGGGCGAGACCTTCGGGCTGCCAGTCGTGCCCATCCCCGGGACGCGCAGCGCCGCCCGGGTCGCCGAGAACGCGGCGAGCACCGCCCTGGTCCTGACCGGCGACCAGCGGTCGCGCCTCGCCCGGGCGGCGGACCTCGCCCACGGCACCCGCAACCTCGACTTCGCCGGGCCTGACTGGATCAGCGCCGGACGCGAGTGAGGTCAGCCGCAGACCGTCAGACCCAGATCGCCGCGTCGATCCCGTCGCTGAAGCGCTCCGGCAGCTCGGGGTGCCGCACGGCCTCTCCCCGCACGACCCGCGCCGCGCTCCAGGCCGCCGCCGCCGCGTCGAGCAGGTCGTCGGCGCCGCGGCGGTCCAGGGCCACGCCGCTCGGCAGCCGCACGCCCTGCGCGAGCAGCAGCCCCTCGCGCTCGTGGACACCCTCGGCCGTCTTTTTGCTCGAGTCCAGCGGCGCACCCGCCATGACCGCGAAGCACAGCTCCGGGTGCACCTCCACGACCGGCACCCGCTCCGGGTCCTTTGAGCGCACGTACCCGTCGACGTCGAGGATGGCCCGCCGCAGCGCATAGCTCTGCGCCGCCAGGCTGGTCCCGCCCGTGCGGGCGACGCTGATCCGGCGGGCCTCGGCATACGACTCGGCCGCGAGCGCGTCGCGCACGGGAGTCGCAAAGACCGAGCTGCCCCGCCGCCCCAGCCGCCGTCGCACCAGCACGTCGGCCTGCCGCCGACCCGTGTCCGGCAGCCCGACGGGGGTGTCGACCGCGACGAGCCGGACCTCGCCCCCGGCCCGTGCGCGCGACACGAGGGTGTCCAGGTCCGGCCCGGCGACGAGCCGGACCGTGCCCCTCCCCGCGCTCGGCAGGAGCGCGCCGGTCCACCCGCCGCGCGCGCCGTCGACGCCGAGGACCCAGCCGTCGTATGCCGATTCGCCGCCCTCACGCGCCGGTGACCGCTCGAGGCCGAGATCCGTCAGGACCGCCGCCACGGCATCCTCGGGCGAGGCCGCGTGGCGGGGTGCCCGCACGTCGTGGTCGGCCACCGGCACCTCGTCGAAGAGCCGCAACCCACCGAGCAGCACCACCGGCACCCCGGTCCGGGCCGCGAGCGCGATCTCGCTGACCGTCCCCCAGCTGTTGCCCACCGCGATCACCGCGTCGCAGGCCCGCACGAGCAGGGCGTTGCGCATCTCCCCCAGGCCCGTGGGCACGGTGACCGACAGGTGCGGGTTGGCGGCGGCGCGGTCGTCGCCGGGCAGCAGGCCCAGGCTCGTGCCCCCTGCCTCGGTGCAGCCGCGGGCGGCACCGGCCATCACCCCGCCGAGCCCTCCGGTCACGACGACCAGGCCCTGCTCGGCGAGCAGCCGGCCCACCGTGACCGCCTGCTGCACCTGCTCCGCCGTCGCCGAGCCCGGGCCGACGACACCGACATAGCCTCGTGGACGCACGCCTTCAGGATGGCATCCCGCGAGGTCCAGGACGGGGTAGGCAGGCGGGCAGCTACGCTCGGCGGCGATGAGCTCGACCGCAGCAGCGCAGTCCGCCGTGGCCGTGGCCTACGCCCTGGGCTTCGGGGCGGTCCTGCTCGTCGGGCTGCTGATGTCGCAGCCGCTGCTGGTCCGGGGGCGCACGACCTAGAGTGCCGTCATGGTCGCACCTGCATCCGACGACGCCGCGCTGCGGGCGGGCATCCTGGACCTGCTGGGCCGGCGTGGCGCGGACGTCACGATCTGCCCCTCTGAGGTGGCGCGGGCGCTCGGTGGCGATCACTGGCGCGACCTGATGACGCCGACTCGCGAGGCCGCGGCCCGGCTGGCCGGGAGGGGCCTCGTCGAGGTGGTGCAGCACGGCGAGCCCGTCGACGTGCGGGTGGCCCGGGGTCCCGTGCGCCTGCGTCGCGGACCGGCCTGGCCCGCAGCGGCTCCCGCCACCTCGGCCGGTGCGCCGACGCACTGGCTGCTCCCGATCGACCCGGCGGCGCACGCCGAGCACCAACCCGCGGACTGGCGCACCCGGTCCGACGCCACCCCCGTCTGGGAGGCCATCGCGCGCTCCCAGCCGATCGACCGCTGGTGCCTGCGCTCGGGCTACCGGACGATGCGGACGGGCGACACGATCTGGGCCTACCTGTCGCGGCGGCAGGAGCTGTGCGCGGTCGGCTCGGTGCGCGAGGTCGTCCACGAGGGCGACGCCTGGCACGTCCTGGTGGACTGGGACGACGCGCGCACGGCCGCGCTCGCTCGAGATCCCTTGCCGCGCAAGGTGTTCGGACAGGTCCCGATGTCGACCTGCCGCGCAGGCGAGCGCGCAGCCGGGGTCCTGACGGAGCGGTATGCCGACCTCCCCGGCTCCCGGCATACGACCTGAGCCCCCCGTGACGTCAGTCCGCGGCAGCGGCGAGGCGGGCGGCGACGTCACGGGCCGCCTGCCGCAGCTCGGGACCACCGACGATGCGCCACGGGTGCGGGACCCGGGCGAGACGCTCGACGACATACATCTCCGCGTCGTTGGTCGATCCTCGCAGCTCGCACCCGCCCTCGACCTGCGTGAGCGTCCCGGAGACGGCGCCGACCCACCGCGAGACCTCCGCGAGGGGCGCGTCGAACCGCACGTGCGTCTCGAGCTCCCACCCGGCTCCGAGCGCCTCCTCGAGGGCGGCCACGGGGTCGAGGTCGGCGGGCACGGAGCAACGCTCGGACGTCGGGGTCGCCGCCACCACCCGGTCGACGCGCAGCGTCCGTGTCGCCTGGGCGTGGTGGGCGTGCCCGAGGAGATACCACCGGCCGTGACGCACCACCAGCGCCCACGGGTCGACGAGCCACGCGTGCGCTCTCCCCGACTCGCTGCGGTAGTCGAGCTGCACCCGACGACCGTCCGCGATGGCCGCGACCAGGGCGCTGGTGACCGTGGGCTCCGGCAGCGGGTCGGGGCGGCCGGCCCCGCTGGCGGTGTCGCGCACGACCGCGGCCTGCTGCCGAGTCCTGGCGGGGAGCGCGCGGATGACCTTGTCGAGGGCCTCGCGCCGGATGTCGGTCCCCTGCCGTTGGCCGGCCGTGGCCGACAGCACCGCCGTGACCAGGGCGATCGCCTCGTCCTCGGTGAACACGACGGGAGGGAGCCGGGCGCCGCGCCCCAACCGGTAGCCGCCATACGGCCCCCGGGAGGACTCGACCGGCACACCCGCCTCGCGCAGCGTCAGGACATAGCGCCGCACCGCCCGCTCGGTGACGCCGAGGCGGTCGGCCAGCTGGGCAGCCGTCACCCCCGGCCGGTCCTGGATCGCCTCGAGCGCCAGGAGCGTCCGCACCAGCGGGGTGACGCCGTCGTCCATGCCGTCAGCGTAGGTGTCGACGACCGACCGAGCCGCCCGACCCACGCAGCAGCTACCATCCAGCACATGGCTGAGGTCGGCATCCGCGCGCTCCACCTGGCCGCGTCTGGGCCCGCCCGCCCGGTCACCGCATGGAGCTGACCGCCTTCGTCCTGCTCGTGCTGGCAGGGTTGGCAACGGGTTTCGTGGGCTACCTGGCCGGGATGGCCTCGCTCGTGTCCTATCCCGCCATGCTCGCGGCCGGGCTGTCGCCCGTCGCCGCCAACGTCAGCCAGACGCTCGGCCTGATCGGGATCGGCGTCGGTGCGGCCACCCGCGCGATGCCGACCCTGCTCGCCGGCGGCCGACGCGACCTGCTCCCCCAGCTCGCCCTCGCGGCCCTCGGCGGCGGGATCGGCGCCGCGGTCCTGCTGCTCGGCGGGGAGGGGTCCTTCACGCTCGTCGTGCCGTGGCTGCTCCTCGTGGCCTCGCTCATGGTCCTCGTCTCCCCGCGGCTGCGGTCCCTGCAGGGCGACCGGTCCGCGCCCCGCTGGGTCTACCTCGCCGGGGTCCTCGCGGTGAGCACGTATGGCGGGTACTTCGGCGCCGGCGCGGGCACGATCTACCTCGCGGTCGCGCTGCTCGCCTCCAGCGACGCGTTCGGCCGGTCGATGATCCTGAAGTCCGTGCTGCTGGCGGCCACCAACGTCGTGGCGGCGGTGCTGTTCATCGCGTTCGGGCCGGTGAGCTGGTGGGCGGCGCTCGCGCTCGGCCTCGGCTGCCTGCTGGGTGGCAACCTCGGGCCCGCCGCGCAGCGGCTGATCCCCGAGCGGGTCATGCGGTGGCTCGTCGCGGTGGCCGGCGTCGGTCTGGCCGCCTGGCTGGCGCTGGCCTGACGCCACCCCGCCTCCTGCTCCCGCCTCCCGCCGACTCACCCGATGCCAGGGGCGGCTGGGCCGCGGGCGTCAGGTCTGGGCGGCGACCAGCTCCTTGAGGCGGAGGCCGTTGAACGCGGCATACCCGTAGTTGTCGTTGTTGAAGTAGCAGTAGGCAGGTCGGCCGCCCGCCGTGAGACCCCGCAGGTGCCCCACCCACCGCGTGAGGGCCTCGTCGTCGAAGGACCCGCCATACCGCCACTCGGGGTCGCTGTTGTGGAACCGCACGTAGGCCAGGCGACCGGACGCCCGCAGCACGGGCTCGCGCCCGGCGACCACGGACACCACGAAGCCCGCGCCGTGCCGGTCGAGCAGGTCGAACACCCCGTCGTCGAGCCAGGACTCGTGCTGCGGCTCGACCGCGACCCGCACCCGCTCGGGCAGCATCCCGAGAAAGGTCGACAGGCGGTCGTCGTCGCGGTGCAGGTCGGCGGGGAGCTGCACGACGAGCGGGCCCGCCTTGTCGCCGAGCAGGTCGTGGGTGTGGGTGATCCGCTCCACCCAGTCGGCCGGGTCCTTGAGCTTGCGGTAGTGGGACAGGTAGCGCGACGCCTTGACCGTCATCTCGAAGCCCTGCGGGAGGCGGTCGCGCCAGCCCTCGACGGTGGTGTCGGCCGGCCAGCGGTAGTGCGACCCGTTGAGCTCGACGGTGTCGAACCGCTCGGCGTAGTAGTCGAGCTGGTCCGCGATGCGCAGGCCGTCGGGGTAGAAGGTGCCGCGCCAGTGCTTGTAGGTCCAGCCCGACGTCCCGATCCGCACGTCCATGCTCATGCGCGGTCCTTCATCGGGTCGGGCAGGTCCCCGAGCCGGGACACCGGCATGATCACCACGTCGTCCAGCTTCCAGTCCAGGGCTCGTATGGCGGCCGCCGCCGCCTCGACGTCCGCCGTCAGCGCCGCGGATCCCCGTGGCACGACGAAGGACTCGACGTGCAGCACGTGGCCCATGTCGCGGGCCCGGCTGCGGGCGTCCGCGACCCAGCCGCATCCGCGCAGGACCTTGTCCACCTCCGCGACCAGGGGGTGGGTGTGGGCCGAGTCGTAGGTCCTGGCCCGGCCGTCCATGAGGTTGCGCCCGGCATACCGCAGGTTGGTCCAGCCGTCCTTGACGATGGACACGGCGATGCCGCTGGCCACCGCCGCGTCCGCCCACCACCAGCCCAGACCGATGCCGATGATGCCGGCGATCGACCCGGCCGCGGTCATCCAGTCCGCCTTCTGCATGTCCGCGTCGGCGTAGAGGATGCGGTCGTGCAGGGCCTCGGCCAGCGGCATCTTGCGTCGCGCGATGATGATCGGCCCGACGAGGGTGTAGGCCATGACCGCGATCATCACCCAGCCCGCCCAGACGGTGTGCCCGAGCAGCTGGAGGGTGCCGATCGGCGGGTGCTCCGCCTTGACCAGCCCGGTGACGGAGTCCCACAGCAGCATCGCGCCGACCAGCAGCAGCGCCACCGAGGCGGCGAGGTGGCCGCTGGCGACGGCGCGGTGGCGTCCGTAGGGATACTCGGGCGAGGGGCTCTTGCCGACCTGCTTCCGAGCGATCAGGAAGGCGATGGGCGGCACGAACGCGAGCAGGTCCTCGATCCAGGCGGCCTTCATCGCCTGGGACGAACCCATGACGAGGTAGACGGCGGCCACGCAGGTCACCATGTAGGTGATGGTGATCCACTCGAGGCGGGTCGCGCGGTGCAGGGCGTCGCGCTGCTCCTCCGGCAGCGTCGTCCCGCCGAACCTCGTCGTCGACGAGCGGCTCACGACGCCCCTCCCGCCGAGCTGTCGAGCCAGCGCTCGAGGTCGGACAGGAGGGCGTTCTCCCCCGCCGGGACGGCCAGGACGTGCTGCCGGGTCTGGCCGCCGGGGTCCGTGGACTCGGCATAGGGCCGGGTCAGTCCGACCTCGGCGGCCCAGGGGCTGGTGGCGTCGAGCCCGGCCACCACGAGGTCGACCTCTCCGTCGGACAGGTCCTCGACGAGGGCGGCCTCGCTGTCGGTGGTCCACTCGACGCGGGCGCCGAGATGCTCGGCATACCGCTGGGCGAGCTCGGGCTCGGGCCCGCTCGGGGTCTCCTCGGGGCCGGTGACGACGACGCGCGGCGGCGCATGGGTCACCCCGACGCGCAGCACCCGCTCGGACCGGACCCGGTCCAGGGTGCGTCCGGGATCGGTGGGGACCTGCACCCCGCAGGCCGAGACCGCCGCGATCATCAGTGCCGCGAGCGCCGACCGTGCGAGCAACCCTGCCCCTGCAGGGAGTCGACCAGCGTTCATGCACCGAACCCTAGGCGACCTCGGCCGGCACGAGGGGCGTTGTCAGTGCCCGAGCGGCTGCACCTCAACCCCCAGCTCGCCGAGGAGCTCGGTCACCCGGCGCCGTATGTCGTTCCGGATGGGTCGCACGGCCTCGACGCCCTGACCGGCGGGGTCGGCGAGCTCCCAGTCCTCGTAGCGCGTCCCGGGGTAGTAGGGGCAGGCGTCCCCGCAGCCCATCGTGATCACGACGTCAGAGGCCTGCACCGCCTCGGGAGTGAGGATCTTGGGCCTCTCGGCGGAGATGTCGATGCCCTCCTCGAGCATCGCCTCGCGCACGGCGGGGTTGACGGCGTCGGCGGGGGCCGAGCCCCCCGATCGCACCTCGACGGCCCCGCCGGACAGGTGGTGGGTGTAGGCCGCGCCCATCTGGGAGCGGCCGGCATTGTGGACGCACACGAACATGACGGACGGTCGGCGGTCGCTCATCGGGGCTCCTCGGTCAACGAGAGGTGTCAGCGGGGGTGTCAACAGCGTGCGGGAAGCGGCGGCGCAGCCACAGGCTCACGTAGACCAGGCCGACGAGGACGGGCACCTCGATGAGCGGGCCGACGACGCCGGCGAGCGCCTGCCCGGAGGTCACCCCGAAGGTCGCGATGGCCACGGCGATGGCCAGCTCGAAGTTGTTGCCCGCGGCGGTGAAGGCCAGGGTCGTGGTGCGCTCGTAGCTCATCGAGAGCGCGCGCCCGAGGACGTAGGAGACGCCCCACATCAGCGCGAAGTAGACGAGCAGCGGCAGCGCGATCCGTGCGACGTCCATCGGCCGGCCGGTGATCTGCTCCCCCTGCAGAGCGAACAGGATGACGATGGTGAACAGCAGCCCGTAGAGCGCCCACGGCCCGACCCGCGGGAGGAAGGAGCGCTCGTAGGACGCACGGCCCCAACGCTTCTCGCCGAGGCGGCGGGACAGGTAGCCGGCCAGCAGCGGGATCCCGAGGAAGATCAGGACGCTCCTGGCGATCTCCCACGGGGAGACGTCCAGGGCGGACTGCTCGAGCCCGAGCCAGCCGGGCAGCACCGACAGGTAGAACCAGCCGAGGGCGGCGAACGCGATGACCTGGAAGATCGAGTTGAGGGCCACGAGGACGGCGGCGGCCTCGCGGTCGCCGCAGGCCAGGTCGTTCCAGATGATCACCATGGCGATGCAGCGGGCGAGCCCGACGATGATCAGGCCGGTGCGGTACTCCGGCAGGTCCGGGAGGAAGGTCCACGCGAGCGCGAACATCAGCGCGGGCCCGACGATCCAGTTGAGGACGAGGCTGGAGCCGAGCATCCGGTGGTCGGAGGTGACGGTGTCCAGCCGGTCGTAGCGCACCTTGGCGAGCACGGGGTACATCATCACGAGCAGGCCGATGGCGATGGGGAGCGAGACCCCGTCGATCTCGACGGCGGCGAGTGCGTCACCCAGGCCCGGGACGAGGCGACCGAGGAGCAGGCCCCCCACCATGGCGGCGCCGATCCACGCGGGCAGGTAGCGGTCGAGCGTGGACAGGCGCGCCGCGACCGAGGACTCGGGCGCGCGGTCGGTGGTGGTCATGGCTTCCTCTCATCGACGTCCGTCGATACGGAGCCTGGCACTCGCATTGATAGTTGTCAATATGAGGACTACCCTCGACGTATGACGACCCTGGCCACCGCCTCGACGGACTGCTGCGCCGCGGGCAGCACCCCCCTGATGCCCGCGGATCGCGCCGTCTGCCTCGCCGAGATCTTCAAGGCGCTGGGCGACCCGACCCGCGTGCGGCTCGTGGGCTACCTGGCCTCGGCGCAGGGCGGCACGGTGTGCGCCTGCCACCTGCCGGACGAGCTGGGGATCAGCCAGCCCACCCTGAGCCACCACCTCAAGAGGCTCGTCAGCGCGGGGATCATCACGCGCGAGCAGCGCGGTCGCTGGGCGCACTACGCCGTCGTGCCCGAGGTCCTGGACGTGGCACGCGCTTTCCTGGGCACCACCACCGGCGACGCCCGCTGCTGCTGATCCCGACCCACTGCCGCCACTCGCGGCACCGGGCGCGACGGATCAGGCGTGGACGTGCGCCTCGTGGTCGCGATGGGACACCGCCTCGAGCTGGAAGGTCGAGTGCTCCACGCTGACCGCGAAGTGCCCGGCCACGCACTCCTGCAGGTGGTCGAGGATCCGCAGCGCGTGCCCGTCGGAGAAGCACTCGTCGGCGAGCACGACGTGGGCGGACAGGACGGGCAGGCCGGTGGCGACGACGGACGCGTGCAGGTCGTGCACGTCGACGACGTGGTCCACCTCGAGGATGTGGCGGCGCACCTCGGCGAGGTCGAGACCGGACGGGACGCTCTCGAGCAGGATCGACCCGGACTCGCGCAGCAGCACGAGCGCGCGGGGCACGATCAGGGCCGCCACCAGCAGGCCGGCCACCGCGTCGGCGCGCGCCCAGCCGGTCGTCGCGATCACGATCGCCGACACGATGACCGCGACAGAGCCGAGCGCGTCGTTGACGACCTCGAGGAAGGCCGCGCGCATGTTGAGGTTGCTGCCTCGGCTGCCGCTGAGCACCAGCAGGCACACGAGGTTGCCGAGCAGGCCGACCACGCCGACCAGGACCAGGGCGGAGGGCCGGATCTCGGGCGGGGCGAGGAGTCGCTGCACCCCCTCGACGGCGGCATACACCCCGACGGCCAGCAGGATCGTTGCCTGGCCACCGGCCGCGAGGACCTCGGCCCGCTGCCACCCCCATGTGCGGCGGGCCGACGGCGGTCGCGCCATCAGGGCCGCGGCCACGAGAGCCACCGCGAGGCCGATGGTGTCGGTGAGCATGTGGGCGGCGTCCACGAGCAGGGCCAGGCTCCCGGTCACCACGGCTCCCACGACCTCCGCCACGAGGATGGCCGCGGTGATGCCCAGCGCGATCGCCAGCCGCGTGCGGTTGGAGGTGTCGTGGCCGTGGACGTGGTCGTGCATGCGTCGAGGTTAGCCCCCGCCGACCCCGACTCCGCCGGTCGGCAGGACGCACCGCACTCGCCGCCTGGCAGCTCGACCACGAGCGAACGACCGACCAGCAGCGAAAGCAACCAGCGGACAGCTCCTGACCGCAGAGGCCTGGGATGGCACCCACACCTCTGCCATGCTCGCCTCATGTCATCCACCCCAGCGGTGATCGCTGACCACCTCGTCAAGCACTACCGGAGCGGCAGGGGGCGCACCGGATCGATCGTCAGGGCGGCCGACGGCATCTCGCTCACAGTGCCCGAGGGCAGCGTCCTCGGCGTTCTCGGCCCCAACGGCGCCGGCAAGACCACCACGGTCCGCATGCTCACCACCCTCATCCGACCCGACTCCGGGCGGGCGACCGTCGCCGGCGCCGACGTCGTCCACGACCCCCAGGCGGTGCGCAGGCTCATCGGCGTGAGCGGGCAGTATGCCGCCGTCGACGAGTACCTCACGGGCTACGAGAACCTCGAGATGGTGGGCCGCCTCTACCACCTCTCTGCCAAGGACTCCCGGCAGCGGGCGCGCCAGCTGCTGCGGGACTTCCGCCTCGAGGACGCGGCCGACCGCCCCGCCAAGACCTACTCCGGGGGTATGCGCCGCCGCCTCGACCTGGCAGGCGCCCTGGTGGCGCGGCCACCGGTGATCTTCCTCGACGAGCCCACCACCGGCCTGGACCCCCGCAGCCGCGGCGACATGTGGGACGTCATCGGCGACCTCGTCCGCGAGGGCACGACCGTGCTCCTCACGACGCAGTACCTCGAGGAGGCCGACCGCCTCGCCGACAACATCCTCGTCGTCGACCACGGGCGCGTGATCGCCGAGGGCACCGCCGACCAGCTCAAGGACCAGGTCGGCGGTGGGCGCCTGCACGTGACGGTGGCCGACTCCTCCGACATACGGCTCGCTCGCGAGGCCCTCGAAGGCCTCGGTGAGGGCCAGGTCGAGGTGGAGGAGCACACCCGCGAGCTCACGCTGCCCGCCGCAGGCGGGACCCGCACCCTCGTCGACGCGGTCCGCCTCCTCGCCGACCGGGGAATCACCGTGCAGGACATCGGGGTCCGCCGTCCCACCCTCGACGACGCCTTCCTGTCCCTGACGGGCCGCCCCACCCAGGACACCGACGATGAGCCCGACCAGACGCCGCAGGAGACCACCCGATGAGCACGCTCCTCGCCGACGCCAGCACCATCGCCCGACGAAACCTGATCAAGATCAAGCGCGTTCCCGACCTGATCGTCTTCACGACGCTGCAGCCGATCATGTTCATCCTGCTGTTCGGCTATGTCTTCGGGTCGCTCGCGGGGTCCGGCAACGGCCAGGGCTACCGCGAGTTCCTGATGGCCGGGATCTTCGCCCAGACCATCATCTTCGGCGCCACCATCACCGGGTCCGGCATGGCCGAGGACATGCAGAAGGGCGTCATCGACCGCTTCCGCACCCTGCCCATGCACCCCGGCGCCGTGCTCACCGGCCGCACCTTCAGCGACCTGCTCAACAACGTGATCGTGCTCGTCATCATGACGCTGACCGGCCTCGCCATCGGGTGGCGGATCCGCGACGGGCTGCTCAAGGCCGTCCTGGCCTACGCCCTGATGCTCGGCTTCGCCTACGCCGTGAGCTGGGTCATGGCCTATATCGGGCTCAAGGTGCGTGCGCCGGAGATCTTCAACAACGCGACCTTCATGATCATCTTCCCGCTGACCTTCATCGCCAACACCTTCGTGCCCAGCGAGAACATGCCCGCCGTGCTGCGCACCATCGCCGGGTGGAACCCCGTCTCCACCATCACGCACGCCGCGCGCGACAACTTCGGCAACCTCTTCGCCCTGGCCCCCGGCGGCGGGGCGGGCGATGGCGCGGGCGCGCAGCAGCTGCGCGAGCAGATCGAGTACACCTGGGCGCTGCAGCACGCCGAGATCTACACCCTCGCCTGGATCGTGGGTCTGCTGCTGGTGTTCGTGCCGCTGTCGATCCGCGCCTACCAGCGGTCGGTCGCCCGCTGAGCCGGTCGGATCGCGTCGGTGTCGTGGATCCTTCCACCGACAACTCCTGCGCGAACCGCGCGGGGGGCGTAGGTTGCCGGACGGGCCGATGCACGTCGACCTGTGAACCCTCTGTGAGCTCAACGGAAGGAGGCACCCATGACGGCTGCTGCATCCACCGAGGACAAGCCGGTCCGCAGCATGATCCCGGCGCGCATGGACAAGATGCCCTGGTCACGCTTCCACTGGATGGTCATCTTCGGCCTCGGCACGGCCTGGATCCTCGACGGTCTCGAGGTCCAGATCGTCGCCGCAGGCGGCTTCGAGAAGTCGCTCGGCATGAGCTCGGCGCAGGTCGGCCTGGCCGGCACCGTCTACCTGCTCGGCGAGGTGATCGGCGCGCTGACCTTCGGCCGGCTGACCGACTCCCTCGGCCGCAAGAAGCTGTTCGTCCTGACGCTGTTCGTCTACCTGGCCGGCTCGGCGCTGGCCGCCATCTCCCCCAACATGTGGATCTTCCTCGCGTGCCGGTTCATCTCCGGGGCGGGCATCGGCGGCGAGTACTCCGCGGTCAACTCCGCCGTCGACGAGCTCATCCCCGGCAGGTACCGCGGCCGCGTGGACCTGGCCATCAACGGCACCTACTGGCTCGGTGCCGGTCTCGGCGCCGCCGCGAGCGCGTACTTCCTGGCGGAGGGCCGCTTCGACGACAACCTCGGCTGGCGCATCGCCTTCCTGCTCGGCCCGATCCTCGGCCTCGGCATCATCTACCTGCGCCGCCACATCCCGGAGAGCCCTCGCTGGATGCTCACCCACGGCCGCGGCGAGGAGGCCGAGGGCATCGTCTCCGGCATCGAGCAGGACGCGCAGGCCCAGGGCAAGGCGCTGCCCGAGCTGTCGGAGGACCAGGCCATGTGGATCAAGCCCCGCGAGGGCCTGAGCCCCAAACAGCTGCGCTACGTCTTCTTCACGATGTACCCCTCGCGCACCTTCCTCGGGGCCACGCTGATGATCACGCAGTCCTTCCTCTACAACGCGATCTTCTTCACCTACTCCCTCGTGCTGCAGAACTTCTACGGGCTCACTGCGGCGAGCGCGGCGATCTACTTCTTCCCCTTCGCCGTCGGCAACCTCCTCGGTCCGTTGCTGCTGGGACCGTTGTTCGACACCGTCGGGCGCCGCAAGATGATTGCGGGCTGCTACTCCTTCGCCGCCGTCGTCCTGCTGGTCTCGGCGTGGATGTTCCAGGCCAACATGATCAACGCCTGGGTGCACACCGCCTTCTGGTGTGTGGCCTTCTTCTTCGCCTCCGCGGGCGCCTCGGCCGGCTACCTGACGGTCTCCGAGATCTTCCCGCTGGAGGTCCGCGGCCAGGCCATCTCCTACTTCTTCGCGATCGCCCAGGTCTTCGGCTCGATCGGCCCCGTCTTCTACGGCTGGCTGATCGGTGAGGGCAAGGACCGCGGCCCGATGTTCTGGGGCTATGTCATCGCGTCGGTGATCATGCTCTTCGGCGCCTTCGTGGCGGCGAAGTGGGGCGTCGACGCCGAGGGCAAGTCGCTCGAGGAGATCGCGCCCCCGCTCACGAGCTATGACGAGCAGGGCAACGAGACCACCAAGCTCCCGGTGTGAGGAGGCCTAGATGACCGAACGTCCGTACACCGTCGTCGTCGGCGTCAGCGCCACCTCCGGCTCGCCGGCCGCCCTGGCCTGGGCCCGCGACCAGGCGGAGACCCACGGGGGCGAGCTGGTCGCCATACGCGCCTGGAAGGTCCCCAGCCCGCAGGCCACACCCTCCGGCATCTCGCCCGGCCGCGTCTCGGTCGCCGAGGACGTCGAGCGTGAGGCGTTGCGCTCGCTCGAGGCCGACGTCGAGGCCACGCTCGGGCGGGACCACGGCGCTCGGCTGCAGCTGGTGCGGGGCGGCAAGCGCAAGGCCCTGCTCGAGGCCGCCCAGGATGCCGACCTGCTCGTGGTCGACGCCCCTCGCGGGCTGCCCGCCACGGGCACCGCGTTCGCGCAGCGCCTGGTCTATGCCGCGGCCTGCCCGGTCGTCGTGATGCCGCCGCGGGTCACCGGCGACCAACCGGGCATGCTCAGCCGCGCGGCCGGAGCGCTCGGTCGCGGCGCCCTGCGCGCGGCGGCGACCGCCGGCCGGCCGGGATACCGCACCCCTCCCCCGGGGTGACATGGCCTGCTGCCTCTCGACGATCTCATGGCGGCCTGCGGTCTCGCCCCGGGCGTGGCTCAGCAGGCGGTCGACCTGGAGCTCGCCATCGCGCAGGTGTCCTGGGACCGTCCGTACGGCGACACGACGACGAGGCGCTCACCAAGTCGATGACCTGGGAGGCGCTGCGCGACCTGGCCGGCGTCGACGTGCTGCTGCTCCTGCAGGGACTGGGCTGCCCGGACCCGGGACGCCTGCCGCTCGACGTCATTCAGCCCACTGCTCGTGGCTGTCCGCGGAGGCGCGGGGATGTGCCGTGGCCAAGGTCGACGCGGTCGTCCTCCACATAGGCTGGGGGTTGGCGTTCGTCGTCCGCGACCGCTCCCTGCCGTGGCTGGTCGTCATCGGAGGTCTGTCCAACCTCGGGCTGACCGGGTATGGCGCCCTCCTCGTCCTCTACCTGGTGCGGGACCTGGGGCTCACCACCGACATGGTCGGCTGGTACTTCACGACCGGCGCGATCGGCGGGGTCATCGGCTCCGTGATCGCCGTCCCCCTGGCCAGCCGCGTCGGCACCGGTCGCCTCCACACCGCCGTCCGGCTCGCATGCCGCTCGCGGGGGTGCTGGCCGGCTGGCTCGGCAGCACCCTCGTCGTGCGCCCCACGATCCCCGCGATGGCCGGCCTGCACGTGGTGGCGTGCTGGCTGGTCGTCGCGAGCCCCCTCGTCCGGCTCCGTGAGCTGCCGGCCCGTGAGCGGACGACGGTCTGACATGCTGGCGCCCATGAGCGCGTGGACCCCGCCCGAGCTGCCCGTGTCGGCGGGCGCCATCCTCCTCGACGAGCAGGGCCGCCTGCTGATCCTCAAGCCGACCTACAAGTCCGGGTGGACCATCCCCGGGGGCGTCATGGAGGCCGACGGGGAGTCCCCGTGGGACGCGTGCCGCCGCGAGGTGCGGGAGGAGACGGGGCTCGAGGTCGACGCGGGGCGCCTCGTCGTCGTCGACACCCGCCCCGGCAAGAACGGCGCCAAGCTCGGGCTGCGCCTGCTCTTTCACTGCGGCACGGTCACGACGCGTGCCGCGAGGCGCATCCGCCTGCAGGAGGAGGAGATCAGCGAGCACCGCTTCGCGCCGGTCGACGAGGCGCTGCAGCTGCTCCGCAAGCCCGTGCGCCGCCGCGTCGCCGTCGGCCTCGACGCCGAGCACGCGACCTATCTCGAGAATGGCCGCCCTGCCCCCGGGATCCGCTGAGGAGACAAATGTTTCGCCTGATCGCCGTCGACATCGACGGGACCCTGCTGCGGTCCGACAAGACCGTCTCCCCCCGCACGCGTGACGCCCTCCGCACCGCTCGCGACCAGGGCGCGGTCCTCATGCTCGCCTCGGGGCGGCCCGAGCACGGCCTGCGCCACCTCGCCGAGACGCTCGGCCTGGGCCTGGAACGGCTGGTGCTGGCCTCGTGCAACGGTGCGGCCGTGGTGGACGCCGAGACGGAGGAGATCATCTGCCACCGCACGCTCGACCCGGCCCTCGTCGCGCGGGTGCTCGACCTGGTCGAGGAGCTGGGCCTCGCGGCGATGACGCCGCTCGGCCACGTGGTGCACGCGACCCGCGAGGACGGCTACAACGTCTCCGCCGAGGCACCCGCCAACGGCATGGAGCTGGCCATCACGCCGCGCTTCGAGGACCTGGGCGAGCCCCTCCACAAGGTCCTGGTCTGCGCCGAGCCCGCCCTGCTCGCCCGGCACGTCGAGACCTTCCGGCGCGAGCTGCACGGCCAGGCCGAGCTGGCGCTGTCCGCCCCCTTCTACCTCGAGATCACGCCACCCGGCGTCGACAAGGGGTCGGGGCTGCTCGACTACTGCGCGGCCCGCGACCTCGACCCCGCCGAGGCGGCTGCCTTCGGGGACAACGAGAACGACCTGCCGATGCTCCGCGCCGCCGGGACCGGCGTCGCGATGGGCAACGCGCTCGACCACGTCAAGGACGGCGCCGACCGGGTCACGGCCTCCAACGACGACGACGGCATCGCGGTCGTCCTCGAGGAGCATTTCGCGTCAACGAGCTGCCCCCCCTGCGTCGCTTCCGGGAGGCCGGCATCGAGCTGGAGATCACGGACGAGGACCGCGAGGACCTCACCAACACGGTCGACTTCGTGTCGTTCAGCTACTACATGAGCGTCTGCCAGACCGCGGACCCGGCCAAGCAGGACAAGGGCGAGGGCAACATCATGGGCGGCGTCCCCAACCCCACCCTCGAGGCGTCCGAGTGGGGCTGGCAGATCGACCCGGTCGGCCTGCGGATCGTCCTCAACGACTACTGGCAGCGATGGCAGAAGCCGTTGTTCATCGTCGAGAACGGGCTCGGCGCCAAGGACCAGCTGGTCGAGGTCGACGGCGTCAAGACCGTCGAGGACGACTACCGCATCGCCTACATGAACGACCACCTCGTCCAGGTCGGCGAGGCGCTGCAGGACGGCGTCAACCTGCTGGGCTACACCTCCTGGGGTCCCATCGACCTGGTGAGCGCCTCGACGGCCCAGCCGTCCAAGCGGTACGGCTTCATCTACGTCGACCGCGACGACGACGGGACGGGGACGTTGGAGCGCCACCGCAAGAAGTCCTTCGGGTGGTATCGCGAGGTCATCGCGACCAACGGCGGCTCCCTGGCCTGACGGTATGCCGGGGGGCGCGCGGGCATGGCTCGTGGCGCCCTCGCGGCGTCCCAAAACAGCCTCTGACCTGCAGAAATATGTAAATGACCCCTTCCCTTGGAGACAGGCCCTGCGGTAGTCTGGAGGTATCCCGGGACGAGGTCGAGGAGGTGGTCCCGATGGTGTCGAGGTCCCTGTCCGAGGTCGTCGCGGAGCACCTCCGCGAGGCGCTCGAGCCCATCCTGGCGCTTGCCACCGACACACCCTGCGCCGGTGGCGCGGGTCACGAGGGGGACGCCGGCAGCTCGGACCTGGAGCGGGCGCGGCGCTCGCTCGCCGTGGTCGTGGCCGTCCATCGCGCGACCGCCTGCCTGGAGGCCCTCGCGGTGACGGCCCACGCCGACCTGGTCGACGCCGTCGTCGACGACCTGCGTCGGTCCGAGGCCGAGCACGGACGACACCCGGGGCCCGAGTCGCTGCGCGCCGACGCCCGCGGGCTGACCACCGACGAGATCGTCGCCGCCACCGGTCTCGGCGTGGGCGCCGTCCAGCGGCGGGCGCGCCTCGCGTCGGGAGCGGCAGCGGTGCGCGATCCGCTGGTGGAGGCGATGGCCGGGGGCACCTGCACGCTCGAGCGCGCCACGACGCTGCGCGACGACACCGATCGCCTGCCCGACGAGGTCGCCGCAGAGGTCGTCGTGCGGGTGCTGCGCCCCAAGCGCGGGTACGCCCCCGACGACCGGTCGCCGGACGCCGTCGTCGGTCAGCGCCTCTTCCGCCAGCGCATCCGCGCGGAGGTGGTCAAGGAGGAGGCCCGTCTGGGGCTCGACGACCAGGCCCGCGCCGACCACCTGGCCCGACGCGACGTGCACGCCACCACCACGAGCCATGGCACGGGCGAGCTGTGCGCCACCGGCACGGCCGAGCAGGCCGCGGCAGCGCGGGACCGGATCGATGCGATGGCGCGAGCGGCCAAGAGCCGCGGCGAGTCCCGGACGCTCGCCCAGCTCCGGTCGGACATCGCCTTCGCCCTGCTCCTCCACGGCACGGTCAACCACGGCACGGGCGACGGGACGGTCGACGGCGGCGAGGAGCTCCGCCCGGCGGGGTCGTTCGTTCGGCCCGAGCCCCTCGGCACGCCAGCGCCATTCACGCACGCTCGCCGCCGCCGGCTGATCGGCCTTGACGGCCTGCTGCTCGACCCGAGGACCGGCGAGGTGCTGGGACCCTTCGGGCCGGGGGTGCGTGGCCGAGGAGCGCGCAGGGCGGAGCGACATGCGGCCGAGAGCGCCAGGCACGCCGCCTCGCCATTCGCGGACCTGCCGCTGCACGAGCCCCTCCGCACCGACCCACCACCGACGCTGCCGCAGCACCCAGACCCCTGGCTGGTCGCGACCGCGACACTCCTCGCCTCCCTGCCGACTCCCGCCGCCCGCATCGACGTCCGGGTCAACCTGACCACCCTGCTCGGGCTGCGCGACGACCCGGCCGAGCTCGTCGGTCACGGTTGGCTCAGCGCGGACCTCGCCCGCGAGATCGCGCTGCGCACCGACAGCGTCTGGCACCGCATCGTCCACGACCCCGTCACCGGCACGCTGCTCGAGCGGACCACCCACACCTACGGGCCCACCGAGAGCATGCGGGCCGACGTGCAGGCCCGTGACCTCACCTGCCGCGTCCCCGGGTGCGACAGACGGTCCGAGCTGTGCGACCTCGACCACAGCACGCCGTGGCCCGCCGGGCCCACCAGCCCCGACAACCTCGTGGCCCTGTGCCGCCACCACCACCAGCTCAAGACATCGGAGCGCTGGCAGCACGAGCTCCGCCCGGACGGCTCCCTGCGCATCAAGACCTACCTCGGGCAGCTGCTCATGAGCCGCCCGCACGAGCACGAGGACCCCGACACGTGCGCTGCCGAGAGGGCCCGGCGCCTGGCCCGGGACCGAGCGCTCGTCCAGGCCGGGTTCCTCGTCCAGCCCCCCGTCGGACGCGTGGCATGAGGTCGGCCCGGACGGGAGGTGCCCCGTGCAGATCAGGAGGGTCTTCAACAACAACGTCGTCCTGGCACGGCGGGGGGACGGCACCGAGGTCGTGCTCACCGGACGTGGCCTCGGCTTCCAGCGGCGCGCCGGCGAGGAGGTCGACCCGCTCAAGGTCGTCCGCGTCTTCGAGCCGACCGACGGTCGAGACCCCGACACGCTGGGCGGGCTGGTCGCCGCCATACCGCCGGAGCACATCGCCCTGGCCGAGGAGGCCCTGGACCTCGTCGGGGTGCCGGTCACCGCGACGACCCTCGTCGCGGTCGCCGACCACCTCAGCTTTGCCATCAAGCGGGTGCACCAGGGCATCGAGCTCGAGATGCCCCTGCGCGCCGAGGTGGAGCACCTCTATCCCCGCGAGCTCGAGCGCGCCCGCCGCGTGCTCGAGCACGTCAACGGCCGGCTCCCGGAGCCGCTCCCGCAGGACGAGGCCGTCGCCATCGCGATGCACCTGGTCAACGCCGCGATGATGGGCGGCGACCTGTCGGAGACCTATGCGATGACGGGGATCATCAAGCAGCTCTTCGAGGTGATCGAGAGCGCGCTTCATCACGCACCTGCGCTACTTCCTCGTGCGCGTCAAGGGCGACCGGCAGCTGACCGACGAGGCCGGCCCGCTGCGCGAGGCCATCCGGTCGTCCTACCCCGAGGCCTACGCGTGCGCGCAGCGGTGCCGGACCGTCCTGGAGCTGCGCCTCGGCCGGTCCGTCACGCAGGACGAGGTCGTCTACCTCACCCTCCACGTCGCACGACTGACCACCGAGGGTGCTGATCGCTCCGGCACGTCCTGAGGTCGGCCGATCAGCTGCCGGCCTTGCGGCGGAACATCTGCTGAGAGGCCTCACGACCGTGCCCCTGCCCGGAGACCTTGGACCGGTCATTGTCGTCGGCCGAGACGTCCCGTCCCGCGTGAGACCGCTTGGCGTCGAGGGCCGCTCGCATCCTTTGCTTGACCTCGTCCGGGACGGGGGCGTGGTGCGGCTTGTCCTTGGCAGACATCGTCGTCTCCTCTCGCTGGGCGTCCGCCCACTCTCCCACCCCGGACCTCCGCCCTCAACGCCTTTGGTGGGGCCGTGACGTCAGGGAGTCACGTCGTCGGGGTCCAACCGGGTCGCTCCCCCGGCGCGCGAGTCGCCACGGTCCTTGCCCTGGCGCCACCCCCGGCGCAGGGCGACGACCACCCCGGCGAAGGGCACGGCCAAGAAGACGCCGTCCAGACCGAGGGCCACGCCACCGGCGGTGGAACACCGTGATCAGCAGGACGGTGAGGGCGGACGACAGGAGGCCGGCGCCGGCGGCCGCGACCGACCCCAGCCGAGTGAAGATCTCCCCCACCCGGTCCCTCTCCGCCTCCACGCCCTGGTCCAGCAGGTCGCCGCAAGGAAGGCGGCGACCGCGACGATCTCCACCTGGCGCAGGAGCCACCCCGGCAGGCTCGCCCATCGCGGGCGGCCGCGTCTCTACCGCCCAGCGGTCACGACCGAGAGGCCATCCCGGCCACCCAGGTCCGGTAGCCGCCGTCCAGGTTGCGGACGGACCGGCCGGACGCCTGCAGGATCCTGGTCGCCAGGTGTGCCCGGACACCCACCGCGCAGTGGACGACGAGGTCTCCCTCGGGCACCTCGTCGAGGCGGTCCCTGACCTCGTCGACCGGGACGTTGACGGCCCCCGGTATGGCGCCCGCCGCGAACTCCTCCGGCGTGCGCACGTCCACCACGGTCACCCCGTCCCGCTGGGCGTTCTCGACCTCGTGCCACTGGATGCTGTCGGTCAGGCCGCTCGCGAGGTTCTCGTCGACGAAGCCGAGCATGTTGACGGGGTCCTTCGCGGACCCGAACTGCGGGGCGTAGGCCAGCTCGAGCTCGGCCAGGTCGCTCGCGGTCAGGCCGCCTCGCATGGCCGTCGCGATCACGTCGATGCGCTTGTCGGCGCCGTCCCGGCCCACGGCCTGGGCCCCGAGGATCGCGTCGGTGCCGGGGTCCACGAGCAGCTTGAGCGCAAGCCCCTGCGCCCCGGGGTAGTAACCGGCGTGCGAGAGGGGGTGGGTGTGGATGACCCGGTGGGCGCGGCCGGCGGCGACCAGGCGCTTCTCGTTCCACCCCACGGTCGCCACCTGCAGCCCGAGCACCCCGACGATGGCGGTGCCGAGGACCGGCCGGTCGCGGACGTCGCGACCCGCGATCAGGTCGGCCACGCGCCGGCCCTGCAGGTTGGCGGTGTTGGCGAGGGGCACCAGCACCAGGGAGCCGTCAAGGGCGTCGGCCTTCTCCACCGCGTCGCCGACGGCGTAGATCGCGGGGTCGCTCGTACGCAGGTGGTCGTCGACGACGATCCCGCCGCGCGCGCCGATCTCGAGGCCGGCAGCCTGCGCGAGGCCCGTGTCGGGACGGACCCCGATCGCCGCGACCACGAGGTCGGCGGGGACCCGCTCCCCCGTGGACAGCTCGACGTCCCGCTCGCCGATGGCGGTGACCGAGGCCGACAGGCGCAGGTCGATCCCGGCCTCGCGCAGGGCGGCGTGGACCGGGGCACCCATCTCCGGGTCGAGGGGCGCCATGACCTGCGGGGTCGCCTCGACCAAGGTCACGGCGAGGCCGCGGTGCAGGAGGTTCTCGGCGGTCTCGACGCCGATGAACCCCCCGCCCACGACGACGGCGGTGCGTGCCCCTCCCACGGCGGCCACCATCGCGTCGGTGTCCTCCACGCTGCGCAGCGCGAGGGCGCGCTCGATGCCGGGGATCGCAGGCCGGACGGGTCGGGCGCCGGGGGCGAGCACGAGGGCGTCATACGGCAGCTCGCTCTCCGATCCGCCCATGAGCGAGCGCACGACGACGACCCGGCGGTCACGGTCGATCCGCACCGCCTCGGTCTGCACCCGCACGTCCAGCTCGAAGCGCGCCCGCAGCGCCTCGGGCGTCTGCAGGAGCAGCGCCGAGCGCTCGGGGATGACCCCGCCGACGTGATAGGGGAGCCCACAGTTGGCGAAGGACACGTGCCCGCTGCGCTCGACGACGGTGATGGTGGCCGACTCGTCCAGGCGGCGCAGTCTCGCGGCCGCCGACATCCCGCCGGCCACGCCTCCGATGATCACGATGTTCATGAGTCCAGCATACCCCAGGGGGTATATACTGTGTATTGAAGCACGTCACACCCCACCCCTGAAGGAGACCGACATGTGTCGCCCCGTCACCTGCACGACCTGCGGCAAGACCACCTGGGCCGGCTGCGGCCAGCACGTCGACCAGGTGCGCCGCTCCGTCCCCGCGGGCCAGTGGTGCCCCGGCCACCCGGACCAGCCGGCCCAGCGGGGCGGTCTCCTCGGTCGCCTCCTGGGGCGCTGACCGATGCAGCTCCCCGCCGAAGATCTCGACCCCGTCCTCAAGCGGCTCCGCCGCGCCCAGGGGCAGCTGAGCGCGGTCATCCGCATGATCGAGGAGGAGCGGGACTGCCGCGACGTCGTCATGCAGCTGTCGGCGTGCAGCAAGGCGCTCGACCGGGCGGGCTTCGCGCTGATCTCGACCGGGCTGCAGCAGTGCATGACGTCGGACAACCCCGAGCGCGAGGCCGACCTCGAGGCGATGGAGAAGCTCTTTCTCTCCCTGGCCTGAGCGGGCGGCCGGGCGGGTAGGAAGGAGGTCATGTCCCCTCACCTGCCCGAGTCGCTCGTCTCCGGCCTGGAGGTATGCCGCGCCACTGCCCTCAGCGGTGGCGACATCGCCCTGGCGTACCGCCTCGACACCCCCGACGGCCCCTTCTTCCTCAAGACCAAGGAGCGTCCGACGCCGGACCTCTTCGAGCGGGAGGCCGCCGGGTTGGCGATCCTGCGCGAGCACGCCCCCGAGCAGATCGGGATCCCCGAGGTGGTCCGCGCCGACGCCAGCGGCCTGGTCCTGGAGTGGATCGAGGAGGGGCGGCCGGGGCGGCATACGGAGGAGTCCCTCGGCCGGGGGCTGGCCGGGTTGCACCGGGCGACCCACCCGACGTTCGGGGCCATCGACGGTGCGCTGGCCGGCTACCTGGGCTCGGCGCAGGTGGACCTGACTCCGACCGACTCGTGGCGCGACTTCTACGTTGAGCGACGGCTGCGTCCCCTCACCGAGCGCGCGGTGAGGGAGGGCCGCGTCGACCCCGTGGCGCTGCGGCTGGTCGACCAGCTCGCCGGCAGGGCCGAGGAGCTGTGCGGTCCACCCGAGCCGCCGGCGCTGCTGCACGGCGACCTGTGGGGCAGAAACCGCTTGGTGGACCAGGGCGGTCGCAGCTGGCTGATCGACCCGGCCGCGTACTGGGGCCACCGTGAGGTCGACCTGGCGATGATGCAGCTGTTCGGCGGGTTCGGGGAGGAGTGCTACCGCGCCTACGACGAGACCTACCCCCTTGCCGACGGGTGGCGCGAGCGCGTGCCGTGGTACCAGCTGCCCCCGCTGCTGGTGCACGCCATCCTCTTCGGCGGTGGCTACGGCGCGAGCGCGCTGCGCGTCCTGCGTTCCTACGCCGAGGGTGCAGATTCCTAGGCAACTCATACCTGCGCGACAGATTCCCGACAGCCCACGACGCCAGGCTCGGTCGCGACCAGCTCAGTGACAGGGAGTCGACAGGGAGTTCCGATGTCCGACAACAACCGCATCCTCACCGCCGGCGCCGTCGTCGCTGCCGGCCTCATGATCGCGGGGGGTGCGGCCGCCGCCCAGGCAGCCACCTCGACCACCCCCGCAGCCACGGGGTATGGCGCACAGCCCGGGTATGGCGCACAGCCCGGGTATGGCGACGGCCGCAGGCACGGCGGCCACGACCACACCACCGTGACCGGCGACGAGGCCGCCAAGGTCAGGGCCGCCGTCAAGGCCAAGGACGCGACCCTCACCGTCGAGCAGGTGCGCAAGGACCCCGACGGGTCCTACGACGCGATGGGGACCAAGGCCGGACAGCACGTCATGGTCGAGGTGTCCAAGGACCTCGCGACCGTCGAGGTGCGCACCGGCGGGCCGGGCGGACACGGCCGCCACGGCGGGCACGGCGGCCGGGACCGTGGGCCCGGCCAGGCGCCGACCCCCGGCGCCAGCGCCGCCTCGCCCGCGGGCTACGCCGTCTGAGCAGGATGCACAGGGAGGGCGCGCTGCTCCTAGGTGACCCCCACGGCGTTGACAGCGTCACGACAGCCCCGGCCGCGACCGTGGAGGTGCGAGTGAAGGACCCCTCAGGTGCACCAGCACCCGACCTGATCACGATCCACCAGGAGCAACGATGTCCCCCAACAACCGCACCCTCACCGCCGCCGCGGTGGCCGCTGCCGGGCTGATGATCGCCGGCGGGGCCGCTGCCGCCAACGCCGCCACCGGCGGGTCGCCACAGGCGTCCACCGGCTACGCCCAGTCGGCGCCAGGCGGCCAGCAGGGCTATGGCGCACCCGGCCAGGGTGGCCAGCGCGCCCCGCACGAGCACACCGCGGCCACGGCCGACCAGACCGCCAAGGTCAAGGCCGCCGTCACGGCCAAGGACTCCACCATCACCGTCACCACGGTGCAGAAGGACCCGGACGGCTCCTTCGACGTGCTCGGGACCAAGACGGGGCAGCAGGTCCGCGTCGATGTGTCGGCGGACTACCAGACCGTCACCGTGGACACCGGTGGCGGGCGCGGCCGGCACGGCGGGCAGGCCCAGCACCAGCACACCGCCGTGACCGGGGACGAGCTGTCCAAGGTCAAGGCCGCGGTCACGGCCAAGGACTCTGCCGTCACGGTCAGCGACGTGCAGAAGGACCCGGACGGCTCCTACGACGTCCACGGCACCAAGGCCGGCCAGCCCGTCATGGTCGAGGTGTCCAAGGACCTGGCGACCGTCGAGGTCCGCACCGGCGGGCCCGGCGCTCCGGGCGGCCGGGGCGGCACCCCCGAGGGCCAGCAGGGCCAGCAGGGCCAGCAGGCACCCGGCGCCGGGGCGACCTCCGCCCCCAGCGCTGCCGCGTCAGCCTGACCCGCGAACCCGCGCGGCCCGTCCCCCCCCTCGGCCGCGCCATCCCAGGAGCCCGGCGACCCCCCGCGGTCGCCGGGCTCCGACGGACGCCCAGCCCGGTCACAGACCCGGTGACAGACCCGCGACGGTCCCTCGGCAGGACCGCGGCGCACCGTGGAGTCACGAGCACCCCCGCCGTCACCGTCCCCGACGTCCACACCGACGCGCTCCCCGCCTCCCTCCCTGCAGCGCTCCCCGCCGCGCTCACGGCGTGGGCGATCCGCAGCACCAGGTCGGCTCAGTGACCACCGGCGGGCTCGGGCGGGCACAGTGGTCCCATGGAGTCGATCGACCAGCTGGAGCGCGGCACCGACCTGGGGACGGCGCTGGCGGCCTACGACCGGATGGCGCCCGTGCCGGTGGCGCAGCTGCGCGGATGGTGGCGCGGCGCCGAGATCCCGACGGGGCATCCGCTCGGCGGCGCGCTGACGGCATACGGCTGGTGGGGCAAGTGGTTCGCCGGACCCGAGGACGCGCACCCCTTGGTGTTCCGCACCCAGGGTGGCCGGCGCTACGAGGTGGACCCGGGTCGCCTGCCGCTAGCGGTCGGCCTGCAGGTGCCACCCCTGCTGCGAGGCCGTATGACGGCCAAGGCCTTTCGCGTCGTCAGCCCTGCGCTGCGGACCCGTCGGCCGCGGGGCCGGCTGCGGATGCTCGAGCACCGAGGCGTCGTGACGGCATCCCTCGTCTACGACCATCAGCCGATCGTGGACAGCTTCCGCGGCGTCGACGCGGACACGCTCGTGGGGGTGATGGACCTGCGGGGGATGCCGCCATACCTCTTCACCCTGCGGCGCACGTCTGATATCGTTGAATCCTCAACTATCTTGTGAGCCCTCCCGCCAGGAGCCCGACCCATGACCACCACCACCGCCGCAGCCGACGCGCTCGTCCCGGCGTCTCACCCCCTCGCCGGCCACCTGCGCCTCGCCGCGGCCGCAGCACCGCACCGCGCCTGGACGCCGGAGGACGGAGCCCTGCCCGCGATCTACCTCTCTCACGGCGCTCCCCCGCTGCTCGCCGACCAGGGGTGGATGACCCAGCTGCACGCCTGGGCGCACGACCTGCCCCGGCCCCGCGCCATCCTGGTGGTCAGCGCCCACTGGGAGTCCGACGCCATCGCCATCACGAACCCCCACCCGCGCGAGCTGGTCTACGACTTCTGGGGATTCGACCCCCTCTACGAGCAGCTGCGGTATGACGTCCCCGACGCCGCCTGGCTCGCCCGACGCGTGCGCGAGGTCATGCCCGACGGGGTGCACGTCCACGAGCAGACCGACCGCGGTCTCGACCACGGCGCCTGGGTCCCCCTCAAGGCGATGTACCCCGAGGCGGACGTCCCCGTGCTCCAGCTCAGCCTGCCGACCGCAGACCCCGAGCGGCTGCTGCGCCTCGGTGCCGCCCTGCGACCGCTGCGCGACGAGGGAGTGCTGGTGATCGGGTCCGGCTTCATGACCCACGGGCTCCCGTTCATCCAGTGGTCCCGCCCCGACCTCGTCCCCGACTGGTCCTCGGAGTTCGACGCGTGGGCCGGCGAGGCGCTCGCGCGCGGCGACGTAGAGGAGCTGGCGCGGTTCGCCGGGCGCGCCCCCGGTGTGGGTTTCGCCCACCCGACCGTCGAGCACTTCACGCCGTTGTTCGTCACCCTCGGCGCGTCAACCGACCCCGCCGCCCCCGTGCACGGCGTCATCGACGGCTACTGGACCGGCCTGTCCAAGCGGTCCTTTCAGGTGGCGTGAGCATGGTCCCTGACCTGGCTACCGATCCTCGATGTGGGGCATGGTGTCACCATGCCTGACGCACGCAACGCCTCCACCGCCGGCGCCTTCGAGCGGGACGAGTCCTACGTCAACGACCGGATCGTGGCGGACGCCCCCGCCGGCGCTCCGACGGGCGATCGGGTCGGCGCCATGCGCTGGCCCGTCGAGCCCGGCCGCTACCGCCTGGTCGCCGCGCGCGCCTGCCCCTGGGCGCACCGCGGCGTCATCGTGCGCCGACTGCTGGGGCTCGAGGACGTCATCTCCCTCGGCCTCGTCTCCCCCACCCACGGGGAGGAGTCGTGGCGCTTCGACCTCGACCCCGACGGCCGTGACCCGGTGCTCGGGATCCACCTGCTGCGCGAGGCCTACGACGCCCGCATCCCCGACTACCCCAAGGGCGTCACCGTCCCGGCGATCGTCGACGTCCCGACCGGTCAGCTGGTGACCAACGACTTCCCGCAGATCACCCTCGACCTGTCGACCGAGTGGCGCGAGCACCACCGCGAGGGCGCCCCCGACCTGTGGCCCGAGGCCCTGCGGGACGAGATGGAGCCGATCATGCGGCGCATCTACACCGAGGTCAACAACGGCGTCTACCGCTGCGGGTTCGCCGCCGACCAGCAGTCCTACGACGCCGCCTACGAGCGGCTGTGGGCCGCGCTCGACTGGCTGGAGGACTACCTGGCGGACCGTCGCTACCTCGTGGGCGATCACATCACCGAGGCCGACGTGCGCCTGTTCACGACCCTCGTCCGCTTCGACGCCGTCTACCACGGCCACTTCAAGTGCAACCGGCAGAAGCTGTCGGAGATGCCGGTGCTGCACGCCTACCTGCGCGACCTGTTCCAGACGCCGGGCTTCGGCGACACGACGGACTTCCCGCAGATCAAGGAGCACTACTACGTGGTGCACACCGACATCAACCCCACCAAGGTCGTCCCGCTCGGGCCCGACCTCGCCGGTCTGCTCGAGCCCAGCGGCCGCGAGTCGCTCGGTGGGTCGCCGTGGGGGGCGGGCACCGCGCCCGGCCCGGTGCCCAAGGCCGAGCGGGTTCCCGCCACCAACACCCCGTTAGGCGAGCGCGCCTGGGCGTGACGTCCAGGCCTGCGCGAGACCGAGGGGCAGCAGCGAGACGAGGGCCCTGGTGAGCAGACCGCCGTTCAGGCCCTAGAAGCCCCACCTGATCCAGCGGTCGTTCCACTCGTGGCCCGGCATGAGCGAGCGCACGCAGAACAGCATGAGACCGATGATCACGGGATATTTCGTGGTTTATGTTGCACACGCTGAGAGCACTCTGACAGCCGGGGCTACCCTCGGGGCATGAGCGCCTCGGCCGACCGCCTGGATCTCGGCCGGATCGGCGCCGGGTTGCCCTTCGCCCGCTCGGTGCCGGCCCTGCAGCAGGCGCTCGCCGACGGCGTCGCCGTCGTCCAGGCGCCCCCGGGGACAGGCAAGACGACGCTGGTGCCACCCGTGGTGGCCCGGTCGCTGGCGGCTCGCGGGAGCGGTGCTGGGCGCGTGGTCGTGGTCCAGCCTCGACGGGTGGCGGCCCGGGCCGCCGCGAGTCGTCTTGCCGCCCTGACGGACTCGCGCGTCGGCGAGCTGATCGGCTGGACGGTGCGCGGGGAGCGTCGGCTGGAGCCGACGGCCCTGATCGAGGTCGTGACGCCCGGCATCCTGCTGCGCCGCCTGCTCGCCGACGCCTCCCTCGAGGGGGTCGGGGCGGTCCTGCTGGACGAGGTGCACGAGCGGGGCCTGGAGACCGACCTGCTCGTGGGGCTGCTCACCGACCTGCGTACGCTGCGCGAGGACCTGCTGCTGGTGGCGATGTCGGCCACCGTCGACGCGGCCGCCTTCGCCCGGCTGATCGGTCCCGACGGCGCGCCTGCCCCGGTCGTCGACTGCCCGTCGGCACTGCACCCCCTCGCCGTGGCGTGGCGCCCGGGCGCGGGCCCTCGCACCGACGCCCGAGGCGTGTCCCGTGATTTCCTCGCCCACGTGGCGACCGTGGCCGCCGAGGCTCATCGCGCCGCCGTGGCTGAGGATCCGTCGGTCGACGCCCTGGTGTTCGTGCCGGGCGCCTGGGAGGTCGGCCAGGTCGCGACGCGGCTGCGGGCGCTGGCGGGACCGGACGGGACCGAGGTCCTCGAGCTCCACGGGCAGGTCGGGCCTCGGGAGCAGGACCGCGCCGTGGGCGGCCGTCGGTCGGGCGACCCTGCCCGCATCGTGGTGTCCACGTCCTTGGCCGAGTCCTCGCTCACCGTCCCGGGCGTGCGCCTGGTCGTCGACGCGGGCCTCGCCCGGGAGCCGCGCCGGGACGCCGCCCGCGGCATGTCGGGCCTGGTCACCGTCACCTGCTCGCGTGCCTCCGCCGACCAGCGGGCCGGGCGGGCGGCCCGCCTCGGGCCGGGTGAGGTGGTCCGGTGCTACGACGAGAGCACGTATGCCGGGATGCCCGAGCACGTGACCCCCGCGATCGCCACGAGCGACCTCACGGACGGCGCTCTCTTGCTGGCCTGCTGGGGCACGCCGCGGGGGCAGGGCCTTGGCCTGCCCACCGTTCCCCCTGTCGTGGCGCTCCGCGACGCGGAGACGACCCTGCGGCGGCTGGGCGCGGTCGACGACGAGGGCGTCGTGACGGCGGAGGGGCGACGGCTCGCGCGGATCCCGGTGGGTGCCAGGCTGGCCCGAGGTCTGCTCGACGGGTCCGAGCTCGTCGGCCCGCGCCGCGCCGCCGAGGTGGTGGCCGCGCTCGCCGACGACCTGCGTTCTCCCACCGGCGATCTCACGGGCCTGCTGCGCGAGCTGCGCTCGGGGCACCCGGCCTCCGACCGATGGCGTCGGGAGTCCCGCCGCCTGGAGTCCCTCGCGGTGGGGGCGGGCGCGGCGGCATACGACGCGATGGTCGAGGGGCTCGTCGTCGGGATGGCCCACCCCGAGTGGGTCGCCCGCCGCTCGGGTGACACCTATCTGCTGGCCGGCGGCACGAGAGCGGCTCTGCCGCAGGGCAGTCCGCTCGCACATCAGGAGTGGCTCGCGATCGCCGACGTGACGCGGGCGACGGGCAGGACGGCGGCGGGGACGGGCGCGGTGATCCGGCTGGCCGCACCCCTGGACCAGGAGGGCGCCGAGCTCGTGGCGGCCCACCTGCTCGTCGACGAGGTGCGCGCCGAGCTCGTGGAGGGGCGCGTCCGCGCACGTCGGGTGCGGGCGCTCGGCGCTATCGAGCTGACGTCGACCCCCGTGGCCGCCTCCGGCACGGCCGCGCACGCCGCCGTGCGAGAAGCGTTGCGCGATCGGGGTCTTGGGGTCCTCACCTGGTCAGACGCCGCGCGCACGCTGCGAGATCGCCTGGCACTGCTGCACACTCATCTCGGCGACCCCTGGCCGGACGTGTCCGACGAGGCCCTGCTCGATCGGCTCGACGAGTGGCTCGGTCCCGAGATCGACGCTCTCGCAGGGGGGTCCGCGGCAGGGCGCATCGACCTGACCGAGCCGCTGCGCCGCCTGCTGCCCTGGCCCGAGGCATCGCGGCTCGATCAGCTCGCTCCCGAGCGGTTGGCCGTCGCGAGCGGCTCGCACGTGCGCATCACCTATCCCCCGCACGACGACCCCGATGCCCGACCGACCGTGCGGGTCAAGCTGCAGGAGTGCTTCGGCTGGGCTGCGACGCCGACGGTGGCGGACGGCTGGGTCCCGATCACCTTCCACCTGCTCTCGCCGGCGCAGCGCCCGCTGGCGATCACCGACGACCTGGCGTCCTTCTGGAGCGGCCCCTACCAGCAGGTGCGAGCGGAGATGCGCGGCCGCTACCCGCGGCACCCCTGGCCCGAGGACCCGTGGACCGCCCGAGCCACCGCCCGCACCAACCGCCGCCGCTGACCGACCTCAGCCGACGGGAACGTCCGCCCGGACGGGAAACCCCATATCCGCCACCGAGAATGGCGCGGCGGGGATCAGGGTCATGGCGCGCACGGTGGCGGCGTCCAGGACGGTGGCGACCAGGGCGCGGCTACGGTGGTGGGATGACTGATGACATCTCGCGCGAGCACGAGCCGTCGGGCTTCGCCCGGGTCTTCGGGCCCCTCATCGCCCTGCTCGCGGTCGTCGGGCTCGGCTGGGCCGCCAGCCGGGGCCGCGACCGCGACCCCGTGACGGCGGCTCGGCGCCCTGACCCTCAGCGCTGAGGGTTGCTGGTCCCGACCTGGACCCATCTCCAGTGATCTGCGACGTCTATCGACCGGTCAGCGTCATGTCACTGCGCGTTCGTGGTTGCGCGGTGCACGTGTAGGAGCGGGTTCCTGTGGTGAGGATGATGCCGGCGGTGAAGCGGGCGCCCGAAGTCGGCCAGCGCTGTCGGGTCCAGGGCGGTGAGCTTGTCAGGTGTCAGCCGTAGCAGCCGCGCAGCCAGACCAGAATCGACGACGTGCACCTTGGGCCCTTGCGCTGACGCGGGAGCGCAGGTTCTTGCCCCACGCCGGCAGGCGGACCACGAGGAAGAGGTTCTCCAAGGAGTCGCAGGTGGCTCTCGACGGTGGCCCGGTTGACCCCGAGCCTGTCCGCGGCCGGTCGGGCGGAGATCGGGACGCCATCCCCTCCCCCCGGAGGAGGAGCGGGGGCCGGGTGTGAGGGTGGTCAGTCGCAGTTGGGGCAGATCCCGCTCAACGGCAGCTGCAGGAAGCAGCGCGGGCAGATCACCGGCGCCGGCTCCTCGGCCTTGGCCGAACGGGAGGCGCGAGAGGCCTTGGGCTCCTTGGGGACTCGCGGGGCCCGCGAGGGCCGCGCGGTCTGCCTGGCCGGGTTGGTCCGCGCGGTCTGCGACGCGCGCTCCGGCGACGTGTCGACCGTGGTGATTGGGCGCAGCAGCGGCTGGGCGTCCTCGGTCACCGCGGGCGCATAGCGGCGGTTGCACTCCAGCCGCGCCTCGGCGGCGGCCTGCTCGCGCAGCCCCGGTCCAGGTGCCGCGTCCCCGCAGGCGACCAGGACCGCGTCGTACATCGGACCCACCGCCCCGTCCGCCTGCACGACCAAGGACACGAGCTCGGGCTCGCCGGCCTCGCGGGTGCGCCGACCCACGATCGTGAGGACCTTGCCCAACCAGCTGCGGAACGGCACCTCGGTGCGGACGCCCGAGCGCTCCTGGACGCGAGCGGCCAGGTCGGCATGGGTGATGGCGGTCTGATGGACGGCCGCCGTCTCCAGCAGCACGACGCTCGCGTGGTCCGCCCAGGTCTCGTAGCGCTGCTGCATGCTCATCAGTCGGGGATCGCCCATGCGCACATCATCCCAGTCGAAGGGCCCATCCTCGACCACGGCCCGCTATCGTCACCGTCAACCACGCCCCAGACCGCACCCGAGGAGCACCCATGGGTCAGCACCGCACCCCCGCCGCCGGCCGGACGACCCGCCCTGCCCGGCTCGCGACCCTCGTTGCCGCGACCGCGGTCGGCTCGACCCTCGCCGGCACCTTCGTCCTCCTCGCGGCCGCCCCCGCCCAGGCCCAGCGCCCGCGCGACTACGTCGCCCTCGGCGACTCCTACTCCTCCGGCGAGTCGGTCACGCCCTACCTCCCCGGCTCGGACACCGCCATCAACCGCTGCCACCGCTCCCTGCGGGCCTATCCCCAGCAGCTGGCAGACTCCCTGCATGCCACGACCGTCGACCACGGGGCCTGCTCGGGGGCCGTCACCCAGGACCTCTACGCCCCCGACCACAACGGCAACCGCGTCACCGTCGACGCCCTGGAGCCCGCCCAGCTCAGCCGGGTCGACCGGCGCACCGACGTCGTCACCTTGACCATCGGGGGCAACGACGTGGGCTTCGGCTCGGTCCTGGCGGCGTGCCTGTATGGCGACCGCCAGCGCGCCACCCGCACGGACTGCTCCACCAACGCCGCGCTGACCGGTGCGGTGGCCGCCCGCATCGACGCCCTGGCCGGGCGCGGCACCGCCACCACCCCGGGCGGCCTGCCGATCACGCCGCTGCGCCAGATCATCGCCGACATCAGGGCCCGCTCCCCGCACGCCCAGGTCGTGCTCGGCACCTACCCGCAGCTGGTGTCCTCGACCTTTGCCGGGAGCGAGTGCCGGGTCGGCGGCCTGACCGTCCGCGAGGCGCCCACCCAGACCGTCCCGCTCTATGTCTCCAAGGCCGACGCCGCGTGGTTCGCCGCGACGGTCAACCGCCTCGACCAGGTGATCCTCGACGCGCCGCGCTCGGTGCGTGGTCGTCCGGCGCGGGTGGCCGACGTGCGCCCCGCCTACGGCGACCACGCGCTGTGCGGCAGCACCACGTCGTGGATCACGCCCGTCAAGGGCACCGTCTCGGCGACCACGGGCGCGGTGTCGATCGACGGCTCGTCCATGCACCCGACCATCGACGGCCAGACCGCCTACGCCCGAGCCTTCCGCTCACAGCTGCGGTGAGGTCGCCCCTCGCTGCTGCCGCACCTCGGTGCTGCAGCGCCAGTGGGCCGCCGGCACGGTCAGCCACAGGAGCAGCCGGCCGAGGAGCACCCGCTCGAGCAGCCCGAAGACTGCCCGCAGCGGCTTGACCACGAGGGTCACCACGACCCCGACCCGGCGCCCGTCACCCGTCAGCGCTGCGGGACCGGCGGTCCCAGCCAGAGCAGCACGGCCGTGACGACGGCGACGACGAGCGCCGCGACGAGGACGGCCAGGAGGGGGCGGGCCAGACCCATGGCGACGAGCCGCTGCGGCAGCGTCCGCGGGGCGTCGCCGCCGGCCGCCAGGCGCCAGCGGTCGGCGAGCAGGCCGCGCCGTTCGGCATACGACTCGAACGGCACGGTGGCGTAGGGCACCACGGCCGACGCCAGTCCGGCCAGGGTCGTGCCGAGAGACCAGCGCCGGTCGATCGCCACCACGACCGTCACGAGCGCGTAGGCGAGGAAGACCACACCGTGCACCAGCCCACCGACCCGCACCCCGAGCTCGGTGGTGCGCGTGACGTACTTGAGGACCATGCCGGCGATCAGCAGGGTCCAGGTGACCACCTCGGCCCGGGCGAGACGGCGGTACAGCAGGCGGGGGCTCACGAGACTCCTCGGCACGGTTGACGACAGCGACGCAGATCGTGCCACGTCATCCTGGGTGACGCCGTAAACCCGTGCAGCACTGATGCAGCGTTACACTGATGAAATGGCGAACCTTACCGTGACCGTGGACGGTGAGACCCTGCGGCGCGCCCGCATACGAGCCCTGGAGCGGGGCGAGTCGGTCAACGGCTATCTCGCCGAGATGTTGCGCAGGTATGCCGGGGACGTGCCCCAGGCGGAGATCTTCACCGACACCCTGAGCGTGGTCCGCGCGTCCGGAGCGGGGGCCGACAACGGCCCTCGGTCGTGGAGCAGGGACGAGCTGCACCGTGCCTGAGATCTTCCTCGACACCAACGTCCTCGCCTACCTCTACGACGATGGCGAACCCTCCAAGCAGATCGCGGCAGGCCGACTCCTGCAGCGACCAGGTCACCGGTTCACCGTCAGCACCCAGGTCCTCTTGGAGCTCCACTCGGTGCTGACCCGGAAGTTCCGTCCACCGGTCGGTCTCGACGACGCGCAGGTCGTCGTGGCACGGCTGGCACAGCTCCCCTGCGTGACCACAGACGCCGACCTGGTGGTCCGGGCAGCGACGACCGCCAGGGACCATCAGCTGAACATCTGGGATGCCATGGTGGTCGAGGCGGCAGCCGAGGCGGGCTGCACGGAGCTGTGGACGGAGGACCTCGCCACCGGGTCGACGCTCCGCGGCGTGACCATCGTGGATCCGTTCGTCAGCCGCTGACGTCGAGCCCGAGGGCGATGGCGCCGAGGACGCCGGCGTCGTCGCCCAGACCCGGTGCGACGACGTAATCGCCTGCACCGCCGGTGATCTCGTGCCGGCTGATGTAGCCGCCGAGCCTGCCCACCATGGCGGCGCGCGTCGCCTCCAGCGCTCCCGGCAGGTGCGGCACGCCGCCGCCGACGACGATGCGCTGCGGCGAGAGGATCAGCACCAGCGCCGCGGTCACCTGACCGATGTAGTAGCCCGCGAGCCGCGCCGCCTCGGCCTGGCGGGCGGGGTCCAGCAGCTCCAGGCGCGTCCCGTAGCGGTCCGCGAAGGCCGGGCCGCTCGCCATACCCTCCGCGCACCGCCCGTGGTAGGGGCAGCGGCCGTCGTAGGCGTCGTCCGAGTGACGCTCGACGAGGACGTGCCCCATCTCAGGGTGGAGCAGGCCGTGCACCGGTCGGCCGTCGAGGACCGCGCCGCCGCCGATCCCGGTGCCGACGGTGAGGTAGACGACCGACCCGACCCCCTGCCCCGCACCCCAGCGCTGCTCGGCGAGCGCAGCGCCGTTGACGTCGGTGTCCCACCCCACCGGCAGCCCGAACCTCTCCCGCAGGCGACCCACCACGTCGGTGTCACGCCAGCCCGGCTTGGGGGTGGTCGTGATCCGGCCGTAGGCCGGGTCGGCCTCGTCCAGGCACACCGGCCCGAACGACGCGACCCCGAGCGCGGCCAGGTCCTCCCCCTCGTCGAGCCGCGCCTGCAGCCAGTCGCTCACGGCGCCGAGCGTCTCGTCCTGGCTCGTCGTGGGGATCACCGTCCGCTCGCGGAGGTCCTGCGGGCCCGAACCGATGGCGCACACCACCTTGGTGCCGCCCATCTCGATCCCTGCCACGGACTGCGCGGGAGTGCGCTCGGTCGTCGTCATGGGACCACTCTGCCCGGCCCACCCCTCGTCACGCTGGGCGACCCCCGGCGCTCGTGCGGGGCAATCGCGGCTGGATCGTTCAAGAGCGGCGGGAACGTCGGTACCCTCGTGGTGTGGACTGGACCCGATACGACGCTGCGCTCTTCGACCTCGACGGCGTGATCACCCCGACGGCGATCGTGCACATGCGGGCGTGGAGCGAGATGTTCAACGCCTACCTCACCTCGCGCGGGATCGCCGAGCCCTACACCGACGAGGACTACTTCGCCTACGTCGATGGCAAGCCTCGCTACGACGGCGTGCGGACCTTCCTCGCCTCGCGCGGCATCATGCTCCCCGAGGGCGAGCCCACCGACGCGCCCGGCACCGAGACCGTCTGCGGCCTCGGCAACGGCAAGAACGACGCCTTCCGCACCGTCCTCGAGCGCGACGGCGTCGAGCCGTATGCCGGCTCGGTGCAGCTGCTCGACCACCTCGCCGCCATCGGCACCAAGGTCGCGGTCGTCTCCTCCTCCCAGAACGCCCGCCCCGTGCTGACCTCGGCCGGGCTGGTCGACCGCTTCCCCGTGATCGTGGACGGCGTCGTCGCGCGGCAGGACCGCCTCGCCGGCAAGCCCGCCCCCGACACCTTCCTCGACGCCGCGGAGCGCCTCGGCGTGCCCCGCGAGCGCGCGGTCGTCCTCGAGGACGCCGAGTCCGGCGTCGCGGCGGGGCGTGCGGGCGGCTTCGGGCTGGTCGTGGGCGTCGACCGTGGCGCCGGCGTGGACCGCCTCACCGCGTCCGGGGCCGACGTCGTGGTCTCGGACCTCGCGGAGCTGGTGCCGTGACGCCGCTGCACCTGACGGCCGACCCGCTGGACCGCACCCGCTTCCCCGTCGAGCCGTGGCGATTCGTCGAGACCGAGTACTCCGGCGACGACCTCGGCACCACCGAGACGCTGTTCGCCGTGGGCAACGGCTACCTCGGCATGCGCGGCAACCCGCCCGAGGGGCGCGAGGCGCACACGCACGGCACCTTCATCAACGGCTTCCACGAGACCTGGGACATCCGGCACGCCGAGCAGGCCTTCGGCTTCGCCAAGGTCGGGCAGACCATCGTCAACGTCCCCGACTCCAAGCTGATGAAGCTCTACATCGACGACGAGCCGCTCCTGCTGTCCGTCGCCGACCTCGTGCACTACGAGCGCGCCCTGGACTTCCGGTCCGGCAGGCAGACCCGCGACGTCGAGGTGCGGACCGCGTCCGGCAAGCGGGTGCGGATCTGCTCGACCCGGATGGTGAGCTTCACCGAGCGTCACCTCGCCCTGATGACCCTCGAGGTGACCCTGCTCGAGGGCGACGCCCCGATCGTCGTGTCCAGCCAGATCATCAACCGGCAGGACGGCAAGGACGAGTACCACGTGCGCGCGGCCGCCATGGGCGAGGGCCACGACCCCCGCAAGGCTGCGGCCTTCAGCCAGCGGGTGCTCGAGCCGCAGTCGCACTGGCACAGCGACCGCCGCATGATCCTCGGCTACCGCACCGCGCAGTCCGGCATGACCCTCGCCGTCGGCGCTGACCACACCATCGAGACAGAGGCGGCATACGAGGAGCTCATCGACAGCGACCAGGACCGCGGCCGCAAGATCTATCGCATCGACGCCAAGCAGGGCCAGACCGTCACGATCACCAAGGCCGTCAGCTATCACACGTCGCGCGGCGTCCCCGTGCGCGAGCTCGTCGACCGGTGCCGGCGCACCCTGGACCGCGTCCGCGAGCACGGCGTCGACTTCTACGTCGAGCAGCAACGGGAGTGGATGGACCGCTACTGGGCCAACACCGACGTCGAGCTCGAGGGCCACCCCGCGCTGCAGCAGGCGATCCGCTGGAGCCTGTTCCAGCTCGCCCAGGCGTCGGCGCGCGCGGACCAGCTGGGCATCGCGGCCAAGGGCGTCACCGGCTCCGGCTACGAGGGGCACTACTTCTGGGACACCGAGGTCTACGTCGTCCCGTTCCTCACCTACACCTCCCCCGAGGTGGCCCGCAATGCCCTGCGGGCCCGGGTGCAGATGCTGCCGAAGGCCCGTGAGCGCGCCCGCGACCTGTCGCAGCGCGGCGCCCTCTTTCCCTGGCGCACGATCAACGGCGAGGAGGCCTCGGCCTACTACGCCGCGGGCACCGCGCAGTACCACATCGACGCCGACGTGGCCTTCGCGTTCAGCAAGTTCCACGACGTCACGGGCGACGTGGGCTTCATGGCCCGCGACGGCATCGACGTGCTGGTCGAGACCGCGCGCATGTGGGCCGACCTGGGCTTCTGGCGCGAGAACGGCGACCGGACCTTCCAGATCCACGGGGTCACCGGCCCGGACGAGTACACCACCGTCGTCAACAACAACCTGTTCACCAATGTCATGGCCCGCGACAACCTCGAGCGCGCCGCCCGCGCGGTCCGCGAGCTGCGGGAGACCGACCCCTCCGGCTACGCCCGGCTCGTGCGACGCCTGCGGCTCGAGGACGAGGAGGTCGTCGAGTGGGACGCGTGCGCCGAGCACATGGAGATCCCCTACGACGAAGAGCTGGGCATCCACCCGCAGGACGACCACTTCATCGACCGCGAGGTCTGGGACCTGTCCCGCACCGACCCCACGAAACGACCGCTGCTGCTGCACTACCACCCGCTCGTGATCTACCGCTTCCAGGTGCTCAAGCAGGCCGACGTGGTGCTCGCGCTGTTCCTGCAGGGCGACCGCTTCTCCCTCGAGGAGAAGCGCCGCGACTTCGACTACTACGACCCGATCACGACGGGCGACTCCACCCTGTCGGCCGTGGTCCAGTCGATCATCGCCGCCGAGGTGGGCTACGCCGACATGGCGCTCAAGTACTTCTACTCCGGGCTCTTCGTCGACCTCGCCGACCTGCACCGCAACACCTCCGACGGCGTGCACATCGCCTCCGCGGGCGGCGTCTGGAACGCCCTGGTCCACGGCTTCGCGGGGATGCGCGACTACCACGGCACCCTGTCCTTCGACCCCCGCATGCCCGACGCCTGGCCCCAGCTGACCTTCCCGATCCGGTTGCGCGGCACCAGGATCCGCGTCACCGTGCGGCAGGAGTCGATCGCCTTCGAGGTCGAGGAGGGCACCCGGGTCGACCTGTCGGTCCGTGGGGTCTCGTATGCCGTGACCGCCGGCTCACCCGTCACCGTCCCGCTCGACGGGCAGGGCGAGCGCCGCGCCAGCCTGCAGGGTTCGCACCCGGTGATCGGGGACCTGCGCACGGACGGCTCGATCATCTCGGCGGGCGTGCCCGACCCCGACCAGTGGCGGCCCGGCGGCCCGCACTGAGCCGCGGCACCCGCGGTCGGTCACGCATCGCTACGCTGACGGCGTGAGCGACGCCGACACCCTGGTCGCGCAGGTCCGGGCGGCCCTGGCCGCGCACGCCGACCCGGAGCGGGCCGCCGGGCAGCAGCGCTACATGCGGTCGGCCATGCCGTTCCACGGGCTGACGACACCGCAGCGACGGCTCGTGACCCGCCCGATCCTCGCGGCGCACCGCCTGGCCACCCGCGAGGAGTGGGAGGCCACCATCCGCCGGCTGTGGGACGAGGCGACCCACCGCGAGGAGCGCTACACCGCGATCGAGCTGCTCCGGCACCGGGCCCACCGCGACTGGCGGGACACGGCGCTGGCACCTCTGCTCGAGCACCTGATCACGACCGGCGCGTGGTGGGACGTCGTCGACGCGACCACGCCGGTCGTCGGCGAGATCCTGCGCGCGGAGCCGGGATTCGCGTCGCAGCTGCGCGACTGGTCGAGGTCGGACGACTTGTGGCTGCGCCGAGCCTCGATCATCGGCCAGCTCGACAGCAAGAGCCGCACCGACGTCGCGCTCCTGCAGGACTGCCTGGACGCCAACCTCGGCGACCGCGAGTTCTTCATCCGCAAGGCGATCGGTTGGGCGTTGCGCCAGCACGCCCGCGTCGACCCCACCTGGGTGCGGACGTATGTCGCGACCCGGCGCACCCGCCTGTCGCCCCTGTCGGTCCGCGAGGCCCTCAAGCACCTCGGCGACGCCTGACCCGACCCGCGCGCACATCCCGCGCTCCCCCAGCAGAAATGTCACACCCAGCGACCCCACACGCGCACACCCCGCGCTCCCCCAGCAGAAAAGTCACACCCAGCGACCCCACACGCGCACACCCCGCGTCCCCCAGCAGAAATATCACACCCCGCGGCTCGGGACGGCGCGGCGTCAGCCGTCGAGGTCGGCGAGGAGCGAGTCGCGCTGGTCGGCGGGGATCGCGTCGACGGGCAGCGGGGTGCGGGTGTTGTCGCGGCGCTCCAGGACGAGCACGCCGTCGTCGGTGACCCGCGCCCGACGGAAACGGTCGAGCGGGTGCTCCGTCCCCGAGAGCGGGAAGCGCACGAGGCGGGCGGGGGCGTCATACCGCAGGGCGAAGCGCTCCTGGCGACCGAGGGCCGAGGTGACCCGTCGGCGCCGACCGACGTCGGCCCCCACGAGGACCAGCGCCAGGATGGCGGGCGCGAGGGCCAGCCACCACGAGATCGATCCGCCAGACAACGCCACGACCACCGCCGCGACGACAGTCAGCCCGACGAGCACGATCTCGAAGGCGCGCGCCTTGCGGCGTGTGGGGCCGTCGATGGCCTCCGCCAGCCGACGGACGAGCTCGGGCGTCGAGGTGACGACCGGTCCGCCGTCGTGGTCGAGGGTCTCCATGGCGGGGACTCTAGCTAGGGTGGCGGCATGCGTCACGACTTCCCGGTCCACGGAGAGAACGCCCCGGACAACCCGGCCCTCTATCGCCTGCTGACGTCGGTGATCGTCCCGCGGCCCATCGCCTGGGTCACCTCACGGTCCGCCGCGGGGGTGGACAACCTCGCACCGCACTCGTTCTACACCGTGGCGTGCGTGGACCCGCCAATGGTCCAGTTCACCTCGGTGGGGGTCAAGGACACCCTGCGAAACGTCCGGGAGACAGGAGAGTTCGTCGTGCACCTGCTCGGGGAGCGGCACGTCGAGGTGGGCAACGCGTCGGGCACGGACTACCCGCCACAGGTGAGCGAGCTCGACGCGCTCCAGCTCGAGCGGGAGCCCAGCGTCACCGTCGCCGTGCCCCGGCTGGCCGCCAGCCCGGTGGCCATCGAGTGCCGTCTGCACGCCGCCCTCACCCTCGGCGACTCGACAGTGGTGATCGGCGCGGTGCAGCACGTCGCCGTCGACGAGGACGTCCTCGACCTCAGCCGCCCCGACGGCCCGCACGCCCGGATCCGCGACCTCAAGCCGCTCGCCCGGCTCGGCCGGGACGAGTGGGGCACGGTCGGCGAGGTGCTGGACATCAAGCGGATCCCGTACTCCCGCATCAGCGGTCGTTGACGCGCCCGGGCGGGGCCCCGGGCGACGCCGGTCAGGCCTCGAGGGTGGCGACCAGGTGGACGGTCTCGGGCCTCTTGCTCGAGCGCATCGCGGCGACCTGGACGTCGCCGGAGCGGTCCACCACGAGGTCGACGGTGGTGGGCAGCAGCACGGGCTTGCGGAACCACACGTGCGACCGGCTCGGGCCGGCGCTCGCGGGGCCCAGTGCGGCGAGGGTCCGTGCGCCGGTCCACATGCCGTGGGCGATGGCCCGCGGGAACCCCATGGCCCGCGCGGTCAGCGGGTGCAGGTGGATCGGGTTGACGTCCCCCGAGACGGAGGCATAGCGGCGGCCCAGGTCGTCGGCCAGCCGCCACCGGGCGCACGGCTCACCCGCCGGTATGCCGGGCGCGTCCGCGCCGCGCGGGGCGCCGTCGTCGCCGCGACCCCGCTGCAGATAGGTGCTGGTCTCCTCCCACACCGCCTCGCCGTCGACCTGCAGGAGCGTGACCAGGTCGATGAGTCGCCCCTTGGGGTGAGGGCGCAGCGCCTCGGCCCACACGGTGACGTCGTAGTCCTCACCGGCGGTCAGGGTGCGGTGCACGGTCGTGGCGTTCTCGACGTGCACGAGACCGGGCATGGGTAGCGGGAAGTCCCGGTCGGACATGATCTTGGCCGCGAGCGGGAAGCCCAGCAGGTGCGGGTAGGCGTGCGGCAGGACGTCGCCTCCCGGCGCCCCGACGAGGCGCTGGTAGTCCGCGAGGTGACCCCGGTCGACCTGCACGCCGCGGCGCAGCAGGCGCCGGGTGGTCAGGTCACCGCCCCGGCCCTTGGCGGTAAGGGCGCCGCGCACAAGCGAGCCCACCAGTGACGGGGACTCGCGGATCTCGCGGATCTCGCCGAGCTCCCGGCTGGGGAGCGCGGGCTGGTCGGTCGTCATCCTGCGCTCACGCCCCGATCATGTTCTGCCCGCACACCCGGATGACCTGGCCGTTGACCCCCGCCGAGGCCGGCTGGACGAGCCAGGCGATCGTGTCGGCGACGTCGACCGGCAGACCGCCCTGCTGCAGGGAGGACAGTCGCCGGGCCGCCTCACGCGTGGCGAACGGCATCTTGCCGGTCATCTCGGTCTCGATCAGGCCGGGGGCGACGCCGTTGATGGTGATGCCGCGCTCCGCGAGCTGCGGGGCGAGGGCGCCCACGAGCCCGATGATCGCGGCCTTGGTGGCCGAGTAGTTGGTCTGGCCGCGGTTGCCCGCGAAGCCCGACTGGCTGGACAGGCACACCAGGCGGCCGCCCTCGCCGAGACCGTCGGGGCCGAGGAGGGTCTCGTTCATCTGCACGATCGAGGCGAGGTTGACGGCCATGACGCTGTCCCAACGGGACTCGTCCATGTTGACGAAGAGCTTGTCGCGGGTGATGCCGGCGTTGTGCACCACGATGTCGAGGCCGCCGTGACGCGTGCGGGCGTGGTCGAGGATGCGTCGGCCGGCGTCCTCGGCGGTGACGTCGAGCTGGAGCGCGGTGCCGCCCACCTCGTTGGCCACGCGCGCCAGGGCCTCGCCGGCCGCGGGCACGTCGACGCACACGACCGTGGCGCCGTCGCGGTGCAGGGTGCGGGCGATGGCCGCACCGATCCCGCGAGCGGCGCCCGTCACGACGGCGACCCGGCCGTCGAGGGGGCGGTCGACCGACGGGTTGGCCTGCGCCGCAGCGTCGCTCACCCGGACCGGCTGGCCGTCGACGAAGGCCGACCGGCCCGAGAGGAAGAAGCGCACGGCCTCGCCGACGTTGGCCTCGGCCTGCTGCGAGACGCCCTCGCGGGTGCCGCCCTCGCGGACCGGCCCGAGGACGAGGTTGGCCGTCGCGCCCGCTCGGAGCTCCTTGCCCAGGGATCGGGTGAACCCGTCGAGCGCGCGCTGGGTCGCCACCTGCACGGGGTCCGTGAGCTGGGTGGGGTCGGTGCCGAGGACGACGACGCGCGCGTTGCGGGCGAGCCGCTTGACGGCCGGCGCCCCCAGCTCGGGCAGCGCCGCGAGGTCGGAGGGCCGACGCGCGTCCGACAGGTCGAGCACGATGCCACCGAGGCGGCCCTCACCCAGCTCGTCGAGCGAGCCCACCACGGAGACAGCGGCGTTGGTGAGCAGGGAGCGCACGCTCGCGGCATACGAGCCCGTCCCGGCCACGAGCACCGGTGACTCGCAGAGGATCTGGCCCGGCTCGTAGCGCCGCAGGCGCACCGGGGCGGGCAGCCCCAGCCGCTGGGCGACATTCTTGCCGAAGGGGGTGTTGACGAAGTCGGAGTACTGGTCGGTCACCTCAGGCCTCCACGATCGCGACGACGCCCTGGCCACCGGCCGCGCAGATGGAGATCAGGCCGCGGCCCGAGCCCCGCTCGTGCAGCATCTTGGCCAGGCTGGCGAGGATGCGGCCACCGGTGGCCGCGAAGGGGTGGCCCGCCGCGAGGGACGAGCCGTTGACGTTGAGCTTGGCGCGGTCGATCGAGCCGAGCGGGGCGTCCAGGCCGAGCCGCTCGCGGCAGAAGTCCTCGTCCTCCCACGCCGCGAGGGTCGACAGCACCGTCGAGGCGAAGGCCTCGTGGATCTCGTAGAAGTCGAAGTCCTGCAGGCTCAGGCCGTTCCGCGCGAGCAGGCGGGGCACGGCATACGCCGGCGCCATCAGCAGGCCCTCGTCGCCGTGGACGTAGTCGACGGCCGCCGTCTCGCCGTCGACGAACCAGGCGAGAGGCTCGAGGTGGTGCTCGCGCGCCCACTCCTCGCTCGCGAGGAGCACGGTCGAGGCGCCGTCGGTGAGCGGGGTGGAGTTGCCCGCGGTCATCGTGGCGCCCTCACCCTTGCCGAAGACGGGCTTGAGCGTGGCGAGCTTGTCGACCGTGGAGTCGGGGCGCAGGTTGTTGTCCCTGGTGAGGCCCATGAACGGCGTCATCAGGTCGTCGAAGAAGCCACGGTCGTAGGCGGCGGCGAGGTTGCGATGCGAGGCGGCGGCCAGCTCGTCCTGCGCCTCGCGGGTGATGCCCCAGCGCTTGGCGGTCTGGGCCATGTGCTCGCCCATCGAGAGCCCGGTGCGTGGCTCGTCGTTCTGCGGGGCGACGGGCGCGAGGTGCTGGGGTCGCAGGCCGGCGACCGCCTTGGCGCGGGCCAGGGGGGTCTTGGCTCGCATCGCCGTGAGCAGGGTGCGGCGCAGGCCCTCGCTGATGACGATCGGGGCGTCCGAGGTGGTGTCGACGCCACCGGCGATGCCGACGTCGATCTGGCCGAGGGCGATCTTGTTGCTGACGAGGATCGCGGCCTCGAGGCCGGTGCCGCACGCCTGCTGCAGGTCATAGGCCGGGGTCTGCGCGGACAGCCGGGTGCCGAGCACGGACTCGCGGGTGAGGTTGAAGTCGCGCGAGTGCTTGATCACGGCCCCGGCGGCGACCTCGCCGAGCCGCTGCCCCGCGAGGCCGTAGCGGGCGACCAGCCCGTCGAGCGCGGCGGTGAGCATGTCCTGGTTGGAGGCCTTGGCGTAGGCGCCGTTGGACCGGGCGAAGGGGATGCGATTGCCGCCGAGGACGGCGACGCGACGGGTGGTCGTCATGGGTGCTCCTGTGCGAGACGGGTCGGACGCTCCCGCCAATCTAACCGATACCCTGAGTATCCGATACCTTGATCACCTGATAACTTCTGGCGTATGACGAGCGCCACTCCCGCCTCGGACGACGACGCCGGGCGCGCCGACGGACGAGTCGACGGGCGCGCCTCGCGCTGGGACGAGCACCGTCGCCAGCGTCGGGTCGAGCTCGTGGACCACACCGTCCGCGCCATCCGCAGGCACGGCGCCGGGGTCGGTCTCGACGACGTCGCGGCCCAGGCGGGGACCAGCAAGACCGTGATCTACCGGCACTTCGACGATCGGACGGGCCTGTACCGAGCGGTGGCGCAACGGGTAGAGGGGCAGATCGTGGGCCGGGTTCGCTCGTCACTCGACGCCGACGCCTCGCCGCGCGAGGTGCTGGAGTCCGTCATCGACGCCTACCTGCGCCTGGTGGAGCGCGACCCCGAGCTGTACCGCTTCGTCATACGACGTCCGCTGGTCGAGGGCCCCCTGGACGACGACCCGGTGCCCGGCATCACCAGCCAGGTGGCGGCCACCATCGCCGGTCTGCTCGACGACACGACCACCCCGGCGATCGCCCACGTGTGGGCTGTGGCCCTCGTCGGCTCGGTGCAGGCGTGCGCCGACGACTGGCTCGCCGCCGACCCCGCCGCCCGGATGACACGGGCCGAGCTCACGCACCAGCTCGCCGAGCTGGCCTGGCACGGCATCGCCCAGACCTATCGGTAGGCCTGTGCCAGGCTGGAGTGATGGCGGTGATCGAGCGGGGTGGTGACGTGCGCACCGGCCGGGCGATCGAGGTCGTCCTCCCCGACCCGCCCCAACACCCCCTGGCGCCGGTCTAGCACCCGGACCTCACACATCGGCAGGCTGCGGCGTCTACGGTGTGAGGCGGGGCACGAAGCCGCGCGACACACGAGTCCCGAGGAGCAGGATGCGTCGCCACACGATCATCGACAGCCCCGTCGGGCCGCTGACCGCGGTCGCCGACGGGGACGCGCTGATCGCGGTCTACTTCGAGGCGCACGGACGCCGGCCTGCCGTCACCGACCACGGTGCTCGCGTCGACGACGACCCGCTGCTGGCGCGCGTGAGCGCCCAGCTGGGCGAGTACTTCGCGGGCCGGCGCACGACCTTCGACCTGCCGCTGGCGCCGCCAGGCGATGCCTTCCAGCACCGCGTGTGGGCCCAGCTGCGCGAGATCCCGTATGGCGAGACGCGGTCCTACGGACAGCTCGCGCGGGCCCTCGGCCAGCCGGGCGCGGCCCAGGCGGTCGGCAACGCCAACGGCGCCAACCCGATCTCCGTCGTCGTCCCCTGCCACCGCGTCATCGGGTCCGACGGCTCCCTGACCGGCTACGCAGGGGGCCTGGAACGCAAGCGCTGGCTCCTCGCGCACGAGGAGCCGGCGGCCGACGTGACCGGTCGCCTCTTTTGAGCAGCAACGGATCTCGTATGCCGCGCACCGAGCCCTTCGAGGACGTGGTCACCGCGCACGGGGCCACCGTCCTGCGGGTGTGCCGCGCCGTGGTGGGGCCCGTCGATGCCGAGGACGCCTGGTCCGAGACCTTCCTCGCGGCCTTGCGCGCCTGGCCACGGCTGGACGCGGACGCCAATGTCGAGGCGTGGCTGGTCACGATCGCGCACCGCAAGGCCATCGACCTGGTGCGCAAGGACGCTCGCAGCACACCGACCGATCACCTCCCAGACCGTCCTGCACGCCAGGGCGACCCGCACGACCACGACCCCGACCTGTGGCGCGCGCTGGCCGGGCTCACCGACCGACAGCGGCAGGCCGTCGCCTACCACCACCTGGCCGGGCTGCCGCACGCCGAGGTCGCGGCGATCCTCGGCAGCACACCGGCCGCCGCGCGCCGGGCCTGCGCCGACGGCATCGCTGCGCTCCGCCGCACGTATCCCCTGCTCGCCGAGGAGGACCCGCATGACTGACCTCGCCGCCCTCGACCACGTCGACCCGTCGCACCTGGCTGCGCTGCGCGCCCGCCTCGCCGAACGCGCCCTCGCCGCAGGCGAGCTCGACCTGCGGCACCGGAGCGTGGACTCACCTCTCGGGCCCCTGCTCGTGGCTGCCACCCCCCGAGGGGTGGTCCGGGTCGCGTTCTCCCACGAGGGGTTCGACGAGGTCGTCGCCGACCTGGCCCGCCGCCTGTCGCCCCGTGTCCTGCCCGCGGGATCCACCCTCGACGACGTTGCGCGCGAGCTCGACGAGTTCTTCGCCGGACGCCGGGACGAGATCCGCGTGGCCACGGACCTGGTGCTGGCCCAGGGATTTCGGCGACAGGTCCTGGACCACCTGCGCGAGATCCCTTACGGGAGGACGGAGTCCTACGCCGCCGTCGCCACCTCCTGCGGCAACCCGCGCGCGGTGCGGGCCGTCGGGACGGCCTGCGCCACCAACCCCGTCCCCATCCTCGTGCCCTGCCACCGCGTCGTCCGCAGCGACGGCACGACCGGCGCCTATCGTGGTGGAGCCGCGGCCAAGCGGTGGCTGCTGGCAATGGAGTCCGCCGCGGTCACGCCGGCGGATCGGCATACCGGCACCTGAGGAGAGTCGTTGAGCGAGATCGTGATCGGCGAGGACGGCCTGGCGCGCCCACCGTGGGCGGCGACCGACCCTCTCCTGCGCGACTACTACGACACCGAGTGGGGGATGCCGGTCCGCGACGAGCGCGGGGTCTACGAGCGGCTGAGCCTGGAGGCCTTGCAGTCCGGCCTGTCCTGGGCGACGATCCTGCGCAAGCGACCGGCCTTCCGCGCCGCCTTCGCGGACTTCGACCCCGACGTCGTCGCGGCCTACGGCGAGCGCGACGTCGAGCGGCTGATGGGCGACGCCGGCATCGTCCGCAACCGCCGCAAGATCGAGGCGACCATCACCAACGCCCGCGCGACCGTGGCCCTGCGCCGCGAGGGCGGGCTGCCCGAGCTCGTCTGGTCCCACCGCCCCGCCGCGACCCCCGCGCCGAGGACCCTCGCCGAGATCCCGACCACGTCCCCGGAGTCGGTGGCGCTGTCGCGGGCGCTGAAGGCGCGCGGGTTCCGATTCGTGGGGCCGACGACGATGCACGCCCTGATGGAGGCCCTCGGCATCATCGACACCCACCTGGTCGACAGCCATCGCCGGGGATCGTCGGGGGTCTGGGCCTGACCGGGCTAGGATGCCTAGCCAGCCACCCTGCCCACCAGGCCCCCGGAGTCCTCGATGCTGACCTCGCCCGTGTCCGGGCCCGTCCCCGACCGCCCTCTGCACATCGGGGACGTCGCCGACCTGACGGGGCTGAGCCTGCGGTCCATCCGGCACTACGAGGACCTGGGGCTCGTGACGCCCCGCGGCCGCACCAACGGCGGCTTCCGCATCTATGGCGCCGAGGCCGTCGAGCGGCTGCGGCTCGTGATGGACCTCAAGATCATCGGGCTGCCTCTCGAGCGGATCCGTCCGATCGTCGACGCCTGCCTGGCGCTGGAGAACGGCGAAGGCACGGTCCACGACGTGGCGACCGTCGACGAGTGCCGCTCGGACGTCACGACAGCGATGGCCGAGATCGAGCAGCGGTTGTCGGCGGCCAAGCACCTGGGGCAACGGCTGGGACAGGCCACCGCCCGCGCGAGGGTCTGATCGGTCCCGCGCGAGGGCCCGGGATCAGGAGGCGCGCGGCGTCGCCGCGAGCCGGTCGGGCCCGCTCACGACACCCTTGGGGAGCACGGCCTTGCCCCCGGCGGGCACGTCCTCGGTGACCACGGCGTTGGCGCCCACCCGGGCACCGGCACCCACCGCGACGGGCCCGACGACCACGGCACCAGCGCCCAGAGAGACGCCCTCGCCGATGGTCGGCACGTTGTGCGCCTGGTCGTCGACGTCGTCGCGGTGCAGGCCGATCGTGACGTTCTGCCGCAGCGTGACGTCGTCACCGATCACCGCGTCGCGGTGCACGACGATGCCGCCCTGGTGAGCGACCCGGATGCGACGGCCCAGGCTCACCTCGGCCGGGATCTCGATGCCGTAGACGGACCGGGCAACCCACTGCCCCGCACGAGCGGCGCGACCCACAGGTCCCCGCGCCCATCGCGGGGCCTCACCGGAGGCTGCCCAGCGGGCCAGACGCTGCGACGCGACGGCCTGGAATCCCGGCGACGAGATGCCGTCGTTGCGCTGGCGGTCCTCGCGCAGGATGTCGACGATCGGGTGGCGCCGGGCGAGCCACTCGACCCAGCGGCGCTCGGCAGGGACGCGGGCATCGCAAGAGGTGGGCTGGGCGGGCTCGGGCTGAGGCGCGTCCCACGGGGGCCGGAAGGCGTTGGACCGGGTCACGGCTGTGGCTCCTTGGCGAAGGTCGGCGAGCTCGGCGATGACGTCAACCCTACCCTTACGTGAGGGTAGGGTAGGCGTCGGCGCGAAATGTGCAGACATCTCTCAGGTTGGCAGCGCCAGACGGTGGGCGGCGATCACCCTGCGGCATACGACATGGCCGTGCGTGTCGGCCTGTGGACGGTCAGCCGCGGCGGTAGAGCCCGTCGATCTCGTCGGCGAACTGCGAGGTCACCGCGCCGCGACGGAGCTTCATGGTGGGGGTGAGGTGCCCTCCCTCCTCGGTCAGCTCGGCCGGGAGGATCGTGAACCGGGCGATCCGCTCGGCGTGCGACACCGTCGCGTTCGCGTCGTCCACCGCGCGCTGCAGCTCGGCCCGCAGGGCGGCGTCGTCCACCAGCTCGGTCACGGGGGTCGCCGGGCGGCCCTGCTCGGCGAGCCACTCGCCCACCGCCTCCTCGTCCAGGGTGATCAGCGCCCCGATCGCCGGACGTGCGTCGCCGACGACGACGGCCTGGGACACGAGGCGGTGCGCGCGGATCACGTCCTCGAGCGGGGCGGGCGAGACGTTCTTGCCCGAGTCGGTGACGATGATCTCCTTGGCCCGGCCGGTGATGTGGACGTAGCCGTCGGCGTCGATGCGCGCCAGGTCGCCGGTGCGGAACCACCCGTCCTCGTCGAGGACCTCCGCGGTGGCCTCGGGGTTGCCCCAGTAGCCGCGGAAGACGTGGCGGCCCCGGACCAGCAGCTCACCCTTGGCGTCGACCCGGGCGTCATACGTCGGCAGCGGCCGCCCTACCGACCCGATGCGCATCTGCGCCGCGGTGTTGACGGTGGCCGCCCCCGTCGTCTCGGTGAGGCCGTAGCCCTCGAGGACCGTGATGCCGATGCCGTGGAAGTAGTGGCCGAGCCGCTCCCCCAGGGGCGCCCCCCCGCTCACGACATAGCGCACCTGGCCGCCGAAGAGCTCGCGGATCCTGGCATAGACGAGCCGGTCGAAGACCGCGTGCTGCGCCGCCAGGAGCGGCCCCACCCGGCCGCCCTGGCGGGCCTTGCTCCACCGGATGGCGGTGGTGGTCGCGGCGTCGAAGATGCGGCCCTTGCCGTCCTTGGCGGCCTTGCGCTGCGCGCCGTCGTAGATGCGTTCGAAGATGCGCGGCACCGCCACCGTGAAGGTCGGGCGGAGCGTCGCCAGGTCGAGCGTCACGCGGCCGGGGTCGCTGTGGCCGACGGTGGTGCCGTCGAGCAGGAAGGCGACCTCCATGAGTCGTCCCAGGACGTGCGCCATGGGCAGGAAGAACAGGCAGCAGGCGTCCTCCGGGTCGAACAGCTCGGGCAGCTGCCCCACGGCCAGCTCGGCCTCCCGCAGGAGGTTGTCGTGCGTCAGCTCGCAGCCCTTGGGTCGCCCCGTGGTGCCGGAGGTGTAGATCAGGGTGGCCAGGTCGTCGCGGGTCAGTGCCTCGCGGCGCCGGTCGAGCTCGGCGTCGTCGACCTCGCCGGCCCGGGTGACGAGGACGTCCAGGCTGGTCGCGCCGTCGATGTCATCGGCGTCGTCGCGGTCGCGGATGTCGTCGATGCTCCAGCGGTGGACGAGGACCGGCAGCCGGGACGCGATCTGCTCGACCATCGCGACCCCGTCGCGCCCCTCGACGACGACGCCGACCGCGCCGGAGTCCTCGAGGATCCACTCCAGCTGCGAGGCCGACGAGGAGTCGTAGACCGCGACCGGGATCGCGCCCGCGGTCCACAGCGCCAGGTCGACGAGCATCCACTCGTAGCGGGTGCGGCTCATCAGCGCGACGCGGTCTCCCGGCTGCACCCCGGCCGCGACGAAACCCTTGGCCAGCTGCGCGATCTCGGAGGCGAGCTGAGTGGCGGTGACGGGGTGCCAGTCCTTGCCCCGACGCCGGCGCGCCACGACCTTGGTGGGGGTGCGGCGGGCCACCTCGGGCGCGACGGCGGCGAGGTTGGCGGGCGGGGAGGCCTGCCACCAGCGGCGGGACGATGACGTGGAGGAGGGAGAGCCGGCGGGGCGGGCGGTGCTGCGGGAGGTCACGGCGCCTACCGTACCGGCTGGTCCCCGACCTGGCAGGGCTGCGGGAGGGTGGTGATGGACCGGGCCTGGAGGCACCACACCTCGCGGCGGCCGGCCACGGCGCCGAGGGCCCACTCGACGTCGACGAGCAGCTGGACCAGAGCCGCCAGCACGTTGTCCACCCCCGCGACCGGCAGGAGGGGGCGACCGGCCGGGTGGCGACGACGGGCAGGTCGGTGGGCCCGTAGGAAAGCCCAGGAAGGGACGCCCCCTTCGTCAGATGACGCCGAGCGAGAGCATGGCGTCGGCCACCTTGACGAAGCCCGCGATGTTTGCGCCCTTGACGAAGTCGCCGGGCACGCCATACTCCTCGGCCGTCATCGCGCAGGTGCCGAAGACGCCCGACATGATCTCCCGCAGCCGCTCCTCGGTGTGCTCGAAGGTCCACGAGTCGCGTGAGGCGTTCTGCTGCATCTCGAGCGCGGACACGGCGACGCCGCCGCAGTTGGACGCCTTGCCGGGTGCGAAGAGCACCCCGGCCTGCTGCAGGGCGTCGGTCGCGTCGGGGGTGGTGGGCATGTTGGCGCCCTCCGCCACGACCCGGCAGCCGTTCCTGATCAGGGCCCGGGCGCCGGCGACCGGCAGCTCGTTCTGCGTCGCGCAGGGCAGGGCCACGTCGCACGGGACGTCCCAGATGGAACCGTCGGCGACGTGGCGAGCCGACGACCGGTTCTCGGCATACGCGCTGATCCGCTCGCGGCGGACCTCCTTCAGGTCCTTCATGACGTCGATGTCGATGCCGTCCTCGTCGACGACGTAGCCGCCCGAGTCGCTCATCGCCACGACCGTGCCCCCGAGCTGCTCGACCTTCTGCGCCGCGTAGATCGCGACGTTGCCGGAGCCCGAGACCACGACCCGCATGCCGTCGAACCCGCTCTTGCGCATCGCCAGCATCTCCTCGGCGAAGAACACGGTGCCGTAGCCGGTGGCCTCCGTGCGGGTCTGCGCCCCACCCCAGGTCAGGCCCTTGCCGGTCAGCACGCCGGCCTCGTAGCGGTTGGTGATGCGCTTGTACTGCCCGAAGAGGTAGCCGATCTCGCGGCCGCCGACGCCGATGTCGCCCGCCGGCACGTCGGTGTACTCCCCGATGTGGCGGTAGAGCTCGGTCATGAAGGCCTGGCAGAAGCGCATGACCTCGCCGTCCGACTTGCCCTTGGGGTCGAAGTCGGAGCCGCCCTTGCCGCCACCGATGGGCAGCCCGGTCAGGGAGTTCTTGAAGACCTGCTCGAAGCCGAGGAACTTGACGATGCCGAGGTAGACGCTGGGGTGGAAGCGCAGCCCGCCCTTGTAAGGCCCGAGCGCGGAGTTGAACTCGACGCGGAAGCCCCGGTTGACCTGCACGCGGCCCTGGTCGTCGACCCACGGCACGCGAAAGATGATCTGCCGCTCGGGCTCGGCCAGACGCTCCAGGATGCTGGCGTCGACGTAGTCGGGGCGGCGCTCCAGCACGGGCCCCAGGCTGACGAGCACCTCGTCCACTGCCTGGTGGAACTCCACCTCCCCCGGGTTGCGGCGCAGAATCGTCTCGCGGACGGTCTCGAGGCGCGGGGGCAGCTGGGGCGAGGTCATCGTGGGTCCCTCCCTGTGGTCAGGTGTCCGTGCAATCCTATGTGCTCGACCGTATGACGAACCAGGCGACGTCACGTCAGGACGCAGACCCGCGCGACGCCCCGCGCCGGGGCGAGCACGGCGTCGGGCACCTGCACGCGATCTGCTCCCTCGCTCATGCCCCCATCCTCCCCTGACTCTGCCCACCGTCTGGTTGCCGTAGATCGGGGCTACCTCACCGCTCTCGCCAGACGGCGCGCGGGCATCGTGACGCGCGCCGAGCTCCGCGCAGCAGTGCCACGAGCCACGGGTCGTCGACATCTCGGACCGATGATCTGAGGTTGCCCCCGTTCGACGGACACCCTGACTGGCCCGGCTCTGAGTAGCTGGGCGGGAGAGGATGCCTTCATGGGTGCCAAGAGGAAGAGTTTCACCCCGCAGTACCGCCGTGATGCCGCTCATCTGGTGATCGACTCCGGCCGCACGATCGCGGCGGTCGCCTCAGAGATCGGGATCGGTGAGCAGCTGCTGGGTCGGTGGGTCGCCAGGGAGCGTGCACGGATGGATGAGCCGCCGCCGGCGGGCGATATCAATGAGCGGGCCGAGCTGGAACGCTTGCGCGCGGAGAACGCTCAGCTGCGGATGGATCGGGAGTTCCTGAAAAAAGCAGCGGCCTTCTTCGTGGCGGAGAACGCGTCGAACCAGACGTCGCGTTCGCAGTGATCCACGCGGAGAAGGCCTGCACCGAAGGTCCTCGATCCACGATCGAGGACATGTGTCACCTGCTCGAGGTGTCCCGGTCGGGGTATTACGACTGGGTCGCGCGGCAGGGGGCCGGGCCGGGCCCGCGCGAGCAGCGGTTGCTCGACCTGGCCGACAAGGTCCTGACCGCTCATGAGGACTCTGATGGGGTGTACGGCTCGCCCCGGATCACCGCTGAGTTGCGTCAGGCCGGTCAGGTCGTGTCCCGTAAGACGGTCGCGAAAGTGATGCGCGCCAAGGGGATTGAGGGCATCAGTCCCCGCTCGTGGCATCCGGTGACCACGATCGTGGACCCGTCCGCGCACTCGATTCCGGATCTGGTTGAGCGCCGCTTCGACCAAGGAGAGCTGAACACGGTGTGGACCTCGGACATCACCTACCTGGCCACTGGTGAGGGCTGGCTGTACTTGTGCGCGGTGCGTGACGGCTGCTCGCGCCGGGTGATTGGGTACGCGTTCAGCGACAGCCTGCACACCGACGTCGTCGAGGACGCCTTGCGTCGCGCGGCCACCTTCCGTGAGGGCGACACGACCGGGGTCATCTTCCACGCCGACCGCGGCTGCCAGTACACCTCGGACCAGCTGGACCGTGCCGCCCGCGACCTGAAGGTGCGTCTGTCCGTGGGGCGCACGGGAGTCTGTTGGGACAACGCCCAGCAGGAGAGCTTTTGGTCAACGCTCAAGACCGAGCACTACAACCGCTACGAATTCGCCACCCGGGCCGCGGCGATCCGCAGCGTCACCGAATGGATCGAGACCGTGTACAACCGCCGTCGACGCCACAGCGCGCTCGGCAACATCAGCCCGGTAGCCTTCGAGCGCGGGTTCAACGCGGCGGCAGAAGCCGCTTAAGCCGGTGTCCGTCGAACGGGGTCAACCCCAGATCGGGGGTGAGGGTGCGGGTGGGGGTGAGGTGCGGGTGGGGGCGAGGTGCGGGTGGGTCAGGTGGTGGTAGGGGCGGTCTCGGGGGCGCGCAGCCACGGCACCACCGCGAACAGCGTGATCAGCCCCGACAGCGCGAACGCCGAGCCGTAGCCGACGTGGTCGACGATCACGCCGGCCAGCACGGGCCCCACGATCATGCCCGCGTCCTGCACCATCTGGAAGGTCGCGAGCGCCTCGCCCGCCGAGCGTTCGTTGCCCACGACGTCGGCCACGGCGGCCTGCTGCGCGGGGTTGAACAGCCCCGCCCCGGCCCCCGCCAGCAGCGACACGACGAACAGCAGCCACAGGGACCCGGTGACCCCGACGACCATCGTGAAGACGCCGTTGACCACGAGCCCGGCGATCACCAGAGGGCGGCGACCCCGCAGGTCCGCCATCCGGCCGGAGACGGTGAGGGCGCAGGCGTTGCCGGCGGCGAACACCGCGAGCGCGAGCCCCGCGACCGCAGGGGAGGTGCCGAGCGCGGCGACGGCAAAGAGGGGCAGGATCGCCACGCGCATGCCGAAGTTCGACCAGCCGTTGGCGAAACCGGCCCCCAGGACGGCGCGGTAGGTCGGGTGGGCCCAGGCCTCGCGCACGGTCGTCGGCGGCAGCGGGACCGAGCCGGGGGCCGGCCGCAACGACGCGCCGGACAGGAACACCGCGACGACGGCCGACGCGATGACGAGGGTGACGGCATACACGACGAAGGGCACGCGATAGCCGAGACCGGCCAGGGTGCCGCCGACGACCGGGCCGAGGATGTTGCCCGTGAGGAAGGCCGAGGCGTAGGCCGACGAGACCCGCCCGCGCAGGCTCGGTGGCGCGAGCCGCACGATCAGCGCGGCCGCCGAGACGGTGAACATGGTGGACCCGATGCCCCCGAGCGCACGAAAGACCAGCAGCTGCCAGTAGGAACCGGCGAAGGCGCAGGCCCCCGTCGAGACCGCCACGACGAGCAGACCGAGCAGGTAGACGGGGCGTTCACCGAGCCGACCGATGAGGCGCCCGCCGACCGGCGCGAAGACCAGCCGCATCAGCGCGAACGAGCTGACGACGACCGACGACGCCGTCACCCCGACGTCGAAGGACCGCGCGTAGGCGGGCAGCACAGGGGCGATGAGGCCGAAGCCGAGCGCGATGACGAGGGCCGCCGCGACCAGGACCCAGATCTCACGAGGGATGCGCTCCTCTGCGGGCGACGGCGCGAGCGATGACATGGCCCGCCCAGTATGACGGTTCGGCCACAGTGCGAGGACCACGAGGGGCCCGGTAGGTGGTCGTCCCGTGGCGGGCGTAGGGTCCCGCCATACCTTTCCACCGACGCAAGGGTGGTCCCATGACTGCACTCGTTCCAGCGGCGGCCATCGCCGCCAAGGACACCTTGATCGACGCGACCTGGGTCGACTACCTCCTGATCGCGCTGTACTTCCTGTTCGTCCTGGGCATCGGGTTCGCCGCCCGCCGCCAGGTCTCCAGCTCCATCGACTTCTTCCTGTCCGGCCGGTCCCTCCCCGCGTGGGTCACCGGGCTCGCGTTCATCTCGGCCAACCTCGGTGCCGTCGAGATCATGGGCATGAGCGCCACCGGTGCCGAGATGGGCATGCCGACCTTCCACTACTTCTGGATCGGCGCCATCCCGGCGATGCTCTTCCTCGGCGTCGTGATGATGCCGTTCTACTACGGCTCCAAGGTGCGGTCGGTGCCGGAGTTCATGCTCCGTCGCTTCGGCCCGGGCGCTCACCTGGTCAACGCGATCTCGTTCGCGCTGGCGCAGCTGCTGATCGCCGGCGTCAACCTGCTGCTGCTCGCCCGCATCGTCGAGGCGCTGCTCGGCTGGCCGCAGTGGGTGTCGCTGATCGTCGCCGCCGTGATCGTGCTGTCCTACATCACCTTCGGTGGCCTCTCGGCCGCGATCTACAACGAGGTGCTGCAGTTCTTCGTCATCGTGGCGGCGCTGCTGCCGCTGACACTGATCGGTCTGCACCGCGTCGGCGGCTGGGGCGGGTTCACCGAGCGGGTCACGGCCTCGCCCGGTGGCGCCGAGCAGCTGTCGTCCTGGCCGGGCCAGGCGCTGTCGGGCTTCGACAGCCCGATCCTGTCGGTCGTCGGCATCATCTTCGGCCTCGGGTTCGTGCTGTCCTTCGGCTACTGGACGACCAACTTCGTCGAGGTGCAGCGGGCGATGGCGTCCAACTCCATCACCGCGGCCCGCAAGACGCCGATCATCGGCGCCTTCCCCAAGATGTTCATCCCGTTCATCGTGATCCTGCCCGGCATGGTGGCGGCGGTCCTGGTCGGCGAGATCAAGACGCTCAAGGGCGGCGGCGACACGACCGCGACCTACAACGACGCTCTGCTCCTGCTGATGCGCGACGTGCTGCCCAACGGTCTGCTAGGCCTCGCGATCGCGGGTCTGCTGGCGGCGTTCATGGCCGGCATGGCCGCCAACATCTCGGCCTTCAACACGGTGTTCAGCTACGACCTGTGGCAGGAGTACGTCGTCAAGGACAAGCCTGACGAGTACTACCTGCGCGTCGGCCGCCTGGCCACCGTTGCCGCCACCATCGTCGCGGTGTTCACGGCCAGCATCGCCGGGCAGTTCGGCAACGTCATGGAGTACCTCCAGACGTTGTTCGGCTTCTTCAACGCCCCGCTGTTCGCGACCTTCATCCTCGGCATGTTCTGGCGGCGGATGACGGCGACCGCCGGCTGGGCGGGCCTGGTGGCCGGCACCGTCTCGGCCATCGGCCTGTGGTACGCCTCGAAGTTCGGTGGTGCGTTCGACATGGCGGGGCAGGGCCTGGCCTTCCTCGCCGCCTCCACGGCCTTCGTCGTCGACATCGTCGTCAGCGTCGTGGTCTCCCTCATGACCAAGCCCAAGCCGCGCGAGTCGCTGCTCGGCCTGGTCTACTCCGAGACGCCGAAGGAGCACCTGACCGACGCGGACGCGGCCGCCCTGCCGCTGCTCGCCCGGCCGGTGCCGCTGGCCGGCCTGGCTCTCGTCCTCGTCATCATCCTCAACACGATCTTCGCCTGAGGAGGCACCGATGAGCACCAGCTCCTCCGCCGCGCAGCCCGCCGACGACAGCCCGGGAACGGGTCGGCACAAGGCGGGCGCGTTCGACATCCGCAACTTCATCGGCTACCTGCTCGGCCTCTACGGCCTGGTCCTCACCCTGATGGGACTGTTCGGGGACAAGGAGCTCGACAAGACCGGTGGCGTCAACGCCAACCTGTGGACCGGCGTCGCCCTGCTGGTCGTCGCCTGCGGCTTCATGGCGTGGGCGCGCCTGCGGCCGATCGTGGTCCCGGACCACAGCGACACCGAGGGGATGGATCGCCCGGTGGGTCACTGAGCTCGGGATCCGTCCGGACCGAGGTCCCGCCCGTATGCCGAGGGGCCGGTCGCCGCATCGCGGTGACCGGCCCCTTCGCGCGGGCCGCGACCTAGCTCAGGCGGATCCCGGCGCGGACCACCGCGGCGACCTGCAGGTCACCGTCGAGGGCGACCAGGTCGGCGCGCCGGCCGGGCTCGAGCGTGCCGCGGTCGTCCAGCCCGAGCACCCGGGCGGGGTTGGTGGTGGCGGCGGCCAGCGCGACCTCCAGCGGGACGTCGGCGACCTGAACGGCGAAGCGGACGGCGCGGTCCAGCGTGAGCGTGCTCCCCGCGATGGCGCCGTTGGTGACGAGCCGCGCCACGCCGTCGGTCACCTCGACGCCGAGCGGGCCGAGCAGGTAGTGACCGTCCGGCGCCCCCGCCGCCGCCATCGCGTCGGTGACGAGCATGAGCCGCTCGGGGCAGGTGTCGGCGGCGTGGCGCACCATCGCCGGGTGGACGTGGATGCCGTCGCAGAGCACCTCGACGGCGACGCGCGGGTCCGTCAGCGACGCGCCGATGATGCCGGGCTCGCGGTGGTGCAGCGGCCGCATCGCGTTGAACAGGTGCGTCGCCACCGTCGCCCCCGCGTCCACCGCCTCGAGGGCGAGGTCGTAGGTCGCGTCCGAGTGGCCGATCGCCGCCACCACGCCGTGCTCGACGGCGGTGCGGACCGCCTCGATCCCGCCCTCGAGCTCGGGCGCCAGGGTGACCATCCGCACGGTCCCGGGATGCGTGCCGAGCAGCCGACCGAGGTCGGCGCGGGTCGGCGGCACCAGCTTGTCCGGGTCGTGCGCGCCCTTGTGGCAGCGGCTCAGCCAAGGCCCCTCGAGGTGCACTCCCGCCAGCTCGCCGTCCGTCACCAGCGGCGCGAGCACCCCCACCAGCCGGGCGAGCTCGTCGACGGTGTCGGTGACCAGGCTCGCCATCATCGTGGTGGTGCCGCGGGCGCGGTGGGTGGCGATCACCCGGCGGGCGGCCTCGACCGTGCCGTCGGTGTAGGCCGCTCCCCCACCTCCGTGGCTGTGCGCGTCGACGAAGCCGGGCGCGAGGAGCACGTCCCCGAGGTCCAGCCGCTCCTCGGCGTCCGGCCCGGCCCCGGGTGCGGGCGGTTCGGCATACGACACCTCGACGATCGTGTCGCCCTGGACGCGGACCCACCCGGGGCCGGTGATGCCCCGGGTGGTGAGCAGCCGCTGCGCGGTGAGGATCATCGGCGGGCGTCGGCGTCGAGCACGGCGCTCTCCTCGCCCTCGTCCTCGCGGCCGGGCGTCTTGAGGTTCCACCTGCGGATGACGAACCGGAAGAGGACGTAGTAGAGCGCGGCGTAGGCCAGGCCGATGGGGACGAGCAGCCATGGGTTGGTGGCGATGCCCAGGTTGAGCGCGAAGTCGATGGCGCCGGCCGAGAAGCCGAACCCGTCCTTGATGCCCAGGGCGTTGACCAGCGCCAGCGAGGTGCCGGTCAGGACGGCGTGGATGACGTAGAGCGGCCAGGCGACGAACATGAACGCGAACTCCAGCGGCTCGGTGACGCCGGTGAGGAAGGCGGTCAGCGCCGCGGACAGCATGATGCCGCCGGTGACCTTCTTGGCGGCCGGCTTGGCCTCCTGCCAGATGGCGATCGCCGCGGCAGGCAGGGCGAACATCATGATCGGGAAGAAGCCGGTCATGAAGGCGCCGGCTGTCCTGTCGCCGGCCAGGAAGCGGGCGATGTCGCCGTGGACGACCTTGCCGGACGCGGCGGTGTAGTCGCCGAGGATGAACCACGGCACGGAGTTGAGGATGTGGTGCAGGCCGAGGGGGATCAGCAGCCGGTTGAGCGTGCCGTAGACGAAGCCGCCGAGGATGGTGTTCTGGGCGACCCACTCGCCGACGGAGGTGAGGCCGGCGTTGAAGGCCGGGTAGAGGAAGGCGGTGGCCACGGCGAGCAGCAGCGCGGCGAAGGCCGTCACGATCGGCACGAACCGGCGACCGCCGAAGAAGGCCAGGTAGGGCGGCAGCGAGATGCGGTAGTAGCGCTGCCACAGCCACCCGGCGAGCAGGCCGATGATGATCCCGCCGAGCACGCCGTAGTTGATCAGGGCGGGCTTGGCGCCGGCCGCGGTCGGCTGCTGGAGGACCATCAGGGACATGGCGTCGCCGACGCCCTTGAAGACGAGGTAGCCGATGACGGCGGCCAGGGCGGTGGAGCCGTCGGCCTTCTTGGCCCAGCCGATGGCCACGCCGACGGCGAAGATCAGGGGCAGGTTGTCGAAGAGCGCGCCGCCGGCGGCCGCGATGACCGGGGCGACCTGGGTCCAGCCGGCGCCGTCGGCACCGAGCATGTCCGGCTGACCGAGGCGCAGCAGGATGGCTGCCGCGGGAAGCGCGGCGATCGGCAGCATGAGGCTGCGGCCGAGCTTCTGGGCGGCGGCCAGGCCCTTGCGCTCGCGGGGCGCCGACGCCGTCGTCGTGCTGGTGGTGCTCATCGGGCGTTCCTCTCGGGGGTGCGGGGTGGTGCTGCGCGACGGCATCAGGGCGCCATCGTGCGGTCGAGCGACATGTGCAGCTGGTAGCGGTCTCCGCGGTACCAGCTGCGCACGCGCTCGATCGGCCGGCCCCGGGAGCGGGAGGTCCGGTCGAAGATCATGACGGGGGAGCCGGCGCAGACCCCCAGGTGGCGGGCGACGGACTGGGCCTGGTCGGCCCACGCGGTCTGCTCGGCCTCGTCGACGGTGAGCGCGTAGTCGCGGGCCAGCACGTCGTAGAGCGAGCCGGTGAGGTCGCGCTGGTCGAGCCCGGGGAGCAGGTCGGCGGGGTACCAGGCTCGCTCGTAGGCCATCGGCTCGTCGTCGGCGAGCCGGACCCGTCGGACCAGCCAGGCCGGCGCTCCCACCTCGAGACGCAGGTCCGCGGCCCCCTGGCCGGGCAGCTGCTCGAGGCTGATGCCGACCAGGCGCGTGGACGGGGTGAGGCCCCGGCGCCGCATGTCCTGCGTGAACGACGCGAGGTGCAGGTGGGACTGCACGCGCGGCCGGGCCACGAAGGTGCCCTTGCCCTGGATGCGGTGCAGGACGCCGTCGGCGATGAGTCCCTCGATGGCCCGGCGCACTGTGGCCCGGCTGACGTCGTAGGCCGCCATGAGCTCGCGCTCGGAGTGGATCGCCTCGTCGGGGCCGAGGGTGCGGACCTGCCGGGCGAGGGCCTCGCGCAGCTGGACGTGCTTGGGGACGGGGCCGTCGGCGAGCGGGGTGCGCGGTGGCATCAGGGTCCTCTCGTCCGGACGTCCGTGGGGAGCGTCGTCGCTGCTGGGGTAAAACTGGTCCGTACCAGTACGGACCTGTAGGATCCACCTGGTAGCCATCACTGTCAACGCACCCGCCCACGTCGATGCCGACTCGTGACTCGAAGGAGACGTCATGACCGAGAGCCAGATGCTGCGCGAGATCCACGAGCAGCCCGCCGCCGCCACTCGCACCATCGAGGCGCTCACGCCTCTCCGTCCGCAGATCGCCGCGCTCGCCGAGGGGCGACGGCACGTCCTGTTCGCGGCGCGCGGCTCCAGCGACAACGCCGGCCTCTACGGCCGGTACCTGCTCGAGACGTATGCCGGACGCCCCGCCGCGATGCTGGCACCGAGCGTGTTCACGCACTACCACGCCGCCGTCGACCTGTCCGACACGCTCGTGGTCACCATCAGCCAGTCCGGGGGCACCCAGGAGCTGGTCGAGACGCAGGCGCTGGTCCGCGAGCAGGGCGCGGCGACGGTCGCCGTCACCAACGTGGGCGACTCCCCGCTGGCGGCCGAGGCCGACCTCGCCCTCGTCACCCAGGCCGGTCCCGAGCTCGCCGTGCCCGCGACCAAGACCTACCTCGGCCAGACCATCGCCATGGCCGTCCTGGCCACGACCCTGGCGCCCGACGAGGGTGCGCGGGTCGCGCTGGACGGCGAGCTCGCCGAGCTGCCCGGCCGCATCGCGCAGGTCATCGAGGCCGGCACCGGCGTCGACGAGGCCGCCTGCGCGCTGGCCGAGGCCATGGGCCCGACCATCGTCACGGGGCGCGGCCTGCTGCTGGGCACCGCGCTCGAGACGGCGCTCAAGATCGAGGAGACCTGCCTGCGCCCGGTGCGCGGCTACTCCTACGCCGACCTGCGGCACGGGCCCATCGCGGTCGTCCGTCCCGGCGCGGTGGCCGTGCTCGTGGCCGCGAAGGACGGCCCGCTCACGGCGGCGATGACCGAGCTGGCCGGGTCGCTCGCCGAGCGCGGCGCCACCGTCGTCGGTGTCGGTGGTGACGAGGACTTCGTGCGCGCCTGCGGGTTGCACGTGCCGGCACCCGCCGCACCTGAGACGCTGTCCCCCATCGGCACCATCGTCCCGGCCCAGCTCGTCGTCGAACGCCTCGCCGCACGGCTGGACCTGGACCCGGACAACCCGCGCGGGCTCGCCAAGGTCACCCAGACCGACGCCGGCTCGCCTGCCTCCGAGACCCGCTGAGAGCCCAGCCCAGCCCGAAAGGACCGACCCTGACATGAGCAAGGCCGAGCACATCCTCGCCGCCCTCGGCGGCGCCGCCAACATCGTCGAGATCGAGCCGTGCATCACGCGCCTGCGCACGGAGGTCAAGGACGCCTCCGTCGTCGACCAGGCCGCCCTCAAGGCCGCCGGCGCGCACGGCGTGGTCGTCGCCGGCACGGTCGTGCAGGTCGTCGTCGGCCCCGAGGCCGACAACCTCGCCGAGGACATCGAGGACCTGCTGTGACGGACGTCCTCAGCCCGGCGGCCGGGACGATCCGACCGCTGTCCGAGGTCCCCGACCCCGTCTTCGCCGCCGAGATGGTGGGCCCCGGCCTGGCCGTCGACCCCACCCGCGAGCCGCAGACGGCCGTCGCACCGATCACCGGCACGATCGCCAAGCTCCACCCGCACGCCTTCGCCATCGCCGGCGACGGCGACGGCGACATTGCCGTGCTCGTCCACCTGGGCATCGACACCGTCCAGCTCGGCGGCGAGGGCTTCGAGGTCGTCGCGACCGAGGGCACCCACGTCGAGGCGGGTGACGTCGTGGTCCGCTGGGACCCCGCCACCGTCGAGGCCGGCGACCGCTCCCCCATCGTCATGGTGTGCGTCCTGGACCAGCCGGCCGGTGCCGTGCCCGCAGACCGGGCCGGCGAGCAGGTCGCCGTCGGGCAGAGGCTGCTGACGTGGCCGGCCTGAGGCCTCCCGCCGCGCTGCTGCTCGACCTCGACGGCACCCTCGTCGACTCCGAGCCCGTGCACCGCGAGACCTACCGGCGGTTCTTCGGCGCCCGCGGGTGGGAGCACGACGACGCCCTGCTGGCGCAGTTCACCGGGCGTCGTCCGGACGACGTCTTCGCCGGCACCCCGGGGCCGTGGTCCGGCGAGGACCCGACCGCGCTCCTTCACGAGGTCGCCTCGCACCACCCCCACGACCTGCTCCCCGAGCCGGTCGAGGGCGCCCGCGAGCTGGTCGACGACGCCTGCTCGCGGGGGATCCCGTGCGTGCTCGTCACCTCGGCCGACCGCCGCTGGGCCCGCACCGCGCTCGAGATCCTCGGCGGCGCGGGGCGGTTCGCGGCGATGGTGACCCGCGAGGACGTCACCGAGGGCAAGCCGGCTCCCGACGGCTACCTGCTCGTCATACGCACCCTCGGGGTCCGGCCCGAGGACTGCCTGGTCGCCGAGGACACCCCCGCGGGCGTCCGCGCGGGTCGGTCCGCCGGCGCCGGGACCGTCGTCGGCGTGACCACGAGCTTCTCCGCGGACGAGCTCCGCGCGGCGGGTGCCGACCTCGTGCTCCCCGACCTGCACGGCCTGGTCACGACGCGCTGATCGACGCGGGGACGACGAAGGGCCCGCCCCCTCCTCGCGGGAGGTGACGGGCCCTCGTCGTCGACTCAGCGGGCCGAGATCACTGGGGGTCCAGGCTGACCAGGACGTCCTTGATCGTGGCGGTGCCGTTGCCGAGCGAGATCGCACCGAAGTAGTGCTGCCCCGCGGTCAGGCCCTGCCACGCGGCGATCACGCTGGTCGGCCGAGCCATCGTCACGGACTGTGTCGCCGGCGTGGCCGTCAGGTTGCCCTCGGCCTTGTCGCCCAGCACGAACGAGTGCTGCTTGACCGCGAGCGAGTCCGCCCCGGCAAAGAGCTTGGCCTCGACCGTGTAGGTGCCGGCAGCGGGGTCCATGAGCGTGACCTGCTCCTGCGCCGTGGCCTCGCCGCTGGTGCCGATCTCCTTGCCGTCCTTCTTGACGACCAGGTCGATGTCGACACCCTGGGGGTAGTCGGCGTCGAACGTGGCGAAGCGCGCGGCCTTGGTGCCGGCCGGCACCTGCACGGTCGTCGTGAGCACGGCCCCCTTGGCGACGGTGCCGGTGCTGACCTGCGACGGGATCGCGCCGGCGGGCTTGGCGGTCAGCGTGCCCGAGTAGCCGGGCGTGATCGCGACGACCTCGGAGCCGGACGTCGCCGTGCTCTTGATCTCGCTGGTGCCGGCGGCCAGGGCCACCGGACGGATCGCGAGCGGGCTGCGGACGACCTGGCCGCGGTTGCCCTGCCAGGTGAGCGCGCCGAAGCCGTACTGGTCCATCTGCGCCGCGGTGCGGGTGAAGGTGACCGTGAACTTCTTGGTCTCACCCGGCTTGACGGTGAGCACCGCCGGCTCGACCTTGACGCTCACGCCGGTCGGCTGCTGGACGCGCGCCTTGTAGGTCGCGGTCTTGCTCTCGACGTTGCGCACGTAGCGGGTGACCGTCTGCGAGCCGGCCAGGTCGCCGATCGCGATGCTCGGGTAGTTGAGGTTGCTCGGGTCGATGGTGCCGACCCGGTCGCAGGTGCCCGGCGCCTGGACGAGCTCGAGCTGCTTGATGCCGCAGAGGTACATCAGCCAGTCGGGCGAGTAGGAGTCGTAGACCAGACCCGGGTTGAGGGCCTGGGCCGGACGGACGTGGCCGGCGCCGTAGTCCAGCGGGGTGGCGTTCTCGCCGCTGCGCTGGATCGGCAGCCCCTTGTCGTCCTGGGTGGTCGCCGTCGTCATCATCGCGGACTTCACGGCCATCGGGGACCAGGTCCACTCCGGGTGGGCCTGCTTGATGAGCGCGGCGATGCCGGCGATGTGCGGGGCCGACATCGAGGTGCCGGACATCGAGTTGAAGTTGTTGTGACCGTCCGCCTTGGGGGAGACGGCAGCGATGATGTCGACGCCCGGGGCGGTGATGTCGGGCTTGAGCAGGTCACCACCGCCGGCGAGGGACGGGCCGTATGACGAGAAGCCCGCCATCTGCGGGTTGCGCGCGGCCGGGTCGAGGTAGGGGTCGCCGATCGTCGCGGTGGGGTTGGCGTCACCGTTGACGTAGGCCTTGACCTTGGCGCCGTCCGTGGCGTTCAGGTGGACCATGGGGACCGGCGTGAAGTCGGCGTTGAGCGACTGCGCGTCCGAGGTGTTGACCTGGATCATGCCGATGCCGCCGGCCGCCTTGACCGCCTCGCCCTTGTCGACGCGGGCGTTGCCGCCGCGGGTGCACAGGACGATCTTGCCCTTGGTCTTGGCGGGGTCCAGGACCGGCGTGATGCCGTTGCCGTGGTTGTCGTCGGCGTCCGAGTAGCAGTACCTGACCTTGGCCGGGTCCGCGCCCGGCAGGCCCGCCTTCTCGGAGTCGATGACCGTCGCCGGGCCGACCTTGCCGCCGGTGCCCACACCGGTGTAGGTCTGGCCGTTGCCCAGCGTGAGCTTCTTGCTGACGGCCTTGGGGGCCGTGCTGGCGGCCACCGTCATCTCCCACGGTGAGTTGTGCGCGACCGACGACTCGCCCACGGTGTCGCCGGAGTTGCCGGCCGAGGCGGAGACGAAGACGCCCGCGTCGGCGGCGTTGAAGAAGGCCACCTCGTCCGGGGTCACGGAGTAGACGCTCGAGCCCGACACCGAGTAGTTGATGACGTCGACGCCGTCCGCGACGGCCTGGTCGATCGCCGCGACGAGGTCGACGGTCGCGCCGCTCGCGCGGCCGTCGGGGGTCGCCCACAGCGCCTTGTACGCCGCGATGCGGGCGGCGGGCGCCATACCGGAGATCGTGCCGACGGAGATGCCGTTGATCGAGGCGGGGACCCCGTAGTTGCCGGCGGCGGTGCCGGCCGTGTGGGTGCCGTGGTCGTTGTAGCCGCGCGGCGTCTTGAACTCGAAGGGCTCGACCGTGGAGGCGCTGTAGTAGGCACGCGCGCCGATCAGCTTGTTGTTGCAGGTGACCTTGTCGGGGCCGGTGCCGCCGTCGCAGACGCCGTTCCAGTTCTGGTCGATGCGCCACTGGTCGGTCGGGTCGGCGAGCGGCGCGAAGGACGGGTTCTCGGGCCAGATGCCGGAGTCGATGACGCCGATGATCATCCCGGAGCCGGAGTTGGCGTTGCCGCCGAACTGCTTCTGCCACACGCCGTTCGGACCGTCCAGGCCCAGGAACTGCGGCGTGGTGTTGGTGTCCGCGGTGCGGATCTCGTTCTTCCACACGCGCACGACGTCGCCGGACTTCTCGAGCTTGGCCGCCTGAGCGGGCGTGAGACGCACGGCCATGCCGTTGAAGGAGGTGGTGTAGTCGCGTGTCTTCGCCGAGGCCGGAACCCCCGCGGCCTCGAGCGTGTCGGTGTGGTCGGCCTTGAGGTGCTGGGCGTAGCGCTGTCCGGCGCTGGACCTGACCTTGACCTTCTTGCCCTTGCCGGGCTTGGTGGCGGGGATCCCCTCGACCCCGCCGGTGTAGGTGGCGAGCGGTGCGCCCTGCACCTGGACGATGTAGAGCTCGGCGGAGCCCTGGCCCGCGGCGACCGCCGGTGCGCCGGCGATGGTCAGGGGGCCGAAGGCGACGGCTGCGGCAGCCGCCGAGACGATGACCGGTCTGCCCCGACCGGTTCGTGTGTGCTTGTGCACGGTTCCTCCCAGAGATGGCGTGCGACCGACGTTGGTCGCCTCGCGAGCGTATGACGCCCCCGCCCGTTACGCCACAGGGGGTAAGACCTCAGGGCCGGCGCCTCGCCACGATCCGTCGACCTCCCGCAGGACGACGCCGATTCTGCGTACCCCCGGGTAACGCGCATGCTGGGGCGGACCGACGCACCCGTCCACCGTTGCCCGAGGAGCCCACCCGTGTCCGGTTCGAGCATCGTGTCTGTGGGCCACTACCAGCCCGAGCGCATCCTGGACAACGAGGAGCTGTCCCGCCTGGTCGACACCAGCGACGAGTGGATCACCCGCCGGGTCGGCATCGCCCAGCGCCGCGTGGCCGCCCCGGACGAGACGGTCGCCGACATGGCCACCAATGCGGCGCGAGATGCCTTGCAGGACAAGGGGATCGACCCGGCCGGCATCGACCTCGTCATCGTCGCGACCTGCACCAACCACGACCGCTCCCCGAGCACCGCCGCGCAGGTGGCGCGCCGGCTGGGGCTCGGGACCACCCCCGCCGTCATGGACGTCAACGCCGTCTGCTCGGGCTTCTGCCACGCCCTGGCGCTCGCGGACCAGGCCATCGCCACCGGCAGCGCGACCCGCGCCGTCGTCGTCGGCGTCGACAAGTTCACCGACTTCATCGACTGGAGCGACCGCACGACCTGCATCCTCGTGGGTGACGGCGCCGGCGCCGTGGTGGTCGAGGCGTCCCCGGAGCCCCGCGTGAGCCCGGTCGTGTGGGGGTCGGTGCCCGACATGGGCGACGCCGTGGTGATCAAGGAGCTTCCCGACGGGTTCAGCCAGCAGGGCCAGGCCGTCTTTCGCTGGACGACGACGCAGCTGCCCGCCATCGCCCGTCAGATCTGCGACCGCGCCGGCATCGCACCGAGCGAGCTCGGCGCGATCGTCCTGCACCAGGCCAACCTGCGGATCATCGAGCCGCTCGCGGCCAGGATCGGCGCGGTCGACGCGGTCGTGTCGACCGACGTGGTCGAGTCGGGCAACACCTCGGCGGCGAGCGTGCCCCTGGCCCTGTCCAAGCTGGTGCGCAGCGGCCGGGTGCCGAGCGGTGCGCCGATCCTGCTCTTCGGCTTCGGTGGCGGGCTGGCGTATGCCGGACAGGTCGTCCGCTGCCCCTGAGCGGCCCCTCCGTGGGGGCAGGGTCAGGCGCGCACGCGGAGGTTGAACAGCGTCAGCGCACCCCGCATCGAGGCCATGCCCTGGCCCTGCATCAGCGCACGGCGGCACCACGGGGCGTCGTAGACGAGCGACCCGCTGATCTCGTCGACCCGGCCGGCGAACACCTCCGGCGCGAGCGGCGTGCTCGGCCCGACGAGGGTGGTGCGGGCGTCGCGGCTCAGCTCGAGCAGGCGCGGCAGCGTCTTGGTGGCCAGGGTCATGCTGGTGAGGAACGCGTGGTCGACCTCGGGCAGCACGAACTCCGCTGCCGCGTCGGGCAGGTCGTCGCCCTGCGGCTGGCGCTCGAGGACCGTGAGGTCGCAGCGGGAGGCGAGCTGGTCGAGGTGGCGGAAGCGTCCCACCACAGCGACCCGCCGCCCCTCGACGAGCTGGTCGGCGCGCTCGAACGCCGAGGCGTCCCAGTCGATCACGTCACCGGCGTGCGCCTCGAGCCGCTCCTGGGTGTTGCACCAGGCGTTGATCGCGGCGAGCCCGATCGCGGCGAGGCGGCGGTCCCACGAGCGCACGAGCGCGGCCACGTCGGCGAGGTCCTGGCCGACCACGTCCTGCGGCCCGTGCGGGTCGTCCCGTCCGTCGGCGGGCACGCTCGACAGGCCGGCCCCGTCGGCGTCGGTCTCGACCAGCGCCCAGCGCGACACCACGCAGGTCGTGACGGTGATGCCGCGAGGCACCAGCGCCGTGAGGCCGTCATACAGCGCCCACGGGGAGGAGGCGGGGGCCGAGGTGGTGCGGGTGTGCGTGCTCATGACTCCTCATCCCTTCAGGTAGGCCTCGAGGATGGGCCCGGCCGTGCGCGACCCGCCCTCCCCCTCGTCGACGAAGACCGCCACCGCGAGGTCGCCCCGGGCCGCGACCATCCAGGCGTGCAGCCTGGGTGGGCTCGTGGTGCCGAACTCCGCGGTGCCCGTCTTGGCGATGACCTCGCCGGGCAGGTCCGCGAGCGCCTCGCCGCTGCCGCCGGTGACGACGCCGCGCATGAGGGCGCGCAGGGTGGCCGCCTCGGTGGGGGTGACGGGCTGGGCCGGCGGGCTGGGGGGCGTCGTGGAGCCGGTCTCGTTGGTGGGTATGACGATCCGCGGGGTCACCGGTCCGCCCTTGACCACGCCGGCGACCACGGTGGCCATCCCGAGCGGGCTCGCCGTGATCTCGCCCTGGCCGATCATCTCGGCGGCGGCCTCGACCTGGTTGCCCGGCGCCGGCACCCCGCCGAGGTAGGCGGGCACGCCGGCGGACGGGGTCGCGGTCAGCCCGAGCGAGACGGCGGCCCGCGGCAGCGCGTCCCCGGCGGCCTTGTCGCGCGAGGCGACGAAGGCGGTGTTGCAGGACTTCGCGAAGGCGGTCGAGAGGGGCACCTGGCCGAGGCCGTCGGCGGGGTAGGCGTCGTAGTTCTCGAAGGGCTTGCCGTCGACGGTGACGGTTGGGGTGCACGGGACGGTGGTGGCGGGGGTCAGGCCGCCGCGCAGCAGCGCGAGCGCGCTGACGACCTTGAACGTCGACCCCGGGGCGTACCTCCCGAGCGTGGCGGTCGAATAGCCCTGTCCTCCGGGACCGCTCGCCGCCGCCACGACCTCGCCGGTGGAGGGCTTGATCGCCACGATCGCGCTGGCGGGTGCGACCTGGGCCAGCAGCTGCTCGGCGCGGGTCTGCCGGGCCACGTCCAGCGTCGTCGTGACGTCCCGGCCCGCGACGGGCTGCGTGCTGTGGACGGGGGTGGCGGTGCCGGCATGCACGAGCGAGACCGCGAGCCCCGGGGTGCCGCGCAGCGTCGCGTCCTGCGCCTGCTGCAGGCCGGAGAGACCGACCACGTCCCCGGCCACGATCGCCCCCTGGGACCGCTCGACGATCTCGGCGGTGGCCTCGCCCACGGTGCCGAGGATCGGCGTGGCGAACGTGCGGGTCGGGGCCAGCGGGAGCTCCGCGTCCACGACGCCCACCCCCGGTGTCGAGGCCGTCAGGGCGTCCAGCCGAGCCAGGGTGGGGTCACCCTGGCGGAGCACGATCGCCTCGACGAAGGCCCGGGGACCGGCCGCCCGGACCCGCTCGGTGTAGGCGGCGACGTCGCCGAGCCCGGCGAAGGCCGCGACCTTGGGCGCCGCCGCGAGCGCCTGCTCGGGGGTGACCCGCGCCCTGTCCACGCCGATCCGGCGCACCGGCCGCGGCTGGACGATGGCGGTGCCGCCGGCCCCGAGGATGCGCCCCCGCTCGGCCGGGAGGCGCTGCACGCGAAGGGTGTCGCCGTCGACCGCCCCAGGGACGACCGTCGCCGGGCTCCACCGGGCGCGCCAGGCGCCGTCCCGCCTGACCAGCGGCAGGGTCGTCTCGTAGGTCCAGGGCCTGGCCCCCGTCCCGGGCCAGGTCACCGCGAGGCGGGCGGTCGTGGAGTCCCCCTCGTCGGGGCCGGCCTGCCGGACGCTGACCTGCGGCTTGGCGGTGGCGAGGGGTCTGGTCAGGGCGGTCAGGCGGGTCGTCGCGGTGGCGGCGTCCGCGCCGTCGAGGGGCACGCCGGCCAGGTCGAGGCGGGCCAGACCCTCGGCATACCGCCGGGCCACGTCCTGCGGGCCCGGGGTGTCGGTGGTGCACCCGGCCGCCGTCCCCAGGGTGAGGACCGTCGCCACCGCCCCCGCGAGGCTCGTCGTCACGCGTCGCACGGCACCCTCCCTCCGCTCGTGCCGCCCAACCTGACCCTCACGAGGCCGTCACCAGCTCGACCAGGCGCCCGAGGAGCGCCTCGTCCAGCGGGAGGGCCATGAGCTGCGAGACGACGTGCGCCGGCGCCGCGCCTGACGTGATCACCTGCAGCGCAGCGGACTTGGTCTCGAACTCCACCTGCGCGGCGTCGAGAACGGCATAGGTAGCGGCGTGGACGTCGTTGTCGGCCAGCCGATCTGCACCGAGGATCCGGGCCTCGACGCGCTGGTCGGGGGTCACCTCCGTGACGACGGCGACGACCGTATGCCGTCCCTCGTCGGTCACCGTCTCGGCCTCCACCGGGACCCCGTCCACCGTGATCGCGAGGCGGGTGCCCGCGGGCACCCCCACGACCGCGAGCCGCCAGGTGCGCGAGGCGGGCACGACGTCGGTCGCGCCCTCGGTGGGTCCGATCACGACCGTGCGGCCCGCCCAGTCGAGGTGGATCGGTGTGCGCGCGGCCCGCAGCGTCGCCTCGGGGGCGCCGTCGTCCTCGTAGAGGGTGAGCTCACCGTCCGCGCCCGCGTAGCAACGGATCTCGACGTCGGGCGCCTCGTCGACGGAGAAATCCTCGCCGCCGTCCGCGGCCAGCGGGAGGATGGCTCCCGCCCGCGCCAGCACGGGGATCGTCGACAGGTCGCGGTAGGCGAGGAGGCGGCGGTCGCCGGCATACCGCCAGCCCGTGGCGACGTCCCACCAGTCGCCGGGCGGCAGCCAGGTCACGACGCGCCCCAGCCCGCACCGCGCGTCGCCGGGCTCGGTGATCGGTGCGACGAGCAGCTCGGAGCCGAACAGGTAGGTGGTGCGCGCCTCGTCGGCCTCCTCGCGCCAGGGGTGCTCGTGGTAGAGCGGCTCCACGAGGGGCCTGCCCTGCGCCGTGGCGCGCTCGGCCATCGTGTAGAGGTAGGGCACGAGGCGGTGACGAAACCGCAACCACTCCCCCATGACTCGCTCGGCGAGCGGGCCGTGGCGCCACGGCTCCTTGCCGTTGAACGGGTTGGCGGCGCTGTGCAGGCGGGTGATGGGCGACATAACGCCGAGCTGCAGCCAGCGGACGGCCAGCTCGTCGTCCTTGACGCCCCACATGTGGCCGCCGACGTCGTGGCTCCACCAGCCGTAGCCGATGTTGGACGCCGTCGCGGTGAAGGCGGGCTGGAAGGCCAGCGACGCCCACGAGATCACCGTGTCGCCGGAGAATCCCACCGGGTAGCGGTGCGACCCCGGCCCGGCGTAGCGGCTGAAGATCATCGGCCGGGTCCCCGTCGAGGCGAGCTCGCGGAAGTGGCGGTCGTTGAGCGCCCACAGCGGGTCCAGGCCGGGGAGGCGGGAGTAGGGCCCGGACTGCCAGTCGATCCACCAGAAGTCGACGCCGAGCCGCTCGAGCGGGTGTGCCACGTGCTCGAAGAACGCCGCGAGATAACGGTCGTCGGTGACGTCGAAGGTCAGCGGGGCCTCCGTCGCCGGGTCCACGCCCAAGGCCCTGGCCATGCGTGGGTAGGCCTCCTCGAAGGCCCGCACCCCGTCCGCCGGGTGGTCGTTGAGCGTGACCCGCATCCCCCGGTCGTGCAGCCAGGCGAGGAAGCCTGCCGGGTCGGGGAACAGCTCCGGGTCGAAGGTGTAGCCCGTCCAGCCACTCCCGAACCGAGGATCGGGATCCGTGATGTGCCAGTCCATGTCGAGCACGGCGACCGAGAAGGGCAGCCGCTCCGCAGCGAACCTCTCGACCAGACGACGGTACTCGTCGTCGGAGTAGCGGTGGTAGCGGCTCCACCAGTTGCCGAGGGCGTACCGGGGGACCAGCGGCGTGGGGCCGGTGAGGGCGTAGTAGTCGCGCAGCGCCGCGCGGTAGTCGCGGCCGTGGGCGAAGACGTAGAGGTCGAGGGTGTCGGCTGGTCGGGGCTCCAGCCCGACCTGGTCGTCGCGCGGGACCTGCACGAGCGAACGGGAGTCGTCCAGGACGGCGAAACCGTTGCGGGACAACACTCCTGGCTCCAACGGGATCTCGCCGTCGGCCTTGTCCAGGGTGCGCGCCGTGCCCCCGAGCGTCTCGAAGGGCTCGCCGTAGCGCCATACGGAGTGGTAGCTGGACACGCCCCCGCGCACCTGCAGAGACAGCCCCTCTGGGCTGAACGGCCGCTCGTCGTAGCTGAGGTGGAAGCCGTCGGTGACCACCTCGATGCCCCGGGTCGTGCGCGTGACCTCGGCCTCGACGTCACCCAGGTCGCGGTGCAGCACGACCTGGGTGGGCCGGTCCTCGAACCGCCCGCCGGGGGACTGCTCGAGCCGGACCAGGTGCGGCGTGAGGACGGAGATCCGGTAGGTCTCCCCGGTGATGGGCGTCATGCCTCGAACCTACCGGGCCTGCCCCCGGCAGGTCTGGGCGCGCAGCGCGCGCAGCACGTGGTCGCGCTGCTCGATGACGAGGCGCCGCAACCCGCCCGGCGCCGACGGGTGCTCGTCGAGCCACGCCTGCGCCGCGACCGGGACGGGGTGCGCCTCGGGCTCCTGGCCGGGGTCGAGGTCGGCGCCGCGAGGAAACAGCCCGAGCACCGCGCGCGAGGCGAGCTCCTGGCTGCGGGAGTCCCAGATGCCTTCCAGCGCAGCGAAGTACGCGGGGACGAGGTCGGCCGTCAGCGAGGCGTGACCCGGCTGGGCGTAGCCCGTGGTCCACGCCGTGACCAGGTCGTTGGTCAGGCCGGTGTCCTCGACGACGGTGCGGAAGGCCTCGCGCTTGATCTCGGCCCGGGGGTATGACGCGAGCGCCGCCCGGTGCCGCACCGGCGCCAGCGACGTGCGGTCCTGCTGCATCTCGGCGTCCAGCTCGCTCGGCGCGACCCGGTCCTGGGCGGCCAGCGACTGCAGGAAGGCCCAGCGGAGCTCGGGGTCCAGGGCCAGGCCCTCGATCTCGACGTGGCCCTCGAGCAGCGACCGCACGTGGTCGGCATGGCGGGGGCTGGTGGCCGACCCCGAGGCGAGCACCCGCGCCCACACCAGCTGGGCGCCGGACCCCGACTCGGCCGCCTCGAGCTCGCGCACCACCCCGTCGAGGAAGGCCTCACGGGTCGGGGGGCGGGAGGCGGGAGGGGCATAGGCCTCGACCGCCGTCTGGGCGTTGGCGGTCACGGTGGCGAGCAGTGCCACGTCCTCCTCGCGGGGCCCGTGGTCGAGCACCAGCCGCACGTAGTCCTCGGCGGGCAGCTCGCCGTCGCGGCAGGAGTTCCACAGCGCCGACCAGAGCACGGCGCGGGTGAGCGAGGACGAGATCGAGCTCAGGTGCCCGCGCACGGTGGCGAGCGACCGGTCGTCGAGCCGCACCTTGGCATAGGTGAGGTCGTCGTCGTTGACCACGACCAGGTCCGGCACCGGCAGGCCGACCGCCTCGGCCACCTCGTGCTCGTCCGTGACCAGGTCGAGCTCGATCCGCGAGGTGCGCTGCAGCGAGTCGCCCTGCAGGGCATACAGACCCACGACGAGGCGGTGGGGGCGCGTCACCGGCTCCCCCGTCATCGCGTCCACCGCCTCCTGCCGCAGCACCAGCCGCTCGACGACCCCGTCGCGCTCCACGACCTGCGGCGTCAGCGTGCCGATCCCCGCCGTCCGCAGCCACAGCCGGCTCCACCCGCCGAGGTCGCGGCCCGAGGCCGCCTCCAGGGCGGCGAGCAGGTCCACGAGCCCGGCCGAGGAGTAGGCGTGGTCCCGGAAGTAGGACCGTGCGCCGGCGAAGAAGGCCTCCTTGCCGACGTAGGCCACGAGCTGCTTGAGCACGGACGCGCCCTTGGCGTAGGTGATCCCGTCGAAGTTCTGCTTGGCGGCCTCGACGTCGGGGATGTCCGCGACGACCGGGTGCGTCGTCGGGAGCTGGTCCTGCAGGTAGGCCCAGGCCTTGCGCCGTGCGCAGAAGGGCGTCCATGCGTCGGTGAACTCCGTTGCGCGCGCGTTGGCCTCGGTGCCCATGTAGTCCGCGAAGGACTCCTTGAGCCACAGGTCGTCCCACCAGCGCGGGGTCACGAGGTCGCCGAACCACATGTGCGCCATCTCGTGCAGGATCGTGTTGGACCGGGTCTCGTGCTGCGAACGGGTCGCCGCGGACTGAAAGACGTAGCCCGCGTCCCGGAAGGTCACCAGCCCGGGGTTCTCCATCGCGCCGAGGTTGTACTCCGGGACGAAGACCGAGTCGTACTTGCCCCAGGGATAGGGGAAGTCGTAGTGCTCGTGGAAGAAGTCCAGCCCCCGCCGGGTCGTGTCGAGGATCCGCTCGCCGTCGAAGGACCCCACCAGGGAACGTCGGCACAGGGCGGCCAGCGGCACCTCCAGCGACGACCCGTCGCGGCCGCCGCCGCGCCATACGTCGTCGACCCGGTGGTAGCGGCCGGCGGCCACGCAGGTGACGTAGGTCGACAACGGCGGGGTCGGCGCGTGCACCTGCCGCACCAGCTCGACCCCGTCGGCCCGGGTTCCGGCCGAGTCCCGGGACACCACAGGCCGGTTGGCGAGCAGCTCCCAGTCGGCGCGGCCCGTCAGCACGACGGTGAACCGCCCCTTGAGGTCGGGCTGGTCGAAGCCGGCGAAGACGCGGCGGGAGTCCGTCGGCTCGAAGTGCGTGTAGAGGTAGACCTCGTCGTCCACGGGGTCCCGGTAGCGGTGCAGCCCCTCCCCGGACCGCGAGTAGGCGCCCTCGCCCTCCACCGTGACGACATTGTCGCCGCCGACGAGCAGGCCCCTCAGCTGCACCCGGTTGCCGTCGTGCTCCACCTCGACGTCCGTCCCGTTGACCTCGACCCGGCGCACGACCGGCCCGAGGAAGTCCAGGAAGGTCTCCGGCGTCGTGGACGTGAAGGTCACGGTGGTGCGGGTGGGAAAGGTCGGCTGCGCGAGGTCGTCGGCGCCCGACAGGTCCAGCTCGACCTCGTAGGTCGCGATCCGCAGGTGCTCGGACCGTTGCTGCGCCTCGCGGCGCAGGAGGTTGCGGGTGCTCATGCCGCGACCCTACCCAACCGGGTCGCGTGCGCCGCGGCCGCGTGGGCTGCGCTGGCCCGGCGCGGCCTCCGCGCCCTCCCCCATGGCGGTGCCGGCCTCCTCCAGCTGCTCGCCGCGCAGCCCCACGGCGTCGAGCCGCCAGAACACGTCGGGATAGACCAGGGCACCGGTCATCCACACCTCGTAGGCGGGCAGCGTCACGACCTGGAAGGCCGGGTCCGGGATGCGCCGGGACGGTGCGACGAACCCCAGCCGCGAGGCGCGCTGGAAGCCGAACCTCGTGTAGTAGAGCGGGGATCCCTCGAGGAAGACCAGGGGGTGGTCGCCACCGCCGGCCTCCGCGAGGGCGTACTCGACCAGCGACCCTCCGATGCCGCGGGACTGCCACTCCGGCGCCACCGACAGCGGCGACAGGACCAGCACGCGGACCAGCCGGGGGAGGGCGTCCACCCAGGCCCGTGTCATCATGACGTGCCCCACCACCTCGCCACCGATCTCGGCGACGTAGGAGTGCCCCTCCTCGCCCGCGGAGTCGTGGCGCAGCAGGCTGACCAGGTCCGCGACGGTGGGCTCCTCGACGAACGCCCGCGCCACGAGGTCCCGCACGGCCGCGTGGTCGCGCGTGTCCTCGGGACGGATGGACAACCCCTCGGGGGCGCGGCGACGGGCCTCGGTCTCGGACATGGCCACAGGCTGTCAGAGGCCCTGTCACCCGTCTAGCGTGGGCGCATGACGTCAGCGCCACCTGCCCGACCCGACCGGGCCGACCCCGCCCGACCCGACCCTGCGCTCCTGGACTCCACCACCCCCGCCTACTACCTCGCCCTCGGCGACGGCCGCTACCGGCCCACCCTGCACGCCCAGGGCGCCTGGAACCCCTGGGAGCAGCACATGGGGCCCGTGGCCGGTCTGCTCGCGCACGCCATCGACCGGCACGCGCCGCGCGAGGACATGCAGCTGGCGCGGATCACCTACGAGATCCTCGGGGTGATCCCCGCCTCCGAGGTCGAGGTGCGGTGCGAGACGGTGCGTCCGGGGCGGACCATCGAGCTCGTCGAGGCGACCCTGCATGCCGGGAGCAAGGCCGTCGTGCGGGCCACCGCGTGGCGGCTCGTCACCCAGGACACCACCGAGGTCGCCGGGGGCTTCCACGCGGGACTGCCCCACCACGACGAGGTCGAGGTCCGCAGCTACGAGGGCGTCTGGGGCGGCGGGTTCATCGGGTCGCTGAGCTTCCGGTCCGTGGACGGGGGCGAGCCCGGCCGCGGCCGCGTGTGGATCAGCACCGACCTGGACCTCGTCAGCGGCGAGGAGACCTCCGGCGTGGCGCGGATGCTGGGCCTGGTCGACACCGCCAACGGCATCGCGGTGCGGCAGCACCCGGGCGAGTGGATGTTCCCCAACGTCGACCTCACGGTCCACCTGTTCCGCACGCCGACGCTCGGCTGGCTGGGCTTCGACACCGAGGTCACCTTCGGCGAGACCGGTCTCGGGCTCACCTCCTCCGACCTCTACGACGAGCACGGCCCGGTGGGCCGGGCGGAGCAGATCCTGACGGTGCGCCGCCTCCCCTGACGGGTCCGTGGCAGCCGGGATGTGGGGTCCGGCCGTCGGGTCGCTACAGTGCGAGCAGGACGGTCCCGCACCCGGGCCGACCCACGTCATTGACGACACACCACTCGTAGGGAGATTCAGCAATGGCGCTGGCACGACGACTTTCCCGCCTGGGCACGGAGACGGCCTTCGCGGTCTCCGCCGCGGCGGCCGCCTGGGGGGCCAAGGGCAACACGATCTACCCCTTCCACCTCGGCGACATCGACCTGGCCACCCCGGCCCACATCACCGAGGCCATGAACGCCGCGATCGCCGACGGCAGGACCGGCTACTGCCCCGGCCCAGGGATCCCGCAGCTGCGGGAGGCCATGGCCGATGACATCAACCGGCTGCGCGGCACGGCATACACGGCCGACAACGTCGCCATCCAGCCAGGCGGCAAGCCGGTGATCACCAAGTTCCTGCAGGCCGTGATGGACGAGGGCGACGAGGTCCTCTACCCCAACCCGGGGTTCCCGATCTACGAGTCGCAGATCGAGTACCTCGGCGGCGTGGCCAGGGCCTATCGCTACCTGCCGACCGAGCGGGGCTTCGCGATCGACCTGCAGCAGGTGCGCTCGCTGATCACTCCCCGGACCAGGGCGATCATCTACAACGACCTGCAAAACCCGATCTCCGCGGAGTCCACGCAGGAGGAGCGCGAGGCGATCGCGCAGCTCGCACAGGAGCACGACCTGTGGGTGCTGTCGGACGAGGCGTACTTCGAGACGCGCTACTGCGGAGAGTCGCACTCGATCTCCTCGATCGACGGCATGAAGGACCGCACGGTCATCCTCTACACCTTCTCCAAGAAGTTCGCGATGACGGGCTGGCGTCTGGGCGCCGGCATCGCGCCGGTCGAGGTGGCCAAGGTCTTCTCCACCATGAACACCAACAACACCAACAACGAGTCCTGCACTACGCACTTCGTGCAGTACGCCGGCATCGCCGCCCTCACCGGCGACCAGCAGCCCGTCGCCGACATGCTCGACGTGCTGCGCGGTCGCCGCGACGCGGCGTGCGCGATGATCAACCAGATCCCCGGCGTGGACGTGACGACCCCGGAGTCGACCTTCTACCTCTTCCCGGACGTGACGGAGGCGGTGCGCCGGGTGGGTGCGACGGATGTCGACGACTTCGCGACGCAGGCCCTGCACGCGACGGGCGTGTCCTTCTGCACGCGCAACCACTTCGGTCGCCGCCAGCCGGGCGAGGACCGCGACTACATCCGCTTCGCCTACTCCGGCATCGACGAGCACCGCATCCGCGAGGGCCTCGGCAAGCTCAAGGATTGGATCGAGAGCGCGTGAGCAAGGTCGTCATCGTCGACGAGGAGTTCCTCGACGCGTGCGGCGACCAGCTCAAGGTCGTCGCCAACGTCGCGGTGGGCTACAACAACATCGACGTCCACGCCTGCGAGCGCCGCGGCGTCGTCGCCACCAACACCCCCAAGGTGCTGACGGAGACGACGGCGGACACGGCCTTCGGCCTCATGCTGATGGTCACGCGCCGCTTCGGTGAGGGCGAGCGGGTCATCCGGTCCCGCACGCCGTGGCAGTGGGGCATGTTCTACAACCTCGGTATGGGCCTGCAGGGCAAGACCCTCGGCATCGTCGGCATGGGCCAGATCGGCATCGCGATGGCGCGTCGCGCCAAGGTCTTCGGGATGGAGATCGTCTACTCCGACGCCTACGAGCTGGACGCGGACGTGGCCGAGGAGCTCGGTGCGCGCAAGGTCGAGCTGGACGTCTTCGAGGCGGAGCCGACCGTCCACGAGGGCCTGCTCGACCGCGACGACGTGGTGCTGCTCCCCCACCTGGGCTCGGGGACGGTCGAGACGCGCACGGCGATGGCCGAGCTTGCGGCGCAGAACGTCCTCGACGTCCTGGCCGGCAAGCCTCCGGTCACCCCGGTCACCAAGGTCTGACCCCGGGCGCACAAAGCCCCCAGCGCACAGAGGCCCCCAGCGCACAGAGCGCACAGCCAGGCCGGGCGGCAGCGTCAGAGACGCCCGGCCGCCAGGTCGCGGGCCACCGCAGCGGCCAGCTCCTCCAGCAGGGGTCCCGCCGCGCTCATGCACCGCGCGAGGTCCGGCTCGATGTCGGTGAGGGCATAGACGCGGCGGACGCCCGCCGCCTCCGCCTGGCCCCCGGCGAGCAGCGAGCGCCCGCAGACCGCCACGACCGGCACGCCCGCGCGGGCCGCCGCCTCGGCGACCCCGACCGGCGTCTTGCCCATCAGCGACTGCTCGTCCAGCGAACCCTCACCGGTGATGACGAGGTCCGCGCCGTCGACCTGCTCGGCGAAGCCCACGAGGTCGAGGACCAGCTCGACACCAGGCCGCATCTCGGCGTCGAGGACCTGCAAGGCGGCATACCCGACGCCGCCGGCCGCGCCGGCCCCCGGCTCGTCGCGGGTGTCCCGGCCGGTCGCCTCCGCGAGCAGGTCGGCCAGCCGCTCCAGGCCGGCGTCGACCTGGGGACGGAGCTGCTCGGTGACCCCCTTCTGCGGACCGAAGACGGCGGCCGTGCCCCGGTCGCCCAGCAGCGGGTTGTTGACGTCGCACGCCACGACGACGCGGGCGCCGGCCAGGGCCGGGTGCAGGCCGGACAGGTCGACGCGGTCGAGGGTGGCGAGTCCGCCTGCGCCGTCGGGGATCTCGTGGCCCGAGGCGTCGAGGAAGCGTGCGCCGAGGGCGGAGAGCATCCCCGTGCCGCCGTCGGTGCTGGCCGATCCCCCGATCCCGAGGACGATCTCGGCGCAGCCCTCGTCCAGGGCCGCCCGCACCGCCTCGCCGACCCCGCGGCTCGTCGAGGTGAGCGGCTCGAGGCGACGCTCGGGCAGGTGCACGATGCCGCAGGTCTCGGCGAGCTCGACGACGGCGGTGGCCCCCAGCACGGCGTACCGGGCCTGGAGCGGTCGACCCGTCGGCCCCGACGTGGTGGTGGTGCGCGCCTCGTAGCCGGCGCCGAGGGCCGCCTCGATGGTGCCGTCCCCGCCGTCGGCCACGAGGAGGCTGCGCACAGTGGCGTCGGGCAGGGCCCGCCGGACCCCCACGGCCACCCGCTGCGCGACCTCCGTGGCGACCAACGACCCCTTGAACTTGTCGCAGGCGACCAGGACCACGGGATCAGGCACGGTCATGGCGGGAGCTCCTCGGCGAGGTCCTGGTCGGGATCCTCACGGTAGCACCGGCCGGATTTCACGCTCGGTGCGCGTCGGACCATGGCGGGGGCGGTCGCGCTTTGTCATGATGCGTGCGCCGAGGAAGTACGCCGTGGAAGTACGCGGCCGAGGGTCGGAGACGGAGGTGAGGCCGGTGCCCACCGAGCCTTGCCTGCCCCTGCCGGGGGGCGTGCCGGCCATCGATCACGGCGCCATGGTCGAGCGTGCCTGGCACGCGCGCCACCGGGACCAGGAGACCGCGTCGGCCCTCGCCGACCAGGCCGCCCGCCACGCGGTCTCCGTCGACGACCACCTGCTCGAGGCCCGGGCGCGGGTCGTGCAGGCGGCCTGCTGCTTCGGGGTCCAGGACTACGAGCAGGCCCTCACCCTCGCCAACGAGGGGCTCGTGACGCTCACCTCCTTGGAGGACGTCTGGCTCGGCCGGCTCCAGCTGGTGCTGGGCAACGTCAGCGCCGAGATCGGCGAGCCCGCCCACGCGGTCGGCTTCTTCAACCAGGCGGTCAGCATCGCGCGGCAGGCCGGGGACGTGCAGCTCGTCGCCCAGTGCCTGCTCAACGCAGCCCTCGACCGGGTGGACGTGATCGACCCGGTGCGGGACTTCCGGCGCGCCCTGGCGATCTTCGAGAGCATCGACGACGCGGAGGGGCAGGCCTACGCCCACCTCGACATCGCGCACGCCCTGGTCGACCAGCAGCGCCTGCTGGAGGCCACCGTCGAGGCGCGACGGGCGCAGCACCACGCTGCCCGCGCCCACACCAACGACGTCGTGGCCCACGCCGTGGCCCTCGAGGCCTACGGATCGGCCCACCTCGGGCATCCCCTGCACGCCGAGGCGCTCCTGGCCGACGCCCTGCACCGGATCGAGACGGCCCGTCAGCCCGTGCGGATCGACGTGACGATCGAGGTCGCGCGGGCGTGGACGGCGCTGGGACGGCCCGACGAGGCGGTGCACCTGCTCGAGACGCTCCTGACGGGTGCCGCTCTGTCGAACCGCCAGACGCTGGCCCTCACCGACATCCTGTCCGAGGCCTATGCCGCCCGCCGTGACCACGAGTCGGCCTACTGGACGCTCCGGTCGCACCTGGAGCTCAAGGATGCCCACGAGGACGACATGGCCCGCCGCCGCGCCTCGGCCCTGGTCGTCCTGCACCGGGTGCAGATGGTCGAGCGGGACGCGGCGCGTGCGCGGGAGCGGCAGCAGCGCCTCGAGGCGGAGTTCAGCGAGCTCAAGTCCGAGCACCGGATGGTGCAGGAGATCTCGATCCGTGACGACCTCACCGGCCTGCACAACCGCCGGCTGCTCAACGACCGGTTGCGCGTCGACGTGCGGGCCGCGGACCCCGAGCACCCGGTCAGCCTGATCCTGCTCGACCTCGACCACTTCAAGCGGATCAACGACACCCACGGCCACGTGGTCGGCGACCAGGTGCTCCACGCCCTCGGCCGGATGCTGCAGACGGAGGTGCGGGTCTCCGACGTGGCGGCCCGCTACGGCGGCGAGGAGCTGGCGGTGCTGCAGCCGGGCACGGACCTCGACGCGGCCACGGTCCTGGCGGAGCGCCTGCGCTCCCGGATCGCGTCGGTGGACTGGCTGCAGCTCGTGGGGATCCCCCTGCACCTGACGGTGAGCGCCGGCGTCGCCAGCACCTCCGGCGGGGAGACACCGCGGGACCTGCTGCGTCGGGCGGATCGAGCGATGTATGCCGCCAAGGCCGCCGGCCGGGACCGGGTCATGACCGCCGCCGAGACGACCTGAGGGCCCCGCTAAGCCCCACCCCGCTGATGCCGCGCCGCAGCCCGTGCGGCAGGATTGCAGACGTGGACACACAGCAGCGACAGATCGGCGTGACGGAGCTGGCCCTGAGGGACGCGCACCAGAGTCTGATGGCGACCCGCATGGCCCTGGAGGACATGGTTGGTGCCTGCGAGGACATCGACCAGGCGGGCTACTGGTCCGTGGAGTGCTGGGGCGGCGCGACCTTCGACGCGTGCATCCGGTTCCTCAACGAGGACCCGTGGGAGCGGCTGCGGACCTTCCGCAAGCTCCTGCCCAGCTCCCGCCTGCAGATGCTCCTGCGGGGGCAGAACCTGCTCGGCTACCGGCACTACGGCGACGACGTCGTGGACCACTTCGTGGAGAAGGCCGCCGAGAACGGCATGGACGTCTTCCGCACGTTCGACGCCCTCAACGACACCCGCAACGTCGAGCGCGCCATCGCCGCGGTCAAGAAGGCCGGCAAGCACGCCCAGGGCACCATCTGCTACACCACGAGCCCGCTGCACGACGTCGACGTCTACCTCCAGCAGGCGCGCGAGCTGCGCGACGTCGGCGTCGACTCCATCGCGATCAAGGACATGGCGGCGCTGCTCAAGCCGCAGCCGGCCTTCGACCTGGTCCGGGCGATCAAGGCCGAGATGCCGGACATGCAGGTCAACGTCCACTGCCACGCGACCACCGGCGTGACGCTGGTGTCCCTGATGAAGGCCATCGAGGGTGGCGCGGACGTCGTCGACACCGCGATCTCCTCGCTGTCGCTCGGCCCGGGCCACAACCCGACCGAGTCGCTGCAGGAGATGCTCGAGGGCACCGGCTTCATCGCCGACCTGGACAAGGTGCGGCTCGGCCGGATCAAGGACCACTTCGCCGAGATCCGGCCCCGCTACACGCAGTTCATGTCGTCGTTCAACGTCGAGACCGACATCTTCGACAGCCAGATCCCGGGCGGCATGATCTCCAACATGGAGTCCCAGCTCAAGCAGCAGGGAGCGGGCGACAAGCTCAAGGAGGTGCTCGAGGAGGTGCCGCGCGTGCGCAAGGACGCCGGCTACCCGCCCCTGGTCACCCCGTCCAGCCAGATCGTCGGCACGCAGGCCGTCTTCAACGTGCTGATGGGCCGCTACAAGGTGCTCACCGCGGAGTTCGCGGACCTGATGCTCGGCTACTACGGCTCGGTCATGGGCGAGCTCGACCAGGAGGTCGTGGACAAGGCCAGGCAGCAGACCGGCAAGGAGCCGATCGACGTGCGGCCAGCCGACCTCATCGAGGACGAGTGGGACTCGCTGCACGACGAGGCCGCCCAGCTCGACGGTTTCGACGGCTCCGACGAGGACGTCCTCACCTACGCGATGTTCCCCAAGGTGGCGCCCGGCTTCTTCGGCACCCGCGCCGAGGGACCCAAGAACGTCGGCAAGGACCCGGCCGAGCTGGAGGCCGAGAAGGCCGCCGCCGCGATGGGTGACAGCAAGACCGGCCCGGTCCGCGGCCCGATCACGTACGAGATCACCATCGACGGCAAGAAGCACTCCGTCGCCGTGAAGCCGGCCTGACGGCAGGAGAAGGAACCTCACCATGAGCAAGGCACCCCAGACACCCAGGACGATGGCCGACCGCATCGCAGAGCTCCGCGAGCGCCGCGCGGCGGTCGAGGCCGGCGGCGGCGAGAAGCGCCACGCCAAGCAGCACGAGGCCGGCAAGAAGACCGCCCGCGAGCGCGTCGCCGACCTGGTCGACCCCGGCTCCTTCGAGGAGATGGGCCTGTTCGCCGAGCACCGCACCACGCTCTTCGGGATGGACAAGGCCGTCATGCCGGCGGACGGCGTGGTGACCGGCACCGGCACGGTCTTCGGCCGCCCCGTGCACGTCGCCAGCCAGGACTTCAGCGTCGCCGGCGGCTCCGCGGGCGAGATGCACTCCACCAAGGTCGCCAAGACCCTGCACGCGGCCCTCGAGAACGGCACGCCGTTCGTCTTCATCAACGACTCGGGCGGCGCCCGCGTCCAGGAGGGCATCGACTCGCTGTCCGGCTACGGCAAGGTCTTCTTCCAGAACGTCGCGCTGTCCGGTGTCGTCCCGCAGATCTCGATCATCGCCGGGCCGTGCGCCGGCGGGGCGGCATACTCTCCCGCCCTCACGGACTTCATCATCCAGACCAAGAGCTCCCGGATGTTCATCACCGGCCCCGACGTGATCAGGCAGGTCACCGGCGAGCAGGTCACGGCCGAGGAGCTGGGCGGTCCGGCGGCGCACATGGCGCGCTCCGGCGTCACCCACTTCATGGCCGAGGACGACGAGCAGGCGGTGCTGATCGCGCAGAAGCTCCTGAGCTTCCTGCCGAGCAACAACACCGAGGAGCCGCCGCTGGTCGACGGGTTCGAGGACGTCGAGCCCGACGAGGCGCTCACCACCGTCATCCCCGAGGACCCCAAGAAGGGGTATGACGTCCGCGACGTCATCGGCTCGATCGTGGACGGCGCCGACTTCCTCGAGGTGCACGCGGGCTTCGCGCCCAACATCGTCGTGGGCTTCGCCCGGATCACCGGGCGCACGGTCGGCGTCATCGCCAACCAGCCCAGCGTGATGAGCGGTGTCCTGGACATCGACTCCTCCGACAAGGGCGCGCGGTTCGTGCGCTTCTGCAACGCCTTCAACATCCCGCTGGTCACCCTGGTCGACGTGCCGGGCTTCCTGCCCGGCGTCCAGCAGGAGTACGGCGGCATCATCCGCCACGGCGCCAAGATGCTCTTCGCCTACTCCTCCGCGACGGTCCCCAAGATCACCGTGGTGCTGCGCAAGGCGTATGGCGGCGCCTACCTCGCGATGTGCTCCAAGGACCTGGGCGCGGACCGCGTGTTCGCCTGGCCCACGGCCGAGATCGCGGTCATGGGTGCCGAGGGCGCCGCAGGCGTGGTCTTCCGCAAGGAGATCGCGGACGCGGAGGACCCCGACGCCAAGCGGGCCGAGCTGGTCCAGCTCTACCGCGACGCGTTCTCGACGCCGTACGTCTCCGCCGCCCGCGGCCTCGTCGACGACATCATCGAGCCGGCGGACACGCGTCGTCACATCGCGCGGTCGCTGGAGATGCTCGCCGGCAAGCGCGACATGCGTCCGGCCAAGAAGCACGGCCTGATCCCGCTCTGATCGACCGACTGTCACGGAAGGACACATCATGAGCGAACCCACCGTCGCCGAGCTGCAGGCTCTGGTCGCCGACCTCACCGCTCGTCTCGAGGCGTTGGAGGCCAAGGTCTCCGCCCGGGACGACGAGGTCACGCCCGAGGTGCTCCTCGCGATCTCGGCGGCCGTCGCGGCCTACCTGGGCAAGCGCGCCACCGTCAAGCAGGTCCACCTGCGTCGCGGCTCGGCGTGGGCGTCCCAGGGCCGCGCCGACATCCACCACTCGCACTCGATCCAGCACGGCGTGCGCTGACCGCCGACGCAACCGAAGGACTGACATGAAGCTGAAGGTGACCGTCAACGGATCGGTCTACGACGTCGACGTCGAGGTGGAGGAGGAGCCCCGCCCGAGCCTGGGGGCCGTCCTCGTGGGCAGCATGTCCGCCCACGGCGTGGCCCCCACCAGCGCGAAGGCCCCGGCCAGCGCGTCCAACGCCCTCACCGCCAACATCGCGGGCACGGTCGTCAAGGTGCTCGTCGAGGCGGGGCAGGAGGTCAAGGAGGGCGAGACCCTGCTCGTCCTGGAGGCCATGAAGATGGAGACCGAGGTCACGGCCCCCAAGGACGGCCGGATCGCCGCGGTCGACGTGGCCGTGGGCGACGCCGTCCAGGGCGGCCAGGTGCTCGTGGAGTGGGAGGACTGACCTCCTGCGTCGCCTGGTCGACCGGCCACGGACAGCACGGTCCTCGACGCCCACCTGGGGGGCCAGCCGGCGCTCGACGCCTGCACCGCCGTCGTCCCCTGAGTCCCACCGAACGGGGCGGGGCACGAGGCGGTGGCCAGTGTCTCGGCATACGCGCCCATGCCCCGGGAGTGGCTATGGTCTGACCTATGAGCGACATCGCGGCGACCCTGCTCGCGTGCCTCCCGGCGGACGATGTGATCACCGACCCTGACGCGATGGTCGCCTACGCCCGCGACCAGGCCGAGTGGGGCGCGTGGGGTGCTCCGTCCGCCGTGGTGCGCGCCCGGTCGACGGACGAGGTGCAGGCGACCGTGCGCGCCTGCCTGCAGCACGGCACCCCGATCGTCGCGCGCGGCGCCGGCACCGGGCTCTCGGGCGCCGCCAACGCCGAGGCGGGCTGGGTCGTGCTCAGCCTGGAGCGGATGGACCAGGTCCTGGAGGTCAACACGCTGGACCGGCTCGCCGTGGTCCAGCCCGGCGTCATCAACGACCAGCTGCGCGCCGCCGCGGCCGAGCACGGCCTGTGGTACCCGCCGGACCCGGGCAGCGCCCCCTGGTCCACCATCGGCGGCAACGTCGCGACCAACGCCGGCGGCATGTGCTGCGTCAAGTACGGCGTGACCAGGGACTACGTCCTGGCCCTGGAGGTCGTGACGGGCACCGGTGAGGTCGTGCGCGTGGGGCGGCGCACCGCCAAGGGGGTCGTGGGCTACGACCTCGTCGGGCTGCTGACCGGGTCGGAGGGCACGCTCGGCATCATCACCGAGGTCACCGTGCGGCTGCGGCCGGCCCGGGAGCCGGAGCGGACGGTCGCGGGGTTCTTCCCCGACCTGCTGTCGGCGGGACGCGCGGTCACCGCCGCGGCGGAGGCCGGGCTGACGCCGTCGTTGCTGGAGCTCATGGACCGCACCCTGCTGCAGGCCGTCGACGACTGGAAGCACATGGGGCTGACGACCGAGGCGGACACCATGCTGCTCGGCCGCATCGACACCCCCGGCGAGCGCGGCGACGCGGAGGCGGAGACGATGGCCGAGGTGTTCCGGGTCGCCGGGGCGGTCGACGCCGCCGTGGCCGAGGACGCCGAGGAGGGGGAGCTGCTCTTCGCCGCGCGCCGGCTCGCCTACCCCGCCGCCGAGCGGCTCGGCACGATCCTCACCGAGGACGTGTGCGTGCCCAAGGACCAGGTCGTGCCGATGCTGGAGCGCATCCAGGAGATCGGCCGCCGCCACGGCACCACGATCGCCAACGCCGCCCACGCCGGCGACGGCAACCTGCACCCGCTGCTCGTGACCGAGCCCGGCAACACCGAGCAGCTCGGCCGGGCGCACCGGGCGTTCGGCGAGATCATCGCGGCCTGCCTCGAGCTCGGCGGCACCATCTCCGGCGAGCACGGCGTGGGCACCCTGAAGCGGGACGGGCTGCACGCCGAGCTCGGCGAGCCGGTCGTGGACCTGCACCGGGCGATCAAGGCGGCGCTCGACCCGCACGGAATCATGAATCCCGGCAAGGTCTTTCGCCCCTGAAAGCCTGACCGAGGCAGCGCTCGGACGAGCCGTAGGGTGACGGTTCAGGCCTCGTCGAAGACCTGCAGCAGCGCCTCCCAGTGCCGCGCGGTGGCGCGCTCGTCATACGCAGGCAGGTCACTCATCGTGAACCCGTGCCTGACGCCGGCATAGATCTCGCCCTCGTAGTCGCAGTCGGCCTCCTCGGCGGCCAGCCGCAGGCGCTCGATCTGCGCGCTCGTCATGCCGGGGTCCTCGTCGGCGAACCCGAAGTAGATCCGCGCCTCCACGTCGGGCAGGACGTGGTGCGGGCTGTCGGGGCCGTCGGTCACGAGGCGTCCGGCGTGGAAGCCGCAGATCGCCGCCACGTCGCCGGGGCACTGCGCCGCCAGCCGCAGCGCCAGGCCTCCCCCCATGCAGTAGCCCACGACGCGCACGTCGTCGTCGGCCACGTCGTCGCGCGCCCGACAGTGCTCGAGGTAGGCCGGGCCGTCGGCCCGCCACCGGTCAGGGGTCAGGCTCGCCAGCAACCCGGTGATGGCCGTATGCCGCTCCTCACCCCGCTCGGCGGCCAGCAGCGAGGGGTCGAGCAACGGCTGCCGCCCCGTGCGGTAGTAGACGTTGGGGGCGAGCACGACATAGCCGTCGTCCGCCAGGCGTTCGGCCATCTCGCGCAGGCGCGGCCGCAGCCCGATGGCGTCCATGATCATCAGCACCGGCGGGTGCGGTCCCTCCCCGGCCGGACGGGCGAGGTACGCGTCGCACACCCCGTCGGGCATCGGCAGGTCCAGCTCCTCGAACACGGCCATGGTGACAGCCTGTCACGAGCACACCCCGGCAGCACCTCGGCGGGCTAGCTGGCGTCCGCCTCGAGCGCGGTGACCGCCTCGTGCATGGTCAGCACCCGCCTTGCTGACTCGACGTGGAGGTTCTCGATCATCTTGCCGTTGTAGGTGACGACGCCCGAGCCCTTGCCGTCCTCCCACGCCTGCAGGATGCCGCGGGCTTCCTCGACGGCCTGCTCTGACGGGGCGAAGGCCTCGTTGGCGCCCGCGACCTGCCCGGGGTGGACCAGGGTCTTGCCGTCGAAGCCCAGCTGCCGACCCTGGGTGCACTCCGCCAGGAAGCCCTCGGTGTCCTTCACGTCGTTGTAGACGCCGTCCAGGATCACCTTGCCCGCGGCGCGGGCGCCGAGCAGCGCGAGCCCGAGCCCGGCCAGCAGCGGCTGACGGCCGGGCACGTGCTCGGCATACAGCTCCTTGACCAGGTCGTTGGTGCCCATGACGAGCACGCTGAGCCGCTCGGACGCCGAGGCGATCTCCTCGACGCGCAGCATCGCGCCCGGGGTCTCGACCATGGCCCACAGCGTGGTCCGCGCGGGGGCCCCGGCGGCCTCCATGGCGCCCACGAGCGAGCGCACCTCGTCCGCCGATCCGACCTTGGGCACGACGATCGCGTCGGGCCCGGCCGCGGCGACGGCGCGCAGGTCCTCGTCGTGCCACGGCGTGCCGATGCCGTTGATGCGGATGGTGAGCTCGCGACGGCCGTACTCCCCCGACCGCGCCGCGTCGCACGCGGCCTCGCGCGCGGCCTCCTTGGCGTCGGGCGCTACGGCATCCTCGAGGTCCAGGATCAGCGCGTCGCACGGCAGGGTCTTGGCCTTGTCCAGCGCGCGGGCATTGGAGGAGGGCATGTAGAGAACCGACCGGCGGGGGCGGAAGGCGTTGTCAGCCACGATGATTCACTTCTCCTGCGCATCGGGCGCGTCGATGGCGGTGGAGGCGGCGCGGGCCTCGGCATACGCGCTCCTGAGGTCGGGGTCGATCGCGGCGAGCTGCTCGGCGAGCTCGACCATGACCAGGCACTGCTTGAGCGAGGCGTCGTCCTCCATCTTGCCGTCGACCATGACGGCGCCGGTGCCGTCGCCCATCGCCTCCTTGACCTGGTAGGCGTGGGCGATGTCCTCGACGGACGGGCTGAAGACGCGCTTGGCGATCTCGATCTGCTTGGGGTGCAGGGTCCAGGTGCCGACGCAGCCGAGCAGGAAGGCGTTGCGGAACTGGTCCTCGCAGGCCACGACGTCGGTGATGTCCCCGAACGGCCCGTAGTAGGCGTAGATCCCGTGCATCGCGCAGGCGTCGACCATGCGGGCGATCGTGTAGTGCCACAGGTCCTGCTGGTAGGTGCTGCGGTCGGCGTCGATCTGGGAGGTGCCGTCGGCGCCGCGCGGCGGGTCCTGGCGCACGAGGTAGCCCGGGTGGCCGCCGCCGACGCGCGTCGTCTTCATCCGGCGGTCCGCGGCGAGGTCGGCCGGGCCGAGCGAGATGCCCTGCATGCGCGGGGAGGCGCCGCAGATCTCCTCGACGTTGGCCATGCCGCGCGCGGTCTCGAGGATCGCGTGGACGAGGATCGGTCGCTGCAGCCCGGCCTTGGCCTCGAGCTGGGCCAGGAGGCGGTCGACGTAGTGGATGTCCTCGGCGCCCTGCACCTTGGGGACCATGACCACGTCGAGCTTGTCACCGATCTCGGCGACGAGGGTGGTGACGTCGTCGAGGAACCACGGCGAGTCCAGCGCGTTGAGCCGTGTCCAGAGCTGGGTCGGCCCGAAGTCGGTCGCCCTGCCGATGTCGACCAGCCCCTGCCGCGCAGCCTCCTTGTTGTCCGCCTTGACGGCGTCCTCGAGGTTGCCGAGCAGAACGTCGACCTGGCCCGCCATCGCCGGGATCTTGGCCGCCATCTTGGCGTTGCTCGGGTCGAAGAAGTGGATCGCCCGCGACGGTCGGGCCGGGATCTCCCGCAGGGGGGCCGGGGCACCCACGGCGAGGGGGGTGAAGAAGTCCTTGGCGTTGCGCATGACGCGGACGCTAGCAGCGAGGGCGGACAGACCGGTATGACGGACGCCACTGCCCGGTCCCGCCCGCCCGCCCGACCGCCCGTGCGCCCGTGAGCCCCAGCCGCGGGCCTGTCGGTGCCACCGCCTATCCTGTGGACTGCCATCGACCGGGGAGGCTCCACCCATGTCCAGCGAGTCCACGCGCAGCCGCGAGGTCACGGTGCTCGCCGTGCTGCTCGCGGTGGCCGTCGTCATCATCGGGATGCTCCTGATGCGTCCGTCCGCGACGACACCCGCACCGTCGTCCGGTGCGCCCTCGGCCGCGCCCAGCACCCGCGGCACGGTCAAGGACACCGCCCGCCGGCTGCCGGGCGACCCGATGGCGCTCGGCCGGGTCGACGCGCCGGTCGTGATGGTGGAGTACGCCGACTACGCCTGCCCCTTCTGCGCGACGTTCGCGCTCGAGACCCAGCCCGCGCTGGTCAAGAAGTACGTCGACGCCGGAGTCCTGCGCATCGAGTGGCACGACCTCGTGATCTTTGGCGAGAAGTCCCAGCGGGCAGCGCAGGCCGCCCGGGCGGCGGGCGCGCAGGGGAAGTTCTGGGAGTTCCACCACGCGCTGTTCGCCGCCTCCCCCGGCTCCGGGCACCCCGACCTCACCGACGACAGGCTCGTCGGCTTCGCCACGGCCGCGGGGGTGCGCGACCTCCCGGCCTTCCACAAGGCCATGACGTCCTCCGCCGTCGAGGAGGCCGTCGGGCGCGAGACCCAGGTCGCCCGGCAGCTGGGCGCCACGAGCACGCCGGTCTTCGTGATCAACGGCACCCCGGTGGTGGGCGCACAGCCGGCCGAGGTGTTCACACAGGTCATCGACCGGGCCGCGGCCGCCGCGACGCAGGGCTGAGCCGCGCCCGTGACGGACGTCGGCCTGCTGGGCGCCCTGCTCGGAGGGCTCCTCTCACTGGTCAGCCCGTGCTCAGCGTTGCTGCTGCCGTCGTTCTTCGCCCTTGCCTTCGAGCGCCCGCTGGTGCTGCTGCGCCGCGTGGCCGCGTTCTACCTCGGGCTGGTGCTCGTCCTCGCGCCCCTCGGGGCGGGCGTCGGCGCGGTGGGCAGCCTGCTCACCGTCCACCGCACGACCGCGACCCGGGTGGGTGGCCTGGTCGTCATCGCCCTCGGGCTGCTCATGGCCCTGGGCGGCGGCTTCGAGCTCGGGGCGGCCCAGCGCGCCAAGGGCCGCCTCCACCTCGGGCCGGCCTCCTCCGCCGTGTCGGTCGTGGCGCTCGGCGCGCTCTACGGCCTGTCGGGATTCTGCTCCGGGCCGTTGCTCGGGTCGATCCTCACCCTGTCGATGACGGGCGGTTCCCCGGCATACGGCGCCGCGCTCATGGCCACCTATGCCGCCGGTATGACGATCCCCCTGGCCGTCCTCGCGCTGCTGTGGGACCGGGCGGGGCTGCGTGACCGGCGCTGGCTGCGGGGCCGCCCGGTCGCGCTCGGGCCGGTGCGCACGCACACGACGAGCCTGCTCGCCGGCGGCGTCTTCGTGCTGATCGGCGTGACCTTCGTGCTCAGCGACGGCACGACCCTGCTGCCGGCCCTCACGGACAGCGGCACGCAGCTGGCCTGGCAGTCGAGCGTGCAGGCCTGGCAGGAGCGGGTCACGGACCTGCACGTGCTGCTCGCCGTCGCGCTCGTCGCGCTGGTCGTGCTGGCGGTGCGGCTCGTGCTCAGCTCGCGCAGGGCCGCGAGACGGTCGGGATGACCTTGGGCGGCTCCGGGGGGACGGGCGGGACCTGGTCCTTCGGGGTGAGGCCCTTCCACTTCATGCCGAGCAGCAGGTCGACCGTGGCGTCCGCGCGGTCGTCCCGCAGCAGGGTGCTGCCGGGCACGTGCTGCTGCACGAGCTTGGCGTTCAGGTCGCCGTTCTCGCCGTAGCGGATGACCGCGACCTCGGTGACCCACGACTTCTGCGGGTCGGCGGAGACGCCGCCCTGCTTGAAGCCGCGCGCGACCATCTCGCTCATGGTGTTGGTGGCGAGATTCTCGTAGTAGGTCGTGTTGTAGACGTTGAGGGTGAACTGCCCGGGACGGGCCGGCGGACGCGGGGGGCGGGGCGCGAGACCCGTGAACTCCGTGCCGACCACGACGTCCACGGAGGTGTCGAAGCGCTCCGTCAGCTCGACCATGCGAGCCCCGGGGACCTGCTGCTGGACGAGCAGGGCCTGGTCGTACCCCCTGCGGCCGTAACGGATCTCCCCCGCCGGGGTGACCGCCCGCAGCTCGGTGTCGTTGCCCAGCCGACCGGCCCTGAACCCACGCTTGGCCAGCTCGACGTGGACGGGGCCGGCGACGCCCGACCGGCCGGAGGCGTTGAGGACGTTGATGACGAAGGACGCGCGCGCGGGCGCGGGGACCACGGTGGGCTGGCAGGCGACCTTCTGCGGGCCGTCCAGCCACCCCATGCCGGCGGCGCTGCCCACGCCGGCGGTGGCGATCAGCACGGCGGGGAAGGTCACGAAGGCCGTGACGCGACGGCGACGACGGCGACGCATCCGCTCTGCATCGGTCAGCTGGTGCATGCCGTTGACCCCCCGGAGTCTCTCGGGACCGGCCCGGCGGCGCGTGCGCGGAACGGTCGGTGGTGCCACAGTGGCGGGTGTGACGAGACGATTGTCCTGCGCTCCGGCGGCCACGGGAGGGCCTTGCTGACGGCGTGACCATTCCGTGTCCAACTCGTCATCGTCTGTCAATCAAAGGGGAACTTTGGTGGTTGTGGCTCCGCCCTTCGGCAGATCACTCCTGCCCGGCCAGCGCAGCGTCGTCTGGCTCCACGACGTCGTCGAGGACACCCGCAGCGTCCTGCTCGAGAGCGACGAGCTCGTCCTCGAGGCACCGAGCTTCGCCCCGGACGGGCGGCACCTGGTCCTCAACGCGGCCGGCCGTCTGCGCACGCTGCCGCTGACCCGCTCGCTCCACGCCGCGGGACCGCTCACCGAGGTCGACACCGGCTCGATCCACGACGCCAACAACGACCACCTCGTCTCTCCCGACGGACGCCACCACCTGCTCACGGCGGACGGTCACGTCTATCGCGTGCCCTGGCAGGGCGGCGAGCCGCGACGCCTCACGCCAGAGTCTGGCGAGGAGCCGCTTCGCTACTACCTGCACGGCCAGAGCCGGGACGGCCGCGTGCTCGCGCTGACGGTGCTGAGCGGCCGGCTGGGCAGCGGAGACGTCATACGGACCAATGTCGGGCTGCTGGACCTGGACCGAGGCGAGCTGACCCGGCTCACCGACACCACCGCCTGCGACGGCGTCGAGCTCGGGCCGGGCGGGCCCGGCGAGGGGCACGACGACCGGGTGTGGTTCAACAGCGAGCTGCGAGCGACCCGACCCGGCCACTCCCAGGTGTACCGCATGCGCCCCGACGGGAGCGACCTCGAGCAGATCACGTACGACGAGCGGGTCAGCTGGTTCCCGCACCCCTCGCCGGACGGGAGGTGGCTCGCCTACCTCGCCTACGAGCCCGGGGTCGAGCAGCACCCGCCCAACCTGCCCGCGCAGATGCGGCTCCTCGACCTGGCCGACCACCGCGTGGGCACACCCGCCCTGCCGGTCCGGGTGCTCGCCGACATCTTCGGCGGGCAGGGCGCCACCAACGTCAACGGCTGGGCGCCGGACTCGCGGCACCTGGCGTATGTCGACCACCCCCGTGGGTAAGGGGACCCCATGACCGATGACAAGAAGATCACCGTCCAGCGGACCATCGACGCGTCGGCCAAGGACCTCTTCGACGTCCTGACGCTGCCGTCTCGCCACGCCGAGATCGACGGCTCCGGCTTCGTGCGCAGCGACTCCAAGGCCGACCGCATCACCGCCAACGGCCAGGTGTTCACGATGAACATGCACGGCGACCACATGGGCGGCGACTACCAGACCGACAACCACGTCACGGGCTACGTCGACAACAAGCTCGTGGCCTGGCAGACCGCCCCCGCCGGCACCGAGCCCAAGGGCTGGGAGTGGGTGTGGGAGCTCGAGCCGCAGGGCCAGGACAGCACCCTCGTGACCCTGACCTACGACTGGAGCAAGGTCACGGACACGCAGCTCCTGCAAAAGATCCACTTCCCGCTCGTCCCGCAGCACGACCTCGAGGAGTCCCTCGAGAAGCTCGCGGGCGCCGTCGCCGGCAGCTGAGGCGGCGGGCCGAGCGCGTCCACCCGGGTGGTCAGCCCTCGCGGCTGACCACCCGGGTGATCCGGAGGGGCTTGCCCTGCATGCAGGTCGTCGCGACACCCTTGGCCTCGTGCCCCTCGACGGTCACCCGGTCGCCGACCGCGAGCCCGCCGCCCATGGGCTGGTAGGTCTCGCCGGTGCCCTGGTCGGTCAGGACCAGACAGCGGGGCTCGACGCCCTCGGTCACCACGCCGGTGACCCTGAGCGTCGGGGTGGGCTTGCCGTGGTCCGAGACGTCGGTCGTGGGGACGAGCGGCGAGGTCATGGTGCCTCCCGGGCTGGTGGGGGTGCTGGTGCTGGTCGTGCTGGACGGGCTGGTCGTGCTGGTGGGGGTGCTTGTCGCCGGGGGCGAGGCCGTGCCGGAGCCGCAGGCGGTGAGGACGAGCAAGAGGATCGCCGTGCCGACGGCGGCAGCGGCAGGGCGGGTGGGCGTCGTCATACCTCGTATGACGCCCCGCCGCAGACGGGCGTTCCGGCACGGCGCTCCGACGGGGGTCACGCGGTGGGACCGTCGTTGGCCTCGTCGCCGGGCTGCTCGCCCCCCGCCGGGTCACCCTCCCAGGTCAGGCAGGTCCAGCCGAGGTCAGGCCCGCCCTCGAGCACGATGATGCCGGTGTTGCTGATGAGCCGGTCGGCGAGGAACTCCCCTGTCAGGTTGGCGCACCGCATCGCGGTCCAGAGCCGCAGCACGGCGCCGTGGCTGACCACGACGGGGCACTCGGCGCCGGAGTCCGCCACCTCCTTCACCGCCGCGTCGAACCTGCCGAGGACCTCGTGGCCCGACTCCGCGCCCGGCATCGCGGCGTCGAGGTCGCCCCGTGCCCAGGCATAGAGCACCTCGAGGTAGGTGCGCACCGCCTCGCGGTCCCCCCGCATCTCGATGTCACCCGCGGCGATCTCGCGCAGGTCGTCCAGCTGGATCGGCGTGAGGCCGCGAGCGGCCGCGAGCGGCGCAGCGGTCTGATGGGTGCGCATCAGGCTGGAGACGTAGATCGCGTCCACGGGCTCGTGCGCGAGCGCCGGGACCACGGCCTGCGCCTGCTCGCGACCCCGGTCGGTGAGGTCCGCCCCGGGACGCGCGGTGTCCAGCAGGCCCGCGACGTTGGACGTGGTCTGGCCGTGGCGGACGAGGATGAGACGCATAGGTCGCACGGTACAGCTCAGGGGGTGGAGACCTCGTCATACAGCTGCCAGGCCGCCCTCGCCCCCTCGGCGTCCCCCGCCAAGGTCAGGTCCCTGGCTGCGGACAGGGCCTCGAGCGCCACCTCCTCGGGGTCGTCCGCGGTCTGCAGGACACGAGCGCGGTCCAGGCGCAGCCGCCCCCGGGCCAGCCCCGCCAGCCCGGGGAGGCGCAGCGCGTCGTCCAGCACCCGGCGCGCTTCGGACAGACGGCCGTGCTGCTCGTGCCACTGCGCCTCGGTCCGCGCGAGGTCCGCCAGCTCGTCCGTGCAACCCAGCCAGCTCAGGTGCTGGCGCGCCAGGGTGATCAGCTCGGGCACGTCGTCGTCCACCCGACGGCTCACCCTCATCCAGCACGTCGCCCCGACGAAGCGAGCCCAGTCACGGTGGTCGACGTCCGGGTTGATCTCGGTCGCGGCGAGCTGATGCCACCGCAACCCGCCGCGCACGTCGCCGCCCTCGAAGGCGTGCGTGCCGATGGTCCACGCGACCAGGCCCCCGAGGTGGGTGCCCGCGAGCCGGTGGTGCAGCGTCTCGAGCTCGACGACCAGGCCGTCACCGGGCAGCACGTGCGTGGCCAGCGCCGCGATCACGGCCTCAGCCCGCAGGGCCGGGTCCCCGACGTCGGCGCTCGCCTCGAGCGCCCGGTGGGCGTGGTGCGTGGCCGCGGTGCGGTCGGCCGCCCGGCGGCTCGTCTTGCTGGCCAGCGTGTGTGCCTCCGCCGCCAGGGAGGGCTGCGACTGGACCCAGGGATGCTCCGTGAGCGACGTCGCCGCCTCCGCCGCCGCGGCGTAGTCGCCCGTCCGCATCAGTGCCCTGACCTCGATGATCGTCATGGCCCACCACATCTCGGGACGGTCGTGGCCGAGAGCCAGCTCGGCGGCCCGGCGCGCCTCGGGCGCCAGGTCCTCCGCCGGCGATCCCGAGCGCATCCGCCCGACCCGGGACGCGAGGGCTGCCAGGTCTGCCGTGGACACCTCGGGCACCTCCTCGTCGTGCCGTCCCTGCCCCCAGGACCCACCCGCCAGGTAGCCGCGGGGCAGGTCCAGCCGCCGCTCGAACAACGACGTGAGCCGGGGCGTCGGCTCGCGACGGCCCGCCTCGAGGTGGGACACATAGCTGATCGACAGGTCCTGCCCGGCGAGCTCGCCCTGGGACATGCCGGCCTCGAGCCGGGCACGCCGCAACCGGCTCGCGAAGGAGGTCTCGTCGGCGTCCGTCACGGCACCTCCTCCTGTCCGCGGACGGGGCACACCCGGGCCGCACCTGTCAACCACCTTGACACTACGGTCAACAGCCGCCGCTGTCATCCCACGACACGGTCGCGTGCACCCGGGCCGGCGCCTGTGTGCGAGGGTGCCGCCATGCCCGCCATGCCCGCGATGACGCCCGCCGTGCGCATGGGTCTGTCCATCGCGGCGGCGACCGGGCTCTACGGCCTGTCCTTCGGCGCGCTGGGGGTGGGCGCAGGGCTCAGCGTCTGGCAGACCTGCGCGCTGTCGCTGCTGATGTTCACCGGCGGGTCGCAGTTCGGGTTCATCGGCGTCGTCGGTGCGGGCGGCTCGACCGTGACGGCGCTGTCGACCGCCGCGCTGCTGGGTGTCCGCAACGCGCTGTACGGCATACAGATGAATGCCCTGCTCAAGCCTCCGTGGCCGCTGCGCCCCCTGCAGGCGCACGTCACCATCGACGAGTCCACCGCCACGGCCGTCGCCCAGGAGGGCGACGCCGACGAGACCCGGCGAGGCTTCTGGGCCGCCGGGCTCGGCATCTACGTCCTGTGGAACTGCTTCACCCTCGTCGGGGCCCTGCTCGGCGACGCCATCGGCGACCCCGGGACCTACGGACTGGACGGGGCCGCGGTGGCGGGCTTCCTCGGCCTGCTGTGGCCCCGCCTGCGGCACCGCGAGGGCCGCGCCGTGGCGGTGGTCTGCGCCCTCGCCACGGTCCTCGCGACCCCCGCGCTGCCCTCCGGGCTGCCGATCATCCTGGCCGCAGCCGTCGCGCTGGTCATCGCCCTGGCCACCCGGCGCCGCGCGGGGGCGCAGGGAGAGCCCGCATGAGCCTCACCGCCGCCGTTCTGCTCGCAGCCCTCGTCTGCTACCTCACCAAGCTGTCCGGCTATCTCGTGCCCAGCCACCACCTCGAGCACCCCCTCGTCGCCCGGATCGCTGCGACCATGACCGTCGGCCTGCTGGCGGCCCTGGTCGCCGCCAACACCTTCGTGACCGGCCGCGCGATCGTCGTCGACGCCCGCCTGGGCGCCCTCGCCGTGGCTGCCGTGGCCCTCGCGCTTCGACTACCCTTCATCGTTGTCGTCATCCTGGGCGCCGCCGCTGCCGCCCTCCTCCGTCACCTCGGGATCGGGTAGCCCTCTGTCGTCGTTCACCTCCGCCTACGGGGTCCTCTTCCGGATCCCCGGGGCGCGCCGCTTCATGCTGACCGCGTACCTCGCGCGCTTCGGCGCCGCGATGATGGGCGTCAGCATCATCGCCATGCTCTCCACCCGCCGCGGGTCCTACGGCCTCGCGGGGGCCATCTCCTCGGTCGGCCTCGTCGGCATGGCCCTCGCCGGCCCCTCCATCGGCCGTCTCATCGACCGCCACGGCCAGCGGCGGGTCGCCCTGCCCCTCGGCCTCGTGTCGGTCGGGGCGCTCGGCATACTGCTCGTCGCCACCCGCCTCGACGCACCCGTCTGGCTGCTGGTGCTCGCCAACCTCGGCAACGCCGTGATGCCGCAGGTCGGCACCCTGGTCCGGGCCCGGTGGGCGCACCTGCTCGGCGGCGACCCCCGCTCGCTGCACACGGCCAACTCCTTCGAGCAGGTCGCCGAGGAGTCCTGCTTCATGCTCGGGCCCGCCCTCGGCGGCGCGCTCGCCACGCTGGTCTTTCCCGAGGCGGGCCTGCTCGTCGCGCTCGTGCTGTATGCCGTCGGCGTCGTCGGCCTCACCGTCCAGACCTCCACCGAGCCACCGATCCACGAGGTGCACGAGCACCACGCGGGCCGCGCCTGGCGGGCGCCCGGCCTGCTGCTGCTCGCCGTGACGCTGGCGCTGACCGGCGCGATCTTCGGGTCGATGGACATCGTGACGCTGGCGTTCGCGGAGGCGCACGACGCCAAGTCCTTCGGCGGGGTCGCGCTCGGGATGTTCGCCGGCGGCTCGCTGATCGGGTCGCTCGTGTATGGCGCCCTGCCCATCACCGGGGCCATCGCCAGGCGCCTGCGCTGGGGCACGGCGGCGATGTTCGTGCTGCTGCTGCCGGTGCTGCTGGTCGACCACGTGTGGACCTTCGCGCTGGTCGCGCTCGTCGCGGGTGGCGCGATCGCCCCCACGCTGATCACCTCGACGATGCTCGCCCAGCGGCTCGTGCCGCCGTCGCAGATCAACGAGGGGATGACCATCGTGATGACCGGCCTGCTCCTCGGGGTGTCCGCGGGCTCCTTCGCCGGAGGGTCGGCGGTCGAGACGCTCGACGCCTCACGGGCCTTCCTGGTGCCGTGCGGGGCGGCGCTGGTGGCGTTCGTGCTGGCCCTGGTCGGCGGTGGCCGGGTGTCGCGGGCCGAGCGCCGCGCGCTGTCGTTGTGGGGATCGCCAGGCTGATCCCCTACCCCCGGTAGTCACATCGACCGGCCTTAGTCCCCCAGGCTGATGCCCCTACCCCCGGTAGGTCCGTCGTGGTGGAACTTCTCCTCCAGGAAGCGGCCCTGGTCGGTCAGGGTCTGCGCGTCGCCCGCATAGATGGCGCTCTGCACCGAGCCCAGCCGCTGCTCCAGCACCTGCATCTGGTGGGTCAGCTCCTCCGCCGGCGTGCGCCCCTCGCCGCCGTCCGCCTCGCGGGCATAGCTGGCCGGCAGGTTGAGATAGGCCTGCAACGAGGTCGGCAGGTAGTCGCGCACCGTCCGCTGCACCACGTGCAGGTCGTCCGGCGAGGTGGCGAGCTGCTCTGCACGCTGCAGGATGTCGCGCAGCACGGCCACGACGCGGTGGAACGCGAGGTAGCCCTCCTCGGGGAGCCGGTTGGCGGACCGGTCGGTCTGGTCGACGAGCCGCTGCAGGTCGGTGCGCAGGTCGACGATCAGCGCCTGCGTGGCCTGGGTGCCGGTGGCGAGACCTCCCCGTCCCCGAGCGCCGGGGGCGACGGCCGCGCCGACGGCATACAGCCCGACGACGGCGGCGGGCCACCAGTCACCGGCCAGGTGCGTCGGCACCGTGACGGCGGCTGCGCCGAGCCCGAGCACGGATCCGACGATGTTCTTGGTGGACGCGAGGTAGCGCGTCAGAGCGTTGCCAGCCACGACCCCAGCCTAGTCACGGTCGCCGCTGGTCCAGGGCGCTGCGCGTCTCGTCCTCCGCGGCCTCGCCCCGGGTGCGGGCCGCGTCGGCCTCGTCGAGGGCGGCGTAGACCTCGCCGAAGGCGCTCTTGAGGCGGGCGATGGCGTCCGGCGAGCCGGAACCAGCCGTCGAGCGCATGGTCCGGGCCGAGTCGTCGAGCATCTCCGCAGACCGACGGTCCATGTCCTGCACCCCCTCGACGGTGCGCCGCTGCCCCGAGACCGCCCCCGAGACGACCACGGCGGTCCGCAGGGCCGCCAGGGTCGTGGTCGCCGCCCGGTCGATGCCCTGCACGAGCAGCTCGTTGTTGGACCGGACCAGGTCCAGCGCGAGGTAGCCCTGCGTGCACACCGCGAGGTGGGTCAGCAGGTCCTGGTGCTTCTGGCGCGCGGCATGCTGCACCTGGTCCCGCAGGACCCGGGCGCGGGCGGGGTCGGACGCCTCGAGCCCCGGCAGCACGCGCCCGAGCTCCTCGTCGATGGCACCGGCGAGCACGGAGTACTCCTGGAGCTGACCCATCAGCCGCCACAGGTTGGCCCGCTCGCCCGCCACCGCCGCGTTGTCCTTGCGCAGCTCGTCCTGCTGGGTGCGCAGCGACAGGATGAGCATGTTGATGCGGTCCTGGCTCGCGTAGTAGCGCTCGACGTAGTCCGCGACCCGGTCCCCCATCGGCACCAGCCCGAGGAGCTTGCGCGCCGGCTTGTCCAGGTCGGCGGGGTCCAGCGCCTCGACCTCCTGGCGGAGGCGCACGAGCTGCTCCCCCGCCACCTGCTCCGGACCACCCTGACGCACCCCCACCGAGCCCGAGCGGGCGCGCCGGTCGAGCATGCGCGAGGACAGCTGCGAGGACGCCTTGACCTCGGCGTCGCCCATCGTCGTGATGTCCCGCACCCGCTGGTCGATCGCGGGCGAGTGCACGTCCAGGGTGAGCAGCTGCTGCACGAAGCCCGCGGCGTTGCGGCGCAGCGCCTCCGCCACGGCGGGTTCGACGGCCACGGCCGCGGCGGCCTGCTGCGGCGTCACCTCGGCGACGGGCTCGGGCGCCGCCAGCGGGGTCGGCTCGGTCATGGGCTGCTCCTGTCGTCGACGCGCGCTCTGCCGGCACTCTGCCCCATCATGCCCGTATGACGGCGGCCCCTCGTGCGGCGCTGCTGCGGCATACGGCCGGTCGACCGCCCGGCGACGGCCACCGACCACCCGACGACGACCGTCGCATCGCCGGCCGGTGACCTGGCACCGGCGGGCGATATGAGGTTGGCTGGGAGCAACCGTCCCGACTCGAGGAGGAGCCGACCGTGTCCGACCACACCACGCAGGAGTTCCCGCCGGACCCCGCCTTCACGGAGCAGGCGGTCGGGCAGGCCGAGCTGTTCGCCCAGGCGGACGCCGACCCCGAGGGCTTCTGGGCCGACCAGGCGCGCCGGTACGTCACGTGGAGCAAGGACTTCACCGAGGTGCTCGACTGGAGCAACGCGCCGTTCGCGCGGTGGTTCGCCGACGGCGAGCTCAACGTCGCCCACAACTGCGTGGACCGGCACGTCGAGGCCGGCCACGGCGAGCGGGTCGCCATCCACTTCGAGGGTGCCGAGGGTGACACCCAGACGATCACGTATGCCGAGCTGCAGCGCCGCGTGTGCCAGGCGGCCAACGCGCTCACCGAGCTGGGCGTCGCGACCGGCGACCGGGTGGCGATCTACCTGCCGATGATCCCCGAGGCGATCGTGTCGATGCTGGCCTGCGCCCGCCTCGGGGCGCCGCACTCGGTGGTGTTCGGGGGGTTCTCGGCCGACGCGATCCGCTCCCGCGTCGCCGACGCCGAGGCCCGCGTGGTCATCACCGCCGACGGCCAGCACCGCAAGGGCAAGGTGGCCCCGCTCAAGGCCGCCGTCGACCAGGCCGTCTCGGGCGAGGACTCCCCCGTCGAGCACGTGCTCGTCGTGCGCCGCACCGGAGGCGACGTCGACTGGTCCGACAAGGACGTGTGGTGGCACGACCTCGTCGACCGGCAGAGCGACCGGCACGAGGCGCAGCCCATGCCTGCCGAGCACCCGCTCTACATCCTCTACACCTCCGGCACGACCGGGAAGCCCAAGGGCATCCTGCACACCTCGGGCGGCTACCTGACCCAGGCGGCCTACACCAACGCCGTCGTCCACGACGTCCACCCGGAGTCCGACGTCTACTGGTGCACTGCCGACATCGGTTGGGTCACCGGTCACTCCTACCTCGTCTACGGCCCGCTCGCCAACGGCGCGACCCAGGTCGTCTACGAGGGCACCCCCGACCACCCGCACCAGGGTCGCTGGTGGGAGATCATCCAGAAGTACGGCGTCACGATCCTCTACACCGCCCCCACGGCGATCCGCACCTGCATGAAGTGGGGCGCCGAGATCCCGGCGAAGTACGACCTATCCTCGCTGCGGGTCCTCGGCTCGGTGGGTGAGCCCATCAACCCCGAGGCGTGGCTCTGGTACCGCAAGAACATCGGCGGCGACCGCTGCCCGATCGTCGACACCTGGTGGCAGACCGAGACCGGCGCGATCATGATCAGCCCGCTGCCGGGCGTCACGTCGCTCGAGCCGGGCTCCGCGCAGCGGCCGATCCCCGGCATCAGCGCCGAGATCCTCGATGACGCCGGCGAGCCGTTCACCGAGGCCGAGAAGGTCGGCTACCTCGTGCTCACCAAGCCCTGGCCGTCGATGCTGCGCGGCCTCTGGGGCGACCCGGAGCGCTACAAGGACACCTACTGGAGCCGGTTCGGCGACAAGTACTACTTCGCCGGGGACGGCGCGAAGTACGACGACAAGGGCAACATCTGGCTGCTCGGGCGGGTCGACGACGTCATGAACGTGTCCGGGCACCGGCTGTCGACCGCCGAGATCGAGTCGGCCCTGGTGTCGCACCCGTCGGTCGCCGAGGCCGCCGTGGTCGGCGCGGCGGACGACACGACGGGGCAGGCCGTGTGCGCCTTCGTCATCCTGCGCGAGGGCGCGGAGCAGAGCGACTCCACGGTCGAGGAGCTGCGCTCGCACGTTGCCAAGGAGATCAGCCCGATCGCCAAGCCCAAGTCGGTGATGATCGTGTCCGAGCTGCCCAAGACCCGCTCCGGCAAGATCATGCGGCGCCTGCTCAAGGACGTCGCCGAGGGCCGAGAGATCGGTGACGCGACGACCCTGACGGACGCCTCGGTGATGGACTTCATCAAGCAGGGCATGTCCCAGCGCTGACCTGCCCTGAGCCGGCGCGGAGTGCGGGGACGAGGACCGTGGGTGGACCGGGCACCCGCTCCACGGCCTCCGTCTCGACGTCTTAGCCCAGCATGACCGACGACGCGCGACCGCCCCGGCCACCGCCGGGGCGGTCGCGCGGCGACGACGTGGGCGGTCGTGCGTCGAGGTCGTCGACCATGCGGGCACCCCCTGGCTTGCCGGCACGCGTCCCGCCTCCCGAGGAGCGCTCCTCGGGAGGACTGCTCCTCGGGGGACGCAGCGAGCCTGTCACAGGTTGCCCGACAGCCCCGATCGGCGCTCGTCCGAGGCGCGCACCGTGCCGGTCGCGCCCGGCATGGGCACCCAGTCGCCCCGCGCGACCAGCACCTCGCGCAGCAGGTCCGGCCGGTCCGAGATGACGCCGTCGACACCGAGGGACAGCAACCGGTCCATGGCGACCGGGTCGTTGCAGGTCCACGTGATGACCCGCACCCCTACGGAGTGGGCGAGGTGCACGACCTCCTCGACGAAGATCGGGACCCGGCCCAGCTGGATCGGCACGTGCGCGAACGGGGCAGAACCGATCCACCGCGGCACCGGCACCCCCGCGCGCGAGCAGGCGATCAGCGTCGTCAGGGAGCGCCAGCCGAGGGAGGTCGCGACGCCCGGGGCGCCCTCGCGGACCCGGCGCAACCAGCCGTCCCACGCTCCGGCGACGCACACCCGCTCGCGGTAGCGGCGGATCCGCAGGACCTGCACCAGCGGCTCGAGCGCGGACTCGACCTTGAGGTCGACCGAGAAGCACGCGTCGGGGAAGGCCTCGAGCGCCTCCACCAGGGTGGGCACCGACTCCTGCCCGTACACCCGGAGGCGGCGAACCTCGGCCACGGTGCGGGCCGCCACCCGGCCGGTGCCGTCGGTGACGCGGTCGAGCGTCTCGTCGTGGAAGCAGACGAGGTGCCCGTCGGCGGTGAGGCGCACGTCGGACTCGAGATAGCGCACCCCGAGCGCCACCGAGCGCTCGAAGGCCGCCAGGGTGTTCTCGGGGGCGAGCTGCGCACCGCCGCGGTGGGCGAGCGCCAGGGGGCCAGGACCGTCGCCGTACGTCATGCCTCCATCGTCAGGGGCTCGGCGGGCCGCTCGGGGCCGGGCGGGCGCTGGCGGCAAGGTGTTCACCGGGCCTTCCCGATCCGGCCACCGGGTGCTCGGGCACCGGCGGCCGGAGGCTGTGCCGCGGCGCGCTGCGCGCTGCGCGGTAGGATGGATGTCGGTGTGCCGGGAAGTCTGGTCGGCGTCGTCCCTCGCGACCCCTCGTCCGCGTCCCCACGTCGTCCGCGAAAGGCATCATGCCAGCGAGCTCCCCACGCCCCCGCGCCACCGGCAGCACCCGAGTCCTCGCCCGCGGCAGCTGGCGCGAGACCCAGCGCATCACCGCCGCGCTGCGCACCGAGACCGTCGGCGGCGCCCTCCTGCTCCTCGCCGCCCTCGCGGCGCTCGTCTGGGCCAACACGCCCTGGCGGGAGTCCTATGCCGAGCTTCGCGACCTGCACGTCGGCCCGTCGGCGCTGCACCTCGACCTCTCGGTCGGCCACTGGGCGGCCGACGGTCTGCTCGCGATCTTCTTCTTCGTCGCCGGCATCGAGCTCAAGCACGAGTTCACGCGTGGCGACCTGTCCGACCTCCGCAAGGCCACCGTCCCCGTGGCGGCCGCCTGCGCCGGGGTGGTGCTGCCCGCCCTGATCTTCCTCGGCGTCGGGATGATCGGCGGCGGGGGCGGCGACGTCCTGCGCGGCTGGGCGATCCCCACCGCCACCGACATCGCCTTCGCCCTCGCCGTGCTCGCCGTCATCGGCACCCACCTGCCGTCGGCGCTGCGGTCCTTCCTGCTGACGCTGGCCGTCGTCGACGACCTCATCGCCATCACGATCATCGCCGTGGCCTACACCGAGTCGCTGCAGGCGCTCGCCCTGCTCGGGGCCCTCGTCCCGCTGGCGGCCTTCGCCGTCGCGACGCGGAGGGGCTGGACCTCGCCGTGGCTGCTGATCCCGCTGGCCCTGCTCACCTGGGGTCTGGTCCACGCGTCCGGCGTCCACGCCACCGTCGCCGGCGTCCTGCTCGGCCTGGTCACCCCCGTCGACGTCGGCCACCGGCTGGAGCATGTGGTGCGCCCGGTCTCGGCCGGCGTGGCGGTGCCGCTGTTCGCGTTCTTCGCCGCCGGCGTGACCGTCGTGGGTGGCGGTTTCGGCCAGGCCGTGACCGACCCGGCGGCGCAGGGCGTCGTCGCCGGTCTGGTGCTGGGCAAGTTCGTCGGGATCCTCGGCGCGACCTGGCTGCTGGCGCGCTTCACGCGGGCGGAGCTCGACAGCGACCTCGCGTGGGCCGACATCGCGGGGCTGTCCCTGCTGGCCGGCATCGGGTTCACCGTGTCTCTGCTGGTCGGCGAGCTGGCGTACGGCGCGGGCTCGGACCGCGACGACCACGTCAAGATGGCCGTCCTGCTGGGCTCCCTGCTGGCGGCCGTGCTCGCGTCGGTCGTCCTGCGCAGCCGCAACCGGCACTACGCCCGGGTGGCGGAGCGCGAGGCCGAGGACCTCGACCTCGACGGCGTCCCGGACGTCTACGAGCACGAGGGTGTCCACACCCCCGGCGAGGACACCACCGACGGCACGCGCCGGCTCGACGAGGGCCGCCGCACCCAGCCATGACCCGCGGCCGCAAGCGTCCTCCCGGCTGGGTGCCCCAGCAGCACGGCGCCTGGGCCATGCTCGTCGTGCCCGCCGTGACCGGCACCGTCCTGCTCGTGCGGGACCACGGCTGGCGCTGGGTGGCGCTGCCCGTCCTCGCCATCACGGTCGTGGGCTACTTCCTGCTCAACGCCGTCACCTTGTGGCTCAAGGCCCGCCGCAAGCCCCGTTACTGGCCCCCCGTCCGCGCGTATGCCGTCGCCTGCTGCCTGCTCGGGCTCGCCGTGCTCGCGCTGGGGCCCGGGCTGGCCGGGTGGCTCGTCGTGGCTGCCCCGCTCCTCGCGGTGGCCCTGGTCCTCGCCGCGCGCCGCCGCGACCGGGCCACCCTCAGCGGCCTGGTCACCGTCGCCGCCGCGTGCCTGGTCACCCCCGTCCTGTGGAGCGCCGGCCTGCCGTCGAGCCCCCCGCTCGGGGCGGTCGCTGCCTTCGCCGACGCCGTCACGCACCGGCCCGAGGAGGTGCGGGTGCTGGCGTTCGTCACGCTGCTGCAGCTGGCCTACTTCTTCGGGACGGTCGTCTATGTCAAGACGATGATCCGCGAGCGCGGCGACCGGCGCTGGTTCGTCGCCTCCGTCACCTATCACGCGGCGATGACGGTGGCGCTCCTGGCGGCGGCGCTGGGCGGCATACGGGCACTCACCGCAGGTGTCTCGCCAACCGCGCTGGTCCTGGCCACCGCGGTGCTCGCCCTCGCCGCCGTCCGCGCCTGGGCGATGCCGGTGCTTGGGCCGCTGCGTGGCCGGTCGATCACGCCGCTGCAGGTGGGGCTGGTGGAGATCGGGTTCAGCGGCGCCGTGCTGGCCGCCTGCCTGCTCGCCTGACCTCGTCCGCATCATGCAACCTCACCCGTCCGCGCGCCCGATGTGGGTATGGTTTCGGGTGAATGTGTGAATGACACGACCGAACCCCTGCCCAGGGATCTCGGTCCCACCGTCCGCGAGGAGTCGCCCCCATGTCCACGTCCCACACTGAGCAGGAGCACGAGGCTCGCCGCGCCGAGCGCGACCGCGAGGCGCGCAACTACGGCAGCGACACCACTGCACGCACCATCGGCCAGCTGGTCGCGGACGCGACGCAGGACGTGTCGAGCATCATGCGCAACGAGATCCAGCTCGCCAAGGCCGAGGTCAAGACCGACGTCGCCAAGGCCGGCAAGGGCATCGGCATGTTCGCCGGCGCGGGCGTGCTCGCCTTCCTGGCCCTGATCCTGCTGCTCATCGCCGTCGCGTACGGCCTGGTCGCGCTCGGCCTCGCCCCGTGGCTGTCCTTCCTGATCGTCGCGGTCGTGCTGCTGGTCGTCGCCGGCATCCTCGCCATGATCGGCAAGAAGGCCCTGAGCAAGGTCAACGTCAAGCCCGAGCGGACGATCCGCAACGCGCAGGAGACGGTGGAGGCCCTCAAGCCCAACACCTCCCGGCCCGCGGTCGCCGACCAGCGCGCCGCGTCCCACAGCGCCACCACCTCCCGCGAGGCCACCGCGACCTACGCGACGACGGGCACGGCCGACACGGCGGGCACGGCGGGCACGGAGTCGGGCGCCACGCGCGCCTGAGCCGCACCGCACGAACTCGCGCAGGGCCCCCTCCCGAGTGGGAGGGGGCCCTGCCGTCGTCCGCCCGGCCCCCGAGGGTGGCCAGCGAGCCGTTGGTGCTGCCACGTGCTCATTTGCCAGGATGGGCACGATGAACGACGGCACCATGCGTGACGCCGCCAGCACCCTGGTCCCGGGCCCCTGGCGGCACCGCTTCGTGTCCGCCAACGGCGCCAGGTTCCACGTCGCCGAGGCCGGGGACGGTCCGCTCGTGCTGCTGCTGCACGACTTCCCGCAGTTCTGGTGGGCGTGGCGGCACCAGCTGACCTCGCTCAGCGCGGCCGGCTACCGGGTGGCCGCCCTGGACCTGCGAGGGTTCGGCGCGTCCGACAAGCCGCCCGTCGGCTACGACACCTTCACCTCCGCCACGGACGCGGCCAGCGTCGTCCGGTCCCTCGGTGAGCGCTCGGCCGTGGTGATGGGCCAAGGGCTCGGCGCCTGGATCGCGTGGTCGATGCCCTCGCTGCAGCCCGCCGCGACCCGAGCGGTGGTCGCCCTCGGGGCGCCGCACCCGCTCGCCCTGAGGACCGCGTCGCTGACCCTGCCGACGCAGATCCAGGCGGGGCGGACCTTCGCCGGGCTGCAGCGGCCGTTCGTCCCGGAGCGCCGCCTCGGGGACCCCGCCTCGGGCTACGTCGCGCGGATCCTCACCGAGTGGTCCGCGCCGGGCGCGTCCTGGCTGGACGTCGACATCACCACCCGGTATGCCGAGCAGATGGCTCTGCCCTTCGTCGCCCACTCCGCCGCCGAGTACTACCGCTGGATGGCGCGCTCCCAGCTGTGGGTCTCGGGGCGGCAGTGGGCTGCCGCGCTCCGGCGCCCCGTCCGCGTCCCGGTGCTGCACCTGCACGGCGCCGCGGACAGGGCCGTCCTCCCGGAGACGATGGGCGGATCCGCGCGGTATGTCGCAGCCGGCCTCGACGCGCACCTGCTCCCCGGCACGGGCCACTTCGTGGCGGAGGAGGCCCCCGAGCGGGTGGACGCGCTGCTCCTGCCCTGGCTCGCCGCGCTGCCGCGCTGAGCCCCCGGCTCACGAACGGTGGCCCCCGGGTCGGGGGGGACGGTCACGCGGCGGAGCAGGAGCCCGTGGCGGCGGGCGAGGTGTCGGTGGCGGCCTCGGCGAGGATGGGTCGGGTGGCCGCGCTGGTCAGGGCATAGCCCGTGCTCGGGTCGTCGAGCGACTGGGCAAAGACCGTCCCGGCCACGCGGCCGTCGGTCGTGAGCAGCGGCCCGCCGGAGTTGCCGGGGCGGACGGTGGCGTACAGCGAGTAGACCTGGCGCACGGCCCCCGCGCTGCCGTAGATGTCCTCGCCCCGCGCCGACACGACCGTGCGCACGCGGGCCGCGCCGAGGCGGTACGGCCCGCCGCCGGGGAAGCCGGCCACCACCGCGTCGGCCTCGGCGCGCAGCGTGTCGGCCACCTGCAGCGGCCGGGCCTGCAGCTCGGGGACGTGCAGCACCGCCACGTCCAGGCGGGGGTCGAACGAGACGACGGTGGCGGCATACGAGCGTCCCTGGCCACCGACCTGCACGCGCACCCGATCGGTGCCGGCGACCACGTGGGCGTTGGTGACGACGCGCTGGGGCGACATGACCCAGCCGCTGCCGTCCTGCTCGCGGCGGCAGGCGGGCGCGTCCCCGACGACCTTGACGATCGAGTCGCGGGCCGCGACGACGCCGGCCGTCCGGGCGACGCGCGGGTCCGGCGGGGCGGCGGGCGTGATGGGCTCGGCCCCCATCCCCTCGAAGACGCGGGGGAACTCGCTGGCCTCCACCTGCGACCGGAAGTCCGCGAAGGCTCTCCCGGCCTGGGCGGGCATCACCGCGTCGACGGAGCGCAGCACCCGCGACCCGGCGACGGTGCGGGCGACGCTGCCGGGGGCCGCCGCGCGCAGGGTGTCGCCGACGAACCAGTAGATCGATGCCAGGACCAGCACCGAGGCGACGGCCCCGGTGGCGGCGTCGAGCAGCTGGGTGGGGCGCAGGCGGTTGCGGGACCGCAGGTGGGCACCGACGCGTCCGAGCAGGGCCTCGCCGATCACCGCGAGCAGCAGGACGCCGAGCGCGAGGACGGCGGCGCGCAGCAGGAGCGAGTCACGCAGCGCCTGGACGTTCTGGAGCAGCGGCGGCAGGGCGCGCAGGCCGAGGACGGCGCCGGCCACGAGCCCCGCGGTCGCGAAGGCGGACATGACCAGGCCGCGACGCCAGCCCGCGGCGGCGTGCAGGCCGAGGGCGACGAGCAGGATCACGTCCAGGACGACTGGGCTCATGACCCGATCAGCGCCACATCTGCTCCGGAAGTTCCTCGAGGCGCGACACGTCCCAGGGCTCGGCGAGGCCCGCGAGGTCCAGCAGCTTGCTGAGGATCCCTGCGGTGAAGCCCCACACCAGCAGCCCGTCGACCTCGAAGGCCGGCCCGCGGTAGCCGTTGGGGTGGGTGACGGTGAACCGGTTGGCAGGGTCGACGAGCTCGGAGACCGGGGCCCGCAGCACCGAGGCGACCTCGCGCGGGTCGCCCGCGGTCAACGGGTGCGGCTCGCGCCACCACCCGACGACGGGGGTCACCCCGAAGTCCCGGTGCGGCATGTAGAGCTCTGGCACCGTGGCCAGCACCTCCACCGAGGTCCGGTCGAGCCCGACCTCCTCGTGGGCCTCGCGCAGCGCCGCGTCGACCACGTCGCGGTCCTCGGGGTCGACCGACCCTCCGGGGAAGGCCACCTGCCCGGCGTGCGAGCGCATGCCGTGAGCCCGCTCAGTCAGCAGGATCTCGTGGTCGGTGCCGTCACCGTCGCGGGGGCCGACCAGGACGAGCACCCCCGCCCGGCGACCGGCCCCCTCCTGCGGCGGCAGGAAGCGCGAGTAGTAGTGCGCCGGCGTCGTGCCCAGACGGTCGACCAGGGTGTCCAGCCACTGGGGTCGGGCTGCCGTCATACGCCCTCCTCGGCCCACCGGGCCGCCAGCCCGCTCGGGGCCTCGCCCAGGCGCTGCGGCCAGGGCGCGCCGGGCGCGAGCTCGAACTTGGCGAGCCTGCGGGCCTTGGCCGGGTCGGTCTCGCCCTCTCCGTATGCCGGACAGAGGGTCGCCACGGGACACACGCCGCACGCCGGCTTGCGGGCATGGCAGAGGCGGCGGCCGTGGTAGATGAGGACGTGCGAGAGCATCGTCCAGTCCTTGCGCGGGATGAGGGCTCCCACCTCGTGCTCGACCTTGACCGGGTCGTCCTCGGCGGTCCAGCCGAGGCGACGGGCCAGCCTCCCGAAGTGCGTGTCCACCGTGATCCCCGGGACGCCGAACGCGTTGCCGAGGACGACGTTGGCGGTCTTGCGCCCCACGCCGGGGAGCGTGACGAGGTCCTTGAGGCGGCCCGGGACCTGCCCGTCATACCGCTCGACGAGGGCCGTCCCGAGCTTGATCAGGGCGTCGGTCTTGGCGCGGTAGAAGCCGGTCGGACGGATCAGCTCCTCCAGCTCGGTGCGGTCCGCCGCGGCGTAGGCGGCCGCGTCCGGGTAGCGCGCGAAGAGGGCCGGGGTGACCTTGTTGACCCCCACGTCGGTGGTCTGCGCCGACAGCACCGTCGCGACCAGCAGCTCGAGCGGCGTCGTGAAGTCGAGCTCGGCGATGGCGTAGGGGTAGGTGTCGTGCAGGACGCGATAGGTCCGGCGGGCACGGCGCGTGAGCGCAAGCGGCGACTCACCGGTGGGCGTCGGACGCGAGGCGGGGTCGAGGGTGGACACCCGATCAGGCTACTCGCGCGGTCGGTCCCGCCCCTCCACGTCCGTGATGGCACAATGACTGACGTGGACAACGACGTGGTGAGAAGGTCCCCGCTCTTCGCGGCGCTCGACGACGAGGCAGCCAGCACGCTGCAGACCTCCATGAGCCCCGTGCACCTCGAGCGGGGAGAGGTGCTGTTCCACGAGGGCGCCCAGGGCGATGCCCTCTACATCATCGTCGACGGCAAGATCAAGCTCGGTCGCACCAGCGGCGACGGGCGCGAGAACCTCTTCGCGGTGCTCGGGCCCGCCGAGATGTTCGGCGAGCTGTCGCTGTTCGACCCCGGCCCGCGCACCCTGACCGCCACCGCCGTGGCGGAGACCTCTCTCGTCGGGCTCGGCCACGACAGTCTGCGCAGCTGGCTCGCCGCTCGCCCGGAGGTCTCGCTGACCCTGCTCGCCGCGCTCGCGCGTCGCCTGCGCCGCACCAACGAGTCGCTCGCCGACATGGTCTTCACCGACGTGCCCGGCCGCGTGGCCAAGGCCCTCGTCGACCTGTCCCGCCGCTTCGGTCGCCCGTCCGAGGACGGCGTCCTCGTCGCCCACGACCTCACCCAGGAGGAGCTGGCCCAGCTCGTCGGCGCTTCCCGCGAGACGGTCAACAAGTCCCTCGCCGACTTCGCCAGCCGCGGGTGGATCCGCCTCGAGGCCCGCGCGGTCGTGCTCCTGGACATCGAGCGCCTCTATCGTCGCGCTCGCTGAGCGAGCGGCCACCAGGCCGTATGCCGGGCCCGCCGCCTCGCGGCGTCCTCAGTCGCGCAGGTAGGCGAGCTGGGCGAGGACGCTGAGCCGGGCCGCCGGCCAGACCTCGCGGGGCACGTCGGCATACACCCGCTCGACCACCTCGTCAGCCGTCGTGTCCCCGTCGGCGAGGGCGGCGCGCACCTGATCGAGCCGGTCGGCGCGGTGCTGCAGGTAGTACGCGACCGCCTCGTCGGCGGCGTCGACCGTCGGCCCGTGCCCGGGGAGGATCCGTGTGACGGCGCCGCTGCCGGTGAGCGACCGGAGGCGCCGCAGCGAGGCGAGGTAGTCGGCGAGCACGCCGTCGGGGTGCGCCACCACCGTCGTTCCGCGGCCCAGCACGGTGTCGCCGGTCAGCACGGTGTTGTCCGCGGGCAGCACGAAGGACACGGAGTCGGACGTGTGGCCCGGCGTGGCCAGGACGGCCACCTCGAGCTCACCGACGTGCAGCACCGAGCCCTCGTGCAGGTTGTCGTGACCGTCCCCGATCGCCTGCACCCGCGTGCGCGTGAGCTCGGCGAAGCGCCCCGCCCCCTCGGCGTGGTCGGCGTGGGCGTGGGTCAGCAGGGTGTGGGTCACGCGGGCGCCGCGCTCCTCCACGAGCGCGACCACGGCAAGCAGGTGCTGCTCGTCGAGCGGGCCCGGGTCGACGACGGCGACCGCCTCGCCGCCCGGCTCGGACAGGACCCACGTGTTGGTGCCGTCGAGCGTCATCGGGCCGGGGTTGGGCGCGAGCACGCAGGTCGCCCGCTCGGTGACGACGCCGCCGAGCCACGGCGTGGCGGTCGGGGGCGGCTGCACGAGACGGGCGCCGGGGGCGGTCACGAGACGGCCCCGGTGTCGGGCACGCGCGCCCGCATCCAGATGCGGCCCTGCTCGTCCTCGATCAGGTCCGACGAGATCGACCACACCTCGGGCGTCTCCGCGACGAACGACGCCGACGACGACGCGACGGCCAGCTGCTCGAGCGCGACGATCGTCGGGGGCAGCATCAGCACGGACCCGTCGGCCGCGCCGGCGAGCACGTCCGTGGGGCGCCACCACCCCGCCGCGTCGGCCTCGGAGGTCGCGTCGTCCGGGACCTGCCCGACCGGCAGCAGCGCGGCGAAGAACGCCGTGTCGTAGCGCCGCGGCTCGAACTCCGGTGTCACCCAGTGCGCGCGGTAGGACAGCAGGTCGGACCGCAGGACCAGCCCGCGGCGCCGCAGCAGCTCGGTGAAGGACAGCTCTCGGGCCTCGAGCGCGACCCGGTCGGCGTGCCAGTCGGCGTCGCGCACGTCCGCGACCATCGAGTCCGCATCGGGCCCGGCCAGCAGCACCCCGCACTCCTCGAAGACCTCGCGCACCGCGGCCACCACGAGCTGTTGCGCGACGTCCTCGGAGCACGCCATCCGCTGCGCCCAGGCTGCGGGCGAGGGCCCGGCCCAGTGGTCGGCGACCAGGGCCGGGTCGGCGTCGCGCGGGTCCACCCCGCCGCCGGGAAAGACCATCATGCGGGGCGCGAAGGCCATCGAGGCGACGCGGCGCAGCATGAACACCTCGACACCGCACGATGTCTCGTCGTCTGCCACCCAGCTCACGGCCGGGTCGCGGACCAGCTGCACCGTGGCGGCATACCGAGGCTCCTGGTGACGGCGCACCTCGATGTCGCCGTCGAGCCATGCGCGGGCGCGCGAGCCGAGCCCGCCGGCGGGGAAGTCGCGTACGACCCCCTGCTCGACTCCGTGCTCGCCGCCCATCACGGAGCTCAGTCGTCGGCGAGGGCGACGGTGATCTCGACCTCGACCGGCGCGTCCAGCGGCAGCACGGCCACCCCGACCGCGGAGCGCGCGTGCACCCCGCGGTCGCCGAAGGCGTGCCCGAGCAGCTCGCTCGCACCGTTGAGGACGCCCGGCTGGCCGGTGAAGGTGGGGTCGCTCGCGACGAACCCGACCACCTTGACGACCTGGGCGACCCGGTCGAGGTCGCCCACGACCGACTTCACGGCGGCGATGGCGTTGAGGGCGCACACCTGCGCGAGCTCCTTGGCGCGCGTGGGGCTGACGAGCCCGTCGCCCTCGCCGACCTTGCCGGTCTCGGCGAGCGAGCCCTGCACCATCGGCAGCTGCCCGGAGGTGTGGATGCGGCGCCCGTCCTGCAGCGCCGGGACGTAGGCCGCGACCGGGGCCGCGACCTCGGGGACGCTGAGCCCGAGCTCGGCGAGACGGTCCTCGACGGCACTCATGCCATGCCTGCCCGTCAGGCCTTGGGGCGCTTGAGGTAGGCGACGAGGTTGCCCTCGCCCGACTGCAGGACGGTGACGAGCTCCCACCCGTCCTGGCCCCACTGGTCGAGGATCTGCTTGGTGGCGTGGACGATCAGCGGCACGGTGGCGTACTCCCAGGTGGTCATGCCCGCACTCTAGCGACCGCCGCGGGGGGTCACAGCACTAGCATCAGCCGTATGCCGACCGCGCCCGCCCCCGAGCCCTGGCCAGACGCCTGGCGCGAGGCGCGGCTGCACGTGGTCACCGGCAAGGGGGGCACCGGCAAGACAACGGTGGCGGCGGCGATGGCGACGGCGCTGGCCGAGTCCGGTCGCCGGGTGCTGCTGGCCGAGGTGGAGCAGCGTCAGTCGCTGGCCCCGGTGCTGGGGTGCAGCCCGCTGGACGACCACGAGCGGCTGGTCCACGTCACGCCGGCGGGCGGTGAGCTGCACGCGCTGGCGGTGGACGCGCGGGCCTCGTTGATGGAGTACCTCCGCGTCCACTACCACCTCGGTCCCGCCGGGGCGGTGCTGGACCAGGTGGGTGCCGTCGACCTGGCGACCAGCATCGCGCCCGGTCTGGGCGACGTGCTGGTGATGGGCAAGCTCTACGAGGCCACCCGCCGCACCCCGCGTCACCAGCGGCGCCGCGGCACGCCCGAGAGCTATGACGTGGTCGTGGTGGACGCGCCGCCGACCGGTCGCGTGGTGCGCTTCCTGCAGGCCAACGCCGAGGTCGCAGACCTGGCGCGGGTGGGGCCGATCAAGGCGCAGGCCGACGCGGTCACGGCGGTCGTCCACTCGGACCAGACCGTGGTCCACCTCGTGACGGTGCTGGAGGAGATGCCCGTGACCGAGACCGTGGAGGCGGTCGGCGAGCTGCGGGACGCGGGTCTGCGCACCGGTCTGCTCGTGGTCAACCAGGTGCGCGACGACGGGCTCGCCGAGGACGACCTCGACGCCTTCCACGCGGCCGTCGACGGCGACGTCGACGTGGCGGCCATCGCCGATGAGCTGCGGGCGCTGCAGGTCCCCGAACCCGACGACACCGCCCGCCGCCTCCTCGCGCACGCGCGCGGCCACGCCGAGCGGCTGCTGGCCGAGGGCGAGCAGCAGGAGGTCCTCGACGCCGTCGGGCTCCCGACCGTGCTGCTGCCGACGCTCGAGGGCATCGGTCCGCGCACCCTCCCGCGGCTCGCGGCCGCGCTCGCCTCGCAGGTCGGAGCGCTCGTATGACGGCCCCGCCCCGCCCCGGCGCCCGGCATACGGCCTCGGACCTCGGCGCCCTGGTCCGGGACCCGGGCACCCGCGTGGTGCTCTGCTGCGGCTCGGGGGGCGTGGGCAAGACCACGACGTCCGCGGCCCTCGCCCTGCACGCCGCCGAGGCCGGGCGCCGGGTGGTCGTGCTCACCATCGACCCGGCGCGCCGGCTCGCCCAGTCGCTGGGGCTGTCCGAGCTGGACGACCGCCCCCGCACGGTGACGGGGATCGACGAGGCCGCGGGCGGTCGCCTCGACGCGATGATGCTGGACATGAAGCGGACCTTCGACGAGGTCGTCGTGGCGCACGCGACCCTGGAGGCCGCCGAGCAGATCCTGGCCAACCCCTTCTACCAGTCGGTATCGAGCTCGTTCGCGGGTACGCAGGAGTACATGGCGATGGAGAAGCTCGGCCAGCTCCGCACCCAGGCCGAGCGGGACGGCACGTGGGACCTGATCGTCGTCGACACGCCCCCGAGCCGGTCGGCGCTGGACTTCCTGGACGCCCCGGAGCGCCTCGGGTCCTTCCTCGACGGGCGGCTGGTCCGGCTCCTCACCGCCCCCGCGCGTCTCGGGGGACGGGTCGGCGTGCGGGCACTCGGCGGCGGGATGTCGCTCGTGTCAGGCGTGCTGTCCAAGGTGCTGGGGACCCAGCTGCTGGGGGACGTGCAGACCTTCGTGGCGGCGCTGGACTCGACCTTCGGGGGCTTCCGCGAGCGCGCCGAGCAGACCTACGCCCGGCTCTCGGAGCCGGGCACGGCGTTCGTGGTGGTGGCGACGCCGGAGACGGCGGCGCTGCGCGAGGCCGACTACTTCCTGCGGCGGTTGCGGTCCGAGGGGATGCCCGCCGCGGCACTGGTCCTCAACCGGCTCGTGCGCCCGGCGACGGGGACGCTGGGCGCACGAGGGGCTGAGGGGGCCGCCGAGCGGCTGACGGGAGGGGGTCAGGATGCTCGGGCGGCCCGGGCAGCAGGGGCGCTGCTGCGGGTGGGGGCGGCGTCGGACCGGGTGGCGGAGCGGCACGCGCAAGTGTTGGCGGAGCTGCGGGCGAGCCGTCCGGAGCTGCTGATCAGCGTGGCGGCCGCGGAGGCGACGGACGTGCACGACCTCGCCGGGCTGCGGCGGGTGGCGGCGTCTCTCGGGGTGAGCGGCTGAGCGGGGGTCAGGCGACCTTATTGGGGTTGCTGCGCTGCAGCATGGCCTCGAGGACGGGGCGCCACGACTGCACCTCCGGGCGGCGCTTGAGCAGGGCCCGGCGCTCGCGCTCCGTCATACCGCCCCACACCCCGAACTCGGTGCGGTGGTCCAGCGCGTCGGCCAGGCACTCGGCGATGACCGGGCATCCGACGCAGATCTGCTTGGCCTGCTGCTGGGCTGCCCCCTGGACGAACAACGCGTCGGGGTCCTGCGTCACGCAGTTGCCGAGCGGTGCCCACTCCTGGATCCACTGCTGGCCGGCACGCTCCCCGGAGCGCGCAGTCAGTGCAGTCATGTCGAATGCCTCCCAGTCTTCACCCGTAAGGGTAGGTGTTCGTCGATTTGCGACACATGGCTCGTCCGGGGGGTTTACGGTCGATCATAGGGACTAGTCATCGGTGTCGCGGTTGGTGTCCTCTGCGCTGTAAACGCGCCCCCCGGCGGTGGGTTACGGGTCGCGCCAAAAAAAGTACGCTGGGCCCATGAAGCAGGGACGACTCAGTGCCATCCCCACCGTGATGAGCCTGTTGGCGGCCTTCCTCGCCGTCTCGGTGGTCGGCGGTTTCCTCGGGGCGGGTCTGCTGATCCCAGCCGCGGCGGTGATGGGCACCGTCGTCAAGTCGGGCACGGAGGTCTACGAAGCTCTTCCCACGGAGTTCACCTCTGTGGTGCCTCAGCAGCAGTCGGAGCTGCTGGCCTCGGACGGCAAGACCGTCATCGCGACGCTCTACAGCGAGAACCGCATCGTGGTGCCGCTGCGCGCGATCTCGCCCTGGATGCAGAAGGCCCAGGTCTCCATCGAGGACCACCGCTTCTACGAGCACGGCGGCGTCGATCTCGAGGGCATCGGCTCGGCCGTGGCGGGCGCGCTCGTGGGCGGGACGGCGCGAGGCGCGTCCACCCTCACGCAGCAGTACGTCAAGGTCACGCTCGAGAAGGCGGCCCTGGACCGGGGGGACACCAAGGCGGCCAAGGCCGCGAAGGCGGTGACCGCGTCGCGCAAGCTGCAGGAGCTCAAGTACGCCGCGCAGGTCGAGAAGGAGCTCACCAAGGAGCAGATCCTCCAGAACTACCTCAACCTGGTCTACTTCGGGGACCAGGCGTATGGCGTGGAGGCCGCTGCGCGGCACTACTTCAGGACCACGGCGGCCAAGCTGACGATCCCCCAGGCCGCGACCCTGGCCGGCGTCGTGCAGCAGCCCGGCGCCAACGACCCGGTGCACAACCCCAAGGCGGCCCTGTCGCGCCGCAACGTCGTGCTCGAGGCCATGCACCGCTACGGCTACATCGACGCGGCCCAGCTGGGGGCCGCCAAGGCCGCTCCCCTCGGCGTCGTCAGGGCCGACCCGCCCAAGAACAGCTGCGCCGCCTCGACCTACCCGTACTGGTGCAACTACGTCGTCAACTACCTCAAGACCCTGCCGGCGTTCGGCACCCAGCCCAACGAGCGTGAGGGCCGGATCCGCCGCGGCGGCTACCGCATCGTGACGACGATCGACCCCGACCTGCAGGAGCGGGCGGCCGAGTCGATGGGCCGCATCATCTCGCCGCAGGACTACCCGACCTTCGGGTCGGCCGCCACCACGATCGAGTCCAACACCGGCAAGATCCGCGCGATGGTCCAGTCGACGGGCTACAGCCCGACCGGCAAGCCCGAGCCGGGCAAGACCCAGGTCAACTGGGGGGCGGACTTCCGCTACGGCGCCTCGGGCGGGTTCAGCGTCGGCTCGACGATGAAGCTCTTCGCGGTGATCGAGGCGCTCAAGCAGGGCAAGGGCGAGGGCTACGTCATCCCGGACATCCGCCCGCCCGGCACCCCCTGGTACCCCCGCGACTTCCAGAGCGGCTGCACCACCGGCGCCGGCGCGCCCTGGACGCCCGGCAACGCCGAGGGTGACGACCCGCCGCCCGGCGCGGACATCGGGATCGCCACGCGCAACTCGATCAACACCGCCTTCGTCGCGCTGGCCGCCGACATCGGCACGTGCAACATCCGCAACACGGCCCTCGCCATGGGGATGCACAACTCGCGCCGCGCCGCCGAGGACGGCTCCCCCGACGGCAAGCCCCTCAGCACCTATCCCCCCACCCTGCTGCTCGGCGAGGACGCCAGCCCCGAGACGATGGCCCAGATGTACGCCATCGTCGCCAACCGCGGGATCTCCTGCCCCAACACCCCCCTCGAGTCGGTCACGGACAGCGACGGCAACAAGGTCGACCTCAAGCTGCCCGGGTGCCGGCGCGTGCTGGACGAGAGCATCGCCAACCAGGCGGCGGGGATCTTTCAGAGCGTGATGACCCAGGGCACGGGCCGACCGGTGCAGATCGGCCGCCCGTCCATTGGCAAGACCGGCACCGACGCCGACAACGAGACCTGGTTCGTCGGCGCCACCCCGCAGTACGCCACCGCCGTCTGGGCCGGCACCCCGGACCAGAACAACGGGTCCTGGCGCAGCATGCGCCTGCACTCCGTCGACGGCTCGTCCCGCTACTACGCCAAGGCCATGGGCTACCTGATCCCCGGCCCGATCTGGCAGGGCATCATGCGGGCGGCGCACGACGGCAAGCCGGTCGTGCCGTTCGGCCAGGCGGCCCAGCCCGCGGACGACGGCCGCACCGTCGCCATCCCGGACGTCCGGGGCATGGCGGTCGACGAGGCCACGACCGCGATCGAGGGTGCGGGCTTCCAGGTCACCGTCGGCGGGCGCGTCGCCAGCGGCTACCCGCGCGGCACGGTCGCCCGCACCCGGCCGACCGACCGCGCCCCCAAGGGCAGCACCGTGACGCTGCGGATCTCGACCGGGGTCCGGGGCACGCCGCAGGCCCCCGCCAGCAACCGCGCCGCACCCCCCACACCCTGACCTACCCCCGGTCGTCACATCGACCGGCCTTCGTCCCCCCAGGCCAATGGGACGAAGGCCGGTCGATCTGTGACGTCAGGAGGCCAGAGCTCGCTTCACCGCGGCGGCGATCCGGCCACCCTCGGCCTGGCCGGCGGCCTTGGCCTGAGCGGCCTTCATGACCTGGCCCATCTGCCCCATCCCCGTCGCGCCCGTCTCGCTCACGGCCTCGGCGACCAGCGCCTCGATCGCGGCGTCGTCCAGCTGCGCCGGCAGGTAGCCCTCGAGCACCGCGCGCTCGGCCTCCTCCGCCTCCGCGAGCTCGGGCCGCCCCGCCGCCTGGTAGGCCTCGACCGCGTCCGTCCGCTTCTTGGCCTCCTTGGTGAGGACCTTGAGGACGTCCGCGTCGGTCAGCTCGTGGTGCTCCCCCGCCACCTCGGCGGTCGTCACGGCGGTCAGCGCCATGCGCAGCGTCGCGGTGCGGACCTGGTCGCGGGCGCGCATCGCCTCGGTCAGGTCGTGCTGGAGGGTCTGCTTCAGAGTGCTCATGCCCACCAGTGTCCTCCCCCGCCACCGCGCGGTCACCCGACTATGACGTCGGGCCGTCATACGGGCTGGATGTCTGGGAGCATGGCCGTGATGAACACTCTTGCCCGCACCCTCGCCGGAGCCACCGCGGCCGGAGCCGCCACCCTCGCGTATGCCTCGTCGGTCGAGCGCAACGCCTTCACGCTGCGGCGGGTCACGGCGCCCGTCCTGCCGCGCGGCTCCGCCCCCCTGCGCGTCCTGCACGTCTCCGACCTGCACCTGGTGCCCTCGCAGCGCCGCAAGATCGAGTGGGTGCGCTCACTCGACGCGCTCGAGCCGGACCTGGTGGTCAACACCGGCGACAACCTCGCGCACCTGCAGGCCGTGCCCGCGGTGCTGGACGCCATGGGTCCGCTGCTGGAGCGGCCGGGGGTGTTCGTGCTGGGGTCCAACGACTACCTCGCGCCGGTCGCCAAGAACCCCTTCCGCTACTTCACGTCCGACCACGCGCGCGTCGAGGGCGACCGCACGAAGCTGCCGACGCAGGACCTCGTGCGCGGCTTCGAGAACGCCGGCTGGCTCGACCTCGACAACCGGCGCGGCCACCTGAGCGTCGAGGGCCTCGACCTCGAGTTCGTCGGCGTCGACGACCCGCACATCGACCGGGACCGGTATGACGAGGTCGCGGGGCCCGCCGACCCCGACGCCGCCCTGACGATCGGGGTGGCGCACGCGCCGTACCTGCGCACGCTGGACGCCTTCACGCGCGACGGCGCCGGCCTGGTGATCGCCGGTCACACGCACGGCGGGCAGGTGTGCGTCCCGTTCTACGGCGCGCTCGTGACCAACTGCGACCTGGGGCGTGAGCGGGTCAAGGGACTGTCGCGCTGGTGGCCGGCCTGCGACAACGCGCCGTCGTCCGAGGCGCCCGACGACGCCGCGTGGCTGCACGTGTCGGCGGGTCTCGGCACCTCGCCGTTCGCGCCCGTGAGGTTCGCGTGCCGTCCGGAGGCCACCCTGATGACGCTGCGCGCGCGGGGCTGAGAGCGGGAGTGTGCGCTGGGGTGATCAGGTCGCCGAGCCGGGCGGGCGGCGACGCTCCCTGATCGATTCGTGTCCGGGGGCGTTCGTCGGCTATCCTCGGTCAGTCAACACGGGGTGTGGCGCAGCTTGGTAGCGCGCGTCGTTCGGGACGACGAGGTCGCAGGTTCAAATCCTGTCACCCCGACCAGTTGAGGGACAGGCTCTGATCCGCGGCGACGCGGGTCAGAGCCTGTCCTCGTTGCACGAACAGCCTGATCTCCTCGGCAAGCTATCGCCACTTCTGTGGGCGCGCGAAGGCGGCTCTGCTCGGCCCCGTGACAGTGTCGGGCAGCGGCGACGCCGTGAGACGGGCTCGGTTGATGTGAAATGACGATGGCATCAGTGGCGGCAACTCAGACTCCGATCGTGAACCATGGTCACACCCCGCCGGATCCCTGTCGGGATCTTGGCTCAACGGCCCTCCTCGGAGGGCCCGCTTTGTCGCCGGACTTGCACGGCATGGTGGACGCGCTCCGGGGTATGCGCCCGAGAACGCAGATCGCGCACCACGACCGCACGCACCGAGGAGCGGAGCCGCCATGAGCCACGGACTGGTCGTCGTCGGATCGGGGCCTGCGGGGGTGAGCGCCGCCCAGGCCTATCGCGATGCGGGTGGCCCCGGGCCGGTGACGATCCTGACGGCGGACGAGCATCCGCCATACCAGCGTCCCCCGCTGAGCAAGGACATCCTGCGCGGCGAGCTCGCACCCCAGCCGGTCGCCATCGACGACGCCGACCCCGAGCTCGCCGGGATCACCGTCGAGCTCGGCACCCGCGTGGATCGGATCGACCCCGACGCCCGGGTGGTCCACGCCGGGGGCCGTGAGATCCCGTATGCCGCACTGGTGCTCGCCTCGGGGGCCACCCCGACGCCGCTGCCCACCGCCGAGCCGGACGCCGACGTGCACCTGCTTCGCAGCCTCACCGACGCCGAGCGGCTGGTGGAGGCGGCGAGCCACGCGCACTCGGCGGTGGTGATCGGGTCGGGGTTCATCGGCTGCGAGGCGGCCGTCTCGCTGGCCCGGCGCGGCATCGACGTCACGGTCGTCACGACCGAGCAGGCGCCGCAGGCGGCGCGGCTCGGCGAGCGGGTATCGCGGCTCCTCACGGACTGGCTCGCCGAGGAGGGGATCGCGCTGGTCACCGGCGTGGAGGTCACGAGCGTGCGGGCGCCGCGCGAGGTGCACCTGTCCGACGGCACGACGCGCTCCCCCGACCTCGTGCTGGCCGCGCTGGGGGTGGCCCCGTCGACGGACTTCCTCGTGGGGACGGGGATCTCGACGCACGAGGGGCGCGTGGTGGTCGACGAGCGGCTCCGCACCTCGGTCGACGGCCTCTGGGCGGCGGGCGACGTGGCGCGCGCCCACAACGCGGCGGCGGGGCGTCCGCTGCACGTCGAGCACTGGGGCGAGGCGCTGACCATGGGCGAGATCGCGGGGCGCAACGCCGCAGGTGCAGACGAGTCCTGGACCGCGGTGCCCGGCTTCTGGTCCGAGATCGGCGACCGCACCCTCAAGCACGTGGCGTGGGGCGACGGCTTCGACGAGGTCAGGGTCGTCGAGCGGCCTGGCGGGCTCACCGTCTGGTATGCCCAGGACGGGGTCGTCGTCGGGGCGCTGACCTACGAGGCGGACCACGACTACGAGCGTGCGGAGCAGCTGGTGACCGAGGGCGCCTCGATCGACGAGGTCTGAGCCGGGTCAGGTCGCGGTGTGGTCGATCAGGGCGGTCACCAGGATGCCGACCAGCAGACCCACCACCACCTGCGCACGGCTGTGCCGCCCCGCGCGCACCCGTGCCCACGCGGCGAGCGCCAGCACGGGGACCCCCACCAGCAAAAACTCCGGGCCGAGCTCACGCGTGAGCACCGCCACGGACACGGTGGTCACGGCGGCGTGGAAGGACGCCTTGTGCCAGCGCGACACGCCGCCGAGGACGAGCAGGCCCACCAGGACCGTCGCGACCAGGGCGACCAGCGGGCGGGGCGCACCGACCAGGGCGAGCGTCGCGAGCCCCACGACCACCGAGGCGAGCGCCGCGAGGAGCGGGATCCGGCGCTGCTCACGGATCACCACCTGACGGTCCGTGACGTGCCCGCGACCGACGAGGGTGGCCAGGAGCGCATACGGCACGACCACGCAGAAGGTGGTGGCGGCCATCGCCCACCCCAGCCCGCTCGCGACATCGGGGCTGTGGCGCAACGAGACCACCAGCGCGAGCACGAGCGTCTGCCAGCTCGGGTCGAGCACCCGCCCGACCACGTCGGCCCAGCGGGACGGTGGCGCACCGAGGAGGCGCACGACGTCCGGGTGGCCGTCCCAGGGGTCCTTCGTGGCGCTCATGGCCGCCGGGGTGGGCGCGGGCGCATGGGCGCTGCCGGCAGGGTTGGGGCGGGCAGGACGGACGTGGCCGGCCATCCCGGCACCGGACCGAACCGCCCAGGACGGCCGCCATCGTCGTCCGCGCCGATCGCCGTCATCCAGTCGGCGCGCGCTGCTCGCACCTCCTCGTCGCTGCCCCCGACGAAGTTCCACCACATGACGAGGGATTCGTCGAGCGGCTCCCCGCCGATCAGCAGCAGGCGGGCACCGTGGGCGCCCGCCCGCACGCCGAGGCTCGCACGTCCCGCGTCGAGCAGCAGCAGGATCCCGGCAGCGACGACCTGACCGTCCACGGCCACCGCTCCGCAGTCGACGAGGACGGCATGCTCGTATGCCGGGTCCAGCCGCACGACGCGCTCCGTCTCGGGACGGACGACGAGCTCCGCTGCCACCGTGGGCGACTCGACGCGAACGGGCGAGGTGACGCCCTCGAGGGATCCGATCGCCACGCGTAGCGTGCCGTGCTCGTCCTCCTCGGCCGTCGGCGCGTGATGCTCGAACCGTGGTGCCACGCCCCGGGATCCGTCGGGCAGGGCCAGCCACAGCTGAGCGCCGCGCAGGGTCGTCGTGGCGGCGGTGGAGACCTCGGAGTGGGCGATCCCGTCGCCGGCGGTCATGAGGTTGAGCTCGCCGGGGCGGACGACGACCTCGGTGCCGAGGCTGTCGCGGTGCTCGAGCTCGCCGTCGAACAACCAGCTCACCGTCGCGAGGCCGATGTGCGGGTGGGGCGGCAGCAGCATCCCGCCGGTCACCCCCACGTCGTCCGGCCCGTAGTGGTCGACGAAGCACCACGGCCCCACCAGGGTGCGGTCGCGGTGGGGCAGCGTGCGGCGGACGGTCATGGTGCGCGGGCCGCCGAGCGGAACGAGTCGGGGGGCCAGGGCGTGCGTCATACGAAGTCCATTGCCGGAGAAGGAAGCCGAGGCAGACGCATGACAGAACGATCCCACTCCGAGCGGCACATGCCAAGCAGAGGGGCTACGCTGCCGTTGTTCCTCTAAATCCCGTAATTACTCCCCGGCCTGGCGCCGCGACCCGAGGAGAACCCCACATGCTGTCACCGCAGTCCACCGAGACCGTCAAGGCCACGGCCGGCGTCGTCGCCGAGCACGCCGAGGAGATCACGCGCCGCTTCTACCCGCACATGTTCGCGGCGCACCCCGAGCTGATGCGGGTGTTCAACAAGGCCAACCAGGCCATCGGCGAGCAGCCCAAGGCGCTGGCCGCGTCGGTGGTGGCCTATGCCGTCAACCTGATCGACCCGGGCGCCCCGGACTTCAGGCCGATCATGCAGCGCATCGCCCACAAGCACGTCTCGCTCGGCATCAAGAGCTATGAGTACACGATCGTCGGGCACCACCTCATGTGGGCCATCGGCGACGTCCTCGGCGACGCCGTCACCCCCGAGATCGCCGCAGCCTGGGACGAGGTCTACTGGCTTTTCGCCTGCCAGCTGATCGCCGAGGAGGGCAAGCTCTACGCCCTCGGCGGCACCGACCCCGAGCACCCCTGGCGCCAGTACACCGTCGTCGACCGCACCGACGAGACGGCCGAGTCCTTCTCCCTGGTGATCAAGCCCGTCGAGGGCGAGCTCCCCGCCCACCACACGGGTCAGTACGTCGCCGTCGGCGTGGACCTGCCGGGCGGCGAGCGCCAGCCGCGTCAGTACACCATCTCCGGCGTGCCCGGTCGCGAGGCCTTCCGCCTCACCATCAAGCGGGTGCACGGCGCGGACGGCGTGCCGGACGGCCAGGTCAGCAACTGGCTCGCCGACAACGCGGTCGTCGGCACCGTGCTCGACATCTCCCAGCCCGCGGGTGACGTGGTGCTCGAGGATTCCGACGCGCCGCTGGTGCTGGTGTCGGCCGGGATCGGCATCACGCCGATGGCTGCGATCCTCGAGGACCTGTCCCAGCGTCAGCCCCACCGCTCGATCCGCGTGTTCCACGCCGACCGGTCGCACGCGCACCAGGCGCTCTACACCTCGATGCGTGGGCAGGCCGAGGCCATGCACGACGTGGTGGGGCAGTTCTGGTACGAGGAGGACGCCGACTCCGCCCCCACCATCCACCCCGCCCGCCCCGGCCTGATGGACCTGTCCGACGCCGAGATCCCCTCAGGCGCCAAGGTGTTCATGTGCGGGCCGCTGCCGTTCATGCAGGCTGCGCGACGCACCCTGATCGACAAGGGCGTCGCGCCCGAGGACATCGGCTACGAGGTCTTCGGCCCGGACCTGTGGGCGCAGAACCCCGACAACGCCGCCTGACCAACGCGGGCGGCGCGCCGGCCGCGCGCTGGCGGACGGCCCGCGTGCACAACTGCTGCACATAGGAGGCGGTTTCGACAAACGGGTGTTGTGCTACCACGGCATTCGCGTGAGCCCAGGTCGAGAGTGCAGCAGCTGGTTACGCGGGGCGGCGGCGCGGCGTGGGTCGCGGCGGGACGGGCGGGGCGATGCCGTCCCGCCCGCGGCCGACGTGCGTGAGGCACCACTCGACGAAGTCGCGGTCGAGCATGACCTGCTCCCAGCTGAACCGCAGCACCGTCCACCCCCAGACCACGAGCTCGTCGTAGCGGCGACAGTCACGATCCAGCGCGCGGCGATCGCCGTGCCAGGCGAACGAGTCGGCCTCCACCGCCAGCCGCAGGGCGGGGTCTCCCAGGTCGACCACCGCGAACAGCCCGTGATCTGCGATCTGCAGCTGGGGGGACAGGTCGAGGTCGCACCCCAGGGCGATGACCCGCAGCACCGTCTCCATCGGGCCAGACGAGCCGCCGTGGGCGTGCTGCGCCACGCGCCTCAGCGCCCGGGCGCGCGGGCCTCGCGCGCGCCGTGCCACGGCGATCAGGTCGTCCGCGGTGACCTGGGTCGAGCGCAGGGCGGAGTCCGCCACGCACAACGCGTCCTCGAACGCCAGGTCACGTGCGCAGTCCACGACCGTCCGCAGGGGTGTGGTGACTCCCTGCGCGTGGTCACCGGGGCCCAGGCGCCGGAGCCTGACCGCACAGCAGTCGTCGTCCGCCTTGGTCACGTGGTGCGTGCGCGGCACCGTGACCTGCGGACGGGCTGGCGGGGTGCGCACCTTGAACCCGTGATGGACCGCGGCGCTGAGGTGAGACACGACGCCGTGGTGTCGCTCCGCCTCACGGCGCGCGGCGTGAAGTCCGGGTGTGGCGTAGCGGTCGCGGCTCAGGCGCTCGACCTCGCCCCGCGACACCGCGGTCGTGACGGCGCGGCGCGTGACGTGGGGCTGCAGCTCGGCCCACGTGGCGACATGACCCAGCTCGGCGATCGTCTCGGCAACGGTGCGCATCGGACCAGCATGACCCCGCTCGATCGGACACCGCGGGCGTCATCCACAGGGCCCGGCCTCGGGCATCCCCGTCACGAACTGCTGCACATGCCCCTCCCCATCGTCATCCGATCTTCGTGCCCCAACGGAATTCGCTCTCACCGGCTCCCGTAGTGCAGCAGTTGTGCGCGCCGGGGGTCGGGGGCTGGGCGTGGCGGGCAGCGAGCGGGCGCGGTGCGGGGCGGGGCGGGGCGGCATACGGCTCAGGCGCCGTGGACCACGCGACCGGCGACGACCGTGGCGCCGGCGCGCATCCGCCGCAGCCCGTCTGCAAGCTCGCGCGAGTCCCCGACCAGGGCAACGGGATCCGCGTCGAGCAGGACGACGTCGCCGCGCGAGCCGGGCGTCAGCCGCTGGCCGTCGACCGACGCCGCGAGCGCCTCGCGCACCGTGATGGCCTGCTCCGGGTGCCAGGGCGCGCGGTCGTCGCCGGAGCGGTGGACGGCCGCCGCCATCGCGAGCCAGGGGTCGAGCGGGGACACGGGCGCGTCGGAGCCGAGGGCGAGCTCGACGCCGGCGTCCAGCATCGACCGCAGCACGAAGCACCGGTCCGTCCGGTCGGCCCAGCAGCCGTCGCTGACGTCGCGGTCGTCGAGCAGGTGCGCGGGCTGGACGCTGGCGCGCAGACCCAGCGCCGCGAGACGAGGCACGTCGGGCCACCGCACGAGCTGGGCGTGCTCGATCGCACCGCGCGCCCCCGTGGCCGTGAAGGCGTCGAGCGCGATCCGCACCGCCGCGTCCCCGATGGCGTGCACCGCACACTCCAGACCGGCCCGCGCCGCCCGGCCGAGGAGCTCGACGAGCTGCTCGCCCGAGTAGTTCTGCGCGCCGCGGCCCGTCCCGTCGAGGTAGGGCGAGCAGCAGTGTGCCGTACGGGTGTTGAGCGAGCCGTCGGAGATGAGCTTGAGCTGCCCCATGGTGACCAGCCCGGTCCGGTCGAGCGGGTCGCCGGTGCGCAGACCGCGGGCGAGCACGTCGGCCAGGCCGTCCTCGTAGGTCGATGCCCGCACCCTCAGCGTGTCCAGTCCCGCGGCCACGCGGCCCGGCCACGACCCCAGCGCCCCGCCGAACTCGAAGTCCACGACGCCGACGACGCCGAGCTCGGCGGCCGAGCGGAGCACGGTGCGTAGGCCGTCGCCGAGGTGCGGGTCGGGCCCGAAGGTCGTCCCCAGCCGCCCGTACGCCGCGAACCACGGCCCCTCCTCCACCACCCCCGCGCCCGGCCCGGCCGGGAAGCCGAGGCGTTGCAGCGCACGGGAGTTCATCCACCCGTGATGGGCGTCACCGCTGATGAGGACGACGGGGTGATCGCCGCTCACCTCGTCGAGCGCCGCCGCGGTCCGCGGCTCCGCCCAGGTCGAGGAGCGGTGTCCCCATCCCTGGACCACGCTGGTCCGGTCGGCCGTCCCGAGCTCCGCGACGCGCCGGCGCACCAGCTCGACGACATCGCCCGGTCCGGTCGCGAGGGACGTGTCGAGCCGCACCTGCTGCAGCGCCCACTGGTCGAGGTGGACGTGCTGGTCCCACAGGCCCGGTATGCCGAAGCGGCCGCCGGCGTCGAGCACGTCGACGCCTCGGCCCGCGCGACCCGTCAGGCGTGGGCCGACCTCGCGGATCACCCCGTCGATCACCAAGACGTCAACAGGCTCGACCGGCTCGCCTCGCGACAGCGACGCCCCCCTGCCGGCGGGCCTGTCGAGGCCGACCGGGCGCACGTCGTGGATCAGGAGGGAGGTCGAGCTCATGCGGCGACGCTACCTGGCGCGCCGGGCCGCTCGGAGGCGGGCGTCCACGACGCGGCGTCTGGCGCCCTGTCCACCGTCTTGCTCGCTGGCGCCGGTCTCGGGCTGCAGCACGAGACCGGGGCCGCAACCGCAGACGGCGGATGGAGCTCGCGACGGGGGTTGCCGGCCAAGACGCCCCTGCGCCGTCACTCGACGGTGACGGACTTGGCCAGGTTGCGCGGCTTGTCGATGTCGTGGCCGAGCGCGAGGGCCGCGTGGTAGGCGATGAGCTGCGTGGGGATGGTCAGCAGGATCGGGTCGAGCTCGGGCTCGCTGCGAGGCACGACGATCGAGCGGATCCCGAGGTGGGACAGGTCGACTCCGGGGTGGGTGATGGCGACGAGCGGGCCCTTGCGCGCCAGCACCTGCTCGGCCGCGGCCACGTTGCGGTCGGTGAGGTCGTCGTCGGGGATGATCGCGACGGTGGGCATGGACTCGTCGATCAGGGCCAGCGGGCCATGCTTGAGCTCGGAGGTCTGGTAGGCCTCGGCGTGGATGTAGCTGACCTCCTTGAGCTTCTGCGCACCCTCGCGCGCGACCGGGAAGCCGCGCACGCGCCCGATGTAGAACGCGCTCTGAGAGCCGGCGATCTCGCGGGCGAGCTTGGCGATCTCGCCCTCCTGGTCGAGGATCTCGCGGATCTGTGCGGGGATCGCCTTGAGCCCGTTGATGATTCGCTTGCCGTCCGCGACCGACAGGTCGTGCACGCGCCCGATGAGCAGCGCCAGCATCGCGAAGGCCATGGCCATGTTGGTGAGCGCCTTGGTCGAGGCGACCGCGATCTCGGGTCCGGCGTGCAGGTAGATGCCACCGTCGACCTCGCGGGCGATGGTCGAGCCGACGACGTTGACGAGGGCCACGACCTGGCCGCCCTTGCGCTTGACCTCCTGCACGGCGAAGGCCGTGTCGGCGGTCTCGCCGCTCTGCGACACGACGACGTAGAGGGTGTCCGGCTCGATCACGGGGTTGCGGTAGCGGAACTCGGAGGCGGCCTCGGCGTCGGCGGGCACCCGGGCCAGCTCCTCGAGCAGCTGGGCGCCGAGCTGCCCCACGTAGTAGGCGGATCCGCATCCGAGGATCTTGACGCGCCGGAACCCGCGCAGCTCGCGCGGGGCGAGGTTGAGGCCGTCGAGCCGGGCCGTGCCGAAACGCTCGTCGAGCCGGCCACGGATGACGGCCTCGGCGCTGTCGGGCTGCTCGAGCATCTCCTTGCGCATGTAGTGCTCGTGCCCGGTCAGCTCGAGATCCTCTGCGGCGACGGCGATCTCGACGGGCTTGCGCCCGGTGTCCTCGCCGTCGGCCGTGAACGTGCGAAAGCCCGTGGCGGTGATGGTCGCCAGCTCGCCGTCGTCGAGGTGCACCACGGAGGTCGTATGACGGACCAGGGCTGCCACGTCCGAGGCCAGGAACATCTCGCCGTCCCCCACGCCGATGATCAGCGGAGAGCCGTTGCGGGCCACCACGATCCGGTCCGGGTGTCGCTCGTCGACCACGGCGAGCGCGTAGGTGCCGGTGATGCGGTCGAGTGCCTCCAGCACGGCGCCCTCGAGGGTGTCGGCGCCGGAGCGGGCGACGAGGTGGGCGAGGACCTCGGTGTCGGTGTCGCTGGCGAGCTCCACCCCGGCAGAGGTGAGCTGGGCGCGCAGTGCGGTGGCGTTGTCGATGATCCCGTTGTGCACCACCGAGATCCGTCCGTCCTCGCTGCGGTGCGGGTGGGCGTTGCGCTCGGCCGCGGGTCCGTGGGTCGCCCACCGGGTGTGGCCGATGCCGACCTTGCCGGCGAGCCGCTTGGGCAGCGCAGCCTCGAGCCCGCGGACGCGACCGACGGTGCGCACCACCGTGGTTCCCGTCCGCCCGAGCACGGCGAGGCCGGCCGAGTCGTAGCCGCGGTACTCCAGCCGCTGCAGCCCCTCGACGAGAAGGGGTGCCGCGGGCTGGGATCCGATGTATCCGACGATGCCGCACATGGGTGATCTCCTGGTCAGCCGTAGATGATGCGCCGCAGCTGTCGCTCGGACAGCTCGGGCGCCGCGACGACCCGCGATCGCAGCTCGTCCGCGATGATGGCGAACGCCTCGGCGTTGCGGGTGCCGTAGGTCTTGAGGTGGGCGTGGCGGCGGCGGACGTAGTCCTCGACGCTCTCCCGGTGCCAGGCCACGACGTCGTCGACGACGCGCTCGGCCTCGGAACGGCTCAGGCCGGTCGAGGCGGCGACGCGATCGACGATGTCGGGGTCGTGCACAGGATGATCGTGAGGCGGAGGGACGTCATACGACAAGTTCCTGCCCGATATCGGGCAGGATCTCGACGTTTTGCACTGCTTATGCGGGATCGAGCCTCGATCCCGTTCGATCCCGTTCGATCTCGCTCGGTCTCAGCCGAGGTCGGCGAGCGCCTCCGCGATGGGGGTTTCGCCGTCGTTGAACTCGATGGTCCGCCCGGCCAGGTCGGGCCGGTCCAGGGTCGCCACGACGACGGCGGCGACGTTGGCGCGCGACGCGGGCGCGTCCTGGACGCCGGGGGTCGCGATGCGACCGCTGCCCGGATCGTGGGACAGCCGGCTGGGGCCGAGGATCGTCCACGCGAGGTCGGTGCGCTTGAGATAGGTGTCGGCGTCGGCCTTGGCCTGCGCGTAGGCGTAGAAGGCGTCGTCGGGGTCGACGCCGTGGTCCTGGCCGGCACCGTGATAGCTGACCATCACGTATCGCCGGACCCCGGCCTGCGCAGCGGCATCCATCGAGCGGATCGCGGCGTTGCGGTCGACGGCATACGTCCGCTCGGGGTCTCCCCCGCCGGCGCCGGCTGACCATACGACGGCGTCGTGGCCGCGCAGGACCTCCGCCATGCCGTCCGTGTCCAGCTGCTCGAGGTCGGCGACGCGGGCGCTGGCGCCGGTCGCCTCCACGTCGGGGGCGTGCTCGGGGTTGCGGATGATCGAGGTGACCTCGTGGTCGTCGGCGACGAGGAGGGGGGCGAGGAGCAGGGCGACCTTGCCGTGGCCACCGATGACGGCGATGCGGGACATGAGGAGTCCTTTCCGTTCTGGGCGTCTACGGGTCAACGACGACACGTCCACGTTCATGCCCGAGGGGGTGTGTCGGTGGTCGTTGCTACGTTCCTCGCAACGGACCAAGGGGGTCGACATGCACCAGATCGGCGAACGCGTCGTGATCAGCGCCACGGACCTGTCTCGCGCGTCCACGTGCGAGCTCGGGCTGCTGCGCGGGCTGGACGTGCTGCTGGGGCGCCTGCCCCGGAGCGAGGCCGCGCCGGACGCGATGATGGACCAGCTCGCGACCTTGGGGGACGCGCACGAGCAGGTGGAGCTCGAGCGGTGGCTCGCCCTGCACGGCGAGCAGGGCGTGCGCCGGATCGAGCACCCCCGCCCCACCCCCGTCGCGCTGTGGGCCGCCCGCGAGGCGACCTTCGCCGCGATGCGGGAGGGCGTGCCCGTGGTCTACCAGGGGTGCCTCTACGACGGCGAGCTTCTCGGCTTCGCCGACTTCCTCGTGCGCGCCGACTCCTGGACGCCGGAGCATCCCGCCTACGAGGTGCACGACACCAAGCTCGCCCGGCACGCCAAGGTGACCGCGCTGCTGCAGCTCGCGGCCTACGCCGACCAGCTCCGTCGCGGCGGCATCGACCCGACCGACCGGGTGACGCTCGTGCTGGGTGACCGCTCTCGGCCCACCTATCCGGTGGCCGAGCTCGAGGCGGTGTATGCCGAGCGCCGCTCCCACCTCGTGGCGCTGGTCACCGCCCGGCTGGCCGCCACCGAGCCGATCGCCTGGGGCACCCCCGGCATCACGGCCTGCGGGTCCTGCGACGTGTGCGCCGCCGAGGTGGCGGCGGCCCGCGACGTCTGGCTGGTCGCCGGGGTCCGCGCGGTGCAGCGCAAAAGGCTGCGCGCCGCCGGGATCGTCACCATCGACCAGCTCGCCGCGTGCGAGGAGCCGGTGGAGGGGCTGGCGAGGACGACCTTCGACAAGCTGCGTGCCCAGGCGAGGCTGCAGGTGCGCCAGTGCCCGCCCGACGGGTCGACGGGTGCCGTGCAGTTCGACGTCCACACACCCGAGGCGCTCCGGGCCATCCCCGCACCCGACGAGGGGGACATCTTCTTCGACTTCGAGGGCGACCCGATGTGGGCGGGCGACGAGGCCGGGGACCAGGGCCTGGAGTACCTCTTCGGCGTGGTCGAGACCGACGGCACCTTCCGGCCGTTCTGGGCGCACGACCGCGCCGAGGAGCGACAGGCACTGATCGATTTCCTCGCCTACGTCGAGCAGCGCCGGGCCCGGCACCCGGGGCTGCACATCTACCACTACGCCGCCTACGAGCGGTCGGCGCTGCTGCGCCTCGCCGGGCGCCACGGCGTCGGTGAGCAGGTCGTCGACGACCTGCTGAGGCAGGGCGTCCTGGTCGACCTCTACAGCGTGGTGAAGCGGTCCCTGCGCGTCTCGCAGCCGTCCTACTCCATCAAGAAGCTCGAGCCCCTCTACATGGGCGACGACCTGCGCGCCGGCGACGTCACGACCGCCGGGGACTCCATCGTGGAGTACCACCGCTGGTCCGAGGCCCGCGCCCGGGGGGACGTCGAGGAGGCGGACCGGCTGCTGCAGGCCATCGCGGACTACAACGAGTACGACTGCGTGTCGACGCTGCGGCTGCGCGACTGGCTGCTCGACCGGCTGACCGAGTCCGGCATCGCAAGCGAGAGCGTCCCCACAGGGCCTGCGATCGACGCGGGGCCCGAGGTAGAGGACCCGACGTCCGGGGACGACGCCGGCCCCGGCGCGGCGGTCGTGCAGCGGCTCCTCGCGCTGGCGGGCCCCGCCGACCAGCGCGACGCCGACGACCAGGCGGTCGCCATGGTGGGCGCGGCCGTGGACTACCACCGGCGCGAGGGCAAGCCCTTCTGGTGGGCGCACTTCGACCGGCTCCGGTCCTCGCTGGACGACTGGCAGGAGTCCAGGGAGGCCATCGTGCTGGACCGCGTCGAGGTGGTCGAGGACTGGGACAAGCCACCCGGCAAGCGCAGTGTCCGGCGGGTGCTGTCGGCGGTGGGGCGCCACGAGCCCGGCATGTCCTTCGGCAAGGGCGATAGGGGCGGCTTCCTCGTCTACCCCACCCCCGTCCCCGTGAGCATCGAGGCGCCCAGCCCCGAGGCGATGGGCGCCACCAGCACCCTCACGGTCACCGAGGCCCAGGTGGTCTCCGGCGGCCGGCTCCGCCTGACCATCGAGGAACGCCTCGCCAAGGGCGCCGACGAGCACGACGACCTGCCCGTGGCCGTGACCGTCGGGCCCGGCCCCGCGGTCAAGGCCATCCAGGACGCCCTGGTGGCGCTGGCATCGCGGGTGGACGCGGCCGGTGGGGTCGCGGCGCTCCCGCCGCACCCGGGCATCGAGATCCTGCGTCGCCGGCCGCCCCGGCTCCGCGGTCTGGACCGCCTGCCGCCCGTCGTCGACGGGGACGCGGTCAAGGCCATCACGGCCGCCGTCACGGCACTGGACGGGTCCTACCTCGCGGTCCAGGGACCGCCCGGGACCGGCAAGACCTATGTCGCCTCGCACGTCATCGCCAACCTGGTCCGGCTGGGCTGGCGGGTGGGCGTGGTCGCCCAGTCGCACGCGGTCGTCGAGAACGTCCTCGACAAGGTCGTGGGGGTCGACGTCCCCGCCGAGGACGTCTGCAAGCCCAAGACCAAGCACGAGGACCCGTCGTGGACGGTGTTCAAGGACGCGGGCGCCCTGCGGGGATTCCTCGACGAGCACCGGGCCGCATCGCGGGGGTGCGTGGTCGGCGGCACGATGTGGGACTTCTGCAACCGCAACGCGGTCGACGACGGCGAGCTCGACGTGCTGGTGATCGACGAGGCCGGCCAGTACTCCCTGGCCAACACCCTCGCCGTGGCCCGCTGCACGACGCGGCTGCTCCTGCTCGGCGACCCCCAGCAGCTCCCGCAGGTGTCCCAGGGCATCCACCCCGAGCCGGTCGACGAGTCCGCCCTCGGATGGCTCTCGGCCGGGCAGGACACCCTCCCCGAGGACCTCGGGTACTTCCTCGAGCGGACGTGGCGCATGCACCCCGCGGTGTGCGAGCCCGTCTCGCACCTCGCCTATGCCGGACGCCTGCGCTCGGAGGAGTCCACCACGCTGGGCCGGTCGCTGAGCGGCGTCGAGCCCGGCCTGCGCGTGGTCACGGTCGAGCACCACGACAACAACGTGTCCTCGCCCGAGGAGGCGGACGCCGTCGTCGAGGTCGTGCGTGGGCTGCTCGGGACGCCCTGGCGCGCCACGCCGGACGCTGCCGAGACTCCGCTCGGCCAGGACGGCTTCGTGGTCGTCGCCCCCTACAACGCCCAGGTGGGCACGATCCGGGAGGCGCTCGCCCGGGCCGGGCTGGACGAGGTGAGGGTCGGCACCGTGGACCTGTTCCAGGGTCAGGAAGCGCCGGTGGCCATCATGTCGATGACCGCCTCCGCGCTGGCCGACCTGCCGCGCGGCGCCGACTTCCTTCTGGACCGCAACCGGCTCAACGTCGCCATCTCGCGGGCCCAGTGGCTCGCCGTGCTGGTGCGGTCGAGCGTGCTCACCGAGCTCACCCCCCACACCCCCGAGCAGCTGCTCCAGCTGGGCGCGTTCATCCGGCTGTGCCGCGGCCGGTGACCGTGCGGCGGCCCACCCTCCCCCCGGCCTGGGACCGACCCGCTCCCGGACATACCACGAGGGGCCGCCGGCCTCCGGGCTCAGCGACCCCTCGTGGGGTTTGGGGCAGGTGGGGTCATCGCGCCGTTCCGCGTCGACCCCACCTGGGTCGTGATGTCCTCCCTGCGGAGGTGTCAGGCGGGTCGTCGGGCCAGGCCACGACGCCCCCTGCGGGCCTCCCTCGTCCCTCGGTCGGGTCCTCAGGGGCTGTGTCAGGCCTGTCGACCGGGCCTGGCCACGACGCCCCCTCCGGGCCTCCCTCGTCCCTCGGTCGGGTCCTCAGGGGCTGTGTCAGGCCTGCGCCTGGACGGTGGAGAGGATCTCCTGCACCTCCTCCGGCGACGTCGCCGCCTCGAGACGCGCCACCTGCTGCTCGTCCAGGAACACCTGGGCGAGCGAGGCGAGCAGCGTGAGGTGGTCGTCGCCGGCGCCGGCGATGCCGACCGCGAACTTCACCGCGTTGCCGTTCCAGTCCACCGGGTCGGCGTAGCGCACGAACGACAGGGCCGTGCGACGGATGGACGACTTGGCCTCGTTGGTGCCGTGCGGGATCGCGAGCAGGTTGCCCATGTAGGTCGATACGGAGCGCTCGCGCTCGTGCATCGACGCGACGTAGGCGTCGTCCACCGCGCCCTGCGCGACAAGGAGGCGACCGGCTTCCTCGATGGCCTCCTCACGCGTCCGGGCGCGGCCCGACAGCTCGATGCCGTCGCGGTGCAGCACGCCACCCTGGGGGGCGTCGGCGTGACCGGTGACGGTGCGACCGGTGACGGTGTGACCGTCCCGGGCACCTGAGGTGGAGCCCGCGGCCACCGTGGAGGGGGTAACGACGGCCGCGGGGGTCTCGGAGCCGTTGGTGCGACCAAGGAGATCGACGATCTCGTCGTACCGCGGGCTGTTCATGAAGTTGTCCACGGACACGTGGACGGCCGAACCGGTCCGCTGACGGGCGCGGTCGGTGAGGTCCTGGTGGGTGACCACGAGGTCCCACTCGTCGGACAGGGTGGAGATGGCCTTGTTGACGACGGTGACGTCGTCGTGACCGGCCGCCTTGACCTTGCGGCGCAGGACCGAGGCGCCCATGGCGGACGACCCCATGCCGGCGTCGCAGGCGAAGACGATCTTGTGGATCGGGCCGCTGTGGCCCTCGCTGGCGACGCCCGCGCCCGCGGCTGCACCGGTCAGGGACGAGGCGACCGAGGACTTCTTGCCCTTGTTGGCCTCCATCTGCGCGGTGGCGGCGGCTAGGTCGCCCTCGTCGTCGGCACGGTCGGTCTTGAGCAGCAGGGAGGCGACGACGAAGGTCACGGCCGTCGCGACGATCACCGAGAGGATGACGCCGACGTAGCTGTCGTTCGCGGTCTGGAGCAGCACGGCGATGATGGACCCGGGTGCGGCGGGGGCGCGCAGGCCCGAGCCGAAGAGCACGTTGGTGAAGACGCCGGACATGCCGCCGAGGATCACGGCCGCGATGAGCTTCGGCTTCATGAGGACGTACGGGAAGTAGATCTCGTGGATGCCACCGAGGAAGTGGATGATCGCGGCGCCGGGAGCCGAACCCTTGGCCAGACCCTTGCCGAAGATCGCGAAGGCGAGCAGCAGGCCGAGGCCGGGGCCGGGGTTGGCCTCGAGCAGGAACAGGATCGACTTGCCCTTGTCGACGGCCTCGTTGGTGCCGAGGGGGGTGAGGATGCCGTGGTTGATGGCGTTGTTGAGGAAGAGGATCTTGGCGGGCTCGATGAGGATCGAGGTGAGCGGCAGCAGCCCGTGGTTGACGAGGAACTGCACCACCTGGCTCGCGGCCTTGCTGAAGGCCTCGACCACCGGGCCCATGGCGAAGAAGCCGGCGAGGGCCAGGATCATGCCCCAGATGCCGGCCGAGAAGTTGTTGACCAGCATCTCGAAGCCGGGCCTGATCTTGCCGTCCCAGATGGCGTCGATCTTCTTCATCGTCCAGCCACCGAGCGGGCCCATGATCATGGCGCCCATGAACATCGGGATGTCGGTGCCGGCGATGACGCCCATCGTGGCGATCGCGCCGACGACGCCGCCGCGGACGTCGTAGATGTTCTTGCCGCCGGTGTAGCCGATGAGCAGGGGCAGCAGGTAGGTGATCATCGGACCGACGATGCCGCCGTCCTTGAAGTCGCCCCAGCCGCCGATCTGGGCCACCCAGCTGTTGGCCGCGAGACCCCCGGTGCCGCCGGAGTTGAGCCACCCCTTCTCGATGAACAGGGCGGTGATCAGGCCCCACGCGATGAACGCGCCGATGTTGGGCATGACCATGTTGGACAGGAAGGTTCCGAACTTCTGGACGTGCACGCGGGCCGACACGCGCTCTGCGCCGCCCGAGGTGCCGGTGGTACTAGCCACGGCCGATCCTTTCCCAGGTGACCCTCAACGGCGAGGATCCGTGGGACCAGTAAAGCGCCCCACTTCTGACCAGTCAATAGCAAAAGTCCCCCGAACGCAGATTTTCAGGCACAACCGCATCAGCACCGGACGCGACACCACGAGCGGTAACGCGCTGACGGGCATGAACGGACATGTCAGGCTGGGTCGCGACGCCCCTGGTACACCCCCATCAGGCGGAAGCGCAGCGGCTCCTCGGCATACTCCTCCAGCGTGTGCGCCACCCAGCCCACGAGCCGCGCCCCCGCGAACAGCGCCTCGGGCGCGTCCCCCACCAGGGCGTGACGGTGGGTCAGCACCGCGAGCGCCCAGTCGCTGTTGGGGAACAGACCGTGCCGCTCCCACAACCCCTCCTCGAGCAGCGCCGTGGGCCCCTCCAGCTCCCCCAGCCCGGCAGCCCGCAGCGCTCCCAGCAGGTGCTCGGCCCGGGGGTCGCTGTCGCGATAGACGCGGTGGCCGAAGCCCGCGGCCTGGCCGGGGTCGGTGAGGACCCGTCCGAGGGTCCCCGCCGGGTCGGCGACCGCCGCCTCGAGGAGGAGCCGGGCCCGCACCCCCGCCGAGCCGTGCAGCGGGCTGTCCATCGCGCTCAGCCCCGCGAGCAGGCAGGACCCGAGGTCGGCGCGCACGCTGGCGCTCACCCGCACCGCCGTCGTCGAGGCGGCCATGTCGTGGTCGGCCAGCAGCACGAGCGCCCGGCGCACGAGGTCCACCAGCGACGGGTCCCCGGGGTCGCCGCCCACGACCGCCGTCCACCTCGTCGCCTGGTCGGACCGTTCGTATGCCGACCCCCACGCCTCGCGGGGCAGGAGCGCGGCGGTGGCGGTGGCGATCAGGCGCCCGGCCCGCTCACGCACGGCCGACGCGGCGAGGTCGTGCCGGCGCGCGTCGCGCGCGGTCAGCAGCAGCACCGCCAGGCGCAGCCGCTCGACGAGTCGGGCCCCCTCGGGCAGGGCCGCCAGCCCCGCGCGGACGTCGGCCAGGGCGTCCTCCTCCGCGACCGACGCGACCGACGCGACCGGCTCGTCGCCGCCCCACAGCAGGCCCGCGACCTCCTCCACCGAGGCGGTCTCGGCGAGCACGGTAGCGTCGCGCCCCCGGTAGGCGAGCCGGTCACCCTCGAGCCGGGTGATGGTGGTGCGCACGGACTCCGCCAGCCCGGTCCCCCGCCCGAGCGACCCCGAGCGCCGCTGCAGCGCCTCCACCTCCTCCGGCGCGAAGTAGCTCGCCCGCCGCCCGTCGCGGTGGGTCGGGCTCAGCTGTCCCCGGCTCACGTAGGCGTAGACGGTCTGAGTCTTGACCCCCAGCAGGCGGGCGACCTGCGCCGTGGTGAGCAGCTCTCGGTCGGGCACGCGCGTGCGGGTGGGGCGCGGGACGGGGCGGTTCGGCATACGACCTCCGAGCAGCGATCAGGCGACGTTGACACCGTCAACCATGCACGCGGTCAACGTTGACAACACATTGATAGCAGGCCGACCGTGATGACCATGACCACCACACGCGACCTCGCCGTCCCACCGGGGCTCAAGGGCCTCGTCGTCGCCGACACGGCCGTCGGCGACGTACGCGGCGCCGAGGGCTTCTACCACTACCGCGAGCACTCGGCGCTCGACCTCGTCGAGCGTTGCTCCCTCGAGGACGTCTGGCACCTGCTGCTCACCGGCTCGCTGCCGACGCCCGACGAGGCCCGCGCCTTCGCCGAGGAGCTCGCCCCGCTGCGGGTCCTCGACGACGCGACCCTCGACCTCGTCGACCGCGAGGCCTCGACCGGCACCCCGGCCGCGCCCCTCGCGCAGCTGCGCACCGTCCTGTCCCACCTCGCCACGGGCTCACCGCCCACGTATGCCGCCTCGCCTGCCGTCGTCCGGGCCGAGGCACTGCGCCTGGCCGCCGCCACGCCCACGATCCTCGCGGCGCTGCACCGCCGGGGCGCCGGGCTCCGTGCCGTCGCCCCCGACCCCACGCTCTCGGCGGCCGCGGACTGGCTGTGGATGATCACCGGCGAGCGCCCGGCGCCCGAGGTGGAGCGCGCCATCAACCGCTACCTCGTCGCGACGGTCGACCACGGCTTCAACAACTCGACCTTCGCCGCCCGGGTCGTCGCGTCCTCGGGGGCCGACGTGGGGTCGGCGCTGTGCGCGGCGCTCGGCGCGTTCTCGGGGCCGCTGCACGGCGGCGCACCCGACCGCGCCCTCGAGGCGCTCGACCAGATCGGCAGCGTCGACCGGGCACCTGGGTGGGTGCGCGAGCGCGTCGCGGCCGGGGACCGGATCATGGGGTTCGGGCACGCCGTCTACACCACGCACGACCCCCGGGCCGAGATGCTTAAGGCCGAGGCGCAGCGCCTCGGCGGGCCCCTCGTCGAGCTGGCGGTGGCCGTCGAGCAGGTCGTCGAGGACACCCTCGCCGAGCTCAAGCCGGGGCGCGAGCTCTACGCCAACGTCGAGTACTACGCGGGCGTCCTGATGGAGCGCTGCGGCATCCCCCGCTCGATGTTCACGCCCACCTTCGCCGTCAGCCGGGTCGTCGGGTGGACCGCCCACATCCTCGAGCAGGCGGCCACGACCAAGATCTACCGCCCGGCGGCGCGCTACGTGGGGCCGCCCGTCGTGCGCTGAGCCGGCGCGCGTCGCCGCCACCCCGGGTGGCGGCGGGCGCGTCGGCATACGGTCTCGTGGCCGGTCTCGTGGCCGGACGGCCGGGAATCCCCGCCGCTGCGGCCCTGTTGTCCCCCACATGGCCACTCCCCTGTCGATCCTTGACCTGGCGTTCGTCGCCCCCGCCCAGAGCACGCGCGACGCGCTCCTCGAGAGCGTCGCCCTCGCGCAGAAGGCCGAGGAGACCGGGCGGTTCGAGCGCATCTGGTATGCCGAGCACCACAACATGCGGACCATCGCGTCCGCGGCGACCTCGGTGCTGATCGGCCACGTCGCGTCGGCGACCTCGACGATCCGCGTCGGCGCCGGCGGTGTCATGCTCCCCAACCACTCCCCGCTGGTCATCGCCGAGCAGTTCGGGACGCTCGCCGAGCTGCACCCCGGGCGCATCGACCTGGGCCTCGGCCGCGCCCCGGGCACCGATCAGGAGACGCTGCGTGCGCTGCGCCGCGACCCGCGCGCCTCCGACCAGTTCCCCCAGGACGTGCAGGAGCTGCAGGGCTACCTGTCGCAGGACACGCTCGTGCCGGGCATCCACGCCTACCCGGGCTGGGGGACGCAGGTCCCGCTCTACATCCTCGGGTCGTCGCTGTTCGGCGCGCAGCTCGCCGCGGCCCTCGGACTGCCCTACTCCTTCGCCAGCCACTTCGCCCCGGACGCGCTCGAGCAGGCCGTGCAGGTCTATCGCGACCGCTTCCAGCCCTCCGAGCAGCTCGCCGAGCCCTATGTCATCGCCGCGCTCAACGTGATCGCCGCGGACGACACCGCCACGGCGGAGGAGCAGGCCCGCCTGGTGCGCCGCCAGCGGCTGCGCACCATGGCCGGTCGGCGCGGCACCGAGCTGACGGAGGAGCAGGTGGACGAGGCAATGGGCACGGCGTTCGGGCAGCAGGTGCAGCACATGATGCGCTGGACGGCGGTCGGGGACGGGGCCGAGGTGGCGCGCTACCTCGCGGAGTTCCGGGACCACGCCCAGGCCGACGAGCTCATGGTCACCAACGCCACCCAGGGGCTCGACGCCCGGCTGCGGGCGCTCGAGATCATCGCCACCGTGCCCTGAGCCGCTCCCTCACCCGCCACCCACACACAAAGATCGTGAGGGTTTCGTCCACCTTGCGTGGACGAAACCCTCACGATCTTGCGGGTTTTCGGGGGGTGCGGGTCAGGCGGGGCGCAGCCCCAGCTCGTCGGCCACGAGCTCGGCGATCTGCACGGCGTTGAGCGCCGCGCCCTTGCGCAGGTTGTCGTTGCTGATGAAGAGCACCAACCCCTTGCCGCCGTCGACCGACTGGTCCTGCCGGATGCGCCCGACGTATGACGGGTCGGCGCCCGCCGCCTCGAGGGGTGTCGGCACGTCGCGCAGTTCGACGCCCGGCGCGGACGCCAACAGCTCGGTGGCCCGCTCGACCGAGAGGGGGCGGGCGAACTCCGCGTTGATCGACAGCGAGTGCCCGCTGAAGACCGGCACGCGCACGCACGTGCCGGAGACGCGCAGCTCGGGCAGGTCCAGGATCTTGCGGGACTCGTTGCGGAGCTTCTGCTCCTCGTCGGTCTCGAGGGAGCCGTCGTCGACGATCGAGCCGGCCATGGGGAGCACGTTGTAGGCGATGGGTGCGACGTACTTGGCGGGCTCGCCGAGGTCGACCGCGGACCCGTCGTGGGTCAGGCCCTCGATGGCGCCCTCACCCGCGTCGGTGCCGCGCCGGACCTGCCCGGCGAGCTCCTCGACCCCGGCCAGCCCCGAGCCGGACACGGCCTGGTAGCTCGAGACGACCAGCCGCTCGAGTCCGGCCTCGTCGGCGAGGGGCTTGAGCACCGGCATCGCGGCCATCGTCGTGCAGTTGGGGTTGGCGATGATGCCCTTGGGGCGGTCCCCGATGGCCCCGGGGTTGACCTCGGACACGACCAGCGGGACCTCGGGGTCCTTGCGCCAGCCGGAGGAGTTGTCGACCACGACGACCCCGGCCTCGGCGAACCGCGGCGCCTGCGACTTGGAGGTGGTCGCGCCGGCGGAGAAGATCGCGATGTCCAGCCCGCTGGGGTCGGCCGTCGCGGCGTCCTCGATCGTGATCTCCTGCCCGCGGTAGGTCAGGGTCCTGCCCGCCGAGCGCGCGGACGCGAACAGCCGCAGGGAGGCGACCGGGAAGTCGCGCTCCTCGAGGATCCTCAGGACGACGGTGCCGACCTGCCCGGTGGCGCCGACGACGCCGAGGTTGACTCCAGTGCTCATGTCAGTCTCCTTCTCAGCGCCCGGTGCCGCCATAGACGACGGCCTCGCCGGACGCGCTGTCCAGCCCGAACGCGGTGTGCACGGCGCGCACCGCGTCGTCGAGCTGGTCGTCGCGGGTGACGACCGAGATGCGGATCTCGGAGGTCGAGATCATCTCGATGTTGATGCCCGAGTCCGCCAGCGCCTTGAAGAAGGTCGCCGACACCCCGGGGTTGGACTTCATGCCCGCGCCGACGAGCGAGAGCTTGCCGATCTGGTCGTCATACTGCAGCGACCGGAAACCGACGCGCTCCTGGACCCGGCCGAGGAACTGGGCCGCCTGCGGGCCGTCCGTCTTGGGGAGGGTGAAGGAGATGTCCGTCAGGCCGGTCTCCACGGCCGAGACGTTCTGCACGATCATGTCGATGTTGACGCCGGCCTGCGACAGCGCCTCGAAGATCTCGGCGGCCTTGCCCGGGTTGTCCGGCACGCCCACGATCGTGATCTTGGCCTCGCTGCGGTCGTGCGCGACTCCGGAGATCAGGGATGCTTCCACGTCTGCTCCTTCGGGGTGGTCCATGACGAGGGTGCCCTCCTTGTGGGAGAAGGACGACCGCACGTGGATCGGGAGGTTGTAGCGGCGGGCGTACTCGACGCAGCGCAGCATGAGGATCTTGGCGCCGTTGGCGGCCAGCTCGAGCATCTCCTCGCTGGAGACGCGGTCGAGCTTGCGGGCGGTGGGGACGATGCGGGGATCGGCGGTGAAGACGCCGTCGACGTCGGTGTAGATCTCGCAGACGTCCGCCTCGAGCGCCGCCGCCAGGGCCACCGCGGTGGTGTCCGAGCCACCGCGGCCGAGGGTCGTGATGTTCTTGGTCTCCTGCGAGACCCCCTGGAAGCCGGCGACGATCGCGATGTGGCCGACGTCCATGGCGGCGCGGATGCGGCCGGGGGTGACATCGAGGATGCGCGCCTTGCCGTGCTGCTCGTCGGTGATGATGCCGGCCTGGCTGCCCGTGAAGGACTGAGCGGTGTAGCCGAGGTTGGCGATCGCCATCGCCATGACCGCCATCGAGATCCGCTCGCCCGCCGTGAGGAGCATGTCCATCTCGCGCAGGGGGGGCAGCGGGCTGATCTGCGTCGCCAGGTCGATGAGCTCGTCGGTGCTGTCACCCATGGCGCTCACCACGACGCAGACGTCGTTGCCGGCCTTCTTGGTCTCGACGATCCGGCGCGCGACACGCTTGACGCTGTCGGCGTCCGCGACGGACGAACCGCCGAACTTCATGACCACCAGGCTCACGGGCTCGCCTCTCGGGACGGGGACGGGGACGGGGATGGGGCGGGGCCAGCCTAGCGAGCACCGCCGCCGCGCCTGGCGGACGCCGCATCCCGAGATGCCTCGGGTAGGTTCGACGGGTGCGCTACCTGCTTCTCGCCTGGGGATCGCGCGGGGACGTCCAGCCCTTCGTCGCGCTCGGGCTGGGGCTGCGCGCGGCCGGTCACGAGGTGACCGTCGCCGCGACCCTGGACTTCGAGGCGTGGATCCGCGAGCAGGGCCTCGGCTACACGGACTTCGGCGTGTCGGTCGCCGAGCTGTCCCGCACCGACCTCGGCCGCCGCTGGCTCGGCGGCACGTCTCGCACCGTCGTCGGCGAGCTGCGGATGATGCGCGAGGTCAGCACCCTGGCCGCCGACGTCGTCTCCACCACCCTGCTGCGTGCCGTGCCGGACCACGACGTGCTGATCTCGAGCACGCTCACCTTCGAGGCGGGCTGGGCCCTCGCCCGCGCCACCGGGATCGGTCATGCCATCGCGCTGTTCGCGCCTGCGCTGCAGACCTCGCTCGGGTCGTCCTACGTGTATGCCGCCCTCCCCCGTCGACACAGCACCCTCAACCGGGTGCTGGGGGCGCTGACCTCCACGGCCGTCCAGCCCGTCGTCGCCCCGATCGCCGCCGAGCTGCGTCGGCGACTGGGCAGCCGCCGCCCCACCCTGCAGCAGGTGCGCACGGACATCCGCTGCACGCCGACGCTCCTGGCCGTCAGCCCGCGCGTGGTGCCGCCGGCACCGGACTGGCCCATGCCGGTGCAGGTCACCGGCTGGTGGACGCTGCCCGCCCACCCCGGCGATCCCGGCGACCCCGGTCACCCCGGCGAGCCCGACCCCGCGCTGCTCGCCTTCGTCGAGGCCGGTCCGCCACCGGTCTACGTCGGCTTCGGGTCGATGAGCTCACCTGATCCTCGCGGGAGCTCGCGACTCGTGGCCGACGCCTGCCGGGCCGCCGGGGTCCGTGCGGTCGTGCTGCGGGGCAACGCCGACCTGCACGTCACCGGCGACGATGTCCTCACCATCGAGGGGGCCTCTCACGATCTGCTCTTTCCGCGTATGGCGGCCGTGGTCGGGCACGGCGGAGCAGGCACGACCGGGGCGGCGTTCCGCGCGGGGGTGCCCCAGGTGGTCGTGCCGCACATGGGCGACCAGCCCTACTGGGGGCGGCGGGTCCACGAGCTCGGGTGCGGGCCGGCGCCCGTCGCGCGGCGAGAGCTCACCGCGCAGCGGCTGGCGGACGGCCTACGAGCGGCTCTGACACCCGGGTGCGCCGATGCCGCCCGCAGGCTCGGCGACCAGGTGCGCACCGAGGACGGGGTCGCGGCGGCGGTCGCCCACCTCGAGCGGACCTTTGCCCGCTGACTCAGGTGTGCAGCGCCTCGAACTCCGCCTCGGCCACGGTCTCCTGGTCGGCATCCAGGCGGATGTGGGACAGCACGGACTGCAGGACGCGCAGCGCTGACGCGGCGCGGTCGCCCCAGGAGGACAGGTAGGAGAACTGCCACCACCACAACGCCTCGACCGGCCGCCCTGCCTCGTGGTGCTGCAGGCCGTGGACCAGGTCGACGACGATGGAGGCCAGGTCGTTGGACAGGGAGCCTGCCGTGAGCTCCCCCGAGGTGACGGGGTCGACGACGTCGGCATAGTCGTCCAGGCCCTCGAACAACCGGGCCAGGCCCTCGCGGACCGGGTCCGTGTCGACGTCCGGACCAGGGTCGGGCTCGAACCTCTCGTCCAGGACGACGTCCTGGATGGCCCCGAGGCGCGCGCCCGTCAGGAGCACCTGTGACAGACCCAGCAGCAGGAACGGGATGGCCGAGTCGGGGGCGTCGCCCCGGGCCACGTCGGTCACGATGTCGCAGAAGGCGCGCACGTCCTGAGCGGTCTGGCTCTCCACCGCAGCCAGGTCGTCCGCGATCGTCCGGTCAGACATTGAGCATCCTCCTGCCCTCGAACGCCCTCCCGAGCGTGACTTCGTCGGCGTACTCCAAGTCTCCACCCACCGGCAGCCCGCTCGCGAGGCGGCTCACCCGCAGCCCCAGCGGCCCGAGGAGGCGCGCGAGATAGCTCGCGGTGGCCTCGCCCTCGAGGTTGGGGTCCGTGGCGATGATGATCTCGGTGATCTCGGTGCTGCCGAGCCGGGCCATCAGCTCGGTGATGCGCAGGTCGTCCGGGCCGATGCCGTCGATCGGGCTGATGGCGCCGCCGAGCACGTGGTAGCGACCCCGGAACTCGCGCGTCCGCTCGATGGCCACGACGTCCTTGGGCTCCTCGACCACGCAGATCAGGCCCGGGTCGCGCCGCGGGTCGAGGCAGATGCGGCACTGCTCGGCCTCGGCGACGTTGCCGCACACCACGCAGAACCGCACCTTGGCCTTGACCTGGTTGAGCGCCTCCACGAGCCGGCTCACGTCGGCCTGGTCGGCCTGCAGGATGTGGAACGCGATGCGCTGCGCACTCTTGGGACCGACCCCGGGAAGTCTGCCGAGCTCGTCGATCAGGTCTTGGACAGCGCCTTCATACACAACCGCGAGCCTATGCCCTGGCGCCGACAAACCCCGTCGTGCCGGGCGTCCGGGTCAGGGAGGACGTCGACTGGTGCGACGGCGGTGGGTCGGGGATGGTGGACGGTATGACGACCGCCGCCGCCTCGCGCCCCACCCGCATCGGGCTCCAGCTCCAGCCGCAGCACGCCACCTACGCCCAGCTCCGCGACGCCGTCAGTCGGGCCGAGGACCTGGGCGTGGACATCGTCTACAACTGGGACCACTTCTATCCGCTGAACGGCGACCCGGACGGCGCGCACTTCGAGTGCTGGACGCTGCTGGCAGCGTGGGCCGAGCAGACGACCCGGGTGCAGCTGGCGCCCCTGGTCACGTGCAACAGCTATCGCAACCCCGACCTGCTCGCCGACATGGCCCGCACGGTCGACCACATCAGCGACGGCCGGCTGATCCTCGGCATCGGGTCGGGGTGGTTCGAGCGCGACTACGACGCGTACGGCTACGAGTTCGGCACCGCCGGCTCTCGCCTGGACGACCTCGCCGCGTCGATGCCGCGCATCAAGGCCCGGTGGGCCGCGCTCAACCCGCAGCCCACGCGCGACATCCCCGTGCTGATCGGCGGCGGTGGCGAGCGCAAGACACTGCGGATCGTGGCGCAGCACGCCGACATCTGGCACACCTTCGCGACGGGCGAGGAGCTGGCGCACAAGGCGTCGGTGCTGCGGGACCACTGCGCCGCGGTCGGGCGGGACCCCGCCGAGATCGAGATGTCGGTCGGCGTCGGCGGCCGCGGGCGCGACGCGCGGCAGCCGGAGGCACCGGAGGTGGAGGGCACGCCGCTGCTCGAGATGGGCGCGACGACGTTCACGATGGGTGTGAGCGGGCCGGACTACCCGATGGAGCACGTGGAGCCGTGGCTGCGGTGGCGCGACGAGCTCAACGCCTCCCGCTGACCGCACGACTGACCGCACCCGCCGTCATACGTGCGCTCCCAGCTCACGGACGCCGACCGGAGCGGACGCCTCAGACCTGGGCGGAGCGGTCGTTGGTCGTGCCCGCGAGCTCCTGGCCGGTCAGCTCGTGGATCGCGGCCATCACCTCGTCCGTGACCTGGCGGCGGGCCTTGGCGGCGGGGATGCCGTCGAAGCGCCCGGCCACCTCGATGGGGGTGCCGAACCTCACGGTGACCTTGGCGATCCGGGGCCAGCGCGCGCCGACGGGTTGGATGTCGGGCGTGCCGATCAGACCGACCGGCACGATCGGGCAGCCCGCCTGCAGCGCGAGCCAGGCCGCTCCCGTCTTGCCCTTGTAGAGCCGGCCGTCGCGCGATCGGGTGCCCTCCGGATAGATGCCGGTGGCGCCGCCGCGACGCAGGACCTCCAGCTGCGCCTCGAGCGACTGCTGCGCAGCGCGGGAGGAGTCGCGGTCGACCGGGATGGCACCGACGGCCTCGAACATCTCGCGACGGATCGCGCCCACGACGCCCGTGCCGGTGAAGTACTCCGCCTTGGCGAGGAAGGCGACCTGGCGCGGAGCCGCCAGCGGGATCACGAAGCTGTCGATGAACGACAGGTGGTTGCTCGCCAGGATCACCGGCCCGCGCCGGGGGACGTTGTCCATGCCCTCGATGCGCGGCCGATAGATCGCGTGGGTCACCGGCTTGAGCACCGAGTGGACGAGTCGGTAGAACATGGACCCTCGCAGTCGACGGAACGGGCGTGCGGGGCGAGCCTAGCGGTCCTTGACGTGGCGGTAGGTCCCCTGGCGCGCCCCGCGTCCGTATGCCGGTCCCACCGCCTCGGTGGGCACCGTCAGGGGCTCCGATCCTCGATGACCTTGCCGCCGAGGATGCTGGCGATGACCGCCGGCCCGGCGGCACCTCCGTCCACGCTCTCGTCATCGGTGCTGACGTCGTCGTCGGAGACCCGGCGAACCTGGCGCCCCTGGGCCTGGCGCCCCTCCTGCGCCGCCGCTCGACGCATCGCCCGCTGGTAGGGCGACAACGACGCCTCGTCCACGGGCACCGACTCGGGATCCACGGGCTCGTCCTCGTCGCGTGGGCCGTCCGCGGCGTGCGACGCCGCGCCGGGCCCGTCGGAGGTCTCGGCCTGACCGCGCCTCACCGCGTCGGCTTCCCCTGCCGGCGCAGAGGTCTGTCCCTCCGACGACCGGTCCGTGCGGGGCTCCGCTGCGGTGGACGGCGTCGTCGGCTGGCTGGGCGCCGCCCAGTCGGGCGCCGGCGCGCCGGCGGCCCAGCCACCGGAGCCGTCGTCGGTGCTGCGGGAGGGCGCTCCCCCCATGCCCATGGCCTCCCGCATCGACGCGGACGGGTCAGGGGCGGAGCCGGGGCCCGACGCGCCCGGAGCGGGCGGCGTTGACGGCGTTGAGGGCGTCGGCGGCGTTGATGGCGCTGATGGGGTTGTTGGGCTTGACGGATCGGACTGCCGCGGGGCTGCCGGCGGGCGTGTGGGCGGGACGGCACCGTGGCCACCGGCCGCGTGGGACGCGAGCGGCACCCCCTCGACCTGGGCGTCGACGCCGATCACGTCGATCAGCGCCTGACGCACGACCTCGGCGTGCACCTTGCTCGTCGCGAACCGTTGCGCGACACCGGGGTTGTTGATGCCGAGCACGACGCGACGGCCGTCGAACTCCATGATCTGGGCGTGCTCGGACAGCATCGTCCAGGTCACGCGCTTGTCCTTGAAGACGGCGGCCAGCACGTCGGGCCAGGCGCGCCGCAGCATGTCGGCGTCGACCCCGCCGGGGGACTGCGGGGGGCGCTGCGGCTGCGCCGCCGAAGGACGGCTCTCCCGCACGTGCTTCTGCTGCAGCGCCTCACGCTCCTGCGCCGAGACGCCGGCGCTGCGGGGCACGTCCCCCGAGGCAGCCGGCGCGGGCATCGGCACGTCGCTGACCCTGGAGGCGTCCGCCGCGACCTGCTGGCGCACCTCCTCCCCCCGCTCGGCCACAGGGGACGGGGACGGGGTGGTGGACGACGCGGTGGTGGACGACGGCGAGGGGGACGACGGGGGGGACGCGGCGGCCACCGCTGCCTCCGCGGGCGACGACGCCTCGGGGGGACGCCGTGCGGCAGCCCGCGCCGCGTCGGCGCCGGTGAGACCACCCTGGCGCGCACCCGGAACCTCGCGCAGGTCGGCAACCGGCCCGGCGGACGTGGGGTGGCCTGCGCCGAGCTCCATGCGGCGCTCGAGCCGGTCGATGCGGGCGGCATACCCCTGCTCGCCGGCGGCCCCGGGCAGCAGCAGCCGGGCGCAGATGAGCTCGAGCTGCAGGCGGGGGGAGGTGGCCCCCGTCATCTCGGTGAGGCCGGTGTTGACGACGTCGGCCGCGCGGGACAGGGCGCCGGCCCCGAAGCCGGCCGCCTGGGAGCGCATCCGCTCGAGCTGGTCCTCGGGCACCCCTCGCAGGACCGCCGCGGCGCCCTCGTCGGTGGCGAGGACGATGATCAGGTCGCGCAGCCGTTCGAGCAGGTCCTCCAGGAAGCGGCGCGGGTCCTGGCCCGACTCGATGACCTTGTCGATCTGGCGGAACACCGCGGCACCGTCGGCGGCGGCCAGCGCGTCCACCGTCGCGTCGAGCAGCTCCACCTCGGTGAAGCCGAGCAGCGCCGCCGCCCGCTCGTAGGTCAGCCCCTCCTCGCCGGCCCCCGCCATGAGCTGGTCGAGCACGGACAGCGAGTCACGCACAGAGCCACCACCCGCGCGCACGACGAAGGACAGCACCCCCTGCGCCACCTGCACGCCCTCGGCGTCGCACAGCTCCTGCAGGTACTCCGTCAGCCGGGCGGGCGGCACGAGCCGGAAGGGGTAGTGGTGGGTCCGCGATCGGATCGTGCCGATCACCTTGTCCGGCTCGGTGGTCGCGAAGACGAACTTCACGTGCTCGGGCGGCTCCTCGACGATCTTGAGCAACGCGTTGAAGCCCTGCGGCGTCACCATGTGCGCCTCGTCGATGATGTAGACCTTGTAGCGCGACCGGGCCGGGCCGTAGGACGCCTTCTCCCGCAGGTCACGGGCGTCGTCGACACCACCGTGGCTCGCCGCGTCGATCTCGATCACGTCCACCGACCCCGCGCCACCGCGCGCCAGGGCCACGCACGACTCGCACGTGCCGCAGGGGGTGTCCGTCGGACCCTGCTCGCAGTTGAGGCAACGGGCGAGGATGCGGGCGGAGGTCGTCTTGCCGCAGCCTCGCGGACCGCTGAACAGGTAGGCGTGGCTGGCTCTCCCCGATCGCAGGGCCTGCATCAGGGGCTCGGTCACGTGCTCCTGCCCGATGACGTCGGTGAACGTCTCGGGGCGGTAGCGGCGGTAGAGGGCTGTGCTCACGGCCACGACCCTAGTCGTCGCCTCTGACAAGGGGTATGCCGTCACGCCGGCCTGGGGCGGCCGGACCGGCATACGCGCTGGTCCCGCACCCGGGGGGACGGCAGGCGGGGAGACGGCAGGAGGGGAGGGCAGCAGAAGACCCCCCGCGCACCTGGAAGAGCTCTCTTGCCCTTGCTGCATTCCTGCCCTGGGGGAGTTGGGAGAGGTACCACCACGCGGGGGGCCGACCCTCATGCTAGTCCAGCCCCCGCCCGCTCAACCAATCCCGGACCAGTCCCGGCTCGAGAGCGCTGCTCTCCCCCGGACACGGGATGGGTCTGTCGGCACCCCGACGTAGCGTGGTGGGCATGACGGACGACGGCAGGTCCAGCAACGCGATGCGACGAGCGCTGGCGCGGGCGCGGGACGGCAAGGCGCTGGACCCGGCCGAGGCGGAGGTGCTGCTCGGGGCTCGCGGCGCCGCCCTGGAGTCGCTGTGCGTGGCGGCAAGCCGGGTGCGCGACGCGGCCATGGTCCAGGCCGGGCGCCCCGGCGTCGTCACGTACTCCCGCAAGGTCTTCGTGCCCCTGAGCAGGCTGTGCCGGGACCGGTGCCACTACTGCACCTTCGCGACGACGCCGGGCCGGGTGCAGGCGCCCTTCCTCTCCCTCGACGAGGTGGTCGAGATCGCCCGGCAGGGCGCGGTGCAGGGCTGCAAGGAGGCGCTCTTCACCCTCGGCGACCGCCCCGAGGACCGCTGGCCGGCCGCACGAGAGTGGTTGGACAGCAAGGGGTATGACGACACTCTGGCCTATGTCCGGGCCGCTGCGATCCGGGTGCTGGAGGACACCGGGCTGCTCCCCCACCTCAACCCCGGCGTCATGAGCTGGTCCGACCTGCAGCGCCTCAAGCCGGTCGCCCCGTCGATGGGGATGATGCTGGAGTCCACCTCGACGGCGCTGACCGAGCCGGGCGGACCGCACTTCGGCTCGCCCGACAAGGACCCGGCCGTGCGCCTGCGCGTGCTGGAGGACGCGGGACGGATCGGGGTGCCCTTCACCACCGGGATCCTCGTGGGCATCGGCGAGACGCCGGCCGACCGCGTCGCGTCGATCCTCGCGATCCGCCGCCTCGCCCGGGAGTACCACCACGTGCAGGAGGTGATCGTCCAGAACTTCCGCGCCAAGGACGACACCGCCATGCGCGGGGCGCAGGACGTGGGGCTCGAGGAGTACCTCGCCACGATCGCCGTCACCCGCATCCTGCTCGGACCGGGCACGAGCGTGCAGGCCCCGCCCAACCTCAGCGACCTCGACGACGGCGCCCGCCTGCTGGCCGCGGGCGTGGACGACTGGGGCGGGGTCTCCCCCGTCACGCCGGACCACGTCAACCCCGAGCGCCCCTGGCCCGAGATCGCGCTGCTGCGCGACACCACCGCCGCCGCCGGGCTCGAGCTGCGCGAGCGCCTCACCACCCATCCCCGCTTCGTGCAGGGGGCGCTGGCCCGGGACGAGGCGTGGATCGACCCGCGCCTGCACGACCACGTCGCCGCGCTGGCCGACGCCGGGACGGGCCTGGCGCGCGAGGACGCGCGACCCGAGGGCCGGGCATGGCAGGAGCCGGACGGCGGGTTCGACACCAGCGGGCTGGCGCGGGGCCGCGGCCGGGTCGACCTGCACGCGTCCATCGACACGACGGGCCGCAGCGAGGACCGTCGCGGAGACTTCGACGAGGTGTACGGCGACTGGGCGGCCGTGGCCGAGCGGGCGACGACGAGCGCCGCTGCCGCGGAGGGTGGTGCCGCGGGCGCGGCATACGGCCTGCACGTCCGCACCCCCTCCGACGCGAGGCAGGCGCTGGCGCGCGCCGAGGCGGACCCCGCAGGGCTGTCGGACGAGGACTACCTGGCGCTGCTGACCAGCGGCGGTGACGACCTCGAGGCCGTCACCCGGCTGGCCGACGACCTGCGGCGGGAGACCGTCGGGGACGAGGTCACCTACGTCGTCAACCGCAACATCAACTTCACCAACGTCTGCTACGTCGGGTGCCGGTTCTGCGCGTTCGCCCAGCGCAAGACCGACGCCGACGCCTTCACCCTGTCCCTGGACGAGATCGCCTCCCGCGCCACGGAGGCCGTCACGCTGGGCGCCACGGAGGTGTGCCTGCAGGGCGGCATCAGCCCCGACCTGCGGCCCGGGGACTACGCGCGGATCGTGCGGGCCGTCAAGGACGTCCAGCCGCAGCTGCACGTGCACGCCTTCTCCCCCATGGAGATCGCGACGGCGTCCGCCAAGGCCGGCGTCTCACCCGGGGCCTGGCTGGAGGAGGTCCGCGAGGCCGGGCTGGACTCGATCCCCGGCACCGCCGCCGAGATCCTCGACGACGACGTGCGGTGGGTCCTCACCAAGGGCAAGCTGCCCAGCGCTCAGTGGATCGAGATCGTCGAGACCGCCCACGCCCTCGGCATCCCCAGCTCGTCGACGATGATGTACGGCCACGTCGATCACCCCCGGCACTGGGTCGGCCACCTTCGCACGCTCGCCGGGATCCAGGACCGCACCGGTGGGTTCACGGAGTTCGTGCCGCTGCCGTTCGTGCACACCAACGCGCCGGTCTACCTCGCGGGGGTCGCGCGACCCGGGCCGACGGTGCGGGACAACCGCGCCGTGCACGCCGTCGCCCGCCTCCTGCTGCACGGTCGCATCCGCCACGTCCAGACCTCCTGGGTCAAGCTCGGCGTCGACGGGACCCGGCTCATGCTCCGCGGCGGCGCCGATGACCTCGGCGGCACCCTGATGGAGGAGACCATCAGCCGGATGGCAGGGTCCGAGCACGGGTCGGCCAAGACGGTCGCCGAGCTGCGGGAGATCGTCGATGGGATCGGGCGACCGCTGCGGCAGCGCTCCACCACCTACGCCGAGCTCGAGCCCACGGCCTGAGGCGCGCCCGGGAGCCCTCCCAGCACGCGACGAGGCCCCGCACCGACGAACGGTGCGGGGCCTGTCGACTGGCGGAGGATGGGGGATTTGAACCCCCGAGGGTTTTATCCCAACACGATTTCCAATCGTGCGCACTAGGCCACTATGCGAATCCTCCGCCGAGCAATGTACCGGATGGGGCGGTCCCGCTCACAATCGAGCGTCACCGCCTCGTCGCCGGGCGTTCACCGGCTCAGTTGCTGCAGGTCTGCGTCCCGGCCGGCACCGCGATCCCGTCGAAGGCCGTTGCGATCGACGAGCACTGCGCCGAGCCCTTGCCATAGATGGCCTTGGCCTGGCGGATCGCGCCCTCACGGGCGTTGGCGTAGCCGGAGCGGGAGGTGAGCTCGTTGGTGAGGGTGGAGTACCACACCTTGGCGGCGGCGTCCCGACCGGCGCCCGCCACGGGCTTGCTGTTGCAGGTGGGGCTGTTGTAGCTCACGCCGTTGACGGTCTTGGCGCCCGAGCCCTCCGCGGCGAGGTAGAACCAGTGGTTGAGCGGCCCCGAGGAGTAGTGCACGTCGAGCCGGCCGACCTTGGAGGACCAGCAGTCGGCGCTGCGGCCGTCCCTGCTGGGCTTGTCCAGGTAGCGGAAGGGAGTGCTGCCGAGCTTCTCGCCGATGAGGTAGTCGCCGGGGTCGGCCGGGCTGGCGGCATACCACTCGACCATGGTGCCGAAGATGTCCGACGTGGCCTCGTTCAGGCCGCCGGACTCGGCGCGGTAGGCCAGGCCGGCGGTGTTCTCGGTGACCCCGTGGGTCATCTCGTGCCCCGACACGTCGAGCGAGGTGAGCGGGTTGGCGTTGCCCGCGCCATCGCCATACGTCATCTGCGTGCCGTCCCAGAAGGCGTTGTCGTAGGCGCTGCCGTAGTGGACCCGCGAGGGTGCCCCCTTGCCGGTGTCCCAGATCCCCTTGCGGCCGAAGGTCGTCAGGTAGTAGTCGTAGGTCTTCTGTGCGCCGAGCTGCGCGTCGACCGCCACCGAGGCGCGGTCCGCCATGGTGCCGTTGCCCCAGACGTCGTCGGCGTCGGTGAAGACCGTGCCGGTGCCCGTGGTGGCGCCGTTGAGGTCGCTCGTCTGGTGCCCGAGCGCATCGACCATGCGGAAGCTCGGGGCCGCGCCGCTGGTGCCGACCGTGACGTCGCCGACGTGGACGCCGTGGCCGGCACCCGCCGTCACGGTGTCCCAGGTGTCCAGCACCGCACCGGTCTTGGCGTCGACCACGACGTGCACGGCCGTCGGGGTCTGGTCCGCGCGGGTGCCGCGCACGACGACCTCGTGGGCGAGGCGGGGCCCGTGCTCGGCGTTGTCGACGACGGTCTCGCTGCTGACGGCGGCGGTCCCGACCAGGTCGGTGACGGTGGCGCGGGCGGTCGCCTCGGCGGCCGACGCGGAGATCGCGGGGCGCTTGTCCGCGACCGCGACGGCGCGACCCCGGCCCCAGGTGGTGCGCTGCACCGCGCCCTTGGCGTCTGCGTGGACGACGATGTCGCCGCCGACCACGCGCAGGCCGTCGACGCGGCGGTCGTAGCGGATGTGCGTGGCGCCGTCCGGGGTGCGACCCACGGTGCGCTGGACCAGCTGCTCGCCGGCGCCCAGCCCGAGGGCGCGAGCGGTGGCGGAGGCAGCGTCTGCCGGGGCGGCCGACGAGGTGGCCGGCACGAGGGCGGCGGCGAGCGCCAGGGCGAGGGGGGTGGTCAGGACGGCGGCGGTGCGCGCACGTGACATGGATCCTCCAGGGGGTTCGTCGACGGTTCTCCGCGGGGGCGGGGTGGGGGCCGTCGACCCGTCGAGCAACGGGTGCCGGGAATCTACGTGCTGCGACGGATTCTGTGAAGACCCTGACCGCCATGGATCCACGTGCAGCAGAGATCCCCTGTTCAGGGGCCTACCCGGCGGTATGTCGAACGCTCGCTCTCACGGATCGTCACGGTTTGCGGCGACCGATCCGCCATACGGCGCAGTCGGCGACCGGGGACGGGCGGGATGGGCCGGGGCCGACCCGAACCAACCAGGCGGATGTGACCGCCCCCGGTAGGAACATCCGCCTGGCAAACCAAGCCAGGCGAATGTGACCGCCCCCGGTAGGAACATCCGCCTGGCGAACCAAGCCCGGCGGATGTGACTACCGGGGGTAGGTCAGCGGCGGCGGCGGGCCGTCCCGAACAGCGAGCGCGTGATCTCGCGCCCGATCTGCGTCCCGGCCGAGCGCAGCATCGACTTGAACGCCGAGGACTGCACGACCTGCTCGACCAGGCCGGGCTCGTCCTTCTCCGGCTTCGCGCCCTTGTCGGGGGCAGGGGCGGGGGCGGGCGTCTGCGGGGCGCGCTCCGGGGTCGCCGCCTGCTGGGCAGCCGTCAGCTTCTCGTACGCCGACTCGCGGTCCTCGGCCGTGGCGTAGCGCGCCGTCAGCGGCGACGCCGCCACCAGGCGGTCCAGCTCGGCGTCCGGGGTCGGCGCCATCAGCGACTGCGGGGCCCGCATCCGGGTCCAGGCCACAGGCGTGGGCGCGCCGCTCTCGGACAGGACGGTGACGACCGCCTCGCCGGTGCCGAGCTGGGTCAGCAGCGACTGCAGGTCGTAGCCCGAGCGCGGGTAGGTCGAGACCGCCGCCTTGAGCGCCTTGGCGTCATCTGGGGTGAAGGCCCGCAGCGCGTGCTGCACGCGGTTGCCGAGCTGCCCCAGCACGCCGGCGGGGACGTCCTTGGGGGACTGCGTCACGAAGAACACGCCGACGCCCTTGGAGCGGATGAGGCGCACGGTCTGCTCGATCGCGTCGAGGAAGGCGTCCGACGCGTCGTCGAAGAGCAGGTGCGCCTCGTCGAAGAAGAACACCAGCTTGGGCCGGTCGACGTCACCGACCTCGGGCAGGTCGTGGAACAGGTCGGCGAGCAGCCACATGAGGAAGGTCGAGAACAGCGCGGGGCGGTCCTGCACGGCCGGGAGCTCGAGGCAGGACACGACGCCGCGGCCGTCGGACCCGACCTGCAGCAGGTCGGCCGTGTCGAACTCCGGCATCCCGAAGAAGGCGGCGGCGCCCTGGTTGTCGAAGGTCACGAGCTCGCGCAGGATGACGCCCGCGGTGGCCTTGGACAGGCCGCCGATGCTCTTGAGCTCAGCCTTGCCCTCGTCGCTCGTGAGGTGGGTGATCACCTCCCGGAGGTCCTTGAGGTCGTCGAGCAGGAGACCCTTGGTGTCGGCGTAGTGAAAGATCAGCCCGAGGCTGGACTCCTGGGTGTCGTTGAGCCCCAGCACCTTCGACAGCAGGGTGGGGCCGAAGCTCGTGATCGTCGAGCGGATCGGGGCACCCTTGCCGAGGCCCCCGAGGGTGAGCAGCTGGGTCGGGAAGCCGCTCGCCTCCCAGGTCTGGCCCACGTCTGCGGCCCGTGCCGCGAGCCGCTCGTTGCTGGTGCCGGGCGACGCGAGGCCGGACAGGTCGCCCTTGATGTCGGCGAGAAAGACGGGGACGCCGCTCGCGGACAGCTGCTCGGCCATGAGCTGCAGCGTCTTGGTCTTGCCGGTGCCGGTGGCGCCCGCGACGAGGCCGTGGCGGTTCATCACCGCCAGCGGCAGCCGCACCGGCACGTCGGGGTGAGCGGTGCCGTCGACGACGGCGGCGCCGAGGTCGAGAGCCGGCCCGTCGAAGGCGTAGCCGCTGCGGATCTGGTCGAGCTGGGAGGTCGTGTCGGTCACGCGACCGACCATAGCGGTGGCCGGGGGCGGTCGCCCGGACGTTGCGCGCCGGGACGGTACGCAACGATCCCCCGACGGTCGGAGGGTCCGACTAGGCTACGCAGCGTGATCTTCAAGGCCATCGGGGAGGACCGTCCCTACCCGGCGCACGGCAGGGTGACGACGCGGGACTGGGCGGGCATCGCCCCCAGCCTCGTGCGCCTCGACCAGCTGGTGACCACGAGGGCGACCCTCGACCTGCATCAGCTGCTGGCCGAGGACTCCACCTTCTACGGCGACCTGTTCGCGCACGTGGTGGCCTGGCAGGGCACCCTCTACCTCGAGGACGGCCTGCACCGGGCGCTGCGCGCGGCCCTGCAGCAGCGTCCCCACCTGCACGCCCGGGTGCTCAACCTCGACGCGCCGGGGATCCCGGTCGGCGAGCCCCTGCGCGAGCTCTGAGCCCCCGCGGCTCGCCAGCACCAGGCCGTATGCCGCAGCCCCGGCGGGCACCGGGCCCCGGCATACGGGCGCGGTTGCGGCCGGGAGGTCAGCGCACGGACACGGCACCGGTCACGATCGCCGCGAGCGTGCTGGAGCGGGGCGTCCGGAGGCGGTAGGTCCCGGCGGGGAGCCGGGTGAAGGCCGCCGCCCCAGCCACCGACGTGGTGGCGGACCGCACCTGCGTCCAGGTCCTGCGGTAGGCGTCGTAGCGATCCAGCAGGACGGTGGCCTGGCGCGGTGCCACCGACACGGCGAGGGAGCGGGGCCCGGTCCGGGTGGTGACCGCAGACCGCGTCTGGTAGGTGACGTGGGTCGTGGACGCGGTGGCTGCCGAGGTGCCGAGGTAGGTCACCGAGACGCCCGTGATGCTGCGGGCGGTGAAGGTCGTCGCCACCCGGCCCGCGGCGTCGCTGCGCCGGTCGGAGCAGGTGGTGCGGCCGAGGTGGGCCGGGGCGTAGCAGACCCGGACGGGCGCGCCGGCAAGCACGCCGCCGGTCGCGGTGCGGGCGGTGACGACGCCGGTCGCCGGCGTCCCGACGGTCGGGGTCCAGGAGCTCACCCCGGACCAGGTGAGCACCGCGGGACAGACCCTGAGGGTGCACAGCGCCCGGTTGGCGTCCACCAGCCCGGCCCCATAGGTGTCGTCCCGGCCCCGGACGCCGAGGTCCGTGGCCGTGCTGGCCAGCAGCGACTGGACCTGCGCCACCGTGAGCGAGGGGCGGGCCGCCCGCAGCCCTGCGACGGTCGCGGCGACGAGGGGCGTCGCCATGGAGGTGCCGCTCATCCGGGCGTAGCCCGACCGGATGAGACGCGTCGGGTAGGTCGACACGATCCCGTCGCCGGGGGCGGCCACGTCGATGTAGCGACCGGTGTTGGAGTAGGCGGCCGCCCGGCTGCTGCTCGTGGTGGCGGCGACCCCGATCACGTTGTCGTAGGCGGCGGGGTAGGACGCCCGGTTGCCGGCGAGCCGCTCGTTGCCGCCGGCCGCGACGACGACGACGCCCTTGGCCACGGCATACTGCACCGCCTTGTCCAGGGTCACGTCGGGCTGGTCGCTGCCGAGGGAGAGGTTGATGACCGTGGCGCCGTGGTTGGCCGCGTGGATGACGCCACGCGCGATGTCGGAGGTCCAGCCCTCGCCGTGGCCGTCGAGCACCCGCACGGGCATGATCCGCGTGCCCGGCGCCATGCCGGCGACGCCGACCCGGTTGTCGGCCACCGCGGCGATGATCCCCGCGACGTGGGTGCCGTGGCCGTTTGGGTCGGTGGCCCCGGTGCCGCCGGTCCCCCCGGCGGAGGGCTCGAGGAACTGCGCGCCGGGCACGAGGACGCCGCGCAGGTCGGGGTGGCCCCCGTCGACGCCGGTGTCCACGACCGCGACCGTGACGCCCGCCGTGCTCACCCGTCCGTGGAAGGTCTCGCCCCCGAGCCGGCTGAGGGACCACTGCTGGGGTCGGATGGGGTCGTTGTAGCCCGTCGCCTGGGCGCGGGTGTCGACCGAGACGGCCACGGCGCCAGGCGCGTCCTGGGCGCGGTCGACCGTCGCCACGGCCTGGGCCGCGGGGACCGTCGCGGTGCTGACGACCGGCTGGCCGCCGACGACACGCGTGGTCACCACCCGCAGGCGGGAGGCCCCGGACGCCAGCGCGGGGGCCACCACCGCGGCGGGCGCGCGCAGCACCGAGGCGTTGCGGGTCGACCATCCCGGGCGGGAGCCGTCAGACGCGGGCGTCGACCACGCAGAGACCGGAGCGGGGAGGGCGGTCTGGGCGGAGGCGGCGGAGGCGGCGGGGGCGGGAGCGGTCAGGGCGTGGGCCGTGGAGGGTGCGCCCACCCCGGCGAGCAGGGCGGCGAGGGCGGTGAGGGCGACGCCGACGCGAGCACGGGTCTGCATGGGGTGTCCTTCTGGGGATCGGGAGCCCTGGATCAGCCCCACGAGATCACTGAACGTTAGTTCACCTCACTCTGCGTATGCGAGATGGTCCAGGGCAAGACACCCGGATGGCGACACCCCGCTCACCCGTCCAGGCCAACCGCTCACGCGTCGGCGGCGCTCCAGGGGAACTGCGGGTCCCGCCGCTCGCTGAACGCCAGCACCCCCTCCGCCAGCTCCCCGGAGGTGATCGCCTCGCGGTAGCGCGCCCGCGCCGCCGGCTCGGGGTCCTCCCCGTCGAGCAGCAGCCGCACCGTCTCCTTGACGGCCGCGATGGTCAGCTGCGAGCGGCTGCACAGCTCGTCGGTCAGCCCCGCGACGGCGTCGTCCAGCCCGCCCGGCCCGGTCAGCACGTCGACCAGACCGAGCCGGTGGGCCTCGACCGCGTCGACCAGGCCGGCGGTCAGCAGCAGCCGCCGGGTGGTCGCCGGCCCGACCAGGTCCAGGAGGGTCCGTATGCCGAGGGGCGCGTAGGCCACGCCGAGCCGGGCGGGCGTCACGCCGAACCTGGCACCCTCCTCGGCCACCCTCAGGTCGCACGACGCGGCGATCTCCAGCCCACCCCCGATACAGCTGCCACGCACCGCGGCGACCGTCGGCTTGGGGAAGTCGAGCAGGGCACGCTGGGCCGCGAGGTCCGCCTCGCGCACCGGCGCCATCGGGTCGGCCGGGTCGTGACCCGTCAGCAGGTCACCGATGTCGGCCCCCGCGCAGAAGTGCTCCCCGGCGCCGACGACCACCACGACGCGCACCGCCCGGTCCCGGGCCAGCGCTCCCAGCACCTGCGGAAGGCCCTGCCACATGGCCAGACTCATCGCGTTGCGCTTGGCGGGACGGTCCAGGACGAGGCGGGCGACCCCGCCGTCGACATACGTGCTCAGACCCTCGACGCTCGTCATGGCACCACCCCACCACAGGATCGTGCCCCGGGCGCACCCCCACGGCGGGTCACCTATCCTGGAGCGATGCCGTCACGCAGGTCCTTCCTCCGCCTGACGGCCTTCGGGATCCTGGTGATCGTCCTCGTCACCGTCCTGGCTCCCCTGCTCCGCCCCCGCACCGAGCCCGTGGCCCAGCCGGGCCCGCTGGTAGTCGTGTCCCTGCCCACCCTGCGCTGGGCCGACGTCGACGAGCGCCGCACCCCCACGCTCGACCGCCTGGCCGAGGGGGCGGCCATCGGCAACATCGCCACCCACGCCGTCGCCGGGCACAGCTGCTCCGGCTCGGTCTGGGCCACGCTGTCGTCCGGCTTCCGCGTCTCGCTGGACGACGCCACGCCCGAGGCCCCCGCGAGCGGACCCGTCGTGCCCTGCCCGCCCATCCCCCGACCGGTGCCGACGGGTGGCCTCGCCGAGCTGGGCGGACCCGCGCGGTTCCCCGACCACGCCCGCTGGCGGGCCGAGATGCTGGCCCAGCCCGTGCCCGCCGAGCTCGGCCTGCTCGGCAGGCAGCTGCACGAGCACGGCCAGTGCATCGCCGCGGCCGGGGCGGGAGCGGCCATCGGGGCGGTGCGCGAGGACGGCACCGTGGCGGCCTACCAGTCCGACCCCCGCCGGGCGGACCTGCGGCGTTGCCCCATCACCTTCGTCTCCTTCGACGGCGTCGACGACGACGGGCTGGCGCAGGTCGTCGACCGGCTCCCGCGCGACGCGACCCTCGTCGTCACCGGGCACGCCGACGACCAGGCGCCCGAGTCGCTGCGCGCGGTCCTGGTGCGCGGCCCCGGCATCCCGGAGGGCCGGCTCACCTCGGCCTCCTCGCGCCAGCCCGGCCTCCTGCGCACAACCGACCTCACGGCTCTCGTGACCTCGCGGGTCTCGGCGCTGCCGAGCACGAGCTACGAGGGGCGCATCCCCGTCGTCCTCCCCGGGAGCTCCGGCGCGGACGTGCGGGAGCAGCTCGCCGCCACCGCGCGCGCCCTGGACGTGCAGCACCACCTCGTCCGCCCGTTCTTCACGACCTATGTCCTGGTCTCGCTCGCCGTGATCGTCGTCATCCTCTGCGTGCTGCAGCGCGACCGTCGACGGGGCCAGACGATCCGGCGCTCCGCCGCCGGTCGAGCCCTGCGCGTCACCTCCGCAGCCGTGGCCGCCGTGCCGGTGTCGACCTTCCTCGTCGGGCTGGTCCCCTGGTGGCAGTGGGCACGCCCGACCCTCGGCCTCACGCTCAGCGTCCTGGCGTGGACGGCGGTGCTCGCCACCGTGGCGCTGTGTGGGCCGTGGCGCGGGCACCGCGCCGGCCCGGCCGGCTTCCTGGCCGCCACGACCGCCGTCGTCCTCGCCGTCGACCTGGTCCTCGGCGGCCACCTGCAGCTCATGACCATGATGGGCCTGCAGCCCGTGTACGGCGGACGGCTGCACGGCCTCGGCAACGTGGGCTTCGCCCTCACCGCGAGCGGCGCGCTGCTCGCCGCCTCGCTGCTCACCGGCCGCCTTGCTCGCCGCGATCCCAGTCGCGCGGCCAGGGTGATTGCCGCGATCGGGATCGTCACGGTCGCCGTCGACGGGCACTACGCCCTGGGGGACGAGGCCGGTGGCTCCCTGGCGCTGGTCTGGGGCTTCGGCTACCTCGCGCTCAAGGCCTCGGGACGGCGCACCACCTGGCGCGGCGTGACCCTGATCGCGATGCTCAGCGCGGTCACCGCGCTCGTCATGGCGACCCTCGACATGCTGCGGCCGCGCTACGAGCGCAGCCACATCGGCGACTTCCTCGCCACCTTGATCGAGACCGGCGACCTCAGCACGGTCGTCCGCAGCACCGTGGTCAACAACTGGGCCATGCTGACCTCCCAGTGGCTCAACCTCGGGGTGCCCGTCCTGCTGCTCCTCGCCGCGTGGGCCGCGCGCCGTCCTCTCTCCTCGCTCGGGCGGCCACTGACCCTCCTCGAGCGCCAGATCCCCCTGCTGCGCATCGGCTTCACCGCGATCGTGCTCTGCTGGATCGTCGGCTTCCTCACCAACGACTCGGGCACCTCGATCCCCCCGGCGGGCACCATCTTGATCGTCCCGCTGGTGGTGCTCATGACCGCCTGCGCCCCCCAGCCCCCACCCGAGCACCCGCCGACCACCGCCTGAGCCGACTCCCCGCGCCCCCGCGCACCCTCCCGCCCGCGCCAGGACTTCTGCCAGGCGGAAGGGGTCTGGCCCCCGCGATGTGGCCTCTGTCACTGTTGGGCTCCCTGCCAGGATTCCTGGCAACGAGACGGAGGTCCCCACGTGTCAGAGTCGACTCGCCCGCACGGGGCGTTCGAGCGCCTCAACGAGACCATGGTCAAGCTGGGCCACCGCACCGTCTCCGACCTGCCCCCCATGACCGCCGACGAGCGCACGGCCCACGCCATGGCGCAGCCGCTGCGGCGGACGTCGACCCGGAGGCCTTCCCCAAGGCCGGGTGACGCGCCGCCCGACCCACCGGCGGCCCACCCATCCGCCCGCGCAGGACGAGGCCCCCGACCAGCTGGTCGGGGGCCTCGTGGAGTCCTGGTGAGGATCTGTGGCGGTGGCGGTGGGATTTGAACCCACGGAGGGCGTTAACCCTCATACGCTTTCGAGGCGTACTCCTTCGGCCGCTCGGACACGCCACCGCCGGAGACTTTACACGGAGCGGCGCCGCGCGAAGAAATCGGTCAGAACGCGCGAACACTCCTGCTCCCGCACGCCGCCCACCACCTCGACCTGGTGCAGGACGCGCGGGTCGCGCAGCATGTCCCACACCGACCCGACGGCCCCCGCCTTGGCGTCCCAGGCCCCCATCACGACCCGCGAGACCCGGCTCGCCGCGATCGCGCCGGCGCACATGACGCACGGCTCCAGGGTCACCACGAGGGTGCAGCCGTCGAGCCGCCACGAGCCCCGCGTCTCGGCGGCGTCGCGCAACGCCTCCACCTCGGCGTGGGCGGTGGGGTCGTGCCGCAGCTCGCGCTCGTTGCGGCCCCGCCCGACCAGGGCGCCGCTCTCGTCATACAGGCAGGCCCCGACCGGCACGTCCTCCCCGCAGCCGACCGCCAGCGCCAGCGCCTCGCCCATCCACCCGGCCCACCGCGGGTCGACGGGGAAGCCGTCGGCGGGCTCGGGCCTGGACGCCGGTGGGACGCTGGGATCGGTCACGGGATAAGTTTCCCCCATGCAGGTTCACGTGGCCGACCACCCGCTCATCAACCACAAGCTCACCTACCTGCGCGACAAGCGCACGGACAGCCCGACCTTCCGCCGGCTGGCCGAGGAGCTCGTGACGCTGCTGGCGTACGAAGCGACGCGGGAGGTCCGCACCGAGGCCTTCGACATCGAGACCCCCGTGGGCCCGACCACGGGCATCAAGCTCGCCAACCCCAAGCCCGTCATCGTCCCCATCCTGCGCGCCGGCCTCGGCATGCTCGAGGGCATGGTGCGGCTGCTGCCGAGCGCCGAGGTCGGCTTCCTCGGCATGGTGCGCGACGAGGAGACGCTCGAGGTCAGCGCCTACGCCAACCGCCTGCCCGACTCGCTGCACGGCCGCCAGGTCTACGTCATCGACCCGATGCTCGCGACCGGTCACACGCTGGTCATGGCCTTTCAGTTCCTGCGCGACCTGGGCGCCGACGACATCACCGCCGTCTGCCTGATCGCCGCGCCGGAGGGCATCGAGACGGTCCGCGAGGCGGTCAAGGACATCGGCATCCCGGTCACCCTCGTGGTCGGCGCCATCGACGACCACCTCAACGACCAGGGCTACATCGTGCCCGGCCTCGGCGACGCCGGCGACCGGCTCTACGGCGTCGTCTGACCGGGCCGTATGCCGCCGGCCCGGCCTAGGCCGGCGGCGCGGCCGCCCGGGCCGTGGACGCGATCGCGCCGTGATCGCGCCGTGGCCGCCCGTTATCCAACCTCAACCCTCGTCGCGGCGAGCCACCATGCCCCGCAGGCACGCCCGCTGCTTGACTGAGCGCTGATCCGTGCCCCGCGCCACCCCCGAGCTAGGAGCCACGCACCGTGAACCCCAAGGTCAAGAAGTTCTTCCTGTGGCTGCTGATCGCGTTCCTCATCTACGCGATCATCGTCTCCCCCGACCGCGCCGCCGACATCGTCCTCACGGTCTGGGAGATCCTGGTGCAGGCGGTCCAGGCCCTCGGCCGGTTCTTCGACGCGCTGCTCAACAGGTGACCCGAGGGCCCCACGATGGACGCCTCGCAGGAGCCGCACCTGCCGCCGTCGGTGCGCAGGCGATATGTCCTCGACGGTGAGCAGCTGGTCGTGGCCATCCACCAGCACCCTGTCGTGGTGGCCGAGCCCGTCCTGACCGCCGTCGCGATCCTGGTGCTCGTGATCGTGGTCGACACCCACGTGTCGGCTGGCCTCGGGGGCGTCGTCAACGTCCTGTGGTGGGTGTGGTTCGCCGCCGTCGCCCGGGCCGTGTGGATGGTCTTCGAGTGGCGCCAGCAGTGGGTGGTGGCGACCAACAAGCGCCTGATGCTGACCTACGGCTTCATCGTGCGGAAGGTCGCGATGATGCCGCTCAGCAAGGTCACCGACATGAGCTACCACCGCTCCATCGCGGGTCGGATCTTCGGCTGGGGGACCTTCGTCATGGAGTCGGCGGGCCAGCAGCAGGCGCTGTCGGAGATCCGCTTCGTGCCCAACCCCGACCACAACTACCGCGCGCTGTGCGCCGAGATCTTTGCCGTCGAGGACCGCGAGCGCGTGACCGCGGTCGACGAGGACGTCGACGAGGCCCACGCCTGGCCCGACGAACGCGACGAGGACGACCTCTATCGCGACGTCGTGCAGGTCGAGCCCGGGCCGATGCGGATGCAGCGCGTGGCACCTGCGACCCGCCGCGACCGCGACCGCTGGGACGAGGACTGGCAGCAGGACCGCGACGCGGAGCGCGCCCGCGCGGCGGGGCGGGACGCCGGGCGAGGTGCCGGCGGTCGCGACGAGCGGGGTCGGGATGGACGTGGCTGGGCCGGCCGCGGCGCGCCCGGCCGTGGCCCGCGCGACGGCCATGACACCGCCGACCTGCCGGTGGTGGACGCCCGCGTCTCACAGGACGCCGAGGCGCGCGAGCTCCTCAGCAGCTGGGAGCGCTTCGCGGAGCGCTACGACAACCAGCCGGAGCGCGGCCCCGACAGCGGCACCAGCATCTATCGCAGCGGCGGCGACCCCCTCTCCTGACCCACACCCCCTCGTCCTGCCCTCATCGGTGCAGGTCCGGTGTCAGATCTGACCAGCAACCTGCACCGGTCCCGCAGGGGGACACTCGGGGCACCGCCCAAGCGCACCCTGGCCGCCGCGAGCACGATGCACGGCCATCACGCGTCGAGCGGTCGCGCACGCCTGGTCGAACACCATCGGACAGGTGATCCGGATCGTCGTCCACCCCCTCGACGAGGTGGGCGGCGTCCAGCTCGGCATCCCTCAGGCGCTGGGCCCCTGGGTGGAAGGCCGTGCCGTCGAGCTCGAGCAGCACTCGCGAGTCCGGATAGGCGCCGTCGCTGCGGTGCCCGGTCGCAGGCACGACGACCTGACGAACTGACGCGGGCAGACGGTGGGCTCGCTCCACCCGTCGCAGATATCCGACCTCGAGGTAGCTTGTCGACCCAGGACGCCACGTCCGCCAGGAGCCCCTGCAGGAGCGCGCGTCGAGGGTGCCGGGTCCGCGCGGCGAGACGATCGGCGAGGCGGCAAGGATGCGTCAGGCGCCGTTGGCAGGCCGTGGCCACGAGACCGATCGCTCTGTCCCGGGGGGCTGTGGCCGCGAGGTCGAGCACCACGTCCTCGATCCTCAGCGTGGGCAGGTCACGCGGGAGTGGGGTCGCGTACACCCCGGGTCGCACCCGCACGAACCGATAGCCGGGCTGTGGAGCCGGCCGACGCCGTCGAGGCAGGACGATGTCGATGACGGCGGGTGGGTCGTCCACCAACCCCAGCAGACAGGCCGCCGCCATGCCCCCGACCACCGCGCCACCACCGGCGAGCACCACGCCGGCCTGGGCCCGCTGGGCGAACGAGATGCTGTCCTCCGGCGCCTCGGGCCTGAGGTCCAGGCAGTAGACCCCCGGGAGGAGACGTCGCCAGGCTCGCGTCATGCGTGCCACGACCGTGGGGTCAGGCCCGCCGCCAGGAGCTCACGTCGGGAGACGACACCGGAACGGTCCGCAGCGCGCGCGAGGATCTCGGCGGGGACGTCGCATCTCGGGGGCATGGCAGCAGGATGCGGGTCCCTGACCAGGAGGCTGCACCGATCTCGCTGGGCGTGAGGTCAGAGGGCGCCCCGGATGTCGTCGACGCGCTCCCTGGCGTCGCCGAACAGCATGCGGGTGTTGTCCTCGAAGAACAGGGGGTTCTGGACGCCGGCATAGCCCGTCGACATCGATCGCTTGAACACGATCACGTCGTGCGCGTGCCACACCTCGAGCACCGGCATCCCGGCGATGGGGCTGGACGGGTCGTCGAGGGCGGCGGGGTTGACCGTGTCGTTGGCACCGATCACGAGCACGACATCGGTGGACGCCAGGTCGTCGTTGATCTCGTCCATCTCGAGGACGATGTCGTAGGGGACCTTGGCCTCGGCGAGCAGGACGTTCATGTGCCCGGGGAGGCGTCCGGCGACCGGGTGGATGCCGAAGCGCACCTGCACCCCGCGCTCGCGCAGCCGCGCGGCCAGGTCGGCGACGCCGTGCTGCGCCTGCGCGACCGCCATACCGTAGCCCGGGGTGATGACCACCGAGCGGGCCTCCGTCAGCAGCGCGGCCACCTCCTCGGCTGAGGTCTCGCGGTGCTCGCCGTAGTCGCGCGCCTCCCCCGCCACCGCGCCGTCCGAGCCGAAGCCGCCGGCGATGACGGACAGGAAGGACCGATTCATGGCCTTGCACATGATGTACGACAGGTAGGCGCCGGACGAGCCGACCAGCGCGCCGGTGATGATCAGCAGGTCATTGCTCAGCATGAATCCCGCTGCGGCGGCGGCCCATCCGCTGTAGCTGTTGAGCATCGACACGACCACGGGCATGTCGCCGCCGCCGATCGAGGCGACGAGGTGCCAGCCGAGCGCGAGCGCGATCACAGTCATCAGCACCAGGGGGATCCCGCTGCCCGTCGGCACGAACCACACCATCAGCCCGAGCGACACCACCAGCGCCGCGAGGTTGACGACGTTGTGGTGAGAGAGCATCAGCGGCGCCGACCTCGTCCTGCCCGACAGCTTAAGGAAGGCCACGATCGAGCCGGTCAGCGTCACCGCGCCGATGAAGATGCCGAGGAAGACCTCGCCGTTGTGGATGCGTTCGAGCACGTCGAGGTGCCCGACTCCGCTCGAGGTCACCTCGATCCACGAGTTGAGGCCCACGAGCACCGCCGCCAGCCCGACGAAGCTGTGGAGCAGCGCGATCAGCTCGGGCATGCCGGTCATCTCGACGCGCTGGGCGCGGTGCACGCCGATGGCGCCGCCGACGATCATGGCCACGAGCAGCAGGAGCAGGGCGTCGAGGCCGTTGAGGGTGACGACCAGGGCGATCGTGGCCAGCAGCGCCAGGGCCATCCCGACGATGCCGAAGGCGTTGCCCCGGCGGGCGGACTCGTGCTTGGACAGCCCGGCGAGGGCCAGGATGAACAGCAGGCCGGCGACGATCTGGGCGGCGTAGGACAGGGCGGCGGTCATCGGCGGTCAGCCCTTCCGGAACATCGCGAGCATGCGCTGGGTCACCGTGAAGCCGCCGAAGATGTTGATGCTGGCGACCAGGACGGCGGCGAACGCGAGGACGTCGACGGCGAGGTGCCCGCGCCCGAGCTGGGCGAGCGCGCCGACGATGATGATGCCGCTGATGGCGTTGGTGACCGACATCAGCGGAGTGTGCAGGGCGTGGTGGACGTTGCCGATCACGTAGTAGCCGACCACGCACGCCAGCATGAACACCATGAAGTGGCCGAGGAACGCGGACGGCGAGGACGCGGCCAGCAGCAGGAACGCGACCACCCCGAGCGAGAGCAGCAGACCCCGGCCGTATGCCGGCCGCCCGCCGCCGTGCGGGGTCGCCGGCTCGGCGCCGGTCACCCCAGGGCCGGGGCGCGCGGTCCTCGCACCCCCGCCCGCAGCCGTCGCGCCCGCGCCCGCCGCACCCCCGCCCAAGGCGGACCCGCTGGTGACCGCGGCGTCCGGTGGGGGCGCCGCCGACACCTGGATCGGTGGTGGGGGCCAGAGCGTCTCGCCCTGCAGCACCACCGTCATGCCGCGTTGCACGACGTCCTCCAGGTCGAGGACGACCTGGCCGTCCTTGCCGGGGGTGATGAGCGTGGTGAGGTTGACGAGGTTGGTCGCGTAGAGCTGTGAGGCCTGGCCGGGCAGGCGGGCGGGCAGGTCGGTGTAGCCGAGGATGACGACGCCGTTGTCGGTGACGACGCGCTGGTCGGGGACGCTGCCCTCGACGTTGCCGCCGGTGGCCGCTGCCATGTCGACGATGACGGAGCCGGGACGCATCGCGGCGACCATCGCCGCGGTGATGAGCCGGGGTGCGGGTCGGCCCGGGATCAGGGCGGTGGTGATGACGATGTCGGCCTGGGGGACGTTCTCGGCGTACATCCGCGCGGCGGCCTGGTCGTAGGCCGCGGACGTGCCGTGCGCGTAGCCGTCGGTCGACACCTCCTGCTCGACGTCGACGGCGAGGAACTGAGCGCCCATCGACTCGACCTGCTCGGCGACCTCGGGGCGGGCGTCGGTGGCCTTGACCACGGCGCCGAGGGCGCCCGCGGTGCCGATGGCGGCCAACCCGGCCACCCCGGCGCCGGCGACGAGCACGGTCGCGGGCGGGACCTTGCCGGCGGCCGTGACCTGGCCGGTGAAGAAGCGCCCGAACTCGTGCGCCGCCTCCACCACCGCGCGGTAGCCCGCGATGTTGGCCATCGAGCTCAGCACGTCCAGCGACTGCGCCCGCGAGATGCGGGGCACGGCGTCGGTCGCGAGGACCGTCAGTCGGTGCGCCGCGAGTCGCTCGACCAGCTCGGGTCGCAGGGCGGGCTGCACGAGGCTGACGAGGGTCGCGCCCTCCCGCAGGAGCGGGAGCTCGTCCTCGCCGGGCGGGTTGACCTTGTAGATCATGTCGGCGGCCCAGGCCGTCTCGCGGTCGACGACGGTGGCGCCGGCGTCGGCATACGCAGCGTCCGGCAGGCTGGCGGCCGCGCCGGCCCCGGACTCGACGACGATCTCGTATCCGAGCCGGACGAGCTGAGCGACGCTGGTGGGGGTGGCGGCGACGCGGGTCTCGCCGGGGAGCGTCTCGAGGGGGACACCGATCTGCATGGGTGGAGCCTTCCGCCGTGGGTGGCTTCACTGTATGGCCATGCTGCGCGCCGGTTGCCACCGCCCCCCGTCGCCGTGCCGGAGCTGCGCCACCCGGTCGCGGTGTGCGACCGTTCACCACCCTGAGTGCCGGGCTGTGCCGTGTGGCGGCACACGTCTGGGTCGAGCCCCACCGGGGTTGGTAGCGTCGCTCCCGCCTGCGATCAGGGGGCTCGTGGCCCTTCGGGGGTGTCACGAGCGATGGCGGGAGGCCTCCTCCTGCGTCCTGGCGACGGCCCGTATGCCGGAGGCCCGTATGCCCGAGGCCCGTATGCCGGAGGCTCAGGCGCCGGGCACCGACAGGGGGTCGAAGCCGTAGGGCAGCTCGAGGCGGTGCGCCCGCATCAGCCCGTCGTCGGCCAGCAGGTCACGGGTGCGCCCGTCGGCCACGATGCGGCCCTCGTCGAGCAGCACGGCGCGCGGGCACAGCTGCAGGGCGTAGGGCAGGTCGTGGGTGACCATCAGGATCGCGACGTCGAGCGAGGTCAGGATGTCGGCGAGCTCCCGACGGCTCGCGGGGTCGAGGTTGGAGGACGGCTCGTCGAGGACGAGGACGTCGGGCTCCATGGCGAGCACGGTGGCCACGGCCACGCGGCGGCGCTGGCCGAAGGACAGGTGGTGGGGCGGGCGGTCGATGACGTCCCCCATCCCGACCAGGTCCAGGGACCGGCGGACGCGCTCGTCGAGGGCGGGGCCGCGCAGGCCGAGGTTGTGCGGGCCGAAGGCCACGTCGTCGCCGACCGTGGGCATGAAGAGCTGGTCGTCGGGGTCCTGAAAGACGATGCCGACCCGTCGTCGCACGTCGCCGAGGGTGTCGCGCCGCAGCGGGATGCCCCCCACGGCGACGCTGCCGGCGCCGGTGCCTCCGCTGACGGAGCCGAGGATGCCGTTGAGGTGCAGGAGCAGGGTGGTCTTGCCGGCGCCGTTGGGGCCGAGGACGGCTACCCGCTCGGCCGCCTCGACCTGCAGGTCCACGCCGTAGAGCACCTGCCGCCCGTCCGGGTAGGCGAAGGCCAGTCGCTGCACGTCGAGCGCGGGTGGTCGGGTCACGGGAGCAGGTGCCATCCGGCCAAGAGTACGGCGGCGGCGAGGGGCAGGGCCGCGCCGGTCAGCCACTCGGCCGCGGACGCGGGGCGCGACGACGCCGCCGCCGGGAGCCGCCCGGTGTAGCCCCGCGCCAGCATCGCCTGGTGGACCCGCTCGCCGCGCTCGTAGGACCGCACGAACAACGCCCCCGCCCCGCCGGCGACGGCGGCGAGGTGCCCGGCCCGCCCTCCGGTGAAGCCGCGAGACTCGCGGGCCACCCGCATGCGGTGCAGGTCGGCCGTGATGACGCCGAGGTAGCGCACCATGAACGTCAGGATGGCCACGAACGCTGCCGGCAGGCGCAGCCGCTCGAGCCCGGCGACGAGCTCGCGGGGGGCCGTGCTCGAGGCGAGGACCACGGCCGCGAGGACGCCCAGGGTGGCCTTGGCGAGCATGGTGCCGGCCGCCACCAGGCCCGGCTGCGACACGGACAGGCCGAGCACCTCGACGCGGGGGCCCGTCGCCACGAAGGGCGTCACCAGGGCGAAGACCACGAACGGCGCCTCGACCGCGAGCCGCCGCAGCACGTGCGACCACGGCAGCCGGGAGGCCGCCACGACGGCGACGAGCAGCAGCGCGTCCAGCCCCAGCAGGACCCAGGCGCCGGTCGGCACCGCGACCACGGCGACCATGAACGCCAGCAGGCAGACCAGCTTGACCTGCGGCGGCAGGTGGTGGACGACGCTGTCGCGGGGTATGACGAGCCCCTCCTCGGGGGCGCCGCCACCGTGTTGGTGGCTGTGCTCGTGCCCCAGGAGCGGGCGCTCCGTGAGCAGCCTTGGCGCGTCAGCCATCGCGACGGGTCGCCCCGACCTCCGCCGGGCTGCGCCGGTGGTCGCCCGCCTCCCCGGAGGCGTGGGGGTCCACGGCGCGCGACGACCGGGAGCCCCTGGTGGCCCTGGCCGCCAGGGACGAGAGGAGCACGCCCACCGCCAGGGTGAGCAGGACGCCGATGACGCCGGCGGCGATCGCGGCGACGGCGCCGTGACCCAGCAACGAGAGGGAGTAGTCCGCGAGCGGCGACGAGGCCGCGGCCGAGTCCGTCGCGGACGCGCCGAAGCCGAGGCGCTCACCGACGTACTCCAGGCCGTCGGGGTGGCTGCTCGCGAGGAGGCTGAGCCCGCCGCCGACCAGCAGGGACGTGGCGAGGAGCCCGCCGGCGAAGCCCGGGGTGACCCGGGCCCGGCCGCGACCCACGGGTGCGTCGGCCCGCACGGTCGTGCGGTGCCCGTCCTGGTCCACCAGCTGGAGGTCCGGCACGAGGTGGCGGGCGACGTGCACGAGGTCGGGGCGCGAGGCGACGACGGCGGACACGACGGCCGCCGTGATCACGGCCTCGCCGACGCCGATGACCAGGTGCCAGCCGAGCATCGCGGTCGTGAGGGTGCCGAGCGGGATGGGGGCGGTGCCGCCGACGGCATACAGCACGACGAAGGCGAGGGCCGCCGCCGGGACGGACAGCAGGCCCCCCAGCGCCGCGGCCGGCACGACCGAGGCGGGGCGACGCGGCAGCACGGCGAGGACGCCGCGCACGACCAGCGATCCGACGACGACGCCGACCACGCCCATGACGGTGACGTTGGCGCCGAGGGCGGTCAGCCCGCCGTCGGCGAAGACGAGCGCCTGGACCATCAGGACCGTCGTCATGACGAGCACCCCGGTCCAGGGACCCACGAGCACCGCGGCGAGCGCTCCCCCGAGCAGGTGGCCGCTCGTGCCCGCCCCCACGGGGAAGTTGACCATCTGCACGGCGAAGATGAAGCAGGCCACCAGCCCCGCGAGCACGGGGCCGGTCTCGCCGAGCTCGCGACGCGCCTGGCGCAGTGACAGGGCGGTGGCGCCCACCGCCAGCAGGCCGGTGCCGATGGACGTGGGAGCGTCGAGGAACCCGTCTGGGATGTGCATGACGCCATCATTTCCCTGTTGCGAAGGCATTGCAATACGGCCCTCGCCGTGATGGGGTGGCAACCGGTGTGCCGCCGTAGCGAGGGGGCGGCGGCACACACCCTCCTCCGCCGGCGCACCTGGCCCTGACCGGCGACGACGGCATACTGACCAGTATGCGGACGGTGGGCGGCACGATCCGGTCACGGTCCACGCTGGCGCCCTTCCCAGCGGCCCTCGTGCGGGTGCACGCTATGGCGCGCGGTGGCCTTCACGGCCAGACCCAGCGTGCCGCACCCCACCCCGAGGAGTTGACCAGATGAGCCTGTTCCGCACCAAATCGATCGAGGCGTCCATCGCCGAGACCGTCGAGGAGGAGTACCAGCTCAAGAAGAACCTGACGGCGGTCGACCTCACGGTCTTCGGCATCGGGGTCATCATCGGGGCCGGCATCTTCACCCTCACCGGTCGCGCCGCCGCCCAGTACGCCGGCCCGGCCATCGTCATCTCGTTCGCCATCGCGGCGTTCGCCTGCGGCCTCGCGGCGCTGTGCTACGCCGAGTTCGCGTCCACGGTCCCGGTGTCCGGCTCGGCCTACACCTTCTCCTACGCGACCCTCGGCGAGCTGGTCGCCTGGATCATCGGCTGGGACCTCCTGCTCGAGATGATGCTCGGCGCCTCCGTCGTCGCCCAGGGCTGGTCGCAGTACTTCGTCGTGTTCCTCGGCCACCTCGGCATCACCTTCCCCGCGTCGGTGTCGCCGGGGGCCGCCTTCGACCTGCCTGCGTTCCTGCTGGTCGCGGTCATCACCGCGCTGATCGCCTACGGCATCAAGGAGTCGATGCGGGTCAACCTGATCTTCGTCGCCCTCAAGCTCTTCGTGGTGCTGTTCGTCATCGTCGCCGGGATGCGCTTCATCAAGACGGAGAACTACACCCCGTTCATCCCCGACGCGATCGCCCCGGCCGCGTCCAACGCCGGCATCATGCACGCCCCGCTGCTGCAGACCATCTTCGGCCTCAACCCGACGACCTACGGCTGGGGAGGCATCCTCGCCGGCGCCTCGCTCGTGTTCTTCGCCTACATCGGCTTCGACGTCGTGGCGACCACGGCCGAGGAGGCCCGCAACCCGCAGCGCGACCTGCCGATCGGCATCATCGCCTCGCTGATCATCTGCACGATCCTCTACATCGCGGTCTCGCTCGTCATCACGGGCATGGTGCACTACGACAAGATCAACCCCAAGGCCGCACTGGCCGCGGCCTTCGAGAGCGTCGGCCAGGGCTGGGCGTCCACCCTCATCTCGGCGGGCGCCGTCGCCGGCCTGTTCACCGTCGTCATGACCCTGATGATCGGCGCGACGCGCGTCGTCTTCGCCATGTCCCGCGACTGGCTGCTGCCGCCGTGGCTGGGCCGGACCCACCCCAGGACCGGCACCCCGGTGCGCATCACCTTGATCGTCGGCACGCTGGTCGCCCTCGTGGCCTCCCTCACCCCGATCGGCAAGCTCGAGGAGATGGTCAACATCGGCACTCTGTCGGCGTTCGTCCTCGTCTCGGTCGCGGTGCCGATTCTGCGCAAGCGGCGCCCCGACCTGCAGCGGTCCTTCAAGGTGCCCGGCTCCCCGGTGCTGCCTTGGCTCGCCGCCCTGGTCTCCCTCTACCTCATGCTCAACCTCCCGCTCGACACCTGGATCCGCTTCCTGATCTGGATGGCGCTGGGCTTCGCGATCTACTTCATGTACTCGCGGACCCACTCCCGGCTGAACGTCCAGGGGCACGCCGCCACGCCCTACGAGCACATCGGCAACCCCGCGGCCGGCGGCAGCTTTGACGCCAACGGCTCGACCCGCCACGACGCCTGAACAACCCCTCCCACACGCCGAGTGGTCACATCCCGACGTTCGGGATGTGACCACTCGGCGTTCTTGGGGGAAACGCGGGGGGGCGTCAGCTGCCGGAGCTGCGTCCCATCGCCGGTCCCTGGCCGGGTCCGATCCCCTGCCCTCCCAGCTGGTCCTGCTGGGTCCAGCCTCCCTGGCTGCCCTGCTGATCCAGCTGGTCCTGCTGGTCCTGCTGGTCCTGCTGGTCCTGCGACTGACCCGGTATGCCGGGCAGCTGCTGCAGGCCACCTTGGGGCTGGAGCTGCTGGCGCTGGAGCTGCTGCTGGGACGGCTGGGCCTGGTCGGGAGGGGCGGCAGTGCTGCCCTGCGCGGCGACGATGCCGGTGACGGCGGCCGCGACGCCCACGCCGGTGCCGGCGAGGACCGCGGTGGCGGTGCGGATCGACTGCGAACCGCGAGACCTGGTGCTCATGACGGGTACTCCTGGACAGTGGCGGTAGTGGTGGCGGCCGCAGGGGCGGGGTTGGCCGCGGGAGCGGACTTGGCGCTCACGGGGCGGCCGGTGGGCGGGAGGGTGCGCCCGAGGCGGGAGCCCGAGCGGTGCACGAGGCGGGAGCCCGAGCGGCGCACGAGGCGGTAGCCGACGGCTCCGCCGACCACCGCGCAGCAGGTGATGGCCGTGAGCCGCACCCACCACGTGGCGGAGTCGGTGCCGCCGCCCACGGAGTGCAGGACCGCGAACGGCCACGACGCGTAGGCGAGCAGGTGCAGGCCCCGCCATACGGCATGGGGCAGTCGCTTGCGGAGCAGGCTGCTCACGACCACGATGAGCAGCAGGTCGAGGGCGAGCGTGCCGAGCCCCCACCACAGGGGGTTGCGGGCGTTGAGGAAGGGCACGAGCAGGTCCACGGCGTCGAGCTGGGCCTCGGCGTCCAGCCACAGCGACAGGACGTGCACGACGAGCAGCCCGGTCGCGAGCAGCGATGCCCGGCGGTGGATCTCGGCGAGGGCGAAGCGCGGCAGCTCGCGATGCCGGAAGCCGCCGCTCATGACGACCCCGAGGGCCGTGGCGACCGTGAGCATCACGAGCGTGCTGACGCCGGTGGCCCGGCCGAGGACCCAGAGAGCCTCGTTCACGACGCGGCCCTCGCGGCTCGCGCGACCTCACCCGCCTGGCGCTCGGTCACACCCTCGGCCGCAGAGGGCCAGCCCCCGACGAAGGTCAGGTCGCCACGCAGGCCCAGCAGCCGGGCCTGCACCTGGGCGCGTGCGAGGAGCCCCGGCGCGTGCGGCCCCACGACGAGGGCCGCGGTCGACCAGGCGTTGGCGAGGACGCAGCTGCGAGCGGCCACCGTGGCCGAGGACCAGTGCGGGACGACGGGCAGGGACGTCGCGGGGTCGAGGATGTGCTGCAGCTCGCGGCCCTCGATCCGCCAGCGGCGCTTGCGCGTGCTGGAGGTGGCGAGGGCCCAGCCGGAGGGCAGGGCGACCAGGGCCGCGGGATCGTCGGGGAGGTCCTGGACGGACACGGCCCACCCGCCGGTCGGGGCGGGGCCGGCCGTGGCGACGTCGCCGCCGAGGCTGACCAGGGCACCGGTGCCGAGCTGGTCGGCCACGACCCGCGCGCAGCGGTCCGCCGCCCACGCCTTGGCGGTGGCGCCGAGGTCGAGCGTGACGTCGGCGGGCACCGTGAGGGTGCCGGCCGCGCGGTCGATGCCGATCCGCCGCCAGCCGGGAGCCGGCCGCTCGACGAGGCGGAGCGTGCCGCGCGCGAGGGGCACGACCCGGCCCGCCCCCTCCAGGTCCTGCCCGTAGCCGAGCCGGTCCAGCGCGGTCCCGACCGTCGGGTCGCAGGCGCCGTCCGTCACCACGGCGGCGGCCACGGCGGCCTCGGCGAGGGCGAGCAGGGTGGGGCTCACGCGGACCGGCCGCCCGCCGGCCCGGGCCAGCCGCGACACCTCGGAGTCGCGCCGGAACCTGCTGGCCGCCAGCTCGACCGCCTGCAGCTCATGGTCCACGAGCCGCTTGGCCGCGGGCAGGGCGCGCTCCTCGGAGGTGACGAGGCGCATCGTGGTGGACCACAGGGCCCACTCGAGGGCGGGTCCGCGGGGAGCGGAGATCATCTGCATGGCAGGGCCTTTCGTGATGGAGGGGAGGTATGCCGTCAGCTGCCGGAGGAGTGCGCCGCCGGCGCGCCCTGGGCCGCCGTCAGGCCGTCGGTCTGGCTGGTGGTGCCCGTGCTGGAGGAGGTGGACGAGGTGGACGCATCGTCCGTGGCGCTGGACGAGGTGCTCGTCGTGGACGCGGCGCTCGCGCCGGCCACCCCGGCTGCACTCGCTGCGGTGTCGGGGATGGTCGTCAGGCCGATCGCGGCCGCCGCGACCGCGGCCGTGAGGGCGGCCAGCGACGCGGTGGCCTGGCGGATGCGCCGCACCCCGGTGCGGCGGGCGGCGTTCACGACACCACCCGGCGGATGTCGTCGAGGCTCGAGACGCTCCCCGTGAAGCGGCGGGTGGTCCCTCCGCCATACAGCGCCGTCTCCGGCACCTGCGTCGTGACCGTGACCTGACGGTCGACGGCACGGTGGCCGGGCGTTGCTCCGGAGGCCTGGGCGGCGGCCGGCGCGGCGACGAGCATCATCGCCGCCACGGCCGGCGTGGCCACCAGCCTCGATCGACCTAGTGCGCTGAATCCCATGGCGTGCTCCTTGATCTCGTGCGTTCCTCGGTGTGATGCCCCCACTCCACCGCTGCGCCCTATGCCCGTCGTTGGTCGTCTCTGTGGCCTCCCTGTGAGGGCCGCGCGTGGGAGAGTGGCCCTCATGCCGGACTGCCCGCGCGTCTTCGCCACCGACTTCGACGGGACCCTGCTGCGATCCGACGGCACGCTGTCGTCGCGCACCGCGTCCGCGATCGCCGCCGCTGAGGCGGCGGGCTGCACGGTGATCGTCGTGACGGCACGACCACCGCGGTGGATGAAGGCCTTTCGCGAGCAGGTGGGTGCGCACGGCGTGGTGCTGTGCAGCAACGGCGCCTTCGTCTACGACGCGCACGTCGACGCCGTCGTGGAGGAGCGGACCATCCCGGCGCCCGTCACCCTGGACGTGGTGTCACGCCTGCGAGGAGCCTTGCCGGGCATCGGCTTCGGCGTCGAGGGGCGCTCGGGTCTCGGCATCGAGCCGGCGCTGCGCGACCTGCGGGCGCCGGACGGGACGGTGGTCGACGACGCCCGCCGGGTGGCGGCCCTGGAGGACCTGCTCGAGGACGAGCTGCCGGGCAAGCTCATCGCGCGCCACCCCCGGCTCGGGCCCGAGGAGTTCGTCGCGCGGGCGAGCGAGCTGGTGGGTGGGGACGTCCACCTGGCCTACTCCGGCGCGCCGGGGCTGGCCGAGATGACTGCCCTCGGCGTGACCAAGGCCACTGCCCTGCAACGCTGGTGCGCCGGCCACGACGTGTCGTCGGCCGAGGTCTGGACCTTCGGCGACATGCCCAACGACGTGCCGATGCTCGGCTGGGCCGGTCGCAGCTTTGCCGTGGCCAACGCCCATGCCGCAGCGGTCGAGGCCGCCACGCATCGCTGCGCCGCCAACGACGAGGACGGCGTGGCCCGGATCATCGAGGCCGCCCTCTGGCGATCGTGAGCGTCTCGTCCACCATCCGTGGACGAAACCCTCACGATCCGGGGAGGGAAGCGCTGGCAGGGCAGGCAGGGCGGGGCAGGGCACGGCAGGGCGGGGCAGGGGAAGGTCAGCCGGCGGCAGCACGCACCCACTCGGTGACGCGGTCCAGGACGGCCGACTCGATCCGCCACCGCTGCCAGTAGAGCGGGACCACCACGTCGTGGCCCGGCGCCACCTCGACCAGGTCACCCCGCTCCCCCAGGTCACCCCGCTCCCCCAGCTGTGCGAGGGGCAGCGCGCCCCACCCCAGCCCGCACCGCACGGCCGCCGCGAAGTCCTCGGTCGAGGGCACGGTGTGCGCGAGTCCCGTGGAGGTCACGCCGAGCTCGCGCAGCACCGCGTCCTGCAGGTCGTCCTTGTCGTTGAACCGCACCACGGGCAGGCGCGACAGGTCGTGCTCGTGCCGCTCCCACAGCCAGCGCGTCGCGACCGGGACGTAGCGCATCGGCGGCAGCTGGGTCACCGAGCATCCCTGCACCGCAACGGGGTCGGCGGTCAGCGCCGCGAGCACCCGTCCCGCCCGGAGCAGCTCGAGGCTGTGGTCCTGGTCCTCGACGTGCAGCTCGAGCCCGATGTCGCCGGCCTCGGCCGCCTCGACGAGCACGTCGCGCGCCCACGTGGCCAGCGAGTCGGCGTTGAGGGCGACGGCGATCGTGGTCGCCGCCGACTGGGCAGTGAGCGCGGCCCGTGCCTCGGCCTCGAGGAGCGCCAGCTGCCGCGCCATACGGACCAGGACCTCGCCCGTCGAGGTGGGGCGGCAGGGCCGGGTGCGCTGCACGACCACCTGGCCGACCCGGCGCTCGAGCGCCTTGATCCGCTGGCTGACGGCCGAGGGTGTGACTCGCAGCTCGTCCGCCGCCGCCTCGAAGCTGCCCTCCTCGACCACGGCGAGCAGAGCGGCGAGCTGGTGGGAGTCGGCATACATGAAGCAATGCTAAGGAATCCCCAGCAACTGTCGTTGGACTGCACCGGCGGCCGCCGCCTAGCGTCGTCGTCATGTCCCCCCTGCACAGCGCGGCCATCGGCCTGCTGACCGGACTCGGCCTCATCGTGGCGATCGGCGCCCAGAACGCCTTCGTGCTGCGGCAGGGCCTGCTGCGCCGGCACGTCGGCGTCATCGTCGCGATCTGCGCGCTGTCCGACGCCGTGCTGATCCTCGCGGGCGTCGCCGGCGTGGGCGCCCTCATCACCTCTCACCCGACCGTGGTGACGCTGGCGCGGTGGGGCGGCGCGATCTTCCTCGTGCAGTTCGGGATCCGCACGGCCCTGGCGGCGCGGCACCCGGGCACCCTCACGGCGCAGGAGCGCGGCGTGAGCGGCCTGCGGGCCGCGGTGGTGACCACGCTCGCCTTCACCTGGCTCAACCCGCACGTCTACCTCGACACGGTCGTGATGCTCGGCTCGCTGTCGGCGACGCACGGGAGGGACGGCCGGTGGTGGTTCGGGCTCGGGGCGGCGGCCGGCTCGCTGCTGTGGTTCACCGCCCTCGGGTATGGCGCCCGCTGGTTGCGGCCGCTGTTTGCCCGGCCCCGGGCGTGGCAGCTGCTCGACCTGGTGATCGCGGTCGTGATGATCGCGCTCGGCGTGAGCCTCGTCGTCGGCGCCTGACCCGATCCCCCAGCCCAGACCAGACCAGACCGGCGCTGACCGTCGGGTCAGCGCAGCAGCCCCTGCTCCCGGGCCACGGCCACGGCCGCCGTCCGCGAGTCCACCCCCAGCTTGTCGAAGACGTGGACGAGGTGGGTCTTGACGGTGGCTTCGCTGATCAGCAGCTCGCGCGCGATATCCCGGTTGCTGTGGCCGTCGGCGACCCGCGCGAGCACCTGCGCCTCGCGGTCGGACAGGGCCGGTCGGGGGTGGCGCAGATGCCCCACGAGCACCTCGGCGGCGCGCGGCGCCAGCACCGTCTCCCCCCGGGCGGCGCGCTCGACGGCGGCCACGAGCGTGGCCGCCGGCGTGTCCTTGAGCAGGTAGCCCGCGGCCCCCGCCTCGACGGCGCGCACGATGTCGGCGTCGGTGTCATAGGTCGTGAGGATCAGCACGCGGGGCCCGTCGGGGTCCTCGCGCAGGGCGCGGGTGGCGGCGACCCCGTCGAGGCCGTCGCCGAGCTGCAGGTCCATGAGGACGACGTCGGGGCGGCGGGCCCGCGCCACGACCAGCGCCTCCTCGCCCGAGGCGGCCTCCCCGACCACGTCCACCCGCGCGTCGACCGCGAGCAGGGCGCGCAGCCCGGCCCGCACGACCGGGTGGTCGTCGACGACGAGGACACGCACGGTCATGGCAGCTCCTGCGGATGGGGGGTCGCGAGGGGGACGGTAGCGGCGATCGCGGTGCCATCGCCAGGCGCGGACTCCACGTCGAGCCGCCCACCCAGCTCGGTGAGGCGCGACCGCATGGCCCGCAGGCCGAATCCCGTGCCCCCGAGCGGCGCCGACATCAGCCGCGACTCGGTGAAGCCCCTCCCGTCGTCGACGACGTCCAGCGAGACGGAGGTATCGGCATACGAGATGGTGACGACGACCCGGGAGGCCCCCGAGTGGAGGCGCACGTTGGCGAGCGCGGACTGCGCCACGCGCAGGAGCGCCACCTCGACCGTGGTCGGGATCGTGCGCACGTCCCCGTCGACGTGCAGGACGGTGCGTATGCCGGACTGCGCGCCCAGCCGCTCGAGGAGCCGCCCGATCGCGGCGGGCAACGGCGCCTGCTCGAGCACGGAGGGGGTGAGGGCGGCCACGACGCGACGGGCTTCGTCGAGGTTGTCGACGGCGGTGGCCTCGATCTGACCGAGCAGGGCCTCGCGCGACGCGGGGTCGGCAGCGGCGGCGCGGGACAGCAGCACGATCGAGCTGAGGCCCTGCGCGAGCGTGTCGTGGATGTCGCGGGCGATGCGGGTGCGCTCGGCGGCGACCCCGGCCTCGCGCTGGGTGGCGGCGAGCTCGTCGTGCACGGCCACGAGGTCGTCCTGGGCGGCGACGAGCTGCTCGACGAGGCGCCGCCGGTCCTCGCTCTCGCGCAGCACCCGCAGGTAGGCCGCGCCCGTCCCGATCGCCACCAGCGCCCCGAGCATGGGCCCGAGCACCATGCCGGCGCGCAGGGACTCGGGACCGGCGCCGCGCAGCTGCGCGACGACCACTACCGCGGTCATCGCGGCGGCGAGCGGGTGGGCGACCGACGGCGGCAGCACCAGCACGCCGATCAGGATGAACGGGAAGGCGAGCCACGAGAACTCGGGCGACACCAGCAGCACCACCAACGCCCAGGACGTCACGAGGACGCCCATCCACGCCGTCGCCAGCCCCCTGCTCGGATCGGCCCTGCCGCGGACCGGTGCCGGACCGCGCGGGGAGGCGGTTCCCCGCGCGAGGCCGGCGCCGACGGCATACCAGCCGAGCAGGGCCACCGAGGCGAGGGCGACGAGCGCCGGCGAGGTGCCGAGGACCATCCCGCGCACCGCGGCGACGACCAGGAGCACCCCCACCAGACCGTGCAGCGCCCCCTGCAGGCGCCGCGCGGTCGACGGACGGGTGTCCGGGATCATGCCGTCGAGGCTAGCCGTCGTGGCCACCAGAGCCGCTCACCGGCGGCGGCGAGCACAGCGGGCACGACCAGGGTGCGCACGAGCAGCGTGTCGACGAGCACGCCGAGGCCGACGATCAGGCCCAGCTGACCGAGGGTGACGAGCGGCAGCACGCCGAGCGCCGCAAAGACCGCCGCCAGCACCACCCCCGCGCTGGTGATGACCCCGCCCGTGGCGCCCACGGCGCGCACGACGCCCTCACGCAGGCCGTGCTCCTGCGCCTCGTGCACCGTCCGGTGCGCGAGGAAGATCGTGTAGTCGATCCCCAGCGCCACGAGGAACAGGAAGGACAGCAGCGGCACGAGCACGTCCAGCCCCGGGAAGCCGAACACCGTCCGCCCGATCCACGTCCCCAGCCCGATGGCGGCGACGGCGCTGATCACGTTGACCAGCAGCAGGATCATCGGTGCGACGACCGCGCGCAGGAGGGCGACGAGGACGAGCAGCACGACCAGCAGGATGAGCGGGGCGACGAGCAGCAGGTCATGGCGCGCGCCGGCTTCGGCGTCCACCTGCCGGGCGGTCTGACCGCCGACGACCGCGTCCGAGCCAGGCACGGCGTGCACCGCGTCACGCAGCGCGCGGACGGTGTCCTGCGCTGCGGGAGAGTCGGGTTCGGCGTCCCCGACGACCATGGTGCGGCTCCACCCGTCGTGCTCGGCGAGGGTCTGGACGCGGACCACCCCGGCCGTATGCCGGGCCGCCTCGGCCACCCGGGGCGCCGCCTCGGTGCGGCTGACCACCGTCATGGGGGCGCTCTCCCCCTGGGGGTAGTGGCGCGCCAGGGTCTGCAGTCCGGCCGAGGACTCGGAGGCCACCCGGAACTGCTCGGTCTGCGACAGGCCGACGCGGGTCCCGGCGAGTCCGGCGGCCATGAGGGCGGCGACCGCCAGGGCGGCGGCGAGCACGGGCCATGGGCGACGGGTCACGGCGCGCGCCACGCGGGCCCACGGCCCCACGCCCGCCGACCGGTCACTTCCCGACGCCACACCATGTCCAGAACCGACCAGTCGGCGAAGGGGGGACAACGACTGGTCAGTCTGCGGCGCGGTACCCGTGCGGGAAGGCCGCGAAGGTAGTGGGGGGACGAACGGCCAGAACAGCTTGCGGCCGCAGATGGCCAGCGCGGCCGGCAGCACCACCAGCGCGAACACGGCCGCGACCAGCAGCCCCGCCGCCGACGTGGGGCCAAGACCCCGCGTGCCGGGCAGCACGGCGAGCACGAGGGTGAGCAGCGACAGCACCACGGTGACGTTGGAGGCGAGCACCGCCGGCCCGGTCGCCACGAGGGCGTCCCGCAGCGCGACCCGGTGGTCGTCGGTGCGCGGCAGCTCCTCGCGGTACCGCGAGATCAGCAGCAGCGCATAGTTGGTCCCGGCGCCGAAGACGAGGACGCTGACGATCCCGCTGTCGAAGCTGAGGTCCCGCGCCTCGCCGATGGCCTTGGCCAGGACTCCGGCCAGGCCGTCCGCGAGCGCCACGACGACCAGGGGGACCAGCCACAGCACCGGGGAGCGGTAGGTCAGCAGGAGCAGCACCGCGACGATGCCGACCGTGACGGCGAGCAGGCGCAGGTCGGCGCCGTCGAAGGCGCCCGCCACGTCCGCGCCGAAGGCCGGCCCTCCGGTCACCTGCGCGCGCAGCCGCGGCTCCCCCGCCGCCCCGCCGGCGTCGCCCGCCGTCGCCTCGCCCGTCCCCGCGATCGCCGCCCGCATGGCCTTGACGTCGGTGGCGATGTCGGTGTTGGGACGGTCCGCCCGCACGGGGATGCTCACGAGCACCGCGCGGCCGTCCTGCGAGGGGATCGGGCGCGATGCCCGTTGCCCGACGCTGCCCGCGGCGGCCTCGCCGACGCGCTGCGCCGACGCGAGATCGCCGGCTGCCAGCGGGCGCTCGTCATACCGCGTCATCACCACCATGACGGGACTGAGCTCGCTGCGGGGGAAGCCCGCGAGCAGCGTTGCCGCCCGGGCGGACTCGGAGTCGGGCGGCAGCGTCTCATCTGCCCGGACGATCTCGGCGCCGCGTAGCGCCCCCATGAGCGCCGTAGTCACGAGCAGCGCGAGGACCAGGGTGGCCCAGGCGCCGCGCCGGGAGGTCACGGCGTCCGCGAGGCGTCGCCAGGCCCCAGGCGGGCTCGGCACCGAGGAGCCATGCGTGCTCGGCGTGCTCTGGGTGGGGGTCTGTGTGCTCATCGGGTCCTCGTGGGGTCGTTCGGTGGCACCGGTGCGGCGCCTCCACAAGCGTTGACCTGGATCCGGCGACGGACATCGGCTGCGGGTGGGGTCCGGCGTCATACCTTTGGTGGACCCCAACCCAAGGACGTGACGATGCCCCCCACCCTGCCCCTCGACCCCCTGCACGACCCCCAGAGCGACCCCCTGCACGACCGACTTCGCGACCGGCTGCACGACCCCGAGCGTCGCGGCTTCGCCAGCGACAACTACGCCGGTGTCCACCCGGAGGTCCTCGAGGCGCTCGCCGTGGCGAACGGAGGCCACGTCGGCTCCTACGGCGCTGACCCCTACACCGAGGCGCTGCAGGAGGTCGTGCGCAGGCACTTCGGCGAGAGCGCCTCGTGCTGGCCGACCTTCAACGGCACGGGCGCGAATGTCGTTGCCCTGTCGGCGATGACGGACCGCTGGGACGCCGTCATCTGCTCCTCCCACGCCCACATCCACACCGACGAGTGCGGCGCCCCGGAGAAGGTCGCCGGCATCAAGGTCGTCGACGTCGAGTCCCCCGACGGTCGGCTCACGCCCGCGCTGATCGACCGGGAGGCCTACGGATTCGGGTTCGAGCACCACGCGCAGCCGCGTGTCGTCAGCGTCACCCAGTCGACCGAGGTGGGCACGCTCTACACCCCTGACCAGCTCCGCGAGGTGTGCGAGCACGCCCACGCCCTGGGCATGCTCGTCCACCTCGACGGCGCCCGCATCGCCAACGCCGCTGCGGCGCTGGGCTGCTCGCTCGGCGACATCACCACCGACGTCGGCGTCGACGTCGTCTCGCTCGGCGGCACCAAGGCGGGTCTGATGGGTGTCGAAGCGGTCGTCGTCATCAACCCCGACGCCGTGCGACGGATGGAGTTCGTGCGCAAGCTGTCGACCCAGCTGCCGTCCAAGATGCGCTTCATGTCGGCCCAGCTGCTCGCGCTCTACTCCGGCGACCTGTGGCGCGAGTCCGGCCGGCACGCCAACGGCATGGCCCGCCGGCTCGGGGAGGCGTTGCGCGGCATCGACGGCGTCACCGTCACCCAGGAGGTCGCCGCCAACGCCGTGTTCGCCACGCTGCCGCCGCAGGTGACGCTACGGATGCAGGCCCGCTACCCCTTCTACGTGTGGAAGGAGGCGACCGGCGAGGTCCGGCTCATGTGCTCCTGGGACACGACGGAGGCCGACGTCACCGGATTCGCGGATGCCCTGGCGGCCGAGATGGGGGCCGAGGGCTCTGCCCCCTGACCCTCCCTTCGCCGACTGGTCACCACTGGACACCCGCCCCGCCGATACCTGACCAGTCGGCGAGGTGGGGCACTCCCGAGGCGGGCGGTTCCGGCATACGGTGAGACCCCGACCGGCCCGTGGGCCCGAGCGAAGGAGCCACAGATGGACGCCGACGTCATCGTCGTGGGAGCCGGCCTCGCCGGGCTCGTGGCCGCGTGCGAGGCCGCGAACGCCGGGCGGCAGGTGCTGCTGCTGGACCAGGAGGGCGAGCAGTCGCTCGGTGGGCAGGCCTACTGGTCCTTCGGCGGGCTCTTCCTCGTCGACTCCCCCGAGCAGCGCCGGCTGCGCATCAAGGACTCCGAGGAGCTGGCCTGGCAGGACTGGGAGGGCACTGCGGGCTTCGACCGCCCCGAGGACCACTGGCCCCGGGAGTGGGCCCGCGCCTACGTGAGCTTCGCTGCGGGGGAGAAGCGTTCGTGGTTGCGGCAGCTGGGGCACCGCCTGTTTCCCGTGGTCGGCTGGGCCGAGCGTGGGGGGTATGGCGCCCTCGGCCCCGGCAACTCCGTCCCGCGGTTCCACATCACGTGGGGCACGGGCCCGGGCATCGTGGAGCCGTTCGAGCGACGCCTCCACGACCTGGCGCACCGTGGGCTCGTACGGTTCGGCTTCCGCCACCGCGTGGACTCGCTGATCGTCGAGGGCGCGCAGCCGGGCCGTGGCGGCGAGGTCGTCGGGGTGCGCACCTCGGTGCTGGCCGCCGACCGCGCGGACCGCGGCCGCCCCACCAACCGGACCGTGCTGCAGGAGCGAGAGATTCGTGCGCAGGCCGTCATCATCGCCACCGGCGGCATCGGCGGCGACCACGACCTGGTGCGCGCGGCCTGGCCCGACCGGCTCGGCACGCCGCCGCGGCACATGGTGACCGGCGTCCCCGCCCACGTCGACGGCCGCGGCATCGGGATCGCGCAGGAGGCGGGTGGCCGGCTGATCCACCCCGACCGCATGTGGCACTACACCGAGGGCGTCCACAACTGGGACCCGATCTGGCCTGGGCACGGCATCCGGATCCTGCCCGGCCCCTCGTCGCTGTGGCTCGACGCCACGGGACGGCGTCTGCCGGTGCCGCTGTTCCCGGGCTTCGACACGATGGGGACGCTCGCGCACCTGCAGCAGGTCGGTGCGGACCACAGCTGGTTCGTCCTCGACAAGACCATCGCGGGCAAGGAGTTCACGTTGTCCGGCCAGGAGCAGAACCTCGACCTGACCGGCCGCTCGTGGCGCGGTGTCGCCTCGCGCGTCCGCACCGACGTGCCGCCCTCGGTGCAGGCCTTCCTGGACCACGGCGAGGACTTCGTGCAGGCGACCACCCTCGACGAGCTCGTCGCAGGCATGGTCGCGCTCGAGCCCGACGGTGGGCTCGACCCCGAGCAGGTGCGCCGTGAGGTCCGGGCACGTGACCGCGAGATCGCCAACCCGTTCAGCAAGGACAGCCAGGTCGTGCATCTCCACGGCTCGCGACGCTTCCTGGGGGACAAGCTGATCCGCACCGCCCCGCCCCACCGTCTCGAGGACCCCGCGCACGGACCGATGATCGCGGTCCGGCTGTCGACCCTCACCCGCAAGACGCTCGGCGGGCTCGAGACCGACCTGTCGGCGCGGGTCCTGAGCGCCGCTGGCTCGGCCGTGCCAGGCCTGTATGCCGCAGGCGAGGCCGCCGGCTTCGGCGGGGGCGGCATGCACGGCTACCGCGCACTCGAGGGGACCTTCCTCGGCGGCTGCCTGTTCAGCGGCCGGGCCGCCGGACGCGCCGCTGCGGCGGCGACGGCTTGATCCTGTCCGTATGCCGGGAACCACCCGTCACCGCGCGTGACCTGAGCGGTTGAACGCCGGGGCGATGACCGGGAGCGGTCACGCCGCGTGACCGCTCCCAACTTTCTCCCGGGTAGGTCTGGTGCCGACTCCCGATCGGGCGCAAGGATGGCCGCGTCGGCATGGGGTGCGGGGGGCCTCCACGCACCTGGGGGACCGACGTCGAGCACCGGGGAGCAGACCATGTCACTGACTCGTCCAGCCGCTGCGGCCGCAGCAGTCCTGATCACCGCCGCAGGTGGCCTCGCCGCCGCCTCACCGACGTTGGCGTCACCTGGCCCGGGCGTCGGCGCCGGCCTCGGCTCCGGCGCCACCACCGCCAGCGCCTTCGTCCGCGCGCCCAGGGACGACGCCAAGACCGCCGCGGCCCTGCGCGCCATGGCCTCACCCAAGGTCGCCTGGACCCGCTGCGGCTCCGGCCTGCAGTGCGCCACCCTGGAGGTGCCGCTCGACTACGGCGACCCCACGCTGGGCACCACCAAGCTGTCGATCAGCCGACGGCCGGCCGACAACCCCTCGCAGCGCATCGGCGCCCTGTTCACCAACCCCGGCGGTCCCGGCGGACCGGCCACCCAGACCGTCGGCCTCTTCGCCCAGGAGCTCGGCGCCCAGGTGCGCAAGCGCTTCGACATCGTCGGGGTGGGCCCGCGCGGCATCGAGGGAGAGGACCTCGCGATGTGCGTCGGCAAGCCGGGCGAGGAGATGCCGCAGCTCGACGAGCACATGTTCCCGTTGTGGGACAAGGAGTTCGCGCAGCACCTGGCCTATGACCGGGCCTACCGCAAGACCTGCGCCACCGCCATGCCGCGCATCCTCAAGCACATGTCGACCGCCGACACCGCCCGCGACATGGACCTCGCGAGGCGCGCGCTCGGCGACAAGCAGATCAGCTACTACGGCATCTCCTACGGCAGCTACCTCGGTGCGACATACGCCGCCCTGTATCCCGGCAACATCCGCGCCCTGGTCGTGGACGGGGTCCTCGACCCCGTCGCCTGGGCCACCGGCCGCGGCGGCGAGCACCGCACCAAGCCGGTCACCGAGCGTCTCAACTCCCACCTCGGGGCGCATGAGGCGCTGATGTCGGCGTTCACGGAGTGCGAGCGGGGCGGCACGAGCCTGTGTGCCGAGGCCAAGACCGTCCGCCAGGACTGGCAGGCCATCCTCACCACCTTGTCCAAGGGCCCGGTCGACATGGGCGACGGCAACTACCTGCGCTACGACGACGTGATCGCCCTCGCGCTGCAGGTCCTCTACTCCGCCGACGACATTCCGCTGCTCATGCCCGCCATCACCGAGCTGCGCCAGGCGATCGCGCCGACGACGCCGGTCCGCAAGGCCGCCGGCACCGCCTCGGCGGACGGCCAGGTCGCGGCCGAGGCGACACCCAGGTCGCGGCCCAAGGCCGCCGTCGCGCGGCTCAAGGCCCTGGCCGCCAAGGTCGACCGCGAGCACCCGGCCCCGGCACCGCTGTCGGAGTCCACGGCCCCCAAGGGGGCGCACCGCACGAACGGCCCGGTCCTCGGGCTGAGCTCGACCGTCCTGCGCTCGTCAGGCCTGGCCGCGGCCCCCTCGGCGGAGGAGCCGCCCGGGGAGCCGGATGCGCCGGTCTACGACGCCGGGTTCCACGGCGTGCTGTGCTCCGACTCGCTCAACCCGAAGGACCCCAAGGCCTGGATCGCGGCCGACCGCCGCGTCAAGTGGCAGGCCCCCGGGTTCGGTCCGGCGTGGCTGTGGACGGCGAGCGTGTGCGCGGGGTGGCCCGGCATGAATCCCGACGCCTACCGCGGGCCGTTCGACAAGGCCACCTCGACGCCCGTCCTGATCATCGGCAACCATCACGACCCGGCGACGCCCTACAGCGGTGCCGTGGCCTACCGCAAGGAGCTCAAGACCTCTCGGCTGATCACCCTGACCAACGGCTACGGCCACGGGGCGCTCGGCGTGAGCACGTGCGTCGACCGGCTCCGCACCAAGTACCTCGTCAACCGGCTCGTCCCCGCCTCGGACACGAGCTGCAAGCCCGACCACCCGTTGTTCACCCGCCTGGACTGACCCCGTCCGTCGCGCGCAGACGTTCAGGTGACCCGGCGGGGCACCACGGGCGATCCAGCACCCCGCTGTGACCGCCCCGGGTGCCCCGTCGGGTCACTTCCCGTCGCCAACCCCGCATCCTCGGCGCCCCCTCCGCCCCGACAGGTCACTTCCTGTCGCGAGACCCCCGGCTTCCGCCCTTCGTCCGCCCCGACGGGTCACTTCCCGTCGCCAACCCGGCGGCCTCCGCACACCGCCCGCCCCGACCGGTCACTTCCCGTCGGGCGCCCGGGACCCCACCCCCGAGGTCAGAGTCCCAGCGCGACCTCTTGCTCGCGCAGCGCCTTGGCCACACGTGCCACCAACTCCGCGGGGCGGGCGAGGTCCCGGCTGGTCAGCTCCTCGACCCGATAGTCGTGGTCACGCAGCCCCCTCACCCGGTGCAGGTCGTCGCGGCGCTGGCGGTCAGAGGTGAAGTGGTGGACGCCGTAGTACTCGACCACCAGCCGGTGCCGCCGCCATAGGAAGTCGACGTACGCCAGCCAGGTGCCGTCGACGACGACCGAGGCATTGAGCTCGGGCTCGGGCAGACCGGCCTCGAGGAGAAGCAGGCGACTCCTGGTCTCCGTGACCGAGTTGGACCCGGGTCGCACGTGGTTCAGCGCACGTCGGGCCTGGACCACACCCGGAAGCCCAGGCCCAAGTGCCGCCTCGAGGTGCTCCGGCGTCCACACGCTCCGCCACCCGACAACCGCGTCCCCGAGGATCACGGTGTCGAGGAAGGACAGGTGCGGGGCCATCTGCGCGTACAGCGCCGGTGGCGAGAGCACGCGGAGCGGGAGCCCCTCGACGTGCACCGTGTCTGCTTGGCGGCCGCCCAGGCGGTGGTCACGTACCGTGGCCAGGCGGATCCGACGCTCGCCGGGCACCAGCAGGTGGATCGGCGGACGGGGCGTCGGCGACCACTGCTGTGCGTGTGGCAGGTGGTGGACCCATAGCGCCGACTCCCCGCAGACGACGGCATCGTCGGGCACGACGCGGCTCACCGCCTCGATGTCCTCGATCACGGTCCGTGGCAGTCGTCGTCCGTGGACGCCGCGATGAGCCGCGACCAGCTGACGCCGCTGGGCACGTGTCAGGCCTAGGCGGTCCAGCTGGTCGGTGGTGTACCACTTGCCGTCCACGATCTCGGGCGGCAGGAGAGGGGTGCGCATGCCGCCAGCCTGGACGCCTCCCGCGCCCCCCACGCGCCGTCCTCCACAGGCGGGGCGGTGTGGCTCGCGCTGTCCACAGCGGGCGGTGACCCAGGTCACACCAGCCGCGCGGGCGCGCGACGCAAACTGACCCGAGGGGGCATGTGGTGGCGCCTCAGCCGCGCTTTGACCGTTCCACACGCCCCGCCGGGTCACTTCCTGTCGCCAATCACGACCTCAGCACCCCACCCGCCCCCGAGTGGTCACTTCCGTCACCCCATCGGCGACACAAACTGACTCGGGGGGCACGTCGTGACGCCTCAGCGGCGCATTGATCGTTCCACGCGCCCCGCCGGGTCACTTCCCGACGCCACCCACCACGCGCCCGTTACGCGAAGAGGGCCTGACCGATGTGCTCGCCCTCCTTGGCACCCGGCGGTATGGCGAACAACGCCGACCCCCGGTGCTGGAGGTACTCCTGGAGAGCGTCCTGCTTGGCCATGCGAGTCTGCATGGGGATGTACTGCCTGGCGGGGTTGCGGACGTAGGCGATGAAGAACAGCCCCGCGTCCATGCGCCCGAGGTCGTCCGACCCGTCGGTGTAGTTGTAGCCGCGACGCAGCATCTGCACTCCGCCGTTGCGCGTCGGGTGCGCCATCGCCACATGGGAGCTCGCCGCGACCAGCGGCTGCCCCTCGCGTCCCTTGACGGTGAAGTCCGGTGCGGTGAACTCCTTCCCGCCCGAGAGCGGCGCGCCCTCGCGGCGGTCGCGACCGATGACCGCCTCCTGCTCGCGCAGCGAGGAGCGGTCCCAGGTCTCGAGGTTCATCGCGATGCGGCGGGCCACGAGGTAGGAGCCGCCCGCCATCCACGGTGCCTTGGGGTCGTCCTTGGCGCCGACCCACAGGTGGGCGTCGAGCGCGGACGGGTCCTCGGCCTTGAGGTTGGCCGTGCCGTCCTTGAAGCCGAACAGGTTCCGCGGGGTGGCCTGCGCGGTGGACGTGGACGAGGTGCGGCCGTAGCCCAGCTGGGACCACCGCAGCGACACGACGCCGAACCCGAGGCGCGCCAGGTTGCGGATGGCGTGCACCGCGACCTGCGGGTCGTCGGCGCAGGCCTGGACGCACAGGTCGCCGTCGCTGCGCGCGGGGTCGAGCGCGTCCGCCGGGAAGTGCGGAAGTCGTTGCAGCGCAGCGGGTTGACGTCCCGAGATCCCAAACCGGTCCTTGCCCGCGGCGTCCCGGAACAGCGTGGGCCCGAAGCCGAAGGTCAGCGTCAGCCGCGACGCCGACAGCCCGTCCGCCTCGCCGGAGTCGTTGGGGGGCGCGCTGTATGACGTCGGGTCCCCACCCACCGGCCGACCCGCCGTCATCTCGGCGGCCGCCGCGGTCCAGGCGGTCAGCAGGGCGACGAGGTCCTCACGGGAGGTCGTCGTGACGTCGAACGCCGCGAAGTGCAGCCGGTCCTGGGCGGGCGTGACGATCCCCGCCTGGTGGGTGCCGTAGAACGGATAGCTGTCGGACGCAACGGCTCTCGCGTCCCCGGTCGTGCCCCCACCCGCGCGCCCGCCGTCACCCTCGGAGGCGTTGGCGGTCGCCATACCACCCGCGAAGCCGGCCGCTCCCACGGCGGCCGAGGCGGCTCCCCAGCCGAGAAGCCCACGACGAGAGAGGGACTCGGGCATCAGATGACGGCGGCCGTCAGCCTGGACAGCGGCTCGGAGAGCGCGTTGACCGCGTCCGACAGCGCCTTCACCTCCTCCTTGGAGAGCGTGTCGTAGGTCTGGAACCCCTCGCCGACCTTGTGCTGGTCGAGGAGCTTCTGCAGCGCCGAGAACTTCAGCTGCAGCTGGGAGTCCAGAGCGGCGTCCTTCTTCTTGAGGATCGGGCGCAGACCCTGCCAGGCCACGCGGGCGCCGTCGACGTTGGCCTGGAAGTCCCACAGGTCGGTGTGGCTCCAGATCTCCTCCTCGCCGGTGACCTTGCCCTTGGCGACCTCGTCGAGCAGGCCCTTGGCGCCGTTGCCGATCTGGTCGGTGGTGAACTGCATGGATCGGGTGCGCTGGTAGAGCGTCTCGGTGTCCTTGACCAGCTGGTCCGCGATCGCGGCGCGCTGGGCGGCGGTCTGCGCGGTGTAGCCGGCCTTCGGTGGCCACAGGTCCTTCTCGGCGACGTGCCAGCCGGTCCACTTCTGGCCGGGCTCGAGGTCGGCCTCGCGCGCGTCCATCATCGGGTCGAGGTCGCCGAAGGACTCCGCGACGGGCTCGATCCGCTCCCAGTGGACGCGGGTGGGGGCGTAGAGCTCCTTGGCCCTGGCGGTGTCGCCGGCCTTGTAGGCGGCGGCGAAGGCCTTCGTCCCCGTGAGGAGCTGCTCGGTCTGGTCCTTGACGTAGGACGCGTACTGGCTGTTGGCCGCCGCGACGAGCTCCTTGTCGGCGCCCTGCGCCTCGAGGTTGGCGCCGGAGTCGGTCACGGTGAAGTCGTGGCGGATGCCGTCGCCGACCATGCCCGGCTTGCAGGCGGTCTTGTACGTCCCCGGCGCAGCCTTGAGCACGAGGTCACGGGACAGGCCGGGCCCGATGTTCTCGACCTCGGCGACGATGCGCAGGCCGTCCTCGGCGAGGAGGTAGAACTCGGTGACCTTGGAGCCGGCGTTGGTGACCGCGAACTTCAGCGTGCCCGAGGGAGCCTCGGACGCCGAGACCTGGCACTCGGTGTCCGTCGAGGTGACCGTGAGGGTGCCCTGGCCGGCCCCGGCCTGCGTCCCGCCCCCCGAGGAGGTGCTGGCGGTGTTGTCGGTGCAGGCGGTCAGCGCGAGCGCGGCGATCGCGAGGGACGCGCCGGTGGCGGCGAGGCGGGTCATGCAGAGGCTCCTTGACGTATGCCGGACGCCGCGCTCGCACGCGGGGCCGGGGGCTTGGGGCGACGGACCCGCGCGGCGAACAACGCCATGACGGGGACGACGTAGAGCACCCACGCGGCGACCTCGAGCACGGTCATCGCGGGAGAGAAGTTGAAGACGCCCTTGAGCAGCGTGGCGACCCACGAGCTGGGCTCGATCGTGCCGGACACGTCGAACGCGAGGGTGTGCAGGCCGGGCAGGATGCGCGCCTCCTGCAGGTCGTGGACGGCATACGCCAGGACCCCGCCGGCGATGAGGACGAGGAAGGCGCCGGTCCAGCGGAAGAACGCGCCGAGGTCGAGCTTGAGTGCTCCCCGGTAGACGCCGACGCCGAGCGCGACGGCGGTCAGCAGGCCGAGGAGGGCGCCGACCAGCGGTGCCGTGGTGGAGGCGTTGTCGCGGGCTGCGGCCTGCGTGGCCGCCCACAGGAACAGCGCGGTCTCGAGACCCTCGCGGCCGACAGCCAGCATCGCGACCAGCACGAGGCCTCCGCGGGCGCCCGTGCGGCCGCCCTCGACGGCCCGGTCGACCGCCCCCTTGAGCTCGCCGGACAGGCCACGGCTGTGCCGCGCCATCCAAAAGATCATCCAGGTCACGAACCCCACCGCCACGATGGACAGCCCGCCGCCGATGGCCTCCTGCGCCTCGAAGGTCAGGCCCTTGGGGCCGAAGGTGAGCAGCGCGCCGAAGGCGAGGGAGATGGCGATCGCCGACGCGACTCCCGCCCAGATGCGCCCGAGCAGGTGCTGGCGTCCCGACTTCACGAGGTAGGCGACGAGGATGACGACGACCAGCGACGCCTCCAGTCCCTCACGCAGCCCGATGAGGTAGTTGGCGAGCATGGCAGCCTACGATTCCTGGTCGACGTGAGTGAGGCCTCCCTAACTTAGGCGACGCTCACCTCACCGGGCAACATGACCTCCCCCACAGCCCCACCCCCGCCGCCCCTTGCGCCATCGGTCACCAATGACGTCTCGCGGCGTGATGTGAACGATCCAAAACGTCATTCGTGACCAATGGCGGAGGGTGGGAGCTGCGGCGACCTGTGGACAACGCTCAGCCCTTCCGCCCCGGCTGTGGATGACCGTATGACGCCGCGAGCCGGCCGCCCGACCATCGCTGCATGTCCCTCGTGCTGCCCCCATCGCTGGCCGGACGTCCGGCCTTCACCCGCGCCGAAGCGCTCGCCGCCGGCATGACCGTCGCGGACCTCAGACAGCTGGCCCGTGTCTTCCAGGGGGTCTACGCCCCCTCGCCGCCGCAGACCGTGCTCGAGCAGGCCCGGATGCTCTCCGTCGTCCTGCCCGAGGGCGCGGCATACAGCCATGTGACCGCAGCTCGCCTGCTCGACCTCCCCCTGCCCGCCGGCTGGCTCCCGGAGCAGCTCATCGACGTGCTGGTGGCGGGCACGGCCCACGCGTGCCGTCGCCCCGAGGTGAGGGGCCACCGCGGGCCTGTGCCCCATCACGTGGTGCTGCCCACCCTTGCCACACCCGTGGTGGCCCACGAGCACGTCTTCGCCCAGCTGGCGGGCGAGCTGGGGCGCGAGGACCTCGTCATCCTCGGTGACGCCGTCGTGGGCTGGCGGACCGGTCGCACCCTGGACCGGCTGGTGGCGGCCGTCACCGCCGGGCACCCGGGCAGCGTGGCTGCGCTCGCCGCCCTGGAGCACGTCCGTGAGGGCAGCGCGTCGCCACGCGAGACCCTGTTCCGCCTGCGCTTCCTGGAGGCGGGCCTGCCCGAGCCGGAGCTGAACGCCCCGATCTACGACAGGTCCCGCGGCCTGGTCGCCTATCTCGACATGTACTGGCGGCACCTCGGCGTCGGGTTCGAGTACGACGGGCTGTGGCACTACGAGTCCTCGCACCAGAGGCAGGACGACATCGCCCGGATCCGGCGCGTCGAGCAGCAGGGCGTGCGGGTCGTCGTGGGCACGCGGCAGGACTATCCGCAGGTCGGTGGGGTCCTCAAGCAGCTGCGATCCGCCATGGCCGACCAGGCTCGACTGCTCGGCCGCCCCGTCCCGAGCACGCGCCACGACCCGAGCACGCGCCACGACCCGAGCACGCGCGCCTTCCCCTCCCGCGCCCTCCCCTCACCCCGCGCCATTGGTCACCAATGACGTCTTGAGGCCTCATGTGAACGATCCAAGACGTCATTGGTGACCAATGGCGGCACACGGGGGCGGGTGGGGCGGCAACCGGGCACGGGAGGGGTGGGGTCCGGTCAGGGGAGGCGGGCCAGCGCCTCGTCCAGGCTCAACTGCTCCAGGGGCGTCCGCCCCGCGACGGCGTCCTCCAGCTCCGACCACTCACGGGGCGCGGCCACCGTCGGGCGACCGAACTTCCCGCGCAGCGACCAGGGGCAGATCGTCGTCTTGGAGGCGGTGTTCTGGCTCCAGTCGACGAGCACCTTGCCCCCGCGCTTGGCCTTGACCATCGACGACACGACCAACGTGGGGTGGCCCGCCTCGAGCGCGACGGCCAGCCCCTGAGCCACCTCGCGGACCACGGCGACGGGGTGGGTGCCGTCGAGCTCGGCATACAGCTGGAGGCCCTTGGATCCGGAGGTGACGGGCCACAGATCGCCGATCCCCATGTCGCACAAGATGTCTCGCGCCCACAGCGCCACCTGCGAGCACTCCGCGAGCCCGGCGCCGGGCCCGGGGTCGAGATCGACGACGAGCCGGTCCGGGTGCAGCGCCTCCCCCGACGGCGACACCCGCCACTGGTGCACGTGCAGCTCCAGCGCGGCGAGGTTGCCGAGCCAGGTCAGTCCGGCGACGGAGTCGATGACGGGATAGGTGATGGTCTCGCGGTCGCGCGTCGAGCCCGGCGCCGGCAGGGTCACGGTGCGGATCCACGCGGGGGTGCCGCGGGGCACGTTCTTCTCGAAGAACGACGGCCCACCCGTCCCCGACGGCCACCTGATGCGAGTCACGGCGCGATCGCGCAGCTGCTCGAGCAGGACCGGCGCCACCTGCGCGTAGTACTGCAACACCTCGCCCTTGGTGGTCCCGGTCTCGGGATACAGCACCTTGTCGAGGGAGCTGAGCCGCAGGGTGCGGCCGTCGATCTCGACGCTCACGTGGTCAGGCACGGCCGACGTCCCCGTCTGCACCTGACCAGTGGGCGGAGGGGAGAAGGTCCGCGGGCGTCAGGTCGGTGCGCACACCGAGGTAGGCCGGCTGCCGCAGCCTGCCGTTGCCCGCCCGCCCGAGGGACTGCACGTCCACGACGAGCGTCGGCTCGACCCAGCGCGCACCGGTGGCATCCTCACGCGGCACCTCCCCCACGAACGGCGCACTCCCACAAGCACGTTCGTCGAGCAATGGCCGCAACGCCTCCCCCGCACGGCCGGCGAGCCCCGCGCCCACGCGCCCGTCCAGCTCCAGCAGCCCGGACCCGTCGGCCGGCGGCGTCCCCACCAGCAAGGCCCCCACGCGGTCCCGCCCCGACGTCTCGGGACGCCACCCGCCGACCACGACGGACAGGGTGGCGCGGTGTGGGAGCTTGAGCCAGTCGGGGCTGCGGGCGCCGGGCTGGTATGCCGAGGCCCGCCGCTTGGACACCACCCCCTCGAGGCCCTGGTGGCGGGTCACGTCGTGCAGCAGCCGGCCGTCGTCATACACCTCGGGCACCTTCCAGGCCGACCCTCCCGCCCCGAAGGACTCCAGGTCGAGCCGCTCGAGCAGCGAGCGCCGCACGGACCACGGCTGGTCGATCAGCACCTGCCCGCCGAACCGCAGCAGGTCGAAGACCATGTAGGTCACGGGCCGCACCTCGGCCAGCGCCTGGGCCACCCGCGCGTCCGAGACGTGGATGCGTTCGCTCAGCGCCGCGAACGACGGCACCCCGCCCTGCAGCGCGATGACCTCGCCGTCGAGCAGGAGGTCGTCCCCGGCGCGGGCCAACCCCGCGAACTCGGGGAAGCGCACGGTGGCGTCGGCCCCGGAGCGGGCCGAGAGCCTCCACCCCGCGGGTGACCGGTCGGCGAGGATGCGCATGCCGTCCCACTTGACCTCGTGGACCCAGGCGTCGCCGTGCGGCACCTGGGTCGTGGGGGTGGCGAGCATCGGGCGCATACCTCATCCTGACTCATGGGTATGGGCCCCGGAGGACTTACCAGCGGCTCACCAGCGGCTTACCAGCGACGAAGGAGCAGGTCATGCGTGCGATCTGGAAGGGCGCGGTCTCGTTCGGCCTCGTCACGGTGCCGGTGCGGCTCTTCACGGCCACCGAGAATCACGACCTGCAGTTCCACCAGGTCCGCAAGAGCGACGGCTCGCGGATCAAGTACAAGAAGGTCGCCGCGGCGGACGGCGAGGAGGTGCCCTACTCCGAGATCGCCAAGGGCTACGAGTCGCCCGACGGCAAGATGGTGATGATCACGGACGAGGATCTCGCGAGCCTGGACTCCAAGAGCTCCAAGGAGATCTCGGTCGAGAAGTTCGTCCCCGCGGAGCAGATCGACCCCCTGCTGCTGGACAAGTCCTACTACCTCGAGCCCGACAAGAGCGCGGTCAAGCCCTATGCCCTGCTGCGCGAGGCCCTGCGCTCCACGGATCGTATGGCGGTGGTCACCGTCGCCGTCCGCACCCGCCTGTCCATGGCGGTGCTGCGGGTCAAGGACGACGTGATCGTGCTGCAGACGATGCTGTGGCCGGACGAGGTGCGCACGCCGTCGTTCGACGTGCTGGACGACATCCCGGAGCCCAACGAGCGGGAGGTCAAGATGGCGGACCTGCTCATCGAGTCGATGGTCGACGACTTCGAGCCCAACGACTACGAGGACGACTACCAGCAGGCCGTGCAGGCCCTGGTGGAGCGCAAGCTCGCCGGCGGTGACGTCAAGGCGGCGCCCAAGGCCAAGGGCGACGACGAGGGCGGCGACGTGGTCGACCTGCTCGCGGCGCTGCAGCGCTCGGTCGACCGGGCCAAGGCGGCGCGGGGCGAGGACACCTCCGCGGACTCCGGTGCGGGGCAGGAGGGCTCGGGGTCGGACGACAGCGCCGACACCGAGGAGGACGACACCGACGCCGACACGCAGGACGCCGCGGAGGAGGGCGACCAGCCCGCGGCCAAGAAGGCGACCGCGCGCAAGGCCCCCGCCAAGAAGGCCGCGAGCTCCACCACGAAGAAGGCCGCGGCCAAGAGGTCCACGGCCAAGCGGACCACCAAGAAGGCCAGCTGAGGTGCCGGAGGGTCACACCATCCATGCCCTGGCCGGGCGGATCAACCGGGCGTATGCCGGAAAGCCCGTCAGGGCGAGCAGCCCACAGGGGAGGTTCGCCGACTCGGCCGCGCAGCTGGACGGCGAGGTGCTGATCGGTGCGCAGGCCGCCGGCAAGCACCTGCTGGTGGAGGTCGACGGGGACCGCTGGCTGCACGTGCACCTCGGCCTCATCGGCAACTTCGCGGTGACGCCGTTGGCGGACGGCATACGGCCCGAGGACGTCCCGGTGCAGGGAGAGGTGAGGTTGCGGCTCGCGTCGGACACGCACGTGGCCGACCTGCGCGGGCCGATGGTGTGCGCGCTGATCACGCCGCAGGAGGCGCACTCGGTCCTCGACCGGCTCGGCCCCGATCCCCTGCGCGCCGACGCCGACCCGGACGAGGCGTGGGCGCGGATCTCCCGGAGCCGCAAGACGATCGCCGAGCTGCTCATGGACCAGGCGGTCGTCGCCGGGGTGGGCAACGTCTATCGCTGCGAGGTGCTGTGGCGCCACCGCATCGACCCCCACCGCCCGGGGCGCGAGCTGCGCCAGAGCTCCTGGGACACCATCTGGGCGGACCTCGTGCGCCTGCTGCCGCTGGGTGTGGCGTACGGGCAGATCCTCACCCTCGAGCCGCAGGTGGAGGAGGCCGAGCGGCGGCTCGCCGCGGGCGAGGAACCCCCGGTGATCACCGGCCGCTCGCTGGGCACGACCTTCCCGCGGGAGTTCGCGACCTACAAGCGCGCGGGCGAGCCCTGCCCGACCTGCGGCAGCCGCATCCGCACCGCCAAGGTGGCCGGCCGCACCCTCTACTGGTGCGGCCGCTGCCAGCGCCGCCGCTGACTCCCGGCCTTCTCCCGGTCGACCGCCGTGGGCTCCTGGCATGGACCGACGTACTCTTCTTGGCCTGCTCGGCGCCGTCTCGGCCACTGGTCTGGTGTCCGCCTGCAGGCACGAGGACCCCGCGGTCACCGAGCCGTCGACGACGGCGACCGCCGTCTCGACCGGGACTGCTGTCGATTTAGTTGACGGTGGTGGTGCGGTGGGTCAGGCCGCGTGAGCGGATTGGTTGATGGTCTCGAACTCGGTCGGGGTGAGCCTGCCGAGTCCGCGTTGTCGGCATCGGCGGTGGTAGGTCGCTTCGATCGCCCTAGACCAGCTCCGTTTCGTCGGTGAGCACCTCCGCTGATCGGGCCGGTCAGGCGTGAGCATCGGCCCCGTCGAGCTCGCCCGCTGCGTCCTCGCCCCGCAGCAGCCAGAAGGCACCGGCCAGAGCCAGGACCAGCCCCGCGACCACCTGCCAGGTCGACCCCGGCCGGGTGCGCTCCCCCAGCAGCAGGACGCCGAAGGCCGCGGGGAACACCGTGGCCATCCCGTAGTTGCAGCCGAGGACCGGGGCTGCATGCCCGCGGGCGAGGCCCTTCGTCAGATGCGCCTGACCGAGAACCATCCCCGCCACGATGAGGAAGCCCGCCACCCAGCTCAGCAGCGGCAGCTCCCAGAACCGCCACAACGGATGCGCATGATCGCCGATCAGGAGGCGGGCGCAGATCGCCGAGAACGAAAAGCCGAACCCGGACAGGAGGCCGTTGACCACCGGACCGCCAGGCAGCAGGAGCCCCGCGGCGCAGATGGCGGCGCAGCCCAGGAGCACCATGATGTAGCGCGTCTCGATCGGTGGCGGCGCGCCCGTCACCGTGACCATCCCCAGCAGCGCGATGCCTGCGACGACGGCCACGACCGCCCCTGCATCGACGGCCCGCAGCCGACGGACTCCTTGGACGTGCTGGATCACTGCGGTCACGGCCAGGGCCGAGGTCACGCAGGCCTGGACGAGCAAGAGGGGCAAGAAGCGACGAGCGAAGAGGGTGAAGAAGAACCCCGCCCCCTGCAGGCCCGTCCCGATCCACCAGCTCGGGGAGCGCAACGCGCCGCCCTCGGCCTGGGAGCCTCGGTGCAACCGGGCGCCGGAGATCCCGTACGTGAGGACCCCGAGGGCCAGCATGATGACGGCGAGCAGCACCTCGCGAGGCTAACTCAATCGGCGCTTGACCCCCTCCCAGTTGCTGCCCGCCATCCCGCGGACGTGGCGTGCATCTCCCCGGATCTGCAGATTGCCCAGAAGATGCCCAACTCCTGGGTACCGTTCATCCGTGGTCACCGTCCTTCACGTGAGCCAGCCCACCGAGGCCGGCGTCGCCAACGTCGTCCTCAGTCTCGTGCAGGACCAGATCGCCCGAGGATGGTCGGTGCACCTGGCGTGCCCCACGGACGGTTACCTGGCTCACGACGCGGCCGCGCTCGGGGCCGTGCTGCACCCATGGTCCGCCACCCGCTCCCCTGGCCCGTCCAGCGTCCTGGAGACCCGCGCCCTCCAGAAGATCGTCACCCGTGTCCAGCCCGACCTCGTCCATCTGCACAGCGCCAAGGCCGGGTTGACAGGGCGACTCGCGGTTCGCGGGCGACGCCCCACTGTCTTCCAACCGCACGCCTGGTCCTACGAGGCGGTGTCGGGGCCGGTCGCGCTTGCTTCCCAGCTGTGGGAGCGGCTCGCCACGCGCTGGACCTCGCTGACGGTTTGCGTCAGCGAGGCCGAGAAGGCCCTCGGCCAGCGTCGGCACACTCTCCCCGGCCGCACGGTCGTCGTGCCCAATGGCGTCGACACGCATCAATGGCACCCTGTGGAGCGGGCCGCGGCCCGCACCGCGCTCGGCATGGCTGAAGACGACCCGACGGTGGTGTGCGTGGGACGGTTATGTCGGCAGAAGGGCCAGGACGTTCTCCTTGCGTGCTGGCCCGCTGTGGTGGCGGCCTTCCCGCAGGCCCGCCTCTTCCTCGTCGGGGACGGCCCGGACCACGATGATCTCGCCGCGGCTCTTCCTCCTCGCACCACGCTCGTCGGGCGGGGCGATCCCGCTCCCTGGTTCGGGACGGCGGACGTAGTGGTGGTCCCCTCTCGTTGGGAAGGGATGCCCCTGGTCGTGCTCGAGGCCATGGCCGCTGGCCGAGTGGTCGTCGCGACGGATGTCAACGGGGTGCGGGAGGCCCTCGACCTCCCAGACCTGGTGGCACCTGACGACCCCGTTGCTCTGGCGGCCGCCTTGAGGGGCACGCTCGCGCAGGACCATGTGAGGCGTGCCGCAGCCGAAACACGCAACCGGCGTCGAGCCGTGGAGACTCTGGACATCTCCTTGACCACCAATGCCACCGTCAGGGCGTACGAGGCAGTGATCGGTTGAACGTGTGGGTCGCGATCGCGCCGAGGTCTAGTCAGAGGTGCCTAGTCCTGGCACCGTGCTCCTCGCCCCCTTCCCCTCCGAACCGGAGACCGCCATGCCCCAGATCCGCTCCCTTGCCCGGGCTCGTCACCTGGCAAGCGCCCTGTTGCTCCTAGGCACGATCACGACCACCGCAACAGCGCCCGCGCAGGCCGCTCTCACGCCCACGCCAGGCCCGGCCCTGCTCGCGCCCGGCACGTCCCCTTCCGGTGCACCGGTGCCCCAGAGGGCGGCTCGCGGTCTACAGCTGGGGGCCCACACCAATGTCAGCTGGCGCGACTTCGACAAGTTGTCCCAGGAGCTGGACCTCATGCAGAGTGCTGGCGTCACCTGGATCCGCGTGGACGTCTCGTGGGCCTCGCTGCAGGAGCACAACAAGGACACCTACTCCCAGTGGTATGTGAACCGGCTGGACCGCATCGCTCAAGAGGCCAGCCGCCGCGGCATCAAGGTGTTGGGAACCATCATGGGAGCCCCCTCGTGGGTGCCGGTGAAGGAGAACACCCGGTACGGGATCCCGCGGGACAGCGCCCTAATCGAGGGGCCGGCGCGTTTTCTGGCGCAGAGGTATGCCGGTCGAATCGACGCCTGGCAGGTGTGGAACGAGCCGGACTGCGATACACGCACGTGCTCTGTGGTCGATCCTGGCGAGTACCTCCCCCTGCTGCGCTCGGCCGACCGGGGGCTCAAGGCCGGTAATCCCCGGTCCACCGTGGTCGCAGCCGGAGTCAGCGGGATCGACGCAGCCTGGCTGCGCCGGCTGTACGCCGCAGGGGCGAAGGACTACTTCGACGTCTTGGCCCTGCACCCCTATGTCGCCCCGGCCAATGGTTCGCCCCGCTTGGCACCGGTGGGTACGAACCCTTACCGCATGACCAACACTCCCGCGGCCGTAGCCGTCATGGAGCAGTTCGGAGACGAGGGAACGCCCATCTGGTTCACGGAGTTCGGGTGGACCACCGGCCGACAGGCTGGGTCCTATGACGGAGTGGACGAGACCACCCAGGCATATTTCCTCAGGGATGCGGCGATCCTGGTCAACGACAACTACCCGCAGGTGACCAACATGTTCTGGTACGCCTTCCGGGACCGGAACGACAGCAACGTCTACGAGAACAACTTCGGTCTGGTCCGCACCGACGGAACGCCCAAGGCTGCTTACTGGTCGTTCCGGGAAGCCGCAGCCTTCCTGCGGTGAGGTGCGAGCCCGGGGCAACTCAGCGAGGCAGCCTGCCCCGGGCGTGCCGGCCGGCGTAGCGAACCAGGCTTCGATAACGCCAGTAGAGCCCTAGAGCCAGCACGTAGACACCTAGCGTGGTACCCGCTGCGGCCCACACGAGATCCGATCCCGCAGCTGACCCTACGAGGGTCGCGCCTACCGACAGGAGCGCGGCCACCACGGCGCACTTGAGCAGCCATCTCTCCTGTCGGTTCACGAGCAACGAGGTCCACATCACGTACATCACCATGATGGGCGGCGCCGCGGCTGCGACGAGCCGGACGGCCGGCACAGCGCTGGACCAGCGTTCCCCGAAGGCCAGGACCGTGATGGGGTGCGCAAAGGTCACCCCGATCGCTCCGGCGAGAACTCCGACACCGAGACACTTGCGAAAGTAACCCTGGACGAGCGCCCGAAACTCCTCCTCGGCGGATTGCTTCGCGGCGGCGGCGCCGGGGAGGAGCCCGAAGCCGATGGTGCTGGACAGCGTCGCCCCAGCATCCTGGAAACGCGTGGCCACGATGTAGGCCGCCACGACCGCCGCTGAGGATCGCGCGCCGGTGTAGATGGTCCCCTGACGCCACATCAGGACTACTGCTGTGGACGCGATGGACAGGGTGAAGCTGCTGCTGATGAGTTCTCGCATATGGATGAGTCCAGGAACTCTCCGGGGCCGCAGCAGCAGGACACTGGCCACGAGGATGAGGAACTCCTTCCCAGCCACGACGGCGAGGAGGTCCGCGGTTCGGCCGCCGTTGATGGCCACCACCATGCCGGCTCCGACCAGCAGGAAGGGGCCGATGGTCTGCAGGGTCGCCTCGGCGACGACGCGGCCGGTCCCCCGGAGGACCTCTGCCCAGAGATTGACCATGCCGTTGCAGGCCATGAACAGCAGGGTCAGGAGCAAGCTAGGGGTGTCCACGCCTTGGGGCTTGGCGACGAGGACGAGGACGGCCATGACGGCGCACGCGGCTGCGATGGTCAAACCCTGGACCGGGATAGCGGAGGCCAGTGCAGCAGGACCAGGCAAGCGCCCGTTCGCGACCTCACGTCCTGATATGGCGGCCACACCCAGGTCGCTGATCGTCAGGATCAGAGTGGACGTGCCCAGGAGGTACCCGTACCCGGCCACCGTCGCGTCGCTACTGGTCCGCGCGAGGACGAGCACGAAGAGAACGCCGATCAGGCGGCCGGCCAAGCGGGACACGAGGGCCGCGAGAACTCCCAGCCGCGCCAGCTGAGAACCGCCTCGCGGAGCGGAGTCCCTGCTAGGCGCAAGGCCGTCGGCGTCGTCGTCCTCGACCTGCAGTGGGGTGGGGACATGGACCGAGTCGCTCACGGCATCCCTTCTTCTCGGGCAGCGGCCACGCACAGGCCGAGCAGATATAGGGTCAGAAACCCTGTGGAGTAGCTGGCGTAGGAAGACCGCCCGACCCAGTCGATGGCCGAAGTCGCCAGAACTGCGGCCGCCGCCCAGGCCGCATCCGACGTGCGCAGTCGCCGCCAGATCCACGACGCGAGCGAGCCAAGGTAGGCCAGGAAGGCGAGCGACCCGACTATCCCGATGTCCGACTGCACCTGGAGGTAGGCAGAGTCCAGGAAGGCATTGTCGCCCGCGAAGGCTGCCTTGGACTCGGCCTTCGGGTTGTACTTGCTTGCCTTGGTGATCAGGCCCTGGGCGCCACGAGTCGAACCTACTCCCACGGCTCCGACACCGTTGCCCATGATCAAGGACTCGGGTCCTTTGACGGCCAAGGACCAGGCCGTGGTCCTGCCGTTCAGACCCAACAGCAGGGGCTTCTCTGGGGCCCCTGGGTACTCGGCTGTAGATGCGCTCAGCCCCAGCACTAGCCCGGCCGACACCGCGAAAAGACCCGCGGTTGCGGCGAGACTGCGCCACCCTCGGCGAAGCACCATGAGGACGACGACCGCAGCCAGCTGCACCAGGGCGGTGCGCACACTCGTCGCAGCCGTGATCGCCAGGACCGACCCGAGGAGCAACCAGCGGCGCCAGCCGTGAGCCAGGAAGGCGGCGACGACGGCGGCGAGCACCCCTAGAGCCATGAGCTGAAAGGGATCACCAAAAGTCCCTGAGACACGTGTCCCCCCAGACGAGGTCAGCCGGACCTGCGACCCGAAGGCGTAACCCCATTCGTAGACCAGGGCTCGTGGTCCTGCCGCTTGCTGCATCAGGGAGAAGACGGCCTCCAGAAGCGCCATCACCGTCACGGCACCGACGCCGTGCCGGAGCGTCCGCAGAGGCTCTCGAGCGAGCAGCCCGATGAGGAAGAGCAAAGACGCCTGGACGAACAGCCGTGCCCCGAAGACCCAACCCAGCAGAGGGGAACCAGCCGGGTTCAAAAGGTAGAAAGCGATGCAGACGGCCAAGAACCCGAGAGGCGCTCGAAAGTCCCGAAGGGTTCCCCGGGTCTGGGGGCTGCGGGAGACCATCACCAGTGCCTGGGCAGCCAGCAGAAGCGTGAGCAGGTCCTTAGACGCTCCGACCGGTCCAGCAACCCGGAGCTGAAGCTCTTGGGTCAGGCAGAAGAGCGGGATGACGGCCCACGGCACCAGGCAGGGTCGGACGACAAGCAGGACAGCGGCAGAGCCTGCGAGGGCCACCAGGATCAGCGCGGTCATGACGACCACGGGGTGGACTCCGCGCTGACCGACCTGCCAGGCCAAGTACGCGAAGAGACCGAGGCCGACAGGCGCAAGCCGCTCCAGGAGAGCGGCGAGAGTAAGTGGCCCCCGGTGCCGTGCGGCGTCGGTACTCACGACGGCCTCAGCGGTCTCTCCCCGCCGGGGTGCCCTGCGAACGGGAACGAAGCCGCGGAAGGAATGTCCAGGCAGCAACGATCAGGGCGCCCACGCCGAGACCGAGCACTGCTCCGGACGCGGCGGAACGGATGAGTGAGGGTCGGCCATTGGTCGGCTCGGAGCCACGATAGATCTGAACGGGATCCATCTCACGAACGGCCCTCGCCCGCTGCTTGACCTCCTCAGACGTCCGCTGACTGATGAGATCGTCCGCGAGGCTGAACTGCCGCTCCTTGGTCGCGGCCGAGAAAGCCTCGGCGACCCCCTGTGCGCGGCGGTCGGCGAGCTGGGCCGACGGTGCCTCAGCGGTGATGGTGATCAGGTTGGACCCCGCCTCGAGCTTGGCGCTGACGGAGTCCTGCAGCTGCTTGACGCTGCCGAGGTCTCGGGCCGTGCGCGCCGCCCGCTCGAACACCTCGTATGACGTCGCGATCTTGGTGGCGCTCACCCGGTCCTCGTCCGTGAGCTGCGCAGGCTGCCCCGAGAGGACCAGGCCGTCGACGTTCCACGTGCGCACGAGCACCTGGCGCGAAGCGGTCCACGAGGGGCGGTTGCCCTGGGCGGCCAGCAGCGCAGAGATGGCCCCGAGAAGGGCGAGAGCCAGAGCGATCGTCAACGCTCGGCGAACCGTGGGCACGCTCGTCCGGACCATCACTCAGCACCGCCTCCTCGGGTGGCTCCTGCCACCGTCTCGATCAGCTGGACAGCGCGGGCGTTCCACGCTGCCATCGGGAAGCAATGGCCTAGGCGCTGGCGCCCGGCAGCACCCAGGTCGCGCAGCCCGTTGCCTTCGACGGCCTGCAGGATCGCATCGCGAAGGGCGTCGGGATGCCGTGGCGGGGCCAGCATCCCCGTCACCCGGTCGTCGACCATCTCGGGCAGTCCGCCCACGCTGGTGGAGATCACGCCACGACCCACGGACATGGCTTCGAGTGCGACGTAGGGGAAGCACTCGATGTTGTACGACGCCAAGAGGAGAGCGTGAGACCGCGCAACGACCTGCAGCGGCTCCGCGACCTCACCCAGGACTCGCACGTTCCTGGTCAGACCGAGTCGGCTGATCTGACCCAAGATCTCATCCCGGGCAGGACCATCCCCGGCCAGGACGAGGGTGGCCTCAGGGTGCCGGCGGACGACACCGGACCAGGCACGCAAGGCATCGTCATGACCCTTGTCAGCGCGCATCGCCGCCACCATGGCTACGGTGAGCGGCTCATCGACCGGCCAGCTGGCCTCCGGGGCCATTGGCACGGTGTTGGGCAGCACGTGGATCTTGCGGGAGGGGAGCCCCAGCGCCTGGCACAGATAGCGCACCTGGGTATGGCACACGGCCCCGTACGCCGCCACCAGATGACCGGAGGCCGCCTCGACGAGTCGCTCGCGCGCCCCGCGGTGCCCGATGTGCCCATAGGTGTGTTTCCACACGATGGCCGGTCGCCAGCGTCGCAGAAGCACTCCCCGCAGGGCCATCTCTACGTTTACGTCGTGGGCAGAGATGACATCCGGGTTCAGCCGGTCGACGACCTGGGAGAGCCGGCGGGTCACAGTGGGCAGCGCGCGAGCGCCACACCCCACCTCGAGCACGGTGACCGGGATCCCTGCGTCGGAGAAGTCCTGCGAGAAGGGGCCATCCGACAAGGCCACCACGTCTACCTGGTGCCCGGCGGCCGTCAGCGCCGTGGCGAGATAGACGGAGTGCCGCTCGGCTCCGCCGCGGCGGAGCGACGGCATGGCGATTAAGACCCTCATCGCGCCGCCATCCAACCGCGAGCGCGTGCGAAACCTTGGACCGCGCCGGCCAGCTTCCCAAGGTCCTTGGTGGCCATCGCGACCGGGATGAAAGGAAGCACCGAGGCCGGGGCCCCGGCCCGAAGTGCTCGACGCACAGGCACGCTCTGGTAGGCCGCTGCTCCCGCGGCCACCACTCGTCTACCGCGCGCGTCGAGCATCAGTGCAGGGACAAGGACATAGGCGGCACCTCGGATCCCATCCCTGATCAGGAGCTTGACGTTGCCGCCATCGGCACTCGATCGCCCATAGTTGCGATACATCTTCCAGGTGGACAGCAACGAGCCGCGCTGATCCCAGACGAGACGGGCGTCGGTGGCCCCCACCACGGGATAGGCCCGTGACACTGCCAATCCGAAGGTGACGTCCTCGCCGGTCGGGAGGTGTTCCGGGAACCCACCCACCGACTCCCAGGCCTCTCGGGTGAAGCCTACGCACCGACCTACGCAGAAACGGGGGTCGAAAGCCGTGCCGAAGAGACGGGTGTAAAGACGGGTCGTCACGTCGGGGTGGCGCGCCTCCCATTCGTCGGGGTAGCAGGCCAAGGCCTGGGCCTGCTCGAGACGGTCTCGGTGACTCACCTGGTATGCCCCCGAGACCAGCCCAGGCCGCGCTCCAGCGTCGAAGGCCTGGCGCATGGCACCCAGCCAGTCCGCTGCCGGATGGCACCCTGCATCCGTGCAGACGAGGTGATCGTGACGGGCCAGCCTGATGCCGATGTTGCGGCCCTCAGAGATCCCCGCCCCGGGCGAGATCTCGATACGGAAGCGGGGGTCGCTGCCCACCATGGCTCTGGCTAGCACGACGCAGTCGTCGGTCGAACCCCCGTCCACGACGACGCATTCGTCGTCGGCCCGCATCTGAGTGGCCAGCTCGACCAGCAGGCCCGCGAGGGCAGATCCCTCGTTAAGGGTGGTGACGATGACTGACACGTTCGGCCCCCCGCCGACAGCCACCCCTGCACGATGCACTGCCGTCAGGGTCGCATCCAGCGCCACGTCGTCGAAGAGCTCGCAGGGGACCACGGGAGCGCCCACCGACCGCATCGCGCCGTCCCCCACCCAGGTGACAGGGAGGCCGAGCAAGCTGGCTGCGGCCGCGGACGCCCGCGCGCCTCTGTCCCGGCGGTCCACCACCAACAGGTCAGGCCGCTCATTGGGATGTGCAGTCGCCGCTGCCACCAGGTTCGAGACCTGACGCACCGTCACCCTCTCGTGCCCGAGGGCAACCCGGTCGACCGCCTCCCGGGTATCGGGGTGCAAGGATTGAAGCAGCGCGATGACCACGCTCGAGGGCATGAGGTTTCCTGAGGGGAGAGGGGACCGCTGGCGACACCAGCACTCATTTTTAGCCTAGCAATCGACGCTGCGCCTCATCTGCGAAATGCTGGGCATCCCTCCCCCCGAACCCAGCGGGCCCGGACACGCTCCAGGAGTCGACATCAGCACCAGGCAACGCCGTCAACTCACCAGGATCCTCCTGGTGGCCTGCTTGCTCGCTCTGGCGGGGTGCGTTGCCTCGCCACGACCAACGCCCGCGGGCGAGCGGCTGCTTCGCCACGGCCAGGAAACCGGATTCCGGGTAGCGGGTCCTGACTCGTCACCTCAGTCGACCGTGGACACCTTCAAGCGAGACGTGGACCGGCTGGTCTCAATGCGGCAGCAGTGGGTGCGATACGACGTGCCCTCGTGGCGCATCGCACCGAAGGGCTCGCGCTCCTCGGTGGAGTGGGACCGCGATGCCCTGTCCCGTCAGGCCGCGGCCGCCCGATATGCCCACTCACGCGGCCTCAAGGTCATGCTCGTCACGTCAGGAGCCCCCGACTGGTCGCAGCCCCTGGACGACGAGACCTATCGTGGCGTCTCGCGTGTTTACTGGACCGGTTTGAGAGATGCCTTGGGCGCCTACGTCGATACGTGGCAGATCTTCAACGAGGCCGACACCACCCACTACCGAACGTTCGCGCATATAGAGCCGAGTGCCGCCTACCTCGACAGTCTGCGCAAGTCGCTGGCCACCGCTCACGCCGTCTTCGGATCCGGACCTCTTCCTCGGGCCGTGACCACCAACGTCACCGGGTGGCCTTGCGATGATCGCACCGAGCGCCGGTGGGAGAGGTACTTCGGTGTACTGTCCCCGACTCTCGACGTTCTCTCCGTCGACGCTTACCCCGCCACCGACATGAGCCTGGTGGACGCTGTCCCGGCGCGTCTGGACCGGTTGGCCCTTCGGTTCGGCAAGCAGGTCTATCTCGCCGAGTTCGGCCTGCAGACCGAGAAGGGGACCTTCTCCGAGGAGGACCAGCGCAGGGCGTACGTGCACCTGCTCCAGGCGATGGCCCGCTCCCGCTCTGCGGTGCTCATCGCCTATGAACTGAGAGACAGCACGGGGAGCCAGAGCCCTGCGGGTTTCGGGGTGCTCGACGAGGGGGGGACACCCAAGAGCTCTTACGATGCCATCCTCACGGCGCTGTCGGGATCCTAAGGAGTGGCGGTCAGGTCCGTCGAGTGCGCCGACGCACCTGATTCGCCAGAGATTTCCTCACGGAGGACCTGCGTGGCGATGGCGCGCGAAGAGGCCGCCAAGAGGCTGTGATCTAGGCCGCGCCAGAGCCGCGCGGTGACCGAGACCCCTTCAGCCCTCAGGGTACGGAGCGCCTCCCGACCACGCGCTGCCAGGAAGAAGCCCCCGTCGACCTCCCCGAAGTGGAAGTCGTACGCGGTGGTCCGAGACGCCACCCGCCACAGATCGCCCGGGTACTGGACGAGCTCAGCTCGGGACAGGACGCGCCACAGACGAGTTGGCACCCGACCCCCAACACCCTTGAACGGTCCCTTGACCACAGCCTTGAACGTGGACCACCAGGGCTTCTCTCCGGACGGGGTTCGTGCCGCCCCGCCTTGGGCGACCAACTTCTTGCCTGCCAGAGACGCCGTCAGATTAGCCTTGGCATCCAGACGAGCGTAGAACCGTAGTCCTGGCTGCCACGCGAGGTTGTTGAAAATGATGACCTTGTCGAGGCCTCCGCGAGCGGAAGCCCGCGAGAACATCCAACCGGCAATACAAAGACCAGTTCCGATGACGTTAGCCTGCGGAGCACGGGCCCGGGCGTAAGCGATGGCGTCGGCCACGTCTTTGTCGGCTCCCCGCACGTAGGGGTTTGGTTCCGCCGGCTCCGTCGGGTCGCTGAGCTCCCCGGACCCCCGACGCTCCGTCCGCAGGCTCGCTGCGCCCGTCTCTGCTACGTCATGAGCGGTGAGCACCCAGAACCCTCCGGGACCGCATTTGCTCTCGGCACCTCCCGCAGTCGTCACGACCACGTGCTCCCCCTCGAAGCCTTCCGGCTGGGTCCAGACGCCGGGGAGCCGATGGGGCCCCACCTCGACCCACTCCTCCGCGATCACGAGGCCGCCCCTTCGGCGTTCGCAGCGCCGCACCGGCTCCCACATAACCGGGGAGACCGGGTCACCATGCTGCAGTGCGCTAGAGATAGCGCCGAGCTGACGGCGGGGCGCCTCAGCGAAGTGTGGCTCGCCGCCCCAGAAGACCACCTCGTCGTCCTGCGGCTCCACGACGATCCATTGCTCGTCGTCAACGGAGATGCCGGGGAGTCGTTTCAACGCCGCCGCCTGATCAGAATCCAGGACCGCCCCGAGCAGCTCGACCCGGGCGGGATCGTCGAGGACCGGTACCTCTACCCCCACCTTTCGGGCGACGGTCTCGCTCCGAAGCCACGCCTTGGGTCGGACCGGCACCCATGCCACTCGCGCGCCGTCGAAAGCGTCGAGGACGGGCCGAGCGATGGGCGCACCCAGCCGAAGGGCGACCACGTTGACCGGGAGGCCCGGAGCGAGCGAACGGGCCAGCTCGGCGGTGGCTCGCACATCTTCCGCCCACCGTGTCGCGGGGTCGTCCGACATAGGGACGGCAGCGGAGTCCCCGTGGCCGCTCAGATCGGGGCGAAGGACTAGGACCCCGGCCTCCTGGAGCTGCACTGCTAGCGCCCGGACAGCCCGGAAACTCACCATGGCTTCCCGTCCCGCGGAGGGAACAAGGACACATGCCGCCGTCAAAGGGCCCTCAGGCTGATGGATCTGGACAGCGATGTGCTCATCCCCAGACGTCAGCCAGGTCGGGACACTCCTCCAAGACTCTCGCCACGTCACTTCTACTCCCCCAAGTCGTGTCGACGTTCTGATCAGGCTACACAACGGGGACAGGTCACGTCGGACAAGTCAGCATCGCTGGCGCACAAGGCTCTTGGCGAAGGTACCGGACTGGTACAAGTACATGTAGGCCCAGGGAAGGTGCTCGCGGGAGTCGACTACGTTGATATGGCCGTCGCAACAGCGCCCTACGAGCAGGCGGGCTCGGCTGGCCTGAGGTCGGAAGGTCACGACCACGAACCGCCGCCACCCATGGCGCCGCGCCAGCTCCGCGAAAGCGCGTGACTCCCCTTGAGTGGTGGCGGAGTCGGGGTCGAAGCAGTAGACAGGTAGTCGGACGGGCCTTCGCAGGGCTTCGGTATCGCCCCCCTAGATCATCGGGATGCCGAGATGATGACCGCGCGCGGACGCACCTTGTCGGCTACGCCTCGAGCCGCAGCCAGGCGCTCGGGTGTCGACGCTCCGAGGACGAGGACAGCGTCCGCCTGGGTCGGATCGTCCAGGTCGGGGAAAAAGATGGCCATGCCGGGCAGGGCCAGGGCAACCAGGCAGACGGCGGCCACCGGGGAACGGACCACAGACGCCCTCCCCTGGGCCAGGCGCTCCGATGGCGACGGTGACCTCGGAGAGGGGGAAGCCATCACCCACCGGCGCCGGTCACCACCGCGCTCACCGTGCGCAGGATGATCTTGACGTCCAGCCAGAGCGACCAGTTCTGGATGTAGTAGTTGTCAAAGCGCGCGCGCTCGGCGATCGACGTGTCGCCGCGCAGCCCGTTGACGGCTGCCCAGCCGGTCAGGCCGCAGGGCACGCGGTGGCGGGCACCGTACGCGGGGTACATCTGCTGGAACTGCTCCACGAAGTATGGGCGCTCGGGGCGTGGGCCGACGACGCTCATGTCGCCGCGCAGGATGTTGATCAGCTGCGGGAGCTCGTCGAGGGAGGTCTTGCGGATGAACTTGCCGAACGCGCTCAACCGGTTGTCCTTGGCGATGTTCCAGTTGGTCTGCGACTCGGCCTCGTTGACGGGGCGCATGGAGCGGAACTTCATGACGGTGACGGGACGACCGTCGACCCCCACCCGCTCCTGCCTGAAGATGATCCCCGGCCCGCCGTCGAGCCGGACACCGAGCGCGACCAGCGCCATGGGGATGGACAGGACGACCAGCGCCAGGCCGGACAGCACGATGTCGCCCAGCCGCTTCACGCGCCACATGGGCGAGCGGTATGCCGACCGCCGCAGCCGCACCAGCGGAACGCCCCAGACGGTGTCCATGTCTCCCTCGACGTGGTGCAGCTCGTAGAGGCGGGGGACGACGAACAGCTCGGACTCCAGGCGGTCGCAGGTGCGGATCAGCGGCACCATCTCCGACTCCTTCATCGAGGAGAAGGCGACGATCACGACGTGGATCCGGTTGTCTGTCAGGGTGCGCTCGAGCTCCTCGGGCCCGCCGAGGACCGGGAGGACATCCATGGAGTCGACGACCTTGGGGTCGCTGTCCAGGAAGCAGTAGGGGCGCAGGCCGTACTGCGGGTGGTCCTGCAGCAGCTGGGCGATCTCGTGACCGACCACACCGGCGCCGAGGATCAGGGCTCGGTGCCCCACGCGTCCCGTCCGGCGGGCCCAGCGGATGGCGGCGTAGACGAGGGCGCGACCGATCAGGACGAGGGCGAGCAGGGCGAGGGGGAAGGCCAGGACGTGCAGCTCCTGGACGACGTTGGCCATCGGGCGGCTCTCCACCCCGGCCCCCACGATGGCGACGGCGGCGCACGCGATGACCCAGCGGCCGGCGATGGCGGGCAGGTCGTCCAGCGCGGAGAGGTTGAGCCGCGAGTCATAGAGCTTGCTGCCCGCAAAGAGCGCCACGAGGATCGCCGTCATCAGCAGCGCGGGACGGGCGTCGATGCCCGTCAGCAGCCAGGCGAGCAGGCAGGCGGTCACGTCGGCGATGACCGTCGCCGCCGCGACGCTGCGCACCCTGGTCCACAGCGTGGGCGTGTAGGCGTGGAGCTCGGGGTCCGTGAGCAGACGAGGGCGCGCGCGAGTAGAGCCGCTCACGGCGCGGTGCTTGCCGCGCGAGTCGATCACGTCTGTCATGCCCGTCTTCTTCAGGATGAGGTGCGGCTGCGCCGGTGAGCCGAGACGCCTGCACGAGGACCGACCGGCCCACCTGCACAGGCTCTCGCACCGAGGTGACCGGCGGGTATCTATCGGACCAACTGCGAAGCGGTACTCACCCCATCGGCCCTAGACCGACACGTAGTGTATGGCTCTTTAGCGGGTCTCCATACGCCCGGTTACGCCCATCTGTCACGTCAGTGACGAAGGACACCCTCCATCTGAGCTGCGCGTGCGACCGATCGGGTGACCGACTCGACCACCGCAGGGTCGAACGGACTGGGAACCACACGATCGGGCGTGGGGTGAGGGACGCAGGCTGCGATGGCCTCGGCGGCTGCCAGCTTCATGCCCTCCGTGATGCGGGAAGCACCAACGCTCAGGGCCCCCTTGAAGATCCCGGGGAAGGCGAGGACGTTGTTGATCTGGTTCGGGTAGTCGCTGCGGCCCGTCGCCACGATGGCCGCGTGACGGGCCGCGATGTCGGGGTGGACCTCGGGGTCGGGGTTGGCGAGCGCAAAGATCATGGCGTCCTCGGCCATCCGGCTCACCGCTGCCTCCGGCACGGTGCCCCCGGCCACGCCGATCAGCACGTCGGCGCCGCGCAGTGCCCGCGAGATGTCGCCGGACAGGTCCCGGTGGTTGGTGGTGGCGGCAAGCTGCCTCTTGTGGGGCGGCAGGTCACCGCGGTGAGAGCCGATGATGCCCTGGCGGTCGCAGACCACGATGTCGCGCACCCCTGCGCGCTGCAGCACCTTGGTGATGGCGACGCCCGCCGCCCCGGCCCCGGTGATGACGATGCGCAGGGAAGCCAGCTCGCGACCGAGGACCTTCGCGCCGTTCATGAGCCCGGCCAGGGTGACGATCGCCGTGCCGTGCTGGTCGTCGTGAAAGACGGGGATGTCGAGCCGGTCCTTGAGCCGCTGCTCGATCTCGAAGCACCGCGGGGCGCTGATGTCCTCGAGGTTGATGCCGCCGAAGGTCGGCGCGAGCGCCACCACCGTCTCGACGATCTGGTCGGCGTCGGTCGTGTCGAGGCAGATCGGGACGGCGTTGAGGCCACCGAAGTGCTTGAAGAGCATCGCCTTGCCCTCCATCACCGGCATCGCGGCGTGCGGCCCGATGTCCCCCAGCCCGAGGACCGCGGTCCCGTCGCTGACGACCGCGATCGTCGAGGCCCGTGAGGTGTAGGTGTCGGCGAGAGAGAGGTTCTCGGCGATCGCCGTGCACACCTGGGCGACGCCGGGGCTGTAGGCGCGGGACAGGTCGGTGGCATCGCGCACCTCGCACCGCAGCGCGGTCTCGATCTTGCCGCCGAGGTGCATGGCAAAGATCGGGTCGGTCGGGTCGGGGACGATCGGATCCGGCGTGGTGGTCAGGCGGGACGCGTGGGCATAGGACATGGCAGACCCCAAAGGACGGCGTGGCAGCGCTGGGCGCGTGGTCGTCGCGACGGGATGGGTCGCCGTTCGAGCCGATGGTCTCGGTGCGTCACCCTCGGCAGACGACTCCGTGGTGGGAGCCGAGCCACCGTCGGGCGATCACGGTCCCCACAGGCTACCGGCCGGTATGCCGGCCGTCACCGTGCGCTCAGTCACAGGACCCGGCAGGCCCGGGTGAGCCGAGGCAGGGCGTCAGCCCAGGCGCGGGTACTCGCGATCGTCCTCGTCCTCGTCCAGGTCACGGTCGCCGTCGATCACGTGGACGGCGGCCTCCTCGGCCGAGGCCGCACCTCCGCTGAACCCTTCGTCCTCGGCCACGAGATCCGACTCACGGTCCTCGTGCGCGCCCTCGTCCGGCGCCACGAGCCGGCCGGCACGACGATCGCCCACCTCGGGGTCGCCGAGGAAGTCGTCCTCAGCGGCGATGGCGTCCGGGTCGTCGCCACCGACGCGGTCGTCGCCGTGGCGCACGTGCGCGCGGGGGTCGTGCTCGTCCTGCGGGTCGTCCGGCAGCTCCTCCTCGAGCCGCATGTCGATGGTCTCGCCGTCGTGCTGCTCCTGGGCAGTAATGCCATAGCTCTCGACCTCCCGCGGGCGCTCGGGCGGTGAGTAGCCCTCGTCGAGCAGGTCGTCCACCCCTCGCTCAAGGAGCTGGTCCTCGCCGCTCAGCTGGGTCTCGTCATCGATGCTGAAGGAGTCCTGGTCGCCGCTGTCGCCGGGCTCGAGATTGAACTGGTCGCTCATAGTGCCCACTCTGCCACGGCGGGCCGGCGCGACGGCGTCGCCCGGCGGGAGCGTCCGCCGCACTCGACCCCGGTGCTCGCGCCGTTCACCTATCCTGGCGCGGTGACGTTCTCGGCCGCCGCCCCCTCGACGGACCGCGCCACCCGTCGTCGGCTCCCCCTCGTCCCCGCCCAGCGCGGCATGCTGCAGGGACACCTCACCGATCCCGCATCACCCGCCTGGGGCGTGGCCCTCCTGACCGAGCTCGTCGGGCAGGTCGACGACGCCGTCCTCGCCGAGTGCCTGCGCCGGGTCTCGCTCGAGATGCCGAGCCTGAGGCTGCGCTTCGACGTGAGCACGGACCCGGCGACCCAGCACGTCGCCGACCTCACCGACGACGTCGTGGTCACCACCCCTCTGGGCGCCGCCGACGACGAGGCCGCGGCAGCGCGCCACCTCGCCGCCCGGCTCGCCGCCGAGCCGTGGGACGTGCCGGGCGGTGGGCCCCTCGTCAGGAACACGCTCCTCGTGGGCCGCACAGGCGTCTGGTGGGTGCAGCGCGCCCTGCACGCCGTGGTCGACGGCTACGGTGCCTGGCTGGGACGCAACCGCGTCGTGGAGCACTACAACCACCTCGTCTCCGGCACGGAGCTCCCGGACCGCGCCTACCCCTCCGTGGAGGAGCTCGTCGCCCAGCCGCGACGGTCCGAGGACGATCAGCGCGACTTCTGGCGCGAGTACCTCCAGGGGGCGCCCGAGCGGGTCTCCCCCGCCGACCGGGCCCACCACGTCGTCGCCCGCCCCCACCGCCACGACGTGGTGCTGCCGTCGTCGGTGCGCGTGGGGCTCGGCGCGACCGTCGGCAACCGCGTCTGGACCTACCCGCTGATCGCGGCGGGCGCGGCATACGTCGCTCGCGTCAGCGAGGAGGACTCAGCCGTGGTCGGCGTGCCCGTCCTCGGTCGCGACACCGCCATCGACCTCGCCACGACGGTCAACATGATGAACGTCCTGCCGCTGCGCGTTCCCGTCGAGCCCGACGACGACCTGGCCTCCCTCACCCGACGGGTCATCGACAGCGCCCGCTCGACCCGACCCCACCAGCAGACGCCGACGGAGACGATCTTCGAGGCCGTGCCATCGGCCTGGCGGGCCGGCCGACTCCACGGGCCCACGATCAACGTCATGCCGTATGACGACGACCCCGTGATCCCCGGGGTCACCGTCACGACGCAGGCCCTGCAGCGCGGACCGGTCTACGACCTGCTGCTGACGATCCACCCGCTCGCGGACGGGTCGCTGGCCGTCGAGTGCGAGGCCCATCGCGAGATCTACACCCTCGCCCAGACCCGTTGGCACGCCGAGCGGTTCGCGACCTTCGTCACGCGCCTCGCCGGGGCCACCGCACCACTCGCCGAGGTCGACCACCGGCTGCTGCAGGAGATCGAGGCCGCCGACGAGCTGGCTCGTCCCCGCACGGCACGGGTCCCCGACGACGCGGCCCCCGGCGCGACGTGGGGCGACGTCGTCTCCGCCGAGCAGCTGACCGTGCCCGGGCTCGACGCGTCGGTGCCGCGCGGCTACGAGATCCGCGACGCCCTCGGTCGGACGACGGGCTTCACCCAGGTCGGCGAGCTCGTCGCCCACACCGCGTCAGGGACCGTCGCCACCGGGCAGCTCGCGGCGCTCCTCCCGGACGGACGCGTGGTGGCGCACGGCCCCGTGGAGGGGCGGCGGCAGGTCTACGGCCGGCACGTCGAGGCCGACGGTGTGGCCCACGACGTGGCCCTGCTCGACGGGGTCGAGTCGTGCACCGCCACGTGGGCGGGCCGCCGCCTGTCCCTCACCGTCACGCTCACCCCCGGCGCGTCGGAGGCCGACGTCGCCCGCGCCGCCAAGCAGACCGCGCCCTCGGGCACCCGACCCGTCGTGCACCTGAGCGCCCTCGTCTGAGCTCAGTGGTGCATGCCGGGCATCATCGTGCCGCCCGGCATCTCGTGCTGCCCGCCGCCCTGGGTCCACCCCATGACGGCGGGGTCGAGCATCCCGGCGATCATGGCGACGTGGGCGACCACGAGGAACACCGCCACGAAGACCACGTGCAGCTTGCGGGCGTGGCGCTCGTCCCGCGCGATCAGGCCCGCCGCCACGAGACTGATGCCGACCATCGGCACGGCGCCGAGCAGGTAGGCCAGGACCGCGATGACATCGGCCGGCCCTCGCCATCCACCGTCGAGGGTGAGCGGTATGACGGCGTGCCGGAGCAGGTGGACGAGGATCCCGACCATCACCGGACCCGCGAGCAGGCCCGCCCAGCGGCTGAGCCCGTGCACCCACGACGGCGCAGGGCGGGCAAACAGGATGACCAGCTCCGTGATCGCCAGGGTCTCGGCGAGGATCACGGGAATCGCCATGAACAGCAAGAGGTTCCAGGGCTGCTGGACCGCGAGCAGGCCCATGTAATGCGTCATCGACATCCCGTCCATGCCGCTGCCCTGGGTGCGGTCGGGCGCCACCAGGCCGCCGACCACGGCCAGCGCCGTGAGGACCGCGAGGGTGGTGGCGGCACCGCGCCGCCGTGCGTGATCGGTCGTGGCGGGGGTGGCCGCGGTCAGCGTGCTCATGATGGTCTCCCGGGTTCGGTCGAGCTCGATGGGGACCACGCTGCGCCACGCTTGCGAAGAGCTGCCGCAGGAACTGTGAAGGTTCTATGAAGGTCAGGCCGGGGGCAAGGCGATGGTGAAGGTCGCTCCCGTGCCCGGGCCGTCGCTGCGGACGTCGAGGGTGCCTCCGTGGGCCGAGACGATGGCCTGCGAGATGGACAGTCCCACACCGGTCCCCGTGACGGACTCGGGATCGCGGCGCCGTCCCGGGTCAGCGCGGTAGAAGCGCTCGAACACGTGCGGGAGGTGCTCAGCCGCGATGCCCGACCCGGTGTCGCTGACCGCGACCGTGGTGCCCGTCGCGCGGCTGCGCACCTCGATCCGGACCCCGTCCCCCGCCGTGCAGTGCTGCAGCGCGTTGCGCAGGAGGTTGTCGACCACCTGGCCGAGCCGTGACGGGTCGGCGCGCACCCGCGCAGGAGGGTCCTCGCCGACGTCGAGCTCCAGGCGCACCCCCTGACGGCCGTATGCCGCAGCCGCCGCACCGGTGGCCGCCCGGACCACATCGGCCGGGTCCACCGCCTCTCTCCGCAGGTCGAGCCGCCCCTCCTCGGCAGCAGACACGTCTTTGAGGTCGGTGGCGAGGCGCTCGAGGCGCCGGGTCTGGGCGCGCAGCGTGTCGAGCGTCGCGTCGTCGAGGGGTGTCACACCGTCCTCGACCGCCTCGAGGGTCACCTGGATCGCCGCGATCGGGGTGCGCATCTCGTGCGAGAGATCGGTGAGCAGGCGGCGACGGGTGGCCTCCGTGCCGGCGATCTGCCCGGCCATGGCGTTGAACGTCCGTGCCACGGCGTCCAGCTCTCGCCCCGTCGGCTGCATCCTCACCGGCTGGTCGTAGTGGCCCTGGGCGACCTCGTCGGCGCCCCTGGCGAGCGCGTCCAGGGCGCGGCCGATCCGGCGGGTCACGAAGGCGCTGGCCCCGACCGCCGCCAGGACCGCGAGCGCGACACCGGCCCCCATCGACGCCAGCCCCGCGGACCGGAACGCCTCCTGGGCGTGTGCGAGGAGCTGCGGCTGCTCGCCGTGGCCCGCCTCGTGCATGTGCTGGTCGAACACCGCCGGCCCGATGATGAGCGCTGCGACGACCATAGTGACGGTCATCGCGGCGATCACCGCCACCTGGGCGAGCACCAGCCGGTGGGTCAGCGACCCGTTCACCCGTCGGGAGGTCATCGCCCCGTCCCCATCCGGTAGCCGACGCCACGCACGGTGGAGACGTAGCGCGGGCTGGCGGGATCGTCGCCCAGCTTGCGGCGGACGTGGGCGACGTGCACGTCGACCAGGCGGTCGTCGCCGACCCAGTCAGGCCCCCAGACGGCGTCCACGAGCTGACGCCTCGAGTAGGCGAGCCGCGGCTGGCTGGACAGGGCGTCGAGTACGTCGAACTCGGTGCGCGTCAGGTCGACCAGCACCCCTCCCACCTCGACCTCCCGCGCGTCGGGGTCGATCACGAGGTCACCGAAGATGCGGCGGGCCGAGCGCTGGACCAGCCCACCCGACCTCGGGCGACGCAGCAGGACGTGCACCCTGGCGACGAGCTCGCGCGCGCTGAACGGCTTGGTCATGTAGTCGTCGGCCCCCACGGACAGCCCCACCAGCAGGTCGACCTCGTCGGCGCGCGCGGTCAGCATCAGGACGTAGCAGTCGGAGAAGGTGCGGATCTGGCGACACACCTCGACGCCGTCCAGCCCGGGCAGGCCCAGGTCGAGCACCACCACCTCGGGCACCCACCCACGGGCGACCTCCACCGCCTCGCGACCGTCCGCGACCACGCACGTCTGGAAGCCGGCCCGGTCCAGGTAGGTGGCAACCGTGCCTGCGAGCACGGGCTCGTCATCGACGACCAGGGCACGGACCGGTGCAGGTGCGGGCTGCATGGCCCCAGTGTCACGCACCCGACGGCTTTCCCACGTTCTTTCGCACGAGGCCCCGGTGGAATACCCGGTGGGGCGAGTCTGTTCCGTCATATACCCCCTAGGGGTATATGACATCGAGAGGACCAGGACCATGCGTCACGACCACGCCCAGCACAGGAGTCACGACGACCACGGCGGGCACGAGCACGCGGACCACGTCGAGGTCTTTCGCCGCCTCTTCTGGGTGATGCTGGTCCTTGCCGTCCCGGTCGTCGGCCTCAGCGAGATGTTCGCGATGCTCGCCGGCTACTCCCTGCCCGAGAGCTCTTGGCTGCCATGGGTCTCACCGGTCCTCGGCACGGTGATGTACCTCTGGGGCGGCCGACCGTTCCTCGAGGGCGGCTGGTCGGAGACACGCTCGCGCAGGCCCGGCATGATGCTGCTCATCGCGCTCGCCCTCACTGTTGCGTTCGGGGCCTCCTGGGGCGCGAGCCTGGGGCTGGTCGACCACACCCTCGACTTCTGGTGGGAGCTGGCGCTGCTGGTGGTGATCATGCTCCTCGGGCACTGGATCGAGATGAGGTCTCTGGCCCAGACCACCTCCGCGCTCGACTCGCTCGCCGCCCTCCTCCCGGACGAGGCCGAGAAGGTCGTCGGCGACGACGTGGTTGCCGTCGACCCCTCCGAGCTGGTGGTCGGTGACGTCGTCGTCGTCCGTCCGGGGGCCTCGGTCCCGGTGGATGGCCGGATCGTCGCCGGGTCCGCCAGCATGGACGAGTCCATGATCACCGGCGAGTCGCGGACCGTCCGCCGGGCACCCGGCGACGCCGTGGTCGCGGGCACCGTCGCCACCGACTCGGGCCTGCGGGTCCAGGTGACGGCCGTCGGTGACGACACCACCCTCGCCGGGGTCCGCGCTCTGGTCGCCGACGCCCAGTCGTCCACCTCGCGAGCCCAGCGGATCGCCGACAGGGCTGCGGCCTGGCTGTTCTGGTTCGCGCTCGCGGCCGCGATCGTGACTGCGATCGTCTGGACCAGTGCGGGTATGCCGGACTCGGCCGTCATCCGCACCATCACGGTGCTCGTCATCGCCTGCCCCCACGCCCTGGGCCTGGCCATCCCGCTGGTCGTCCAGATCGCCACCGAGCGAGCCGCCCGCGGAGGTGTCCTCGTCAAGGACCGACTGGCGCTGGAGTCCATGCGCACGGTGGACACCGTGCTCGTCGACAAGACCGGCACGCTGACCAAGGGCGAGCCCACCGTCACCGCCGTGGAGCCCGCCCGGGGCCGTTCGGCCGACGAGCTGCTTGCGCTGGCCGCCGCCGCGGAGACCGACAGCGAGCACCCTCTGGCACGCGCCATCGTCGGCGCCTCCCAGGCGCGAGCGATCTCGGTGGGGCGCGCCACCGACTTCTCGTCGTCGCCCGCAGTGGGCGTCCGAGCAACGGTCGACGGGTCCGTGGTCGAGGTCGGTGGTCCACAGCTCCTCGAGCACCGGGCCCAGCGCGAGCTCCCCGCGGCGGATGCCTGGCGCGCCGAGGGCGCGATCATCCTCCACGTCCTGGTCGACGGCGAGGTGGCCGGGGCGCTGAGGCTCGCCGACGAGATCCGGGCCGAGTCCCGCGAGACGGTCGACGCCTTGCACGACCTCGGCATACAGGTGGTCATGATCACGGGCGACGCGCAGGCCGTGGCCGACACCGTCGGCCACGAGCTCGGCATCGACCGCGTCTTTGCGGGCGTCCGACCGGAGGACAAGTCCGCCAAGGTCGCGGAGCTGCAGGCCGAGGGCCGCCGGGTCGCGATGGTCGGCGACGGCGTCAACGACGCTCCCGCCCTCGCCCAGGCGGACGTCGGCATCGCGATCGGGGCCGGCACGGACGTCGCGATCGGCTCGGCCGGCGTCGTCCTCGCATCCTCCGACCCGCGGTCGGTCCTGTCGGTGGTCGAGCTGTCCCGGGCCACCTACGCCAAGATGCGCCAGAACCTCTGGTGGGCCGCCGGCTACAACCTCGTCTCGGTGCCACTCGCCGCAGGGGTGCTCGCACCCGTGGGCTTCGTCCTCCCCATGAGCGTCGGCGCCGTCCTGATGTCCCTGTCCACCGTGGTCGTGGCCGTCAACGCGCAGCTCCTGCGCCGTCTCGACCTCTCCCCCGGACAGAGCGCACACCGCCTCCGGGCCGCCTGACCGCGGCAGGCCGCGGCGGCATGCCGCGCGCTCAGTCGTTGCTGTCGGGATCGGCCGCGGGCGCTCTGCTCGACCGGGTCTCGGCGACGCGGGTGAGGGCGCCTCCACCAGCTGCGCGTTCCCGGCAGCGGTCGCGCCGCCCGGCAGCCGGGTGGTGTCTTCGAGGCCGACCCGGGTGTCCAGCCCCAGTCGGGCAGCGAGGTCGACGGCTGCCCAGGTGCTGCCCTCTGCGCCGTGGAGCAGGACCGGGAGCTCCGGCTCGAGGCGGTGGACTCCGTCGACGAGTGGTGTCGCCTGACGGGCCACCCAGGCGGCGGCATCCTCGTCTGGGACGTCGGCCAGCTCGACCAAGGCTCGCAAGCAGCTCCCGCGCCAGTGCGAGGCCTGCCACCGGGCCAGCCCTTCCCCGGGCCAGATCCCGGCCTCGACGCCGATGCCGCGGTCGATCAGGGCGGCGGCGACGTCGTCCGCTCCCTCCTCGTGCCAGTTGACCGAGGCGAAGTCGGGCAGCGCCGTCCCCGACCGGACCCGTGCCGCCGGGTCGGCTGATGCCCAGGCGCCGGTGGTCACGCCCACGGGAACGCCCGGACACGCCTGTCGAACGACCAGCACGAACCTCGCCACGTCATCGGCGTCCAAGGTGTCCACCCCGGCGGCGTCCTTGGTGTGGACGTGCACGGCTGAGGCGCCGGCATCGACAGCCGCCCGCGCCTCCACCGCGACCTCGCGCCCGGGCCTCGCGGCTCGGCGTCAGCGAGGACCGCAGGGACCCAGGGGAATGCGAAGGGCCCCGACCAGCGTCTCCGCCGGCCGGGGCCCTTGCTTCTGTCTCAACACAGAGCGCACCCGAAGGGATTCGAACCCCTAACCTTCTGATCCGTAGTCAGATGCTCTATCCGTTGAGCTACGGGTGCAGTCGCCGCGCCGCCCGTGGGGGCGTCCGCAACGAGGTACGACTTTACAGCAGAGGGGGCCTCCCCACGAAATCGGTCGACCCGGCCCGAGCCGGTGGCGGCCTCAGTAGCGGCGGCGGGGCCGGGTGTGGATGACCAGGCGAGCCAGCGAGGGCGGACCCTGCAGCAGGTAGCGGCGGGCCAGGCGCTTGGGCTCGCGCGACAGGCGGTAGGCCCACTCGAGGTGGTTGTCCTGGTAGAACTGCGGCGCCCGCTGCACGGTCCCCGCGATGAAGTCGGCCGCCGCGCCGTAGGCCAGCAGCGCCCGCGCCCCGGACGCGATGCCGTGGTCGCGGATCCAGTCCTCCTGGCGCGGTTTGCCCAGCCCCACGACGACGACGTCGGTGCCGGCCTCGCGCACAGTCTCGGCCCAGCGGGCCGCGCCCTCGGGCGAGGTGATGTCGGCCCGCTCCGGGGCCCAGGTCCCCGCGATGCGGAGGTCCGGCAGACGGCGGCCGAGCTCCTCGCGCAGACGCACGTGCATGTCCGGCATACCGCCGAGGAAGCCGACCGACGCACCCTCCTCGGCCGCGACGCGCAGCTGGGGCTCCAGCAGGCTCGCGCCCGTCAGCCGGGGGTAGGTCACGCCGGTCACCCGCTTGGCCGTGAGGACGAAGGGCGCGCCGTCCATGAGGGTCAGCCAGCGCAGACTGCCAGAGCCGTCGCCCACCGAGCCGGCAGAGCGGTCGTGCGAGCCCGAGGGGTACCAGTGCAGGTGGTCGAGGTTGGCGGACTCGATGGCGAGCGGGCGGCCCTCGCCCCGCAGGGCGGCGCGATAGAGGTCCATGACCTCCTGCTCGCTCCCGGCGTCGACCTGGACCCCACCCATCAGCAGCTGCTGCACGTGACCGCACTCCTCGCGTCTCGTCAAACGAATCTCGACTCAACTATGTCAGGCAAGGTGAACCTCATTGTGACCTTCCCCGCAGATCGACTCTCTCGGTGGCCGGGCCTGTGGGCAGCGGTTACCGTGACAAGCACGCCTTGCCAATGACGGCAACCAGAAGGGATGGCCGGATCCACATGTCCACCACGCACAAGAAGCTCGCGGCCTGGGTCGAGGAGATCGCCACTCTGACGACGCCCGACCAGATCCACTGGATCACCGGCACGGACGAGGAGGCCGCCCAGCTCAACCAGTCGCTGGTCGACTCCGGGACCTTCATCAAGCTCGCCGAGGACAAGAAGCCCAACAGCTACTACGCCGCCTCGGACCCGGGTGACGTCGCTCGCGTGGAGGACCGCACCTACATCTGCTCCAAGGACGAGAAGGACGCGGGCTTCACCAACAACTGGATGGCCCCGGACGAGATGAAAGGCATCATGCGCGACCTCTATCAGGGGTGCATGAAGGGCCGCACGATGTACGTCATCCCCTTCGTGATGGGCCACCTCGAGGCCGACCAGCCGATGTACGGCGTCGAGATCACCGACTCCGCCTACGTCGTCGCCTCGATGCGCATCATGGCCCGCGTCGGCTCGGACGTGCTCAAGCAGATGGAGGAGACGCAGGCCGACTTCGTCGAGTGCCTGCACTCCGTCGGCGCGCCGCTGGCCGAGGGCGAGCAGGACGTCCCGTGGCCCTGCAACGACACCAAGTACATCGTCCACTTCCCCGAGGAGCGCGCGATCTGGTCCTTCGGGTCCGGCTACGGCGGCAACGCCCTGCTCGGCAAGAAGTGCTACGCCCTGCGCATCGCGTCGGCCATCGCCCACGACGAGGGCTGGATGGCCGAGCACATGCTGATCCTCAAGCTCACCAACCCCGAGGGCAAGACCCACTACATCGCCGCCGCCTTCCCCAGCGCCTGCGGCAAGACCAACCTCGCCATGCTCGCCCCCACCATCCCCGGCTGGAAGGCCGAGATGGTCGGCGACGACATCGCCTGGATGCGCTTCGGCGAGGACGGCCGGCTGTATGCCGTCAACCCCGAGTTCGGCCTCTTCGGCGTCGCTCCCGGCACGGGGTGGAGCACCAACCGGTCCGCGATGGAGACGATCGAGGCCGGCAACTCGGTGTTCACCAATGTCGCCCGCACCAAGGACGGCGACGTCTGGTGGGAGGGCATGACCGACGAGAAGCCCGCCGAGCTCATCGACTGGAAGGGCAACGAGTGGACCCCGGAGTCGGGGGAGAAGGCCGCCCACCCCAACGCCCGCTTCTGCACACCGATCAGCCAGTGCCCGATGGCCGCGGCGGAGTACGACTCCCCCAACGGCGTGCCGATCTCGGCGATCCTCTTCGGCGGGCGTCGCGCCACGACCATCCCGCTCGTGGCCCAGTCCCGCGACTGGACGCACGGCACCTACATGGGCGCCACGCTCTCCTCGGAGACCACGGCCGCCGCGGTCGGTGCGGTCGGCGTCGTGCGCCGCGACCCGATGGCCATGCTGCCCTTCATCGGCTACAACGCCGGTGACTACGTGCAGCACTGGCTCACCATCGGCCAGAAGGGCGACGCGGACAAGATGCCCAAGATCTTTCAGGTCAACTGGTTCCGCAAGGACGACGACGGCAAGTTCGTGTGGCCGGGCTTCGGCGAGAACTCCCGCGTCCTCGCCTGGGTCGTCGACCGCCTCGAGGGCAAGGCCGAGGGCGTCGAGTCCCCGATCGGCCTGCTGCCCAAGCCCGAGGAGATCAACACCGACGGCCTCGACCTCACCGACGAGCAGCTCGCCACCGCGCTGGCCTTCGACAAGGCCAGCTGGGAGAAGGAGCTCCCCCTGGTCGAGGAGTGGTTCGGCAAGTTCGGCGACGAGCTGCCCGCCGAGCTGCGCGCCGAGCTCGACGGCCTCAAGGACCGCGTCTCCAAGGCCTGACCTACCGGGGGTAGGGGCATCGACCGGCCTTCGTCCGCCAGGCTGATGATCCCGCCCCCGGTAGGGACATCGACCGGCCTTCGTCCGCCAGGCTGATGATCCCGCCCCCGGTAGGGGCATCGACCGGCCTTCGTCCGCCAGGCTGATGAGACCGAGGCCGGTCGATCTTGTCCCCCCGGTATGCCGAAGCCCGGCCGCTAACACCCCGGTCCGGCAGGTCCGCGTCAGCCCGTCGTCACGGCGATCTCGTCGCCGAGATGCCACCCCGGGGCCAGCGGCAGCTGGTCGCCCGACCAGAACCTGCCGGGGTCGTACCAGCTCGACGGGCGGCCCGGCTCGAGCAGCCCCATCTCCTCGTAGGTCACCGCCACGACCTCCGCGCAGTAGGCCAGCTCGGGGCGCGCCGAGATCGGTCGTTGCTCGTGCCGCCACGGCAGGTGACCGCGTCGCCCCCGCAGCCACCGGCCCGCGAGGGTCGCGGTGCCCGGGAAGCTCGTGCCGTCCCATCGCGCGATCGTCCCCAGCAGCGCGTCCTCCTGCTCGCGCCCCACCTCAGGGGTGAGCTGCCGCAGGAAGCCCCGCTGGCCGTAGGCGTCGTGCCAGCGCGTCACCGCGTCCCTCAGGTCGTGCAGCTGCACCCCGCGCTGGTGCTGCCCGCTCCACAGGTCGACCAGGCCCTTGCCCAGCTCGGCGTGCCACATCAGCGGCGGCAGGTCGTCCAGCACCACCGCCATGCCGACGTGGTTGACGGGGGCGTTGGTCAGGACCTGGATCGCCCGGTCGGCGCCCTTGGCCCCCCGAAACACCCAGATGTCACCGGTGCGAGCGTGGTCCACGGCCTGGTCGAGCGTGATCGCCATGCGCCGAGTCTGGCACCCCCTCCCGGCAGGGGCGGTGGCTATCCTCGTGCCGTGAGACGCATCTCGTGGTGGAAGGTCCTCGGCGCGGCCGGCCTCGCCGGGGTCGCGGCGACCGGCGTCCTGGTGGCCCGGGGCGAGCGGCAGCGGCGCGCCATGACGCCGGCCGAGGTGCGGTCGCGGCTGCACCGGCGGTATGCCGAGCTCGGCGACCCCTCCTACCGCCGGTAGGCGCGGCGGAGCTGCACGTCGAGCGGAGGCACCCCGGAGCCGCACACCGGGAGCGGGGACAGGTCGAGGCGCGAGCGGCGCGGGGTCGCACGGAGCCGGCGCGCGCTGTGGCGGGCGACGAGCCGTGCGAGCAGCATCAGCTCGCTCCCGTCGCGCCCGGGGCCACCTGGCCCGCTTGCCCCGGCACCTGCTGACCCGGCACCTGCTGACCCGGCACCTGCCCCGCCTGGCCGGGCCCCTGACCCGGCATACCTCCGGGCCCGCCGGGCCCGCCGCCGCCCGGACCGCGGCCCGGACCGCCCATCCCACCCGCCGTCTGGCTGTTGATCGTGGGGGCGGCCGCGGCGACCGCGCCTCCCCCGACCGTCGCCAGGCCGACGGCGAGCGCAGCGGCCACGGCCGTCGTGCGGCCCGACCACCGGGTGGGGGCGGTTGCCGGTGCCGCGCCGGGTGCCCCGTCGGGTGTCGCGCCCGGAGCCACCGAGGGCGCGGGCGCCGCATTGGTGGCGTCGTTCTTGAGGTGCGGGTTCATCTCGGTCTCCTTGCCTGGCGGGTTGCGTCGTGCCACCGACGATCCGCAGCCGCGCTGTGGCGAGGCTGTGATCTCCATGTCGACGGGCCAGGAGTCCGCCATAGTGGTCCCACAGGATCGCCACAGGAATGCCCTGCCACCGCCACAGGAAGGCCCGGTGTCATGAGGAGCATGAGCACGCACACCACCTCCGCCCCGGCCCTGCGCCGACTCGACGGCTCGCCCGTCCGCGTCCTCGTCGTCGACGACGAGGCCAACATCGCCGAGCTGCTGTCCATGGCCCTGCGCTACGAAGGCTGGGAGGTGCGCACCGCGGGCACCGGCCTCGAGGCGGTCCGCGCCGCACGGGAGTTCAAGCCCGACGCGGTCGCCCTGGACATGATGCTGCCGGACTTCGACGGCCTGGAGGTCCTGCGCAAGATGCGTCAGGAGGACCCCAACATCCCCGTCCTGTTCCTCACGGCCAAGGACGCCGTCGAGGACCGCGTGGCCGGCCTGACGGCGGGCGGCGACGACTACGTCACCAAGCCCTTCAGCCTCGAGGAGGTGGTGGCGCGGCTGCGAGCCCTCATGCGCCGCACCGCGATCGCCGAGGAGGAGTCGGCATCCCTGCTCGTCGTGGGGGACCTGGTCATGGACGAGGACGCCCACGAGGTCCGTCGCGGTGACGACGAGATCACCTTGACCGCGACGGAGTTCGAGCTGCTGCGCTATCTCATGCGCAACCCGAGGCGCGTCCTGTCCAAGGCCCAGATCCTCGACCGGGTGTGGAACTACGACTTCGGCGGCCAGGCCAACGTCGTCGAGCTCTACATCTCCTACCTGCGCAAGAAGGTCGACCACGGGCGGAAGCCGATGATCCACACCATGCGCGGCGTCGGCTACGTCCTCAAGCCGGCCGACGGGGCCTGATCAGCACATGCGCGTGCGCGACTGGTCCCTGACCACCAAGCTCGTGACCTCGGTGGTCGCGCTGTTCCTCGCCGTCACGGTCGCGATCGGTGGCGCCACCGTGCTGGTCATGGGGCAGCGCCTGACCCAGCAGGTCGACGAGCAGCTGCTGGAGCAGTCACGGATGGTCGACCGGGGCGGCCGTCTCGGCGACGGCGACGACGTCCTGCGCGCCTGCACCAGTCGGCCGCCGGGGACCGGCGAGGGGATGCTGCGCCTGTGCCTGCAGGACGGGAGCGCGCTCAGCGACTACGTCATCGCCGGCGGCGACTACTCCCGTCTCACCACCGCGCAGGTCGGCACGATCGCCCGCTCCGGCGTCGGCGGCCAGCCCCGCAGCGTGGACGTCGACGGGCTGGGCGACTACCGACTGGTCGCGGCATACCGGTCCGGCACGACCATCGTGACCGGGGTCCCGCTGCAGCGCGTCCAGGCCTCGATCCAGGAGCTGCTGCGCACGATCACCCTCGCCTCGCTCACCGGCCTCGCCCTGGTGGGGCTCATCGGCACCTGGCTGGTCCGGCGCAACCTGCGCCCGCTGCGCCGGGTCGCCGACACGGCCACGCGGGTCTCCCGGATGGACCTCGCGCGCGGCGAGGTGGCGCCCATCGAACGCGTCCCCGACGAGCTCACCAGCCCCCGCACCGAGGTCGGCCAGGTCGGCCATGCCCTCAACACCCTCCTCGACAACGTCGACAGCTCCCTCACCGCGCGGCACCGGTCCGAGACGCGCGTGCGGCAGTTCGTGGCCGACGCCTCCCACGAGCTGCGCACACCGCTGGCCTCGATCAGGGGGTATGCCGAGCTCAGCCGCAAGGAGCGCGAACCAGTGCCCGGAGGCGTGCGGCACGCGCTCGACCGCATCGAGTCCGAGGCCAAGCGCATGACCACCCTCGTCGAGGACCTGCTCCTGCTGGCCCGCCTCGACGCCGGGCGCCCCCTGGAGCACGCGCCCGTCGACCTGTCGCTGCTCGTGCTCGAGTGCGTCAGCGACGCGCAGGTCACCGCCCCCGACCACCGCTGGGAGCTGGACCTGCCCGGCGCGGCGATCGAGGCCACCGGCGACCGTGGTCGCCTGCAGCAGGTCCTGGTCAACCTGCTCGCCAACGCCCGCAGCTACACCCCTGCGGGCACCATGATCCGCACCTCGCTGGGCGTCGAGGGCGAGCGCGCCGTCATCCGGGTGCTCGACGACGGACCCGGCATACCAGAATCCTTGCAACCCAACCTCTTCCAGAGGTTCACCCGAGGCGACACCGCCCGCAACCGCGCCGCCGGCTCGACCGGTCTCGGGCTGTCCATCGTCGACGCCGTCGTCAAGGCGCACCACGGCGACGTGCGGGTCGAGTCCGTGCCCGGGCGCACGGAGTTCACGGTCGCGCTCCCCCTCCGCTGACCCCGATCACCCCCTGCGCTCCCAGGATCGAGCGGGGGTGGGGGCAGCGGACGGGCGTGGCGAGGTGCGTAGGAGCGGCAGAGCAGGCTCATAGGGTCCCCACAAGCGCGAGCCGGACCGTGGGTGGCATGACGACCTCGACCCTCCGGCGCAGCGCCCGCCGTCTCACCGCCCCCCACGAGAAGCCCACGGCGGCAAGGCCCGACACCGAGCGGCGAGCGGCCCGCCTGTGGCGCGGCCCGGCCGAGGACCCGAGCTGGGCCCGCCCGTCGCTGGTGATCCTGCTGTGCGCGACCGCGGCCTTCTACCTCTACGACCTGACCAGCTCCGGGTGGGCCAACGCCTTCTACTCCGCCGCGGCCCAGGCCGGCGGCGAGTCGTGGAAGGCCTTCTTCTACGGCAGCTCCGACGCCGCGAACGCCATCACGGTGGACAAGCCGCCGGCGTCGCTGTGGGCCATGGCCCTGTCGGTGCGGGTCCTCGGGCTGAGCTCGTTCGCGATCCTGCTGCCCGAGGTCCTCATGGGGGTGGCGTCGGTGGGGGTCCTCTACGCCACGGTCAAGCGGCACTTCGGCGCCGCCGCGGGCCTGATCGCCGGGGCGACGCTGGCGCTCACACCGGTCGCGACGCTGATGTTCCGGTTCAACAACCCGGACGCGCTGCTGGTGCTGCTCATGACCCTCGGCGCCTGGGCCACCGTCAAGGCCGTCGACGAGGGCCGCGCCCGCTGGCTTCTCGCCGCCGGCGCCTTCCTCGGCCTCGGCTTCCTCACCAAGACCCTCCAGGTCTTCCTGGTCGTGCCGGCGCTCGCGGCCGCCTACCTCCTGGCCGCCGACACGACGCTCGGCCGCCGCATCACCCACCTGGTCGCGGCCGGGGCGGCCCTGGTCCTCTCCGCCGGGTGGTGGGTCGCGATCGTCGAGCTCGTGCCCGCCTCGGCCCGGCCGTACATCGGCGGGTCCCAGACCAACTCCTTCCTCGAGCTGACCTTCGGCTACAACGGACTCGGCCGCCTCACGGGCGACGAGGCGGGATCCGTCGGCGGCGGCAACGGGTGGGGCCAGACCGGCCTGACCCGCCTGTTCGACGCCGAGATCGGCGGCCAGATCTCCTGGCTGATGCCCTCCGCGCTGCTGCTGCTCGTCACCGGGCTCGTGATGCGCGGGCGCCGCCCCCGCACCGACGGCCGGCGCGCCCAGCTGATCGTGTGGGGCGGCTGGCTCGTGGTCACGGCCCTCACCTTCAGCTTCATGGCCGGCATCTTCCACGCCTACTACACCGTGGCCCTCGCCCCGGCCGTGGCCGCGGTGGTCGCCATCGGCGCCACCCTCGCCTGGGAGCGCCGCGACCGGTTCGGTATGACGACCCTCTCGGCCGCCACCGCCATCGCCTCGGCCTGGTCCTTCGTCCTGCTCGCCCGCTCGGCGGACTTCCTGCCGTGGCTGCGGTGGGTCGTGGTCGTCCTCGGGCTCGCCGCCGCCCTGCTCCTGCTGGTGCTCGACCGGATCCACGCCTCGGCCGTCAGGGTCGTGGCCGGAGCCGCCGTCGTCGCCGTCCTTGCCGGGCCCGCGGCCTACAGCGCGCAGACGGTGACCACCGCGCACACCGGTTCGATCGTGACCGCCGGCCCGTCGACCGGCTCCGGCATGGGCGGAGCCGGTCGACCTGGCGGAGCCGGTGGACCCGGCGGAGCCGGTGGACCGGCCGGTGCCGGTAGGCCCGGCGCGGCCGGTGCCGGTGGGCCCGGCGGGATGGCCGGCGGCATGGGTGGCCTGCTCGGCGCCAGCACCCCCTCCACTGAGGTCGTGAGCGCGCTGTCCGCCGACGCCGACCGCTACACCTGGGTGGCCGCCGCGGTCGGGTCGCAGAACGCCGCCGGCCTGCAGCTCGCCACCGGTCAGCCGGTGATGGCGCTCGGCGGCTTCAACGGCACCGACCCGTCGCCCACGCTGGCGCAGCTCCAGGCCTATGTCGCCTCGGGCCAGATCCACTACCTGCTCGCCTCGGGCGGGATGGGCGGCTCGTCGACCGAGACGTCCACCACGAGCCAGATCCTCGCGTGGGCCGCCGCGAGCTACCAGACGGTGAGCATCGACGGGACGACCTTCTACGACCTCACCCAGCCGCTGGCGGCGTCCTGACCAGGCGCCGGGCTCCGGCATACCCCTCGCGCTCGTCACCCCCCGGAGAGGACCGACCGATGACCACCCCGACCACCTCGACCGCCCCGCCTGTCGACGAGCACGGCCGGCGACGGCCAGGGGCCGAGCTGGCCACGCAGCTGGGCAGGTTCGCCACGATCGGCGTCGCCAGCACGGTGCTGCACCTCGGCCTGTTCGCGGCCCTGACGGGCGTGCTCGGCGCCCTGGCGGCCAACCTGGTCGCGCTGCTCGTGTCGACCGTGCTCAACACGGCGGCCAACCGCGCCTGGACCTTCGAGGTGCGGGGCCGGCAGGACGCGCTGCGGCACCAGCTGCAGGGGATGGCGGTGTTCGCGGTCACGTGGGGGCTGACGAGCCTGGCGCTGCTCGCGCTGCACGTGACCGCGCCCACCGCGTCGGCCGGCGTGCAGACCACCGTCGTGGCGGTCGCCAACGTCGCGTCGACGGTCGTGAGGTTCGTCGCGCTGCGCCGCTGGATGTCCTGACTCAGCCCGCGAAGCGCCGCAGCTCGTGCCGGGCCACGGCCATGAGGTGGACCTCGTCCGGCCCGTCCGCGATGTGCATCTGGCGGGCGTAGGCGTTGAGCTCCCCCAGCGGCGAGTCCTGCGACAGACCCAGCGCGCCGTGCGCCTGGATCGCCCGGTCGACCACGGTGCTGGCCATCGAGGGCGCCACGACCTTGAGCGCGGAGATCGCCGCGGCGGAGTCCTGGTCGTCCTGGTGGTCCAGCGACCACGCCGCGCGGTAGGCGAGCCAGCGGGCCTGGTCGATCGCCACGCGGGACTGGGCGACCCACTCCTGCACGAGACCGTGCTGCGCCAGCGGCCGCCCGAAGGCCACCCGTCGCGGCACGCGCTCGGCCATCAGGTCGAAGGCGCGCTCGGCCACCCCGACGAGCTTGAGGCAGTGCGTCAGACGGGTGGGCGCCATGCGGGCCTGCGCCAGCGCGTAGCCGCGGTGCAGCGAGCCCACGACATTGGCCAGCGGCACCCGCACGTCCTCGAAGGCGACCTCCCCGTGCCCCCCGGTGAACGGGTCGTCGTAGCCCAGCACCGACATCGACCTCACGACCCGCACGCCGGGGGTGTCCCGCGGCACGATCACGACCGAGTGCTGCAGGTGCCGCTGCCCGCGGGGGTTGGACTTGCCCATCACGAGCATCACGCGGCAGTCGGGAGCCATGGCCCCGCTCGACCACCACTTGCGGCCGTTGATCACGACCTCCTGGGTCTGCTCGTCGACCTCGATCGACGTCGAGATGTTGCCGGCGTCGGACGACGCGACGTCGGGCTCGGTCATCGCGAAGGACGAGCGGATCTCGCCGGCCGCCAGCGGTGCGAGCCAGCGCTCCTGCTGCTCCGGCGAGCCGTAGCGCAGCAGCAGCTCCATGTTGCCCACGTCGGGGCTGTTGGCGTTGATGGCCTCCGGGGCCAGGTGCGGCGACCGTCCCGACAGCTCGACGACGGGGGCGAGGTCGAGGTGGCTCAGCCCGGCGCCGTAGGGAGCCGGGAGCCCGAGGTTCCACAGGCCCGCGGCCCGAGCCTCGTCCGCCAGCCGCGACATGACGGCGGGCCGGGTCCAGCGGTGCTCGGCGTCGAGCTCGGCGACCTCCCGACGGGCCACGGCCTCGGCGGGATACACCTCCCGCTGGAGGAAGTCGGCCATCCGGTCGCGCCACTGCTCCTGCACCGGAGACAAAGAGAAGTCCATGTCATCACGGTAAGCCGTGCCTCACCCCGCCCATGACCGGGGTCTCATCCCGGACCGAGTGCCCGTATGCCGAGACGGCGGCCGGGTCGGCATACGGGCGGGAGGACGCGAGGCGGGCAGAGACGAGAGCCCCCGACCACGATGGTCGGGGGCTCTCGGTCCCTGGTGAGGGTGGTGGCGGAGGTGGCGGGATTTGAACCCGCGAGAGGTTTTCAACCTCAACCCGCTTAGCAGGCGGGCGCACTAGGCCACTATGCGACACCTCCAGTGCAACCCGCACAGGCTACCGGTCGGGCGCGCGCAGGACCAAAACGCCCGCACCGCGGCTGGGTCAGCTCTTGCTGGTGTCGCTGCACACGTCGTCGCTAGCCACCTTGGCTTCCAACGTGGGCGTGCTCGAGGTGGTGCTGCCCGGCACCGGGGCCGCCGTGATCGGCTGCGCGGGCAGCGGCGCCTGGCCCGCGCGGTTGGGCACCGCCACGACCCTGGGGGCGCCGCGCCCGACGGACACCCGCACGGAGCTGCCGGCGGCGCCGTCGGCCTTGAGGATGGCGCCGGGGAACGCCAGCGCCACCTCCTGGGCCTGCGCGAGCTGGGACGCCGTGTGGTGCACGACCACGCCGTTGCTCGGCGCGGCGGCCGCGGTCACCGCACCGACGGTGAAGCCCTGCACGCGCAGCGCCTGCGCCACCTGGCCACCGAGGCCGGCGGTGCCCGAGGCGTTCTCGACGGCCACCGAGACCGAGCTGGGCGCCACGGCCGGGGTCGAGCTGGCGGCGGCGGAGGCCGATCCCGAGGCTCCGGTCGTGCCGGGCCACGGCTCGTCCTTGCGGAGGATCTCCCAGAGGGGCCCCGCGGCGGCGCTCAGCTGCACGCGCTCCTTGTCCTGGGGGTAGGGCTCGATCGGCGCCGTGATGAATCGGATGTTGGCCGGCCTGATCTCACGCAGCTGCGCCGCCAGGCCGGACAGGGCGGAGACGTTGGCGAGCTCGGCGTCGGTCTTGAGGGACCGGGTGGCCGCGTCCAGGACGTTGTAGAGCCGCGGCGGGTTGAGGAGCACGCCGGTCGAGGTCGCCTGGCGCACCACGGCCGCGAGGAAGTCCTGCTGCAGCTTGACGCGTCCGGTGTCCGAGCCGTCACCGACCCCGTGCCGTGTGCGCACGAACGCGAGCGCCTGCTCGCCGTTGAGCCTGTGCCGTCCGGCGGCCAGGTCGAGGCCGCTGTACTTGTCCTTGACCGGTGAGGTCGTGCAGATCTCGACCGTGCCGAGGGCGTCCACGATGTTCTTGAAGCCGGTGAAGTCCACGGTCATGACGTGATCGATCGAGATGCCGGTGTTCTGCATGACGGTGGCCACGACGCAGGTGACGCCCCCGTCCTCGATGTTGGAGTTGAACATCCGCTTGGTCCACCGGCTCACCGGCGCGTCGATGACGCATCCGGGGCCGGCGCCGGTCTGCGTCGACGTGGCCGCGGTGGCGGGCGTGGTCGACGAGGTGGCCGCCCTCGGCGTCGCGGCGGAGGAGGCCGACGCGGACGACTCACCCTGGCGGGGCGGGGCAGGGATCATGGCGTCGCGGGGGATGGACACCACGACGGCCGAGCGCCGGTCGGCGGCCAGGTGCACGAGCATCGTCGTGTCCGAGCGCAGCCCCGGGTCCTCGGTGGGGTCGCCATACGCGCTGTTGGCACCCTCACGGGTGTCGACCCCCATGACCAGGAGGTTCATGGCGGTGTGGCCCGTGGTCGGGTCGGTGGTGGCGCCCGGCGCGGGCTTGAGGAGGTTGTCGGTGATGTCCAGCGACGAGAGGTTGCCGTTCAGTCGGTATGCCGCGTACAGCCCGCCGCCGACGACCACCGCCAGGACGACGACGAGCGCGATGACGATCCCCTTGAGGATCGGACGCCGGCGCCGCAGGGCGCGCAGCTCTCGTCGGGTGAGATCGGAAGGCAGCGAGGACTCCGGGGTGCTGGAGCCGTCCGGTGCCGATCCACCCGGCGTCGAGGCCGCCGAGCCCGGGCGTGCGGACTCGTCAGGATCCTTCACGGGGCGACCTTTCAGGTTGGCGACGGCAGGCTTTGGCCGACCAGACTTCGGCCGAGTGTATCGACGCAGCCTGGGCAAACCCTCCTGTTGACGCCGAGAACCCCCGACAGGTCGTCTGTCGGGGGTCCTGGTCTCCGGGTCCGGCTCCGTGGGAGCCGGTCAGCGCCGGAGGAGATCGATGAGGATCAGATGGGGCGGACGGCGTCCGCCTGCGGGCCCTTGGGGCCCTGGGTGACCTCGAACTCGACGCGCTGCGCCTCGTCGAGGCTGCGGTAGCCGTTGCTCTGGATCGCGGAGTAGTGGACGAACACGTCCGGACCGCCACCATCCTGAGCGATGAAGCCGAAGCCCTTCTCAGCGTTGAACCACTTAACGGTGCCCTGTGCCATGGGTATTACTACTTTCGTTATGTCTGGCTATGACCGGGGAGCAGGATGCGCCCCGTCCAGATTGCCTTACCCCCCACGTCACGGGACATGCCCGTCCTTCGTGAACGACCCCCGCGCGGCCAGCCGGTGGGGCCGGGAGGCGGAGGGCTACATCTACGTCTTGCGAGGAACTGCTTCAGCAACCGTGCCCCAACCTACCACCGGGGCGGTCCGCTGTGATCCCCAGGAGGTGAACAATCGGTGACTGCGTCGATCCGCCGCCCCGACCTGGCGGAGGGCGTGGGATTCGAACCCACGAACGGCTTGCACCGTTAGCGGTTTTCAAGACCGCCGCACTAGGCCACTATGCGAGCCCTCCCGACCCGCAGCTGCGTGCGGGACCCGCACAGACTACCGGTCCGGCAAAAAGTCGGGCCTAGGGTCATAAGGCGGAGCCGCTCGGGGCATGGAGACGACAAGCGTTCACTCCTACCGGAAGGATCCATCATGCTCAACAAGCTCAGCTTCCTCGCCGGCGTCGGCGCCGGGTACGTCCTCGGTGCCCGTGGCGGTCGTGGGCAGTACGACGCGCTCGTGCAGCGGTCGACCTCGGCCCTGCAGAACCCGTCCGTCCAGAGCAAGATCGCGGAGGCCGCGCAGGCCGTCAAGGCGCAGACCCCGCCGCAGGCGCACGGGCTGGTCGACAAGGCCGTGGGTGCGGTCTCCGGCGGCACCGCCCCGGCGTCGACCTCGACCTCCCCCTCCGCCTCCACGACCGGCGTCACCCCCACCACCGACGGCCGCATCGGCTGACACCGCACGGCTGACGTCGACGACCGCCTCGGCGGTCACCCCGAACCCCTAGGAGAGACTCCACATGCAGAAGCGACTGATGTTCATCGCCGGCGCCGGCCTCGGCTACGTCCTCGGCGCCCGCGCCGGCCAGGGCCGCTACCAGCAGATCAAGTCCCAGGCGGACACCGTCTGGAACGACCCCCGCGTCCAGGAGAAGGTCGCCCTCGCGACGGACGCCGTCAAGGAGAAGGCCCCCGTCGTGCAGGCCAAGGCCCAGGAGGCCGCCGCCGCCGCCCAGGCCAAGGCGCAGGAGGCGGCCGGTGCCGCCCAGGCCAAGGCCCAGGGTGCCGCGGCCACCGCCAGGTCCAAGGTCACCGGGGACCACTCCGGCAACCAGATCGGGGTCGAGAGCTCGAGCGACGTGGAGCCGCAGACCGTCAAGTACGAGTCCGGTCACTGACCGAGGGCCCTGCCCGCACGACGGAGGCGCCGCACCCCGCGCGGGGGTGCGGCGCCTCCGTCGTGCGCGTGACCGGACCGCCCGGTCGCGCGGCGGCCCGGTCCAGGGCGGCTAGATCCAGACGGCGGGATCGTCATACATCGCGTCGGTCGGGCTCTGGTCCGGCCCCGGGATCCGCACCTGCGCGGGGATGCCGACGGCGACGGCGTTGGCCGGGACGTCCTTGACCACCACGGCGTTGGCGCCGACCTGCGCACCGTCGCCCAGCGTGATGGCGCCGAGGACGCGGGCGCCCGACCCGATCGTGACACCGTTGCCCAGCGTGGGGTGACGCTTGCCCTTGGCGAGCGAGCGGCCCCCGAGGTTGACGCTGTTGTAGAGCATGCAGTCGTCGCCGATCTCGGCCGTCTCGCCGATGACGACGCCCATGCCGTGGTCGATGAAGAACCGCCGACCGATCGTCGCGCCCGGGTGGATCTCCACGCCGGTCAGGGCCCGCGTCACGTTGGACAGCAGGCGCGCCGGCAGCCGCAGCGACGGGCGCTGCCACAGCTGGTGCGTCACACGGTGGGACCACACCGCGTGCAGGCCCGGCGAGACCAGGGCCATCTGCAGGCGACCGGTCGCCGCCGGGTCCCTCTCGATCGCCGCGTCGAGGTCCTCCAGGACCCCGGCCACGAAGCCCACGCCACCCTGACGCTGGGTCACGAGCGGGGCGAGGTTGACGTCGGCCTTGGCGCGGTGGGCCGCGGCGGTGGTGAAGGTCGTCATGTCATCAGCTCATCTCGTGTGGCGGCGGGTGGTTCGGCATACGGCCGATCAGGAGGTGATGCCCTCGAACAGCACGGTGGACAGGTAGCGCTCACCGAAGGAGGGGATGATGACCACGATCGTCTTGCCGGCGTTCTCGGGCCGGGCGGCGACCTGGGCGGCGGCGTAGAGCGCGGCGCCGGAGGACAGACCGACGAGCAGGCCCTCCTGGGTCGCGGCCTTGCGGGCCCACTCGACCGACTGGTCGATGTTGACGTCGATGACCTCGTCGTAGATCTCGGTGTCGAGGACCTCGGGGACGAAGTTGGCACCGATGCCCTGGATCTTGTGCGGACCGGCCTGACCGCCGTTGAGGATGGCGGACTCGGCGGGCTCGACGGCGATCATCTGCACGCCGGGCTTGCGCTCCTTGAGCACCTGGCCGACGCCGGTGATGGTCCCGCCGGTGCCGATACCCGCGACCACGATGTCGACCTTGCCGTCGGTGTCGGCCCAGATCTCCTCGGCCGTCGTGCGGCGGTGGATCTCGGGGTTGGCGGCGTTCGCGAACTGACGCGCCAGCACGCCCTGCCGCTCGGCGACGATCTCCTCGGCCTTGTTGACGGCGCCCTTCATGCCCTCCGAGCCCGGGGTGAGGACCAGCTCGGCGCCGTACGCCTTGAGCAGGGCCTTGCGCTCGGCACTCATGGTCTCCGGCATGGTCAGGACGACCTTGTAGCCGCGGGCCGCACCCACCATGGCCAGCGCGATCCCGGTGTTGCCCGAGGTCGCCTCGACGATGGTGCCGCCCGGCTCGAGCTCGCCGGACTGCTCGGCCGCGTCCACGATGGCCACGCCGATCCGATCCTTCACCGAGTTCGCGGGGTTGTAGAACTCGAGCTTCGCCGCGACGGTGGTGCCGCTGTCCTTGGTGTCGATGATGCGGTTGATGCGCACCAGGGGGGTGCGTCCGACGATGGAAGTGACGTCGTCGTGGATGGGCATGGGGCGTTCTCCGCTCTCTCGATGGCTGAAGGCCGCGTGGGCCCTGTCGTGTTCTCGTCCGCGGCAACGTCCGGGACGAGAAGGTGATTCCCACGTTATCGCTTGTCCAACATTGTGTTATGCCACGCGGGATGACGCAGCCGCATCCCAGGGACCGGACCCGACCGGGCTAGCGATCCCCGTCACACATCACTCGTCAGACGTGCCGCCATGTCACTACCCGACCGTAGGATCACCGCATGTCAGCGCTGCAGACCACAGCCCTCGTGCTGTGCTTCGTGATCCCGAGCATCGGGTGGATCCTGCTCTTCCGGCAGGTGTTCCGGTTCACCAGGCTCTTTCGCACCGGCCGGCCCGACCCGACGCGCACCGGCGAGCCGGCCAAGCGGACGATGACCCTGGTCCGCGAGTTCCTGGGCCACACGCGCATGGCGCGGCTGCCCTGGGTCTCCATAGCGCACTGGTTCACGGCGCTGTCCTTCCTCATCCTGTTCGCGACGCTGGTCAACGCCTTCTTCCAGCTCATCTGGCCGGACTTCCGGCTGCCGATCATCGGCACCTTCCCGCCCTTCGAGTGGCTGATCGAGCTCTTCACGGTCGGCGGCTTCCTCGGGATCATCCTGCTGATCGTGGTGCGCCAGCGTCAGCACCCGCGCAGCGCCGCCGGCGAGCACGGCCGCCGCAGCCGCTTCTTCGGGTCGACCTGGTGGCAGGCCTACTACGTCGAGGTCACGATCCTCGCGGTCACCATCTGCATCGCGCTGCTGCGCACCCTCGAGGCCGCCCACGTCGAGCGCCTGCACCCGGGCACCAACATCGCGCTCCACTTCCCGCTGACAGGGTGGATGCGCGGCATGTGGGGCGGTCTGAGCATCGCCGGGATCGAGGAGGCGATCTACCTCGTCGCGATGATCAAGATCCTCGTGTCCTTCGCCTGGATGATCACCATCGCCCTGCAGCCCACCATGGGCGTGGCCTGGCACCGCTTCCTCGCCTTCTTCAACATTTGGTTCAAGCGCAACGCCGACGGGCGGACCGCGCTGGGCGCGCTGCAGCCCATGACCATCGACGGCAAGCCCTTCTCCATGGACGCCGTGGAGGAGATGGACGAGGACACCTCGATGGGTGTCGCCAAGGCCGAGGACCTCACCTGGAAGCAGCTGCTCGACGTCACCACCTGCACCGAGTGCGGCCGCTGCCAGTCGCAGTGCCCCGCGTGGAACACCGACAAGCCCCTGTCCCCCAAGCTGCTCGTGATGACGCTGCGCGACCACGCGCACGCCAAGGCACCGTGGATGATGGCCTCGGAGGAGGCCCGGGCGGGGCTGCCGGAGCACACCAAGGCGCTCGCGCACATGCCCCTCGTCGGCCAGACCGGGTATGACATGGAGCACCCCCTCACGGCATACGACGCACTCGGCCCCGAGGCCGTCATCGACGAGGACGTGCTGTGGTCCTGCACGACCTGCGGCGCGTGCGTCGAGCAGTGCCCCGTCGACATCGAGCACGTGGACACCATCGTCGACCTGCGGCGCAACCAGGTGCTGATCGAGTCGGCCTTCCCCGCCGAGCTGGGCGGACTCTTCAAGAACATGGAGTCCAAGGGCAACCCTTGGGGCATGGCGCAGCGCGCCCGCCTCGACTGGGCCAAGGACCTGCCGTTCCCGGTCAAGCAGGTCGGCAAGGACGTCGAGGACCTGTCCGAGGTCGACTACCTCTTCTGGGTGGGCTGCGCCGGTGCCTTCGAGGACCGCGCCAAGAAGACCTCGCGCGCCGTTGCCGAGCTCCTGGACACCGCGGGTGTCAGCTTCGCCGTGCTGGGTGACGGCGAGACCTGCACCGGTGACTCCGCCCGCCGCGCGGGCAACGAGGTCCTCTTCCAGATGCTCGCGCAGCAGAACGTCGAGCAGCTCAACGAGGCCGGTGCGACGAAGATCGTCGTGACCTGCGCCCACTGCTTCAACACCATCAAGAACGAGTACCCACAGGTCGGCGGCAGCTACGAGGTGCTGCACCACACGCAGCTGCTCAACCGTCTCGTGCGCGAGAAGCGCCTCGTGCCGGTGTCGCGCCCGGCCGAGGACGCGCGCAAGTCCACCGCCAAGAACCCCGCCTCGAGCGCACCCGTCGTGACCTACCACGACCCCTGCTACCTGGGGCGGCACAACAACGTCTATGCCCCACCCCGCGAGCTCATCGGTTCGCTCCCCGGCGTCGAGCTGCGCGAGATGCCCCGCCACGGCGAGACGTCCTTCTGCTGCGGCGCCGGCGGTGCCCGCATGTGGATGGAGGAGAAGCTCGGCACCCGCATCAACATGAACCGCACCGAGGAGGCGCTCGCCACGGGCGCCGACCGGATCGCGGTGGGCTGCCCCTTCTGCCGCGTCATGCTCTCCGACGGCGTCACCGCCAAGGAGGCCGACGATGCCTCCGTCGAGCAGGTGGAGGTCGTCGACGTCGCGCAGATGCTGCTCGCTGCGGTCCGGCGCGGCGACGAGGTCGAGGCTCCCGTCGAGGAGGCGGCAGCGGCAGCGGCGGCGGCCACGGCCACCGGGGCGGCCGGGGTCGCTGCGGACGGCGCGCCCGAGGGCATCAAGCCGGACCGCGACGACCGGCAGACGCAGACGTCCCCGACGCAGGAGGCCGCGGCCGAGGAGCAGGAGGAGGTGCGCGTCCCGGACGAGAACGACCAGGAGGCGGTCCACGCCGCCAACGTCGCCGACCCCTGGGACGACGACGACGACACGGGCACCGCCGCACCGGCACCGGCCGCCCAGACCCAGCCCGACCCGGAGCCGACCCCGGCTCCCACCACCAACGACGTCGCCGACCCCTGGGACGACGAGGACGACGGCGACGACACGGCCACCACCGCACCGGCACCGGCCGCCCAGACCCAGCCCGACCCAGAGCCGACCCCGGCTCCCACCAACGACGTCGCCGACCCCTGGGACGACGACGACACGGCCACCGCCGCACCGGCACCGGCCGCCCAGACCCAGCCCGACCCAGAGCCGACCCCGGTCACCACCACCAACGACGTCGCCGACCCCTGGGACGACGACGACACGGCCACCGCCGCACCGGCACCGGCCGCCCAGACCCAGCCCGACCCAGAGCCCGCGCCTGGGAAGGAGTCCAAGCCCACGCCGGCGGCGACGCCCGACGCCGCGAAGCCGGAGATCGTCATACCCCCGGGCGACCGGGTAAAGGACCCCTGGGACGACGACGACACGGCCACCACCGCACCGACACCGGCCGCCCAGACCCAGCCCGACCCAGAGCCGACCCCGGCTCCCACCACCAACGACGTCGCCGACCCCTGGGACGACGACGACACGGCCACCACCGCACCGACACCGGCCGCCCAGACCCAGCCCGACCCAGAGCCGACCCCGGTCACCACCACCAACGACGTCGCCGACCCCTGGGACGACGACGACGACACGGCCACCGCCGCACCGGCACCGGCCGCCCAGACCCAGCCCGACCCAGAGCCCGCGCCTGGGAAGGAGTCCAAGCCCACGCCGGCGGCGACGCCCGACGCCGCGAAGCCGGAGATCGTCATACCCCCGGGCGACCAGGTAAAGGACCCCTGGGACGAGGACTGAGGACTGACCCGAGGCGAGAGGGGCGTGGCCATGGCCGCGCCCCTCTCGCTTCCTCCCCCCACCTTCTGACGGCACAAAGTGAGCCCCCAGCCCACGACCCCCCGCCCACGACTCCCGGACGGCACCGAGCGGTCGCACATGCGCACGACACGCCGCGACTCGCGAGATCTGCGCCCCCTCGGCGGGCAAACTGCCACGCGACCATGCCGGTGGGGAGCCCGCACACCTACCCGCTCCCGTGGGGCACGTTCGGCGCAGATCCGGCACGCCACCTATCGTGAGCCGAGGCCGTCCCCCACCTGCCGACGGAGGATCCATGACGATCTGCCTTGCCTACGCCCCCACCGAGCCGGGTCGTGCAGCGCTGCGCCACTGCGTGGCCGAGGCCCGGGCGATGGGCTGCGACGTCATCGTCGTGAACGCCGCCCGTGACTGGCACGACACCCCCGCGGAGCTCGATGAGGAGGCGGTCCGAGAGGTCGAGCGGCAGCTCGACGGGGCAGGGATCGACTGGCGGTGGCGCCAGGGGGAGCACGGGTTGCGCGGGGCCGACGAGATCCTCACCGCGATCGAGGAGGCCGACGTGACGATGGTGGTCATCGGCGTCACCGACCGCTCCCACGTGCAGAAGCGGATCGTCAGCGACACCACCAAGCAGGTGCTGCTGGACGCGGCGTGCGCCGTGCTGGCGGTCCGGGCCGAGCACGAGGCCCCGACCACCTTGGCCTGACGTTGCTCAGGTCAGCTCGGAGCGGTGGAAGTTGTGGAACGACCGGCTGGCGGTCGGGCCGCGCTGTCCCTGGTAGTGCGACCCGTAGACCGCGCTGCCGTAGGGGTGCTCGGAGGCCGAGGTCAGCCGCATGAAGCAGAGCTGGCCGACCTTCATGCCGGGCCACAGCACGATGGGGAGCGTGGCGACGTTGGACAGCTCCAGGGTGACGTGCCCGGAGAACCCGGGGTCGACGAACCCGGCGGTGGCGTGCGTCAGCAGGCCGAGCCGGCCGAGGGAGGACTTGCCCTCCACCCGCGCAGCCAGGTCGTCCGGCAGCGTGACCGCCTCGAGCGTCGACCCGAGGACGAACTCCCCCGGGTGCAGGACGAAGCCCTCACCGGCCTCGACCTCGACGAGCCGGGTCAGCTCAGGCTGGTCCTGGGCGGGGTCGATGACCGGGTACTTGTGGTTGTCGAACAGCCGGAAGTAACGGTCCAGGCGCACGTCCACGCTCGACGGCTGGACCATCTCGGGGTCGTAGGGGTCCAGGACCACCCGGCCCTGGTCGATCTGGGCCCGGATGTCACGGTCGGAGAGCAGCACGACGGCCACGCTACCGCTCACGGTGACGCCGGCGGGTCGACGACTCGGCGGCGGCGGTGACGGTCGGGCGGTTCGGTGACGGGAACCGCTCCGGGATTGGGTATGCTGGCTCCCACGTCAGCACGCAGGTGCTGCCCGCGGGTGTAGTTCAATGGCAGAACAGCAGCTTCCCAAGCTGCCAGTGCGAGTTCGATTCTCGTCACCCGCTCCAGATGTCCGGCTCGTGCCGATTTCCCCTTCACCTCGTCCCTGATCTGTGGGTTCGCGTGATTCCCCGTGGCTCATGCTCCACTATGGCCCTATGCATTCACGGACCGCGGTCGCCGCAGCACTCGGCGTACCCCTGGTCCTCCTCCCGTCGGTGGCCTCTCTGACCCGTCCCGAGCTGGGGGCACCGCTGCTGTGGACCTCTGCCCTGGTCTCGGCAGCCGTGGCTGCCGTCGCCGCGGTGCGCAGCCGTGGGCTCGACCGCGCCGGGTGGCTGCTGCTGGCCGGTGCCATGGCGCTCAACCTGGTCGCCAACCTCCTCCAGGTCACCGTCGGGCAGGGCCTGGGGCTGACGCCCTCGGTGCTGTATGCCGTCGCGACGTGCCTGATCCTCCAGTCCGTGGAGTGCTTCGCCGCAGACTCGGCACTCAGGCTCGTCACCACGATGATCCACGCCACGCTGCTCACCGCCTGCCTGTGGACGGCTGTCTGGCACTTCGACCCCCAGCGGTGGCTCAGCGGCTTCGCCCTCGGCACCGGCGTGGAGTCGGTCCTCGTCGTCATCGGTCTGGTCGGGGGGATCTCCGCGGCCGTCATCAGCTGGTTGCTCGTCGTGCCGGCGCACGGCGGTCGCGCACGGGGGATCCAGGTCCTCGTCGGCCTGTCCGTCCTGAGCTCCACCGTCGGCGACCTGCTGACCTACCTGCTGCCGGGAGGTGCCGCCTGGGCCGTGTCCCAGTGCCTGTGGATCGCGCAGTGCGGCCTGCTGACGTGGGCGGCGCTGCTCGTCTCCCGGCGCCCCGCCGCACCGCTGGCCCGCACCCTGCACGACCCGCACCGCGACCTGTTCGTCGTCAGCGGGCTGAGCCTGCTCGTGGGGGCGGCGCTCATGCTCTCGGTGGGGTCGCTCGGGATCGAGGCCGGGACGGTGCGCGCCCTGTGCTTCATCCTCTTCCTGCTCGTCGCGCTGCACCTGCACGAGGGCCACCACTCCCGCCAGCTGGCGAGCTCGGTGCAGGAGCAGGAGCGCCACATGCGACTGCTGGTGAGCGAGACGCGCGACATCATCATCGAGCTGGACCGCACGGGCCGCGTCGTCTTCGCCTCGCAGGCGCTCAGCACGATCCTCGGCCTGCGCGAGAGCGACCTGGCCGGGCAGCACATCAGCGACGTCCTCCCGGACGTGTCGCCCGAGGTGCTGGCGCACCTGACCTACGCCCCCAACGCCCGTATGCAGTCCACCCTGCGCCTCGAGTCGGCCCTCACCACCACCAGTGCCGCGGTGGTGCACGTGGAGTCCGTCATCACCCCGCTGGCCCGGGGCTACCTGGTCGCCGTCCGTGACGTCTCCGAGCGGGTCGGCCTGCAGTCACGGCTGCAGCACGTGACCTACCACGACGTCGTCACCGGGCTGCCCAACCGGACGAGCCTGGACCGGGCCGTCCGGCACCGGCTCTACGAGTCCGCCACGGGCGAGATCTCCCTGCTGCTCATCGACCTCGCGACGGCCGGTCCGGCCGACAACACCGTGGGGGACGACGCCCGGGAGGAGCTGCTGCGGACCGTCGCCCGCACCATGCGCGCCACGATCCGCACGGGCGACTCCCTCGCCCGGTTCAGCGACCAGCGCTTCGCCGTCCTGCTGAGGCAGGACACCGACGCAGCGCAGGCCCTGGCCGAGGCGCACCGCGTCGTGGACGCCATCAACCGCCCCGACCTGATCCCCGACATCACGCTGCGCACGTGCGGCGGGCTCTGCATCGGGGGGCACACCGGCCTGGAGCTCGTGCGCAACGCGGAGCTCGCCCTGCGCCAGGCCTCCAGGGAGGGACCCGGCACCGTCCGCACCTTCGAGCCCACGATGCTCGCGCAGTTCGCCCGCACCCGCGACCTGCGCCGCCGTCTGGCGAGGCCCCCCGGTCCGGACCGGTGGACCGTCCTCTACCAGCCCATCGTCAACCTGCGGGCCGAGCAGGTGACGGGCGTCGAGGCGCTGCTGCGCTGGACCGACCCCGAGGGCGACTTCATCGGGATCGAGGAAGTCATCCGGCTCGCCGAGGAGTTCGGGTCGATCCTCGCCATCGGGACGTGGGTGCTGGAGCAGGCGGTCGACCAGGCCCTGCAGTGGTTCCGGCTGGGGCACCCGCTCACGGTGGCGGTCAACATCAGCGTCCACCAGCTCGTCGCCCCCGGCTTCGCGAGCACGGTGCACCGCGTCCTCGACGAGTCCGGGCTCCCCCCGGAGCTGCTCATCCTGGAGATCACCGAGACGGTCGTGCTCGAGCAGTCGGAGGAGACGGTGGCCACCCTGAAGGAGCTCCGCACCCTCGGCATACGGGTCGCCATCGACGACTTCGGCACCGGCTACTCCGGCCTCGCCAACCTGCGCTCGCTCCCGCTCGACATCCTCAAGATCGACCGGACCTTCGTCCAGGGGCTCGGCGCGACCAGCGGCGACGAGGCCGTGGTGGCGGCCGTGTCCCGCCTGGGGCGCGAGCTCGGGCTCACCATCACGGCCGAGGGGATCGAGACGCGTGCCCAGGAGTCGCGGGCCAGGATGCTCGGCATCACCGCCGCCCAGGGCTATCTCTACGCCCGACCGCTCCCCGCGGGTCAGATCCTGCCGCTCGCGGAGCAGATCGCGGGCGGGGCGGTGCTCGACCTGTGAGCCTGCCGGCTCGTCGACGACGTCGTCCGGGCGTGGTCGTGGTCACGTGTCCCGCGAGTTCCTTGCGAGAACCTACTCGCCAGTAGCATCATGGAACGACCCGTGAGCCGCGCGGGCACGTCATACCTGCCGCACCACCTCACCACCCGACAGGCAGGACGTCACGGAAGGGGACCCCTGATGGGGCACTACAAGAGCAACGTCCGAGACATCGAGTTCAACCTCTTCGAGGTCTTCGGGCGCCAGGAGGTCCTGGGCCAAGGGCTCTACGAGGACGTCGACGCCGACACCGCCAAGGAGATCCTCCACGAGGTCGCGCGTCTCGCCGAGAACGAGCTCGCCGACAGCCTCATCGACTCGGACCGCAACCCGCCGGTCTACGACCCGTCGACCTACTCGGTGACCATGCCCGAGTCGTTCAAGCAGTCCTACAAGGCCTACGTCGACGCCGAGTGGGGCAACCTCGACGTCCCGGCCGAGCTCGGCGGCATGGTCGTCCCACCGTCCCTGCGCTGGTCGCTCGCGGAGCTGGTCTGCGGCTCCAACCCCGCCGTGCACATGTTCGCCGCCGGGTACTCCTTCGCCAACCTCCTCTACTACCTGGGCAACGACGACCAGAAGAAGCTGGCCAAGCACATCGTCGACAAGGGCTGGCACTGCACGATGGTGCTGACCGAGCCCGACGCCGGGTCCGACGTGGGCGCCGGGCGCACCAAGGCCACCGACAACGGCGACGGCACCTGGAGCATCGACGGCGTCAAGCGGTTCATCACCTCCGCCGAGTCCGACATGGTCGACAACGTCGTCCACTTCGTCCTTGCCCGACCCGAGGGTGCCGGGCCCGGCACCAAGGGCCTGTCGCTGTTCATCGTCCCCAAGTTCCAGGTCGACCTCGAGACCGGCGAGCTGGGCGAGCGCAACGGCGCCTTCGTCACCAACGTCGAGCACAAGATGGGCCTCAAGGTGTCCACGACCTGCGAGGTCACCTTCGGCCAGAACGGCACGCCGGCCGTCGGCACCCTGCTCGGCGACGTCCACGACGGCATCGCCCAGATGTTCAAGGTCATCGAGAACGCCCGCATGTTCGTCGGCACCAAGGCGATCGCGACCCTGTCCACCGGCTACCTCAACGCGCTGGAGTACGCCAAGGAGCGCGTCCAGGGCTCCGACATGACCACGCCGGCCAAGGACGCCCCGCGCGTCACCATCACGCACCACCCCGACGTGCGCCGCTCGCTGATGCTGCAGAAGGCCTATGCCGAGGGCCTGCGCGCCCTGGTGATCTACACCGCGACGCAGCAGGACACCCTCGCGATGGCGCAGGGCGGGGACCCCGGCGCCGAGCTGCCCGAGGGCGACGACGGCGCCCGACTCGCCATGAAGGTCAACGACCTGCTGCTGCCCATCGTCAAGGGCGTCGGCTCGGAGCGCGCCTGGGTGCTCCTCGGCACCGAGTCGCTGCAGACCATCGGCGGCTCCGGCTTCCTGCAGGACTACCCGATCGAGCAGTACGTCCGCGACGCCAAGATCGACACCCTCTACGAAGGCACCACCGCCATCCAGGGCCAGGACTTCTTCTTTCGCAAGATCATCCGGGACAAGGGCACCGCGCTCGCCGCGGTCGCCGAGCAGATCCAGGCGTTCGCCGAGAACGGTCCCGAGGCCCTCGCGGAGGAGCGCGTGCAGCTCGGCAAGGCCCTCGAGTCGGTCCAGGGCATCCTCGGCTACATGGCGGGCGAGCTCATGGACTCCGACCCGCGCAAGGACGGCGACGTCCGCAACGTCTACAAGGTCGGCCTCAACACCTCGCGCCTGCTGCTCGCGGCGGGCGACCTGGTGGTCGGGTGGCTGCTGCTGCGGCAGGCCGAGGTCGCCCAGGCGGCGCTCGAGGCCGGCGCCTCCGGCAAGGACCAGGACTTCTACACCGGCAAGGTCGCTGCCGCCTCGTTCTTTGCCAAGACCGTGCTCCCCCAGCTGCGCTCGCAGATGGTCATCGCGCAGATGACGGACCTGTCGATCATGGACGTGCCCGAGGCCGCCTTCTGACCAGCTGACCAGCTCGTATGGCGGACGCCCGACGCCTCACGGATCACCGTGAGGCGTCGGGCGTCTCGGCATACGCGCCGATGATCCACGGTCGAGGTGAGGGCTCAGGCTCGCCGGCCGCGGCGCCGCAGGTCCGCGAAGTGGTCGACACCGTCGCTGACCAGGTGGACGAGGTGCGGGTCGTCGAGGGAGTAGACCTGCCGGCGGCCGTCGGCCCGGTGCGAGACGAGGCCGGACAGCCGCAGCCGCCCGAGGTGGTGGCTCGCCGTCGCGACGCTGACGCCCAGCGCATCGGCCAGGGAGGTGACGTCGTGCTCCCGCTCGGCGAGGCGCCACAGGAGCTGCACCCGCACCGGGGACCCCATGAGCGCGAACATCGCCGCCGCCCGGGCGAAGTCGTCGCACACGATGTCGTCGCGGTCGTAGCGGCTCAGGGCATCGTCCATGGCTGTCATTCTGATGATCCAATATTCTTAGAAGTGTTTGACAAAGGGTGATCCCCGTCGCATCTGGTGCACGATCGTCGCGGCGGTCGTGGGGCTGCTGGCCACCGGCTGGACCAGCGCCACGATCTCGGGATCACCCAAAGGTGCCCCCATCGCCCGCAACGTGATCGGCGGTTGCGCCGCCATGGCGCTGACCTGGACCATCGGCCACCTCTCGGCGTGGGCGCCGCCTGACCCGCACCTCCACACTCGACCACTGCCTCCCCGACCCCCAGGAGACCCCATGTTCGACCTCTTCGACGGCCTGCCCGTCCACGCCCTCGTCGTGCACGCCGTGGTCGTGCTCGCGCCGCTGACCGCTCTGCTCGCCGTCATCTATGCCGTCGCGCCCGCCCGTCGCCTCGGCCTGCGCTGGCCGCTCGCGCTCCTGGCGGTCGCCACCGGCGTGACCGGCTTCGTGGCGGGCGAGTCCGGGGAGAAGCTCGAGCACCGCCTCGGCGGCGGCAACCCTACCCTCCACGAGCACACCGAGGCCGGTGACCTGCTCAAGGTCGCCTGCGCGATCTTCATGGTGCTGGTCCTGCTGGCGATCTTTGTGCTGCTGCGAGCCGACCGCAAGGCTCCGGCGCGCAGCCCGCTGGCGATCGTCACCGCGGTGGTGCTGGTGCTGGCGTCCGTCGGCGTGTGCTACCAGACCGTGGTGACCGGTCACACCGGCGCCCGCGCGGTGTGGGGCGACCAGATCACCCCCTGACCCCTACGAGAGGGCGGGGCCGACCAGACCGGCGGCCAGCGTCGCGCCGGACGCCGGGTCGATCACGAGGAAGGCCCCCGTGGCCCGGTCGTCGAGGTAGTCGTCGACCGCCACCGGCTCGGCCAGCCGCAGCTCGACGCGCGCGATGTCGTTGAGCTGCACGGGAGCTCCGGGCTCGACCCACTTGAGGGAGTCGACGTCCCAGTGATCCCCGACACTCGTGAGGATCCCGCGGGTCGTGCGCGTCCCCGCCTTGACCAGCACGCGCTGGCCGGGCGTGGCCGGGCGCTCGTCGAGCCAGCACACGGTCCCGCCGATCTGCTGCACCGCGCGAGGGGCGGACGCCACCGAGGACAGCACCGAGCCACGGCCCACGTCGAGCTCGTCGCGCAGCCGCACCGTCACCGACTCCCCCGCACCCGCGACCTGAGCCGGCCCGGCCGGGGTGTCGATGGCCGTCACGACGCTCGTGAGCCCCCCTGGGGTCACGGTGATCTCGTCACCGACGGCGACCCGACCCGAGGCGATCCGGCCGGCCAGCCCCCGGTAGTCCGGGTGCTCCGCGGTCCGGGGACGGATCACCAGCTGCACCGGCAGCCGCAGCGGGCGGTCGACCTCGGCCGCCGCGTCGTCGAGGTCCTCGAGGAGGGTGAGCAGCGGCGGCCCGGCATACCAGCGGGGCACGTCCGGCGAGCCGACCGGCTCGGCGCTCACGACGCCCTCGCCCGTGAGCGCGGAGATCGGCACGATCCGCACGTCCCCGAGGCCGAGGCGCGTGGCGATGTCCGCGACCTCGCGGGCGACCTCCTCGAACCGCCCCTGGTCCCAGCCGATCGCGTCCATCTTGTTGAGCGCGACCACGACGTGCGGCATCCCCAGCAGGGCCATGACGGCCAGGTGGCGGCGGGTCTGCGCCAGGACGCCGTTGCGGACGTCGACGAGCACCAGTGCGGCGTCGGCGGTAGAGGCGCCGGTGACGGTGTTGCGGGTGTACTGCGTGTGGCCGGGGGTGTCGGCCAGCACGAAGCTGCGCCGCGGCGTCGTGAAGTAGCGGTAGGCCACGTCGATGGTGATGCCCTGCTCGCGCTCGGAGCGCAGGCCGTCGGTCAGCAGCGCCAGGTCGACCTGCTCGGACCCGCGGCGTCGGCTGGCCGCCTCGATCGCGTCGTAGGTGTCCGCGAGGATCGACTTGGTGTCGTGCAGCAACCGCCCGACGAGGGTGGACTTGCCGTCGTCGACCGACCCCGCGACGACCAGCCGGAGCTGGCGGCGGGTCGCGGCGATCTCGTCAGTGATCTCGGTGGCCCCGGTGGCCCCGGTGAGTTCGGTGACCCCGGAGACGTCGGCGGCGTCATACGTGCTCGTGCCCATCAGAAGTAGCCCTCTCGCTTGCGGTCCTCCATGGCGGCCTCGGAGAGGCGGTCGTCGGCGCGCGTCGCGCCGCGCTCGGTGAGCCGGCTGATCGACACCTCGGCGATCACCTCCGCGATGGTCGCGGCGGTGGAGTCGACGGCGCCCGTGCAGGATCCGTCCCCGACGGTGCGGTAGCGGACGCTGCGCCGCTCGACCCGCTCGCCGCTGCGGGGCCCGCCCCAGGGGCCGCTGGTCATCCACATGCCGTCGCGGGCATAGACGTCGCGGTCGTGCGCGTAGTAGATCGACGGGAGCTCGACGCCCTCGCGCTCGATGTAGTGCCACACGTCGAGCTCGGTCCAGTTGGACAGGGGGAAGACGCGGGTGTGCTCGCCCGGCGCGTGGCGGCCGTTGTAGACCTGCCACAGCTCAGGACGCTGGGTGCGCGGGTCCCAGCCGCCGAAGGCGTCGCGGATCGAGAAGACGCGCTCCTTGGCGCGAGCGCGGTCCTCGTCGCGGCGCGCGCCGCCGAGGACGGCGTCGAAGCGGTGGTCGCTGATGGAGTCGAGCAGCGGGATCGTCTGCAGGGGGTTGCGGGTGCCGTCGGGGCGCTCGGTGAGCCGGCCGTCGGCGAGCCACTGCTCGACGTGCGCGACGACGAGCTGCAGGCCGTGCCGGGCGACGACGCGGTCGCGGAAGTCGATGACCTCCGGGAAGTTGTGGCCCGTGTCGACGTGCAGCAGCGTGATCGGCAGCGGCGCCGGCGCGAGCGCCTTGAGCGCCAGGTGCAGCAGCACGGCCGAGTCCTTGCCGCCGCTGAAGAGCAGCGCGGGGCGGTCGAACTCGGCCACCACCTCGCGGATGATCTGGATCCCCTCGGCCTCGAGGGAGTCCAGGGTGGTGAGCGTCCGGGGTGCGCTGGCCAGGGTGGTCGTCATCGGATCCCCTTGTCGGTGAGCAGGGTTCGGAGGGCGGAGACGGAGTCCCCCACCTCCTGGTCGGTCGTGTCCAGCCGTATGTCGGGAGCCTCGGGCGGCTCGTAGGGGTCGCCGACACCCGTCAGGGTGGTGACCTCGCCACGGGCGGCGGCGGCGTAGAGCCCCTTGACGTCGCGGCGGGCGCACTCGTCGACGGGCGTGGCGACGTGCGCCTCCAGGTAAGGAACCCCGGCGGCCTCGTGGTCGGCGCGGACGGCGGCGCGGGTGGCGGCGTACGGCGCGATGACCGGCACGAGGGCGAGGACGCCGTTGCGGGCGAGCAGCCGCGCGACGTAGGCGACGCGCTGCACGTGCGTGTCCCGGTCCTCGCGCGAGAAGCCCAGCCCCGCCGACAGGTTGGTGCGGATCTCGTCGCCGTCGAGCACCTCGACGCGGCGGCCGTCCGCGCGCAGGTCGCGTGCGAGGGCCTCAGCGATCGTCGACTTGCCGGCGCCGGACAGCCCGGTCAGCCACAGCGTCGCGCCGCTCACAGCTGGATCCCGCACTCGATCTTGGCGGTGCCGCTCCAGCGCCCGGCGCGCGCGTCCTCGCCAGGGGCGACCCGGCGGGTGCACGGCGCGCACCCGATCGACGGGTAACCGCGGTCGAGCAGCGGGTTGCGGACGACGTCGTGGCGCTGCGCGTAGTCGGCGACGTCCTGGTCGGTCCAACTCGCGAGCGGGGCGACCTTGACGATCAGCCGGCGCTCGTCGAAGCCGATCACCGGGGTGTCGCGGCGGGTCGGCGACTGGACGCGGCGCACGCCCGTGGCCCAGGCCTCGAGCTCGCCGAGGGCGTCGTCGAGCGGGTGGGTCTTGCGCAGCGCGCAGCACAGGTCGGGGTCGCGGTCGTGCAGGGCGGCGCCATACTCGGCGTCCTGCTCGGGGACCGTCTGGGCGGGGGTCAGCGTGATGACGTCCAGCCGCGTGCGCCGGACCGTCTCGTCGCGGGTCGCCAGGGTCTCGGGGAAGTGGTAGCCGGTGTCGAGGAAGTAGAGCCGGGTGCCGGGCGCGACCTGGTCGACCAGGTGGGCGAGGATGCCGTCCTGCATCGAGCCGGCGACGGCCCAGTGCTCCCCGAACTCCCCTGCCGCCCAGGCGACCACGTCGTGGGCCGAGAGGGTCTCGAGGTGGGCGGCGTCGCGCTCGACGAGCTCGCGCAGCTCCTCCTCGGCGCGCAGCGTCGTGAGGCTCATGACGTCGCGCCCTCGCCGCCGGCCACGCCTGCGCCGGCGACCCGCGCACCGGCGATGCCCTCGTGGGAGAGCCCGACGAACCGCACGACGAAGACACGCGTGCAGTCCAGGCAGCGCCAGGCGCCGCGTGGCTCCTCGACCGGTCGCAGGTCCTCCTCGGCACAGTAGGGGCAGTGCATGACCGCGGCCCGCTGGGCGCCGTCGGCGCCGGGCACGTGCGTGCCGCTCACGACAGCGCCTCGTCGTCCACGCGGATCGTCCACTGCGCGAACGTCTCCTCGCCCTGGCGGTCGGCGACATACCGCCGCACGACCCGCTCGACGTAGTCACCCAGCTCGGCCTCGGTGACCTTGTGGCCCCGGATCTTGCGACCGAAGCCCGCCTCCGCGCCGAGCTGGCCGCCGAGGTGCACCTGGTAACCGGGGACCCGGTTGCCGTCGGCGTCGCGGACGATCTGCCCCTTGAGGCCGATGTCCGAGGTCTGGATGCGGGCGCACGAGTTGGGGCAGCCGTTGAGGCTGATCCCAACGGGCTGGCCGAGCTGCGGCTCGACGTCCGCGAGGCGCGTCTCGAGGTCCTCGACGAGGGCGGTGGCGCGGTCCTTGGTGTCGACGATCGCGAGCTTGCAGAACTCGATCCCGGTGCACGCCATGGTGCCTCGGCGCCAGGCGCTCGGGCGGGCCGGCAGACCCAGGGCGTCCAGTTCGGTGACCAGCGCCTCGGCCTGGGCGGGGTCGACGTCGAGGACGACGACCTTCTGCAGGGGGGTGAAGGCGATCCGGCCGCCGCCGTGGCGCTCCACCGCGTCGGCGAGGCCGCGCAGCGTGGTGCCGCGCACGCGGCCCACGATCGGGGTGACGCCGACGTAGACGCGGCCGTCCTTCTGCTCGTGGATGCCGACGTGGTCGATCGGCGCGCGGGGCGCCTCGGCGGCGGGGCCGTCGACGAGCGAGCGGTGGAGGTACTCCCCCTCCAGGACCTCGCGGAAGCGCGCGGCGCCCCAGTCGGCCATGAGGTACTTGAGGCGGGCGCGGTTGCGCAGCCGGCGGTAGCCGTAGTCGCGGAAGATCGCGCAGACGCCCTCCCACACCTCGGGGATCTCCTCGAGCGGGACCCAGGCGCCAAGGCGCTGCGCGAAGTGGGCGCTGGTGGACAGGCCGCCGCCGACGAGCAGGTCGAAGCCCGGGCCGTGCTCGGGGTGCACGACGCCGACGAAGGACACGTCGTTGATCTCGGGGACGGTGTCCCACTGCCAGGAGATCGCGGTCTTGAACTTGCGGGGCAGGTTGGACAGCTCGGGGTTGCCGATGTAGCGCCGCTTGATCTCCAGGATGGCGGGCGTCGGGTCCACCAGCTCGGCCGCCGCGATGCCGGCGACGGGTGACCCGAGGATGGCGCGGGGCACGTCCCCGCAGGCCTCGGTCGTCGACAGTCCGGCCTCCTCCAGGGCGCTCCAGATCGCGGGGACGTCCTCGATGCGGACCCAGTGGAGCTGGATGTTCTGCCGGTCGGTGACGTCGGCGGTGCCACGCCCGTAGCGCTCGGACACGTCGGCGATGGCGCGGAGCTGGCGCACGGTGAGCGCCTGACCATCCACGCGGATCCGCATCATGAAGTACTCGTCGTCGAGCTCGTGCGGCTCGAGCGTGGCCGTGCGCCCACCGTCGATGCCGGGACGGCGCTGGGTGTAGAGCCCCCACCAGCGGAACCGCCCGCGCAGGTCGTCGCTCGGGATGGACGCGAATCCCGCACGGGCGTAGGTCTGCTCGATCCGCTCACGCACGGCCAAGGGGTCCTCGGTGGCCTTGAACTCCTCGTTGTGGTTGAGCGGCTCGCGGTGCCCGAGCGCCCACTGGCCCTCGTTGTCCCCGCCGGCGCGGGGCCGAGCGGCACGCGTGGTGGTGGTCGTCATCTGGGGTCCTCTCCGGGCGGTATGACGAGGCGGGTCGTCGTAGGGCGTGCCGGGGGTCCGGCGGGTGGCGGGACGGGCCCGGGTGCGGGCCCGTCGGCGGGGCAGGGTGGGTGGTCGAGCTGGTGGCGTCGGGACCCAAGGTCGGCGCCCGGTCGCGGGGGTGGGCCGTGCAGGGCACCTGCGCCGCGTCGCGCGCGGTCAGCGGCCGGGACAGCTCGTCGCGCCCAGCCGACACAGGTCCACGTGACGTCGCGTCACGGCGTGGAACTCGGTGCTGGCCATGACACGACCATGCCACAGAGCAGCGCGCCATGCATAACGCAGCCCGCCCTTACGGATAACGTCTCATTATCCGAGCATCGCTCCCGGGCAGCAACGGGGACGTTCGTGCCCGCGAGGCGAGCACGAACGTCCCCGTTGCGCCGAGCGGGGGTCGGCCGAGTGGGGGTCAGGCCAGCGAGTTGGCCTTGAGCCACTCGTCCGCCACGTCGGCGGGCTTCTGGTGATCCACCGAGACCTTCTTGAGCAGGTCGGTCAGGGCCTGCGTGTCCAGCTTGGCGGAGACGGCGTCGAGCGCGCCCTTGGCCGTGCCGTCGAGCTTGCCCTTGACCGCGAGGGGCAGGACGTTCTGCGCGGCGAAGAAGTTCTGGGGGTCCTCGAGCACCTGGAAGTCGTTGACCTGGATGGCCGGGTCGGTGGTGAAGATGTTGGCCAGGTCCACCTGGCCGTTCTTGAGGCCCTGCACGGCGAGCGGACCGCCGGCGTCGAGCTTGCGGAACTGCTTGAACGTCAGGCCATAGGTCTTTTCGAGACCCGGGATGCCGTAGGACCGCGACTGCCACTCGGCGGGACCGCCGATCGTGAGCTGCTCCGACTTGCCCTTGAGGTCGGCGATGGACGTCACGCCCAGCTCCTGGGCCTTGGCCTTGGTCATCACGACCGCATCCTTGTCCTCGGCCTTGGCCGGCTGCAGGACCTCCAGGTGAGAGGGGAGCGCCGCCTTGAGCTCGGTGAGGATCGCGTCGGAGGTCTGCGCCTTCGCGTCCTTGTTGAAGTAGCGGTCTAGCGCGCCGGAGTACTCCGGGATCACGTCGATCGAGCCGTCCTTGAGCGCGGGGATGTAGGTCTCGCGCGAGCCGATGCCGAGCTTGGTGTCGACCTGCACGCCCTTGGCCTTGAGGGCACCGGCATACAGCTCGGCAAGGAGCTTGGACTCGGGGAAGTCGGCCGAGCCGACGGTCACGCCCGCTCCGCCGGACCCGCCCGCGGCGGAGCTCGCGGCGGACGAGCCGGTGGCGAGGGGGTCGTTGCCGCCGCCGCCGCCGCAGGCGGACAGCCCGAGGGCGAGGACGACGCCCGTGGCCAGGGTGAGGGTGGTGCGCGTCATGGTGGTCTCCTCCAGATGGGTCACGCCGCAGACGCGGGCGTGCGGTCGGGGGTGGTCGTGCTGCCTGCGCCGTGGGTCGAGGTCGGGTCCGACGACTGTATGCCGCCTCGGCGCGCTCGTTCGCGACGGGAGGTCGTCGCGCCGGTCAGGCCGCGGGAGACGACGAGTCGCTGGACGAGGGTGAGGAGCAGGTCGACGGCGAGGGCGAGCAGCGCGACGAGGATGCCGCCCCCGGCCATCTGGGCGTAGTCGCGGGCCGCCTGCCCGTCGATCAGGTAGCGCCCGAGGCCACCGATGGACACCGTGGCGGCGATGGTGGCGGTGGCGATGACCTGCATCGTCGCCGAGCGGAGGCCGGACATGATGAGCGGCATCGCGCACGGGACCTCGACCTGGCCCAGGACCTGCGCGCCCGTCATACCCATCCCCTTGGCGGCGTCGCGGGCGGCGGGGTCGACCTGCTCGACCCCGCTGTAGGTGCCGGCGAGGATCGGGGGGATCGCGAGCACGACCAGGACGAGGACCACGGGGACGAGGAAGGCCGCGTCACCCTGCAGCCGGGGACCGAGCAGGATGATCGCGAGAAAGAGCAGGCCGAGGGTCGGGACCGAGCGGGCGCCGTTGAGCACGTTGACGACGGCGACCTTGCCCCGGCCGGTGTGGCCGATCCACAGACCGAGGGGGATGGCGACCAGCGCCGCGAGCAGCACGGTCAGCGCGGTGTAGGCGAGGTGCTCGACGATGCGGGTGGGGATGCCGTCGGGACCGGACCAGTGGGTGGGGTCCGACAGCCAGGCGAGGAGCGAGGAGATCATGCGCGTGCCCCCGCCCCGCGGCGCCAGGGCGTGAGGGCCCGGGCAGCCAGGTTGATGACCAGGTCGAAGAGGAAGGCCAGCAGCACGCACGCGACGATCCCGACGACGATCGGGTCCATGAAGCCGGTGGAGAAGCCGTCGGTGAACAGTGTTCCGAGCTGCGGCATCCCGATGAGGGCGGCGACGCTGACGATGGAGACGTTGCTGACGGCGGCGACGCGCAGACCGCTCGCGATGACGGGCACGGCGAGCGGGAGCTCGACGGTGAGCAGGCGGCGCACGCGGCCGATCCCCATGGCGGTGGCCGCCTGACGAACGTCGTCGGGGACCGAGCCGAGCCCGTCGACGACGGTGCGCACGAGCAGGGCGACGGTGTAGAGGGTCATCGCGACCACGACGTTGACGGGGCTGACGATCTGGGTGCCGAGGATCAGCGGCATGAGGATGAACAGCGCGAGGGAGGGGATGGTGTAGAGCAGGCCCGAGCCGATGACGAGCGGCTGCCGGACCCAGCCGTAGCGCGTGGCGAGCCAGCCGAGCGGCAGCGCGACGAGCAGCCCGATGACCAGCGGCAGCCCGGACAGCCACACGTGCTGCAGGGCGAGCTGCAGCACGTCCGTCAGGTTGTCGCGCAGCCAGGTCATCCCACGCCCTCCTCGACCGGCGGCTGCTGCCGGTCTATCTGCGCGAGGACGTCCTGCGCGCGGACCGTGCCCACGAACCTGCCGTCCGCGTCGGCGATGACGCCCTTGCCCGTCGGCGAGGACAGGGCCGCGTCGAGAGCGGCGCGCAGCGTGCCACCCTCGCGCCCGACGGTCCCGCCGCGGTGCAGCAGGGTGCGGTCGAGCGTGTCCCGCACGGCCTCGACCCGGACCCAGCCCTGCGGCCGGCCGTCCTCGTCGAGGGCCAGCACCCAGGGCTCGCCGGCCGCGACCTCGCGGAGCCGCCCGGCGGAGTCGCCGACGCGGACGGTGGGCTCGTCGAGCAGGGGGAGGCGCGGGGCCTTCTGGAAGGCCAGGCCGCGGTAGCCGCGGTCGCGCCCCACGAAGTCGGCCACGAAGTCGTCGTGCGGGTCGCGCAGCAGCCGCTCGGGGGTGTCCAGCTGGGCCAGGGTGCCCCCGACCCGGAGCACCGCGATCTGGTCGCCGAGCTTGACGGCCTCGTCGATGTCGTGCGTGACGAGGACGATGGTCTTGCCGAGCTCGTCCTGCAGGCGCAGGAACTCGTCCTGCAGCTGCTCGCGCACCACGGGGTCGACGGCGCTGAACGGCTCGTCCATCAGCATGACCGGCGGGTCGGCCGCCAGCGCCCGGGCCACACCGACGCGCTGCTGCTGGCCGCCGGACAGCTGCGCCGGGTAGCGCCGGGCCAGGTCGGGGTCCAGACCGACGACCTCGAGCAGCTCCATCGCGCGGCTCCGGGTGGCGGCCTTGTCGCTGCCGAGCAGCCGGGGCACGGTCATGACGTTGTCCAGGATCGTGCGGTGGGGGAACAGGCCGGCGTGCTGGATGACGTAACCGATCCCGCGCCGCAGCTCGTCGGGGTTCATCGACCCTGTGTCCACCCCGTCGATGGTGATGGTGCCGCTCGTCGGCTCGATCATCCGATTGATCATCCGCAGGCTCGTCGTCTTGCCGCAGCCCGAGGGCCCGACGAAGACGGTGATGCGCCCGGTCGGGGCCTCGAGGGTCAGCCCGCCGACGGCCGTCGTCCCGCCAGGGAAGGTCTTGGTCACGCTGTCGAATCGGATCATGCCGAGAGGCTTCCTGACGTGAGGGGACGCGTGTTGGGCAACCGTACCCACCAGCCGGGCCCCGGCGCGGACTAAGGCGCAGCGAGCGAGTCGCCGGGCGCCCGGCATACAGTCCTGCCATGGCGACGCGGGGTGTGGTCCTGGCCGTGGAGGTCCTCCTCGACGGGGCGGGCGCGACGGCCGCGGCCGTGGCCCGGGAGGGGCGATGCGCCGAGGGCCCGCGCTACCAGCGGCCGGTCCCCGGGGTCGGCGCCGCACAGCGGGTCGCGGCTGCGCGCGCCGCGACGATCCAGCCGTATGCCGACGCCCGGCCGGCCCTGGACCGCCTCCTGGCGGCGGGGACCCGGGTCGCGGTGCTGGTGCGGCGCGAGGACCCCGCCCTGCGTCGCGGCCTTGCGCGGCTCGACCTCGACGCCCGGGTCCTGGTGCTCGGGCCGGAGGCCCTCGGAGGCTCGGCCGCCAGGCCTCCCGCGGACGCTGACCGCTGCCGCTCGGCGTGCGCAGCCCTCGGCACCCGGGTGGAGGAGACCGTCGTGGTCGGCGACGCCGCGCTCGTTCAGGCCGCGGTCGACGCGGGGACGCACGCCGTGTGGGTCAACCGGGCCGACCGCAGGGAGCTGGAGGGTGTCCTCACCGTCCCCGGCCTCGACGCGCTGCCGACGGCGCTGGCTCTGCTCTGACCGGACCGGTGGGCCTCGCACGATCGTCGGGGGATCGTTCACCGCTCAGTGGGTATGTCGATCGGCATCACGGTCCTGCGACGCGCGGGGCCACCGACGCTCCAGACCCGGGCGTTCCTCATCAGCAGGCCATCACACCACACCCCATGAGAGGGGCTGCCATGTCGAACCCCACGTTCGATCCCCAGAGCACGCGCGACGAGACGTCCACCAAGGACGTCGCCGCCGACGAGGCCAAGAACCTCGCCGGCACCGCCCAGCAGGGCGGCCAGCAGGTCGCCGACACCGCCAAGGTCGAGGCCCAGCAGCTGGCGGGCGAGGCCAAGGGCCAGGCCCAGGACCTCTTCCACCAGGTGCGCTCCGAGGCCACCACGCAGATCTCCGGCCAGCAGCAGCGCCTGGCCGGCTCCCTGCGCACCATCTCCGGCGAGCTGGACCAGATGGCCCACGGCGCGGACACCGCGACCGCGTCCGGTCTGGTCTCCCAGGCCGCCGGCACCGTCGACCAGATCGCCGGCTGGCTCGAGAACCGCGAGCCCGCGGACGTCCTCGACGAGGTCCGCCGCTACGCCCGCCGCAACCCCGGCACCTTCCTGGCCGGCGCCGCCCTGCTCGGCCTGATCGGCGGCCGTCTGACGCGTGGCCTGCAGGCCGACGCGCAGCGCAACGAGGCCTACGACGCGCGCTACGACACTCAGCGCCGCTCCTACGGCTACGTCGAGACCACCGCCCCGCGCGCAGGCTACGCCACCGAGGTCTACGACCAGGAGGTCACCACGACCACCTACGTCGACCCCGAGACGACCACGTACGTCGAGGGCGGCCGCGACGAGCGCCCCGGAGCGGGTGACCTTCGCCGATGACCCAGTTCGACGACTCGCCCGGCGCCACCGCCGCAGGCGCGGACCGATACGCGCGAGAGCCGCTCTCCCCCGGTGACGTCCGGCCAGCCGAGCCCCTGGAGGGCTCGCACCAGACGTACGACAAGGGCGAGCTGTCCTCTGTCGGAGGGCTCCTCGGCGACATCGCCAACGACATGTCCACGCTGCTGCGCCAAGAGGCCGCCCTGGCCAAGCTCGAGGTGCAGCAGTCGGCCAAGGCCGCGGGCAAGGGGGTGGGACTCCTCGGCGGAGCCGGGGTCGCCGCCCACTTCGTCCTGCTGTTCCTGTCCATCGCCCTGTGGTGGGGCCTCGGCACGGCGATGGACAACCACGTCCTCTCCGCGCTGATCGTGGCCGCCATCTGGGCCGTGATCGCCGCCGTCCTGGCCTCCATGGGCCGCAAGGACCTCAAGAACGTCAACGGAGCACCGCGCACGATCGAGACCGCCAAGCAGGTCCCCGATGCGCTCAAGGGAAACGAGAACCGCGCATGAGCTACGACAACACCCCCACCAGCAGCAACGACCCCGAGCAGCTGCGCCGCGAGATCGAGCGCACCCGGGGCAACCTCAGCCAGAACGTCAACGCCCTCGGTGAGGCCGTCGACCCGAGCAACGTGGCCAGGCGCCAGGCCGAGAAGGTCCAGGACAAGGTCGTCGGCGCCGGCCGGGGCATCAAGGAGCGGATCATGGGTTCGAACGACGACGAGTACGACGACGCGTACGGCCGCCGTCGCTACTCCTCGGGGGGTATGGACGACTCCGGCGCCGGCGTCGGCCAGCGGATGAGCGAGGCCGGGGACCGCGTGTCCGACGTCGCCTCCGACGCTGGTGACCGCGTGCGCGGCGCCGCCGGCACCGCCCGCGACAACCTCGAGCAGGCCCCGGCGATGGCTCGCCGCAAGACCCGCGGCAACCCGATGGCGGCCGGCCTGATCGCCCTCGGCGCGGGCTGGCTGGTCGGCTCGCTCCTCCCGGTCTCCGAGCGCGAGCGCGAGCTGGCCGTGCGCGCCAAGGAGACGGCCCAGGACAAGGGACAGCCCCTCGTCGAGGGCGCCAAGTCGATCGCCCAGGAGGCCGCCGACAACCTCAAGGCCCCGCTCCAGGAGGCCGCCGAGTCGCTCAAGGAGAGCGCTCAGGAGAGCGTCGACAAGGTCAAGGGCGAGGGCCAGGACGCCGCCCAGGAGGTCAAGGCTCAGGCCCAGGACTCCAAGGACAACGTCCAGCAGAAGCAGAAGAACAGCTGATCGCAGCACGCTGAGCACCACCGAGCAACGCTGAGCAGCACCGAGGGGTGGGTCCGGGCCTGATGGCCTGGCCCACCCCTCGGCCGTGCCCGCACCTCGTATGGCGGGGCGCGGGTCCCGGCATACGGGCTAGCTCTTGGCCTTGCCGCCCTTGCCCTTCTTGGCGTCCTTGCTGTGCTTGTCGTTCTTGCTGTGCTTGCTGTCCTCGTCGCCGTCGATCAGCGAGGCCGCGTGGTCCGGCACGTAGCGCTGCAGGTCGCGCGGCGGCCGCTCGTAGCCCCTGGCCTTGGGCCGGGCCGGGATCGTGACCTCCGGCGGGTCGATGTGGAGGTAGGGGATGGAGTCGAGCAGGTGCTTGATCACGTTGAGCCGCGAGCGCTTCTTGTCCTCGGACTCGACGACGTGCCACGGCGAGCTGGGCAGGTCGGTGTGGGCGAACATCTGGTCCTTGGCCTTCGAGTACTCCTCCCAGCGGGTGATCGACTCGAGGTCCATCGGGGACAGCTTCCAGCGGCGCATGGGGTCGCCGAGCCGTGAGCGGAAGCGCTTCTCCTGCTCGACGTCGGACACGCTGAACCAGTACTTGCGCAGGATGATCCCGTCGTCCAGCAGCATCTGCTCGAAGACGGGACACTGCTGCAGGAAGCGTTGGTACTCCACCTCGGTGCAGAAGCCCATGACCCGCTCGACCCCGGCCCGGTTGTACCAGCTGCGGTCGAAGATCACGATCTCCCCAGCGGCGGGCAGGTGCTCGACGTACCTCTGGAAGTACCACTGGGTGCGCTGCCGCTCGGTGGGGGCGGGCAGCGCCGCGATCCGCACGGTGCGGGGGTTGAGGTACTGAGTGATCCGTTTGATCGCCGAGCCCTTGCCGGCAGCGTCCCGCCCTTCGAAGACGATGACGACCCGGTTGCCCGTCTGCTTCACCCACTGCTGCATGGTGACCAGCTCGGCCTGCAGGCGCTCCAGCTCCTGCTCGTAGGCCTTGGTGGGCAGCTTGGGCGGCTTCGTGGCGTGGGCCTCGGTGTTGGTGCTGGTCTCGGTGCTGGTGTCGGTGCTGCTGCGGGTCGACGTCGGCGTCATGCGCCCATTGTGGCCGGGATCAGTAGCGGTCGCGCGGCGTACCCGTCTCGTGGTGCTCGATGACCGCGTCGTGGCGGGTGTGGCGGCGCTGCTGGTTGAGGATGAGCGTCAGGATGAGCGACAGCACGCCGGCACCCATGAGGATGAGCCCGATCATGCCGAGGTCGATGCCCGAGATCGCGTCGGCGACGGCGAACTTCAGGATCGCGCCGACCACGAGGAGAAAGATGCCGAGGCCGATGCCCATGGGGATGCTCCGAATCGTCAGGCCTCAGCAGGGCGCTGAGGTGAACACGAGAGTAGGCACCCAGTGGGTTGCCTTCGATCACTTGTGGTCAATCGATCACCCGTATGGCGGTCAGGCGCCCCGCAGATCGAGGAACAGGACGCCCGCGGCGCCCGCCACGAGGACGACCGGGATGCCCCAGTCCTGCTGATAGAGGTGGCACGCCGCATGCTCGGGCACCTCGCCGGTGACGGGGTCGCCGTCGCAGGCTGCGGCGCGGACGGACACGTGCAGGATGCCGTCGCCCACCCGAGGATCCAGCTCGAGCCGTCGGGTCAAGCCCTGGGCCGTGCCGGAGCCCTCACGCAGCAGGGCCGCGGGCGAGCTCGACACCATCAGCTGCGTCGGGTCCCCCCAGCGCAGGTCGAGCTTCTGCCCGGTCGGAGGCACGAAGTCCACCACCAGGTCCACCGCTCCGGGCGCGAGCTCGGTGGGAGGCCGCTGGGTGGTGTGCGCCACCCCCTGCACGCGGCGGGCCACGGCCGGTATGCCGACCCGCTCGACCCGGTGCGCCGCCGACTCGACCACGAGCAGGGTCTGGTCGTCCTCGACCACCAGGTCGCTCGGCTCTGCCAGGTCACCGAGCAGCGTGGACACCTCGCCGGTGGTGGGGTCGTAGCGACGCACGGCGCCGTTGTAGGTGTCGGCCAGCGCGACCGAGCCGTCGGGCAGGACGGCCACCCCGAGGGGGTGCTGCAGCAGCGCGTCGTCGGCCTGGCCGTCGACGTGGCCGAAGTCGAACAGACCCTGCCCGACGACGGTCTCGACCCTGACCTCGAGGCCCGGGCCGGCGCCGCCGACCACGGTCACGCGGCGCAACGCCGACGTCTCCGAGTCGGCCACCCACAGCACCTCCCCGTCGGCGGAGACGGCGAGCCCGGACGGTTGCGCGAACCAGCAGTCAGCACCCTCCCCGTCCCGGATCCCCTCGGCGGACGTGCCGGCCAGCACCTGGACCTCGTTGTCCTGCGGGTCGGCTCGCAGGTCGAGCGACCACAGCTGGTGGGTGCCGGCCATGGCGACGACCAGGCGGTCCTGCCACCAGGCGAGGTCCCACGGGGTCGACAGGTCCTGCGCGAGCGCGGTCCCACCGCCGGTGCGCTCGCGCAGCTGGGAGCCGGTGCCCGCCAGGGTGGTCCACTCCCCCGACGCCAGGTGGAGACCCCGCACCTGGTGGTTGACGCTGTCGGCGACCGCGACGTCGACACCGGTGCGGGCGGCCACGTCACGCGGCAGCAGCACCACGCCCTGCGGCTCCGCGAGGGGCGGGTGGGCGGCATACCGTCTCTGCTCGGTCACGAGGTCGGGTGCCAGCCGGACGATCTCGTGGTGCGCGGTGTCGGAGACGAGCAGCGAGCCGTCGTCGAGCGCGACCGCCTTGCCGGGGAAGCGCAGCGGCGAGGTGGGCGGCGGCGGGGCGACATACGGGCCGTCCCCGCGGCGGAGGGTCCCCTTGGCGTCGTGCTCGGCGAGCAGCTCGCGGACGAGGACCTCGAGGCCGTGCGCGTGCCCCTCCCCCGACATGGACGCGACGACGTAGCCCTCGGGGTCGATGACGACGAGGGTCGGCCAGGCGCGCGCGGCGTAGGCCTGCCAGGTGACCAGGTCCGGGTCGTCGAGGACGGGGTGGTGCACGGCGTAGCGCTCGACGGCGGCGACCAGCGCGACGGGGTCGGCCTCGTGCACGAACTTGGGCGAGTGGACGCCGACCAGCACCAGGCTGTCGGCGAGCTCCTGCTCCAGGGGCCGCAGCTCGTCCAGGACGTGGAGGCAGTTGACGCAGCAGAAGGTCCAGAAGTCCAGGACGACCACCTTGCCGCGCAGCTCGGCGAGGGTGAGCTCGCGCCCGCCGGTGTTGAGCCAGCCCCGGCCGACGAGCTCGGGGGCGCGGACGCGGGCACGACGATCAGTCATGGCAGGCAAACCTACCCCCGGTGGGTCTGGTCGGGGCCGGCCATCCGGCCCAGCCGCTCGTTGTAGGCCCGCAGCTCGGCGTCCTCGTCGCGGTCCGCCTCGCGGTCGTAGCGGCGGCTCTCGCGCGAGTCCGACCGCACCCAGTCGGCCACGACCAGCAGCGCGAGGATCATCGTGGGGAGCTCGCCGATCCCCCACGCGATGGCGCCGCCGTCCTGCTGGTCCTGCAGGAGGTTCCAGCCCCAGCCGAGCTGCAGCGCCTCGTAGAACGCGGGCGCCAGCAGCGTCGTCCCCGACATCAGGGCGATCCCGAACCACGCGTGGAAGCCCAGCGTCCCGAGGAGCAGGACCAGGCGGCCCGGGGCCGGCCACTTGCGGGGGCCCGGGTCGACCCCGATCAGCACCCACGCGAAGCCGTAGCCCGCGAGGACGAAGTGCACGACCATGAGCACGTGCCCGGTGTGCGTGCGCAGCGCCAGCTCGAACAACGGCGTGAAGTAGAAGACGATCAGGCTCGCGTAGAAGTTGATCGCGGCCACCAGCGGGTTGGCCATGAACCCCACCCAGCGGGACCCGAGGGCCGCCACGAGCAACTCGCGCGGACCGAAGGACCCGTCGTGACGCGGGCGCAGCACCCGGAGCGCCAGCGTCGACGGCGCGCCGAGGACCAGCAGCATCGGGACGCCCATCATCAGCGCCATGTGCATCGACATGTGCCACGAGAAGGACACCTTGCCGAGCACCCCGGGCGCGCCCTGCGTCGCGAGCAGGAAGGCCGCGTGGCCGGCCAGCCAGGCGAGGGTGCGCGTGACGGGCCAGCGGTCGCCGCGGCGGTGCAGCACCCGCACGCCGCGGAGGTAGAGACCGACGGCGAGCAGCGAAAGGGACAGCCACAGCCAGTCGACGCGCCAGGTCGTCAGCCAGGACCACCCGTGGGGCGCGGCCGGCGCCGGGTAGCCCGTGAGCGACTCGGCCGCCGAGATGCCGGCCTGGATCTCGGGGACGGGTGGGGCCGAGCGGGAGAGGGCCACCCCGAGCCCGACGGCGAGGCCCATGACGGCGAGCTCGATGGCGGCGAACCCCGCGAATCCGGCGGCCAGCGCGGGGTTCTCGCGCAAGCGAGCGACATACGCGCGCCGTTGCCGCAGGCCGACCAGGGCGAGGGCCACGAGCAGGAGGAGCTTGAGCCCGATGATCAGCCCGTATGACGACGCGAGCCCCCGCCACGAGCCGACCCGCACGGCGGCGTTGAGCACGCCGGACAGCGCCACGAACGCCAGCGACCAGGTGGCCACGTGGGAGTAGCGCTCGACGGTGACGCCGAGGTCGCGGCCGCGCAGCACCGGCCGTAGGACGAGGATCCCGAGCAGGCCACCGAGCCACAGGACGGCGCCGAGGAGGTGGTACTGCAGGGAGGTGACGGCGGTGTCGTGGGCGACCGACCCGGCGGCGTGACCCGCGAGGCCGAGGGGAAAGAGGGCGACCAGGCCGAGGAAGAGCATCCAGGCCAGGGTGTAGCGGGAGCGGCCGACCGCCGCGCCGGTGGTGACCACCATGCCGATCAGCGACGACACGACGGTGGCCCGGATGGCGTCGAAGCTCATCGCGAACGCGCCGAACTGGTCGCCGAACTGCGGGTCCGCAGGAGACATCCCCGCCGCGTCGGCGAAGGTCAGCACGACCCCGGCCAGTCCGGCCACGACCCAGACCATCCCCGTGAGGCTGGCCGCGCGGGCCGCCGCCACCCGCCGGGTCCCCGCGCGGTCGTCGGGCACGAGCATGGTGCCGACGAGGAGCAGCCCGACGGTGGCGGCGAGCGCGACGTCGTGGACGGCCCGGACCAGCGGCAGCCCCCACCGCACCGACGGTCCCGCGTCGCCGAGGCCGGTCGCCAGCTCGGTGAAGGCACCCGTCGCCAGGCCACCGGCCAGCAGCGCCACCAGCGCCCCCGCGAGGGGGACCGCGGCGATCACCGGACGGGCCTCCCGGTGATCGTCCTGGTGGGGCGCGGACGGGGAGGCGACCTGGGTGCTGCTCACCCCCTCCAGACTAAGGCGACGCAGGGGCGCGATCCGCTGCCCTCGTCGTTAGGGTGGGGCCATGCCCATCCACCCGGCACCACCCACGGACCTGCCCGGCCTCGTCACCGCGTTCGCGCACACCGCGCAGGCCGTCACCGACCTGGGCCGCGGGCTCACCGACGAGCAGCTCGCGCTGCCCACCGACTGCCCCGGCTGGACGGTCAAGGACCACATCTCCCACGTCGTGGCCCTCGAGTCCCACCTCGAGGGCCTGCCGGAGCCGCACGTGGAGGTGCCCGACCACGACCACATCCGCAACGACCTCGGCCGGTTCATGGAGGTCGGCGTCGAGGCTCGCCGTTCACGGGCGGGGGTCGACGTCGTGCGGGAGCTGGAGTACGTCCTGAGTCGTCGCATCGCGACCGTGGGCAGCCCGGGGCTCGAGCTGGACTCCATCGTGGCCGGCATGCGGGACGAGCCCACCACCGTCGGCGAGCTGCTGCGGATGCGCACCATGGACATCTGGGTGCACGAGCAGGACATCCGCGCGGCTCTGGACGAGCCGGGCAACCTGGACTCCCCCGCCGCCGCGGTCTTCGTGGCGCGGGCGGTGCGCACCGTCCCGCAGGCCATCGCGCGCCGCGCCGAGGTGCCCGTCGGCGACACCGTGATCCTCGAGCTCACCGGTCCCGTGACCGCGCGCATCGGCGTGCGGGTCGAGGACGGGACGGCCGAGGACCCGCGGCCGCGCGGGGTCGTGCTGTTCGGCGGCGAGGGGGACCAGCAGGCAGCGGGCAGCACCACGACGACGATGCGGGCCATCGACCCCTCCACGCAGATCACCACCGCCAAGCTGTCCACCAGCGCGTTCGAGCGGCTCGCTGCAGGACGCCGCACGGTGGACCAGGTGACCTACACGGTCGGTGGGGGCGACGAGGCGGTCGCCCGTCGCGTCCTGGCGAGCCTCAGCTTCACGCCCTGACCCCCTGGCGCCTCCGCGCCCCACGCCCCCACGCCCCCACGCCTCCGAGCCCCCACGCGGCGAGGACAGAAGTTGAGCCTTCAGCCACATAGTTGTATGCTGCAAGCAAATGAATACGCCGCACCCCGCATCTGAGCACCTGCTCGGCCCCACCACCGACCTCGGGGCCAGCATCACCCGGGCGGCCAAGGCGAGCATCGTCCTCAAGCACAGCTCCCCCCTCCCGATGCCCGGGATCGAGCATGCTGCGCTGCCCGTCCTCTTCGCCGCCCACGACCAGCCACGCCGGGTCTCCGACCTGGCGGCGGCCTGCCACCTCGACGTCTCCACCACCAGTCGACAGGTCAGTGCCCTCACCGCGCTCGACCTGGTGACCAAGCAGGCGGACGACCGCGACCGCCGGGCCCAGGTCATCGTGATCACCGCGACCGGCCGGGAGCTCGTCCTACGACTGCGCGAGGAGCGCGCCACCCGGCTCGCCCAGATCCTGCACGACTGGGAGCCCCACGACATCCAGGCCCTGAGCGGCCTGCTCGACCGATATGCCGACGCCGTCGAGCGTCACCTGCACTCCCAAGGAGCCTGATGGCCAGCACCAGCCCGACCCCGGCGGCGACCGGGGAGCTCTCGCACAAGCAGATCGTCACGATCATCCTCGGCCTCATGGCCGGGATGTTCCTCGCCGCTCTCGACCAGAACGTCGTCGGTACCGCGATCAAGACCATCGCCGACGACCTGCACGGCCTGGACCAGCAGGTCTGGGTCACCACGGCCTACCTGATCACGTCGACGATCTCGACCCCGATCTACGGCAAGCTGTCCGACATCTACGGCCGCAAGCGGTTCTACCTCTCGGCCATCACGATCTTCGTCGCCGGCTCGCTGCTATGCACGATCCCGCAGACGATGTACCAGCTCGCCGCAGCGCGCGCCGTCCAGGGCCTCGGCGCCGGTGGCCTGATGTCGCTGGCCCTTGCGATCATCGGTGACGTCGTCCCGCCGCGCGAGCGGGCCAAGTACCAGGGCTACTTCCTCGCGGTCTTCGGCACCTCGAGCGTCATCGGCCCGGTCCTCGGCGGCTTCTTCGCCGAGCGCGAGTCGATCCTCGGCCTTGCCGGCTGGCGCTGGATCTTCTTCATGAACGTCCCTATCGGCCTGATCGCCTTCGCTGCCGTCATGGCGACGCTGCACCTCAACCACACCCCCCGCAAGGCCCGCATCGACTGGGCCGGCGCCACGACGATCATCATCGGCCTCGTGCCGCTGCTGCTCGTGGCCGAGCAGGGACGGACGTGGGGCTGGACCTCCGCCGCCTCCCTGACCTGCTTCGCCGTCGGCCTGGCGGGCATCGCGGCCTTCGTCTGGTCGGAGTCCCGCGCCGGCGACGACGCGCTCATCCCCCTGCGCATCTTTCGCAACCGCACCATCGTGATCGCCCTGACCGGCGGCTTCGTGATCGGCGCCGGCATGTTCGGCGGCATGATGACGATCCCGCTCTACCTGCAGATCGTCCACGGGTCCACCCCGATGGTGTCCGGCTTCCAGATGCTCCCGATGGTCGTCGGCATGATGCTCGCCTCGATCGTCTCGGGCCAGCTCATGAGCCGCATCGGCAAGATCAAGATGTTCCCCCTCATCGGGGTGACGCTGATGACAGCCGTGCTGTTCGCCCTGTCGCGGATCACCGCGGACAGCAGCCTGGTCTGGGTCATGACGCTGATGTTCTTCTTCGGCCTCGGGCTCGGCAACACGATGCAGCCCCTCACGCTGGCCGTGCAGGCTGCGGTCGAGCCGCGGGAGATGGGTATGGCGACCTCCTCCGCCACCTTCTTCCGGCAGATCGGTGGGACGCTCGGCGTCGCGATCTTCTTGTCCGTGCTGTTCAACTCCCTAGCGGACCGCATCGCCGACGCCTTCACGGCCGCCGCGTCCGACCCGACCTTCGTCGCCGCCCTGCGCGACCCGGCCGTCTCGGCCTACTCCCCGCAGTCCGCGGCCTTCGTCCGGTCCGTGGCGAGCGGCCAGGGCGCAGGCAGCCTCGGCAACATCGGCAACGACTCCTCCGTCATCAACGCCCTGCACCCGGCGCTGGCCCACCCCATCAAGGTCGGCTTCTCCGAGTCGATGGACCTGGTCTTCTTCCTCGGCGCCATCGTCTGCGGGATCGGGGTGGTGGTCCTCGCGTTCCTCCCCGACCTCACGTTGTCCAGCCAGTCGGCCCAGGCCGCGATGGCCGCGCAGCAGGCCAGGTCCGAGCGGGGCCTCCTGCCGCTGGACGAGGACGCCTCCGAGTCGGACAAGCGCCTGCACGACAGCCTGGAGAAGTTCCTGCTCGACGCCGCGGCGTTCGAGAGCGGTGGCCACACGTTCGACGAGCTGCAGGACACGTGGGACCACCTGGACACCGCCGGGCTGGACCCTCACCGCCGGGGTCGTCACCGCGCGTCCGACCCGGCCACCCGCTGATCGGCCGACCCCGCTCGGTCGATCCTCCAGCAGCGCCCGCCGCCGCACCCCTCTCGTGGTGCAGCGGCGGGCGCTCGGCATACAGTGCCAGGCATGAGCGTCGAGACCAGCGCAGACCCGCACGGCGAGGCCGAGCTCGTCGCCTCCCTCCTGCCCGAGGGCGGCCGCGTCCTCGACGCCGGCTGCGGCACCGGTCGGGTCGCCCTGCGCCTCGCCGAGCTCGGGCACCCCGTCGTCGGGGTCGACGCCGACCTGTCCCTGCTCCGCGTCGCCGCCGACCGCAACCCGCGGATCCCCTTCTGGCTCAGCGACCTCGCCGAGCTCGACATCCCGCAGGGCATCATCGGCGCGGGCTTCGACGTGGTCGTCCTGGCGGGCAACGCCATCCCCCTGCTCGCCCCCGGCACCCTCGACGAGGTCATGTGCACCCTGCGGGGCGTCCTCAAGCCCGAGGGGCTGGTCGTCGCCGGGCTCGGCCTGGACGCCCAGCACCTGCCCGAGGGCATCCCGTCGGTGAGCCTCGAGGACTACGACGACGCCTGCTCGGGCGCCGACCTGGAGCTCGTCGAGCGCTACGCCACCTGGGACCGGCAGCCTTTCGACGGCGGCGGCTACGCCGTGAGCGTCCACCGCCGCGCCCCGGCCCGGCCGACGCCGGTGTCCCGGCTGAGGTCTCTGCTGCACCGCTGACACCCGCCCCACCGTCGCGTCGACGCCGCTGCGCCGTCCCGCTCGCGGACGTCCCAGCGGCCAGGGACCTCATCGGGCACAGTAGGGGGCCCCAGACACGACCCCCGCAGGAGACGCTCCCGTGACCACGGCGACCACCGACCCGACCTACGTCCTCACCGTCACCTCCCGGCCCGACACGGTCGGCATCGTCCACGCGGTGAGCGGGTTCCTAGTGGAGCACGGGTGCACCATCGTCGAGTCGAGCCAGTTCGGCGACACGCTCGACGACGCGTTCTTCATGCGGGTGCAGTTCAGCGGGCCGGTGCGGGACCTGGACCGGCTGCGCGAGGAGTTCACCTGGGTCGCAGGGCGGTTCGGCATGAGCTTCGAGCTGCACGACGCAGCCCGCCCCACGCGCACGCTGCTCATGGTGAGCCGCTTCGGGCACTGCCTCAACGACCTGCTCTTTCGCGCCCGCCTCGGCGCCCTCAACGTCGAGATCCCCGCCGTCGTGTCCAACCACGAGGACTTCCGCACGCTCGTCGAGGGCTACGGCATCCCCTTCCACCACGTCCCCGTCACCCGCGAGACCAAGCCCGAGGCCGAGGGGCGCCTGCTGGAGCTGGTCGGCGAGCTGGACGTCGACCTGGTCGTGCTCGCGCGCTACATGCAGGTCCTGTCCGACGACCTGTGCCGCGCGCTGGACGGGCGCGCCATCAACATCCACCACTCGTTCCTGCCGAGCTTCAAGGGCGCCAAGCCCTACCACCAGGCGCACGCCCGCGGCGTCAAGCTGATCGGGGCGACCGCGCACTACGTGACCGCCGACCTCGACGAGGGCCCGATCATCGAGCAGGACGTCGCCCGCGTCGACCACTGGGCGTCGCCGGACCGCATGGTCGCCATCGGCCGCGACGTGGAGACGCAGGTGCTCGCGCGCGCGGTGGAGTGGCACGCCGAGCACCGGATCATCCGCGACGGGCACCGCACGATCGTCCTGCGCTGACCTGCCGGGCTCGGTCGACGCGGGCGAGGCGGTCGCGGCCGTCGCGCCGTTCGTCCTGCGTCTTGCCCTCTCAGCGGCCGTCTCCTGCTGCAGCCCAAGACCGGCAGCGGCCACCCACACGGTGGACCGCCACCCAGACGAAGAGCAGCCACCCAGACGGGGAGCAGCCGAGACGAGGGCCAACGTGAGGCGAGGCCGGCGCCCACGCGCCGACCCCCCAACCGTCATACGGCCAGGACCGCTCAGCCCCAGACCAGCCCGCGAGCCGGGTCCTCCAGCACCTTGGCGACGTCGGCCAGGAACCTTGACCCGAGCTCGCCGTCGATCAGCCGGTGGTCGAAGGACAGGGCCAGCTGGGTGACCCAGCGCGGCTCGATCGTCTCCGACCCGTCGGCCGCCGTCACGACCCACGGCTGCCGTCGCACTGCCCCGAACGCCAGGATCGCGCTCTCGCCGGGGTTGATGATCGGCGTGCCCGTGTCGACGCCGAAGACGCCGACGTTGGTGATCGTGATGGTGCCGCCGGACATCTCGGCGGGCTGCGTCCTGCCGGCCCGCGCGGTCTCGACGAGCGAGCCCATCGCCTGCGCCAGCTCCAGCATCGTCAGGCGGTCGGCGTCCTTGATGTTGGGCACCATCAGCCCGCGCGGGGTCGCAGCCGCGATCCCCAGGTTGACGTAGTTCTTGTGCACGATCTCCTGCGCCGCCTCGTCCCAGGTGGCGTTGACCCCCGGGTTGCGACGGGTGGCCACGATCAGCGCCTTGGCGACGACCAGGAGCGGCGAGACGCGGACGTCCTTGAACTCCTTGTCCCGCTTGAGCCGCTCGACCAGCGCCATCGTCTCCGAGACGTCCACCGTGATGAACTCCGTGACGTGCGGCGCCGTGAACGCCGACCCGACCATCGCCTGCGCGGTCACCTTGCGCACGCCCTTGATCGGGATGCGCACCTCGCGCTCCGCGGTGCCGTATGCCGCAGCGCCCGCCGCCTGACCCGGCTGGGGGCTCGGCGCGCCGGCCCCCTGGGCCGCCGCCCCCGACGCGCCTCCGGCCAGGTAGGCGTCGACGTCGGCGCGGGTGATCGCGCCGTCGTTGCCGGTGCCGCGGATCAGGGCGAGGTCTACGCCCTTGTCCTTGGCGTACTTGCGGACGGGGGGCTTGGCCAGGGCCTTGCCGCCCGCAGCCTGGGGCTGGGTGACCTGCACCTGCACGCCGTGCGGGTCCACGACGGTCGGGTGAGTCATCTCGGTGACGGCGGCGACGGTGGCGAAGCCGCCCCAGGTCTCGGGGTCCTTGGTCTCGCTGGCGGTGGGCAGCGGGCCGCGCTGATGCTTGCGGGGTCGCCGCTTGGCGTCGGTCACCTTGGGGCCGTAGCCGACCAGGACCGCGACGCGCTCCTCCTTGGGGGTGGCGTCGTCGCCCGTCCCGGTGGCCTCGTTGACCTGGGCCTGGGCGGCGGCCGCCGACGCGTCGTCGGGCTCGGCGGGGGCGCCGCCACCGGTGCCGTCCTCGATGGCGATGATCGGGGTGCCGACGTCGACGGTCTCGCCCTCGGGGACGAGGATCTGGGCCACGGTGCCGGCCCACGGGATGGGCAGCTCGACGAGGGACTTGGCGGTCTCGATCTCGACGACGATGTCGTTGACCTTGACGGCGTCGCCCTCCTTGACCTTCCACGTCACGATCTCGGCCTCGAGCAGGCCCTCACCCGGGTCCGGGAGGTTGAACTTCTTGATTGCCATGTGAATTCGCTCCTCTCGGGTCAGTGGGACAGGGCGCGGTCGACGCCGTCGAGCACGCGGTCGAGGTCGGGCAGGAAGTGCTCCTCGTACTTCGAGGGCGGGTAGGGCAGGTAATAGCCGGTGACGCGCTGGACCGGCGCCTCGAGGTGGTAGAAGCAGCGCTCCTGCACCTGGGCGGCGATCTCGGCGCCGAGCCCGAGGAAGGACGCCGCCTCGTGCACCACGACCAGCCGGCCGGTGCGCTCGACCGACGCGGCCACGGTGTCGATGTCGAGCGGGCTGACCGAGCGCAGGTCGATGACCTCCAGCGAGGTGCCCTCCTCGGCGGCGGCCGCGGCGGCCTGGATGCAGGTCTTGACCATGGGGCCGTAGCACACGACCGTCACGTCGGTGCCGGGCACGATCACGTTGGCGCCGTAGAGGCCTCGGGGGGCGGACGTGGCCTCGAGGTCGACCTCGCCCTTCTCGTGGTAGCGGCGCTTGGGCTCGTAGAAGATCACCGGGTCGTCGGACTCGATCGCCTGCTGGATGCCCCAGTAGGCGTCCTCGGGGTTGGAGACGAAGACGGTGCGCAGCCCCGCGGTGTGGGCGAAGTAGGCCTCGTTGGACTCGCTGTGGTGCTCGACGGCGCCGATGCCGCCACCCATCGGGATGCGGATCACCATGGGTAGCCGGAGTTTGCCGCGCGAGCGGTAGTGCATCTTGGAGACCTGGGACACGATCTGGTCGAACGCCGGGTACACGAAGCCGTCGAACTGGATCTCCGCGACGGGGCGGTAACCGCGCAGCGCCATACCGACGCTCGTCCCGATGATGCCGGACTCGGCCAGGGCCGAGTCCATGACCCGGTGCTCGCCGAAGTCCTTCTGCAGGTGCTCGGTGATGCGGAAGACGCCGCCGAGCTTGCCGACGTCCTCTCCGCACACGATGACCTTGGGGTCACGCTCCATGGCGGCGCGCAGACCGGCGTTGATGGCCTTGGCAATGGTCAGCTTGGTCATCGCTCAGTCCTCGAAGCTCGCGGCGTAGGCAGCGAACTCCGCGCGCTGCTGCTCGATCAGGGCGTGGTCGGGCTCGACGTAGACGTGGTCGAACATGCCGTGCGGGTCGGGGTCGGGCATGCCGACCGTCCCGGTGCGGATCGTCTCGGCCAGGGCGTCGGCCTCGCGCTCCAGGTCGTCGAAGAAGCCCTGGTCCGCCTTGCCCGACCGGGTGAGGTAGGCGCGCAGCCGCTGGATCGGGTCGCGGTGCTTCCACACCTCGACCTCGGCGTCGACGCGGTACTTGGTGGGGTCGTCCGAGGTCGTGTGCGCGGACATGCGATAGGTGAAGGCCTCGATGAACGAGGGGCCCTGGCCGTCGCGGGCTCGGTCGAGCATGGCCTTGGAGACGGCGTATGACGCCAGCACGTCGTTGCCGTCGACCCGGATGCCGGGGAAGCCGAAGCCGTTGGCGCGGTGGTAGAGCGGGCCACGGGTCTGGCGCTCGTTGGGCTCGGAGATGGCCCACTGGTTGTTCTGGCAGAAGAAGACGATGGGGGCGTTGTTGACGCCGGCGAAGACGAAGGCCTCGTTGACGTCGCCCTGGGCGGTGGCGCCGTCGCCGAAGAATGCAACGACGGCGGCGTCGCGGTCGGGGTCGCCCGTGCCCACGTCGCCGTCGAGGGTGATCCCCATCGCGTAGCCCGTGCCCATGAGCACCTGGTTGCCGATGACGATCGTGAAGAGCTGCATCCCGACCTCGTTCGGGTCCCAGCCGCCCTGGTCGACGCCGCGGAACTGCGACATCACCTGCAGGGGCTGAACCCCGCGGCACCAGCCGACGCCGTGCTCGCGGTAGCCGGGGAACGCGTAGTCCTGCTTGCGCATGGCCCGGCCCACGCCGATCTGGGCGGCCTCCTGACCGAGCAGCGAGACCCACAGGCCGAGCTCGCCCTGGCGCTGCAGCGCGGTCCCCTCGGTGTCGACGCGACGGACGAGGAACATGTCGCGGTAGAACCCGCGCAGGTCCTCGTCGGTCAGCCCGTCGAGGTAGCGGGAGTACTCCGGGTGGTCGACCCGCTCCCCCTCGGGGGTGAGCAGCTGGACCATCTCCGGCCCGCCGTAGGCGTCTCTGGCGACGACGTTGTCGCTCATCTGCGATCTCCTTCGATCCTTGGGGCCGGGCAGGGTCGCTGCTCGGCCTGGTTCGGGGCCACGAGGGACGGGGTCACCGCCCCGGTGCGGGCGCCTCGTCGTGACGACGGCCCGGTCCGGTTGCTCGTGGCGGTCAACACGTCCCGTCGGACGCTTGGGCCTGGCGAGGGCAGCGTACCTGCCCGGCGGACCGGTGTCGCCCGTCGGGTCAGGGCAGGCCGGTCGGGTCAGGGCAGGCCGGGCGCCGGGGCGCTCGTCGAGGCCCCCGCCGTGGCCGTCGCGCCTGCCGTGGCCGTCGCGCCTGCCGAGGGGGCGCTCCGGGTGGCGGCGGTGGCGGTCGCCGTCGAGGGCGTGGTCGGGCCGGTGGGGCTCTTCGATCCGGGGTCGGCGGGCGTCGTGCCCGGGTCGGTGGGCGTCGTGCCCGGGTCGGTGGGCGTCGTGCCCGGGTCGGTGGGGGTGGAGCCGGGCGCCGTCGTCGGGTCCGTGGTCCCCGGCGTCGGGTCGGTCGGCGTCGTGGTCTCGTCGGGCGGCTTGGGCATGCGGCGTGAGATCGGACCCCCGGTCTCTGGGGCGGGCTCGTCGGGAGGGCCCTCGGACGGTTGCGGGGTGGGCGTCCGGTCCGGCGTCGTCGGCGCCTGCGCGATGACCGGCGAGGAGGCGATCGCGGACTCGTCGGAGGCGGGGGCGGCCTCAGGTGCGAGGACGGGCGGGAGCTCGGCCATGGAGGCCAGCACCTCGTCGGCGTCGACGCCGGTGAGCGGCTCTGCCACATCGAGCAGCGGGCGCAGGGCCGCGAGCGCCTCCAGACGCTCCTGCGCCGGCTCGATCACGGTCTGCTCGAGCACCTGACCCCGGGGGGCGGCAGACAGCAGGACGATGCCCTCGAGCGGCTCGGCAGCCGGCGCCGGCGCCTCCGGGCGCTGGGCCTGCTGCGCGACGAGCGCACGTGAGACCGACGGGCCCTGGGCGGTGAGCACCTCGGCCGGCCCCCCGGGCTGAGAGGCCGTCCCGCCGGCCGACGACGTGCCCGACGACGTGCTCGTGCCGCCGTCGAGGACCCCGTCCAGGACGCCGGGGGCGGTGCTCAGGGAGAGCCCGGCCAGGCCGAGGGTGGCGGACACACCGAGGGCCGACAGGGCGAGGGCCGGCCCCCAGGCCGCCCCCTCCTGTCGGCTCGACGGCCTGCCTCCAGGCCCGGATGTCCCCATGCTCACCATGGTGGAGTCACGCCCGGGTCACCGACAAGTGAACCTGGGGCAAACCGTCACTGCGGACTAGTCACCCGGCTGGACGCGGGGGCGGACACGGTCCGCGACCTCCAGCAGGCGGGTGTTGGCCTCCTCCTCACCGATGGTCACGCGGACGCCGTCGGTGCCGTACTGCCGGACCACGAGTCCCGCCTCGCGCAGGGCCTCGGCGAGCTCGGCGCAGTGCTCCCCCACCGGGAAGTAGACGAAGTTGGCCTGGGTGTCGGGCAGGCGCCATCCCTGCTCCGCCAGACCGGTGGTCACGCGATCACGCTCCGTGACGAGTGCCTGCACCCGCTCGTCGAGCTCGGCGAACAGGCCCAGGCTGGCGACCGCGGCGTCCTCGGCGATCCTCGACACGCCGAACGGCAGGGCGCACTTGCGCAGGGCCGCCGCGACCTCGGAGGGCGCCACGGCATACCCGACCCTCAGGCCCGCGAGGCCGTAGGCCTTCGAGAAGGTCCGCAGCACCGCGATGTTGCTGTGGTTGCGGTAGAGCTCGATCGCGTCCGGCGTCGCCGGGTCGCGGACGAACTCGAGGTAGGCCTCGTCGATGACGACCAGGACGTGCGGCGGCACCTGCGCGAGGAAGGCCTCCAGCTCGTCGGCGTGGACCGACGGGCCGGTGGGGTTGTTGGGTGTGCAGACGATGACCAGGCGGGTGCGGTCGGTGATCGCCGCGGCCATCGCCGGGAGGTCGTGGCGCTGGTCGGCGGTGAGCGGCACCTGCACGCTCGTCGCGCCGGCGAGCGCGGTGACGATGGGGTAGAGCTCGAAGGACCGCCAGGGATAGACGACCTCGTCGCCCGGGCCGCAGGTCGCCGTCACGAGCTGGGTGAGGACGGCCGACGAGCCGGTGCCCGTGCTGATGTGGTCGTTGGGCACGCCGAGGAAGTCCGCCAACGCCTGGGTCAGCTCGGTCACCGCCATGTCGGGGTAGCGGTTGACCGTGGTGGCGGAGGCCGCGATGACCTCGAGCACGCTCGGCAGCGGGGGGTAGGGGTTCTCGTTGCTGCTGACCTTGTAGGTCCTCAGGCCGGGGACCTCGGGCGCCGGGCGTCCCGGGACGTAGGCGGGCACGGCGGCGAGGGTCTCGCGCAGCCGCACCTCGCTCTCGGGGGTGGCCGCGTCGTCGCGGTCGGGGCTGAGCTCGCTGGTGGCGGCGTCGGCTGCGGTCATGGCACCACCATATGCGGGGGTCGACATGTCACCATATGGCCATGAGGAACCTCGCGATCAAGACCCTCGTCAACGGCATCGCGCTCTGGGTCGCGGCCATGGTCGTCTCCGGGATCCACCTGGGCGAGGACAAGCCGTCCCTCGCCACGCGCCTGCTGTCGATCCTGCTGGTGGCCGTCGTGTTCGGCCTGATCAACGCGGTCGTCAAGCCGGTCGTCAAGTTCTTCAGCTGGCCGGCGATCATCCTCACGCTCGGGTTGTTCACGTGGGTGGTCAACGCCCTGATGCTCCAGCTCACGTCGTGGCTGGCGGGTCCGCTCGGCCTGGACTTCCGGGTCGACAGCTTCTTCTGGGACGCGATCCTGGGGGCGTTGGTCGTGGCGTTCGTGTCGCTGCTGCTCAACATCCTGCTGCCCGACCCCGACGAGCTCTGATCCCCCCCTCCCCGCCTCCCGTGACGACGGGGACCTTCGTGCTCGCCTGGCGGGCATGAACGTCCCCGTCGTGCGTTGGAGCGGGCCGGCGGTGGAGGGGCCGGTGCTGGGAGGGTCGGCCGTGGGTGTCAGGCGCGCGGGCGGCCGTCGACGAGGTATGCCGTGCCGCTGCCGACCGGCGTGGCGGCGAGGTGCTCCAGCAGGGTCACGACATACGCGGCGCAGTGCTCCCGCACCTGCTCGGGCGTGGCCCAGTGCAGGGCGCGGATCTCGCGCGGCTGCAAGGTGACCCGGCCCACGAGGTCGGCCGGGTGCACGCCGCCGTCGAAGACGAACAAGGTGGCGTCGCTCCACCCTCGGTAGGGCGGGAGCCAGTCGACGGCCAGCAGCTCACGGGCCGGCAGGTCCAGGCCGAGCTCCTCGGCGACCTCGCGCTCGGCGGTCGTCGACGGCGGCTCCCCCGGGTCGACGATGCCGCCCGGCAGGTCCCACTCACGCTTGTAGGTGAGCTCGCAGAGCAGGACGCGGCCGTCCGGGTCGCGCAGCAGCGTCTGGGCGATGTTGCGCTTGGTGGGCATCGTGGTGTCGAGCACGCCGAGGAAGCCCTCGCGCGTCTCGGGGCCGGGGTCGGCCGCCAGCCGAGCCATGACGACGCGGTCTCCGTGGCCGGGACCGATGCCGCGCAGGGTGCCTTCGTGCCGCAGGCCGAGCCGAGCCGCCAGGCGGTGCGTGACCACGTCGTCGGGATCGTGCAGCGTCTGCACCCGGCGCCACCCGTCGGCGATCCCCGCGGCGACCTCGTCGCGCAGCGCGTCGATCCCCGCGAGGTCGTCGGGCGAGTGACCGGTGAGGTCGAGCTCGACGATCCCGTCGCCGATCTCGCGGACGATCATCGGCGCACCAGCAGGTCGCGCACGGCCTCGGCCACCTCGATGACGAGGTCACGGCTGGTGCGCGAGACGCCCATGGCGTTGATGTCGCCGTGCGTGCCGTCCTCGTCGACCCGGAGCGTGACCGGCACCCCGGCCTCCTCGAGACGCGCGGCATAGGCCAGGGCCTCGTCGCGCAGCACGTCGAAGGCCGACACCAGGACGTAGGCCGGGGGCAGCCCGCCGAGGTGTCGCGCGAGCAGCGGCGAGGCGTCGGGGTGGCGGGCCTGCTCGGGCTCGCGCAGGTAGTGCGAGGCGTACCAGTCCATGGTGGCCTCGGTGAGGAAGTAGCCCGTGGGGAACAACGCGTAGGACCGCGACTTGCGCGACCAGTCGGTGACGGGGTTGAGCAGCACCTGCAGGTCCGGGCCGCCGGCCTCGTCCTCGACGGTGCGGTGGCACACGACGGCGGCGAGGTTGCCGCCGGCGCTGTCGCCCATGACGGCGACCGGGGTCGAGCCGTCACCGCCCAGCTCGTCGCGGTGGTCGCGCACGTGCCGGAACGCCGCCACCGCGTCCTCGACCGCGCACGGGAAGGGCGCCTCCGGCGCCAGGCGGTAGTCGACCGAGACGACGGTCAGACCGGCATAGCGCGCGACGAATCGGCATACGGGATCGGCACTGTCGAGGGAACCGGCCACGAAGCCGCCGCCGTGGAGGTAGACGACCACCCCGGGGGCGGGCTCGCCCGGCGAGGGGTCGTAGGTGCGGGTGCGGATCGGGCCGGCGGGCCCCGGGAGCGAGCCGTCGCGGACGGACGCGACGTGCGGCTGATGGCCGAAGAGCCAGGCCTCGGTCTCGATCTCGGCGCGCCACTGGTCCGGGGTCAGCTCGGCGGCCTCGCTGCCGGGGGCCAGGTCGAGCAGGCGCAGGGCCACCTGGACGTCCGTGCGCAGGGTGTGGCCGTCGACGCGCCGCGGCCGGCCCGCGACCAGACGCAGGACCGGCCGGGGCAGGCGCGCGACGCCACGCAGCACGGACTGCGTGGCGCGCAGGGTCAGGGGACGGCGGGTCGAGGGCACGTCCCCATCATGCCCGCGACTCCCCGATCTTGACGGCCGCAACACCCGCGAGGATCAGCGCCCCACCGGCGAGCTGGACGAGGCCCGGGAGCTCGCCGAGCAGGAGCCACGCGATGAGCACCGCGAACACCACCTCGGTCAGCCCGACGAAGGACGCGACGGTCGAGCCGAGCCTCCGGGTCGCGGCGACGCCGAAGCCGTAGGCCACCGCCGCGGCGAGCAGGACCAGGCCGAGGACGGGCACCCACCAGGGCGCCGTCATGCCGGCGAGGGCCACGGGTCGGGTCGTCGCGACCATGGGGACGAGGCCGACCACGCCCACCAGAGCGAGCACCGCGCCGCCGACGACCATGCCGCCGGCCGCGAGGGCGATGGGCGGCAGACCCTTGGTGTCGCGGGCGGCGAGCAGGAAGTAGGTGGCGTTGCAGCAGGCGGCGGCGAGTCCCCACAGGAGCCCGACCGGGTCGATGCCGATGCCGCCGAACAGGTCGATGACCAGGGCGAGCCCGGCCATGGACAGGGTCGCGCCGAGCAGCGTCGCCGGGGCCGGGGTGCGTCGGGTGCGCAGCCAGACGTAGCCGACGATGAGGACGGGGGCGAGGTACTCCAGCAGGAGCGCGACGCCGACCGACAGGTGCGTGACGGCGTTGAAGTAGAACAGCTGGCTGCCGGCCACGGCGACCACGCCGTAGGCGATGATCACGCCGGCGTTGTCGACGAAGGCGCGCAGCCGGTGCCGCATCAACCACAGGGCCGGTATGCCGAGGGCGAGCGCGGCACCCGCGATGCGGGCGGTGACGGCGGCGCCCGGGCTCCAGCCCGCCTCGAGCAGCGCCTTGGCAAAGGATCCCGAGGTGGCGAAGCCGACGGCCGAGATCAGGGCGAGGACCAGACCGCGGGAGACGCCGCGGGGGCGGGTGCGAGCGGGGTGCTGGGTGGCCTGCTCGGTGGCCAGCTCGTCGGGGACGTGAGGCAGCGGGTCGACGTCGACGTCGCCGAGGCGGAGAGCGTCCACGACGGGGTCCGTGACGGTGGGGTGAGCGACGATCGGGTCCGTGACGGTCGGGTCGGTGGTGCGGGTCATGGCGGTCATGGGCACTCCTCTCGGGGGTTTCGAGGCACGACTGTCGTGACGCACGACAGCGGGCGTCATGAGCGAAGTGGGTTTACGCTAGTGACACTAGACCTGGGCCGAGTAAGGAGTCAATATGACTTTTGCCCATGACACCCGCGACGCTCTGGTATCGATGGCCGCGTTGGTCAACACGGGCGTCGAGCCGGCGACGCTGAGCACGCTGGAGGACCTCGAGGAGTTCGTGGGCCAGTTCGGTTACACGGGGGCGCGGGCGCACGACGCGGCCGAGCTGGCGGGGGTGCTCGCGCTGCGCGGGGAGCTGCACCGCCTGTGGGAGCTCGACGAGGAGGGCGTGGTCGGCCTGGTCAACGACCTGCTGGCCCGCCACCAGGCGCTCCCGCAGGTCGTGCGCCACGAGGGCTGGTGGGACTGGCACCTGCACGCCATCTCGAGCTCCGCTCCGCTGGCGCACCGGATCGCCGTCGAGTCCGCGATGGCGATGGTGGACGTGGTGCGGTCCGGCGAGCTGGACCGGCTGCGGGTGTGCGAGGCCGAGGACTGCGACGGCGTGATCATCGACCTGTCCAAGAACCGCTCGCGCCGCTACTGCGACCGCGGCTGCGGCAACCGCATGGCGGTCCAGGCCTACCGCTCCCGCAAGACCTACCGGGGGTAGAGGCATCGGCCGGCCTCCGTCCCCCAGGTCGATGATCCGGAGGCCGGCTGATCGTGCGCGTGCGGGATGTGCGTGTATGCCGACCCGCCCACCGCCACACCGAGTCGCCGCCACGTGCCGGGCCTGTGCTTCATCGCACGGTCGGTGAGCTTCCCGGTCGCGCGCGAACCCACCGTCAGGACGGGTGAGCCTGCCGCGGCTAGGGTCGAGCAGACAGCACATCCCGCACGCGAGGAGAGGACTGACATGAGCGACGTCCAGGTCACCAACAACCCCGAGCAGCACCGCTACGAGGCCCGGATCGACGGGGAGCTGGCCGGTTTCGCCGAGTACCAGCTGACCGACGACCTCGCCGAGTTCACCCACACCGAGGTGGACCCGGCGTTCGAGGGCAAGGGGGTCGGCAGCGCCCTGGCGCGCTACGGCCTGGACGACGTGCGCGAGCAGGGGACCCGCAAGGTCATGCCGACCTGCCCGTTCATCAAGGGGTGGATCGAGCGGCACCGCGAGTACGAGCCGCTCGTCTACGGCGGGTGACCTCAGGCCCACCTGAGGTGGGCGGCTGACCTCAGCAGGGCCGAAGCAGCCCCGATGCCCCCGCGCGGCCACCCCGTCGCGGCCCAGCTGGACCCCGTCGACGCGTCCGATCGGATGGAGGAGGCGGGACGTGCCGCGCTCAGCCGGTGAGCGGACGTCGGCCGTATGACGCACCGCCCACCGGCTCGCGGGGACCTGCGAGGCGGCGGGCGGTCGGCATACGGCCTGGGGGGCAAGACCCGCCGGGGGTAGGAACATCCGCCTGGCGAACGAAGCCCGGCGAATGTGACTACCGGGGGTAGGGGCGTCCAACCCGGGCGGTGTGACTACCTGAGGTAGGTCAGGAGCCGGAGCCGGCCATGGGGCGCCCCGTCTTGAGATAGGTCTTCAAGCCGGCGAGCACCCACAGCGTCAGTCCGGCCGCAGCGAGACAGTCTCGCCGCGCGCCACGAGGTGCAGCTCGCCGGGCAGCCCCTCGCGCGCCCAGCGCTGCTCGAAGTCCTCGAGCGGAGAACGGAACACGCCGTAGTCGTCGTAGTGGATCGGCACCGTCACGGCCGGCTGCACGGTCCTGACGAGCCGCGCACCCTGCCGGTCGTCCATCGTGACCATCAGCCCGAGGACTCGGGTCCCGCCGAGGTGGATGACCATCGCGTCGATGGGGCCGAGCCGGTCGACGACGCGGCGCAGGGAGCGGCGATAGAGGGTGTCGCCGGTGACGTAGGCCCGGAACGGCGCGCCTGACCCCGTGTCGAGCTCCAGCACCGAGCCCATGACCGGCGGCAGCAACGCCTGGGCGGGGCCGGGGGCATGGCGGCCGGGCGTCGCCGTGACGGTGAGGCCCACGCCGTCACGCTCGAGCAGGTGCGAGCCCCACCGTGGCAGCCCCCGCGCGGGGAAGCCCCACCGCTCGAGCCTCGGCGCCGCCTGGCGGGTCGTCAGCAGGGGCACGTCCCGGCGCAGCTCGCGGCGCGCCACCCGGTCGAAGTGGTCGCCGTGCAGGTGGGACAGGACGATCGCGTCGAGCTCGGGCAGCTCGGCGGGGGTCATCGCGGGCTCGGTGCGGCGACGGCTGACCAGGCCCTTGCCGAGATAGGCGTACTGCCCGCGATGCAGGAAGTTGGGGTCCGTGAGGACCGTGAACGGGCCGATCCGCAGCAGGGTGGTCGCGGTGCCGATGAACTCCAGCGTTGCCTCGGGCATGAGGGTCTCCTCCACGAGCGTCGATGCCTAGCAGCCTAGGTCGAGCCGTCACGTGGTGGGCGGTTGCCGGTATGCCGGTCCGCCCGCCGCCTCGCGGGGATCCGCGAGGCGGCGGGCGGTCGGCATACGGGCTGGGCGGGCAAGACCCGCCGGGGGTAGGAACATCAGCCTGGCGAACGAAGCCCGGCCAATGTGACGACCGGGGGTAGGAACATCAGCCTGGCGAACGAAGCCCGGCCAATGTGACGACCGGGGGTAGGAACATCAGCCTGGCGAACGAAGCCCGGCCGATGTGACGACCGGGGGTAGGTCAGACGTGGCGGCGGCTCGTGATGACGCGGAACCGGTTGGCCACGAACGCCGCGTCGGAGTAGGCCGCGTTGGCCGCCGGGTTGGCGCCCGTCCCGTGGTAGTCCGAGAACGCCGAGGTCTGGTTGACGAAGACCTGACCGTTGAGGTTCTCCGACAGCGCGACGCCACCGTCGGCCGCCGCCTCCCGCGCCTCCTCCAGCACGGCCTGCGACGTCGAGTAGACCGCCGCCGTCATCGCGCCGTGCTCGGCCACCGTGTCGGAGAGCTGGGCGAGCGACTGCTCGGTCGACTCGGTGGCGATCACGAAGGAGACGGGCCCGAAGTACTCCTGCGTGTAGACGTCCTCGTGCCTGACGTCGAGCTGCACGATCCCGGGCGTCCGCACGACCGCGTCCGGCCAGCTCGGGTGGGTGACGGGACGCGTGTCGAGCACGACCCGCCCCTCCCCCTCGGCGGCGATCTCGGCGAGGGACCCGACGTTGGAGCGCACCTGGTCGTTGACGGTGGCGCCGAGGATCTCGACGGCCTTGGCGTCGTCGCCGTTGAAGCGCGCGACCGCCGCACCGAGCCGGTCGGCGAACTCGTCGGCGGACAGGTGGCCCTCGTCGGTGTCGATGCCGGTCTTGGGGACGTAGATGTTCTGCGGGGCGGTGCACATCTGCCCGGAGTAGAGGGACAGGGAGAACGCGAGGTTGCCGAGGGTCGACCTCAGCGAGTCGGTGGAGTCGACCACGATCGTGTTGACGCCGGCCTTCTCGGTGTAGACGAGCTTGCCGCGCGCGGCCGCCTCGGTCTCCAGCCAGGCGCCGAAGGCCGGCCCACCCGTGTAGTCGATGATCGCGATCTCGTCGCGCTCGGCGAGATCCTTGGCGAGCGTGCCGCCGTCGCGGTCGGCCGCCAGCTGCACGAGGGCCTTGTCGAAGCCGGCCTCGGCCAGCACCTCGCGGCACACGGCGACCGTGATGGCGAGGGGCAGGATGGCGCGCGGGTGGGGCTTGACGACCACGGCGTTGGCGGTCGCCAGCGAGGCGAAGATGCCGGGGTAGGCGTTCCAGGTCGGGAAGGTGTTGCAGCCGATGACCAGGCCGACGCCGCGGCCGACGACCTTGTAGTCCTTCTGCAGGCGCAGGGGCTCGCCCTTGGCGGGCTTCTCCCAGATGACGCAGGAGGGGAGGCGCTCCTGCTCGACGAGGGCGGCGGTGACGGCCTCGAGGGCGCGGTCCTGCGCCTCGGGCCCGCCGGCCTGGAAGCTCATCACGAACGGCTGGCCGCTCGTGTGCATCACGGCGCCCGCCATCTCGAAGGACCGCGTGTTGAGCCGGTCGATGATCTCGACGCAGACGGCGGCGCGGACGCGGGGGCCCGCGTCGCGCCAGGCCCGCACCGCGGCGCGCGCTGCCGGCAGGGCCTCGTCGAGGTCGAGGACGGGATAGGTGATCCCGAGGGTCGGGCCGTATGGCGAGACCTCGTCGCCCACCCGCTCGCCCGTGGTGGGCTGGTCGTCGAGCTCGGTGAAGGCCGCGCCGAGCCGCGCCTCGTAGGCGCTCTGCCCTGCCTCCGCGGAGCCCTCGCCGTAGACGCGGGGACTGGGCGAGGCGGGGTAGCGGGAGTAGAAGCTGCGGGTGCGCAGGGCCTCGGCGGCCTCGTCGAGGGTGGCCGCGTGGGCGTCGAGGAGTGGGTGGCTGGGCGTCGTTGCCTGGGTGGTCACGTGCCGATCGTAACGAGGGGTTCACCTCGCCGCGAGGCTGCCGACGTGCCACGATGCGTGCATGAGTGACCACGCGAGCGAGCAGTCCGGCACCACGCCCGCACCGGGGATGGTCGCGGTCGTCGGGGCCGGTGCGATGGGGTCGGGGATCGCCCAGGTGGCCGCGCAGGCGGGGCACGAGGTCGTGCTCGTCGACGCCCGTGACGGTGCTGCTCAGGAGGCGGTCGAGCGGCTGCGGTCGACGCTGGGCCGCCTCGCCGACAAGGGCCGGATCGGCGCCGACGAGGCCGCTGCGGCGGGCGGCCGCCTGGGGGTCGCCGAGGACCTGCGGACGCTGCCCTCCTGCCGGCTCGTGATCGAGGCGGTCGTCGAGGACCTCGAGGTCAAGCGTGAGATCTTTGCCGCTCTCGCGGCACGGCAGGACGCGGACACCATCCTCGCGTCCAACACCTCCTCGCTGTCGATCACGGCGATCGCCGAGGGGATCGCTCACCCCGAGCGGATCATCGGCCTGCACTTCTTCAACCCCCTCCCCTGATGAGGCTGGTCGAGGTCGTGCGCGGGGCCCGCTCCGGGACCGACTCGGTCGACGACGCCTGCGACCTCGTGCGCGCGTGGGGCAAGACGCCCGTGCGCTGCGCCAGCACACCGGGATTCATCGTCAACCGGGTCGCGCGGCCGTTCTACGGCGAGGCCCAGCGGATGGTCGCCGAGGGCATCGCGGACGCGGCCACCATCGACGCGGCGCTGCGCGGGGCCGGCTTCAGGATGGGGCCGCTGGAGCTCACGGACCTGATCGGGCAGGACGTCAACCTCGCCGTCGGGACGTCCGTGTGGGAGCAGACCGACCACGACGCGCGCTACGAGCCCACGGCATACCAGCAGGACCTCGTGGCTCGAGGAGCGTTGGGGCGCAAGACCGGTCACGGCATCTATCGGTATGACGAGAGCGACCAGGCGGTGGACGCGTCGCCGGACGAGGCCGCGGTGGAGCGGCTTGTGGGCGGCCCGGTGCGGACGGACCCGGTCGCGCGGACGCTGGCCATGCTGGTCAACGAAGCACTGGCGGTCGTGGTGCGTGGTGAGGCGACCGCCGAGGACGTGGACACCGCCATGCGCCTCGGCGCCAACTACCCGCGCGGGCCGATCGAGTGGGGTCGCGAGATCGGCTTCGACGTGATCAAGGCGCAGCTGGAGGAGCTGGCCGAGATCTATCCTGGTGGCCGCTACCGTCCCTCCAAGGCCCTCAGCCAGGACCTACCGGGGGTAAGGGCATCGACCGGCCTCCGTCCCCCAGGCTGATGCCCCTACCGGGGGTAGGGGCATCGACCGGCCTCCGTCCCCCAGGCTGATGCCCCTACCCCCGGTAGGTCTCGACGAAGGAGTCGCATGCTGGATCCCGACCTGTCCCACGTCCGCACGATGTGGGACGACGACGGCGCCTCGCGCCACCTCGGCATCGAGCTCGTCTCGGTCGACCACGACGGTCGCCTCGGCCGGGCCCGCACCCGCATGGCCGTCACCGAGACCATGGTCAACGGCCACCGGATCATGCACGGCGGCTACATCTTCACGTTCGCCGACTCGACCTTCGCCCTCGTCTGCAACGCCGGCGGCGAGCTGACCGTCGCGGCGGGCTGCGACATCGACTTCGTGCGGTCGGCAGCCCTCGGTGACGTGCTGCTCGCCGAAGGCGTCGAGCGGACCCGCTACGGCCGCAACGGGATCACCGACGTCACCGTCACGCGCGAGGGCGACGGCGAGCTGATCGCGCACTTCCGGGGGCGGTCGCGCGCCCTCAAGCCCCGCCCGTCGGCCTGAGCAGCCACCGACGAAGTAGCCGCCATGACACTGCCCCCCATCGACGAGCGCCCCGACCTCTACGACTAGCCCTCGGCGAGGACCTCAGCGCAGTGGTCAGCCATGACCAGCAAATGATCGACGCCGCGACGGATGCCGGGCTGGAGGTCGTCTCTCCAGGGCGGGACGGACGTGAGCAGCGGTGACCCCGTGCGGGGCGGGCGCGGCATACGTGGCACGATGCGCCGGTGAACAAGACCGAGGCCGTCCGTGACGGCGAGCGCTGGTGGTGGGGCCCGCAACCCCCCGGCGACCATCCCCCGCAGGTGATCGACTCCTGGCTCGTCCAGGAGGGGCGGTCGCGGCGGCCGGAGCGTCACATCCAGCGGTTCGCGGCGACGGCCGAGCTGTTCGTGCACTTCCAGGACCTGCACGTCGTCGTCGACGAGGTCCTCGCCCGAATCCCCCGCGCCGGCAGGTGGTTTCCCCGGCTGGAGGCCTACAACGACGCCGTCGCGCTGTGGCTGCGGCCTGCCGGCGACGCCCCCACCGAGATCGCGTTGTGGGTCGCCGACGTCCCGGACCCCCGCAAGTGGCCGCACATCAAGGGCCCCGACCTCGTCGTGCAAGGCCAGCTGCAGGGACGGGCGCGCGAGCTCGGCGCCGAGGACGCACTGCTGTGGCGGGTCGAGGAGCAGCTGCCCGAAGCCATGGAGGCGACCTACTCGGCGCTGGTGTGGTGGGACGGCGAGGCCTTCGTGACGCGTCCCGACGACGACCTGTCGCTGCCGTCCGTGACCATCGAGTGCCTCGAGATCTCCCTGGCCGACACCCCGCACCCGCTGCGGCGCGGCCGGGTCACCGTGGACGCGCTGCTCGACAAGCCGGTGTGGACGGTCAACGCCGCCAGGGGGATCCAGCAGGTGAGCAGCTGGGTGCTGCCCGATGGCGGACCCCGCCACTCCCCCCACGGCGCCCTGACCGCGGGACTCACCTCGTTGCTTTGCGACGCCCTCGATGAGACGACCGGGCCGCTGCCCGAGCAGCTCACCACGTGATCGTCGAGCGGGTCCCGCCGCCCGGCGACGTCGGCTCCGCCTTTGCATGGCTCTTCGGCGAATCCCGTTGGGCCTGCTGGTTGGACAGCGCCCGCGCCGAGCCTGGGCTGGCTCGCTTCTCCTACCTCGGGTCGCCGGGGGCCGATGGCGAGGTGCTGACGTATGCCGTCGGCCAGGGGCAGGTCGTGGTCACCGCCGGTGGCCGGGAGCACCGCGAGGACGGGACGATCCTGGAGGCGCTGCGCCGACGCCTCGCGCCCGCCACGGAACGGGGACGTTCGTGCCCGAGATCCGGGCACGAACGTCCCCAGTCGCCGGGTGGAGGCGAGGGGCTGCCGTTCGAGCTCGTCGACGGGTGGGTGGGCTACCTCGGCTACGAGCTCAAGGGGGACCTCGGATCCACCAACCGCCACGTGTCGCAGCACCCCGACGCCGTGTGGATGCGCTGTGACCGGCTGCTCGTCATCGACCACGCGACCGGTGCCGCATGGCTCGTCGCGCACGGCTCGGGCGCCGCAGCATGGCTGGCGTGGGCGCGGGAGACGTTGCACATCAACGCTGCTCGTCCGCCTTGCCCGCATCACCCGCCACGGCCCGGATGGCCGGGCACCCCGCCCGACGGGTCCCGTCGCGCAGCAACGCTTCTCGTGCGCAGCGTGGAGCAGTACCGCCAGGACGTCGAGGCCTGCCTCGACGCGCTGCGGCGCGGCGAGTCCTACGAGATCTGCCTGACCGACACGGTTCTCGCGGAGTCGCACGACGACCCGTTCGACATCTATCTGCGGCTGCGCCGGCTCAACCCGGCCCCGCACGCGGCCTACCTCCGCCTCGGGGACCGGCACGTCCTGTCGGCCAGCCCCGAGCTGTTCCTGCGCGTGACGCGTGACGGCGAGGTGTCCACCAAGCCGATCAAGGGGACGGCAAGGCGTCATACCGACCCCACCCACGATGCCCGTGCCGCAGCCGATCTCGCCGCCGACGCCAAGACCCGTGCCGAGAACCTCATGATCGCCGACCTGCTGCGCAACGACCTGTCACGCGTCTGCGACCCGGCGACGATCCACGTGCCTCGACTCATGCACGTCGAGTCCTACGCGACCGTGCACCAGCTCGTGACGACCGTGCGCGGGCGGCTTGCCGAGGACCGCACCGCGATCGACGCCGTCGAGGCGTGCTTCCCCGGCGGGTCGATGACGGGCGCCCCCAAGCACCGCACCATGCAGATCATCGACGAGCTCGAGGCACGGGCGCGCGGGATCTACTCAGGGGCACTGGGTTTCATCGACCGCAGCGGTGCGGTGGACCTGTCCGTCGTGATCCGCACCGCCGTCATGCACCACGGGCAGGTCGAGATCGGCGCGGGCGGGGCGATCGTCCTGGACTCGGACCCGCAGGCCGAGACCGACGAGATGCTGCTCAAGGCCGACGCCGTCCTACCCGCCCTCCGACCCTGACCTTCCCGGTCGCGATCGGGTGACTTCACTGCTCGCCTACCCGCAGCAGACTCACCCGATGCCGCGGGGTGGGGCCAACAGGCGCGTCAGGGCTCGCTGATGGGTCGGTGCCGATGTGGCACTGCAGGTGCACGACGTCGAGGCCGCGCAGCGAGCCCTGCGGCAGGTGGGCGGCGAGGACGGGCAGGTCGTCGCTGACCACGGTGGAGAGGTATGCCGGGTCCTCGGCGCAGCGCTCGATCCCGTAGGCGACCTCGTGCAGGCCCGCCCGCTCGTCCCAGTTGGCGCGGTTGGCGTCCCGGGCGACGGCCCAGTCGACGTCGACGTCGGTGCCCTGCGGCTCGCTCATGGCCAGAACCTACCGGGGGCCGAGGCATCAGCCTGGCGAACGAAGGCCGGCCGATGCCTCGGCCCCCGGCGGGTCAGGGCTGGGCGGCGAAGACGCCGATGACGGGGTTCCACTCGGTGACGTCGATCCCCGCGACGAGCCCGTGCTGCTGGAAGGGATCGTCCTCCAGCAGCGAGCGCACCTCGTCGGCGCTGTCGGCGCGGAGGATCAGCAGCGCCGACGCCGGCTTCACGTCGACGTAGGGACCGGACGCCTGCAGCGACCCCGCCTCGGCGAGCCGGCCGAGGAACGCGCGGTGCTCGGGCCGGATCTCGTCGAGGCGGGGGTCGTCGGAGTAGGAGTAGCGGACTGCGTAGTAGGCCATGGGCCCACCCTAGGCAGCGCTGGGGTCCTCCCACCCGTCGGCGCCGGCCCGCTCCGCGCCGATGGTCGTGTCCGGGCCGTGCCCGGTGTGCACGATCGTGTCGTCGGGCAGCGCAAAGAGCCTGGTGCGGATCGAGTCGACGATGGTGTCGTATGACGAGAACGACCGTCCCGTGGCGCCCGGGCCTCCCTGGAAGAGGGTGTCACCGCTGAACACGCACCCCAGCTCCTCGCTGTAGAAGCAGGTGCCGCCCGGCGTGTGCCCCGGCGTCGCGATCGCCCGCAGCGTCACCCCGCCCACGGTGATCTCGGTGCCGTCGACGATGTCCTCGTCGGGCTGGCGCGTGTCATAGGTCTGCTGCCACAGCTCGAGGTCGTGCGGGTTGAGCCAGATCGGGGCGCCGGTGGCCTCCGCGAGAGCGGCCGCCTGGTTGACGTGGTCGTCGTGCGCGTGCGTGCACACGATCGCCGCCAGCCGACGCTCGCCGACGGCGGCGGCGATGGCCGAGGCGTCATGCGGGGCGTCGAAGACCACGCACTCGTCATCGTCGCCGACGATCCACACGTTGTTGTCGACGTCCCAGGTGCCCCCGTCGAGGGAGAACGTCCCCGACGTGACGAGCTGCTGGACCTGCACGTCGCCGGCCATCAGAGCGTCACCACCGAGCGGAGGACGTCACCACGCTTCATGGTGGCGAAGGCCTCCTCGACGTCGCCCAGCCCGATCGTCTCGGACACGAACGCGTCCAGGTCGAGCCGCCCCTGCAGGTAGAGGTCGATGAGCATGGGGAAGTCGCGAGAGGGCAGGCAGTCGCCATACCAGCTGGACTTGAGCGACCCGCCACGACCGAAGACGTCGAGCAGCGGCAGCTCGATCCGCATCTCCGGTGTCGGCACCCCCACGAGCACCACGGTCCCCGCGAGATCGCGTGCGTAGAACGCCTGCTCGTAGGTCTCGGGGCGACCCACCGCATCGATGACGACGTCCGCGCCGTTGCCGTCCGTCAGCGCGCGCACCGCCTCGACGACGTCGCCGTCGGCCGGGTCGATGGTGTGCGTCGCCCCCATCGAGCGCCCCTTCTCACGCTTGCGGGGGTCCAGGTCGATGCCGATGATCTTGGCCGCGCCCGCGAGATGCGAGCCGACGACGGCCGCCATACCGACGCCCCCGAGGCCGATGACGGCCACGGAGTCGCCACGACCGACGCCGCCGGTGTTGATCGCGGCGCCCAGCCCGGCCATGACGCCGCAGCCCAGCAGACCCGCCGCCTCGGCGCCGGCGCGCTCGTCCACGCGCGTGCACTGACCGGCCGCGACCAGCGTCTTCTCCGCGAAGGCCCCGATCCCCAGCGCAGGGGTCAGCTCGGTGCCGTCGGTGAGGGTCATCCGCTGCTTGGCGTTGTGCGTGGCGAAGCAGTACCACGGACGCCCGCGGCGGCAGGCCCGGCACTCCCCGCACACGGCGCGCCAGTTGAGGATCACGAAGTCCCCGACGGCGACCTCGGTCACGCCCTCCCCGACGGCCGAGACGCGGCCGGCGGCCTCGTGCCCGAGCAGGAAGGGGAACTCGTCGTTGATCCCGCCCTGCTGGTAGTGGTAGTCGGTGTGGCAGACGCCGCAGGCCTGGACGTCGACGACGGCCTCGCCCGGCCCTGGGTCGGGGATCACGATGTCGACAAGCTCGACCGGCTCGCCCTTGGCTCGGGAGATCACTCCCTTGACGGTGGTGGGCATGTGCGCCCCTTCCTGGCCTCGCGGCCGGTTGACCATGCACTCACCCTCTCATTGCCCGTGGCCCTCGGCGACCAACCGGTCGTATGCCGGAAACGCCCGGAACGCGGGTCGGACGCCGTCCAGGACGGGCGGTGGGGCGAGCAGCGGGGCACCACGAGCGGGGTCCCGGACTCGGGGTCGGCGATCACGCGCGCGTCCAGGGCGAACACGTCGCGGACCAGCTCCTCGGTCAGCACGTCGGCGGGTGCGCCCTGCGCCGCGACCACGCCGCCGCGCATGGCGACGAGGTGGTCGGCATACCGCGCCGCCAGGCCGAGGTCGTGCAGCACCATGACGACGGTGGTGCCCCGCTCGGCGTCGAGGGCGGCGACCAGGTCGAGCATCTCGAGCTGGTGGGTGAGGTCGAGGTAGGTCGTGGGCTCGTCGAGCAGCAGCAGGTCGGTCTCCTGCGCGAGGGCCATGGCGATCCACACGCGCTGGCGCTGGCCGCCGGACAGCTCGACGACGGGGGTGTCGGCGAGCGCGGTGGTGCCGGTCTCGGCGAGGGCCCGCTCGACGGCCTCGGCATCGTGGGCCGTGTGCCGGCGCCACAGCCCCTGGTGCGGGTGGCGGCCACGGGCGACCAGCTCGGCGACGGTGACGCCGTCGGGGGCGACGGGGTGCTGGGGCAGCAGGGCGAGAGCGCGGGCCACGGTCCGGGTGGGCTGCTCGTGGATCGGGCGACCGTCGAGCAGCACGGCGCCCGAGCGCGGGCGCAGCAGCCGGGCGAGGCCGCGCAGCAGCGTCGACTTGCCGCAGGCGTTGGGGCCGACGACGACGGTGACGCGGCCGTCGGGGATGGCGAGCGTGAGGTCGCGCACGACCGGCTCCCCGCCGTAGCCGAGCGTGAGGTCGCGGGTGGCGAGTCGGGTCATCGGAGGCTTCCTTCGGTGCGGCCGCGGGTCAGCAGCCAGAGCAGGACGGGGGCGCCGGTGAGGCCGGTGACGACGCCGGCGGGCAGGTGGACGTCGGGGATGACGTGGCCGCCGACGAGGTCGGCCGCGACCACCACGACGGCGCCGACGAGGGCGGCGCCGACGATCGTCGGGCGACCGCGGTCCAGGGCCCGCGCGATCGGCCCGGCCAGGAAGGCCACGAAGGCCATCGGCCCCACCGCCGCTACCGCGAGCGCCAGCACGACGACGGCGACGGCGAGGAGCAGATCTGCCGCGTGCCGACGTCCCCCGAGCCCGAGGGCCAGGTCGTCGCCGAGCTGCAGGGCGGGCAGGTCCCGGCTCGCGAGCCACAGCAGCACATATGCCGCGACCGACGTCATCACGAGCCACCGGATCGTCGACCAGTCGGCCTGGCCGAGGCTGCCGGTCAGCCAGCGGAGCACGAGCTGGGTGTCGTGCTCGTCGGCGCGGGTGAACAGGTAGTGGACCACCGACGACAGGACCGAGGAGACGCCGACGCCGACGAGCACGAGGCGCTCGCCGGTGGACTGCGCGACGACCCGCACGAGCACGGCCACGACCAGGGCGCCCGCCACCGCGAGGAGGGACAGCGCAGGCCCGCTGACGCCGAGGACGACGATGCCGACGACCGCGGCGGCGGAGGCGCCCATGCCGACGCCCACGATGTCGGGGCTGGCGAGCGGGTTGCGCAGGACGGTCTGGGAGATCGCGCCGGCCGCGCCGAACGCGGCGCCGGCGAGCAGGCCGAGGACGGCGCGCGGCAGGCTGCTCTCCATCAGGATGAAGCTCGCCCCCGGGATGACCTCGCCGCGCAGGATCGCGACGGCGTCGGCGACGGGGATCACCATGTCACCCAGCAGGGCTCGCGTGACGGCCAGGCCGAGCGCGAGGACGGCTAGGGCGCCGACGAGAAGGCGGTGGTGGGCGCTTCGGCTCAGGGTCCGGCGCGCGTCGCGGGTCGCCGCCTCCCGCGCGGCGAGGGTGCTCACAGCCGCCCCCGTCGCAGGGCCCACACGAAGCCGGGCAGGCCGACCATCGCGGTCATGATCCCCACCTGCACCTCCGACGGCGGCAGGACCACGCGTCCGAGGGTGTCGGCGGCGGCCACCAGCGCGGCCCCCAGGACGGCGCTGAGCGGCAGCAGGCGGCCGTGGGCCGGGCCGACGAGGGCCCGGGCGGCGTGCGGGACCAGCAGCCCCACGAAACCGACCGGCCCGGCCAGGGCCGTCGCCCCGGCCGCGAGGAGCACGGCCACCGCCCCGACGGCCCAGCGGGCGCGGGTCGGGTGGGTGCCGAGGGCGGCGGCGGCGTCGTCGCCGAGCGCCAGCGCGTCAAGGCGCCGGGCGAGCACCAGGGACAACAGAGCGCCGACGACGAGCAGCGGGCCGACGACGCCGAGCAGGCCGAGGTCCCGCCCACCGATCGTCCCCACCTGCCAGAAGCGGTAGGCCTGCAGCGTCCCGCGGTCCCCCAGCAGCAGGGCCGTCGAGATCGAGGTGAGGGCGGCGGTCACGGCGGCGCCGGCGATGGTGACCGACCCAGGGCGCAGGCCGCCGCGGGAGACGGCGGCGAGCAGGTGGACCACGACCGCGGCGACCGCCGCCCCGACGAACGCCGCCGTCACGTGCACGGCCGGTGCCGACACCCCGAGGACGCTGATCGCCACCACCATCGCGAGGGACGCCCCGGCAAAGACCCCGAGGATGCCGGGGTCCGCCAGGGGGTTGCGGGTCAGCCCCTGGAAGCAGGCCCCCGACAACCCGAGCGCCGCCCCCACGACGACGGCGAGCACCGTCCGGTCGACCCGTGCCATCGCGATGGCGTGCAGGGGGTGGGCGGCGTCGATCAGGGCGCTCGGCGCCACCGCGCGCGAGCCCACGAGCAGCGACGCCGCGAGCGCGACCAGCAGGAGCAACAACGGGGTGAGGGCCCGCGCGGCCGCCGGGAGGCGGACGCCCGGCGGGGCGAGGGCTCGCGCGGTCGTCGCCGGGGCGGGGCGACTCATGCGCCCTTGACGGCCTTGACCACGCCGGGGAGGTACTTGTCGACGATGACCGGCATGGACAGCGGGCTGGGGTTGGTGACCGAGAGGCCGATCTGCTTGTCCACCTCGGCATAGGCGTGCCCCGACCTCAGCGCCGGGATCTGGCCGATCAGCGGGTTGGCCGTGAACGCCGCGATGTCGGTGGGCTTCTCGGCATACGACAGGAGCACGTCGGACTGGATGGTCGAGGCCTGCTCGGCGGAGACGTTGCCGTAGAACTGGCCCGGCTTGACCGCGGAGCTCACGATCGGAGCGCTCCTCCAGGCCGAAGGCCTCCAGGGCGCGGACCCGGTTGTCCTCCTTGCCGTAGATGCCGATCTGCGACAGGTCGGTCGTGGTGAGGTAGGCGAAGACCATGGTCTTGCCGGCGAGCTCGGGGTGGGCCGCCTTGGCGTCGGCGACGACCTTGTCGGTCTGCGCGCGGACGGCGGTGGCCTTGGTGGGGCGGCCGAGGGCCTTGCCGACCGTCTCGAGCGAGGTCGTCCACGGCGTCACCCACGGCGCGCCCGGCTGGGCGACGACCGGCGCGATCTTGGACAGCTTGTCGTAGTCCGCCTTGGTCAGGCCGGAGCTGGTGGCCAGGATGACGTCCGGGGCCAGCGTGGCGATCTCGGTGACCGGTATGCCGTCCGTGTCGTCATAGCGCGTGGGGGCCTTGCCGCCCAGCTTCGCCACGGCCGCGTCGAACCAGTCGGTGGACTTCCCGGCATTGCCGCCCCACGTCATCGCGGTCGCGCCCACCGGCACCACCCCGAGCGAGACGGCCATGTCCTGGTCGACCCAGCCCACGGTCGCGACCCTGGTCGGCTCCTTGCTGATCGTGGTCTCGCCGAAGGCGTGCTTGATGGTCACCGGGAAGGCGCCCTGCTCGGCGGCGCCCTGGGACGCAGCCCCGGACGTCGCGCCGCCGGCGGAGGCGGAGCCGGAGCTCGTGGAGCCGGCGCCGGAGCCGCAGGCCGCGAGGGTGACGGCCGAGGCGAGCGTCGCGGAGGTGAGCACCAGCAGGGAACGGCGGGTCAGGGGCACGAGAGGTCCAATCGTCGGTAAGGCTTGCCTAAGTTAGGCAAACCTTAGCCCTATCGCTCGGCGGCGTGCGACCCGTCCCACAGCGTGCTCGTAGGCCGGACCCCTAGGGTGGGGAGCATGCGCGTTCTCGTCAGCGGTGGCGCCGGCTACATCGGCTCGCACACCACCCTCCAGGTCCTTGCCGCCGGTCACGACGTGGTCGTGGTCGACAACTTCTCCAACGCCAAGCCGTCCGTGATGGCCCGGCTCGAGGCCCTCGCGGGGCAGCCGATCGAGGTGCACGGCTTCGACCTGACCGACCGGGACAAGACCGAGCACCTCTTTGCCACGGAGCGGTTCGACGCGGTCATCCACTTCGCGGGCTTCAAGGCCGTCGGAGAGTCCGTCGAGAAGCCGCTCGAGTACTACGAGAACAACCTCGGCTCGACCTTCTCGCTGGTGCGGGCGATGCAGCGCCATGGCGTCAAGAAGCTCGTGTTCTCCTCCAGCGCGACGGTGTACGGCGAGGACGCGCCCGTCCCGATGAAGGAGGACTTCCCGACGTCGGCGACCAACCCCTATGGCTGGACCAAGGTCATGATCGAGCAGATCCTGCGCGACGTCGCCGTCGCGGACCCGCAGATGCGGATCGCGCTGCTGCGCTACTTCAACCCCGTGGGCGCGCACCCGTCCGGCACGATCGGCGAGGACCCGCAGGGCATCCCCAACAACCTCGTTCCCTTCATCGCCCAGGTCGCCGTCGGGCGGCGCGAGCACCTCAACATCTTCGGCGACGACTACGACACCCCCGACGGCACCGGCCTGCGCGACTACATCCACGTCGAGGACCTCGCCGCGGGCCACGTCGCCGCGCTGCGCCGCCTCGGCGAGGTCTCCGACCCCGTGTCCACCTGGAACCTCGGCACCGGCCACGGCACCTCGGTCAAGGAGATGCTCGCGGCCTTCAGCCGCGCCGTGGGCCGCGAGCTGCCGTTCAAGGTCGCCCCGCGCCGCCCCGGCGACATCGCCGCGTCCTACGCCGACCCGTCCCGCGCCAACGCCGAGCTCGACTGGCACGCCACCAAGACGGTCGACGACATGTGCGCCGACACCTGGCGCTGGCAGTCCGGCAACCCCGAGGGCTACCCCAGCTGAGGGTCGTCGGCCGTATGACCGCCCCGCTGCACGCGGCGCGCCGACCGCAGCGAGATCCTGCACGCCGCGGCCGGCGTGGAGTGCCCGCCTTAGCAACCATCCGCCTGGCTCGCGGCGGCAACACTCTCCAAGTCCTAGGTCTGCGTGGTTCAGAGCTCATCCCCGCTGGCGCGGGGCTCACGTGTGGTCCGTCTCGACGCCGAGGGTCGTGCTGGGCTCATCCCCGCTGGCGCGGGGCTCACCCCTCCATCTCGACCCACCGGGACGGGGAAACGGGCTCATCCCCGCTGGCGCGGGGCTCACACCCCGTACGCGTGCGCGTACCCCGGCGCGACGGGCTCATCCCCGCTGGCGCGGGGCTCACCGACCTCAGGGCGAGGGTCACGCGTCGGCCTGGGCTCATCCCCGCTGGCGCGGGGCTCACACCGGCACCCCCACCGTGTCAACGACGGGTGAAAACTGAGCAGATGTCGACGGCTGAAAACTGAGCAGTCTGAGCGCACGCCGACGGTCGCGTGTGTCCGACATCACTCTCGCATGGTGAAGCCGGAGTCGTGGTCCTGGTCACGCACGGTTCCTCGGAAGCCAGATAGCCGCCGCGTTCGTGGTCGTCCTCAACTGTCGATGAGGGGGTGGCACCAGGTGGTGCCGTCGGGCCGCGATGCTTAGTCGACTGGGTCCGTGAACGAGGCGGAACGACACATCACACCGCAGGGCGGCCGTCTCTCAACCGCTGTTTGTGAGGCTCACCCGGGTTGCTGTCATGTGATCGGCGGGCTGGTCGGACGCACGGGCGCAAGAAAATGTCCTTGCACACACAGGGCTTAGCCCGGATGTTTCATCGGGCAGCGGTGTCGGCGTAGTCGGCGCCGTTGCCGTGTGAATGCGGTTGATTCTTGCAGGTGGGTACGACAACCGCCGGGATGTCGCTGCCGGTGGGCGTCGTCTTCCACGGAACGAGGGCAGTGCTGGGTTTGAAGGGGCGGAGGTGGCGCGCTGCTCAGGGTGGGGCCAGGGCGGCGAGGTTGTCCCAGGCGGTGGTGAACAGGCCTGCCCAGGGGGCGGTGTCTTTGATGTGCAGGAGCCGCTGACGGCTCGTGCGGGCCAGGGTCGCGGCGATCGTGAACAGGCGGTGCCGCAGCGTTTTGGGTTCCCACCGCCGGGCGTCGTGACCGGTCAGTAGTGCCATCCAGGCGAGCAGGTCGTTCGCCAACTGCACGATGAGCAGCCAGATCCGATTCTGGTCGAACCCCTGCAGGGGCAGATTCGCCAGGCCGGTGTCCTTGGCGATGCGGATCCGGTCCTCGCACCGCGCCCGTCGACGGTGGCGTAGTTCCAGGTCAGAGAGCTGCCCACGGCGGGTGTTGGTGACGAACGCGGTCAGGCGGTACCCGTCGATGTCCTCGAACCGTAGTTGCGCCCCCGGGTGAGGACGTTCCCGGCGCACGATCACGCGCATGCCTGGCGGGTACCCCTTCAGCTTGTCGTGCGCGGTGAGCAGACCGGTGATGTCGGCGACGTCGGCGCCCTGGCGGGCCTGCCCGTCGGCGTTGTACGCGGCAGTCCACCCGTTCTGGGGGATGAGCCGGTACAGCTGCGGCATGACCGCGGGCAGGGTCCACCCGATCGAATACGACACTCCGCGGCGGTGGCAGAACCACAGCAACTCGCGCGTGCCGCCGGCGCCATCGGTGCGGATCAACACCTTCCGGCCTGGCCTGGCCGGGTTGACCCCAGGCAGCCCGGCCAGAGCGGCCTTGATCACCTGCTCGTGGTCAACGGCGGTGTTGGAGCCGGCGTTCCCCGGGCGTAGCAGCATCGCCAACGACTCCCCGGTGCCGGCTGGACCGTGGTCCACGAACGCGCACAACGGGTGGAACCCGAAGCCGCGTTTGAAGGTGGGTGCGGCCTGTTCCTTATCCGAGTGCGCGGTGACCAGGGTCGCGTCCAGATCGATGACCAACGGATTCGCCGCCATGACCTCATGGTTGGGGGCGTGCTGCCCGGCCAGGTTCCACACGTGAGCCCGCGCCGCGGTGCGGGCAGTCGCGATGGCCTTCTCCACCCGCGCGACATCACCGGCCAGCGCCGCGATGGTGCGACTGATCGTGGCGTCCGAAGCCACCGGCCCGTACACCCCCGGTTCGGCCCGCAACAGCGCGGCGTCGCGGCAGGCGTCCCCACCCAACGCCAACGACACCGCCACATCCAGGACCACTTTCGCCGGATCGTGCCTGACCAGCGGCTTACGCCACGGCCGCAACGCTTCGCTGAGCAGCCGGTCGATCCCAAAGACGCGCGTCGTCCTGGTCAGCAGCGCACCGCCCGCGTGGGCCACCGCCGGGACAGTGGCGGTGTCAACTCGGACATGCGGGTACAGACCGCTACGCTTACTCACCTGAGAAGTGCCCTTCGGTTCCTGCGGATATCAGCTGTCGCAAGCGTCATCCTTGCAGGTCAAGGGCACTTCTCGCGTTCAGGGCTCACTCACCCCGATGAAATCTCCGGGCTAGCGCGTCTACGTTCGGACGCGGACGGGGTCATCGCCTTGTTCACCAACCACATCACCCACCCCACCAGTCGGCTCCTCGACCATGTCGACTTCACCACCACCCCCTTGTTCAACCATCTCGAGAAGATCGCCGGAGTCGTCATCGACCGCGGAACCCGCACCATCACCGCCGTCGCCGCAAGTCCCTGGCTGGCGCAGCGCTTCGGGCTCGCCCCTCACGCCCCCCTCCTCTACCTCGAGCAGGTCACCTACGAGGCCGCCGGGCGGCCCGTGGAATGCTCCGACATCTGGGTGAACCCGCGCCGCATGCACATCACTGCCGACGTCATCCGCGCCAGACGCTGACCCCGGGCCTTCGACTCGTTCATGCGTCACGTCCGGTCGTGAGGCCCGCCTCAAAAGACAGGGGCGTCGTCTGCGGGTCTATCGCGTTAACGGTGTAAGTGGCCCTAGCGCCCCGGTTGGGGCAGGAGGGTCGTCATGACCGAGACACTGGTGGCTGTGAGTCCACCTTCACCGAAGAAGAGCCAGGACCCGGGCGATCCGGGCGGTCCACCGCCCGGGGAGGCGTTCGGGCCGATCCCGGACGCGGGTCCGGAGCGGGAGCTGACGCCGGCCGAGCTGGCCGTGATCAAACAGATGGTGCTCCAGGCCAAGGACGCCGGCGTGGCGCTGACCGGCCCGGACGGGCTGCTGAAGGCGTTGACGAAGACGGTCATCGAGACCGCGCTGGATGAGGAGCTGTCCGAGCACCTGGGCTATGACAAGCACGCCGTCGAGGGCCGTAACCGGGGCAACTCCCGCAACGGCACCCGGACCAAGACGGTCCTGACCGACAACTGCGGACCGGTGCAGATCACCGTGCCCCGGGACCGGGACGGCACGTTCGAACCCCAGCTGGTCAAGAAGCGGCAGCGGCGCCTGTCCGACCTGGACGACCTAGTCCTGTCCCTGTACGCCAAGGGTCTGACCACCGGGGAGATCTCCGCGCACCTGGCCGAGGTGTACGGCGCGTCGGTGTCCAAGGACGTGATCTCGCGGATCACCGACCGGGTGATCGAGGAGATGCAGTCCTGGTGGGCCAGACCCCTGGAGAAGGTCTACGCCGCGATCTTCATCGACGCGATCATGGTCAAGGTCCGCGACGGTCAGGTCCGCAACCGCCCGTTCTACGCCGCGATCGGGGTCGACCTGGACGGGCACAAGGACATCCTGGGCATGTGGGCCGGTGACGGTGACGGGGAGTCGGCCAAGTACTGGCTCGCGGTGCTGACCGAGCTGCGCAACCGCGGCGTCAAGGACGTCTTCTTCATCGTCTGCGACGGCCTCAAGGGTCTGCCGGACAGCGTGAACGCGGCCTTCCCCCAGGCCATCGTGCAGACCTGCATCATCCACCTGATCCGCAACACCTTCCGCTACGCCAGCAGGAAGTACTGGGACCAGATCGCCCGCGACATGAAGCCGATCTACACCGCCCCCAGCCCCGAGGCGGCCCGGGCACGGTACGAGGAGTTCGCCGAGAAGTGGGGCACGCCCTACCCGGCGATCAAGAAGTTGTGGGACAACGCGTGGGAGGAGTTCATCCCGTTCCTGGACTACGACGAGGAGATCCGCAAGGTCCTGTGCTCGACCAACGCGATCGAGTCGCTCAACGCCCGCTACCGGCGCGCGGTCCGAGCCCGTGGGCACTTCCCGAACGAGCAGTCCGCGATGAAGACGCTCTACCTGGTCACCCGATCACTGGACCCCAAGGGCACCGGACAGAGAAGATGGGTCACTAGGTGGAAGCCAGCACTGAACGCGTTCGCCATCACCTTCGCCGACCGCATGCCCGCGGCGGAGGACCGCTGACCATGCAAACGCCACTTACACCGTTAGCCGGACAGTCCCTCGTCTGCAGTCCGTTCCGCCGAGGATGGGGCCTGCAGGCCCAGGAGACGACGAAAGAGGGCGTTGAGGTCGTGCACACCTTGGGCGCGACGGGTCGGGTCGGCGGCGATCCACGACGCGTAGGCGATGACCATGCCGTGAGCGGCTCGGGCTACGGCTGCAGGGTCGGCGGCGGGATGCCCGATCCCCGACTCGGCGAGGCTGCGTACGTATCGGGCGGTCCGACGTAGGGGATGTTCGGAGAGCTCCTCCCACAGCGTGCCCATCTCCGCGTCGTGGTGGGCGCGTGACTCGATCACGTCGAGCATGCGCAGGTTGCGGATGCGGGCGTCCAGGAAAGCCTCCATCGAGCGGGCAGCGACATCGATCGGGTTCTCCACTTGGACCGGCAGGCGTTGGCTGGCGAGGAGCTCGTCCCTGACCTCGCGTGCGACCGCACCCAACGCATCGTCCAGAGAGGCGAAATAGACGTAAAACGTCGCTCGGGAGACCTGGGCCTCCTGGGTGACCGCGGCGACGCTGGCACCTTCGATGCCGTCCCGTTCGAACACCCCGCGCGCGGCGCGCAGTAACTCAGCGTGCCGGTCGGTGTCGTGTCGGTCCCGTCGCGCGCGTGTCGCCCATTCCGCCATACGTCCATTCTCTTGACGTTGACAATGGTGTCAACGCATAGTGGCGACAGTCACGACCGATGTCGAAGGAGACGAAGGTGTCGAATGTCCTGGTAGCCAACCGCGGTGAGATCGCCGTGCGGATCCTGCGCGCCGTACGTGCCTCGGGCCGGCGGGGTCTCGCGTTTCGTACGGCCGACGAGCCCCACGCGCCGCATGCGCGGCTGGCCGACGCCGTCGTCGACCTGCCAGGCCGTGGGCCGCAGGCCTATGTCGACATCGAAGCGGTCATTGGCGCAGCGGTAGCCTCCGGCGCGGACCTGCTGCACCCCGGATACGGATTCCTCAGCGAGTCCCCTGAGCTGGCCGGCGCCTGCAGCGAGGCGGGGATCGGATTCGTGGGGCCCTCACCTGGAGCCCTCGCCCGCCTCGGCGACAAGGCATCCTGCAGGTCTCTGGCTCGATCTCTGCAGCTGCCGGTGGCTCGCGCCGCGGATGACGCCGAGGCGGGATTGGAACTGTTGGCCTCCCTGCCCGCCGGAGGGCGTGTCATCGTCAAGGCGGTTGCCGGCGGCGGTGGGCGGGGAATTCGCTTCGCCTCGGATGCGGCAACGCTGACATCGGCGATTCAGGAAGCCTCCTCCGAGGGGCGGAAGGTCTTCGGCGACGGCAGGATCGTCATCGAAGAGGTCATCACCGGCGCCCGCCACATCGAGGTGCAGATCGCCGGTGACGGGCATCAGGTGGTGGCCCTGGGTACCCGCGACTGCTCGTTGCAGCGTCGACGTCAGAAGGTCGTCGAGATGGCGCCGGCTCTGCTGTCGGCCGACATGCGGGACCGGATCGTGTCCGCCGCCGAGACACTGGTCGGGGCGGTCGGTTACGTCGGTCTGGCCACCGTGGAGGTCTTGGCCACCGATGACCGGTTCGTCGTGATGGAGGTCAACCCGCGTCTGCAGGTCGAACACACGGTCACGGAGGAGGTGACCGGGCTGGACCTGGTGCGTGGACAGTTGGAGTTGGCCTGCGGGGCTTCGCTGGCCCAGGCGGGACTGCTGCCTGTTCCCGAACGGGGAGTCGCCATCGAGGCACGAGTCAACGCCGAGACCGTCCTATCCACCGGCGAGGCCTACCCCACCGCGGGGACCGTGGGCGCGGTGGAATGGCCCACCGGGCCGGGGGTGCGCCTCGACACCCACGTGCGCGCCGGCGTGGAGATCAACGGGCAGTTCGACCCACTCCTGGCAAAGATCATCGTCCACGCCCGCGACGACCAGGAGGCCCTCGAAGGGCTCCGCACGGCGATGGCCGACACACGCCTGGAAGGTGTCACCACGAACCTGGCTTGGTTGCAGGCACTGTTGGGAGAGCCCGAGGCGGGCCCAGGGCGTGCGCGCACGACGACGGTGGATGAGCTCGCCACCTCCCTCGCCGACCGAGCCGTCGTCCCTGACGTCTCGACGGATGGCCCGGCCCGTGGCGACCGTACCGACGAGGGGGTCCTCACCTCCCCCATGCCCGGGGTGCTCACCGGTTACGAGGTGGCCCCCGGTGACATCGTGACGGCTGGAGCGCCCGTAGCCGTCGTGGAGGCCATGAAGATGGAACACGTCCTGAGGGCCCCGGTCTCCGGCACCATCACGACTGTCCACTTGGCGCCGGGAGAGCCGGTGACGGCAGGGACGCCGGTCCTGGAACTGGCTCCGCACGATGTCGATGACACCGGCCACTGCGTCGAGGAGCAGGTGGATCTCGACGCCGTCCGGAACGACTTGCAGCTGGTGCTCGACCGCCACGCTGCGACCCTTGACGAGGGCCGCCCCGAGGCCGTCGCCAAACGCCGCAAGAGCGGGCACCGCACCGCCCGAGAGAACATCGCCGACCTCATCGATCCCGACTCGTTGCGGGAGTACGGGGCGCTGGCGGTCGCCGCGCAACGCCGTCGCCGCAGTCCAGAAGAACTACGCCAGTCCACTCCCGCCGACGGCATCATCACAGCCACCGCCACTCTGAGCGGCGCCCCGATCGCCGTCCTGGCCTACGACTACACCGTCCTGGCCGGCACCCAGGGATACCTCAGCCACAAGAAGACCGACCGCATGCTCGAGCTCGCCCGCGATCGTGGATTGCCGGTCGTGTTGTTCGCCGAAGGCGGCGGTGGTCGCCCCGGCGACACCGACACCACCGTGGTCTCCGGACTGGACGTGGAGACGTTCTCCACGATGGGCTCGCTGTCGGGGCACGTGCCTACGGTCGGGATTGCCGCCGGTCGCTGTTTCGCCGGAAACGCGGCCCTGCTGGGCTGCTGCGACGTCGTCGTCGCCACGCAGGACGCCACGATCGGGATGGGAGGACCGGCCATGATCGAAGGCGGTGGTCTGGGTACCTTCCGGCCCGAAGAAGTCGGGCCCGCGCCCATGCACGCCCGCCAAGGGGTCGTCGATGTCCTCGTCCATGACGAAGCGCAGGCCGTGCAGGTCGCCCGCCACTACATCGACCTCCTGACCGATCGGGAACGCCCCGGTGAAGCCCCCGATCAGAGGCGGCTGCGTCACCTCATCCCCGAGAACCGCAAGCGTGCCTACGACGTTGCCGACGTCATCACCGCCCTGTGTGACGAAGGCTCCACCCTGGAGTTGCGTGAGCAGTTCGGACCCTCTGTGCGGACCTACCTCGCGCGAATCCAGGGGACCAGCGTCGGGGTCGTCGCCAACGACCCCCGTCACCTGGGTGGGGCGATCGATGCCGACGCCGCCGACAAACTCGCCCGATTCCTGCAGCTGTGCGACGCGCACCGGCTGCCGGTCGTATCACTGTGCGACACCCCCGGCTTCATGGTCGGCCCCGACGTCGAACGCACCGCCACCGTGCGGCACTTCGCTCGGGTGTTCGTCACCGGCGCCCGCCTGCGGAGTCCGTTGGTGTGCCTGATCCTGCGCAAGGGCTACGGCCTCGGCGCTCAAGCCATGGCCGGTGGCAGCTTCCGTCGCCCCACGGCAACCCTGGCGTGGCCCACCGCAGAGATCGGCGGGATGGGCCTGGAAGGCGCCGTGCGCCTGGGGTTCCGGCGCGAACTCGAGGAAGCCCCCGACGAGAGGGCCAAGGCTGAACTGTTCGACACCCTGGTCGCGCGCATGTACGACCAGGGGCGCGGCGTCAATGCCGCGGAAGTGTTCGAAATCGACGCCGTCATCGACCCGATCCACACTCGAGCGTGGATCCACAGCGCAATCCAAACCCCCATTCCTCCCGAGACCGGCCACCGCCCGATCGACACCTGGTGAAGGACCCCGCCATGGAACTGCAGACCTACCTTGAAGATGTCCGCGCCCGCCAAGCCGCCGCCCGCCCCGCCGACACTCCCAGCGGTGTGATCTACCCACTGGGGGAACTCACCCTGCCCGGCTACGTCGCCCAGTGGGCGGCCCGCCGACCCGACCGGGCCGCGATCGTATGCGGGGCCACCCGCCTCACTTACGCCCACCTGCACCAACAGGCCAGGGCCGTCGCCGCAGGAATGCAGCAGGCAGGCGTGCAGCGCGGCGATCGCGTAGGGATCCACCTGTCCAACCGCCCCGAGTTCATCGTGGCCGCATTGGCTGCTCTGCGCGTGGGTGCGGTGTTCGTGCCCGTCAACCCGATGTTCCGGCCCCAAGAGCTCGCCCACGAACTCACCGACAGCGGCGCCAAGTTCCTCATCACCCTCGACGTGCTCACCCCCATCGTGGATGCCGTCCGCAGCGATGTCCCCGACCTGCACACCGTCGCCGTCGTCGGTGACCCCATCGAAGGTGCCCTCGCCTGGGAGGATCTCACCGCCACCGATCCTGGCGACCTGCCGGACATGGGCGACCTGGATTCCCTCGCCGCTCTCAATTACACCGGCGGCACCACCGGCCTGCCCAAGGGCTGCGAACACACCCAACGCCACATGATCTACACCGGCGCGACCGCACTCGGCGCAAGCGGGGAGATCGAGACCGACGACTTCGTGGCCTTGTGCTATCTGCCCATCTTCTGGATCGCCGGAGAGGACCTCGGCTTCCTCATGCCGATCATGGCCGGCGGCACCAGCGTCCTCATGAGCCGATGGGACGCAGGCGCCGCCCTCGACCTCATAGAGGCAGAGAGGGTGACCATGATGGTCGGCACCGTGGAGAACTACCTCGAACTGATCCAGCGTGAAGACATGACCGCTCGCGACCTGTCCAGCCTGCGCGACCCCGCCGCGGTGTCGTTCATCCGCAAACTCGACCCCCAGATCCGACACCTCTGGCGCGAGGCCGCCGGGTCGACGCTGCGCGAAGCGGCCTACGGCATGACCGAAACCAACACCATGGATGCCACCGCCTACGGCATGGCCGAACACGACCGCGACCTCAACGAAGAACCCGTGTTCTGCGGAGTCCCCGTTCCCGGCACCGACATCGTCATCCGCGACTGGGCCACCGGCGAGCTCGTCCCCCTCGGGCAAGACGGGGAGATCCATGTCAAGAGCCCCTCGGTGATGAGCGGATACTGGCGCAACCCGCAAGCCACCGCCGAGCAACTCCGTGACGGGTGGCTGCGCACGGGTGACAGCGGGCGACTCGACGAGAACGGGTGCCTCCACTACCTCGGACGCCGTAAGGAACTCATCAAGGTCAAGGGGATGAGCGTCTACCCCGCAGAGATCGAGATGGTCCTTGCGCGCATGGACGGCGTCGCCTCCTGCGCCGTGGTCCCCTCCCCGGACCCCGCCAAGGGTGAGATCCCCGTCGCGTTCGTCACCGCCAATCCGGGCGCCACCATCGCCGCCGACCGCCTCCAAGCCCAGGCCGCCGAACAGCTCGCCCCTTACAAGGTTCCCCGGGTCGTGATCCTCGAGTCCTTCCCCATGACCGCCACCGGCAAGATCCGCAAAGTCGAACTCCAGGAACGAGCAGCAGAATCCGGCGCCTGACCTGCCGGCCCGCTCCTCCAAGACGGACCAGTGCCGTCCCCGCGTGCGCTGGTGGTGCCGGTCGAGGACATGGTCTCGTCGTCGCAGGCAGCGGGCGATGCCACGGTGGGGCGACGGTCTCGTCGAGGCTCTCGGAGTCGGCGCCGTTCCCACTGGGCTCGTGACCCTGCCTGTCACGCCAGGGACTGTCGCAGGAACGGTGTAAGCGGCCCGTTGCCCGGTAGGGCAGGAAGGGGCCGATGATGGCCGAGACACTGGTGGGCGTGAGCCCGACCGAACCGCAGATGCAGGACCCGCAGGAGCCGGGGCTGGACGCCGTCGCCGACAGCGAGGACGCGACTTCGCCTGACTGTGAGGGTGTGACAGCAGCCCAGCGGTGATGGGCTGTGGTCGTCGGTCTCGTTCGTGACTCCTCGCCTGACTGGCTTCGTGCCTTCCGCGCGACTTGTCCGTTCGGGATCGGCGACCCGGCCCGGTCGAGGTCTGCTGGCCTGATCAGGAGCTTGACCGGCGACGTTAGCGGCGTCGTCGTGTCCCGTCACAGTCCTGCCGTGACCTCTCCCGGACCGGATCAACGTCCATCCGGAGCTAGAGGAGGAACGCATGACCAGTCTGGCCGAAATCGCCGACATCGTCATCGGTGTCGACACCCACGTCGACACCCATACCGCCGCGATCGTGGACACCACGACCGGCGCCGTCCTGGACGAGATGACCATCGCGACCACCCCGCCCGGCTACCAGGACCTGCTGACCTGGGCCGACGATCACTGCCCGGCCCGGGCCTGGGCCATCGAAGGCACCGGCAGCCACGGCGCGGGCCTGACCCGGGCCCTGACCAGCGCCGGCGAGGTCGTCGTCGAGCTCGACCGACCCCAACGCGCCGCCCGCCGCCACGGCGCGAAGTCCGACCCCCTCGACGCGATCCGCGCCGCCCGCGAAGCCCTGACCCGACCCGTCCTCGGCACGCCCCGAGCCGGCGGACAACGCCAGGCCCTATCGGTACTGCTCGCCGCACGACGCTCCGCCGTCGACGCAGCAACGGTCGCTCAACGCCAGTTGTTCTCCTTGATCGTGGCCGCCCCCGAAACCCTGCGCGCGACCTTCCGCGGTGTGACCGGCCCCGAAAGGGTCAAGCGCGCCGCGGTCCTACGCGCCCACCGAGGCGACGACGTCGAGACCGCCACCACCCGCCAGGTCCTACGCACCCTGGCCCGCCGCGTCCAGGCCCTCACCACCGAGGTCGACACCCTCGAGAAGCAGATCACCGTCCTGGTCAAGGCCTGGCGGGCGGACCTGCTCGACCTGCTCGGCGTCGGCCCCATCGTCGCCGCGACCGTCCTGTGCGCCTGGTCCCACCCCGGCCGGATCCACTCCGAAGCCGCGTTCGCGATGCTCGCCGGGATCGCCCCGATCCCCGCGAACAGCGGCCGCGTCACCACCCGATACCGCCTCAACCGGTACGGCGACCACCAGCTCAACCGCGCCATCCACACCATCGTCCTGGCCCGCCAACGCTACGACGAAGCCACGAAGACCTACACCGCCCGCCGCACCGCCGAAGGCAAGACCCCACGCGAGATCCGCCGCTGCCTCAAGCGCTACATCATCCGAGACCTCTACCGAACCCTCGAATCAGGCCCCACCACCCCTTGACGAACCATAGGAGCGTCGAGCCGGCGCAGCCGGTGGCGCCGGTGTCGGGGCGTGCTGCGTCGAAGCAGGACCTGGCCGCGTTGCAGCGTCTGGTCCGTCAGGCGCAGGAGGACGGCGTCGCACTGACGGGCCCGGACGGGTTGTTGAAGATGCTGACCAAGACGGTGATCGAGGTCGCCCTGGACGAGGAGATGTCCTCGCACCTGGGGTACGACAAGCACGCCGTCGAAGGACGCGGGAGCGGGAACTCGCGCAACGGGGTCCGCTCGAAGACCGTGATCACCGACAACGCGGGCCCGATCGAGATCGACGTGCCGCGAGACCGGGCGGGCACGTTCGAGCCGCAGCTGGTGAAGAAGCGGCAGCGCCGGTTGACGGACCTGGACGCGATGGTCCTGTCGCTGTACGCCAAGGGCCTGACCACCGGAGAGATCTCGGCCCACCTGGGCGAGGTATACGGGGCGTCGGTGTCCAAGGACACGATCAGCCGCATCACCGACCGGGTCGTGGAGGAGATGCAGACCTGGTGGGCGCGCCCGCTGGAGAAGGTCTACGCCGCGATCTTCATCGACGCGATCGTGGTCAAGGTCCGAGACGGGCAGGTCCGCAACCGGCCGTTCTACGCCGCAATCGGTGTCGACCTGGACGGCCACAAGGACGTCCTGGGCATGTGGGCCGGTGACGGTGACGGGGAGTCCGCGAAGTACTGGCTCGCCGTGCTGACCGAGCTGCGCAACCGTGGCGTCAAGGACGTGTTCTTCGTCGTGTGCGACGGGCTCAAGGGCCTGCCCGACAGAGTGAATGCCGCGTTCCCGCAGGCCATCGTGCAGACGTGCATCATCCATTTGATCCGTAACACCTTCCGGTACGCGAGCCGTAAGTACTGGGACCAGATCGCCAAGGACCTCAAGCCGATCTACACCGCGCCGACCCCCGCCGCAGCGCGGGAGCGGTACGAGAGGAGTTCGCCGCGAAGTGGGGCAAGGCCTACCCGGCGATCACGACGTTGTGGGACAACGCCTGGGAAGACTTCATACCCTTCCTGGACTACGACGTCGAGATCCGCAGGGTGATCTGCTCGACGAACGCGATCGAGTCCCTGAACGCCCGCTACCGGCGCGCCGTCCGCGCCCGCGGGCACTTCCCGAACGAACAGGCCGCGCTGAAGGTCCTGTACCTCGTGACCAGGAGCCTGGACCCCAAGGGCACCGGTCAGACACGATGGGTCACACGCTGGAAGCCCGCGCTGAACGCGTTCGCCATCACCTTCGCCGACCGCATGCCGGCCGCCGAGGACCGCTGAAAATGAAACCGCCGCTTACACCGTTCATCGGACAGTCCCGTCGCGGGTGGCAACCCGTCTCGTGTGTGCCGGTGGGGCCGGTTGTGACTGTGGGTGGCTGTTCAGCGGTCGCGGTCTTGGGCGAGTAGGTCGCGGCGGGCGCGGGTGCGGTAGGAGTCGCCGGATAGGGCGAGGACTTCGGCGTGGTGGACGAGGCGGTCGATCATGGCTGCGGCGACGACGTCGTCGCTGAAGGTCTCGCCCCAGCGGCCGAAGGGCAGGTTCGAGGTGACGATGATCGAGCCTTGTTCGTAGCGTGAGGCGACGAGCTGGAAGAACAGGTTCGCGGCGTCGGTGTCGAAGGGGATGTAGCCGACCTCGTCGACGATGATCAGCTTGTAGCGGCGGATCTTCTTCAGCTCGGCGTCGAGCTGACCGCCCTGGTGGGCGATGGTGAGGCGGTTGATCCACGCGGACGCGGTGTCGAACAGGACGCTGTGACCGTTCTGCGCGGCTTTGATCCCGAGGCCGATGGCGAGGTGGGTCTTGCCGATGCCGGGCGGGCCGAGCAGGACGACGTTCTCTGCCTTCGGCACGTAGGTGGACGTGGCGAGGTGGGCCAGGACGTCGCGGCGTAGCGAGGGCAGGTGGTCGTAGTTGAAGTCTTCGAGGGTCTTCATCGCGGGGAAGTGCGCGGTGCGGATGCGCATCATCGTCCCGGCGGACTCGCGGTCAGCGGCCTGGCGCTCGAGCACGGCGGCGAGGTACTCCTCGTGGGACCAGCCCAGGTCGCGGGCCTGGTCGGCCAGGTCGGCCCAGGTCCGCCCGATCGTGGGCATCTTCAGGACCCGCGTCAGGTAGGCGATCTGGGAGTCCAGCCGCGCGCCGAACGCGGCAGCGGCGAGCCCCGGCGCGACCGCGGGCGCTCCTGCGGGCGCGGCTGCTGGCGCGGGCGGTGCGGGCGGTGCGGCAAGCACTGGCTTGCTGGTTCGCTTGCGGCCTCGTCCGGTGTCCGCGCGCGCGGCGTGGTCCTCGTCGCCGGCGGGCAGTGTGGCAGGCGCGGTGATGTCCTCGTCGAGTGCATCGGCGACAGCGGTGGTGGGGGTCATCAGGACGTAGCTCCTTGGGAGGTGGGGCGGATGATGCCGGGGGCCGAGCCATCGGGCCCGTCGGCCGCTTCGGCTTCGTGCTCACGGACGGAGTCGGTCACGGGCTCGGGGGTGTGCGGGGCGGTGGGGTTGGTGTGGAAGTCGATGCCGAACAGGGCGTCGTAGTCGGGAAGCGCCCGCAGCGCGACGGCGTGCCCGTCGGCGTGGGTGCGTAGCTGGTGGCGCCGGGCGGTGGCGGCGCGGGTGGCCTGGTAGTCGGCGCGCAACCGCTTGGCGGTCGCTTGATGGTTCGGGTCGGTGATCGTCGCTGCGCTGCCCCAGTAGCGGGGGTGGTCGGCGACGACGGTGCCCTCGTGGGTGACGGTGACGCGGTCGGGGCCGGCGACGACGTCGACGAACCGGCCGATCATCGATGGGTCGACGGAGTAGTCGTTGGCGTCGATGCGCACGTAGTAGTCCCGCGCCAGCCGCACCCTGGCGCGTAGCCCCACCTGTGGGGCGACCGGGGGCAGGGTGATCATCGCGGCCCGGTCGATCGGCCACCGGTCGGTGATCGTGGTCCCGATCGAGCGGACGAACCGCGTGTTGGCCTTCGTGGTGAGCCACTCGCTGATCTGGGTGTTGAAGTCTGCCGGACTCGTGAACACGCGACCGGGCAGGAAGGATGTCTCGAAGAAGCCGTTGCGTCGCTCGACCAGACCCTTGAACTCGGGGTCGCGGGCGGGCGCGAGCATCAACCGGACGCCGAGGGTGCCCACGAACGCGGCTGCGGCCGGTGTCGGCTTGCCCTTGCCACCGATCGCTGACTCCCGGTCCCACACCAGGGCGCGAGGGCACCGACCCCACCCGGGCCATGTCGGGTCGGTCGGGTGGCCGGCGAGCAGGCGCCACATGCCCGCGAGGATGTCGCCTCCTTGCCGGGAGGGGATCATCACCGCGGACGTGTGCCGGGAGTATCCGCTCGTCATGGCCAGGACCGGCAGGATCCGCTCGACGCCCTTGCTGACCGGGATCGGTACGGGCGGGAACCACAGATCGCACTGGGCGACCTCACCGGGGGTGTACTCCACTCGGTCGGCCGGGTCGATGCCCTGATACAAGGGCCGCAGGTCGCGGACGCGGTCCTTGAGGATCGTCAGGGAGTGCTCCCAGCCGATCCGCTCGGCGATCACGGTCGCGGGCATCGTCGGGTACTCGGCCAGCAGCAACCGGACCCGGGGCTCGACCGCGTCGACCAGCGAACCCTTCGCCGGTCGTTCGTACCGCGGGGGCCCGTCCGACGCCAACGCCTTCGCGACCGTGTTCCGCGAGATCCCCAACCTGCGGGCGATCGCCGCCTTCGACAACCCCTCCGAACGGTACAGACGACGAATCTCAGCCCAGTCCTCCACGGTGATCACCCCGCCCAGGCTCCCCGGGCTGCTCAGTCTTCGCCCGTCGACTCCTGCTCAGTTTTCACGCGTCGTCGACACACCGGCCCGTTCCCCCTCCCGGGCTCATCCCCGCTGGCGCGGGGCTCACCGTGAAGCGACATGGGTGGAGGGGTTGGGGTAGGGGCTCATCCCCGCTGGCGCGGGGCTCACCCCGCACGCGGGTCCTCAAGCCGGTCATGGATGGGCTCATCCCCGCTGGCGCGGGGCTCACGCGAAGGGAGTCATCGGGCAGATCACGCAGCGGGGCTCATCCCCGCTGGCGCGGGGCTCACGTAGTCGGCAATGGCGCCCCCGTGGTGGTGCAGGGCTCATCCCCGCTGGCGCGGGGCTCACGCGCTGGACCCGAGGATCTCGACCTGCACCACGGGCTCATCCCCGCTGGCGCGGGGCTCACCGGTAACGGATGGCTCACCCGGGCGTGCACGCGGGCTCATCCCCGCTGGCGCGGGGCTCACGCGGCGGGGGTGATGTCGCGCAAATCCATGATGGGCTCATCCCCGCTGGCGCGGGGCTCACCTGATGAAGCGCGCCTCGACTAGGCCGTCCCTGGGCTCATCCCCGCTGGCGCGGGGCTCACCGCGCCGAGTGCGTGAGCATCCGCGTCGTGCCGGGCTCATCCCCGCTGGCGCGGGGCTCACTTCGAGTATCTGGTTCCGGTGGCCGGAGTTCGGGGCTCATCCCCGCTGGCGCGGGGCTCACGCAGGGCCGGCGGACGGGGCAGGACGTAGGCCGGGCTCATCCCCGCTGGCGCGGGGCTCACTTCCAGACCGCCGTAGCCGGGATCAAGGACGGGGGCTCATCCCCGCTGGCGCGGGGCTCACGCAGGGCCGGCGGACGGGGCAGGACGTAGGCCGGGCTCATCCCCGCTGGCGCGGGGCTCACCGCCGATGATGACGATGAGCAGGGGCAGTATGGGGCTCATCCCCGCTGGCGCGGGGCTCACGCTGCAGCGACCCTGCGGGCGGGCTGCTTGTCGGGCTCATCCCCGCTGGCGCGGGGCTCACTGACGACGTGGCTATCTACGGCGTGCAGCGGGAGGCTCATCCCCGCTGGCGCGGGGCTCACGTCACGTTCCCTGTGCTGTCCGGGGACACGCCGGGCTCATCCCCGCTGGCGCGGGGCTCACGCCGTCCCCCCGGGCGTCTCGACGTCCCTGGTGGGCTCATCCCCGCTGGCGCGGGGCTCACGCCGTCCCCCCGGGCGTCTCGACGTCCCTGGTGGGCTCATCCCCGCTGGCGCGGGGCTCACATGACCATCCACGACGTGCCCGGCTGCTTCTCGGGCTCATCCCCGCTGGCGCGGGGCTCACCGCATGACGTTGACGCGGGTGGCGGCGACGCGGGGCTCATCCCCGCTGGCGCGGGGCTCACGGAGAGGGTGACGCCCAATGCCAGACATACAGGGGCTCATCCCCGCTGGCGCGGGGCTCACGCGTCGTAGCGCAGCCACAGCTGAGTGGTGACGGGCTCATCCCCGCTGGCGCGGGGCTCACTCGAGGATCGGCTGCGTTGTCCCCTCGGGCAGGGGCTCATCCCCGCTGGCGCGGGGCTCACTGCCGGGCCGGGTCGGTTACCTTGCACAGGCCGGGCTCATCCCCGCTGGCGCGGGGCTCACGGGACCGTGTCTGCGGACCTCGTCGCCCGCGTGGGCTCATCCCCGCTGGCGCGGGGCTCACGCCCAGACCTTCCACGCCCACCGCGGCATGGAGGGCTCATCCCCGCTGGCGCGGGGCTCACCTCCACGAGGCCGCCGCCGAGGCCCGCGTGCAGGGCTCATCCCCGCTGGCGCGGGGCTCACCTCGGTGTTGACGGTCAGCTCGTGCGGGTCCCGGGCTCATCCCCGCTGGCGCGGGGCTCACATCCTGTCTGCGATCAAGGATGACGTGCGGGAGGGCTCATCCCCGCTGGCGCGGGGCTCACGTCGCGGGCGGTCTGGCTCACTTCCCGCCTCCGGGCTCATCCCCGCTGGCGCGGGGCTCACGCGCCAGGCTTGACGCCCGTCAACGCTCGCACGGGCTCATCCCCGCTGGCGCGGGGCTCACATCCTGTCTGCGATCAAGGATGACGTGCGGGAGGGCTCATCCCCGCTGGCGCGGGGCTCACGTCGCGGGCGGTCTGGCTCACTTCCCGCCTCCGGGCTCATCCCCGCTGGCGCGGGGCTCACGCGCCAGGCTTGACGCCCGTCAACGCTCGCACGGGCTCATCCCCGCTGGCGCGGGGCTCACTCGACGTTGGCCGTCCGCGCAATCTGGTTGATGGGCTCATCCCCGCTGGCGCGGGGCTCACACGACCAGCGCGGTCGGGCACGCTAGCGGCGTGGGCTCATCCCCGCTGGCGCGGGGCTCACATGACGTCGTGCTCGTTGAAGATCTGCACCACGGGCTCATCCCCGCTGGCGCGGGGCTCACAGGGTCACGGCTGGGGTGTCGGCGGCGGTGGCGGGCTCATCCCCGCTGGCGCGGGGCTCACCCGGCAGACCGGATCAACGGCCCCTACACGCGGGGCTCATCCCCGCTGGCGCGGGGCTCACTTCCACGCGGTGAAGCTAGGGTCCCAGAAGTAGGGCTCATCCCCGCTGGCGCGGGGCTCACGCCAACAGCGCCGACGAGGATGGCCGGTACGCGGGCTCATCCCCGCTGGCGCGGGGCTCACTTGGTGACGCAATCACCAAGACGGCCGACGCGAGGCTCATCCCCGCTGGCGCGGGGCTCACGCGCCCAGCCAGTCGGGAGACCTGCGGCACCTGGGCTCATCCCCGCTGGCGCGGGGCTCACGTTGTGACTGAGGTCTCGACTGGTCGGCAGATGGGCTCATCCCCGCTGGCGCGGGGCTCACCCCACCACGTGCCACCCGAAGCGGTCCTCGGTGGGCTCATCCCCGCTGGCGCGGGGCTCACCCCGTCGAGTCCGCCAAGGCGATCCGCTCCATGGGCTCATCCCCGCTGGCGCGGGGCTCACCACGGTCTCGGCCGCACCGCGCAGCTGGAGGCGGGCTCATCCCCGCTGGCGCGGGGCTCACGCAGGCGCTTGCGGGGAAGGCGAAGCGGGTGTGGGCTCATCCCCGCTGGCGCGGGGCTCACCGACTCGGGGCTGCTCTACACGTCCGGGTCCGGGGCTCATCCCCGCTGGCGCGGGGCTCACGTATCGCATGGGCTTTCCGGTGGGCGCGCGCGGGGCTCATCCCCGCTGGCGCGGGGCTCACGGCTCTGACCGCCAAGGTCACCACAGGCCGTGGGGCTCATCCCCGCTGGCGCGGGGCTCACATGCGTGACTTGTTCATCGAGTTGGCGCGCGTGGGCTCATCCCCGCTGGCGCGGGGCTCACCCGATCGGGCAGACCAGCCTGCCCGGGCAGTCGGGCTCATCCCCGCTGGCGCGGGGCTCACGTGAGGTTGCCCCCGTTCGACGGACACCCTGACTGGCCCGGCTCTGAGTAGCTGGGCGGGAGAGGATGCCTTCATGGGTGCCAAGAGGAAGAGTTTCACCCCGCAGTACCGCCGTGATGCCGCTCATCTGGTGATCGACTCCGGCCGCACGATCGCGGCGGTCGCCTCAGAGATCGGGATCGGTGAGCAGCTGCTGGGTCGGTGGGTCGCCAGGGAGCGTGCACGGATGGATGAGCCGCCGCCGGCGGGCGATATCAATGAGCGGGCCGAGCTGGAACGCTTGCGCGCGGAGAACGCTCAGCTGCGGATGGATCGGGAGTTCCTGAAAAAAGCAGCGGCCTTCTTCGTGGCGGAGAACGCGTCGAACCAGACGTCGCGTTCGCAGTGATCCACGCGGAGAAGGCCTGCACCGAAGGTCCTCGATCCACGATCGAGGACATGTGTCACCTGCTCGAGGTGTCCCGGTCGGGGTATTACGACTGGGTCGCGCGGCAGGGGGCCGGGCCGGGCCCGCGCGAGCAGCGGTTGCTCGACCTGGCCGACAAGGTCCTGACCGCTCATGAGGACTCTGATGGGGTGTACGGCTCGCCCCGGATCACCGCTGAGTTGCGTCAGGCCGGTCAGGTCGTGTCCCGTAAGACGGTCGCGAAAGTGATGCGCGCCAAGGGGATTGAGGGCATCAGTCCCCGCTCGTGGCATCCGGTGACCACGATCGTGGACCCGTCCGCGCACTCGATTCCGGATCTGGTTGAGCGCCGCTTCGACCAAGGAGAGCTGAACACGGTGTGGACCTCGGACATCACCTACCTGGCCACTGGTGAGGGCTGGCTGTACTTGTGCGCGGTGCGTGACGGCTGCTCGCGCCGGGTGATTGGGTACGCGTTCAGCGACAGCCTGCACACCGACGTCGTCGAGGACGCCTTGCGTCGCGCGGCCACCTTCCGTGAGGGCGACACGACCGGGGTCATCTTCCACGCCGACCGCGGCTGCCAGTACACCTCGGACCAGCTGGACCGTGCCGCCCGCGACCTGAAGGTGCGTCTGTCCGTGGGGCGCACGGGAGTCTGTTGGGACAACGCCCAGCAGGAGAGCTTTTGGTCAACGCTCAAGACCGAGCACTACAACCGCTACGAATTCGCCACCCGGGCCGCGGCGATCCGCAGCGTCACCGAATGGATCGAGACCGTGTACAACCGCCGTCGACGCCACAGCGCGCTCGGCAACATCAGCCCGGTAGCCTTCGAGCGCGGGTTCAACGCGGCGGCAGAAGCCGCTTAAGCCGGTGTCCGTCGAACGGGGTCAACCCCACACGTGGGGGTGGTTGGCGGGTTGGTCGGGGTGGGGGGCTCATCCCCGCTGGCGCGGGGCTCACGGGGTGTTGGGGGAGATGATGCGTCCGCCGCCGGGCTCATCCCCGCTGGCGCGGGGCTCACCGGTGAAGGAAGCCCTGGCGAACCAGAAGCGGGGGCTCATCCCCGCTGGCGCGGGGCTCACGCTCGTGCTTTCTACGCCACCGACGCGGACCTGGGCTCATCCCCGCTGGCGCGGGGCTCACCCGTCCTCGTTCTGGAAGTGCCGCAGGTCAGCGGGCTCATCCCCGCTGGCGCGGGGCTCACCCGTCCTCGTTCTGGAAGTGCCGCAGGTCAGCGGGCTCATCCCCGCTGGCGCGGGGCTCACCTGTCAGGCTTCGCCGTCGACCGCGAACTCGAGGGCTCATCCCCGCTGGCGCGGGGCTCACTGACGATCCGGGAGGCGTCCGCGCTGCTGGACGGGCTCATCCCCGCTGGCGCGGGGCTCACTGGCCTGACGTCTGCCATGCGCGCCTCCTACAGGGCTCATCCCCGCTGGCGCGGGGCTCACGGTGGTGTCGTCGTGGTAGCCGCACATCCACGGGGCTCATCCCCGCTGGCGCGGCGCTCACCTTCCCCGCCGGTGACCTTCAGCTGTCGATGGGGGCTCATCCCCGCTGGCGCGGGGCTCACCCACCGGCGGCAAGGTGTCCGCGTGGGTCGACGGGCTCATCCCCGCTGGCGCGGGGCTCACCGCAGCCCCGCGGCCTGGAGTCCGGCGCACCAGGGCTCATCCCCGCTGGCGCGGGGCTCACGTGAGCGGCTTGGCGGAGATGACTTCGTTGTAGGGCTCATCCCCGCTGGCGCGGGGCTCACGCAACGCGGGCTACATCGACCAGGTCGTCGACGGGCTCATCCCCGCTGGCGCGGGGCTCACTCGAAGCCGACCCGCTGCTGCGGTCCGGGGATGGGCTCATCCCCGCTGGCGCGGGGCTCACTCAACGATCCGTAGGTGGGTGAAGGAGGACCGGGGCTCATCCCCGCTGGCGCGGGGCTCACACGCGCCGCGCCTACCACGACTCCGGCGTCTGGGGCTCATCCCCGCTGGCGCGGGGCTCACACGTTCCCCGACGTGATCGTCGGGTGCGGGCGGGGCTCATCCCCGCTGGCGCGGGGCTCACGGGCGATCGACCCGATGGCGTACCCGGACCCGGGGCTCATCCCCGCTGGCGCGGGGCTCACGCGTCGCTGATGTTCGCGGCGGTCGGCTGGTAGGGCTCATCCCCGCTGGCGCGGGGCTCACGCTGGTCGCCAAAGCGACTGCACCAGTGCCATAGGGCTCATCCCCGCTGGCGCGGGGCTCACGTCACCGAAGGACTCGAAGGACTGGTCGTTGCGGGCTCATCCCCGCTGGCGCGGGGCTCACGTATATGGGTTGCCCGCAGAGCGCGCAGTCGAGGGCTCATCCCCGCTGGCGCGGGGCTCACCGGTGCCTGTTCCCCGTCTGCGAGGGGGATCGGGGCTCATCCCCGCTGGCGCGGGGCTCACCACCGCGTGTCGACGTACCGTGCGGTGCGGACGGGCTCATCCCCGCTGGCGCGGGGCTCACACTTGATGACCTGCGGCTTTACAGCGAAGACACGTGCAGTTCCTTTACTTTATCTAGCCCTCCGCCTGTGAGAGGCGCGGCTCCAACCGGGCCGCAGTTGGCCTCGTGGAACTGAGGGTGTGGCAGGGCGACGCATCACGGTTAGGCCGTCGAGATCGGCCAGCTCCCAGTCATGACGATGAGTGCGCAACTCCAGCCCCTGCTCACTTCGTGCGGATGTCACCATGATCGCCTTTCCGTCTTTGGCGAGCTCAACGACCTGGGACCACAGTTCCTCCCGTACGCGAGCCGAAACCTTGCCCACAAACACTCCCGCCGATATTTCCATCAGCCAACGAGTGAGGTGCCCGCGCAGGCCCGGCGGGCAGGCGGTGAGCACGATGACTACCACGGGACCTCCACCTCATCCGTCGCATAGCCGACGCCGCTGGCCACGACGCGGTCTCCGCCGTCCCACAGGTACACGACGTCCGAGGACTCAATCTCGGTGTCGTCGCCCGACAGCAACCGACGGATGTCGGCCGCGCACCGCGTGAGCAGGTGCCCGCCGTGGAGTTTGTCGCGCATCCGCCGCCGCACGTCCCCCGGGATGTCCTCGCTCCCAGCACCGACGATCTCGAAGGCAGCCGGGACCGCCATCTCAGCCTTGTAGAGATCTGCGATGTCGAAGACGAAGCTACGGGCGTGGCCAGTGTGGACGATCCCCAGACCCGGGGAGCAGCCAAGCGCCACGATCACGGAATGGACAACGCCGTACAGGCACGTCGTTGCTGCCGACATCGCCTGGTTGATGGGGTCCGAGGACTCGAAGTCGTCAGGACGGTAGTCGCGGCGCTTCCATTCCACGCCGCTCTGCTCGGCGGCTTCGCGGTACACCTTCCTCATCCGCGCACCCTCGCGCCCTCTGAGCTGTTGCATCGTCAGACCGCGGGTGTCCTCGCCCGCGAATCGCATTGCGTACATGGCTCGCGCGACCCTCAGGCGCTCGTTCTGGTTGGACACGATCCTCGCCTGTGCCTCTAGCAGCCGCGACGTGCGGGCGAGGGAGCGGCCGTGCGCGTAATAGCGGACTCCCTGCTCTCCCACCCACACAACGGTGGCGCCACTGTCGGCCAGCAGGGTCATCGCGGCGTGCGTGACTCGCGCTCCGGGACCGACCAGCACCGCTCCGAGAGTGGCCGCCGGGAGGTGGATGACTCCGCGCTCGTCCTGGGCGGTGATGGCGTTGTTGTCGCGATGGATGGTGCAGCGTTCGAGGTAGACGAAGGACAGGCGGTCCTCCGCCCGCGGCAGTTGGGTGATCGTGGCGGGCGGAGCGCCTGGGATGGGTTTCATGACGTTGGCGCGAGCGTGAGCAACCCACATCCGTAGGCTCGACCGCGCCCGATGCCTTCGGTCATGGCCGTTCTCAGGAGGTCGGGGTCGGTAACACGCAGCTCTCCCTCGAAGGTGGCGGTCGACAGGGATACGGTGGCGCCGATTCCCTCAGTGTTCCGCCGGAACTGCCATCGGCGCCGATCCACCAGCCGGTAGGTGGGCTGGCCCGCCTCTTGGCCGATATCGATGCCGATCTTGCGAGCGCGCTCTCGCAGCCACTCCTCTTGCTGCGAGGCGGTCACGTGCGGCACCACGCGGCCGCGACTTCCCCGGGCGCCGGCGATCGACCTGGTCGGGTTGGCGGTCAGGCGAAAGACCCATCGCTGACCGGGGGAGAGCCGGTCGAGCAGGACGTCGTATGGCGCACTGCGCCAGCTGCTCTCACCGCCCCCGCCTTCGCGGGCCATCGATCTCCCATCCCACGGCTCCGGGGTCAAGACGTAGAGCTCCACGATGCCCTGGTCCACCACGTCGGCCCGCCACAGGACTCGGCCGGGGTCCTCGAGACCGATCTGCCGCAGGATGCGCGCATGCATGACCTGTGGTGAGGCGAGCCAACGGCGCGCTTCCGCGGAGCGCGTGTCGAGGTTGAGGCGTGACAGGTTCACAGCGCACCTCCGAGTGCCGCCAGGAAGTCAGGGCGCTGGCGCCCGTCCGGGTTAGATTTGTCCTCCCACGCCCGAACCACTCGCCGCCACGTGTAGCCGCGCCGCTCGGGGTCGAAGCTGGTCGGCAGATCGCGCACGGTCTCGATCACGCCCTGGGCGCGCGCGTCCTGCGAAGCGGACGCTTCGTCCAGGGCGAGCTCCAGGCTGACGTTCTGGCCGAGGGAGGCGCGATACCACCGGGCGGCTTGCCAGGGCGCCGCACGCAGAGCTGCCTCCAACTCCTCGTCGACCAGGTCAAGGACAACCTCGCCGACCACGGGGCAGGAGCGTCTGCCCAGGTAGAGCGGGAAGGTCGGCTCCCGGAGCACGGACACGATGCGGTCGAGCAGGTCACGGTCACCCTCCACACCGGCGAGGAAGACAGCGTCAGCCAGGTAGTAGCGCTCGGACAGGCTGTGCGCCTGCGACTCCCCGCGCTGCCACCTGGTGGAGGTGTGGTAGTCCCGCATCACCCGCCCCGGCTGATCGATTCGGCACCCGAACCGGAGCCCGACGAGGTCTTCGATCGCGTCGGTCCGGCGCCGGCCGTCCGCTGCCGCCAGGAGGCCGAGGACCCCTGACTTGGTGGGCTCCCGGCGCGTGCCTCGAGACGCGAACTTGCTCGAGTCCCCCCAGGCCTGCAGGGGTGCTGCCAGCCGCAGGAGAAGGGTGCTCATGAGTTGGCGCCGCGCGCTGCGGAGACGACGGCACCGACTCCCGTGACGAGCTCGGAGAAGGGCATGGGGGCGGCGAGTGAGTCAACGGCTGCGGCGGGCTCGCCGGCTCTGGTCACGAAGGTCTGCTCCGGCGCTGGGCCGAAGGAGGCGTCGACGGCCCGGGCGTGCTCGACCAGTCGGGTGGCCGAGGCCCGCAGGAAGCCTCCCTGCTCCGAGGTCACGGCGTCCTCAAAGGCTCCGACGAGGTTGACGGGACGGCCCCTGCGCACCATCACGACGACTGCGTCCGGGGCGGTGCGGTTGGCGAAGGTGTTCTGCTTCCCGGTCGGCATGGAGGTGGCGAAGGCCTCGGTGAACGCCTCGACGGCTACTCGGGCCGCGTCCCACGTCGTGTCGTCGTCGGCTCCGCCCAGGTTGAGCAGGAGCTGGTCGAGGTTGATGGTGGCGTAGCGGTAGATCGTGGAGGAGTTGAACTCGACCGTGCCGATCATCCCGGCACCCGACTCCTCCGCCTCCTCGGCCCGCTCGTCGACCGCGGTGAAGTAGTCGAACTGCGTCCGCACGGCGTGCGTGCTGAGGGCGTGCGCCACCTGGCAGGAAGCGTCAACCCTCAGGTCGGTGGCCTCCGCCACCATGCGCCCGAAGAGCGCCACGTCGACCCCATGCCCGGTGTCGGCCGCCTGCTGAGCGTCCTTCTTGGAGGGCCTGTCGGTGCTCGCGGCGAGTTCGGCCAGCCGGTCGAGCTGCCGGTTCGAGAAGAAGCCCAGCGCCCCGACCTCGTGCGGGACCTGCTCATCCCCCTTCGCCTTTCGGGGCTTGGCGACCTTCAGGCCCAGGGCGGTGAGAACCGATGCGGCACGGGCGTCGGCCTGGTCGGCGAGCGTCCCGTCACGCCGTGCGATCCGCTCGGCGAGCACCTGAGGCAGTCGCTTGGTCCGCAGGCCGCGGTCCTGCTCGTCCACGGCGGAGGTGAACTCGCGACGGGTGGCACGCTTCCAGGCCTGGCTGCTGACGCGGGACCGCTCGACGCCTCCGTAGAACGCAGTCTTGGGTCGGCCTGACTCATCCCGGTTGACATTGCTCGGCGGGAGGGTCTGCAGGACGTGGATGTCGAGGTAGAGGTGGGTGCTCATGGTCATGCTCCCGTGGTGGTGTCGGCAAGAAGAGGGGTGGCGCCACCCGGACGGTGTGGCGGGCGGTGCAGGTCGCGGGTCCAGCTGAGGCGCACGCGGTCAGCCCCGTGGCTGTCCTGGAGGCGCACGAGATCCTGCGCCAGAGCGGCGTAGTCGAGGCCGATCGCCGGGTCGGCGCTCTGCAGCAGCCCGACGAACGAACGCAGGTGGTAGATCGCTTCGTCGAAGGATCCGGCTCCGACGATCGCCGTGAATCGCCGTACCACTCCCTCGTCGAGGGCAGCTGGATCCGTCCGACGCGCCAGCCGCCCTGCCGCCCTGCCCAGACTCGCTCCCCGGACGTGCATGGCCGTGGACTGGGACTGCTGGTGGATCGCGTAGAGCACGATGCTCGCGTGGGCGGCGCGCTCGCTCCGGCTGGGCACCGGGTCTCGGCCCAGCAAGTCCTCGGCGAGGAAGCCGATGGTCGCGGGCAGGGCGGCCGGGTCGGCGGTCACGTCCTCCGGTCGGGCTCGGCGCAGCTGGGCGAGCAGCCCCCGCGCTCGGGCTTCGTCCGCCTGGGACCGTCGCCCGAGGAAGGCTGCCTGCAGCTGGGCGATGTGGTCCCCGACCGCGCGTCCGAGACGTTCGCTCGGTGATCGTGGTGGGCTCGTGGGGGTATCGACTGAGTGCTGTGTCGTCACGACGTCTCTCCTTCGGGGCGTTCTGCGGTGGACGGGTAGGCCAGGGGCAGGGCCTTGCGCAAGGTGTGGTGCAGCCGGCTCAGGGCGGAGGCGGCATCGATGTGGTCGGCTCGTGACTCCGAGACCCGGACCGGCCGGCCGACGAGAGCCGGTCGACCGGCCGCCCGCACCATCCGCAGCGCCTCGTCGCCGATCAGTTGCCGGACCGTCTGCTCCCAGGCCGTGTGCCAGGAGCCGGGCTCGGTGGACGGTCCGAGGGCCCGCAGGGCTCGGCGGCAGGGCAGGTCGAGGAGGGTGTAGGCCGTCTCCCGGGCTGCCGTGCGGTGCACCTCGGCCTCGTTCTTGCCGTCTCCACCTGCGGCCTGAAACAGCAGCTCCGCGAACCAGCCCAGGGCTGACGCCGCACGATCGGCGGAGTGCACCGCGTCGATCGCCCGCTGCCGCAGCCCCGGATCGGCGAGGACGGCAGGGCGCAGGGTCAGCAGGTCGTCGATGAGGTCGACCACGGAGGAGTTCTTCGCCCCGTAGCTCATCCCGATCGCGTGCAGGCGCAGCGGGAAGTCATAGCCCAGGACCTCCTCCTTCGTCAACAGGCTCACCCACTCCTGCGTCTGCATGGACGCCACCTGCGAGCCAGCCGAGCCAGCCTCCAGGGTGGCGGGCAGGCCTCGCCACACGGCTCGGGCGGGCAGGTGGGCTCGCGGCACCGTCACCTGACGGCCGAACTTCTTGGCTTGTGCCTCGCTGTCTCGCCACACCGACATGGTCTCGACGCGCTGACGGTCCTGTAGCTCGATGCGGTCGCCGTTGCAGATCAGGGCATCGACCACGGCGCCGTCATCGACCTTGAGGCGGATCCGCCGCGAGGGCCAGGTCATGATGTCGGCGGGTCCCTGCGGCTGCCGCGGCCCGGCCTCCTCGGCCGCCCCGAGTGCAGGGCGCTCCCAGACGGGCCGGTCGTCGCGGTGGCTTGCCCGCACGACCAGGTTGAGCATGAGTGTCTCGAAGAGACTGCGGCCTTCCAGGACGAACAGCCCGAGCGAGCCGGCCCAGCCCGTGCCGATCGGATAGCCCTTACCTCCCATGACCCGCGGATCCCCTATCGCACCCGGCTTGATCCCGGACGGGTCGAAGGCCTGGCAGTGGACAAGCCAGCGGGCGGCCTCGCCCAGCGAGAGGGATCTCAGTCCGGCGCCTCCTCGCACCGTGAAGTGCGGAACACCGTACGGGTGCTCGCCGACCAGCTTGGCCAGCCCCGACCACCCCTCCTTGGCCGTCTGCAAGCCAGCCACTTGGCCGAAGGAAGCGACCGGATCGAGCAGATCGAACCGGTCCCGATACTTGTCGAGATAGGCCCGGACGTCGTCCATCGGAAGCGCCCCCGCGCGCCAGACGTCGTCCCAGGCGTCGACGGCGGCCTCGCTGTCCTCTCCCCCGGGGACCACCCGGTGAAGCACAGCCAGGAGGATCCGCAGCACTGCAGCGTCCTGCGTGGGCATCTCACCGGCGAGTGCGTCGAGCTGGGGAGCACGATCAAGCACCTCCAGCAGCGAGACCTCTTCCAGGTCACCGTCTGTCGTCCTCACCCGGATCCACGGCTTGTCCAGCAGGTTGAAGCTATCCTCGCTCACCTGCACTCCTCTCCTTTGCGACACGTGTGATGGTCAGCCCCAGGTCAGGGGCGTAGTGCAACTCCTGTCCGGCAAGGGTTGTGCGGCCATGCTCGTCGAGGCGCAGGACCAGCTGCCCAACGAGGTAGGGGCTCTGCTGCCAGCCGGGCAGCGCGTCGCGCTCAAGCTCCTCGAGCACCGCGTCCCGGCTGAGCCAGGAGGGCAGGCGCAGCGTGCACTCGGCCAGTGCTGCCGCGATGTCAGGGTCGGGAGGGCTGTCGAAGGGGATCTCCCGCCCTGCGAGGTCGTCGAGGTGCGCCAATGGCTCGATGCGTGGGCCGACCTCGCGGATCACGACGACCTCGAAGCTGTCCTCGCCGTCGCGAACGCTGGCCGACAGGATCGCATCGTCGTCCGGCTCGGTGCTCTGGCCCCACGTCCTCAGATCGGACTCGAACCAGGGGTCCGGCAGCCGGTAGCTGTCGGCTCGGCTCTTGGCCTCCGCGTCCTTCCTCGCGTCGGCGGCACGGCCTCGCTCCCACAGCGGCCGCCAGGCCTCGGGGATGTCGGGCTCCACGTAGGCCGCGTGGACCATCCCCGGCACATCGGCCGGGATCTCCACCCGTGCTCCTGCCAGTGGCCCGCGCAGCACCGCGAGGCTCTCCAGCAGCGGCGCGTTCCCATAGACCTTGACGCCGCCCCCCTCCAAGCAAGGAGCGTCGGAGTCCCACCCTTCCACGGCGTCGACCAGCAGCTCCGGCTCGCGCAGCCGTGCCGGACGTCCGGGGTCTCGATGCCGGTGGCGGTGCAGGCGCCCCAGTCTCTGGACGAGCAGGTCGACGGGGGCGAGGTCGCTGATCATCACGTCCGCGTCGATGTCCAAGGACTGCTCAATCACCTGCGTGGCGACCACGACCAGCCGGTGCGGCCGGTCGGCGCGGGGCCCTAGCAGGCCCATCAGGTCGTTCTCGCGGTCCAGGCGGTCCCGGGCGATGAGGCGGCTGTGCAGGAGGACCACCTCATCGCCATACTCCTCGCGCAGCTCCTGATAGGTGTCCTGCGCGCGCTTGACGGTGTTACGGACCACGAAGGCCACGCCGCCGTCGCCCAGTCGCTCGCGCAGCTCGTCCGGCACCGACCTGACCAGGGGCTGGACCCCGACCGTCAGGGATCGCGCGGGGTCGCTCGGCGTCGAGAGCTGACGCCACTGCCCGTCCCAGCACACGGCTCGAGGGTATGCGGGCTCCAGCTCACGCGGACCGACGGGGTTCTCCCCGACCCTCGGCCGGGCGCCTCGCTCGTAGGCGCCCCCCAACTCCTCGATGATGGTGCGCGGCAGGGTCGCCGACATCAGGATGGTCGGCACCTCGTGGTGGCCCAGCCAGGCGAGCAGTGCTCGCAGATAGATGCGCATGACCCTGTCGGCAGCGTGGACCTCGTCGATGATCACGACCTTGCCCGCCAGGCCCGTATGACGCAGCGCCACGTGCTTGGACCGGGTCGCTGCCACCAGCGCCTGGTCGACGGTCCCGACGACGAAGGAGGCGAGGACCCCCTTGCGCCGACCGGTCAGCCAGCTCGCGACACGCGCATGGACGTAGTCACGGCTCGCGTCAGGTCGACCGCCCGCGGGCAGGTCGTCGTCGTAGACCGCCCGCGGGCGCCCTCGAGCGCGCAGGTCTGCGAAGTCCCCGTTGAGCTCGGCCTTGCTGTGCGCGAGATAGACGCTGCCCAGCTCCGGCACGGCGCCAGCCTCCATCCAGTCCAGGACGCGGCCGAACATGCTGTTGGAGGTGGCCATCGTGGGCAACCCCACGAAGACCCCACCACTCCCGTACTTCGCGGCCAGCACCTCGGCGGCCATGAGGGCGGCCTCCGTCTTTCCCGATCCTGTGGGGGCCTCGATGATCAACAACGGCGGACGGGAGACCTCGGCGGCGAGTGCCGTCACGGCCTGCTGGAACGTGTTCGGGTCAGCCTGGACCGAGGGGAAGCGTTCACGAAAGAGCCTCACCGCATCGGTGACGGTGCTCGGTCGCCAGGGCGACGGGAGGCGGAAGCGGGCCAACGCTGCGCGGGCTCGCTCGTCGCTGGAGCGACCGTCGCGGTAGGGGAAGACGTCGCTATCGCTCGCCAGCCAGTCGCACAGCACCACCAGCCCGACGAGGAGCGCCTGCACGCCGACCGGCCAGTCTCGGGAAAGCCACTCGTCCAGATGATCGTCGGCCCCGGTGGCCGCCGCCATGTGGTCCAGGAGCTCCTGGCGCGCCGCACCCCATGTCTCGTCCCCAAGGCCGTCCGAGTTGCTAGCCGCCAGGAACGCGTGGTTGTCGGCAGGGAAGCCGTGATGCGCCCCGGCGATCGCCGCCAGTCGCTGAGCCCTCCTTCGCCGGGGGCGATCCCACCCGTCGCCGAAGCGCGCCGTCAGCCAGCGTTCTATCGCTACCTGGCCGACAATCGCGTGCCGGGCAGACGCCTTTGCGTCCTTGGTCAAGGAGCTCATGTGAAAGCCCAGGCGGGTCGTCTCCCCGGGGAGGTCCACGAAGGCGTGGCCTGTCCCAGCGCTGAGCCGCTCCACGAACGCCGGGCTCATCTTGCCTGCGTCGTGCGTGCCCGCGAGCCACATGAGCAGTGCGCGGCCGGACGGGTCCTGTCGCCCTGGGTCGCTCGACGCGACCTCCCCGATCCGGCGCCTCACGGCGTCGGGCAACCACTCGTCCCACAGGAGCCGCGCAACGGCAGCTGCATCCTCCAGATGACGGAGCACCGTCATCGACTCACTCGTGGTCCGGTCCGTCTTGGCATACAACCTTCGCCACGACGGAACGTCCGCCCCACCTCCAATGCCTCGTTGCATCACACCTGAGATATTACCTCGCGCAAGTTGGGTCGACAAGGCCCGTACTCGAACCAGACGTGCGAGTACCTCCCCGCTGACGCGGGGCTGAGTGACGAGATCACCTCTCGCAAGGGATCATCTCCGCTGCCGCAGAGCTCGCCCACCTTGTCACGCCATCAGCCACCTGCTCTACTCTCGGCGGAATAAACGGTGACTTCGGTCACACGGCCCCCAAGGCCCCTGGGTCACGTCGGCGCAGGCCTCCTGCGAATACCTCACGGGCGGACCGGCATACGGCATCACCGCCGATTTGCACAACGCTGATGTTGCCTAAAACCGCAGGTCACGGGCGGGTTGCGAACCCCGGACCGGGTCGGGCGCGTGTCCTGCTCTGAGTAGGCTCGACGGGTAACCCAAAGGTCTGACCTCCGGAGATGTCATGGACAACCTGGACCTTGCGCGATGGCAGTTCGCCATCACCACCGTCTATCACTTCCTCTTCGTGCCGATCACCATCGGCCTGTCGGCGATCGTCGCCGGCTACCACACCGCCTGGGTGCGGACCCGCAAGCCCGAGTACCTGCGGCTCACCAAGTGGCTCGGCAAGCTCTTCACGATCAACTTCGCGCTCGGCCTGGTGACGGGCATCGTCCAGGAGTTCCAGTTCGGGATGAACTGGTCGGACTACTCGCGGTTCGTCGGCGACATCTTCGGCGCTCCGCTGGCGTTCGAGGCGCTGCTCGCGTTCTTCCTCGAGTCGACCTTCCTCGGCCTGTGGATCTTTGGCTGGGGCCGGATCCCGGAGCGGCTGCACGCGTGGACGATGTGGATCGTCCACATCGGCACCGTGCTGTCCGCCTACTTCATCCTCGCCGCCAACTCGTTCATGCAGAACCCCGTCGGCTACCGGTTCAACCCCGAGTCGGGGCGCGCCGAGATGGCCGACTTCGTCGCGGTGTTGGTCAACAAGGTCCAGCTCGTGACCTTCCCGCACGTGATCCTCAGCTCCTACATGACCGGCGGCGCCGTCGTCGTCGGCGTGGCGCTGTGGCACTACCTGCGGCGGGGCCCGATCGCCGACCGTGACCGCGAGATGTACCGCAAGGCCGTCCGCGTCGGCGCGGTCGTCTCCCTCGTCGCCTCGCTCGGCGTCGTCGTCACCGGCGACCTGCAGGGCAAGGTCATGACCGAGGTGCAGCCCATGAAGATGGCGGCCGCCGAAGGCCTCTACCACACGGAGAAGTCCGCGCCGTTCTCGATCCTGACGATCGGCTCCCTCGACGGGCAGAACGCCACCCGCGTCATCGAGGTCCCCGGCCTGCTCAGCTTCCTCGGGACCGGGTCGTTCGGCGGCGAGGTCAAGGGCATCCGCGACGTCCAGGCCGACTACCAGCAGAGGTATGCCGGAAACGCCCGCACGGCAGACAAGGCCACCAACTACGTGCCCAACATCCCGACGACCTACTGGACCTTCCGCCTGATGATGGGCGTCGGCTTCGTGTCGATGGCGCTCTCGGCGCTGGCGCTGTGGGCGACCCGCAAGGGCACGACCCCGCCGAGCGGCCGCTGGTGGCGGCACGTCGTGATCTGGAGCCCGCTGCTGCCGGTGTTCGCGATCTCGTTCGGCTGGATCTTCACCGAGGTGGGTCGCCAGCCGTGGATCGTCTTCGGCGAGATGACGACGGCCAACGGCGTCAGCCCGTCCGTGCCCGCCTGGTCCGTGCTCGTCTCGATGGCCGTCTACACCCTGCTGTATGCCGCGCTGATGGTCGTCGAGGTCAAGCTCTTCCTGAAGTACACCCGCGTCGGCGCGGAGCCGGCCGACACCGACACCCCGGCCGAGAGCGGCGAGGACAAGCCCCTCGTCTTCGCCTACTGAGGACGTTGGAGAGACACCATGGAACTCACCGTCATCTGGTTCATCCTCATCGCCGTCCTGTGGACCGGCTACTTCGTCCTCGAGGGCTTCGACTTCGGCGTCGGCATGCTCCTGCCGATCCTCGGCAAGGGCCGCGACGAGCTCGACACCGACAACCGCCGCCGCGTCCTGCTCAACACCATCGGCCCGCACTGGGACGGCAACGAGGTGTGGGTGCTCACGGCGGGCGGCGCCACCTTCGCGGCCTTCCCGCACTGGTACGCCACGCTGTTCTCCGGGTTCTACCTGCCGCTGCTGCTGATCCTGGTCGCCCTGATCATCCGCAACATGGGCTTCGAGTACCGCCACAAGCGCGACGACGACCAGTGGCGTCGCAACTGGGACCTGTGCATCATCGTCGGCTCGTTCCTGCCCGCGCTGCTGTGGGGCGTCGCGTTCGCCAACATCGTGGCGGGCGTCCCGATCAACGCCGACAAGGAGTACACCGGCAACCTGTTCACCCTGCTCAACCCGCTCGGGCTGCTCGGCGGCGTGACCACCTTGCTGCTCTTCCTCACCCACGGTGCGGTCTTCGTCGCGCTCAAGACGAGCGGCGAGATCCGTGAGGAGGCACGGGCCCTCGCCTGGAAGGTCGGCATCGCCGCGGCCGTCGTCGCCGTCGTCTTCCTCGTCTGGGTGATGATGCTCACCGGCAACACCGGCTCGTGGATCCTCGCGGTCCTCGCCGCCGTAGCGCTCGTCGTGGGCCTGCTCATGACGCGCCTCGGCCGGGACGGGGTGGCCTTCACCGGCACCGCCGCCGCGATCGCGCTCGCCGTGTGGGCGCTGTTCACCGCGCTGTTCCCCGACGTGATGCCCTCCTCGACCAACCCGGCCTGGAGCCTCACCCACGAGAACGCCGCCAGCACCGACCTGACGCTCAAGATCATGACGGGCGCCGCCGTGGTCTTCACGCCGATCGTGCTCGCCTACACCGCGTGGACCTACTGGATCTTCCGCAAGCGCATCTCCACCCACCACATCCCACCGGCGCACGAGCCGCGCGAGGTGGGCGAGCTGGAGGCCGAGCACGTGGCGGCAGGCGAGGTCGGCGGAGCGCACCGCGACCACTGAGTCCGCCGGGTCCGCCGGGTCCGCCGGGTCCGCCCGCACCTCCCGATGATCGTGAGGGTTTCGTCCAACGATGTTGGGCGAGACCCTCACGATCGTTGTGGGGGATGAGACGACGAGGAGCACGACCACGTGAAGCCGTTCGACGCCCGCCTGCTGCGGCTGCTGCCCGGTGCCCGCCGACCCGTCCTGGCCCTCGGCGCCATCGGGGTGGCGCAGGGCGTCGCGGCCATCGTGCAGGCCTTCGCCGTGGCGGCGGTCGTGGTGGCGGTGGCACGGCATACGGCCCTGTGGGGACCCCTCGGGCTCCTGGCCGCCGTGCTCGTGGTGCGCGCCCTGCTCACCGGCGCGACCGAGCTCGTCTCGTCCTGGGCCGGCACCGAGGTCAGCGCCGGCCTGCGCACGCTGCTGCTGCGCACGTGGCTGGCCCGGTCCGCCGACCAGCGACCCGAGCCGGCCGCGGCCCAGACCCTCGCCACCCAGGGGGCGACCAGCGTCGAGACGTATGTCGCGCGCTACCTGCCCGCACTCGTGGCCGCCGCCGTGCTGCCGGTGCTGGCCGTCGTGACGCTGGCGTTCGTGGACCTGTGGTCGGCGCTGATCGTGGTGCTGACGCTGCCGCTGCTGCCGGTCTTCGCCGCGCTGATCGGCAAGGCGACCGCCGACGCCTCGGACCGGCGGTGGCGCGCGATGGCCGCCCTCGCGGGGCACTTCCTGGACATGATGCGCGGGCTGCCGACGCTCTCGGCATACGGCCGGGCGAGCCGCCAGAGCGCGACGATCCGCGAGGTCTCGCAGCGGCACCGGACCGCGACCGTGGCGACGCTGAAGTTGGCCTTCCTGTCGTCGGCGGCGCTGGAGCTGCTCGCCACGATCTCGGTCGCGCTGGTGGCCGTGTCCGTCGGGATCCGCCTGACCTGGGGCTCGATCGAGCTGGGGCCGGGGCTTGCGGCGATCCTGCTGGCGCCCGAGGCCTACTGGCCGATCCGGCGGGTGGGGCAGGAGTTCCACGCGGCCGCGGACGGGGCGCGGGCGCTCGACGACATCCTGACGGCGACGACCCCCACTCCCACCCCCACCCCCGCCGACTGGTCACCTACCGACACCCCCACCCCCACCGACCGGTCAGATGCCGACACCCCAACCCGTCCGGAGATGACCAGTCGGCGAGGGTGGGAGGCACGGCTGGAGGACGTCGCCTATCGCTACCCCGGGACCGGCCGCGACGTGCTCCGCGACCTCACCCTGCGCGTCCCCCGCGGCCTGACGGTGGTGACCGGCCCGTCCGGCACGGGCAAGACCACGGCCCTCGAGCTGCTCTGCGGGCTGCGCGAACCCACCACCGGCCAGGCCTCCCCCATCGCCTCGCACCTCGTGACCCAGCGCCCGTTCCTGACCGCCGGCTCGATCCGCAGCAACCTCACCCTCGCCGGCGACGCGACCGACCACCGTCTGTGGTCGGCGCTGCGGCAGGTCGGCCTGGAGGACCTGGTGCGCCGGCTGCCGGACGGGCTCGGGACGCCGCTGGGGGACGACGGGTTCGGGCTGTCGGCGGGGCAGCGCGCCCGCCTCGGGGTGGCGCGGGCCCTGCTCTCGTCGGCGCCGCTCGTCGCGCTCGACGAACCCACCGCCCACCTCGACCCCACGTCCACCGCCCTGATCGACGACGTCGTGCTCTCGCTCGCGCGCGACCGGGCGGTCGTCGTCGTCACGCACCGCCCCAGTCTCGTCGCGCACGCCGACCAGCACGTCACCCTCTCCCCCGTCGCCCAGGAGGTCGCTCGATGAGCTCGGTATGGCGAACGCCCCCCGGCATCCGGGGCTCCGCGATCATCGGCGGGCTGGCCACCGCCAGCGGGATCGCGCTCACCACGACCTCCGGCTGGCTGATCGTCGCCGCCTCCCACCGGCCGCAGATCCTCGAGCTGATGGCGGCGATCGTGGCGGTGCGGGCGTTCGGGATGGCGCGGCCGGTGTTCCGCTACTGGGAGCGGGTGCGGTCGCACGACGCCGCGCTGGGCGACCTGGCGGAGCAGCGGGTCGCGGCCTACGACGCGCTCGTGCCGCTCACACCCGCCAGGCTCGGGCGGCGCTCGCGCAGCGAGGTCCTGGGCGGCGCGGTCGACGACCTCGAGGACCGCGTGTATGCCGAGATCCGCGTCGTCGTCCCCGTGCTCGGATCCCTCGTCGCGGGGCTGCTGACGGTGCTGGCGACGGCGCTGTTCAGCTATGTCGGGGCGGTGATCGTCGCCGCCGTGCTCGTGGCGTGCGGGCTCGTGGCGTGGCTGGTCCTCGCGAGCGAGCGCGCGGCGCAACGGGACTGGCTCGACGCCCGCGCCGAGGTGACCCGCGTCGCCGGCCTGGTCACCGCGAATGCGCTGGAGCTGCAGGCGATCGGGGCGACCTCCGCGTCGGGCGTGTGGATCCAGGACGCGCAGGCCCGGCTGGCCGCGGCCAACGCCCGGCGGGCGCGGGGACGAGCCCTCGGCATGGCACTCACCGGGATCGCTTGCGGCGCGGGCACGGTCGCGATGGCGGTGCACGCGCACGGGCTGGTGGCGGGCGGGTTCAACGACGCCATCGCGGCCCTGCTCGTGCTGACCCCCGTGGCGGCGGCCGATGCGTTCACGCCGTTGCCGGACGCCATGGGCGCCTGGGCCCGCGCCGAGGGGAGCCGGGTCCGCCTCGACCGCCTCCTCGCCCAGGACGCGCCCCTCGGAGTGCACGGATCCGTCGAGGCGCCAGGGGATTCCGGCATACCGCCGCGGTTGGCTCTGGACGAGGTGACGGCGCGCTGGACGGCGGACCGCGACGCCGTCGGGCCCGTCACCGCCGCCATCGAGCCCGGCGAGTCCGTGGTGATCACCGGCCCCAACGGCGCCGGCAAGTCCACGCTGCTCGCCGTGCTCGCGACCCACCTCGACCCGGCGTCGGGGAGCTATCGCCTCGACGGCCTCGACAGCCGGTCCGCGTCCGTCGAGTCGCTGCGCGCGCGGGTTGCGGTGCTGGACGACGAGCCGCACGTCTTTGCGTCGACCGTGCGCGAGAACCTCCGTCTCGCCCGCCCGTCCGCCACGGACGACGAGGTGACCGCGGCGCTGGAGCGCGCCGGGCTCGGCGGGTGGCTGCGCGGGCTGCCCGAGGGGCTCGACACGATGCTCGGCACCGGCCACCGCGGCGTCTCGGGCGGCGAACGTGCCCGCCTCGGGCTGGCTCGGGCGGTCCTCTCGGGGCGGCCCGTGATGCTGCTCGACGAACCCGTCGCCCACCTCGACCACGCCACCGCCACCGAGGTGCTCGACGACCTGCTCGCCGCGCGCGAGGGGCGGACGCTGGTGATGGTGAGCCACCGCGAGGACGCCGTGGCGGGGTTCGGGCGCGAGCTCCGACTCGGTTGATCCCGCGCACGTCCCCCCGCGCACGTCCCCCCGCCCCCGCCCCCGCCACGATCGTGAGCGTCTCGTCCAAGAATGCTGGAAGGAACCCTCACGATCGGGGTCATTGTGCGGGGGTGCGGGGTGGGGGGTCAGGGCGCGAGAGGGCGGAGCGCACGGCCGCCTCGATGGCCGCGTCGCCTGCCCCCGCCGCGCGCGCCGTCGCCACGAAACCCAGCGCCAGCTCGTCCACCCCGGGCCCCGAGTCGGCCACGGCCAGCGACGAGCGAGCGAGCTCGGCGGCACCCGCGGCGATCGTCGTCCCGGCGCGGCGGGCCGTCCGCACGATCCCGGACGCCTCCAGCTCCTTGTAGGTCCGCGCCACCGTCCCCGCCGCCACCCCGAGGTCGGCGGCCAGCTGCCGCACGGGCGGCATCCGCGCCCCTTCGGTCACGACACCGGTCGCCACGTGCACCAGCACCTGGCGCCGCAGCTGCTCGTAGGGCGGCGTGGGGTCGCCCGCGTCGACCCGCAGACCCACGCTCATGCCGACACCCCGGTGACAGGACGCGCCACCAGCGAGACCCGGTGCGGGGCAAGGACCCTCACGAGGCTCCACAGGGTCAGCACCGTCACAACCGCGGCGAGACCACCGACGACGGTCCCGGATGCGCCGAAGGGGTTGCTCGCGCACATCCCGTCCCCGGCGTGGGCCAGACGCATCCAGGAGGTCAGCAGGGCCGGCCCCGCCAGCGCCCCGGAGGCCAGCCCGGCGCCGGCGACCAGCGCCCCGGCGGACCACCGCCGGAGCGCGTCGTCCGCCCGCACCAGGTCGGCGTCGCTGCCGTCGCGCGGACGCCCCGCGACGAGGCGCAGACCCCAGGCCGTGGCGGCGAGACCGACGAGCCAGACCAGCAGCGCCGGGGCGAGGTAGAACGAGCCGAACCACGGGCTCGAGCCCCCGCTCGCGGCCCAGCCCTCGGGCGTCGTGCAGGCATAGGTCAGCTGCCGCCCGTCGGCCCCCTGCAGGCGCAGGCCGATGATCACGGCCGCCAGCAGGGCAAGCGCCAGGATCCCGGACACCACCGCCTGGCCGCGCGGCACGTAGTCCCTCACCCGCCGGTGCTCGAGCCCCGCGGCGGGGCCCGTCGCCATACGGCCGATGGAGAGCTGACCGAGGACCAGGGTGAGCAGGCCGACGACCACCCCGGCCAACGGTGCCGTTGCGATCAGCCGACCGCGGCCCGTGGCGGCGAGCCCCACCACCGCCAGCAGCCCGAGCAGTACGGCCAGGAGGCGAGAACGTCGGACGAGAGCCTGAGCACGCAGGAGACGTCCGAGATGGTCGTCGACGACCACCGGGCGCCCGCCGAGGCTGAGGACCAGCGCGGCCACGAGGCAGGCGCCGACCAGCACGACGACCACGAGGGACAAGGGATAGAGAGCCAGCATGACGACCTCCTGCTTGTGCCAGATGTTTGACACAAAGAACTGTGCGCCTGCCACGCCTTTGTGTCAATAGGGCAGCACAAACAACCGCGAGATACTGGTAGGCATGGCCGACTACCGCATCTGCGTCATCTGCTCGGGCAACATCTGCCGCTCCCCCATGGGCGAGGTGATCCTGCGCCACCTGCTCGACGAGGCCGGGCTGGGTGACCGTGTCGAGGTCGACTCGGCGGGCACCGGCGGCTGGCACGAGGGTGACGGCGCCGACCCGCGCACCCTCACCTCGCTGACCAGCGGCGGGTATGACGGCTCCGCCCACCGCGCTCGCCAGTGGCAGCAAGCCTGGTACGCCGACCGCGACCTCGTCCTCGTCGCCGACCGCGGGCACGAGCGCGAGCTGCAGCGGCACGCCCCGACCGAGCAGGACCGCGACAAGGTCCGGTTGATGCGGGAGTTCGACGACGACGCCGTGGCAGCGGGGACGCTGGAGGTCGACGACCCGTACTACGGCGACGCGGCGGACTTCGACCGGTGCCGGGACGAGGTCGAGGCGGCGATGCGCGGCGTCGTGGAGCACGTGCGCGAGCAGCTCGACGCGTGAGCCACGCGAGCGGGAGGGCGCGGCGCCATACGGGCGGCAACTGACTGACAAGCCGCAGTCCCTCTGCTGGACTGGACCCTGCGCCACCGTCCACGCCGCCCGACCAGCCGACCGAGGAGCACCCATGTCCGTCCGCGAGACCCCCTGGCCGCTCGGCACGCCCTGCTGGCCGGACCTGATGTGCGACGACCCGAGGGCGGCGGCACGGACCTACGCGACGCTGTTCGGGTGGGAGGTCGAGGAGGGGCCCGACGCCTACCTGCTGATGCTGCGCGACGGCTTGCGGGTCGCCGGGATCGGCCCCAAGCCGCCGACCGCGCCGTGGCCGGCGGTGTGGACGACCTATCTCGCCGTCGACGACACCGACCGTGTCGCCACCCTCGAGCAGGAGCAGGGTGCCGAGCAGCTGCTGCGGCCCACCGACATCCCCGGCCTGGCGCGGATCGCGCTGCTGGTCGACCCCACGGGCGCCCATCACGGCCTGTGGCAGGCCGCGCCGGGGGTCGGCGCCGAGCGCTACAACGAGCACGGGTCGCTCGTCTGGAACGAGCTCATGGTCCGCGACCACGAGGAGGCGATGGGCTTCTACGGCGAGGTCTTCGGCCACTCCTACGAGGTGATCGAGGAGGACGACGAGTCGTTCGCCTACGCCCAGGTCGTCACCGCCGACGGGCGGCTGGTGTGCGGGCTGGGGCGCATCGGCGACGAGTACGGCGATCAGTTCCGCCCCCACTGGATGACCTACTTCCTGAGCGACGTGCCGACCGCCACGGTCTCCGCGGTCCAGCGCCTCGGCGGGCGGGTGCTGATGGACGTCGTCGAAGGGCCGTTCGGGCAGCTGGCGGTGCTGGAGGGTCCGCAGGGCGAGGTGTTCAGCGTCATCCGACCGGACCACGTCGACGAGGACTGAGGCGCCCACCCGGCCCGATAGTGCGGCCGACCGGCGGCCGGTCCCGTCCGAACTGGCTAGGGTCGGGGCCATGGATGCAGCGCAGCGCCTCGAGGCCCTCACGGCCGCCGTCGACGCCATCTCCGCCAACGGGGCCAACCTCGCCGCCGAGGTCGACTGCCCCACCTGCCCCCACTGGACGGTCGAGGACCTGGTCGACCACCTGGGGCGGGTGCACCTGTGGGCCGCCGAGGCCACGCGGGGCACCGAGCGCCCATCGATGGGCGAGCGGGAGCAGGGGGACCTGACCCTGGGCGAGTGGTATGCCGACTGCGGCCGCCGGCTGGTGGACCGGCTGCGCGAGGTCGACCCCGCCGCCGAGTGCTGGACCTTCGACGGGGACGACCGCACGGTGGGCTTCTGGATCCGGCGGCAGCTGCACGAGACGACGATCCACTGGGTCGACCTGGCGCGCGCGCACGGCATCGAGGCGGACATCAGCGACGCCGTGGCCGACGACGGGGTCGACGAGCTGCTGCACCTCTTCGTGCCGCGACGGGTCGAGGAGCCGCAGACCGCGCTGCCCCTGCCCCTGCAGATCCGGGCCACCGACACGGGCTCCGTGTGGTGGGTGCAGGAGTCGGACGGGGTCGTGTCGGCGGGGCGCGGCGAGGAGGGCGAGTCGGTCGCCGAGATCCGCGGCGAGGCGGTGGAGCTCTATCTCGCGCTGTGGGGCCGCACCAGCCGTGAGGCCCTGCACGTCGACGGGGAGGCCGCCCCGGCACGCGGCTTCCTGAAGCAGCAGCTCTGCCCCTGATCGGGCCGGTCTGTCAGCGGCGACGGCGCACCCGCGTCTCGTCCCACACGGGCGATGCCCCTACCCCCGGCGGGGGCATCAGCCTGGGGGACGAAGGCCGGTCGATGCCCCTACCCCCGGCGGGATCATCAGCCTGGAGGACGAAGGCCGGTCGATGCCCTTACCCCCGGTAGGTCAGGGGGATCACCCATAGGCCGGCCCGGGCGCTGCGCCCTAGGGTGAGCAGCATGACAGGCGAGGCGGAGGGTGCCGCCCGGGGGACGCCCGTGATCCGCACGCGCGGGATCACCATGGAGTACCCCCGGGTGCGGGCGCTGGACGATCTGGATCTCGACGTCGGGGACGGCGTGACCGGGCTGGTGGGCGCCAACGGTGCCGGCAAGTCGACGCTCATCAAGGTGCTGCTGGGGCTGCTGCCGGCGACGAGCGGCGACGCGCAGGTGCTCGGCCACGACGTGCGCTCGCAGGGCGCGGCGATCCGGGCCCGCGTCGGCTACATGCCCGAGCACGACTGCCTGCCGGCCGACGTCAGCGCCAGCGAGTTCGTCGTGCACATGGGACGTATGTCGGGCCTGCCCCACACGGTGGCTCGGGAACGAGCGGCCGACGTGCTGCGGCACGTGGGGCTGGCGGAGGAGCGCTACCGCGTGATGGGCGGCTACTCCACGGGCATGAAGCAGCGGGCCAAGCTCGCCCAGGCGCTCGTGCACGACCCCGACCTCGTCCTGCTCGACGAGCCGACCAACGGTCTGGACCCCGCCAGCCGCGACGACATGCTCGACCTGGTGCGGCGCATCGGGACGGACTTCGGCATCTCGGTGCTCGTCACGAGCCACCTGCTCGGCGAGCTCGAGCGGGTCAGCGACCACGTCGTCGTGCTGGACGGCGGGCGGCTGCTGCGGTCCTCGGCGACGTCCGAGTTCACCGAGGCGACCGGGACGCTGCTGGTGGAGGTGCTCGGCACCACGACCGAGCGCGACCGGCTCGGCCACGCCCTCGCCGAGCGCGGCCTGCAGTGCCACCCCGTCGACGGCGCCGTCGAGGTCGTGCCGCCACCCGGCGGTGAGGTCGGCGGGGTCGACGTACGAGACCTGGTGCGCGACACGGTGATCGACCTCGACCTCGGTCTCGTCCGCATCCAGGAGGGACGGCACCGGATCCAGGACGTCTTCGCCGTCCGCGAGGAGGTGGCGCAGCCATGACGGCCCGCATCCACGACCTCGGCTACCGCGGCTACGACGGCGAGCGCCTGTCCGACGGCGCCGTCGCCCGGTCCCTCTACGTCCTCGGGCTGCGGCACGCGTTCGGCCTCGGCCGGTCGATGAGGTCCCGCCTGCTGCCCCTCGGTCTCCTCGCGGTCTCCGTGCTCCCGGCGCTCGTCATGGTCGCGATCACGGTCTTCGTCAAGCTGGACCGGCTGCCGATGACCTACGACCGGTATGCCGACACCATGCAGACGATCACCGCGATCTTCGTGGCCGCGCAGGCGCCCGTGCTGTTCTCGCGCGACCTGCGCTTCCGCACGCTGCCGCTCTACCTCGCGCGGCCCATGCGCCGCAGCACCTATGTCCTGACCCGGCTGGCGTCGCTGCTCACCGCCATCCTGATCGTCGTCACCCTGCCCGTCGTCGTGCTCTGGCTCGGCGCGCTGCTGGGCCGGCTCCCCTGGCAGGACCAGACCCGCGAGATGCTCAAGACCCTGCCCCTGCTCGTGATCCTCGCCGCGCTGCTCGCGGTGATCGGTGGGCTGCTGTCCAGCCTCACGACCCGCCGGGGCATCGCGGTCGTCGCCATCGTCGCCACGCTCTTCGTCAGCTCGGGCGTGGCCAACGCCATCGCCGCGATCGCCCAGTCCGCCGACGGCTCCACGCCGATCCACGGGGTGTGGGCCGGCGCGCTCAACCCGTGGACGCTGGTCGGGGGGCTCGGCACCTGGTGGTTCGACCTCGCCCCGACCCTCGCGCCGCCGCGCGACCTCGCCGACGGCGCCGTCTACCTCGGCGTCGCCGCCCTGGTCGTCCTCGGCGGCACGGCGCTGCTGCTGCGCCGCTACGCGAAGGTGGGGTCGGCATGAGCACCCTCGCCCTGCACCAGGTCTCGCGCTGGTTCGGCGACCTCGTCGCCGTCAACGACGTCACGATGGACATCGGACCCGGCGTCACGGGCCTGCTGGGCCCCAACGGCGCCGGCAAGTCCACCCTCATCGCGCTGATGTCGGGCTTCCTGTCGCCGTCGGCGGGGTCGGTGACCCTCGACGGTGAGCCCACCTGGCGCAACCCCGGCGTCTACCGCCACCTCGGGCTCGTGCCCGAGCGCGAGTCCGTCATGGAGCACCTGACGGGGCGGGCGTTCGTGCGGGCCAACGCCGAGCTGCACGGCCTGCCCGATCCCGGCGCCGCCGCCGAGCGCGCCATGGAGCTCGTCGAGATGAACGACCCGGCGTCGCGCGTCATCCGGACCTACTCCAAGGGCATGCGGCAGCGGATCAAGATGGCGAGCGCCCTCGTCCACGAGCCGGCGGTGCTGCTGCTCGACGAGCCGTTCAACGGCATGGACCCCCGCCAGCGCATGCACCTCATGGAGCTGCTGCGGCAGATGGGGTCCGACGGGCGCACCGTGCTGTTCAGCTCGCACATCCTCGAGGAGGTCGAGCAGGTCGCCCGCCAGATCGAGGTCGTCGTGGCCGGACGCCACGCCGCGAGTGGGGACTTCGGCGCCATACGGCGGCTGATGACCGACCGACCCAACCACTATGTCGTCCGCTCCTCCGACGACCGCCGGCTCGCCGCCGCCCTGGTCGCCGACCCGTGCGTGCGCGGCGTCTCGTTGCGGCCCAAGGGAGGCCTCGAGGTCGAGGCCACCGACTTCGGCCGCTTCACCCACGTGCTGCCCCGCGTCTCGCGCGACCTCGACGTCCGCCTGGTCGAGGTCAGCCCCACCGACGAGTCGCTGGAGAGCGTCTTCTCCTACCTGGTGTCCTCATGAATCCCACCGTGATCCGCCTCGCGTTCTCCTCGCTGCTCGGCCGCGCCCGCTCGCTCGGCCTGCTGGCCCTGCCGCTCGTGCTGCTCGCGGTGTGCCTGCTGGCCCGGCTGGCCGGCGGCGAGCCCCAGTCCTCCGACGGCACCCTCGGGCGCGCCGTCCTGTCCGGTCTCGGCCTCGCCGTCGTCGTCCCCATGCTCGCGCTGCTCGTGGCCGCCCAGCTGCTCGGCAACGAGATGGACGACGGCACCATCGCCTACCTGCTGTCCAAGCCGATCCCCCGCTGGCACATCGTCGTCAGCAAGCTCGTCGCCGCGATCACGACGACGCTGCTGCTGGGGGCGGTCTCGATGGCGCTCGCGTCGCTGATCCTCGACCACACCGATCCCGGCAAGGCGCTCGGGTGGGCGGTCGGCGCCGCCGTCGCGTCCGTGGCGTACTCCGCGCTGTTCCTCGCGCTGTCGTCGATGACCAAGCACTCGGTCGTCTGGGGCCTGATGTACCTCCTCGTGTGGGAGGGCGCCCTGGCCACCCTCCTCGAAGGCATCTCGTGGCTCAGCATCCGGTCGTGGAGCACCCGCATCGCGGGGTGGGCGGGCGACATGTCGGTGATCAGCGCCGACAGCGCGCCCCTCGGCTATGCCTGGGTCGCGTCGGGCGTGGTCCTCGTGGCGGGGACCGTCTGGGCGGCATACCGCCTGCGCGGCCTGTCGATCACCGGGGACGACTGATCAACCTCGATTTTTACTTGACATCGAGATATCCCCTGTCAAGATTTCTTGTATGACGGAACCGCTGACCCGACGGGGCATCCCCCTCGACCCCCGGCTGCGCTCGCTGGCCGCGATCACGCTGATCGACCGGATGGGCAGCGGCGCCTACCTCACGATCTTCGCGGTCTATTTCACCCGCAGCGTGGGGCTGTCGGCGCACGACGTCGCGCTGGCGCTGTCGACGGCGGCCCTCGTGGCGGTGCTGGTGTCGGTGCCGGCGGGCCACCTGGCCGACATCCGCCAGCCGCGGGCGATCGTGACCGTCGCCTCGCTCGGTGCAGCCGTCTCGGTGTGCCTGCTGACGCTCGTGCACTCCGCGTGGGCGCTGGTCGCGATGGTGGCCGGGCAGACGCTGTGCGAGCGGCTGTCGAACGGCGCCCGCAATGCCCTCATCCCGCGGATCGCGGTGGGCGGCGAGGGCGTTCGCTTCAAGGCCTACCTGCGTGCCGTGACCAACACCGCCATGGCCGCGGGGGCGACGCTCGGCGGGGCTGCGCTGTTCCTCGACACCACGGCGGCCTATCTCGTGGCCTTCGCGCTCGACGCGGCATCCTTCGCGCTGGTCGCGGTGCTGGCGCGGCGGCTGCCGACCGTGCCGCTGGTCACCCACGACACGCCGGGGTCGCGCTGGCAGGTCTTCCGCGACCGCCCCTACGTCGCCGTCACGCTCGCCATCTCCGTGCTGTCGATGCACTTCATCATCGTGGAGGTCGGCATCCCGCTCTCCCTGGTCAACGCCTTCGGGGCGCCGACGTGGCTGGTGGCGGCGACCCTGCTGATCAACACCGTCATGTGCGCCACCTTGCAGGTGCGGCTGTCGCGCAGCTCGGACTCGGTGCTGACGGGCCGCCGGACGCTGCTCAGCGGATCGATCTGGGTGGCGGGCGGATTCGTCCTGTATGGGCTCGGGGCGTGGCTGGGCGGGACCGCGCTCGTGGTGCTCGCGCTCGCCGGCGCGGTCGTCCACACGGTCGGCGAGATGATCTCGTCCGGCGGGCAGTGGGGGGTGCAGTTCGGGCTCGCCCCGCAGGAGCGCCAGGGGCAGTACCAGGCCTTCGGCTCGCTGCCGTTCTCGCTGTCGGGGATCGCCGCGCCGCCGCTGATCGCCTGGCTGTGCGTCGACCACGGCGCTGTGGGGTGGTGGGTCCTGGCCGCCGTGATGATGGCAGCCGGGGCGGCGTGCGTCCCTCTGGCGGGATGGGCGCTGCGCACCCGCGATCAGTATGGCGTGACCACCCACACCGGCTGACCCGCAGGCGCTCCCCCCGACGCCCGCCGGCTGGGTCAGGCCGTGGGGACCCCTGCCTCCAGCTCGGCCAGCCACAGGCGGGGCGAGGCGTCGGAGGGCATGCGCCAGTCGCCGCGCGGCGACAGCGACCCACCGTTGACCACCTTGGGGCCGTTGGGCAGCGCCGACCGCTTGAACTGCTGCGTCACGAACCGCTTGCAGAACACCTCGAGCCAGCGCCGGATCTCGGCCAGGTCGTAGGCGACCCGCTGGTCCTCGGGGAACCCGGGCGGCCACTCGCCGACACCCGCGTCGTGCCAGGCGTGCCACGCGAGGAAGGCGATCTTGGACGGCCGGTAGCCGCGCCGCAGCACGTGGTAGAGCGAGAAGTCCTGCAGCGCATAGGGCCCGATGGACGCCTCGGTCGACTGGGGCTTCTCGCCCTCGCGCGTCGGCACGAGCTCCGGCGTGATCTCGGTGCCGAGGATCGAGGTCAGGGTCTCCCCCACCTCGTCCGAGAACTGGCCCGACGTCACGACCCAGCGGATGAGGTGCTGCATCAGCGTCTTGGGCACGCCGGTGTTGACGCCGTAGTGGGACATCTGGTCGCCGACGCCGTAGGTGCACCAGCCGAGCGCCAGCTCCGACAGGTCGCCCGTCCCCACGACGATGCCGCCCTGGTGGTTGGCGAGGCGGAAGAGGTAGTCGTAGCGCAGCCCGGCCTGGACGTTCTCGAAGGTGACGTCGTAGACCTCCTCGCCGCGCCCGAAGGGGTGGCCCATGTCCGTCAGCATCTGCGTCGCCGCCGACCGGATGTCGAGCTCGGCGAAGGTCACGCCGAGCTGCTCGCACAGCCGCTGGGCGTTGGTCTTGGTGTGCTCGGTGGTCGCAAACCCCGGCATGGTGTAGGCCAGGATGTCGGTCCGGGGGCGACCGAGCCGGTCCATCGCCTGCGCGCAGACGAGCAGCGCGTGGGTCGAGTCCAGGCCGCCGGACACCCCGATCACGGCCTTGGGGTGGCCGATCGCCCGCATCCGCTGCTCGAGCCCGGACACCTGGATGTTGTAGGCCTCGTAGCAGTCCAGCGCCAGCCGCTCCGCCTCGTCCGGGACGAACGGGAAGCGGTCGACCTTGCGCCGCAGCCCGATGTCGCCGGTGGGCGGCTCGAGTGTGAGCTCGATGGTGCGGAAGGCGGACACGCGGTCGGCGTGGGTGCGGCGGTTGTCGTCGAAGGTGCCCTGCCGCAGCCGCTCCGCCACGAGCCGCTCCAGGTCGACGTCGGCCACCGAGCGGGCCGGGCCGTCCGGGAAGCGCTCGGACTCGCCGAGCAGGTCGCCGTTCTCGTAGACGAAGGTCTGCCCATCCCAGGACAGGTCGGTGGTCGACTCACCCTCGCCGGCCGCGGCATACAGATAGGCCGCCAGGCACCGCGAGGAGGCGGAGCGCGCGAGGAGCTTGCGGTCCTCCGCACGGGCGACCGTGATCGGGGAGCCGGACAGGTTGGCGAGGACCGTGGCGCCGGCGAGAGCGGCCTCGGCGGACGGCGGCACCGGGACCCACATGTCCTCGCAGACCTCGACGTGCAGCACGAGGCCCGGCACGTCGGTGGCGTCGAAGAGCAGGTCCGGGCCGAACGGCACGCGGACGCCTGCGACCTCGATCTCGCCGCGGACGTCGTCGCCGGGTGCGAAGTGCCGCCGCTCGTAGAACTCGCGGTAGGTCGGCAGGTTGGACTTGGGGGCGACGCCGAGGATCTCGCCGCGGTGGATCACGACCGCGCAGTTGTACAGCCGGTTGCGGTGACGCAGCGGCGCCCCCACGACGAGCACGGTGGTCAGAGCGGCGGTCTCGGCGGCGACGCGGCCGAGCTCGCGGTCGACGGCCTCGAGCAGCGGCTGCTGCAGGAAGAGGTCGTCCAGGGCGTAGCCGCTGATGCCGAGCTCGGGGAAGACTGCCACCGCAACGCCGTCGTCGTGCAGCTCGCGGGCCGCCGCGACGATCTCGTCGGCGTTGCGGGCGGGATCGGCGATCGCGGTCGGTGCGGTGCAGGCGGCCACGCGCGCGAAGCCGTGGTGGTAGGCGTTGTAGAACCTCTCGGCTGGCATGCCGCCATCCTGCCACCCGGCCCGCGCGGAGCCCTGCTCGTCGCCCCTCCACGCGCCATTGGTCACCAATGACGTCCCGGAGCCCCGATTGAACGATCCAGAACGTCACTGGTGACCAATGGTGGAGGCCTGATCGGGCGGTTGGGGATCCTGGGCCGTATGGCGGAGGGGCCTACCGCGTCTGGGGTCGCCGCCCGGTGGCCCGGCCACGGCGCGGGCGATGCTGCGCTGCGACGCCCTGGGCCACGAGCAGGTCGGTGCGATAGGGGATCACCTCGCGCAGGTAGATCGTGGTGGAGGTGCGAATCACGCCGGGCGACAGGCGGATCAGCTCCGAGACGCGATAGAGGTCGTCGGGGCCGGTGGCCACCACGCGGACCAGCAGGTCCGTCTCGCCGGCCGGCGCCATGCACTCGACGACCTCGGGGATGCGGCTGAGCGACGCGATGGCGGCGTCGATCTGGTGCTGGTCGAGCTCGGCCGCCACGTGCGCCGAGACGCCGTAGCCCAACGACTCCGGCGTGACGCGGGACGAGTGCCGTCGCAGGACCCCGTCCTCGCGCAGCCGCTCGAGCCGGGCCTGCACCGTGCCGCGGGCGAGGCCGGTGCGCTGCGCGAGCAGCATCACCGTCATGCGGGGGTCCTCGTCGAGCGCCAGCACGATCCGACGGTCGGTCTCGTCCAGGGCCATGAACGCCTCCTGTCCCACCACGCCCTCGCGCGGTGGTCGGTCTGATCGATGTTGCGCACCTCGCCGCGCACGAATCAATCATATCGACTAATCGCAGCGATCAGCATTGCGCAGGTTGATCGTCATACGGTCTGATCGAGGTCAGCAGGGTCGACGGGACACCATCTCGACGACCCGGGCCGGCCTCACCACCACGAGCGTCGACCCGAGAGGAACGGCGCGACGCTCACGAGGCCGAGCGGCGGACCAGCCGGCAGCCCACCCGCTGCGGACCTCCTCGAGAGCACCAGCGCCAGGGGCGCCGACGACACCGTCGGCGCCCCTGCTGCATGCGAGCACACCCGCCGGGAGCGGTGACCAGCGGGGCTGGCTCCGAGGGATGCTGGTCGGCGCCGTCGGCGGAGGACTCGTCGGCACCGTGTGGATGCTGATCGACAACGCCCGCCGGCGCAAGGCCGCGCTCGCGCCCAGCTCGAGGAGTCCGACCGCCGGGAGCTGCCCGACAAGGACTGAGCGGCGGGCGGCATACGGCCTGGCTGGCAGAATGACGACCATGGCCTCCCTCGCTGACGTGACCCCTCCCATCGCCCTCGGCGCCCTCGACGGTCGCTATCGCAAGGCCGTCGCGCCGCTGGTCGACCACCTGTCCGAGGCCGCGCTCAACCGGACGCGCGTGCACGTCGAGGTCGAGTGGCTGATCCACCTCACGCAGCACCAGGTCGTGCCGGGCGTCCGCCGGCTCACGGACGACGAGGTCGCCCGGCTGCGAGCGGTCGTCACCGACTTCGGGGCCGAGGACATCGCCGAGCTCGGCGAGATCGAGCGCGAGACCGTCCACGACGTCAAGGCGGTCGAGTACTACCTGCAGCGCCGCGTCGACCGGATCGCCCCGGGCGACGCCGCGCAGCTCAAGCAGCTCATCCACTTCTGCTGCACGAGCGAGGACATCAACAACCTCAGCTATGCCCTGATGATCCAGGGGGCGGTCCGCAAGGTGTGGCTGCCCAAGGCCAGGTCGGTCGTGGACCAGCTCGCCGAGATGGCGCGGGCGCTGCGCAACGTCCCGCTGCTCGCCCACACGCACGGCCAGCCGGCCACGCCCACGACCATGGGCAAGGAGATCGCCGTCATGGCGCACCGCCTCAGCCGGCAGCTGCGGCGGATCGAGGGCCAGGAGTTCCTCGGCAAGCTCAACGGCGCCACCGGCACGTATGGCGCCCACCTCGCCGCCGTCCCCGACGCCGACTGGGCCGCGATCTCCGAGAGCTTCGTCGAGGGCCTCGGCCTCACGTGGAACCCCCTCACCACGCAGATCGAGAGCCACGACTGGCAGGCCGAGCTGTATGCCGACACCGCCCGCTTCAACCGGATCCTGCACAACGTGTGCACCGACTTCTGGACCTACATCTCCATGGGCTACTACGCGCAGGTGCGCGGTCAGGGCACGGTCGGGTCGAGCACGATGCCGCACAAGGTCAACCCGATCCGCTTCGAGAACGCCGAGGCCAACCTCGAGGTGTCGTGCGCGCTGCTCGACGTGCTCGGCTCCACGCTCGTGCAGTCGCGGCTGCAGCGCGACCTGACCGACTCCTCCATGCAGCGCAACGTCGGGACGGCCTACGGCCACTCGATGCTGGCGCTGGACAACGTCGCTCGCGGGCTCGCCGGCCTCGACGCGGTGCCGGAGCGCATGGCCGCCGACCTCGACGGCAACTGGGAGGTGCTCGGCGAGCCGGTGCAGTCGGCGATGCGGGCGCTCGGGGCGCAGGGCGTCGCCGGCATGGACAACCCCTACGAGCGGCTCAAGGAGCTGACCCGCGGCCGCCGCATCGGGCAGGCGGAGCTGGTGGAGTTCGTGCGCGGGCTGGGGCTGCCGAGCGAGGTCGAGGAGCGGCTCGCCGCGATGACGCCGCAGACCTACGTCGGGCAGGCCCCCGCGCTCGTCGACCGCCTGCGCTGAGGTGCGTCCGCCCGCCTCCGCGGTCGTCTGACGACTCCGCCCGCGCGCAAGACCGGGGCCACTTCTGGTGGTGACAGCCACCAGAAGGAGCCCCGATGTCGGGTTGTCACCTCGTCGGGGCGGGGCCGCATGGCGGTCAGGTCCCGCACCCGCGCGCCCACCGGAGGCACACTGACGAGAAGTCCAGGCCACGGGCTTGCCCTGGTCCGCGCAAGGAGGTCGCTCATGTCTACCAACCCGATCGACACGTGGGTCACGGTCCCGCGCCGCCTGCGCCGCTGCTCCCAGTCGCTCGCGCCCGGCGTGTGGTGGGTCCGGCACGAGGCCGTCGACGCCTCTCGCGCGCGGGCGCTGCTGCTGGACGACGACTTCGCCGTGGTCCCCCTCAAGGGCGACCGCCTCACCACCATGCGCCAGGCGCAGGCCGCCATCGCCGCCGCCCTGCGTCTGCCCGGCTCGGCCGCCGTCAACCTCGACGGGCTGGTCGACGCCCTGCGCGACCTGGACCTGTGGTGGCCGCGCACCCGTCGCATCGTCCTGCTCTGGTCCGAGGCCCAGGTGCTGCGCGAGGCCGACCCCGACGGGTTCGCCGAGCTCGTGTCGGTGCTGTCCGAGGCGCACGAGAGCCTCTGGCGCTCCGAGCGCGACGCGGCAGTCACCGGCGACGAGCACGAACGCGTCCTCGAGACCGTCCTCGTCCCCGCCTCCGACGCCGCACCCATGGACCCGACCGACCCCGCCATCCAGTGACGCGTATGCCGCCCGCCCGCCGACTCGCGGTCCTGCTGCTCGGCGGCGGCGTGCTTGTGGGCGGCGGCGGGCTCACGGGGTGCACGACGCCCGCCACCCAGGGCGATGACGGTGGCCGGGCGACGACGGGGGCCACCGGCATACGGTCTGCGACCCCCGCGACCTCCGCTCCCGGCAGCGCAACTCGCCGCTCGACTCCCGCACGCTCCACTGCTCCCCGATCGACCGCTCCCCGCCCGAGCGCGCCCCGCTCGACGGGCCGGGCCATCCCGCCCTGCTCGCCGCAGGAGCTGCCGGCCGAGGTGCCACCGGTGATCGCGGCGATCCGTGCGGGCGGACCGTTCCGGCACCCCCGCAACGACGGCGTGACCTTCGGCAACCGCGAGCGGCTGCTTCCGCAGGAGGCACGCGGCTACTACCGGGAGTACACCGTGGACACGCCCGGCGCCTCGACGCGCGGCACCCGACGGATCATCACCGGCGGCGGCTCGGCGCGCAGCCCGCTGCACTGGTACTACACGGCCGACCACTACGAGAGCTTCTGCGAGATCGGCGACGCCTAGGGTCTGCCGTCGGACACCGGCTCGCGCACCCGCCCGCGTGGTGCAGGCTTGCCGCATGGCAGGCAAGCAGGCGCAGCGGATCAGCAAGGCGACGGCACGCTACGCCGAGGACCTCCCTCGGGTGCAGGCGGCGACCGACGCCTACGTCGCGCTCGTCACCCAGCTCCTCGACGACGCCGGCATCAACTACCTCACCGTCACCGGGCGGGCCAAGTCCGTCGAGTCGTATGCCGCCAAGGCCGCCCGCCGCGTCGCCGGTCGCCTCGTCCACCGCCAACCCGAGACCGAGATCACCGACCAGGTCGGCGTCCGTGTCGTGACCTATGTCCTCGCCGACGTCGAAGCCGTCGCCCAGCTGCTCGGCGCCCAGCTCGTGCTCCTCGACGACCGGGACATGGGGCGCGAGACCGCCGCCGAGGGCCGGTTCGGCTACTCCAGCCGCCACCTGCTCGTGCAGCTCGACCCCGCGCGCGAGGGCGCCGGCGGACCCATGGCCGGACGCAAGGCCTCGGTGCAGGTCCGCACCGTCCTGCAGCACGCGTGGGCGGAGTTCGAGCACGACATCCGCTACAAGGGGTCGGTGCCGGAGGAGCATGCACCGGACCTCGACCGCCGGTTCACGCTCGCCGCGGGCCTGCTCGAGCTCGCCGACCAGCAGTTCTCCACGATCCGCGAGCGCCTGCGCGAGGCGAGCGGCCCCTCGACCGAGCAGGACGAGGACGACCCCCGCATCGGGGGCTCGGACCTCGCGGCCTTTCTCGCGGGACAGTTCGCCGACGCCGGGTGGTCCCGCACCGACCACTACTCGTGGGTGTCGGGACTGCTGCTCGAGCTCGGCATCACCTCCCTCGCCGAGCTGCGCGACGTCCTGCGCGGCGTCGACCACGCCGCCATCGAGTCGAGGATGGGCTACCACTACCCGCCCGGCGCGGTCCGCCGCCTCGACGACGCGCTGCTGTGGGCCTTTGGCGAGCGGTATGTCGGGCTCCACGGCAACGCCCACCGCCGTCCCCTGCTCGAGACCCGACTGGCGCGCCTGCGCGGCGACGCCTGACCCCACTCCCACGTGCACACGTTGCGGTCTCGACGCGAGATCCTCACGCCCCGCTGACGGGGAGGCTCGACCTAGGGTGAAAGGCATGGGATTCGACGAGGGCCGGGACGAGACGATCCGATACCACGAGGAGCTCTACTCCGCGCCGGACACGAAGGACCCGGACGCCTGGCTCAACCGGCCGGCCCCCATCGTGATGGACGCCCTCGCGCACCTGGACCGCTCGAGACCGATCCGTGTCTATGACCTGGGCGCCGGATCGGGGCGGCACGCCATACCGCTGGCACGGACCCTGCCCACCGGGTCGCGCGTGGTGGCGGTCGACCTGCTCGAACTCCCGATCCAGCAGCTCAAGGAGCGTGCGGCCCACGAGTCGGTGGCGGACGTCATCATCCCGGTGGTGGCGGACCAGGAGACCTACGAGTTCGACAGGGGCGAAGCCGATCTCGTCGTCGGGGTGTCGACGCTCGAGCACGTGTCGAGCGTCGAGGCCTTCCGTGGGCTGCTCGAGCGGATGCGCGACGCCACCGCGCCGGGCGGCGTGGACGTCCTGGTGATCGCCACCGACCGGCACGAGGTCGCCGACGGCGAGACGCGGCCGGCCCAGACCGAGCTGGACCTCGGCGCGGACGAGGCGATCAGGATCGTGGACGAGGTGTATGCCGGGTGGACCGAGCACCGCCGCGACGAGTCCGGCTTCGGCGTGACGGAGGAGCGCGACGGCCGGGCCTACGAGCTGCGCTCCGTCAACGTCCGCCGCGTCCTGCAGCGGCCGACGCGCTGACCGGCCCACCGGCCCAGGGGCCCAGGGGCCCAGGGGCCCAGGGGCCCAGGGGCCCAGGGGCCCAGGGGCCCAGGGGCCCAGGGGCCCAGGGGCCCAGGGGCCCAGGGGCCCAGGGGCGCAGGGGCGCAAGGAATACCCCATGGGGGTATACAGTTGACCTCATCATGAGCAGCGACACGTGCCCGCACCACCCGGCCCCGGCGTACGTCGAGACGGACCACAAGGACGCCTACCTCAAGCGCCTCAAGCGGATCGAGGGCCAGGTGCGCGGTGTGCAGCGGATGGTCGACGAGGACACCTACTGCATCGACGTCCTCACCCAGATCTCGGCCATCACCAAGGCCCTGCAGGCCGTCAGCCTCGGTCTGCTCGAGGACCACATCGGGCACTGCGTCGTCGACGCCGCTCGCGAGTCCGACGAGGCTGCCGCCGTCAAGGTGGCCGAGGCCTCGGCAGCCATCGCCCGCCTCGTCAAGAGCTGAACCCCACCCCACGCCAAGGAGATCCGTCATGAGCCAGACCACCACCATCACCGTCAGCGGCATGACCTGCGGCCACTGCACCAGCGCCGTCACCTCCGAGCTCAAGGAGGTCCAGGGCGTCACCGACGTGCAGATCGACCTGGTCGCGGGCGGCGACTCCCCCGTCACCATCACCAGCGAGAGCCCCGTCGACCCGGCCGCGATCGAGGCCGCCGTGGACGAGGCGGGCTACACGGTGGTCAAGTGACCTCCACCCGTATGACGCCGCGCCCGGCCGCCACCCCGGCCGCCCAGAGCGGCGCAGACCTGCACGAGGTCGACCTCGCCATCGGCGGCATGACCTGCGCGTCCTGCTCGAGCCGCGTCGAGCGCAAGCTCAACAAGCTCGACGGTGTCCAGGCCAGCGTCAACCTCGCCACCGAGAAGGCCCACGTCACCTACCCCACCGCACTCACCGTGGCCGACCTGGTCACGGTCGTCGAGCAGACCGGCTACACGGCGACCGAGCTGCGGCGAGGCGCAGCGGGCGGACCCCGCGAGGGCCTTGCCGAGACCGAGACGGCGGCCCAGGCCGGCAGCGGTCCGGCATACGGCATCGACCAGGTGATGAGCCGCGCGTCCCTGCGCACCCGGCTCGAGATCGCCCTGCCGCTCACGGTGTTCGTCGTCGTCATGGCGATGGTGCCGGCGGCGCACCACCTGCTCGGCGGCATCCGCCCGTGGGCCGAGCTCGCGCTCACGACCCCGGTCGCGATCTGGGCGGCCTGGCCGTTCCACCGGTCCGCCGTCATCAACGCGCGCCACAAGGCCTCCACGATGGACACGCTGGTGTCGATCGGGGTGAGCGCGGCCTTCCTCTGGTCGCTCGTCGCGACGCTGGCGGGCAGCGCCGGCCACATGTACTACGAGGTCGCGGCGGTCGTCACGACCTTCCTGCTCGCCGGCCGCGTCGCCGAGCACCGGGCCCGCACCTCGGGCCGCTCCGCCCTGACCAGCCTGCTCGAGCTCGGCGCCAAGGACGTGGCGGTGCAGCGCATCGACCCGCAGACCCGCTCCACGCGCGAGGTCCGCGTGCCGATCGGGGAGCTGCAGGTGGGCGACCAGTTCGTCGTCCGCCCCGGCGAGAAGGTCGCCACCGACGGCGTCGTCGTCGACGGCACCTCGGCCCTCGACCGCTCGGTCGTCACCGGCGAGTCCGTCCCGGTCGACGTCGGACCCGGCGACGAGGTCACCGGCGCCACCACCAACGCGCACGGCCGGCTCATCGTCCGCGCCACCCGCGTCGGCTCCGAGACGACCCTCGCCTCGATCACCCGCCTCGTCGAGGCCGCCCAGACCGGCAAGGCTCCGGTGCAGCGGCTGGCCGACCGGATCTCCGCGGTCTTCGTGCCGGTGGTGCTGGTCATCGCGGTGCTGACCTTCGCGGGGTGGCTGGTCGCCGGGCAGGGCGCGGCCGCCGCGCTGTCGGCCGCCGTGTCGGTCCTCGTCGTCGCCTGCCCCTGCGCGCTCGGCCTCGCCACCCCCACGGCGCTGCTCGTCGGCACCGGCCGGGGCGCCGAGCTGGGCGTGCTCATCAAGGGCCCGGAGATCCTCGAGTCCACGCGCCGTATCGACACCGTCGTGCTGGACAAGACCGGCACCGTCACGACCGGCAAGGCCACCCTGGTCGACGTGACGTCGAGCGGGCGGCTCACCCCGACCGCCGCGCTGCAGGCCGCCGCCTCCGTCGAGGCCGGCTCGGAGCATCCCGTCGCCCAGGCGATCGTCCGGGCCGCCCAGCAGCGCGGCATCGAGCTGCGGCCGATCAGCGACTTCACCAACCTGCCCGGCATGGGGGCCCGCGCCACCATCAAGGGCACCGAGGTGACCGTCGGCAAGGCGAGCCTGTTCGACGTGGTCCCCGGCGACCTGGAGAGCCTGGACCGGGTTGGCACCACCGTCCACGTCGGGTGGGGTGGCGTCGCGTATGCCGCCCTCACCGTCGCCGACGAGGTCCGCCCCACCTCGGCCGCCTCGCTCGAGGCGCTGCACGACCTCGGCCTGCGCACGATGCTGCTGACCGGCGACAACAAGCGGACGGCGCGCCAGGTGGCCGAGGAGGTCGGCATCAACCCCGCCGACGTCATCGCCGAGGTGCTGCCGAGCGACAAGCACGAGGCGATCGCGCGCCTGCAGCGCGAGGGCCGCGTCGTCGCCATGGTCGGCGACGGGGTCAACGACGCCGCTGCGCTCGCCCAGGCCGACCTGGGCCTGGCGATGGGCAGCGGCACCGACGTCGCGATGGACTCCGCCGACATCGTGCTCGTGCGACCCGAGATCGGTGCGGTGGCCGACGCCATCGGCCTGTCCCGGCGCACGCTGGCGATCGTCAAGCAGAACCTCGCCTGGGCGTTCGGCTACAACGTCGTGGCGATCCCGCTGGCCGTCCTCGGCCTGCTGAACCCCATGGTCTCCGGCGCGGCGATGGCCCTGTCGAGCGTGCTCGTGGTGACCAACAGCCTGCGGCTCAAGGCCTTTGGGCGGTCGCGCGCCTGACGCGGTCGTATGCCGAGCGCCCCCCGCCACCAGAGGCCACGTCTGGTGGCGGGGGGGCTCCCGTCATACGGCCAACCCGCCGGGGGCCGGATCATCGGCCTGGCGAACGAAGGCCGGTCGATGCCCCTACCCCCGGCGGGATCATCAACCTGGCGAACGAAGCCCGGTCGACGCCCCTACCCCCGGCGGGATCATCGACCTGGCGAACGAAGCCCGGTCGATGCCCCTACCCCCGGCGGGATCATCAACCTGGCGAACGAAGGCCGGTCGATGCCCCTACCCCCGGCGGGATCATCGACCTGGCGAACGAAGCCCGGTCGATGCCCCTACCCCCGGTAGGTCAGATGGTGACGTCGCCGGTCGGGGTCTGGAAGGTCACGGCCAGCAGACCCGGGTGGCCGGCCGGCGCCACGAACTCGAAGTCGATGACCGACGACGTCGCGTCGGCGTCCATGCCGAGCCAGTCGCGCACGCGATCCGGTGAACCGCCGATCGTCAGCTGCTTGATGGTGACCTCGCTCGTCGCGTCGGTCGACGGGTGCACGCTGTCCTCGTCCCACTGCACGAAGAACGGGAGCTGCGGGTCGGCGATCAGGCCCTTGACGCCCAGCTGGCGCCAGGTGTGGGTGACGCCGTCGGGGCGGGTCCGGTTGCCGGCCACGGCCTCGCGGCCCACGCGCTGCTCCACCTCGCGTATGTCGTCGACGCACACGACCCACCCCATCCAGCCGCCGCCCTGCTCGGACCGGAGCCGCACCGCCTGGCCGAAGGGTGCCTTGTCGGTCACCGGGTGGTCGAGCACCTCGACGATCTCGACGTAGCGCTCGTGCGCGAGCGGCAGGATGATGTTGCGGGTGCCGAAGCGGGGGTGCACCCCGCCGTAGACCGGGTCCACCCCGAGCCGGGCCGCCAGCCGCTCGGCGGTCGCGATGGAGCCGTCCGGCTCGGCGGCATAGGACACGTGGTCGAGGCGCATGGCCACATGGTGACACAGGTGCTGCCGTGCCCTCGCACCCAGGTCAGCGGGCGGAGGCCCGACGCTGACGCACCGCCTCGTAGATCACGATGGCCGCGGACGTCGCCACGTTGAGGGAGTTGGCCCGCCCCGTCATGGGGATGCGCACCCGCACGTCGGCCGCGGCCATGAAGTCCTCGGTGAGGCCCGCCTTCTCCGTGCCGACGGCGATCGCGACCGGTCCGGTGTAGTCGACGTCGGTGTGCTCGACGGCGGTGTCCGGGGTGGCGGCGACCACGAGCACGCCCCGGGAGCGGCATTCGGCCAGGGTCTGCTCGGTGGACGCGGAGGCGACCGGCACGGAAAAGACCGTGCCCTTGCTCGACCGCACGAGGTTGGGGTTGCCCCAGTCGGTGACCGGGTCGGCCGCGACGACCGCGTGGAGGCCGGCGGCGTCGGCGGTGCGCAGCATGGCGCCGAGGTTGCCGGGCTTCTCGACGCCCTGGCACACGAGCAGGAAGGGGTCGGGCGGCAGCCTCAGGTCCTCGAACCCGCGGCCCACGGACGGCACCACGGCGAGGAAGCCGTCGGGGCCCTCGCGGTAGGCGACCTTCTCGAAGGCGGCGCGGCCCAGCCGCACCACCTCGGCGCCTCCGGCCTGGACGTCCCGCACCACGCGCGACTGCAGGTCAGGGTCGAGCATCAGCTCGGGACAGTAGAACAGCGACTGCGGGCGCACCCCCGCCGACAGCGCCAGCTCGAGCTCCTCGTAGCCCTCCAGCAGGGTGACCCCGCTCTCCTCGCGGGCGCGCCGACGACGCAGCCCGGTCAGGGCGCGCAGCCGCGGGTTGGCCGGGGACGTGATGACGAGCTCGTGCATAGGGCACCCAGCATGCCACGGGCGGCGCACGACCGGAGGGGCGGGCCCACAGGTCGCGGCGAGGGGATCTCCTGGACCTCGCCCTGGACGCCCTGCAGGGGCGCCGACCCGGCGCCGCCGCGGGCAATGGGGACGTCGGTGATCGCTGAGCGGGCACGAACGTCCCCGCTGCGCCGCGCGGCGGCCCCGACGGGCGCGCTCAGCGCAGCGCGACGATCACGCCGTCGACCTGCAGCGGAGTGAGCGGACCTGCCCCTTCCTGCAGGAGCAAGAAGGTCGCGCGCCGGCCCCGGACGCCGACGACCTCGAGCCAGGTCCCGCTCTCGCCGGCGAAGGTGCGGCGGTCCACGAGGTCGGGGCCGGCCCGCAGCAGCGCGTACGTGAACGGGGCGTCGCCCCGCCCGCGGCAGGACTCGGCCTGGAGGCGATAGAGCTCGACCAGCCGACGAGCGGACCCCTCGTCCGCGAGCTCCAGCGCCATGGTCGTGCCCGATGCCCCACCCGGCCCGCGATAGGTCCCCTCGAGCGCCGCCACCGGGACCGGGTAGCCGGCGGGGACCCCCTGGCACGCCAGGCCGAGGAGCTCGTGGACGGTCGAGCGCGGGTCGCGGGCGTTGACCCAGGTGCCGTTGGGGATGTAGCCGCCGTCGGCACCGTCCCCGGCCGCCGTCGACCACCCGGACGGGCTGGGCAGGGCGCGCTGGTCGAGCGACCCGGACCTGGTCGCGGCGGGCGCGGTGGGCGTGGGCGGCTCGACGACGGCGGGCTCCTGCGTCGTGACCGCGCCCTGGCCGGGGTCGCCGAACGAGGCGCCGACCGAAGCGGCCGACGGGGCCCCGATCGGCGAGGCGGAGGAGGGTGTCCCGCTCGCCGAGGACGCCTGCGCCGCAGCTCTGCTCGTCGTCGTGACCGGCGTCGTCGTGACCGGCGTCGCCGACCCCGGCGACCCGCTTGAGCAGGCGGCCGTCACCCCCAGCAGGGACACCAGCGCCAGCGCCGCGAGGGGGCGGGCCGGCATACGACCGCTCATCGCTGGAAGTGCTGCCAGTCGAACCCGCTCAGCCAGGTGAACCCGTTGCCGAGCAGCGCCTTGGTGAACGGCGTCGAAGGGGTCAGCATCCCGGGGCGATAGGGGGTGCGCCTGACGTAGGCCTGGCCGTTCTTGGGCAGCCAGACGCCGGAGGGGATGCGGTAGGGGTTCTCGACCGTGTTGATGTCGATCGACGTGCCGTAGCTGTGGGGCGACAGCCGGTAGGGGTTGCCCGTCACGCGACGGCAGTTGAAGCCGTTGGTGTTGTCGTGCTCCATGGAGATGATGTCGTCGCCGCCGTAGACGCTGGCGTCGCGCATCTCCCGGATCGGGAAGCGGCCGTCGAACGCGGTCCGGAAGCTGGTGAGGATCGGCGTGACGTTGGCGGTCCGGATGACGAGGCGACCGCGGTGGATCCGCCCGTCGAAGCCCCAGTGGTTCATGTCGATGGTGCGCAGGCTCGCCGGCCCGACGGGGCAGCCCGCGCGGTAGGTGCGGGGAACGTCGGCCGCCACCGTCTGACGGACCACCGGGTTGAGGACGGCCAGCCGGTTCACCGCGCGCGACGGGCTCGCGACGACCCGCCCGCCCGGCAGCGTCATGGCGGTGCGCACGGTGACCACGCCCACCGCCCCTCGGCCATAGGTCAGCGGCAGCGCGAACCCTCCACCAGATCGCGTCGTCCCCACCTGCGAGGTCCGCCAGCCGACCGGCGTCAGGACCTCGGTGCGCACCTGCAGCCCCGCCGCCCGCGGCGTCGCGACCCCACTGACCGTCGGGTCGACCAGCGTGTCCTGGCCCGCCGGGGCGCTCGCCATGATGGCGGCGTCGACGACGGTGGCCGAGGCGACCGAGGATGTGGCCTGGCCCGGCAGCACGGCTCGATAGCTGCTGGTCCCGGCCGGGCCCATCGGGCCGGTCCACGTGAACGCGCCCGTCCGGTCGGTGGTCACCTCCGCGACCTGCCCGTATGCCGAGCCGCCCGGCGCCCGGCGCTGGATGCTGACGCGTGCGCCGGGGCGAGCCGGCAGGGTCGTCCCCACGAGGCGCAGCTGGCCGACCCCGGTGACGAACTGGAGCGGACCCGGGCAACCCGAGCACTGCAGCGAGATCCGCACCTGCCGCGTGTCGTTGGTCTTGGGGGACGTGGGCCGTGGGGTGGGAGGTGACGAGGGCGTGGTGGTGGGTGTGTCGCTCGACGTGGCCGGGGGCGGGGCGACAGGGGTGTCACGCGGCGCAGTGGTGGGCGCAGTGGTGGAGGTGTCGCTCGGCATGGTGGGTGTGTCCGTCGGCGGCGCGGCCGTGGCGCCCACCGCCGCTGGTGCAGGCGTGCCCTCGACGAGCGCGGAGGTGGATGGCATCACCCCCACCGCTCCGGCGGCGGGCACGAGCACGGCGGCCATGGCGAGTGCAGCAGAACGGCGCATCATCGGTCCCCCAACCTGACTGTCTGTCGATGATAGACACACGCACGGTCGTGTTCGGGGTCGCCTCATGCTGCCGCATGCCGCAACGGGGACGTTTGTGCCCGGTTTGCGAGCACGAACGTCCCCCTGGCGCCGGGCGGGCGGCGGGAGGTGACCAGTCGGCGGGAGGTGACCAGTCGGCGGGGGCGTCAGTCGAGCAGGGACCGCAGCACCGGCACGAGCCCGTCGTCGTCGACGTGCCCCGTGACCTCGTCCGCCGCGGCCTTGACCTCGTCGGGCGCATTGCCCATCGCCACGCCACGCGCGGCCCACGACAGCATCTCGAGGTCGTTGCGCTGGTCGCCGACGGCGACGGTGTCGCGGGGGTCCACGCCGAGCTTGCGGCGCACGAGCTCCAGCGCGGACGCCTTGGAGACGCCCTCGGGTGCGATGTCCAGCCATGCGGAGAAGCCCACGGCATACGACACCCCGTGCAGTCCCACCGCGTGCACCCGCTCCAGGAAGTCCTCGACCGGGGCATCGGGCTGGCGCAGCGTCACGCGCGTGGCGGGGGTGTCGATGAGCTCGTCCCAGCCGACGACGCGGATCTTGCCGTCCAGCTCGCCGTCGGGAAAGGGCGCGTTGACCTTGAAGCCCTTGCCCAGCTCCTCGACCGCGGCCAGGGCGCCGGGCATCTTGTCGCGCAGCAGCCGCAGCGACGGGCCGGGGTCGAAGGTCACGACCTCGGTGAACTTGTAGCCCTTGCGCTTGTGCGGGTCCAGCTTGAGGGTGACGGCGCCGTTGGAGCACACGGCGCGACCCTGCTCGATCCCGAGCGCGCGGATGATCGGCATCGTGGCGACGCAGGCGCGTCCGGTCGCCACGACGACGTGCACCCCGGCGTCCGCCACGGCCTGGACGGCCTCCTGGACGGCGGGGGACAGCTCACGGGCGTGGTTGATGGTGGTGCCGTCGATGTCGAGGCAGACCATCCGGGGGCCGTGGCGCACGGGTCAGCGACCCGATGCCGTCAGGGCCTCGCGGCCACCGAGCCACGGCCGCAAGGCGTCGGGCACACGCACGGACCCGTCGGCCTGCTGGTGGTTCTCCAGGAGGGCGACGATGGGCCGGGTGTTGGTGGCCATCGTGCCGTTGAGCGTCGCGACGACGCGGGTGCCGCTGCCCTGGGGGTCGCGCTCCCGGATGCCGAGCCGGCGCGCCTGAAAGGTGGTGCAGTTGGACGTCGACGTCAGCTCGCGGTAGCGCTCCTGGCTCGGCACCCACGCCTCGCAGTCGAACTTGCGCGCCGCCGGGCCACCGAGGTCGCCGGCCGCGACGTCGATGATGCGATAGGGCAGCTCGAGCGCGTCGAGGATCCGCCGCTCGATGCGCAGGAGGTTGTCGTGCTCGGCCTCGGCGTCCTCGGGGCGGCAGTAGACGAACATCTCGGTCTTTTGGAACTGGTGCACGCGAAAGATGCCCTTGGTGTCCTTGCCGTGGCTGCCCGCCTCGCGGCGGTAGCAGGTCGAGGTCGCGGTGTAGCGCAGCGGGCCGTCCGACAGGTCGAGGATCTCGTCGAGGTGGTAGCCCGCGAGGCCGACCTCGGAGGTGCCGGTGAGGTAGAGCTCGTCGGCGGGCAGCTGGTAGACCTCGTCGGCGTGGCTGTCGAGGAAGCCGGCGCCCGCCATCGTCTGCCCCTTGACCAGGTTGGGGACGACGAGCGGGACGAAGCCCTCATCGGCGGCGATCTGCTGACAGAGCCCCATGAGGGCGTACTCCAGCCGCGCCCCGTCGCCCTTGAGGTAGTAGAAACGGCTGCCCGCGACCTTGGCCCCACGCTCCAGGTCGATGATCCCGAGCGCCGTGCCGAGCTCGACGTGGTCCTTGACGTCGATCCCCTCGGCCGCGAAGTCCCGTGGCGTACCGACGGTCTCGCGCAGCTCGAAGTCCTCCTCGCCGCCGGTGGGCACACCGTCGACGATGACATTGCCGATGCGGTGGGCGATGACGTCCATCTCGCGAGCGGCCTCGTCGGCGGCCTGCTCGAGCTCCTTGACCTGCGTGCTCAGCTCACCGGCCGTGGCCCGGGCCGCCTCGGCCTGCTGCCTCAGCTGCTCCGCGTCGTCGGCGCCGGCCTTCCTGGCCCGCTGCGCCTGACCCATGAGGGCGCCCACGTCCTTGGACACCGACTTCTGCTCCGCCCGGAGCGCCTCGAACCGGGACTGCGCCGCGCGACGACGCTGGTCCAGCTCGAGGATCTGGTCGACGAGGGTGTCGTCCTCGCCGCGGGCACGTTGCGACTTCCTGACCCGCTCGGGGTCGTCGCGCAGCAGCTTGATGTCGATCACGGATTCAGCCTAGTGGCCTGCGACGACACCCCTCCACCTCGTATGCCGGACGGGCCGGGCGCTCGGGTGGTCGCCGCCTCGGCCCCGGTGGCAGGACGCGGCATACGACCCGGGGCCACGAGGCGGCACCGATCGGGCCCAAACGGGGTTGGCCCAGGCATTCGCACGGGTACCGTTCAGGCGTGCCAGACATGTGGATCCTCGTCATCGGCGTCGCCGTCGCCGTCCTGCTGCTCGTGCTCGTCCTCGCCACCCGGGGACGATCGGGTGCAGCGCGGCCGTCGGACGCGGCCGGCAGCTCCGACAGCACCGACAGCACCGACAGGGCTGCTGGCGCCTCGACCGGCGTCGCGAGCGAGACCACCCCCGACCCGGAGCCGCTCCCCCGCGCCGCGGTGATCGTCAACCCCACGAAGTTCGACGACGTCGCCAAGGTCCGCGACGAGGTCCGCGCGCTGTGCCAGGAGACCGGCTGGGACGAGCCGCTCTGGCTGGAGACGACCGAGGACGACCCGGGCTCGGGCCAGACCAAGGAGGCGCTCGACGCGGGGGTCGACGTGATCTGCCCGCTCGGCGGCGACGGGACCGTGCGCACGGTCGGGAGCGAGATGGCCCGCGCCCGCTCCGAGGTCCCGATCGGCCTGCTGCCCGGCGGCACCGGCAACCTGCTGGCCCGCAACCTCGACCTGCCGGTCGACTCGCTGCGCGACGCCCTGGCCATCGCCCTGACCGGCGAGGAGCGCGTCATCGACGTCGGCGTGCTCCGCGTCAACCCTGCCCCGATGGACGGCGAGGGCGAGGTCGATGACCAGCCCGTCGACGCCGAGGCGCTGGCCCCGGAGGACACCGGCCCCGAGGAGCTGCACTTCCTGGTCATGGCCGGCATGGGCTTCGACGCGGACATCATGGCCGACGCGCCCGAGGGCCTGAAGTCCAAGGTGGGCTGGGCCGCCTACCTCGTGTCCGGCGCCAAGCACCTGTGGGGCTCCCAGTTCAAGGCCCAGGTCACGACCGACACCGAGACCTTCTCCCGGCGCACGCGCAGCGTCATCATCGGCAACTGCGGCAAGATCCAGGGCCTGGCGCTCATGCCCGAGGCCCAGGTCGACGACGGCAAGCTGGACGCCCTCATGCTGTCCCCCGCCGGTGGCATCGGCTGGGGCGCGGTGCTCCTGCGCCTGGTCACCGCCAAGCGCAAGGGCCACCACCGCGTCACGCACCACACCACCCGCCACATCACCGTCCGGGCCAACCGCGCCGTGCAGGTGCAGCTCGACGGCGACACGATCGGCGAGCGCACGGCCATCACCGCCGACGTCCTGCCGGGTGCCCTGCGCGTCCGGGTCGCCTCCGCCACCCCGGCGACCGGCGCCTCCAAGGGGGACGTCGCCGCGTGAGCCCCGTCCGGCAGATCAGCCTGCGGGGGAGGCTGCGTCGCCACCACGCGCGTCAGCTGGTCCGCGCCGTGATGACCGCCGTCGTCCTCAGCACCCCTGTCATCGCCCTGGCGGTGCTGGTGCAGCAACGCTACGCACCACTGATGGAGCTCGACCAGCGCGCCATCGCCGCCGCCACGGATCTCACCCGCGCCCACCCCGGCCTGCGCTCGGCCCTCGTCCTGTGGCAGGAGATCTGGCAGCCGTGGCGGGCCTACCTCGCCGCGACGCTCGTGTGCCTGTGGACCTGGCGCGCCCGCGGCATGACCGCCCGCTCCTGGTGGGCCTGGATCACGATGATGCTCGGCTGGAACCTCTTCCTGCAGGTCAAGCTGATCGTGCAGCGGGCCAGGCCGGTGGTGGACGATCCCGTGTCGCACGCGCCCGGCTACAGCTTCCCGTCCGGGCACGCCGCCAACACCGCGGCCATCTGCATGGTCCTGGTCGTCCTGCTGTGGCCGTTGCTGCGGACCCGCGCCCGCCGCACCTGCGCCGTGGTGCTCGCGTCCGTGGCGACCGTGACGGTCCTGCTCGACCGCGTCTACCTCGGCGTCCACTTCCCCTCCGACGTGACCGCCGGCCTGCTCCTCGCGGCAGCCTTCGTCTACGGCTCGTGGCGCGGCTTCGTGCACGTGCCGGCGACCCGCGAGGACGCCGTACCGGCCAACCCGTCCGACCCCACCGACCCCACCACCGAGCGCACCGACGCTCTCGGGCCGAGGAGAACCTGACATGCCCTTCCTGCTGCGCTACGACCTCGACCGCTCCCGCCCCCGGGTCGGTGCGGCGTTCAAGGACCTCCTCGTCCGGGCCATCACGCCAGGGATCGTGCTGTTCCTCGCCATCTACGGCTTCGGCCTGGCCCTGATGGGCCCGCTCAAGAGCTGGGGCACCGCCGAGGAGCCGATCAGCAAGAACCTCGAGGCGAGCCGCACCAGCGTCTGGGACTCCATCACGATGGTCTGGTCGCACATCGGCAACACGGAGTACGTCATCGGCTTCTGCCTGCTCATGATCGCCCTGGTCTGGTGGCGCACCAAGGAGTGGTGGTATGCCGTGATCCCCGGCATCGCCATCGCCCTGCAGGCGAGCATCTTCGTCGCGGCGACCGAGCTCACCGGGCGCCCCCGCCCCCAGGTCAGCAAGCTCGACCCCGCGCCCCCCACCTCGTCCTACCCCAGCGGGCACGTGGGTGCCGCCACCGCGCTCTACCTCTCCCTCGCCCTCATGGCGCACCGCATCGACGACGTGGTCCTGCGCCGGCTCGTGCAGACCGTCTGCGTGATCATCCCGCTCCTCGTGGCCTACGCCAGGGCCTACCGTGGGATGCACCACGTCATCGACATCGCGGTGGGCCTGCTCAACGGCGTCCTCTGCGCGCTGATGGCCTGGCTCTGGTTGCGTCGCAAGGAGGCTCGCTCGTCATGATGGCCCCGCACCACTACCACTTCGACCACGTGTGGCAGGTGCCGCTGCCGCTCGGCGAGGCCTACGACGTCCTCGCGGACGTCGACGGGTACGAGCAGTGGTGGCCCCAGATCCGCGCCACCGAGCCGCTCACGGACGACGCCCGACGCCTGTCCGTACGGTCGCTGATCCCCGTGACCCTCAAGGTCGTGGCGACCAAGCAGATCCTTGACCGCGAGGCCGGGCTGCTGCGCGTCGGCCTCGCCCAGGACCTCGTCGGCTACGCCCAGTGGGACCTGTCCTGGCAGGGAGACACCACCACGGCCGCCCGCTGGACCCAGGACGTCTACCTCACCAACCAGCACCTCGAGCGCATGCCGGTGACCAGCCACCGCCTGCTGCGCATCAACCACACCCACATGATGCGAGCCGGCGAGCGGGGGCTGCGCAAGTACCTCGCCCTCAGGGGAGGCGCGTCATCGGCTGCGCCGTGATGCCGCCCCGGTCCACCCGATAGACCTTGGCGCCGTCGCGCTCGGCCACGCACGCCTGGACCTTGCCGTCGAGGACGTGCAGCGCCGCGCCGTCGTCGGCCGCCCAGCCCACGGGCAGCTCCCCGTCGCGCACCCAGCCCAGGTAGTGCGGGGCCCGCTCCGGCTCGCTGTCGAAGTGCGGCGAGAAGGAACCACGCACGAAGCCCAGCCCCCCGCGCCACGGGTCGACGCCACCGAACGAGTCCGTCGTGCACGCCTCGCACCACACGTTGGCGCCGGCGCTGGTCCCCGCGAACACCACGTCGCGCTCCGCCCGCAGATCCCGCACCGCCTGGCTGACGCCGTGCGCCTCCCACAGCGCCACGAGGTTGACCGTGGACCCGCCCCCGACATACAGCAGGTCGATGTCCCCGAAGCGCTCGAGGGCGTGCCGGGCGTCCTCCCACAGCGTGAGGACCATGGTCTGCACGCCGAGGGCACCGAACGCCGTGAGGAAGCGGTGGACGTACTCCGGGTCGTCCGCCGACGCCGTGGGCGCGAAGCAGACGAGCGGGTTGTCCTTGCCCGTCAGCTCGAGGGCGTAGCGGTCGAGGGCCGTGGCCGCGTTGTCGGGCGACATCGAGAAGCCGCCGCCCCCCATGCAGAGGATGTGGGTCATGGCTCGACCATAGCCAGCGGCCCCGACCGTCGCGCGGCAGGGGTTGCTCCGGCGCGGGTGAGACCGCCCACACCCCGGCGCTCAGGGGGTGCGCAGGGAGCGCAGCCAGGACCGGGCCTGCTGGAAGTCCGTGTCCTGCGTGCCCGCCGCCACCGTCGCCGCGAGTCGGTCTGCCCGCGGGTAGCTGCCGAGGAAGCGCACGTCCGCGCACACCCGCCGCAGCCCCATGAGCGCCTCGCCCACCCGCTCGTCGTCCACGTGCCCCTCGATGTCGATGCTGAAGCAGTAGCGCCCCATCCCCTCCCCGGTAGGACGGGACTCGAGCCGGGTGAGGTTGATGCCGCGCACCGCGAACTGCTCGAGCAGCCCGAGCAGCCCGCCCGGGTAGTCCTCGTGCTGGTAGAGCACCATCGTCGACTTGTCCGCCCCCGTCGGTGCCGGCCCGCCGCCCGGGCGCGACACCAGCACGAAGCGCGTGACGGCGGCCCGGTTGTCGCCGATGTCGCTCGCCAGCAGCTCCAGCCCGTGCACGGTCGCGGCGACGGGCGCGCACACGGCTGCGTCATACGGGCTCTGCTCCTCGACGGCCCTCCCGAGGCCGGCCGCGGCCGCCGCCGTCGACAGGGTCGGCACGTATGCCGCCTCGGGGAGCCGCGTCGACATCCAGCCGCGGACCTGGGCCCAGGCATGGGAGTGGGTGCCGACCGCGCGGACGTCCGCGAGCGTGACCCCCGCCGGCGCCGCGAGGACGAAGGTGATGGGGACCAGCATCTCGCCGACCACCACGAGCGGGTCGCCGGTGGCGAGGGCGTCGAGGGTGGCGCTGACCCCGCCCTCGACGGAGTTCTCGATGGGGACGACCGCGGCATCGACCTCGCCCGCGCGCAGGGCCGCGAGCGCGGAGTCGACCGACCCGTGCGGCACGCGTTCGGCGTCGGGGGCGGACGCCTCGGGCCGCTGCAGCAGGGCCTGCTCGGTGAACGTCCCGGCGGGACCGAGATAGGCGTAGCGCATGTGGACTCCTCGACGCGGACGGACGCCCGCCGCCGCGGGGGCGGGGGCAGGCGTCCACGATCATGGCTCAGTCGGACGCGGTCAGCGCCTGCCTGAACGTCATGCGAGACGAGGTCTGCATGAGCGAGCGGCGGTACATCCGCTCGCCGAGGACCATCGCGACGGCGGCGAAGGCCAGGGTGAGCGCGAGGGCGATGACGCCCTCCCACCACTGCGCCGAGCCGTCCATGAGGCGCATGGGCATGAGCATCGAGGAGAGCACCGGCACGTAGGACAGCGCCACCCGCCACACCCCCGCCGCCATGAAGGAGGCGAAGAAGCCGATGATCAGCACCATCGTCAGCGGGGTCGTGGTCTGCTGGAGGTCCTCGTTGCGGGTGGCGAGCGAGCCGGCGACGGCCCAGATGCAGGCCAGGGCAAGGAAGCCCGCGAGGAAGAACAGGAGGTACCACACCGCGCCACCGGCGATCCCCGCCAGCATGCTCTTGAGCGGGGTGAAGGACATGCCGATCAACCCGACGCCGACGTAGAGCACGATCTGCCCCATGGCCATCACGGTGTTGCCGAGCACCTTGCCGGCGAGCAGCTGACGGACCGGGATCGCCGAGGCGAGGATCTCGATGATCCGCGACTGCTTCTCCTCGATCACCGACTGGGCGATCTGCATGCCGAACATCAGGGCCGCGAAGTAGAACAGCATCGCGAAGACGAGACCGACGACCCGAGCGGTCACCATCGTCCCCTCGTCCGTGCCGGACAACGCCCGGGTCGTGACGGCCGTCTGCTCCTGCACCTGCTGGGGCGTCGTGCCGGCCTTGGCGGCGGTGGCCGCGAGGACCTGCGACTGCAGCACCTGTCGCGTCGTGGTCGTGAGGCTGCCGTCCGGCGTGTCCTTGCCCAGCAGCTGCCAGCCCTGCCCGGACCGCACGACGGCCACGTCGGCCTTGTCCTCGGTGACCAGCGACTCTGCGGCGGCCTGGTCGGCGACCTGGGTGACCTCGACGGCGTCGTCCTGGTCCGCGCCCTTCACGGCGGCGCCGACCGCGTCCGCGAGGGCCCTGCCCTCCGCCGAGACGACGGCGATCCTGGTCGTGGTGGACCGGCTCGCCATCCACCCCTGCAGGCCCATCACCCCCACGAGCAGGAACATCGTGACCAGGGTGCCGACCAGGAAGTTCTTGTCCCGCAGCTTGACCGCCATCTCCCGGGCGGCGACAAGCTGCCAGGCGTTGCGGGGCGCGCGGCCTCCGCCCGGGGCCGCGGCGCCCTGAGCTGCCGGCGTCGACGGGGAGGGATGCGTCCCGGGGGCCATCTGGGTGCTCATGCCGTCACCTCTCGGTAGATCTCGCTCAGGTTGGGGCGCACGCGGGCGAACTCGGTGACCGTGCCGCGCGCGAGGGCCTCGGTCAGCAGGTGGCGGTCGGCTCCCGGCTCCAGCAGCTCGACCAGTGCCGCGGCCCCGTCCACGTCGACGACGTGCAGCCCTGGCTGGGACCGCACCCATCCGGCGTCGCCGCCCAGGACGATGCGATGACGCTGCGGCCCCCTCGACCGCAGCTCGTCGGCGGTGCCCTGGGCGACGACGCGGCCCTTGCTCAGCACGACCAGGCCGTCGCACAGACGGTCCACGAGGTCGAGCTGGTGGCTGGAGAAGAGCACGGGCACGCCGGTGCGGGTGTGCTCTCGCAGGAGGTCGACCATCGTGTCGACGCTGGCCGGGTCGAGCCCGGAGAACGGCTCGTCCAGGATCATCACGCGGGGCCGGCTCATCACGGCCGCGGCGATCTGCACGCGCTGCTGGTTGCCGAGCGACAGCGACTCGAGCTTGTCCTTGGCGCGGTCACCCAGGCCGAACCGCTCGAGGTGCTCGTCCGTCGCCCGCTGGGCGTCCGGGCGAGACATCCCGTGCAGCCGACCGAGGTAGACGAGCTGGTCGGCGATCCCCTGCTTGGGGTAGAGGCCGCGCTCCTCGGGCATGTAGCCGAACGTGCGGCGGTCCGCGGTGGTCACCTCGTGACCGTCCCAGCGCACCTCGCCCTCGTGGATCTGCAGCAGGCCCATGATCATCCGCATGGTCGTCGTCTTGCCGGCGCCGTTGCCACCCACGAAGCCGATCAGCTGCCCCCGCGGCACCGCGAAGGACACGTGGTCCACGGCGGTGTGGTCGCCGAACCGTCGTGTCAGGCCCTGGACCTCGATCACGTCTCACCCCTCCTCGTGCGAGTGGCCCCGGAAGTGGTTCTTCCGGCATAAGGCCTGCTCGCACCCCCCAACCTAGGAGGCCGTGAGGGTGGGCACCTCCCCCGCGAGGATGATCTCGACGCGGGGCTACTCCCCCGGCTGGATGAGCCCGGACTCGTAGGCGAGCACGACGGCCTGCACCCGGTCCCGCAGGTGCAGCTTGGCCAGGCAGCTGGACACGTGCGTCTTGACGGTCGCCTCGCCGACGAAGAGCTCGCGGGCGATCTCGGCGTTGGACAGCCCCCGGCCCACGAGGACGAGCACCTCGCGCTCGCGCTCGGTCAAGGTGGCGAGGGCGGCGATATGCCGGCCGCCGGCCCGGTCGGTGCAGGGCCCTCGGTTGCCGCCATCTGGGCGATGACCCGGCGGGTCACCTCGGGCGCGAGCAGGGCGTGGCCGAGACCGACCGCACGGACGGCGTCGACGAGCTGGTCGGGGTCGGCGTTCTTGAGCAGGAAGCCGCTGGCGCCCGCCCGCAGCCCGTCGAACAGGTAGTCGTCGTTGTCGAAGGTCGTGAGGATCAGGACCTTGGCGAGGTCCTCGGCCGCGATCGCCCGTGTCGCCTCGATCCCGTCCATGACCGGCATCTGCACGTCCATCAGGACCACGTCGGGGCGCAGGCTGCGGGCCTGGTCGACGGCGACCGCGCCGTTGGCAGCCTCGCCGACGACCTCGAGGTCGTCCTCGACCGACAGCATCAGCCGGAAACCGTTGCGCACCAACGCCTGGTCGTCCGCGAGCAGCACCCTGAGCGTGGTCACGCCCGGTCCTTCGGTGCGCGGCTGGGCGCTGGTGCTGCTGTCGGTGCTGGCGCCGGCTCTGGTGCTGCTGCCGGCGGTCGAGCTCCCCTGGTCGTCCCCCATGGCCGCCACCCTAGCGACCGCCAGGGGTGCGGGCGGGACGAGGCCCGGGCCGCGGCGGGGCCACGATGGTCGGCACCGTCATGAGCCCGCGGCCAGGGGGAACCTGACCCGCACGCGGTAGCCACCGGTCACCCGGGGTCCGATCTCGGAGGTGCCGCCGTGCGAGGCGATGCGTTCGCGCATGCCGAGCAGCCCCAGCCCGGACCCGGACGTGCCCGAGCGGGGTCGCCCCTCGTCGAGCACCTCCGCCTCGACGAACCTGCGCCCCGCCTCGCGGTCGATCCGCACGACCACGGCCGCGGTGTGCGCGGTGGAGTGGCGCCGGACGTTGGCCAGCGCCTCCTGGACCGTCCGGTAGATCGACAGCCCCACGGGCATCGGCACCTCCGTGAGCGCACCAGGCCGGTCCTCGACCACCTGGTAGGTGACGGTGAACCCCGGGCTCGACGCGGCGTGGACGAGCTCGGCGACCTGGTCGACACCGGGCTGGGGGGCGCGATCCGGGCCGGTGCCCTCGGCCCGCGCGTCGTCGCCGGGGGTGCCCGCGGTGCGGTCGGTGCGGCGCAACGTGCCCAGCAGCCCGCGCATCTCGCCGACGGCCTGGCGCGAGGACTCCTCGACCTGGCCCAGGGCTGCGGCCGCGGCCTCGGGGTTGCGGTCCAGGACGCGCCGCGCGGCCGCGGCCTGCACGCCCATGACGGACACGTGGTGGGCGACGACGTCGTGCAGCTCCCGGGCGATCCGCAGCCGCTCCTCCACCACCTTGCGGTCGGCGAGCTCGTCGGCCTGCTGCTCGAGCTGGACGGACTGGCGCTCGAGCTGGTCGCGCGAGCGCGCCTGCCGCCACGCGGCCTGGCCGCCGACGATGCCGCCGCCGAAGTAGACGAGGTTGGTGAGCACGTCGAACGCCACGGCCGCCGGGACGAGCGGGAACAGGCCGTGCGCGGGCCGGGCGTCCTCGCGACGGTCGAGGATCTCCTGCACGGCCGTGCCCAGGGCGTACTGCCACGCGATCCAGCCGAACATCAGCACGAGGACCGCCGCCACCAGGCCCACCATCGCGCGTCGCGAGCGCGCCCAGGCCACCCCGGTGAACAACGCGAAGACGTAGACGCACTGCATCGTGAACCCCCGCATGACCTCGCTCACCGTGATGCCGACGAGGAACATGTGCAGCTGCAGGAGCCCCATGACGAGCAGCGGGTGGCTGCGCCGCCAGACGAGCGGCAGCGTGCCGAGCGCGATGAGCAGGTGCTGGACCCAGACCGGGTGGTCGACGTAGCGGGGATCCGCGATGCTGCGCACGAGCTCCATGCCGAGCGCTCCCCAGACCCACAGCGCCAGGGCGATCCACAGGTCGTTGCGCCGCTGCGCGGCCGTCGGCCTGGGGCGCTCCCACGGGTCGTCGACGGCGAAGAACGCCCGGAGGCGCTCGCCCGCAACGGCCAGGGAGGTGGTCATGCGCGAGATCCTAGGGGCGCCTGAGAGGAGAGGGGATGTCAGGGGTGCGTCCTAGGCTGACGCCGTGACCCTCCCCTCCCGCCTGCTCGCCCTGCTGGGCCGTATGACGACCCTGTGCGTCGTGCTGCTCGGCGTGGTCGCCGGGACCGGGGCCGCCGCAGGCGCTCCGCAGGCGTCTGCCCGCGCCGCCGCGGCCACCGAGCGGCCGGCCCCCGGACCAGTGGTCGTGGTGGGCATGCCGGGTCTGGACGCCGAGGACCTCGACCCCGCCCGCACCCCTCACCTGTGGTCGATGCTGGAGCATGGCGCGTCGGCCTCGTTGATCGTGCGGTCGGTGCACCTGACGACCTGCCCGGTCGACGGGTGGCTCACGCTCGGCGCCGGCGGGCGCGCGGCCCAGCCCGACCAGGGTGACGACCCCCGTCCGCCCTGCTCGGCGATCCCGGCGGTGGGCGAGGGGGGCATGCTGACCGGGTGGCAGCGCTATGCCGACGCGGCGGCCCGCACCCGCCAGGCCAGTCGGCTCGGCAGCCTCACGACGACGCTGCGGCAGCGCGGGGACTGCGTCTCGGCGATCGGGCCCGCAGCGGCGGTCGGCGCCGCCGACGGCGACGGTCGGGTGGGCCGGGCGACGGCATACGCGCCGGCGACCCTGCCGTCCGACCTGGCCCGCTGCCCGGTCACGCTCGTCGACCCGGGCGGGCTGACCACCCGCGACCGGGATGCCCGGTCGGCCCAGCTGGCGGGCCTGGACGCGCGGCTCGGAGAGGTGCTCGCCGCCGCACCCGAGCGCGTCACCGTCATCGTCGCGGGCCTGGCCGACGACGGGCCCGCCGAGCGCGTGCGCGTCGTCCTCGAGCGCGGCCCGGACATCGTGCCCGGCACGCTGCGGTCCTCAGCCACCCGTCAGGACGGCGTGGTCCTGCTGACGGACCTGGCCCCCGAGACCGTCGCGCTGCGCGGCGGCACCCCGCCCGTCGCCTGGACCGGCGAGGCGTGGACCGTCCTGCCCGACGAGGGGGCGGCGGAGGATCGCCGCGACGCGATGGTCGACACCGCGCAGGCAGCCCACCGGGTGCAGCCGCTCGCCGACCCCTTCTTCAAGACCTGGGCGATCGGGCAGCTCGTGCTCTACCTCGGGGCGTTGCTCCTCGCGCGACGCCGGTCCGCCGACGACACGACGCGCTCGAGGCTGGCCCGCGGCGTGCGGGCAGTCGCCGTGGTCGCGGCCTGCGTGCCCGCCGCGACCTACCTCGCGGCGCTGGTGCCGTGGTGGCGGGTCGGGCCCCCGCTGCTGACGCTCAGCGCCGTCGTGGCCGCCATCGCGCTGGTCCTCGGATCCGTCGCGCTCATCGGCCCCTGGCGCCGTCATCCCCTCGGGTCGCCCGCAGCCGTCGCCGCTCTCACGGTGACGGTCATCGCGGGTGACGCCGTCACCGGCTCGCACCTCACCCTGTCGACCCTCATGGGCGAGCAGCCGACGATCGGCGGGCGGTTCTACGGCCTCGGCAACGTCGCGTTCGCCCTGCTCGCGACCGCGACCCTGCTGCTGTGCGTGGCCGTGGCCGACCTGGGCGCGCGACGGGGGCATCCGCGAGCGGGCGCCCTCGCCGCGCTGGCGATCGGGCTCGTCGCGGTGGTGGTGGACGGGTCGCCCTCCTGGGGGGCCGACCTCGGCGGGCCGGCAGCACTGCTGCCCGCCGTCGCCGGCCTGGTCGTCGTCGCCCTCGGGCTGCGCCTCGGCTGGGGGCGCGTCCTGCTCGTCGGCGTCGTGACGGTCCTGGTCCTCGTGGGGCTGGCGGTGGCGGACTACCTGCGCCCCGCGTCGTCCCGCACGCACCTCGGGCGGTTCGTCCAGACGGTGCTGGACGGCGGGGCGGTGGACGTCGTCTCCCGCAAGGCCCAGCAGAACCTCGACCTGCTCACCGGGTCACCGCTGGCGACGCTCATCCCCGTCGGCCTGGCCCTGGTGGTCATCGCTCTGCTGAGACCACGCTCGGCGCTGGGGCGGCCTCTCCTGCCGGCCTACGAGCGGGTGCCGCTGCTGCGCCCCGGTCTGATCTGCATCGTCGTGATGTGGCTGATCGGCTTCGTCATGAACGACTCCGGCACCGCCATCCCCGCCGTCGGCGCCACGGTGCTCGTGCCCCTGATCATCGCCATCGTCCTGGACGCTCGACGGACCGACCAGCAGCCGGCGCCGAGACCCTGACCGGACCAGCGCCGCCGATCGGCGCCTCGCGTCAGCGTCCGTGGTCGGATCGCGCTGCCTGATCGTCCTCGGTCGGCACGACGAGCGAGGCCGGGTGCTGGCGGCCGTCTGGCCACCGCGACGAGGTGAACGATCAGTCCGGCGCCCGTCGACCGGCCCGGCGGGCACGCAGACGTCGCACGGCGAGCGCCCGCCACACGTCGCGGTACTGCGCGGCGCGATGGAGCTGCCCGCGCCAGTCCGAGCCGGTGACGCGGTGGTGCAGCGCGCACGGCACCTCCACCACCCGCAGGCCCGCAGCGAGCACGTCGATCGTCATGGCGGTCTCGACGCCCCACCCCGCAGCGAACGGCTGCGCCGCGTCGTAGGCCTCACGGCTCAGGCAGCGCATCCCCGACAGCGGCTGCGTGGGCGTCCACCCCGTCAGCGACCGGATGCCCTCGCGCGCCAGGCGCACCACGAAGCCGCGGCCACCGCCGGCCGACCGCTGCGGCGGCAGGGTCGCGATCGCCAGGTCCGCCTCGCCGCCGGCCACCGGCGGCACGAGCACCCCCACCTCGACCGCGGAGTCCTCGAGGTCCGCGTCGACGAAGAGCAGCAACCGACGCGCGGCCCCGGCCCGGCCTTCGTGCTGGTCGCGCCGCTCGACGACGGCGGCCCCGGTCTGCATCGCGGCGGCCTTGCCGCGGTTGCGGAAATGCCGCGCGACCACGGCCCCCGCCTGACGGGCGACGGACTGCGTGTCGTCGCGGGAACCGTCGTCCACGACGACGACCAGGTCGACGCCGGGGAGGGAGGCCGCAGCCCTGATCGTGGCGCCGATCCGCTCGGCCTCGTCCTTGGCCGGTATGACGACCGCCACCGGCCGCCCGTGGTCACCGCTCACGGCGGACCCCCGTCAGCGCAGGGTGATCTGGCGGCTCAGCAGGCCCGAGCGAGCCCGCCGCTCGTCCGCCGACAGCGGCGTGCTGTCGGCCAGGGCCTCGGCATACCGCTCCTGCATCCGCTGGGTGGGCTCCGAGAAGGACGCGGGGTCCGCCCCGGGGTCGACCTCCCAGACGGGGATGAGGAGGCCACAGGCGCGGAACGCGCCCAGCAGCCGGTGGGTGTCGGTGAGGGCGCTCTCGCCGCGGGCGTGCAGCCGCGCGAGGGCGTCGGTGGCGGCGTCCTCGTCGTCGGGGAGCACCTGGCGGACGTAGGCGCGGTCACCGATCAGGCACCAGTAGGCCGAGCGGACGCCGTCGAGCTTGACGGTGGGGATGGCGCTGTCGTTGGCGCGCTGCAGGGACTCCCGTCCCTCCTCGTCCAGGTCGCCGTCGCCCACCCAGAAGTCGAAGCCCTCGTGCACCGTGATCTCGAGGGCTGCAGTCGGGTCGAGGAGGTCCTGCAGGCGCGGGGTGTCGGCGGTGGCGAGGGGCAGCGTCGCCACCGGGCTGCCCGGCTCGGTCTCGGCGGCGGCCAGCAGCACCTGGGCGAGGTCGCGACCGGCGTCGCCGCTGCTCGTGCCCGACTGCAGACCCACGAGCACCTCGCCGTCCGCCCTGCGCAGCCCGGGCCAGGCCAGGGGCAGCACGGTCACGAGGGTCGCGGTCGACACCTCCCCCACCGGCTCGCGCAGCGTCACCGCGGCCGTGGCCGCCGGCACGATCTCGCGCATCGCCACGAGGTCGGTCTCGCCCACCAGGCCCTCGAAGGGGCGGCGCGCGAACGGTGCCGGACGGGTCTTCTTGGTGTCGCCCTTGCGACGAGATGCCTTGCCCATGCAGGTCACCCTAGCGGGGCGCCAGGGTGCCGGCCGGTGTCAGCGGGTGCGGCGTCGGGACGGGCCGCCCAGCGCGGCCCAGACCGTGCGGGAGCCGTTGGGCTGGTCGAGGTAGCCCCACTCGTGGGCGTAGGCACGCACGATCCGCAGCCCGCGACCGCGGGTCTGCCAGGGGGTCTGCCGCACGGGGTGGGGCGTGGACGAGGACCCCCCGTCGGTGACGTCCACCTCGACCACCCCCTTGCGCAGGGTCCAGTGCACCCGCAGGACGTCGCCCGGCATCGGACCGGCGTGCTGCACGGCGTTGGCGACGAGCTCGGAGACGACCTGGACGGCCTCGTCGAGGGTCGTGTCGTCGACCCGTTCGTGCTCCAGACTGGCCCTCAGGCGGGAGCGCGCCTGCTCCGCGGAGGCGGCGTCCCAGGGGACGGTCACGGTCTGGTCGACCTCGTCCAGGTTGCGCACCCGCGGCGGCATGGGCCCCTCCGTCTTCTTCCTGCGTCTCGTCGGTTCGTCAGCGCACGTCGTCGTCGCACGTCGTCGTCGCACGGATACCCCGCGAGGCGTGCGGGGAACCCTCGTGCCCCAGGCTCCGCGCGGCCGGACCGGCCAGCGCGGGCGCATAGGGGCCGGTGGCGAGGGGTAGGTGAGCGGGACATCCGTCGCCGCGAGCCAAGGGAGCCACCATGAGCGACCAGCAGGACATGCGCACCGAACGATCCCACGAGGGCCTCGGCCGTGAGCGCGACCGGCACGACGTCCCGGTCTCGGTCACCCGCAGCGAGGAGGAGCTGCTCGTGACGACCCGCCCGGTCGAGACCAGTCGGGTCCGCGTGTCCAAGCGTGTCGTCACGGAGGAGCGCACGATCACCGTGCGCCGCGAGGAGCTCGTCGTCGAGGAGCTCCCGGCCCGGGCCGAGCTGCCCGCTGACCACGACGGGGTGTCGAGCGGCCAGGATCGGCTCAACCCGGCCAAGGAGGCCGCGCTCGCTGCCGGCGAGGCGCACCGGCCCCAGGGCCACCGGGACGACGATGGCGAGCTGCAGCAGGACGCGGCCATCGAGATGGTCCTGCACGAGGAGCAGGTCGTGACGCGGGTGGTGCCGATCGAGCGCGTCCGGGTCTACGTCGACCGGGTGACCCGCGAGCAGGTCGTCGAGGAGGACCTCGCCAAGGAGGTCGTCACCATCGAGCGCGACGACGCCCCGGGCACCGACGACCGCGCGCGCCGCACCGACCGCTGACCGGCCCACCGGCCCACCGGCCCACCGGCCCACCGGCCCACCGCTGGCCCGGACGGCGGGCAGGCAGGCCGGCTGAGCGCTAGGGCGCTGACCGGCCCGGGATCGGCCGGTCGAGCCAGCCCTCCGCCACCGTCGCGAACGGCTCCGCCTGCGTCTCGACGAGCACGAGCACCCGTCGCGCCTCGGCCTCGGCCGACGTGACGAGCTCCGGCGGGTAGGCGAACTCGACCTGGTGGTCGGCGAACTCGTCCTCGTCGTCGACGTAGATCCGACCGTTACGGCGCTCCACCACGTCCAGGTCGAGGTCCACCATCGAGACGGTGGCCGTGCCGTCGACGCGTGACCACAGCGGCACGGTCGTGATGTCGACGTAGTGCCGCACCTTGTGCGGGTCGGCGTTGGTGGTGAGCACGTGTCCGGACTGGAGCGGCACGCAGACCACGCTGTGGTGCTCGTTGTCGAAGGACCGCCCGGGACGGGCGATCGGGGCGCCGACGGGCACCGCGACCCAGTGGCCGTGCTCGTCCCGGCCGAGGTAGGCACCGTCATACGTCCAGTGCTGGCTCCCGTCCCACTTGACGAAGCGGATCGCGACGGGCTCGCCCTCGACTAGGGTCAGGGGCCCTGAAGGCTGCTGGTCGGTCACCTGCCAGAGACTAGCCCCCGGCCTTTGCGACAATGGGCACGTGCCCCTCCTCTCCCGCCTGTACGACGATCTCCTGCGCCCGGCGCTGTACTCCGTGTCGGGAGGTGACGCAGAGCGGGTCCACGCGCGCACCCTGCGCCTCATGGCGCTCGCGGACCGTCGACCCGAGCTGCTGGCGCCGCTGCGCGCGGCGCTGGCAACCGACGCGCCCGTGGAGGTGGGCGGGGTGCGGTTCGCCAACCGCGTGGGCCTCGCCGCCGGCATGGACAAGGACGGGCAGGCGCTGTCGGTCTGGCCCGCTCTCGGCTTCGGCTTCGTCGAGGTCGGGACCGTGACGCGCCACGCCCAGCCCGGCAACGACCGCCCCCGGTTGTTCGCCCTGCCCGCGTCCGACGCCGTCATCAACCGCATGGGCTTCAACAACGCCGGAGCCGACGCCCTCGCGGACCGGCTCGACGCCCACCGCCCCGCGGGCACGCTCGGCATCAGCATCGGCAAGTCCAAGGTCACGCCGCTGGAGGAGGCGGTGGAGGACTACCGCTACTCCTTCGGTCGCCTGGCCCGGCACGCGGACTACGTCGCCATCAACGTGTCCTCGCCCAACACGCCCGGCCTGCGCGAGCTGCAGGACAAGGACGCGCTGCGCGAGATCCTGTCCGCGCTGCGCAGCGACAGCGCCGCCGGCCACGAGGCGGGACAGGCGGTGCCGATCTGGGTCAAGGTCGCGCCCGACCTCACCGACCCGGCCCTCGCCGAGCTTCTCGGGGTCTGCCTCGAGGTGGGGGTCGCGGGCATCATCGCCACCAACACCACGCTGTCCCGCTCCGGCCTGGACCAGACCGAGCTGACGTATGCCGCACAGGCGGGCGGCCTCTCGGGTGCTCCGCTCCGTGCCCGTGCGGTCGAGGTGGTGAGGTTCGTGCACGACGAGACGGCGGGCGCGCTGCCGGTCATCGGGGTGGGCGGGCTGCGCTCGGCCGAAGACGCGTCGGCGATGCGGGACGCCGGGGCATCGCTGGTGCAGGTCTACACGGCGTTCGCGCTGCACGGACCGTCGGTGGTCCGGGAGCTGGCGCGCGCACTCGCCTGAGCGGGCAGAGCACCGCCGCCGCACCCGCGAGCCGAACGAGCGGCAGGCGGAGGTGCGGCGGCGGCGTGAGTGCTGCTCGGCGCGTCAGCTCTTGAAGGCGTCCTTGACCTTCTCGCCGGCCTGCTTGAGGTTGGCGCCCATCTGGTCGCCCTTGCCCTCGGCCTGCAGCTCCTCGTCGCCGGTGACCTTGCCCGTGGCCTCCTTGGCCTTGCCGGACAGGTCCTGACCCTTGTTGTCCATCTTGTCGTCGAGACCCATGAGGTTTCCCTTTCGTTCGACTGGCCCGGTCCGTGACGACCGGTTCACACGAACCTACCCCTCGTGAAGATCGTTCACACCTGGCGGGCACGTCGTCCGCTCGTCGGTCCTCGCCGCCGCCAGCTGCGGCGGGGTGACGAACAGTGCCCCGGACACCCTGGCCCCACGCAGGTCCGCGTCCCGCAGGTCGGCACCCAGCAGGTCCGCCCCGGTCAGGTCGGCGTCGCGCAGGTCGGCCGCGATGAGCAGGGCCCCGCGCAGGTCCACGCCGTGCAGGTCCGCGCCGGCCAGCCGGGCACCGACCAGGTCGGCGCCCGGCCTGATCCGACGGTCGGTGCGAGCGCTCCCCCGACCGCGGGTATGCCGGGGGCTGCGCCCCGCCCCGCGCACGACGGCGCTGACGTCGCGCAGGGCCGGGGCCACGCGCGCCCGCACCGCGGTCACGTCGAGCGCGAGCAGGTCCTGCGCCGCGCCGCCGGCGAGGGCATCCACCTCTGCCGCGAGCTGCCTGCACCGACGCGTGAGATCGGGCGCGGCGTCATACGAGATCGCCTGGGCGAGCAGGTAGCTCATCTCATGGAGCTGGTGCACGACCGGGAGGGTGGCGAACATCCGGCCCGGCAGGCCCGGGTCGGGGTCGTCCCGCCACGTGCGTCCGGCGAAGGTCTGCTGCGTGACGCGCTGGCCGGCTCCGAAGCAGTCGTAGGCCACGCAGCCGCGCCAGCCCGTCTCGGCCAACCGGTCGTGGATGCCGCAACGGTCGTCGGCGAGCAGGTTGCCGCAGGGCACGCCGCCGGGCTTGTCGACGGGGAAGTCCGCCCCGCGGGTCAGGGGCAGCGCGACGCAGCACAGCCCGACGCAGCGGGCGCAGTCGGGGCGCAGCTCAGTCACGGGGAGGGGTGAGCAGGGTGAAGGTCTCGCCGCCGGTCTGGTCCGCCCCGGTCTGGCCGATGCCCCCGGCCGGCCGGTCGCCGCCGAGGCCGGTGAACAGGGAGTAGTCGCCGTCACCCATCCCGATCTCCTCGTAGGTGAACCTGAAGGTCCGCGGGGCCTCCGGCCGAGGCACGGTCCACGGTGGTCGTGCCGTCGGTCCCAGCCTAGCCAGCGGCACCGACAGGGCGTTCGCGTCAGCTCCCAGCACCAGGTGCGGACATCACCGGGACCTCGATGGAGGCTCAACCTATTCTGTCCGCATGTCAGCGAGCCCCGACGACGTCCGACGTCTCGAGCGCGTCTGGTCCTGGAGGTACGTCGATCCTGCGGCGTTCGCCGACGGCCTCGCGATCGTCCCCCACTCGCCGGAGAGGCTTGTCCTCGAGGCCTTCCTCGCCTGGCGGGAGCAGCGGCTCGACGAGGCGCTGACGATGGTGTCGCAGATCCTGGAGACCCCGCACCTCGCCTGGGGCTGGCGCTCCCGTGCCAGGGGCGTCCAGGGCGTCGTGCTGGTCGAGCTGGGCCTCGTCGAGGAGGGCGTGGCCGCCCACCGGGAGCAGTGCCGCCTCGCGGAGGAGGAGGACGACACCGTGGGCCTGGCCCGCGGGCTGACCAACCTGGGCAACGCGTTCGAGTTCGCGAGCCCCGACCAGTCCCGCCACTTCTACCTCGAGGCGATCGAGCTGGCGCGGACCTTCCGCGAGGAGCACACGCCGTCGGCGAGCACCGAGTCCATGGCCATGGAGGCGCTGGCCATCAGCAACCTGCACGACGTGCAGCTGCGCCACGGCATCCGCCTCGCGCCCGAGATCCCCGGCCTGGCGACGGCCGAGGAGCTCGCGCGCAAGGGCTGGCCCGAGCTGGGGCACCACATCCGCGCGGTGCGCGTGCGCACGCGGCTGGAGCTCGGCGACACGGAGGGCGCCCTCGAGCTGGCCCGGGACCTGCCGGATCCCGCCTCCATGCGCGACGTCACCAACGCCATCAGCGTGGTCCGCACCCGAGCCGTGATCAGCGGCGTGCAGGGTCACCCCGAAGAGGGGTGCGCCCTGATCGATGCCGTCCTCCACCGGGTGTCCCTCCCCTTCCAGATCGAGCTGCTGGATGACCTCGTGGGGCTGCGGGAGAGCGCCGGCGACCTGCGGGGGGCCCTGGAGGCGTCGCGGCGGCTTTCCGACGCGATCCTCACCTGTCACGCCTCGCAGGCCCGCACCGCTGTGCTCGCCCTCGAGGTGTGGCACCGGACCCGCGCTGCCGAGGAGCTCGCGCGACAGGCCAACAAGCGCGCCGACGGCCTGCGTGCGGCCATGGCCGACCTGCGCCGCAACCACGAGCAGGTCAGGGAGATGACGACCCGGGACGTGCTGACCGGGCTGCACAACCGGCTGCACCTGTGGGAAGTGGGCGAGCAGATGACGGCGACGCCGCCGGACGAGCCGGCCGCGCAGGTGGCCCTCGCCGACCTGGACGGCTTCAAGGCCGTCAACGACAGCAGGGGGCACGCGACCGGTGACGCGGTGCTGCGGCAGTTCGCGGCCGCGCTTCGGGCCGCCGCGAGGCCCGAGGACCTGTGCGCCCGCTACGGGGGCGACGAGTTCGTCGTCGTGCGCCCGGCCGGGGTCGGCGGCTCGCTCGCGGACGACCTGGAGAGCCTCACGCGGCTCGGTGCGGTGCGCGACGGGGACCCGGTGAGGGCCAGCATCGGCGTGACCACCGTCCAGGACAGCGACTTCCAGCATGGTCTCGACCGGGCGGACCAGCTGATGTATCTCGCCAAGCAGCGCGGCGGCGCGCAGGTGGCCCGCGAGCCGGGCACCTGAGCGGTGGTGGGCCCCGTCAGTCCGGGTGGGTCTCGCGCCAGCTCTGCATCGCGTCCTTGAGCGCGGCCCCGGTGGGGCCATGGCCTTGCCGCAGGTCCTCGCGGGGCGGGGGGTGGGCCTCGCCGCCCTGGCGGTGATGATCCTCGGCCTGGCCGGCTACCGCCGTAGGGACCTGTCGGCCAGGTGAACCACCGGAGGCAAGCCGCTGCCGCCACGGCCAGGACCACCTCGACCACCTCGGACCACCTCGGACCACCCCAGCGTTCACGCAACGGCCACCCCAGCGTGCACGCGACCGGGCTCCCCGTGGCGATCCGGCCGGGCGCCTCCCCCTCGCGCGCCCGACCGGGCGTCCGCCTGGGGAGCCCGTTCGTATGGCCAGGTTACAACACCTGTTGTGCCGATAATGGGCACATGCCGGATCGTCGCACCGCCGTGCTGGAGGCCGCCATCCAGCTCCTGGCCGAGGGGGGCGCCAAGGGGCTGTCACATCGCGCCATCGATCGAGCGCTGCGAATCCCTTTGGGCAGCACCGCCAACTACTTCCCCACCAGACAGTCGCTGGTCGAGGCGATCCTCCTCCAGATCGAGGCTCGAGACCTCCAGGCGTACCACCAGATGGATCCTGGAAGCGGTCTCCACGATGTGGACGATGTGGTGGCGACCCTGGTGTCCTTCGTCCGGGTGGCCGCGCTGGAGGGCGGCGGGGTGCACACCCGGGCCCGGCTCGCGCTCGCCTCCGGAGGTGGCCGGGACCTCTCCGAGCACCGCCGCCGCCAGGTCGCAGGACTGGCCGAGCTCGTGGCGTCGGTCGGCACTCCCGACCCCTACCGGGTCGCCCTGACCGTGTCGGCGCTCATGGACGGCACGGTGCTGCACCTCATGACGGGTCAGCTCGAGCTGGACGAGGAGGCCACCCGGCTCGCGCTGCGCACGCTGCTCGGCCACTGACCCCAACCCCGCGCAGCGACAGCGCCAAGCAACAACCCGCGCACCAGCACCCCCGCGCGAACCAGCAACCCCGGCTCGACGATCAAGATCACCTGCTCCTCTCCCGCCTGATGCTTCTCTACGGCCCCCCCATCCACACCGGCACGTGACCGGGGACGCGGCCACCGCCCACGTGGTCGACACCCTCAACCGGCGCGACCGGCGCCGCCACGTCCAGGCCGACCTCCCCGCCGAGACGGCCCTGGCTCGATCCCCGCCGGCCCAACGGCCCACCGGCCCATCGGCTCCGCCGACGTCAGTCCGCAGCGACAGCCAGCAGCCCACCGCTGATCGCGACGTTGGACATGAAGTGGTTGCGCTCGACGAAGGCCTTGCGCGGGTCGTCCATCGACCAGAACGCATGACCCACGACGTTCGTGGGCTGCAGCAGGGCGGCGAGGGCCAGGGCCGACGTCCGCGGCGCGATGCCCAGGGCCAGGGACGCGCCGCACGTGAGCATGGCGGCCCCGTTGAGCCGCACCAGGTCGGCCGGGGCGGCGACCTCCGGCAACCCGTATCGCTGCCTCGCCTCGTCGAGCAGACCACCGGTGTAGGTCTGGTCCTTGAGCTGGTTGAGACCCCCCATGACGAACAGGGAGCCCAGCATCAGGCGGGCGGCAGCCTTGACGGGGTGGATCATCGGGAAGCCTCCGTGGGGTCGGGGTGCGTCGGGTCCACGCTACTGCGCGGGACAGGCCGGACGGCGCTCCGCCGACCCGTCGACGAGGGCCGTGGCGTGGGTGTCGTCGTGGCGAGCTCCCGCGACGGCGTCGGGTTCGACCCGGTCGTGACGCTCGACCGCGAGTCCTTCGGCGCGGCCTCGCTCGAGCGTCCGGCGCTGGTGCGCCTGGACGACGGCTGGCGACTCTACTTCTCCTGCGCGACCCCGGGCTCCAAGCACTGGACCCGGTGGTGGTCCGGGACGGGTCCGGCTGGCGCTGCTGGCTGTGCTGCCACCCCCTCGACGTCGTGGGCCACGAGGACCGTATGACGACGCGCCTGCTCACCTCGCCCGACGGCCTCACGTGGCGCGACGAGGGCGAGGTGCTCGCGGGCCGGCCGGGTCGCTGGGACGAGCGGGCGCCCGGGTCACGGCCTGGCTGGGGGACCACCCGCTGACCCTGACCTACGACGGGCGCCCGGACGCCGCGCACAACCGGCGAGAGACGACCGGCCTGGCGGTCGCGGACGCGGACGGGGACGGCAGGGCGCTGCCGGACGGGACGACCCGGTGGTATGCCGAGATGATCCGCCCGGACGGGGCGCACGACCTGGTCACCGTGCTGGCGTGAGGCGTGCGGAGCCTCAGGCGAGCTGCAGCGTCGCGACGCAGGTGGGGCTCGTGGCGCCGGTGGCGAAGGGTGCCTTCACCGTCTTCCCGTCATACACCACCGTGATGGTGCCGGTGACGTCGCGCGGCAGCCAGAAGCCCACGAAACCGTTGGCGTAGGTCCGCACCTGCTCGTCGACGAGGGTCTTGCCGGCGGCGTCGGTGATCGTGACCTGCATGGCCTTGTCAGCGAGCTCGCCCTGGCAGCCGGTGAGGTGGTGATAGAAGCACTCGTGCGTCCGCGACACGTAGGGCGCCATGGACAGGTAGAACGAGTCCGCGGGGATCGGCACGGCGGCGGTGGCGCCGGAGGCGTCGGTGAGCTGGAGCTCTCCCTGCCGGACGGATCCCTTGAGCCCCTTGGCCTTGTCGTCCTGGGTGCGGTCCAGCTCGGACACGATCGTCTTGACGTCCTTGCCGGCGAGGCCGTTGCGGGCGAGGAAGGCCTGCGTGTCGGCCGGGCTTGAGGGCGCTGACGACGCTGAGGGCGCTGGGGACGTTGGGGACGCCGACGCGGTCTGGTTCGGCGCGGTCGAGCACCCGGTGAGGGCCAGGGCGAGGCTGGTGGCCAGGACGGCGGCGGTGAGGTCGCGGGTGCGCATGGGGACTCGTTCTCCTGGGAGGTGATGGGCGGGGGCGGTCGAGACTCCATGGTCTCAACCGCCCCCGGGCGCCGCCGCACCGCCCCCCTCGTCAGGCGTGGGGGTGACCCTGGACGCGGTCGACCAGCTTGACGCCCTCGACGTCGACGTCGGGCACGATCCGGTCCAGCCAGCGAGGCATCCACCACGCGCGCTCCCCGAGCAGGTGCATGACGGCGGGCGTCAGCGTCATACGGATCACGAAGGCGTCGATGAGGACGCCCAGGGCCAGGCCGAAGCCGATGGGCCGGATCATCGCCAGCTCGGCGTGCACGAACCCGGCGAAGACCGAGACCATGATGATCGCCGCCGCCGTGACGACGGCCGCCGCGTGGCTGAAGCCCGTGCGGACGGCTCGGCGCGCGTCCTCGCCGTGGACGTGGGACTCGCGCATGCCCGAGACGAGGAACATCTGGTAGTCCATCGCGAGGCCGAACAGGACGCCGATGAGCAGGATCGGCAGGAAGCTGAGGATGGCGCCGGGGTGGGTCACCGCGAAGAGGGACCCGAGCGTGCCCTTCTGGTAGACGGCGACGATGCCGCCGAAGGCCGCGGCCAGGGACAGCAGGAAGCCTCCCGTCGCGATCAGCGGGACCACCACCGAGCGGAACACCATGAGCAGCAGCACCAGCGACAGGCCCACCACGATGAGCAGGTAGGGCGGGAGCGCGTCGGCGAGCTTCTGGGAGATGTCGATGTTGGCGACGGTCTGCCCGGTGACCTTGACGTCCGCGCCCGTGACGTCCTTGATGAACGCCGCGTCCTCCCGGATCCGGTGCACCGTGTCCACGGTCGCCTGGTCGGCCGGGCCACCCTTGGGGATGGCCTGGTAGACGGCCGTGCGACCGTCCTTGCTGAGACCGGCCGGCATCACGCTGACCAGGCCGGAGTCGAGCTTGAGGGCCTCGGCGACGTCGAGCTGCTTGTCCTTGGTGGCCAGCTCGTCGAGACCGGCCGGCAGGGACGCCACCGCGACGATGGGTCCGTTGGCCCCGGCGCCGAACTTCTCGCCGATGGTGGCATAGGCCTGGTATGCCGTGGACGACTCGGGCTCCGAGCCACCGTCCGGCAGCCCGAGCCGCAGGCCGGTGGCTGGCACGGCGAGGAAGGCCACGAGAGCGAGACCCGCCACGATCGCCAGCCAGGGGTGTCGGGTGACGACGGCACCCCAGCCGCGGTCGGCGTGCTCGGAGTCGCGAGGATGGGCGTCGGACAGAGACTCGCCGCGAGCGTTGAAGCCGTGCGAGCGCCACACCCGGCGCGGCAGCATGCGGTGGCCCGCCAGTGACATCAGGGCGGGCAGCAGCGTCAGGTTGATGAGCACGGCGCAGGCGACCGTCCCGGCAGCGGCGAAGCCCATCGTGCCGAGGAAGCCGATGCCGGTGACCGCGAGCGCCGCCAGCGCGATGAACACCGTCATCCCGGCGAAGGTCACCGCGTTGCCCGCCGTCCCCACCGCGAGCGCGATCGACTCCGTGCGGGCCATGCCGGTCTTGAGCTGCTCGCGGTGCCGGTTGACGATGAACAGGGCGTAGTCGATGCCGACGGCCAGACCGATCATGAGGCCGAGGGCGGGCGTGACGGAGTTGAGCTCGACGACCTGGCTGAGCGCCAGGGTCGTCCCGGTGCCGAGCGCGACCCCGCCGATGGCCATCAGGAGGGGGAGCCCGGCCGCGACCAGGGTGCCGAGCATGACGAGCAGGACGATGGCGGCGATCACGATGCCGATGATCTCGCCGGGCCCCATGACGCTCGAGACGTCCTCCACCAGCTCCTTGCCGAAGTAGGTCTTGACGCCGGCGTCCGCCAGCTGGCGCTCGAGCGCCGTGACCTGCTGGCGCTGCTCGGGCGAGACGCTGTGGATCTCCTGGTGGAACCGGACCTGCGTCATCGCCGCGGTGCCGTCCGCGGACACGAACCGCGTGTCCTTGGTCAGGGCGACCTCGCGCTGCCCCAGCGCGAGCTCGCGCTTGCCGCGCTCGAGCTGGGTCCGGCCGTCCTCGAGCTGCTTGGTGCTGGCGGCGATCTTGGCGCGGGCGTCCGTGAGCTGCTGCCCCTTGAGCAGGCCCAGCCGCGCCGCGCCGTCGACCTGCCCCTTGCCCTGGGCCAGCTCGGCCTCGCCGGCACGCAGCCGCTTCTCGCTGGCGTCGAGCTGCTTCTGACCTTCCGCGGTCTTGCGCTGAGCGTCGTCGAGCTGCTTCTGCGTGGCGAACGGATCGATGGCATCGGCCACCTGCGGCAGGGCCTCCCAGTCCTTGATCGCCGTGGCGACCGCGGCCTGCTGGGCCGGGGTGAAGCGCCCGGAGTCGCTGCGGAAGACGACGGTGCCGATCCCTCCCGCCGCGTCCGGGATCTCCCGCTTGAGGGTGTCCAGCGTCTGCTGGAACTCGAGACCCTCGACGGTCATGGTGCTGCTGAGCGGGGTCCGCAAGGCCGCGGCGGCGCCGGTGACGCCGCCGAGGAGGAGCAGCCAGGCCACGATGACGGCCCAGGGCTTGCGAGCCGACAGGAGGCCGAGGCGATAGAGCAGGGTGGCCATAGGTGGGTCGCTCCGATCAAGGGGGGTGGTTCAGACGGTGGGTGCTGCGCGCCGGGTGCCGGCGACAGTCAGCGGTGGTCAGGTGGGGTCAGCGTTGGTCTCAAGCCGTCGGCCAGGTAGCCGATGGCTTCGAGCAGCAGCGCGCGGAGGCGGTCGACGGCCTCCGGGGGCAGCTCACCCCGACCGTCGGCGTCCAGCTCCTCCGCCCAGGCCTGGACAGCGGCGCGGCCGGCCGCGGCGATCATCGAGGCCTGGACGCGCAGGCGCAGCGGCTCGGTGCCCGCGGGGAGGCGCCTGGCCAGGGCGCTGGCGATCCCCTCCTCGGCGGAGCCCCAGGCGTCGCGCTCCACGCGCAACGCCGCGGCGTCGTCGCGGCACAGGCACACCACGTCGGCGAGCCGGGCCAGGTCGTCGGGACCGGCTCCGTGCAGGAGGGCCTCGACGGCGGCGGTGGGCACCGGCTCGTCCAGGGGACGCGCCTCGAAGCTCTCGATCGCACGGGTGACGAAGTCCATGGACGGGACCGCGAGGACGGCGTCCGTGGTGGGGAAGTAGTTGAAGAAGGTGCGGCGCGAGACGCCCGCCCGGTCGGCGATCGCGTCCGCGGTGAGCGCGGCGACCCCGTCGACCCGTGCGATGGCGATCGCCGCGTCGGCCAAGGCCTCCCTGGTCTCGCGCTTGGCGAGGTCGCGTCTGTTGTGCACGTGGCCAGCCTAGGCTCATTGCACGCAGTGCACCAAATGCACAGTGTGCATCCAGGCTGCGCCGGACAGGCGCGCAGCAGTCAGCCGCGGAGCCGGACCGCGCCAGTGCATCAGCGGCGCAGGTCCCGCGGCAGGCCCTCGAGCAGACGGAGCCACAGCTCACTGGCGGTCGGATAGCTGGGGACGGCATGCCGCAGCACCGACACCGGGACCCGGCCGACGATCGCGATGGTCGCCGCGTGGAGCAGCTCGCCGGCGTCGGGCCCGACGAAGGTCGCGCCCACAACCGTCCGCGAGCCGCGGTCGACGACCAGCGAGGCCGTGCCCGACGCGTCGTCACGGAGCAGAGCCGCGCCCGCAGCGCCGGTGAAGGGCACCTCGACCACCTCCACCTCGGTCTCGCCGAACCGCTCCCGAGCCGCGGACGCGGTGAGACCGACCCAGGCGACCTGGGGATCGGTGAACACGACCTGCGGCACCGGCACGTCGTCAGGCACCGGCTCCGGCTCCGCGCCGGTGGTCCGGGCAGCGAGATGCTGACCCAGGACGCGGGCGCGGTACTTGCCCCAGTGGGTGAGCGGCGCCTCGCCGCTGGCGTCGCCCACGGCCAACAGCAAGTCGGGCACCTCCCCCCGGCTGCTCTCGGACGGCGAGCTCGTATGACGGAGGAGGGCCTGCGCGTCCAGCCCCACCGTCTCGAGCCCCAGACCCTCGAGGCGTGGCCGACGCCCCGTGGCCACCAGCAGCTCGTCGGCCTCGACCACCTCGCCCGCACCCGCCTCGCCGTCCGCTGCAGGGCTCGTCTGGTCGCCGGTGGGCGCGCCGGCGCCGGTGTCGGCGCTGGTGGTGGTCAGCAGGTGCACCATCCCGCCGTGGACGCGACCGAGACCGGTGTCCCGCGCGTCCTCGCGGCGGCACCGCGACACCTCCACGCCGAGACGCACGTCGACGCCCGCCCCCCGGAGGGCCTCCAGCACCGCCTCGGACGCGAACGGCTCCGCACCGCCCAGCAGCCGGTCGCCGCGCACCAGCATCGTGACGTGGGAGCCCAGGGCCGCCATCCAGGTAGCGGCCTCGCACGCGACGACGCCCCCACCCACGATCGCCAGCCGCTCGGGCACCTCCACCACGCCCGTGGCGTCACGCGATCCCCAGGGCAGGGCGGCGGCATACGGCTCGGGCACGACGGGGCTGCTGCCGGTGGCGATCACGACGGCGTGCCGGGCGTGCAGCACCACGGGGCCCTCCCCGTCACGCGTGACCTCCACCGTGCGCGGGCCGGTGATCCGGCCGTGACCTCGCACGACGTCGATGCCGGCGCCCTCGGCCCAGTCGACCTGGCTCGCGTCGTCGTAGTGCGACACCCACTCGTCCCGCCGCGCGAGCAGGGCTGCGACGTCCAGGTGGGGGCGGGACAGGCCACCGAGGTGGGCGGCGGTCGACGCCACCTCGATGGGGCGGAGCAGTGCCTTGCTGGGCATGCATGCGTAGTAGGAGCACTCACCGCCCACGAGCTCCCGCTCGACGAGCACGGCCGTGAGCCCTGAGTGCTCGGTCGCGTACTGGGCGACGTTCTCACCGACGGGGCCTCCCCCGAGGACGACGACGTCATAGGTCTGGTCGCTGCGCATGCCGCCAGTCTGCCCGCGTCAGGGGTCATACCGCGCTCTAACGAGCTGTCGACCTGAGGACGACGGCCCCGGCAGCAGTGCCGATGACGCCGGTCAGGCGAGCAGGGCGTCGGTGGCGTCGTCCACGGCTCCCCCGAAGTAACGCTCCAGCACGGCTGTGAACGCCGGGTCCTGGGGGTCGGCCCGGTGAAAGAGCGTCATGGACGAGCGCAGCTTGAGAGCGTCGATGCCGCCCATGACGGCGTCGGCGGTCGCCGCGGCAGGGAGCGCGAGGAGCGCCTCGCAGCACTCGTGCAGGCGGGGTCCGAGGACGGGGTGCGCGAGGTAGGCGCCGGCCTCGTCGAGGTCCGCGATGCCGTAGCGAACCGCCATGCCGCTCCTGCCCAGCCCGCGCACCTGCGGCAGCACGAACCACATCCAGTGGCTGGTCTTGCGCCCGCGGCGCAGCTCGGCCAGGGCCTGGTCGTAGGCGCCGTGAGCATCCTGGGCCTGAACGAAGCGCGAGAGGTCGTCCATGCGCACCACTCTGCCACCGGCCGGCGAGGCAGGGTGCGCTGCTCAGGCCATGAGGTCGTGGCCTGGATCGGGATCATGGCCGTGGTCGGCATCGTATGGCGGCGGCGCCGGCTCCGGCGGTGGCGGGGCGGGCGGCCGCGCACCAGCCCGCGGCGAGAGTAATCGATCCAACCATCGGCGGGGGTCCGAGAGACCGACGCCGGGCGATAGCGTGGGCCGAGACCCGACGACTCCCGTGGAGGACCGATGCAACCCCGCCAGCCCGTGCCGCCGTTCACCCGTGAGACCGCCCTGGCCAAGGTGCAGGCGGCGGAGGACGCGTGGAACACCCGCGACCCCGAGCGCGTCGCCGGCGCCTACACCGTCGACACCGTTTGGCGGAACCGCGACGACCACCTGCGCGGCCGCGACGAGGTCACCGCCTTCCTCACCCGCAAGTGGGAGCGCGAGCTGGACTACCGGCTCCGCAAGAACCTCTGGACGTTCGGTGACGACCGGATCGCCGTGCGCTTCCAGTACGAGTGGCGCGACGCCGACGGGCAGTGGTGGCGGTCCTACGGCAACGAGCTGTGGGAGTTCGACGAGCTGGGCTACATGGCGCGGCGCGAGGCCTCCATCAACGACACGGCCATCGACGAGAGCGACCTGCGGGTTACGCCCGGCGCCGGCGAGCTCCCCGCCTGGTGAGGGACTCCACTACCAACGACGACTGGCAGCGCACGTCCCCGCCGAGCGAGCAGCTCGACTGGGACACCCTGTGGACGGACGAGCGCCACGGCGGCTGGCAGGTCGAGGCCGCCACGCGCGAGACGGACGGCTGGACGCGCACCAACCTGCGCCTGCAGCTCGGCGACGAGGACCGCCGCCTCACCGGCGCGGCCTGCGTGTGCATCCGTCGCGACGGCGCAGGGGGTGGTGAGGCGCGCGTGCTCCTCGTCGACCAGGAGCGACCGGCGCCCGGGGTGCGGTTGTGGGAGATCCCGCGCGGGATGGTCGACCCCGGCGACGCCTCCCCCGCGCGGGCGGCGCTGCGCGAGCTGGGCGAGGAGACCGGCATGGTGGCCTCGCTCGAGGCTGAGCTGGGCGAGATCTATCCGGACACCGGGGTGTTCGCGGGATCGGTGGCCGTGGTCCTGGCGGGGTTCGTCCGCGAGGAGGGGAGCCAGGACGACGAGGAGCCCGAGGTCGAGGCGACGCGGTGGTTCACCCGCGCCCAGGTCCGCGAGCTCATCGCCACGGGCCGGCTGCGCGACGGCATCAGTCTCGGGGCGCTCGCCCTCGCGGACGTATGGCGGGAGGACGCCGCCGTCACCGCCCCATCATCCGGGTGATCGCCACGCCGAGCAGGCACAGCGCGCCACCCAGCAACATGACGGGCGTCGGGGCCTCCCCCAGCAGCAGCCAGGACAGCACGATGGCGACGGCGGGGACGACATACGTGGTCGCGGAGGTGCGCCCGGCCGAGGTCCGCATGAGCACGTAGGCCCAGGTCGTGAACGCGAACGCCGTTGGCAGCACGCCCATGTAGGCGATGGCCAGCGTCGCGCCGAGCGGCGCCGTGGCGAGGTCGTGGGCCAGGCGTCCCGACCACGGCAAAAGCGCCACGGCGCCGGCGGTCGCGCCGAGCCACGTCAGGGTGGTGGAGTCGACGGAGCGCATCAGGTGCTTCTGGAGCAGCGTGGCGCCGGCGTAGAGGACGGCCGCGGCGAGCGCCAGCAGCAGTCCGGTGATCGCGAGGTGGCCGCCGCTGGACTGCAGGCCGATCAGCACCACGCCGACGAAGGACACGGGCGCGCCGATCAGCAGCCCACGCGGAAACCCCTCTCCGAGGAAGAGACCCGCGAAGACCACGACCATCAGCGGCGCGAGGTTGACGATCATCGCGGCAGTGCCCGCGTCGACGGTCTGCTCGGCGACGTTGAGCGCCAACAGGTAGAGACAGAACCAGCCGACGCCCCACGCGATCACCAGGGGCACGGATCTGCGTTGGGGCCAGCGGATCCCGGAGCGGGCGGCGATGAGACCCAGCACGACTGCGCCGACGAGCATGCGCAGCAGCGCCATCGAGCCGGCGTCGTAGTGCGGCCCGGCATACCGGATCACGATGAACGACGAGGCCCACAGGACGACGGTCGTGGCGGCGGCGAGCAGCACGCGCGGCTCGTTGGCCTGGTCGCGCGTCGTCACATGGGTCGGGGCAGTGGGTGCGGTCACGGTCTGATCATCTCCCTCGAAGCCGGCCGGCATCAGCAGCCCGTCGGCCGGCGCGTGGTGGACGTCCTGACGACCCGCTCCCAGGTCTCGTAGGGGGGCTCGGCATACGGTGAAGCCATGCCCTCGTTGATGTCCCACGCCGTCCTGCCGCTGCTGCTGCGAGCCACCCGCGCCAACCGGCCGTTCTGCACCGAGCGCGGCGCCCGACAGCGGCTGGCCGAGCGGACCACCCGCCCCGAGGCCTACGGCCCACCTCGGTTGCTGCGCAGGGACGTTCGCATCGACGTCGAGCGCGTCGGCGGCTGGCCGGTCTACACGGTCCGGCCCCGGTCGGGCGAGCCGCGCGGCGGCGTCGTCTACGCCCACGGGGGCGGGTGGTATGCCGAGATCGCCCGCCAGCACTGGGAGCTCACGGCCCAGGTCGCCGCGCAGGCGGGGGTGGCGGTGACCGTGCCGATCTATCCCCTGGTGCCCTACGGGACGGCGGCGCAGGTGGTGCCGGCCTTCGCCGACCTGGTGCTGCGCAGCGAGCAGCGCTGGGGCACCACGGCCCTCGCCGGCGACTCGGCCGGCGGCCAGATCGCGCTGTCGACGGCGATCCTGCTGCGGGACAGGGACGCTCGCACCTTTCCCCGCACCCTGCTCATCGCCCCGGCGCTCGACCTGTCGCTGAGCAACCCCGAGATCGACACGGTCCAGCCCCACGACCCGTGGCTGGGTCGCGACGGCACGCGGGTCTTCATCGACCTGTGGCGCGCGAGGCTGCCGTTGGACGACCCGCTCGTCAGCCCGCTCGCAGCGGACCTGACCGGCCTGGGCCCGATCAGCCTGTATGCCGGCACCCACGACATCCTGTGGCCCGACGCGAAGCTCTTGATCGCCCGGGCCCGAGAGGCCGGCGTCGAGGTGGACTACCACGAGCAGGAGGGGCTCGTGCACGTGTATCCCCTCACGCCGACCCCCGAGGGACGAGCAGCCCGGGCCTCGATCGTGTCCACCCTGGCCCGTCACATCGAGGGGCCCGGCCGGATCTCCACCCCGTAGCCGAGCGACACGTCCGTGATCCCTACGCCCACCTCGGGCGCCCAGGGCCGGGGCCCGGGCGGGTCCTCCGGGGCAGCCAAGGGGCAGTCGTGCGCCACGCTCGCCAGACCCACGGGCGTGCTCAGCACGTGATGGCGCAGGTGGAGCCGCGAGGGTGACCCCGGCGGCAGGAACGGTGAGAGGTCTCGGTGGTGCCACGCCTCGAAGGGGCTGTCGTCGTCGAGCACCTGCAGGCGCACCAGCACGGCCAGGACATCGCCATCCAGGCCGACGACCTGCGACACACGGCATGTCGAGATGTGACGTGGGGGTGGTCGGGTTCGACAGGGGTCAGCGGTTTTGCCAAGCGTCTGGCGCGGTGAGCAGTTGTCGGATGTGCTCGGGGTACCGCCCGCTCAGGACGTCTTGGAGGCTCACGTCGTCGAGCACCTGCCGTAGTGCGACGCGCAATGCGACCCATAGCTCGGGAAGGTGGCTGGCCAGATCCTCGTAGGACGTCTCGTGCGGCCGTAGCCCGTGGACCCGGGCCAGCGGTCCGTCGACCGCGCGGAAGATCTCGCCGATCGACACTTCTGAAGGGTCCTCGGCCAGCTGGTATCCGCCTGCCGGTCCGCGCTGGCTGGTGACCAACCCGTCACGCCTGAGGTCGGCCAGGATCGCCGCGAGGAACTTGCGCGGGATGTTCTGCGATTCGGCGATGGCGGCCACCGACGACGAGCCAGGCTGGGCGGCGAGGTACAGCAGCGCCCGTACGGCGTATTCGACGCGGGTGGACACGTTCACGATGGAGCATTCTGCCAGCACCGCGCTCACGGACCGGGGTGGGTGTCGCCTAGGACCGGACTCCCCGAGGTTGAAGTGCGTCCTGCAATCCGGACAGTTGGGGACCGTCGGTTGCACCCTCGGGCTAAATCCTATAAAACCGATGTACTAACTAGGAAACGACGCTGAAGGATTTCGCGATGCTCCACACCGCACGGCACCACGATGTGCTGACGCGCGCCACGGTGGGCATGCAGCACCGACCGGGGATGTCCCGGCCCGTCGGTAGGTACCTCACCGCTCGTCGTCACGTCGACCTCCTGCGGGTCTCCTCGGCGCTCTGTCGCTGATCCTGACGTTCGTCCCGTTAGTCCGCAGCAGCCAGCGGCGTGCCAGCTGCAGTCCGCACACATGCATGGTCCCTCAGCACGGCCTTGGGTCCACGTGACCAACGTCGCCGCACGGATCTGCACCCCGCTGGTGCTGGCCGGCAGCGTGCTCATCTCCCTCGTCGGCATCACCAGGGGCACCCTGCTTCGCCTGGCCGGACGCGCCTCCGACGAGACCATCAGCGGCTGAACCAGCCACACCGCGTACGTCCCTCAAAGCACCCCCGGTTCTTCCGCGAGAGGAATTCCCATGACCATCACCACTGACAAGCCCACCACCGGCACAACCAACCTTGGCCCGCGCATCGAACCGCTCGGTCCCTGCATCGGGGCCAGGGTGCGCGCCGTCGACCTGCGCCAGTTGACTGACAGCGACGTCGCCGTTGTCCACGAGGCCCTGCTGCGGCACAAGGTGCTGTTCTTCTCCGGCCAGGAGCTCACTGATGACGACCAGGTGGCGCTGGGCAATCGCCTGGGCGACCTGACCGCGGGCCACCCTGTCGCCAAGTCGAACGGCAGCCGCGCCGAGATCTACAACATCGACAGCACCGACCCCGAATTCAGCTTCTCCGACGTCTGGCACACCGACGTCACCTTCGTGCAGCGCCCGCCGGCCGGCTCCATCCTGCGCGCCGTGACCCTGCCGCCCACCGGCGGTGACACGCAGTGGGCCGACAGCCAGGCCGCTTACCGCTCGCTGGCGGAGCCGGTGCAGCACCTGGCTGACCAGCTCACCGCAGTCCACGACGGCAACCGGGAGTGGGGTGCCTACCTGCGTCGGCACGAGAACCGCGGCAATGTGTGGGACGGCGTCGAGGTGACCAGCATCCCGCCCGTCGAGCACCCGGTGGTGCGGGTGCACCCCGAGACCGGTGAGAAGGGGCTGTTCGTGCAGCCCGGGTTCACCTCCCACATCGTCGGGGTCTCCGATGCCGAGAGCCGCGCCATCCTCGACCTGCTGTATGCCCACCTCACGAAGCCGGAGCACCTCGTGCGGCACCGTTGGTCGCCGGGCGACGTCGGTATCTGGGACAACCGCAGCACCGCCCACTACGCCAATCGCGACTACACGGCACCCCGGGTGATGCGACGCGTGACCCTACGCGGGGACGTTCCCCAAGGTCCGGCTGGTGTGCCCGGTCGCTGACGCAGTCCGCACATCAGGCCCGTGTCCGTGGTGGCCTCTGCACCGCGGAAACGGACCCACGCCCGCAGAACCCGCGGTCGGTTCGCACCCGTGCTGCCATCAATGCCCTCCCCTCCGCCTTCACAGGAAGCCTGCGCATGTCCCTCACCGTCACGGGCCTCGCTGCCCTCGAAACACTCGCGCTGCTCGGCGCCCCACCACCCGGGCTGATCATCGGCACCGTTGCCATCGCCGGCCTCGTCGTGGCACTCGGACGCCCGCACACGCGTACGCCTGAGCCCATTACGCCATGACCGCCAAGCCAGTCACCAGCACCACCGCCTCGACGCGAGCCGCCACCGCGTCTGAACTGGCCCAGTCCGGGCCGGGCCCCTCGTCCGGTCCGGACGAGCCCACCCGTCGGCGGCCTCCCTGGCCGGGACGCACCCGCCTGAGGCTCTGGGGCACCGACCTTGCCGCTTTCCTGGTTGTCCTCTTCGTCTGGTGGGCCCTCACCGGCAGCAAGATGATCCAGCCCCTGTTCCTGCCCAGCCCCCAGTCGGTGGTACGCGCCTTCACGGAGGCGAACTCCTGCCGTCCGATCGCGGCCGGCAACCCGCGCGTCGTCTGCGGCGAGCAGGGCTACTTCCTGTGGGAGCACCTGCTGGCAAGCCTGCAACGCATCGGCATCGGCGTCCTCGCCGGCATCGCGGTGGGAGTGCTGCTGGGTTTCGCGATGGCACTCGTCCCGGTGCTCGATCGGCTGGTGGAGCCCTACCTGAGCTTCCTGCGGTCCCTGCCGCCGCTCGGCTACATCGGCCTGCTCATCGTCTGGTTCGGAATCGGTGACACCTCCAAGATCTGGCTGCTGTTCCTGGCTGCCTTCCCACCGATTGCCCTGGCGACCATCGACGGTGTCAAGGGCATCCGCAGTGATCGCGTCCACGCGGCCCAAAGCCTGGGCGCCAGCAGGATGCAGGTGTTGCGGTTCGTGATTCTGCCCGCCAGCCTGCCGTCGATCATGAGCGGCGTCCGGCTCGCCACCGGGTTCGCCTGGACCACGGTCGTGGCGGCGGAACTCAACAACGGCATCCCGGGAATCGGTGGCCTCGCCTACCTGTCCGGCACCCAGCTGCAGACACCCTTGACCATTGCCTGCATCATCGTGATCGGCATCGCGGCGATCCTGCTCGACGCGCTGATCAAGCGCATCACCTCGCTGCTGGTGCCATGGCAGGGACGCGCATGACCAGACCGCACAAGCCCACCGCCCGCCCTGCCCATGTCACCAGTCCAAGGAGTGGCACCGTGCCCTCACCCTCCGCATCACCCGCCCGGAGCAGGAGCCTGCATGCCCTGGCAGCAGCCGCGGCCGTGGCACTGCTGGGGACCGGTGTGCTCACCGGATGCACCACCGCCCAGGAGGCCGAGGCCAACGCGAACGCCTCCCTGAGCACCACCACCTGCCCCGTGACGACCAATAGCGACGTCACCGGCACTGTGCGCATCGGCTACCAAGCTGTGCCGAATGCGAACCTGCTGGTGAAGAATCAACGCTGGCTGGAAAACTGCTTCCCGCACGCCACCATCTCGTGGCTGAAGTTCGATTCCGGTGCCGACGTCGTGCAGGCGTTCGGCTCAGGCTCCGTCGACCTGGCCACCCTCGGATCGAGCCCCGCCACCAAGGCCCTCTCCGCCCCGCTCGACATCGCCATACAGGTGGTGTGGATCGACGACATCATCGGCAAGGCCGAGTCACTGGTGGTGCGCGAATCCGGCGTCACGTCGATTCAGCAGCTCAGGGGCAAAACGATCGCGACGCCGTTCGGGTCGACATCGCACTACAGCCTGCTGCAAGCGCTCAGCGCCGCGGGCCTGAGCAGCACCGACGTCAAACTGGTCAACCTCGCACCGGACAAGATGATGGCGGCATGGCAGGGCAACCAGATGGATGCCGCCTGGGTCTGGGACCCCGTGCTCAGCCAGCTCACCACGACCGGCCACATCATCACCGGCAGTGACGCCACCGCGGCCTCCGGGCACCCGACCTTCGACCTGGAGGGCGCCACCACCTCGTTCATCCAGTCGAACGCCTCGTTCATGGAGACGTGGACCAGCGTGGAGGATTACGCCGTGGGCCAACTCGCTGCGCATCCCGACACCGCGGCGCAGTCCATCGCCGTGGAGCTCGGCAGCACGACGGATTCGGTGACCACACAGCTCAAGGGCTATGTGTATCCGACCGCGAAACAGCAGGTGTCGCTCGTCAAGAAGCTGCCCAGCCAGCTGTTGGCGACCGCCCAGTTCCTCAAGACCCAACAGGGGGTGGACGCCGTCGGTTCGCTCAACGCCTACACAGCTGGCGTCTACACCACCGCGATCACGAAGGTGGCCTCATGACGACCATCAGCCCGGCACCCACGCCGGCGTCCGGTGCACCGGGGACGCGGCACAAGATCGAGTTCGAGGAGGTGACCAAGACCTACCGCACCGACTCCGGTGACAGCGTGCAGGCCCTGGCGTCCACCACGCTGTCGATCGACGAGGGTGAGTTCGTCTGCATCGTCGGCCCGTCGGGCTGTGGCAAGAGCACGCTCATGCAGATGCTCGCCGGCTTCCACCAACCCACCACCGGCCGGGTGCTGACGGACGGCGCGCCGGTCGTGGCACCCGATAGAGATCGCGGTGTCGTGTTCCAGCAGGCCAACCTGTACCCGTGGCTCACCACCCGCGCGAACGTGGAACTCGGCCCGCGCCTGCGCGGGGTCGCCAAGGCCGAACGCCGCGCGGTGGCCGACCAGTACCTGGAAATGGTGGGGCTGACGAAGTTTGCCGACCGCAAGCCCTACGAGCTGTCGGGTGGCATGCAGCAGCGCGCGCAGATCGCCCGCGTGCTCGCGAACGCACCCGACGTCATCCTCATGGACGAGCCATTCGGCGCACTGGATGCCCTCACCCGGGAGCGGATGCAGATGGAGCTGAGCCAGATCTGGCGCGAGCGACGCACGACGGTCGTCTTCATCACTCACGATGTCGAGGAGGCGCTCTTCTTGGGGACGCGGGTGCTCGTCATGACCGCCCGCCCGGGCAGGGTGATGTTGGACCTCCCCGTGCAGCTGACCTCCGACGGCGTGGCAGTGCCGGAACTGCGCTCGCAAGCCAACTTCATCGAGCTGCGCGACACCGTCACCGAGGCCATCTACCGCGCCCAGGACGGAGCGACCCGATAACGATCACCTTGACCCATGATCGCCCCGGCCCCGACGACACACCCCGCAACCCCCAACGACCCTGCAAACCCTTCCGTCCCCACCGCCCGAGGGTGCGCTGGACTACGGCGTGGTGGATGCCCTCGTCACGGCCCGCACGGATGACCAGGCCTGACGCTGCTCAGGCAGCGAGGCAGAAGGGGCCGGCGGAGGTCGCGCGGGTCATGTGCTCGGCGATCACCTCAGCACCGATCCACCGATGCTCGAGATCGGGCGAGTTTGCGATGGGTAGGCCATCACCAGACTCACCCGATCTCGACACCGCCACGCATGGCGAGAGGCCCGGGAGGTCAAGCGCGATCACCGTCTGGCGCTCGCGCGAGCGTCTCCTGTCATCGGTGCGCGAGGTGCTGGCGCGCCACGTCCGCGAGACGTGCATGGACTCCGTCGAAGACTGCTGCACCGCCACCCAGCAGCTGCGTGGGCATCTTCGCGACCATCGTGTAGTTGGTGTCCACGACATTGCCCGCGGGCGCCAGGCCCGCCTGACTGACCAGCTGGAGTGCATCGAGCAGGTCCAGGCCGGTCAGCTCGCAGACCCAGAGCACCATGTCGCGCTGGCTCACCCGGAAGGCGTCCTCCAGGGGCTTCGTGGAGCCCGTGGACATGATGAAGGTGTCGTCCTGCAGGCGCGGCCACGACAGCGGGCTCCCCTTGATGACGTCGACCACGATCGTCGTGGACATGGCCGCCTCGACGGCCGTCCCGCACACCTCGCCCTCGCCCTGTCGGCAGTGCCCGTCGCCGATGGCGAGCAGCGCGCCTGGTTCGTTGACAGGGAGATAGACCGTCGTGCCGGACCGCAGCTCGGGGGTGTCCATGTTGCCGCCGTGCGCGGCGGGCGTGATCGACATCGTGCGTTCGCCGGCCGCCGGCGCCACGCCCACCGTCCCGTGGAACGGGTCCAGGGGCAGCTCGACGCTGAAGTCGCTGCGCCGGGCCTGGTAGCGGCATACGCCGCGGGTGGTGTCCACGTCGTAGACCCAGACTCGCTCCTCGAGCGCGTCGTGCAGCATCGCCGTGGTGCCGGTCGAGGTCAGCGCACCGAAGTGCGGGAAGGTCGACGACACGGCCCAGTCACGACGGGGTCGGATCTCGGCGAAGTGCACCGCCAGCGTGTCGCCGGGCTCGGCCCCCTCGACATGGATCGGCCCGGTCACCGGGTTGAGGTGGGCGAGGTCGCACACCTGCGAGGGCAGGTCCTCCGTGGTGCGGATGCGTCCGCCGAAGCAGTCCTCGGTGTCGACCTGGACGATCGACCCGGCGGGCACCCGCAACCGCGGGGCATGGCCCCCGAAGGTGTAGGCGACGTTGTCAGCGGTGGGCTCGAGCGAGAACACCTCGGTCATCACGAATCCTCCATGCCGGCCAGCTGCGGCTCTCGGTTGCGGGACTTGAAGACGAGCAGGATGACGACGCCGATGGCCAGCCACACGAAGGCCAGGACCTGCGCGGCCACCTTCGCATTGATCACCACGAAGAGCAGGATCCCGAAACCGATCAGCGGGTAGACCAGGTGCCGCAGCCAGTCGCGGCTGCCCTGGCGACGGACGAAGTGGTTGATCACGGCCAGGTGCAGCACGAGGAAGGCCGACAGGGCGCCGAAGTTGACCAGGGTGCTGAGGAGCGTGATCCCGTCGTCCCGCGCGGCCATGTACAGCCCGACGACCAGGGACACGGCAGCCGTGACGAAGGTGGCGTTGACCGGGACCCCGTGCCGCTTGCTCACCACGGCGAGGAAGGACGGCAGCTGGCGGTCACGCGCCATCGCGTAGAGCAGCCTGGACGTGGCCGCCTGCGCGACCAGGGAGTTGGCGAAACCCCAGGCGATCGCTGTGGCGATCGCGGTGAGGGTGGCCAGCCAGGCGCCACCACCGACCCGGGCCGCGTCGTAGAACGCGGTGCCGTCCGGATCCCCGTTGGCCAGCAGGGCCGGAGCGTCCGGTACCAGCATGCTGGCGACCCAGGTCTGGACGATGAAGAGCGTGCCCGCGAGCAGCAGCGCGGCGACCATGGCGCGTCCGATGGTGCTGGTGCCCTCGCGGTTCTCCTCGGCGAGCATCGAGATGCCGTCGAACCCGAGGAAGGACAGGACGGCCACAGAGACGGCTCCCAGGACGAGGGGCCAGGTGAAGGTGCCGGGGTTGAAGAACGCGTCCAGGCTGAACCCGTTGCCCTTGCCCTGGGCCACCGCCACGAGACCGATGACCAGGAAGATCCCCAGCACCACGAGCTCGGCGAGCAGCATGACCTTGTTGACCTTGGCGGTCATCTCGATGCCCATGTAGTTCACGATCGTGTTGAGCACGATGAAGGCCACGAGCCACACGGGCACGGGGATGCCCGGCACGATCGAGCTCATGGCGACGCTCGCCACGAGATAGAGCAGGGCGGGGATCAGCACGTAGTCCAGCAGGATGACCCACCCGGTGAGGAAGCCCACCCACGGACGGAACCCGCGTCCGGCATACGTGTAGACCGAGCCGGCCATCGGGAACGCCTGCACCATCTGGGCGTAGGAGTTCGCGGTGAACATCATGGCGAGCATGCCGATGGCATAGGTCAGCGCGACCATCCCGCCCGAGGACTGGTAGACGCTGCCGAAGATGCCGAACGGCGCGATCGGCACCATGAAGATGAGGCCGTAGACGAGCAGGTCGGTGAAGGTCAGGGACCGGTGCAGCTCCTGCTTGTAGCCGAACTCCTCCAGCGTGTGCTGGCCGTGGTGGTCGTGCGAGGGCGTGGATGAGGTGCTCACGGCCACTCCTAGTGTCAGATGGAACGATTCCAGATGGAAGGATCATCGGGCCGGGTCCACCAAAGCGCCAAGGCCTTCTCAGATCTCGGTCAGACGGAGGCGACAGGGACGAGGTCCAGCCCGTCCGCGCACGCCAGCCTCGAGGGGCGAGCCGGCAGAGGCGGCAGACCGGCGCCGGGTCGTATGGCGGACAGGACGCCCGCTCGGGCTGCCGACGACACGGAGTGGAGCGCGTCGTAGCACCCGCGCGCGTAGACACCCAGCTGCGGCGCGGCAGCCCCCCAGCGAGCCGCGTAGCGTGCCGCGAACCCGTCGGCACTGTCACCGACGTACCAGTCCATCGCGGCATACAGCTCTCCGCTGCCGTCACCTCCCACCTCGAGGAGACCCACCTCGTCCAGCGAGCCCGACACCCTGACGACCTTGCCCAGCAGCCGCGACCCGGCGAACGCCCGGTTGAAGTGCGCGAGATCGCGCCCCACCAGCGAGAGCAGGACGACGTCCACCCGGATGCCGCCCAGCCAGTCGACGAGACGCTCGCCGTCGACCTCCCCGAGCGGCACCAGGGTCGAGCCGCGCACCACGCCGCCCGCCTCCCGCACGAGCCGGGTCGCCATCCGGTGCACCGCCTGCGGCCAGATGTAGTCATTACCCACCAGTGCCCAGCTCCGAAGACCCGCGTCCACGAGGGATCGGACCGGAGCGGCCAGCTGGCGGCGGGGGTCAGGGCCGATCAGCCCCACCCCCGGCAGCCTGGACCCGCCCTCGTGCGGGGCGGCAAAGACGTAGGGAACGCGGCCGGAGGCGACCGGTTCGAGGGCCCGGTGGACATCGCTCGTGTGGAAGCCGACGACGGCGTCGACAGACCCCGCGTCGACCAGCCGGCCCAGCTCCCGGGCGCTGCCTGCCGGCGACTGACCGGCATCCACGAGCGTCACCGTGAGCCGACGGCCCCGGACTCCGCCCGCGTCGTTGATCTCCTCGGCCGCCAGGAGGGACGCAGCCAGGGCGGCCGGCCGGGCCAGCCCCAGGGCCCCGGACCGGGGCAGGGCCAGGGCCACGCGGAACTCCCCCGACGGCCCGAGGACGAGCGAGTCGAGGTAGTCCACGATCAGAGGGGAGTCAGGCATCGGGTCAAGTATGGTCGGACGACTGACGTCAGAAAGGACCCATGGCGATGCCCGACCGGCCGTGCCCCGTGGATGACCTGCTGACGGCGGCCCGCTCGTTGACCAGAGACCTGTCCAGCATCCTCGAGCCCGACCTGGGCCTGACGGTCGACCAGTGGCGCACACTCCGGCGCCTCGACCCGCTCTCCGGCGTCACGATGACTGACCTGGGCGAGGGTCTGGGTGCACCCGCGGCCACCACCACACGCCTGGTCGACTCCCTGGTGGACCGTGGTCTGGTGCACCGCCGCGCCACCGACGGAGATCGCCGACGCGTCCTCGTCCTGCAGACGCAAGAGGGCGCCCAGCTGGCTCGACGCGCCGACAGCATCGTGTCGGAGCACTCCGCGGCTCTGCTGTCGCGAGCGCGGGGGCAGCACCAGCACGCAGAGCATGTGCCAACGGCCCCTCGATGACTCCCCATGCGCCACTAGGGTGAGCGCATGCGCACCACGACCGGCCTCGCGGCCCTCGGTGTCGGCGCGGTCGCCGGCCTGGGGGTCGGCGCCCTGCTCGCCGCCCGACAGATCAGCGGACCCCAGCGGCCGGCGCTCGACTACGGGTTCACGCCGTTCGAGGTGGGGGTCGACTCCGAGGACGTGACGTTCACGGCGGCGGACGGCATACGACTCGCCGGGTGGTGGCTCGACCGGCCGGGCTCGGGGCAGGTCGTCATCGTCTGCCACGGCCATCGCGGCAACAAGGCCGACATGCTCGGCATCGGGCCGGGGCTGTGGCGGGCAGGCTTCACGGTCCTGATGTTCGACTTCCGCGGCAACGGGGCGTCCGCCGACGGGCCGCAGTCCTTGGCGCACTACGAGCAGCGCGACCTCGAGGCGGCGATCGACCTGGTGGCCGAGCGGCGCCCCGACGCGGAGATCGACGTCGTCGGCTTCTCGATGGGTGCCGCCGTGTCCATCCTCGTGGCTGCGCGGGACGAGCGGGTCGCCCGTGTCATCGCCGATTCCTCCTTCGCCGACGTGCGTGGGGTGGTCGCGGCGGCGGCGCGCGGGCTGCGGCTGCCGCCGATGCCGCTGGTGGACCTGGTGGATCGCGCGACGCACCTGCGCTACGGCTACCGGTTCCACGAGGTCGAGCCCGTCGAGGTCGTCGCGGCGATCGCGCCGCGACCGCTGCTCCTCGTCCACGGCACCGACGACTCCGTCATCCCCGTCGAGCACGCCCACCGTCTCGCGGAGGCGGCCGGCGAGGGCTGCGAGCTGCGGATCGTGGAGGGCGTCGAGCACTGCGGCGCCTACTTCGAGGATCGGCCCGGCTACATCGCCCGCGCCGCGGAGTTCCTGCGGCGCCGCTGACCCCCTCCGGCCGTCATTCCTGCTCCCGCTCCTGCTCCCGCTCCTGGTCGCGGAGGTGCTCGCCGAGGAGGCGGATGGCGTTGACCGCGCACGGGAAGCCGATCAGCGTCGCGAGCTGGTAGACGGCTTCGCGCAGCTCGACCGGGGTCCGCAGGATCCGACCGACCTCGGGATCCAGGTGCGAGGCTCTGGTGTCGCGGACCCCGAACAGGCGCGCGAAGACCTCCTCGACTACGTACCACGGCGCGGCAGACGGCAGACGAGGGGCGAACCCGGTCCGTCGCCAGCCGGTCCCAGCACTCAGCTGCTGAAACGAATGAGTCGTTTCGGACACGGCCTTGCCGGGCCCTCCCCCGCGGTGACACGATCACGCGAACTCGACGACGAGCCAAGGAGACTCCCATGTCGCACCGCCGCACCCTCGAGAATCGCGCCGCCGCAGCCCTGTCCGTGGCCGCGCTGGGGGCGACCGCCCTGGCGCCATACGCGCAGGCCACCCCCGTCGGCTCCACCGCTCCTGCCACGTCCCGCCCCGGCCCCACCGCCGCCCTGTCCGCCGGCTGCCTCGACCGCACCGTCCCCCTCACCGTCGAGGAGCAGCGCCTCGCCGCGCGGATGCCCGACCCCGCTGCACCGTCTCGACTGAGCCGTATGCCGTTCGCGCAGGAAATGATCGCCGGTGGGGGCTTCGAGCGTGTGGCTCCCCAGGTCGTCGACCGCCTGTGCCGCACCCGCGACGCCCGGGCGGCGCGCAGGCTCGCCGAGCAGGAGGGCCGCGCGCTGTGGCAGGCCGCCGTCCGGCGCGTGCAGTCCACGGGCGCCGTCCGGGGCAGCCTGCCGCGCAGCGACGACCGGCCGCTCTACTGGACCCGCCTGCAGGTGACGGCGGCGCTGCGGCAGTGGCGCCCTCGCGGCGGCATCACGGCGGCCGAGCGCGAGCAGATCATCGAGACCTTCGAGAAGGCCTCCCGCGGCATGACGGACATCTCCTACCCCGCCGGCCCGCGGGTTGCGCGGGTCCTCGCCAGCGGCTTCGACCCCTACACGCTCGACGGCGGCGACGCCGGTGACGCGCCGGGCGCTGCCGGCAACAACATCCGCCACGGGAACCCCTCGGGCGCAACGGCTCTCGCCATCGACGGCACGACCCGCGTCGGGGCGGACGGCCGTCGCCAGGTGGTGCACGCCTACGTCCTTCCGGTCAACTACACGGAGTTCGCGGCCGGGTGGATCGAGGACACCGTCGGCCCGCACATGAAGCCGGGCCCGCGGGCCCTCACCTCGTCGTTCACCATGAGCCAGGGGCGCGAGGGTCGGTTCGACCTCGAGGTGTGGAACGGCCGCTACCACGGCGTCTCCGCGGGCAACGACGGCAGCTGGCCCTGCCGGCCCGTGGGCGGCGTCCCGCAGCTGGCGATCAACAACCCCGGCTGCAACACGCAGCCGCCGGCGCGCTGGGGCAATCCGCGCGTCTTCGACCTGTTCGACCCGCCGCAGTGGACGACGGCATCCTTGCCCTTCCAGCGCATGATCGACGGCGGGACTGGCGCCAACCTGACACCTCCGCCGGGCGCGCCGTGGACCGCCGGTCAGGGTTTCCCGGTGATCCGCAACACCAGCTTCACGGAGTTCCCGCGCTGCGACTCCCCCGAGCGCGTCACGCGCAACGCGGCGCCCGACGGCGGGATGCAGCCCTCCCAGCCGGGCACCCCTCCCTCGCAGGGGTCGTGCGCGTATGCCGGGGGCGGTGGCACCTACCTGTCCAACGAGTCGGGCTACCGCAACACGCTGCTGCGCGACCGGCTCGGACGCGACATCCCCGCCGGGCACATCCACACGCCGATCATGCAGCACTTCGACGAGGGCAACCGGTTCGCGCCGAGCGACCCGACCTTCGACGCGTGGCGGCGCGTGATCGTCGCGCAGACCGCGGCCCTGGTGCGGACGGGGGCCGAGCGCGCCGGGAGCTGACGAGATCGCCGTATGCCGTGAGCGCCCGCCGCACCCGTCGCTCAGCGAGGACGGCGGCGGGCGCTCACGACCCGGGCGACGGCGCCGGCCACGAGCACCAGCACCCATGACGCGCCTCCGCCCGAGCAGCCTGGGGTGGCTGTCCGGGTGGGCGGGTGTGTCGGGGTGGGTGGTCTTGGTGGTCAGGCGGTGAGGGCGTGCCTGTCCGGTGGGTCGCTGTCTGGTGGTGGTGTGGGGTGCCCGCCGGGTGGGTCGGCGCCGGGGTTGGGGGGTGGGGCGGGGTGCCAGCCGGTCCAGGTGTGGATCACGTCCCAGTGGACGTGGGACTGGTCGGGGGTGACGCGGCCGGTGATGTGGTGGGTGTGGATGTACCGGTGGTGGTGCCCGCACAGCAGGGCCAGGTTGTCGACGTCGGTGGCGCCGCCGTCGGCCCAGTGGGTGATGTGGTGGGCCTGGCACCAGGACGCGGGGGCGCCGCACCCGGGGAAGCTGCACCCGCCGTCGCGGACCTCCAACGCTCGTCGTTGCCGCGCGGTCGCCAACCGGGTGGTGCGGCCCACGTCGACCGGCCGCCCGAGCGGGTCGAGCCACACCGGGGTCAGGTCCGCGCCGCAGGTCAGCTCCCGCGCCGCGCGCGGCCCCAGCACCGCGCCGAGGTCGTCGCGGGTCGCGTCGGGCAGCGGGCAGTCGCACTCCTGCCCCGGGACGGCCCGCCACATCCCGAACGCGTCCTTGGCGCGGTGCTCGCACGGCAGCAGCAACGCGGCCGGGGTCAGCACCAGCGACACCCGCGCGGTCGCGCCCATCGGGCCGCGCGTGGCCGCCGACGCCGCGATCATGGTGATCGTCAACAACGCGTCCAGGCGGCGCTGCGCCGCGGTCCGCTCGTCGCGGACCACGTTCCCATCCGGCAACGTGGCGGCCTGCGGGGCGCTGAACGCGGTCAGCGCCGCGGCGAGGCGCGCCTTGTCGACATCCCCGACGATCCCGCGGAAGGCCCACAACCCGTCCCCGGTCGGGGTGAACGTCGACATCCCCCGCCGGGACTGCTCGTGCGCGTCCCGCCGGTCCTGGTCGGCGACCGTGGCGTACCGCGCCAACATCGTCGTGCGGAACCCGTCCAGCTCCGCGCGCGCGTCCACCCGCCCGGCCAGGTCCGCGACCCCGGCCGCGACCTGCTCGTGGAACGCCGGGTCTAGCGCCCCGACCAGCTCGGCGTGCACCCGCGCGGCGTGCACCGCGTCGGCCGGGGTGACCCGCCCGGACAGCAAGCCCTCACGCAGCCGGGCCAGCGCCGGCGCGTCGCACGCCAGCAACGCCCGCCGCATCACGAACGAGTCGACCCGGGTCAGGCCCGTGCCCTGGTCGGTCAACCAGTGCGCGGTCGACCCCGACCCGGACTCGCGGACGCTGCCGCGGGTCGTGGCCTCGGCCGCGCACGACAGGACCAGGCCCCGCGCCGCGGTCAGCAACGCCCCGGCCTGCGCGGCGACCTGTCCCAGGTCCTGGGTCTGCACGTGGTCCATGCCCTCGACCAGGGTGCGCACCACCTCGACCAGGCCCGGCAGGGCCTCGGTCGCGGCGGTCACCTCGAGGTAGGACATGTCCCCGATTCTATCGAACACGCGTTGGGAACAAAAGATCGAGTCACCTGGTCGCGCGGACATTGACGCGGCGCGCCCGAGCGACCCCGCGCCGCACACCCACCCGTCCAAAACCCATGACACACAGTCACTTCCACCCCGCACACCACCCACCACGCCCACCCGCGCCTGGCCGCGAGCACCTCCAGGTCCGAGTCACCTCGCGGCGCCGAGAGCGGGCGGGAGACGGCATACGGCATGAGGCTTGTCGTCGCTGCCGGAGGACGACAGGCTGGAGCCATGACCGACACCTGGGCATTGGTCCACGCCGAGCGACGCGCCCTGATAGACGACCTCGCCTGCGTGAGTGACGAGCGGTGGGAGGCGGATTCGTGGGCGCAGGGGTGGACCGTTACTCGGTCGCCGTCAGACCGCTGCGCAGCGTGAACTGCCCGCTGAGGCGGCAGGTGGAGTCGATGGTCGCGGCGAGATCAGCGATGACGTCCGGCACCCGTCCATCGTGCCGGCCAGGGCGTCGACGCGTCTCGGCGGGCGTCGGCAGTCGCGAGACATCACCGACTCCGTGGCCCCCGCATGACCTCAACTCGCGTCACAGCGCCACCAGGTTGCGGTCGTCGGCGCCGTCCACCGTCGTGAGGTCTATCCGCCCGTCCAAGGTCACCAGCGAGCCCTGCTGGGCGACAGCGAGGGCCAGGAGGTACACGTCCGTGATCTGTCGGTGCCCCACGAGCCGTGAGGAAGTGATCGACGCGTCGGTCAGCTCGATCTCGCACGTCCAGAACTCGTGCCGAGGGTCCGCCGTCGCTCCGGCAAGCAGCTCGACCGCAGCCGCCACCGGCACGGGGCTGGGATAGCGCGGCTGACTGATGACACGGACAAAACCGTTCTGGGTCAACGCACACGTCGCCCACCCATCCTCGAGACCGCCCGCGGCCCAGTCATGGACGCGCTCGTGGGCGACGTGGTCGGGGTCCATCAGGGCGATCAGGACATTGACGTCGAGGAGCGAGCGGCTCACACGCCCTCCTCGTCACGGATGCGGTCGACGGCGGCATCGGACACGGTGACCCCTCGGGCCGGCAGGATGTTAAATCCGTTGCGGCGGTTCGAGACAGGACGAGATGAGCTGGTCAGTGCCTGCCGAGCGAGCGCCGACAGCACCTCCCCTGCGGTGCGCCCCTCGCTGCGTGCCCGCTCCTTGACGGCTGAGAGCACATCGTCGTCGATGCTCAGGGTGGTTCGCATGCATCTGATGCTATCGCATCTGATGCAGGACCAGGAGCAGGAGCGGCTAGCCTCCTGGACCATGAGTCGCATCTTCGCCACCAGCGTCGCCTCGGTCTATCCCCACTACGTCACCAAGGTCGAGAAGAAGGGGCGCACCACGGCCGAGCTCGACGAGGTCATCCGATGGCTCACGGGCTTCGACCAGGCCGAGCTCACCCGACACCTGGAGTCGGGCACGACCTTCGCGGACTTCTTCGCGGACGCGCGCCTCAACCCCGACGCCCGGCTGATCAAGGGCGTCGTGTGCGGCGTCCGCGTCGAGGACGTGGACGACCCGCTCATGCAGCAGATCCGCTACCTCGACAAGCTGGTGGACGAGCTGGCCAGGGGCAAGGCGATGGACAAGGTCCTGCGCTCCTGACGCGACCGGCCCGGCGACCTGCAGGACAATGAGCCGCATGATGCGACGGTTCCTCGAGGTCGACGTGTTCAGCTCCGGCCGGCTCACCGGCAACCCGCTCGCCGTGGTCGCCGACGCTGACGGACTCACCACCGAGCAGATGCAGCGTCTCGCGGCGTGGACGAACTTCTCCGAGACGACCTACCTGCTCCCGCCGACGAGCTCGCAGGCCGACTACCGCATCCGCATCTTCACCCCCAGTCAGGAGTACCCCTTCGCCGGGCACCCGACCATCGGGTCGGCCCGCGCCTGGCTGGAGCTCGGCGGCACGCCCAGGACGCCCGGCCGGCTGGTCCAGGAGTGCGACGCGGGGCTGATCCCCGTGCGCCTGGAGGAGCACCGGCTAGCCTTCGCCACGCCACCGCGGACGCGCACCGGGCCGCTCACCGACGACGAGGTGGCCACCGTCGCAACGGCTCTCGCGATCGACCCGACCGAGATCGTCGCCCACGCCTGGGGTGCCAACGGCCCGGAGTGGCGGTTGGTGCAGCTGCGCGACGCCGACGCGGTCCGCTCCCTGCACCCCCAGGCTGATCGGGGCGACCTGCGCATCGGGGTCATCGGCCTGGAGGCACCGGGAGGCGAGTGCGCCTATGAGGTCAGGGGTTTCGGGCCGACATACGAGGACCCGGTCACCGGGAGCCTCAACGGCGCGCTCGCGCAGTGGCTCCGCGAGCGCGAGGAGGTGCCCCAGTCGTATGTCGTCGCGCAGGGCAGCCAGATCGGGCGCCGCGGACGGGTGCACGTGCACGACGACGGCCAGGAGATCTGGATCGGCGGCGACACGATCGTCGTCGTCGACGGGCGGCTGGCGATGTGACGCGCCCTCGCGCCCGCTGCGGTGACGACCGGTGATCCTCCCCGCCGTCCGCGACCCGCGCATGGTGACCATCCGCCGCGGTGGCACCCTCACCGACGACGACCACCAGCTCCTCGCCCTCTGGGCCGCGACCTGCGCCGAGCACGTCCTGCCCCTCTTCGAGGCGCAGCGGCCCGACGACCCGCGACCGCGGGAGGCGATCGACGCCGCCCGCCGATGGGCGCGCGGCGAGCTGCCCATGATGCAGGCGCGCGCCCTCGGTGGGCACGCCATGGGAGCGGCGCGACCACTCAGGGGAGCAGCGCGCTTCGCGGCGTATGCCGCGGGCCAGGCCGCCTGCGTCCCCCACGTCGCCGAGCACGACCTCGGGGCGGCGGCCTACGCCATCAAGGCGATTCGTGCCGCGCGCCCCGACGACCCGGGCGCGGGCCGCGCCGAGCGGGACTGGCAGCGCGACCAGCTCCCGCCGCCGGTGCGGCAGCTCGTCCTCGAGGACCAGGCCCGCCGCGACGACATCTGCTGGTCAGCCTTCGCGGACTGACCGCGGCCCTCATCATTGAGAGGCGACAGATTGGGGTTATGCGACCGTCATAACCCCGTTTGTCGCCTCTCCACGAGAGATCGTGGGTCGTCGCGGCGGTGATGACGGTCTTGCCGGTGGCATGCCCACTCGCGACCGTGGCCACGGCTGCCGCCGCCTCGGACAGCGGATTGGTCGTGTGGATGACGGGTTGTATGACGCCGCGCGCCACCAGCTCGGCATACACGCCGGCGTCGCGGCGACGCGTGATTCCTGACCCGCCGAGCTCGGACGCGAGCGCGGGTGCCGCCGAGCTGCGGATCTGCCCCGGGTCGCGGAGCAGGGTCGCCGCCTCGCGCACCGTGTCCCCACCGACCGCATCGATCACGGCGTCGACGCCCTCAGGGGCCAGCGCTGCCACCGCCTCGTTCCACCCGGGCCCGGAGGGGACGTGCTCCGCACCCGCGCTCGCGACGAGCTCGGCCTTGCCCGCGCCGGCGACCCCGATGACGCGGGCGCCCAGGTGGCGTGCGAGCTGCACCGCATGCACCCCCACGCCACCGCCTGCCCCGAGGATCAGCACCGTGTCCCCTGACCCGACCTCGAGCTCGCCGAGGGCGTCCCAGGCCGTCCCGATAGCGACGGGGATGCACGCCGCCTGCTCAGGGGTCGCCCCCTCCGGCACTCGCGCCGTCTGCTCCACGTCGAGCAGGACCAGGTCACCCAGCGCCCCGGATCCCGATGCGCACGAACCGAACACGAGCTCACCCGCGCGGAACCTCCCCGACGGGTCCCGCACCACGGCCCCCGCGGCCTCACGACCCAGGGCCATCGGGAAGCGCACCTCGACCGTGCCCTGGCGCTGCCCGCTGCGGACCTTGAGGTCGGCGGGGTTCAGCCCGGCGGCACGCATCCGGACGAGCACGGCCCGCGTCGAGGCCACCGGGTCCGGGGCGTCCAGGAACCCCTCGACCTCCGGCCCGCCATACTCCGTGAATCCATAGATGCGCATCAGCTCTCCTCCACGCGCGCGCCGCCACACTCCGTCATCGCAGTCTCCACCGGACCTCACTCTGGCGCCCGACGAGGACAGAGGTTGACCAACCAAACCTAGTCAACCAGACTAGGTGCATGAGCACTCACACGGTGCAGTCCGCCAAGACCCACCTCTCGCGCATCCTCGTCGAGGTGGAGGCAGGGCACGAGGTCACCATCCTGCGGGGCAAGCAGCCGGTGGCCCGGCTGGTGCCCGCGGTCGCGCCATCGCCGCGGACGTTCGGGGCGATGCGGTTCGAGGTGCCGGACGACTTCGACGCGCCGCTGAGCGAGGAGGATCTGGCGGCGTGGGAGTGAGGTACCTGCTCGACACGCACGTCATGCTCTGGCTGCTGGGGCAGCCGGAGCGCGTTCCGGCCCGCGTCCGTGAGGTCCTCGCCGACCCGGCCGTGGACCTGCTGGTGTCTGCGGTGTCCGCGATGGAGATCGCCACCAAGACACGGCTCGGCAAGCTCCCCGACGTCGGCCTCGTCCAGGCCTGGCCCCGCCGCCTGGACGACATGGGAGCCGTCGAGGTGCCGCTGACCGGCCAGCACGCCATCACGGCCGGCAGCATGTCCTGGCCCCACCGGGACCCCTTCGACCGGCTCCTGGCCAGCGTCGCCATCCACGAGGGTGCGACGCTGGTCAGCGTCGACGCCGCCTTCGCCGACCTCCCCGCCCCCACGCTGCTCAGCTGGTGATCCGGAGCCGCGGCCACGCAGTGACTCAGGCCAACTGGCCCACCTCGTAGTGCCCGCCCTGCTGCCGGGTCATCACGTTGAACCGGTTGAAGGCGTTGATGATCGCGATCTGGGGGCCCGGCGGCCGACGTCACACCGTCATCCCGCCGGCCGCCGGTCTCGCACGCCGCCGGCCGCACCCGGACGCGGTCGTTGACCGCCACGATCGCCGCGATGCGCCCGTCCACGACGGAGACCCCGAGCACGGCGAACGCCCTGCCGTCCCTGCTGCGGAACACCACCCCGGGCAGGCCGTCGACCGTCGCCGGGGAGATCGCCGCGCGCCCGCGGGCATGGCGCTCGGCGGAGGTCGCGACGTCCGTCGCGCCGATGCGCACGCTGGTGCCGCGCGGCCCCTCGACCCGCGGCGTGACCTCGGGGTCCAGGAGCGTGAGCAGCCGGTCGAAGTCACCCTCCCGCGCCGCCGCGAGGAGGGCCGTGATGACCGCTCGCTCCGCCTGCCCGTCGCCCGGCGCCTCCGTCCGCCGGACCTTGCGCCGGGCCCGGCTGGCCAGCATCTTGGTGGCGTCCGTGGACCGGCCGAGGATCTGTCCGATGTCGGCGAACGGCACCGCGAACATGTCGTGCAGCACGAACGCCAGCCGCTCCGCCGGGGTGAGGGTCTGCAGCACGACGAGCATCGCCAGCCCGACGGCCTCCGCGAGGACCGCAGGACGTCGATGCAGACACGACCGACGACCGTGGTCAGCCAGCCCCCGAGGTTGTCGATGCTCCCGGCCTCCTGCCGCGACAGCCGCAACCACGCCTCCTGCAGGGCGTCCTCGGCGTCAGCGCGTGACCCGAGCATCCGCACCGCGACCGCCTCGAGCCGGCCCCGGTGCGCCTCGAACGCTGCGGCGAGGAGGTCCTCGCCTCCCTGCTCGCCGAGCTATGCGGCCCCGTCATCCATGTCCCCACCTTCCTCCGTCGGCGTCGTCAGGGGGATGACGGGCGGGGCGGTCGAGAGGTAACCACCCGCGCCGGCTGCTCAGCCGACCAGGTCGGCGCGGCGGCGGGCGAGGTAGGCCTGCTCGGCCGGGTTGTCGGTCAGCGCGAGCGCCCGGTCGTAGGCCGCCCGTGCCTCCCCCTCGCGTCCAAGCCGCCGCAGCAGGTCGGCGCGGGTGGCGTGCAAGGCGTGGTAGCCGACGAGGGCCGCGGCCACCTCGTCCACCTCGGCGAGGCCCCGGGCGGCGCCATACCGCTCGGCCACGGCGACCGCTCGGTTGAGCCGGACGATCGGCGAGGGGTCCAGCGCCACCAGCCGGTCGTATAGCGTGACCACCTGCCCCCAGTCGGTCGCACTCGCCGAACGCGCCTGCGTATGAACGGCGTTGATCGCCGCCAGCAGCTGATAGCGGCCAGGAGGCGCCCCTCCCGCCGCCACCGCGTCGACGCACTCGCGCACGAGCACGTGCCCCTCGCGGATCAGCGCGGCGTCCCACCGCGCGCGTTCCTGCTCCCCCAGGGTCACCAGCTCCCCACCGTCGTCGACGCGAGCGGCGCGGCGGGCGTCGGTCAGCAGCATGAGGGCGAGCAGCCCGGTGACCTCCCCGTCGTCCGGGAGCAGCGCGTGCAGCAGCCGCCCGAACCGGATCGCCTCGTCGGAGAGGTCGGCGCGGAGGGGTTCGTCGCCATACGTCGCGAGATAGCCCTCGTTGAAGATCAGGAAGACCACCGCCAGCACCCCGGCCAGGCGCGCCCGCACGTCGGTCTCCGACGGGACGCGGTAGGGGATGTGCGCGGCCTTGATCTTGGCCTTGGCGCGCGTGATCCGTTGCGCCATCGTCGTCTCCTGCACGAGGAAGGCGCGAGCGATCTCGGCGACCGTGAGACCGCCGATCAGCCTCAGCGTCAAGGCGACTCGGGCTTCCAGGGCGAGCGCCGGGTGGCAGCAGGTGAAGAGCAGCCGCAGCCGGTCGTCCTGCACCGGGCCGGTCGGGGCGAGCGGGCTGTCGTCGACCAGCAGGGACGCCGCCTCCTGCTTCGCGTCGCGCTTCAGCTCGCGCCGCAGCCGGTCGATGGCCCGGCGGGTGGCGGTGGTGGTGAGCCAGCCTCCGGGGTTGGGCGGTATGCCGTCCCGGGGCCACCGCTCGACCGCCGCGACCCAGGCGTCAGCCGCCGCCTCCTCCGCGAGGTCGAGGTCACCGAAGCGGCGCGCGAGGGAGGCGACCACCCGCGCCCACTCCTCGCGGTGGGTGCGGCTGATCGCCTCCTCGACGGGTGAGCCGGTCACTCGCCGAGCATCTCCCGGACGGACTCCTCGGTCTGGAAGGGGCGCACCTCGACCTTGCCGCGGCAGGCCTTGGACCCCTGGGCCGCGAGCGCCAGGGCTTCGTCGAGGTCGCGGGCGTTGATCACCCAGAAGCCGCCGAGGTACTCCTGGGCCTCGAGGTAGGGGCCGTCCGTGAGGATCGGCTCGTCGCCCTGGCCGTCGACGGTGGTGGCGGTGGCCACGGGCTCCAGGCCGTCGGCGAAGACGAGGTGGCCCTCGCGCTGGAGCATGTCGTTGAACGCGCCGGTGTCGGCGAACGCCTCGAGCATCGCTTCCTTGGACTCGTAGTCGCCGAAGTCGCCGCGCTCGGCGGGACCGTGGACGGACAGCAGGTAGCGGGGCATGTCACTTCTCCTTGGTGGTGTGGGCTGCGCGGTCTGCTGCCGCGCCGATGGGGGCGGGGAACCGGTGGACCTCCTGCGGCCAGTCGAGCGCGACCGCGAGCCGTCCCGCCCAGTAGCGGGCGGCCTCGTCGTCGGCCACCTCCACGACGGTGAAACCGCCGAGGTGCTCCTTGGACTCGGCATACGGCCCGTCGGTGAAGGCGGGCTCCCCGGCGCGGGCCTCGACGTGGCACAGGACGCTCGAGGCGTCGAGACCACCGTCGCCGAAGACGAAGACCCCCGCCTCCTCCATGTCCCGGATCACCGTCATCCCGGCGACGGACTTCTCCTGCAGCTGCTCCGGCGTGTGGGGGGCCACCCACTCGTCGTTGAACGAGATCAGGTACTGCGTCACCTCTGGCTCCTTCGGTAGATCGATGTTCCCCCGTCGGGGACTCATCATCTTCACGAACGCCGGACGCCGGATACGACACCCTGACGGGGGCCGGTTCACGGTCCCGTCGCGCCGCGGGGGCCCTCGGCTTGCGCCAGAAGGCGTGACGGGCCACCGTCGGGAGTGGTCGACCACGCCTCGGACGTGGTCCGCTCCCAACGACCTCGGCCGCTCGACAGCCCCTGGAGGAGAGACATGACGACTGGTGACGCATGCTCGCTGGCCCTGGTGACCGGGGCCTCCGCGGGCATCTGCTTCGAGCTGGCCAAGGGGCTGGCGGCCCGCGGCTACGACATCGTGGGGGTCGGCGCCAGCGACCGCATCGACACCCTTCCCGAGCGCCTGCCCACCGTCTCGGTGACGCCGGTGCGCGTGGACCTCAGCACGGCGGCGGGCGTGGAGGAGCTCTGGGAGCGCTTCGAGAGCCTGGGGCGCCGGCTGGACGTGGCGGCGCTGAACGCTGGCAAGAGCCTGGGCGGCGCCTTCCTCGACACCGACTTGGACGACGAGCTGCACATGCTCGCGCTCAACGGCACCGGTCAGGTGATGCTGGCCAAGCGGGTGACCCGACTGATGGCCGCGCAGCGGCACGGCCGGATCCTGATCACGTCCTCCCTGTCGGCCCTGACGCCGACTCCGTGCGAGTCGATCTACGGACCCACGCGGGCGTTCATGAACAGCTTCGGGCAGGGCCTGCGCGAGGAGCTGAAGGAGTACGGCGTCAGCGTCACTGTGCTGCTGCCCGGCGCGACGGCGACGGAGTTCCACAGCACGGCCGGGATGGGCAACACGAAGTTCGGCTCCAACGACTGGAAGAACGATCCAGTCCTGGTCGCCACCAAGGGCATCGACGCGCTGCTCGCCGGCAAAAACCACGTCGTCGGCGGCGACGCCAGGACCGTGCGCGGCGCCCTGCGCGACCGGCTCCTCCCCGACAGGGTCAAGGCCGCCCGGTTCGCGCGGTCGAGCCGGCCCGACCAGTGAGGGGTCCGTGGGCCGCGATCGTCTGGCGTGGGCTCACAGGTCGATCGCGACGACGGCGCGGCGCTTCGAGGGGCGGTGGACCACCTCGAAGCCCCCGTCGAGGTAGACCGACAGCGGGCCGGGGTGCTCCTCGCCCCACGTCGCGTCCGGCACCGTGATGGGGTAAGCCTCGAGCCGCCGCGCCCCTCCCGAGCGGGCGTGCGGGACGGCGGCGGCCGCGAGCGCCCGCGCCACCCCCTGACCTCGCATCCCCGGGCGGGTGAGCAGGCAGGTGATCGCCCACACGTCCGGGTCCAGCCGGTCCTCGTGGCGACCGCGCCAGGCGGTCCGGTTGGCGTTGCGGACCAGACCTTCGTATGCCGAGCGCGGGGCCACCGCGCACCACCCGGCCGGCTCGCCGTCGAGGTGCGCGACCAGGCCGCTGGTGCGGGGGGAGTCGGCGTCGCCGCACGCCGCCTGCTCCCGCAACCGCTCCGCGCGGACCTCGACCGGCGTGTTGCCGAAGGCCTCGCCGCGCGCGAGCCGGTAGCGCTGGCAACGGCACTCGGCCGCGCCGCCACGCGTGCCGAAGATCGCGTCGAGGGCCGAGCAGGGCACCTCGTTGGCGGGCGCCGTCGTGATGCTCATGGCTGTGGTCGTCGCGCTCACCACGGTCACGGCGACCGATCAGGCGTGCGCCTTCTCGGCGGCCTCCTTGATCCCGGCCACCGCCTCGTCGACGCCGTCCTGGATGCGGTCGCCCTGGCGGTCGGTGCTGATGCGGACCGTGGCGGAGCACGAGCTGTCGTGGATGGGGTCGAGATCGACCTGCCCGGTGTAGTTGTTGGGGCCCTGCGAGCCCCACGTGAGGGTCTTGTCGGCCTGCTCGACCTTGATCCACGCCTCGCCCTCGACGTCACGCTGCTCGCCGTCGTGCTCGATGCGGGCCGTGACGGTGACCTTGTCGCCCTCGGTGCGCATGGCGGAGGTCACGCGGGGGAAGTAGGTGGGCAGGTTGTCCACATCGGACAGGTAGGCGAACAGCTCGGCAGCGGGGACATCGATGGTCGTCGTCGACTCATAGGTGGTCATGGCGTGAAGGTACCCTCGGGCAGCAGCGGCCACCCCTCGAGAGGCTGGATGCGTATGGCGGCAACGATCTGGGCCACACGGCGGTCCTGCCGCGCCACCGGGGCCGCGGCGCCGGAGGTGGTGTGGGAGAGGTATTCCACGCCGACGCGGTGGACGCAGTGGGCGCCCCACCTCACGGGGGTGCAGGCCTCGACGCCCGTCATCAGGGCGGGCACGACCGGGACGGTCACTGCGCTGCACGTGGTGCGAGCTCGGTTCGTCGTCACCGAGGTCGACGAGGCCGCCCGCTCGTGGTCGTGGACGGTGCGCACGGGCCCGGTCCGGCTACATCTCGAGCACACCGTGACCGGCGCGCGCGACTGCGGCACCTCGACCGGGCTGAGCGTGGAGGGGCCCGGGCTCGTCGTGGCGGCATACCTGCCGATCGCGGCGCGAGCGCTGCAGCGTCTGGTCACGCCCTGACCGGTGCCGCCGACTTCGGCTCAGCCGCTCGCCGGCCCTGCACGGCGCGGGTCGACGTGGTTACAGTGGCGCACCACCCACCCCCGGTGGGCGCGCAGGCCCTCGCGCCGGGCGCGCCTCGCCCGAGGAAAGGACGTATGACGTGACGGCACAGTCCGACGAGGGTCACACCGGCCTCGACCGCGACAGCAACGAGCGGTCCGACGTCAACCGTGAGAACCAAGAGCAGGAGCAGGGGCAGGAGCAGGAGGGCCCGCAGGGCAACGCTGCCGAGGAGCGCATGCGCGAGCTGACCGACGCGGCCAAGGAGGACTAGCCTCGCGGGCTCGCGCTCCGCCGGCCCCGGTCAAGGCGCTGGCAAGTCTTTCCACTGTCGAAATAGTGCGTAGAGTGGGCTGCAGATGACTCCCTGACGGGCCATCGACCACCACGCACCGGACGGAGTTCGCATGCCCACGATCGAGACCGGACACGAGCACGAGGGCCGCGGCGCAGTGCTGACGCTGAGCACGCCGCTGCTGGCCGAGCTGGACGAGTCGCGCGTGCGGCACCTGGTCGCCGCGCTGGTCGAGCTGTCTGGCCGCGGCGGCCGCGAGGGCGACGTGGCGGACCTGCTCGCCGAGCGTCTGCAGTCGCTGGGGATCGAGCAGCCACGCCCGGTGGTCGAGAGCATGGCCGAGAACCTCCGCAACGGAGAACGACTCACGGTCGTGACCGACGAGGGCCAGGTCCTCCACGGCGACCCGTCCTGGTCGCCCGCCACCCATGACCCCGACGTCCAGGCGACCGAGGACCCCCTGGACGAGGACCGGCCGCTCTACAGCTGACGAGCCCGCACGGGTGCAGCGCCACGGGCCGATGCCCCAAAGTTGCACGATCCCCTGATCAAACACTGGTGGGTGCTGAACAAGTTTGCCCTGACGATCCTGGTCATCACTGGCTCGTTCCGGTGTCGGCTTCTGGGTCGAGGACACCATCGCCCGCCTCGAGACAGGGCAGGGCGCGGCCCACGCGGTCGCTCTCTTCGCCTTGAGTGGCGCAAACTTGGCGAGCTTCGTGCTCATGGTGTAGCTCTCGGTCGTCAAACCGCGCGGTCTCACGCCGTGGGGGAGACCCCAGCGGTCTGGCGGTGCCGACGTGGCCAACCACATGCGTTGATGCGACGAGGTGGTCCAGGACGGCGCGGCGCAGAAGCGGGATGTGATCGCTGGGGTGGCGGTCCCTGGCCAGGGCGGCAAGGGTGAGACGCAGGCGCCGGCGCGGCGCTGACGGGGCCGAAGGGCCCTGCCGACTCGGGGCCGAGGGGCAGCTACTGACCGGCCTCCGACTTCTAGGAGTGCATGTCATGTCGCAGTACGAGCGAAGTGTCCAGATCCCTCGCCCTGCTCAAGACGTCTTCGACTACGTGAAGGACGTCGAGAAGCTGCCGGAGCACTTCCCCCAGATCACGTCCGTGGAGAAGCTGGACGGCGACACGATCCGCACCACGGCCCACGTCGAGACCGCCGAGGAGGGGGAGAAGGACGTCCAGGGCACGGCGTGGTTCCGCGTGGGCTCGGATGGCATGACCGTGGAGTGGGGCTCCGAGGGCCCCAACAACTACCACGGCGAGCTGGACGTGGACGAGGACGACGCCAACGCCTCGACCCTGACGGTGCGCATCTGGACCGACAGGCAGTCCGACTCCATCGAGCAAGAGCTGCATAAGGCGGTCGACGGGCTCTCCCAGACCATCCAGAAGGCCGTCTGACCAGGGAGTTCTGCTGCAAGCGCAACGATGTGCTGGCCCCGGCACACACCCACCTGGCTCACCACCGCCAGGCGGACGGGTCCCGCCCGAGAGCGTCGTAGACCGCGTCCAGCGCTCTGCCGAGAAGTGGTTGGTCCTCACCACCGGCGGCCCAGGACGGGTCGTCCGGCATAGGGCCCATGGGGTCAGCGGAGGACGGGTCATGCTGGACGTGGGTGCGGGGGTCGGCCAGCGATCGACGGATGGCCTCATCCACCCCGACCAGGTGATACCCGGTGGGGAGGAGGTCGCGCCGGAAGTCCTCCTCGCGGCACACCATGTCGTGGTGCAAGCTCTCCACCAAGGCCTGCACGGTCGGGGTGGGCACGTCGGTCAAGGCGCCGACCAGGAGGCCCACCAGGTCCGCAGGGACCAGGGGCACCGGCACCTGTGGACGCGTCAAGCCCGCGACGCCGGCATACCGGTCGAGCAGCTCCGCGTAGTACATCCTGTCCGGGCCACCGATGTCATAGCTGCGGGTGCAGGTCTGCACGGTCAGGGCGCCCACGAGGGCTTCGACGGCGTCGACCACCGCGATGGGCTGGACCTCCGAGTTCATCCACGACGGGACGGTGTGGATCGGCAGCCGCTCACTGACCTGTCGGATGATCTCGAAGGACGTGGATCCACTGCCCATCACCACGGCCGCCCGCAACGTGACGGTGGTGGCGGGGGTGGAGCCAAGGATCTGCTCCACCTCGTGCCGCGACTCGAGGTGCTCACTCAGCTGCCCGACCTGCACGGGAGGCAGGATGCCGGACAGGTAGACGACTCGGCTGACGCTGTGAGACTGCACCGCCCGGGCGACGTTGTGCGCGGCGTGCCGGTCCTTCTCTGCGAAGTCCCCACCCCCTCCCATCCCGTGGACCAGGTAGTAGACGGCGTCGACAACATCGCTCGCGCTGTCGACCTGGCCCTCGTCGGTGATGTCCATGACGACGGTCTCGACCCGATCGGCCCACCACGGAGACGGCTTGGCCAGGTTGCTCGTCGTAGTTCTCACCTCGTGGCCGGCATCCAGCAGACGCGGCACCAGCCTGCCCCCCACATATCCGGTAGCACCGGTAACCAGCACCCTCATCAGCACTCCTTCGCCGATGGAACTACTATGGCCAAGACGCTACCTGCCCACCCTGCCGTCTTGAAGACAGGCAGGCTCGCCTGACCCCCACCAGGACCCGACCTCCGCTGCAGCAGCTGCTGCTTGGCCAGCCCACCGGAAGGCAAACGCGCTTGATGCCCACTGCCGCTTCCCGGCACATCCCAGTCCGACGCATCCCGCAACCATCACCCGACGCCGTCAGGTCCACCTGGCGGGAGGCGTCGCTGCCCCGCATCGAGCGAGCCCTTGCGGCGGCGCGATCGGAGGACGCGGGAGGGTGGTACGTCCTGGGTGCATCCCGAGACCTTCGGGCCGGGCGCTCCCTCGTGCGTCGCGTCGGCAACCGCGAGGTCGCGCTCTGGCGCGCCCACGACGGGTCGGTGCTCGCAGGTCCCGGCGCCTGCCCGCACATGGGTGCCCGTCTCGAGGGCTGCGACACCGACGGCACCGACGTCGTGTGCCGGTGGCACGGCCTGCGGCTGCCCTCCGAGTGGCCCGGCACCTGGGCACCCCTACCGGCGCATGATGACGGCGTCCTGCTGTGGGTGCAGGTGCCGACCTCGGGCGAGGAGCCGAGCTCAGCCCCTCGCACAGCCCCCCGGCCACCGGCAAGCGCGTCCTTCGACGCCGTCCATGTGCGCCTGGCCCGGTGCGAGGCGCAGGACATCATCGCCAACCGCCTGGACCCGTGGCACGGCGCCTGGTTCCACCCCTACGCCTTCAGTCACCTCACGGTCGACGAGGACGCGTCGACCGACCACTGCCTGGTCACCGACGTCACCTTCCGGCTGAGCCGCACCTGGGGGGTCCCCGTGCGGGCCGAGTTCACCTGCCCGGACTCGCGCACCGTCGTCATGACGATCACCGACGGCGAGGGCGAGGGCAGCGTGGTGGAGACCCACGCGACCCCGGTCGGCCACGACGCCAACGGTCTTCCCCTCACCGTCATGACGGAGGCCACGATCGCCTCCTCGCCCCGTCCCGGCTTCACCGCCGCGCGGCGGCTGTCTCCGGTGCTTCGGCCGTTGGTGCAACGCACGCAGGCGCGCCTCTGGGATGACGATCTGGCGTATGCCGAGCGCCGGTTCCTCGTGCGAACCGGGCGGGTGGCAACGTGAGCCGGTCAAGACGTCCCGGGCCGGCACGGCCTTGCGCCGGAGGCACCCATGTGGCCTGACTCCTGGGACCACTGGCAGTACCTCGCTCTCATGGGGGGATGCCTGCTCATCACCCTGCCGCTGGAGCTGGTGCTACGGGCCAGGGTGTACCAGCGGCCACGGCGTCTGCTGGTCGCTCTGGTCCCTGTGGTGGCGATCTTCTCGGCCTGGGACGTGCTCGGGATCTGGCGGGACCACTGGTCCTACTCGGCGCGCTACACCACCGGGGTTCACCTGCCGCTCGGGATGCCCATCGAGGAGCTGGTGTTCTTCGTGGTGATCCCGGTGTGCGGGCTGCTGACGTACGAGGCCGTCGGCACGGTCCTGCGCCTCGGCCGTGGCGCGACCGAGCAGGGGCAGGAGCGATCCCGTGCCTGAGTACACCGCGCTGGCCGTCCTCTCCGTGATCCTGGTCGTCCTCCTCGAGTGCCAGGTGCTCCGCACGGGCGTGTTCCGGACGAAGCAGTACTGGTGCGCGATGGCGATCGTGGCGTTTTTTCAGGCCCTGGTCGACGGGTGGCTCACCAAGCTGAGCGCACCGATCGTGATGTACGACCCGCAGCAACACCTGGGAGTGAGGTTTCCGTGGGACATTCCGGTGGAGGACTACCTGTTCGGATTCTCGATGGTGACCTTGGCCATCCTCCTGTGGGTGCGATCGGGGCGGACGTGAGCGGGGCCGAGAGGCCGGGAAGGGACCGTCGCGCGGTCCGCATCCCCGCGGTGGCACCGGACGCGGGACGAGCCCGACAGGCTCCCGCTGATCCGCACGTGGTCGTCGTCGGCGGAGGCATCGCCGGCCTGAATGCGGCGGTCTGCCTGGCAGAGCGCGGGGTGCGCGTCACCCTGCTCGAGCGCGACCGCCAGCTCGGCGGGCGCGTCGCCTCCTGGCCCGTCCAGGTCGCCGGTGACGACGACTCGTCCGCCATGAGCCGCGGCTTCCACGCCTTCTTCCGTCAGTACTACAACCTGCGCGCGCTGCTCCGCCGGATCGACCCCGACCTGTCGATCCTCCAACCGGTCCGGGACTACCCGCTGCTGCATGCGGACGGGACCAGGGACTCCTTCACCCGCATCCCCCGGCGTCCCCCGTGGAATGCCCTGGGGTTCGTGGCACTCAGCCCATCCTGCCGGCTCGCCGACCTACGGCGGGTGGACGTGGAGCGGGCGCTCGCGCTGCTCGACGTGGACTTCCCGAAGACCTTCGTCGAGCATGATGGCGTGAGCGCGCAGGACGTCCTGGACGCATTGCACTTCCCCGGCCCCATGCGGGCTCTCGCCCTCGAGGTCTTCGCGCGCAGCTTCTTCGCCGACCCCAGGGAGTTCTCCGGGGGCGAGCTCGTGGCGATGTTCCACACCTACTTCCTGGGATCGGCGGAAGGGCTGCTCTTCGACGTGGCCCGGGACGACTTCGACACCACCCTGTGGGCACCCCTGGGACGGTGGCTGCACGAGCGGGGGGTCCAGGTGCGGTGCGAGGCGCCCGTCCTGAGGCTGGACCGTGACGGGCCCGGCGACGACATACAGGTCGTCCTGGGCGATGGAGGCCACATGTCCGCCGACGGGGTGGTGCTCGCGGTGACCCGGCCCTCCCTGCAGGCCATCGTCGACGAGAGCGGGTGGGTCGGCACCCCCGACTGGCGCGCCGCCGTCGCTCGCGGTCGGATGGCCCCTCGCTTCGTCGTGCAGCGGTTGTGGTTGGACCGCCCGGTCCGAGACGACACGCCTGCTTTCCTGGGGACGGCGGCTCTGGGGTTCCTGGACAACCTCTCGGCCATGCACCTGCTGGAAGTCGGCGCCGCGGCCTGGGCCCGGCGCACCGGTGGCAGTGTCATCGAGCTCCACGCGTATGCCGTGCCCGACGCGGTGACGGACGCCGAGGTCCTGGCCGACCTGCGGACCCAGCTGCACCGGCTGCACCCGGAGCTGGTCGAGGCGCGGGTGCTTCATGAGGAGGTGCTCGTCCAGCAGGACTGCCCACTCGCCGGCACGGACCCCTGGCTGGACCGCCCCGGGGTGCGCACCCCCGTGGAGCAGCTCGTGCTGGCCGGGGACGGGATCCGGTGCGAGCTACCCGTGGCCCTCATGGAGCGTGCGGCCACCACCGGGGTGCAGGCGGCCAATGCCCTGCTCGAGCAGTGGGGTCGAGCCGGGCATGACGTCTGGAGCGTGCCGACCTCGGCCCGGTGGGGTCCCGGCGTGCACCTCGCTCGGCGCCTGGCCCGCCGGCTCGACCTGCTGCCCGGCTCGACCGTCCGACGCCGCCGCCCGACCCAAGGAGCACGTCACCATGACCACCCATGAGATCGACACCGATGTCATCGTCGTCGGCGCCGGGCTGGCCGGCCTGCGCTGCGCCACGGAGCTGCAGGCGCACGGACTGGACGTCCTCGTCCTCGAAGCCTCCGACAGAGTCGGCGGTCGCATCCGGACCGACCAGGTCGACGGCTTCCTGTGCGACAGGGGATTCCAGGTCCTCAACCCCTCCTACCCTCGGATCCGGGCAGACACGGACCTGGACGCGCTGGGGCTGCAGCCCTTCGGGCGGGGGGCGGGGGTCATGCACGACCGAGGCCGTTCGCTGGTGGCGGACCCGATCCGGCACCCAGGCCGTCTCCTCGACACGATCACCTCCGGCTACCTCGACCCCGGAGAGCTGCTCGGTCTGGCTCGCTGGGTGATCCCGGCGCTCGGACGGGTCGAGCGACTCGCGGCAGCACCGGATGCCGGGTGGGGGATGACGCTGGACCAGGCCGGGGTGACCGGGCGGCTGCGCCGCGAGGTGCTGGACCGCTTCCTGGCGGGGGTCATCCTCGAGGGGGACGGGACGTCGTCGACGACGTACGTGCAGCTGCTGATCCGGGCCTTCGTGCTCGGCACCCCCGGGCTGCCGCGGCGCGGCATGGCCGCGCTACCAGGGCAGCTCGCGGACCGGCTCGGGGATCGGGTCAGTTTCCGCGAGCGAGTCAACCGCGTCCGCAAGCAGGGCGACCATGCCGTCGTCGAGACCCAGGCCAGGACGCTGCGCGCCCGCCGATCGGTCGTGGCCGTGTCACCGCAGGAGGTAGGGACGCTCACCCCCCTGCCGCGCGTCGCGACCAAGGGCCTGGTGACGTGGTGGTTCGCCGCAGACGCGCGGCCCACCGACCTCGACATGCTCATCCTGGACGCCCGGCGGGACGCGGGTGGGCTGGTCAACACCGCGGTGGTCAGCAACGCGGCACCGTCATACGCCCCTCGCGGTCGCCACCTGGTGCAGGCAACGGCCGTCATGGCGATGGGGGTGCCCACGGAGTCGGAGCTGCGCCGCCGTCTGAGCGAGATCTACGCGTGCGACGCCGACGCCTGGCAGCTGGTGGTCCGTCACGACGTGCCCGACGCTCTGCCCGTCCAGCCGCCACCCCTCACGCTCCGTCAGCCGGTCGACGTCGACGAGGTCACGATGGTCTGCGGCGACCACCGGGACACCGGGTCCATCCAGGGGGCTCTGGCCTCGGGCCTGCGCACGGCACGCCGCGTCCTCGCCCACCTCGGCGGCGACCTGTAGGTGGGCACCCCCTCGCCCGCCGGCATCGTGAGGGTCGCGGCTCCGGCCGCGCTGGCCATGGGGGCCGTCCTGCTGGCCACCTCCGGACGCTACGGGCTCCACGGCGACGAGCTGTACTTCCGGATGCTCCCGTGGGCCTGGTGGTACGACGACCAGCCGCCGATGACGGTGTGGCTGTCACGGTTGGCCGGCCTCGGCGGGGCCGCCTGGCTCCAACGGGTGCCGGCGATCCTGGCAGCGATGGCGGGGGTGCTCCTGGCCGCGGCGGGTCCGCGCCTGCTCGGGCATCCCGCCCGCGTGCAGCGCGTCGCCGCGTGGGCGCACGCGACCACCGTCTACCCCCTGCTGGTGGGGCACGTCTTCCTCACCGCAAGCATCGACCTGGTGGTGTGGCAGGCGGTCATCCTGCTGGTGCTCCGAGGCATCCAGGGCAGGCCGTCAGCCTTGGCATGGGCGGGGGCGGTGGCCGGTCTGGGCTGCTGGAACAAGCTCCTGGTCATGGTCCTCGTCGCAGGCCTGGTCGTGGCCCTCGCGGCGTCGCACCCACGGCTGCTGTGCACCCGCGGGGCCCTGACCGGGTTGGTCGCTCTCGCCGTGCTGGCAGGTCCGCAGGTGGCGGCCCAGCTCTGGCACGGGCTTCCGATGTCCGCGGTCTCGGCTGACCTGATCGCGCGCCACGGCGCGTCCACGCGGTGGTTCGTCGTACCTCTGGTCCTGATCTTCATCGGCCCGCCATACGTCCGCGTGCTGTGGCGGGGGCTGTCCTGGGGGCCCAGGATGTCCGAGCGATGCCGGCGACCGGGTGCCCACGGCCTGGGCGTGCCGGTGCTCGCAGTGGCTGCTGCGCTGGTGACGGGGTTCACGGTGCTGTTCCCCGCCCAGCCGTACTACCCGGTCGCGGCGTTCCTGCCGGCGCTGTCGATCGGGTGGGGGGCTGCGGCGGAGGCGGACTGGGCGCTGTGGCGTCGCCGGTGGGTCGTGGTGGGCGCCAACGCGGTCGTGTCCCTCCTGGTCTGCCTACCCCTCGCCCCGACCTCGTCGACGGTCTTCCGGCTGGTGTCCGCCGTCAACCCCGTCCAGCGGGACCAGGCCGGCTGGGACGGGTATGTCCAGCAGATCAGCGCTCCCCGGGGACGCAGCCAGGCCACCGTCGTCACGGACTCCTATGCGCTGGCGGGGGCCGTCGCGTTCTACGGGCCGACGCGCGGCATCCCGGCCGACCGGGTCGCCTCCGGCCACAACGCGCTGTCGGGGTCGGGGCCGCCCTCGACGGAGTCGGTCCTGCTCGTCGGGGAGCGCTCCGCAGGGCTGCGCCACCTTTTCGCGCGCTGCGTCGACGTCGGCACCCTGGCCCGCGGAGAGAGCGATCCGTTCGGTGTGGCCGGCGCGCCCCTGGTGCGGTGCGACTCCCCGTCCGGGGGGTGGGCCCGGGTGTGGCCGGCGTTCCGCTTCCATGGGGCATGACTCCAGGGCGCCCATCCCGTGCTGACGATCGGCTGCGCGAGGATGCTCCTATGGATGTCAAGCGGCGGTAGCGAGGTGTCCGGGCTCGATGCGCTCCCGGGTGAGGACGTAGTAGATCTCGCGGGCGATGAGTCGTTTGAGGCAGCGGATGATGTCTTTCTTCGAGAGTCCCTCGGCAGTGCGGCGGTGCATGTAGGCCTGGGTGCGGGGATCCCAGCGCAGCCGGCACAGCACGATCCGGTAGAGCGCGGCGTTGGCTTGTCGGTCACCGCCTCGGTTGAGCCGGTGTCGGTGGGTCTTGCCCGAAGAGGCTGGGATCGGAGCCACTCCGCATAGCATCGCGAAGGCGGCCTCGGAGTAGATCCGGTCGGCGTTCTCGCCGGCGGTGACCAGGAGCTGTCCTGCGACGTCTGCGCCGACACCGTTGAGTGCGAGCAGGTCGGGGTTGATGGCAGCGACCAGCGGCTCGATGAGCGCGTCGAGTTCGGTGATCTCCTCCCTGAGTGCGGCGTGCCGGCGGGCCAGACTGCGCAGCGCGATCTTGGTCGCCTGCTCGGGCTCGTCCGCGCGGGCGGTGTCGGGGCGTAGGCCGGCGCAGGTGTCGAGCAGCTCCTGCTTGGGCAGGCCGCGCAGGCGTGCGCGCAGTCCGTCGGGTGCGGTCACGATCAGCGTCTTGATCCGACGTACGCAGTCCGCACGCTGATCCACCGCACTGCGCCGGGCCACCCTCAGGTTCCGCAAGGCTTCCACCCGGCCGGTGCGCACCTTCGGGACCCCGGTCCGGACCCGAGCCACAGCGGCCCGGGCAGCGGCTTCGGCATCGATCGGGTCGGACTTGCCCGCGCTGCGGCGGGTCTTGCGGTCGGGCCGGTCGATCTCGAGCATCGCCACGTGCTGGTCATGCAGGTGGCGCGCCAGGCCGGCACCATAGGCGCCGGTGCCCTCGATGCCGACGACCAGCAGTAGCCCGAACGAGCGCAGCCAGTCCAGCAAGTCGAGGTAGCCACGCCGCGAGGCCGGGAACTGACGATGCCCCAGGAGCCGGCCGGCGGTGTCGATCACTGCAGCGGTGTGGATGTCCTGGTGGGTGTCAACGCCCGCAGCGACCTCGATTTGGTCTGTCTGGCTCCGGTCCGTCTTCGTGCCGGTGTCCTTGCATGCGATGGTGGTCATCGCCGTCCTCTCACTCGACCTGGCAGGGCGGCACGCACCCGCCGAGGTGAGCGGACAAGACAGTGATGGGTGCCTGCTGGCACAGGCTCCTATGAGGTCACGACCCTCGTCTGGTGAGTGCAAACGAGCCCCGCAGCGGATCGACCGACAGATCCTGTTAAAGACCCTCAGTCAGTCAGACGCTGAGTCAGGACGACCGCTGCGGGGCTCACTCACATCATCACTGTCAGTCGGGGGCGGCTCGCTCCCGCCACGGGAGCTGCCACCCCTGGCGTGGGCGCCAGGACAGGAACCTCCAGGCTTCGAGGAGCAGGGCGGTGACGATCGCCACCACTGACACGGCTTCGGCGACCCCCCGGGGGATCACGGCACCCGAGTCCCCGAGGAGGTGGTCCAGGCAGGCCACCAGCGCCACCGCGCCCAGGCTGCGCCGCACGTGCAGGACCCGGCGTCGTCGTGCGCGGCGCGCCACACCCCCGGGCGGCAGGGGGGCGGAGGCCGCCTCCGCCGAGATGAGCACACCTGCCGCGGTCATCGGCAGCGTGAGCACCGCGCCCACCATGTGCACCCCATGGCTGACGTCCGAGGGGACGAGTCCCAGCAGCAGCAGGCCCGCCCCCAGCGAGGTGGTGGCGAAGGTCAACGGGCGCCCCCACACGCGCCGCACGCACCAGGAGGCTGTGGCGACAGCGATGCCAGCGACGACGAGACCAAGGTTGAACGACGCCGCGTGCTGCGAGCACATGCGGTAGCCGTTGCGCACGACGCAGGCGTGCGACCCCAGGTCGCTGATCATGCTGTGGTGCCAGGAGAAGGCGGGCGACGCCGTCAGCAGACCCATCACCCACACGACGGTGAACGTCGCAGTGCCGACCACGATCAGCCAGGCTCCCAGCCTGGCCGTCCCCTGCGGTGCCTCGTCCTGGTCGGGGTCAGGCACGGCCCACCACGTCCTCAAGCCAGCGCACGGCCGCGCCGACGCCGTCCTCCTCGCGGACCCGGTCGCCCAACGCGCGGGCCCGAGCGACCGTGCGTGGGCTCAGCGCCCGCGCAACGAGCCGGGACAGCATCGGGACGGCGACGGCGGGCGCGCGCAGGGCCGCAGACGGCAGGCCGACCGGAGCGACCCCCAGGGCGTGGAGCCGGTGCGCCCAGTAGAACTGGTCCGCCATGTGCGGGACCACCACGGACGGTATGCCCGCTCGACAGACCGCACCGGTGGTCCCTGCCCCGCCGTGGTGAACGGCGAGCGCCATACGTGGCAGCAGGGCGTCATGAGGCTCGGGACCGATCAGCCGCACCGGCGAGCCGGGCGGGGCTGGAGCGGACGGGACCGCCGCGGTTGAGCCCAGCTGCACCACGGCCCTGAGACCGTGCGCCCGACAGATCCCCTCGACCAGGGGCAGCAGCCTGCCCGGCTGCAGCGACGGCATAGAGCCGAACCCCACGAACAACCACGGCGGGCCCGGGTCGTCGAGCAGCCGGCGGGTCTGCGCCGACAGCCCTCCGGCGCGCGGGGTCCACCACCCCGTCACCGTGGCCCTGGCCGCAGGCCCGGCCTGCCCATGCGCCGGCGCGCACACCTCGGCCGGGACCAGGGCCGGGGAGTATGCGTAGAGGGACCCCAGGTCGGTGGTCAGGAATCCCTCGGACCGGGTGGGCATCACGCGCATCCGCCTGCCAGACCGGCGGCGTTCGAACCCCGCGAGGAGCGGCTCGCCACGACGCTGGACCGACCTGGCGGACCGCCGCACCGCCCCCGGCAGCAGCCACGAGTAGGGCAGCAGCGGCATCGGGCCGTCGAGCCTGCTGGGCTCGGGCCAGAGGTGGGCCCGGACCACGGGCACCTGGTGGTCTCGCGCAGCCGCGACCGCCGTCATCGCGAAGGTCGAGGCGACCACCACGTCGGCGCCGTCGAGGGAGTCGGCCGTCGGTCCCCCGGCCGAGAGGAGGTAGTCAGCGAAGAGGGCCCGGGCGCGGTAGAGGCCACGAAGGTCGCCCCGGCGCAGGGAACGCGCCGCCGGCCCCGCCAGCAGGGTCGACGGGTCACTGTCGATGCCGACGAGCTCGACGCCTTGACCCCCTGCGGGCAGCAGCGACCGGTGGGTGACGAGGACCACCTCGTGGCCCGCGGCGAGCAGCCTCTCGGCCAGGGCCACGAACGGCACGACGTCGCCGTGGCTGCCGATCGCGACCAGCACCGCTCGCATGTCTCTCCGATCCCCCGGACACCAAAAGGTGCCGCGCCCCTGCTGGCAGCCTATCGAGCCGCGATGACGCTTAATGCTCCTCGACGCAGGCCAGCCGCCGCAGGAAGGACTGCACCAGCGGGGCTGCGATCCTCGCGCCCAGCGGCCCGGCCAGCGGGAGGGAGGTGCCGTTGACGCTCAGCTCGGTGTCCAGCACGGCACGGGTGGTCCCGGGGGCCACCTCCTGCAGCTGCAGACACATCCGTATGTCGGCCCGCCCCGGTCCCCAGCGCTGGCGACCGGAGGCGCAGATGACTGCCCGGTGCGCGGCCTCGTCCCGCTCCTCGTACCTGCCCGCGCCCGCGAACGTCAGCGTCAGCAGCCCCACCCTGACCGCCACCTCACCGGTGAAGCTCTCGTGCGTCGCCTCGGTGATGGTGCCCCCCGGGAAGGATGCGGCGACGACACGGCAGTCCGTCGCCCGGGCCCAGACGTCCGGCAGCTGGGCGTCCAGGACGGCCTCGTGGTGCAGGTGCACAGGTCTACCTCCGTGGTCGGCCCGGGTCGTGGTCCCGGCCTCCCCCATCATGACCCAGGTGGGCGCGCCCGGGCCGACGGATGTCAGGTGCGGCGCCGACCGGGGTCAGCGATGCGTCCGGAGGGGCGGCCCCACCCCCTCATCGAGAGGCGCCAGATGGGGGTTATCCGGGCGATTTGACCCCCGTATGCCGCCTCTCAACGTCTCGCGCAGGGGGTCGTGGGGCCGAGGAGGTCGCTAGACCCTGCCGTCCAGCAGGGCGTGGAAGTAGATGATGGGCTCGACGTAGCGGTCGAAGAACCACAGGTCGGCCCGGGGCCGCGTCAGGTCCGTCCACGAGACCGTGGGTTGGGGCTGCAGCTGACGGTCGAACTCGATGAGCATGAGCCTGTGTCTGTCGGTGGTGATGGGGATGACGGTGTAGCCGTCGTAGCGCCGCGGCTGTCGGCGGCGGCGGGCGAGCGAGATGTTGGCGGCAAGGACCTCCACCTGGCGGCGCAGCGCCCCTCCGGAGGGTCGGGTGCGAAGGTCAGCGACGTCGCCCAGGCTCCAGAGCGACGGATGGCGCCGGTGGGCCAGGGTCGAGGGGTCCACGTCCACCAGACCCGCGGGGTGGTCGCCCGCGAGCGGAGCAAGCCACCGGGGGGCCCGGTAGGCGGGAACGATGAAGGCGTGCTCGACGTCCTGGATCGTCGTGTCACCACCGTCGCCCGACAGGGTCACGGCGCAGCTGTCGTGCGAGACCGACGTGACCGTGCTGCGTCGATGCACCGTGACGCCGTTGCGGTCGAGCTCCGCCTGCAGAGTGTCCTCGACGAAGGGGATGTCCAGCACGCCCGCGTAGGGCGTGACCAGATGCAGGTCGATGTCGCCGAGCAGGCCCTGCCTGCGCCAGTGAGCGGCGGCCAGGAAGAGCGGCTTCAAGGCCGTGCCGCCGCAGGGCGAGGGCTCCGGCGGGATGGAGAAGACGACCCGGCCCCGCCGCAGCCTGCGGACGGCATACCAGACATCCTCGGCGCGATCGGTCAGGTGGGCGCTCGACGACCAACCGGCCTCCATCGCCTCCGCGAGCCCGGGGGTGGCCGGCAGGTCGGGGTCGAGCCCGGTGGCGACGACGACGTCGTGGTAGCCGATCTGGTCGCCGGAGGCGAGGGTGACCGTCTTGGCGTGGGGATCGATCGCGGTCGCGGTGCCGCGGAGCCAGGTGACGGACCTCGGCAGCACTGACGCTGTCGGTCTGGTGAGGGTGCTCATCCGGGCCTGGCCCCCGGCGACGTAGTTGAGGAGCGGCCGGTAACGGTGCAGCTCGCCTGGGGCGATGACCACGACGTCGCGGCACCCCAGGCGTGAGGCACGCGCCGCCAACGAGATGCCGGCGTTGCCGGCTCCGATGATGACCAGGTCGTGGCGTCTCACGTGGCCTCCGAGTATGGGACGGGACCGACCCTAGGGCCCGTTGCCCGCGCATGTCGAGGTCAGGAGGCGCACGCCGTGGTGGACGTCAGCCGAGCCAGGCCGCCGCGCGCTCCAGGTGAGCCGACTGTCGCGCCTCGTCGAAACCGTCCCAAAGGGCCGGGATGCGGCGCGAGCGATGGTTGGCCTCGAACACCTCACGATGATCACGCACGAATGCCCAGTAGAGACCGTCCCAGTCCTTGCGCCAGTCCCCGGGCGGCAGGTCCGACATCGACGTGAGGTAGTTGCTGCCCGACACATAGGGCTTGGTCGTCATGGCCTCGCCGACGGCGAACTGGCTCATGGCATAGACGTTGGGCACCATCACCCAGTCGTAGGCGTCGACGAACATCTGCATGAACCACTCGTAGGCGTCCGCCGGGTCCGTGCGCAGCAGGCACATCGCGTTGCCGAGCACCATCAGCCGCTCGATGTGGTGGGCGTAGCCGGTGTCCAGGACCCGAGCGACCACCAGGTCCACCGGCAGGAGCCCCGTCCGTGCCGTCCACCAGCCCTCGTCCAGTGGCCTGGTGTGCCGAAGGGTGTTGGCGGTGCGGATCCGCCGACCGTAGAGGTGGTACGTCGCGCGTATGTACTCCCGCCACCCGATGATCTGCCGCACGAAGCCCTCGAGCGAGGCGAGCGGCACGTCCCGGTCGTCCGCGGCGGCCAGCACCGTGTCGAGCACCTCGGAGGGGGTGAGCAGACCGATGTTGAGCATCGGGGTCAGCAACCCGTGGTGCACGAAGGCGTGCCGGCTGGAGATGGCGTCCTCGTAGGGCCCGAACAGGTCGAGCCGCTCGACGACGAAGTCGCGCAGGTGCTGGCGGGCCTCGTCGTGGGACGTCGGCCAACCGAACGTGCGGGGGTCGCCCGGCGCGTCCGGGAACTCCTGCTCGACCCACGTGATCGCTTCCCGCACCTCCGGCGCGTGCTCGGTCACCAGGCGGACCGGCGGCGGGTGGTAGCCCCGGGGCAGCTTCTTGCGGTTGTCGGTGTCGAAGGACCAACGACCTCCGACCGGGGCGCTGCCGTCCACGAGGACGTCGAGGCGGCGCCGCTGCCAGGTGTAGAAGTGCTGCATCCGCGCGGGGTGCTCGGCGAACCAGTCGGTGAGCTCGCGCCGGGTGGTCAGGAAGCCGGGCGTCTCCAGCACGTCCTGCGGCTGCAGCCGGTACCCACCCGCGGCCAGGGCGTCGGTCAGGCCACGGGCGAGCCAGTCGTCGTGCACGTCATACACCTGCACCTGGGACGGGCGCCGATGGCGCACGAGGGCCGCCAGACGATCAGCGGTGGCCGCCTCCGCACGGGAGTCGATCATCTCCACCGTGTGGCCCCGCTCCGTCAGCCGTCGCGCAAAGCGTGCCATCGACGCCCGGTGGAGCACGAGCTTGTGAGCGTGGAAGGCGTACTGCCGCAGCAACAGATCGTCCTCCACCAGGACGAAGGAGGTCCCGCGGGGGGCATCCAGATGCGTCTCGAACAACTGGTGGGGAAGCACGAGGCGTAGCACCGGACCGGTCATGAAGCTCACCTTGTCACGTCGCCACGTCCAACAGCTCGGTATGCCGAGCTCAGCGCCCCCAAGCTGCGGGCACAGGCCGATCCGGCGCCGGATCCTGCACGGAGTAGACTGGGAGACCTGCAAAAGGTAGTCTAGGGCACCTGCAAAAGGTAGCGTAGCGCTCGTGCCCTACCTCTCTCGGACCGTTGACGCAGAACTGGACGAGCTCCTGCCCGGGGTCGCCGCCATCGCCCTGGACGGGCCCAAGGGTGTCGGCAAGACGGGCACGGCGCTCCGCCGCGCCGACGCCAGCTGGCTGCTCGATGACCCTGCACAGCGGGAGGTCGTGGCCGCGGACTTCTCCATGAGCGCGGCGCCACGAGGCACGCTGCTGATCGACGAGTGGCAACAGCTGCCTCAGGTGTGGGACTCGGTGAGACGGCAGGTCGACGCGGGCGCCCCGCCCGGGCGCTTCCTCCTGACCGGGTCAGCGACCCCGGTGGACGCCGCGGGGGCGCACAGCGGCGCAGGCCGGATCGTGTCCCTGCGGATGCGCCCCATGACGCTGCACGAACGCGCCCAGACGCAGCCGACCATCTTCCTCGCAGCGCTGCTGCGCGGGGAAGCCGAGATCGGTGGCACGTCCACCCTCGGTCTCACCGACTATGCGGACGCCATCACCCGCAGCGGGCTGCCCGGCATCATGGGCACCCCACCACGGGTGCGCCGGACTCTCCTCGACTCTTATCTCCGAAGGATCGTGGACCGGGATCTCCCCGACGCGGGGGTCGAGGTCCGCCGTCCCCAGACGCTCCGCCGCTGGTTGACGGCGTATGCCGCGGCCTCGTCCACGACCACCGCCTACTCGCGCCTGCTCGACGCCACCACGGGTGGCGATGGCTCCCAGCCCGCCAAGACGACCACGATCGCCTACCGCGACCATCTGACGCGCCTCTGGCTGCTCGACCCCGTCCCGGGGTGGATCCCGGCCAACAACCCCATCCGGCGGCTGCAGCAGGCGCCGAAGCACCAGCTCGCCGACCCAGCCCTCGCGGCGCGCCTCCTCGGACTGAGCGCATCCGACCTGACCTCCACCACCGGCGTCCATATGGCGGGGCCCCTCTTCGAGTCGCTCGTCACCCTCGACGTCCGCGTCGCCGCTCAGGCCGCCGAGGCTCAGGTCCACCACCTCCGCACCAACGGCGGGGAGCACGAGATCGACCTCATCGTCGAAGGCCCCGCCGGCACGATCCTCGGCATCGAGGTCAAGCTCTCCCCCACGATCACCGACAGCGACGTCCGCCACCTGCACTGGCTACGGGGTCAGCTCCCCGACCGCGTCGTCGACCTGGCCGTCATCACGACGGGCGCCACGGCCTACCGCCGCCGGGACGGGGTCGCCGTCATCCCTCTCGCGCTTCTCGGACCGTGACCCCCAGCGCATTCAGGAGGCCGGCCGCCCCAGTTGCTCCTCCAACGCGGTGGCCACAGCCTCGAGCTCTTGCAGAGCGGCGGTGAGGTCCTCCACGATCTCGCGCGCCAGCACGTCGGGTGAGGGCAGGTTGTCGAGGTCCTCGAGGGACTTGTCACGCAGCCAGGTGATGTCGAGGTTGGCCTTGTCGCGCGCAGTGATCTCGTTGTAGGTGAACGGCTTCCAGCGTTCACCCTCCTCGCGCCCGCTTCGCCTGCCCGGCTTGTATGCCGTGACGAAGTCCTCGAGATCGGCTCGTCGGAGGGGGTTCTGCTTGAGGGTGAAGTGCTTGTTCGTGCGTAGGTCGTAGACCCAAAGACGCTCGGTCCAGGGCTGGCCGGGACGAGCGACCTTCTTGTCGAAGAGCACATTGGCCTTGACGCCCTGGGCGTAGAAGATGCCGGTCGGCAGACGCAGCACCGTGTGCAGGTCGAAGTCAGTGAGAAGCTTCCGGCGGATGACTTCGCCAGCGCCGCCCTCGAAGAGCACGTTGTCCGGCAGCACCACCGCGGCGCGACCGTTGGTGTCCAGGATCGTCATGATGTGCTGGACGAAGTTCAGCTGCTTGTTGCTCGTGGTCGCCACGAAGTCCTGACGCTCGATCTCCCGGTCCTCACGGACCTCGCGTCCGTCTGCGCCGATCATCGTCAAGGACGACTTCTTCCCGAACGGCGGGTTGGACAGGACGACGGACCAACGCCGGCCCGGATCGGCGATGAGCGAGTCACGGACCTGGATGAGCGAGGCGCCGTCGGCCGTGCCCATGCCGTGGAGCAGGAGGTTCATGGCGGCCAACCGGGCTGTGTCGTCGACCAGCTCGAATCCCGCGCAAGGGTCGCACCCAGCAGCGTCAGGGTGTAGCAACCCCTCACGAAGTCTTTGTGGGCTCTCCGACTTTGAGCGGGGTGTCCTGACCTGAGGGGGCTCGTGGCCCCGGTCATGCTGTTGGTCTCTACTCCTTCAGCAGCAACGAGGCCACGAGCATGATCGACAGTACGTCAGTGCTGTTCGGGCTGGAAGACGAGTTCGTCGTCACCAGTCTCGAGCGGCTCAGCAGCAGCGACCTGAGGGTCGTGATCGAGCTGCGGGAGCGGGGGGCGCCCTGCCCGGGGTGTGGTGTCCTCACCGCGCGGGTCAAGGAGCGACCGTTGGTGCGGGTGAAGGACCTTCACGCGTGCGGGCAGGTGGTCGAGCTGTGGTGGCGCAAGCGGCGCCTGACCTGTCCCGAGCCGCTCTGCGGTACGGGTTCGTTCACGCAGCAGTCCGAGGCGATCCCCGCGAGGGCGCGGCTCACCGGCCGGCTCCGCGAGGCGATCGCGACCGAGATCGCGTCGGGGAACCGGGCGGTCGATGAGGTCGCCCGCTCCCATGGGGTGTCGTGGCCGACGGCGCACCGGGCACTGGTGGCCGCGGCAGCCAGGTGGCTACCGACGCCTGAGCCGGTGCGCGTGCTCGGGATCGACGAGACCCGCGCGAGGTCGGTGCGGTGGGTCCTGGCCGACGCCGGCTGGCGGCGCAGCGACCCGTGGCTGACCAGCTTCGTCGACGCCGACACCACCAGCCCCGGCCGGATGCTCGGGTTGACGCCGGGCCGCTCTGGGGCGTGCGTGCGCGACTGGCTCGCCGAGCAGAGCCCCGCGTTCCGCGACGCCATCGAGGTTGTCGTCATCGACACCAGCGCGCCCTACGCCTCCGGCATCCGGGCTGCTCTGCCCGACGCGAAGATCGCGGTCGACAAGTGGCACCTGGTGGCCCTGGCCAACACCGTCGTCACCGAGGTCCGGCAGCGGGTCACCCGTGAACGCTACGGGCGGCGCGGCACCACCGCCGAGAAGGTGTGGGTCAACCGGCACCTGCTCCTGACCGGGTACGAGCACCTCTCCGCCAAGCAGCGGGCCCGGCTCAAGGCGACCTTCGCGGGCGAGGACCCCACCAACGAGATCGGCGCAGCCTGGGGCGTCAAGGAACGCCTGCGACTCCTCCTGGCCGAGTCAGAGGAGCACCGGATCCGGCACCGGCTGTACGAGTTCTATCGGGACGCCGCGAGAGCGGACATGCCCGAGACCACCCGGCTCGCCACCACGATCGAGACCTGGTGGCCGGCCATCCACGTCGCGTTGACGATGGACGTCACCAACGCCCGCACCGAAGGCTTCAACCGGATCATCAAGAACACCAAGCGCGTCGCCTGCGGCTTCCGCAACCTGGACAACTACCAGCGCCGGATACTCTCAACCATCGCGCTCACCCGAGCACGACGAGACGCAGCATGACCCGGCCCGCCCCGCGGAAAGTCGAAGAGCCTCTTTGTGTTTGTCAGGTGGGGTCCGATATATCCAACCACCACGTAACCGTGGTCGACGGTGCAGTCGAGCAGGTAGAGCCGCGGCGAGATCATACCCTTTTGCTGGATGCGATAGTGAGCTTGCATGAATACCCTGGGGCTTCCGGTTACCTCAGGTGGCACGGGCAGCGTGCGCTCCCTCTTGGCCTTCGTGTTGTTGGCCACCCACTCGGACTCGACAGGGACGAACTTGCCGGGCGCTGCGGCCGAAGGGATGGAGACTCCCGGGGGAGGGCTCGATAGATAGGTGTGCAAACTCCCCCTATGGGTCCGGGAGCACACCAAGTCGGCATAATGTTGCAGCGTGTCACAGATGTCGGAAACGCGAGCCGCCCAGGTACCGACGTCATCGTGGGCCTGAAGGCCCAGTGTCGTCTTGTGGTCGCCGGTATATATCACGCGGGGCCACCGCTGCTTGTCTTGGAAGCACTCAAGGAGCGCAGCCATGCTGTCTGGGGCCTGGGCCGCGCTTGCCCGTACCACGGCGGAGTCAACGGTCGCCCGTTGCTCCGGAGCGACCTGCTGTCGCAGCACGGCCATGCGGGCATCTGTCTCACGCAGCTCGTCCTGTGTGACGGCATGATCCAGCTTCTCGTCCTCGAGGAGAGTGCGGACCTCAACCAATTCGTCTTGGGCCTGCTCAAGATCTCCTTGGAGGTCGTTGATGCGGGCAAGGGCGGCCCTCTGAGGTGCATCCTGTGCAGCTGCGGAACGAGCGACTCCAACCAGGGCGGCGACGCGCGCTAGGGCGTCGTCCGGGGACAGAGCGACCTCGCCCAAGATTGTCGTCAACCGTGCGGTAAATGTGTCGAGAGCCGCGGGGCTGACCGGCGACGGCGCCGGCAGGTCAAGCGGGGGCACGACAGGCGCAGGCGCAAGCGCCTCGGAGAAGAGCCGGTTCTCTTCACGGTCCAGCAGACGCTCGAGTCGTTGCGCCTCACGAGGGAGCGGTCGCTCGACCGCGGCGCGCAGCGCGCCCTCCCAGACGAGTCTCTGCAGGAGGCCGTCGCTCAAGGAGACCATGGCCCCCACGGAGAGAACCCGGTGGCGACGGGCGTCGACTGCATCTGATAGGTCGACAGCGGGCAGATAGGTGCGTAATGACCCTTCGCCGATCCCATATCTCGAACCGACAGCTTCGCGGAAGAGTGGAGCCGTCCCAGGCGTCAGCACATAGGCGGCAGCCATACCGGTCGTATCGCTGAGCACCGAAGCGACGTGGTCCCGCCACTTTTCCGGATCAACACCGCTGACGTGAGCAGCCACGAACACCGGCACATGGCGGTTTGGGTCGACGAGGGCCTTGATCAGGTCGTCGACCTCGTCCTCACTGGCGACGATGCGGGGGACGGGGCCCAGCGCGGCGGGGCCGTCCGTGGCCTGAACCTCACTGAGAATGTTTCGGGCGAGCCTGGGGACCGCAACCATTTTGAGCCGCGGACCATGTGGACCGCGCTCTTGGTGCGACGCGGGGGCCTCCACGTCTAGCCACAGGAGCGACGTGTGCCCGCCAGCAGCGTGAGTCAGTCGTGTCGTCCACCGCACGCCGCCGGGCTTGGTCTCCTCCAGGCGATAGCGCCGGGCGTGCAGGCCCTCCCCCCGAGGGTGGTGCTCGACGACAACGAGGCGGGTGTCCCGGCCGACCTTGTGCTCGCCGGGCTCCAGGTTTCGAAAGTCGAGCTTCTTGTGGCGCAGCCACTCCTCCACGACCTCCCGCGCTAGGACCTCGACGGGGCGCTCCCCGTGGATGGTCATCAGTGCGCGATATCCGAGCGGCATGATGGTTCTCCTGCGTGGTGGGTGGTTTAGTAAGGCGGTAAGGAGGCTCCTTTCTACCCGATTATTTCGCTGTCGGTGGCGAGCATGGTGGACGGCGCCTCACAATTAAGGCGTCGTGGATGACACCGGCAAGTCGGGGCCCACGGGTCTCCGGACCGCGCTGGTGAATGAAAGTCCGCCAGGGCTCACCACTGCCGACAATGGCAGATGGACGCTCGCCAAACCTGCCTTTTGTGGACTGTTGCTGGCGCGGTCTTGGTCGGCCCGGTGGGCATAGACCGTACGACGGGCTTCACCCCTCAGGGCGGTCGCAGCCCCCGGCGCGGCCGTCCATGGCGATCGCCCTAGCCCAGGCCTCATAGCGGCGTGCCGACGGTGGTGAGTTTCGGAGTATTACACGGTCCGGTTCGGGCGTGGTCGGGACCGATCCAGGCCCGGCCGTTTCATCGCAACCTGCCCCCACTGGGTGATAGCAGGACCTGCACTCCAACGTCGCCGCTGCGCCCTCATTTTGAGGGTCGACTCACAGGACGGTTCTCGCGGCTCGCGGACAGAAGTGGCCGCCTGACAGCTACTCGTCGCCGGCGTGTGCCCTCAGGTAGCGGCCGAAGTGGGGAACGGTGAACGCGATCCGCCCGCGCTCCCCCGAGTAGATCAACCCCTTCTTCATCAAGGCGTCCCGCGCCGGCGACAGGGACTGCGGCTTACGGCCGAGCAGCGACGCGACGGCCGACGTGGCCACGGACTCGGTCTCGTCCAACGGCCGCCCGGCCTCCGCCTCGGCCAGCGCCGCGTCCGCCATGGCCCGCAAATACTCCCGCTCGGCCGGCGTGGCCCGCTCGTACCGCGACCCGAAGAAGCCCACCGCCAGCTCCTCCTCCGCCGCCGGCGCCGCCACGCGCACGTCCTCGGCGGTGATCGGGGAGGCCGGGGCCGCGTCCCACGCCACCGCGCCATACGCCTGGATGAAGTAGGGGTACCCACCGGTCACGGCATACATCTCCGCCAACGCGTCCTCCGCGAAGGCCGCACCCTCCGACTCGGCCGGCGACTGCAGCGCCTGATCGGCCGCCCCGCGCGCCAGTCGGTCGATCCGGTTGTAGCGAAACAGCCTCTCGCTGTAAGACTTCGAGGCCGACAGCACGGCGGGCAGGTGGGGCAGCCCGGCACCGACCACGATCAGCGGCGACCCCTGCTGGGACAGCTCATGGCAGGCCGCACACAGCGCCGACACGTCCTCGGCGTGCAGGTCCTGCATCTCGTCGATGAAGACCGCGATCCCCCGCCCCACGTCCGCCGCGAGACCCGCACAGTCCGTGAAGAGCTCGACGAGATCGATCTCGATGTCGCCCGAATCGGCCCGCCCTGTAACGGCGGCCACGTCGATGCCCGGGTTCCACCGGTCGCGGATCTTGGCCTTGGGATCCACGTCCCGCTGCGCGAAGGCCTTGATCACGCCGAGGACCTGGTCGACGTCGTCGCCCTGCGGGTGCCCCAGCTCGCGCACGGCCGTGTGCAGGGCAGACGCGAGCGGGCGGCGCAGGCGCTGGTCGGGCCGCGCCTCGAGCTTGCCCGTCCCCCAGTGAGCCCGGACCGCCGCCGAGCGAAGGGCATTGAGCAGCACCGTCTTTCCGACGCCCCGCAGGCCGGTCAGCACGATCGACCGCTCCGGACGACCCCGCGCCACCCGCTCCAGCACGACGTCGAAGGCCTTCAGCTGCTCGTCGCGCCCCGCCAGCTCGGGCGGTCGCTGGCCGGCACCAGGGGCATAGGGGTTCTTGATCGGGTCCACGCTCGCACCCTATGCGGCCATCTAGCGGCGACCCGAGATCTCGGCATACACGACCAGCGTGTCGCGGCCCGGCGACGATCGTCTCGGATGCCGGAGCCTACTTCTGGGCCTAGATACCGCCATACGGCCTGATGAACGGCACGACGACGCGCCCCGACCGACCCACGGGTCGTCGAGCAACCGCCCAGCCTGGTCCCGAAAAGGTAGGTTCGAGGCATGGCTCTCGCACGCTACGTGGACCTCACCATCGACGCCGCCGACACGGCGACGCTGGCGATGTTCTGGTCCCGCGCGCTGGGCCTGCGGATGGAGGGCGATGACGAGAACGGCTTCCGGCTCGTCGGCGACGACGAGACCGACACGGTCTGGATCCGCCCCCGCCGGGCCTCCCGCCAAGAGCGACGCCGCGTTCACCTCGACATCTACGCCGCCAACATCGACGACCTCGTCGCCGCAGGCGGCACCCTCGTCGACCAGGGCAGCTATCCCTGGGACCTCGCCCTGGACCCCGAGCAGCGCGAGCTCGGCGTCATCGTCCGCCCCAGCGACAAGCGCCGCATGTACCAAGTCGTCGTCGACTCCCCCGACCCCGAGGCGAACGCCGCCTGGTGGGGGCGCGTCCTCGACACCAAGGTGCACCAGGTCCCCGAGGACCCTGATGCCGCCTTCATCGAGCCGGTGCCGGGCGCGCCGTTCGAGTCCATCGTCTTCGCCCGCGAGACCGAGCCCAAGACGGTCTTCAACTCCATGCGCTTCGCGGTGTCCGCGCAGACACCCGACGTGCTGCTCCTCCTCGGCGCCTCGTTGTGCGAGGAGGAGTGCCCCGATCCACGACGGACGTACCTCCGCGATCCGTTCGGCAACGAATTCACCTGGGTGGCACCATGACTCTGCAGACCGGCACGCACCAGTTCACCGGCCGGATCCTCGGCCTCGGCTTCGACGAGGGCACTCGCATCGTCGTCGGGCGCTGGACCCGATCGCCCTACGGCGACTTCACCGACGTGATGGTCGAGCGCCGCGACGGACACCGCATCCTCCTCGCCCCCACGCAGGAGATCGCCGACACGGTGGCGGCGCTCTACACCTTCGACGAGGTGCAGGTCGTGCCCGTCGAGGCGGCGACGCGCGGCCGCGTGCTCACCCTCACGGCCGGCCCGCTCGGGCTGTCCGCGACGATCGGCGAGCGCACCGCGATCGGCAAGGCGCTGAGCATGGTGCCGAGCGCTCTCAGCAGCCGCGCGTGGTGGACCCGCGTCACCGACCCCATCGCGCAGGCCCTGCTGCGCGGGGTCAGCACCCGCGGCACCACCGCCAACGGCCTGCCTGCCACGTATGGCGCCACCGACGTCCACGCCGTCACGGACGCCACCGCCACGTGGGACGGATCCGACCTGGGCGCGCTCGTGCCCGTCTCCCCGCCCGTGCGCTTCGGCTTCGGGTCGACGCCGCCCGAGCCGAGCCTCACCGCCCTGACCACGACCATCGAGGTGCCCGAGCCCGACCCGCTGACCGGCGTCATCGACTGCTGGGGCGTGGGCGCGCTCCGCGACAGGCAGGCCCGCGACGCGGCGGCGGCCGGTCGCGGATCGGCCGCCCGCGACCAGGACGAGCAGGCGGCGGATTCGCAGGAAGCGCGGGCAGCACGGGCCGAGGGCGCCGAGGGCCAGCTGCCCACGCCGCTCACCGACGCCAAGCGTGAGGGCGACCTCCCCCGCTGACCTGCCTCGGCCGAGATGCCGCTCGTATGACGATGCCGCCCGCTAGCGCTGTCTAGGCCATGCGCTAGCGGGCGGCATACGACGTCATCGTCGACTGGTCACATCACGTCGGGGTCACCGCCCTGCTCGGAGACCAGGGCACGTCCCGCGGCCTTCCACCCGAGCATGCCGTCGGTGACGTTGGCTGCGTCCCAACCGTTCTGATTGAGCCAGGCGGTCGCGCGCGAGGCCCGGCCACCGCCGCGGCAGGTCACCGGGAGCACGTCCACCTCGGGGAGCTCGCCCCGCCGCTCGACCAGCTCGTCGAGCGGGATGTGGATCGCGCCCGGCGCGTGGCCGAGGTCCCACTCGTCCTGGTTGCGGACGTCGAGGATGACCGCGTCGTCGTCGAGCTCGTCACGACTGATCTGGGGCACGTCGGGCTGGGCGTCTGCGGGGATCGTCATGAGTCAACTCTGCCACCGGCCCGGCCCCGCCCGCCATACGTCCCGCGGCCGCCGAGCGCGCCCGCAGCCGACCCAAGCTGAGCCCCCAGCTCACAAGAGGTCGCCGGGGCCCGGCGTGTGGGCGGCTACTTGAGGAACTTCGAGGTGCGGCGGTCCGCGAGGGGCTTGCCGCCGGTCTGGCAGGTGGCGCAGTACTGCAAAGACGAGTCCGCGAAGGACACCTCACGCACCGTGTCGCCGCACTCGGGGCAGGGCTCGCCGGTGCGCCCGTGCACCCGCATCCCCGCGCGCTTGGCGTCCTTGAGCTCGGCGGCGGGCTTGCCGGACGCGGCGATCACCGCGGACGCGAGGGTCTCGCGCAGCGCCTCGTAGAGCGTGGCGACCTGGCCCTCCCCGAGCGCCGCAGCCTTGGCGAACGGCGACAGGCGCGCGACGTGCAGGATCTCGTCGCTGTAGGCGTTGCCGATCCCCGCGATGACGGACTGGTCGCGCAGGACGCCCTTGATCTGGGCGTTGCGGGCGCCGAGCAGCGCGGCGAAGGCCTCCAGCGTGAACGCCTCGGCGAGGGGGTCCGGGCCGAGCCGGGCGATCCCCGGCACCTCGGCGGGGTCGGCGACGATGTATGCCGCCAGGCTCTTGCGGGTCCCCGCCTCGGTCAGGTCGAAACCGCCACCGGACGCCAGGCGGACCCGCACGGCGACAGGAGACTTGTTGGGGCGCAGCACGGTACGCGGCATCTCGTCATACCACCGGAGCCAGCCGGCCTTGGCGAGGTGAAAGACCAGGTGGAGCCCGTCGCAGTCGATGTCGACGAACTTGCCGCGCCGCGCGACCCCGGACACCAGGAGGCCGTCGAAGGCCTGCGGGGCGGGGGCATAGGTCTTGAGCACGGAGAAGGACCCGAGCTCGACGGCGGTGATGGCGTCGTCGACGACCCGCTCGGCGAGGAAGTCGACGAGCGCCTGGACCTCGGGCAGCTCGGGCATGGGCTCATCCTGCCCCAGCCTCGCCGGGCCGACAACGGCTGTCGGCCCGGCGAGGACGGGCGCGTATGACGCAGGGCCGCAACGGTCAGAGCGGGTTCTGGTCGTCCCGCCCGGGCTGCGCGGCGAGCGCCTCGGCGTGGGCGGCCGACTCCTCGACGTCGGGGTGATGGTGCGCCCCGCCGTCGACTTGGTGGAACGCCGAGCGCAGCCGCCGCGCGAGGTCGTAGCCGTCGGGCGCGCGGTAGACGGGCGTCGTCGCGTTGATCCGCTCGATGGGCTGCAGCTCCTCGTTGGACACGGGCAGACCGTGCGACAGCACCTGCTCGGCGGGCGTCAGCTCACGGATCGCGATCAGCTCCACCACGTCCGGGTGGTCCTCCGCGAAGTCGGAGTAGAGCTTGGGGTCGTGCTGGCCGTCGTCCCCGACGAGCAGCCAATGGATGTCCGGGAAGTCCTGCCACAGCCGGCGCAGGTTGGTGCGCTTGTGCTCCTGCCCGGACCGGAACCACCCGGTGTTGGTGGGGCCCCAGTCGGTGAGCAGCAACGGCCCGCGCGGGAACCCGTGGCGGGCGAGGAACTGCGTGAGCGTCTGGAAGGTGTTCCACGCGCCGGTGGACAGGTAGATCACGGGGGCGCCAGGGTAACGCTCCTGCAGCTCGCGGTAGAGCGGCGCCATGCCGGGCACCGCGCGGCGGGTGTTGGAGTGGACGACGAAGGTGTTCCACGCGGCGATCATGGCGCGCGGCAGCATCGTGGAGATGACGGTGTCGTCGATGTCGGAGACGATGCCGTACCTCGTCTCGGGGCCGATGACCAGGACGGGCGCGTCGGCGGGGTCGGAGTCGGGCGACTGGATGGTGGCGGTGTGCCAGCCTGCGTCGAGGCCGGGCTGCTCGACCCACACGTCGACATAGCCGCCGCGGTCGGTGCGGCCCTCGACGGTCTTGTCACCCAGGCGGATCGTCACCGGGGCATTGGCGGCGGGCGGTGGGGTCGCGAAGGACCGCCAGCCCCGGTCGCGCTCCTCGCCGCGCAGGTCACGCACCGCGTCGTCGCGCCTCGGGCTCTCCTGCGTGGACTCGTCGCCGGGACGGGCCATCTTGATGCGGCCGAGCACGCGCACCCGCTCGGGCGTGCCGTAGCCGGTGTGACCGATGGCCTGGGTGCGCCAGCCACGCTCGCGCAGGATGCCGGTGATCCGGCGGTGCCAGGCGTCCTCGAGCAGGGACGCGGTGTGGGGTCGTGAAGCCATGCCCAGACCCTATGCGGCCGCTCCGGCGCGCGGGGGCGATGCCGCGAAGCTGCCTGCCGCACCCCGACCCCGGGTCACTGCCGCGCGCCTCCGAGACCGAGCAGCGCCGCGATCCCCAGGGCGCTGCGCGGGTCGTAGGCCACCCGCCACAGGCCGCCGTGGGCCGCCGCCCGCGCCTCGGCCTGCCACGGCAGCAGCTCGCCCTGCGCCGCGGTGCCGTTCCCCGCAGTGCGGCCGCTTCGACGCAGGTCGTCGACCAGCAGCGCGGCCATGAGCGTGTTGCTCGTCGCCGGCTCGAACACCTCGATGCCGAAGAAGTGGGCGCCGGCATACGCCGCGGCCAGGGCGCGGTTCTTGGTGACGGAGCGGGTGCGGGTGGGCGGGGCGACGTTCATGGACACGACGCGTCCGTCGTGGGCGGCCACGGACGCGCGCCACCGGTGGACCCGCTTGGCGAGCAGGTAGTTGGGCCCCTGCTGCTCGACGATGCTGTCGGAGATCGCGACGTGCTCGCCGGGCGCGTACTGCCGCCGCAGCAGCCGGCCACCGCTCGCAACACGCAGCGGCGTGCGCACGTAGCGGCCCAGCGTGCGCTCGCCGTAGTTGCGGGTGGCCTGCTCCACCGCGTCGGCCGGCACTACGAAGGCGTCCGTGGGGGTCGCGAGGAACGCGAGCGCCAGGTCGTCGTGGCGCCCCGCGAGGTGGGTGGTCAGGGCATCGACCGCAGTCGTGACGCGGACGTTGGTGGCGCCGTCGGCATACACGTAGTTGCCGAGCACGAGCCGGCCCTCGAGCCCGTCCAGCCAGCGCGCGACGGCCCCCAGGTCGTGCAGGAGGTCGGCTCCCGCGCGCTCGGCCAGCCGCGCGTCGCTCGCCTCGGGGTCGGGAGTCGGTATGACGAGCCGCCCGGCGCCTTCGCGGGCCGCCGTCAGGACGCGGCGCCACAGGTCAGGGCGGGGCAGGTCGATGCCCACGACCTCGCCGCCCCAGCGCAGGATCGAGCGCAGCGGGCCCATCTCGGCGCCGGCCCCGAGCACGACGACGCGCTGGTCGCGCAGGTCGAGCCACTCCGGGTGGTCCAGGACGCGCTCGACGGCCAGCTGCACGCCGGGCTCCACGACGCCGTCGCGCACCCACTGGTCCAGGCGGCTGCGCAGCTCGTCGCCGCGCAGCCGCCGCCCGCGGTAGGGGAGGGTCAGCTCGCGCTCCGGCTCGGCCGTCCCCTCGACGGTGGCGGCGTGCAGCGGGGTGCCCACCTCGTCCAGGCCCGCCTGCAGCGGCTGGTCGACGCCGCTCGCGCCGACCCACCGCATGTGGTCGTGCAGCGCGCCCAGCCCCTGCCGCGCCACGGTCAGCGCGGCGTCGCGGTCCTCCATCCCCACCTCGACGAGGCGGCGGAAGTGCACGGCGTACTCCTTGCGCCAGGCCGTCTCGCGACGCGCCGCGGACGAACCGACCGGGTCCACGCCGTCGAGGGCGCGGGCGACGACCTCACGGCCCACGGCGCTGGTGCTGCGGCGCCCGTCGGCCTGGGGAAAGACGACTCCGGTCATGTCGGCCACGAGGTGCTCCTTGGGGTGGGGAGGCGGTGCTCGTGCAGCCAACCACAGCCCTGCAGCGGGCGCGACGGCCGATCGTGTCGTATGCCTCTCTCTGCGTCTGTGACTAGACGGCCGTAGAGGGGGCCAGAGGCTGGGGCGCGGACACCGGAGCCAGACCTAGACTGGCGGCATGATCACGCCGGACGGGGGACGACTGCGCCTGCTGCGCGCGGGCACCCTCGCCGTGGTCATGCTGGCCCTGGCCGCGCTCGCCCACCTGCTGGGCGCAGGCGCGCTGCCCGGGCCCGGCGTCCTGGCCGTCCTGCTCGGGCTCGTGCTCGCGACCTGCCTGACCGCGAGCGCCCGACGCCTCGGCGCCGGGTCGATCGGCGCGATCCTCGGCGGCGGGCAGCTGGCGCTGCACGGGGCGTTCACGGTGCTGGGGACGACCGGCGCCGACCCCGAGTCGCTCGGGCACGTGGTCGGCAGCGGGCACCACGCCGTCCTGGTCACCCACGCGTGGCCTGCCCACGCCGCGGCCGGCGGCCACGGGCACCTGTCGCTGACGATGCTCCTCGCGCACATCCTGGCCACCGTCGTCACGGCTGCCGTGCTGGCGCGCGGCGAGCGCGCCCTGTGGCTGCTCGCGAGCTGGCTGGCGCCCGTCATACGGCTGCTGCTGGATCGTCCGGCCCACTGGGCACGCCCGCCGGCCATCTCCGTCGCCGTCTCGCGCCTGCGGTCGGCCGAGCTCGTCCTCGCGGCCCCGCGCCGTGGTCCTCCGCTGGTCGTCTGCGCCCGCTGACCTCGCGTCAGCCCCACCTGCCCAGACCTCACGACACCAGTCAGACCACTAGGACCACACCCATGCCCAAGCGCATCGCGCTGCCCTGCGCCGTCGTCTCGTTCGCCCTCGCCACCGCCGCGTGCGGCTCGGGAGCCTCGACGACGGCCGGAAGCTCCACCACCGCCACCACCAGCACCAGCACCAGCCCTGCTGCGACCGCCACGACGTCGGTCAACCACCGCTCCCTCACGGTCAAGGACCCCTGGGTCAAGGCCGTCAAGGGCGGCATGACCGGGCTCTTTGCGACGCTCGTCAACGAGACCGACCAGCCCGTCACGGTCGTCGCCGCCGAGAGCGACGTCGCCGCCACCGTGCAGCTCCACGTCACCGACAAGGACGCCTCCGGCGCGATGGTGATGAAGGAGACCCAGGAAGGGTTCACCGTCCCGCCGCACGGCACGTTCGAGCTCCGGCCCGGCGGCAACCACGTCATGCTCATGGGCCTGCGGCGACCCATCCTCTCCGGCACCGAGACGGTCGTGACCCTGCAGGACGCGAACGGTGGCCACGTCCACGTCCACGCTCCCGCGCGGGAGTTCAACGGGGCCAAGGAGACCTACGGCGGGATGTCGATGATGCCCAACGGCACGCCCTCCGCGCCTGCGTCCTCGGCATCCGCGACGTCCCACGCGCACTGATGCCCGTCGACCAGCACAGCGTCGACCAGCGCGGGGTGGACCGGCGCGACGTCCTGGTCGGCGGCCTCTCGGCGCTCGGCGGCCTGGCCGCCGGCGCCGCCGGTGGGGTGGGGGTGGCGCGATCCGGCGCTGCCCCCGCCCCGGCGGGTGCCGGCCCTGGTGCCGGCTCGGGCTCCGAGGCGGACCACGCGACCACGGTGGAGCTGGCGGGGTCGCAGCGGCGGCCCTTCCACGGCGAGCACCAGCCCGGGATCATGGACGCGCCGCAGGCGCACGGCGTGTGGGTGGCCATGGACCTCGTGCCCGGCGCCGACGTCACGGCGTTGCAGCGGCTCATGCGGATCTGGACGCAGGACATCGCCCAGCTCATGGCCGGTCGGGCGCCGTATGCCGACTTCGAGCCCGAGCTGACCGCGACCACCGCCTCGCTGACGGTGACGGTCGGGATCGGCCCGCGGGTGCTGGGGCTGCGCGGCGTGACGGCGACGCGTCCGACGTGGCTGGAGCCGCTGCCGGCGTTCCCGCAGATCGACCGGCTCGACCCGCGCTGGTCGGGCGGTGACGTGCTGCTGCAGATCTGCGCCGACTCCCCGATCACCGTCTCGCACGCCCAGTGGGTCCTCACCAAGGAGGCCCGCACCATCGCCACCGTCCGCTGGGTGCAGCGGGGCTTCCGGCAGGGCCACGCGGTGACGCGGCCCGGCGAGACGATGCGCAACCTCTTCGGCCAGGTCGACGGGACCGTCAACCCGGTGCCGGGCCGGGACGACGCGGTGGTGTGGTGCGGCCCGTCCGCGCCGCGCTGGCTGCAGGGCGGGACGACGATGGTGCTGCGCCGCATCGCCATGGACCTCGAGACGTGGGAGGAGGCCGACCCGCTCACCCGCGACACCTCCCTCGGCCGCCGCCAGCGGGACGGCTCGCCCCTGACCGGCCGGGCCGAGACCGACGCCCCGGACGTGGCCGCAACGGATCGCCTCGGGCTGCCGGTGATCGACGAGTTCTCGCACGTGCGACGGTCGATGCCCCACGAGAAGGGGCTGACCGACCGCTTCCTGCGGCGTCCGTACAGCTACGACGACCCGCCCGACCCCGGTCGGCTGACCAACGCCGGGCTGCTGTTCGTCGCCTACCAGGCGGAGCTCGAGCAGTACCTCTCGGTGCAGCGGCGGCTCGCCGAGGCGGACCTGCTCAACACCTGGACCACCCCGGTCGGGTCGGCGGTCTTCGCCATACCGCGGGGGTGTCGTGAGGGTGAGGTGCTGGCCCAGGACCTGTGGGCGTGAGCGCCCGTGCCCCGGTGGCGCGCCGTAGCCTGGCGTCATGAGCAACGACGCGACGCGCGACGAGCAGACCGAGACGGACGCTGACCAGACCGACGGTGGACCCACGGCGCTGGAGCAGGAGGACGACCTCGGCGACGTCCCCGCCGCCGCCGGCGGCCAGGACACGTTCGAGCCGGCGCAGGGCGAGGGCGAGCAGAGCTCCTACTGACGCGATGCCCCGCTCGCCGCCCACCATCGAAAGGCGACACATGGGGGTCATGACGGCGCTACAACCCCCATTTGTCGCCTTTCGACGACAGGGGTCGGGGGCTGTCGCAGGGGCCCGCTAGCGTGCCAGCCATGACGACGGCCAGGGACGACGAGGTCGCCAGACGCGACGCCACCGCAGAGCTCCGGCAGGCCCATGACGTGCTGGCCGGGCTGTATGCCGAGCGCCTGGCGGGGCTGCTCGACCAGATGCCGCTCGAGCGCGGGATCCTCGCGGCGTTCTGCGATCTCGTGCGCGCCGCCGCGACCGGGCGCGCGGTCGAGACTCCCACCGTCGGCGACCTCGGATGTGGGACAGGCAGGTTGGCGGCATACGTGATGAGCCACGGGATCGCGGTGCGCGGGCTGGACCTCTCCCCCGAGATGGTGCGCGTGGCACGACGGGAGCAGCCCGGGCTGGACGTGCAGGTGGGCGACGTGCGGGCGCTGCCATTCGGGGACGGCGAGCTGGACGGGGCCATCTGCTGGTACTCGCTGATGTACCTGCCGCCGCAGGACCGACCGGGGGCCTTCGCGGAGCTGGCTCGCGTGGTGCGGCCGGGCGGCTACGTGACGACGGCGTGGAAGGTCGGCGACGACAGCGCTCGGCGCGGCGGCGTGTCCCTCGGCCTGGGCATCGGGTTCGACATCTGGTGGATGTCGCAGGACGAGCTGACGGGGAGGTTCGAGGAAGCGGGGTTCGAGGTGGCGTTCTGGGGCGGGCGGCCTGCAGACCCGGACGAGCAGCAGCCGCAGGGCTATCTCATCGTCCGGCGTAGCGTCCACCAGCGGAGTATTGCGGAGAGACGAGATTGACCTAGCGCCTCTGATCGGCACCCAGGGCGTCAGTGCTGCAGGGCGTCGCCCCAGTCGAGCTTGCGGGCCTCCTTGTAGGCCGCCCCCTGACGCTTGGAGACGAGGCGCTGCGCGGCAGTCCCGTCCGCCTGGCACAGCGGCAGCCCCACGAGGCCCTTGCGGATCATCGGGTGGCGGATCACGCGGCCGGCATACGGCTCGACGGGGAGGCGGGTGGCGAGGACATAGCTGAACTTCTCGTCCTCGGAGGACAGCTCGGCGCCCTTGACGGCCCGGTGCAGGGCAGAGCGCTCGACCCGGGCGGGCAGGTGGCACCAGTCGTCGCCCGCCAGCGGGCACGGGCCCTGGTGCGGGCAGGGCGCGGCCACGCGAAACCCGGCCCCCACCAGCACCTCTCGCGCCCCGAGCACGCGCCGATAGCCGGCCGGCGTCCCAGGCTCCACCACCAGCACGGTGCTCGCCACCGACATGGCGGTGGCCACGGCCTCGTGCCGCAGCGCGTCCGGCAGCTCGCCGACGACATACGACAGGACGGCCAGATCGGCGGGGCCGCCCTGCTCACCGGCGAGGTCGGACGGCAGGGCGCTGCGACCGAGCGTCCAGGGGTGCCAGCGCGACTCACGCAGAGCGGCGACCTTCGACGCCGTCGCCAGCCCCGCGCCCAAGGCCCTGGCCGGCTCCGACTGCTCGAGCACGTCGACCTGCTCCAGCTCCGGCGCCCACGCCGCCACGGCCCACCCCGCCGCGCCCGTGCCCCCACCCAGGTCCACGAGACGGCGTACCCGCAGCGACGGCACCGCATCAGCCGCCTGCTCGAGCACCGCGCTCAGCGCCGCGACGGTCGCGGGCATGCGGTAGGCGGCATATGCGGCCACGGTCACCGGGTCGTCGAGGATCACCGACGCCGGGACGGAGCCCGAGCGATAGGCCTCGATCAGCCTCGCCACCCGCCCCGCGAGCGCCTCCACGCGATGGCCCGCCAGCGCCTCGGCGAGCACGTCACGCAGCTCGTCCACCACCGCCCGGGGGTCGTGGTCCGGGCGCGCGAGGTCGTTCGGCATACGCACCAGTGTGAGCCATCCCGACCGCTCGCCGAGCTGGCCAACCGGTCGGCGACCCACGGCGCGACCGATCGAGGACAACCCTTGTGCCCGACGCAGTATCGCCGCGTCGCCATGGCCACCACGGCCGGCACGACCATCGAGTGGTACGACTTCTTCATCTACGCGAACGTGGCCGCCCTGCTCTTAGGCAAGCTGTTCTTCAGCGGGCTCGGGGAATGGAAGGAACTCGTCTCCATAGCCTGCGGGCATGCTTTGACACGAGTTTGACCGTGCTAATAGCGCGGGAGCAGGATGCACCCATGTGTTCCTACTGCGGGTGCAAGGACATCGAGCTGATCGGGCGCTACATGGAGGAGCACGACCAGCTCATCAACGAGCTCGGGATCCTCCGGCGGGCGTGCGACGAGCAGGACCTCGCCGCCGTGCGGGGTGCGTGCGAGCACCTCGCCGGCCTGATGCGGCCGCACTTCGACTCCGAGGAGCGAAGCCTGTTCGCCGTGCTCCGCGAGGACGAGGACTTCACCGAGCACGTCGACGACCTGTGCGCCGAGCACGAGGACCTCTGGGCGCTGTTCGACGCGGTCAAGGGGGGCGACTTCGGGGGCTACAAGGCGTTCGAGGATCGGCTGCGCGTGCACATGGACCGCGAGGACAACGGCCTGTTCCCTGCCGCGGCCGTGTCGCTCGACGGCCCCTCGTGGGACCGCATCATGGAACTCGCCTGACGCCTGACGGACCTTAGTGAGCGCGGGGCTCACGAAGTGCTGCCCAGGCGCCCGCCAGACAGCAGTTTGTGAGCTCCCAGCTCAGATCCGCACCCCGTCGTCGATCAGCCGTACCCTCCCGGCCGACCTCCTCGGGCCTCCGGGCCTCGCTCGTGCCTCACTCGTGTCCTCACCCCGTCGTCGATCAGCCGTACCCTCCCGGCCGACCTCCTCGGGCCTCCGGGCCTCGCTCGTGCCTCACTCGTGTCCTCACCCCGTCGTCGATCAGCCCACGTGAGGGGCGAAGATCGTCACCGCTATCAGCGCCACCGGGAAGCACGCCAGGAACATCGCGAACGTGTAGCCCATGATGTCCTTCGCCTTGAGCCCGAGCACCGCCAGCGTCGGCAGCATCCAGAACGGCTGCAGCAGGTTGGCGCTCGCCTCGCCGAGGTCGTAGACGACGACCATCCAGCCGGGGTCGACGCCGAGCTGGTGGGCGGCCTCGAGGACGTACGGCGCCTCGATGACCCACTTGGAGCCGCCGCTCGGGACGAACACCCCGAGCACCATCGAGTAGAACGCGATCAGCGGCGGGAAGAAGAACTGGTTGGACAGCCCGACCAGCCAGTCCGCGATCCGATGGCTCAGTCCGGTGTAGGCGATCATCCCGAAGATCCCGCCGTAGAAAGGGAACTGGAGGAGCACACCGCTCGCGGCGCGGGTCCCGTCCCCCACGGCCTTGGCCAGCCGCGCGGGGCGCCAGTGCAGCAGCATGGCGAGCATCAGCAGGATCAGGTTGACCATGTTGAGGTCGAGGGCGAGCACGGGGTTCTTGGCAGACGCGAACGCCCGGACGATCCACACCGCCGCGATCGCGACGATCAGCACGGTCATGATCGGGGAGTTCTCGATCCAGTCGCCGGGCCGTGGCTTGACGGCGCGAGACCGCTCCTCGTCATGCGCCGATCCTGGCCCAACGAGGGGCCGCAGCCGGATGCCGAGCTCCTCCGCCGTCTTGGCGCCCTCGCCGCGCGGCGCGAGCAACCAGGCCATGACCACGCCGACGACGAAGACCATCAGCGTCGCGGCGACGGCCCGCCAGGTGAGGATCGTGTGGTCCAGGGGCAGGATGCCGTCGGCGTAGCCGAACTTCTGGATCTGCTGCTGGACGCTCGGCGGGCTGGACGACTTGCTGGCGACCTGCAGCGCAGCCGAGCCCGAGAAGCCCTGCGCCCACACGGTGCCCAGGCCGAGGAAGGCCATCGCCCCCACCGCGCGGTAGTCCGTGCCGCGCACGACGCGCGCCACCTCGCGGGCCAGGATGGCGCCGAGGATCAGCGAGAACGCCCAGTTGAAGTAGGACGCCAGCATCGACACCGCCGCCACGAAGGCGACGGCCGAGCGTGGGCTGCGCGGGATGCGGGCGAGGGCGGTGATGAGCCGCGACATGGGAGGCGACGTCGCGACGGCATACCCGCCAATGATGATCATGGCCATCTGCAGGGTGAAGGTGATCAGGCTCCAGAACCCGGCACCCCAGGCGTCCACCAGGCCCATCCCGGTGAGCTTCTTGGGGTCGGCCGCGGCCTTGAGCAGCGGCTCGCCGGTGACGAGGCCGAGCAGCAGGATCAGCAGCGTGCCGATGAGGACGAACCCGAACGCGTCGGGCAGCCACTTCTCGGTGAAGGCGGTGAAGCGCAGGGCGACTCGGGCGAGCGGCGACTCGCGCTGGGCGGTGGGCGGGGGCGACGTTGCCCCGGTCGATGAGCTCATGGCACCAGAGGCTAGAGGGTCACCGGTCGGTCGGCTTTGTCGCCGGGCGAGCAGTGATCGCGTCGTGATCCCGTATGTCGAGCGTGGCCCCCGCCCAGGTTGCGCGCGTAACGTCAAGGTATGCCCGTCGTCGCTGAACACCCTGACACCACCGGAGCCTCCCGCGCCGCGTCCTCGCCGAGCGTCGCGCAGCGGCCGGTGGAGGCCTTGCGCCAGGTCAAGCCCAAGCTGCGCGGGTGGCTGCACGCCGGCATGACCCCCGTGATCTTCTTCGCCGGGCTGGTGCTGTGCGTGTTCGCGCCGACGCTGACAGGGCGCATCGGCAGCGCGGTCTATCTCGTGGCGGCCCTGATGCTGTTCGGGACGAGCGCGACCTACCACCGGGGCAGGTGGAACGACAAGGTCTACGCGGTGTTCCGGCGGTGGGACCACGCCAACATCTATGTCTTCATCGCGGGCAGCTACACGCCGCTCGCGCTGCTGCTGCTCGAGGGCCGATCCCGGGTGATCCTGCTGACGCTGATCTGGTCGTGCGCGCTCGCCGGCGTGCTGTTCCGGACGCTGTGGATCGAGGCGCCGCGGTGGCTCTACACCCTGCTGTACGTCGCGATGGGGTGGGCCGCGGTCGGGTGGCTGACGCAGTTCTGGGCCGCAGGTGGAGCGGTGACCGTGATCCTGATCGCGGTGGGCGGGCTGCTCTACACCGGTGGCGCGGTCTGCTACGGCCTCAAGCGGCCCAACCCCTCGCCGACCTGGTTCGGCTTCCACGAGGTGTTTCACGCCTGCACGATCCTGGCGGCGATCGTGCACTACGTCGCGATCGCCTGGGTCGTCTTCAGCTGAACGCAGCGCGGCCAGACGCCGCCAGCACCCCACCCCCTCCATCCTCACCCCCGAGGTCGCGCTGGACGCGGTCGATCCTGACGGGGTCGTCGAGCAGAGCCCGCACCTCGACGGGCGGCAGGCGGTCGTCATACGGCCCGATGCGCACATCGCCGCGATCATCGCGATGGTCGCGACGCCGGCAGAGGTGGGTGCCGCGGTCCGGCGCGTCCTGCCCCGCTGACCTGCGCGTGCCGCTCGCCTCAGGGGCGCGGCAGGAGCATCGTCACCGTCAGCGTCGTCGGCTCCAGCGCGCGGACCGCGTGTCGCAGCATCGGCGTCAGGTGCAGCAGCGCCCCCGGCGCGAGCTCGACGGTGCGGTCCGGCAGCTCGAAGCTCACCCGCCCGCGGATCACCTGGATCAGCACGGGATGTCGCGCGGCGTGCTCTGTGAGCTGGTCGCCCTCGGCGAACTCGAAGGCCACCACCTTGGCGCTGTCGTTATCGACGACCGCGGTCGCACCGGGCCGCCCTCCCCGGGACTCAGCGCGCCCGCACACCTGCTCGACCAGCGTCGACGTGCCCTCGGTCGTGCCAGGCCTGCGGTCCGGGCCGTCGCCCTGCTGGACGTGGCCCTCGGTCGGGTCGCTCATGGCGTGCTCCTCTCGTCGGTGCAGCCATCCTCGCAGCCGTGCGCGCTCTGCGACCGGGCGCCCGTGAGAGGGCGAGAGTGGCACCACGAATGCGCCTGGGAGGCCTATCTCTGCCCACTCATCTGGGCGTCCGGCGGTACCCACGTGATCCGGTCGGGCTCGCCCACCCGTCCGCCCTTCCCGCTCCACTACGGTCGAGACATGTACCGGACGCCGATGATCACGCTGTACACCGACGATCTCCCCCGCCTCACGTCGTTCTACGAGGGGCTCGACTTCTACGTGACCTCTCGAAGCCCCTCCCACGGAGACCCCGTGCACGTGGAGCTGACGCTGGACAGGTTCACGATCGGGATCTCCACCGTCACCGCCGCCCGGGAGGACCACGGTCTGGACCCACAGCTCGGCGGTCGGCCCGTGGAGATCGTGCTCTACTGCGACGACGTCGACGGCGAGGTCGTCCGGCTGACCGCGGGAGGCGCTCCGCTGCTGTCCGAGCCGCATCCCTTCCAGGGTGGGCGGACCCGCGCGGCCTGGGTAGCAGACCCCGACGGCAACCCCGTCCACCTCGTGCAGGTCACGGCCGACAAGCACCTCTGACGGCGTCCGCTGGCTCCTGGGCTCAGGCCCAAGACGTCCACAGAGTCTGACGGCCGCATGGGGTGGCCGCGGACGCGCCGGGAGCGGGTGGTCAGCCGGCGGGCCAGGTGAAGGCGGTCGCGCCGGACGTCTCGACCTGCACCCGCGGCTCGCCCGACACCTCCAGCGTGACCCGTATGACGGCAGCGGGGTCACCCTCCTCGGGGGCGCCGGCAGCGGGGCGCGACTCGTAGACGAACCGCTCGTTGCTGAGCTCCACCACCCGCGTGCGCGCACGGACGAGCCAGGGGTGCTGGCGCCGCACCGCGATCAGCCCCTGGTGCACGTGAAACATCCACTCCCCCAAGGTGCTCAGCTCGGCGGGGGTCGCGGGCAGCGGAGGTCGGACGGCGTCGTCGCCGCCCTCGCGGTCCTCCTTGACGCCCTCGAAGGCCTGCTCGTCGCCGTAGTAGAGCGAGGGCGTGCCGCCCACCGTGAGCAGGCAGGCCACCGCGAGCACCGCCGCCGCCGGGCCGACACGGGAGGCGATGCGGGTGACGTCGTGGTTGCCGACGAAGGTCATCGGCACGAACGTGTCGAGCAGGGCGCCGTGCCGCTCGAGGGCGTGCGACAGCTCGTAGAAGTTCTTGTCGTGGAGCGAGGACCAGAGGGCCTTCCACAGCTCGTACTGCGTGACGGAGTCCAGCGTCGACTCACGCACGATCGCGGCGTAGTCGCCGTGGATCACCTCCCCGACGAAGGTCGCCTCCGGGAACTCCGCCCGCACGCGCGGCAGCACCCGCGCCCAGAACGCCGGGTCGACGGCGTATGCCGCGTCCAGCCGCCACCCGTCGATGCCCCGACGCAGCCAGTGCAGCATGACCTCGACGACCAGATCGACGACCTCGTCGCGGGTGTGGTCGAGTGCGACGAGGGACCCGTGCCCCTCGAAGACGTCCGGGCGGGGCCCGCCGTCGGCGTCCCAGTCGATGCGGAAGTACCTGGCGGCGTGCGACTCTCGGCCGCCGGCGAGAGCCTGCTGGTAGAGGGGGTGCTCGAGCCCGACGTGGTTGAAGACGCCGTCGAGCATCACCCGCAGGCCCCGGTCGTGGCAGCGCCGCACCAGCTCGTCGAAGTCTCCGTCGTCGCCGAGCCGCGGGTCGATCCGGACGTGGTCGACGGTGTCGTAGCCGTGCGTGGTCGACGCGAAGACCGGGCCGAGCTGGAGCCCGTTGACGCCCAGCGCGATCGCGTAGTCCAGCCATCCGTGCAGGCGCCGCAGCGGGTGGGCGACCAGGCTCTCGTCATACGGATCCCTGATGGGCGCACCGACGGCGCCCAGCGGATAGACGTGCCACCAGATGACGTGCTCGGTCCAGGCCATGCCCCCGAGTCTGCCGCACCCCCGCACCCGCAACGGGGACGTTCGTGCCCGGAAACCGATCACGAACGTCCCCGTTGCGCCGAGGAGGGGCGGTCAGTGGCGCAGCCGCGGGGACAGGTCGTCGCGGGACCCCACGAGCTTGTCGAGCAGGGTCACCAGCAGGTGCCGCTCGAGCGGGGTGAGCGCTGCCGCCCAGGCCTGCTCGCGCTCGTGCTGCGTGGCAAAGAGGGCGCGGATCTCCTCCACCCCGCGTGGCGTCAGCCCGAGCCGGACGGAGCGGCCGTCGTGGGGGGCGGGCTCGCGGCATACGAGACCGTCGTCGACCAGGCCGCCGGTGAGGTTGGAGACGGCCGCGCGGGTGAGGCCGGTGAGCTCCGCGACCCGCTTGGGCTCCATCGCGCCGGCCAGCCACAGGACGTAGAGGATGCGGAAGGCCGACCACGACCGGCCCGCCGGCCGGTGCACCGACGCCTCGAGGTCGTAGGTGACGATCCCGGACGCGCGGTTGAGCGTGAGCAACAGCTCGGTGGCCCCGGGGTCGGCGTAGCCCGCGTCGGTGAGACGGGACCGCGCCTCGCGCACGAAGGACCAGAAGTCCAGCTCGCTCATGGCACCCCCTGGCGTCTGTCGGACCCGTCCGCTACAGTCCAGATAGTACATCGATGTATCAGTGGTGCGAGAGACGAGGGCGTCATGGCTCACTACCGCAGCGCGGGCACCATCCCGCCCAAGCGGCACACGCAGCACCGCACCCCTGAGGGTGACCTCTACTACGAGGAGCTCATGGGCGAGGAGGGGTTCAGCTCGGACTCGAGCCTGCTCTACCACCGCTACATCCCCAGCGCGATCGTCGACGTCCGCCCCTGGGAGCTGCCCGACCAGACGCTCACGCCCAACGACCCGCTGCTGCCGCGCCACCTGCGGACCCACGCCCTCGGTGCCGACGGGCGGGACGTGGTGACCGGGCGGCGGCTGCTGCTCGGCAACGGCGACGTGCGGCTCGGCTATGTCGCCGCGACCGAGACCAGCCCGCTCTACAAGAACGCCGTCGGCGACGAGTGCTGCTACGTCGAGTCCGGGACGGCCACGCTGGAGACCCAGCTCGGCCACGTCGACGTCCACCAGGGCGACTACGTGATGATCCCCCGCGCGGTGATCCACCGGTGGGTGCCCACGGGCGACGAGCCGGTCCGCGTCTACGTCATCGAGGCCAACAGCCACATCAACCCGCCGCGCGGCTACCTGTCCAAGCACGGCCAGCTGCTCGAGCACGCGCCCTACTGCGAGCGCGACTTCCGTCACGTCGACGAGCCGCAGCTGGTCGACGAGCAGGACGTCGAGGTCTACATCAAGCACCGCGGGCGCGGACCGTCGGGCCTGGACGGCACGATCCACGTCCAGCCGCAGCACCCCTTCGACGTGGTCGGGTGGGACGGCTGCCTCTACCCCTACGTCTTCAACATCGGCGACTTCGAGCCGATCACCGGGCGGGTCCACCAGCCGCCGCCCGCCCACCTGGTGTGGGAGGGGCACAACTTCGTGGTCTGCAACTTCGTGCCGCGCAAGGTCGACTACCACCCGCTCGCGATCCCGGTGCCCTACTACCACTCCAACGTCGACAGCGACGAGGTCATGTTCTACTGCGGCGGCGACTACGAGGCGCGCAAGGGCTCCGGCATCGGGCAGGGCTCGATCTCGCTGCACCCGGCAGGTCACGCCCACGGGCCGCAGCCGGGCGCCTACGAGCGGTCCATCGGGGCGGAGTTCTTCGACGAGCTGGCGGTCATGGTGGACACCTTCCGGCCGCTGGACCTCGGCGAGGGCGCGCTGGCGACCGAGGACGACCGCTACCCCTACAGCTGGTCGGGCGGGCGCCGGCTGGGTCAGGGATGATCAGCCGTATGACGGACGCAACCGACGCACCCGGGGCCCCCGCACCGCTCGCGACCCAGCCGCTCGTGGCGGCGCTGGTCGACGACGCCGGCCTCTTCCCACCCACCGCCCTCGCGATGGACGACGCCGTCGCCCGTCACCGGGCCGACCTGGACGCCGCCCACCCGGTGCACACCGGCCGGTTCCTGTGCCCCGCCAGCCGGCTCGACGAGCTGCGCCAGGCGCTGCGCGAGGGGGAGACCGTCGACGTCGGGGTGATCCTCGACGAGCCCCTGGCCTCGCTGCCCGGCCTCGCCAGCTCCCTGCTCGGCGACCCACGCCTGCACCTGGGCGCCGTCGAGCTGCGGCTGCCCCTGGACCAGCCGCTCGACGAGGCGGTGGCCGCGGTCGTGGCGGCGACCAGCGCCCTGCCCGACGCCGTGACGGCCTACGTCGAGATCCCCCTCGCCCGGGCCGACGAGGGTGAGACCCGGGCCGCGCTGACCTCGGTGCACGACGCCGGGCTCGGCGCCAAGGTCCGCTGCGGCGGCGTCACACCCGACCTCTTCCCGAGCGTCGACCAGCTCGCCGACCTCCTCGCTGCCGCGGGCGAGCTCGGCGCGCGGTTCAAGTGCACGGCCGGCCTGCACCACGCCGTGCGCTACACCGACGACCGGACGGGTTTCGAGCACCACGGCGTCCTCAACATCCTCGTGGCGCTCCTGCGGGCGGTGGCCGGGGCCGACCGCCAGCAGGTCGTGGAGGCGCTCGCCAGCACCGACGGCCCGGCCCTCGCGGCCGAGGCGCTCGCCGCGGCGGACGACGAGCAGCGGCGGGTGCGAGCAGGACTCGTGGCCTACGGCTCCTGCAGCACGGGCACGCCCGTCGAGGACCTCGCCGCCCTGGGCCTCACCTCGCGCGTCGAGGTGCTCGAGCGGCGCGACCCCACCCAGCAGGTCGACCAGCAGCAGTAGGCCCTCGCTGACCGCACCGCCGCACCGCCGCGCCACCTCATCACCTCATCACGACAAGGAGCACCCGTGACGACCACCTGGGTCGAGATCCTGCAGGACAGCCCGTTCGGCCTGGACGCCCTGCCCTATGGGTCCATGGACACCGGCGACGACTTCGCCCACCTCGGGGTGCGCATCGGTGACCAGGCCCTCGACCTCACGGAGGCCGCGCCCGAGCTGCCCGGCGAGTGGTCCGACGTCGTCGAGGAGGGCAACCTCGACGTCCTGCTCGCGGCGGGACCGGAGGCGTGGGCGCGGCTGCGCAGCGACGTCCAGACGTGGCTGCGCGACGAGAGCTACCGCCCCCTCGTCGAGCCGTCCCTGGTGGACCTCGCCGACGTGACGATGCTGATGCCGTTCACGGTGGGTGACTACGTCGACTTCTACGCCTCGGAGAACCACGCGTCCAACATCGGCCGGATCTTTCGCCCCGACTCCGAGCCGCTCACGCCCAACTGGAAGCACCTGCCGATCGGCTACCACGGCCGCTCCCAGACCGTGATCGTGTCGGGCTCGGATGTCCCACGCCCGCAGGGCCAGCGGCGGACGCCCGACGGCGACGTCGTCTTCGGCCCGTCGGTCCGTCTCGACGTCGAGGCCGAGCTGGGCTTCGTGGTCGGCGTGGGGTCAGAGCGCGGATCCTCCGTCGCCGTGAGCGAGTTCGACCAGCACGTCTTCGGCGTGACTCTCACCAACGACTGGTCCGCCCGCGACATCCAGGCGTGGGAGTACGTCCCCCTCGGCCCCTTCCTCGGCAAGTCCTTCGCCACGTCGATCAGCGGCTGGGTGCTGCCGCTCGCGGCCCTGCAGGACGCTCGGATCGAGCCGCCGGCCCGCGACGTGCCGCTGCAGGACTACCTGCAGGACGTCGACGGCGAGCCCTGGGGACTGGACATCGAGCTCGAGGTGCAGCTCAACGGCGAGGTCGTCTCCCGGCCGCCCTACGCCCAGATGTACTGGACCCCCGCCCAGATGCTCGCCCACACCACCATCAACGGCGCGTCCGTGAGCACCGGCGACTTCTACGCCTCCGGGACCATCTCCGGCACCGAGGTCGACCAGCGCGGGGCGTTCATCGAGATGACCTGGGGCGGGCGCGATCCGATCACCCTGTCCGATGGCTCCACGAGGACGTTCCTCGAGGACGGCGACGAGGTCGTGCTGGCGGCCACCGCTCGCGGACGCGACGGCCGCCGCATCGGCCTCGGCGAGTGCCGCGGGCGGATCACCCCCGCCCGCTGACCGGCAGACCTCGCCCACCGGCGACCGGCCGTATGCCGCAACCGCCCGTCCGCCTCCACCGGCCGAGGCGGGCGGGTCGGCATACGCTGTCCTCCATCGACGGCCCGGCCGCGGCCCCCACCTGACCCCCACGAACGGACCATCCTTGAACGCGATCCACGACGGCATCCTCGCCGTCAACGACAAGCTCACCTGGCTGCTGATCGTCATGCTGGCCGCCGCCGGCATCCTCTTCACGCTGTGGAGCAAGGGCGCCCAGTTCCGCCGCTTCGGCACCATGGTCAAGGTGGCCGTCGGGTCACGCAGCGGCGGCGGCGAGGGCATCTCCAGCTTCCAGGCGTTCTGCATCTCCCTGGCCTCCCGCGTCGGCACCGGCAACATCGTCGGCGTCGCCATCGCCCTGGCGCTCGGTGGCCCCGGTGCGATCTTCTGGATGTGGGTGATGGCCTTCCTCGGCATGGCCACCGCCTTCGTCGAGGCGACGCTCGCCCAGCTCTACAAGGTCCCGCACACCGACGGCACCTTCCGCGGCGGCCCGGCCTACTACATGCAGCGCGGACTGAAGTCGCGACCCATGGGCATCGCCTTCGCGATCTGCCTGATCTTCACCTTCGGCCTCGCGTTCAACATGGTGCAGGCCAACACCATCGCCGGGGTCTTCGAGGGCACCTGGGGCATCCCCACCTGGATCACCGCGATCATCCTGGTCGTCATCACGGCCGCCATCGTCCTCGGCGGCCTCAAGTCCGTCGCCCGCGTCACGGAGTACATGGCGCCGCTGATGGCGCTCGCCTACTTCCTGCTCGCGGTGGCCGTCCTGGTCATGCGGATCGGGGACGTGCCCAGTGCCATCGGCGACATCTTCCGCGGGGCATTCGGGCTCGACCAGGCGCTGGCCGGCACCGCCGGCGGCATCCTCGCCGCCGTGCTCAACGGCGTGAAGCGCGGGATGTTCTCCAACGAGGCCGGCATGGGCTCGGCGCCCAACGCCGCCGCCGCCGCCACCACCTCGCACCCCGCCCACCAGGGCATGGTGCAGGCGCTCGGCGTCTTCATCGACACGATCATCGTCTGCACCTCGACCGCCGTGATGATCCTGCTGGCCGGACCGTCCATCTACACCCCCGGCGTGACCACGCGCGACCAGGCGGCGACGCTCACCCAGACCGCGCTGGCCAGCGAGCTCGGGTCCTGGGTCGCGCCGGTCATGGCCTTCCTGATCTTCATCTTCGCGTTCAGCTCGGTCATCGGCAACGAGACCTACGCCGAGGTCAACATGGACTTCATGCGCGGCGGCCGGGTCGGCGAGCTCGCGATCCGGCTGCTCACCATCGGTGCCGTGGCCTGGGGCGCGCTGCAGAGCCTGGCCTTCGTGTGGGACCTGGCCGACCTGGCCATGACCTTCATGGCGGTGCTCAACCTCGTCGCGCTCATCGCGCTCGGCAGGCACGCGATCGCCGCCCTGCGCGACCTCGAGTCCCACGCGGACCCGGTGGACGCCGGTTTCGACCTCGACGACAACCCCCACATGCCGGCAGGCATCCCCGGCGAGGTGTGGCACCGCCGTCCCGGCCACGCCCCCGGTCAGTGGTTCGCACCCAACGACCGCCACGAGGACGCCGACGTCTGACCCCGTATGCCGGGGCCGCCCGCCTCCCGGTGACCTGGGAGGCGGGCGGTTGACGTCATACGACCAAGGGCTGGTCGGCGCCGGAGGTCAGCACCTCCCGTCCGGGAGCGCACCCTTGACGAGGAAGGTCTTGCCCTCGTCGCGCGACTCCAGGTCGTAGACGATCGCGTCGCGCGTCGCGCCCTTCGGCTTGGGCTTGCGGTCGAGGCCCACGGTGACGTCCTTGCCGTGCTCGTCGAGCATGCGGACGTCGCCGACGCTGCACACCCGCAGGGAGGTCACGGGCTTCGGCCAGATGGCGTACTGCACGCGCGTGATCGACTCGAACCTGCGCTGACCCACCATCCGGTTGCCGCTCGCCTCGATGCTCCGGCTCATCGCGTTGTGCTGCTCGAGGTACTCCGGCGTCAGGAAGTCGGCCGAGGCGACCGGCCCGTCGACGGGCAGCTTCTCGAGCTTGCGCAGCGCGGCCTCCGAGGCGGCGAAGGCATGCTGCAACGCCTCCTCGGAGCCACCGGCGGCGGCGGTCTCGTGGCTGCACGCGGAGCCGGCGAGGGCAGTGGTTGCGAGGATCCCCACGGCGGTCACGGTGCGGAGGTGGCGGTGCATCATGGCGGCGGTCTCCCTGGGTGGAGTTCGGGGCGCTGACCGGGCAGCGCCCCGGGTCACGGTGGGTCGTGACGCTATCGGCCCGTGCGCCATCCCTCTACCGATGAGTAACCTCCGCGCCTATTTGCCCGACGCTCATGGCTCTCCGTGACCGCGCGGCCACATTCGGCGCGCTCCTACCGGGGGCGGGATCATCGACCTGGCGAACGAAGGCCGGTCGATGCCCTTACCCCCGGCGGGATCATCGACCTGGCGAACGAAGCCCGGTCGATGCCCTTACCCCCGGCGGGATCATCGACCTGGCGAACGAAGGCCGGTCGATGCCCTTACCCCCGGCGGGATCATCGACCTGGCGAACGAAGGCCGGTCGATGCCCTTACCCCCGGTAGGTCAGATGTCGACGGTGAGCTCGTGGCGGGGGTTGAGGTCGTCGGGGCCGCCGTAGTTGCCGCCGGGCGTCACGATCGTGCCCGCCTCGCCCTCGATCATGGCGGCCACGTCCTGCAGCCGGCCGATCCCGGCGAGGTCTCCGGTGAGCTCGACGAAGCGGCATACGGCCTCGACCTTGGGGCCCATCGACCCCGCCGGCAGGTCCATCGCCCGCAGCATCCCCGGCGTCGCCCGCGTGATCGGCCGCTCCTCGTCCGTCCCGAAGCCCTCGATCACGTTGGGGACGTCGGTGAGGATGAACAGCGCGTCCGCCTCGAGCGCCTCGGCGAGCCGGCCCGCCGTGAGGTCCTTGTCGACGACCGCCTCGACGCCCTTGAGCTTGCCCTTCTCGTCCCGGATCACCGGTATGCCGCCACCGCCCGCACAGACCACGACCGCACCGGACGACAGCAGCAGCCGGACGATCCGGGTCTCGACGATGCGCTGCGGCGTCGGGGAGGCCACCACGCGGCGCCACCCCTTGGTGTCCTGCTTGACGGTCCAGCCGCGCTCCTCCGCCTTGGACCGTGCCTCGGCCTCCGAGTAGGTCTCGCCGACGAACTTCGTCGGGTCGGCGAACGCCGGGTCGTGCGCCATCACCAGGGTCTGGTTGACCATCGCGGCGACCTGTCGGCCGGGCAGGGCGTTCTGCAGGGACTGCAGCAGCCAGTAGCCGATCATCCCCTGCGTCTGCGCACCCAGCGTGTCGAAGGGGTAGGGCTCCGACAGGGCCGGGTCGTTGGCCGACTCCAGCGCCAGCACCCCCACCTGCGGGCCGTTGCCGTGGGTGATCACCAGCTCGTGCTCCTCCGCCAGCGGCGCGAGGGCGCGGGCCGCCGCCTTGGCGCGCTCGAGCTGGGTCGAGGCGTCGGGCTTCTCGCCCCGCTCGAGCAGGGCATTGCCGCCGAGGGCGACGACGATGCGCACGGGTCAGTCCCCCAGCGTGGCGACCATGACCGCCTTGATCGTGTGCATGCGGTTCTCCGCCTGGTCGAAGACGATCGACGCCTCGGACTCGAAGACCTCGTCGGTGACCTCGAGGGCCTCCATGCCGGTGGCCTGGAAGATGTCCTCCCCCACCTTGGTGGCCCGGTCGTGAAAGGCCGGCAGGCAGTGCATGAACTTGACCTGCGGGTTGCCTGTCGCCTCCATCGTGGCCTTGTTGACCTGGTAGTCCTTGAGCAGCGCGATCCGCTCGTCCCAGACCTCCTTGGGCTCACCCATCGACACCCACACGTCGGTGTAGAGGAAGTCCGCGTCGCGCACCCCCGCCTCGACGTCGTCGGTGATCGTGATGCGGGCACCGGTCTGCTCCGCGATCCCGCGCGCCAGGGCGACGACCTCCTCGGTGTTCTGCAGCGACGTCGGCGCGACCATGCGCACGTCCATCCCGGCCATGGCGCCGGACACCAGCAGCGAGTTGCCGACGTTGTTGCGCGCGTCGCCGAGGTAGGCGAAGGCGATCTGCGACAGCGGCTTGTCCGAGTGCTCCGTCATCGTGAGCTGGTCGGCGAGCATCTGGGTGGGGTGCCACTCGTCGGTCAGGCCGTTCCACACCGGGACGCCCGCGAACTCCCCGAGCGTCTCGACGAGCGACTGCGCGAAGCCGCGGTACTCGATGCCGTCATACATGCGCCCCAGCACCCGCGCGGTGTCCTTCATCGACTCCTTGTGCCCGATCTGCGAGCCCGTGGGCTCGAGGTAGGTCACCCCCGCGCCCTGGTCGTACGCCGCGACCTCGAAGGCGCAGCGCGTCCGGGTCGAGGTCTTCTCGAAGATCAGCGCGATGTTCTTGCCCCGCAGCCGCGGCTGCTCGGTCCCGGCGTACTTCGCGGCCTTGAGGTCCGCGGACAGCTTCAGCAGGTGCTTCCACTCCGCGGGGGTGAAGTCCACCTCCTTGAGGAAGTTGCGGTGGCGCAGGGTGAACGACATCAGATGTCCTCTCGCTCGATGGGGCAGCTCATGCAGCGCGGGCCGCCACGGCCCCGGCCCAGCTCGCTCCCCTTGATGGTGACCACCTCGACACCGTTGTCGCGCAGGTGGTCGTTGCTCGTGGTGTTTCGCTCGTAGGCGATCACCACGCCGGGCCGGACGGTGAGCACGTTGCAGCCGTCGTCCCACTGCTCCCGCTCCGCCGCCGCCAGGTCCTGGTCGGCGGTCAGGGTGCGGATGTCGTCCAGGCCGATCGCCCCCGCGATCGCCCTGTGCATGTCCTCGGGTGCGTGGGACCGGACCCGCAGCCGGCCGGGTTCGTCCCCCGGGGTCAGGGTGTATGCCGGGAGCATCCCCAACCCGGCGTACTTCGTGAAGGTGTGCTCGTCGACCATCGACATGACGGTGTCGAGATGCATCATCGCGCGTCCCTGCGGCATGGCGATCGCGACGACGCTGGTGGCGGCTTGCGCTTTGAACAGCTGCTGCGCCAGCCGCTCCACCGCCTGGGGGGTCGTGCGCTCCGACATACCGACGAGGACCCCGCCGCGCCCCAGCACGTGCACGTCGCCGCCCTCCATCGAGGCCAGACCGGTGCCGAGACCGTCCGACCAGCGGGTCAGCGAGTGGTCGCCGCCGGACAGCTCCGGGTGCCAGTGGTAGATCGCCTCGTAGTGGAGGGACTCGCGCACGCGCGCCGTCATCCTCATCGAGTTGATCGAGACCCCGCCGTAGACCCAGCAGGTGGTGTCGCGGGTGAACAGGTGGTTGGGCAGGGGCGCCAGCACGAACTGGTCGCGCCCCATGGAGTGCAGGACGAGCGAGGCGGGCTCGTGCGGCATACGGCCCAGCATCTCCTCCTTGGTGATGCCGCCGATGAGGACCGACGCCAGCTCGCGCGAGTCCATCCCCGACAGGACGGCGAGCATCGGGTCGATCGCCTGTGGGCCGAAGACCTCGTCGTCGAGGAGGTGGTCGAACAGGAACTGCCGCGCCGCCGGGTGCTCGAGGGTCTCGGTGAGCACCTCCTGGAGGTAGAGCACCTCGACGTCCAGGTCGCGCAGGGCCTGGGCGAACTCGTCGTGCTCCTTCTGCGCCTCCTCGAACCACGGCAGGTCGTCGAAGAGCAGGGCCTCCTTGTTGCTCGGCGTCAGGCGCGACAGCTCCCGGTCGGGGCGGTGCAGCAGCACCCGTCGGAGCTGTCCGACCTCCGAGCCGACGTAGGCTCTGCGCTCGCTCGTCATCTCAGGTCCCTCGCTCGCTGGTTCTGGGTGGAGCGCCCCCCGAGTCGAAGGCTTCCCCGCCGATGTCCGCCCCTATCAAAGCGCAGAGCGGCCCCGGGGCCTACACCGGGGAGGGGCCGATCTGGCCTGGTCAGGCCGGTCGTGAGTGTTCATGCTCGGCCCCGCCGAGCCCCCCACGGTAGGCCGCAGATAGGTATGCGCCGCAGCGAGTCTCGCCTGATGAAGCAGCCCCCGAGGTTCGGGGACGCCCGGAGGGGCATACGGTGGATACCGTGCCCCACCCCATCGGCACCCTGGCCCCCGACGGCGTGGGCCACCACGACCTATGAGAGAGAAGGCCAGACCGATGGCCACGATCGGCAAGACCACCCCCGCACCCGCCAGACCCTCCTCCAGGGACGACCGAGGATTCGTCGGTCACCCCAAGGGCCTGGCCTGGTTGTTCCAGGTCGAGTTCTGGGAGCGCTTCTCGTACTACGGGATGAAGGCCATCCTCCTGTACTTCATCGTCGACACGGTCGCCAACGGCGGCCTGCAGATCAAGGACTCGACCGGTGAGGCGATCGTGGCGACCTACGGCGCCGCGGTCTACCTCCTCGCCATCCCCGGTGGCCTGGCCGCCGACCGGCTGCTCGGCGCCTGGAGGTCGACGCTGTACGGCGGCATCATCATCATGGTCGGCCACATCTGCCTGGCCCTGCCGACCGTGGCGACCGCCTGGCTCGGCATCTGCCTGGTCGCCATCGGCACCGGGTTCATCAAGCCCAACCTGTCCACCATGGTCGGGGAGCTCTACGACCGCGACGACCCCCGCCGCGACGGCGGGTTCCAGATCTTCTACATGTCGATCAACATCGGCGCCTTCCTGTCCCCGCTGATCGTGGGCTTCCTGCAGGGGCGCTGGGGCTACCACGTCGGCTTCTCCGCCGCGGCCGTCGGCATGGGACTGGCCATCCTGTCCTTCGTCGCGGGCAAGAAGGCCCTGCACGGCATCGGGTCGACCGTCCCCAACCCCCTGACCGGCAAGGACGGCGCCCGTGTGGCCGGGGTCTCGGTCGCCGTCGTCGTGGGCACGGCAGTCCTGTACTTCGTGTTCAACGCCCTGGAGGGCGGCGCCACGACCGCGGCCATCGTCGACACCGTCGCGGCGCTGTCCATCGTCGCGGCCGTCGGCTACTTCGTCATGATGTTCCGCAGCCCCAAGGTCGACGCGACCGAGCGGAGTCACCTCGCGGCCTACGTGCCGCTGTGGGTGGGCGGTGCGCTGTTCTTCATGATCTTCGAGCAGGCCGCGGTCAAGATGGCGAGCTTCGCCAAGGACAACACCCAGCTCCAGGTCGGCGGCTTCACCATCAACCCGTCGTGGTACCAGTCGATCAACCCCTTCGCGATCGTGGTGCTGGCTCCGATCGTCGGGTGGTTCTTCACGCGCCGCGCCGGCCGCTTCCCCCAGACGCCCGCGAAGTTCGCGCTGTCCGTCGCCCTGATCGGCCTGTCGGCCATGCTGATGGGATGGGCCTTCGGCACCTGGAGCGGGGGCTCCTCCCTGGCGCCGTTCTACTTCCTCGGCCTGGTCTTCGTGATGCAGACCGTCGCCGAGCTGTTCCTGTCCCCCGTCGGGCTGTCGGCGACCACGATGCTGGCCCCCAAGGCGTTCGCCAGCCAGGCCATGGCCCTCTGGCTGCTGACCTCGGCCGTCGGCCAGGGCGTCGCGGCGCTGCTGATCAAGGGCATGGCCGGCCTGTCCGACGCGGCCTTCTACTACACCTTGGGCGGCATGACGCTGGCCTGCGCGGTGGTGCTGTTCGCGCTCGTCCCGTGGACCCAGCGCAAGATGAAGGACGTCGAGGACATGCGCCGCGACGCGTCCGACGCGGCGCGCGCCGCGCGGGCGCACTGACGCCACCGCCTCCCGCCGCCGACGCGGCATAGGGTGCGCCCATGGGCAGGCCCATCGAGCAGCGGGAGCACCGCGACCACCTGGTCGAGGTGCTCCTGCTGCTCGGCCTGTCCCTCGGGTCGTCCGCGATCTACTCGGTCCTGCGCATCATCGAGCGCACGACCCGCCAGGTCGCGCTCAACCAGCAGACCTCGACCCTCAACCAGTCGGTCACGCCCGACCGCCCCTGGCTCGACCTCGCCTACCAGCTGACCGGGATCGCCCTCGGCCTGGTGGCCCCCGCCATGGCGGTGTTCCTCCTGCGGCACCGCCGTCCACCCGCCGACCCCCGCATCGGCTGGGACCGGCGTGAGCCGGGCCGCGACGCCGCGCACGGCGCGCTCCTCGCGGCAGTGATCGGCATACCGGGCCTGGGACTCTATGTCCTCGGCCGCCACCTCGGGATCACCACCCAGGTGGTCGCCGCGGACCTCACCTCGACCTGGTGGACGATCCCGGTGCTCGTGCTGGCGGCGGTGCAGAACTCCGTGCTCGAGGAGGTCGTCGTCGTCGCCTACCTCCTCGCGCGACTGCGCCAGGCCGGTATGCCGGACCGCCTGGCGCTCGTGCTGTCCGCCCTCCTGCGCGGGAGCTACCACCTCTACCAGGGCTTCGGGGCGTTCCTCGGCAACGCCGTGATGGGCCTGGTGCTGGGCGCCTACTACCAGCGACGCGGCCGGGTCATGCCGCTCGTCGTCGCGCACACGCTGCTCGACGTGGTCGCCTTCGTCGGCTACACGCTCGCCAAGGGCCGTCTCGGCTGGCTCTGACCCTCTCGGCACGCTCCTGGCTCGTCGTACGCCGGTAATCGATGCAGGACTGGCGTCACATCACCCGAATGCCCTCCAATAGTTACGCTTCCGGCGCACCGCGACCTGTGCGTCACGGACGGCGTCGGGTGCAGGACCCGTCGCACGCCCGATGCCCGCAGTCCTGGGAGGTGTCCCGTGTCGCAGACCTACGGCCGTCACCGCGGCAGCTCCAGCGACCGGGTGGGCAACGTCGCCGCCGCCATCATCGCCCTCGCCGCCCTCGGCGGGGTGGGGGTCGTGGCCGTGCAGGGGCGCGCCGGCTCGGGGACCGGGGACGGTCGGGGAGCCACGGCCGGGGTGCAGGGGCCGACGGGCTCGCGGCAGGTCGAGGTCCGCACGTGCGACGACGCCACCACGCTCTATGCCTCCCCCGACCTGACCGACGCCCTCGCCCGGGTCGCCGACGACTATCGCGTCGCGCAGCGATCGGCCTGCGCCCGGGTGGCGGTGCAGCAGGCCGCGGGGCCCGCCGCACTCCCCGGGCTGCTCTCATCGGACCGGGCCGCGCTGTGGCTCGCCCGGTCCGAGGGGGACGTCGCCGCCCTCCCCAGCTCCGTGAGGCGCACCGCCCCGCAGCTGGTCGCCAGCACCCCCGTCGTCCTCGCGATGCCCTCGGCCATGGCCGACACGGGCGCCTGGGGCTGGCCCACCCGGCCGCTCACCCCCGACGCCTGGCGTTCGTGGATGCTGGGGCGGTCGACCTGGGCCCAGACCGGGCACCCCGAGTGGGCGTCCTTCTCGATCCGCATGGCGGACCCGGCGACCAGCCCCACCGCTGCCATCGGGTTCGGAGCCATGATCACCCTCGCCAACGGCGGGCCGCTCGCCAAGGCGCCGGACTACGCGGGGCCGAGCGACAAGGACCTCGCCGTGATCAAGGTCGAGCACCGCATCACCTCGCTCGCCGGCAACGACGGGGACGTGCTCCCTGACCAGGACGACACCCTCTCCGAGGTGACCTCCCGCGCCTCGGCCTATGTCACCACCGAGAGGGCCGTCGCCGCGCACAACGCCGTGGACCCGACGGTGCCGCTGGCCGCCGTCCCCCTCGCCGGCGGCGCCGCCTCCGTGCCGCTGTCGGTGCTGGGGGTGGGAGCGACCGCCGACGACGCTCCGGGCGCTGCCTCGGCGCGGGGGTTCCGGGCCTACCTCACCTCGGCGTCCGGCCTGGCCGCCCTGCGCGCGGCCGGCCTGAGGGCGCCCGACGGCGCCGCGCCCACCGATCACCCCGCCGGCGTCGCCTATGCCGCCGCGCCGCTGCGTCCCGCCGCCGTGCCGCTGCCCGTGCTGCAGCAGACCGTGCAGGCCTGGCGGGGCATGCACTCCCGCATCTCCTCGATGGTGCTCGTGGACGCCTCGGGGTCGATGAACCAGCACCTCGCCGGCGGGGCGACGAGCCGCATCGACCTGGTCCGCGGCCTCGTCGGCAACGTCTACCAGACCGCGTCGCCCCGAGCCCGCTCCGGCGTGTGGTTCTTTCACACCTCCAACGAGCTCGGGACACCCCTGGTCGAGCGGGCCACCGACCTCGCCGTCAACGAGAGCGCCGACGCCGGCCGCCAGCACAGCGACGTCGTGGTGCAGGCCATGAGCGACGTCACCATCAAGGGAGGGACACCCCTCTACCAGGCCGTCCGCGAGGCCTACGCCTACACCCTCGACGAGTACGACCCCGGCTACGTCAACCAGCTCGTGGTCCTGTCCGACGGCGCCAACCGCGACACCACCAGCCCGGACACGCTCGGCCAGCTCCTCACCTACCTCAACGAGGCCAAGGACCCCCAGCGACCCGTCAGGATCATCTGCCTGGGCTACGGCGCCGAGGCGGACATGGGGGCGTTGCAGGCCATCGCCAGCGCCACCGGTGGCCGTGCGGCCCAGGTCAACAGCCCGTCCGAGATGAAGGCGGCCGTCAACCTGGCGCTCTTCTCGCTCTGACCCCCGCCGCGCGCCTTCGCACCCGTCACGGTGACGGCACAACCTGGCCCCCAGCTCACAGATGCGGGGCCCGGCGTCGGGCATGACGCAGGCCCGGCCCCCGCGTGGGGAGCCGGGCCTTCGTCGTGGCTAACCTGTCGTCGAGCAGGGCTCGACGCGTCAGATCAGGCTGATCAGCGACCGACCTTGCCGTCGTTGTCGCGGTCCAGCTTGTCCTTGATCTTGTCGCCGAGGCCGACCTTGCCGTCGTTGTCGCGGTCGTTGCCGACCCCGTCACGCAGGCCACCCTCGCGGACGCCGCCCTCGCGCTCGACCTCGATCTCCTCCTTGCGGACGTCCTCGGTGACGCGCTGCTGCTCGGTCACCGTCTCCTTGCCCAGGGAGACCTGCTCCTTGGCCACGACGTCCTTGTCGACGACGACCTCGTCGGCCTTGAGGCGGACCTCGGCGGTCTCGTCGCCACCGATGCGGCCGCCCTCACCGTCACGGATGGGGGTGCGCTCGACGCGGACCTCCTCGTGGGTCACCGGGACCGTGACCGACTCGCGCTCGGTGCGGACGTGCTTGCGCAGGCGCACGCGGCCGGCCTCGCGCTCGCGGGTCCCGACGTGCAGCTCCTCCTCGGAGCGGGTCAGCGTGTTGTCGCCCTGGGTGCGGTCGCGGTCGGCGAGGGGACGACCGGCGGTCGCGTCGGCGTCGCCGTCAGCTCCGTGGTCGTTGCGGCCGGCAGTGGCGTCCGCGTCGCCGTCAGCGCCGTGGTCGTTGCGGCCGGCAGTGGCGTCCGCGTCGCCGTCAGCGCCGTGATCGCCGCCACGGGTGCCGGCAGCGACGTAGCCCTCGTCGTAGTCCTGGCCGTAGTAGCGGTAGAGCTCGCGCTCCTCGTCGGCGTCCAGGTGACGGTCGGCGTCCACGCGGGGGGCGTCCTTGACCTTGTCCTTGGAGAACGGGACGCGGATGGTGTCGCCATCGGCCTGCGCGTCGTCGAGCGGGATGAAGGTGTTGGACGTGCCGAACAGGCCGGTGTTGACGGTCACCCAGGACGGGTTGCCGGTGTGGTCGTCGTTGTAGACGTCGCCGACCTTGCCGATCTTGTCGCCGTTGTTGTCGACGACGGTGCCGTTGAGGACCTGCTCGATGTGCTCGTTGGAGAACATGCTGGGGTTCCGCCTTTCGTTGGTTACCAAGTGCCGGATGACGCCGTCGCCGTGGACGACGGTGCCCCGCTGCACGTAACTTGCCCAGGCCCGTCAGGCGGCAAACCCCCGAGTCCAAAAAAATCTCGATATGGTCACGTGGTCACATCTGCGCAGGTCACAGGCCTGCGGACGGCGCCCGAGGCCCCGCAAGCACGGGCGGCGGCGGCTCCGAGACGGCGCGGACGACGGGCCTCAGGTCCAGCCACCACTGGTCTCTGGGACGACGGTGCGCCATGTCCATGAGCTCGAGCATCCGCGCCATGGGCGTGGCCTGCACCCGGCCCGCGACGAGACCGACCAGCTGCGCCTCGCGGCCCCCTGCGGCGAGCTGCTCGGTCAGCAGGTCCACCGCGTGCGCCACGAGCCGCGTCGCCAGCACCCGGTCGAAGGGCGAGGGGTCGCCGCCCTGCTGGAGGTGACCGAGGACCGCCTGGCGCACGTCATACCTCTCCTGCCCCTCCTGGTCGAGGAGACGGGCGAGGAAGTCCGTCGTGTACTGCTCGCTCGCGCGCTCGTTGCGGATGGCGAGGTAGAGGCGTCGCCCGGCGTCGAAGGAGGACCGGAGCCGACGCACGTCGTCCTGCAGGTCGTCGAGGGTGATGCCCTCCTCGTGGAGGTAGACGCGCTCGGCCCCGCTCGCCAGCCCGCCCATCAGCGCGAGGTAGCCGCAGTAGCGCCCCATGGTCTCGACCACGAAGCAGCGCCGCCGCGCCGACGCGGACTGCTTGATCCGGTCGACGGCCTCGACGATCGCGTTGAGGGCGGTGTCGGTGCCGATGGCGAGCTCGGACCCCGGCAGGTTGTTGTCGATCGAGGCCGGGACGCACACCACGGGGATGCGGAAGGCGGGGTAGCGGTCCCGCTCCTCCCACAACCGGTGGGCGCCCTGGTAGGCGTTCCAGCCGCCGACGACCAGCAGCGCGTCGACCCGGGCCGCCTCGAGGCTGCGCCCGATGGCGTAGAGGTCCTCGATGTCGGGGACGCTGCGCCGGATGCCGAGCTCCGCGCCGCCGATGGAGGTCCACCCCTCCACGTCGCCCCAGGTCAGCTCCTCGACCTGCCCGTCCCGCAGCCCGGGGAAGCCGCCGCGCACGCCCAGCATGGTGTGCCCGCGGTCGATGCCGAGACGGACCGCGGCGCGGGCGGCGGTGTTCATGCCCGGCGCGAGGCCGCCCGCGTGCAGGATCGCGACTCGTCGGGGCGCCTCGCCCTCGGCCAGGGCGGGCACCGGCGGCTCGGACATCTCGGCGAACACCTGAGTCATCTCGGTGAATGACCCGCCGCGCAGCCGCATCGCCTCGGCATAGTCGCCGCGGCTGATCGCTGCGGGCACCTCCCGGGTGCGCTCGACGGCCTGCATGAGGGGGACCTTGGCGATGCGGTTGCCGCGTATGCCGACCACGTGGGCCACCGACTCCGGGGTCGCCGCCAGGACCTCCTCGGCCGCGGCGTGGCCGAGCCAGGTGGAGGCCCACCGGTCGAAGGCGCTCGGCCGGCCGCCGCGCTGCACGTGCCCGAGGATCGTCACGCGGGTGTCCTCGTCGAGGCGCTGCTCGATCGTGTCCCGCACGTAGGCCGCCGTGATCGGCCTGCCCTCGCGGTCCTGGGCGCCCTCGGCGACGATGACGATCGAGTCGCGGCGCCCGGCCGCGCGACCGCGTCGCAGCTCGGCGCACATCCGGTCCTCCCACCCGTCGGCGGGCGGGTGCTCCGGGATCAGGACGTAGTCGCAGCCGCCGGCGATGGCGCTCATCAGGGCCAGGTAGCCGCAGTGCCGCCCCATGACCTCCACGACGAAGCTGCGCTGGTGGCTCGCGGCCGTGCTCGCGATCGCGTCGATGGCGTCGACGATCCGGTGCAGCGCGCTGTCCGCGCCGATGGTCATGTCGGTGCCCACCAGGTCGTTGTCGATGGAGCCGACGAGCCCGGCGATCATCAGGGCGGGGTGCGCGTCCGCGAGCGCCTGGTCGATGCGCCCGGTGTCGGCCAGCTCGGCGAGCAGCCCGGGCCACTCCTGGCGGAACAGGTCGAGCCCGCTCAGCGAGCCGTCCCCACCGATGACGATCAGCCGGTCGATGCCGCGCTCGACGAGGTTGGCGGCGGCGCGCAGCCGGCCCGCGCGCTCGCGGAAGTCCTTGCTGCGGTAGGTCCCGATCATGGTGCCGCCGCGGTGCAGGACGTTGCCGACGTCGTCCCAGCCGACCTGGCGGATGCCGTCGCCGCCGTCGACCATGCCCTGGTAGCCCTCGTAGATCGCGAAGACCTCGGCCCCGAGGTGAAGGGCGGTGCGGACGGCGCCGCGCACCGCGGCGTTCATGCCCTGCGCGTCACCCCCGCTCGTGAGGACGGCGATCCGCGAGGTGGGGGCGGCGTCGGGATCGGGCACGGTCGGCATGACTTCCTCCGGGTCGGTCAGGACAGGGCGAGCGCTCCTCGTCCCCATCCAACCGGGTCCCCGTGAACGCCGCGTGTCGGGGGCACTGATACGCGTTCGGCCGGGCAGGTCAGGACCACTACCCTTGGGCCCATGGTTGCCCCGATCGACGCCCTCGCACCGGCCGTGCAGTCCGCCCTCGTCGCCGCGTTCGGCGAGGACGTGCGAGGGGCGGACCCCGTGGTGCGACCCAGCCAGTTCGCCGACGTGCAGGTCAACGCAGCCATGGCGCTGGCCAAGCGGCTCGGGCGCAAGCCGCGTGAGGTCGCCGACGCGATCGTCGAGCACCTCCAGGGGGGCGACCTCGTCGCCTCAGCCGAGGTCAGCGGGCCGGGCTTCATCAACGTGACCTTCGACGACGCGTGGATCGCCCGGCAGGTGCAGGCCGCCCAGGCCGACCCGCGGCTCGGCGTCGCGACCCAGCCCACCGAGATCATCCCCATCGACTACTCCGCGCCCAACGTCGCCAAGGAGATGCACGTCGGGCACCTGCGCACGACGATCATCGGCGACGCGCTCGCGCGCACGCTGGAGCACCTGGGCCACACCGTCATCCGGCAGAACCACGTCGGCGACTGGGGCACGCCCTTCGGGATGCTCGTCGAGCACCTGCTGGAGGTCGGTGAGGACTCCGAGGAGGCCCGGGTCGTCGAGACCGACCCCAATGCCTTCTACCAGGCGGCGCGGTCGAAGTTCGACGGGTCCGAGGACTTCGCGACGCGCGCCCGCGCCCGTGTCGTCAAGCTGCAGGCCGGCGACCCGGAGACCCTGCGCCTGTGGGGCCGCCTCTACGACCTGTCCAAGGTCTACTTCAACAAGGTCTACTCGACCCTCGGCGTGACCCTCACCGACGACGACCTGGCGGGCGAGTCGTCATACAACGCGGACCTCCCCGGCATCTGCGAGGACCTGGAGGCCAAGGGCATCGCGACCGTCGACGAGGGCGCCCTCGTCGTCTTCCTCCCCGGCTTCACCGGCCGCGAGGACAAGCCGGTCCCGCTGTTCGTCCGCAAGTCCGACGGCGGCTACGGCTACGGCACGACGGATGTCGCCACCGTCCGGCACCGCGTCCGCGACCTGCACGCCGACCGCATCCTCTACGTCATCGGGGTCACGCAGTCGCTGCACCTGCAGATGGTCTTCGAGACCGCCCGTCGGGCCGGCTACCTGCCCGACGACGTCGAGGTCATGCACGTCAAGATCGGCTCGGTGCTCGGCGAGGACCGCAAGATCCTCAAGACCCGCTCCGGCGCCCCCCTGCGCCTGATGTACCTCCTCGACGAGGCGGTGCAACATGCCCGCACCTACATCGACGAGGCACGGCCCGAGCTCCCCGAGGCCGAGCGGGCCGAGATCGCGCGGATGGTCGGCATCGGGGGCGTCAAGTATGCCGACCTGTCGGTCGCCCACGACTCGGACTACGTCTTCGACCTCGACCGGATGCTGGCGCTCACCGGCAACACCGGTCCCTACCTGCAGTACGCCACGGCCCGCCTGCGCTCGATCCTGCGCTCCGCCGGCGTGGACCCCGAGGCCCAGGACGCCCCCGTCCTGCTCACCGAGCCCGCGGAGCGCGACCTGGCGCTGAGGCTTCTCGACCTCGACGGCGTGGTGGCCCAGGTCGGCGCGATCTACGAGCCGCACCGCCTGTGCACCTACCTGTTCGAGCTGGCCCAGGCCTTCTCGTCGTTCTACGAGGCGTGCCCCGTGCTCAAGGCGGACGACGAGGCCACCCGCGCCTCGCGCCTGACCCTGTGCACCCTCACCCTGCGCACCCTCGTGCAGGGACTGGACCTGCTCGGCGTCGAGGCCCCCGAGCGCATGTGAGCGACGTCGCGGGTGGGCGGGCTCTCGGCATACGACTCCGGCACCCGCAGGGGATCAGGTGACGTTAGCCTGGGTGCCATGGCTCACAAGCGCCCACACGTGGTGATCATCGGATCCGGGTTCGGCGGGCTCTTCGCCGCCCAGGAGCTCAAGGACGCGGACGTCGACGTGACGCTCGTCGGCAAGACCGTCTACCACCTGTTCCAACCCCTGCTGTACCAGGTGGCGACCGGCATCCTCAGCCCCGGCGAGATCGCCCCCAGCACCCGCGAGGTGCTCAAGAAGCAGAAGAACGCCACCGTCCTGATGAGCGAGGTCACCGCCGTCGACGTCGAGTCCCGCACGGTCACGGCCGAGGCTCTGCAGCACGAGACGACGCTGCACTACGACTACCTGGTCGTGGCGGCCGGAGCCGGCCAGTCCTACTTCGGCAACGACCACTTCGCGGTCTACGCCCCCGGCATGAAGACCATCGACGACGCCCTCGAGCTGCGCGCGCGCATCTTCGGCTCCTTCGAGGTCGCCGAGCTCTCGCAGGACCCCGGCGAGCGCGAGCGCCTGATGACCTTCGTCGTCGTCGGGGCCGGCCCGACCGGCGTCGAGATGGCCGGGCAGATCAAGGACCTGGCGGTGCACACCCTCGCCGGCAACTTCCGCAACATCGACTCCACGCAGGCCCGCGTCATCCTGCTCGACGGGGCGCCGGCGGTGCTCGGGGCCTTCGGCGACAAGCTGTCCGAGCGGGCCAAGGCCGAGCTCGAGCGCATCGGCGTCGAGGTGATCCTCGACGCGCTGGTCACCGACGTCGACTCCGAGTCCGTCACCTACAAGAACAAGGACGGCAGCACCGAGCGCATCGGCGCCATCTGCAAGGTCTGGGCGGCGGGCGTGCAGGCCAGCCCCCTCGGCGCGACGCTCGGCAAGCAGACCGGCGCCGAGGTCGACCGCGCCGGGCGCATCTCCGTGGCGCCCGACCTGACGCTGCCCGGGCACCCCGAGATCTTCGTCGTCGGCGACATGATGAGCCTCGACAAGCTCCCCGGCGTCGCCCAGGTCGCGATCCAGGGCGGTCAGCACGCGGCACGCACCATCGCCTCCGAGGTGGCCGGGGCCCGCGACACCTCGCCGTTCCGCTACAAGGACCGCGGGTCCATGGCCGTGATCAGCAAGTTCGGGGCCATCGCGAGCATCGGCAAGATCAAGCTCACGGGCTTCCCGGCGTGGCTGGCCTGGCTGTTCGTCCACCTGATCAACATCGTGGGCTTCAAGCACCGCGTGACGACGCTGCTGCACTGGGCCATCGCGTTCCTGTCGACCGGGCGGGCCGAGCGGACGACCACGCGCCAGCAGCTCGTCGGGCGCCTCGCCGTCAGCCAGCTCGGCAGCCAGTTCCAGCCGACGATCGGCGGGGTGCGCCTGCCGCTGGAGAAGCCCTACGACCCCGAGGCCGCCGACCGCCGCACCCGCTGACCTACCGGGGGTAGGGGCATCGGCCGGGCGTCGTCCGCCAGGTCGATGATCCCGCCCCCGGTAGGGGCATCAGCCGGGCCTCGTCCCCCAGGTCAGACGGGTTGCTGGGCCCCGCGCCGCTCCTCGAGGGCCTTCATGGCGGGGGTGGCCAGCACGCCATGCACCATCACGCTCAGCACGATGGCAAAGGTCACGGTCGCCCAGAGGGTGCGCTGCTCCGGCCACTGGTGCTGGGCCGTCGCAAAGGCCATGTAGAAGACCGAGCCGATCCCGCGCACCCCGAACACCGCGGTCACGACCTTCTCGCGCGCGCCCAGCTGCCGGGTGCCGACCAACGAGAGCCAGCCGCACAGGGGCCGGATGACGAGCACCAGGGCGACGCCGACGAGCATGCCCTCCCAGCTCAGCGCGGACAGCTGGCCGGACGACAGGGAGGCGCCGAGCAGCAGCAGGATCAGCAGGGTCAGCACCGACTCGACGTGCTCGATCGCGTCGTGCAGGCGGCCGTGGTACTCGTGGCCGCGCTCGGCGGCGCGCAACGCCACCGCGCAGACGAAGACCGCGAGGAAGCCATAGCCGTGCAGGACCTCCGCGAGTCCGTAGACGGTGGCGACGAGCGCCAGCCCCAGCAGCGGCTCCCCGACGTCAGCGAGGCGCAGCGTGTCCCAGTGCGCGTGGAACACGAGCTTGCCGAAGACCCAGCCGCTGGCCAGGCCGACCAGAGCGCCGATGACGATCTTGCCGACGAGCTCCATGCCCACCCAGTGCCAGCCCCACCCGGCGATCGGTCCTTCGGTGGCGAGGTACAGGGCGAGCCACACGAACGGGAAGGCCAGGGCGTCGTTGAGCCCCGCCTCGGAGGTGAGGGCGAACCGCACCTCGTCGTCCTCCTCCTCCGGGCTCTCCTCCCCGCCGGAGACACTGGGCCCGGCGACCTGCACATCCGACGCGAGCACCGGGTCGGTGGGGGCGAGCACGGCACCGAGCAGGATGGCGGCCGCCGGGGACAGCGCCAGGACCCACCACCCGAGCAGGGCGACGGCGGCGATGGTGAGCGGCATGGCGATGCCGAGCAACCGCCATGTCGGCCACCAGGCCCGCCAGGCGAACGGCCGGTCGATCGCCAGGCCGACCCCCATGAGGGAGACGAGGACGCAGACCTCGGCGACGTGCTGGGTGATGGCCTGCTGAAAGACCGGTGCGATCGGCTCGTCGCCGGGCAGGAACCAGCCGGCGGCGATGCCGACGAGCAGCACCACCATCGGGGCCGAGACGGCGCGCTCGCGCAGCAGCCTCGGCAGGAAGGCACCGAGGAGCAGACCCACCCCGGCGACCAGATAGACGACCCCGGTGACCATCCTCAGCCGCGCCAGGTCAGCGCCGGCAGACCAGCCACACCAGGCCGTATGGCGCACACCCCGCCCGCCAACGGGTCGTCGCCATCGTCGAGGCCCTCCCTGGACGTGGTGATGTAGAGGATGCCGAGGTCGTCGCCGCCGAACGTGCAGGCGGTGACCTGCCGGGCGGGGACCTGCACGACCTCGTCGAGCCGCCCCTGCGGGGTGTAGCGACGGACCTCGCCGTCGCCGTTCATCGCCATCCAGACGCCGCCCTCGGCGTCGACGGCGAGCCCGTCGGGGCTGCCGTCCCGGCCGAGGTCCACGAGCGTGCGGGGGTCCTGGATGGCGGGGGTCCCGGCATACGGGAAGGAGATGACCTGGTGGGTGGCGGTGTCGGCGTAGTAGCCGGTGGCCCCGTCCGGGCTCCAGACGATGCCGTTGGAGACGGTCACGGGGTCGAGGGCGGGGCGCGCGGCCAAGGCGTCGTCGACGACGTAGAGGGTCGCCGCGTCCGGCCGCTGGTCGTAGGCCATGGACCCGACCCAGAGACGCCCGTCGGGGTCGCAGCCCCCCTCGTTGAGGCGGATCCCCTCGGGGACGAAGGTCGGGCCGACCGTGAGCTCGGTCAGGTCGTCGCGCCTGGTGCTGGCGACGGCGCGCTCGAGCGCCAGGACGGCACCGCCGCCCTCGCGCGGTCGCAGGCAGGCGACGACGGTGCCGACGTGGGTGCGGGTGGGCTCGCCGTCGGGCCGCAGGGTCAGCACGTCGCCCGCGAGCATATCGACCCACCGCAGTCCCCACGTCGGCCACCAGACCGGCCCCTCGGCGTGGTAGCAGACGGGGTCGGTGACGGGCTCGGCGCGCATGGGCCTCACCCTAGGCGAGCGGACGTGGTGAAAGGGTCCTACGCTGGCACGATGGCTGGTGAGGGGACCACGCGGGTCGTCTGCGTCGGGCTGACGACCCTCGACGTCGTCCAGCGCGTCAGCGAGCCCGTCGTCCTGGGCGGCAAGTCCCGCTCGGACGCGGTCGAGCTCCTGGCGGGAGGCCCGGCGGCCAACGCCGCGGTGACGGCCGCGGCCGTGCTGGCTCCCGGGGCGGTCACACTGGTCAGCGCTGTCGGGTGGGGCGCCGCGGCCGACGTCGTGCGCGTCGACCTGGCGGCGTGCGGGGTGCGCCTCGTGGACCTGGCGGCCGGTCTCGGCGGGGGCTCGGTCGGAGGGGACCTGGTCGGCGGGGGCTCGGCCCTGCCGGTGGCCACCTGCCTGGTCCACGCCGACGGGGAGCGCACGGTCGTCTCGCCCGGGGCACGGAGCTCCGCGTGGGACCTGACCGACGAGGCGCGCGACGAGATCGCTTCGTGCGCGGCGATGCTCGTCGACGGGCATCACCCTCAGGCCGGGGAGGCCGCGCTGCGGGAGGCCCGGGCCGCAGGCGCGCGGACCCTGCTGGACGCGGGCAGCGTCAAGGACCACGTCGAGGGCTGGTTGCCGCTCGTCGACGTGGCGGCAGCCTCCTCGGCCTACGCTCACCAGCTCGGCCTGGGCCCCTCCCGCACGCTGGACCACCTGCTCGAGTCCGGCTGCGACACAGCCCTGCTCACCGACGGGCCGCGGCCTGTGCGGTGGCGTGACCGTCACGGTCGCGAGCACGCCACGACACCGCCCGCGGTGACGGCCGTGGACTCCCTGGGCGCGGGGGACGCCTTCCACGGAGCGCTCGCGGCCGGCGTCGCGCTGGGGCTCGAGCTCCCGGCCGCGGTGGAGCTGGCCTGCCGCGTGGCGGCGACGCGCGTCTCCCACGCATCGTCCCGCGGATGGCTGGCCGACCTGGCGGCCGAGCCCGGGTAGGTTGGGGCCGGACGTCGCAACGAAGGAGCAGGCATGTTCACCGGCATCGTGGAGGAGCTCGGCTCCGTGGAGTCCGTCGAGCTCGGCGCCGACAGCGCCGTCCTGACCGTGCGCGGGCCCCTGGTGGTGAGCGACGCGACCCACGGCGCCTCGATCGCCGTCAACGGCGTGTGCCTGACGGTCGTGGAGCACGACGGGACGACCTTTCGCGTGGACGTGATGCGCGAGACCCTCGACCGGTCGAGCCTCGGTGCGCTGCAGGCGGGTTCGCCGGTCAACCTCGAGCGGGCGATGGCGGCCGGCGGGAGGTTCGGCGGGCACGTGGTGCAGGGGCACGTCGACGGCACGGCCACCATCGTGAGCCGCGAGCCCGGGGACCGGTGGGAGGTCGTGACCTTCTCCCTGCCCACGGAGCTGTCGCGCTATGTCGTCCACAAGGGGTCGATCACCGTCGACGGCATCTCGTTGACGGTGAGCGCGGTGGACGACATGACCTTCGCCGTGTCGCTGATCCCGACGACGCTCGAGCTAACCACCCTGGGGCGCAAGCAGGTCGGCGACCCCGTCAACCTCGAGGTCGACGTCATCGCCAAGTACGTCGAACGCCTCCTGGCGGGGTCGGCGACCACCCCCGGCGAGTGACCCGCCGGCCTGGCCGGCCGTCTGATCCCTAGCCCCGCCCGGCGAGCGTCGACGCGCCGAACCTCATGGCCTGCGTCCCCACGATCGCCGCCTCCAGGCGCATCCGCAGGAGTGCCGTGTCATTGGCCGACAGCGCCCGCCACTCCGGCGCACCCCGGTGGGGGCCGTCGGTGCTGAGGTGCCGCCACAGGTCGGTCGCGGACGCGAGCGCGGCATCGACCTGGGCGGGCACCGGGGCGGATCCGCCGTCCGCCCACCGCTGACGGGGGCCCAACGCGAGCTGCAGTGTCGTGATCCGGGCCCTGACCTGGCCTGGGACCGTGCAGGCAAGGTCCTCGTCGTAGAAGCCCGCCCCCTCGGTCCGGGCGAGGTCGAATCCCTCGGCGAGCGCCTCGGCATCGCGGCCGCGCGTCGGGTCAGCGGTGCCCTCCGAGGCGCCGGTGGGCGACGGGACCACGAGACCGTCGCGCGCCAGCTCCGCGGCGATCAGCCTCCCTCGGTGGTCGTAGACCGCGGCGGCTTGCGCCGCCCCCTCGTCCGACCCGCCTCCACGCCCGTCCGCGCGAGCCCCACCCGGGCCCCCGGGCTCACCGCGCAGCGTGATCGGCGAACCGGTGGGCGCCAACCGTCGCAGAGCGTCGTGCGCCTCCGGCGCCAGGCACTCGGTGCCGCTCGCCGCCGTGGTGCGCGGAGCCTCGACACCCGAGAGCCGCACCAGGTGGCGCGTGCGCACGGCCGTCACGTCCAGGACGTCACCACCCACCGCACCCACCACCCGGTAGTGCTCCGCGCCCGACGCCGCGTCACGGCGTCCGCTGACGACGGCCCAGGCCCCCGACACCGCCAGACCGATGACCACGAGGCACCCGAGCAGCCACACGACCGACCGCCGACGGCGGCCGGGGCTGGTCATCTGCTCGTTTCGCGGGTGCGGGCCGTCGCGCCGGGAGCGTCAGACCTGCCGGACGGCCTCGAACGGCGCCCGAGAGGGCATCCGGTGCAGGATCGCCTCGCGGACGAACTCCTTGGCGGTGCGAGCGGCCTCGAGCGGCGTCGCGCCCTTGGCGAGCTCCGCGGTGACGGCGGCAGCGAGGCTGCAGCCGGCGCCGCTGACGGCGAGGTCGCCCACCTTGGGGGCGCGCAGCACCTCGAGGGTGGCCCCGTCGTAGAAGACGTCGATGGCGTCCGGGCCGGCGAGCCGGACCCCGCCCTTGGCGAGCACGACGGCTCCCGAGCGCTCGTGGATGGCGCGGGCGGCAGCCACGAGGTCGTCCTCGTCCTCGATCGCGTCCAGTCCCGACAGCGCCATCGACTCGAAGTGGTTGGGTGTCACGAAGGTCGCCAGCGGCAGTACCTGCTCCTTGAGGGCCGTGTCCGTGTCGAGGGCCGCGCCGGGCTCCTGCCCCTTGCAGATGAGGACCGGGTCGAGGACGAGATTGCGCGGCCTGGCCTGGCGCAGGACGCCCGCGACGGTCTCGATGGTGGCCGGGGTGCCCAGCATGCCCACCTTGATCGTGTCGATGTCGTATGCCGCCAGCTCGGCCTCCAGCTGGTCGGCGATCACGCCCGGGTCCACCGGCACGAACCGGTGCCCCCAGTCGGCCTTGGGGTCGAAGGACACGATGCAGGTGAGGGCGGCGATGCCGAAGGCGCCGAGCGCCTGGAAGGTCTTGAGGTCGGCCTGGGCCCCTGCGCCGCCGGTGGCCTCGGACCCGGCGATGGTCAGCGCGATGGGAGCGGTCTCGGCCGGGGCGGCAGCGTCAGGTGTGGTCATGCCCACAGTTTCTCACCGACCGCGCGCGGCGTGGGCGCTCAGCCCGCGTCGGCCGCGAAGCCGTTCTCGTGGTCCGGGTCCGTGGCGATCTCGACCAGCCGCGCGCGCAGCCCGCGGTCGAGGTCGTGCCAGCGCACCCCGCGCACCGCGCCCTCGAGAGCCTGCAGGGACGTGGCGTCGTCGAAGAGGCCCTGCTCGCGCATGTCCCGCCACACCGCCTCTGAGCCTCGCTGGCGCAGGGTCTCGGCATCGGGCACGCCCACGGCTCGCAGCGCCGCAGCCAGCTTGGGACCGATGTTCGGCAGCGCCTCGACGCGCGCGCGGCTCCCGCTCACCTTGTCCACATCCTTCGCATGATTACTCTCCGCAGTCATTGCTTGGTCTTCTGACCTGTGTTGATGGCGTTGACGTCGCCAGCAAACTATCACTCTGCGTCACAAAAGGTCAGCGCGGACGCGCTCGGCGCCGCCACCGAGGGGGCCGGCGACGGCGCGCTGCAGCACCTCACTGCCTCACGGACACCCCGACCTCGGTCCCCCCGGATAGCGAGCGGTCCTGCACCACGCAAGAGGCGCACATCTGCGGCACATTCCGGACATGACGCGAGGGGCGATCACGCAACGTATCCGGCTGCATTCTTTGCGTGATTGTTGGTCATTGAGCGAGGTCGAATTGCCCGATTTGCTGACTCCTCGATGAAAGGCGGGCGACCGACTTTTCGGGCCCAGCCCTCTTGCACCTGCGCCATGGACAACCCAGGGTAATTGCCTCATCACGCTGCGCAATTTTGTCGTCATCTCACGGCCGTTGGGATTAAATTTGCTGCTCAGAGGCCTGCGGACATATGAGGTCACCAGAATTGACCATCACGGGGTGTGCGCGAAGCGGCACGCTCTGCTCGAATTCTTCCCTTCTTCGGATCATTTCCTCTGCATTTCTGATGCGCTCGATGAATGCCCCCGTTGAATTGCTGTCAACGGGGGGCGCCGCACTGAAACACCACACCGAGACCACGCTCGGCCCGGCGGCACATCACACATCAGGGAGCACCGACGCTCCGCCAGAAGGGAACTGCACCATGAACCGCAAGCTCACCACCAGCCGCATCGTCGTCTCCGGCGCCTTCGCCCTGAGCGTCGCCCTGGGCAGCGCCGGCACCGCCCTGGCCGCCGGCCACGACGGCGGCGCCCAGCCCGCCACGCAGGGCTCGACCGACAAGCAGGGCTCGACCGACAAGCAGGGCTCGACCGACAAGCAGGGCTCGACCGCCAAGCAGGGCACGACCGACAAGCAGGGCACGCCCAAGCAGACCACCGCGCACGCGGAGGAGGCTGACGGCAGCGACCACGGCGCCACGGGCAAGCCGGCCAAGGACGACCCCAACCCGGGCAAGGGCAAGGACTGCATCCAGCACGGCAACCACGGCGGCATCAACGAGGACCACTGCGGCCCGGTCGACCGCCCCGAGGGCCCCGGCAGCACGCCGGACAAGCCGGAGACCAAGCCCCAGCCCAAGCCCGAGCCCAAGCCCGAGAAGCCGGAGACCAAGCCCGAGCCCAAGCCCGAGGACACCACCCCCGGCCACGACTGCAACATCTGCAAGACCGTCACCCCGCCGGCCCCCGTGGTCCTCCCCGTCTGCGGCCCGGACAACGACCAGGTCACCCTGCCCGCGACCACGGGCGTCATCTGGCAGCGCGGCGAGTGGAGCAACGGCACCCTCGTGGTCACGGCGATCTCCGCCGACTGGTACACCTTCCCGACCGGCGACGTGGTCGAGCACGTCATCAAGGACGCGAACAACCCGTGCACCACGCCGACGACGCCTCCGGCCGAGGACTGCGACAACACCTGCCCGACGCCGACCACGCCCACCACACCGGCTCCGGAGAAGCCCGCCACCGAGACCCCCGCCAAGCCCACCAAGCCCGTGGTCGAGACCCCGGCCCCGGCCAAGCCGGCCGAGCCCGCCGGCACCCCGGTCTCGATCACGCCGGCCGGCCACACCCCGGTCGAGGTCGTCACGGTCACCCCAGCCGGTGTCATGGCGCAGGCCCCGGCCAAGGCGACCGCCAACGGCGCCCCGGTGTTCAACTCCGGCGTGGAGGGTGACGGGTCCGGCCTCGGTGCGGGCGCGCTCGGTGCCGGCGTGCTCGGTGCCGTCGCGGCGGGCCTGATGACGGTCCCCGCCATCCGTCGCCGCCAGAACGCCTGACGCACGGCAGACGGCATGACACGCTGGGAGGCGACGTAGCGTCCCAGCCGGGTGGCGAGGCCCCCGGCTCCCCACGGGGCAGGGGGCCTCGTCCCTGCACCCGGACGAACCACCCTCCGGCGCGCGGCCGCTCGCAGCACCCCACCACAGGACCAGGAGGACGAGATGACGCCACGTCGCCCCGGGCTCGCCGTGACGACCGCCGTCGCCCTCGGCCTGCTGCTGACGGGGTGCGGCGCCGAGGGAGGCAGCCCGGCCACCCATCACCGCACCGACGTCGCCACGAGCACCGCGACGGCAGTGCCGAGCACCGCGAGCTCCTCGGCCCGCGTCCCCTCGGGCGGCACGACGGTGACGACGGGCCCTTCGGGCGCGCCCGGCACCGGGTCGACCACCGTCGCACCCACCGCGCCGGCGCGGACCTCCGCCGTCCCGGCCGGTGCCTCGGCGCCCAGCAGCACCGCCGCTGCCGCCACCCGCACGGTCGACGACGGCTCACGCACCCTGCGCATCCCCGTGCTGGGCGTCAACGCGCCGGTCACGGGTTGCGCCACGGAGGACAACACCGTCACGCCGCCGAGCGACATCGGGGCGGTGTGCCGGTGGACGGGAAGCCCGGACTTCGGGGCGACACGGGGCACCACGATCGTCGTCGGCCACTCCACGCGCAGCGACGCCACGGTCGGCGCGCTGGAGTACGTCCGCGAGCTCAAGACCGGTGACACCGTCACCGTCGCCGGCCAGGCCTGGCGCGTCGTCGAGGTGCTGCCGGGCGTCGACAAGCACAGCCTTCCGGCATGGATCGTGGACCGTGCCGGACCCCGCCAGCTCGGTCTCGTCACGTGCGAGACCACCAGCCGCACCCGCAACGACCTCGCGAGGCTCGTCCCGGTCGGCTGACTGGCGGCCGCGCGCACCCCGGGCTCCTTTCCCTGGGGTGCGCGTCTGTCTTGCCGGCCGCTCGCCCGCCTGCGGCCACAGCCCGTGCACAGCCCGAGGACCTACCGTGATCCGGTCGAGAGGACCCGCATGACCAGCCCTGCCCCCCGCGCCGTGAGCTCCACCAGCCTGGTGCGCGCCCGCCTCGCCGGCATGACCGGCCTGGCTGCGGCGTGCGCCGCGTTGACGAGTCTGTATGCCGTGGCCGTGTGCACCGTGCGCGGCCAGGCCTGGGACCACCGCATCTGGTGGCACCTGCACGAGCTGTCCCCCGTCGGCGCCCGGCGCGTCGCGGAGGCGCTCGGGGTGATCACGCCGCCCTCCTGCGTGGCGGCGCTGGGCGTGGTCGTGCTCCTCGCGGTGGCGCAGCGTCGCGCGGTGCCGGCGATCGTGGGTGTGGCCTGTGCGGCCGGGACCTTCGTGTCGGCCGAGGTGCTGAAGTACACGCTCGTGCGGCCCGATCTGGGGATCTCGCACTACGGCAACTCGTTCCCGAGCGGCCACACGGGGGCCGTGGCGGCGCTCGCAGTGGCGGCGGTCGTGGCGCTGGGCGGCGGCCTGCGCGCGGTGTGGGCCACGCTGGCCACCCTCGCCACCCTGCTCACGGGGCTCGGCGTGGTCCTGGCGGGGTGGCACCGGCCGAGCGACCCGGTGGCCTCCGCGCTGGTGGCCGTCGCGTGGGCCGTGGTCGGCCTGCTGGTGGTGCACGAGCACCGCGCCCGCACCCCCTCCCAGGATCGTGAGGGTCTCGACCAGCCTTCTTGGACGAGACGCTCACGATCGTGGTGGGGCGGGGCGGGTCAGCGCGCCGTGTAGGACGCCGTGAGCGTCACCCCGGAGTAGGCCGAGCAGCCGCGCAGCCCGACGTAGTACGTGCCGGCGACCGGCGCCGGGACCGTGCAGGTCTCGGTGTCGAGCGAGGGGCGGGCGCGAGGGGTCAGGGGGCGAGGTAGTCGCTGTCGCGCGCGTCCGTGATCAGCATGTGGCCCGGCGCGTGCGTGATCGCCAACGACGGACGCGAGGCCATGACCATCGCCTGCGGCGTCACCCCGCACGCCCAGAAGACCGGGATCTCGCCGGGTTCGATGCGCACCGGGTCACCGAAGTCGGGCCGGTCGAGGTCACCGATCCCCAGCGCCGCCGGGTCACCGACGTGCACCGGCGCACCGTGCACGCCCGGGTAGCGGCCGCTGATCCGGACGGCGTCGGCGACGCGGTCGGCGGGGATCGGCCGCATCGACACGACCATCGGCCCGGTGAGGTCGCCGGCGGGGCGGCAGGGGCGCTCGGTGAGGTACATCGGGACGTTGCTGCCGTCGACGATGTGGCGGACCTCGATCCCGGCCGCGACCAGCGGGTGCTCGAAGGTGAAGCTGCACCCCACCAGGAAGCTCACGAGGTCGTCCCGCCAGTGCTCGCGCACGTCGGGCACCTCGGCCTCGAGCTCGCCGTCCCGCCACACCCGATAGAGCGGCAGGTCGGTGCGGACGTCGCCGTCGAGGATCGGGCCGGAGGTCGCGCCGGGCTCGAGCACGTCCAGGACGGGACACGGCTTGGGGTTGCGTTGCGCGAACAGCAGCATGTCGAAGGCCAGCTCGCGCGGCACGCACACGAGGTTGGCCTGGGCGTGGCCGCGGCACCAGCCGGCCGTCGGCGTGACCAGACCGCTGCGGAAGAGGGCGCGAGCCTCGCCGGGAGTCAGGGACGCGGGATCGGTGGCCCGGGTCATGTCGTCTCCGATCCTGGAGCGGGAGGAGAGGTGGCAGGACGAGAGGTGGGGTGCCAGGCGAGGCGCAGCCGGTCGCCGGGGCGCAGCTGGGCGGCCAGGTCGACGTCGTCGTCGACCACGACCGCGGCGACCGGGTAGCCGCCGGTGACAGGGTGGTCCGCGAGGAAGAGCACGGGCTCGCCCCCCGGAGGCACCTGGACCGAGCCGCGGACGACGCCCTCGCTCAGCAGCTCCTCGCCCTCGTGGTCGGGGTGCCGGGAGAGGGGCTCCCCGACGAGGCGGGCCCCGATGCGGTCGCTGCGGCCCGACACCTCCCAGGCGGTCGCGACCAGGGCCTCTCGGTCGGCGAGCCAGTCGATGCGCGGACCCGGGACGACGCGCAGCACGACCTGCGCGGGAGGACCGCCGGGCAGCGGCGCCTGCTCCGTCGTCGGGAGGGCACGCCGGGCCCCGCCGATGGGCAGCACGTCGCCGTCCGACAGCGGGTCGGGACCGAGCCCGGCGAGGGTGTCGGTCGACCGCGAGCCGAGGACCGGCGGCACGTCGACCCCTCCGCGGACCGACAGATAGCTGCGCAGCCCGTATGCCGGTGCGCCCAGCCGCAGGACCTGACCCGTCACGAGGCGCAGGACCGCCGCGTGACCCACCGGGCGGTCGTCGACCCGGGCCGGTGCAGGGGCTCCGGTGACGGCGACCAGGCAGTCGGCTTCGGCGCGGACCGCCAGGCCGCCGAGCGTGACCTCCACGGCAGCGCAGTCGAGCTCGTTGCCGAGGAGCCGCTGGCCGAGGGCGTGGGCGCTGCGGTCAGCGGCGCCGGAGCGACCGACGCCGAGGTGGGCGAGCCCGGGTCGGCCGCGGTCCTGCACGAGGGCCCGGGGACCGGTCGCGAGGACCGTCAGCGACCCGTGCTCGGTGACGACACCTCGGCCCCCGACGGATGTCGCGGCCGACGGCACAGGCATGGCCGCACTGCCCTCGGCGGCGGGGTCGGGGGACTCACCTGGGGCAGCGGATCCCCGTGACAGGTCACCGGATCCGACCGGGGCGGCCGGTGCTGCAGCGAAGCGGACGCGCTGCCCGGGCCGCAGGAGCGCGGGTGGGTCGCGGTCGACGTCCCACAGGGCGTCGTCCACGTGGCCGAGCAGCTGCCATCCGCCGGGCGAGGCGCGAGGATAGATCCCGCTGAACTCCCCTGCCAGCCCGACGGATCCGGGGGGCACGGCCGTGCGGGGCTCGCCGCGCCGCGGCACCGCCAGGCGCGGGTCCCCGTCGACGAGGTAGAAGAAGCCGGGCGCGAAGCCACCGAACGCCACCCGCCAGGGGGTGCCCGTGTGGGCGGCGACGACCTCGTCGGCGGACAGCCCTGTCAGCGAGGCGATCTCGTCGAGGTCCGGCCCGTCGTAGTGCACCGCGATCTCGACCTCGTCGGCCTCACCCGCCGCTGCCCCGGGGTCGAGATCGGCCGCCACCGCGAGGATCTCGGTGGCCAGCCGCCCGAGGTCGCTCCCGGCCGGAGCGGTCACCGTCAGGGTGCGGGCCGCCGGCAGGACGTCCACCACGTCGGCCAGACCCGTTGCGCCACGGTCGATCTCGGCGCGCACCGCCGCGTCCAGCGCGAGCACCTCGTCCAGGCCGGGCAGCTCGACCAGCACGCCGGTGTCGCCGAGGCGCCGCCAGGTCGGCATCACGTCACCGCAGGAACGGCCGGATCGCCACGCCGGCCGCCTCGAGAGCGGCCCGCGTGGCCCGCGCCATCTGCACGGCGCCGGGCGAGTCCCCGTGCGTGCACACGGAGTCCGCGGACAGCCTCACCTGGGAGCCGTCCACCGCCTCGACCACGCCCTCGGTCACGAGCCGCACCATGCGGGCCGCCACGGCGTCGTCGTCGTGCAGCACCGCGCCCGGCTGCGAGCGCGGCGTCAGCGTCCCGTCGGGCTGGTAGCCGCGGTCCGCGAACGCCTCGACCACGAACGGCAGTCCGGCCTCGTCGGCCAGGCGCTGCACCGCGCTGCCGGGGAGCCCCATGATCGGGAGGGCGTCGTCATACGACTTGACGGCGGTGACGACGGCGCGGGCCTGCGTCTCGTGGTGCACGATCGTGTTGTAGAGCGCGCCGTGCGGCTTGACGTAGGCGACCCGGGTGCCCGCGAGCCGACACATCCCGTCGAGGGCGGCGACCTGGTAGGCGACGTCCGCGACGAGCTCGTGCGGCGCCACGTCCAGGAAGCGGCGGCCGAAGCCTACGAGGTCGCGATAGGCCACGTGGGCCCCCACGACGACCCCGCGCTCTGCGGCCGCCGTCACCGTGCGCTGCATCACGAGCGGATCACCGGCGTGGAAGCCGCAGGCGACGTTCGCGCTGGTCACGACGTCGAGCATGGCCTCGTCATCACCCATGGTCCACGAGCCGAGGGACTCGCCGAGGTCGGAGTTGAGGTCGATGCGCACGGGATCCTCCTATCCCCAGAGCTTGGCGAGACTGCCGAGGGACTGGTAGCCGAGGTACAGGGTGAGCAGCCACGCCAGCACCCCGACGACGATGAGCCATCGCGGGTAGGCGTAGCCGTGCAGCAGGTCCCGCCGCCAGATCGCCACGACCAGGATGACGGTGAAGCCGAGCGGCAGGATGAGGCCGTTGAAGGCGCCGGCGAAGACGAGCAGCGTGACCGGGGCCTTGCGCAGCACGAGGAACAGGATCGTGCAGACCACGATGAACACGACCGTCAGCAGGTTGCGGGTGCGGTCGCTCGTGGTGGAGCTGGTCAGGAACGAGACGGAGGTGTATGACGCCCCGACGACACTCGTGATCGCTGCGGCCCACAGGATCACCCCGAATGCGTGCAGGCCGAACGACCCCGCCGCCTGCTCGAACGCGCTCGCCGCGGGGTTGGCCTTGGCGAGCGTGGCGCCACCCGCCACGACCCCGAGGATCGCGAGGAAGAGCACGACCCGCATGATGGCGGTGACCAGGATGCCCTGCACCGACGAGCGCCCGATCTCGCGTGCGTGCTGCGGGCCCGTGAGGCCGGAGTCGAGGAGGCGGTGGGCGCCGGCATAGGTGATGTAGCCGCCGACCGTGCCGCCGATCAGCGTGGTGATGGCGACGACGTCGAGGGTGTCGGGCAGGACGGCGTTGCGCAGGGCCGTGCCGACCGGCGGTCTGGACGTGATGGCGATCCAGGTCGTGAGCCCGATCATCAGCAGGCCGAGGACGACGACCATCCGGTCCAGCAGCAGGCCCGCCCGCTTGACCAGGAAGATCGCGATGGCGATGGCCGCGGACACGACCGCCCCCACGGTCGGGTCGACGCCCATCATCGCGTCCAGGCCGAGGCCGGTGCCGGCGACGTTGCCGATGTTGAAGACGAGGCCGCCGAGGAGCACGAGCGCCGACAGCACCCAGCCGAGCCCGGGCACCACGCGGTTGGCGAGCTCCTGGGCGCGCAGGCCGCTGACGCCGACGGCCCGCCAGACGTTCATCTGCACGGCGATGTCGACCAGGATCGACACGACGATCGCGAAGGCGAACGCGGCGCCCAGGCTGACCGTGAAGGTCGTGGTCTGGGTGATGAAGCCCGGCCCGATGGCGCTGGTCGCCATGAGGAACATCGCGCCGAGGATGGCGCTGCGTCCGCCGGCGCGGGTGTCGGTGGCGCCGCTGGGCGTGCTGCTGGGTGGGGTGTCGGCCATGGCGGTCATCACACCACACTCTCGGCTGCGCGCAACCCCAGTCCGCCGCCGCGACGATCACCCTTTGGCCCCTCCCGTCTCATAACGCGGAATTATCGGTCGAGTTACTTCCGATGATGGTTTGCCCATGGTCTCCTAGGTGTCATGACCTCTCGCAGCCACCGAATGTGCCGCCTCGCCGCGGCCGACCGGTGTCGTCGCGGCACGCGCTGAGCCCCAGCCCCCGCCCGACCTCGGCCGACGACGACCGTCCGCCCCGCCCCGAGAGAGACCCGCGATGAACGACACCACCGCCCAGACCCAGCTGTTCGCCTCACCCGCCACTACCGCCACGGTCGCCGGGCACGTGTCCGCCCGGGCCGCCTACCAGTTCGCGCTCTATGCCCGGGCCGCCCTGGTGGACGCGCGCCGCGACCGCAGCACCGGCGCGATCCACCCCGACCTCGCGCCGCGCCTGGCCGCAGACCTCGCCGTCGCGCCGGCGCCGCAGCGGGTTTTTGTCCTCGCGGACACCGACGACGAGGCCGCAACCCTCGCGGAGCAGCTGCGCGCGGCCGTGCGGGCCCCCGTCGCCGCGGTCACCGGTGGCTTCGGGGCGTGGCTCGAGGCGGGGTTGCCCGTGGCGGCGGCCACCGCGTGATGCCCGGGCCCGTCGTGCGGCGGGCGGGTCGGCATACGAGCTGATCTGCGGGACTCGACGGCCCGGACGTGATGAGGTGGGGCATGACCACCGAGCTCGTCGGCTATCTCGCGTCCGCCCTCATCGTCACGTCGCTGGCGATGACCTCGGTCGTGCGACTGCGGGTCATCTCGTTCGTGGGGTCGGTCACCTTCGTGGTCTATGGCGCCTTGATCGGGGCGTGGCCGGTCATCGTGTCCAACGCGATCATCGCGCTGATCAACGTCTGGCACCTGCGCCGCGAGCTCGGCCCGCGCCAGGACCTCGGGATGGTGGAGGTGCACCACGAGGACCCCTACCTCACGGACTTCCTGCGCACCCACCTCGACGACATCCACCGCAGCCAGCCAGGATTCACGAGCGCGCACCTCGACGACGTGGCCTTCGTCCTGACGCGCGAGGGCCTGCCCGCGGGGGCGCTGCTGGGGCGCAGGGACGGTCGCGACCTGCACGTCGACCTCGACTACGTCATGCACGCCTATCGAGACTCGCGCATCGGGCGATGGCTGTATGCCGACCGCGCCGGCGCCTTGCGGGGCAAGGGCATCCGCCGCGTGGTCGCCACGGCCGAGACCGACGTCCACCGCAGATACCTGCAGGCCATGGGTTTTGCGCCAGACGGTGACCGCTGGGTGCGCGAGCTCTAGGGGTCGGACGGCTCCATCGCCATCTCGAAGCGCACCGGCGCGCCACGCCTCGGGATGGTCAGCGCGCACACGCACGCCACGACGCACAGCCCCGCGGCCACGATCCAGGCGCCGTGATAGCTGCCCGTCGCCTCGCGGATGCCTCCGGCGACGCTGGCGCCGATGCCGGCGCCGATCATGTGCGAGGCATAGGTCCAGCCGAACACCACGCCGGAGTCCTCGATGCCGTAGAACTGGCGGCACAGCGCCACGGTCGGCGGCACGGTCGCCACCCAGTCGAGGCCGTAGAACACGATGAACACCCACAACGCCGGCTGAACGGTCGAGGCGAGCAGCTCGTGGACGGTCAGCAGCGACAGCCCGCGCAGGCCGTAGTAGGCGGCGAGCAGGTAGCGCGAGTCCATCCGGTCGGTCAGCCACCCGGACGCGACCGTCCCCACCAGGTCGAAGATCCCGACCACCGCGAGCAGCCCGGCCGCCGTCGTCGCGGGCATCCCGTGGTCGTGGGCCGCCGACACGAAGTGGGTCTGCACGAGGCCGTTGGTCGACCACCCGCACACGAAGAAGGTCAGCACCAGCGCCCAGAACGGCCACGTCAGGCTCGCGCGCCGCAGCACGGCGAGGGCCTGCGACGCGGGGTTGGCGTAGCGGCGGACCTCGGGGGGCGGCGGCTCGGTCGCGCCGTACGGCAGGATCCCGATGTCGGCGGGCCGGTCGCGCAGGAATACCGCGACGAGCGCGGCCATGAGCAGGGCGAGCACGGCCGTCACCCCGGCGGCGTAGCGCCAGCCCGGTCCCTCCGCGGCGGCCGCGATGAGCGGCAGGAAGATCAGCTGACCCGTGGCGTTGGCGGCGGAGAAGAGCCCGGTGACCAGGCCCCGGCGCTCGTCGAACCACCGGTTGGCGATGATCGCGCCGAGCACCAGCGCCATCGCGCCCGTGCCGGTCCCGATGAGCAGGCCCCACAGCAGCCACAGCTGCCACGGCTGGGTCATGACGATGGTCATGCCGCTCGCGATCCCGACGACGGCGAGGGCGATGGTGACGACCTTGCGGACGCCCCAGCTCTCCATCAGCGCGGCGGCGAACGGCGCGACCACGCCGTAGAGCACGAGGTTGAGGCTCACCGCACCAGACGTGGTCGCCCGGCTCCAGCCGAACTCGCGCTCGATCGGCTCGAGCAGCACCCCGGTCGAGGAGCGGAAGGCCGCGCCCGCGACGAGCGCGCCCAGCGTGACGACGGCCACGATCCACGCGGGGTGGAGGCGGCGCCGCGCAGGCACGGGCTGGGTGGTCATCGCGACCTCCGAGGTGGGTCGCCGTGGTCTCGGCGCAGTGGGCTCGAGCCTAGGGACGGTCCCGTATGCCGGGAAGGCCCGCCACATCGCGAACGCCGCCATTCTGCCGCCCCCCTGCCCGCCCCGCCCCTCCTGGCCACCCCACGGCCGCCGAGGGGCGGCGCGCAGCGGGGCACACCGGGCCGCAAGCGGTCGGCGCGGTCGGGGTCAGCCCTCCACGCGCAGGCGGCTCGCGAGATCGGCGATGGCCCGCTCGGCGGAGCTCGTGTCGCCCGCCCTGGCCTTGGTGAACGCCTCCACGTGGACGGGTGACTGCCCCTCGATCAGCCACGCCACGAGCACGACGGGCATGACCCCGCCGCGCTCGACCCAGGAGTATCCCCACGCGCGCCCCTCGTCGGTGTCCCGCGGGTCCGGGCCCTCGCCGCGCACCGCCTTGAGACGGGACAGGGCGTCGGCATACGGCCCGGGCATCTCGATCAGCGAGCTCGCGGTCACCGTGACCAGCCGCTTGGCCACGAACGACCCGAGCCACCCGCCCCGCTCGGTCACCCCGGTGAGCGACTGGTCGAGCAAGGACTCGGCGAAGGCCGCGGTGAGGAAGGGATTCATGGGCTCAGCCTAGGCAGCCGACGGACACGTGCCCATCTCGCAGAGGACGACGCCGGTTGCCGGCCGGGTGCAGGCCGGGAGGATGCAGGGGAACAGGAGCGGGCGTCGCGGGGTTGCCGCCCCCATGACATCTTTGTTCGCGCCGATCACCCTGCGCAGCCTCACGATCCGCAACCGCGTCTGGCTGGCGCCGATGTGCCAGTACTCCGTGGAGAAGCGGGACGGTGTCCCCACCGACTGGCACCTGGTGCACCTGGGTGCCCGGGCGCAGGGCGGCTTCGGGCTGATCCTGACCGAGGCGACGGCGGTGTCCCCCGAGGGGCGCATCAGCCCCGAGGACACGGGCCTATGGAACGACGAGCAGCGCGACGCCTGGTCGCGCATCACGGAGTTCGTGCACGGGCAGGGCGCGGCGATCGGCGTGCAGCTGGCGCACGCGGGACGCAAGGCGTCGACCTACCGCTGGTGGGAGGGCGCGCCCGAGGGCACCGTCCCCGCCGACGAGGGCGGCTGGGAGCCGGTCGCCCCCTCCTCCGAGCCCGGAGACGGTCTGGTCGTGCCGCACGAGCTGACGACCGACGAGATCGCCCAGGTGGTGCGGGACTTCGTGGACGCCGCGCGCCGCGCCGACGAGGCGGGCTTCGACACGGTCGAGATCCACGCGGCCCACGGCTACCTGCTGCACCAGTTCCTCTCGCCGCTGTCCAACCAGCGCACCGACGATTATGGCGGTGACCTGCAGGGACGTTCGCGCATCGTGGTCGAGGTGCTCGACGCCGTCCGCGCCGTCTGGCCGCAGGACAAGCCGGTGCTCGTGCGCCTCTCGGGCACCGACTGGATCGAGGGCGGCTGGGACATCGAGCAGACGACCGCGCTCTCGCGCACGCTGCGCGAGCACGGCGCCGACCTGATCGACGTGTCCAGCGGCGGCGTGACCCAGGCGGCGATCCCCGTGGGGCCGGGCTACCAGGTGCCGCTGGCCGCCGAGGTGCGCGAGGGCGCCGAGATCCCCACGGCCGCGGTGGGGCTGATCACGGGGCCGCGTCAGGCCCAGGAGATCCTCGACGCCGGCCTCGCCGACGCCGTGCTCCTGGCCCGGGCCGCGCTGCGCGACCCGTCCTGGCCGCTGCGCGCCGCCCACGAGCTGGGCGTCGACCAGCACGACGCGCCCTACCCGCCGGCCTACTGGCGGGGCGCCTGGCACTGACCGGAGCGCCCCGGAGCGCCCCCGGAGCGCCCCCGGAGCACGTCCGGACGGTCGTGGGTCCGGCAGGTTAACGACGCATCGCGGATCAGGTGATCCGTTGACGTCATCGCAACACAGGGGCAACAGCCTGAGCCGACGGGCTCCCTAGCGTCGATCGTGAGCAGCCCCTCACACGACCGGGAGCCCCGATGAGCAGCACGACGAGCCGCACCTCCACCAGCGCCGCGGGCGCCCCCGCCAGCGCCGCGGGAACGTCCACGACATACACGCCGTCCCCCGGCGAGCTGGCCCCCGGACTCACCCGAGCCTCCGGCCGCACCCTCGTGGGCTGGGACCCCGAGTCCGCTGGTCAGTGGGACCACGGCGGGCGCACCATCGCCCGCCGCAACCTGGCCCTGTCCGTCTTCGCGGAGTTCCTGGGCTTCGCGGTGTGGGCGGTCTGGTCGATCGTCGTGCCGCAGCTGCCGCGGGCCGGGTTCACGCTCACCGTGGACCAGATGTTCTGGCTCGTGTCCGTGCCGTCCCTGGTCGGGGCGACGCTGCGCGTGCCCTACACCTTCGCCGTGCCGGCCTTCGGCGGGCGCACGTGGACGACGATCTCGGCGCTGCTGCTCCTTCTGCCGACCCTCGGCCTCGCGTGGGCCGTGCAGCACCCGGAGACGCCGTTCGGCGTGCTGCTGCTGATCGCGGCGCTGGCCGGCGTGGGTGGCGGCAACTTCAGCTCCTCGATGGCCAACATCTCGTTCTTCTACCCCGAGCGTGAGAAGGGCGCCGCCCTCGGCCTCAACGCCGCCGGCGGCAACCTCGGCACGGCCGCCGTGCAGCTCGCCGTCCCCCTCGTGATCGTCACGGCTTCCGGCGTCGCGCTGGACCGGGCCGGCCTGATGTTCATCCCGCTCGTGCTGCTCGCCGCCGTGCTCGCGTGGCGCTGCATGGACAACATCGCCGGCACCCGGTCCGACCGACGGTCCTACGCCCGCGCCGCGCGGCACCCGCACACCTGGCTGCTGTCGGTCATCTACATCGGCACCTTCGGGTCGTTCATCGGCTACTCCGGCGCCTTCCCCACGCTGCTCAAGGCGCAGTTCCCCGAGATGAGCCTCAACCTCGCCTTCCTCGGCGCGCTGGTCGGGTCGCTGTCCCGACCGCTCGGCGGCCGCCTGGCCGACCGCTTCGGCGGGGCCACGATCACCTGCATCTCGTTCGTGGTCATGGCGATCGGCGCCGTCGGCGCCGTCATGGGCCTGCGGGCGCACAGCTTCGCGCTGTTCTTCGGCGCGTTCCTGCTGCTCTTCGTGGTCTCGGGGCTGGGCAACGGCTCCGTCTACCGGATGATCCCCGCGGTCTTCACCGCCACCTCCGAGGGCGGCGCCGACGCCCTGCTCCGCGCCAAGAAGGCCGCCGCCGGCTGCATCGGCATCGCCGGCGCGGTGGGTGCCTTCGGCGGCTTCCTGATCCCGCGCGGCTTCGCCCTGTCCACGTCGTTGACCGGCTCGCTGCAGGCCGCGCTGTGGGCCTTCGTCTGCGCCTACCTGCTGCTGCTCGGCCTCACCTGGGCGGTCTACCTGCGGCGCGGGTCCAGCGTCGCCGCGCACCGCATCTGACGAGAGCGTCCCTGCCAGGAGAGGAGATTGCCGGTATGGCGACCCCCGCCGCCTCGACGGCCGCCCCTCTCGCAGGGGCCGCCGCCGACACGCACTGCCCGTACTGCGCGCTGCAGTGCGCGATGACGCTGACGCCCGCCCTGAGGCCCGACCCGACTCCAGAAAAGGATGCGCTACCCACGGTGGGGCCGCGGGACTTCCCCACCAACCGGGGCGGCCTCTGCCAGAAGGGGTGGACCAGCGCCTCCGTCCTCGGCGCCGCCGACCGCCTCACGACCCCGCTGATCCGCTCTGCCGCAGGCGAGCTCGCGCCGGCGACCTGGGACGAGGCGCTCGACCTGATCGCCACCCGGCTCCTGGCCCTGCAGGACGAGCACGGCCAGGACTGCGTCGGGGTGTTCGGCGGCGGCGGCCTCACCAACGAGAAGGCTTACACCCTAGGCAAGTTCGCCCGCATCGCTCTCGGCACGCCGTTCATCGACTACAACGGCCGGTTCTGCATGTCCTCGGCGGCGGCCGGCGCCAACCGCGCCTTCGGCCTGGACCGCGGCCTGCCCTTTCCCCTCGCCGACCTCGGTGGGGCGCAGGCGATCCTGCTGCTGGGCTCCAACCCCTCCGAGACGATGCCGCCCTTCGTGCAGCACCTCGCGGGTGCCCGCTCGCGCGGCGGCCTCGTCGTCGTGGACCCCCGCCACTCGCCGACGGCGGCGCTCACCGATGACGGGGGCGGCCTGCACCTGCAGCCGCTCCCCGGCACCGACATCGTCGTGCTCCTCGGCCTGCTGCACCTCGTCTGGGCGACGGGTCGCGCCGACACCCCCTATCTGGCCGAGCGGGTCACCGGGGCCGAGGACGTGCGGGCCTCCGTCTCCGAGTGGTGGCCCGAGCGGGTCGAGCGCGTCACGGGCGTCCCCGCCGACGACCTGCGCCGCGCCGCCGAGATCCTCGCGGCCGCAGCACCGCTCGCGTCCGGCTCCGGCGCCTACGTGCTCACCGGCCGCGGCGTGGAGCAGCACGCGCACGGCACCGACACCGTCACCGCGGCGATCAACCTCGCTCTGGCGCTGGGCCTGCCGGGACGCGTCGGCTCGGGCTACGGCTGCCTGACCGGTCAGGGCAACGGGCAGGGCGGGCGCGAGCACGGCCAGAAGGCCGACCAGCTGCCCGGCTACCGCTCCATCAGCGACCCCGCCGCGCGGGCGCACGTCGCCGCGGTGTGGAGCGTCGACCCGGACACCCTCCCGGGGCCAGGTGTCCCCGCGATGCAGCTCCTCGGGCGCCTGGGCGAGCCGGGCGGCATACGGGCCCTGCTGGTCCACGGCTCCAACCTCGTCGTCAGCGCCCCCGGCGCGGCGCAGGTCACCGAGCGCCTGCGCGCCCTGGACCTGCTCGTCGTCTGCGACTTCGTGCCGTCCGAGACCGCGCTGCTCGCCGACGTCGTGCTCCCCGTGACGCAGTGGGCCGAGGAGGAGGGCACGATGACCAGCCTGGAGGGGCGAGTCATCCGGCGCCGCAAGGTGATCGACCCGCCACCCGGGGTGCGCAGCGAGCTCGATGTGTGGGCCGCCCTGGCCGGACGCCTCGGCGCACCAGCGCGGTTCGAGACCGATCCCGCGCTCGTGATGGACGAGCTCGCGCGGGCCAGCGCGGGCGGGATCGCGGACTACGGCGGCGTCAGCCACGAGCGCCTCGACCGCGGGGACGAGATCCACTGGCCCTGCCCGGATCCCGCGCACCCGGGGACCCCGCGCGCCCTGCTCGACCGCTTCGCCACGCCGGACGGGCGGGCCCGCATGCTGCCCGTCGAGCCTCGCGGCGTGGACGACGAGCTGCGTTCCGACGCGCAGTACTACGCCATCACCGGTCGCGTGCTGCAGCACTACCAGTCGGGGGCGCAGACCCGGCGGGTTCGCGAGCTGGTGGCCGGCGAGCCGCGGGCGTTCGTGCAGCTGCACCCGCGGACGGCCGCCACCCTCGGGATCGAGGAGGGTCAGGACGTGACCCTCACCTCCGCGCGCGGGTCGTGCACGGCGCCGGCCCGGCTGTCGCGCGAGATCCGGCCCGAGTCGGTGTTCGTTCCCTTCCACTTCCCCGGGGCCGAGCGCGCCAACGCCCTCACCAACCCCGCCACCGACCCCGTCAGCGGCATGCCGGAGTTCAAGGTCACGGCCGTGAGCATCCGCGCCGCCCAAGGAGATCCCCGTGCCTGACCGCACCCGCATCGTCGTCGTCGGCCACGGCATGGTGGCGGCGCGACTGATCGACGACCTGGACCGGTATGCCGACCCCGCTGCCCTCGACGTCACCGTCATCGGCGCCGAGCCCGAGGGGGCCTACAACCGGCTCATGCTGTCCGAGGTCATCGGCGGACGCGCGGCCGTCGACGGGCTCGCGCTGCCGCACCGCGCCACCTGGGTGCGGGTGCTGGACGGCGTCGCAGCCGTGCGCCTGGACCGCGAGCGCCAGCTGGTCGTGGACGAGCACGGCGACGAGCACCCCTACGACCAGGTCGTGCTCGCGACCGGTGCCGACCCGCGCGTGCCGCCGCTCGCCGGCCTGGAGGACGCGTCTCGGTGGCCCTCGGGCGTCCACGCCCTGCGGACGCTCGCGGACTGCCGGGCGGTTCTCGCACGCGTGGGATCCGTGGGGCGGGCGATCGTCCTCGGCGGCGGCCTGCTCGGCGTCGAGGCGGCAGTGGGGCTGCGCGCCCACGCCGTGCCGGTCACCGTGGTGCACTCCGGCGCCGGACCGCTGGACCGCCAGCTGGACGCGGCCTCGGCGACCGTGCTGCGGCACGCGTTGCGCGACAACGGGATCGACGTCGTCACGGGCGGCCGGGCGGCCGAGGTGGTCGTCCACGACGGTGCGGTGGCGGGGCTGCGGCTCGCCGACGGCTCCGTCGTCGAGGGCGGTCTGCTCCTCGTCGCGACCGGTGTGCGGCCACGCTCCGACCTGGCGGCCGACGCCGGGCTGCCCTGCGCCGCGGGCGTCCTCGTCGACTCCGACCTGAGATCCCTGGCAGACCCACGGGTCTCGGCGATCGGCGACTGCGCCGAACCCCCCGGAGGGTGCAGCGGGCTGCTCGCGCCCGGCTGGGACCAGGCGTCGGCCGTCGCGAGACGCCTGGCGCGACAGGGCGACTCGCGCTCGACGGGTCCGACCGACGGGGCCGCTGCGCCGACGGGCTCCACCCCCGAGGCGGCGGGCGGAGACGTCATACGACTTAAGGCCAAGGACCTCACGGTCGTCGCGCTGGGCACCCTGCCCGACGACGACCTGGCCGACACCGACGTGCACGTCGTGACCGTTACCGACCTGCGCTCCCGGCGCCGGGTCCGGGTGGGCGTGCGCGACGGCGTGCTCGTGGGGGCGAGCGTGGTCGGCGACGCGCAGCTGGCGGCGGACCTGACGGCGACCTACGAGCGCGGGCTGCCCGTGCCGGCCGACCCCGCCCAGCTGCTGCTGCGGGCGAGCGAGGGCGGTGGTGGGCTGCCGACCGCCCAGTCCCCGGCCCTGATCCCGGGGCGGGCGACCGTGTGCCGCTGCAACGGCGTCGCCAAGTCCCACATCGTCGCGGCCCACGCCGCGGGCGACCGCACGGTCGACGACGTCGCCTGCCGCACGCGCGCCACGACGGGCTGCGGCACGTGCACCGCCACCGTGCAGGGACTGCTGGAGTGGCTGGCCGAGGTCGACGGCGACCCCGCGAGCACCGCGTCCGACATCGATGACGCTGGGTTGTTACCGCGTGTAGCACGCCCGAAACACAGCGCCCGCCTCGGCGTAACAACCCCTTCCTAGCGTCGAGGAACGCACCAGCACAGGAGGACCGATGACCGGCAGCACCCAGCGCCACCTCGTCGTCGTGGGCGGCGGCATGGTCGCCCAACGACTCGTCGAGGCCCTGCGCGCCCGCGACACCGACGCGTCCTGGCGCGTCACCCTCCTCGCGGAGGAGCCCCGCGCCCCCTACGACCGGGTGGCCCTGACGAGCTACTTCAGCGGCCGCGACGCGGACGACCTCGCGCTCGGCGACCAGTCCCTGTGGCGCGACGAGCAGGTCACGCTACGGCGCGGCGTCGCGGTCACGAGGATCGACCGTGAGGCGCGGCGCGTGGCCTGCAGCGACGGCCGGACCCTCGCCTACGACGCGCTGGTCCTCGCCACCGGGTCGTTCGCGACCGTGCCGCCCGTCGAGGGCAAGGACGTGACCGGCACCTTCGTCTACCGCACCATCGACGACGTGGCGGCCCTGCGGCAGTATGTCGAGGACGCCCGCCCCCAGCACCGCCGCCGCCTGCGCGGTGCGGTGATCGGCGGTGGCCTGCTCGGCCTGGAGGCGGCGGGCGCGCTGACCGCCCTCGACGTGGACACCACCGTCGTGGAGTTCGCGCCGCGGCTCATGCCGCTGCAGGTGGACGCGGGTGGCGGCGAGTCGCTGCGGCGGCTCATCGAGGCGCTCGGCGTGGAGGTGCGCACCGGCACGGCGACGCAGCGGATCAAGGCCCGCCGCGGCGTCGTCGCCCGCATGGACTTCGCGGACGGCGGTGGGATCGACACGGACGTTGTGGTGTTCGCGACGGGTGTGCGTCCCCGTGACGAGCTGGGCCGCGCCTGCGGTCTGGAGATCGGCGAGCGCGGCGGCGTCGTCGTCGACGAGGCCTGCGTCACCAGCGATCCCGCCGTCTACGCGATCGGGGAGGTCGCGTGCATCGACGGTCGCGTCTGGGGCCTGGTCGCGCCCGGCAACACCATGGCCGAGATCGTCGCCGACCGGCTGCTCGGCGGCACGGCCACCTTCCCGGGCGCCGACACGTCCACCAAGCTCAAGCTGCTCGGCGTCGACGTCGCGAGCTTCGGCGACGCCTTCGCCACCGCGGACGGCGCCCTCGAGGTGACCTATGCCGACCCGGTCGCCGGCGTCTACAAGAAGCTCGTGATGAGCGACGACGCCCGCACCCTCCTCGGCGGGATGCTGGTCGGCGACGCCAGCGCCTACGCCTCGCTCCGGCCCATGGTGGGACGACAGCTCGGCGCCGACCCCTCGTCATACCTCGTCCCGGAGGGCCTGCAGGCCGACCCGCACGCCACGGCCGAGCTGCCGGACGACGTGGGCGTCTGCTCCTGCAACAACGTCACGGCGGGCACGATCCGCTCGGCCATCACCGAGCACGGCTGCACCGACCTCGCCGAGGTCAAGGCGTGCACCAAGGCCGGCACCAGCTGCGGCTCCTGCCTCCCGCTGGTCAAGAAGATCGTCACCTCCGAGCAGGAGAAGGCCGGCCTCGAGATCAACCGGTCCCTGTGCGAGCACTTCGAGCTGTCCCGCGCCGACCTGTTCAACGCCGTGCGCGTCACCGGCGAGCGGAGCTTCAGCGAGATCATCGCCCGGCACGGCAAGGGCCGCGGCTGCGAGATCTGCAAGCCGGTCGTCGGCTCGATCCTGGCCAGCCTGGAGACCGGGCACATCCTCGAGGGCGAGCAGGCGGCCCTGCAGGACACCAACGACCACGTGCTCGCCAACATGCAGAAGGACGGCACCTACTCGGTCGTCCCCCGCATCGCAGGCGGCGAGGTCACCCCCGAGGGGCTCATCGTCATCGGCGAGATCGCCCGCGACTTCGGGCTTTACACCAAGATCACGGGCGGCCAGCGGATCGACCTGTTCGGGGCGCGCATGGACCAGCTGCCGGCGATCTGGCGGCGGCTGATCGACGCAGGCTTCGAGTCGGGGCACGCCTACGGGAAGTCGCTGCGCACCGTGAAGTCCTGCGTCGGCTCCACGTGGTGCCGCTTCGGCGTGCAGGACTCGGTCAAGCTGGCGATCGACCTGGAGCTGCGCTACCGCGGGCTGCGGGCGCCGCACAAGATCAAGCTCGGCGTCTCCGGGTGCGCCCGCGAGTGCGCCGAGGCGCGCAGCAAGGACGTCGGGATCATCGCGACCGAGAACGGCTGGAACGTCTACGTCGGCGGCAACGGCGGCTTCACCCCGCGCCACGCCGTGCTGCTCGCCGAGGACCTCGACACCGAGACGCTGGTCCGCACGGTCGACCGGTTCTTCATGTACTACATCCGCACCGCCGACCGCCTGCAGCGCACCGCGCCCTGGCTCGAGGAGATCGAGGGCGGCCTGGACCACGTGCGCGAGGTGATCCTCGAGGACAGCCTCGGCATCGGCGCGGACCTGGACCGGGCGATGGAGCGGCACGTCGAGTCCTACTCCGACGAGTGGCGCGACGTGCTCGAGGACCCGGTCAAGCTGGCCCGGTTCACGTCCTTCGTCAACGCCCCCGACCAGGCCGACGGCGACCTCGTGTATGTCGTCGAGCGCGGCCAGCGTCGTCCGGCGACCCGTGAGGAGCGCGAGGCCGCCCGTCGCGGCGACGGTGACATCGAGGTCGTCACCTCGGAGGGCCACCCCGTCGAGCCGGGCAGCAACCAGCCGGGAGCCCCCGTGCTGATCGGTGGGACCACCCTGGAGGTGCGGCGATGAGCGTGACCTGGACCGACGTGTGCGCCGTCAGTGACCTGCAGCCCGAGCGGGCGGTCCCGGCGCTGGTGCAGGGCCGGCAGGTGGCGATCGTGCGGCTGCACGACGACACCGTGCACGCCGTGGGGCAGCGCGACCCCTACTGCGACGCCAACGTCATGTCGCGTGGCCTCGTCGGCTCGGTGACGGTCGAGGGGCGGGAGGTCCCCGTGATCTTCTCCCCGATGTACAAGCAGGCCTTCGACGTCCGCAGCGGTCGCGCCGTCGCGGAGCCGAGCGTGGGCCTGGGCTCGTGGGCCGTGCAGGTCATCGCGGGACGGGTGCAGGTCGGGCCGTGCGTGACCGAGCCTGCGGGCGTGGCGCCGGCGGAGCAGGCCGAGGTGGCGGCGGCCTCCTCCGAGCGGGCCCGCCAGACCGTGGAGGGAGGGGCCGCATGACGCGCCCGCCCGTTCCCCTGTCGACGCCCTTCGGCGCCCTGGTGCTGCCGCACCGCCCCTCCGGCTCCGGGTCCACCGGCACGTCCGGCTCCGGCTCCGGCTCCGGCCACGTTTCCAGGTCGAGCGGTTCGTCCGCCTCTGACAGCTCGCCCGGGGGTACGCCACCTGTGGGCGAGGTGTGGCTCGTGGGTGGCGGACCCGGCGACCCGGACCTGCTGACGGTGCGCGCCCGGCGGCTGCTCGACGAGGCCGACGTCGTCGTCCACGACCGGCTCGGACCCGTCTCGGTGCTCACCGAGCTGCCCGAATCCGTCCAGCTGGTCGACGTCGGCAAGCGTCCGCACCACCACCCGGTGCCGCAGGAGGAGATCAACCAGCTCCTGGTCGACCACGCCAAGCGGGGACGAAAGGTCGTGCGGCTCAAGGGCGGTGACCCCTTCGTCCTCGGTCGCGGCGGCGAGGAGCTGGCGGCCTGCCACGAGGCGGGCGTCGCCTGCCACGTCGTCCCCGGCATCAGCAGCGCGGTGGCTGCCCCGGCGGCGGCCGGCATACCGGTCACGCACCGCGGCCTGTCGACCGGGGTGGTGACCGTCTCCGGGCACGACGAGCTCGACCTGCCCGCGCTGGCCACGACCCCGCACACCGTCGTCGTGCTGATGGGGATGGGGCGGCTGCACGAGATCACGGCGGGGCTCGTCCGGCACGGCCGTGATCCGCAGACCCCCGCGGCCGTCATACAGCAGGCGTGGACGCCCTGGCAGCGCGAGGTGCGGGCCCCGCTGTCCGAGCTGGCCGGCGCCGTCGCCCGGGAGGGGCTGACCAACCCGGCCGTCATCGTGGTCGGCGCCGTCGCCGGGCTCCCCGCCCAGGTCTCGGGCGTGCAGGTCTCCGGCGCCCAGGTCTCCGGCGTGCAGGTCACCGGCGCGCCGGACCAGGGCGCGGGCGCATCCGCCGCGGCCGGGGCCCCAGCGGGGAGACTGTCGGCATGAGTCTCGTCGCGCCCCGCACGACCCTCGCCGAGCCGGAGCCGGTGCTGCTGCTGACCGCGCACGGCACCCGCAGCCCCGAGGGTCAGCGCACCGTCACCGGCATCGCCGAGCGGCTGAGGCGGCGTCGGCCTGACCTGCGGGTCGAGCTGGCCTACGTCGACGTGCAGGAGCCTCACGTCGCCGACAGCGTCGCCGCCCTCACCGGGGCGGGCCTGCGGGTCGTCGTCGTGCCGATCCTGCTGTCGCTCGGCTATCACGTCGAGGTCGACATCGCCCGGGCCGTCGCCGGTCGCGAGAGCGCTTGCGCGACGGGGGCGCTCGGCCCCGACCCGATCCTCGCCGACATCCTCGTGCGCCGTGCCGAGGGCGCCGGCGGCGGGCCCGGCGACGCCCTCGTCGTCGCCGCCGCCGGGTCCAGCCGCGAGCGCGCCCAGGCCGACGTCGACGCCCTGCTCGACGCCGTGCGCTGCCGGTGGGCCGGACCCGTGACCGTGGGATACGGCTCGGCGGCATCCCCCACCATCGCTGACGCCGTGGCCGCGGCCCGTGACGGCAGCCCCCGCAGGGTCATCGCGGCGTCATACCTGATCGGCCCCGGCCACTTCGCCGACGTGATCGCCCGCGCCGGCGCCGACCTCACGACCCGCCCCCTCGGCACCCACCCCGAGCTGCTGACGCTGGTCGAGCGCCGGTATGCCGAGGGCCTCCAGCGCCTCGCCCGCCCGCTCTGACCGCGCCCGCTCAGAGCGGCGCCGGATCAGAGCAGCGCCGGCTACGCCGACGGTGAGGACCCTGACGGCTGCGCGGCCACCGCGCCGCCGGCGACGCCCCGGTCCACCGACGCGCGCTCCGCAGCGATGCGGGCGACGAGGGCCTCGGCGCGCTCGATCGAGCCGAGGAGGGCCAGCAGGGCGCCCTTCTCGCCGGCGGGGAGGCTGGCGGTGTCGATGACCCGCCACCGCAGGTCCTCGAAGGACGACGGGGCGGTCTCGCGGGCGACCGTCTCCGGCCGGTCGATCACGTGGTCCAGCGCGACGTCGACGCGCTCGAGACCCTCGGCGATGTAGGCCTTGCCCGCTGGGCTGAAGTCGTCCCGCTCCACCCGGCGCGCGATCTGGTGCAGGCTGTCCGCGAGCGAGGTCGTGAAGTCGACCTCCTCGATCAGGCTGCCCACCAGGTCCATCTGGGTCCGGTCCAGGTCGTCCGTGAACAGCTCGGCCGAGTAGGCCCGGATCTCGCGGGACAGGGAGTCGGTCGCCTCCCAGTGCTCGGCGGTGTCCTTGGGCGCCTGCTTCTCGCCGCGGGCCATGGCGATGAACAGCGCGCCTGCCTCGAGCACCCGACCGGACTCGGCGCGCACCGCCCCCACCGCGCGCGGGAAGTCACCCAGCAGCGAGCGGTCGAGGTACTTCGGCTCCGCGTAGTCCTCGGCGTCCTCCGCGTCGGTGTGCCCGATCCGCGACAGGACCCGCTCGAAGGTGCTGACGAAGGGGAAGAGGATGAGCACGTTGAAGATGTTGAAGAAGATCGAGAACATCCCCACGGCCACCGGGACGAGCGGATAGGTCTCCTGCCCATCCACGACCACCGCCGCCCCCGGGTCGCCGCCGAAGAAGCCCATCGCCCACTTCAGCACCTGGATGGCAGGGAAGAAGAGGGCCAGCACGACGCACACCCCGATGAAGTTGAAGGCGATGTGGGCGTAGGCCGTTCGCTTGGCGTTCTTGGACAGGTTGAGCGAGGCGATCCAGGACGTGATGGTGGTGCCGAGGTCGGCGCCGATCGCGAACGCGATGGCGGTCTGCCACTCCAGGACCCCCGAGGCGCCGAGACCCATGACGATGCCGATGGTCGCGGAGGACGAGTGGATCATCGCCGTGATGAGGGCGGCGATCAGGGCGCACGACACGACGCCGATGAACGTGGTCGAGTCCAGGGACGACAGCACGTCCATCACGGCGGGCATCTTGCGCAGCGGCTTGAGGCCCCCGGTCATGAGGTTGAGGCCGTAGAAGATCAACGAGAATCCCATGGCCGCGAGCGCGATGTTGCGCACCTTGTCGACCTTGGAGAAGCAGTAGACGCACGCGAAGATCCCGGCACTCAGCAGCCCGATCGGTCCCAGCGGCAGGGCGATGAGGCCGTTACCGAGCGTGGTGCCGATGTTGGCGCCCATGATCACGCCGATCGCCGAGCGCAACGACAGCACACCGGCATTGACCAGACCGACCGTCATCACCGTCATCGCGGTCGACGACTGGATGATGCCCGTGATGATCGTGCCGGCGACGACGCCCTTGGCGGGGGTGCCGGCCATCGTGGCGAGCCACTTGCGCATCTTGTTGACGGACAGCGCCTGTATGCCGTTGTCCATGAACTCCAGGCCGAGCAGGAAGATCCCGAGGCCGCCGATGACGGGGACCAGGATGTCCTTGAAGATGTCGACGTCCATGCGTGCTGTCCTGACTGTGACGGGCGGGCTGGGAGGAGGGGCGAGCTCGGGCGAGCCGGACGTGAGGCGGAGGTGCGAGGGCCGATGTCAGCGAGGGGCGTACGGCAGGTGGCCGCGCCAGTAGGTCTCGATCTGCCCCACGGCTGCGCCGGGCAGGGGCAGGTAGCCCGCACGCTCGTGCAGGTCGGCGCTGTCCTCCAGCACGAAGCGGAGGAAGTCCAGGGCCTGGCGCGCCTCCGTCTCTCGGACCGGTCGGCGCTCGACGAGGGCATAGATCGGGACGGTCAGCGGATAGGCCGCGCGCTCGGCGGAGGTCGGTGCGAGCCCGACGTAGTCGTCACGCCCCGCGTAGTCGAGGCCCGCCACCGAGACCCGCATCGCGGCGTCCGTCGGGCCCACGAAGGCGCCCGCGGCATTCTCGAGCTGCGCGAGTCGCAGCCCCGACTGCTGGGCCTGCGTGCGTTCGACATACCCGATCGATCCCGGACGCTGCCGCACGGCCTGCACGAGACCGCTCGACCGCTCGGCGGCCACCCCGCCCTTCCAGCTGACGAGCGCGCCCTGCCCCGCGGTCCAGCCGGGTGCACCGGACAGGTAGCGCGTCAGGGCGGCCGTCGACCCGGACCCGTCGCTGCGGTGCACCGCGGTGATCGTGGTGGACGGCAGTCGCGTGCCGGGGTTGAGCGCCGTGATCGCCGGGTCGTCCCACCGGGTGATCGCCCCCGTGTAGATCCCGGCGAGCGTTGCCTGGTCGAGCCGCAGCGTCGCGCCCGGGGGCAGGTCGAGGTTGTGCGCCACCGCGAGCGCCCCCACCGCGAGCGGGAACTGGACGACCTGACGCTCGTCGAGGGCGGCCTTGCTCAGCGGGTAGTCCGAGACGGCGAAGGCGACGTCGTCCTCGGCGAGGCGCATGATCCCGCCCATCGACCCGACCGGTTCGTACTCCAGCCCCGAGCCGTCCAGCACCCAGTCGTTGCCGGTCGCTCCGGGGCGGTCGGGGTTGTCGGCCGACGCGGCCGAGCGATAGGCCTCGATCGATCGGTCGATGAGCGGCTGCCCCAGCGTCGACCCGCTCCCGGCGAGCCGGTCCTGACGCCCGGCGGCCGTGAGGGCCACGACGAGGGCGCCGACGACCAGGGCCACCAGGATCGGCACGACGAGGCGGCGACGACGGGCGTCGTCGGTCCGCAGGACGGGGATCCCATTGTCGGGTGAAGCGAGCACCGCGGCTCCTCGGGTGCGTGGGGGTCGACCGGCGCGGGGGCGCTGCCTGGACGGTAGGCAGGTCGGACGTCGTTCACCCGAATGGCGGATGAACGACGGTGGCCCACGACGTGAACGGATCCCCTCACGTGGGGCCGCCTCAGGTCTCTGGCACCACCCGTGTCACGCTCCCGAGCGCGATCGGGGAGACTGGACCCATGGCCAGCGCATACCCGCACATGATCTTTGCCACCGAAGCCGCAGGTCTCGACAAGGACCGCCTCGTGGCCCTGCTCGACGAGGCCGTCCCCGGCGGGTCCACCGAGCAGACCGCCCTCAAGCTGACGTGGACGCGTGATGGCTACGCCTACACCTACTGGTTCGAGGACGCGGACCGCGTCGGCGAGATGTACGCCGACTACCTCCCCGAGGGCGCCCGCCGCCGGCCCGTGATCAACGCGACCACCGTCATCGACATGTCGGGCGCTGCGGACGCGAGCGGCGAGCACGCCGACGAGGCCCGCGGGATCGTCGAGCACCTCGCCGCGCAGGACGGGGTTCACGTCTTCGCCGAGAGCACCAAGCGATTCGTCGGCCTGTCGTATGGCGACGAGCCCGCACCCGAGCCCGCACCCACGGCGACGGCTGCGACAGAGCCCGCCTCCGTCACGCCCGAGCCGGTCCAGCCCGATCCGGTCGTCGAGGTGGCCGAGCCGACGGCTGGCGACTTCGGTGAGCCGGGCCTCCGCGTAGACGAGCCCTCCGAGGACGAACTCGCCTACCCGACGGCCCCGGAGCCTGCCGCCGCGTCCGCCCCCGCCCCGTCGCCGGAGCCGGAGCCCGCGCCCACGCCAGTCGAGCCCATAGCGTCGGAGCCCGAGGTCACCCCCGAGCCGGTCGTCCCCGAGCCCGTGCTGCCGGAGCCCGAGATCGCCCCTGAGCCCCCGGTCCAGCCGGAGCGCATCCCCGGCCAGCTGCCCTCGACCCCCGAGCCGACCCCCACCCCGCATCCCCTGCCGGACGAGGAGCCTGCACCCACGCCCGGGCCCGAGCCAGCCCTTTCGCCGGAGCCTGCACCCGCACCCGAGCCGACCCCTTCACCGGAGCCCACGCCCGAGCCGCAGCCCCTGCCGCGGGCGGAGCCCATCGCCCAGCCCGAGCCCATCCCCGCTCCCGAGCCGGTGCCCGAGAAGGGCTTCCTCAAGAAACTGTTCGGCCGCCGCTGACGACACGAAGTGACCCGACAGGACGCGTCGCGGCGCCAGACAGACGGTTAGTGCACCGAAAGTGCCCCGTCGGGTCACCCCCAGCACCCAATGGGGCGCTCACGGCTCACTGCTCCCACCAACGGGTGGAGAACACCACGCATGACGGTGGCCAAACCCACCCGTTCACGCCTCCGCCCCCTCGGCGCGCCCCAGCACCACCCCGCGGCCGACGCCGACGACAGAAGTGACTCGCCGGGGCGCGTGGCGGCGCCAGACCGACGGTTAGAGCACCGAAAGTGCCCCGTCGGGTCACCTGTGCCGCCCAGCCCGGGGCTCACGGGTCATCGCCACCACCAACGGGTGGAGAACGCCACGCATGACGGTGGCGAAATCCACCCGTTGGCGCGCACCAGGCGTCGGGTGCGGCATACGGCCAGGACCGGTCAGTGGCTGAGGTCCTTGGCGCGCGTCTCCGGCAGCGTGAGCACCGTCGCGGCCGAGATCAGCAGCGCCACGATCGCGTACGTCGCGAACGCCCACCGCCACTCGACCGCCGCCGCGAGCCAGTTCTGCACGTAAGGGGCGGTGCCGCCGAACAGCGCGATGCAGATGGCGTACGGCACACCCACGCCGGTGGCCCGCACGTCGGTGGGGAACATCTCGGCATACACCGCCGGCGCGATGGCGAGATAGCCGGCGAGCAGGATCAGCATCACCGAGATCGCGAGCGCCAGCGTCACCATGCTGTGCCCGATCACCGAGGTCATGGGGATGTAGAGGACCGCCGAGCCGAGCAGCGCGACCAGGATGGGGATCTTGCGGCCGATCCGGTCGGACACGAGACCCCACACGGGCAGCGCGAGGATAAAGACGGTGTTGCCGATGATCGAGGCCCAGAAGGCGTCGGTCTTGTCGAACTTCAGCACCTTGATGGCGTAGGCCGGGGTGCTGACGGACCACACGTAGTAGGTGATCGTCAGGCCCATGGTCATGCCGATGACCTGCAGCGCCTGGCGCTTGTGGCGCCACACGCCGGCGAGCACGTTCTCGCGGGGGGCGCCCTCGCCGCCCACCTCCTCCTCGAAGATCGCGGACTCCTCGAGCCGGGTGCGCATCCACAGCGCGAACAGCCCGAGCACGGCCCCGAGCGCGAACGGCACGCGCCAGCCCCACGCGTCCATCTGCGCGTCGCTGAGCGTCGTCTCGAGGATCAGGCCGAGGAACATGCCGATCAGCAGGCCGACGGTGCCGGAGACGTAGATCGAGGACGCCCAGAACCCGCGCCGCTCGCGGGGTGCCTCCTCCGCGAGGTAGGTCTGTGCCGAGGGCAGCTCGCCGCCGTGCGCCAGGCCCTGCAGCAACCTCGCCACGAGCAGGATCACCGAGGCCCACACCCCGACGGCGTCATACGTCGGCGCGACGGCGATGAGCAGCGAGCCGCCCGAGGCGAGCATGACGGCGACCATCAGAGAGTGCTTGCGCCCGATGCGGTCGGCGAGCCAGCCGAAGACGTAGCCGCCGAAGGGCCGGGCCACGAACCCGACCGCGAAGATCGCGAGGGTGGACAGGAACGCGGAGGCGGGGTCCGCCTTGGAGAACAGCTGCGCCGCGATGTAGGTCGCGAAGGTGGCGTAGACGTTCCAGTCGTACCACTCGAGCGCGTTGCCGACGCCGGTCCCGAGCAGCGTCTTGGTCCGGCTCGGGGCGGGCCGTGCATGGGCGGTGGTGGCGGGTGTGCTCACGGTGGTGTCCTTCGTGGTGTGGGTGGCGGCGGGATGTGAGGGGATGGAGAGATATGCCGTATGCCGGATACTCCCCCATCTCACGCCACCCCCTCGTCGAACGGTCACGTCTGGGCGGGGAACGTCGTCGAAAAGTGACCCGCGGACGGGTGGTCGGGGTCTGGCGGCGCGGCATACGGGGTAGCCGGAAAGGACGCCCGGACCAACCCGCAGGAGGCATCGTGCCCGAGCAGACCGACTCCATCGCCGCGGGGCGACGCACCGCCCCCCGCCGGCTCGTGCTCGTCCGCCACGGCCAGAGCCTCGGCAACGTGGCGGACGCCGAGGCCCGCAAGGCCGGTCACGGCAGGCTGGCGCTCGACTACCGCGACGCCGACACCCCGCTGTCGGACCTGGGCACCGAGCAGGCCACCGCCCTCGGGGCCCACCTGGCGCGGTTGCCCGAGGCCCACCGCCCCGAGGTGATCCTGTCCTCGCCGTACGCGCGGGCGCGGGGTACGGCCGAGACGGCCCTGCGGGGGGCGGGGCTGGACCACTCGCTGGTCCTCGACGAGCGGCTGCGCGAGCGTGACCTGGGGATCTTCGACGGGCTCACCGGCGACGGCATCCGGGCGGAGCACCCCGAGGAGGCCGAGCGCCGCACCAAGGTCGGCAAGTTCTACTACCGGCCCCCGGGCGGCGAGTCCTGGTGCGACGTGGCCCTGCGCGTCCGCAGCGTCCTGGCCGACATCCGTCAGGAGTACGCCGACGAGCACGTCTGGATCTTCAGCCACCAGGCGGTGATCATGAGCTTCCGCCTCGTCCTGGAGGGTCTCGACGAGGAGGGGATCATCACCATCGACAACGAGACGCCGCTGCCCAACTGCTCGATGACCTCCTACGACCGCGCCGAGGACGGCTCGCTCGAGCTGGTCGCCTACGCCGAGACGGCGGCGCTGGACGACGAGGGCGCCCAGACCACCCACGAGGAGCCCGCTGCCGGCGAGGCCGACGCGTGAGTCGCCGACCGGAGGTCGTCTCCTCGGGGCTGCTGCGCGAGTGGCAGCTACCCGGCGATGGGGGCGACAAGGAGAGCAACGGCCGCGTCCTCGTGGTCGGCGGCAACGTCCGTATGCCGGGCGGTGTCGTGCTCGCCGCGGAGGCCGCCCTGCGCGCCGGCGCGGGCAAGCTCCAGATCGCCACGGTCGAGCCGCTGGCGGTGCCGATGGGGATGTCCATCCCCGAGGCCTACGTCGCGGGTCTGGCCGCCGACGACGACGGCAACCTCGCCCCCGGGACCGCCGACGAGATCGTCGAGCTCGCCGAGGGCTGCGCCGCGGTCCTGCTGGGCCCCGGGATCATGTCCCCCGACGCGGCGGTCGCGCTGCTCGAGCGCGTCGTGCCGCGCCTCGACGTGCCGGTCGTCATCGACGCGCTCGGCATGGCCTATCTCACCGAGCACGCCGACGGGGTGAAGCACCTGGACGGGCGAGTCATCCTGTCCCCCAACGCCGCAGAGCTCGCCCAGACGCTCGACGAGGACGAGGACGCCGTGTCGGAGGATCCGCTCGGCGCCGCGCTACGGCTCAGCCGCCGTGCCGGTGCCGTGGTCGTGTCGGGCGCGTCCACGACCTACGTCACGACCCCCGGCACGCGCGCCACCGCCGACCTGTGGGCGGTCCAGACCGGCGGTCAGGGCATGGCCGTCAGCGGCTCCGGCGACGTCAAGGCCGGCATGCTGGTCGGGCTGCTCGGGCGTGGCGCGGAGCCCGCCCAGGCCGGGGTGTGGGGCGCCTACGTGCACGGCCGCGCGGGCGAGCGCCTGGTCGCGGTGCACGGACGGCGCGGCTTCCTCGCCCGCGAGCTGCTTGCCGAGATCCCACGGGCGCTGGCCGAGCTCGAGGGGTGAGCGTCCTCCTCGGGACCTCGGGCTGGAGCTGTGCCCACTGGGACGGCGTCCTCTACCCGCCCGGCATGCGTCCCGGGGGCCGGCTCGCCTGCTACGTCGCGGAGCTCGCGACCGTGGAGCTCAACGCGAGCCACTACCGCTGGCCCCGGGACGCGAGCTTCGCGAGCTGGCGGCGGCGGTTGGCCGAGGGCTTCGTCATGACGGTCAAGGCGCCGCGCGGCCTGACCCACGCCTAGCGCCTCTTCGAGCTGCCCCTGCACGCGACCGTGCCCGCCTGATCGCGAGTCGGTGACCGGCGGCACGACATACGGCCCCCTCCCTCCGCACGCGCAAGGCCCCCGCAGGACTCCGAGGAGTCGAGCGGGGGCCTTGACCACCCGGTCGGGCGCGTCCGAGCCAGGAAAGCGGCCCTGACCAGGCAGATCAGCTAGCGTCGAGCACGGTCGGCCAGCTGCCACCGACGGTGGGGTCCTGGCTGGTGGGCCAGCTGCCGCCCACCGTGGGGTCCTGGCTCGTGGGCCAGCTGCCACCGACGGTGGGCACCAGAGCGAAGGCTGCGAGGGTGAGAACGGCTATGGCGCGAGTGGCCTTGGCAATCATGATGGGAATCTCCTACTGGCGGGGGGATGCGGCAAGCGGTACGTTACTCGCATTGTCAACAGTTGGGAATAGGTCATGAGCGACGAGAACGGTTTCGGAGTAGCGCTGCGCGCGGCGAGGGTCGCGGCCGGCTTATCCCAGTCGGAGCTGGGGGAGCCGGAGTTCTCCCGCAGCTACATCTCCCTCGTGGAGTCAGGGCACCGCGCGCCGAGCCGCGAGATCGTCGAGCACGTCGCCGGCAGGCTCGGCCTCTCGGTCGAGCACGTCCGCGCCTGGGCTCTCGCCTCCGGCAAGCGCGGCGACGCCCGCGCCGCGGTCCTGCAGACCGAGGCGCTCAGCGTGCTCACGACCCATACCTTCGAGGGTGCCATCAAGGCCGCATCCGACCTGCGCGACTTCGCCCTCGAGGCCGACCGCCTGGACCTCTGGTGGACCGCCGCGCTGATGGACCTCACGCTGCGCATCGAGAACGACTTCGCCGACCAGGTCGTCGAGCAGGCCCGAGCCCTCGTCGACCACTGGTTCACGCAGCAGTCCACGATCCTGCAGGGGCGGGTGCGCACGGTCCTGTCGGTCGCCCTGCGCGTGACCGGCGACCTGGAGGGGTCCGTCACCGAGGCCCGGGCCGCCGTCATGGCCTTCCGCACCACCCCCACCTGGCGCTCGACCGGCGTCGCCGCCCTCACCGCGCTCGTGTCGGCGCTCGGGCAGCAGCACCGCTACAGCGACGCGATCAGCTGGGCGCCGGACCTCGCCCGCGGCGCTGCGGACGCCCCCAACCGGCTCGAGGCCGGCAACGCCTACTGGGCCCTGGCCAACCTCGCCCTCTCGACCGGAGACCCCCAGGCGGGACTCAGCTACTACGACCAGGCCATCGCGGCCATCGACCCGGACGGCCACCTGCGCCGGTGGGGTCGGGTACACCGCGCCGCCGCGGACTTCCGGCTGAAGGCGGACGTCGACCTCGACGCCGTGCCGGGGCTGCTCGCCAAGGCGGCGACGGCCTTCTCGCTCAGCTCGGCCCGCAGCGACCAGGTCGAGCTGGACCTGGTGCAGGGCAAGTACGCCTGCGCCACCGGCGACTGGGCGCAGGGGCGTGCCCACATGGAGCGGGTGCTCGAGGACGGGCACCTGCTCGCCGCCTCCGACCTGGCCGACGCCCACCACCACCTCGGCACGGCGCTGGGTGAGCTCGGCGACCACCGCGGGGCGGCCGAGCACCTGCAGGAGTCGGTGCGCCTGCTCCTGACGCTGACGTCCACCAACGCCGGGCCCGCCTGAGCCACCGCGCACCGTCACCACCTGTCGTTGCGCATTCACACTGAGTTGCCGAGTTAACACTTTGTGTCGACACACACCCCCTCGCGTCATTGGTCACCACTGACGTTTGTGAACGATCCAATCGCGCCCCTGAGAGTAATTGGTGACCAATGGCGCGAGGGGTGGGCGCGTGGCGCGCCCCTTCCTCCCCCAGCCGACGCCCAGTGGTCACCACTAACGTTTGTGAACGATCCAAACGGGTCCCCAGACGCCATTGGTGACCAATGGTGTGCGGTGGTGGGAGGACGGGCGTCGGCCCAGGCGTCCACCCGGTAGGCGCACTAGGGGGCGGGGCACTCGCGAGCGTCGGCGTGAGGGGGGAGTAGGACAGCGACCAGGTCCCGTCGCCAGGCCACCTGCCGCCCGACCTTCCAGGCCATGGTGCGCGAGCAGGTGGCGCCGGAGGGCTGGCAGCAGGCGAACGCCGCCAGGAGCCTGTCCGTCCGGGTGGCGACGCTGCTCGCCCGGCCCTGACCGGGCTTGCCTCGCAGCGGATCTCGTTGACCTGGATCCTACTGGCCACCGCCGTGATGTGGGTCCTGACGGCGGCCCTGCCGCGAGGCGGCGACCCCACGAGCGGGCGGGCCCGGCATACGGGCCAGGGGGTCGACGCCGTCGAGCCGGGACAGCGGGCGATCACCCCCCGACGACGCGACCGGCGCGCGACGTCCAGGACCGATCGCCCTGGCGCGCGTGGCCGCCCACGACCTGCGCGAGGGCGTGCAGGAGGCGCGACGGCACCCGTGGTTCGTGGCCGGGCTGGGCGGGTTGCTGCCGGTCATGGCGCTCGGCTACTCCGCGACCTGCGTCGCGCTGCCGCTGGTCTCGCGCGACCGCTTCGGGGGCGAGACGGTGCTCGCCGTCGCCATCACGGCCTACACCGTCGGCGCGATCGTGGGGGCCGCGCTCGTCGCAGGCTGGCGACCGACTAACGTCGGCTGGTGGGCCTTCGCCGGGGTCGGGGCCTACGCGCTCGTGCCGTTCGCGCTGGCGATCTCGCCGTCACCGGTCCTGGTGCTCGCGGCGTACGCGCTCGGCGGCATCGGCATCGAGGTGTTCAGCGTCCCGTGGTTCACGGCCGCGCAGCGGGAGGTCCCGCCCGAGCGGCTGGCGCGGGTGACGCCCCTGTACTTCGTCGAGTCCTACGGCTGCGCGCCGCTCGGCCTCGCGCTGCTCGCCCCCGCCATCAGCGCGTGGGGTCTGACCCCGGTGCTGCTGGGCTGCGCGGCGGCCTGCGCCCTCGGGGCCGCGCTGGCGGCGACCCCGAGGACGAGCCGGACGCTGGGCAACTCGGTCAGCACGGACTCGGTCAGCACAGGGCCCTGAGCGCCGCCGCGACGGCGACGTCGGGCATCGGCTGCTTCGTGAGGTCGCTCGGGGGGAAGAACCGGCCGGTGAGGGACGCGGACGCCGCCCGGCGACCGTCGCGGGTGCTCACCGACGCCGAGTGGGTGCCGTAGGTGGTGCCGTTGTGGCCGTAGACCCGCCTGGTGCTCGCGTTGGTGCCGCCCTTGCCCTTGGGGGTCTTGCCCTTGGGGGCCGCGTAGCAGGGGTCGGGCAGCGAGTAGACGCCCAGCCCGTAGGACATCGGCGTGGCGCTGCGCGGTCGCAGCATCTGCTCCAGGCTGCGCTTGGACGTGAGCTTGCCGCGCATGAGGGAGGTCATGAACCGGTTGAGGTCGTCGGGCGTGGAGACCGCGGCCCCCGCGGCGCCGAAGAGCGTGGCGTTCTGCCGGAAGCCCACCACCTTGGGGCCCTCGACGTAGTACTCCGTCAGGGAGTTCGTGGGCATCCACCGCTCCTTGGCGTAGAACGTGCCCTTGAGGCCCGCCTTGCGGAAGACGCGCTGGGTGAGCAGGTCGCTGATGCTCTGACCGGTGCGCTTCTGCAGCAGCTGGCTCAGCACGAGGTAGTTGGTGTTGGCGTAGCGGAAGGCAGCGCCGGGCTTGCCCACCTTCTCCGTGAGGGCGAGCCTGATCAGCTCGCGGTCAGTGTGCCGGCGGGCGAAGGACTGCTCGACGGTGAGCTTCATCGCCTGCTCCTGCTTGGCCAGCGGCAGGACGTAGTCCGGCAACCCGCTGCGGTGGCTGAGCAGCTGCTCGATCGTGATGTCGCCATGCCCCGGCAGCAGCCCGGGATAGACCTGGCCGACCTTGGTGTCGAGGCGCAGTCTGCCCTCGTCGACGAGCTGCATGACGACGGTCGCGACCATCGGCTTGGTGATCGAGCCGACGCGGACCCGGTCGGTGGGCCGGGCGGGGACGCGCGTCGTGGTGCTGCGGACTCCCGCCGCGGCCGACCAGGATCGGCCGTCGCGGGTCGCCGCGGCGACGACCCCCACGGCGCCGGCGCGGTCGAGCTGGTCGACCGACGCCTGCAGGACCCGCTGAGGCGAGGGCTTGCGGGCGTCGGCCAGGTGGGTGGGCTGCGGGGCGGCGACGGCGGGTGCCGCTGCGGCCCCGGTCGACGCGATCAGGGTGAGGACGGTGCCGGCCATGATCGTCCGGCGGGCGGTGCTGCTGCTCATGACGTCTCCTTGGGTGGTCGGTGTGCCTCCACCCTCGCCGGAACGTCGCGGCCCGCGCCTCCCCCGCAAGGATGAGATCGCGGACGCCCGGTCAACCCTCCCGGAGGAGGGGTGACCGGGCGTCACGGGGGCCCGACGGAGCGCATCGGAACGGGCGGGCTCGTCGGCTCGCGCGCCGCGTCGGACCTCCAGGCCGACCCGGAGGTCAGCCGGCGTTGATCCCCTGGGTCAGGCCCTCGGCGTTGCCCTCCTCGTCGGACTCGCCGGGCGTCTCGGGGTCGCCCGAGGTGGGCTCGGGCACCTGCTCGGTGGGCTGCTGCCCGGCCGGCTCGCCGCCCTCGTAGCCACCCTGGTCGTCCACACCCGTGTCCTGGTCCGCGTCCGGGTAGGCCGGCCGCTCGTCAGCGCTCTGGCCCGCGCCGGTCGGGTCGACGTCGTGGAAGGGCCCCTGGTCGGGCTGCGTGGTCTGGTCCGTCACGTGCGGGTTCTGGTCGTCGTCGCTCATGGGTCTGGGCATACCCCGCCGCGTCGCCGGTCACCCGCCTGCGCCGGGGCGGGCGGCATACGGTGGGGGCATGGATCTCAAGCCTGCCTCCGACGTGTCCACCGCCCCCCTCACCGTCCTCGGCCTGGCCGGCGGCTTCGCGCTCGCCCGCGAGACCGGCGTCCGTCCGCTCGGCGGCGTCCTGCTCGGGGCCTGCGGCCTGCTCGCCGGGCGCACCTGGCTCGCGCGCACCGACCCGGGGACGACGGCCGTGCTGGCGGTGACCTACCTCGGCGGGTTCGTCGGGTCGCACCGGCTGGCCCGCAGCATCGGCGCCTGGCCGGCAGTGGGGGTCGTGACGGTGGCCTCGGCGGCCGCCTCCTGGGCCCTCTGCGACGCCCGGGACTGAGCCGTCGACCCACCCGCAGATGGAGGAGCCCGTATGCCGATCCCCACGCCCCTCAACGGTGCCGTCCTCGTGGTATCTCCGCACCTGGACGACGCCGTCCTTTCCTGCGAGACGCTCATCGGCCGCGAGGCCCCGCTCGACGTCCTGACCGTCTGCACGGCCCGCCCCGCCCAGCCCATGGTCACCGAGTGGGACACACTGTCCGGTTTCCAAGACTCGGACGAGGCCATGGAGGTCCGGCTCGCCGAGGACGACGCCGCGCTCGCCGGGACGCCGCACCGTCGGCACCACCTCGGCGTGCTCGACCAGCAGTACCTCACCGCGGGCCGGACTCCCGAGGACGCCGCCACCCTCACCGCCTGGGTCGATGCCTGGCTGCGCGAGCACGAGGGCGGCCTGGTGCTCCTGCCGACCGCCACCGGGGTGCTGCCCGACCCGCCGATGCCCCGCCGACCGTTGGTCGTGCGGGCGGCCCGCCGCCTGGCGCGGCTCGGGCTGCGGGCCGGGCGCAGCGGCATACGGCTGGTGCGCGAGGCCCTGTCCCGGGGGGAGGCCGGGGCGATGCCCCCGGCCACCGGGGAGCACGCCGCGCCCGTCGGCGCCGGCGTCAACCCCGACCACCGCTGGGTGCGGGACACGCTCACCGACCACCTGACCGACCGCCTGACCAGGTTCGGCTACTACGAGGACGTGCCCTACGGCTCGGCGCGGCCGGGGCAGGACGAGATAGACGGCCTGGTCGGGCGGCACGGGTTCCACGTCGAGGCGTATGCCGTGCCGGTCGACCGCGTCGTCAAGGCGCGCCGGATCGGTCGCTACGCGACGCAGGTGGCGCCGCTGCGCTTCGGCCCGCACGGACTCGACGAGCCAGAGGGGCTGCCCGAGCTGGAGCGCTACTGGCTGACCCGTCCGTGGGAGGCCGCCCTGGGGATTCCAGGACAATTGCACCACGGCCATCACCCCCGGTCGTAGGCTTGAACCAGGGGGTGGTGTCCTGTGCCGATCGTGGTGGGCATTCCGACGTACCGACGCCCCGAGCTGCTCCGGGGGCTGCTGCTCGAGGTGACGAAGCAGGCCGAGGGCCATCCGGTCTCGGTGGTGGTCGCGGACAACGACTGCGACCCGGTTGTGGAGCGGGTGGTCGAGGAGGTCGGCTGCGGCACGACGATCCCGATCACGGTGCGTCCGGTCCGTGAGCGAGGCATCTCGCAGGCGCGCAACGCCCTCGTCACGACCGCCTACGAGGTCGACCCGGAGTGGGAGTACCTAGTGATGTATGACGACGACGGCCTCCCCGAGCCCGGCGCCCTCATGGCCCTGGTGGACTGCGCGCGACGCTACGACGCCGACTGCGCGAGCGGGCCCGTCGACATGGGCATCACCAAGACCTACCCGACGCTCGTGCGGTCCTACCTGCTGGCCACCTCGGCCCCGCGCCGCGAGGGCCTGGTCTCCTCCCTCGACGGTGGGCAGAACCTCCTGCTCTCTCGCCGGCTCGTCGACCGGATGCCGCGACCGTGGTTCGCCCCGCACCGCGGGCTGTCCGGCGGGGAGGACTTCGCGTTCTTCCTGCGGGCGCGGTCGCTCGGAGCACGGTTCGCGTGGTCGCCCGCCGCCGTCGTGCACGAGCCGCTCCCCCCGCACCGGTTGAGCAACCGGGGTGCGCTGCTGCGCGCGTTCGAGGAGAACGCCGCCAACGCCGACACCGAGGTCGAGTTCTTCGGCTACGGCCACACGTTGGCGGCGCTGGGTCGCTCGCTCGTGTGGCCCTTCGTCAACGTGGCCGGCGCCGTGCACCACCGCGACCCCGAGCGGCTCGCCGGGGTCGCGGTGTCGCTGTGCGGTGTCGCCGGGCGGGCGGCGGGGCTGGCCGGCCATCGGCCCAGGCCCTATCTCTGACGGAGCGTCCGGGCCGCGAGGGCCGGATGACCAGACGTACCTACCGGGGGCGGGATCATCGACCTGGCGAACTATCCCCGGTCGATGCCCCTACCCCCGGCGGGGTCATCGACCTGGCGAACCAAGCCCGGTCGATGCCCCTACCCCCGGCGGGATCCTCGACCTGGCGAACCAACCCCGGGCTTAGCCCTGGGCCTCGCCGAGGCGCGCTTCGGGCGTGAGCTCGGTGGGGAGACCGCCGCCGGTCGCAGCCCGGGCAAGAGCGCGACCCAACGCAGGTGCCTGCTTGAACAAATTGTGACCGGCCACAAAAAAGACAGAGCCTGCCTCCCACACGGCCACGCCGTCCTCACTCCACGGGAGGTCGGTCACCCAGCAGTGAAGGAAGTCGCGCGGCTCTGGGTGGAGACCGGGCAGCGCCCGTGTCACGTATTCGCGTGCGCGTTCGTCCAGCGATCGAATGGCCGCAGGGTCGATGAAAGTTCCGTCGTCGCGGACGCCGACGGTCTCGCTGAGTCCGACGGAGTAGCTGCTGTTGCCCGGTAGCGGCGTCGCGTAGACGCCGACTTCGCCGAAGACGCCGCTGCTGTCCTGCAGGCACGCGACTCGTGCCGGGGCGGCGGCCTTCACGTCGAAGGTCAGCCGGACGTGTGCGGCAAGGCGAACCGGCAGCGACAAGCCGACGCTGCGTGCCAGCCGGGCGGTTTCGCGGCCGGCGCACACGACCACCTTGGAGTAGACAGCCCGGTCGGTGACGCTGCGCACCTCGACCGTCCCGTCGGCGCGGGGATCGATGGAGATGACCTCCCCGGTGGTGACCGCATCTGCGAGGGCACCCGTGAGTGCCGTGATCGCGGCGCGGGTGCGGATCGCGCCGCCCGACTCGTCGAGCACCGCCGGCCCCGAGTACCCAGCGAGCAGCGGCATTCGCTGGGCGACCTCGGCCGCGTCGATCTCGTGCGCTTGCACGCCGCCGACCTGGTCGAGCACCCGCAGCCGCGCCAGGGCGCTGTCTCCGATCGCCAGGACACCGTCTGATGAGACCAGCTCGACGTCGAAGTGTTCGGCCCACTCATCCCATACGCCGCGGCTTTCGCGCGCGAAAGCGACGAGTCGCGGGTCGTCGTGGGCATGCCGGAAGATCCGCGACTCGCCTGCGGACTGACCCGTCCCGGGCAGACCAGCCTCGTACAGGCGCACCGGCACGCCCTGCTCCCGCAGCGCGTACGCCGTCGACAGACCGACGACCCCGCCCCCGATCACTGCTACCTCGGGTGAACGCGTCGTGGCAACGCCGTCGTCAGTTGCTGTCATCGCGGTTCCTCGATCTGTTGGTGATGAGCGATAGGCCGCAAGAGAAGGGGCCGCTGCCACGACGTCAGCGGGCTGTGCAAGCCCGAAGTCACCGTGCGCAGCGACCCCTCCTCTCTGGGCCAGTACTCCCGGTCTGTGGTGTCAGGCGGGGAGCTTGGAGCCCAGTACGTCGAGCTTCTCGATCGTCGGCTCGGAGAACAACGTGCCGGTCTGCTCGCCAAGAGCCACCGCAACAGGGCCGGACAGGTGGGCGTCACGTCCGGCGTCATCGGGGAACACGTCGAAGATCCCGAACGAGGTCGGCCCGAGGCGGATCGCGAACCACGCGGTGGTCGCCTGCTCGTCCTCAACAAGCGCACGGCCGCTGTCAAGGAACGCCTTCACGTCGTCCTCCTTCCCGGGCAACGCGTCAAACCTGACCAGCAATCCCTTGGTCACACTCATGACTTCTCCTCTTCCTTCGTCGTGGTGCCTGCGAGCTGGGACACTATGGCCTCGGAGAACGCCGGCAGGTCCTCCGGCGAGCGGCTGGTGATGAGATTCTTGTCGACCACCACGTCCTGGTCGACGACGTCGGCGCCGGCGTTGCGCAGGTCGGTGCGAATGCTCGGGAACGACGTCAGGGTGCGACCGGCGGCCACGCCGGCCTCGATCAACGTCCACGGCCCGTGACAGATCGCGGCCACTGGCTTGCCGCTCTCGACGAAGTCGCGGACGAAGGAAACGGCGCCCTCGTCCACCCGGAGCTGGTCGGGGTTCACCGTGCCGCCGGGAAGCAGCAGGGCGTCGTAGTCGCCCACCGAGGCGTCGGCGACCAACCCGTCGACGGTGAACGTGCCCGCTTCATCCAGGTCGTTCTTACGGGCCTTGATCTCGCCGTCGTGGATCGAGAGGACCTCGGTCTGAGCGCCCGCGCGGTTCAGCGCTTCGCGGGGTTGCTCGAGCTCGACGCGTTCGACTCCGTCGGCGGCGAGGATCGCGACCCTCTTGCCCTGCAGATCTGCCGCCATGTCAGCTCGCCTTCTTCTCGGTCGACATGCCGGGCTTGATGACGACCTTGGTCCAACCCTTCGACCTGGAGTCGAAGTTCCTGTAGGCATCGGCGGCCTGGTCCAGCGAGATCTCGTGGGAGATGATCCAGGACGGCTTCGCCTTGCCAGCCGCAATCAGGTCTCGCAGCCGGCGGTTGTACCGCTTGACGGGGGCCTGACCGGTGCCCATGGTCTGTCCCTTGAACCAGTGGGTGCCGAAGTCGATGGCCGCCTTGCCCTGCTTGGCCAACTCGCCCTTGGCCCCCGGGTCCTGGGGGACGAACACGCCGACGGTGCCGATCCCACCGGTGAACCGGACCGAGTTGATGAGCATGTTCAGCGTGGCGGCGGTGTCCTCGTTGCCCTGGGGATCGTGGGCCTGGTAGCCGACGCACTCGCAGCCGCGGTCGGCTCCGAGCCCCATGGTCTGGTCCAGCACAGCCTGCACGGGGTCGACCTTGGAGTCGTCGATCGCGATCGCGCCGATCTGCTCGGCCAGAGCGAGCCGGTCAGGGTGACGATCGACCACCATCACCTTTGAGGCGCCCTTGATCGTCGCCGACAGGGCAGCCATCAGTCCCACGGGGCCAGCCCCGGCGATCACGACGCTGTCGCCCGGGATCACGCCGGCCATCTCGGTGGCGTGGTAGCCGGTGGGGAAGATGTCGGAGAGCATGACGTAGTCGTTCTCCTTCTCCTCCGCATCCTCACCCAGGCGCAGCGCGTTGTGGTCACCGAAAGGCACACGGAGCAGTTCTGCCTGCCCGCCGCCGTACGGGCCCATTTCGGCGAACCCATAGGCCGCACCGGCGGCCGACGGGTCAGGTTGCGTCGTCAGGCAGTAGTTCGTGAGGCCGCGCTCGCAGTTCTTGCAGAACCCGCACGAGATGTTGAACGGCAGCACGACCCGGTCGCCGACCTTGACCTTCTCCACGCCACTGCCGATCTCCACCACCTCTCCCATGTTTTCGTGACCGAACGTCCGACCTACCTCGAAGGAGGTCCGCCCCTCGTACATGTGCAGGTCCGAGCCGCAGATGTTCGTCGTCGTTACCCTGACCAGGACATCGGTGGGTCGCTCGATCTTCGCGTCCGGGACATCCGTGACTGCGACATCGCGCGGTCCCTGATAGACCACAGCCTTCATGGTGAATCTCCAATCGTTGTGTGGTGACTTTCCAGACCCTACCCTCCCCACCGAACGAGGGGGTCGTAGGCAAATCAAGCCGAACCCGGGGGCTAGCTAGCCGGAGGAAATGAGTCGCGCCCAACTTGCCCTCGGAGGGCACGTGCGCAGCTGCGGGGTGGAGAAGAACCACGCGTTGTCGCCGGTCAGGTAGAACAGGTTGGCGGGTCGGTGACCACGCGTGCGGCCAGCCCCTGGTGCGCCATACGGGCTCGGACCGCAGCGAGCCGATCCGTGGACTCCTCGGGGGTGGAGGTCATCGTCCCGCGCTCCTCGTCAGGTCCGGGGGGCGGCGAGGTACTTGACCTCGAGGAACTCCTCTATACCGAGCTTGCCGCCCTCGCGCCCCAGCCCCGACGCCTTGACGCCGCCGAAGGGCGCGGCGGGGTTGGACACGAGACCGGTGTTGAGGCCGACCATCCCGGTCTCGATGGCCTCACCGAGGCGGAAAGCCCGCTCTAGGCTCTCGGTGTAGACGTAGCCCATGAGCCCCCACGGGGTGGCGTTGGCGAGCTCGACCACCTCGTCGTCGGTGTCGTAGGGGATGAGCGGGGCAACGGGGCCGAAGATCTCCTGCTCCATGAGCGCCGAGCCGGGGTCGACGCCGGTGAGGACCGTCGGCGGGTAGAAGTAGCCGGCACCCTTGGGACGGTCGCCGCCGCACCGTACCTCGGCGCCGCGGTCCACGGCGTCGGTCACGAGCTTCACCACCTTGTCGAGGGCCTTGGGCTCGATGAGCGGACCCACCTGCACGCCCTCGGCCAGGCCGTCGCCGACCGACAGGGCGCCCATGCGCTCGGCCAGCTTGTCCGCGAGCGCGTCGTGCACGGAGCGGTGGACGAAGATCCGGTTGGCGGCCGTGCAGGCCTCACCCATGTTGCGCATCTTGGCGATCATCAGGCCGTCGACGGCCTTGTCGAGGTCGGCGTCCTCGCACACGATGAACGGCGCGTTGCCGCCGAGCTCCATCGAGGAGCGCATGACGTGCTGCGACGCCTGCTCGAGGAGCTTCACGCCGACGGCGGTCGAGCCGGTGAACGAGACCTTGCGGGCCAGACCGCTGCTCATCCACGGCTCGACGACCGAGCCGGCGTCGGAGGAGCACACGACGTTGAGGACCCCGGCGGGCAGGCCCGCCTCGACCAGGATGTCGACCAGGGCGAAGCTCGACAACGGCGTCAGGTGGGCAGGCTTGAAGACCATCGTGCAGCCGGCCGCGATGGCGGGGCCGATCTTGCGGGTGGCCATGGCGAGCGGGAAGTTCCACGGCGTGACCAGCACGCACGGGCCGATCGGCTGGCGGGACACGAAGATCCGGGTCAAGCCGTCGCCGGAGAGCATCATGTCTCCGCCGATGCGGACCGCCTCCTCCGAGAACCACCGCAAGAACTCCGCGGCGTAGGCGACCTCGCCCTTGGCCTCGGCGACGGGCTTGCCCATCTCGCTGGTCATGACCAGCGCCAGGTCGTCCTGCCGCTCCATGATGAGGTCGTAGGCGCGGCGCAGGATCTCGCTGCGCTCCCGCGGGGCGGTGCGACCCCAGTCGCGCTGGGCCGCGGCGGCCGCCTCGATGGCGCGGCGGGCGTCCTCGGGACCCCCGTCGGCGATGGTCGCGATGACCTGCTCGGTGGCGGGGTTGACGACGTCGTGGGTCTTGCCGGACGCCGCGTCGCACCACTCACCGTCGATGAACAGGCCGGTGGGGACGTCGGCGACCACCTCCTGCGCCCGCTGGGACTCGGCGTCGGACGCGGTGACGAGCTGCACGGTCATCGGGGACCTCCTGGAGGGTGTCGTGCTCGGTGGTCGATCTGATCAGCGGTCGCTGCCCGCGGCCCCGGTGACCTCCTCGACGGAGGCCCGGAACCTGTCCAGCCCGAGATCGGTCTCCTCCATGGAGACGACGAGCGCGGGCATGACCCGGACCACGTTACCGAGCGGACCGCATGCACGTGAGGGTGAGCCGGCGGTGACGACTCGCGGCCTGCTGGACGGCCACGGCGGTCGCCGTGTCCGGGCGGCCGCCGGGCGTCGCGATCTCGACGCCCGGCATGGGCCCGAGGCCGCCGCGCACGTCACCGGCGAGCCGCTGGTCAACGTGGTCGACACCCGCACCGGCTTTCCCTGCCGGGGGTAAGGGCATCAGCCGGGCTTCGTCCCCCAGGCTGATGATCCCGCCGGGGGTAAGGGCATCAGCCGGGCTTCGTCCCCCAGGCTGATGATCCCGCCGGGGGCAGGGGCATCAGCCGGCCCTCGTCCGCCGTGCGGCGGACCCGCCTCACCCTCCCCCACCCGTCTCACCCCGCAGCACGAGACCAGCCCGCCACTGCGAACCCCCCATCCCACCGCAGACCCGCGCGAGCGCCCGGCCCCCGGATGGGGTGGGCGCTCGCCGTACGGACTGTCAGTGCTGATGAGCCGCCGGACCGTTGCCCGGTTGCGCCGTCAGGCGTGGGCCAGCGCGGGCCGCGAGTCCATCGAGATGGGCTCGGCCCGGGCGAACTCGTCCTCGTCGAGGATGCCCTCGCGTCGCGCGACGATGATCTGCACGAGCACCTGGCCCGCGACGTTGACCGCCGTGCGCCCCATGTCGAGGATCGGGTCGATCGCGAGCAGGAGCCCGACGCCGGCGAGGGGCAGGCCCAGCGTGGACAGGGTGAGGGTCAGCATCACGATCGCGCCGGTCAGGCCGGCGGTCGCGGCCGAGCCGATGACCGACACCACGACGATGAGCAGGTAGTCCAGCGGGCCGAGGTCGACGCCGAAGAACTGCGCCACGAAGATCGCGGCGATCGCGGGGTAGATCGCGGCGCAGCCGTCCATCTTGGTCGTGGCCGCCAGAGGTGAGGCGAAGGCGGCATACTCGCGCGGCACACCCAGGGACTCGGTCACGCGCTGGGTGACGGGCAGGGTCCCGAGGGACGACCGGGAGACGAAGGCGAGCTGGATGGCCGGCCAGGCGCCGCGGAAGTAGCTGCGCGGGGAGAGGCCGTGGGCCAGGAGCAGCGCGGGGTAGAGCACGAGCAGCACGATCAGCAGCCCGGCGTAGATCGCGAGCGCGAAGGTGCCGAGCTGGGTCAGCGAGGACCAGCCGTAGGTCGCGATCGCGCGGCCGATGAGGCCGACGGTGCCGATCGGGGCGAGCAGGATGACCCCCCACAGTACCTTCTGCACGATGGCGAGCGCGGAGGCGTTGAAGGCCAGGAACGGCTCGGCGGCCTTGCCGACCTTGAGCGCGGCGATGCCCACGACGAGCGCGATGACGACCAGCTGGAGCGCCTTGAAGCTCACGCTGGTGTCGACCGAGGTGAGGGCGCCGCCGGGGCCGGTGACGGGGTGGGAGCTCACCGACAGGCCCAGGAAGTTGCCGGGGACCAGCTGGTCGATGAAGTCGAGCCAGCCGCCCTGCGTGCTCGGCGCCTTGGCGGAGCTCTGGCTCACGCTCGTGTGGCGACCCGGCTGGACGATCAGGCCGAGGACGATGCCGATGATCGCCGAGACCAGCGCCGTGATGCCGAACCACACGAGGGTCTTGCCGGCCAGGCGGGCCGCGTTGGCGACACCGCGCAGGTTGGCGATCGAGGCGATGATGGCGGTGATGATCAGCGGCGGGACCAGTGCCTTGAGGAGGGTGACGAAGGTCGACCCGATCGTGTCGAGCACGACGGTCAGCCAGTTGTCGTCGCCGCCGGCGGTCGGGCCCGTGGTGAGGGCCACCCAACCGAGGACGAGGCCCAGGACGAGGGCGATCAGGATCTGGATGCTGAAGGACGGGAGGCGACGACGCCTTGTGGGCGTGGCGCTCGCGGTCGTGGACATAGGGACCTTCTCCGGCGGGGGTGGGGCGGACGAGGATAACGTCAGCACCAATCAGTCATAACATCAGATTATTCCCCGGGGTGGTGGGAGAGGGTATGTCGGACCCCCGTGGTTGAGTGGGTGCTGTCAGGACTGGGGGCGACGAGCTGGACCGGTGAATGGTCCTGAGGTGTTCTGAGAGGTGTCACGGTGAGCAGGCAGCAACGAGCAGGGTCGTCCACGCGACCCGACAAGGACGAGGTGGCCGCGCGGGCGGACGACCTGGCGCTGGACGGGGTCAGGGCGCTGATGGGCGGGTCCGTCTGGGCCCTCGACGACGCCGTCGTCGACCTGGTGACGCTCGCACACGCGACCGGCGGCCGGGCGGTGGTCGAGCAGACGCTGACCACTCGGCTGAGGCTGGCGCTCGACGAGCGCTGGCGCACCGGCTGGCAGCCCATGGACCTGCACCACCTGGTGGGCCGGTCCGCCCGGCACGTGCGGGCCGAGCCCGAGACGGTCACCCGCGTCGTCGAGCTGCTGGGCGACGTGATGGCCGCGGACCTGGCCGCCTACCCACGGGCGAGGGTCGAGCAGCGCTGGCACGACCAGCTCGAGCTCGCCGAGGCCTCCGTCTGGTGGTCGACCACGGACTCCTGCCTGACCGCCCGGGTCGGGCAGTGGGGCAGCGAGGCGATCGGCTACGAGGTGGCACTGCGGCTCGAGCATGTCCTGCGGTCGCTGCCCGCCATGCAGCAGCTCGGCGCCAGGCCGGGCGAGGCGACGTCCCGGTCCGCGTCGACACCGGTCGACGTGGACGACAAGGTCCTGGCGCGCGTGCGGCAGCTGCTGGCCAAGGCCGAGTCGACCCCCTACGAGGCGGAGGCCGAGACCTTCACCGCCGGGGCCCAGGCCCTCATGGCCCGGCACAGCATCGACCACGCGGTCCTGGCGGCGAGCGCCCCGGCCGGCGGGGACGAGCGACCGGACGGGCGGCGGCTGTGGATGGAGACGCCGTACGTGCGGGAGAAGGTCATGCTCCTCGGGGCGGTCGCCGACGCCAACCGGTCGAGGAGCGTGTGGGCCAAGGAGGACGGCTACGTGACGCTGCTCGGGTTCCCCCACGACCTGGACGCCGTCGAGACCCTCTACACCTCGCTGCTCGTCCAGGCGACCCGCGCGATGCACGCCGAGGGCAAGCGGCTCGACTGGCGCGGCGGATCCCGGACGCGCAGCTTCCGCCAGTCCTTCCTCGCCGCCTTCGGCGCCCGCATCGGCGAGCGGCTGGCTGAGGTGACCGCCGCCGAGACCGCCCAGGCCGCCGAGGAGATGTCCGCCGCGGGAGGTCGCGAGCTGGTGCCGGTGCTCCAGGAGCGCACCGAGGCGGTCGAGTCGTATGTCGAGGAGCTCTTCCCCCGGGTGCGTCACGTGTCCATGTCGCTCGGGCGCGATCGTGAGGGCTGGGACCGCGGCCGCCGGGCCGCCGACCAGGCGTCCCTGCAGTGGGGGCGAGCCGTGGGCAGCTGACGGCTGTCGGGGCAGATCCGGCAGAGCAGGCCCCTTCGCGCGGCAGCGCGAAGGGTCGGGCGGGTGTCGAGCAGGGTCGGGCGGGGCATGGGTGAACCATGGCCACCACTGACGCAAGCAGGCGCAGCTCCGGGACCGGGATCGCAGCGGACATCCGCGAGACCGACTCGACGGGCACCCGCACGACCCGCGCGCCGGGCAGCCGTGGGATCCGGGCGGCGGGCACCCGTGCGACCGGCGAGCGCGCCGAGGTCGTGGACGCCGTCATCGTCGGTGGCGGCCACCACGGCCTCGTGGCCGCCGCCACCCTCGCCGACGCAGGCTGGGACGTGCTGCTGCTCGAGGCGCGCGACACCCTCGGCGGCGCCGTGTCGTCCCGCGACGTCGACGGATGGGTCCTCGACGAGTTCAGCGCCTGCCACCCCCTGGGCGCGGCGTCGCCGGTGCTGCGCGAGCTCGACCTCACCGCCCACGGCCTGCAGTGGGCGCACGCCGAGCGTCCGGTCGTGCACGTGGCGTCCGGCGATGACGCCCAGGGCTCGACCATGGAGGGTGACGCCGAGGCGACGGCCGCGCTGCTGGACGCCGACCATCCCGGCGACGGAGACACCTGGCTGCGCCTGGTGCGACAGTGGGACGCCATACGTGAGCCCCTGCTGGCCAGCCTGCTGACCAGGTGGCCACCGGTCAGGTCCGTGGGGCCGCTGCTGGCCCGCATCGGGGCCACGCAGGTGCCGGACTTCGTGCGGTTCGCGCTGCTGCCCGTCGACCGGATGGGGGCCGAGCTGTTCAACGGCGCGCGTGGGGGGCAGATCCTCAGCGGCAACGCGATGCACGCCGACATCCCGCCAGAGGCACCTGGCAGCGGGCTGTTCGGCTGGATCATGTCGATGCTCGCGCAGGACGTGGGTTTCCCCTCGCCGCGCGGGGGGACGCAACGGCTGGCCGACGCGCTCGCCTCTCGGGCCCGAGCCGCCGGCGCGCGCCTCGAGACCGGTCAGCAGGTGGCGCGGATCGCCGTGGCCGGTGGGCGCGCGCACGGCGTCGAGACCGTCGACGGCCGGCGCATCCGGGCGCGTCGCGCCGTCATCGCCGACACGAGCGCGCCCGACCTCTACGACCGGCTGCTGCCCACCTCGGCCGTCCCGGCCGGGCTGCGGGCCCGCCTCGACCGGTTCGAGTGGGACCTGCCGACGCTCAAGCTCAACTACCGCCTGTCCGCACCGATGCCGTGGGTGGCCGAGCGCGCCCACGGCGCGGCCGTCGTGCACGCCGGCCAGGACAGGCAGGGCCTCGTCCGGTGGAGCGCCGACCTCGGGTCTGGGCAGGTGCCTTCGCGGCCGTTCGCCCTGGTCGGCCAGATGACCACGATCGACCCGTCGCGCTCGCCCGAGGGCACCGAAGCGCTGTGGCTCTACACCCACCTGCCGCGGGGTATCACCGACGCCGCCTCGGCCGACCGCCTGACGGACGCGTGCGAGGACATGCTCGACGACCTGGCCCCGGGGTGGCGCGAGCACCTCGTCGACCGGTGGGACCAACGTCCCCAGGACCTGCACGCCGCCAACGCCAACCTGGGCAGCGGGGCAGTTGGTGGCGGCACGATGCAGCTCTTCCAGCAGGCGATCTGGCGGCCCGTCACGGGACTCGGGGGACCGCGCACGCACGTCGAGGGTCTTTACCTCGGCAGTGCCGCCACCCACCCGGGGGGCGGGGTGCACGGCGGCTGCGGCTACCTCGCCGCGCGGGCCGCCCTCCAGGACTCCCGCTGGTGGGGCCGCCCGGTCCGCAGCCTCTCCCTCGCCGCGCTGCACCGCCTCTACGCCGACCTACCGGGGGTAGGGGCATCAGCCGGGCTTCGTCCCCAAGGTCGATGATCCCGCCGGGGGTAGGGGCATCAGCCGGGCTTCGTCCCCCAGGTCGATGATCCCGCCCCCGGTCGGTACGCATCAGGTGCGCGTCAGTGGCGACCAGGACCGGTCCGTCGCTCGGCCAGGAGGGTCAGGCGCAGCAGCGCCTCGTGGTTGCGGCGAGCGATGCCGGCCTGCCGGACCGGGCGCGGCACGAACCGTCCAGGCCCCTGCGACGCGTCCTCCCGCATGCTGATCAGCGTGCCGCCGTCCTGCGGCTCGAGGGTGATCTCGACCGTGGCCACCCCCATCACCGGACGAGCCTTGGCGAGCAGCACGATCCGACGCCCGACCTCGCACTCGCGCACCTCGGTCTCGTCGTCCAGCAGCGCGGGCCAGGAGCCGACCGAGTGGTGCAGGCGTGCGCCGACAGCGGGCCAGTCGGCCGACACCGCGCGCATCCGCGAGGCGCCCACCACCCAGCAGGGATAGGTCCACCCGTCGGCGAGCACCGCCCAGACCTGGTCGGGGGTGGCGGTGGTGCGGCGCTGCTCGGTGTGCATGGATCCTCCTGACCGGGCGGGCCCGGAGAGCGAGTGGACTTGTCCCGTCCAGCATGACCGAGACGCCGACCTAATCGCGCCTTGCCAGCCCCTCGTCCAGATCCCGGGCGGTCCCGGGCGGATCAGTGTCGGAGCAGCGGGCTCACTGGCCGTATGCCGCGTCGAAGAACGCCCGCTCGCACGCCACCGACCGCATGAACGCCCGCTCGGCGGCGTCCTTGTCGTGGGGGTCGGCGGGTTCGTTGGCGTCGAGCTCGGCCTGCAGCCACTCCACCCACGCGCGGAAGTCCGGACCGCGGTGCAGGTCGACCCACCCGACGTGCTCGGGGCGGGTCGCGGCCATGCCCTCGCGGTCGGGGCGCTCGGCCCAGTCGAGGTAGAGCCACTCGGCGACGAGCAGCACGGCGAGGACCTGGGCGTAGGACCGGGATTCGATCGCGTCACGCATCACCTGGTCGAAGGACCGCGTGGCCGCCGTCAGCGCCGGGTCGACCCGATCGGCCTCCGGGACCCCGAGCGCGTCGAACGAGTCGACGAAGTAGGTGTCCTCGTCGCTCGCGAACATGCCTAGCTGCCGGGCGAACCGCAGCCGCGAGGGCAGCCCGGGCGCTGACGCGCAGGCCTGCCCCAGCAGCGCGGTGAAGGCGTCGCAGAACTGGTAGTCCTGCACCAGGTAGTGGGCGAGCACGTCGTCGTCGACCGTCCCCGCGAGCAGCTCGTCGACGAACCGGTGGCCGGTCGAGGCCGTCCAGTCGCGGTCGGTGGCGTGACGCAGTCGCTGGCTCCAGGTGTGGGTCATGCATTGACCGTATGTCGTGCCCGCCCGCCAGGACACCCGCCACGCCTCCGCCTCCGCCTCCGCCCCAACGATCGTGGGGTTTCGTCCAAGGATGTTGGACGAGACCCCACGATCCTGCAGGGGCGAGAGGGCGAGGCAGTGGGGTCAGAGCGTGACGACCATCTTGCCGGTGTTGGCCCCACGCATCAGGTCGATGAACGCTTGCGGGGCCGCGTCCAGCCCCTCGCGCCGCGTCTCGTCGACGCTGATCTCGCCCGCCGCGATCCACTCCGTCATACGGCCTCGGAACTCCTCGGCCAGGTGGGAGTAGGACCCGGCGATGAACCCGCGCAGGGTGAGCTGCTTGCCGATGGCCAGAGCGAGGTTGCGCGGGGCCGGAGTGGGCTCCGTCGAGTTGTACTGCGCGATGGCGCCGCACATGGCGACCCGTCCCTGCACGTTGAGGCGTCCGATGGCGGCCTCGAGGTGCTCCCCACCGACGTTGTCGAAGTACACGTCGATGCCGTCGGGGGCCGCCTCGCGCAGCCGGTCGGCGACCGGGCCGTCGTGGTAGTCGAAGGCGGCGTCGAAGCCCAGGTCGAGCAGCCGCCGGACCTTGTCGGGCGAGCCGGCGCTGCCGACGACCCGGGACGCCCCCATCAGCCGCGCGATCTGCCCGACGAGCGAGCCCACGGCACCGGCCGCGCCGGACACGAACACCGCGTCGCCCTCACGGAGCTCGGCGACGGCGGTCAGTCCGGCATACGCCGTCAGACCGGGCATGCCGAGGACCCCGAGGTATGCCGTCTCGGACACGCGCGAGGTGTCGATCGCCGTCACCCGGTCGGCGGGCAGGATCGCGTGCTCGCGCCAGCCGAGGCCGTGCAGGACGCGCGCCCCGACGGGCACGCTGTCGCTGCGGGAGGCGACGACCTCGCCGACCGCGGCGCCGTCGAGCGGCTGGTCGAGCTGGAACGGCGGGACGTAGGACTTCACGTCGTTCATGCGGCCGCGCATGTAGGGGTCGACGGACATGGCGGTGTTGCGCACGAGCACCTGTCCGTCGGCGAGCTCGGGCAGGTCGACGGTCTCGAGGCGGAAGTCGTCGCCGGTCGGCCACCCCTGCGGGCGGGAGGCGAGGACGACCTGACGGGTCGTGGTCGGGGTCGTCATCAGTCCTCCACCACGGTGACGGTGACGTCGATGTTGCCGCGGGTCGCGTTGGAGTAGGGGCAGACCTGGTGGGCCTGGTCCGCGAGCTGCTGCGCCTGCTCGTGGGGCAGGGCCGGTATGACGACCTCCAGGGTCACCTCGAGCCCGAAGCCCCCCTCGTCGCGCTGACCGATGCCGACCTGCGCGCCGACGCTGGACTCCCCGAGGTCGGCCTTGGCCTCGCGGGCGACCAGTTGCAGGGCGGAGTGGAAGCACGCGGCGTAGCCGGCGGCGAACAGCAGCTCGGGGTTGGCGCCCTGGCCGGAGCCGCCCATCTCGGTGGGGACGGCGAGGTCGAGGTCGAGGCGGCCGTCCTTGGTGAGGACGTGGCCGTTGCGGCCGGCGCCGGTGGCGAGGGCCTCGGCGGTGTAGATCGCGTTCATGGGGTGTTCCCTTCGGTCGGGTCGTGCGGGGTGGGTGGGCGGCAGAACCGCTGCGCGAGGCTGCGCAGCATCTCGGCCTCCAGCGGGGTCAGGTGGAGAGAGTCGTGGAGCTGGCGGCGCAGCCCGGCCCCCTCGGCCTCGAGGGCGCGACCCTGCTCGGTGAGGTGGATCGTGACGCGTCGCTCGTCGCGAATGTCACGGCGCCGCTCGACGTGGCCGGCGGCCTCCAGGCGGCGCAGCACGGGCGAGAGGGTGCCGCTGTCGAGCCGCAGCCGCTCGCCGAGCGCGGAGACGCCGGCGCCGTCGCTCTCCCAGAGCGCGAGCAGCGTGACGTACTGCGTGTAGGTCAGCCCGAGACGGGTCAGGCCCTCGCGGTAGGCGCCGGTCGCCGCGCGCGACGCGCTGTAGAGGGCGAAGCAGAGCTGCTGCTCCAGCACCAGGTCCTCCTCCATGACGCTCACCCTGCCACGATGATCGGTTGCGCGCAACTCAGTTGTGCACAATCCATCGGGATGCCCGACCGAGCCGGTGGCCGTCCAAGCAGACGCCGGTATGCCGGAGGCCCGGCGCCATGCCCTTTGCGGGGATGGCGCCGGGCCTCTCGGCATACGGCCGGACGAACCCCGGCTGATGCCCCTAGCGGGGGCGGGATCATCAGCCTGGGGGACGAAGGCCGGTCGATGCCCCTACCCCCGGTAGGTCAGGCGGGGGTGACGCGGATGATCGGCGTGCCCTTGGCGACCTCGCCGGACACGTCGAGCGGCTCGACCGGGCCGGTCGCGAACGAGTTGGTCACGAGGACGGGCGTGATCAGCGAGTAGCCCGCCTCCTCGATCACGGACCGGTCGAAGGTCACGAGGGGCTCGCCCTCGGCGACCTTGTCGCCGGCCTTGACGTGCACGTCGAAGCCCTTGCCGTCCAGGTTGACCGTGTCGATGCCCACGTGGATCAGCAGCTCGACGCCACCGTCCACGGCGAGGCCGAAGGCGTGGCCCGTCGACTGCGCGACCACGACGGTCCCGGAGGCCGGCGCGCAGATCGTGTCCTCGCGGGGATCGATCCCGACGCCCGGACCGACCAGGCCGGCGCTGAACACCTTGTCCGGCACCTCGGCGAGCGGCACGACGACACCGGCGCACGGGGCACCGACCTCGACGGCCCCAGCACCCGGCCGGTCGGCAGCAGAGCCGGCAGCAGCACCGGCCGCGGCGACACCGGTCGCAGCCGCACCGGCCCCGGCCGTCCCGGCACCCGCGGTGTCGCTGACGACGCTCGCACCGCCCGCCGCAGCCTCGGGTCGGGAGTGCCCGGCGGGAGCCTCGGGAGCCCTGCCGGTCGTCGGGGCATCGCCCGCGGGCGCACCAGCAGCACCAGCACCACCAGCAGCGGCACCGGCCACGGCACCGGCGTGCGCCATGCGGTCGTCCGTGGACAGGGTGACGTTCTCGTTGTCGACCGGGTCCTGCTCGGGGATCGCCGTGTCCGTGGCGGCGGCGTTGGCGGCGAGCGCCTCAGCCTTCTGCTCGGGGGTGCGGTAGTCCGTGAAGACGATGAGCAGCATGGAGACGAGGAAGGACGCCGCGACCGCCGCTGCGTAGAGCGGGATGTTGTCGAAGGCCGGGATCGTCAGCAGCGAGGTGAAGACGAAGGCGCTGGTCTTGAGGCCGCCGCCGAAGCCGATGATCAGACCGCCGACGAGGCAGCCGACGAGCATCCGCGGATAGATGCGCTTGAACCGCAGGTGGATGCCGTAGAGCGAGGGCTCGGAGATGCCACCGAGCAGACCGGCCGCGAGGGCACCGGTCGCCGTCTGCCGCATGGCCACGTCCTTGTCCCGGATCGCGTGGAAGAGGACGCCGGCGGTGGCGCCGAAGCACGCGAAGTTCCAGGCACCCATGGGGCCCTGGATGAAGTCGTAGCCCAGGGTCTGGATGTTGAGCAGCATGATCGCGTTGATCGGCCAGTGCAGGCCCAGCGGCACCATGAAGGGGTAGGCCAGGGGGATGACGATGGCGAAGATGAACGGGCTGAAGTCGTTGACGGACTTGAGGAGGCTGCCGAGGCCGGCGCCGACGTAGACGCCGATGGGGCCGATGAGGAAGGCCGTGAGCGGGATCATCACGAACATCGCGAGGAACGGCACGAAGATCAGGTGCAGGTTGGCCGGGATGATGCGCTTGAGCACGCGATACAGCGGCCCGAGCACGGCGGCCATGAGCAGCGGCGGGAAGACCGTGGAGCCGTAGTTGAAGATCGTCAGCGGCAGGCCGAAGACGTCGAAGATCTTGACCTCCGACCCGGCGACCGTGGCGGTGCGGGCGGCGTCACCGAGCGCGGTGAAGCCGGGCAGCATGAGCACGCCCATGATGGCGAAGCCCACCCAGGGGTCGGCGCCGAGCTTCTTGGAGGCGTTGTAGGCGACCATCAGCGGCAGGAAGGTGAACACGCCCTGCCACAGCAGGTTGATGAACGCCCAGCCGCCCTCGAGCTTGACGCGCGGGTCGGCCCAGTTGCCGATGACGCCGAGCGTCGACATCAGAGCCATGAAGGTGATGAACAGCGAGGCGCCGAGCAGCGCGCCGAGGATCGGGCGGAAGGAGTCGGAGAGGAACTCGAAGAAGTTGTCGAGCCAGGCCCGCCCGCCGCGAGGGCCGCCGGCGCGCAGCTCGGCCTTGAGCTCCTCGTCGGACTTCGCGCCCGACCCGCTTGAGCCCGCGCCGGCCGAGCCGGAGCCGGACGCCATCTCGGGCAGCGCCATGATGTCGTTGTAGACGTTCTGGACCGCGCCGCCGATGACGACCTGGTAGCGGTCGCCGGACTGCGGGACGGCGCCCATGACGCCGGGGATCTTTTCCACCCGCGCGGTATCGACGCCGGAGGCGTCCTTGAGCTGGAAGCGCAGCCGGGTCGCGCAGTGCGTGAGGCTGGTGATGTTGGAGGGGCCGCCGACGCTCGAGACGATGTCGCTGGCAGGGCTTGATGCCATGAGGTACTTCTTTCGTGGGGAGCCGCACGGGCGCGTCAAGTATTCCCTCCCGGGAGCGGGTCCGCTGACCGAGACCTCATGGTGCGCACACTCATCCCGTATGCCGGGCGCCCGCCGTCTCACTTCGGCTGCCGTCATGCGCGGCGGGCGACCACCGCCCCGGCCACCACGAGGAGCCCGAGCACGCAGGCGAGCACGGTCGTGACGACGGCGGCGACGCCCCCGTGCCACAGCGCGACCGCCGCGATCGTGACGGCCACCGCCACCCACACCAGGACCCCCACCCCGTGCCGGTGGGCGGCGAGGTCGGCGTACACGAGCACCTGGACGAGGGCGAGGGCGACGCCGAGGGCGGTGAACACCCAGGCCTGGTGGCCGAGCTCGCCGACGTAGGCCGGCCCGCCGACGACGGAGGTGAGCAGGTCGCCCGCGACCGCCGCGACCAGCACCCCCAACACGCCGACCCCGGCCGTGAGGCCGACGGCGGCCCGGACCGCGGCGGCGCGCTCGGCGGGGCGGGCCATGCGCGGGTAGTACATGGTGGCGATGAACTGCGGCCCCCAGAAGGCGACCTTCTCGAAGAGCGCGCCCATCGTGTAGACCCCCGAGCCGTCCCGGGAGAGTTGGTGACGAGCCAGGATGAGGTCCAGGCTCGACAGGACCAGCAGGCCCGCCGTGGGCATCGACCCGACGAGCCCGGCCCGGGCCCGCGCGAGCCCGTCGGTCCACCACCCGGCGTCGCCGCGGGGCGGACGACCGCGGGCCGCGAGCGCCCCGGCGACGACGGCGACCACCACCCAGCCCACGGCATACCACCCGATCACCCCGAGCACCCCCTGCCCGAGGACCGAGGCGGCGACGGCAGCGGCGATCTTGGCGACGCCCACGAGCAGCGCCGAGAGCCCGAGGGCGGCGAACCGCTCGGTCCCCTGCAGCACCCCCAGGGCCGCAAAGGCCACCGTCATGGGCACCGCGGACAGAGCGAGCACGACGAGCGGCGCGGTCGCCAGGTGCAGCAGCGGGGCGAGGACGGGCGCGGCGGCGGCGAGCACCAGCGCGGGGACGCCACCGACCAGCAGGGCGCCGACCAGCAGCCCGGCCGGCACGCGCACCATCGACTTCGGCTCCGGCTCCGGCTCCGGCTCCGACGAGGCGACCGCGCGCGCCGTCACGAGCTGCAGCCCGAGGCCCGGCACGGTGAGGATCGTCGAGAGGTTGATCAGCGAGCCGACCGCGCCGAGGTCGTCGGGGGTCATGGACCGTCCGAGCACCACGAAGAACGCGTAGCCCAGCAGCGCTCCGACGAAGGTGCCGGCGAACAGAAGTCCCCCCGACGACAGCGCCGACGAGACCTGTGCGAGCGCTCGGGCCACGACCGGTCGCGCGGCGGCGTCCGGGTCGGTGCGGCTCATGCTCGCTCCTTGGAGGCGGAGATCCTGGGGCTAGGCGAATGCCCGGGGCAGGGTCGTCAGCGTGCCATAGTGCCAGCATGCGACGCCGCGACGTGTGGCCGGGATCTCCCGGACGGGCCGCGCTCACCGGGTGCGCCGTCGCCGTCCTGCTCGCCCTGACGTGGACCTGGCCTGCCCTGGGCCGTGGTCAGCTGCTCTACCGCGACTTCGTGCAGGTCCCCGATCCTGTGCTCGGCCCGTCCGTGCTCGGGACCGACGGCCGGGCGCCGCGCGCCGTCCCGCTCGACGCGGTCACGGCCCTGCTCGCGCCGGTGGTCCCGTCGGGGGTCCAGCAGCAGGTCATGCTCCTGGCCTCCCTCGCGCTCGCGGGCTGCGGCCTGGCCGTGCTCCTGCGTCGACGGGGGGCTGCGGCCTGCGTGGTCGCTGCCGCCGTGGCGGTCTGGAGCCCGTATGCCGCGCAGCGGCTTCTCGTCGGGCAGCCGCCCACGCTGCTGGGGTGGGCCATGGTGCCGTGGCTGGTTGTCGCGGTGCGCCGGGACGGGTCGCCGCGGCGACGCGTCCTCGCGGTGCTGGTCGCCGCGTTGCCGGCCGCGCTGACGCCGTTCGGGGGGCTGCTGGCGCTGGGGGTAGTGGTGGTGACCGCCCTGGCGACGAGGCACCGACCCGGGCGACGGCGCCGGGAGCCGGTGGTGCTGGGGGCGCTGGGTGTGGTCTGGTGCCTGCCCTGGGTGGTCGCAGGGCTGCGCGGGGCGACCGCGGCCGGCGAGACGTCGGGGGCCCGGGCGTTCGCGGTGCGGGCGGACGGGGTGCAGGGGGTGCTCGACGTGCTGGGGGGCGGGGGGATCTGGGCGCCCGCCGCAGCGCTCGCCTCGCGAGCGCACGCCCCGGCCCTGGTGGCCTCCACCCTCCTCGTGCTCGCCGCGGCCACCGTGCTCGTCCTGGCCCCCTCGGCCCCCTCGGCCCCCTCGGACAGCATGCGGGTCTCGCCCAAGGATGGTGGACCTCACCCTCACGATCTGCGGGTGCTGGGGGCCGCGCTCGTGCTCCCCACCGTCGTCGCCCTCGCCCTCGCGTCCGGCCCGGGCCTCGCGCTGTGGGCCCCGGCCCAGCACGTCCCCGGCCTGGGGATCCTCCGCGACACCCACCGCCTCCTCGGGCTGACCGTGCTCGCCACGGCCGTGCTCCTCGGTCTGGGGGTGCAGGCCCTGCGCCGCCGCCTCGGCCCCGTCGGGGCGCTCGGCGCCACCGCGACGGTGCTGGCCGTCGCCGTCCTCGGCGCCCCGGACGCCCCGGCCCGCATCCACCAGGCCTATCGGCCCACGAGCTTCCCCCCGGGCTGGTCGGCGGCGGTCGCGGTCGTCGGCGACCGGACCACACTGGTCCTGCCGTGGCAGCCGTTCCGCCGTCAGGCCTGGGTCGGGGGCCAGCCCTTCCTGGACCCCCTGCCGCTCGCGCTGCGTGGTCGTGTGGTCGCGTCCCGCAACCTCACGGTCCCCCGTGACGGCGGCACGGTGGTGGTGGGGTCCGACGACACCACCGCGCTGCGGGCCTGGGCGCGAGGGGACCTCGCCGCGCTCCGGGATGCCGGGGTCGAGGCCGTCGTGACCTGGGCGGACACCCCCGGCGAGGCCCTGGCGCCCCCACCCGGGGCGCGCCGCGTCGAGACGTCCGGACCGCTGCGCGTCTGGCTCGTGGACGAGCCCCCGACGGTCCGTCACTGAGACCGCCATCAGGGCGATATGTGGATAAAGTGACGCAGACCACAGGACAGGCTCCCTGGCGGCACGTACCCTTACCGACCAGTAGTACTGATCAGTAGTCCCGGATCGCAACGGCGCCATCCCAGCGCGGGCCCCGCCTCCCGCCTCCTGAAGATCGAGGTCTGACCATGCCTTCCCTCAGTGGCCGCACCGCCGCCGTCCTCATCGCCGCCCTGTCCTGCCTGCTCGGCCTCGGAGCCTCCGCCCTCGCGGTCAACGCCGTGAGCTCCGCCGCCCCCGACGACGCCAAGGCCGCGACCTCCGGCCCCGCCGCCGAGGTCGCCCCGGCCGAGATCATCGGTTACGGCGGCTGACGGCTCCTCGCCGTCCGCAGCCCACCCCGTCCGACGCCTGCGCCCACCGCCGTGCGTATCGCCTTCCTCAGCTGGCGCGACCTCACCCACCCCGAGGGTGGCGGGGCCGAGCGCTACGCCCAGAACGTCTGCAGCGGGCTCGCCGCCCGCGGCCACGACATCACCCTGCTGTGCGCCGCCCACGGCGACGCCCCCGAGCAGGAGCACCTCGACGGCTATCGCATCCTCCGCCAGGGGGGACGCGCCTCCGTCTATCCCGCGACCGTCCGTCGCCTGCGCGAGCTCGAGCGCACCGAGGGCCACTTCGACGTCGTCGTCGACATCCAGAACGGCCTCCCCTTCGGCTCCCGCCTCGGGACGCTGTCACCGGTGGTCGTCCTCGTCCATCACGTGCACAAGGAGCAGTGGCCGGTCGTCTTCAACCGCGCCGTCGCCTCCGTCGGGTGGTTCCTGGAGTCACGCGTCTCGCCCTGGCTCTACCGCGGGTGCCAGTACGTCACCGTCTCGGGTCGCACCCGTGAGGAGCTCGTCGAGCTCGGCGTCGACGCGGGCGACATCTCCGTGATCCACAACGGCACCGACATCCCGTGGACGACCCGGCAGTCGCGCACGGATCACCCCAGCCTCGTGGTCCTGGGTCGGCTCGTCCCGCACAAGCGCGTGGAGCTGGCCATCGACACCGCGCAGCGGCTGCGTCACAGGTTCCCCGGCCTGCGGCTGCGGGTCGTCGGCGACGGCTGGTGGCGTGACCGGATCGAGGAGCACGCCCGTGCGGTCGGGGCCGACGACATCGTCGACGTCCTCGGCTTCGTCGACGAGGTCACCAAGCACCACGAGCTGTCCTCGGCCTGGGTGTCGCTCGCCCCGAGCCTCAAGGAGGGGTGGGGGCTCAACGTCATCGAGGCCGCCATCCACGGGGCCCCCACGGTGGCCTTCCACGACGCGGGCGGCCTGTCCGAGTCGGTGGTGGACGGGCACACCGGCACGCTGGCGCACGACCTCGACGAGTTCGTCGAGGCCACGGCCGAGATCCTCGGCGACCGACACCTGCGCCACCAGATGGATCTCGCCGCCAGGGCGCATGCCCGCCGCTTCTCGTGGGGGGCGACCGTCGACAGCTGGGAGCGCACCCTCGCCCGGGCCGCCGCGCACCGGCCGGCCGTCGCCGAGATCGACCAGGTCGTCACCGCGCCCGAGCCGGTCGGGCACCGCTCCGGCCGGCGCGCGAGCGCATGACCGCGGACCAGCAGCAGCGCGCACCCGTGCCGGACCACCCCGGCGCGGGGCGTGCGCTGCCGCCCCTGGCCCGGGTCGGCTCGCTCGCCCGATCGGTGCAGCTGTTCCGCGCGTTCACCGTGGAGCAGACCGACCCGGCCTACTTCTACGGCCTGCTCGCCCTGGACTCGGTCCGCGAGGCGAGCCGCTGGTGCGAGCTCGACGGTGCCACCATGGTCGACGTGGGTGGCGGGCCTGGCTACTTCGCGGACGCCTTCATGGCGGCCGGGGCCCGCTATGCCGGGATCGACCCCGACGCGGGGGAGCTCGAGCGCCGCGGGACGGTCGCCTCCAACACCCTGCGCGCCTCGGGCCTGTCGCTGCCGATCGCCGACGACGCCGTGGACCTCACCTACTCCAGCAACGTCCTCGAGCACGTGCCCGACCCCGAGGCGATGGCGGAGGAGATGGTCCGCATCACCCGGCGCGGCGGCACGGTCGTCCTCTCCTGGACGCCGTGGCTGTCGCCCTGGGGCGGCCACGAGACGGCCCCCTGGCACTACCTCGGCGGGCGGCGCGCGGCGGACCGCTACGCCGACCGGCACGGACACCGCCCCAAGAACGACTTCGGGCGCTCGCTCTATGCCTGCTCCATCGCCCGCATGCTCACCTGGCTCGCCGACGCGGAACGGGCCGGCCGGGTGCAGCGGGTCGAGATCCTGCCTCGTTACCACCCGGCCTGGGCCCGGTGGTTGATCCACGTGCCGGGCGTCCGCGAGATCGTCTCGTGGAACGCCGTGCTGGTCCTGCGCGTTCGATGACCTCGGCTCCCCCCGCTCCCCGGACCGATCGGCCCCACCGGGCCGATCGGTCCGATCGTGCGGGACGGGCCGAGCAGCACGTATGGCGGGTGCGGCTGTTCACGGCGTGCCTGCTGCTCACGGCCGCGAGCTTCCTGCAGGGCGGGGGCCGTGTCGTCCCGGACACCAAGCTCGACCTGACCCTCTCTCCGGCGGCCTTCCTCGGCCGGGCGCTGCACGTGTGGGACGCGGGCCACCTCGGGCAGCTGCAGAACCAGGCCTACGGCTACCTGTTCCCCATGGGCCCCTTCCACCTCGTGCTGCGGCTGCTGCAGGTGCCCGAGTGGGTCACACAGCGGTTGTGGTGGTCGCTGGTGCTGTGCACCGCCTTCCTCGGCTTCTGGCGGCTCGCGCGGGCGGTCGGGGTGGGCGGGCCGTGGACGCGCTACCTCGGCGCGCTGCTGTTCGCGCTGTCGCCGCGGTTCCTCGCCGAGATCGCGGTGACCTCGATCGAGGTATGGCCCATGGCGGTGGCGCCGTGGGTGCTGCTCCCGCTCGTCGACCCGGCCCCCCAGCGCACCCGCCGCCGGATCCTGCGCTCGGCCCTCGCCTTCGGCTGCATCGGCGGGGTCAATGCCATCGCGACCGGCGCGGCGCTCGTCCTGCCCACGCTGTGGTGGCTGACCCGCGAGCGCCCGGCCCGGGCCGTGCGGGGGCTGATCGCCTGGCTGGGGGCCTGCGTGCTCGCCGGTCTGTGGTGGATCGGCCCGCTCGTGGTCCTCGGGCGCTACAGCCCGCCCTTCCTCGACTGGATCGAGAACGCCGCCGCCACGACCAGCACCGCGAGCCCCTACACGGCGCTGCAGGGGACGACGCACTGGCTGTCCTACCTGCGCGTGGCGGACGGCCCGACCTGGCCGGCGGGCTGGGTGACGGTGACCGTGCCGGTCCTCGTCGTGACGACGACCGTGCCGGCGATCATCGGGCTCGTCGGTCTCACCCTGCGCGGGATGCCGGACCGGTCCTTCTGGCGTCTGGGGGCCGTCGTCGGCCTGGTGCTGCTGGTCGCCGGCTTCGGCGGTCCCGCCCACGGGCCCTTCGCCGGCGACGTGCGGGCCCTGCTGGACGGCTCCCTGGCGCCCTTCCGCAACATCCACAAGTTCGAGCTGGTCCTGCGGATCCCGTTGATGCTGGGTCTGGTCCACGCCGTCCATGCCGTCGGCGCCGTCCATGCCATGGGCGCGCCGACCCCCCGCGAGCGCAGCGCCGACGACCCCCGACCGACCAGGTGGGTCCCGCGCGAGCTGGTCGCCGCCGTCACCGGCGTGCTCGTCGTCGCCGCGGCCGCCCCCGCCGTGGCCGCGATGCTGCCGCGCGCCGGCGCCTACGAGCAGGTGGCGGACTACTGGCGGGAGGTCGCCGGGTGGCTCGACGACCAGCCGGGCCCCGGCACGGTGCTGGTCGTGCCGGCCGCCCCCGCCGCCGAGCTCACCTGGGGCTCGCCCCGCGACGAGCCGCTCCAGGCGCTCATGCGGCGCCCCTTCGCCGTGCGGGACGCCGTGCCCCTGGGGTCGGCCGGCTCCACCCGCTACCTCGACGAGGTCGAGCGCCACCTGCGCACCGGGGTCGGCGGCACCGGCCTGCGCGGCTCGCTGCGCGACGCGGGCATCCGCTACCTCGTCGTCCGCAACGACCTGCGGGTGTCCGCCCGCCGGGCCCCCGGGCTCGCGGTGCACCAGGCGCTCACGGACGCCGGCATCGCTCGCGTACGCTCCTTCGGCCCGCCCGCCGGCAGCGCCTTCGAGACCGCCGACACCACGGTCGACGAGCGCACCCTGCTGCCCTACCCGAGCCTCGAGGTCTATGACGTGGGGGACGTCGCCGACGCCCGGCTCGTCCCGGTGTCCGCCCTGCGGCAGCTCACCGGTGGGCCGGAGGACCTGCCCTCGCTGGGCCGGGTCCTGCCGGCCGGTGTCGCGGTGCTGGGGTCCGACCGGGCGGCCCTGCCCGCCTCGCCCGCGCTGCCCGAGATCCTCACCGACGGCAACCAGCGCCGCGAGACCATCTTTGGCCGGGCCTCCGACAACCGGTCGCCCGTGCTGCGCGCCGACGACCCGGGCACGACGGGCCGCCGCGTGCAGGACTACGTGGTGGACCCCACCGCTCGTCAGGTCACGCTCCGGTGGGAGGGCATCGCGGGTGCCTACGCCTCCAGCTCCGGGTCCGACGCCGGCTCCTTCGTCCGCACGTCCAGCGGTGACGGCCCCGCCGCGGCCCTCGACGGCGACCCCACCACGCGCTGGACCTCCGGCCGCTACCAGCAGGCCGTGGGCGAGTGGTTCGAGGTGCGTCTCGACGGCCCGCGCGACCTGACGGGGACCACGCTCACGCTCGCCTCGCCGTGGCCGGGCAGCGCACCCCCCGTCGCCGTCGACGTCACCACCGACGCCGGGACCGTGCCGATGTCGATCAGCGCGGACCAGGCGGCCGGGGCCACGGTCGCCGTCCCCCTCCCCGCGGGTCCCACGACGCGTCTGCGGCTGACCCTGCGCGGCGTCGGCGTCGGCACCGAGCGAGCCTTCGCCATCAGCGAGCTGACCCTGCCCGGGATCGTGCCGGTGCCGCGGCTCGTGCTGCCGCCGACTCCCTCGGGGACGCCCGACGTCGTCAGCCTCCGGCGCCAGGAGCCCGGCCGCACCGGCTGCCTGCGGCAGGGCGCTCGTCCGCTGTGCGCCGAGGGGCTCGTCGCCACGGGCGAGGAGGCCGCCGGCCTGTTCCGCTCCTTCACCACCACCACGAGCACGAGCTATGCCTGGTCCGGCCACGTGCGGGCACGCCCGACCGCGGCGGGCCGGGCGCTGCTCGACATACCGGGCAGGATCCGCGCCGGGGCCTCCACGTCGCGGGTCCCGGGACTCGCCGGGCGACCCGGAGCCGCCGTCGACGACGACCTCGGCACCGGGTGGGTCGCCTCGGAGCTGGACCGTCAGCCCACGCTGCGGCTCACCCTGCCGGCGCCGCGGGCGCTCACCGGCGTCCGCCTGCTGTCCGACGCCCACCTCGCGGCCTCGCGACCGCGCCGCGTGCAGGTCCGCACGGGCGACGGCCGCACCCGCAACGCCACCGTCGCGCCCGACGGCACCGTCGCCTTCACGGCCCGGACCGACCGGGTGGACATCACGGTCACCGGGGTCGACGAGGTGCGCTCGATCGACGCCGCCACCAAGCTCGCCCAGGCGCTCCCCGTCGGCGTCTCCGAGGTGGTGCTCCTCGGCGCCGAGGATCTCCGCGCACCGCTGGACCGGGACGCGCCCGTGGGCGGGACCTGCGGCGACGGACCGACCGTGCGCCTCGACGGGGTCACCCGGCCGTCCCGCCTGGTCGCAACGGTCGGCGACGTGCTCGACGACCGGCTGCTGCGCTGGGTCCCCTGCGGCGGCCCCACCGACCTGGGCGGTGACCGCTCCGCGCAGCCGATCCCGGTCGCCCCGGGCGAGCATCGGGTCACGGTCCTCGCGACCTCGGCCTACGTCCCGGAGAGCCTGCTGCTCACCACCCCCGAGCTCGTGCCCTCGTCCTCCCGGCCGGTCGGCACCGACGTCGTGGCCGGCGCCGACGGATATGCCGTGCCCGAGCGCGCCGCCCCCGCCGTGCTCGCGCTCCCGCACAACGCCAACGTCGGCTGGGTCGCCACGGACGACGACGGCCACGAGCTCACCCCGGTCCGGCTCGACGGCCGTCGTCAGGGCTGGGTCCTGCCGGCGGGCCCCGCCACCGTCGTGCACCCGCGCTTCGCTCCCCAGCGCCCGTATGCCGCGCTGCTCGTCGCCGGCGCCCTCGGGCTGCTTCTGGTCGCCGCGGGCGCCTGGCGCGAGGGTCGCCGTCAGCGAGCCGCGCAGCTCGCGGGGACGGTCCTCGGGTCGCCACCCCTGCGCAGCGGGGCCTGGAGCCCGTATGCCGTCACCGGCGTCGTCGCGGTGCTGCTGCCGCTGGCGACGGGACCGACCGGACTCGGCGCCGTGTGCGTGGGTCTCGTCGTGGGGCTGCTGGCGCGCCGGGCCCGCCGCCCCGACCTCGTGCGCGCGGCGGTCGTCGCGGGCGCCGCCACCGTCGCGACGGCGCTGGTCGCGGCCCGGCCCTGGGGCGGCGGAGGCGCCGCGCTGCTGTCGTGGTGGCCCCAGGCTGCCGTGCTCACCGCTGTGGCTGCGGCGACCGTGCTGCTGCCGGGGCCGCCTCGTGCGCGGCCGGGGCCGCCTCGTGCGCGGCCGGGGGCGACCCGTCCCTCTGGTCCCTCCGGGCGTCTCTGGTGGCGGTCACCCGCGCCGTGGGGACGGCCGGCGGACGGGACCGGCGCGGGTCCCGGCGACGCGCACGACGCATGATCGGCTCCTCGAGGTAGCGGTGGCTCACCCACGCCACGAGCACCGAGCCCACGACCGTCAGGGGCCACAGCACGAGGAAGTCCCCGGTGAAGGGCTTGTGGCCGATGGCCCGCTCCACCAGGGCGAGCACCACGAGGTGATAGACGAAGACGCCGTAGGACAGGTCACCGAGCAGGCGCGCCGGGCGGCTGCCGAGCGCGGCGACGACGCGCGACGAGCTCGGCTCGGCAGCGATGCAGGGCAGCACGACCAGCACCGCCAGGACCGTGTAGCCGAGGTTCTTGGTGCCGGCCTCGAGCAGCGTGGCGCGGTCCAGGCCGTAGGGCCCGGCCAGCCGGGTGGTCAGCAGCAGGTAGAGCGCGCCCGCGGCGGCCCAGAGCGTCCCCGGAGAGGCCACGAGGTCGTCCACGGCGGTGCGGGGGAGCTCTCCTGCCAGGCGGCCCTCGTGCCACACCGCGAGGGCCATGCCCCCGCCGAACCACCCGAGGTACTCCGGGAGCCAGTAGTTCGTCATACCGCTGACGTTGTCGTGGGTGAGCACGATCCAGGCCAGCGAGACGGCGGGCAGGCAGGCGAGGACGACGAGCGCCAGCTCCGACCAGGTCAGCCAGGTCGTGCGCGGGAGGCGGGCCATCCCCCACGCGGCGAGGGGCAGCACGAGGTAGAACGCGACCTCCGTCGACAGGCTCCACATCTGGGTGAGGCCGGGCACCGACGGGGAGGGGACGTAGATCTGGGACATCGTCGCCACGCGCAGGTAGTGGACGACGCCGATCCGGTCGTGCTGCAGCAGCAGGTAGGCCGCCAGCACCGCGACCCAGGCGGCCGGCAGGATGCGGAACGCCCGGTGCCGCAGGTAGGTGCGCAGGTCGGCCGCCCCCGCGGTCTGCTCCGCCGTGGCGCTCCCGAGCCTGGCACGGACGTGCGGGCGCCAGAGCAGGAAGCCCGAGACCACGAAGAACAGCGGGACGCCGGCGTCCAGGCGGGCGAGGAGCCCGGCATACGGTCCGTGGATGGCCAGGCCGCTGGAGAAGCCGACGTGGGTGGTGACCACCATGAGGGCACCGACGATGCGCAACCCGTCGAGGGCTGCGAAGCGGGTGGTGCGGGGCTCGGCCACCCCAGGAGGGTAACCAGCGGGTAACTCGGCGCGCCTGCTGGCGTGACCGGGGCGACCCGGATGGCGGATCGATCGCGCCGTCCGTGGTGAGAGGGGGCAGACAACGTCCAGATGCGCTGCTATGGTCCCAGGAACCGCGGCACTACTCATCAGTAGGCCCTCGCCGCCGACTGACCGACACACCTCGTCTCGTCAACGTCACTGTCGCCGTTCCCTGAGCAGGAGTCCTTTCATGCGTCGCATCCTTGGCGGCCTCGCCGTCTTCCTGGGCATCCTCGCCCTCGTCCTCGGCATGCGGGCCGACTCGATCTACGACCGGCTGGCGACCGTGCCGCTCGACCAGAAGGCCACGGCCATCTCCGAGGGCACCGGCGTCAGCGCCCTGCGCGTGTCCACGCAGGGCGGCACGGTCCGCTTCGACAAGCTGACCGACCAGCACGTCAAGAACACCCGCACCATCATCGGCCTGCCCGGCAAGGTGCCCGAGGACCAGCGCGACGACAACGCCTTCTGGCAGATCGGGCTGCGGACCGAGATCGTCGACGGGCAGCCGCTCGCGCTGTCCACCGACGGCGTCTCGATCAACCGGCGCACCGGCCTGGCCACCAACTGCTGCGGCGACTTCGTCGGCGTCGGCACCACGCAGGACCAGAACGCCACCGAGCAGATCACGCACGAGGGGCTGTTCTTCAAGTTCCCCTTCGACGCGCAGAAGAAGTCCTACCCCTTCTGGGACAGCGAGCTCAAGGCCGCCCGCGACGCGACCTACGTGCGCGAGGAGAAGGTCAAGGGCCTGGACACCTACGTCTACGAGCAGACCATCCCCACCACCCGCCTCCCCGGGTCCCGCACCGTGCCGCGCACGATGTTCGGCGCCGGCACGGGCGACGTCCAGGTCCAGTCGGACTACGCCAACACGCGCACCTTCTGGGTCGAGCCCAACACCGGCGCCATCATCCGCGCCCAGGAGAACATCAACCGCGAGGCGGTCTCCGAGGCCGGCACGGTGACCCTGATCAAGGGCGTCATCGGCTACAACGACGAGACCCAGCAGAGGTTCGCCGACGAGTATGGCGACAAGGCGGGCAAGCTGGCCTTCGTCCGTGACCTCCTCAGCCCGCTGGGCTTCGTCGCCGGCGCGCTGCTGACTTTGCTGGGGCTGTTCCTGCTGTTCACCCGCCGCCGGGGCGAGCACCGCGAGTCCCGGCACGACGACCTCGTGGCGCAGGACCACGCGGCGTCCGGCGCGACCCGCGCCTGAGGCGCACCCCCGACCGACAGGCCCCGACGGACTCGCCGTCGGGGCCTGTCGGCGTCTCCGGCGCTCCTCAACGTCGACGCTGCCGCGCCATCCGCTCCCAGATCGTGACGCCGGAGGGCGTCTGCGGGTCGTTGGTGGCGTGGACGAACCACGTCGGGGGGCACGTGTGGCGGACGATCGGGATCGAGGACGCGGCATACGACCGGATGCGGCACGAGATGGCGCTGTTGTGGGCGACGTCCCCGCTGCCCGCGATCCCGGTGCACGCGCTCGCGGCGCTGCCCGGCCCCGTCCCCGCGCGCTGGTCCTGGTGGGCGCGGCAGCAGCAGCGCCAGGCGGTGGCGCTGGGTGCCGACAACCCGCAGGCGCGGGTCACGCGCGAGGTCGTGCGGCCGGCGCGCCACATAATGATGCTGCAGCGCCCCCGCCGCGTGGCCGCCGCCATCGCCCGCACCGGCGACCGGAGCAACAGCGCGCCGCTGCCGTTCTTCGTCGAGCGCGTCTATCAGGAGGTGCGTCGCGCGGACCTGCAGGAGCAGGTCATGATCCAGTCCTTCGACTGGTCGACGCTGCGGCTCATGCACCAGCTCGACCGGCGGATCCCGCTCGTGGCGCTCGACAACTTCGAGAACCAGCAGGTCGGCAAGCCCGGCGCCTCTCCGTGGCTCGGCGGGATCGACATCGACGACTTCGGCGGCAACGTCGTGCGCGCCGCCGCCTCCATCGAGGGCGTCAAGGTCTTCTCCTCCGGCTGGGACATCGGCAACAAGCCGTCCGGCTCCTACGTCGACGCGGCCATGATCCGCCAGGCCCGCGCCGCCGGCCTCAAGGTCGTGCCGTGGACCGTCGACGACCCGGCCGTCATGCACCACCTGATCGACCTGGGGGTCGACGGTCTGATCACCAACTACCCGGACCGTGGGCGCCTGGTGATGGCCGAGCGCGGTATGCCGCTGCCCCGGGCCTACTCCCGCAAGCTCTGACAGCGGCCGCTGCGGCATACGGCGCAAGCTCCGCGGCCCCGCGGCATCAGGCCAGGAGCTCGGCGGTGGTCGTGAGGGTGATCTGCGGCTCGTAGAGGCTCAGCACCTGCAGCGCGGCCGCGTGGTTGTCCGGCGTCGAGCCTGCGCAGGCGTCGGACACCACGGTCACCGTGGCGCCTGCGTCGGCCGCGGCGAGCGCCGTCGCGATGACGCAGCAGTCCGTCGAGACGCCGGTCAGGACGAGGCGCGGTGTGGCGCCGACGATCTCGCGCAGGGCGGCACCCCACTTGCCGAACGTCGGCTCGGTGACCACGTGCGCCGCAGCCGCGAGTGACGCGAGCTCGGGCACGACGGCATACAGGGGGTCGCTGTCCTCGACCCGCGCAAAGGGCCACTGCACGTAGTAGGCCCGCCATGACCCCTGCGGCTCGGCCGGCGCGACGAACCGCGTAACCACCACCCGCCCCGCGAATGCCGTTGCGAGGGCGCGCACCCGGGGCACAATTGCCGCGAACATCGGTGAACCCCAGGGGCTCTCGGGCGACGCGAAGATCACCTGCGGGTCGATCACCACCAGCCAGGGCCGTATGCCATCGCCGGCGTCACCGGCGTCACCGCGCATCGCCCGCCTCCTGACGGCGAACCCGCCCGCGCCGCAGCACGATCCCGCCGACCAGGCCGATGAGCAGCGCGAGCAGCACCCCGATGTTGGAGTACGGCCAGGCGCCGTCCCAGCCCTCCGCGGTGCGCGTGCCCAGGCCGAGCGGCTGCAGCAGGTAGCCCTGCCAGTTGTTCCACGCGGCGTCGGCGGCGAACGTGTTGACCACGAGCCCCCAGCCGACGACGGACGCAACCGCCATCAGGGCCAACGAGATCCAGTCGACGCTGCCGTAGCGACCGTGAGCGTCGAAGAGTGCGTCCTCGTCGTAGTCGCGCCGCCGCAGGGCGATGTCGGCGATCATGACGCCGGCCCACGCGGCGAGCGGCACGCCCAGCGTGATCAGGAAGCTCTGGAACGGCCCGAGGAAGCTCTGCGCGAAGAAGACCACCCAGATCGTCCCGGCGGTGAGGATGATCCCGTCGACGAGAGCCGCTGCGGGGCGGAGGATTCGGACGCCGAGGGACAGCAGCGTGAGGCCGGAGGAGTAGATGCCGAGCACCGCCCCCGAGACGAGCGCGAGCACCGCGGACACGAGGAAGATCACGAGGAACCACGTCGGGAGGATGGTGGCGAGGGTCCCGATGGGGTCGGCGGTGATGCCCTGGGCGAGCGTGGGGTCGGAGCCGGCGAGCAGCAGGCCGTAGAGCACGAGGAGCGTCGGTGCGAGGGCGCCGCCCACCGTGTTCCACGCGACAATGGCGCCGCTCGAGGCGTCGCGACGTTGGTAGCGCGACCAGTCGGCGGCGATGTTGATCCACCCGAGGCCGAACCCGGTCATCACCATGACCAGCGCCCCGACGACGGACTGCCATGAGCCCGAAGGGAGTCCGCGCACCGCGTCCCACCGGACGTGGCCGAGCGTCAGGGCGATGTAGACGATCGTCGCGGCGCCCGTGAGCCAGGTCAGCACCGACTGCAGCCGCATGATGATGTGGTAGCCCGCGACCGAGGCCAGCACGATGATCGCGGCCACGACGACGGTGGCGACGACCTTCGTCGGCGTCCCGCCGCCCCACCCCAGGCGGCCGAAGATCGTCGACGTCGCCAGCACCGCCATGATCGCGAGGAAGGTCTCCCACCCGATCGACACCAGCCAGGACATGACGCCGGGCACCTTCTGCCCCTGCACCCCGAACGCGGCGCGGCTCAGGATCATCGTCGGCGCCGACCCGCGCTTGCCGGCGATCGCGATAATCCCGCACAGCGCGAAGCTCAGCACCACACCGACCACGGCGACCACGGCCGCCTGCGCGAACGAGATGCCGAAGCCGAGCACGTAGGCGCCGTACGAGATCCCGAAGACGCCGACGTTGGCCGCGAACCACGGCCAGAACAGGTCGTGCGGCCGCGCGGTGCGTTCCTTCTCGTCGATGATCTCGATGCCGGTGGTCTCGACGCCTCGGCGGCGGACCTCGGTGGCGGTGGTGCCTCGTGGCGTCGTCGTTGTCATGTCCTCATGCTCCCACCGGGCCGAGCGAGGTCCCTGGAGCCTCCGGTCTCGGTCGTATGACGAACCGCCCCGCACGCGGGGTCGCGCGGATCCCGGCCGCTCAGGGAGAACCTCTTGGCGTCTCACCGGCGCGGCGCCTCGCCGGTCAGATCACGTCGATCGCGGAAACCCGAGCACCGTCAGGGGCGCTCAGGTTTCCGCGATCTCGCTGCCGCCGCGCCGGCTCGACAGGGCAGGGGTGTGACGCCCTCCCGGGTCAGGGCTCGGCGCGCCCGCCCGAGCTTGCGGTCCTCGACGAAGCAGCGCCAGCGCTCGACCCACTCACCCTGCTGGTGCAGCTCGTCCCGGAAGCGGCGGAACGCCCCGCGTCCGTGGAGCGCCCGCCGCAGCAGGTCGGCGAACCGCGGGTCCTCGTCCTCCACCCACGCGGCAAAGACCTCCATGTCGCGGTAGTCGCTGCGTCCGTCCGGCTCCACGGTCACCCAGTCCGGCCCGTCGACGTCCACCAGCTCGTCGTCGATGGTCATCACCGGGTCGGTCAGGGACGCCGGAACCACTTCGCCCGTATGACGATTCACGTGAGCTCCGCCTTCCCTCTCCCCGCCAGGCGCCTGCGCCACCTCCACGAGGTCGACCGCCACGGCACCCTCCGGCAGCGCGCCGCCATCACGCACCAGGGTGAGCAGCTCGGCCAGCTCGTCGTCGCCGTGCCACCGCCGCTCCTGGGCCTGGGGGATGAGCCGAGACATCAGGTCGCCCAGCACCTCCGCCGCCGCATCACGCTCGTCGAGCCACATCGCCAGCACCCGCAGGCCGACCTGCTGCAGCGCGAACGTGAGGTCGTCCGAGCCGATGGCGGCGACCAGGTCGGCGGGCGTGGTCGCGGTACGAACCGCCCCCAGGTCGAGCCGAACCGTCACCGGACCGTCGTCCTCCGGCGCGAGCCGCGCGATCCGGTCCAGCTGGTCGTCGCGGCCAAACGGGTCGGGGACGGGCCCCCAGCCGTCGATGACGGTGGGCTCGGTGATGTCACGACCCCACTCCTGCAAGGATTCTCGCGTCATGAGCACCTGACAGGCGTGGTGCCACCCGCGCTCCGGGTCGTAGTCGAAGACGAACTCCTGGTGGTCGCTGAGCGGGCCGATCGACGTCGCCGGCGGCAGGGCCCCGGGCTGTGGCGCCGCCGCGTCGAGGGAGTGCACCACCGTGCTCCGGTCGGGCAACGTGAAGGTCCACGGCTTGTCCAGGTCCCACCGCGCGAAGGCTCCGTTGATGGCGACCGCCAGCTGCGCGTAGGGGATTCGTCGAGGCACGACGAGCAGGCGGGCCGGGCTGGGGTCGAGGCGCCGGCCGAGGCCGGACACGAGCTGGACCCTGATGAGCTTGCAGCGCGCCATGACCACATGGTGCAGGGTCGGCGGGCCCGAGCCAAGAGATCTCAGACCGGCCGCGTCATGCCAGCCTCCAGGTCGCACGAGGATCCTTGTCAGACTTCCCCTCCCAGACGATGATGCCCTGGCCTCGCAAGGCGTCCAGCTGGCGCTTGACCGTGGGGCGGCTCAGTCCGCTGAGCTCCACCAGCTGGCCGGTGCCCAGGGGCTGACGGGCGCTTCGCATGAGATCCAGCAGCGAGAGCGATCCCTGGGGGAGTGAGCGGGCGACGGCGGGGGCGATCCGGCTTTCGCTGCGCAGGATGAGGCGGACGCTGCCCTGGGTCTGCGTGTAGGCCGGGTCGGTGAGTCCGTCGAGGCGCATCTCGTCGAACATCCGCTTGATGCCCTCCCCCAGCTCTTGGCCGATCCGCAGGTCCGCACACGCTCGGGCGATGCGCGGGTTGCGGGCGAAGCGGGCGATCTCCATCGGTCTTCGGGGATCGGCAAGGCCGGGAAACCTCCCTGGGCTCTCGATCTCGACCCGATCGGGGAAGATCTCGACTCGGACGTGGTCACCGTGCACGCTGTAGCTCCGATGGATGACGGCATTGACGAGGCCCTCGAGCCACGCATCACGGGGCACGATCGGGACACCCTCGAACCGGCCGGCATCATCAAGCGCACGCCTGCGCGGCACCCATTCGTCGATGGTCGCAGCCGCGAGCGCGATCACCCGGGGGATGGAACCCTCGATGCGCACGTCTGCGGCGTCGTCGAGGGACAGGCGCCTCCCGGTCCCGCGATCCACGTCCCGATAGCGGAGCACTCGCACATGGGCGTGCGGCAGCCTCTCCTGTGGATGACGTGCAAAAAGCAGATATCCGGCGACCGTGACCTTGGATGACGACGTCAGCAGACTCCGCGCCTGCAGGAGGCGGGCGTGGGTGTCCGTCGCACCCGCAGCTCTGCGGTACTCCTCCAACGCCTGGGCGTCGAGGTCCTGGACCGTGACCCCGGCGATCGGTTGACCGTCATACGGCGCCGAGCCCCGGTCGTAGTGCAGCTCTTGCCTGGCGACGAATCCGAGCTTCCGAGACTCATCGCCGACCCGTAGGAAGCACTCTCCCTGTGCTGTCTCGTGCAGCACGTCGCCCGGGCTCACCCGAGCGATCAGCAGCGCGTCGACATCGCCGTCGTCGTTGCGACAGGTCACCTGCTCGAAGTGGGTCCGGACGGGCGGACGAGTGAAGTCCATGGGCGTCTGGAGCAGCGCGTTCACCCGGGCGGCGTGCGCCTTGATGCCCTCGACGCCGCCACCGTGCAGTCCCACCACCACCACACCGCCTTCGGCGTTGGCCAGAGCGACGAGGGGGTGGGCGAAGTCTTTTGGAGCGACCCGGACCGACTTGCGCTCCAGCCACTGATCCTCGGGAATCCGGGCGAGCGCCGCACCTCGTTCGTCCTCTGGCAAGGCGAGGGCGCGTTCCACCTCATTCGTCGACATGGAACCTACTCTAAACTTTTTAGAGTAGGTTACATGTAGCGACCCACCCGGTTGACGGTGCAGGTCTCCGGCCGGGACGGGGTCATCACGGTTCGTGATGATGCGGTCCACGGGGTTCCCGGCATACCTAATGTCCCGGCCATGAGCCAGACCATCAGACACCACTGGACCGGGCTGAAGGGCCGCCGAGCCCTCAACTTCAACTGGGACGCGATCGACCACGACTCCGTCGTGCTGGTCACCGCCTCGGAGTACGCCCTCAACGCCGCTGCGCCGGAGACGTCGCAGCGCTTCGTCGGGGCCGCCAGCATCACCGTCGCCAACGTGACCCCCCACGGTCCGCCCTACGACCCCAACCACGGCGTCACCTTCGTCGTGGACGTGGCGTGGGGGGCACCGCTCAACGTGGTCACCGACATCACGGTCCTCGACTCCAAGCCGGTCTGGATCGGGACGCCATGAGCGACGTCGCCATCCGCAAGTACTGGACCGGGCTCAAGGGTCGCGTCCCGCTCAACATCAACTGGGACCAGGTCAACGCGGACTCCGCCGTCTACGTGACGGCGTCGGAGTACGCGCCCAACCGGGCGGCTCCAGCGTCGGCGCAACGATTCGTCGGGGACGCCACCATCACGGTCCGCAACGTCACGCCGCACGGGCCGCCCTACGACCCCAACCACGGCGTCACCTTCGTCGTGGACGTGGCGTGGGGGGCACCGCTCAACGTGGTCACCGACATCGTGCTGCTGGACCGCCCGCGCGGCTCGCAGCACCCGCCGCTCGACTGGCGGCGCCTCGCCTTCACCGTGCAGCACCAGCAGCAGACCAACTGGTGCTGGTGCGCGGTGTCGGTCAGCGTGGCCAACTTCTACGGCGCATCCCTCACCCAGTGCACCTTCGCCAACACCTTCCTCAGTCGGACCGACTGCTGCACGGCGTCCGGCGGGTCGGGGCCCTGCAACCAGCAGGCCCGCCTAGGCGGCGCGCTGCAGACGGCCGGGCACCTCGCGAGCGCCTCGCCGTCGCAACCGAGCTTCGCCACCATCCAGGGCGAGATCGACGGCGGCAGACCTGCCTGCGTCCGCATCGAGTGGAGCGGCGGCGGCGGCCACTTCGTCGTCGTCGACGGCTACCTCGCGCAGGACCAGTTCGTCGGGGTCGAGGACCCCTGGTCCGGCGCCACCGACGTGCGGCTCTCCACGCTCAACAGCTCCTACCTGGGCACCGGCAGGGTGACCCACACCTACCTGACACGCTGAGAGGTATGCCGATGAGCACCTACGTGCCCGAACCACCGCCCGGCCTCCGTGACGAGATCGCCGGCACGGTCACCGATCTCATCGCTGCCCGGGGGAGCCAACCCGGGGACGACCAGGCAGGCGGGGCCCCGCCCCAGTCGTGGCCGGCCTACCACCTGGGCGCCGATGCCCTCCGGTCAGGCGACGCGCTGTCGCAGGCGATGCCGATCGGCTGGCTGTCCGTCGTGCACCGCGCCGGACTGACCGCGCTGGCCGAGCTGGACGTGCCGGGAGATGCCTCGCCCGAGGTCCGGCAGGTCTCGTATGGCGACCTCGCCCGGGGCGTCGCGCGGCTGAGCGAGGCGGCGCGGGGCCTGGACGACGAGCTCGGCGGCGGGGCTCCGCTGGAGCAACGCTTATTGCGCGTGCCGGCGTGCCTGTTCATGGGGTTGTGGCTCCACGACGACGCCGACCCCTCACGCGACGTCGTGATCCCGAGCGAGCCGACGCCGCCGGCCTTCGAGGCGGGGCGGCCCTATCCGATGGCGGAGGCCCTCGAGACCCTCGCCGCCACCGTGGTCGAGGCGCCCGAGCCCTGACCGGGCTCGTCGGCGGTGGGGACGCTCGTCTTCGGCGTCGACCGCGTCGAGAGCATGGACGACACCGTGGCCGGAGCCAACGCGGCCACCGCCCGGACCTCCGGGCGGTGGTCGTTGGCGCGATGGGCGACCTCGAGCCAGGACTCGGCCACGCCGGTGAGTGGGCGCCAGACGTCGCCGTCCGGAGGCACCACCAACGGCGCCGAGGGAGAGATCATCACGTGCCGCGGGTCCTCCAACGGCTCCAGGCACTGCGCGAACCGGTCGACGTCACGGGCGAGCCGGGGCGGACCGCCGCGAGCGGTCCACGCGCACCAGTAGCGGTCCCACGTCAGGGGGACGCCCTCCAGGCGGTACAGCGGCCTCCCGAGGATCGCTTCCACCGGCACGACCGCCATCGCGGCAAGGGGGCTGGCAGCCGACACCCGGACCCCCACCCGCAAGGGGTGCAGCGAGCGCGTGACGAGCCGGGGGTCGTCGAGCGGGCCCGGCACGACCTGCAGGTCGGCGAGGTGGGCCAGCAGGTCGTTGCCGATCTGGGCGGGGCGCTCCAGCAGGACCAGGCTGAGTCGCACCCGCGGCAGGACCCGGGCCGCGAGGCCGGCCAGCCGCTCGGCATACGGCCGGACCGTCGAGGGGGCGAATCCGACGACGAGGTGCGGGGCCGCCCCGCCGGCATCGCGCGCCTCCGCCAGCAGTGCGTCGTGCTCGGCGACGAGCCGCACGGCTCTCGGGAGCAGCCGCTCCCCGAGCGGGGTGAGGATGGCGCCGCGCCGGCCCCGCATGATCACCGAGCCGCCGGCCTGGCAGTCGAAGGCGTTGAGGTGAGCGGTGATCGCCGGTTGGGAGTACCCGAGCTCGCGCGCCGCCGCCGTCACGGAACCCGTCCGCGCGACGGCGAGGAACGATCGCAGGAGCTGGATCTCCACAGGTCAAACCCTAGCGGCCCGGATGTGACCTGCGCCACACTCTGGGCGGCCGGTCAGGGCAGCCCGCCACGGTGGAAACCTGGGCACCCCCGATCGCGGACACCTGAGCCCGCATGACCGTGCCCAGGTTTCCGCAGTCATGCTGGTCCTGGGCTGCACGAGCCGGCTGACGTCCTTACCCCCGGTAGGTCTGGCCGTAGGAAGCGAGCTGGGCCACCACGCCGGCGATCTCGTCGTCGGGCAGGACCCGCACGGCGCCCGCGGCCCGCGCCTGCAGGTAGACATCGCAGACCCACTCCAGCTGTAGCGCCTTCTCGTAGGCGGAGCCCAGGTCGTCCCCGACGACCACGGCGCCGTGGTTGCGCATGAGCGCCCCCGTCCGCCCCACGAGGGCGGCCTGCACGTTGGCGGCGAGCTCGGGGCTGCCGTAGCGGGCGTAGCCAGCGATGCGGACGGGACCCCCGAGCACGGCCACGTAGTAGTGGACCGAAGGGAGGGCGTCGAGATCGTCCAAGCTCGCCACGGCCGTCGCCGCAGTGCTGTGGGTGTGGACCACTGCCTGTGCCCCCGTCTCCCGCACCGCGGCGAGGTGAAGGCCCAGCTCGCTGGCCGGCTTGAGCGGGCCATCGACCATGGTGCCGGTCTCCACTTCGACGACGCAGACGAGCTCGGGCCGCAGGTCGCGGTAGGGGAGCCCGCTCGGGGTAATGGCGAGCAGGTCCCCCGAGCGCACCGACAGGTTGCCGGCCGTGCCCACCACCAGACCGTCGGGGAGCAACCGCGCGCAGGCCGCGGCTATCTGCCCACGTTCGCTCTGCAGGATCATCTCTGCCCCCTAGTCGTAAGACAACTTGAGACTAACGTCCCGCGGAGACTTCATCCAGAGCTGCGGTTGATCGTGAATGCGTAGCGGCCTTCGATGAAGTACGTCCGCGAGTAGGCCAGCAGCCGGTCCTCTGAGTCGTAGTGCAGCTGGTTGAGCAGGACGAACAGCTCGTGCGCCGCCGCCTCCTCACCCCACCCCACGTGCCGCGAGCGCACGGCGTGGACCTGCGCGATGGCATGGACCGGCCCGATCCCCAGCTCCTCCCGCATGAACGCGAAGATCGACCCCGTCAGCGACTCCGCGTCGAAGTCTGCGGGGAACAGGCTCCACGGCATGAGGTCGTAGGAGTACGCCACGACCTCGCCGTCCGCCAGGATCGAACGTCGCAGCTCGAGCACCTCCGTGCTCACGTCGACCTGCATCCGGGCCGCCTCCTCGGGGAGCACGGACCGCCGCAGCCGCCCCGCATAGACCATGCCCGGCTCCTTGCCCTGCGCCCGGATCGAGTCCGTCATCGACTCAAGGCGCTCGAGCCCGGCCTGGACGGCGGGCTGCTCGACCACGAACGTGCCGACCCCGTGCTGGGTGCGAACCAGCCCGAGCCCCTCCAGCTCGCGCAGCGCCGCTCGGACCGTGGGCCGCGACACCCCGAACGTCCCGCTGAGTGCCGCCTCCGTCGGAAGCCGGTCGCCTGCGGCGTAGGTCCCGTCCGAGAGCTTGCCCCTCAGGTCCTCGGCGATCTGCGCGGCCAGGGTGGTGCGCCGATTCATTGCTGGCCTCCCGTGATCGTCCTCGCGGGGACTGTAGTGCCCCCTGGCCGCCTCGCAGGCGAGGGGCCACCGGAACCCATTGACGCAATGCTAGGTCGTTAGTACCTTGAGTCGAGAGTTGTATAACAACTACTCGAAGGGGAGTAGGCATGGTCAAGGCTCTGGAGTGGGTCGCGCTGCCTCAGCCTGCACTGCGGTTGCTCGACCAGACGCGACTGCCGACGCAGGAGCACTACATCGACGTGACCACGGTGGACACCCTCGTGCGGGCGATCCAGGACCTGGCCGTGCGAGGTGCACCGGCCCTCGGCGGCGTCGGCGCGCTCGGCGTGGTGGTGGCCATGGCACAGGGGGAGCGCGAGGCTTGGTCCAGCGAGCGTCTGGCCGGCGAGATCGCCCGCATCCGCAACGCCCGACCGACCGCCGTGAACCTCGCCTGGGGCGTCGACCAGGTGCTCCCGGCCATGCCGCGCGGCATCCCCGCGGTCCTCGACGCCGCCATGCGGCTCGTGGCCGAGGACGAGGCGGCCAACCGCGAGCTGTCGCGCTTGGGGGCGGACTGGATCATCGCCCGGACCGGCAAGGACCTGGTCCGCGTCCTGACCCACTGCAACACCGGTGCGCTGGCCACGACGGCGTGGGGGACGGCATACGGCATCATCCACGAGCTCCATCAGCGGCAGCGGCTCGAGGTGGTGCACGCCGACGAGACCCGCCCTCTGCTGCAGGGATCACGTCTGACCAGCTGGGAGCTCACCCAGGACGGCATCCCCCACGTGGTGCAGGCCGACTCCGCGGCCTGCTCGACGATCCTGCGGGGGCTTGTGGACGTGGCCATCATCGGTGCCGACCGGATCGTCGCCAACGGCGACACCGCCAACAAGATCGGCTCGGTGGCGCTCGCGCTGGCCTGCCAGCGGGCCCAGATCCCCTTCGTCGTCGCTGCCCCCTCGTCCACCATCGATCTCGCCACCACCACCGGCGCCGAGATCGTCATCGAGGAGAGGCCGCCGCACGAAGTCCTGGGCCTGGGCGGCCTGCGGACCTCGCCCGCGGGGGCTCGGGCCTTCAACCCGGCGTTCGACGTGACCCCGCACGACCTCATCGACGCCATCGTGACCGAGCGGGGGATCGTCGAGCCCGCCACTCACCCCGACCCCCGTCTCCTGGCCGAGATCGCCGGCTGACCCAAAAGCGGTGAGCAACGACGCTCACCGCCCACCGAGAGGAAGACCCATGCGGAACAAGCACCTCATCGCCACCGCCCTCGCGGGCAGCACGTGCCTGGCCCTGGCCGCATGCAGCCAGGGGGGCACCACGACGACGGACAACAAGAACTCCGCGGGCGGCACCGTGCAGTCGGCCACGGGCCAGGCTCCCGCGCCCTTCGCGGAGGGCGAGGTCAAGATCGCCATCGTGCAGCAGTCGGGTCAGGGCGACTACTTCCAGCAGTACCTCAACGGCACCAAGAAGCAGGCCGAGGCGCTCAAGATGAAGGTCACCGTCTATGACGCGCAGAACGACAACGCCCAGCAGGCGACCCAGCTCGACCAGGCCATCGCATCAGGCGTCAAGGGCATCATCGTGCGCCACGGCTTCCCGGACACCCTGTGCCCCGGCGTCAACAAGGCCCTGGACCAGGGCATCAAGGTCGTGATCTACGACGTCGAGATCCAGAAGTGTGCCCCAAGGGCAGTCCAGACCCAGCAGTCCGACGCCAAGATGGCGAGTCTCGTGCTCGACCAGATGGTCAAGGACGTGGGGACCGGCAAGCCCGTCGGCTACGTCAACATCTCCGGCATCGCTCCCCTCGACCGCCGCGACACGGTATGGAAGGAGTACGTCGCCAAGAACGGCTGGACGCAGAAGTTCAAGACCGGGAAGTACACCAACTCCACCGCGACCGACACCGCGCCCATGGTCGACAACGCCCTGAAGTCGAACGGAGACGTCGTGGCGGTCTACGCGCCGTACGACGAGCTCTCCAAGGCGACCCTGTCGGCCCTCAACGACAACCCCGGGATGAAGGGCAAGGTCAAGGTCTACGGCGCCGACATCTCCACGGCCGACATCGAGCTGATGAAGGCGGAGGGCTCGCCGTGGGTGGCCACCGGCGCGACCGACCCCAACGCCATCGGCGCGGCCGTCGTCCGGACCCTGGCCCTCAACCTCGCCGGTGAGGTCAAGGAGAGCGCCAAGGTGGAGTTCCCACCGATCCTGGTGACCGCGCAGATGTTGCGGGACAAGGGCGTCAAGAACATGGAGGACCTGCGCGCGGCCCAGCCGCAGCTCAACATCTCCTCCGTGTCGTCGGCCGCCTGGATCCCCACCGTCACGTTCTGACCACGTCGGGACGGGCGAGTGGCCCTGCCACCTGCCCGTCGGAGAGGGGGCTTCATGGGGGACCGTATGCCGGCCGGCCCGGCGCCCGGCGGGGCCGCTGGGCCGGCCGAAGGTGCCGTGCCCGCGCTCGAGCTCGACGACATCACCATGTCCTTCGGCGCCAACCAGGTCCTGCGCGGCGTCACGATGTCGTTGCTCCCCGGCAGCGTCACGGCGCTGCTCGGGGCCAACGGTGCGGGCAAGTCAACCCTGATCAAGATCCTGTCGGGTGCCTACGGCGGCAACGGTGGTCAGATCCGGGTCGACGGGGAGCCGATCACGATCGTGGGCCCGCGCGACGCCGCGCGACGCGGCATCGCGACGGTCCACCAGCGCATCAACGAGTCCATCGTCCCGGGGCTGTCGGTGGCCGAGAACCTGACCTTCGAGGAGATCGTGCAGGGCGACCTGCCCGCCGTGTCCTCGGTGCGCGGCCTCCTGCCCCGGGCTCGAGAGGTGGCGGCGGCGCTCGACCTCGGGTGGTCGGACGCGCGACTGCGTCAGGACGTCTTCGAGCTGGGCATCGCCGACGCGCAGCTCCTCCTGCTGGCGCGGGCGCTCGTGCAGCACCCCAAGGTCCTGGTGCTCGACGAGCCCACCTCGACGCTGTCGCAGGTGGAGGTGGCTCGACTGTTCGAGGTGATCGGCCGGCTGCGGTCCGAGGGCGTCGCCATCCTCTACGTCTCGCACCACCTCGACGAGATCCGTTCGCTGGCGGACCGGCTCGTCGTGCTGCGCGACGGTCGCATCCTGGAGCAGCAGGACGCGCCGTTCGACATGCGCTCGGCGATCCGCTCGATGCTGGGCGAGTCGATCCTCGGCGATGCGGCGGAGCTGGTGGAGCAGCGCGGTGAGGACGTGGCGGTCGAGCTCCGCGGCGTCACCCTGCTGCCGAGGTCCGCACCCATCGACCTCGACCTGCGATACGGCGAGGTGACCGGCGTGGTCGGCCTGATCGGCGCCGGCAAGTCCGAGCTCGCGCGGGGCCTCTTCGGGGTCGAGCAGTTCCCCACGGGCACCGCGACGCTCGACGGTCGTGCCTTTCGGCCGAGCAGCGCCAGGGACGCCATACGACGCGGCGTCTTCCTCGTCCCCGAGGACCGGGCCGCCGAGTCGATGCTCCCCGGCTGGTCCATCGCCCGGACCGCGTCGCTGCCGTTCATGCGCCAGGTGAGCCGGCACGGGGTCATGGAATCGGCTCGGGAGCGCCGCATGGGCGCCACCGCGATCGAACGGTTCGGTGTGGTCGCCACCGGCCCCGACCAGTCGCTGGACACCCTCTCGGGCGGCAATCAGCAAAAGGTCGTGGTCGCCCGGTGGTTCCAGGAGAAGCCCAAGGTCATGCTCCTGGACGAGCCGTTCCGCGGCGTCGACATCGGGGCGCGTCATGTCATCGCGACCCAGGCCCGGCAGATCGCCGCCGATGGCTCCTGCGTCGTGGTGCTGTCCAGCGACGTCGACGAGATCCGCGAGGTGGCCGACCGCATCCTCGTGCTGGTCGACGGCGAGGTGCGGCTCGACGACTACACGACCCAGATCGACGGTGAGGACATCGTCGCGAGCATGTCGGAGGTGCCCCAGAGATGAGCAGCCCCAGCACGGAGCTCACCGCTCGCATGAGGATCCAGGACGGGGTGGTCAAGTACGGCTTCATCGTCGTGACGATCGTCCTGTTCCTGTACTTCTCCGCCACCGAGCCGTCCTTTCGGACCAGTGGCGCGATCTTCTCGATGCTCAAGTACGCCTCGGTGACGGCGATCCTGGGGTTGGGGATGACCTTCGTCATGGCGGTCGGCGGCATGGATCTGTCCATCGGCTCCACCGCCGGGCTCGCGGTGCAGATGGCGGCCATGACGATGGTCTTCTACAACCTCACCGCGGCGACCGCGGTGGTCGCCGTCATCGCCGCCGGCGTCCTGGTGGGGCTGCTCAACGCCTTCCTCGTCGTCGTGTGCCGCATCCCTGACCTGCTGGCGACGTTGGGCGTCATGTTCGTCATACAAGGCGCCAAGCTCATCCCCGTCGACGGCCAGTCCGTCTCCGCCGGTATGACGCTCCGCGACGGCACACCCGCACCCGGCAAGTTCGACCCGGCGTTCCTCCAGATCGACCGGGGGTCGATCGGGCCCGTCCCCTTCCCCGTGATCCTCATGCTGGTGCTGACGGTGGCCTCGTGGTTCATCCTCGACCGCACCCGCTGGGGCCGCATGTTCTACGCCATCGGCGCCAACGCCGAGGCATCGCGGCTTGCCGGTGTGCGCGTCGACCTGTTCCGCGGGCTGGCCTACGTCCTGTGCGGGCTCTTCGCCGCCGTCGGTGGCCTCATCCTCGTGTCTCGCATCGGCCAGGGCGACGTGAATGCCGGTGCCTCGTCGCTGCTCGAGGCCGTCGCAGTGGCCCTGGTCGGGACGTCCGTCCTCGGCATCGGCAAGCCCAACGCCTGGGGCACCCTGCTCGGCGCCCTCCTCGTCGGGATCGTCCTGACCGGCCTGACGATGAAGGGCTTCCAGTACTACCACCAGGACACGGCCAAGGGGTTGGTGCTGATCCTGGCGCTGATCTTCTCGTTCACCATCTCGCGCAACAAGGCGCGGTTCATCTCAGCCGGCTAGGGCTGCCAAGGAGAAGCCATGACCGCTCAGTACGCGTTCCTCACCGCCGACACGGTGCCCGACTACGTCCGGTCGACCGCGTCATTGAGCTCGCGCATCGACGCCGACCACCTGACCCGTTGCGAGGAGATCGGCGACGGCAACCTCAACCTGGTCTTCCTGCTGCGCGACCACGAGGGTCGTGGGCTGTGCCTCAAGCAGGCACTGCCCTACGTCCGGCTGGTCGGCGACGGATGGCCGATGACGCCGGACCGTGCGCGGCACGAGGTGGAGGCCCTGCGTGCCCACCACGCGCTCGTCCCCGAGCTGGTGCCGGAGGTCTACGCCTACGATCCTGAGCGCTACATCATCGCCATGGAGGATCTTTCGGATCATGACGTATGGCGCTCCGCCCTGATTCGCGGCCAGCACCACACGGGGGCGGCGCACGAGGCTGGTCGCTACGTCGGCGCCGTGGCGTTCGGCACCTCGGCGTTCGGGCTGGAGCGGGAGGCACTGGCGAGCAGCATCGCGTCCTCGGTCAACCCCGACCTGTGCGTCATCACCGAGGACCTGGTCTTCACCGAGCCGGTGGTCGATGCCGGTCGCAACAGCTGCCTGCCCGCAAATGCGTTGGATGCCAAGGAATTTGCGGAGGATCCGGCCGTCCGGCGGGCGATGGGGCACGCCAAGTGGTTGTTCATGACAAAGGCCGAGGCGCTGATCCACGGCGACCTGCACACGGGGTCGGTGATGGTTCGGGGTGGGGATGGCAATGGGGGCGGTTCCGGCGGTGCCGTCTCGGTCAAGGCTTTCGACTCGGAGTTCGCGTTCTACGGCCCTGTGGCGTTCGACCTGGGCGCACTGTGGGCGAACTACGTGATCGCGGCAGCCCGGGGCCTCGCGCTGGGCGACGAGGCGCACGCGGACTGGTGCCTCGACCTGCTTGCGCAGACGTGGGAGGGCTTCGAGCAGGAGTTCCGCCGCCGCTGGCCGACCCGCCTGGACCCACGCGTGTGGGACGACGCCACGCTGCAGGACCTGCTCCTCACCTGGCGCTCGGAGGCCTGGCTCTTTGCCGCGGCCAAGATGTCGCGCCGCATCGTCGGCCTGGCCAAGACGCAGGACATCGAGACCCTCCCCGAGTCGCAGCGTGAGGGCGCGGCGCGGGCCGTGCTGCACGTCGCCCGCGCGCTGGTGCGGGAGTCCGGCGCCGATTCGAACGTTGACCACATCCGCGCCGTCATCCGCCGCCAGCTCCAGACCGCCGTCCCGGCAGCACACGCCACTGTGGAAGGCTGAGCACGTCGATCGCGGAAACACGCATGACGGTGCGCAGGTTTCCGCGGTGCAGGCCACCATGTCTTCGCCTGGCCCGGCGAGCGGTTCAGCGAGGGTTGCGGGGCGGGTGCTTCTCCTCGATCCGGAGCAGCACCTGGTCCAGCGCCGAGCCCGGCCCGATGTCCGGCTCGTCGTCGGGGTCGAGGTCTCGGCCGTACTGGTCGGGCAGGTCCCCCCACCCGTCGAACGGCATGACCTGCCGCACCGGGCCGCCAGGCACCGGGTGTGGGTCCTTCGTCGGCAGCACCTCGCAGTGGTGCAGGCAGGTGTCGCCGAGGTCGAAGGTGTAGGTGAACGTGACGCCCCCCGTGAGCTCGGTCAGCGGCCGCTCGAGGGGCTCGTAGCGAGGCGTGCCGCTGCCGTCGTCCAGCTCCTCGATCGTGTCCTCGTCCGTGACGACCAGCCGGTCGCCCAACTCGAACTGGACGAGGTGCCCCAGGTCGTAGCGCCCGAAGGCCCGGTCAATGCCCTCCGCGAGCGCGGCGTAGGTCGTGCGCGGCGGGATCGCGAGGACGCGTCCGGGAGCGGGGTCGAAGTCCTCCCCGCGACAGCTGACGAGCGTGACCATGAGGACCTTGCGGCGTGCAGCCATGCCTCCATCCTGCCGTGATCCGACGCCGCCAGCACCCCGCCCGCCTTACGGCCTCATGCCTGCGGGCTTGGGCGGGAGGAGCGCGACCGGCGACCGGTCATACCGAATCGACTTGAGCTCCACGGTGGGTGGCACCGTGGAGGCCGCGTGACCGTCACGGACGCCGCCGGCGTCTCGGCCGTGGCGGTGACCGACGCGCCGGGGACGCTGCGCAGCGTGAAACTCCTCGCCCCCGCACCGCGTGGGTGGAGAACGTCTGATCGAAGAAGGCAAACTTCGGCATGGCCAGAGCCGACCGGCTCAATCCCCACAGGGTCCTATATGCAGGGCGTCCTCCACCAGGTCTGCCGCCGCCCCAGCCGATATGTGCTCCCAGATCCTCAGGACTGTCCATCCGGCAGCGCTGAGCAATGCGTCTGTCTCTGCGTCACGCGCCATGTTGGCACCCAGCTTGGCGTCCCACCATAGCGCGTTAGCCTTGGGATGCGTCCCGTGAATTGGACAGCGGTGCCAGAAACACCCGTCGACGAAGACCGCCAACCGTTGACGGGTGAACGCAATGTCGATTGTCCGTCGCTTGTTCCCAGGAACCGGATAGACAACCCGGAAACGTCTCCCCCGCCTGTGGAGCTCCCGACGAAGAAGCACCTCGGGCCCAGTGTCCCGCCTACGCGCACTCGACATACGTCGCGCGACTGACTCCGAGCTGGCGCCTGGATGCTTAGGCAACGAAATTCCACTCATGACGTGCGTAAGTGCGGTCTCACGAGAACAACGCTCCGTCGATCTCGTGACGGGCCCAGCCGAAGGCGGCCTGTCGAATGGACTTTCCCAGGGCTTCGCCCAGGGCGAGAGGCACAGCATTCCCGATCTGACGTGCGATGTCGGTCTTCGACCCCACCCATCGGTAGTCGTCAGGGAATCCCTGCAGCCGAGCGGCCTCCTGATGCGTGATGGCCCTGTGTTCGGTGGGGTGGAGGTAGCGCCCCTTTTCCGGCTTGAAGAACTCCGTCCGGATAGTGACCGAGGGCCTGTCGTACATGAGGCGGCCCATTACGTCTCCCGAGCCGCTGCGGTGGTTCACCCAGCACGGAGCTTTAAGATTCTCCGGCAGATCGAAGCGGTTGCCTCCAGCCGGGATAGCGCGAAATCGTCGCTTGGAAATCTCCTGGTAGTCACGGGTCACATGCAATTCATCGGTGCGGAATGATCCAGGGAAACTTCTGCCGTGAAAAAGCGTAAATTTCTGGGGCAACTGCGTGGTAGCGACACCGGGGGACAATCCAGTCCAGGCCTCCCGAACGCTCACGCGCTCGTCCCGCAGGTGCGTCTGCCGTGGCCAGGCGAGTGAGGACACATCCCTTCGGTGCCCAAGCACGACCGTCCTTCTCCTCAGCTGGGGCGCGCCGAAGTCGGCGGCAAGCATGACGCGCGCCTCGAATGAATAGTCCTCCAGGATTCCCCCCGGCTCGGTCCACGACCGAAACTGTTCGCACTCCCGCGTCTTCAGGAAGGTCGCGACGTTCTCCATGACGAACCACCTCGGCCTAGCCAGGGCAATCACCTCGGCGTAGCTCTCCCACAGAGCGTTCCGCTCATCTCCTCTGCGGCGCCGGTTCAGTTGCGAGAAGCCCTGGCAGGGCGGCCCGCCCAGAACGAGGTCGACCTCAGGGACCGATCCCGCCAGCAGCCACTCCTCGACCGGACCCGGATAGGAGACACCGGCGCCGTGATTCGCCTCGAAGGTGGCAGCCGCCGCGGCGTCATGCTCAACGGCCTGGACAGTGCGCAGTCCTGGCAGAGCGATCGCTAGCCCGGCCGTCAGACCCCCTGCGCCCGCAAACAGATCGATGCTTGACAGCACCGGGGCGGGGACGCCCTGAGAAGCCGCCTCCACGTCGTTAGTCATCGTCATCTCACCCTCGCCCGCGCACGCACTGACGTCCGAGTCTAGCCGGCCGGTGGCTGTCCCCAAGGCACGCTGCGCCAGCCGTTCACCACCCTTTTCGGGGTCATCGCGCCCCGCCGGCGGCTGGGCCGTGATAGGTAATGTCCTGACGCTGAGCAACGGTGCTGGCCATGTACCCACTGTGATGGCGTCAGTCGAGGTACTCAAGGTCACTTGGCGACCCGGACGAGAGTGGATGAGATGGTCCAAGCCTGGGGGGGCACCGACAGCGACGTGTGCCGGGCGGTTGACGTCCAGCGAGAGCGGCTGCTGCAGACATACCGCACCGACCCTGGTCGGGTCGAGCAGGACGCCAACATCGAGCGCTCCATCGCCGAAGGTGCCTACGCGAAGCGGCAGCTGTTCGAGTTGATCCAGAACGCTGCGGATGCGATGCAGGTTGACGCTGGCTCCGGCCGTTGTGAGGTAATCCTGACCGATCGATGCCTCTACGCCGCCAATAGCGGCAGTCCGCTGTCGGTAACAGGCGTCGAGACTCTCATGGCGACCCACCGCTCCGGGAAGCGGGACGACCAGATCGGCCGATTTGGGCTCGGCTTCAAATCGGTCCTGGCGGTGACGGACAGCCCGAAAGTCCTGAGCCGGTCAGGGTCCCTAGCCTTCGACCGGAACAGATCTGCGGAGGAGCTTGACCGGATCGTTCCCCAGGCCCCGCACTTCCCAGCCTGCAGGCTCGCTTGGGTCGTCGACGCCAAGAAGGAGGCGTTCGGCGATCCGGTGTTGACGGGCCTGATGAAGTGGGCATCATCGATCGTCGTGCTTCCGCTGAAGGCACACGGTCACATTCTTGCCAAGAGCCTCGCCGAATTTCCCGCCGAGTTCCTCCTCTTTTCTTCGCACGTCAGGCGGTTGGACCTGGAAGACCGTACTGCGACCTCCGGACGATCTATCACCCTGTCAGCTGGAGACGCAGGGGAACTGATCTTGTCGAATGCAGGGAAGAAGTCGGTCTGGATCGTGAACCGGGCGCGGTACGCACCCAGCAAAGCAGCGCTGGAGGATGGGGGGTATCATGCGGCCCGGGAGTCACTTGAGGTGGCCTGGGCAGCGCCCCTCCAAGGCGCGCCGGTGTCACTAGGCGCGTTCTGGTCCTACTTCCCCACACAGTCCGGGACAACCCTTTCGGGGATCGTGAATGCGCCCTGGAAACTCGCTGAGGACCGAGAGACCTTGCTTGAGGGCACTTTCAACCGTGAGCTTTTGACTCAGGTGCTTCCAGGGCTGGTGGCCGGATCAGTGCCCCTTCTGTACCGTCCAGATCGCCCAGGTGCTGTGCTCGATGCGCTACCTGCCCGGGGCAGGGAATGGCGCAACTACGCCGACGACGTGCTGAACGAGCCCGTCATTCGGGCGGTAGGCCAGGGAAAGTGCATCCCAACTCTTGCCGGCACCCTCCAAACCGCCAAGCGCGCCGAGCTGCACCCGGAGGGGGTCACTCCCGAAGAGATGGAATTATGGGCCAGCGGTTGCCCTGATCCCGAGAACTGGGCTCACACCTCGCTCTCCAGCCCTGAGCGTCGCTCGAAGCTGACCCGCTTGTTGGCGCTTCACAACCGCAGCGCCGTCGAGCTGAAGGCTTGGGTCGAACACCTTGTGAAAGAGCCTGACGCCGAGCGGAGCGCTATCGCGGTGCAACTCGTGGCGCTCCTGCGGAAGCGTCTTCCCGCCGACCCGGATCTGGCCAAGGCCCGCGTACTCCTGCTGGCAGACGGGACCCTCCATGCCTGCATCAGAGGCCAGGTCTTTCTCCCAGGAGGCACCCCACCGCCCGGCGCGCTGATCATCGACGAAGTCCTCGCGGGGGACCGCGCGGTAGTCAAGGCGCTGGCCGAGCAGGGCATCGAGGTCTTCGACACGGCAGGCGAGCTCATGAACGAGCTGACCCAACCCCACATTGAGTGGAGCCGCGTCTGGCCCAGCGCGCGAAAGATCTCGGCGGAGGAGGCCGAGCGAATCTTCCGCGAGGCACTGGAGGAGCAACTCCTCACAGACCTGCGAGTGAGGGTGCACTCGGGCAAGTGGCAGCCTCCTTGTCTGGCGCTCCTACCGGGCTGCATCATCCCGGCCGACGGAACGCGCGACCAAGACCACGTGGTCGATCACCGTTACCACCAGCAGGACCTTGAGCTCCTGGAGCGGCTCGGGCTGACGGCCGCCCCCCGCAGGCTTGCTCGGGCACCCGAAGAGCCCTGGCGCTCCCGGGCCCGTCAGCGTGCCCGGGACGGATATCGCGAGGCCAAGAGCCCGGGGGGGCTTCCAGACGAGAAGATCATCATCGAGGAGTTCCTCTCGACCTGGCCACTGGAGGTGCTGGACCGGCTGAGTCCCCAGGGCCGCGCGGCGTTGACAACGTCGGTCCTCAGCCAGATGACCGGCCAGGAAGAGTGGCGCGTGTCGCGGACCGACGGCAAGGCGTCCGCGGTCCTTATTCCTGACCCCGCATGGGAGCGTCTGCGCCGCAACGGATACCTCACCACCCAGGTGGGGATCCAACCGACCGGGGCATGCCTGCGCTGGTCGGAGGATTGCGCTACTCAGGACGGCGTGGAGCAGCCGCTCCCGGTTGTACCGGAGACCTTCGAGGAGGGACACGCCGACGCGCTGGGGCTCCGGTCCGACCCCGGCGAGCTCCGCAGCGATGACTGGGCGAGGCTGCTGCGGGAGTCAGGTGGTTGGGAGGAACGCCGTCGATACCTCCTCTACGCGTGGGCCGCATTCTGCGATCAGCCTGCGCCCCGGAGCCTCAAGGTCCGGAGGGGGCCTGGGCACACCGAGGCGGCTCCTACCCAGTGCGCGGTCACATCCTCGGCGGAGGTCTACGAGTCCTTGACCCTCGCGAACGTCCCCGCCGTCCTGCTGGGTGCGGACGATGCCGCTCTTCTGCGGGAGCGATGGGGACTGGCTACGGGTGAGGACATGCTCACAGAAACCTTGGACTACGACGCCGCGGGCGAGCCGGTGCCCGCTCTTGATGAGTACCCTCCACTGCGCAACCTGGTGGACGACGAATGGGCCGGCCTGGTGCTTCAGAGGTGCTCACGGTTGGAGCTCCAGACAGCGACCCCCGGAGGTGCCGACACCCGCGCGCTGGTAGATCGACTGGAGGGAACGACCCTTTACACGACAGCGCCACAGGACCGTGCCGTCCTCGCGGCGATAGCCCGACACACCGGGGCGAGCTTCACGCCCGATCGCGTCCTCTCACTGATCGAGACGCAGCGCTTGAACCACCTGCGCCAGGAAATCCTGAAGGAATCAAATGTCCCGGCCAAGCTCCTGCTCGCCATCGGACCAGATGATCTGCGGAGCACCATCCCAGTCGCCGCCCTGGGAGCGCTCGAGCATGCGGCCGGTCACCCCCCGACGGACCTCGAGATCGCGAAGCTATCCCTCGCCGTCCACGGGTACTCCGTGCTCGAGAAGCACAAGAAGGCGCTGGCCGCGAAGGGCCTCGGTCAGGTGGTCCAGTGGGCGGGCAGTCGGAACGCACGCGATTGGGTGCGTGGTCTGGGGTTCCCGATCGAGTACGCCGGGTTTTCCGGCGAGACCCGTGCCGCCGAGCTCGAGGTTGACGGCCCTGCGGTCCTGGGTCCCCTGCACGACTACCAGGCGCGCATCGCCGACCGGGTGAGGGACCTGCTGCGCCCGGACACGGAGATGCAACGCGGCCTCCTGTCCCTCCCGACCGGGGCCGGCAAGACGCGAGTGGCCGTGCAGGCCTTGGTGCAGCACATGGTCAGTTCCCCCTCGGACGTCCGGGTGGTGTGGTTGGCCGAAACCGACGAGCTTTGCGAACAGGCCACCCAGACCTGGGCTCACGTATGGCGAGCGGCGGGGACCCCCGGAACCTCCATGACGTTGAGCCGGCTGTGGCAGGCGAACAGGCCGAACGAGCGCGAAGGCCACCAGGTGGTCGTGGCATCCCTGTCGAAGTTGCTGAGCATCCTGCAGGCGAACGGGGGATCGCTGGGGGAGTACGCGTGGTTGGTCCGTCCGGCGATCATCGTCGTGGACGAGGCCCATCGATCCATCGGCACCATGTACACCCAGGTCATCAGCGCACTGGGCGGGGCCTCCCGCGTTGTAGACATCCGGACGCCACTCCTGGGGCTGACGGCGACACCCTTCCGGGGCTTCAACGAGAAGGAGACGGAGCAGCTCGCGGCCCGCTATCACCGCCATCTGCTCGACGATGGCGTCTTCCCTGGGGACGACGCTTATGGCTACCTGCAGCAGCACGGCGTCCTCGCCCGGGTGCGCCACATCGAGCTGCAGGGCGCCGAGATTACCCTCAGCGACACGGAGAAGGGCCAGGCCAAGATCGGTCTGCTTCCCAGCAGCGCCGAGAAGAGGTTGGGCCTTGATCGGGAGCGCAACCAGGCCATTCTTGAGGCTCTGCTCGACCTTGACGAGGACCAAACCGCCCTTGTCTTCGCCACGTCCGTCGAGAACGCGGAGGTGCTCGCGGCACTTCTTACCCACCACGCGATGGAGGCTCGAGCAATCTCCGGCGAGTCGGATGCCTTCGCTCGTCGGCGGTACGTGCAGGAGTTCCGGGAGCGAAAGATCCGGGTGCTCACTAATTACAACGTCTTCACCGAGGGCTTCGACGTCCCCAAGGTGGACGCCGTCTTCATCACCCGTCCCACGTTCAGCCCGAACGTCTACCAGCAGATGGTCGGGCGCGGCCTCCGCGGCCCGCTCAACGGCGGAAACCCGGAAGTCCTCATCGTCAACGTGGCCGACAACATCACGAACTACGGTGAGACCTTGGCCTTCCACCACTTCGAGCATCTCTGGACAGGACGCCCCGGCCATGACTGAGATCCACCTCGACCCCGACCAGGATCGCGTCGCGACCGCCCCGGCCTCCAGCCGGCAAGTCGTGACGGCCGGGCCCGGATCCGGCAAGTCACATGTTGTCGGCGAGCGCTGTCGCTACCTTGTCGAGGAGGGCCTTTACCCGGACCAGATCCTGGTGCTCTCATTTTCGAACGCCGCCGTGGGCGTCGTACGATCTCGAACCGTCGACGTGGTGGATGCCGGCCAGGGGGTGGCCGTGTCGACCCTGGATGCGTTGGCTCGCCGGATCCTCGAGCACGACGGTGAGGCGGCTGACCTGTCCTTCGACGCCGTCATCAGGGGAGCCACGAGGGCGTTGCAGGAAAGTTCCGAACCTCTGCTGGACGACGTCAGACACCTCATCGTGGATGAGGTCCAGGACGTCGTGGGTATTCGCGCACGCTTCCTCGGAGACCTGCTAACCAAGGGACTTGATCCAGGAGCGGGGTTCACCCTCCTGGGAGACCCGCTCCAGGGCATCTACGACTTCCAGATCACCCAAAAGGACCCTTGGACCTCCGAGAGCCTGCTCGACGTCCTTCGGTGCACGCAGGCGCCGGTGCAGGTCGAGCTTCGAGGTCAGTACCGAGCACTGCGAGGGGACGCCGCGCTCGGAGCAGCCCAACGCACCGCCATGCTGACTAGCCCCCCTAACCAGCAGATGATCCTGGCGCGTGGAACTGCCGCGAATCTCTCGCCGCTCGGCCCCCTCGACGACGAGGCAGTCGAGATGATCCGTCGGTGGTCCGGCACCACCGCCCTCCTCTGCGACACCAATGCCAGAGCGGCCCTCACGTCGGATCTCCTCGCCAGTCTCGGGCTTGCAAACGAACTCCAGGGGAGGGCGACCGATCCGCTCCTCACCCCCGACATCGCCCGGATCCTCGCTGACCATCCCTCATCCGTCATCGATCGCGAGACCTTCCGCACCCGCGGTGAGGAGCGAGGGGTCGCCGATCCCGACGGGCTGTGGCGCGAGCTGACCCGTGTGACCGACTCTTGGCGTCATATCGACATCCGCGACCTGGCCCTCAAGCTGGGATCGGCACGAATCCCCCGCAGCCTGCTGCGTCAGCCCGACGGGCGCATCCGGGTGTCCACGGTCCATCGCGCCAAGGGACTTGAGTTCGACAACGTGGTACTGGTCGACCACGACGCGTGGGCTCATGGGGGGGACGAGCGCGCGGAGGCACGAGTCCTCTTCGTGGCGCTCTCCCGGGCCCGCTCGAAACTCACCACGGCGAGTGGGTGCTCGCTGCGCCGCTGGGGGCTTGACAAGAAGACCGGCGTGTGGCGCAGAGCCGCGGCCCGGGGGCGCGGAACAACAGCGATCGTCCTGGAGCCGAACCACATCACATCAACGCAGCCCGTGCCCGGTCAGCCGGCCGACGTGGCGGGCAGGGGTGTCGATTGGATCCCGATCGAGCACATCACCGACGAGGCCGGCGCAGAACTGCCCTGCTGGGTGCTGACCATCGACGGCCACGAGATCTCCCGCACGACCGCGGATTTCGGGCGATACATCCGCGCCATCACCTCGGATGACAGGCGGCCGGCCATCCAGGGTGGCAGGCTCGACGGAGTGATGACCGTCACCGGGTCTCCCCAGAGGGAGGGTGCCGGCAAGAACGGCCTGTGGTTGGGGGGCCGTGTGAGCGGCCCCGTCTACTTCGAATGGGAGCGCCGATGACCGGCTTCGATCGGGACTACCAGGTCCGCGAGCTCATGCTGAGGCGCCTGCGTGAGGACCTGTTGGGTGGCCCGGAGGACGCAGAGATCAAAGACGAACCGCTGAGTCGCTTCGTGGTGGGCGTCCTCTACCCCGCCGTGGCCGACGACCCACGGGATGTCCCGGCCAGCGTGGAGGACACCTCCCTGTCCGATGTCGAGGCGGAGAGCATGGGTGTTGGGGGTGAGACTACGGCCGACCCGGGGGTGGCGCTCTCCAAGGTGCGCTACCCGCGATCCATGGGGCTCACGGTCTCGGTGGCCGCCCACCGCGGTGCCTCGCTCGACGTCACCGTCGATGCCGCCTCATATGAACGGGATGGAGAGGTATGGCGACGTTCGGACCTGCCGCCTTGGACCCACGTCGTCAGCCTCGGCGAGCCTGGTCGCGGCATTGTCGCTGTCGTCGAGGGACAGTTGGAGCTGCAGTACCACGTGCGGGCCCCCCAGAACGGTGTGGTGTCGTTGACCCTGACGCTCATCAACATCCAGAGGGCGGCGCGCGGTGCACGCGACGGATCGTGCTGGTTCCATCCGCAGATCCGAGTCACGCCGGTGGGCGCCGGGTTCACGCCTCGTCCCGCGGTTCGTGGAATCGGCGCGGACGAGCGGGAGGTCGAGTCACAGAATCTCCTCTTCCGAGATGTCAGCTCGTACGCCGTCGGACATGGCTGCGCCGTGCAGTGGCAGGGCGACCATCCGAACGAGATCTCGACCACCTTCCTGCCCAGGCATGAGCTGCTGCTCAGCAAGGCGGCAGGCGGTGAGGGCCTGGCCCTGGGGATGGAGAGCCTCGCCGGCGATCGGAAACTGCTCGTGCTCGAGGACCTGGCCCTGGGCTACGAGGCGTGGATAGATGGCCTTAGGGACCGAGCGCAGGAACTCTCCCGGGAGGATGCCGACACCCTCACGCGTCATATCGCAGAGGCCGGCGAGACCGCGAGACGCATCCGAGACGGCATCGCCCTCCTTCGCGGGGACGAGACGGTCTTCCAGGCCTTTCGACTCATGAGCCTGGCAATGGCACAGCAACGGAGCCGCCAGGAACACCACCGTTCCGGTAGGCACGGAGATCCGGTGAGCACCGCCCGCGCCGCTTGGCGGCCCTTCCAGATCGCCTTCATCCTCACGAACCTCAGGGGAGTCGCGGACCCGCAGCACCAAGACCGGGACATCGCCGACGTCCTCTGGTTCCCGACCGGTGGCGGCAAGACAGAGGCCTACCTCGGCCTCATCGGGGTCGCGATCCTTCTGCGCCGACTACGCGACTCCGACGCCGGTGGCGTGTCTGTCCTGATGCGTTACACACTCCGGCTCCTGACCCTGCAGCAGTATCAGAGGGCCACCGGCCTCATCTGCGCCCTCGAGTGGGTCCGCGCGCATCACCTCCCGGACGCAACTCCGATCTCCATCGGGCTATGGGTTGGCCAGGCATCGACACCGAACTCGATCAAGGACGCTCAGACCGCGCTCAATCAAGCACGCAAGGGACGGTCGTTGGGCGACGACCAGGACCGCAGCGACCCGGTACAGCTCCGGAGGTGTGCTTGGTGCGGGCACACGTTGGATCATCGCAACTATCAGATCGTCGATGGGACCTCGATGCGTGTGTCGTGCGGGAATGACGCCTGCGTCTTCCGCAACGGCCTGCCCGTCCACATCGTCGACGAGGACGTGTACGCGAACCGGCCGTCCCTGGTCATCGCCACAGTCGACAAGTTCGCCATGATGCCCTGGAAACGCGAGGTGGGTGCGCTGCTTGGGGTCGAGGGTGCCGTCCACGGTCGTGACCAGGTCATCCTGCCGCCCGACCTGATTGTCCAGGACGAGCTGCATCTGATCAGTGGCCCGCTCGGCACGGTCGTCGCTCTCTACGAGACGGCAGTCGATGCGATCGCAGGAATCACAGCTCGGCCGAAGGTCGTGGCCTCGACCGCCACGATCCGGCGCGCCTCGGACCAGGTCCGTGCGGTCTTCGCCCGTGAGGCCCGGCAGTTTCCACCCCCGGGCCTGTCGCACCGCGACTCCTACTTCGCGGTCGAGGCCACCAAGGTCGAGAAAGCCTCCCGGGAATACGCGGGTGTGATGGCCCCTGGTGCCAGCCACGCCACGCTGATGGTGCGTGTGTACTCCTCGCTGCTGCAGTCGGCCTCCCAGGTCCCGGTTGATGACCCCGAGGCCGACCTCTATTGGACCCTGCTCGGCTACTTCAACAGTCTCCGGGTGCTAGGCGCCGCATACATCCAGGTCCTCGACGACGTTCGCGATCACATGAAGGTGATCGCATCACGGCGCGGTGAGCCGGTCCGTCACATCCGTGAGCCGCGAGAAATGACCTCGCGCAAGAAATCGAGCGAGATACCGCGGGAGCTGGAGATCCTGGAGCGTCCACGTGGGCATGACGACGCCGCGGACACCGTGCTGGCAACCAATATGATTTCTGTGGGCGTGGATGTCGATCGTCTTGGGCTCATGATCATGATGGGGCAACCGCAGACCAGTGCCGAGTACATCCAGGCCACGTCTCGGGTGGGACGCCAGCGCCCCGGGCTGGTAGTGACCCTCTACAACGCCTCACGCAGCCGCGACCTGTCCCACTACGAGAACTTCGCGGCCTACCACCGCATGCTCTATCGCCATGTGGAAGCCACAGGGGCCACGCCTCTCGCGCCTCGTGCCCGCGACCGAGCCCTGCACGCGGTTCTCGTGTCGATGGCCCGGCACCGGATCCCGCAGGCGGCGCCTGACCGAGCCGCCGGAGACGCTGCGGAGTGGGAGGGGCAACTCAGGGAGCAGGTCGAGCTTATCTGCCAGCGCCTCGGCATGATCGCGGGCGCCGATCGAGTCACCCCTGCCGACGAGACCGAGGAGCGCATCCGGGCCGAGCTTGACCGTCTGGTCGAGGAGTGGACAGAGGCCGGGCCAGTGACCCATTACGAAGGTTGGTTCTCCAAAGCCCCCGGCGCGCTCCTGGTGCCAGCAGGGGCCCAACTCGGACAGACCCGCACGACCCACCTCGATTTCCCCCCACAGGCACCCCCCTGGCCAACCCTGACCAGCATGCGTGATGTCGACGCCGAGGCGAGGGTCTACCTGCTCCGCGACAAGGATAGATAGTCATGGCCCTCAACAGGCAGATCGTGGCGACGACCCGTCGCTCCAACCTGGTGTCGACCTTCGGGGTCGGCGCCTTGCTCCCGTCTGAGGACGACAGCTTCATGATCGCGGGCCTCGACGAGTGGCCGGGATGTGATTCCTGGGAGGGCGACGAGGTGGTCTCGGAGCCGCGCCTGGCTGCAAGCCTCGGCGTCCGAGGGTTCCGCAGCCCCTCCACCTGGCGCAAGGAGGGCGACGTGCCGGCACGGCGGTTCCCGCGGTGGGCCTTCTGCACCAACCCGGACTGCCGACGACTGGGCCCGTGGTGGGCCGTCTCCGACCCAGCGAAGCGACGATGTGGGGATTGCTACGCATCTCTGTCCCCCTCGCGCTTCGTCAGTTGCTGCGTGTCCGGGCACATCGAGGACTTCCCGTACATCGTGTGGGTCCACGAAGGCCATGTTGAGGAGCCGAAGACTCACAAGCTGCGGCTACGTGCTCGAGGGGTCAGCTCCGCGCTGTCCGACCTCGTGGTGGAGTGCTCCTGCGGACGGAAGCGATCGATGGAGGGGGCCTTCGATCGAGGGGCCCTTCGGGGGTTGAAGTCGTGCTCCGGCGGCCGCCCGTGGCTACGGAACAACGAGAGAGGGTGCCGAGAAGAGCTCCGCACCCTCCAGCGTGGGTCCTCGAACGTTTGGTTCCCCCAGACCCGGAGCGCGATCTCGATTCCATCGCCACGGCAGTCCGCTGAGGCCTTCGTGCATGACCGCCTGCGCCTCTTCGAGAATGCGACCGCCGAAATCCTAGCAAGTATGAAGCTGCCCCCCGGTGTAACCGAGGACCTGGTCGTCCAGGCCTTCCGGCGGATCACCAACCCGGCGATCACTCCGGAGCGCCCCACGGACGCTGACCTTCGTGCACAGGAGTATTCCGCCTTGTGCGCGGGACTGGACGATCCCGAGACGAGCACCCAGTTCCAGTGTGCCGAGGTCGATCTCACCGGCAGCGACACCCCTCCGATCATCAAACAGGTCTCCCGGGTGAGCCGCCTGCGGGAAGTCCGGGCCCTTGTCGGGTTCACCCGCGTCTATCCCGCCTCGGACGAGAAGGCCGTGACCGTCGCGCCGCTCACCGAGGACACGCAGCCCACCTGGTACCCCGCAATCGAGGTCCTGGGTGAGGGGGTGTTCGTCCAGCTCGACGGAGCCGAGCTAGATCGTTGGGCCACCAGCCAATTCGCCGTCCACCGATCACGGCTGCTCGAGGAGGCGAGGGATCGGTCCGGCCCGTCGGCGCTGGCCACTACGTTGGATCTGGCACCAAGGGCCGTGGCCCTACATTCCCTGGCCCACCTGCTCATCGACGAGATGTCGTTGACCGCCGGATATCCCGCCGGCTCGCTCAGAGAACGCGTCTACGACGGCGAGGGTCAGGCAGGTGTGCTGGTATACACGGCCACCGCAGACAGCGCAGGCTCCCTGGGCGGACTCGCTGCGCTCAGCGACAAGGACCGGTTCGCCGGCTTGTTGCTCTCGGGGGTGGACCGAGCGCACTGGTGCACGTCTGACCCCGTGTGCATCGAATCGGAGGCCAACGGTGTCGACGGACTGAACCTTGCGGCTTGCCACGCGTGCCTGCTCGTTCCGGAGACGAGCTGCGAGCGTTTCAATCTTGTGCTTGATCGTGCATGCCTGATCGGCACACCGGAGGAGGAGAGCGCGGGTCTCTTCGGAGACTTCCCTACCGCTGTCCACCGCCTGCGCACCTGAAGCGGACTGATCGGCAAGCCTCTTCCGTCAGGGAGCGTCGCGCTGTCAAGCTCACTTCATGGCGACGCGAGACGACTTGATGACTTGGGTGCACGAGTCCCTTCGGCAGCGTGGCGGCAGCGGGACCGTCGTCGAAGTTGCGAAGGACATCTGGCAGGCGCACGAGATGGACCTCCGCCAGTCCGGCGATCTCTTCTACACGTGGCAGTACGACATGCGTTGGGCTGCCACCAAATTGCGCCAGACGGGCCGCCTGGCGGAGGCCGAGGGTCGCAAAGGGCTTTGGCGTCTTCGGTGAGTCGGGCGGGTCCTGGTGGGCAGCGATGGTTAGGTGACCGTCCACTGTTGCTTCCAGTAATGCCGGGCGCACGACACAGCGGGGTGGGACCAGAGCGCTTGCGACGAAGCGCGCCGGGCCGGCCCATCTCCCTCCGCTGCGCCCTCCACGCCGCGGCGCACGGTCTTCGCGCCCACCGGAAGCAGAGCATCCTCAGCTGGCGGCTGCGATGAGAAGCACGGGTCTTGCGAGTCGGCAGGGCGGGCGGTTCGGCATACGGGCTGATCAGGCGCACCCGACCGCAGGCTCCCCCCGACACAGCTGGAACTCGTTGCCGTCGGGGTCGACCAGCTCGACGACCTCCCCGCCCGCGTCGCGGCCGACGACGCGAGCGCCCAGCCCAGCCAACCGGTCCACCTCCCGCTCGAGGTCGCCCTTGACGACCGCCAGCTCGAAACGCTGGCGGTTGCGGCCGCGCTGGGGCAGGACGAGCGGACCGCCCCAGGCGACCTTCGTGCCGCCGTGCAGAGACTGGATCGCGGTCTCCTCGTCCTGGTCCCAGACGAGCGGCCACCCCAGCACCTCTCCCCAGAAGCAGCCGACCCGCCGGCTCCCGTCGCACGCGGCCTCGCCGAGAGGCCCGCACCCGGTGAGGAAGGCATTGCCCGGCGCGATCACGCACAGCGCCTTGCCCTTGGGGTCGACCAGCACGACGTGACGCTCCTCCGGGCGCTGACCAACGTCCAGGTGATCACCTCCGAGCCGTATGACGCGCCCCACGATCGTCCGCTGCTCCACCGCGTCGGCGCTGGTGAGGTGGAGGTGCAGCCGGTCGGGGTCGTCGGCGTCGAGGACCACCGCTGTCAGACGTGAGGGCACGGGTCGACGGTAGGCACAGCCGGGACGCGGCGCCCACGCATCACGGCTCGCCTCGAGCAGGTCAGCAGCTGACGAACCCGGCGACGTTCTTCTTGTAGGTGCACACGTCAAGCCGGACGTTCTTGGGGGAGTGGAGGCTGGCCGTGTCGCCCGTGTTGTTCCACTTGTGGAAGCCCTGCTTCCAGTAGAACGCGGTGCCGCGGTTGGTGCCCACGCCGGTGTAGACCGTGACGGTCGTGCGCGCCCCGATCACCGACCCCCGCGGGAAGACGAACCGGTTCCCGTGGGTGTCACGGAACCAGTAGCCGGTGACGTTGATCGCCTTCGCGGAAGTGTTGCGCACCTGGAGGTACTCCCCGTTGACGTTCTTCTTGTCGTCCTTGACCTTGGTGCCACCCGCGTCGGCCTGGAACCTCGCCAGCTGCAGCGGCGGCGGGGGCGGCGCGGCTGCCGGAGCGGCCGAGGCAGCGGAGGCGGGGACGACAGAGACGGCCAGGGCCGCAGCCAGCACGGCAGAGGCGGAAACAGAGGCGGAGGCAGAGACAGAGGCAGCGGACATGCGGGGTGGGCCCTTCGGGTGGTCGGTGTCATCGCGAGGTCACGACGGGTTCATCCTGCGTGACGAGTCCACCCTCGTGCGCGCCAGGTGCCTCGATGACCTGAAAGATGGCCCGAAGTGACTAGCCCGGACGCTAGCCCACGCGCTGCCCCACGGCGCCAGCACGTCACGGGGTCGCGCGGCGGGCCCCGGCATAGGCGCCCTGATCCTGGGGTAGCGCAGTGCGGGCCGACGGGGTCTACTGGTGCGGCGGGCCGCGACGAGGCGCCCCACCCCTCAGTGATGGAGGACGACGATGACCGATGCACCCTCGATGAACGAGCTGCTCAAGGACGCCCCCAACAACTGGGGCAAGTGGGGTCCCGACGACGAGGTGGGCGCCCTCAACTACCTCACCCCGGGCGAGGTGATGCGCGGGATCGGCAGCGTCAGGACCGGCCGCGTCTTCACGCTGCAGCGCATGATCGGCGACCCCAAGGGCGACCCGGTCTGGCCCGGCCGCACCCCCGCGGTGCGCACCCAGATCCTCGACGAGTCCAACTGGTACGACGGCGCGGGCGGCCCGGAGTACCCCGGCGGCCTGCACTACGCCGACGACAAGCTCGACGCCTTCCTGCAGGGATCGACGCAGTATGACGCCCTCGGCCACCTCTGGTACGACGGCAAGATCTGGAACGGCTACGACGCCGACACCACCGTCGGCGGGCTCGACAAGGCGTCGATCATGCCGATCGCGGAGCGGGGCGTGGCCGGCCGCGGCATCCTGCTCGACATCGCGCGGTGGCGCGGCAAGGAGGCCCTGGACCCGGCCGAGACGTTCACCCACGAGGACCTCGTCGCGTGCGCGGAGGCGCAGGGCACCCCGATCGAGAAGCACGACATCCTCGTGGTGCGCACCAACTACCTCAAGCACTTCTTCGACAAGGGTGACGCCTTCTACGACGACTTCTGCGAGCCGGGCCTGACCTACTCGCTCGAGCTCGCCCAGTGGTTCCAGGACATGGAGATCCCCAACCTCGCGACCGACACCATCGCCAACGAGGTCACCTACGACCCGGGCTCGGGCGTCGCGCTCCCGCTTCACTGCGCGCTCATGCGCAACCTCGGCGTCGCCCTCACCGAGATCTGCGACCTCGAGGAGCTCGCCGCGGACTGCGCCGAGGACGGCCAGTTCACCTTCTTCTACGTCGCCGCGCCGCTCAAGGTCGCCAAGGCCGCGGGCACCCCCGTCAACCCGGTGGTGATCAAGTGAGCGAGCACGCGCACCTGGAGACCGTCTTCACGTACGGCGCCCCCCAGCTCAAGTTCGGGCTCGGCGCGTCAGAGGAGATCGGCTACGACCTGTCCCTCACGGGCGCCAAGCGCGTCCTCGTCGTCACCGACCCCGGCATCGCCGCCACCGGCACCCCGCAGCGCGTTGCCGAGCAGATGGCCCGGTTCGACATACGGGCCGACGTCTTTGACCAGGTGCACGTGGAGCCGACCGATGCGAGCCTGCAGGAGGCCATCGACCACGCCCGCGCCCACGGCCCCTACGACGCCTACGTCGCGGTCGGGGGCGGGTCGAGCATCGACACCGCCAAGGCGATCAACCTGCTGATGACCAACCCCGGCGAGCTGATGGACTACGTCAACGTGCCCGTCGGCGAGGGCCGCGACCCCGTCAACCCGCTCAAGCCGCTCGTGGCCGTCCCCACCACCACCGGCACGGGCGCCGAGAGCACCACCATCTGCGTGCTCGACGTGCTCGCGCAGAAGGTCAAGACGGGGATCAGCCACGCGCGGCTGCGCCCCACCCTCGCCGTCGTGGACCCGCGGCTGACCCTGACCCAGCCCGCGGGGGTCACCGCGAGCGCCGGCATGGACATCCTGTGCCACGCGCTCGAGAGCTGGACCGCCAAGCCGTATGCCGCCTACCCCCGCAAGCAGCCCGAGCAGCGCGTGCCGTACTGCGGCGCCAACCCGGTCTCGGACATGTGGTGCAGCCGCGCGCTGCAGCTGCTCTCGCACGCCTTCCGCCAGGCGGTGCACCACGGCGACGACGAGGACGCGCGCTATGACATGGCGCTCGCAGCGACCTTCGCGGGGATGGGCTTCGGCAATGCCGGGGTGCACCTGCCGCACGCCAATGCCTACCCGATCGCGGGGCAGGTCAAGGACTTCCACCCCGACGACTACGCGGGGGACGAGGCGATGGTGCCGCACGGCATGTCGGTGTCGCTGACGGCGCCGGAAGCCTTCCGGTTCACCTTCGACACCAACCCGGACCGGCACGTCGAGGCCGCCCGGATGCTCGACGCGGACGCCCCGATGACCGACGACCCGGCCGACCTGCTGCCGACCGTGCTGTCCCGCCTGATGCGCGACATCGCGCTGCCCAACGGGCTTGGCGCCGTCGGCTATAGCGACGCGGATGTTGACGACCTGGTCACCGGCACCATGAAGCAGCAGCGCCTGCTCAGCGCCTGCCCCAAGGAGGTGACCGAGGACGACGCCGCCCGGGTGTTCCGCGGGTCGTTCGAGATCTGGTGAGCCGGGTTGTGGGGCGGCCGGACTCGACCGCCCACCCGGGTGGTCCCGTATGACGACCGCCACCCTCTCGCAGCTCGTCGACACGCTCCTCGAGGGGCTTGGCGGGCCCGGCTCGGGCGAGCGCAGCCCGGGCGGGGGCCGGCGACTCGTCCTCGGAATCACGGGGGCGCCCGGCGCCGGCAAGACCAAGCTGGCGCTGGCCCTCCTGGACGCGCTGCGCGCCCGGCACGGCGAGGGCTTCGCGGCGCACCTGCCGATGGACGGCTTCCACCTCGCCGACGCGCAGCTCGACCGGCTGGGCCTGCGCGAGCGCAAGGGAGCGCCCGAGACCTTCGACCGGGACGGGTACGCCGCCACCCTCGCCCGGGTCAGCACTGCCGACGAGGACGTCTACGTGCCCGGCTTCGAGCGCGAGCTGGAGCAGCCCCTCGCAGCGGCCCTGGTCGTGGAGGCGGCGGCGCGCGTCGTCGTCTCGGAGGGCAACTACCTCCTGCTGCCGGGGTGGGAGCAGGCGCGCGCCGCGTGCGACGAGGTGTGGTGGGTCGAGCTCGACGACGCGGTGCGCCGCGAGCGGCTGGTCGCCCGGCATGCGGCCTTTGGCAAGCCGGCCGCAGCGGCACGGGCCTGGGTGGACGAGGTCGACGAGGTCAACGCCGAGCTGATCCGGGCGACCCGGTCGCGCGCGGACCGGGTGATCCGCGAGACCCCCGACGGCTGGGTCCTGTCCTGATCGTGAGGGTCTGGGCGAGGAGTGATGGTCCAGACCCTCACGATCTGGGGGACGTCGCCGCGAGCGGTCAGCCGCCGTCAGGCGCCGGCGCAGGGCCCAGGTCGTAGGACGAGCGCGCCTCCAGCACCTCGTCCGCATGCTGCTCCGCCCAGCCGCGCAGCGCGTCCAGCGGCTCGACGAGCGTCAGCCCCAGCGTAGTCAGCTCGTAGTCCACCCGCGGCGGCATCGTCGGCTGGGCGCGCCGGCTCACGAGGCCGTCCCGCTCCATGGAGCGCAGCGTCTGGGTGAGCACCTTGGCGGTGACGCCGCCCACCTGGTCCCGGACCTCGCCGAAGCGCGCAGGCCCCACCGCGAGCACCCCCACCACCAGCGGGGTCCACCGGTCGGTGAGGTGGCGGAGCACGGTGCGCGAGGGGCAGCCGGGGTCGAGGACGTCGAAGCGGGGCTGGGGGTCCACGACGAATCTGCTCCTGGGGGTGATAGTTACCTTGAGGTACTTGGTTACCTATCCATACTATCGTTGGTCCAGGCAGCACATCATCACAGGAGGCAGACATGAAGATCATCGTCATCGGGGCCACCGGCATGGTCGGTCAGCGCGTCGTCGCGGAGGCACTCTCCCGCGGCCACGAGGTCGTCGCCGGATCGCGCCGCGGCACTCCCGTCGACGGGGCCGAGGCCCTGACCATCGACCTGTCCGACACCGACGTCGTCATCGCCCAGATGGCCGCCAGCGACGCGACCGTCATCGCGGTGCCACCGGCACGAGACGGCGGCAGCCACGAGCCGACCCTCGCCGCGCACCGCGCGCTCATCGAGGCACGTCCCGAGGGTCGCCTCCTCGTCGTCGGCGGAGCCGGTGCGCTTCAGGTCGGGGACACCCAGCTGCGCAACACCCCGGGCTTCCCCGCGGAGTACAAGCCCGAGTCCGACACCTTCGCCGCCGTGCTCGACCTCTATCGCGCGGCCGAGGGGCTGGACTGGACGATGCTCGCGCCCGCGCCGGTCATCGCGCCCGGCGAGCGGACCGGGCGCTACACCGTCGAGCTCGACGTGCCCGCCGGCGACCAGGTCAGCGCCGAGGACTTCGCGGTGGCCCTCATCGACGAGCTCGAGCGCCCCGCCCACCGCGGCGAGCGCTTCACCGTCGCGAGCTGACGGCGGCAGGGCCTGCTCCGGGCAGGTCGTCATACCGTCTCGCCGGACCGGGAGAGCCCAGAGACGCTCGTATGCCGAGCCGCCCTACCCGCCCGGACGGGGCGAACGCACGAGATCGGGGCTGCTGCTGGTGGCTATCACCAGGAGCAGCCCCGATCTCGTGAGGACCGGTCAGGCGGGGGCGGGGACGTTGGCCAGGGGGATCGGCTGGAACATCGGCGGCTCCTCGTCGGGCGTCAGCGCCGTCGGGTGGTCCGATATGCGATCACGCTGCTCGACACCGCAAATCCCGTCCGGCCGGTCATCACCGTCGTGCGGTGCTCGCGCGGACGATCAGGCGCGGTGGGACGACGATGGCCTGGGACACCGGGATGGCGCCTTGGGCAGATGGGGTGTCGAGGCGTTCAAGCAGGAGGGTGACCAGGTGCTCGCCGATGGCGCGGAAGTCCTGCCTCACGCTGGTCAGGGGAGGCCAGAGGCACTCCGCGCTGACGTCGTCGAAACCGACCAGGGCGACGTCTTCGGGGATTCGCAGCCCGGCTTCGTGCATGGCGCGCATGACACCGCTGGCCATCTCGTCGTTCGCGACGAAGACGGCCCGGACGCCGTCCTGCGCGGCTAGGTGCCGTCCCGCCTGGTATCCCGAGGCGGGGGTCCAGTCGCCATGGAGGGGTTCGGGGATCGGGCGACCGGCTGTCTGGAGAGCTCGTCGCCACCCCTGCTGCCGCTGCTGGGACTGGATCGAGTTCTCGGGGCCCGCGACCAGGTGGACCGTGTGGGCGCCGGTGCCGAGCAGGTGCTCGACGGCCAGCTGCGCGCCACCTGCCTGGTCGAGTCCGACGGTGGGCAGCGACAGGGTGCGGGAGTCGGTCACGACCACGGGCATGTTCGCGGGGAATCGCAGTTGGTCGATCTCGGCGGTCTCCAGACCGAGGACGACCAGGCCGGCGACTCCTTGGCGCGAACGCAGCATCGCGCGGTTGAGGTCGTCGGAGGAGCCGGTGGGAGCAACGGTCAGGGACACGTCGTAGCTGCGTTCGCGGGCCGTGGCGCAGACGGCTTCGATGATCTTGGCCTCGCCGGTGCGGCTGATGTGGTGCGCGACCAAACCGAGGCTGGTGGAGCGGCCGGCGCGCAGGACGCGTGCTGCCGCGTTGGGGGTGTACCCCAGGCGGGCCATGACCTCCAGCACACGGTCGCGCGTCTCGGGAAGGACGTTGTCGGCGCCGTTGGCCACCCGGGAGACGGTCTGCGCGGACACGCCGGCGAGGGACGCGACGTCCTTGGCGGTAGGGCGCCCGATCCATCCGACGCCGCCGCGGCGCCCGGTGCTGCTCAGCTGGGTCATGGGCGGGGTCCCTTCTGGTAAGTGGTGGCCGCGGAGGCGCGGCCGATGGCGGCGGTAGGACGCGGCAACGGTACCGTCACGGGCCCGTTCGTCCGGGTGTCCGGCGAGATCACAGCAGCCGCTCGGCCGGGCTGCCAGGGGCGGCCCGGTGGATGACCGGCTCGGCGAGCCATCCCCGGGAGGCACCGGAAGCACTCCCATGTTTGCGCTATCACAACCGTTTCGCAACCCTTGACAACTGCCCACGGCGTGCGGATGCTTGACGAAATAACGTCTGTGGTAACGCAAACATAGGTATGGTTCGGTCGACGCTGACCCAGTCCGTCGTGGGTCCCTCCGGGGGCCGGGGGCGGTCCTGGCGGCGACCGCGGCCTCGAAAGTCCCCTCGTGGCTCACTGTCACGAGCTCGAGCACCCCAGCGGTTCAGGAGCACCAACGATGATGGTTCCGAAGCACCACGAGGATCTGAGCGTCCTGCACGAGAACACCCTGCCGGCGCGGTCCTACTACATCCCCGGGTCTGGTCCGTTGCCCGACGTGGTCAACGCCCGTCGCGACTCCGACCGGGTGCGCCTGCTCAACGGCACCTGGGCATTCAGCTGTCACGCCAGCGTGCGCGACCTCCCGGACGACTTCTGCTCGCCCGAGCGCGACCTGGGGGCTATGGACGCGGTACAGGTCCCCGGCACCTGGCAGGCCGCCGGCTACGACGCGCACCAGTACACGAACGTGCGCTACCCCATCCCGCTGGATCCGCCGTTCGTCCCCCAGGACAATCCGTGCGGGGTGTACACCCTGGACCTCGAGCACGAGCCCCGCTCCGGTACGCCACGCTCCTACCTGGTGTTCGAGGGCGTGGACTCGTGCTTCTACGTGTGGTTGAACGGCCGCTACGTGGGTTATAGCCAGGTGACGCACGCGACCAGCGAGTTTGACGTCACGGACGTGCTCCAGCCCGGCAGCAACCGACTCGTCGTGCTCGTCGTCAAGTGGTGCGACGGGACCTATCTGGAAGACCAGGACAAGTTCCGCACGAGCGGCATCATCCGCGACGTATACCTGCTCACGCGTCCTGAGTCGGTGCTCTTCGACTACTTCGTCACCACCACCCTGGGCATCGAGGACGCGTGCGTCCTGGTGCGCGGCACCTACCGGGGGGAGCCTGTGCCCACCCGCGTCACCCTGACCGCCGCGGACGGGGCGATCGTCGCGACCGGCGACATGGGGCCGGGAGGAGACGAGCAGGGGTACACCCACCGGTGCGAGCTGCGGGTGGACCAGCCGCGGCTGTGGAACCCCGAGGCCCCCTACCTGTACACGCTGCAGGTGCAGACCCCCGGTGAGGTGATCACGGACCAGGTCGGGATCCGGGAGGTCGGGATCCAGGACGTGGTACTGCAGCTCAACGGCGTCCCGGTCACCATCCGTGGCGTCAACCGCCACGACTCCGACCCTGAGACCGGCCCGGTGGTCGACCTGGAACACATGCGACACGACCTGGCGCTCATGCGACAGCACAACATCAATGCCGTCCGCAGCTCGCACTACCCGAACGACCCCCGGTTCTACCAGCTGTGCGACCAGTACGGCTTCCTGGTCATGTCCGAGGCCGACAACGAGAGCCACGGCACCCAGACGCAGTTCCTGGCCGACGACTCCTGGGACAACGTCGTCGAGCACTGGAACGACCTCATCGCCGACAACCCGGACTGGACCGACGCCACGGTCGACCGCGTGCAGCTGTGCGTCCGGCGGGAGAAGAACCGGCCCAGCATCATCTCCTGGTCTGCCGGCAACGAGTGCGCCTACGGCTGCACCCTGGAGCAGGCGCTGCAGTGGATGAAGGGCTTCGACCCGACCCGCCTCACCCACTACGAGAGCTCCTACTACCGGGACTCCAAGCGGCGCTACGACTACTCCAACATCGACCTGTACAGCCGGATGTACCCCACCCAGGCCGAGATGAAGGACTACCTGGCGACCGACCCGGACAAGCCGCTGATCCTGGTGGAGTACTGCCACGCCATGGGCAACGGGCCTGGCGACCTCGAGGACTACTGGCAGCTGATCAACGACGACCCTCGCCTGTGCGGCGGGTTCGTGTGGGAGTGGTGCGACCATGCGGTCCTTGCGGGCCGAACCGCCGACGGGCGACCGCGGTACCTGTACGGCGGCGACTCCGGAGAGACGATTCACGACGGCAACTTCTGCGTCGACGGGCTGGTCTCGCCGGACCGGCGCCCCCATCCGGGGCTGCTGGAGCTGAAGAACGTCCAACGCCCCGCGCGCGTCCTCGGCTACGACCACGACAACGGTTCCTTCACCGTACGCAACGACCTCGACTTCACCGACCTGGCCGCCCACGCCACCCTGTCCTGGCGACTCGTGTGCGACGGCGAGGTCGTCGACGCCCAGGACGGCATCGTCCTCGACGGCCCTGTGGCCCCCCACCAGGTCGTGCAGGTGTCGTGCCGACCCGCGGTACCCGCGGCCGGGCGATGCCACCTGCAGGTCCGATACCACCTGCGCCACGACGACGGGATGCGCCCGGCCGGTCACGAGCTCGGGATGGACGAGGTCGAGGTGCCCACCGCCGACCCCCGCAACCAGCGCGCCCTGGCCGGGAAGCCCGCGGCGAGGGGCGCCACCCCCACCGTGGCACGCACCGACCGCAGCATCGTCGTCACCGGTGAGGGCTTCCGGTACGTCTTCGACCCGACCACCGGCCTGCCCCAGACGCTGCGCGTGAACGGCACGGACCTGCTCGAGCGGCCCGCCGAGATGAACATCTGGCGCGCTCCCACCGACAACGACCGACGCATCCGCCTGGAGTGGGAACGAGCCCATTACCACCAGGCACAGGCACGCGCCTACACGTGCGGCGTCACCACGACCCCCGACGGGGCCGTGATCATCGACGCCGACATGTCGATGGTGGCCCCCACCGTGCAGCCCATCCTGCGGATGAGCACTCGATGGACCATCCACGCCTGCGGCACCCTCAGGGTGCGCATGGACGTGCGCCGCGCGCCGGAGTTTCCCCCTCTGCCACGCCTGGGGCTGCGCTTCTTCCTGCCCGCCCAGGTCGACCAGGTCTGCTACATCGGGCTCGGCCCCGGGGAGAACTACCCCGACAAGCGTCGCGCCAGCTGGCACGGCCGGTTCGACAGCACCGTCGACACCCTTGGCACGCCCTACCTGCGCCCGCAGGAGAACGGCAGCCGCGGCGACTGCGACTGGCTGAGGCTGACCGGCGGCGACGCGTCCCTGACCGTGACCGGCGCCGCCCCGTTCTCCTTCAACGCCTCCACCACCACCCAGGAAGCGCTCCAGGCAGCACGGCATGACACAGAGGTCCAGCCCAGCGGATCCACCGTTCTGTGCCTGGACCACGCGATGGCCGGCATCGGGTCGAACAGCTGCGGCCCCGAGCTGCTGGAGCAGTACCGCGTCGACGCCGACACGTACCTCATCGACTTCACCCTCACCCCGGTCGCCCGCTGACCCCCATCGCACAAGGACACGACCATGAGCACGGCATCCCCTGCGTCCCTGACGCACAAGAAATACCTGACCTGGGGCAACAAGATCGGCTACGGCTCCGGCGACGTCGCCGGCAACGTCGTCTACGCCCTCCTGTCGGCCTTCGTCATGATCTACCTGACCGACCAGGTCGGACTGAACGCCGGCGTCATCGGCACACTGATGATGGTCGCCCAGTTGTTCAACGGTGTCACCGACATCGGCTTCGGTGCCCTGCTGGACCGGACCCACACCCGCATGGGCAAGGCCCGACCCTGGATGCTGTGGCCCTACTTCGGCTGCGCGCTGACCCTGGTGGCCTGCTTCGCCATCCCCGACAGCCTCGGCGAGACCAGCCAGTACGTCTGGTTCTTCATCGCCTACACCCTGCTCAACAGCGTCTTCTTCACTGCCAACAACATCGCCTACTCCGCGCTGACAGCACTCATCACCAAGAACCCCGCCGAGCGTGTCCAGATGGGCTCGATCCGCTTCATGTTCGCCTTCACCACGAGCATGCTCATCCAGACCCTCACGGTCCAGGGCGTGCGCGCCCTCGGAGGCGGCGCGGACGGATGGCGCTGGATCGCCGTGATCTACGCCGTCATCGGCCTGGCGGTCAACACCCTGTCGGTGCTGTCGGTCAAGGAACTGCCCGCCACCGAGCTCGACGAAGGACGCGACGTCCAGGCCACCGAGACGTACACCTTCAAGGAAGGTGCCCGCCTGCTCCTGGCGAACAAGTTCTACCTGATCATCCTGGTCGTCTACCTGGTGCAGCAGATCTTCACCGCGACGCTGAACATGGGCATCTACTTCATGACCTACGTCCTCAACGACGCGACCCTTCTGGGCATGTTCGCGTGGGCCATCAACATCCCGATCATCCTCGGCCTGCTGTTCACCCCGGTCCTGGTCGCCAGGTTCGGACAGATGTACAAGGTCAACCTGTGGGGCTACATCATCGCCGTCATCGGCCGCATCGGCGTCGTGATCGGCGGCTATCTGGGCAACATCCCCGTCATGCTCGCCTTCTCTGCGATCGCCTCGTTCGGCATGAGCCCCCTGCAAGGCACCCTGAACGCCCTCATCGCCGAGGCCTCTGAGCACACGCTGCTGCGCACGGGCAAGCGCATCGACGGGATGATGTTCTCCTGCACCACCCTGGGTGTGAAGATCGGCGGAGGCATCGGCACCGCACTCGCCGGCTGGCTGCTCGCCGCCAGCGGCTACGTCGGCAAGGCCGCTACCCAGAGCACCTCGGCGATCAACATGCTGTACTTCATGTACTTGTGGATCCCCGCCATCGCCACCGCCATCATCCTGTTCTTCCTCAGTCGTCTCGACGTCGAGAAGGCCAACAACAAGATCCGCGCCAGGTTGAGCCCCGCCGCCAGCTGAGCTGACCCTGAGGGGTGGGTCCACCGACGGGAGAGCCCGGTGGTGTGCGGCCCGTCGGGGACCGAGAAGACGTTCCTGCTCGAAGCCCTCGGTCGGCAAGCCGCCGAGGAAAGGCTCAAGGTCGCCTGGTTCACCCTGGAAGACCTCGGCGTCCAAACCAGCGGCAGCTCCGTTCGCCCCACCCAAGCACTGGCCGGCCAAGGGGTGAGCCCCTTGGGCTGAGACCCCGGTCGTTGGTGGCCGCAGCCCCGTGGGCAGATCCCATGGCCACCACCGAGCAAGGACCTGGACGCGAGCGATTGGTGACCAACGGGCGCGTGGCGCGACGGGACAGCCGGGGCGAGTGACGCGGGCTAAGAGAACGGCCCCCGGACGGCGAGATCCGGGGGCCGATCTGGTGGGCAAGGGGGGACTTGAACCCCCACGTCCTTGCGGACACTGGCACCTGAAGCCAGCGCGTCTGCCATTCCGCCACTTGCCCGTGGCTGCGCGCGATCCGGGGACCACGTGCGACGCCCTATCTTGCCCTATGCCCGCGCCAGTCACCAAACCGAGACCCCGCGCCAGGGCAGCCTCCACCAGCCGGACAGACGCCGCCGTTACGATGCCAGACGAGTCCGCGTGTCGCCGTAGGTCGCAGAGGGAGGAGCGCCGGTGGGACTGTTCGACAATCTCGAGAGCAAGCTGTCGTCCATGGTCAACGGCGCCTTCGCCAAGGCGTTCAAGTCGAGCGTGCAGCCGGTGGAGATCGCGAGCGCGATCCGCACGGCGATGGACGACAAGGCGGCGGTGGTGGGCCAGGGGCGCACGATCGTGCCCAACCTCTACACGATCGCGCTCAGCCCGAGCGACTACGACCAGCTCAGCCAGTACTCCGAGAGCCTGACGGACGAGCTCGTCGCCGCCGCCGAGGACCACGCCGACAGCCAGCGGTACCGCCCGGCGGGGCCGCTGCGGGTGATCCTCAGCGAGGACGCCGAGCTCGAGACCGGCGTCTTCAAGCTGCGCCCGGCGAGTGCCAAGGACCCGTGGGCCGTCTCGGCCGAGCGGCGGCCCATGCGCCGACCCGCCCCCGGTCCTGACGAGAGCGGGTATGCCGACCGGCGCCGCGAGGACGCCGACCCGCGAGGCGGCGGGGCGCCGGCATACGGCCCGGGCTCGGCCGCCATCCCCGGGGGCGTCTCCGGCGGCGTCGGCCAAGGCCTGGGCGGCGCGGCAGCAGGAGCGGGATCCGCGGCCGCAGCGAGCACCTACCGCCCGCTCGAGCGCGCCGACCCCTACGCCGCCGACGGCTACGACGACCGGCACGACGACCGGCACGACGACCTGCAGGCCACCCGCCCGCAGCAGCCCGCCCGCCCCGCGCCCGAGCCTCGCCGCCCGGACCCGACCCGCCGGCCGTGGCTGGACATCGACGGTGACCGCTACCCGCTGCTGGGGGCGATCACGGTCATCGGGCGGGACGGGGTGGCCGACATCGTGCTCGATGACCCGGGCATCTCGCGGCAGCACGCCGAGATCCGTATCACCCACGACGGCCCGCAACTCGTCGGCTCGATCCGCGACCTCGGCAGCACCAACGGCACCTTCGTCGAGGGCCACCGGATCACGAGCCAGCGCCTGGCCGACGGCGATCGGGTGACCGTGGGGCGGACGTCCTTCGCCTTCCGCCTGGGCCGGGGATGACATGAGCGAGCTGACCCTCACGATCATCCGGCTGGGCCTGCTGGTCGGGCTGTGGTTCTTCGTGTTCAGCCTGGCGGGCGTGCTGCGACGCGACCTCTACGGCACGCGCGTCTCTCCCCGCGCCGGGCGTCGTCCGGCGGTGGCACCACTGCGCCGGTCCAACGAGCCGACCCGCATCGTGGTCACCGAGGGTGGTCTGCGCGGCACGACGATCAACCTCAAGGAGTCCGGCGTGCTCGTCGGCCGCAACCCGGAGTGCGCGCTGATCCTCGACGACGACTTCGCGAGCGGGCGCCACTGCCGCGTCTACCGCGACGACCAGGGGTGGAAGGTCGAGGACCTGCGCTCCACCAACGGCACCTATCTCGGCGAGGAGCGGCTCACCGACATCACGCCGGTCGGGGTCGGCAGCCAGCTGCGGATCGGTCGCACCGTCCTCGAGCTGAGGAAGTAGCCCATGCCCATGGCCGTGCGCTATGCCGCACGATCCCACGTCGGCCTGGTCCGGGACAGCAACCAGGACAGCGGGTATGCCGGCCCCCACCTGCTCGCCGTGGCCGACGGCATGGGGGGCCACGCGGGCGGTGACGTGGCGAGCTCCACGGCGATCGGCGCCATGGTGCACCTGGACGACGACACCCACGGGTCGCGGGCCCTGCAGCACCTCGAGGACGCCATCGCGAGCGCCAACGCCGAGCTGCACGACGTCGCGCAGGAGCAGCCCGAGCTGCACGGCATGGGCACCACCGTCACGGCGCTGCTGCGCACCGACAACAAGCTGGCGCTGGCGCACATCGGCGACTCGCGGGCCTACCTGCTGCGCGGGGAGGAGCTGACCCAGCTCACCCACGACCACACCTATGTCCAGACGCTGGTCGACGACGGGCGCATCTCGGCCGACGAGGCCGAGCACCACCCGCAGCGGTCGATGGTGACGCGCGTGCTGACCGGGCAGCCGGGCGACGAGCCCGACGTGTCCTGGCGCGAGCTGCGCCACGGCGACCGCTACCTCGTCTGCTCGGACGGGGTGAGCGGGTTCGTCGCGCACGACACCATCGCCGAGATCCTCGCCACCGTGCCCGACCCGGGCCGCGCCGCCGACCGGCTCGTCGACCTCGCCCTGCGCTCCGGAGGTCAGGACAACATCACCGCGATCGTCGCCGACGTCGTCCGCCTGTCCGACGGCGAGGGCCCGTCCACGCGCCCGCAGGTCGTGGGGGCCGCCGCCGCGCGGCAGATGCCCCGCGCCATCCCCGACACCCCCGCCGCCCGCGCCGCCGCCCTGACGCGCTCCGCGAGCGGCGCCACCGCCGAGCCGCAGGTCACCCTGGCCGAGGAGGGCGGCGTGTCGCGATGGTCGCGCCTCGCCAAGGTCGTCGCCTCCGTCGTCCTGACCCTGGTCGTGCTCGCCGGCCTCGCCTACGCCGGCTGGCGCTGGACCCAGCAGCAGTACTACGTGGGCACCCAGGACGACCGCGTCACCATCTATCGGGGCCTGGACCAGACGGTCGGCCCGGTCTCGCTGTCCAGCACGGCCGAGCGCACCGACATCCCGGTCGCGGACCTCCCCGACTTCTATCGCACCCGGGTGACCGACGGCGTCACGGCCGGCAGCCTGGAGGCCGCCCGGGCGGTGGTCGCCGACCTGCGGACCCAGGCAACGGCCTGCGCCGCGGCCAAGGCCCAGGGCCGTCCCTGCGGCGGGCCCGTCGCCACGACCACGTCGCCCGGCGCCACGCCCACCCCCTCCACGCCCTCCGCGGCGACGACGGCCCAGACCGCTCCCGCGTCCGCCGCCACGTCGCCCCGTGCGGCGACCAGCGCCTCCAGCACGGCGGTGACCCCGTGACCACCGTCTCGTCATACCGCCCTCGGACCGGTCGCAACGTCGAGCTGCTGCTCACCCTGCTCGCCGTCGCGCTCGTGATGCTCGCCTATGCCAACGTCGGCCTGCAGACCCAGGGCCGCCTGCCCACCGACATGGTGACCAACGGTGCCGGCCTGCTCGTGATCGGCGTCGCCTTCCACCTCGCGCTGCGCTGGCGGGCGAGCTATGCCGACCCGCTGCTCCTGCCGATCGCGCTGCTGCTCAACGGGCTCGGGCTGGTGATGATCCACCGCATCGACCTCGAGGGCACCCAGGAGGGCGTCCTCGCACCGCGCCAGCTGCTGTGGAGCGCCGTGTCGGTGGTGGCGGCGATCGCGCTGCTGCTGTGGCTGCGCGACCATCGCCGGCTGCGGCGCTACACCTACACCTTCATGGCCGCGGGCGTGATCCTGCTGCTCCTGCCGCTGCTGCCCGTGATCGGCGACGCGCAGTACGGCTCCCGCATCTGGATCCGCATCGGGCCGTTCGGCCTGCAGCCCGGCGAGATCGCCAAGATCGTCCTCGCGATCTTCTTCGCCGGCTACCTCGTCCAGACGCGGGACGTGCTCTCGCTCATCGGCCGGCGGGTGCTCGGCTTCCCGCTGCCGCGCGCCCGCGACCTCGGGCCGATCCTCGTGGCGTGGGCGTTGAGCCTGTGCATCCTCGTCTTCGAGAAGGACCTCGGGTCCTCCCTGCTGTTCTTCGGCCTGTTCGTCGCCATGCTCTACGTCGCGACCGAGCGCGTGTCCTGGATCGCGCTCGGCCTGACGATGTTCTGCGGCGGCGCCTACGTCGCGTGGCTGCTGTTCAGCCACGTGCAGACGCGCGTCGACCTGTGGATGGACCCCTTCTACAAGGGGCTGTCGCAGGTGGGGATGGGCATCATGGGTATGGCGTCCGGCGGGCTCCTCGGCACCGGTCTCGGCCAGGGCCACCCCGAGATCACGCCGTTCGCCAAGTCCGACTACATCGTCGCGAGCCTCGCGGAGGAGCTCGGGCTGTTCGGGTTGTTCGCGATCCTCGCGCTCTACGCCATCCTCGTCGAGCGCGGCCTGCGCACCGCGATCGGTGTCCGGGACGGCTTCGGCAAGCTGCTCGCGGCCGGCCTGGCGTTCGGGATGGCCCTGCAGGTCTTCGTCATCGTCGGGGGCCTCACCCGCGTCATCCCCTTGACCGGCCTGACGACGCCGTTCCTGTCGGCCGGTGGCTCCAGCCTGATCGCCAACTGGAGCATCATCGCGCTGCTCCTGCGCATCAGCGACCAGGCCCGACGACCCATCGACGACGGTGACGACCCCGACCAGCCGCTCGGCTCCGACGAGGCGACCCAGGTGGTGCGGACCCGATGAACCCGCCCATCCGCCGCCTCGCCGTCGTGGCCGCCATCCTGTTCTGCAGCCTGCTGATCTCGTCGACGTCGATCATGTTCTTCCAGGCCAAGGCCCTCGGCGACCGCAGCGACAATCGCCGCAGCGTCCTGGCGTCCTACGACCGCGAGCGCGGCCAGATCCTCCTCGGCGGCACCCCGATCGCCAGATCCGTGGCCACCGACGACGAGCTCAGGTGGGAGCGCACCTATCCCTCCGGACGTCTCTACAGCCACGTGACGGGCTACTACTCGTTCACCTACGGTGCCGGGGGCGGCATCGAGGGCGCCGAGGACGAGCTGCTCTCCGGCAGATCCGACAAGCTCTTCTACCGCCGGATCAGCGACCTGGTCAGCGGACGGCAGCCCGCGGGCGCCTCCGTCGAGCTCACCATCCGCCCCGAGGTGCAGCAGGCGGCCGAGAAGGCGCTCGGCGACCAGCGCGGGGCCGTGGTCGCCCTCGACCCGCGCACCGGCGCGATCCTCGCCATGGTCAGCCACCCGACCTACGACCCGGCGGCGCTGTCCAGCCACCGCTTCTCCGCCGTCACCGACGCCTGGAAGTCCCTCAACGCCGACCGCTCCAAGCCCCTGGTCAACCGGTCCATCGGGGGCGACCTCTACCCGCCCGGCTCGGTCTTCAAGCTCGTGACCACGGCCGCGGCCCTGTCCTCCGGGCGGTATGACGTCACCTCCCGCATCCCCGCCCCGGCACAGCTCAAGCTGCCGCTGTCGTCCGTCCCCCTCACCAACTGGCAGAACGGCTCGTGCACGGGCTCTGACCAGATCACCCTCCAGAAGGCGCTGGAGACGTCGTGCAACTCAGCCTTCGGCGGCATCGGGATCCAGCTCGGGGGCGACGCCCTGGCCGACCAGGCCGCCAAGTTCGGCTTCGGCGACGAGCTGCGGGTGCCGATGCGGGTGACACCGAGCAAGGTGCCGACGGGGATGGACAAGGCCCAGTCCGCGCAGGCCGCGATCGGGCAGTACGACGTCCGCGTCACCCCGCTGCAGGTCGCCATGGTGAGTGCCGCCATCGCCAACAAGGGCGTCGTCATGCGCCCGCACCTGATCGCCTCGGTGCGCGGCGACAACCTCAGCGTCCTCGACGAGACCAAGCCGGAGCAGCTGTCCAAGGCCGTCACCTCCGAGGTCGCCGACCAGGTCGCCCAGATGATGCGCGGCGTCGTCGAGGACGGGACCGGGTCCAACGCCCGGATCCCCGGTGTCGAGGTCGGCGGCAAGACCGGCACGGCGCAGCAGGGCAACGACAAGGCGCCGCACGCCTGGTTCACCGCCATCGCCCCGCTCACCGCGTCGGCCGACCAGCCCCAGGTGGCGGTCGCCGTGGTGGTCGAGGATGGTGGGTCCGCCGGGCGCGAGACGGGTGGCAACAAGGTCGCTGCCCCCATCGCCAAGGAGGTCATGGAGGCGGTGATCCGCAAGTGAGCAGGCTGATCGGCGGCCGCTACGAGCTCGGCGAGGAGATCGGCCGCGGCGGCATGGCCACCGTCCACGAGGCGCACGACGTCCGCCTCGGCCGCCGGGTCGCCATCAAGATGCTCCACGCCGGCCGGCTCGGCGACCGGACCTTCCAGGGACGCTTCCGCCGCGAGGCGCAGGCCGCCGCCAGCCTCAACCACCCGCACATCGTCGCGGTGTTCGACTCCGGCGAGGACATCGTCACCAACAGCGTCGGCCTGCAGGAGGTCATCCCCTACATCGTCATGGAGCGGGTCCAGGGGCACACCCTCAGCCAGCTCATGCACGACCGCGGCGCCTTCTCGGCCGACGAGGCCATGCGCATCGTCATGCGGGTGCTGTCCGCCCTCGGCTACTCCCACCAGCGCGGCATCGTGCACCGGGACGTCAAGCCCGGCAACGTCATGCTGACCGACGACGGCGACGTCAAGGTGATGGACTTCGGGATCGCCCGCGGGGGCGGGGAGTCGACCGCCACCATGACCCAGACCCAGGCCGTCATCGGCACCGCGCAATACCTCTCGCCCGAGCAGGCCCGCGGCCAGGACGTCGACGGCCGCTCCGACCTCTACTCGGCCGGGTGCCTGCTCTTCGAGCTGGTGACGGGGCGGCCGCCGTTCGTCGGCGACTCACCGCTCGCCATCGCCTACCAGCACGTCGGCGAGGATCCCTCGATGCCGTCCAGCCACGAGCACAGCATCCCCCGCGCGCTCGACACGGTGATCATGCACGCGCTGGTCAAGGACCGGGACCGCCGCTACCAGACCGCCGACGAGTTCCGTGACGACCTCGAGGCGGCGCGCGCGGGACGCCCGCTCAGCCCGGCGGCGCAGGCGACGGCCGCCGCCCTGTTCGCCCCCACCGAGAGCATCGACCGGGCCGACGTGCTGGCGGGCCCCCCGGGCGGGGCGACGTCCGCGACGGCTGGCGGTGCCGGAGCTGTTGGTGCCGGAGCTGCTGGCGCCGGCGGCGCGCTGGCCGGTGGTGCTGCGGGCGCCGCGGCGGGCGCCCTGGCCGGAGGCGCCCTGGCGGGCGGCGCAGCAGGCGGGTCCGCCGGCGGTGCGGCGGCCGGTGCTGCGGCGGCGGGCGGCATACGGCCCGATCCCGGCCAGCGCCCCGAGCCGGTGCTGCGCGACGACGTCGCCGCCGGACCTCCCCGCGACGGCCACCACACGTCCAGCTACCCGTCGATCGGCGAGGAGCGCGAGCGCAACTGGCTCGCGTGGATCGTGGCGCTGCTGCTGCTGATCGGCGTGGCGGGGTTCGGCGTCTACTGGATGACGCGGCCCGACCCGATCCAGTACAAGACGGTCCCCAACCTGATGGACCAGACCGAGGGCACCGCGCGGTCGCTGCTCGAGTCCAGCCAGCTCAAGGGGTCCTTCCAGCCCAAGGAGAGCAACAAGCCCAAGGGCATCGTCGTCGGCCAGAACCCCCAGCCCGGCGCCCAGCAGGATCCCGCCTACCCCGTCGCCGTGCAGGTCTCGACCGGCCCGAGCGACACCGCGGTGCCCGACGTCACCAAGTACACCGTGGGGTCCGCGAAGCAACGCCTCGTCAACTACAACCTCGAGGCGGGGGCGGTCACGGAGATCGACGACAAGACCATCCCCGCGGGGCAGGTCGTGCGCACCGACCCGGCAAGCGGACAGACCGTGCCCGTCGGGACCAAGGTCGCACTGTTCGTGTCGACCGGCAAGGTGGGGGTCCCCAACGTGGTGGGGCAGGACTACACGTCGGCGTCCAAGACGCTCACGGACGCCGGCTTCCGCGTCGCCCGCAAGGACGAGCCCAGCCGCGACACCCGCGACCTCGTGCTCGACCAGGACATCCGCGAAGGTTCGCAGCCCCCCGGCACCAAGATCACCCTCACGGTGGCCGTGCCGGCAGCGATCCCGACGGTGACGGTGACCTCCACGGCCCCCGCACCCACGCCGACCACGACACCGCGGCCGCGCCCGACCACCACGACCCCACCGTCGCCCACGTCGACCGCACCATCCTCGCCGACCTCGCCGCCGCCGAACCCGTCCACCCCGCCGACGCCCTGATCGCCGGGCGCCGGGCGCCTGGGGAGGCGCGGCAGCCGGCGAACGCTCAGCGGTGGATCAGCGGGCTCAGACCCTCGCTCGCGGCCACCGCACCGTCCAGGCCGCACACCTCGAGCCAGTTAGCGAGCAGGCGGTGGCCGCCCACGGTGAGCACGCTCTCAGGGTGGAACTGCACCCCGTGCAGCGGCAGCGTGCGGTGCTGCACGGCCATCACGATCCCGGTCTCGGTGCGGCCGGTGACCTCGAGATCCGCCCCGATCGTCTCCGGCTCGATCGTGAGCGAGTGGTAGCGCGTCGCCGTGAACGGGCTGGGCAGACCCGCCAGCACCCCTCGCCCGTCGTGCAGCACCTCGGACGTCTTGCCGTGCAGCAGCTCGGGGGCCCGCGAGACGGTGCCACCGGTCACGACGCCGAGCGCCTGGTGCCCGAGGCACACGCCCAGCATCGGCTGCTCGCGCTCGGCGCACGCCTCGATCATCGCCATCGAGACCCCGGCCTCCTCGGGGGTGCCCGGGCCGGGGGAGATCAGGACGCCGTCGAAGTCCGCCCCGTCCGTCGCCGTCACGGCGTCGTTGCGCACGACCTCGCACTCCGCACCGAGCTGCTGGAGGTAGCCCACGATGGTGAAGACGAAGGAGTCGTAGTTGTCGACGACGAGGATGCGGGTCATGGGTCTGCCTCGGGGCACGGGTCGGTGGGATCGGCCCCTCACCCTAGCCGCGACCTCAGCCGGCGGGCTCGACCGTCTGGTCGTTGAACGGCATGAGGTCCGCGAGCCACGGAAAGACGACCTCGAAGCAGAGCCACACCACGAGCGCCGCCAGCAGCAGGCACAGGACCGCCCGCACCCAGCTGGGGCCAGGGAGGGCGCGCCAGAGCGCGGCATACATCAACGGTCTCCCGTCAGGTCCAGATAGCCGGCCGGCAGGCCCGTGCTGCGCGGTATGGCGCGCTCCAGCTCGCCGTGCACGATCCAGCGCTGCTGGGCGGCGTACTTGGGATGGCAGGCGGTGAGGGTGATGAAGGGCTTGTCGGGACGCACGCCGGGACGCTCGGGCGTGGGCGCGATGGCCGCGACGTGGGAGGGGGGCACGAGGGTGTGCTGGCCGACCCGGTAGACGTAGTAGGTCTGCGCGGTCTCGACGATGACCCGGTCGCCGGGCAGGACCTTCTCGATGTCGCGGAAGGGCCCGCCATAGGTCATGCGATGGCCGGCGATCGCGAAGTTGCCCACCTGGCCGGGCATTGCGGTGCCCTCGTAGTGGCCGATGCCCGTGCGAAGCACGTCCCGGGTGGTCCCCTCGACGACCGGCACGGCGTAGTCGCGGCCCAGCGCCGGGATCCGCACGATCGCGAAGGCCTTGCCCAGGGGGACGTCCTTGAGCCGGGCGATCTCCGGCTCGACCTGGCCGGGACGCTGGAACTCCTCGCTGAGCGTGGTGACGGCGTCAGACTGCACGGCGTTGGCGGCGACGTCGGTCCACCACAGCTGCCAGCCCACGAAGAGCAAGGTCAGCACACCAAGGGTGATTAGCAGCTCACCCAAAGTCCCCGTTATCGCCCGAACAGCCTTCACCCGACTACTGTCGCATGCCGCAGGTTGGCGGACCCGTCATAGGCCGGGAAGGTCGCCGACGGCTGCGTCGCGACGTCGTAGCCGAGGCCGACGGCAGCGACGTACTGCTGGATGATCTGGACCGTGGGGTCCTGGTCCAGCGTCTGGCGCATGCCGTCCACGTCGCCGATCGCCTTGATGACGAAGGGCGGGGAGTAGACGCGGCCCTGCAGGATCAGGGTGTTGCCGACGCAGCGGACCGCGCTCGTCGAGATCACGCGCTGGTCCTGGATCATCATCGCCTCGGCGCCGCCGCGCCACATCGCGTTGACGACCGCCTGCACGTCCTGCTGGTGGATGACCAGGTCGTCGGCGGTGAACTCGCCGCCGAAGCTGTCCACCGACCTCGTCGAGTCCGTCATGGTCACCGTCAGCGCGGGCCCCGTGACCCCCTGCATCCCGGCGGCCCGGTCGAGCGCCGCGGCCCGCTGTGTCATCGCGCGCAGGCGGGAGTCGGCCGGTGCGTTGCGTGCGCTGAGGCTCGCGACCTGACCCGACAGGTCGCGGACCGTCCGCTGCTTGGCCTCCAGCGCGGCGTCCTGGGCGTCGATGACCCCGGCGAGGTCACGTGTGTCGGACGGTCGCAGCGAGCGGCCGCCGGCGGTGACGGCGCTGGTCGCAAAGAGCAGCCCGGCCAGCACGAGGACGACGGGGACGAGCAGGCCCCACAGGCTCGGTCGCCCTCCGAAGAGGAGTCGTCCGAGGCGCGCGCGGCGGGCACCGGTGTCACCCATGGCCCCTCCTCACCTGGCTAGGCTGTGCGTCAGACCCTGAGACCTACCGTATCCGGTGGGCCCCGCACCGAGGAGTGAGCCGTGCCCGAGTCCAAGCGCCGCAGCAAGGCGACCTACACCCCGCCCGCCGAGAAGGGCTCGGGGATCAAGGCGCCCAGCCCCCGCTGGTGGGCGCCGGTGATGGTGACGCTGATGCTGATCGGGCTGCTGTGGGTGGTCGCCTTCTACCTCACCGCGGGGCAGTACCCCATCCCCGACATCCACTACTGGAACCTCGGGATCGGCTTCGGCCTGATGCTGGTCGGCTTCATGATGACAACCCGCTGGCGCTGACCCCGCCCTCTCGCACGCCGGTGGATGACCACGGGTTTATCCACAGGCTTATCCCCATCGTGTGGGTAATTACATCCGTGTAAGACGACATCGAGACGGGTTATCCACAGAAAGTGTGGACAACCCGGTGGACAACCCTGGGGAGGACGTGGGGACAGCCGGTCACCTCTGTGACCCCGGTGGACCCACCAGCGCGCCCCTGCCGGCCCGCCACCCCGCTGGCCAGCCCCGCTGGCCCGCCCCCCTGTGTTGAGAGGGGCGAGAACGCGGGGGGCCGACGGGGGGAGGGGACGGCGGTCAGGCGCCGCCGACGACGAAGCCCGTCATCTGGGGTGACAGGGCGTACTTCAGGACGGCGAGGACCACGAGCACCGCCAGCACGGCGGCCACGCCCGGCCACTGCCAACGCTGGCGTTCGCGCGTCCGGGTCGCCCACATCACCGACGCGAGCGCCGCCCCGGTCACGAACCCGCCGAGGTGCGCCTGCCACGCGATGTTGGGGACCGTGAAGCCGATGACCAGGTTGATGCCGAGAAAGATCAGCATCGCCCGCAGGTCACGGCCCTGCCGCCGCGCGAGCACCAGCTCGGCCGCGAACAACCCGAACACCGCGCCCGAGGCCCCCACCGTCGGCTGGAACCAGCTCATCTGCCACTGGGTCAGCACCTGGCCGGGGGACGCGGTCGCCTGTGCGATCAGCAGATAGCCCACCGACCCACCGATGGCGCTGACCAGGAACAACGCGAGGAACCGCGCGAGCCCCATCGCCCGCTCGAGCGGCTGGCCGACGGTCCACAGCGCGAGCATGTTGAACAGGATGTGCGTGACCCCGCCGTGCAGGAACGCCGCCGTCACGAACCGCCACGGCTCGTCGCGCCCGGCATACGGCGCGAACCACAGGGCACGCTCAAGGCCCGGGACGATCAGCTGCAGGAAGTAGACGACGACGCACAGGGCTACCAGTGCCGTGGTCGCGGGGGCCCCGCCGCCGACGGACAGGGCCGAGGCCGAGCCGCCGAGGGGGTTCCGCGCGCGGGGCGCGGTGCGCGCCGACTCGCGGACGCAGTCGACGCAGTGGATCCCGACGGACGCCTGGCGCTGGCACGGGGGGCAGGCGGGTCGTCCGCAGCGGCTGCACCGGACGTACGCGACGACGTCTGGGTGGCGCGGGCACGTCGGCGGCTGAGCCGAGCCGCCCGCCGAGGCCCCAGAGGGAGTCGGCGGGAGCGGCGGGTCGACCGGCGGGTAGGAGGAGCTCATCGGCACGTCCTCGTCGAGTTCGGAGCGCGGGTGTCGGGTCCGAGCCTAGGCGTGGACCTCGCCGGAGACGGCGCGACGGTCCGTCCCGTCGGCAGCGGGGCTGCCGACGAGGGGAACGGGCCGTCGGGCGTGGAGGTTCCGCCGAGGGCGTGAGCTCAGTCGGTGACCGTGACGCTCTCGATCACGACCGGCTCGACCGGCTTGTCCATGGCGCCGGTGCGCACGGCGGCGATCTTGTCGACGACGTCGCGCGACGCCTGGTCCGCCACCTCGCCGAAGATCGTGTGCTTGCCCTGCAGCCAGGTCGTGGCACCGACCGTGATGAAGAACTGCGAGCCGTTGGTGCCGCGGCCCATCCGCTTGCCGGCGTTGGCCATCGCGAGCATGTAGGGCTTGGTGAAGTCCTTGTCGGGCGAGATCTCGTCGTCGAACGGGAAGCCGGGCTGGTCGGGCTGGCCGGTGCCGGTGCCCTGGGGGCAGCCGCCCTGGATCATGAAGCCCGGGATGATGCGGTGGAAGGTCAGGCCGTCGTAATAGCCGTCCTTGGCCAGGCCCGTGATCTTGCCCACGGTCGTGGGGGCAGCCTCGGGGAAGAGGGTCATCGAGATGTCGCCGTGGTTGGTGTGCAGCGTCCAGTTCATGAGTCTCATCCTCGCACGGCGACCCCGTATGACGGTGGTGTCGTGTCGGCACGACGGACTCCCGGCATACGACCCCCCTGGGCCGGGTAGGGGTGGAACCGACGGAAACGTGCACGCGTTGTCCCACACGGGCAAGATGGGCGCTGGACGCCCCGCGAATCGATCTCCAGGAGGACCCATGTTCCGCAACAAGTACAAGATCGAGAAGAAGAGCCGGCTGGAGCTGGCCCAGGAGGACGCGGCCGCCAAGGCGCACGCCTTCACGAGCTCGGCCGGCGACAAGGCCGCCCAGGTCAAGGACAGCGTCATGACCGCTCCCAAGCTGGCGGCCGGTGCGGTCGCCTCGGGTGCGCTCGCCGCCGCCGACAAGGTCAAGGACTCCGTCTCCCACGGCAGCGACGTCGTCGAGGCCAAGACGAGCAAGGCCACCGACAAGGGCAACGGCCTGATCGAGGACCTGATGGAGGCGCTGCCGGGTCTGCTCGCCGCCGGCACGGCCGCCAAGGCCGCCACCAGCGACAAGGCGCAGGACGCCGGCAAGACCGCGCTCGGCCTGCTCGCCACCAAGAAGGTCGCCGACAAGGCCAAGGACGACTCCTACCCCAAGACCCACCTGTCGAAGCGCCAGCTCAAGAAGGAGCTGAAGGCGCGCGAGCGCAAGCAGGGCAAGCTCCTCGTGACCCTCGGCCTGCTCGCCACGGCTGCCGCCGTGGCCGCCGTCGTCTACAAGAAGACCGCCCCGCAGGACGACCCGTGGGCGACGCCGCTCGCTGACCCCTACACCCCGGCCTCCTCGACGATCGGCACGAGCGCCAGCGCCGCCTCGGGTTACGCGTCGGCGACCACCGCCACGACCTCTGACGACGCGATCGTCTCCGACCACGAGGCCGGCGACCCGCTCAGCGCCGTCTCCACCGAGCCGGTCATCCTGGACGCCAAGGACCAGGAGGACTTCGCCGCGACGACGCCCTCCAACGCCACGGAGTTCGACCGCACGGACGACGGCGCCGGCCAGGTCGTCGACGAGACCGCCGACCCCGGTGCGGGTCGTCACGACGACGACAAGCGCGACATCTGATCCCGCTCCTCACCGAGCACCGTGACGGCGGCCCCTCCTGGTGGAGGGGCCGCCGTCCCGTCATACGGGGTCCTCGGCGGGTGACCGGTCCGGTCAACCTTCCGATGGAGGGGGCCGTCAGGGATCATCGGGGAGGATGGGCCGTATGACGAATGCCACCGCCTCCCGCACCGATGCACCGACCCGGGCCACCCTGACGCCGATCTACTGGGGCGTGGTCGCCTACACGGCGCTGGGGCTCCTCGGGGGTGTGTACTACCGCGAGCTGACGAAGGCCCACGACTACCTCGGCGCCACGCAGCTGTCCGTCGTCCACACCCACCTGCTGGCGCTCGGGACCCTGCTCGGCCTGATCCTGCTGGTCCTGGAGCGCACCTTTGCGCTGAGCCGCACGGCGCAGTGGAAGCCCTTCCTCGTGGCCTACCACGCCGGGCTGGTCGTCACGGTGGCCATGCTGACGATCAAGGGGACGCTGCAGGTGCTGGGCAGCACCGCGGCCTCCAGCCCGGCCATCTCGGGCATCTCCGGTCTGGGGCACATCCTGCTGACCGTGTCGCTGGTGCTGCTGCTGATGGGCCTCAAGAAGCGCCTCGACGCCTGACCCCGGCCGCCGCCAGGCCTGACGGTCGGCCCCGGGCAGCGCGAAGCCCTCACCCGTGACGGTGAGGGCTTCGTCGGTGGGTGGAGCCTAGGCATCGCTCAACTCGCCCGATGCTCAGCCCAGTGGTGACCAAGCCATTCGACCTGGCTGTCATGCAGGTCTGCACGTAGGCGTTGATCGTGGAGGCGGGCGTACTGCGGATACCCCTCCAACGGATCTGCAACGTCCACGCGGAGGGTCGTCGGGTCTACGGCCAACCAACCGTCATCGAAAAGACGGTGGACATCCCGTCGGAGGAGCAAGCCTCCATGTTCATGGTGAACACCGAGCTGCGCATAGCTGTAGAGATGGCCGGCCTCCAACGCGCGAGCGGGAACCTCACATGTGAAGGCGCAGCTCTCGCCCTGACTGGCGAGTAGGTGTTCTCTGAACTGCCGTTGACCGCGTCGCACGCGGACGATCTCGAGGCGATGGCCTCGCGGGAAGAAGAAGTCCGCCCTGCGATGGTCGACGCGCTCGACGGCGCGGTCGGCACCCTTGGCTGCGACGGCGGTCCGGAAGTCGTCCCAGCGGAGCGGCCTCATGCTGAGTTGGCTTCGAGGCGACTCACACAGCGTGCGCAGGTCACCACCTGGGAGGAGATTGTCGAGTGCCGTCCAGGCCGCGTCGTGACGGGAGCGGTACTCCGTGACAGAGACCGTCTGGCTGCGGGGCACGTCGAACTCGGCGCCGCACTTGTAGCATTTGTAGAGCGGAGACTTCTCCTTGCAAGCCTTGATGGACGCCATTGCGCAGCTCGGGCACTTGTAGAGGAGCTTCTCCTTGGTCTCAGTCGCGATCTCCTCGACGACCGACAGGCCCAGTAGGCGCTCCTTGTCCCAGAGCGCGATCCTGTCGCCCTCCTTGATGTTCGCGTGGTTGGGCACCGTGCTGTCCCACGTGTAATACACGTCTACCTGATCGTCGTACCCACTGTTGCCGCCGTGCTGGCGGTTATCGCCTACAGTCATGAGGAGCCAAGCGTTCGGCTCACTCATACCGTCCATGCGGCGATCTTCGCATTTGCTCGCGGGCGAGCCACATGAAGACATGACGCCGGCAGGTGGGCGCGTTGGGCCAGCAGGCGGCGTTGTGGAGGGCCCCGGGGCAGACCCGGAGGCGGGGGCCTCGTCGGTTGGGGCCTGTTGTTTGGGTGTTCCTAGAGCTCGTTGAGGCGTTGTTGGCAGGTAGGGCAGGTGGGGAGGGTTTGGTGGTCTTGGTGGGGGACGAAGTATGTGCCGCAGAGTGCCCTTACGGCGTGTCCGTTGATGGTGCTGCCGGCGAGGTGTTTGCGGTGGCTGTAGTGGCTCGTGGTGCCGGGTTGGGAGGCTTCGAGCTGGCCGGTGTGGTCGAGGTGGCTGAGGGCCTTGGCTCGGTGGTGCCAGGCTCCGGGTTCGGCGATGTTGGCATAGGTGTTGCCGTAACGGTCCCATCGTTGTTCGGGGGGTTCGAGGCTGATCAGGATGCGGAGGGTGAGTTGCCAGAGGAGGTTGCTGGCGGCGTAGCGAGGCTGGGGGGTGATCTCGACGAGGATCTCGTCGGCCTGGTAGTCGGTCTCGCGTACGGGTTGGACGGTGATGTCGGCGTGGGCGAAGTGGCCTTGGCCAGGGATGGGGTGATGAAAGTGGAGTCGTGTGGTGCCGCCGGCGTGGATGGCGCGGAGTGCGTCCAGGACGGCGTGTTGGGTGTCGAGCTCCCACGTGGTGCGTAGCCGGGCGGCGGTCTCCTGCTTGAGCAGGCGCAGGTCGTCGTCGGTGGGCAGCCAGCGGGTGGGGTCGCCGGTCTGGTCTTCGCGTTCGAGGCGTTGGTAGAAGTCGTCTCGGTCTTGGTGGTCGCCTTTGGCGAGCCCGCCCACGACGAGCCAGCAGACGTGCGTGTCGGGATCTTCCCAGACGCCGCCGCGCCACTGGGACTGCTTGATCTCCCGCAGGTGCAGCTGTCGGGAGCAGGCGATGGGGCCGACATAGTTGTCGTCGGCCGGGTCGGCTCCGAAGGCGTCTTTGGCCTTGGCGATGATGGGGTGCGGCAGCTCGCTGAGGGGGTGCAGGTCGGGTAGGCGTCCATCGGCGAGTGCTCGTTGGGGCTGTGGCGATGTCCAGCCGGAGGTCAGGTCCTCGCGCAGGACGCGCAGCGTGGGTCGAGCACGGCGGTGATGCATGATGCCATCCTGCCGAATCGATCGGTCAGGGGAGGCGAGCCTGCATCATTTCAGAGCATGTCGGCGATCTCCGCGTCAGCGGCGGTGGTGGTGGCGCGCTGGTGGGCGAAACGTTCGGCGAGCTCGCGGCGGTCGCGCTGGTGACGCAGCTCGAAGTCGGCGAGGTCGCGCATGCGGATGCGTCGGTCGCGGCCGACGCGGTGGAAGAGGATCTCTCCGCGGTCGAGGAGCTTGTATAGGTGGGTGCGGCTCATCCCGAGGCGTTCTGCGACCTGGTTAGGGGTGAGCGTCGCATCACCGTCGATGGCGATGAGCTCGTCGCCGTCGCGCACGCAGCGGCTCAGGCTCAGCAGCAGGTCGCGCAGTTCGGGGGCTGCGCTGGAGCGCGCGAAGTCTTCGAGCGCGTCGAGCTGCTCGGTGGGGATTGTCGCGGTCTCGAGAGTCTGCATCGGGCTCACTCCATTAGTGTCACAGACGACTTAACTGTCATAGATGAAAGTAGTGTACGGGGGTTGGGTTGTCAGGCAAAATCCGTATCGATTCGGTACGACGAGGTCCCAGAGCAGCACCTGAGCGTCCGAGGCCCATCACCGCAGATACCAAGAGCCGGGCCGTGAGGGTCCGCCTCCATCCCGACGCGAAGGCTTGATCGGGCGGGAGCTCCAGGACGGAGTAGTCGACGTGCGCGTGATCCCTTCCGCATCAGTGGACCAGGACGAGCGCGCGTCGACTCGGTGTGACCGTGGCCCCTGACGTGCTCGGGGATCCATACGCGTCGTCGTTCTGCTCGGCCGGGCCCGGTCCAGGCCCAGCGCCAGTGCCCTCGGACCCGCCACGCCAGGTCTTGGTCGTAGCACGATGAGTCGTTCCCGTCGTGCAGGGCGGGGCCCAGCGGTGGGCGCGTGCGGTGCCAGTCCACCACCGAGACGGCTGAACGGGCACTGTCGCGCACCTGCGTCCCGCCCCGCCGCCGGCTGTTCCAGAGACCGTGCGCGGTGCCGACCGGGCCGGGGACTGGGGGTCCTTGGTCACCGCGAGCGCCGTGCAGGTGTGCCTTGGGGGAGCCTAGGTGGCTGGCGTGGTCGGCGGCCAGTGGGTGGTCATGTCGAACATGTGCCGGGTATGGGATACCAGCCGAGACCAGCGCGTAGATGCGCAGGGCTAGTGGTGTGCCAGGTTTGGGTGGTGACGGTGCATGCGCGGTCGCCGTAGAGCCAGCTGATGGCCGCGAGCGCGGTGTCGTCGGGGCAGGGGATGGGTGTCTTGAGGGTGGTTAGGCCGGCTGGGAGGGGGATGAGGCTTCGACGGTGGAGCCTTGGGTGGATGGGGGACCGGTGGCCCAGACCGCCGAGCGGGCCCAGGCGAGGACGGCGTCGGTCACCTGCTGCGGCGGCAGCTCAAGGCCCAGGGCGCCGTGATCGTCGACGAGATCGCCGTGCCGATAGAGCCTTGTTGAGTCGTGGGCTTTGAGGTGATGCTCGTTGCCTACCGGTTGCTGTTTTCGAGGGCGACGGTCTCAGTATCGCGGGTTGGGTAGAGCTTGGCCATGGAGCCTTCGGAGAGGTAGCGGCGGTCATCGACCTGCCATTCGTCGTGGGTGTCGGCCAGGACGGTTCCGATGAGGCGGATGACGGCGGCTTCGTTCGGGAAGATGCCTACGACGCGGGAGCGTCGCTTGATCTCCTTGTTCAGCCGCTCAAGGGGGTTGGTGGACCAGATCTTGCGCCAGTGCTCGCGCGGGAACGCCGCGAAGGCGAGCACTTCCGCCTTGGCGCCGTCCATCAGCGGGCCGGTCTTGGGGTACCTGCTGGCGAGGTCGTCGCGGACCGTGTCCCACTGCTTGGCCATGGAGGCCAGGTCGGGCTGGGCGAAGATGGTCCGGAAGACCGCGGCGACCATCTCGGTCTCGGCCTTGGGCACGTGGGCCAGGACGTTGCGGATGAAGTGGACCCGGCACCGTTGGTGGGACGAGCCCTGGAACACCCTGGTCAGGGCCGCGACGAGGCCGGCGTGCTGGTCGGAGATGACCAGCTGCACACCGCCCAGGCCCCGCTTCTTCAGGCCGATGAGGAAGGCTCGCCAGAAGACCTCGTCCTCGCTGTCACCGACGTCCAGGCCCAGGATCTCCCGGCGGCCGTGCTCGGTGACGCCGGTGGCGACCACGACGGCTTTGGAGACCACCATGGCGGCCTCGGTGCGCACGTGCAGATAGGTCGCGTCCAGATAGACGTAGGGAAACCGGGCGTGATCCAGGCGGCGGGTGCGGAACGCGCCGATGGCCTCGTCCAGGCCGGCACAGATCCGAGACACCTCGGACTTGGAGATGCCGGTACCGCCCAGGGCGACCACCAGGTCGTCGACGGAGCGGGTGGACATGCCGTGGACGTAGGCCTGCATCACGACCGCGTACAGCGCTTGGTCGATCCGGCGCCGTGGCTCCAGGACGGAGGGGAAGAAGCTGCCCTGGCGCAGCTTGGGGACCGCCACGGTGACGTCGCCGCCTTTGGTCGTCAGCAGCTTCGGGCGGCTGCCGTTGCGCTCGGTGGTCCGCCCCGGTGCGCGCTCGTACCGGGCGGCGCCGATCACCTGCGCGGCCTCGGTCTCGATCAGCTCTTGCAGGACCATGCGCACGGACTCGCGCACCAGGTCCACGCCCTCGCCGGCGCGAAGTGCGTCCAGCAGGTCGGACACGGCAGACTGGGGAAGGGTCATCGGTGAGATCTCCTCTGGTGAGTACTTGGCGGTACACACCGAGCATCTCGCCGATGACCCCTCTACGTCAGGGAGCCACACCCACTCCCCAAACCCCACCACTCCACGGGACTCTTACCCGTTCTGACCTGTACCCGGTTCCCCGGACACCTGGGTCTATCGCGTTAACGGTGTAAGTGGCCCTAGCGCCCCGGTTGGGGCAGGAGGGTCGTCATGACCGAGACACTGGTGGCTGTGAGTCCACCTTCACCGAAGAAGAGCCAGGACCCGGGCGATCCGGGCGGTCCACCGCCCGGGGAGGCGTTCGGGCCGATCCCGGACGCGGGTCCGGAGCGGGAGCTGACGCCGGCCGAGCTGGCCGTGATCAAACAGATGGTGCTCCAGGCCAAGGACGCCGGCGTGGCGCTGACCGGCCCGGACGGGCTGCTGAAGGCGTTGACGAAGACGGTCATCGAGACCGCGCTGGATGAGGAGCTGTCCGAGCACCTGGGCTATGACAAGCACGCCGTCGAGGGCCGTAACCGGGGCAACTCCCGCAACGGCACCCGGACCAAGACGGTCCTGACCGACAACTGCGGACCGGTGCAGATCACCGTGCCCCGGGACCGGGACGGCACGTTCGAACCCCAGCTGGTCAAGAAGCGGCAGCGGCGCCTGTCCGACCTGGACGACCTAGTCCTGTCCCTGTACGCCAAGGGTCTGACCACCGGTGAGATCTCCGCGCACCTGGCCGAGGTGTACGGCGCGTCGGTGTCCAAGGACGTGATCTCGCGGATCACCGACCGGGTGATCGAGGAGATGCAGTCCTGGTGGGCCAGACCCTGGAGAAGGTCTACGCCGCGATCTTCATCGACGCGATCATGGTCAAGGTCCGCGACGGTCAGGTCCGCAACCGCCCGTTCTACGCCGCGATCGGGGTCGACCTGGACGGGCACAAGGACATCCTGGGCATGTGGGCCGGTGACGGTGACGGGGAGTCGGCCAAGTACTGGCTCGCGGTGCTGACCGAGCTGCGCAACCGCGGCGTCAAGGACGTCTTCTTCATCGTCTGCGACGGCCTCAAGGGTCTGCCGGACAGCGTGAACGCGGCCTTCCCCCAGGCCATCGTGCAGACCTGCATCATCCACCTGATCCGCAACACCTTCCGGTACGCCAGCAGGAAGTACTGGGACCAGATCGCCCGCGACATGAAGCCGATCTACACCGCCCCCAGCCCCGAGGCGGCCCGGGCACGGTACGAGGAGTTCGCCGAGAAGTGGGGCACGCCCTACCCGGCGATCAAGAAGTTGTGGGACAACGCGTGGGAGGAGTTCATCCCGTTCCTGGACTACGACGAGGAGATCCGCAAGGTCCTGTGCTCGACCAACGCGATCGAGTCGCTCAACGCCCGCTACCGGCGCGCGGTCCGAGCCCGTGGGCACTTCCCGAACGAGCAGTCCGCGATGAAGACGCTCTACCTGGTCACCCGATCACTGGACCCCAAGGGCACCGGACAGAGAAGATGGGTCACTAGGTGGAAGCCAGCACTGAACGCGTTCGCCATCACCTTCGCCGACCGCATGCCCGCGGCGGAGGACCGCTGACCATGCAAACGCCACTTACACCGTTAGCCGGACAGTCCCGGACACCTGGCCTGAGGCGATGATCGTCTCGGAGAGGAGTCCTTGATGCCGGCACCGAAGTCGACTGAGTTCCGTCAGCGGGCTGTGGCGTTGGCTCGTGAGCGGGCCAAGCCGATCGCTGCGATCGCGAAGGATTTGCAGATCAGCGAGTCCTGTTTGCGGCGGTGGATGGCCGTCGCGGACGTGGATGAGGGGGTCCGTCCTGGGGTGACCCGGGACGAGCACGCGGAGTTGGTCCGGTTACGCCGGGAGAACCGCCGTCAGGCCCTCGAGATCGAGATCCTCAAACGCGCCAGCGCCTACTTCGCTGCGGAGAACGTGCTCCCAAAATGAGGTGCCCGGCCGTGGCCGCGCTGGCCGGGCAGCAGGTCGAGCTGCCGGACGGGTCGACCGCGAGGGTCAGTGTCCGCGCCGCGTGCCGGGCCCTGGGGGTGCCGGTGTCGACCTTCTACGACTGGTCGACGCCGCGGCCGCCGAGCGGCCGGGACCTCGACGACGCGTACCTGTTGGACACGATCATCGACGTGCACACCCGCTCCCGGGGCACCTACGGGGTCCGGCGCGTGCACGCCGATCTACGCCTCGGCGAGCACACCGTGCCGGTCCCGACCGTGTCTCGCCGGCGCGTGGCCCGGCTCATGGCCTGTCACGGGCTGCAGGGCGTGCACCGCCGCCGCTGGCGAGCCGGCGGCATCCGTGACGAGGCGTCCTGGCCCGATCACGTGCGGCGTGAGTTCCGCGCCGACCGTCCGAACCGGCTGTGGGTCACCGATATCACGCAGCATCGCAGCGGGCAGGGCTGGGTGTACTGCGCCGTGGTCCTCGACGTGTACTCCCGCCGGGTGGTGGGCTGGTCCATCGCGGACCACCTGCGCACCGAGCTCGTCGTCGACGCCCTGGAGATGGCCCGCATGCACCGCAAACCCGTTGGGACAGTAGTGCATTCGGACCGCGGAGCCCAGTACACGTCCTGGCTGTTCGGCAACCGGCTCCGGGAAGCAGGCCTGCTCGGGTCGATGGGCAAGGTCGCGACCTGTTACGACAACGCCCTCATGGAGTCCTTTTTCGGATCGATGCAGATCGAACTGCTCGACCGGCGAACCTGGGCCACCCGCGACGAACTCGCCGCCGCGATCTTCGAATGGATCGAGGCCTGGTACAACCCCTACCGCCGCCACTCCGCCCTCGGCTACCACAGCCCCGTCGACTACGAACACCTTCACACCACCGCCCCAGCAGCGGCATGATCACCACACCGAAACCGTCCGGGGAACCGGGTACAGGTCATTCCGCTCGTTCCCGCCCCCGTCGACCGGCGCCGGCTTCGCGTGCCGATCCGAGTGCTCGTAGCCGAGGTGCTCGGTCAGCTCTTCCTCCAGAGCGGTCTCCAGCACCTGCTTGGTCAGGCCCGTCAGCACACCGTCGGGGCCGACCAGGTCGACTCCTTCAGCGCGGGCCTGGTCCACCAGACGCTGCGCCAGCGCCTGCCTGTCGTCATCGTTGAGGTCCACGACCCCAATCGTGTTCGTCATGCTGCCTGCTCTCCCGCCGAGCACCGCTCAGCGCGTCAGGCCGAACCCCCACCCACCGTTGTTCTGACACTCCCGCCCGCGGCGGAGGACCGCTGACCATGCAAACGCCACTTACACCGTTAGCCGGACAGTCCCTCGAACGGGGTCAACCCCAGTTGTTGATGCGGGTGATGAGGTGTAGGTGTCGTTCGGTCTCGTGGTCCCAGCCGCGGTGGCGGGCGTCGTGGGCGAGGGCTTGGGCGTCGTCGCGTTGCGCGGTCAGGACGGGTAGGTAGGCGGGGGTGGTGTGGAAGCTGGGGCAGTGTTCGCAGATGTTCGCGTATTGGCAGGCGCCTTGGGCGGGGGCGCGTAGGCAGTAGCCGCCGGCGAGGGCGGTCTTGATTGTCGCGGTGGTGCGCCAGTCGGTCGGGGTGGTGTTGTTGGTGGGCTTGCTCGGGGTAGAAGACGACGCCCACCGGGGCGAGGCCCCGGCCCTTGTCACACCCACCTGCCACAATCAGGCTCCAACGACGGCAACGGCGCCCGCTACGCCGTGGCCGCTACCCGATGAAACATCCGGGCTAAGTCGTTGAGACGAGATTCGCTCTCCGCTACAGGAACTCCTCGCCGCCGAACGCGGCTGGGAGGCCCTCACAGCGGGAGTAACGCGCGAGGCGGCAAGCACTACGACCCAAGCCGCAACAACGCGCCCCAGTGGCCCAGAATCGCTGAAAGCCGCCCCGAAGGGCGGCCTGGCCGAACTACAGAACCTCTGGCTTGACCTGCCTGGCGGCGTTTACGAAGACGCCGATTTGAGTAAGGACACCGTGGTGGAGCCTAGGGGACTCGAACCCCTAACCCCCTGCTTGCAAAGCAGGTGCGCTACCAATTGCGCCAAGGCCCCGGATGCGCCGCGAGGCGCTCAGCCGACTATACCGGCTTGGTGGCCTCGGCCCACAGCTCGTCCTCAGCCCGACGGCGACGCTCGCGCTCGGTGAGGGCGACGGCGGCGCCGACGGCGAGCAGACCGGCGATGATCTTGCGCATGACTACCTCCTGGGTCGGGGGCTCCAGCCTAGCCACCGTGACGATCCGGGGCGGCGGAGAGGCGGGGCGGGCCGGCGGCGGCGGTGCCTGGCGATCATGCTCGGACGACGAAAGGAGCCACCGTCTCGGGGACTGGTGGCTCCTCACGTGGTGGGCCTAACAGGACTTGAACCTGTGACCTCTTCCTTATCAGGGAAGCGCTCTAACCGTCTGAGCTATAGGCCCGCACCCGCCTCGAGGGCCCCGTCACGGGGTGCTCGACGCGAGGAGTAACGCTACCGCATGCCCGGGTCAGCGGCCAAAACGGGCGGCGGGACGAGATCGGTGCAGGTCCGGTGTCACAGGTGAGACCGGACCTGCACCGATCCGTCAGTCGTCGGTGAGGGTCTGCCGCACGCCGCCGACCAGGCCGGCGCAGATGTTGTAGAGGAACGCCGCCAGCGTGGCGAGCGCCGTCAGCAGGAGGATGTTGATGAACGAGATGACGATCGACAAGGACAGCACGCGGCTGAAGCCGACGTAGTCCATGAGGTCGAACTCCTTGCCCTGCGGCAGGAGACCGAGCACCATCTCGTTGATCGACGAGAAGACGCCCATCCCGTTGAGGATCATCCACAGCACGGCGATCAGCACGACGCCCGCGATGCCCGCGGCCACCGACAGCAGGAACGCCAGCTTGAGCACCGACAAGGGGTCGACCCGCTGGACGCGGAGCTTGGCCTGGCGGCCGCTGCCCGTGCCGGAGCCCGCCGCCGGGGCAGAGACCGCCGACGAAGCCGAGCCGCCCGAGGTGCGGACGGGCTCGCGCACCGCCGTGTCGCCGACGGCGTCGATCGACTGGGTGCGGTCGGATGCCGAGCTGCTCGGGCTGCTCACTGGTCGTCCTCCTGCCGGTCATCGGCTCCAGGCGCGTCGTCGGACTCGCCCGGCTCGTCGCTCTCCCCGGCCACGCTAGTGCCTGCGGTCGGCTGCGTCGTGCTCGCACCGCCGTCGCCGGCGCCCGTGTCGGTGCCGTCCGAGGCGCCGGCGCCCGGCATACCGGCGTCGTCACCACCCCCGGGGGCGGACTCGTCCGCGTCCTCGAGCTCCTCCTCCGCGGCGCGCTCGACGTTGCGGGCCACGGCCACGATGGCGTCGTTCTTGCCGGGGTTGGCGAAGGTCACGCCCTGCGTGTTGCGCCCGGTGTAGCGGACCTCGTCGACGCGGGAGCGCACGATCCGGCCCTTCTCCATGACGAGCATGACCTCGTCCTCCGGCGACACGACCAGCGCGCCGACGAGGTCGCCGCCGCGGTCGGAGGCCTTGGCCACGAGCACGCCCAGCGTGGCGCGGCCCTTCACGGGGTACTCCGAGGACAGCGTGCGCTTGGCCAGGCCGTTCTCGAAGACGACGAACACGTCCGGGTCGGTGCCGTCCTGGATGACGTTCATGGCGAGCAACGAGTCGCCGTCCCGGAACTTCATGCCAGTCACGCCCGAGGTCGAGCGACCCATCGGGCGCAAGGTGTCGTCGGTCGCCGTGAAGCGCACCGACTGGCCCTTGACCGACACGAGCAGTAGGTCGTCCGCCGCCGACGCCAGCGAGGCACCGACGAGCTCGTCGCCGTCGCGCAGGTTGATCGCGATGAGGCCGCCCGACCGGTTGGAGTCGTAGTCGTCCAGACGCGACTTCTTGACCAGACCGTTGCGGGTGGCGAGGACGAGATAGGGGACGTTGATGTAGTCCTGGATCGCCAGCACCTGCGCGATCCGCTCCCCGGGCTGGAAGGCCATGAGGTTGGCGACGTGCTGCCCCTTGGACTCGCGCGACCCCTCCGGCAGCTCGTAGGCCTTGGCGCGGTAGACCCGGCCCAGGTTGGTGAAGAACAGCAGCCAGTGGTGCGTCGTCGTCGTGAAGAAGTGCTCCACGATGTCGTCGCCCCGCAGCGAGGCCCCGCGCACGCCCTTGCCCCCACGGTGCTGTGAGCGGTACTCGCGGGTCACGGTGCGCTTGGCATAGCCCCCACGCGTGATCGTGACGACCACGTCCTCCTCGGGGATCAGGTCCTCCATCGACATGTCGCCGTCGTAGGGGACGACCTCCGTGCGGCGGGCGTCGCCGTACTTGTCGACCAGCTCGCCGAGCTCGTCCTTGATGATCTGCCGCTGCCGCTCGGGCTTGGCCAGGATGTCGTTGTAGTCGTCGATCTTGGCCTGGAGCTCGTCGTGCTCGTCGATGATCTTCTGCCGCTCGAGGGCGGCCAGGCGGCGCAGCTGCATGTCGAGGATCGCCATCGCCTGGATCTCGTCGATGTCGAGCAGCTCCATCAGGCCGTCGCGGGCCACCTCGACCGTGCGCGAGGCGCGGATGAGGGCGATGACCTCGTCCAGCGCGTCCAGCGCCTTGAGCAGACCACGCAGGATGTGGATGCGCTCCTCGGCCTTGCGCAGGCGGTACTTCGTGCGTCGCACGATGACCTCGACCTGGTGCTCCACCCAGTAGCGGATGAACGCCGAGACCGGCAGGGTGCGCGGCACGCCGTCGACCAGAGCCAGCATGTTGGCGCCGAAGGACTGCTGCAGCTGGGTGTGCTTGTAGAGGTTGTTGAGCACGACCTTGGCGACCGCGTCGCGCTTGAGCACGATGACCAGGCGCTGACCGGTGCGGCCCGAGGTCTCGTCGCGAATGTCCGCGATGCCCTGCAGGCGCCCCTCCTTGGCGAGCTCGGCGATCTTGAGCGCCAGCGCGTCCGGGTTGACCTGGTAGGGGAGCTCGGTGACGACCAGGCACTGCCGGCCCTGGATCTCCTCGACGTTGACGACGGCGCGCATGACGACCGAGCCGCGACCCGTGCGGTAGGCGTCCTCGATGCCGCGACGACCCAGGATCAGCGCTCCCGTCGGGAAGTCCGGGCCCTTGATCCGCTGCAGGCACGCCTCGAGCAGGTCCTCACGAGAGGCCTCGGGGTGCTCCAGCAGCCAGTCGACCGCGCTCGCGACCTCGCGCAGGTTGTGCGGCGGGATCTGCGTGGCCATGCCGACGGCGATGCCGGACGAGCCGTTGACCAGCAGGTTGGGGAACCGCGCCGGCAGCACCTCCGGCTCGCGGGTCTTGCCGTCGTAGTTGTCCTTGAAGTCGACGGTCTCCTCGTGGATGTCGCGCACCATCTCCATGGCGAGCGGCATCATGCGGCACTCGGTGTAGCGGGGCGCGGCGGCGCCGTCGTTGCCCGGCGACCCGAAGTTGCCCTGCCCGTCGATCAGCGGATAGCGCAGCGACCACGGCTGCACCAGACGCACGATGGCGTCGTAGATCGCGGAGTCGCCGTGCGGGTGGTAGTGGCCCATGACGTCCCCGACGACGCGAGAGCACTTGTTGTAGCCCCGGTCGGGGCGGTAGCCCCCGTCATACATGCCGTAGACGATGCGACGGTGCACCGGCTTGAGCCCGTCCCGCACGTCCGGCAGCGCTCGGCTCACGATCACGCTCATGGCGTACTCGATGTAGCTGCGCTGCATCTCGGCGTTCAGGTCGACCGGCTCGACGCGGTCGACGGTCGGAGGAGTCTGCTCACTCATGCGTCAAAGGACCTCTCACCACAGGTGACGGACAACGAAGGTATTGGGCACCCCACGCCGGAGGTGGAAGGCGTCATGAGGCTCACGCGTCGAGGAATCGGACGTCGCGGGCGTTGCGCTGGATGAACGACCGCCGCGACTCGACGTCCTCGCCCATCAGCACGGAGAAGATCTCGTCCGCGGCGGCGGCGTCGTCGAGCGTCACCTGCAGCAGCACCCGGTGGTCCGGGTCCATCGTGGTCTCCCACAGCTCCTGGTAGTTCATCTCGCCGAGACCCTTGTAGCGCTGGATCGGCGCGTCCTTGGGCAGGCGGCCGCCCTGGGCCTGGCCGGCGGCGACCATCTCGTCGCGCTGCCGGTCGCTGAACGCGAACTCGTGCTCCCGGTTGGCCCACTTGAGGCGGTAGAGCGGGGGCTGGGCGAGGTAGACATAGCCGGCCTCGATCAGCGGCCGCATGAACCGGAAGAGCAGCGTCAGCAGCAGCGTGCGGATGTGCATGCCGTCCACGTCCGCGTCGGCCATGAGCACGATCTTGTGGTAGCGCGCCCGGCTCAGGTCGAAGTCCTCACCCACGCCGGTGCCGAACCCCGAGATCAGCGCCTGGACCTCCTGGTTGGCGAGCACCTTGTCGATGCGGGCCTTCTCGACGTTGAGGATCTTGCCGCGGATGGGGAGGATCGCCTGGTTGAAGGGGTTGCGGCCCTGGACGGCGGAGCCGCCGGCGGAGTCGCCCTCGACGATGTAGACCTCGGAGACCGAGGGGTCCTTGGACTGGCAGTCCTTGAGCTTGCCAGGCAGGCCGCCGGACTCCATGAGCCCCTTGCGGCGGGTCGCCTCGCGGGCCTTGCGCGCCGCGATGCGGGCGGCGGAGGCCTGCACGGCCTTGCGCACGATCTCGCGGCCCTCGGTGGGGTGCCGCTCCAGCCAGTCGCCGAACCGGTCGGTCATCGCGCCCTGCACGAAGCCCTTGACCTCGGAGTTGCCGAGCTTGGTCTTGGTCTGGCCCTCGAACTGCGGCTCCCCGAGCTTGACCGAGATGACCGCCGTGAGGCCCTCGCGGATGTCGTCGCCGGTGAGGTTGTCATCCTTGTCCTTGAGGAGGTTCTGCTTGCGCGCGAAGTCGTTGACCAGGCGGGTCAGCGCAGCGCGGAAGCCCTCCTCGTGGGTGCCGCCCTCGTGGGTGTTGATGGTGTTGGCGTAGGTGTGGACGGACTCGGAGTAGGCGTTGGTCCACTGCATCGCGATCTCGACGGACAGGGACTTGCCCTGGTCCTCGAGCTCGAAGTCGATGATGTCGTCGTGCACGACGTCGGCGCGCTTGGACGTGTTGAGGTGCTTGACGTAGTCGAGCAGGCCGTTGTCGTAGCGGTAGGTGACCGAGCGGCCCTTGGCCTTGCCGGCCTGGTCCGTAGGGACCTCCTCCTGGGCCCCCTCGTCGGCGCCCTCGCCCCCCTCGGTCTCCACCTGGTCGACGGCCCCCATCTCGGCGGCCTCCAGGTCGGCGTCGGCGTCGGCCTGCGCCTGCGGGCGCTCGTCGGTCAACGCGATGGTCAGGCCCTTGTTGAGGAAGGCCATCTGCTGGAAGCGGGCCCGGATCGTCTCGAAGTCGTAGGTCGTCGTCTCGAAGATCGTGCCGTCGGCCCAGAAGGTGATGGTCGTGCCGTTGCGGTCCGACGCCTCCTGCTTGGCCAGGGGCGCGACCGGCTCGCCGTGGTCGAACTCGACGCGCCAGGCGTGGCCCAGCTGGTGGACCTCGGCGACCAGCCGCGTCGACAGGGCGTTGACGACCGAGGAGCCCACGCCGTGCAGACCGCCGGAGACCTTGTAGCCGCCGCCGCCGAACTTGCCGCCCGCGTGCAGCTGGGTGAGCACGAGCTCGACCGTGCTCATGGCGTACTGCTCGTTCTTGCCGGTGGGGATGCCGCGCCCGTTGTCGGCGACGCGGACGCCACCGTCGGCGAGCAGGGTGACGTCGACGCGGTCGGCGAAGCCCGCCATCGCCTCGTCCACGGCGTTGTCCACGATCTCCCACACCAGGTGGTGCAGACCGCGCTCACCGGTGGACCCGATGTACATCCCCGGGCGCTTGCGGACGGCCTCGAGACCCTCCAGCACCTGGATCGAGCTGGCGTCGTAGTCCGCCCCCTGGGCCGGCGCCTGCTGGGCGAGGTCCTCGGCGAGCTTCTCGACGGCCTCGGGACCGGTGGGCTCCTCGACGTCGGCCACAGTGCTCCTCACAAACAATCGCGCGTATGCCGAACCCCCCGCACGGCCCGCCCGGGGATCCGGGAGCGAGCCGGGCCCGCAGCCGCGCCAGGAGCGCGCCGCGATGAGGCCGGACACCGGTCGCCACCTTGGCGCACCGTCCGCCAGTCTATCGGTCGCGGGAGGCAAATCACGCCGCCTGAGGCCCCTGGGAGCCATGTCGGCGGAAATTTCCTGCCATCGGCATGGTCCCCCTCACGGATGGGGGCGACAGGCGCCCCTGTGGGCCCTCCTCGCGGTCAGCGAAGGCTCAGCACGAGCTCCTCGACCTCGCGCACGTCCCGCTCGATCGCCTCCGCGGGCCGCGGACGGGTGACGGGCTCCGCCATGATCCGCTCCAGCGGGCCCCGGGCCCGGTCGAAGGCCGCGTGGGCGCGGCGGATGTCGGGGTGCCAGCACGCGCCGAGCACGAGATAGCCGAGGGCCGCGAGCGAGCGCTCCACCCTGTGGTAGGGCGCCACGGCGGCGTGGCTGTCGGCCAGCGCGCGCCGGGCGACGACGTCGGACTCGAGCAGCTCGTAGTAGAGGTGGCGGCGGTGGGCCAGCGCGGCCCGCGTCTCCAGGGCGCCCGCGGCGAGGTCCACCATGACGCGCTCGGTGGCCACCACGACCCGGCGGGCGTGCGCCCGCAGCACCACCTCCGGGGCCCGCCGGCCCGTGGTCCACAGCACCAGGAGCGCGCAGGCCACGCCGACGAGCGTGTCGACCAGCCGGTCCGCCACCACGGAGGACACCGGCTCGCCCGGGGCGGACGCCATACCGATGGTGAGGGCCAGCGGGGTGATGACCACGACGGCCAGCGCGTAGTTGCGCGTGACGAGCAGCTCCACGAGCAGCTGCAGGGCGGCGACGATGAGGACCAGCCACCAGCCCTGCGGAGCCAGGGCGAGGAGCCCGGCATAGATCAAGAGGCCGACCAGCGTCCCGAGGGTGCGGTGCACGCCCCGGACGGTCTGGACCTCGCGCGTGCCGCCCTGGTGCAGGACCAGGGCCGCGCAGCAGACGGCCCAGTGGACGTGGCCCTGGTGCAGGAGGCCGGCGACCAGGCCGGCCAGCGCCGTCGCCAGCCCCACGCGGAGCACGAGCAGGAGCACCTCCGAGGGCCACCGCGCCGCCTCCCTCAGCAGGTAGCCCGCCCCCGGCCGGCCGAGGGCGGTGTCGCGCAGCTGCTCGGCGTCGACCGACCCGTCCACCGGGGAGTCCTGCTCGCCGGGGCCGACGTCGTCGGAGGCGGCCTCGTCGTCCACCGACCCCCACGGGAGCGGTCCCACGCCCAGCCGCACCCCGGCCAGCGTGGCGCTCGCCGCGGCGTAGGTGAGCTGGGCACGCTCCAGACGCTCCACCAGCTGCGGTGGACGGCCACCATCGGTGACGGCCGTCCACGCCCGGTGCAGCGCGCCCGACGCGCCGGCTCGCAGGGCCGCCAGCTCACCGTCGGCGCCCTCTCCCGCCGGCGCCTGGTCGGCTCCGGCGGCAAAGGCCCGGATGGCGCCCTCGGCCGCCTCGGTGGCACGCCGCTCGGCCCGGTGCGGCGCGACGAGCAGGTCAGCCATGCCGATCACCCACGCCGAGACAGCCCCGGCGAAGGTCAGGGCGACCACGCTCCACGGGTTCGCGCCGTGGGTGACCGCGAGGTTGCCGACCCCGAGCACGAGCACGAAGAAGTAGGAGCCGGGCGGCCCGACCTTGAGCGCGACGCACACGAACGCCGCGACCATCGCCACCACCACGAGCACGGCCACCGTCACGACCGGGTGGCCCGCGGTCAGCGCCCCCAGCCCCACCGACGCGGTCAGGCCGAGGGCGGCCAGCGCCATGACGCGCGCCCGGAAGCGGCCGGGCGCGGTGGCGGCATACAGGATGGTGAAGACCCCCAGGCTGGCCACCAGCCCGAGGGAGAGGTGCCCGGCCAGCTGACCCACGGACAGGGGGACCGCCATGGCCACGGCCGCCTTGACGGCGACGGGCCACCGCGGCGGAGAGGGGTTGAGGCGCAGCAGGGAGCGGGCGTGGCGGCGCAGGCTGGGGGAGCTCATCGCCCCCAGTGTCTCGCGGCTCAGTCGTCCTCGCCGACCTCGGCCCCGCAGGCCGGCTTCCTCACCTGGGCGGTCGGTGGCTGTGGGGTCGCTGCCGGTGGCGCCGAGGGTGTCGAGAAGGGTCAGCGCCGTCACCTTCCCCAGCCCAGCCCTCCCGAGACCCCGGGCGAGGACCTAGGGTCGTCCGTATGACGCCCGCCGCCTCCCACGCCCCCCGCACGACCCTGGCCCTGGTCACCCTGCTCGCCGTCGCCGGGGTGCAGCACTTCCGCCGGCCCGCCCCGTTCGACTCGATCGTGCCGCCGGCCCTGCCGGGCCCGGCGCGGTGGTACACCTACGGCTCCGGGGTCGCGGAGCTGGCCACCGCGGCCCTGCTGGCCGTACCGCGGACGCGGCGGCTGGGCGGGGCAGCGGCGACCGCGCTGTTCGTCGCGGTGTTCCCCGCCAACGTGCAGATGGCCTGGAACTGGCGTCACAAGCCGGCCCGGATGCAGGCCATCGCCTACGGCCGGCTGCCGCTGCAGGGCGTGCTCGTCGCGGGGTCGGAGCACGTGCGCAGGCACGGCTGAGCCCCGGCCGCGGTGGGCGCGTCGTCTACCGTGAAGGCATGGATCGTCGCCCCGCCCTCGTATCACTCGCCTCGTCGCTCGCCCTGGTGACCGCCCTGGCGACAGCTTGCTCGGGCGGCTCGGGCGGCACCGCGACGAGCACGAGCTCCACCTCGCCCGTCTCCTCCGCCACGAGCACCTCCTCCGCCGGGGGCACGAGTGCCGGGTCGACCACCACGCCCAGCACGCCGGCGCCCGCCGTCGCCCTGCCCAAGGGTCACCAGTGGCTCACCGTGCCCTCGCTCCGCACACGCCTCGCCATCCCGACCACGTGGAAGGTCCTGGACGTCGGCACCCTGCGCGACCAGAAGGGCACCCCGGCCTACGCCAAGGCCGCGGCTGACCTGGGCTACACGGAGGCCGAGCTCACGAGCTTCCTGTCGTCCGGGGCGTTCGCCGTCGCGGTGGGACCCACCTCAGGGGAGACCGCGCCCAACCTGCTCATCCGCGCCGTCGGCGGCGGGGCCTTCGAGGACGGTGACCAGCTCACGTCGGGCAGTCGCGGCGAGACCGGCACCCTCGATGCCCAGAGCAAGCCGCAGACCGCGGTGGGTCCGGGCGTGCGCGGCGACTACCACGTGAACGTCGACGGCACGGTCCTGCACGGCTCCCAGCTCGCCGTCACGAGCCAGGGCCAGCAGGACGTCGTGGCGGTCGGCGCGTCCGACGCCGCGACGGTCAGGCGGATCATGGACGTCGTCGTCGCGACCTACTCGCCGGCCCCCTGACGCCCGGGCCTTCGCGCCCGGTCTTCGCGCCCGGCCTGCTCACCCGCCCACCGAACCCGCCCCCAGGCTCAGCCGTAGGTGTCCCGGGGTCCGCGCCCGTCCGTCGCCCGCCGCGGCCCACGCCCCCAGCGGGGGGCGCTGGGCCCGACGACCCGCAGCTCCACCACGACCCCCTCACCCACCTCCGCCGCGAGCCGGCCGAGGATCGAGGAGGCCATGAGCCGCAGCTGGGTCGCCCACGCCGTGGAGGACGCGCGCACCGTCAGCACCCCGTCGTCGAAGGTCATCGGCTCGCTGTGCTCGGCGACGTTCGCCCCCACCACCTGCGGCCACCGCCCCATGACCGAGCCCACCTTGACGTCCGACTGCCACCCGCGTCCGGCGACCAGCCGCTCGAGGGTGTCCCCGAGCAGCAAGGGGTCACGCCCGTCCACCTCGGCGGCCGAGCCGCTCAGCATGACCTCAGACGGTCGGCGGCGTCGCCTGGCGCGCGACCCGGGGCGCAGGCCCTTGCCCTTCGCGACGGCCCGGGCGCGCAGCAGTGCCGCGGCCGCCGCCGTCCTGGCGGCGTCGGGGTCCAGGCGCGGGTCGGGCTCGTCGAGCGGGCCCGACGTTCCGCCGGTCGTGAGGTCTCCCTCGGCGTCGTGCGGTTCGTCGTCAACCGGCCGGGCGTCGTCATACGGCTCGTCAGGCGGTCGACTGCTCAACGGGGTTCACCTCCCCGCGTTTCACGTGGAACCTCGCGCTCTCGCGCAGCTCCGGCGGGATGTCGTCTCCCACCGCCGCCGTGATCAGCACCTGCTCGCAGTCGGCGACGAGCCCGGCGAGGCGCGAGCGGCGTCCCGCGTCGAGCTCGGCGAAGACGTCGTCGAGGATCAGGACCGGGTCCTCGCGCAGGTCCGTGCGCAGCAGCTGGAAGGCCGCGAGCCGCAGCCCCAGCGCGAACGACCAGGACTCGCCGTGCGACGCGTAGCCCTTGGCCGGCAGGTCGCCGAGGCCCAGGACGAGGTCGTCGCGGTGCGGCCCGACGAGGGTGATGCCGCGCTCGACCTCCTGCTCGCGGACGCGCGCCAACGAGTCCACGATCAGCTCGGCGAGCTCCGGGATCTCGGGCACCTCGCCCTCGGCCAGGCGCGCGGCCGCCTCGTCGTGCAGCGAGGACCGGTAGGTGACCCGGGCGTCGGACTGCCCGGCGCTGACCTCGTCGTACGCCGTGGCGAGGTAGGGCCCGAGGTCGCGCAGCAGCCGCAGCCGGGCGTACAGCAGGCTCGACCCCACCTGGGCGAGGTGCTGGTCCCACACCTCGAGGGTGTGCAGGGCGCTCGCGCGGTCGTCCTCGACCGGGCCCTGGTCGTATGCCGGCCGCCGGCGCGAGCCCTTGCGCAGCACCGGCGCGGCGGACTTGAGCAGGGCGTTGCGCTGCTTGAGGACCTTGTCGTAGTCGCCGCGGACCCCCGCCCAGCGGGGCTGGCGCTGGACGAGCAGGTCGTCGAGGAAGCGGCGGCGCTCGGAGGGGTCTCCCTTGACCAGGGCAAGGTCCTCGGGGGCGAAGAGCACGGTCCGCAGCGACCCCAGGACCTCACGGGTGCGGGCGACGGACGACCGGTTGAGCTTGGCCCGGTTGGCGCGGCCCGGTGTGATCTCGAGCTCGATCAGCGTCTCGCGGCCGTCCCGCACCACGACCCCGCGCACGACCGCCTGCTCGGCGCCATGACGGACGAGGGGCGCGTCCTGGGCGACGCGGTGCGAGCCGAGGGTCGCGAGGTAGCCGATCGCCTCGACCAGGTTGGTCTTGCCCTGGCCGTTGAGGCCCTCGAAGGTCGTGACACCCGGTCCCAGCGGCAGCTCCGCGGTCTCGTAGCTGCGGAAGCTGCCGAGGGACAGGTGCCGGACGTACACCTCAGTGCTGCTGCAGGTCCTGGGTGCCGGACTCGTCCCCGCCACCCTGACGGCCCTCGGACCTGGCGCCGTTGTCGTCGCCCTTCTCCTGGGCGCCGCGGTGGACGTCGGACTTGGGCGTGCCCTCGAGCATCTGCACGGCGTGGCCGCCGAACTGGCCGCGCAGCGCGGCGACGGCCTGCATGGCGGGGGAGTTCTCCTGGCGCGACTGGAACCTCGCGAACAGGGAGGCGGCGAGCACCGGCATCGGGACGGCCAGCTCGATGGCCTCCTCGAGGGTCCAGCGACCCTCGCCGGAGTCCGTGGTGAACTCGCTGATCCCCTCCAGGTCGGGGGTCTCCTCGAGCGCCTTGACCATGAGGTCGAGCAGCCAGGAGCGCACGACCGTGCCGCGGGTCCAGGCCTTGAAGCAGCCCTCGACGTCCTCGACGATGTCCTTGGCCATGAGCAGCTCGAAGCCCTCGGCGTAGGCGTGCATCAGGCCGTACTCGATGCCGTTGTGCACCATCTTGGCGTAGTGGCCCGCGCCGACCTTGCCCGCGTGGACGAAGCCCTCCTCGCGCGGTCCCTCGGGACGCAGCGCGTCGAAGATCGGCATCGCACGCTCGACGAGCTCGTCGTCACCGCCGCACATCAGGCCGTAGCCGTTGTCCTTGCCCCAGATCCCGCCGGAGACACCGCAGTCGAGGTAGCCGATGCCCTGGCCGGCGAGCAGCTCGGCGTTGACGGCGTCGTCGGTGAACTTGCTGTTGCCGCCGTCGATCACGAGGTCGCCCTCGTCAAGGACCTCGGACAGCTGCTTGATCGTGTCACGCGTGGGGTCGCCGGCCGGGACCATGACCCACACGGTGCGGGGTGCCTCGAGCTTGCTGACCAGGTCCTCGAGGGAGGTGGCATCGCTGACGTCGGGGTTGCGGTCGTAGCCGACGACCTCGTGCCCGGCCGCACGGATGCGGTCGCGCATGTTGCCACCCATCTTGCCGAGGCCGATGAGTCCGAGCTGCATGGGAGAACCTTTCCTGGCGCGGTGCGCCGACGAGGAGGTCGGGCTGGGGGGGGTGGTGAGGCTGGCCGTGCGGTGAGTGGTGGTCCTTGGGTGGGCCGGGTCGGTCCTTGGCCGGTCAGGCGGGGAACCGCACCGGCATCAGGACGTAGCGGTAGCTCATGTCTGGCTCGGTGTCGGCGTCGGTCTGCCCGACGAGCACGGCCGGGCGGCTGGGCTGGGTGAACTGGAGGCGGCAGTGCGAGGTCCCGAGGGCGCCCAGGCCGTCGAGCAGGAAGTGCGGGTTGAAGCCGATCTCGAGCTCGGGCCCGGTCATCGTGCAGGGGACCGCCTCGCTGGCCTGCGCGTCGTCCCCGGCGCCGGCCTCGATGGCGAGCTGCCCGTCGGTGAACCGCAGGCGGACGGGGGTGTTGCGCTCGGCCACCAGGGCGACGCGCTTGACGGCCTCGACCAGCGCGGCGGTCTCGACGACGGCCTCGCTGTCGACCGACGACGGAAAGATCGAGGTGACCTTGGGGTACTCGCCGTCGAGCAGGCGCGTCGTGGTGCGGCGGGTGCCGGCCTCGAAGCCGACGAGGCCGTCGCCCCCCGCGGCTTCGCCCAGGGCGATCTCGACGGAGCCGGACGCGCCGAGCGACTTGGCGGTGTCGGAGAGCAGCCGCGCCGGGATGAGCGCGACGTGCGCGGTGCCGGGCGCCGACGGGCTCCACGTGAGCTCGCGCATCGCGAGGCGGTAGCGGTCGGTGGCCAGCAGGGTCATCTTGTCGTCGTCGATCTCCACGCGCACGCCAGTGAGGATCGGCAGGGTGTCGCCGCGGTCCGCCGCGACGTGCACCTGGGCCACGGCCTGGGTGAAGGTCGTGCCGTCGATGGAGCCGCTGGGCTCGGGGCTGGTGGGCAGGGTGGGGTAGTCGCTCACCGGCATCTGCAGCAGCGCGAAGCGACTCGATCCGCAGGTGAGCTGGACCTTGGAGCCGTCGGTGGCCAGCTCGGCCGGCTTGGCGGGCAGGTTGCGGCAGATGTCGGCGAGCAGACGGCCGTTGACCAGCGCGGAGCCCGCCTCGCTGACCTCGGCGGCGATGGTGAGCCGTGCGGAGATCTCGTAGTCGAAGGCCGAGAGCGCGACGGTGTCGTCGTCCTTGGCCTCGATGAGCACGCCGGCGAGGACCGGGGTCGGAGGGCGGTTGGGCAATGCACGGGCCACCCAGGTGACCGCCTCGGTGAGGACCTCACGCTCGAGTCGGAACTTCACCGTCGGTCACTCCTCATCGCTTGCTCCTGCTCTCCACTCGGACCGCTCACGCGTCCAGTCCCGCACGACAGTAGTGCAACGACAGCCGTGGCGTGTAGTTCTCCCCACCGCTCCCGGGGTGGGTCCGGATCCTTGGTCGGTCCCCAGATGTACGTGGGGCGAATCCATCCAGGTCATCAGGTCTCATCGTTGTCATCGGGCCTGTGGACGCTGTGGACAACCGGCGTCGTCGCACGTCAGCGGGGCGGGGAGGCTGTGTACTCCGTGTGGAGCGATCGGTGGACACGCACCGTAGCCTGTGGACGACCGGCCGTCGTCCACACGCCGTCCACCTCGGATGCCCGTCTGTCCCCAGGTCGGGTGGGGGGTTGTGCCCGAGTTGTCCACCGTCGGCCCACAGGTGGTCCGCCTGCGCCCGCCGTCACCCGTGTCAACACCGCGCGGCGTCGTCCACAGGGTTGTCCACAGCTGGGGATACTCCGGGCGGGTGATCTTGGCGGGCCCAGGGGTTGACTCTGAGTAACCCCTGTCGCTATATGCGTGACGACGCACAGGTCTGTGGACAACTCTGTGGACGACGGGTACCTGCCCGCTGCCTCGCGGGAGACGGAGGGGGCGCGTCAGCTGGGGTTGGACTTGATGCGGTTGGTCAGCTCGGTGACCTGGTTGTAGATCGCGCGCCGCTCGCTCATGAGCTCGCGGATCTTGCGGTCGGCGTGCATGACCGTCGTGTGGTCACGACCGCCGAACTGCTGGCCGATCTTGGGCAGCGAGAGGTCAGTCAGCTCGCGGCAGAGGTACATCGCGATCTGGCGCGCCGTCACGAGGACCCGTGACCGCGAGGTGCCGCACAGGTCGTCCACCGTCAGCCCGAAGTAGGAGGACGTCTGGGCCATGATCGTCGCCGGCGTGATCTGGTTGGTCTGGTCCGCGGGGATCAGGTCCTTGAGCACGATCTCGGCCAGGGTCATGTCGACGCCCTGGTGGTTGAGGCTGGCGAAGGCGGTGACGCGGATCAGCGCGCCCTCGAGCTCGCGGATGTTGGTCGAGATCTTGCTCGCGATGAACTCCAGCACGTCGTCCGGCGCCGTCATGCGCTCCTGGACGGCCTTCTTGCGGAGGATGGCGATGCGGGTCTCGAGGTCGGGGGGCTGCACGTCGGTCAGCAGGCCCCACTCGAACCTGCTGCGCATGCGCTCCTCGAAGCCGCTCAGCAGCTTGGGCGCCACGTCGCTGGTGATGACCACCTGCTTGTTGGCGTTGTGCAGCGTGTTGAAGGTGTGGAAGAACTCCTCCTGCGTCTGCACCTTGCCCTGCAGGAACTGGATGTCGTCGATGAGCAGGAAGTCGATGTCGCGGTAGCGCCGCTGGAAGTCGCTGGCCTTGTTGGCGCCGATCGAGTTGATGAAGTCGTTGGTGAACTCCTCGGAGTTCACGTACTTCACCCGGACGTTCGGGTAGATCTGCTGGGCATAGTGCCCGATGGCGTGCAGCAGGTGGGTCTTGCCGAGGCCCGACCCGCCGTAGATGAACAGCGGGTTGTAGGCCTTGGCCGGCGCCTCGGCCACGGCGATGGCGGCGGCGTGGGCGAATCGGTTGCTGGACCCGATGACGAAGGTGTCGAAGGTGTACTTGGGGTTGAGCTTGGCGTCGCGGCCGTCCTCCGGCACGAACGGCTTGCGGAACATCTCGCGGATCCCGTCGCCCTCGGCGAGCAGCTCGTGGTCGTCGTCGGCGTCGTCATCCTGAGCAGGCCGTATGCCGGGGGCCCGGGTGGCCGCGCCGTCATGACGGGCGGTGTCGGCATACGACCGGTCCCCACCGAAGGACACGTCGGGCGAGACCGGGCGGGGCACCCGCTCGTCCCGGACGAGGCGGGGGCCGTCGGTGGACCGCGGGTCGGAGGTGCCTCGGTCGCCGTCGGTGCGCACGGGGTCGGACGAGGTGACCACGTGGGGCATGGCCCCCGCCGGACCGGGTCGCGGGGGGCTGTCGTCCCGGTCCTCGGCCTCGGAGAGCTCCAGCGAGCTGTCGACGGTCACCGCGAGCCGCACGTCCCGGCCCAGCTGCTCCTGCAGCGCCTCGACGAGCTCGGTGCGGATGCGCTTCTCGACGATGTCCCGGGTGTAGTCATTGGGGACCGCGATCAGAGCCGTCCCCTCGAGCAGACCCACGAGCCGGCTGAGCCGCAGGAATCCGCGGTGCTGGGCGGAGATGCCTCCGGACTCGAGGGCGCGCAGCGTGTCTCGCCACACGCGGGGGACGTCCACCTGCGCGTCGGTCACGAAGGGCCTCGATTCACGGTCTGCTGCTCGGCGGCGTGCCGGGTGGCACGACCTATGGACGACGTCGCGCCCGGGGTGTGGACAGGGGTGGATCGGCGCAGGTGACGCACTGGTCCACATCTTTGTCCACAGGCTGTGGACGAAGCATAGACAGGTGCTGCCGGGCCGACCGGAAGCCACCACGCTAACAACCCCCGTGTCCCGCCACAAAGGGAGCCCGAGGGCCGCGCGGGTGAACCCCCCGCCCCCACCGGCGTGTCGACCCCGCCGGTGGCGATCGATCCCCCATCATGCGGCTGTCCCGTCCCCGAGGTTCGTGGCATCGCGGGCGCGCCCGTGCTGCGCCGGTCGGCGGCGGTTTGACCCTGCTCGATCGGCTGACGTACCTTGGAGGGCGGTCGGTTCGCGCCGACCCGTTTTGCATGCCGGTTGTCAGCCTCGTGCTTGCCGTCCGTGAGCCGCGACCCGTCAGGCGTGCAGACCACCCGCCCAACGGGTCCACCCCGCGTGGACCACCCGACACCGTCAACGGAGTTGTCCCGTGAGCAAGCGCACCTTCCAGCCGAACAACCGTCGTCGCGCCAAGACGCACGGCTTCCGCCTCCGCATGCGCACCCGCGCCGGCCGCGCCATCCTGGCTGCCCGCCGCCGCAAGGGCCGCTCCGAGCTGTCTGCCTGAGAGCCGACCTCCCGTGCTGTCGGCGCAGCACCGCCTGCGTGACAGTGCGGAATTCGCCTCGACGGTGCGTGGACGGACGTCGGTGCGCTCGGGCAGCCAGCTGCTCGTCGTGCACATCAACCTGACCGACTCGCGTGCGGCCCAGCCGCCGCGGGTCGGTCTCGTCGTGTCCAAGGCCGTCGGGGGAGCCGTCGTGCGCAACCGCACCAAGCGGCGGCTGCGGCACGCGATGAGGGACCGCGTGGGGCGACTGCCCCGTGGCCTCGACGTGGTGGTACGGGCCAACCCGCCGGCCGCCGAGGCCGACCAGACGCGCCTGGGGGCCGAGCTGGACCGGCTGCTCTCCAGCTGCCTGGCCAAGGTGCATGCCTGATGACGGCGGCCTGGCACGCCGGGTGGCGACGACGCCCCCTCAGGGCTGCGGCCCTCGGACTCATCCGCTTCTACCAGCTGTGGATCTCGCCGCTCACCCCGCCGTCGTGCCGCTTCTACCCCAGCTGCTCCGCCTACGCGATGACGGCGATCCAACGCTTCGGCCCGATCAAGGGCGGCTGGCTGGCCGCGCGGCGGCTCGGCCGGTGCCACCCGTGGAACCCCGGTGGTGTCGACCACGTTCCTGACAAGGAGCCGCCACCGGCCACCCGCTGAGCCCACCTCCCGCCCCACCCCGGCCCGCCCTCGAGGGGGCAGACTGGACCCAGACCTGCACCACCCATGGCGGACGACCGCCTGAGCACAGAGGACGAGATGGACTTCTTCAGCACCTTGCTGCGGCCGATCGAGATCGCCGTCGCGTGGATCATGTACGGCTTCCACCAGCTGTTCACGACCCTCGGCATGGACCCTGAGGGAGGCCTGACCTGGGGCCTGTCCATCGTTGGGCTCGTGGTGGTGATCCGGATCCTGATCACGCCGTTGTTCATCAAGCAGCTGCACGCCTCGCGCAAGATGACGCTGATCCAGCCGGAGCTGCAAAAGATCCAGGCGAAGTACAAGGGCAAGAGCGATCCGGAGTCCCGTCAGAAGATGACGGAAGAGACGATGGCGCTCTACAAGGACTCCGGTACGAACCCCTTCTCGTCGTGCATGCCCATCCTGCTTCAGATGCCGATCTTCTTCGCGCTGTTCAACGTGCTCAACGGCCTGGGAGCCATCGCCAGCGGCGCGCGCGACGCGGTCGGGCCGATCACGGCCTCGGTCGCCAAGCAGGCCGAGCTGTCGACCTTCGCCGGGGTGCAGCTGTCGGACAAGTTCGTCGGCAGCGAGGATCTCGCGGCCAAGCTCGTCACGGTGGCCCTGATCGTGCTGATGTCGATCACGCAGTTCACCTCGCAGCACCAGGCCATGACCAAGAACATGCCGGCGTCCGCCATGGACAACCCGATGTTCAAGCAGCAGAAGATCCTGCTCTACATCATGCCGGTCATCTTTGCCGTGTCGGGCATCAACTTCCCCATCGGTGTCCTCATCTACTGGTTGGTCACCAACCTGTGGTCGATGGGCCAGCAGTTCTACACCATTGGGCGTATGCCGACCCCCGGGTCCCCGGCCTACGAGCGCCTCGAGGCCAAGCGCAAGGCGCAGGGCAAGCCCATGCCCGGTGCCACCCGGATGACGGGCGGCACCAGCGCGGCCGCCACGGAAACGGTCGAGGGTGAGATCACCTCGCCCCGGCCGAGCGGGCAGCGGCAGCAGCCGAAGCGCAAGGGACGCAAGAGCCGTGGCCCTGCCAGCGGGGCAGCCGGGGGTGCGTCCCGCGCGACGCCCGGCGAGACAGACTGACCGGGCCTGCGCGGGCCCACGACAGCACCGACCGGCGCCTCCGGGACGACCCTCGTCCTACCGCCGGCCACGATGAGAAAGGCTGACCGCCATGAACACCAGCACCACCGAGGGTGTCGAGCCGGAGACGGACGAGACCACTGACGGGATCGTCTCCGAGCAGCAGGCCGAGCGGGGCAGCGCCCAGGGCGCCGAGCCCGGCCGGTCCAGCCGCGTCGCGCTGCTGGAGCGTGAGGGGGAGGTCGCCGCCGACTTCCTCGAGACCCTCCTCGACATCGCCGACCTGGACGGTGACATCGACGTCGACGTGGACGGCGACCGGGCGTCCGTGGCGATCGTCGACTCCGACGAGGGGCGGGTGCCCCGCCGTCTGGTGGGCGACCACGGCAAGGTCCTCGAGGCGCTGCAGGAGCTGACGCGCCTGGCAGTGCAGGCCGAGACCGGTGAGCGCAGCCGCCTCATGCTGGACGTCGCCGGCCACCGCGCCGCCCGCCGTGAGGAGCTCGTGGAGATTGCCCGCGAGGCCGTCCGCGACGTCAAGGAGTCCGGCGAGGAGAAGCCGCTCGAGCCGATGTCGGCCTTCGAGCGCAAGGTCGTCCACGACGAGGTCCTCGCGGCCGGTCTGAGCTCGGAGTCCGAGGGGACCGAGCCGCGGCGTCACGTCGTGGTCCTGCCGGCCTGATGACCTCTCGGGGCAGCGAGCACGACGAGCACGACGAGCACGACCGCGGCGGCGCCGCCCCCGACCCGGGGGCGGCGCCGCCGCGCGCGCCGGGTGCGGCCGAGGTCGTCTTCGGGGAACGTCTCCCCCTGGCCGAGCGCTTCGTGCAGTGCTTGGCCACGACGGGGGTGACCCACGGGCTGATCGGACCTCGCGAGGTGCCGCGGCTGTGGGGGCGCCACGTGCTCAACTGCGCCGTCGTCGCGGAGCTCGTGCCCCGCGGGGCGGCGATCATCGACGTGGGCTCGGGGGCGGGGCTGCCCGGTCTTGCCCTGGCCATCGTCTGTCCGACGAGCGAGGTCCACCTCGTCGAGCCGCGCCGCCGAGCGACCGACTGGCTGACCGCGACGGCGGACGCCGTCGGCCTCGACAACGTGGTCGTGCACCACGCCCGCGCCCAGGACGTCGTCGGGACGGTCGTGGCTCCGGTGGCCACGGCCCGGGCGGTGACGCGGATCGGCCAGCTCGCGCAGTGGTGCGCTCCCCTGACGTCGGCCGGGGGCACCCTGCTGGCTCTGAAGGGTGCGAGCGCGGCGACCGAGCTCGACGAGGACGCGGCCGTGCTGCGATCGGCCCACGTGGTCGACCACGAGATCCTGCGCTGCGGTCTCGAGGTGCTGGAGACGCCCACCACGGTGGTCCGCCTCCACCTCGCTGACGACCATCAGCCAGGCATCGCCGTCGTCCCAGAGGGCTCCGGTCCACGACGGGGGCGTGCGGGCAAGGGGCGCCGCCGCCCGTCGCGCTCCTGACCGCACAGCTCCACCGGCCAACCACGGAGGCTGACCACGGCACGTCGTCTCCCGCCACCGGTTCTGGATCGTTCACATGGCCCCTGTCGGGTGAAGGTGTCCCGATAGCGGGTGATCGTCCCGGGGTCGCGAAGGACCTGGTGGGCGGCGTTCCACGTGAAACGCAGCCGGCTGGGTGTCGGGGGTGGGTCGTGATGCGCGGGCGAGAACGTCGGGGGCCAGCGATCGGGTCGTACCGCGGTCAGGGACACGCGCCGACGTGACCGTGGTTTCACGGGGAACGCGGCCTAGGCTCCTCCCGGACAAAGCGCCCGGCGCCGCGCGGTGATGCCTGACCGGGCTCGTCCCAGGGGCCGTCTAGAGTGGGCGCTCGGCATCATCGAGCGGCATGAGGAGTAGGTGTGAGCGTCACGACCGGGTTGGGTTGGCCTGACCTGCAGCTCTTGGCAGGGGGTGGGTCCGGGCTCGGGTGGCCGTCCACCGTTTCACGTGAAACACAGGCTTCGCGGGAGGTGCGCGCGGCCTCCGCTCCGGACGAGGCGTGGGGGGCGCATGGGCTGACCCCCGACGCGTCTGCGACACCTCGTTCCCCCGAGACCCTCGAGACCCTCGAGACCCTCGAGACCCTCGAGACCCTCGAGGCGCCCGCTGACTCCAGCCACGGCGTAGCTCCCGGCCCGGCTGACGCGATCGCTGCCGACGGCACCACCCTCGTGAACGACGTCAGCGAGCTCCGCGAGACCCGCGTCGGCGTGCCTTCGCAGGAGGCTCCCAGCGAAGGCGCCACTGACGGGAGCGCGACCGACGGGACCGCGCCCGACGAGGCTGCGGCTGCGCACGACGAGGCTGACCAGGACGCTGTCGTCGACGCCGTCGCCTCGGGAGGGGTGGCCGAGGGGCACGGGGACGGGCTCGGTTCGCTCGCGCAGTCCTGGAGCCAGGACCTGCCCGGCAAGGACTATCAGCCCGGCCAACGGCTGCGCGCCCATCGGCCGCGCGGGGCTGAGGCCGCTGCCCACGCCGATGTGCAGAGCCGCTACCTCGGGACGTCCCTCCATGACGACCGCAAGAGCCGCCTCGCCTCGGCCTGGGACGAGCCCGCGAACCGCGAGGTGGCGGATGCCGCGCTCTTCGGTGACACCGCGGGCGTGGCCCGCGACGAGCTCGCCGAGATGGCGGCGGCGGTCACCACGGACGACCCAGTTTCACGTGAAACCCGGGCCGAGTCCGGTGGGGTCGACGTCGTGGAGACCTTCCGTCAGCAGGGAGACGAGGACCAGACCGAGATGACCGATGGCACGAGCACCCAGACCATCCCACCGGCCCGGCCGACTGAGCCGCTCCCGACGTCCCCCTCCGTCCCCGGATCCACACCGACCGGCCCCAGGTCCACGCCGACCGGCCGCGCGCAGACGGAGGGCGAGGCGCTCCCGGCCCCGCGCCGGACCCGTGTCATGACGGTGGCCAACCAGAAGGGCGGGGTCGGCAAGACCACCACCACGGTCAATGTCGCCGCCGCCCTGGCCACGGCAGGGCTGCGCGTCCTCGTCCTCGACCTCGACCCGCAGGGCAACGCGTCGACCGCACTCGGGATCCCACACCACGCCGAGGTGCCCAGCGTCTACGACGTGCTCGTCGACGGGGCACCGATGCGCGACGTGGTGCAGTCCTGCCCCGACGTGCCCAACCTGCTGTGCGCACCCGCCACGATCGACCTGGCCGGCGCGGAGATCGAGCTCGTGTCGCTGGTGGCACGCGAGATGCGCCTTGGGCGAGCGCTCACGACCTACCTGCGCGACGAGGAGGACCGGGGAGAGCGCATCGACTACGTCCTCGTCGACTGCCCGCCCAGCCTCGGGCTGCTCACGATCAACGCGTTCGTGGCGGCCGAGGAGGTCTTCATCCCGATCCAGTGCGAGTACTACGCCCTCGAGGGTCTCAGCCAGCTGCTCAAGAACATCGAGCTGATCAAGGCGCATCTCAACCCCTCCCTGCACGTGTCGACCATCCTGCTGACGATGTATGACGGCCGCACCCGCCTGTCCGCCCAGGTCGCCGAGGAGGTGCGGCGCCACTTCGGTGAGCAGGTCATCCGGTCGACCGTCCCGCGCTCGGTGCGGATCTCCGAGGCGCCCAGCCACGGCCAGACCGTCATGACCTACGACCCCACCAGCAGTGGTGCTCTGTCCTACGCCGCCGCGGCGGTCGAGATCGCACGGCACGGTGCCGGCGAGGGAGGTAACCGATGAGTGAGAAGCGACGGGGTCTCGGCCGTGGCCTGGGGGCCCTGATCCCGCAGGCCCCCGCCGGCGACCGTCCGATCGACGTGTTCTTTCGCGACGCAGAGCAGGTCAAGCCGGGCTCCGAGGTGGCCTCGGTCGCGGATGCCGCGTCTACGGCGCCGCAGCCGTCGGGCCCGCTGACGGACGACCTGGCGGACGACCTGCGTGGCCTCGGCTACGGCCGTCGACCGCTCGACGCCAGCCTGATCGCATCGGTGACGTCCGAGCGCGCGATGGCCTCCGACGGTGGCCTGCAGGCGGTGCCCGGCGCGACCTACGCCGAGGTGCCGGTCGAGGCGATCCAGCCCAACGCCAAGCAACCGCGCACCGTCTTCGACGAGGACGACATGGCCGAGCTGGTCCACAGCGTCACCGAGCTGGGGGTGCTGCAGCCGATCGTGGTGCGTCCCCTGCGGGGAGCCCCGGGGGAGGACCACCCGACCGCGGAGTACGAGCTCATCATGGGCGAGCGCCGCTGGCGCGCGACCCAGCGGGCGGGGCTCGCCACCGTGCCGGCGATCGTCCGCAACACCGACGACGACGAGATGCTCCGGCACGCGCTGCTGGAGAACCTCCACCGCTCCCAGCTCAACCCCTTGGAGGAGGCGGCGGCCTACCAGCAGCTGCTCGAGGACTTCGGGTGCACGCACGACGAGCTCGCCGGCAAGCTGGGGCGTTCGCGTCCCCAGATCTCCAACACGATCCGCCTGCTGCGGCTCCCTCCCCTGGTCGCGCGCCGCGTCGCCGCCGGCGTCCTCAGCGCCGGTCACGCGCGCGCGCTGCTGGGCCTCGAGGACGCCGCGGCGATGGAGCGCCTCGCTCAGCGGATCGTCGCCGAGGGGCTGTCGGTGCGGTCCGTGGAGGAGATCGTCTCGCTCGGAGGTGACGGGTCCGCCGAGCCCAAGGCTCGCCCCGCGCGCAGCAGCGAGCCGCGCCCCGAGCTGGACCAGGTCGCCACGTCGCTGTCCGACCGGTTCGACACGCGCGTCCAGGTCACCATGGGGCGGCGCAAGGGCAAGCTCACGGTCGAGTTCGCGTCGGTCGACGACCTCCAGCGGATCCTCGCCCTCATGGGCCAGGAGGGTAGCGCGGGGCCGGCCCTCTGACCTTGAGGACGGCGCGATCCCAGCCGGTACCTCCGGCCCAAGCCCAGACGCCCGCCGCGTCGCACCAGGTGCGAGGCGGCGGGCGTCTGGGCTGGAGCCCGATCAACGGCGAGCGGCGGGTGCTCTCGACGATGCTCTACCCATACCTAGCTTTGGCTAGCCCACTCTAGGACACTCTAGGACTGTGTGAGAGCGATCCTAGGCGTCGTCGCGGGCCGTGCGATGCTCCGCAATGACGCGCTCGGCGAGGTCGGCATACACATCCGCGGCCTGCAGGCCGGCTCCGGCGATGGCCAGCGGCACCTGGCTGGTCTCGGTGAGCCCCGGCGAGACGCTGCACTCCAAGAACCACGGGGTGCCGCCCGCGTCGACGATCAGGTCCGTGCGGGACAGGTGGCGGTGGTCGAGCACCCGGTGCGCGGTGAGGGCTGCCTGCAACGATGCCTCGGTGGCCTCCGGCGACAGCCGCGCGGGGGTGAAGTACTCGGTCTCGCCCGCGTTGTACATGTGGTCGTAGTCGAAGACCCCGTCGACCGGGCAGATCTCGACCGGTGGCAGGGCCCGCAGCTCGCCGTCGGCCCGCTCGATGACCGTCACCGAGACCTCCGTCCCCTCCACGACGTGCTCGACGAGCGCCAGATCGTCATAGGCATAGGCGTCCACCAGGGCCGCGCCCAATTCCGTCGCCGTCCGTGCCACGTGGAACCCGAGGGCCGAGCCACCACGGGCGGGCTTGACGGCGAGTGGGAGGCCCAGGTCGCGGGCCAGGCGCTCGAGGACGGCCCCGGCGCCGATCTGACGGAAGGTGCTGTGCGCGACCGCCACGTGCGCCGGGGTGGCCACGCCGGCACGCGCCACCAGGGCCTTGGCGACGGGCTTGTCCCACGCCATGCGCGAGGAGGGCCCCCGCGGCCCGACGAACGCCAGACCCAGGTGCTGCAGCACGTCCCGCAGGGAGCCGTTCTCCCCCGGCGAGCCGTGCAGCGTGGGCCACACGAGGTCGGGCTGCAGGGCGTCGACGGTGCCCAGCAGGTGGCGGTCGAGGTCGGCGATCTTGACCTGGAAACCCTTGGAGCGCAAGGCTTCTGCCAGACGCCGACCTGAGCGGACGGAGACCTCGCGCTCGTGCGAGAGGCCACCTGCGAGGACGAGGACTGAGGTCATGACACATCCGGTGAGGGGAGGAGGACTCGTCGAGCCCGGGAGCGGGTGGAATCGTCATACGGTCCGAAGGTCTCGAGCAGCTCCTGCTCGCGCTCGACGACGGTGGCGAAGCGGCGCACGCCCTCGTGGATCCGCTCCGAGGTGGGGTAGGAGAAGTTGAGACGGGCGTTGCGCCGGCCGGTGCCATCGGCGTAGAACCCGGTGCCGGGGGCGTAGGCGACGAGCTCCTTGACCGCGAGGGGCAGCATGGCCTTGGTGTCAAGACCCTCGGGCAGCTCGATCCAGAAGAACAGGCCACCGCGCGGGAGGTTCCACCGGGCCTGCGGCAGCAGCGACCTCAGCGCGTCGGCCATCGCGTCGCGGCGCTCCTGGTAGAGCGCGCGGTAGCTCGCGGTCTGCGCCTGCCAGTCGATCTCGGACAGGTAGCGCGAGGCCACCGCCTGGGTGAACGCGCTGGGGCACAGGATCGCGGCCTCGTTGGCGAGCACGAGCTTCTCGCGGACGGCGTGCGGTGCCACGGCCCACCCGACCCGCAGGCCGGCGGCAAAGATCTTGGAGAAGGTGCCGAGGTAGATGACGCCGTCCGCGTCCATGGACTTCAGCGCCGGGTAGGTGCGCCCCTCGAACCCGAGCAGGCCGTAGGGGTTGTCCTCGACCACGAGGATGCCGTGCCGTCGGCAGATCTCGAGCACCCGAGGGCGGCGATCGTCGGACAGCGCGGTGCCGGCGGGGTTCTGGAAGGTCGGGACGGTGTAGAGGAACTTGATGCGCCGACCCTCGGCCAGCAACCGCGTGATGTGCTCCTCGAGCGCCTCGGGCACGAGCCCGTCGGCGTCGCAGGGCACATGGACCACGTCGGCCTCGTAGGCCGCGAACACCCCGAGCGCACCGACGTACGACGGTGACTCGGCGATCACGACGTCACGCGGGTCGAGGAAGACCCGGGCCACCAGGTCGAGCGCCTGCTGGGAGCCGGTCGTCATGACGATGTCATCCGGGTGCGCGTCGAGGCCCTCCAGCGCCATGACCTCGAGCAGCTGGTCCCGCAGGCGCTCGTCGCCCTGCCCGGAGGAGTACTGCAGCGCCGTCAGGCCCTGGTCGAGGAGCAGGCGCTGCACCGTGTCGCCGACCAGCTCCATCGGCAGGGCGCCGATGTTGGGCATGCCGCCGGCGAGGGAGACCACCTCGGGGCGGGAGGCGACGGCGAACAGGGCGCGGATCTCGGAGACCTTCATCCCGGCGGTGCGTGCGGCGTAGGACTCGATCCAGGGGTCCAGTCGTGAGCCAACGGGATGCTGGTCGGTCATGCGCGCTCCTTCGACGTGTGGGCCGGCACGGCGAGCGGGGTCGGCCCGTAGCCTGGGACCAGGGTGAGGTCTGCATCCTCGCACGACCGCCCGAGGCAGCGTCGCAGTGTCCGGGCGCGCCGGAGCCAGGACAGGGAGGATCGTGCCATGACCGGTCGTCAGGTGGTCCCGCTGACGGCTGCGACCACGGACCTGCTCCGGCCCTCCTGCCGGGGCTGCGTGCGCTGGCTGCGTGACCCGGTGGAGGCGCACGCGGACGCGGCCCGGCACTCGGTCCCCGGGCTGCGAGCGTGGGCCGAGACCGTCACCCACGAGTGGGGTCCGCCCGGGCTGCTCGTCCGGCAGGACGGGCGCACCGTGGCCCACGTCGTCGTGGCGCCGCCGTCCCTGGTGCCCCGCGCGGCGCTGCCGGCGACGGCCCCCGTCTCGGACGACGCCGTGCTGCTGCTGTCCCTGTCGTCGAGCAGCCGGGCGTTCACCAAGGTCGCCGTCCAGTCTCTCGGCCGCGAGCTCCTGCGACGCACGGTCCGGGCCGTCGAGGCGTATGGCGGGCCCGCCGTCGTGACCGGGTGCCTGTCCTCGGCGGAGGTGGCCCAGAGCGACCTGCCGTGGCCGCCGCCGGACGTGTGCCGGGTGCCCACGACGCTGCTCACCGGCGTCGGGTTCACCGTCGTCCGGCCGCACCCGACGTGCCCCCGGCTGCGGCTGGACCTGCGCTCGACCGCCACCGTGCGTGAGGACGTGACCTCGGCTGTGCGGGCGTGGCTCGCGGACCGCGCGACGGCCCCCGCCGCGACCTGACCAGGGCGCACGACGACGCCCGCCTCGACCTGAGGTCGGGGCGGGCGCCGGGACGTGCTGGCTGCGGGTGCGACCCGCGAGCCGGGTGCGGTGGCGGGTCAGCCGATGTAGTCCGCGAGCTCCTTGAGGATCCGAGGCTTCGGCTGCGCGCCGACGATGGTCTTGACGACCTCGCCACCGACATAGACGTTGATAGTCGGCAGACCGGTGACGCCGTACTTCGCGGTGGTCTGGGGGTTCTCGTCGGCGTTGAGCTTCACCACGTCGATCTTGTCGGCATACGTGCCGGCGATCTCGTCGAGGACCGGAGAGATCTGGCGGCACGGTCCGCACCAGGACGCCCAGAAGTCCACGAGGACGGGCTTGGGGTTGTGCAGGACGTCCTGGTCGAACGTCGCGTCGGTCGTGTCCTTGGTGTTGGCACCCATCGCGGGCTCCTCCTGTGGTCGGGTGGTCGGGTGGTCAGGTGGTGCAGGCAGGTCGGTGAGGTGCGGTCAGCGCGCCATCGCGGTGGCCTGCGGCTCGGCCGTGAGCGACGCGTCGGTCGCCGGCGCGCCGGCCTCGTCGCGGGCCGCGAGGTAGCGCTCGGCGTCGAGGGCCGCGGCGCAGCCGGACCCCGCGGCGGTGATCGCCTGGCGGTAGGTGTGGTCGACGAGGTCGCCGCAGGCGAAGACGCCGGGCAGGTTGGTCTCGGTGCTGCGCCCCTGGACGAGGACGTAGCCCTCGTCGTCGAGGTCGACGGCGCCCTTGACCAGCTCGTTGCGGGGGTCGTGGCCGATCGCGACGAAGACGGCCGAGGTCTCGAGCACGCGCTCCTCGCCGGTGACGGTGTCGCGCAGGGTCACGGACTCGACCTTGGTGTCGCCGTTGATCGAGGTGACGGCGGAGTTCCAGGCGAAGCTGATCTTGTCGTTGGCCATGGCTCGTTCGGCCATGATCTTGGACGCGCGCAGCTCGTCCCGGCGGTGGACGACGGTGACGCTCTCGCCGAACCGCGTGAGGAAGGTCGCCTCCTCGATCGCCGAGTCGCCGCCGCCGACGACGACGATCGGCTTGTTGCGGAAGAACGCGCCGTCACAGGTCGCGCACCAGGAGACGCCGCGACCGGACAGCCGCTTCTCGTCGGGCAAGCCCAGCTCGCGGTAGGCCGAGCCCATCGCCAGGACGACCGCGTGGGCGCGGTGCTCGTTGCCCTCGCCGTCCGTGACGACCTTGACGTCGCCGGTGAGGTCCACCGCGGTGACGTCGTCGCGGACCAGCTCGGCGCCGAAACGCTCGGCCTGCGCGCGCATGTTGTCCATGAGGTCGGGGCCCATGATGCCGTCGCGGAACCCGGGGAAGTTCTCGACGTCGGTGGTGTTCATCAGGGCGCCCCCGGCCGTCACCGAGCCCTCGAAGACGAGCGGCTCGAGGTTCGCGCGGGCGGCGTAGACGGCGGCGGTGTAGCCGGCCGGGCCGGAGCCGATGATGATGACGTTGCGGACGTCGCTGGTCATGAGGTCCTTCATCCCTGGGTCGTGTGGTCGTCGGTCGGGGCCGACGCGTCACCCGTGGACGTGACGTCGTGGGTCCGGGACCCACTGTCCCATCGCAGGGCGCACGGGCGGAAACCGCCGGAGCGGCGTATTCATTCCAGGGGACCAAAGCCTGGACGTTTCACGTGGAACGCGGAGGAGTCAGGGGGCGCTGCTACCGGCCGGCACGAGCAGCGTCGCGCCGCTCGGACCGCAGGGCACCGCCGCGAGGTAGACGCCGATCGTGCGGCGGTCCGCGCCCTGCTGGGCGGCGATCAGGACGGCGGGGCGCCCGGCATACGAGGTGATCTCGGCCGCGACCCGACCGGTCGCGGAGCCGCCGACGGCGTGGAGGCAGTCGCGGACGCCGGTCGGCGTGCCGATGGGGCCGACGGTCGGCTGCTCGACGGTGTGGGGCGTGGTCGGGGTCCAGCGCTGCTGGAGAAGCTCTCGGCCGTACGCCGCCAGCCCGGCCTCGCCGATGGTGAGCGGACCCGCGGCCAGCCGGATCTGGACGTCCGCCTCGGCGGCACCCGTGGCGGGGTCCGTCGACTGCCCGGTCTGCTGCCCGGTCTGCTGCCCCGTCCCCTGGTCCGGGGTCGAGGACGTGGAGGCAGCTCTGGCGCTGCTCGCGGCGCTCGACCCGGAGCCGTTGGTGCCGGAGCCGAGGTTGGCGACGGCCGTGCTGAGGTCGCCCCCCGAGGACTGGATGAAGGAGGTCATCGCGATGCCGAACACGGTGACGGCGGCGGCGGCGGAGGCGACGAGGCCGAACATCCGTCGGCCGGAGGGTCGCCGCGTCGCCTGGTGCAGCGGCACGACCACCGCGATCGGGCCGTGCCCGTCGGCGTGGGGGACCGGGGCCGGGTCGAGGCCGCAGTCCGGGCGGCGGGCGCGGGACTCGGCCTCGAGCGAGGCGGTGATGCGGGCCACGAGGTCACCGGGCATGGGGCCCGGGTCGGGCAGGGAGCCGAGCAGGTCGCGCACGCCCGTCGGGTCGTGGTCGCCGTCGCCAGGTGCGTGCGACGAACGGGTCGCGGTCATCTCCGGACACCTCCCGGGGCGGTCGAGGGGGCTGCGTCGTGGCCCCACTGCTCGGCGGCCACGACCTGGCGCGGGCGCAGGGACAGCGGGGGCTGCCGGAGCCCGGGCGTGCCTGCACCATCTGTAGGACGCGCCGTGCGCGTCGTTGGTTCCCGTCGTCCTGCGGGACGCCCGTCCGGCGAGGTATCGCTCACGTGTCGGCCCGCCGCAGCCCGAGGATCTCCGCCATGGCCGCCCGGCCACGGGCGCACCGCGACTTGATGGTGCCCTCGGCGACGTCGAGGACCTGGGCCGCCTCGGCGACGCTCAGGCCCTGCATGTCGACGAGCACCAGCGCCAGTCGCTGCCCCTCGGGGAGCCGGGCGAGGGCCTGCCGGACGTCCAGCTGCACCTCGAGGGAGGCATGCTCGTCCCGACCGTCCGCGAGGTCGTACTCCGGCAGCTCGGACGTCGGGCGCACGCGCCGCAGCCGGTCCAGGCAGGCGTTGACCACGATCCGGTGCAGCCAGGTGGTGACGGCCGCCTCGCCGCGGTAGGACGCGGACCGCCGGAACGCGGCGATGAAGGCGTCCTGCACGGCGTCCGCGGCGAGCTCGCGGTCGGAGCAGGTCCGCATCGCCACGGCCCACATGCGGTCCCGGTGCCGGCGGTACAGCTCGCCGAAGGCGTGGGGGTCACCGTCGTTGTGCGCCGCCATCAGAGCACGGTCGTCGGCCGCAGCCAGGTCGAGGACGGCGCTCATGTCAGGAGAGGCTGATCTCGGACAGTGCCGCGTAGTTGCCGCCGAACATCCTCGGGCTGTTGGTGAACCACACGACGATGTAGGGGCGCTTGCCCTGGCCGGGGGGCACCGTGAGCGTCACCTCGCCCTTGCCCCCCTTGACGGTGCCCAGCACCGCGGCCCCGTCCCGGGTCGGGGTGTCGCTGCCGTAGACCGTCAGGTCCTCGCCGGAGGAGTCGGGCAGCGTCAGCTTGATCTGGGACACGTCGGAGTGTGCGTCACCGAGGTAGACCGCGAGCCCGACACCCGACTTGAGGTTGCCGAAGGTGTCGGTCCTGTAGCGCTGGCTGCGCCAGTAGGTGGACGTGTCGCCGTCGTGGACGTTGCCGACGGAGTCGTTGTTCTCGGCGTGGTCCTGACCCTCGGGGTCGTAGGCCGAGACGCCCACCACCGCAATCGGGGCGCCCGCAGGCCCGGTCGGGGCGGCCGGACGGGTCGTCACCGTGCCGTCGGCCCCCTTGGTGATGGTGACGGCGGGGGCCGTCACCGTGTAGGTGCGTGCGACCGGGGGTGCGTCGAGCTGCCGCTGGATGTTGCTGACCATCGACATGACGCCGATGACGCCCAGCACCAGCCCCAGGACCACCAGGGCGGCGAGCAGCGCCATGACGAAGTTGGCCTGCCGAGGCGAGGGCGTGCCCGTCGGGACGTCGTTGACGAAGATGGGCGCCACCGGCTCGACCGGGCGCGGTGGCTCGTCCGCCAGCGTCGACAGCGGCACCCTCGCGGGCTGGCTCTCGAGCCGACGCTGCTCCCGCTCCCGGCGGCGGTCCTCAACCCGGCGGGACGCGCCGTCGACGAGGTCGCCCACCCGACGGGCGGCCGCCTTGGTCCCGGCGGCGGTGGCGCCGGCGGCGGCGATCGCCGCGGCCTCGGCGCGGGAGGGGACGTGCTCCACGTCCTTGCGCAGGTCGTCCGCGAGCCGGTGGCCCGGGCCCTGCGGCACGGTGCCGTCGTCCGCTGCGGCGGGGGCTGCGCTGTCGTCCGCTGCCCCGGTGACGGCCGTGGGCGACGCGGGGAGAGGGTCGCCCGGGGAGCCCGCGGTGGCGTCCTCGAGCAGGGGGGTGGCACCCGGGGCGCTGGCCCGCGTCGTGGCCGGGCGCAGCGCGTCGGCGACGACTCCGGGGTCCTGGGGGCGGTCTTCGCCCGGACGGCTGCGGCCGAGGGCCCGCCGGACCAGGTCCTCGATGTCGTCCGGCACCGCGGCCACGAGCTCGGAAGGTGGGGCCGGTGCGCCACCCACGAAGGGGGTCGCCTGCAGCGAGGTCGCGTCCTGGCCCGGCCACGTGGCGGTGGTCGCCGCGTGCAGGAGGGCCGCGAGACCGATGGCGTCGGTGCGGGAGGCGGCCTGGTCGCTGCCGCCGTCCCGGCCGAGCAGGGCGGCGCGGACCGCCAGGCCACGCAGGCGCACGCTGCCGTCACGCCCGCGCAGCACGTCGTCGGGGGTGAGGGCGAGGTGGTGCAGCCCGCGGGCACGAGCGCGGTCGAGGACCTCGGCGACCTCGAGCACGATCCGCCGTGCCTCGGTGGGCGGGAGGCCGCCGTCCCGCAGCAGCTCGGTCAAGGTGCTGCCCTGGACCTCCTGCTCCACGACGTGCACGAGGCCGTCCTCGCGGCCGGCGTCGAGGATGGGCAGGAGCCGTGGGTCGGTCAGCGCGGAGGCGCGGCGAGCGGCGTCGAGGGCGGCCTCGGCGGCCGGGTCGGCGGCGTCGAGGACGGTGACGACGACGCGGCGACCGAAGGTCGTGTCGTCGGCCTCCCAGCGCTCCACGCGGTCCGTGCGCTCGAGCCGCTGCCGCAGGTGATAGCGGCCCCCGATCGACGTGCCCGGTCCGACTGCCGGCATCCGTCACTCCCTCTCGTCGTCCTGCGTGACCTGCGTCGCGTCCCCCACGGGCGGGCGGTCGTGCTCATCGCATCCTAGGCGCTGGGGGCGGCTCCGGTCCGGCGACGCAGCTGCGCGGCGACCGGTCGGAGCAGGTCGTCGACCTCCCGGATGCGAAAGGCGCGGGCCAGCCCCAGGAAGGCCAGGACGAACACGGCCCCGCCGACCAGCAGCTGCACGAGGTGGTCGAGGCGCGAGGTGCCGAGGAGCGCCGACAGACCGACGACCGAGCCCCAGGCGAGCAGGGCCGCGAGGGTGGACACGACGACCAGCCGGACGTGCAGCCGCACCACGTGCCGCACCGGCAGCCCGCCGACGCGACGCTGCGCGATGAGGACGAAGGCGACCGCCGCCGCGAGGTTGCCCAGCGTCTGCCCGGCCGCGATCAGCGCCACGACGTGCTCCCGCGGACCGACCAGCGCCAGCAGGGCGAGCGCGATCTGGATCGCCGTGAGCAGCAGCTGCAGGTGCAGGTTGGTGCGGCCGTCCTCGAGGGCGAAGAAGAAGCGCTGCTGGAGCGTGGTCCAGCCGAACGGGATCAGGCCCAGGACCATGATTGCGAACACGAGCGCCGTCTCGCTGAGGGCGTCCCCGCTGACCCGGGGCACCATGGCCATGCCCGGCACCGCCAACGGGATCGCGGCGGCGGTGATGGGCACCAGGGCCACGGAGGGCAGCGTGAGGCCGCGCGTCAGCAGTCGCCGCAGTTCGTCGGTCGCCTCGTCGTGCGCGGCGCGGGACATGCGCGGGTAGATGGCAGTGAGGATCGACGTCGTGATGATCCCGTGCGGCAGCATGAAGACGAGGAAGGCCAGCTGGTAGACCGAGATGCCCGCCACCTGCTGGCCGTCGTGCCGGGCCCAGCCGGCGACGGTGTTCATCACCGCGGCGCACGCGTAACCGCCCAGCTGGGCCACGACGAGGGCGGCGAAGGCCCACCCGGCCATCGTGGATGCCGCGCGGAAGCCGTAGCCGCGAAAGCCCCAGCGGGGACGCCACCGGAAACCGCTCGCCCGCAGGTCCGGGACGAGGGCGAGCGCCTGCAGCGCGATGCCGGCGGTGCTCGTGCCCGCGAGCAGCCAGATCATCCCCGGGGTCCACTCCTGCGGAGGGGCGGCGTGGGTGTAGCGCGCCAGGAAGACCGCCATGCCCGCGATCTGCACGAGGTTGGCGAGCACCGGCGTCCACATGAACGACGCATAGCGTCCTCGGGCGTTGAGGACCTGGCCGAGGACGGCATACAGGCCGTAGAAGAAGATCTGCGGCAGGCAGACGAGGGCGAACGCCGTCGCGAGCTCCCGCGTGGCGGGTGGGATGCGGTAGAGCGTGACCAGCGGAGACGCGAGCAGGGTCGCGATGACCGTCACGACCAGGATGGCCCCGATGCAGATCGTCAGGAGCCGGTCGATCACCTCCTGGCCGCGGTCCTCGCGCTTCATCGCCTTGGTGATCTGCGGGATGAGCACGGCGGTGAGCAGGCCACCGGACAGCAGCATGTAGATGATGTTGGGCAGCTGGTTGGCGGTGTTGAACGCGTCGGCCGACGCGGTGGTCACCCCGAGGCAGGCCACGAGCATCAGCTGGCGGACGAGCCCCAGGGGCCGGGACACGATCGAGCCGGCGGCCATGAGGGCGCTCGCCCGTCGGACGCTCTGCTCCTGCACGACGCCGTCGGCCGGGGCCGAGGCAGGCTCGGCAGCGGTGGGTGCGAGGGTCTCGTCGGTGCCGGGGCGCCCGGGGGCGGGGCCGTCCGTCGGCGGCGGTGCACCGTGCCGTGTGCTGCTCATCGAGGATCCTTGTCGGTGCTGCGGGAGGGGTCGGAGCCACCGGTGCCGAGGACCGCGTCGGCCACCGCCTCGTGGTCGCCGAGCTCGCGCTGGGCCCGGGTGGGGCCACGGCGCAGGGAGCGGGCGAGGCCGAGCACGAGGATCAGGCCGACGATACCCGCGACGAGCGCGAAGACCCACACGCTCGTGGGGCGGACGTTCATGTCCACGGTCGTCGCGGAGCCCAGCGCGATCCCGTCGGGCGTGGACAGCCGCGCCTCCAGCGGCACGGTGCCGGCCCCGAGCGCCGTCACCTCGACCTGGATGGTCGTGCGGCTGCCGGCCGCGATGGTGAGCGACTTGGTGCTCTGCGTGACCCGCAGCTTGGGGCTGCCTGGGACCAGCTCGAGGCGGACGTCGTGGACGGCATACGGCAGCGTGTTGTCGACGGTGATCTGGATCGTGCCCGAGTCCGCCAGGAAGTTGATCGTGCTCGGCCGGACCTGCACGCCGTGGGCCGCGGCGTCGATCGAGCCGCCCACCGCGTCCCGCAGCTGGCTCCAGGTCTGCGACCCACCGCGCCAGCGCGACGACGTCAGCTGCTTGATGGCGGCCGTCCAGGTCCGCGTGGTCGGGGCGTCGGCGGGCAGGATGCGCCGCAGCCCCTCCACGGTCGCGAGGTCCGACTCGAGCTCGTCCACCGTCGTACCGTCCAGCGGCGAGGGAGGTCTCGTGGGAGTGGTGGACGAGGTGACCTGGCTGCCCTGCCGCACCTGCGGGCCCTGCCCGAGGATGCTGCTGACGTCGACCTGACGCAGCCAGGGCGCCGAGGCAGTGGCCCCCCAGAGCCGACGGAGCGCGGGGCCGGACAGGGTGGTCCCGCGAGGGACGGCCACCAGGGCCGTTCGGCGCGTGCCCGGCAGCTCCCCCAGCAGGGTGAGCGACTGGCCCAGGAACTCCTGCACGACCTCGGTGTCGGAGGAGGACTCGTTGCCCGCGGTCACCTCGCTGAGGCCTTCGTCGTAGGCGAGCAGCGGTGTGCCGTCGGCGCTGCGCTGGGCCGCCCCCGGCGTGGTCTTGCGCTGGGGTGACGCGACCGCCTCCGTGGACACCACGGCCGCGGTCGGCGAGGAGCCACCGGTGGTCCGGGTCCAGGCGGTGGTCCGCCCCTCGGCCCACGAGCCGTCCGCCGGCCAGGCGATGGAGTCGGTGACGGTGCGCCCGAGCACCGTGCTCAGCGGGTCGCTGCCCGCGGGCCACACCACCGAGCTGAGACCCGGGTCGGGGGTGGCACGGACGAGGGCGGCGGTGTCGGGGTCGCCGGCCGGCAGGGACCAGACGGGCTGGTCGTCGCCCAACGCCTTGAGGCGGCCTGCGAGGGCGTCCGCCGCGGCCTTGGCGGCGCCCAGAGGATCGGACGCAGCCCCGGGGGCCGGAGGCGGGGTCTGACCCGCGGGCGAGGAGGCCGGGGGCGAGGGGGACGCCGAGCCGGGTGGGGGCGTGCCGGCGGGCGAGGGCGTGACCACCCCGGCCCTCGTGGTCGTGCTCGGGCTCGTGCTCGTGGTGTTCGTCGGTGTCGGTGCCGGTGTCGGGGTTGCGGACGCGGACGTCACCAGACCACCGGCCCCGGTCGGGGGCGTGAGGACGGCCGGGTCGACCATCCAGGTCACCGGTGTGCCGACGGCGGCGTCCAGGCGCTGCCGCAGGACGCCCCCGTCCCCGATGGTCTGCGACCAGGCGGCCCCCACCTCGCGGACGTCGCCGGCGAACAGCTCACGGCGGGCCGGCAGGGTGAGGGGGGCGATCCAGGCGAGGCGCAGCGGCTCGTACTCCTGGCTGCCGCTGACCCAGGGCAGCACCGACCGGGCCAGGGCCACGCGCTCGCTGCCGCTGCGCACCTCGACGGCCAGCGGGTAGGAGCCGAACGGCGTGCCCCGTCGCAGCGCGCTGCGGGCAATGGTCATCGTCGCCGTCGTCGAGCCCTTGGCCGGCACCCCGGCTGCCAGCGACTGGGTGGCGACCTCTCGCGTGGCGAGGGATCGCGGCTGGGTGGCGTGCAGCCAGCTCGACAGGGCCTGGCGCTGCGTGAAGGGCGCGCCGCCGAGCAGCACCCGGGCTGACAGCGGTCCGCTCGCCTGGGTGCTCGTGGACGAGACCGTCACCCGCACCGTCACGTCCTGGTCCGGCCGCACCACGGCCGGGGCGAGCTCGTCCAGGCGCACCGTGAGCCCGCTCGCCTGGGCGCTGGGCCGGGCCTCGGGGACCGTGGCGGGCGGGCGGTGAGGTATGGCGGCGGCCGCGGTCGGCATACCGACGAGCACGATCGAGGCGGCGACGGCCGCCGCGGCCCGGACCGACCGACGAGTCACCGGTCCCCCGCGAGGCGCTGCCACGCCGCCGCGGCGATGCGCCTCTCGTTGGGAAAGGTCAGCTCGGTCGTGTTGTCGCCCAGGCGCACCCAGGCCACGTCGATCGCCTCGGCGTCGGGGTCGTTCTCGATCGTGAGGTGCCCCCCGAGCGCCTCGAGGAGGTAGTGGTGGACCACCTTGTGCACGCGCGACGCCGAGGTGGTGAACCAGTAGTCGATGGAGCCCAGGGAGGCGATCACCCGCCCCTCGATGCCGGTCTCCTCGGCCACCTCACGGACCGCCGTCTCCTCGAGCGTCTCGGCCCCCTCGATGTGCCCCTTGGGCAGGCACCACTCGACGCGGCCCGCCCGGTTGCGGCGCGCGATGATCGCCAGCTCCGCCAGACCGCGCTCGACGCGCACGATCACGCCGCCCGCCGAGACCTCCTCCACCGCCGGCAGTCGACGCGGGAACCGCGCTGCCGGGTTGGTCGGATGGGGAGTGGTCACCTGAGCACTCTAACGAGACCTGGAGTGCTCGGTCGCGGTGCCACGTCGGCCCCCGCGGTCTTCTAAGGTGGGGAACTGTGCCTGGACCCACCCACCCCCCCACCGACGAGCTGCTCGCCGCCGCGGCGCGTCGGCTCGCGCCCGTCACCGGCCTGCTGACCGAGCTGGGGGAGAGGTTCGGGGCGGCCGGGCACGAGCTCGCCCTCGTGGGTGGGCCGGTGCGGGACGCCGTCCTGGGCCGCACGTCCATGGACCTCGACCTCACCACCGACGCCCGCCCCGAGCAGACCGAGCGCCTGCTCCGCGGCTGGGGCGACGCGCTGTGGGACGTCGGGCGGGCGTTCGGCACCATCGGGGCGCGCAAGGACGGCTGGCAGGTCGAGATCACGACCTACCGCAAGGACGCCTACGACCGCACCACCCGCAAGCCCGAGGTGTCCTACGGCGACCGCCTCGAGGACGACCTCGTCCGCCGCGACTTCACCGTCAACGCGATGGCGCTGCGGCTGCCCGACCTGACCTTCGTCGACCCGCACGACGGTCTGGGCGACCTCGCCCGCGGGCTGCTGCGCACGCCGGGGACGCCGGCCGAGTCGTTCGGCGACGACCCGCTGCGCATGATGCGGGCGGCGCGCTTCGTGTCTCAGCTGGGCCTCGCGCTCGACCCCGAGGTGGAGGCGGCGATGCGCGAGCGCGCCGGGTCGCTCGAGATCATCTCCGCAGAGCGGATCCGCGACGAGCTGGTCAAGCTGATGCTGACCCCCGACCCCAGGCCCGGTCTCGAGGTGCTCACCGACACCGGCCTCGCCGACGTCATGCTGCCCGAGCTGTCCGGTATGCGGCGCACCGTCGATGAGCACAACCGCCACAAGGACGTCTACGAGCACTCCCTCACCGTCCTCGCGCAGGCCATCGACCTGGAGCTCCCCGCCCCCCAGCCGGGTCGCGGGACGGCGGCGGCCGAGCCGGGGGCGGTGGCCCCGGCCGACGGCGGGCCCGTCATACGGCCTGATCTGGTGCTGCGACTCGCGGCGCTGCTGCACGACATCGGCAAGCCCGCGACGCGGCGGTTCGAGCCCGACGGGGGCGTGTCCTTCCACCACCACGAGCTCGTGGGCGCCCGTATGGCGACCAAGCGGCTCAAGGCCCTGCGCTTCGACAAGGACACGACCAAGGCGGTGTCACGGCTGATCGAGCTGCACCTGCGGTTCCACGGCTACGGCGACGGCGAGTGGACCGACTCCGCCGTGCGCCGCTACGTGACCGACGCGGGGCCGCTGCTGTCCCGGCTGCACCTGCTGACCCGCGCCGACTGCACCACGCGCAACATTCGCAAGGCGGGCCGGCTGCGGCGCAGCTACGACGGCCTGGAGGCGCGCATCGAGCGGCTGCAGGCCGAGGAGGAGCTCGCCGCCATCCGGCCCGAGCTCGACGGCAACGAGATCGCCGAGGTGCTCGGCATCCGGCCCGGGCCGGTGCTCGGACGCGCCTACAAGCACCTGCTCGCGGTGCGCCTCGACGAGGGCATGATCGGGCGCGAGGAGGCGGCCATGCGCCTCAGGCAGTGGTGGGTCACCCAGCCCGAGTCCACCGAGCAGCGAGACCAGCCGGACTAGCTAGACCAGCTCGTCGATCGCTGCGAGGACGCGCCCGCACGGCCCGTGCACGTCCGTCAACGCCCGCACCTCGAGCGCCGTCTGCAGCGCTCGCTCACGGTCGGCCTCGAGCTCGGGCATGGCGACGGTCAGGGCTCCGATCGCGTGCAGCAGGCCGATGAGGTGCCGGGCGCGGTCGTCGGGCTCCGCGTCGTGCAGCAGCACGTCCGCCAGGTGCTGGCGCACCGAGTCCTCGTGGGTGCTGTCGACGGCGACCCAGGTCGTCCGAGGGATCATCGACTGGCGGGCGGGGGCCTCGCGGCGGAGCACGCCCTTGGCCTCCAGGTCACGGTGCAGCGCCGGATAGAGGGCCCGGCCCATGATCGGCAGGACGTTGGTGAGCTTGCGACCCTGCATCCCGCGGAAGGTCTCCAACGCCCCGTCGAGCACGGGGTCGGCGTCGTGGGTGACCTCGTCGTCGATGGCGAGCCGGCCCGCCTGGATCGGCTCGCCCAGCGACCCGACCACGTGCTCGTGCTCCTCGACGACCCGCACCTGCTCGATCGCCCCCAGCTCGCTCAGCGCGCCACCGGCGACCGCAAGGTCCAGCACGCGCTCGGGCACGCTCATCCGGCCCGTCTCGTCGTCGGTGAGCAGGAGCAGGAGTTCCTCGGCGAGCTGCATGGCTCGACCGTAGACCCCGGTCGGCCCCGCCGCGACCCCTCGCGCCGGTGCGGCCCCACGAACGAGACGACCGCCACACACACCGGTCGCGCAGACCTGAGCACCGTCCACCGTGCCCAGGTCTCCGCGATCACCGGTCGGCGCGTCGCCCGCCTGCGGGGGCTGTCGGGCTGTCGGTCACGGGCGTCAGCGGCTCTCGCTGCCGGCGATGAAGGCCTCGAGCTTGGCGCGGCCCTCGTCGTCGGGACGCTGCTCCGGCGGGGACTTCATCAGGTATGCCGCGGGTGAGAGCAGCGGACCCCCGATGCCCCGGTCCAGCGCGATCTTGGCCGCCCGGATCGCGTCGATGATGATGCCCGCCGAGTTGGGGGAGTCCCAGACCTCGAGCTTGTACTCCAGGTTGAGCGGCACGTCGCCGAACGCCCGGCCCTCCAGGCGGACATAGGCCCACTTGCGGTCGTCCAGCCACGCCACGTAGTCCGACGGGCCGATGTGGACGTTGCGGTCGTCCGTCTTGCCGGCCAGCTCGCCGTGCAGGTTGGAGGTGACGGCCTGGGTCTTGGAGACCTTCTTGGACTCCAGGCGCTCGCGCTCGAGCATGTTCTTGAAGTCCATGTTGCCGCCGACGTTGAGCTGATAGGTCCGGTCCAGCGCCACCCCGCGGTCCTCGAACAGCTTGGCCAGCACGCGGTGGGTGATGGTGGCGCCGACCTGTGACTTGATGTCGTCGCCGATGATCGGGACGCCGGCGGCCTCGAACTTCGCGGCCCACTCGGGGTCGCTCGCGATGAAGACGGGCAGCGCGTTGACGAACGCGACCTTGGCGTCGATCGCGCACTGCGCGTAGAACTTGTCGGCCTCCTCCGACCCCACGGGGAGGTAGGACACGAGCACGTCGACCTCGGCGTCCTTGAGCGCCTGGACCACGTCCACGGGCTCGGCCGTGGACTCGTCGATGGTCTGGCGGTAGTACTTGCCGAGGCCGTCGAGGGTGTGCCCGCGCTGCACCTCGACGCCGAGCGTCGGCACGTCGCAGATCTTGATCGTGTTGTTCTCGGAGGCGTTGATGGCCTCGGAGAGGTCCTTGCCGACCTTCTTGTCGTCGACGTCGAACGCGGCGACGACCTCGACGTCGCGCACGTGGTAGTCGCCGAGCAGGACGTGCATCAGCCCCGGGACCGTGTCCTCGGGGCTGGCGTCCTTGTAGTAGTGGACGCCCTGGACAAGGGACGTCGCACAGTTGCCGACGCCGACGATCGCGACGCGCACTGCAGGCATGGGTGCTCCTCGTGTGGATGGCTGGGTGGCGGGGACCCGTGGCAGGGCCGGCTGTATGCCGTCCGCCCGTCACCGACATGACAAACACGCACTTTGTCATGTCCGTGCGGCCTTGTCACGCCGCCGTGCGCGTCCGGCTGGGGGAGGGGACCGGCGATGCTCCGGGCGAGGACCAGGAGGGGCCGTCATACTGACGGGCAGACCGGAGGTGGGCCCACCACCTCGGAGCATCGAGGAGATCGCGTGAGCCCAGCCACGACCCAGGGCGCCGGTGCCGGCGTCGGCCCCGGGGGCAATCCGTCGAGGACGGCGCGCAAGCCCCGCAAGCCCCGCCGCCGCAGCGGGTGGGCTCGCTTCCTGACCTGGCTCGGCCTCGCGCTGGTGACGCTGCTGGCGCTCGGCGCCGCCGCGGTGGCCTATCTCTACTCGACGATCGACATCCCCGACCCCAACCCGGCGTCGCAGGCGCAGATCTCGACGGTCTACTTCGCCGACGGCAAGACCGAGATGGGCCGGCTGACGGGTGGCACCAACCGCGAGAACGTCCCCCTGAGCAGGGTGCCCGACCACGTGCAGAAGGCCTTCCTCGCGGCCGAGGACCGCTCCTTCTACTCCAACAACGGAGTCAGCCCGAGCGGTATCGCCCGCGCGATCAAGGTGTCCCTGGAGGGTGGCGCGACCCAGGGCGGGTCGACCATCACGCAGCAGTACGTCAAGAACACCTTCTTGACCAGCGACCAGACGGTCCAGCGCAAGCTCAAGGAGATCATCATCTCCGTCAAGCTGGACCAGCAGCGCAGCAAGGACCAGATCCTCGAGGACTACCTCAACACGATCTACTTCGGGCGCAGCGCGAGCGGCATCCAGACGGCGTCCAAGGCGTACTTCGGCAAGGACGTCTCGCAGCTGACCCCCGCCGAGGGCGCCCTGCTGGCGTCGGTCATCCGTGGCCCCTCGATCTACGACCCCTCCCGCTCGGCGAGCAACCTGGCCCGCAGCAAGGAGCGCGTGTCGTGGATCCTCGACGCGATGGTCGACCAGGGCTGGCTCACGGCCGCGCAGCGGTCCCAGGCGGTCTATCCCACCGTGGTCAAGGCCAAGCCCATCGAGATCACCGGCGGCACCAACGGCTACCTGGTCGACCTGGCCAAGAAGGAGCTGGTGAGCCGGGCCAAGCTGGACGAGGACGCCATCGCCAAGGGTGGTCTGCGCATCGTCACGACCGTGGACCAGAGATACCAGCAGGCGATGATCGAGGCCATCGCCGACCGCGGTGCGGCCGACGACATCGAGGGCGCGCAGACCGGGATGTCCGCGGTCGAGCCGGGCACCGGGGCGATCAAGGCTCTGTATGGCGGGACCGACTTCGCCAAGCGTCCCTACAACAACGCGGTGGACGCGCACCTGTCGGCGGGCTCGACCTTCAAGGCCTACACGCTGGTGGGGGCCCTGCAGAACGGCTACTCCACACGGTCCCGCGTGAGCGGCTCCTCGCCCTACCAGGTGCCGGGGACCAACGACGAGATCGAGAACGAGTTCAACCAGCAGTACGGCTGGATCGACCTGCGTCAGGCCGCCGCGGACTCGGTCAACACGGCGTTCGTGCGGCTCAACAAGGCGATCGGCCCGGCCGCCACCAAGAAGGCGGCCCTGGACACCGGGATCCCGGGCACCGCGCAGGTCAACGTCGAGGACAACCTCACCAACACCCTCGGCACGGCCACCCCGAGCGTCCTGGACAACACCAACGGCTACGCGACGATCGCGGCCGAGGGCAGGCGCGCGACACCGCACATCATCGCCTCGGTCAAGAGCTCCGACGGGGAGGTGGACTACACCGCGTCGACGAGCACGACGCAGGCCATCGACCGGGACGTGGCCGTGGACGTCACCGAGGCCCTGACCCACCCGATCACCGAGGGCACTGCGTCATACGCCCAGCGGGTCCGGCGTCCCGCCGCCGGCAAGACCGGCACGGCCGAGGACCACAAGGAGGTCTGGTTCATCGGCTATGTCCCGCAGCTGGCCGCGGGGTGCGCGATCTACAAGCCGTCCGAGGACGGCAGGACCAACGTGCCGCTCGGCCGCAACGTCGGTGGCTACAAGTATTGCGTGCCGATCTGGACGCAGTTCATGCGCACGGTGCTGGAGGGCGTCGAGGAGAAGGACTTCCCCGAGCGGGTCGGCGTCAACGACGAGGATCGCAAGAACATCGGCACCCGGCCGCGGTCGACGTCCACGGCGCCGGCGGGCCCGGGTGGCTCGGGCAACTCCGGCACGGGCGACACCGGCCGTGCGAGCGCGCCCGCCACCTCCTCGGCCGCGCAGCCGTCGCAGACGCCGACGCAGGACACGCCGTCGGCGCCGAGCGGCCCGGCCGAGCCTGCGCCCTCGCGCACGGCGGTGCAGCCGTCGGCGACAGCGCCGGCCCCGGCCCCGCCGCCGCCCCCGACCCAGACGGCCCGCAGCGCCCCCACGTCGGCCACCGGCTGAGCGGCGGGCGAGCGGGCATGATGGGCGCATGCAGCTGAGCGACCCCACCCGCACCGTCGCGCCCACCCGCGAGGACCCGGTGGCTCGGGTCGCGAGCGAGTGGCTGGGTGGTCCGGTCGGGCGGTATGCCGCCATCGGCCGCCGTGGCCTGGGTCCCGCCGTGGTCGTCCTGTCCTGCACGGCGACCGTGCTGATGGCCCTGTCCGTCCTCGTCCGTGGACACTGCCTCGCGCGGGGCTGGCGTGCGGCGGACCAGTTCTGGCACGCCTGCTACTCCGACATCCCCGTCGTCTACCAGAGCAGCGGCCTGGCGGACGGCGGTTTCGCCTACGGCCACGGGTCCGGGGTCGGGCAGCCGGCCGGCACAGGTGTCGTGATGTGGCTGCTGTCGCTGCTGGTCCCGGGCGGGCCCGAGCAGGGGCGCACGCTGCCGGCCGCCCAGGTCTACGTCGCGGCCTGGGCGGGGCTGCTCACCGTCCTGCTCGTCCTGCTCGTCGGCCTGCTGGTCCGCGCCCAGCCCCGCACCCGCTGGGCGGTGGCGCACCTCGCCCTGTCACCCGTCGTCGCGACGGCCGCCCTGGTCAGCTTCGACCTGCTGGCGGTGACCCTGGGCATCGCGGGGCTCGTGGCGTGGGGACGTCGCCACGCGGTGCAGGCCGGGATCCTGCTGGGTCTCGCGATCAGCTGCCGGTCCACGTCGGTCCTGCTGGTCCTCGCGCTCGGCCTGGTGTGCCTGCGCGCCGGGCGGCTGGTCGAGTGGGGGCTCGCGGCGGGCGTCGCCCTGCTCACGGTCGTGGCCGTCGTCGGCACCGTGGTCGCGCTCAGCGGTCGCCAGGCGCTGGACGTCTACACCGGCTGGGCGGGCGCCGCGCCGGGCTACGGCTCGCTCACCCACCTGCTGGCCGCGGCCGGCGTCGCCGTCCCGACCGGCCTCGCCACCCTGCTGGCCGTGCTCGGCTGGGTGGCGGCCGTCGTGGTGGCCGCATTCTTCGCCCTGGGCACGGCGCGGCGGCCGGCCGTCGCCGAGGTCGCGCTCGTGCTCGTGGTGCTCGTCGCCGCGACCGGCAAGAGCCTGCCGCCGCAGGCCGCGCTGTGGATCCCGCCCCTGCTGGCGCTGATCGGCGTGCGATGGCGCGACCACCTGGTGTGGGCCGCGGTGGAGGTGACCTACTTCGTCGGGGTGTGGCTGCACATCGCCGCCCGCACCGACCCCGACCGGGGCCTGCCCGCGGGGTGGTTCGGGGTGCTCGTGGTGGCCCGCATCGCCGCGTGGCTGTGGCTGGTCTTAGTCGTGACCCGGCGCGCGCGGGACGAGCCACCGGACCGCGAGGCCACCGGGCGTCCGGAGCGCGATCCCGTGGCGGGCGTCGCCGCCAACGCCCCTGACCAGGTCCTGCTCAAGGTCGTGTAGGCTAGGACGGCTCGTCTGTGTGCTCGTGACGTCCGTCGCGGTGCCCGGGCGAGCGTCATGCACACCCTCCTGTCACGGAGAGACCGTGACCGCCGAGACCAGAGGAGGTGGGTTAACGCATGCGTCAGTACGAACTGATGATCATCCTCGACCCCGCTCTCGAGGAGCGCACCATCCAGCCGTCGCTGGACAAGTTCCTCACCGTCATCACCCAGGACAAGGGCACCGTCGACAACGTCGACCTGTGGGGCAAGCGCCGCCTGGCCTACGAGATCAACAAGAACGCCGAGGCCTACTACGCCGTCGTGAACTTCACGGCCGAGCCCGCCACGGCCAAGGAGCTGGACCGCCAGCTCGGTCTGAACGAGTCCATCCTGCGGACCAAGCTCCTGCGCCCCGGCGCCTGAGTCGTTCTCGCACAGCTCGATCCACCACCGCTCGACGAGGAGAGATCCATGGCCGGAGAGACCACGCTGACGATCATCGGCAACCTCACCCAGGACCCGGAGCTGCGGTTCACGCCGTCCGGTGCGGCCGTCGCCAACTTCACCGTGGCGTCCACGCCGCGCACGTTCGACCGCCAGTCCAACGAGTGGAAGGACGGCGAGACGCTGTTCATGCGCTGCTCCGTGTGGCGTGAGGCAGCAGAGAACGTCGCCGAGTCCCTCCAGCGCGGCATGCGCGTCGTCGTCACCGGTCGCCTGGTCTCCCGCTCCTGGGAGGACAAGGAGTCCGGTCAGAAGCGGTCCGTCATGGAGATGCAGGTCGACGAGGTCGGCCCGTCGCTGCGCTACGCCACGGCCAAGGTCACCCGCACCCAGCGCGGTGGCGGTGGTGGCGGCGGCTTCGGCGGCGGCCAGGGCGGTGGCTTCGGTGGCGGCAACGCCGGCTCCGGCGGTGGCCAGGGTGGCTGGGGCGGCGGCAACGCCGGCTCCGGCGACGACCCCTGGTCGACCGGCGGTGGCGCGGGTGGCGGTCAGCAGTCCGGCGGTCAGCAGTCCGGCGGTGAGCCGGCGGCAGGCGGCCAGGGCGGCTGGGGCGGCGGAGCGCCGTCCTACGACGAGCCGCCGTTCTGACCGACCCCGAGACCCGTCCGGATCGAGCACGTCCGTCGGTGGCGGGGCATCGCGCCCGTCATACCGACATCACACTCTGAGCCGCTGCCCCAGGCCGGCGGCACCACGCATCGCACACCCAAGGAGTCCCACAATGGCCAAGCCCGTTGTGCGCAAGCCCAAGAAGAAGGCGAACCCGCTCAAGGCCGCCAAGATCGAGAACATCGACTACAAGGACACCGCGCTGCTGCGCAAGTTCATCTCCGACCGCGGCAAGATCCGCGCACGTCGCGTGACCGGTGTCTCCGTCCAGGAGCAGCGCCTCATCGCCAAGGCCGTCAAGAACGCCCGCGAGGTCGCCCTGCTGCCCTACTCGAGCTCCGCTCGCTGAGCCCGGGAAAGGACGAACTGACATGAAGCTCATCCTCACCAACGAGGTCACCGGCCTCGGTGCCCCCGGCGACATCGTCGAGGTCAAGGACGGCTACGCCCGCAACTACCTCATCCCCCGCGGTCTCGCGACCCAGTGGACCAAGGGCGGCGAGAAGCAGGTCGAGGCGATCCAGAAGGCCCGCGCCGCGCGCGAGCACAAGACGATCGAGGAGGCCAAGGACGCCAAGCAGCGTCTCGAGGTCAAGGCCTACAAGGTGCCGGTGAAGTCCGGCGAGGCCGGCCGCCTCTACGGCTCGGTCCACACCGCGCAGATCGTCGACGCGATCGTCTCCGCGGGCGGCCCCAAGGTCGACCGTCGCAAGCTCGAGGTCAAGGGGGCGATCCGCACCCTCGGCGCGTACGAGGCGACCGTGCGTCTGCACGCGGACGTCACGGCCAACGTCAAGCTGGACGTCGTCGCCGCGAAGTGACCCACCGGGGGTAGGGGCATCGACCGGCCTCCGTCCCCCAGGCTGATGGTCCTACCCCCGGTAGGTTCATCAGCCGGGTGTCGCACCGCAGGTCGAGGTGATCGACCCAGGCTGATTCGCCTGCCGTATGCCGAGAGGCCCGGCGCCATCCCCCACGGGGGCATGGCGCCGGGCCTCCCGCTGTCTGCGCGCGCGCCCATCCCGCCGACTGGTCAGTCATGGAGGCCCACGGCGTCCGATTCTGAACGGTCGGCGTGGGGGTGAGCGGGGGTGAGGGAGTCAGGGATTGCGCAGGGTGTTGTCCACGACGTACTGGTCGCCGCGGTAGGCGTGGTCGCCGTACTCGATCGGGGTCCCGTCGGCGGTGTACGACTGCCACAGCACGGTCAGCACGGCGTCGGCGCGCGTGAGCTGCAGCTGGCGCCGCTCGGTGAGCGTCGCCATCCGGGCCCCCAGCCGCTGGCGGGCCACGTCGGCGACCACCCCGCGACGCCCCAGCAGCTCGTAGAGCCCGTGCTCGCCCAGCTCGGCCGCTGTGAGCGTCGCGAACTGCGGCGGCAACCAGGACCGCAGCACCACCAGGGGGCGCCCGTCCGACCAGCGCACCCGCTCCAGATAGACGAGCGGCACGCGGGGATCCAGCCCCAGAGCCGTGGCGGCGACCTTGTTGCGACGGGCGGGCACCAGGCGGACCACCTGCGTCTGGGGGCGGCGCCCGGTGCGGTCCAGCTCGTCATACAAGGGGGTCAGGTCGTCCCGCTGGTGCACGACCGGGGAGGCGACGCGGGTGCCGATGCCGCGGTGCCGCACCAGCAGCCCGTCGGCGACGAGCTGGGCGATGGCCTTGCGGACGGTCGGTCGCGACACGTGCAGGCGGGCGGCCAGAGACAGCTCGTTCTCGAAGGGGTCGCCGGGCTGCAGGACGCCGTCGTCGATCGCGGCGCGCAGCTGGGCCGCGAGCTGGTCGTAGAGCGGTGTGGGGGCCGCACGGTCCAGCGAGACGGGCAACGGCGTGGGCACGGTTGCACAGTATCCGATCTCGTCATGGCGAGCGGGCGCGACGACGGGTGGGCCGGCACTGGGTCCCAGTGTGCAAATGTCAGGACAATAGGTTGACAGGGGATCGGCGCCCGGCTTGAATGGAATGACCCGCGAACCCACCCGCGACCCACCCGCACGTCGACGTGCACTGGAGGCAGCTGATGAGCACCAACCTGAACTCGATGGTGGAGGCCTACCCGACCACCGTCCTGTGGAACGACTCCGCGGACCCGGTCGAGCTCAAGCAGTCCATCGAGTACGGCGCGGTGGGGGCCACCTGCAACCCGGTCATCGCGGTGGCCTGCGTCAAGGCGGACCTGCCGCGGTGGAGCGCCCGGATCAAGGAGCTCGACGCCGAGATGCCCGAGGCCACCGAGTCCGAGATCGGGTGGAAGGTCGTCGAGGAGCTGTCCATCGACGCCGCCAGGCTGCTCGAGCCGGCCTTCGAGCGGTATGCCGGGCGCAACGGCCGTCTCTCGATGCAGACCGACCCGCGCCTGGCCCGCAGCGCCGCCAAGCTCGTCGACCAGGCGGAGCACTTCAGCGGGCTCGCCGACAACATCATCGTCAAGATCCCCGCCACCCGGCGCGGCATCGAGGCGATCGAGGAGGCGACCTATCGCGGGGTCAGCATCAACGTCACCGTCTCCTTCACCGTCCCGCAGGCCGTCGCCGCCGGCGAGGCCATCGAACGCGGGCTGCGGCGTCGCGAGGCCGAGGGCAGGAGCGTCGAGGGGATGGGCCCGGTCGTCACCATCATGTGCGGCCGCCTCGACGACTGGCTCAAGGACTGCGTCAAGGCCGACGGCACCGACATCGACCCCGAGCACCTGGAGTGGGCCGGAATCGCGGCGTTCAAGAAGGCCTACGGCATCTTTGCCGAGCGCGGGCTGCGAGCCCGCCTGCTGTCCGCGGCCTTCCGCAACACCAAGCAGCTGTCCGAGCTCGTCGGCGGCGACCTCGTGATCTCCCCGCCGTTCGCGTGGCAGCAGCGGATCGTCGACGCCGGGGAGGAGCTGCCCGAGCGCATGAGCGTCCCGGTCGACCCGGCGATCGTCGACGAGCTCTACGCCAAGGTCCCGGAGTTCCGCCGCGCCTACGACGTCGACGGCATGACCCCCGAGGAGTTCGACACCTTCGGCGCCACCCGCAAGACGCTGCGGCAGTTCATCGCCGCCGACGAGGAGCTCGACCAGGTCGTGCGTGACATCCTCGTCCCGGCACCCTGACGCGACCACACCGAGGAGGACGACGATGACCTCGACCTACCCGTATGCCGGAGCACCCACCGTGCGGCTGACCGTCGCCCAGGCGGTCGTGCGCTTCCTGGCCAACCAGTGGTCCGAGCGGGACGGCCACGAGCAGCGTTTGATCCCAGGCTGCTTCGGCATCTTCGGGCACGGCAACGTCGCGGGCGTCGGGCAGGCCCTGCTGCAGGACCAGGTCGCCCTGGAGGGCGGCGACGACGCCGAGCACCTGCCCTACTACCTGGCCCGCAACGAGCAGGGCGCGGTCCACGCGGCGTCGGCCTACGCCAAGACCAAGGACCGGCTGCAGACGCTCGCGGTCACGACCTCCATCGGGCCCGGCGCGACCAACATGGTCACCGGCGCAGCCCTGGCCACCACCAACCGCCTCCCCGTGCTCCTCCTGCCGTCCGACCAGTTCGCGACCCGCTACCCCGACCCGGTGCTGCAGCAGCTGGAGGACCCGCGCAGCCTGGACGTGTCGGTCAACGACGCGTTCAAGGCGGTCAGCCGATTCTGGGACCGCATCAACCGGCCCGAGCAGCTCATCCCGAGCCTGCTGGCGGCCATGCGCGTGCTCACCGACCCCGCCGAGACCGGCGCCGTCACGATCTGCCTGCCGCAGGACGTCCAGGCCGAGGCCTACGACTGGCCGGCCGAGCTCTTTGGCAAGCGGGTGTGGCACGTCGCGCGGCCCGTCCCCGAGCCCGCCGCCCTGCAGCGCGCCGTCGAGGCGATCCGCGCCGCCGAACGACCGCTGCTCGTGGCCGGCGGGGGCGCGATCTACAGCGGGGCGAGCGAGGCACTGCGTGAGTTCGCCACGGCCACGGGCATCCCCGTCGCCGACACCCAGGCCGGCAAGGGCGCGATCAGCTGGGAGCACCCGCTGTCCGTCGGCGGGGTTGGTTCCACGGGAAACAGTGCCGCCAACACCCTCGCCCGCGAGGCCGACCTCGTCATCGGGGTGGGGACCCGCTACAGCGACTTCACGACGGCGTCGCACACCGTGTTCGCCTCTCCCGACGTGCGATTCGTCAACGTCAACGTGCTCGCCTTCGACGCCGCCAAGCACGCGGCGACGATGGTGGTGGCGGACGCGCGCGAGGCGCTGACCGCGCTCCAGGGCGCGCTCGACGGCTGGACCACCGATCCGGCATACCAGCAGCGCGCCGCGGACCTGTGGGCCGAGTGGGACCAGGTCATCGACGAGTGCTACCACCGCGACAACCAGCCGCTCCCCGCGCAGACCGAGGTCTTCGGTGCGCTCAACGAGCTCATGGGCGACCACGACGTCGTGATCAACGCGGCCGGCTCGATGCCCGGTGACCTGCAGGCGCTCTGGCGCGCGCGGACCCCCGAGCAGTACCACCTGGAGTACGCCTACTCCTGCATGGGCTACGAGATCCCCGCGGCGATGGGCGTCCGGCTTGCGCTCGACAGCGACGGCCACGAGGACCGGCAGGTCGTGGCGATCGTCGGCGACGGCACCTACCAGATGATGCCGATGGAGCTCGCGACCATCGTGTCCGAGGGCCTCAAGGTCATCGTCGTGCTCCTGCAGAACCACGGCTTCGCGTCGATCGGTGCGCTCTCGGAGTCGCGCGGGTCGCAGCGCTTCGGCACGAAGTACCGCATGCGCAACCGCGCGTCCGGTCGTCTCGACGGTGAGAAGGTGCCCTTCGACCTGGCCGCGAACGCCGCCTCCTGGGGTGCGGACGTGCTGCGCTGCAACGGGATCGAGGAGTTCCGCGCCAACTACGTCAAGGCCGCCGAGGCGGACGGGCCGGTCGTGCTCTACATCGAGACCGACCTCTACGGCCCCAACCCTCCTGGCAGCGCCTGGTGGGACGTGCCGGTCTCGGAGGTGTCCGAGCTGGAGTCCACGCAGCAGGCCTACGCCGAGTACGCCGAGGAGAAGAAGGCCCAGCGCCACCACCTCTGAGGAGGCCGTATGCCGGAGATCAGCCTCCTCGCGTGGTCGCTGCTGGTGACCGGCGCCCTCGTCGTCGGCTTCTCCAAGACGGCGATCGGCGGCGCCGCGATGGTGGCGGTCGGGCTCTTCGCCCTCGCGCTGCCGGCCAAGGAGTCGACTGGGACGCTCCTGCTCCTCCTGCTGGTCGGCGACCTGGTGGCCACGCGGGCGTACCGGCACACGGTCGATCGGGGCCTGCTGGTGCGGCTCGTGCTGCCGGTGCTGCTCGGCGTGGGACTGGGCGTGGGCTTCCTGGCGGTCGTCGACGACCTCGTGCTGCGGCGCGTGATCGGCGCGATCTTGCTGGTGCTGCTGGGGATCCAGCTGTGGAGCGCGCGACGCCCGGTGTCGCGCCAGGGTTCTCGCGCTGTCGGGCGGGCGTACGCCGCGCTCGCCGGCTTCACGACCATGGTGGCCAACGCCGGAGGTCCCGCCATGAATCTCTATCTCCTGCGCGAGAACTACGAGAAATGGACCTTCCTCGGCACGACGGCGTGGTTCTTCTTGGCGGTCAACCTCGTGAAGCTGCCGTTCATGGTGGGGCTGGGACTCGTGACGGGTCGCGGCTTGGCGTTGCTGCCGCTGCTGGCGCCGGTCGTGCTGGTGGGTGCGTGGCTCGGACGTCGCGTCGTGGCGCGACTCGACCAGGCGTGGTTCGCGCGGATCGTGACGGCGTTCGTGGCGGTAAGCGCCGTGCAGCTGGTCCTTCTCTGACGCGCGTTCCCCGCCGTGCTGCGCCGAGGGGTCGCAGAGTCACGCGACACGCCGGGCTCCGCGTCATTCGCGACCTCTCGTCCACGCAGGCGCACCGCGCGTGGGTCGGCCGGCGCTGGGGTGGGCGCGGACGGCATACGGCAGGATCGGCGAGCCGATGTCGAGAACGCTCGCGCGGCTCCGTCCCTGGGGTGAGTGCGGCCACAATGGCGGCACCGGCGACAAGGAGAGAGCCATGGCCAAGTACCTGCTGCTGAAGCACTACCGGAGCACCAAGCCCGACGACGCGGAGCACGACGTGCCGATGGACCGCTGGACGCCGGAGGAGGTCGACGCGCACATGCAGTACATGAACGACTTCGCCGACCGGCTGCGCGGCTCGGGCGAGTTCGTCGACAGCCAGGCGCTCGCGCCGGACGGGCTGTGGGTGCGCCACGACGGGGCGGGCAGGCCGCCGGTGACGGACGGGCCGTTCGCCGAGACCAAGGACCTGATCGCCGGGTGGATGATCATCGACGTCGACTCGCAGGACCGCGCGATCGAGCTGGCGGGCGAGCTGTCGGCGGCGCCGGGCGAGGGTGGGACGCCATACCGCGAGTGGCTCGAGGTGCGTCCGCTGCTGCAGTCGGCGCCGACCGTCACCGAGTGAGCGGGTCGAGACGGGTCGGCCCATGGACGACGCCCACCTGCGGGAGCTGATCCCCGTGGTCATCGGGGTCCTCGTCCGGCGCGGAGCAGACTTCGCGTCGGCCGAGGACGCCGTGCAGGAGGCGCTGGTCAAGGCCCTGGAGGTCTGGCCGGCGGACCTGCCGCGCGACCCGCGGGCCTGGCTCGTGACGGTGGCGTGGCGCAAGCACGTCGACGCCGTGCGGTCCGAGCTGGCCCGCCAGGCCCGGGAGGAGCTCGTCCACGAGGAGCCTCCGCCGGGCTCGGTCACGTCGGTCGACGACACCTTGCACCTCTATGCGTTGTGCGCGCACCCGTCGCTCACCCCGGCGTCCGCGGTCGCCCTCACGCTGCGCGCGGTCGGGGGACTCACGACGCGGCAGATCAGCGAGGCCTATCTCGTGCCCGAGGCGACCATGGCGCAGCGCATCAGCCGCGCCAAGGCCCGCATCGCCACCGTCGACCTCGGTGCCGAGCCGCGTGACCTGGCGACGGTCCTGCGGGTGCTCTACCTGGTGTTCAACGAGGGCTACTCGGGGTCGGTGGACCTCGCGGCGGAGGCCATCCGGCTCACCCGGCAGCTCGTGGCCCTCACCGACGATCCCGAGGCGACCGGGCTGCTCGCCCTCATGCTCCTGCACCACGCGCGCCGCCCCGCCCGGTGGACCGCGGCCGGTGGTCTGGTGACGCTCGCCGAGCAGGATCGCGCGCTGTGGGACACCGCCCTGATCGCCGAGGGCGTCGAGCTCCTGCAGGGCGCACTCGCGCGAGATGAGTTGGGGGAGATGCAGGCTCAGGCCGCGATCGCCGCCCTCCACGCCGATGCGCGGAGCGCGGACGAGACCGACTGGGTGCAGGTCGTGGAGTGGTATGACGAGCTCGTGGCCCTCACCTCGTCGCCGGTGGCTCGCCTCAACCGGGCGGTCGCGGTGGGCGAGGCGGACGGCCCGGCAGCGGGGCTGGCTGCGCTGGCCGAGCTGGACGCGACCCTGCCGCGGCACACGGCGGCCCGGGCCTACCTGCAGGCGCGACTCGGCAACGACGCGGTCGCGGCGGACCTCTACGTGACGGCGGCGCGGGAGGCGACCAACGCGGCCGAGCGCGACCACCTGACCCGCGAGGCGGCGCGGCTGCAAGGCTGCGCCCGCCAGCACGATCACCCATGACGGAACGATGAATCGTCTGGCACTCGTGACAGGTTCGTCAGCAGGCATCGGCCTGGAGCTGGCGAAGGAGCTGGCCTCCCGGGGCCACGACATCATCGGTGTGGGGTCGAGCGCCAGGATCGAGGGGCTGCGCGACCAGCTGCCGTCCGTCACCGTCGTGCAGGTGCAGGCAGACCTCGGCACGGCCGCGGGAGTAGAGACGGTGTGGCAGCGGGTCGTGGAGCTCGGACGGCCGCTCGACGTCGCCGCCCTGAACGCCGGCAAGAGCCGCGGCGGATCGCCTTGGCTACCAGCCTGATCGGCGCGCCCGCGGGCTGCGGGAGCGACGCAGCCGGGTGGTCGGGGTGACCTTCGGCCTGCACCAGACCTTCCACGCGGCCCTGGTCGAGTGCCTGTATGCCGCCGCAGCCGGCCAGGGCCTCAACCTCGTCCTCAGCGCGACGACGCCCGGTCGTGACGTCGCCGCCGCGGTCGACAGCCTCCGCCACGAGCGGTGCGACGCGGTGCTCCTGGTCAGCCCCGACGTCGACGCGCGCACGTTGGCCGAGCTCGGCTCCCGGCAGCCGACCGTGGTGGTCGGCTCCGACCTGACCGCACCGGGTGTCGACACGGTCCGGGCGGACGACGACGCCGGTATGGCGCTGCTCGTGGGTCACCTCCACGAGCGGGGCCACCGCACCATCAGCTTCGTGGATGGCGGGGACGCCGCGATGAGCGCCACGCGCCGCGAGGGCTACCGCCGGGCGATGCGGGCCCACGGCCTCGAGCGCGAGATCGACGTGCTGCCAGGCGATCCCAGCGAAGACGCGGGCGTGCGCGCGGCGGCCGCCCTGCTGCGACGCCAGTCACCCCCGTCGGCCGTGCTCGCCCACAACGACATGATCGCGACCGGCCTGCTGCTGGCGCTGCGGTCGGCCGGGGTCGCCGTGCCGGAGGGGCTGGCGGTGGCGGGCTACGACGACACACGGTTGGGCGCGCTGTCGAGCATCGCCCTCACGACCGTCTCTCAGGACCCTGCCCGCCTCGCGGAGGAGGCCCTGCTCCTGGCGGTGGTCCGCGCCGGCGGCTCCGGTGTGAGCGGCTCTGGTGTGAGCGATGCGGCCGGCGAGGCTGCAGTGGTCGTGCCGCCGCGGATCGTCATACGCAGCACGACCTGAGCGTCCCCCTCCGCCACCGCGCGAGTGGGGACGTTCGTGCCCGGGATCCGAGCACGAACGTCCCCGTTGCGCCGCGGGGCGCGGGCGCGCAGGTCAGCGAAAGACGGCGTCCAAGGACGGGATCCGCTCGCGATAACCAGCCAGCAGCAGCCGCGCGGTCACGACCGAGTCGACCAGCGGGTGCAGCGCAAAGGCCTGCAGCGCCAGCGCCTCCGACCCCTCCTGGGCCGCGCGGATCGTCAGCGACTCCACCGCCTTGACCTGCTGCACGAGCCCCAGCGGGTGCCCGGTCAGCGGCACGGCCGACAGCGGCTGCGGCCCCGTGGCGTCCACCACGCACGGGACCTCGACCACGGCGTCGGCGGGCAGGCCGGGCAGGGTGGTCCCGTTGCGCACGTTGAGCAGCATGGCTGCGCGTTCGTTGCGGGCGATCGCCGCCATCAGCGCGAGCGCCACGCCCTCGTAGCCGCCGCCCGCCACGTCCGCGGCGTCGCGCTCCTCGCCCTCCGAGCGCGCCTCGGCCATGTAGGTCTCGTCCCGCTCGCGCCGGGTCCGCACCCACAGCTCGTGCGCCCGCTCCGGCGAGTCCCCCACGGCACGATAGAAGTCCGCCTGGGAGCGCAGGAGATACTCGCCGCGCGTCTCGGCGGACCCGCGGATCCCGGCGACGGCCTCGCGGGTGAAGTAGTAGTAGTAGAGGTACTCGTTGGGGATGGCGCCGATGGTCTGCAGCCACTCGGGGCCGAAGAGCCGCCCCTCCTCGGTGGTCAGCAGCAGGTCCGGCCGGTCGAGCAGCGTGGGCAGGACGTCGACACCGTCATGCACGAGGGTCTGCAGCCAGCCGCAGTGGTTGAGCCCGGAGTAGCCGAACCGCGTCGCGTCGCCGGGCAGCCCGAGCGCGTGCGCAGCGCGGCGCCCGAGCCCGAGCGGTGAGTCGCAGATGCCCATCACGCGGTCGCCGAGGACGGTCTGCATCGCCTGCGTGATCATCCCCGCGGGGTTGGTGAAGTTGATGAACCACGCGTCCGGCGCCAGTCGCTTTACGCGCGAGGCGATGTCGAGCGCCACCGGGAGGGTGCGGAGCCCATAGGCCAGGCCGCCCGGCCCGGTCGTCTCCTGACCGAGCACGCCGAGGTCCAGCGCCACCCGCTCGTCGCAGGTGCGCCCCTCGAGCCCGCCGACCCGGATCGCGGAGAACACGAAGTCCGTCCCCTCCAGGGCCTCGTCCAGCGAGGTGGTGGCCGTGACCGTCGGGGCGTCCTCCCGGCCCGCCGCCATCTGCCGCAGCACCCGCTCGATCACCCCCAGGCGGCCGGCGTCGACGTCGTGCAGCACCAGCTCGTCGACGCGGCGGTCGTGCCGGTCGCCGAGGAGCGCGCCGTACACGAGGGGGACGCGAAATCCCCCACCGCCCAGGATGGTCAGTCTCATGCCGTGATCACCTCCGTGCCGCGCTCCGCAAGGGCGGCGAGCACCTGCGGGTCGGCCCTGTCGTCCGTCACCAGGGTGTGTATGCCGTCCGCCCCGCACACGCGCAGGGTGCCGTGGCCGGGCAGCTTGCTGTGGTCCGCGAGCAGCACCACGCGGTCGGCGCTGCGCATCATGGCCCGCTTGACGGGGACCTCGACGAGGGTGGTGTCGAGGACGTCGCCGTCGGTCGTGATCCCGCTCGTGCCGAGAAAGGCCGTGGCGGCGCGGACCTGGTGCAGCGCGTCCTCGGTCAGGACGCCGACCAGCGAGTGATAGGCGCGGCGCACGGTGCCGCCGAGCAGCACCAGCTCCACGGTGCGGTCGTGCCGCAGCTCGTCGAGGACCGCCAGCGAGCTCGTGAGGACCGTGATGCGCCGGCCGCGCAGCTCGCGCGCCAGCAGCATCGTGGTGGTGCCGATGTCGAGGAGCACGACGTCGCCGTCGGACACCAGCCGGGCCGCGCGACGGGCGATGGCGTGCTTGTGGCGCAGCTCGTGGGTCGCCACCCGCTCGAAGGGGACCGGCTCGTCATGCGCCAGGTCGTCGGGTGGCAGCCGGGCCCCGCCGTGCACGCGGACGAGCCGTCCGGCCCGCTCCAGCTCGACCAGGTCGCGCCGGATGGTGGCCGCGCTGGCCCCCGCCCGCGACGCGAGGTCGGCCACGGTGGTCAGCCCGTGGGCGCGCAGGTGCTGCATCAGGGTGGCCTGGCGCAGCTGCTTCACGGGCACAGCCTAGCGCTCACGAACACGCAACAGCGAGCACGACCGCGCAATCGATGCGCACTTTTGCTTGCGCCCGCGGCCACCACGGACGATCATGTGTCCCATCGTCCGAATGGTCCTCGCAGCGACGCGAGGCACCCAGCCAGGCTGACAGCCAGGCAGACAGGCAGGCAGACACGTGACTGGCCAGACCGGCCCCTCCGGCACGTCCTTCGACCCGCTCGCGGGGTTGCGTCATCCCGGCGAGCCCGAGATCGACGTGATGCTGCACGGGATGGTCTTCCTCGACATCATCTTCAGCGGGCTGAACCGCATCCCCGAGGGCGGCGAGGAGATCTGGGCCGACGGCATGGGGTCCTGCCCGGGCGGGTCGGCCAACCTCGCCGTGGCCAGCGCCCGCCTGGGGCTGCGCACCGGCCTGGCAGCGGCGTTCGGCGACGACGCCTACGGCGACTTCCTGTGGAGCACGCTGCAGGACCAGGAGGGGGTGGACCTCGGCTGCTCCCGCCGTTTCGAGCACTGGCACACGCCGGTGACCGTCTCGGTGTCCCACGCCGGGGACCGGCGGATGATCACCCACGGGCACGACGCCCCCGTGTCGGCCAACGACCTCATCGGCACCCCGCCGCGCAGCCGGTCCGTGCTGTTCGACCTGCCGCCCGCCGACGCCCCGGACGAGCTGCAGTGGATCGACGCGGCGCGCGAGCAGGGGTCGCTGCTGTTCGCCGACGTGGGCTTCGACGGCACGGGCCGGTGGGACCAGCGCATCCTTGAGCCGCTCGACCGCTGCCACGCGTTCACGCCCAACGCGGTCGAGGCGATGGCCTACACCCGGACCGACACCGCCTACGACGCCCTCTACGCCCTGGCCGACCGGGTGCCGCTCGCCGTCGTCACCAACGGCGCCCACGGCGCGCTCGCCATCGACGGGTCCACCGGCGAGGAGGCCATGGTCCCGGCGCTGCGCGTCGAGTCGATCGACCCGACGGGGGCGGGCGACGTCTTCTGCGCCGCCCTGTCCCTCGGCACCCTCGCCGGCTGGCGCCTCGATGACCGCCTCGCCTTCGCCGCCCTGTGCTCGGCGCTCGCGGTCCAGCAGTTCGGCGGGTCCCTCGCCGCCCCCGGGTGGGGCGACATCGCGGACTGGTGGCACGCGCAGCGCCAGTCCCCGTCCCCGACGGCGCTGCACAAGGCGGTGCTGCGTCGATACTCGTTCCTGGACGACCTGGTCCCCGACGTCCCGCCGAGCGCGGTGCGCCGGGCGGCTGCCACCATTGCCCGACGGTCCGACGCGACCGCGGCCCTCTCTAAGGAGTCAGCATGAATCGCAAGGCATGTGCCGCGGTGGTCGCGGTCGCCGGGACGGCCCTCGCGGCCTGCGCACCGGGCTCGTCCGGCTCCGGGGGGAGCGCCGCGTCCTCCCAGAGCACCGAGCGCGCGGTCAAGACCGACGCCGCCCAGCTCGGCGACGTCACCCTGACGCTGTGGGACCAGGAGGTCCGCGGCGGCGGCAACGCCCAGCTCACCAAGAACATCGCGAGCTTCCAGGCGAAGTACCCCAACATCACGATCAAGCGGGTCTCGCGGTCCTTCGACGACCTGGTCAAGACGCTGCGCCTGGCCCTGACCGGCAACGACGCCCCCGACATCGTGCAGGCCAACAACACGCGCTCGCAGATGGGGCAGTTCGTCAAGGGCGGTCAGCTCGTGCCCCTCGACCCGTGGATGAAGGCCTACGGCTGGGACAAGCGCTACAGCCAGTCGCTGCGCTCGGTCGTGTCCTACTCCCCGGACGGCAAGACCTTCGGCTCGGGCAACCTCTACGGCCTGCCGCAGGTCGGCGAGGTCGTCGGCGTCTACGTCAACAAGGACAAGCTCGCCAAGGCCGGCCTGCAGCCGCCGACGGACTGGGCGTCCTTCGAGTCGTCCCTGGCCACGCTCAAGGGCAAGGGCGAGACCCCGCTGATGCTCGGCAACCTCGAGAAGTGGCCGGCCGTGCACGTCTTCGGCGTGCTGCAGGGGCAGTTCGCCAAGGCGGACGAGATCCGCAAGCTCGGCTTCGGCAACCCGGGGGCGTCATACACCTCCGACGGCAACAAGCAGGCCGCCGGCAAGCTCGTCGAGTGGGTGGACAAGGGCTACTTCAACCAGGGCTTCAACGGTCAGGACTACGACCCGGCCTGGCAGGCCTTCACCAAGGGTCAGGGGGCCTACCTGATCGCCGGGACGTGGCTGCAGGCCGACATCTCCAAGGCCATGGGCGACAAGGTCGAGTTCATGCTGCCCCCGCCCGCGCAGGCCGGCGGCAAGACCTACACGACCGGCGCCTCGGGTCAGCCCTTCGCGATCACCAGCAAGGCCAAGAACCCCGACGCGGCAGCGGCCTTCATCAACCACATCACCACCCCGGAGGCGATGAAGGTCATCGCCGAGACCGAGAACCTCCCCGTCGTGGACACGGCCGAGCAGAAGGCCCCGAACCCCCTGGGACAGCAGGTCTTCACGGCGTTCGCCACGACCACCAAGGACGACGCGCTGCTGCCCTACCTGGACTGGGCGACCCCGACGATGAGCGACACGATCGGGGCGGCGCTGCAGGACATGATGGCCAAGAAGGCCACGCCGGACCAGACGCTCGACAAGCTGCAGAAGGACTACGCGGACTTCACGGGTGGCCAGGGCTGACATGAGCGCGAGCACCCGCAGCCCGAGGCTCTCCCGGCGGTCCGGTGGTCCCCCGGGCGAGCCTCGGGCGATCGGGTGGGCGTATGCCGCTCCCGCCCTGCTCGTGTATGGCGCCTTCCTGCTCTACCCCCTGCTGCGATCGGTCCAGATCTCGCTCTACGACTGGGACGGGCTGACGGTCGGCACGTGGGTGGGGCTGGACAACTACGCCCGCGTGGTGCGGGACGAGGGGTTGCGGGCGGCCTTCGGCCACGCGCTGGTCCTCATCGTGTTCTTCGCCGTCATACCCCTGGTCGTCGGCCTGCTCCTGGCCGCGATCCTCAATCGGGCCAAGGTGCGGGGGCTGACCTTCTTCCGCACGGTCGTCTTCCTCCCGCAGGTCGTGGCGATGGTCGTGGTGGCGGTGGCCTGGCGGCGCATCTACGCCCCCGAGGGCACGCTCAACTCGGTGCTGTCAGCGGTCGGTCTCGGCGATCTGGGGCGGGCCTGGCTCGGCGACTACGCGCTGGCCCTGCCGGCCGTCGGCTTCATCGGCACGTGGTTCGAGACCGGGCTGGTCACGGTGCTGATGCTCGGGGGGATGGGCCAGATCGACAAGGCGCTCTACGAGGCGGCCCGCCTCGACGGCGCGGGGCCCGTGCGCGAGTTCTTCGCGATCACCCTGCCGGCCGTGCGCGGTGAGATCTCGGTGGCCCTGACCCTGACGGTGATCGCGGCCCTCAAGACCTTCGACCTCGTCTACGTCACGACGCGCGGCGGCCCCGGCAACCAGACCTCCGTGCCGTCCTACGAGGTCTACCACCGGGCCTTCGAGACCGGGCAGGTCGGGCTCGCGTGCGCGATCGGGGTGACCCTCACGGTGATCGTCTTCGCCATCTCCTTCCTGATCACCCGGGTCGTCGAGCGGGGGGAGCCATGAGGATCAGCCGCGGCGAGCAGCTCGCCAACTACGTCATCCTCGGGGTCTTCGCCCTCTTCGCGATCTACCCCATCCTCACCGTCGTCGTCGGCGCCTTCGGGCACGACGCGGGCTCGCCGGGCGGTGTCGCGAACTTCGGGGCCGCCTGGGAGCAGGGGCATTTCGCGAGCCTGATGCGCACCAGCGTGCTCGTCTCGGCGCTGGTGCTGGCGATCGCGACGCCGCTGTCGATCATGGCGGGATATGCCCTGGGCGCCATGCGCTTCCGCGGGCAGACGGTGCTGTTCTACGTCTTCCTGCTGGGCATCATGATGCCCGCCGAGGCGATCATCGTGCCGCTCTACTACGACCTGCGCTCGCTGGGGTTGACCAACACCATCTGGGCGATCGTGCTGCCGCAGGTGGCGCAGTCGGTCGCCTTCGGGACCTTCTGGTTGCGCACCTACTTCCGCTCCTCCAGCCGCTCGATCGTCGAGGCGGCCCGCCTGGACGGCGCGACCAGCTGGCAGACGCTGTGGCGCGTCCTCGTGCCGCTGGCCCGCCCCGCGATCACCACCCTGCTGGTCCTGACCTTCATGTGGACCTGGAACGAGTTCCTCATCCCCCTGGTCATGGCCAGCACCGACGAGCTGCGCACCGCACCGCTCGGGCTCGCGTTCTTCCAGGGGCAGTACACCCAGGGCTTCACCCTGCTCGCCGCCGGCGCCGTGCTCGTCGCGCTGCCGGTGGTCATCGTCTACCTCTTCCTGCAACGCCACTTCATCGCCGGGATGCTCGAGGGCGCCGTCCGCGAGTAGCCCGGCTCCAACCCCCAGAAGGAGCACGGCATGGCACCACATCCCGCGGGACGTCGACGAGGACGCGCCGCACTCACCACCCTGGCCGCCGTCACGGCAGCTCTCACGGCCGGCACCACGGCCATCGGCAGCGCGGTCGCCGCCCCCTCGGACGACCACGCCGGCGCCCGCTCCGACGCCCGCAACGGCAGCCTCCAGGCCTTCGCCCGCGGGCCCGGCCAGCAGGTCCGGGACACGTCCATCGGGACTCCGGTGGACCTCGGCCTGCTCTACATCGGAGCCCATCCCGACGACGAGGCGGGCACCTTGTCCACGCTTGGGCTCTGGCGCCAGCGGTATGGCGTGAAGAGCGGCGTGGTCACCGTCACGCGCGGGGAGGGCGGCGGCAACGCCGCCGGGCCCGAGGAGGGTCCGGCCCTCGGTCTGCTCCGCGAGGCGGAGGAGCGGCGGGCCGTGGGCAAGGCCGGCATCACCAACGTCTACAACCTCGACAAGGTCGACTTCTACTACACCGTCTCCGAGCCGCTGACCCGCAAGGTCTGGGGTCACGACGACACCCTTGCCCGCACCGTCCGCATCATCCGCCAGACCCGGCCCGAGGTGCTGATGACCATGGACCCAGCCCCGTCGCCGGGCAACCACGGCAACCATCAGGAGGCCGCGCGCCTCGCCGTCGAGGCCTACCGCGCCGCGGGCGACCCCGGCCGCTTCCCCGAGCAGATCACCACGGAGGGGCTCAAGCCGTGGGCGCCTTCGCGGCTGCTGACCCGGTCCTTCGCCGGCACCTCGTCCACCGGCCCGACCTGCGGCTCCACGCTGGTGCCGCGGGACGCGACGCGTGACGTCTACGGCGTGTGGGGCGGCGAGCGCGCCCCCGACGGGCGCACCTGGGCCGCCGTGGAGCGTGAGGCCCAGCGGCAGTACGTCACCCAGGGCTGGGCCGGCTTCCCCGACGTGCCGACCGACCCGACCAAGATCGGCTGCGACACGATGACGCAGATCGAGTCGCGGGTGCCGATCCCCGAGCCCGGCTCCGCCGCCGCGACGGTCGCTGACGGCGCCATCGCCGGGGCGCTCACCCGCCCCGCCGGTGCCCTGCCGCTCGGCACCGGCGCCGTCCTCACCACCGACCAGGCCGACATCCAGCCCGGCGGCCGGGTCACCGGCACGCTCACGGTGACCGCCCCCGCCGCGCAGGCCCTCACCGGACTGCAGGCTCAGCCGATCCTCCCCGACGGGTGGACCGTGCAGGCCGGCACCCTCCCGACCCGCCTCGCGGCGGGCCGCACCGCTCAGGTGCGCTTCACCCTGACCGCGCCGAGCGGTGCGGCCACGGGCGCGCGCTCGCGCCTCGCGGTGCGCCTCACGTCGGCCCACGGAAGCGGCTATGTCGACCGGTCGATCCTCGTCGCCCCGGCCGTCACCGCCCACCAGCAGTGGCTGCCGCAGGTGGAGCAGTTCGAGGCCTGGACCCGCGACGCGCAGGTGCCCCAGCTGAGCGGCACCGTCGCCCCTGTGCTCACCGTGGCCAGCGGCGGGCGGCGCGACATACCGGTCGTGGTCACCAACTCCTCCAGCAGCACCCAGTCCGGCCAGGTGACCCTCAAGCCCCCGGCAGGCTTCTCCGTCGCCCCGGCCGGCCGGGCCTACGGGCCGCTCGCACCCGGGGCCAGCGCCACGGTGACCTTCACCGTGACCAACACCGACGCGACACTCAAGACGGGCGCGCCCGGAGGCGACTACGCCTACACCCTCGAGACGACCAGCTCGACGGGCACGGCCAGCACCCCGCAGGCGCTCGAGCTCGTCCCGCAGACCGTCGCGGCCAAGGCCAGGCCCACCCTCGACGGCGTCGTCACGCCGGGTGAGTACGGCGGACCGGCCCTGGACATCTCGCGCGTGTGGGAGGGCGCGGCCTGCGACTCGGCCGCCGACTGCTCCGGCCAGGCGTGGGTCAGCTGGGACGATGACACGCTCTACGTCGCCGCCACCGTCGTCGACGACACCAAGGGCACGGCGCTCGCCACCAACGACTGCAAGCGGCACTGGCGCACCGACTCCCTGGAGATCGCGATCGACCCGCGCGGCACCTCGGAGAACACGTCGACGACCTTCAAGGCCGCGATCCTGCCGTTCACCGCGGAAGGACCGGCGTGCGCGCTGCGTGACGCCGACAACCACCAGGGGCCGGCCGCGCAGACGGCGCCCGGCATGCGGTGGGCGGTCAAGCCCAGCGGTGTCGGTGGCGGCTACACCGCCGAGGTGGCGATCCCGATGAGCGAGCTCCCGGCGGCCGTGGACCCGGCTCACCTGGGACTCAACATCCTTCCCTACGACTCCGACACGCAGGACAAGACCGGGCAGACCCGCATCGGCTGGTCCGTGTGGGGCGGCGTGCAGGGTGACCCCTACCGCTGGGGTCAGGTGCGGCTCGACGGCTACACCCCTCCGGCCGGTCGCTCGACCACGCCCGCCGAGCCGGTGATCCCGCTCGAGGCGCTGTCCTCGCTCGACTCGCCGCAGTCCGTGGCCCAGTCCGTCGTCGACAACGTCGCCCTCGCGGGTGGTCCGTCGGCGACCCTGCGCACCGGTGGCTGGATCGAGTCGGTGCGACCGGCGTATGGCGAGGCCGTGGTCACCGTGCGTGCGGCGCGCGCCGGCGTGGCCCACGTCTCGCTGATGGACGCCTCTGGCGTGCTCGGCCGCCGGACCGTCGAGGTGCCCGGTCGCGGGACGCTCGCGGTGCGGGTGCCGGTCACGCGCCCGGCTGTCGGCACGCCGACCGCGCTCGTGGGCTGGGACGGCCCGGGTGAGACCACCCTGTCGTCGTCCGTGACGCCCTCTCGGTCCGGCCGGTAGTCGTTTGTGGTGCAGGGGCACCCACCGATCGGTGGGTGCTCCTGCGCTACGACCAGCAGGGTCTGGACGCTACAACGAGCAGGCAAGTAGGCATGCGTCCGGTTCGCGTCGGAGGTGGATGGCATCGACTATTGCGCCGTAGCCCCCGCACAGTGTGGCGATGGATTGGCGGGGACACACCCGTGCCCGGCAGCGTTGCTGCCGAGGTCGAAACCTTGGAGGACTACACCGCCCGTGCCGTCGGCCGGGTCGTCGACGAGCTGCGCAGCGCTCGTGACCCGGGGCTGGCCATCTACGACGAGGCCGACCCCGAGTGGAGCGACCTGGTCGAGTCGCTGCAGTTCGAGCGGCCCGTGCCGGCCCGCTGGTGGCGGAGGGTGGTGGCGCGGGCGGTGCACGAGGTGCCGGGCGTGCAGATCCGCTCCGTGCGCGACGTGCGGATTGATGGGTGATCACGCAGGTGCCAAACGCATCGGCAGGCAGCGCCCGGTCGTGGTGCCGGATGACTTGTGGGCCGCGATCGCCGCCATCGGCACCCGTGACGGCGTCTCTGGGAGCGTCGTCGTCCGGAACGCGTTGCGGCACTATGTGGAGCTCCCGGCCGAGCAGACCCGGCAGATCACCGATGGGCGGCACGCCACCTCGTGCACGGTGCCCGGGTGCGAGGGAACGCACGCCGCTGGCGGGCCTGTGCCGGCTGCACTACTCGCGCAAGCGCCGCGGTCGCGGCCTGACGGATGATCAACCGGCCCCCGGGTCGCCGTCTGGCCACGGCCGATACGGTCTCCTGGACGATGATGGCGACGCCGCCCTGTGCCTCGAGTGCGGTCTGCGGCGCGCTGCGCTCGGCTACCACGTGCAGGTCGCGCACCAGTTGACCGCGCGGGAGTACAAGCTCCGTCACGGGCTGCCTCTCGGCGCCGGTTTGACGTCGGCCGGCGTGCGCGAAGCGATGTCCGTGAGCGCGCGGGAGAGGGTTGGTACGCCAGGGTGGCGGCTATAGGCGGCCCGAGACCGTCAGGCGGCTAGCGCCGTCCGTGACGAGGAATCTCTGCGTTCACCCGCGACGCTGCGCCGGCCCGTCGGGCGCCGGGCGCGCGTGTAGTGCGACGCGTGTCTGTCGGAGGCTGGCCGCAAGGCTATGGAGCAGCATCACGTCGAGGCGGCCGCCGCCAGAGCCGGTCGAGACGCGCAGATCCTGGAGCTGTGGGAGCAGGGCCAGACGAAAGCGGAGATGGGGCGAACCGTCGGGATGACCGCTCAAGGCGTCGGATACGTGCTGCGCCGCCTGGGGCAGTGAAGGGGCCGTCCACGGACGGCGGTAGCTGTCGTGACCGCCACGGGGGGGGGTGAGGTCCATGTGGGTGATTCTTCGTTTACCCTGGTTGACGTGGCCTGGTGCGAGGCGCACGTTGCAGTGACACACAGGTTCTGCGTGATCACTGAGCGTGTCTAAGCCTGAGGAGCTCGTTATGGCTGGTTCGTCATCGTGGACGGGTCGTACTCGGAAGTCGGTGCTGGTGACTGCTGCGACGGTGTCGTTGGTCGCGACGTCGTTGGGTGGTACCGCCGGGGCTGTGGGGGCGGATCCGAAGCCGCCATCCCCGGGGCATTCGAGGTCGAAAGTGGGCCCGAACCCGGGGGGACAAGGGCAAGAAGGCCCCGACCCACCCGGAGGCGCCGGGGTGGGTGAAGGACAAGGTCGCCAAGAGCCGCTGGAGCGCGCCGGGTCAGGTGCGCAGGGGTGCAGTGGGGATGGTCCCGCCGCCGTCGGCGCGGTGGACGTACGAGGGCAGCGGTGATGGTCTCGAGGCAGCGGTGCAGGCCACGGGTGGACGTGCGGCTCCTCACGTGGCTGCGCCGGAGCGGGTCGCGGCGGTCGACCCGGACGAGGCTGTCGCGGCGCCGGGGCTGGGGGTGCAGGCGCACTACGGGATGGAGGAGTTCACGATCCGCGAGGGGCTGTCGGTCGCGGTGAAACCGCAACCGGCGATCACGGCCTCGAAGCCGCGATCTACCGATACTCCCCCTACGGCGAGTGGCGCGTCGCCGACGAGCACTACGACGGCGGCACCAAGGCCAACCGCATCCAGTTCCACGGGCTGCTTTACGACGACGCCACCGGCCTATACCGCACCGACACCCGCTGGTACGACCCCACCACCGGGCGCTTCACCCAACCCGACACCACCGCCTGCGAAACCAACCCCCACCTCTACGCCGCAGGCAACCCCAGCAACGCCACTGATCGGTCAGGGAAGAAGTCCATCGGAGACGCAGTTGGAGACGTGGCTGGCGAGGTTGCCGGAGCGGGTCTGGGATTGGTCTCAAAGGCTGGACCCGTGGGCTTAGGCGTTGCTCTCGCAGGAGGGTGCATCGCAGGAGTAGCCGCGGAAGGAATTGGCAACTACATCGATGGAGAAAGAACATCGGGAGGAGACGTCGCCTTGTCATGCGCAAGCGGTGCGGCTGCGGGTTTCATAGGCCGCGCGGTCGGAAAGTTTGGCAAGAGCACAGGAGGAGACGACTAGACATGGGGGTTTTCCTAGTCTTGGCCGCCCTTGGGATTATGGTCATGTTCAAGGCGGTGATCTCCTGGAGCAACGACAAGTGGTCAGTATGGCCGGTGTTGGCTTCGATGCTATACACGAGCTTGATGCTGGTTGGATATTTCTTCACGCAGTAGCCCGCCAAAGTTCCTCGATTGTGCCCATGCCTCACCGGGTCACTTCAGCGTGCTGACGGCAAGGTGGGTGAACCGCCTGAGGTCTTTGCCGCTCGCATGCGGGCTGCGGCTCGGGGTTGAGGGCAGCGTAGTGGGCGATCTCGTACTCGGTCGGGGGAACGTAGCCCAGCGCGCTGCGCAGGCGCCGGTGGTTGTAACAGCTGACCCATCCGGCGGTGGCATACTCGACGTTGCCAACGGTCTTGTACGGCCCGGCGTGGAAGATCGTCGTGCGGATCCACTCGGTCTTGTACAGGCCGTTGATGCACTCCGTCAGGGCGTTGAGTCCCCTATGTCAAGCAGCGTGCGGAAGGGTCTGCCCGGGTTTGGTTGACAGGTCAACCAAACCCGGGGCTGACCCCGGCACGGTCCAACTGGTCTGAGGTGTACTGGCAGCCGAGGTCGGCGTGGAGGATGACCCCGGTCGTGTCGCGGAGCCTGTCAATTTGTCTGTGTAAATGGAATGGTTCTCAATGGGTTTAGAGGTGGGCGGTGAAGCGGCCGGGGTAGATGAGGGCGAGCTCGCCCGGGGCGGCTTTCCAGTCGTGGACGGTGGATCCTTCGACGAGGCGGCCGCTGGCTTTGCGTTGGTCGCGGGGTTTGCCGGCTTCCTTGGCGCGTTCTCGGGCTCGGCGGTCCTCGATGTTGCGGATGGCCAGCTACAACAACTTGATGACGGCCGTGTCGGAGGGGAAGTTGCCGCGGGTCTTGATGATCTTGCGCAGCTGGTAGTTCAACGACTCGATCGAGTTCGTCGTGTAGATCACCTTGCGGACCGCCGGCCCGAACGCCACGATACGGGCAATGCCTGATATTTGAGATCACCGCGTTCGAACTGATTGTACTAGTGGCTGTTCTATCTGTACTAGTAATTTTGATTCGATAGAGAATTGGCCACCTACGCTCACGGGACTCCACTGAAGTTGACACCACCCGTGTCGACAGAATCAATCGACAGTAGACCTAGATTCGAAAGTGGTCGCGTACACCTCAAATAGTCATCGAATTTAGAGAGTGTACGCGGCCACTCATTCCGGTGGGGGGGCTGCTGCACCTACCGCCCGGGCTCTCGGTTACGCTCACGGCCTTGCGTCTGGTCGCGCATCCGGTGGGCGTAGGTGCGTGTCCCGAGGTTCGTCGCGCGGGCTGTCAGGCCGCGCCGTAGGGCCGCGTGGGGTCCGTTCGGGTAACTCGCCGCCCTCCGTAATCCACCGGTCGCGAGGAGGGGCTTTTGGCTCACCAGCTCGCGCACGCCGACGCACGGTGCTGGGGGATGGGGTACACCCCATCGATACCGCCCCAGCGGCACCGCCGTTGCAGGGCAGATAGGGTCCACCTCGCATTTCCCCCACGGTGGGGGTCGCCTCTAGCGGCATAGGGCAGTCTGGGCAGGTCGTCGGGTACCCCCCGCGTGTCGAGGGCGGCGAGGGCGGTGGTGTTGTCGTTCGTGAACGGCGGCGCTGTCGTGGCAGACGACGTCATCGACCCTCAGCAACGGGGCCCTGACTTTGGACAGGTAGTGCGGGATCTGGAGGTGACGGACCGCTGACCTGTGGTGATTTCCTGGGGGTTGGGCAGTTTCACGCACTAACTGGGTGCGTCTAGCCTCCTGGTGTGGCGTTCATCAGGCGGGTGCGGACGAAGTCGGGGGCGACGGCCGTGCAGATCGCCGAGTACGCCGCTGGGCGTCAGCGGATCCTCAAGCACGTCGGTTCGGCGCACACCGAGGCCGAGCTCGGGGTGCTGCTGGCCCGGGCCGGTGAGCTGCTGGATGACCGCGACCAGGGCGTCCTGGAGCTGGGGGTGGAACCGAGCCCGCCCTCGGCGGCGCTGGTGGCGCCGGCTCCTGAGCCGGCGCTGCTCAACCCGTCGCCTGCGTCTGGGCTGGCGGTACGCACCGGTCCGGGGCGGGTGGTGGGTACGGACAGCCGGGTGCTGTTCGAGGCCCTCGCCGCGGTGTACGCCCAGCTGGGGTTCGGCGTGCTCGAGGACGAGGTGTTTGCCGACCTGGTGCTGGCCCGGGTCGTGGAGCTGACCTCGCTGCTGGACGCCGCCCGGGTGCTGGCCGATCTGGGTCAGGAGGCTGCCAGCTACAAGACGATGGGGCGCACCCTGACCCGCGCCAGGGAACGCGGATACCGCGACCAGGTCGCCACGGCCTGCTTCGAGCAGTCGTACATGACCAGCGGTGACGTCTCGCTGGTCATTTCCGACGTCACCACCTTGTACTTCGAGGCCGAGAAGGGGGACGACCTGCGCAAGGTCGGCTTCTCCAAGGAACGCCGGGTCGACCCGCAGATCGTCGTCGGGCTGCTGGTCGACCGCAACGGCTTCCCGCTGGAGATCTGCTTCGAGGGCAACAAGGCCGAGACCTCCACGATCGTGCCGATCATCGAGGCGTTCCAGGCCCGGCACGACCTGGCTGACATGGTCGTGGTCGCCGACGCCGGGATGCTCTCGGCGACCAACCTGCGCCAGCTCGACGAGGCCAACCTACGGTTCATCGTCGGCTCCGGGGTGACCAAGGCCCCGATCGACCTCGCCTCCCACTTCCGCTGGCACGGGGACGCGTTCACCGACGGGCAGGTCATCGACACCACCACGCCGCGAACCGGCCGCAACAGCGACAACGATGTCAAGGTCCGCGCCGAGCCCTCGTGGGACCCCGACGAGCACGTGGCCTCCTGGCGGGCGGTGTGGGCCTACTCGGCCAAGCGTGCCGCGCGCGACCACAAGACCCTCACCCTGCAGGAGAACCGGGCCAAGGCCGTCATCGCCGGGGAGAAGGCCGCCCGCACGCCACGATTCGTGAAGAAGAACGGCGGGGCCACCGTGCTCGACGAGGCGTCCCTGGCCAGAGCCCGGCGGCTGGTCGGGCTGAAGGGCTACGTCACCAACATCCCTGCCACGGTCATGCCTGCCGGCGAGGTGGTCTCCTCCTACCACGACCTGTGGCACGTCGAGGCCTCGTTCCGGATGTCCAAGACATACCTCAAGGCCCGGCCGCTGTTCGCCCGGAAACGTGACGCGATCGAGGCGCACCTGACCATCGTCTTCACCGCCCTGGCGGTGTCACGCGAGGTCCAGAACCGCACCGGCTTGACCATCCGCAACGTCGTCCGCCAGCTCCGCCCGCTGCGCTCAGCCACCATCGCGATCAACGCCACCAGCCAGATCTTCCCGCCCCAGATCCCCGCCGACAAGCAGGCCATCCTCAAGGCCATCCACCGGGGCGGGCTCACGCACTAACGAAATGACCAAACTCGGGTCGTGGCAGACGACGTCATCGACCCTCAGCAACGGGGCCCATGACTGAAGATTGTCGTCAGGCGCGACACCCCGCCAGGGTTCGTCTTGGGGAGCTTTGCTATTCACTGCGCATGATCTTTGGACCGCAGGACGCTACAAGATGGTGGTTCGCGGATCATAGGCGTGGCCGGTCTCGTTCTGCTCTTCGTCGCTGCTGCGATCCGCAACTCCGCCGATCCCTCCGACAATGCGTCGATGCTCCGGGTGAGGCCACCGACCTCTCCGTCTGCCTGATTGTCCTCAGTGGTGGGAGACCAGCCTTGATCATGGGCGAGCTGTTGGCGGGGGATGCCGAGGATGACCCCGCGACTGCACGGCGGTCCAAAACAGTCATGTGCGGCACGATCACCTGTTCCATCGTTGCAGCAGTAGTCGTGAGTCTCTGACATCGGACGTGAGGGGGGCGAGCCACCCGCTCATCCGGTCTTCGATCAGACGGGAGCCAGGTCATGGAGGTGACCGCCGAAGTATCCAGGTCCGGCGCCTGGTGGGCGGTCGAGGTGCCTGAGGTGCCGGGTGCGTTCACCCAGGCCGAGCGCCTCGATCAGGTCGAGGCCGCGGTGGTCGACGCGGTCCGGACGAGGCGTGAGTGTGACGACCTCGCCGTCACCGTGACGGTGGCACACAGGTCGACGCGAGCGCGATCCTGAGGTGCGGCCCCGCGGGTCAGCGTTCGTGCACGGTGATGTCGAAGGCGTACTGGTCGGCGCGGTAGCAGTGGTCGCCGAACTCGACGGCGGCCCCGTCGCCGGCATACGCCTTGCGGGTCATCGTGAGCAGGGGGTCGGACTTGGACAGCTCGAGGAGCTTGCGCTCGCGGCCGCCGGGGGAGCGGGCGCCGATGGTCTGCTGGGCGACGACCATCTTGGCCCCGCGCTCGCGCAGCAGCTCGTAGAGGCTGTGCTCGGTCAGCTCGGCCTCGGTGATGTCGGCGAAGCGCGGCGGCAGCCAGTTGTGGAGCAGCGCCAGGGGCACGTCGCCGGCATAGCGCAGCCGCTCGATGGAGAGCATGGGCGTGTCGGCGGGCAGGCCGAGTGCCTCGGCCGCGCGCTCGCTGTAGGCCTCTGCGTCATACGAGAGCACCCTGGTGACCGGGGCCCGACCGGAGCGCTGGAGGTCCTCGTAGAGCGAGGTGAGCTCGTCGCGGCGGTGGATGACCTCGTTGGCCACCGTCGTGCCGATGCCGCGGCGGCGCACCAGCAGGCCGCGGGCGACCATCTCGCCGATGGCGCGGCGCACCGTGGGGCGGGACAGGTCGAGGCGCTCGGCGAGGGACAGCTCGTTCTCGAACGCGTCGCCGGGCTTGAGCGCGCCACCCTCGATCGCCGCCGTGAGCTGTTGCGCGAGCTGGTGGTACAACGGCACCGGGCTCGTGCGGTCGATCATCACGGGGAGCTGAATGGTCACAGTCCGTGATGGTAATAGCAATATGTCAAAGTGTCACCAACTCACTAAAGTCCGTTTGTCCTAACAAACCTTGACAGGGTTGCGAGCGCTGAGGCAGGCTGGGCGTGTTCCCACCGACGTGACACCGACGCACAAGGGATTGTGATGGCTGACGCACCCTCCGACGCGACGAGCGCCGAGCGGCCCCAGCGGGCCGACGGGCCCGAGCCGTTCGACGTGCTGACCATCGGACGGGTCGGCATCGACATCTATCCCCACCAGATCGGCGTGGGGCTCGAGGACGTCGAGACCTTCGGCAAGTTCCTCGGCGGCAGCGCCACCAACGTCGCCGTCGCTGCCGCCCGGCACGGCCACCGCTCCGCCGTCATCACCCGCACCGGCGACGACCCGTTCGGCCGGTTCGTGCACCGCGAGCTGCGGCGACTCGGCGTCGACGACCGCTTCGTCACCCCTGTCGAGGGCCTGCCGACGCCGGTGACCTTCTGCGAGATGTTCCCGCCCGACGACTTCCCGCTCTACTTCTACCGCTACCCCCAGGCGCCGGACCTCGTGATGCGGGCCGACGAGATGCCGCTCGACGCCATCGCGGGAGCGCGCATCTACTGGGCCACGGTGACCGGTCTCTCGCACGAGGACAGCCGCGCCGCGCACCACGCCGCCTGGGCCGCCCGCGACCGCCGCGCCCACACCGTGCTCGACCTGGACTACCGCCCGATGTTCTGGCCCGACGAGGTCACCGCGACCCGCGAGGTCGAGGCCGTCCTCGACCGTTGCACCGTGGCCGTCGGCAACCGCGAGGAGTGTCGCGTCGCCGTCGGCGAGGAGGACCCGGAACGCGCCGCGGACGCGCTGCTCGAGCGCGGCATCGAGCTGGCCGTCGTCAAGCGGGGGCCCCAGGGCGTGCTCGCCAAGACCCGGGACGAGCGCGTCGAGGTCCCGCCGATCCTGATGGACGTCGTCAACGGGCTCGGGGCCGGGGACGCCTTCGGCGGCGCTTTCTGCCACGGCCTGCTGCAGGGCTGGGGGCTCGAGCGGATCCTGCGCTTCGCCAACGCGGCCGGCGCCCTGGTCGTCGGTCGGCTCGAGTGCTCCACGGCCATGCCCACGCCCGACGAGGTCGAGCAGCTGCTCGCCGAGCGCGACGGAGACCGGTGATGGACCGCGCCGGCGTCGACGTCCGGGCCCTCACCAGGACCCGCCTGCGCGAGCCCGAGCGGATCGACCTCCTGTGGGCGGCCCGCCGGCGCCGCCCCCTCGTCGGGGACGACGGCCGCCTGCTCCTGGTCGCCTGCGACCACCCGGCCCGTGGCGCCCTCGGGGTCCGCGACGACCGTATGGCGATGGCCAGCCGCATCGACACGCTGGAGCGTCTCGCCACGGCCCTGTCACGCCCCGGCGTCGACGGCGTGCTCGGCACCCCCGACATCCTCGAGGACCTGCTGCTGCTCGGCCTGCTCGATGACAAGGTCGTCATCGGGTCGATGAATCGCGGTGGCCTGCAAGGATCCTCGTTCGAGCTTGACGACCGGTTCACGGCCTACGGCGCCGCCGACCTCGCGCGACGCGGGCTCGACGGCGGCAAGATGCTCACCCGCATCGCCCTGTCCGACGAGGGCACCGTGGCCACCCTGGAGGCCAGCGCCCGGGCCGTGACCGAGCTCGCCGACGCGGGCCTGATGGCGATGGTCGAGCCCTTCTGGAGCTCCCGGGGCGCCGACGGGAGGGTGGTCAACCACCTCGACCCCGACGCGGTGATCCGCTCGATCCACGTCGCCGCAGGCCTCGGGGCCACGAGTGCCCGCACCTGGCTCAAGCTGCCGGTCGTCGACGACATGGCCCGCGTCCTGGACGCCTCGACCATGCCCGCGCTGCTCCTCGGCGGCGACCCCGCCGGCGATCCCGAGGACACCTATACCACCTGGGCCGACGCCCTGACCTGCCCGAACGCCGCCGGCCTCGTCGTGGGCCGGGCGCTGCTCTATCCACCCGACGGGGACGTCGCTGCAGCGGTCGACGTCGCGGCCCGCCTCGTCCACGGCGACCCTGTCCCCGCCAACCGACCACCCGCTGGAGGAGCACGATGAGAGACTGGTTCAAGCCCTGGCGCACGACCGGGGACGACGACTACCCGGTGCGGATCCGACCGGGCGACCCCGGCTGGGCCCACACCGGTCTGCTCGTCGCCGACCTCGAGCCCGGCGAGTCCCGCGAGGTCGCCACCGGCGAGCACGAGTTCGTCGTCGTGCCGCTCGCCTGCGAGGCGGCGGTCGTCGAGACGGGCGGTTCGGCATACGAGCTGGAGGGTCGACCCTCGGTCTTCGCCGGGCCGGCGGACTGCCTGTATGTCGGGCGCGACGCGAGCTTCACCGTCACCGCGCCGCGGGGTGGGCGGATCGCGCTGTGCCACGCGACCGCTCGCAGTTCGTTCCCCGTGAGACATCTGCGCAGGGCGGAGATCCCCGTCGAGCTGCGCGGGGCCGGGCAGGCGAGCCGGCAGGTGCAGAACTTCGGCACGCCGGATGTCCTCGACGCCGACTCGATCATCGCCTGCGAGGTCATCACGCCCGCCGGCAACTGGTCGTCCTACCCGCCGCACAAGCACGACGAGGAGCGGTCGGGCGAGGAGACGGCGCTCGAGGAGATCTACTACTTCGAGATGCAGACCGAGCGTGGCGGCGGCCCGGGCCGTGACGGGGGCGCAGGCGCTCCGGACCCGATCGGCTACCAGCGCGTCTACGGCACCGACGACCGCCCGATCGACGTGCTGGCCGAGGTCCGCTCCGGCGACGTGGTGCTCGTGCCGCACGGCTGGCACGGGCCGGCGATGGCACCGACCGGCTACGACATGTACTACCTCAACGTCATGGCCGGGCCCGGCGACGAGCGCGCCTGGCTCATCTGCGACGACCCCTCCCACGCCTGGGTGCGCGGCACCTGGGACGCCCAGTCCGTCGACCCCCGCCTCCCCTACTCCTGACCTACCCCCGGTAGAGGCATCGACCGGCCGTCGTTCGCCAGGCCGATGCCCCCACCCCCGGCGGGTCTGAGCCCCGCACCCAGCGTCCCGTCATACGGCATCGAGCAAAGGACCACTCCCCATGACCACCCGCATCACCCACCTGATCGGCCACTCCTCGTGGGAGGGCACGGCCGAGCGCACCTCCGAGGTCTACAACCCCGCCACCGGCGAGGTCACCGGCACCCTCGACCTGGCCAGCAAGGACCTCGTCGACGAGGTCGTCGCCCGGGCCGCCGAGGCCGCCCAGGAGTGGGGCCAGACCTCCATCGCCAGGCGCACCCGCGTGCTGTTCGCCTTCCGCGAGCTGCTCGAGGCGCGCAAGGGCGAGATCGCCAAGGCCATCGTCGCCGAGCACGGCAAGACCTACTCGGACGCCGTCGGCGAGATCAACCGCGGCCTCGAGGTCGTCGAGTTCGCCTGCGGCATCGGGCACATCACCAAGGGTGGCTACTCCGAGAACGTCTCCACCCAGATCGACGCGTACTCGATCCTGCAGCCCCTCGGCGTCGTCGGTGTCATCAGTCCGTTCAACTTCCCGGCCATGGTGCCGCTGTGGTTCGTGCCCGTCGCGGTCGCGTGCGGCAACGCCGTCGTCATCAAGCCGTCGGAGAAGGACCCCACCGCCGTGAACCTCATCGCCGACCTGTGGCGCGAGGCCGGCCTGCCCGACCGCGTCATGAACGTCGTCCACGGCGACAAGGAGGCCGTCGACGCGCTCCTGGACAACCCGCAGGTCAAGTCCATCTCGTTCGTCGGGTCCACGCCGATCGCGCGCTACGTCTACGAGCGGGGCGTCATGGCGGGCAAGCGCGTCCAGGCCCTCGGCGGCGCCAAGAACCACATGCTCGTGCTCCCCGACGCCGACCTCGACCTGGCGGCCGACGCCGCGGTCAACGCCGGCTTCGGTGCGGCCGGGGAGCGCTGCATGGCGATCTCCGCGCTGCTGGCGGTCGACTCCGTGGCGGACGAGCTCATCGCCAAGATCACCGAGCGGATGGCGCAGCTCACGACCGGTGAGGGCAACGGCGAGGGCGTCGACATGGGGCCGCTCGTCACCAAGGCGCACCTGGACAAGGTCCGCGGCTACGTCGACGCGGGGGTGTCCGAGGGCGCCGAGCTCGTCGTCGACGGCCGCTCGGGCGAGTGGGTCGGGGGCACTCCCGACGGCTTCTTCCTGCTGCCGACGCTCTTCGACAAGGTCACGCCGCCGATGTCCATCTACACCGACGAGATCTTCGGGCCGGTCCTGTCGGTCGTGCGGGTCGGCTCGTATGACGAGGGCCTGCGGCTCATCAACGACAACCCGTTCGGCAACGGCACGACGATCTTCACCAATGACGGCGGCGCGGCGCGGCGGTTCCAGAACGAGGTGCAGGTCGGCATGGTCGGCATCAACGTGCCGATCCCGACGCCGATGGCCTACTACTCCTTCGGTGGGTGGAAGAACTCGCTGTTCGGCGACACGCACGCGCACGGCATGGAGGGCGTGCACTTCTTCACCAAGACCAAGGCGGTCACGGCGCGCTGGCTCGACCCGTCGCACGGCGGCCTCAACCTCGGCTTCCCCCAGAACGACTGACCTACCGGGGGCCGGGGCATCCGCCGGCCTTCGTCCAGCAGGCTGATAGGACCAAGGCCGGCTGATCGTGCCCCGAGTGCCGTATGCCGAGGCGCCCGACCCCACGCGGGGCCGGGCGCCTCGCGCTGGTGCGGGTCAGGTGGTGGCTGTGTCTGGCGTTGCCCCAGCATCGAGCCGCCCCATCGATGGGGGGCGGGGCGCGAGGCGGTGTGGACCGCAGATCGGGGCGGTTCGGGTGGTCAGGGCCACCAGACCCGCCCCGACCTGCCGGTCAGACGAGGAGCTTCTCGACATACTCCCGGTTGATGCGGGCCGCGTCCTTGGGGTGCTTGTGCGTGGTGTCCTGCTCGAGCACGATCCACCCGTCGTAGCCGCGCTGTCGCAGCCACCGCACGACGCCGGCGATGTCGACGAGGCCGTCCCCGAGCTCGGGAAAGATGATGCCGCGCAACGCGTCGCCGAAGCTCCACCGCTCGGCCTGGGCGCGGCGCAGCACCTCGGGGTCGACGTCCTTGAGGTGGACGTGCGCGACGCGGTCGCCATAGGTCGGCAGGAAGTCGAGCGCATCACCGCCGCCGTACTTGAGGTGGCCCACGTCGAGGCACCAGCCGACCTTGGCGGGATCCGTCTCGTCGAGGAAGCGTCGCGTCTCGGCGGCCGTCTCGACATACGTCCCGACGTGGTTGTGCAGGACGACGCGCATGCCCATGGGCTCCAGCAGGTCCGCGAGGTGGGCGAGGCCGTCGGCGAGGTTGCGCCACTGCTCGTCGGTCAGGCCGCGGGACTCGTCGACGTGGCCGGCCTCGGCATCGCGGCGCTCGTCCCCGAGCTCTGCGGCCACCAGGATCGACCCGCCGGCAGCCCGGACGCGCTCGGCGACGGCCAGGGCGGCGGCGTCGGCCTCGTCCCAGCGCTCGCGGTCGCGGTAGCCCAGGCGCACGAACGCCCCCACCATCTGCAGCCCCCGTCGTGACATCTCGGCGCGGACCACGGCGGGGTCGTCCGGCATACCCGGCCCCCACTCCGTCGCGGTGTAGCCCGCCTCGACCATCTCGTCCATCATCGGGCCGGGCGCTGTGTAGGGCCGGAAGTCGGGGATGTCCCCGTTGTTCCAGTTGCAGGGGGCGGTGGCGATCCTCATCGATGCGCTCCTCGGTCGGTCGGGTCGGTCTGTTCGGCTCGGGTCGGCTCGGTCTGACGACCAGGCCGTACGACGAGTTTGCTCTGACATACTGACATGACGGGCGCGCCGGGTCGACGGGGCCCCCGAGATTCGCCGGGGGCGGGATCATCGACCTGGCGAACGAAGGCCGGCTGATGCCCCTACCCCCGGCGGGATCATCGACCTGGCGAACGAAGGCCGGCCGATGCCCCTACCCCCGGCGGGATCATCGACCTGGCGAACGAAGGCCGGCCGATGCCCTTACCCCCGGCAGGGATTTGATCTATTGACAGGACATAAGGCCCTGGCTAGCGTGGCGAGTACGGGGGCGAGACGATGCCCGCGTCGACGACGACACGAGACCGAGGACCGCTCATGGCCGAGAACCCGTCCCGCACCGACCGGTCGCGCAACACCGCAAACCCGCGCTACGCCAGGCTCACGATCGGCGTCTGCCCCGACCAGTGGGGCGTGTGGTTCCCGCAGGACCCGCAGCAGATCCCGTGGCAGCAGGCTCTCGACGAGATGGCGGAGGCCGGCTTCAGCGTCATGGAGACCGGTCCGTTCGGCTACTTCCCGACCGAGCCCAAGCGTCTCGCGGACGAGATGGCCCAGCGCGGCTTCCGCGTCGTCGCCGGCACCGGCTGGGGGATCCTGCACCAGGCCGAGGCCTGGGCCGACACCGAACGCACCTTCCGCGCGATCGGAGAGACCCACGCCGCGGTCGGCGCGGAGTACGTCGTCCACCTGCCCCCGATGTTCCGCGACGAGAAGACTGGTGACTTCACCGACGAGCGCACCCTCACGGGCGAGGCGTGGGACCTCTACGTCACCAACGCCGACCGCCTCGGCCGGATGATGAAGGAGGACTACGGCCTGCGGATGGTCCTGCACCCGCACGGCGACTCCCACATCGAGACGCCGGAGGACATCGACCGCATCTTCTCCGCGACCGACCCGAGCTACGTGGGCTTCTGCCTCGACACCGGGCACATCGTCTACGGCCAGGGCGACTGCGTGGACCTGATCGACCGCTATCCCGAGCGGATCGACTACGTCCACATCAAGGCGATGGACCCAGAGCTGGTCAAGCAGGCCCACGACGACGACTGGCCGTTCGTGGCGGCGGTCCACAAGGGCGTGTCGGTGGCGCCGCCGGCGGGCGAGCCGCACATGCCCACCCTGATCGACGCGCTCGCCCGCCTCGACAAGGACCTCTACGTCATCTGCGAGCAGGACATGTACGGCTGCGACCCGTCCTACCCGCTCCCCAACGCGATCCGCACCCGCGAGTACCTCGCGTCCTGCGGCCTCGGCCTGAAGTAGTCGACGTAGTCGACGAGACCTGAAGCACTCGAAGGGACAAGCAAGCTCATGACTGTGCGCATCGGCATGATCGGCCCCGGCGGCATGGGGCAGGCCCACATCGACCGGATCCGCAGCGTCATCGCGGGCGGCGAGGTCGTGGCGGTCTCGGACATCGCGGAGGACAACGTCAGGACCGTGTCGGACACGTATGGCGTCAAGGGGTACACCGACAGCGCCGAGCTCATCGCGGACCCCGAAGTCGACGCGGTGATGATCTGCTCGTTCGGACCGGCGCACGAGGCCGACATCATCGCGTGCATCGAGGCCGGCAAGCGCGTCTTCTGCGAGAAGCCCATGACCCCCGACGCCCAGGGTGCCCTCAACGTCATGGAGGCCGAGCAGCGGGCCGGGCGCAAGCTCGTGACGGTGGGCTTCATGCGGCGCTTCGACGAGTCCTACCGCCAGATGAAGGCGATCCTCGACTCCGGCGAGGTCGGCGAGACCCTGATCATCCACAACCGGCACCGCAACCCCACGGTGCCGGAGCGCTACACGTGGGACATGGCGATCAACGACACCGGGATCCACGAGATCGACACCATGCGCTGGCTCACCGGCGAGGAGATCGTGCGGGTGCGCGTGGACACCCCGAAGAAGACGAGCAAGCGGTTCGAGCACCTGCAGGACCCGTTGATCCTCATCATGCACACCGAGTCGGGGATCTGGATCGATGACGAGATCTTCGTCAACAACCAGCACTCCTACGACATCCAGTGCGAGGCCGTGGCCGAGTCGGGCACGATCCGCCTCTCGGACCAGCACCTGATCGAGCGCACCGGCACGGTCGGCCGCTTCAACGCGCTGACGATGGACCACAACGAGCGCTTCGGCGGGGCCTTCGTCCGCGAGGTGCAGGAGTGGATCACCGCGGTCTCCCGGGACGAGCACACGGGGTCCAGCGCGTGGGACGGCTACGCGGCGGCGTGCGTGTGCGACGCCGGCGTGCGGGCCCTCACCGGGGTGGGGGAGGTCGACGTCGAGATGATCGACAAGCCCGCCCTCTACGCCTGACCGCCACGCGTTCGTCATACGGCCACGACCCCTGGGAGACAACGATGGTCAAGATCCTGCTCGACCCGTCCATGTATCACCCTCAGCTCACCGTCGCCGAGGAGTGCCGCAAGGCCGCGGACCTCGGCTACGAGTTCATCGAGCTGTCGCCGCGGGCGGACTTCCACGAGTGGCACCACTACCCGAAGGTCGACGACGCCGAGATCGCCAAGGTCAGGCGGGCGATGGCCGAGACGGGCGTGCGGATCTGGAGCTTCAACCCGGTCTACAACTGGTCGGCGCCGGACGAGCAGGACCGTCAGCACGCGGTGCGCTGCCTGCGCCGGCTGCTCCAGATCGCCGACGACCTCGAGGTCCCGATGATCGCGACCGAGCTGTCCGGCGACCCGAACGACCCGCTGCGCAGCGAGGCCCAGCTCTACAGGAGCATCGAGGAGCTGATCCCCGACTTCGAGCGGCACGGCATCGAGTGCACGATCGAGGCGCACCCCTACGACTTCGTCGAGACCAACGACCGCGCCGTCCAGATCGTCCGCGGCGTCAACAAGCCGTGGTTCAACTACGAGTTCTGCTGCCCGCACATGTTCCACCTGTCCCAGGGGTCGGGCGACGCCCGGGCGATGATGGCGTATGCCGGGGACCGGTTGCGGCACGTGCACGTCGCCGACGTCTACAACCACCTGGCCAACGTCGGCAACCGCTACATCGTCAACCCGCCCGGCGTCGACGCGCGGATCCACCAGCACAACGAGATCGGCCAGGGCGAGGTGCCGTGGGACGAGGTCTTCGGCTACCTGCGCGAGACCCGTTACGACGGGCCGGTGTCCGTGTGCGTCTTTGGCTGGGAGGAAGACATGGACGCCATCCACGTGCGGATGCGCGAGCGGATCGAGCAGGAGCTGGGCGCGTGAGGGCGATGCGTGAGCTGGGGGTCGGGGTCATCAGCTTCGGGTGGATGGGGCGGCTGCACACCCGCGCCTATGCCTCCCTGCCCGAGCGCTATCCCGAGCTGCGGGTCCGCCCGCGGCTCGTCGCGGTCGCCGACCCCGTGGCCGGGGCGCGGGAGGCCGCCGTCGAGCAGTTCGGCTTCGCCGAGGCGTATGCCGACCACCGCGACCTGCTGGCCGACCCCGCCGTCGAGGCGGTGTCGATCTGCGCGCCCAACTACCTGCACCGCGAGATCGCGCTGGCCGCGGTGGCGGCGGGCAAGCCCTTCTGGATCGAGAAGCCGATGGGGGTCTCGGCGCACGAGTCGCGCGAGATCGCCTGCGCCGCAGCGGAGGCCGGGCTCGTGACCGGGGTGGGGTTCAACTATCGCCAGGCGCCGGGGGTGCAGTTCGCGCGGCAGCTGATCCGCGACGGCCGGCTGGGGCGGGTCACCAACGTGCGCGTGTGGCTGATCGCGGACTACGCGAGCGACCCGGACGGGCCGCTGACCTGGCGCTATGACCGCGAGCGCGCGGGGGCCGGCGTCGTCGGCGATCTCCTGTCCCACGGCATCGACCTCGCGCAGTTCCTCGTCGGCCGGGTCGCCGAGGTCGCCGCCCTGACCGACACCTTCATCACCGACCGCCCCATCCCGCTGGAGCAGGGAGTCGGCCACGCCAAGGTGCGGGTCTCGGACAAGCGTGGCCCGGTCGGCAACGAGGACTACGTCGGCATGCTCGCCCGCTTCGACTCGGGGGTGGTCGGCACGCTCGAGGCCTCCCGTGTGGCGCGCGGCCCGCGGGCGGAGTACGTCGTGGAGGTCTATGGCACCGGCGGGTCCGTGCGCTGGAGCTTCGAGGACATGTCCAAGGTGCAGGTGCTGCTCGGCGACGGCGGGGACGTGCACGGCTACACCACCGTCATGGCCGGGCCGCAGCACGGCGAGTACGCCCGCTTCCAGCCGGGGCCGGGCCAGAACCTCTCCTTCGACGACCTCAAGGTCGTGGAGGGGCGGGACTTCGTGCAGTCGGTGCTGACGGGCGAGCAGGTCGCCCCCTCCGCGGCGGACGCCTGGTCGGCGGCCGAGGTCGACGAGGCGGTCGTCCGGGCTGCGGCGAGCCGCGCGTGGGAGCCGGTCCCGCAGGTGAGCGGGCGGACGACATACGACGCCTGATGCCGTGAGCCCCCTCTCCCCGGTCGGGAGAGGGGGCTCACGAGAGCTAGCCCGATCAGGCGCGGCTGAGCTCGCGGGCGTTCCAGGTGAGGAACGCCGCGACGGTGCCGGCGAGCGGCACCAGGGCGCTCAGCAGGATCGGCGCGGAGGCGAGGACGCCCCCGACGACGGTCAGGACGACGGCCAGGGCGGCCAGCAGCGCGGCCTGCACGGCGAGGTGGCGGTGGGTCGGCGCCTGCGTGGTGCGGGCGTCGGCGACGTGGGTGGTGGTCATGGTTCCTTCTCTCGGGGTGGGGTCGCCCTCAGGCGCGAAAGACGCCCTGATAGCTCGCGACGCCCACCAGGACCACGGTGCCCGCGGCGGGCACGATGGCGGCGACCAGCAGGTGGGGGGACGCGAGCAGCGTCCCGGCGACCACGAGGGCGATGGTGATCAGGGTCAGGGTGACGGCCAGGCTCAGGGCGGGGCGGGTGGCGGCCACGGCCTCGGCGTCGATCTGCGCGGGGGCCGCCAGGTCGGTCAGGTGGCGGGGCAACTCATCCTGCTCTCCGCCGCGCACGGGCGGATCCCGGCGGGGCCGCCCTGCACGGCCATCGTGGGGTGCCAGCTCATGTGCTGACATATATAAGTGTACGCACGAGCCTCCGGGCTTGGCAAACGTATGACGAATGAGTAAGGGTCACGGGCCGCGCCGTCCCGGTCTGGTCAAGACGTGTAAATGTCCGGACAAAGTCTTGACGTGACCCCGGTCGCTCGGTGAAGGTGGTCCCAGCCCGGGCGAGCCCTCGCCCACGTCTCAAAGGAGAGGCATGCGCATCGCAGTCATCGGAGTCGGCCGCATCGGCCGCCTCCATGCCGAGAACCTGCGCGACCTCCCCGAGGTCGGCGAGGTGGTCGTCTCGGACGCGGTCCCCGGGGTCGCGCAGGCGGTGGCCGACGAGCTGCAGGTGTCGGTGGCCGACGACCTCGGCTCCGTCCTTCGGTCAGGGGTCGACGGCTGCGTCATCGCGTCCGCGACCACCGCCCACGCCGAGCAGCTCGAGACCGTGATGCGTGCGGGCGTGCCGGCATTCTGCGAGAAGCCGGTCGCGCGTGACCTCGCTGGCGCCGTGGCCCTGGCCGGGCTCGAGCGCGAGACGGGCGTGCCGGTGCAGGTGGGTTTCCAGCGGCGGTTCGACGTGGGCTACCGCCGCGTGCGGGACGCCGTCGCGGGCGGCGAGCTGGGCACCGTGCACCTCGTCCGGGCGATCACCCACGACCAGGCCCCGCCCCCCGCGGCCTACCTGCCCGTCTCCGGCGGGATCTTTCGCGACTGCTCGATCCACGACCTCGACGTCGTCCGGTTCGTCACCGGCCAGGAGGCCGTGACGGTCAGCGCCGCCGGGGGCAACAAGGGCGACAGGTCCTTCGTCGACGCCGACGACGTCGACACGGCCGCGGCCATCCTCACGATGGCGGACGGCACGCTCGCCCTGCTGTCGGCCACGCGCTACAACGGCGCGGGGCACGACGTCCGCCTGGAGGTCACCGGCAGCAGGGGCGCGATGGCGGTGGGTCTGGACCAGTCCCTCGCCCTGGACTCCGCCGAGCCGGGGGTCACCCTCACCCACGGTCCGCGGCACTGGTCCTTCCTCGATCGCTTCCGGCCGGCCTACGCCGCCGAGCTGGAGGCCTTCGTCGCTTCGATCGGCGGCGCGCCGTCACCCTGCACCGCTCGGGACGGCCTCGAGGCGCAGCGGCTCGCCGAGGCCTGCGACCTCTCCCGCCGCCGTGGCGCACCTGTCCGTCTCGAGGAGATCCTCGACGCGAGATGACGACTCGCCAACGGTTCTCCCGACCCGCCACCACCGACACCCCGACCGGCAGGACAAACGCTTAGTTTGTCAGCAACCACATCACCAGCCAGGAGCATGCTGCTCCGCCGCACGAGAGGCACCACGATGAACCGCACCGTCACCACCACCCTCGCCCTGGCGCTCGCCACCTCGACCGCCCTCACCATGGCGGCCTGCAGCTCGACCGGCGGCAAGCAGACCACCGAATCGGCCGCCGGGGGCGCGGCCAAGGCCAAGACGATGACCGTCGCGATGGTCACCCACGCCGCCGCCGGCGACACCTTCTGGGACCTCGTACGCAAGGGTGCCGAGGACGCCGCAGCCAACGACGGCGTGACCCTGACCTACACCTCCGACCCGGACGGCGCCAACCAGGCCAACCTCGTCAAGCAGGCCGTGGACAAGAAGGTCGACGGCATCGCCGTCACCCTCGCCAAGCCCGAGGCCATGGCTGGCAACGTCAAGGCCGCCACCGACGCCAAGATCCCGGTCGTCGCCCTCAACGCCGGCAGCGACGCGTGGAAGGCCATGGGCGTCACCAGCTTCTTCGGCCAGGACGAGAAGGTCGCCGGCCAGGCCGCGGGCGAACGGCTCACCAAGGAGGGTGGCAAGAAGGTGCTCTGCGTGATCCAGGAGCAGGGCCACGTTGGTCTGGAGGCTCGCTGCGACGGAGTCAAGGCCGGCTTCCCCCAGACCGAGAAGCTCTACGTGAACGGCACCGACATGGGTGACGTCCAGTCCAAGGTCACCGCCAAGCTCCAGCAGGACAAGGACGTCTCGCACGTCATGATGCTCGGCGCACCGTTCGCCATGACGGCGATCAAGTCGATCGAGGAGTCCGGCAGCCAGTCCAAGCTCGTGACCTTCGACATGAACAAGGACATCGTCGCCCAGATCAAGGCCAACAAGGTTGTCTGGGCCGTCGACCAGCAGCCCTACCTGCAGGGCTACCTCGCGGTCGACTCGCTGTGGCTGCACAAGACGAACGGCAACGAGATCGGCGGCGGCCAGGCCGTCCTGACAGGGCCGTCCTTCGTGGACAGCAGCAACGTCGCCGCCGTCGAGAAGTTCGCCGCCAACGGGAAGCGCTGACCATGTCGACCTCCACCACCACTCCCTCTACGGCACCCGAGCCGGCGACACAGGCACCGGCCGGCGACGACCGCGTCGCGCGCCGGTCCCCGGTCAACCTGCTGCTCCGCCGCCCCGAGATCGGCTCCCTCATCGGCGCCCTCGCCGTGTTCGCGCTGTTCGTGGCCATCGCACCGGCCTTCCGCAACATCAGCAACGTCGGCACCATCCTCTACGGCTCCGCCACGATCGGGATCATGGCCGTGGGCGTCGCCGTCCTCATGATCGGCGGCGAGTTCGACCTGTCCACCGGCGTCGCCGCCACGACCTCCGGGCTCACCGCGGCCCTGGCCTCGTGGAACTTCGGCCTCAACGTGTGGGTCGGCGTGATCCTCGCGCTCGTCATCTCCCTGGCGATCGGCGCCTTCAACGGCTGGCTGCTGATGCGGACGGGCCTGCCGAGCTTCCTGGTCACCCTCGGCACCTTCTTCGTGCTGCAGGGCGCCAACCTCGGCATCACCCGACTGGTCACCGGCAACGTCGCCTCGACGTCGATCACCGACATGCAGGGATGGGACTCCGCCAAGGCGGTGTTCGCCACGACCTTCACGATCGGCACGGTCAGCATCAAGATGCTGGTGCTGTTCTGGATCGTGCTGACCGCGATCGCGGCGTACGTGCTGCTCCGCACCCGCGTCGGCAACTGGATCTTCGCCGTCGGCGGCGACGCCGCCGCGGCCCGCGCCGTCGGTGTCCCCGTGACCGCGGTCAAGATCGGGATGTTCATGTTCGTCGGGTTCTGCGCCTGGATGCTCGGCATGCACCTGCTGTTCGAGTACTCCGTGGTGCAGTCCGGCGAGGGCGTCGGCAAGGAGTTCATCTTCATCATCGCCGCGGTGGTCGGCGGCTGCCTGCTCACCGGCGGCTACGGCTCCGTGGTCGGGGCCGCTATCGGCGCGCTGGTGTTCGGCATGACCCAGCTGGGCATCAACTACGCCAACTGGAACCCGGACTGGTTCCGGACCTTCCTCGGGGTGCTGCTGCTCGTGGCGACCTTGGTCAACATGTACGTCAAGAGAAGGGCGGACGCGGCATGAGCGCGACCAAGACCGCGCCGACGCACGAGGGTGGCCCCACCACGGCCATCCTGGAGATGCGTGACTGCGGCAAGAGCTATGGCAACATCCAGGCGCTGCGCGGCGTCTCGATGTCCGTCCGGCAGGGCGAGGTCACCTGCGTCCTCGGCGACAACGGCGCCGGCAAGTCCACGCTCATCAAGATCATGGCGGGGCTGCACGACTACAACGCCGGCGAGATGTACGTCAACGGCGAGGAGCGGCACTTCTCGTCGCCGCGCGAGTCCCTCGGCAGCGGCATCGCCACCGTCTACCAGGACCTCGCGCTCGCCCCGCTGATGTCGGTGTGGCGCAACTTCTTCCTCGGCAACGAGGTCAAGAAGGGGCTCTTCGGGATGGACATCGCCACCATGAAGCGGGTCTGCGGCGAGGAGCTCACCAAGATGGGGATCGTCATCCCCGACCTGGACCGCCCCATCGGCAGCCTCTCCGGCGGTCAGAAGCAGTGCATCGCGATCGCCCGCGCGATCTACTTCGGCGCCAAGGTGATCATCCTCGACGAGCCCACCGCGGCGCTCGGCGTCAAGCAGTCCGGCGTGGTGCTGAAGTACATCATGAAGGCGCGGGACGCCGGCCTCGGCGTCGTCTTCATCACCCACAACCCGCACCACGCCTACCTCGTCGGCAACCACTTCGTCATCCTCAAGCTCGGGCGCGTGGTCCTGGACGCCCACCGTGACGAGGTCTCGTTGGACGAGCTGACCGAGGAGATGGCGGGCGGCAAGGAGCTCGCCGACCTGTCGCACGAGCTGCGCGCCGCGGATCCCGGCAAGGTCGTCGACCCCAGCACCGTCGAGCACGGCTCGATCGACGCACCCACCGTGGACCTCCCCAAGGTCCGCGACTAGGGCTCCCAGGCAGCCCGCCTCGTCCCGCCCGTCCCCTCGTTGAGAGGCGACACATGGGGGTTATCCGCACCCGATAACCCCCATGTGTCGCCTCACAACGCGTTGGGGCGCGGTGAGTGGGCGTGAAGGGCTGCTCCCGCGCGGTGGCGGGGACCATCTTTGCCCTCTCGCGCGTGAGCAGCGGCTCGCCTTGGCGGCGGGGTGATGCGGGGTGGGGCGGGGGTCGGGTCAGAGGGTGAAGGCGTCCCGGAAGCGCTCGAGCGCCACCTCGCTGTCGCCGGACGCCCACCCCTCGAGGGCCACCACCCCGGCATACCCCATCTCGGCGAGGGCCCGGGCGATGCCGGGATAGCTGATCTCGCCCGTCCCCGGCTCGCACCGCCCGGGCACGTCGGCGACCTGGATCTCGCCGACGAGGGGCAGGGCCCGGCGGCACAGCTCGATGAGGTTCCCCTCGCCGATCTGGGCGTGGTAGAGGTCGAGGTTCATGCGCAGCGCGGGCGACCCGACGGACTCCAGCAGCGTGATCACGTCCGCCGCCCGCGCGAACGGCACGCCGGGGTGGTCGACGTCCAGGTTGAGGTTCTCGAGCTGGAAGGTCACGCCCTCGCTCTCGCCGAGGGCGGCCACACGACGCAGCGTCCGCTCGGCGGCGAGCCAGTCGCGAGGGGTCACCACGCTCTGCGGGCGGTTCGGCATACCGCCGTCTCCGAGGCCCGTGCCGTGCAGGTTGAGGTGCGGGTCGCCGAGGCGATGGGCGACGGCGACGGACTCCTGGGCGGTGCGCAGCAGCTCGTCCGCGCCCGCGGGGTCGATCAGCTCGCCCCGCGTGTAGCCCGTCATCGAGGTGAAGCGCGCACCCGTCGCCGCCAGCGCGTCGACGTCCAGCGCCGTCCAGTCCCACAGCTCGACGGCGAACCCCAGCGCGTGCAGCCGCCGCACGCGGTCGAGGTGGGGCAGATCGAGCAGCTGCATCTCGGAGCACACCGCGAGGTCGAACCCCGGGTGCTGCGAGACCTGCTCGGACGGTCCGGCGGTGAGGGTCATGCGGACTCCTTCGTCGTGCAACGGTGTTGGGCAAATGTAAGGACAATCTATTGACAGTGTCTACACCGGCCTCTTCACTTGTGATAGCGATACGAGCACGGACGCTACGAATCCGCTTGCTGCGGAAGGCAGAAGGAGACGAGGATGTCCCACGGCAGTCCCACCAGCAGCCCCGGCGGGGTGACGCTCCCGCCGCTCCGCCCGGGCCCGCACCAGCGGCGCCTGGACCTGATCGCCGTCGTCGCGACGTTCGGCGGCCTGCTGTTCGGTTATGACACGGGCGTGATCAACGGCGCCTTGGCGCCCATGAGGGAAGACCTCGCCCTGAGCGACGTGACCGAAGGTCTCGTGACGGCCACCCTGCTCATCGGCGCAGCCGTCGGTGCCATCGTCTCGGGCCTGCTCAACGACAGGCTGGGGCGCAAGCGGACGCTGACCATGATCGCCGTCGTGTTCTTCGTCGGCACCCTCGGCTGCGTCTTTGCCCCCGGGCTCGGCGTCATGCTCCCGTCCCGCTTCATCCTCGGCTTCGCCGTCGGCGCGGCATCCGCCACGGTCCCCGTCTATCTGTCGGAGCTCGCCCCCACCGAGCGCCGTGGCACCCTCAGCGGGCGCAACGAGCTCGCGATCGTGCTCGGGCAGATGCTCGCCTTCATCATCAACGCGATCATCGCCAGCGTCTGGGGCGAGCACGAGGGGGTCTGGCGCTACATGCTCGCGGTGTGCGCCGTCCCCGCGGTGTTCCTGTTCTTCGGGATGCTCCGTATGCCGGAGTCCCCGCGCTGGCTCATCTCGAAGGGTCGCTACGACGAGGCGCTGCAGGTGCTCCTGGAGGTCCGCAACGAGGACCGCGCCCGCGCCGAGCTCGGCGAGGTGGAGCACCTCGCCGAGGAGGAGGCCGAGGCCCACAAGGGCGGCTGGTCCGACATGGCGATCCCGTGGATCCGCCGACTGGTGATCATCGGCTGCGGCCTGGCGGCCGCGCAGCAGGTCACGGGCATCAACTCGATCATGTACTACGGCACCGAGCTGCTGAAGGAGGCGGGATTCTCGGGCAGCGCGGCGATCATCGCCAACGTCGCCAACGGGGTCCTCGCGGTCGTCGGCACCGCGCTGTGCCTGTTCGTGGTGATCGACAAGGTCCACCGCCGCAGGCTCATCATCTTCGGCTTCTGCGCGACGACCACGATCCACGGCCTCATCACCGTCGCGGCCATCGTCATGCCGGCCGGCACCGCGCGCGCCTGGGTGATCCTCTTCCTCAGCGTGACGTTCGTGTTCTTCATGCAGTGCTGCCTCAACGCGCCGGTCTGGGTCGCCCTGTCCGAGATGTTCCCGCTGCGGATCCGGGGCTTCGGGATGGGGATCTCGATCCTGTGCATGTGGCTGGTCAACGCCGCGCTGACCTTCTCCTTCCCCGTGGTCATGGGCAAGGCCGGCCTGCAGGGGATGTTCGGCCTGTTCTTCGTGATCGGGCTCGCGGCGATCTTCTTCCTCTGGAAGATGCTGCCCAACACCAGCGGCCGCTCCCTGGAGGAGCTCGAGGAGAGCTTCTCCCGGGGCGAGTTCGTCTGAGCCGTATGCCGAGAGGCGGGGTGTCGGTGATCCGGCGCCCCGCACCCCCCGCCGAGTGGTCACTTCCGGACGGCCGGGGCGTGGAGGCAGCAGGCGTCAGTCGTGGGCGCCGGGCACCGTCTGGTCCCAGTCGATGACGGAGCCGGTCACGACGCCGCTGCGGTCGGACAGCAGGTAGACGACCATGTCGGCGATCTCGTCGACCTGCCCCAGCTTGCCCATGGGGAGGGCGGCGGAGGCTTCCTCGAGCCACCCGTCCTGCGCACCGTGGAAGCGCCGCTGCACCTCGTCCTCGCCCGGCGTCTCGGTCCAGCCGATGTTGAGGCCGTTGATGCGGATGCGGTCGAAGCGGTGGGCGTACGCCGCGTTGCGGGTGAGTCCGGCCAGCCCGGCCTTGGAGGCGACGTAGGGCGCGAGGTAGGGCTGGCCGCCGTGGGAGGACATGGTCAGCACGTTGACGATCGTGCCGGGGGCGCCCCGGCGGCGCATGTCCTCGACGGCCGCCTGCATCGTGAAGAACGGCGCCACGAGGTTGACCGAGAGGTGCTGCTGCAGCAGCTCGGGGGTGGTGTCGAGCAGCGACCCGCGCGAGGTGAGGCCGGCGGCGTTGACGAGCCCGTCGACCCGGCCGAAGCGCTCGACCGTCGCGGTGACCGAGGCGCGTGCCTGGTCCACGTCGGCCAGGTCGGTCTGCACGAACTCCGCGCGGTGCGAGCCGTGCTCGCGTGCCAGCTCGTCGACCGCCGCCGACCCGACGTCCGCGCGGCGCCCGGTGACGACGACGCGGGCGCCCTCGCGCAGGGCGGCCCGCGCCACGGCGGCGCCCACGCCCTGGGTGCCGCCACTGACGAGGACCACCCGGTCCTGGAGGAGCTCGCGCATCAGGCCGCGCCCCCGGTGGTGGGGCCCGCGGCCGTGGCGGCTTCGGTCGGTGCGCTCGCGAGCGGACCGGTCGACGCCGCGTCGGACGCCGAATCGAGCTCGGTCACCGGGAGCCGAGCGGCCAGCGCCGAGCGCACCCGGTCGGCCTGGCTGGGTGGCGCCATCCCGTCGACGGGCTGCTCGACGTCCAGGTCGGCGGGGAAGGCGTAGCCCTCCGCCGACGCGGCGATGACGTCGTGGAGGCGGGCGGTCGGCATACCGGCGTCCTGGCGGGAGAGCAGGACCGGATAGACGGCCTCGACCACGCGGCGCCGGTCGACGCGCTCCATGGCCCGGCCGAACGCCGAGGAGATCTGCAGGAGGTTGGCCATGCGGAGGATGTCGGTCGAGTGGTTGGTGCCGGCGGCGTGGAACAGCGCGGGGTTGAAGAACACGGCGTCGCCCTTGGCGAGCGGCAGCTGCACGTGGTGCTCGCGGAAGTAGTCCTGGAACTCCGGCAGCCAGTAGGCGACGTAGCCGGGCTCGTAGCGGTGCGAGTGGGGGAGGTAGAGGGTGGGGCCGCTCTCGACGGGCATGTCGACGTGCGCCACGGCGCCCTGCAGGGTCAGCATCGGCGACATCATGTGGACGTGCCGGGGGTAGCGCTCGCTGACCTCCGGCCCGAGGAACCCCAGGTGGTAGTCGCGGTGCACGGTCTGGCCGGCGCCTCCCGGGTTGACCACGTTGACCTGCGAGGTGACCTGGTAGCCAGGACCCAGCCAGGCCGTCGCCGCCAGCGCCACGAGGTCGTTGGCGTAGTAGTCGACGAACGCCTCGGGGTCGGAGACGGCGAGCTTCTCGAGGGCGTTCCAGACGCGGTCGTTGGCCCCGGGCCTGGCGAAGTGGTCGCCCGCCACGCGGCCGGAGGCGCGCTGCTCCTCGATGATCGTGCGGAAGCCGTCGCTGACCCGGTCGACCACGTCGTGCTCGAAGGCGCCCTGCAGCACCACGATCCCCGGCCCCTCGGACAGGGCGCGGGCCAGCTCGGCCTGCACCTCGCGGGCGGCCTCGGGCCCGGTGCCGAGCGCCTCGCGCAGCCGGTCGGCGCGATAGAGCAGCACCTCCTGCTCGACGGCCTGGGCGTGCGGGTATGCCGCGACGTCGGTGCGGGCCTCGAGCACCGCGCGCAGGTCCTCGAGGCGGCAGTCCTGCGCCGTGTAGGTCGGGCTGGGCGCCGGGCGGGTCGTGGTCGGCATGGCGTCTCCTCGTCGTCGTGGTCCTTCCCTTCCATGGTGGCTCGGGGACCGGCCGTCGGCTGGGGTCAAAGACCTCAGATAGACCTCAGTCACGATCAGGCCTACCGTCGGGGGATGAGGCCGCCGCACCCCCTCAAGGACATCGCCGCCCAGGCCGGCCTGTCCGAGGCCACCGTCGATCGCGCGCTGCACGGGCGCAGCAACGTGAGCGCCGCGGCCGTGCGGGCCGTCGAGCAGGCCGTGCTCGAGCTCGACCGCCAGCAGTCGCAGCTGCGGCTCGGCGCCCGCACCGTGCTGGTGGACGTCGTGATGCAGGCGCCGGCGCGGTTCACGGGCGCCGTGCGGACGGCGCTCGAGGCCGAGCTGGCGTGGGTGCGGCCAGCGGCCGTGCGGGCGAGGTTCCACCTGCGCGAGCGGGCCGACGTCGAGGAGCTCGTGGAGACGATTGACCGGGTCGGGTCGGGAGGCCGCACCTCGCAGGGGCTGCTCCTCAAGGCGCCGGACGACCCGGCCATCGCGGCGGCGGTGGACCGGGCGGCGGGGCGCGGCATACCGGTGGTCACCCTGGTCACCGACGTCCCGAGCAGCAGGCGGGTGGCGTATGTCGGGCTGGACAACCAGCAGGCGGGGGCGACGGCAGCCTTCCTGGTGTCGCGCTGGCTGACCCCGCGAGGCGTGGGTGACGGCGAGGGGCGGCGGGTGCTGGTGACGATGAGCCGCTGGACCTTCTTGGGGGAGCATGAGCGGGTGCGGGCGTTCGAGGACGAGCTGGCGGTGCTGCGGCCGGAGGAGCCCGTGCTCGTGGTGTCGGACGCGGACGGGCTCGATGCCGCCACGGGCGACCTGGTCGGGCCGGCGCTCGACGAGGAGCCGGGCGTGTGCGCGGTCTACTCCGTCGGTGGTGGCAACCGCGCCACCCTCGCCGAGCTGCGGCGCCGGGGGCGACGGGTGGAGGCCTACGTCGCGCACGACCTCGACGAGGACAACGTCGCGCTGCTCCGCTCGGGGGCCGTGGACGCGGTGATCCACCACGACCTGCAGAGCGACTGCCGTCGGGCCGTCCGTCAGGTGCTGAGGCACCACCGGCTGGTGTCGGGCGCCCCGCTGACCGTGCCGGCGTCGTTGGAGATCATCACGCGCTACAACCTGCCGACGCGGTGGATCGACCCGGCCTGACCGGACGGGTCAGGCGTCGAGGTCGACCTCGACGACGCGACCCTCGGCGGCGGACCGGGCGGCGGCGTCGGCCAGCACGAGGGCGGCCCACCCGTCGTGGAAGCCCACCGGCACCGGAGCGTCCTCGCGGATGGCGGCGACGAACGCCGCGAGCTCGCGCTGGTAGGCCGCGGCATACCGCTCGAGGAAGAAGTTCTGGTAGGGCTCGCGCACCTCGACCGCGTCGGCGGTCCAGCGGCGCACGACCGTGTCGGTGACGTTGCCGGCCTCGAGCAGCCCCTCCGAGCCGAAGGCCTCCAGCCGTTGGTCGTAGCCGTAGGCCGCGTGCCGCGAATTGGTGATCGTCACCTGCTGGCCCTCGCGGCCCGTCAGCACCACCACCGCGGAGTCGTAGTCGCCGAGCCCGCGGATGTCCTCGCTGAACTGGGCCGTCCCGCTCGCGAAGACGCTGACGACGTCCGGCACGAAGTGCCGCGCCATGTCGAAGTCATGGATCGTCATGTCGCGGAAGATGCCGCCCGACGCCGCGAGGTAGTCCGTCGGCGCGGGGGCCGGGTCGCGGCTGATGATGGACAGCTGCTCCAGGCTGCCGATCTCGCCGGCGGCGACGCGCGCGTGCAGGGTCGCGAAGTGCGGGTCGAAGCGCCGGTTGAAGCCCAGCATGATCGGCGTGGTCGCGGCCGACGCCTTGCCGCGCAGCGCCTCGACGCGGGCGATGTCGAGGTCGATGGGCTTCTCGCACAGGGCGGGCTTGCCGGCGTCGATCGCGGCGTCGATGAGGTCGACGTGCGTGGCGGTGGGGGAGGCGATGATGACGGCGTCGACGTCGGCGGACGCCAGCACCTCCGCGGGGGTGGCGGCGACGCGGGCGCCGTGCAGCTCGCCCAGCGACTCCGCGGCGGCGGGGACGGCGTCGACGACGGTCGTGAGCACGGCCCCAGGGGCCGCGGTGACGCTGAGGGCGTGGACCCGGCCGATGCGGCCGCAGCCGATCAGACCGATGCGGACGGGCTGCAGGGACATGCTCGATCTCCTTCGTTGGACAATTGTCAGTACTATCTGACATGAACCGGCCACTGTCCAGCAACGGTCGAAGGAGCGACGCCGATGTCCTTCCCGCACAGCCTGCCCGCGCCCCGCCTGCCGGATCCCACCGGGGGCCCCGCCCTGCGCTGGGGCATCCTCGGCACGGGGTGGATCGCCGAGCGGTTCGCCGCGTCCGTCCTCCGGCATACGAACCGCCAGGTGGTGGCGGTCGGCTCCCGGTCCGAGGAGGGCGCGCAGCGCTTCACCGGGCGGCTCGGGGGCGAGCCGCTGGGGTCGTATGCCGAGCTGGTCGCCCACCCGCGCGTAGACGTCGTCTACGTCGCGAGCCCCCACCCGCAGCACGTCGAGCACGCCCTGCTCGCCATCGCGGCGGGCAAGCACGTGCTCGTCGAGAAGCCCATCGCGATCGACGCCGCGGGGGCCCGGCGCATCGCCGAGGCCGCCCGCGCCGCCGGCGTCCTCGCGATGGAGGCGATGTGGTCGTTGTGCCTGCCGAAGTTCCGCGTGCTCCGCCGGCTGCTCGACGACGGCGTCCTGGGTGAGCCGACGATGGTGTCCGCCGACATCGGCGAGTACTTCCCCGACGCCCACCGCATCCACGACCCGGCGCTCGCGGGCGGCGCGATGATGGACCTCGGCACCTATCCGCTCACCCTCGCGACGTGGGTCCTGGGGGCGCCCACCGAGGTCGCGGCGCAGGGCGTGCGGGGGCCGACGGGCACGATGGCGCAGACGACGATGACGCTGCGGCACGGCGACGCGCAGTCGGCGCTGCACGCGAGCGCCCTCGTCGAGACCCCCACCGTCGCCGCGATCAGCGGCACCGACGCGTGGGTGTCGCTGGACGGCCCGTGGTACCAACCGGGGTCGTTCACCCTGCACGGACGCGGCGGGGGACAGCTGCGCCACCTCGAGGCGGCGACCGCCCACGACGGACTGTTCTGGGAGGCGCTCGAGGTCGCGCGCTGCCTCGGCGAGGGGAGGACCGAGAGCGTCATACGGCCCCTCGACGCGACGATCGCGACCCTCGAGGCGATGGACCAGGTGAGGGCCGTGACGGGCGACCGACTGGCCGGGGAGTCCTGAGGGCAGCCTGTGCTCAGCCTGCACGTCTAGGCTCGAGCGCATGGCTGACCGTCACTTCGACCTGATCATCATCGGCACGGGCTCGGGCAACTCGCTCATCACCCCCGAGCTGGCCGACAAGGACATCGCGATCCTCGAGCGGGGCACCTTCGGCGGCACCTGCCTCAACGTCGGCTGCATCCCCACCAAGATGTACGCCTACCCCGCCGACGTCATCACCTCGGCGCAGCACCTCGACCGGCTCGGCGCGTCCTTCCCCTGCGACCCGCAGGTGCGCTGGCGCGAGGTGCGCGACCGGATCTTCGCGGGGCGGATCGACCAGATCGCGGCCGGCGGCGAGCAGTACCGGCGCCAGGACCCGCACATCACGGTGTTCGACGGGAGCGCACGGTTCGTCGGACCCAAGGAGATCGACACCGGCACCGGCGCGACCATCACGGCCGACCAGATCGTCGTGGCCGCGGGCTCGCGCGTCTCGATGCTCGACGTCGACGGTCTGCGCGAGGCGGCCCCCGAGCTCGGCGTCCACACCAGCGACACCGTCATGCGCATGGAGGAGCTGCCGCGCCGCCTGACGATCGTCGGTGGCGGCTTCGTGGCGGCGGAGTTCGCCCACATCTTCGACGCGTTCGGCGTGGAGGTGACCTGGCTCCAGCGCAGTGGCAGCCTGCTGCGCAAGGAGGACGACCTGATCTCGGGGCGGTTCACCGAGCTGGCGGCCGAGCGCTACGACCTGCGGCTCGGCACCCAGATCAGCGCGGCCGAGCGCCGCGACGGCGCGTGGCACCTCACGACCACCGGGCCCTCCGGGTCGGGCGAGGTCGTGGCGGACGCCGTCCTCGTCGCCACCGGGCGCGTGCCCAACGCCGACCAGCTCGGGCTCGCCGAGGTCGGCTATCGGATGGACGGACCCCGCCTGTGGGTCGACGAGCAGCAGCGCACCAGCGTCGAGGGCGTCTGGGCGCTGGGCGACATCAGCAGCCACTGGCAGCTCAAGCACGTCGCCAACCACGAGGCCCGGGTCGTCGCCCACAACCTCACCCACCCCGACGACCTGCGCACGAGCGACCACCGCTACGTCCCCGCCGCCGTGTTCACCCACCCGCAGATCGCGTCGGTCGGCCTGACGGAGCGCGAGCTGCAGGCGGCCGGGCGCGACTACGTCGTCAAGATCCAGGACTACGGCGCCACGGCATACGGCTGGGCCATGGAGGACCAGGTGGGCGTCGTCAAGCTGCTCGCCGACCCCGAGACCCGGCTGCTGCTGGGCGCCCACCTCATGGGCTACCAGGCCAGCAACCTGATCCAGCCGCTGATCCAGGCGATGTCGCTGGGGACGCCCGTGCCCGAGATGGCGCGCGGGCAGTACTGGATCCACCCCGCAATCATGGAGGTCGTCGAGAACGCCCTGCTGGGTCTCGAGCTGTGATCCTCGGCTTCGTCGCCTCGGTGGTCGGCATGCTCCTGTATGCCGTCGCCTCCGTCTCGCAGGGCTACGCCGCATCCCGGGCCGCCGGGGCGGGCGTGGTCCGGCACCCCGCGTATGTGCTCGGGCTCGGGGGTGGCCGTGCTGGGGGACGGCGTGCGTGACGGCTGGGGGGCGTTGGCTCTCGTCGGCGTGGCGCTGGCCGTGGGTGGGTGCGTGGCGCTGGCGCTGAGCCCCACCCAGGAGGCCGTGGGCGCCTGATCCCGGGTCGGTTCGGGCTGGGGTCAGCGGGTGGCGCCGGTGACGAGCCAGGCGTCGGAGCGGGCGCGCAGGCCGAGCGCGATGCCGCGCAGGGTCATGAAGATGCTGAACCCGACCCATAGCCACACCACGGCCGCGGGGTCGTCGAGCGGGCCGGCGACGTGCCGGACGACCAGCACGACGGGGACATAGGCCACGAGGAGCGCGAGCTGCGCCCACGCCAGCCAGCGGGTGTCGCCGGCGCCGATCAGCACCCCGTCGAGGACGAAGACCCACCCCGAGATCGGCTGCGTCACGGCCACCACGACCAGCCCGGCGGCGAGGGCGGCCTGGGTCTCGGGGTCGCTCGTGAACAGGTGCGGCAGCACGGTGTGCAGGGCGAGGACCAGGGCGCCGAGGACCGCGCCGCCGATGAGGCCCCACCGGATCATGAGGGAGGTGGCGGCCCGGGTCCCCGCGGTGTCGCCCGCGCCGAGGGCCTTGCCCGTCAGGGCCTGCGCGGCGATCGCCAGCGCGTCCAGGGCAAAGGTGAGGAAGCTCCACACCGTCGCGCTCACCTGGTAGGCGCCGAGCGGCACGTCACCCAGACCCGCCGCGACCCACGTGGTCAGCAGCAGGACCGTGCGCAGCGCCAGCGTGCGGACAAGCAGCGGTATGCCGCCCCGCGCGGCCACCAGCACCCGCCCCGGATGCGGGCGCAGGGAGGCGTCGAGCCGCCGCGCTGCCCGCACCACGACGAGGAGCAGGGCGACCGCCATACCCCACTGGCTGATCACCGTGCCGATGGCCGAGCCGACGATCCCGAGGTGCAGGCCGTAGACGAGCAGGACGTTGAGGGCGACGTTGCACGTGAAACCGGCGACGGACACGACCAGGGGCGTGGTGGTGTCCTGGACGCCGCGCAGGATGCCGGTAGCGGCGAGGACCACGAGCATCGCGGGGATGCCGGCGGCGCTCGCGCGCAGGTAGTGCTCGGCGTGGACGAGGGCGTCCGGGCTCGCGCCGAACGCCGCCACGAGGGGGCGGGCGAAGGCCGCGACCAGCAGGCTGGTGACGAGCCCGAGGGCCGCGGCGAGCCACACGCCGTCGAGGCCGTTGGCGACGGCGCCGCGCTCGTCACCGGCGCCGACGTGGCGGGCCACGATGCTGGTGGTGCCGTAGGCGAGGAAGACGAAGATGTTGGCCGCGGTCAGCAGGGCGGCGCTCGCGACGCCGAGGCCGGCGAGCTGCGGGGTGCCGAGGTGGCCGACGATGGCGCTGTCGGCGAGGAGGAAGAGCGGCTCGGCGACGAGGGCGAGGAAGGCGGGGACGGCGAGGCGCAGGATCTCGCGGGCGGGGGAGGGCGGCGGCTGGGCCCCCCGGTCGCTCGTCACCCGCCGAGCATAGGTGGGCGGCGGTGTGCGCCCCCAGTCGGTGTCAGGGGGTGAGTCTGGTGACGGGGCGGTGACCTGCGGGTTTCGGGTGTGTCGTTGTCCACAGATGTGACAGGTCCGTCGGCCCCATGTGGGAAGTCGCAGGTCAGAAGCCCGGACGGTTCCTGTGAGTGATGTAGCGGTGACATTCAGCGAGATCTGGCGCGGCAGGGCGGGGGTCGGCGTGTCGGTGATGAGACGGTTTGTCCACACCGCGCGGCGGCGTGCTCAGATGGCCTAACCTCCCGCAGAAATCTTCTATGCACAGGCGGTGGACGGCATACGGGCTGGTCATAGCGGTGATGAAGCGATAGGTCACGGCAAAGTCACACTCCGTCCACAGGCTTGTCCCCAGGGTTGCGCACACGCCACGGCGTGTTGTCCCCACCTTGTCCACAGCCCCCGTTTGCCCGGCTCTCCTCCCGGCCCCTAACGTGGCGCAGCAGCCCGTCCGGGTGATGTCGTTCGCCCAGGGCCATCCGACTTGTCCACAGGTTTGTCCACACGCGCGCGAGGCCCTCCCAGGGGGCCTCGGAGGCGCCGGTGGAGGGTCTGTCAGAGGTCGGTGGTGGACTGACGAGCAGGGACCGGGCAGAGCAGGGCTAGGACGAGGGAGCGGACGTGTCGATCGCCGAGCTGGACGACCGTCGGGACTACGGCCCCGCGGTGGGGGGACCTGGTGGGGGCGGTGGCGACGACCGCGTGCCGCCCCAGGACGTGCACGCGGAGCAGTCCGTCCTCGGCTCGATGATGCTGTCCAAGGACGCGATCGCCGACTGCGTCGAGACGCTGCGCGGGCTCGACTTCTATCGCCCCGCGCACGAGACGATCTACGAGGCGATCATCGACCTCTACGGTCGCGGCGAGCCGGCCGACGCCATCACCGTCGCCGACGAGCTCACCAAGCGCGGCGAGATCCAGCGCATCGGCGGCCAGGCCTACCTGCACCAGCTGATCGACGCCGTGCCGACGGCGGCCAACGCGGGCTACTACGCCGAGATCGTGCAGGAGCGCGCCGTCCTGCGCCGCCTCGTCGACGCGGGCACGCGCATCGTGCAGATGGGCTATGGCCAGGGCGGCGACGTCGAGGACATCGTCAACGCCGCGCAGGCCGAGGTCTACCAGGTCGCCGACAAGCGCGGCGGCGAGGACTACATCGCTGTCGGCGAGGTGCTCGAGGCCACGATCGACGAGATCGAGCACGCCTCGGGCAAGAACGGCGAGATGGTCGGCGTGCCCACCGGCTTCACCGAGCTCGACCAGCTCACCAACGGACTGCACCCCGGCCAGATGATCGTGATCGCCGCGCGCCCCGCCGTCGGCAAGGCGCTTGCGCTCGACACCCCCCTCGTGACACCGACCGGCTGGACCACGATGGGTGAGGTCCAGGTCGGTGACGAGGTCATTGGGGCCGACGGTCGTCCGACCCGCGTGGTCGCTGCGACCGAGGTCATGACCGACCGACCCTGCTACGAGGTGTCCTTCTCGGACGGCTCGACCATCGTGGCCGACGCTCAGCACCAGTGGCTGACGGATACGCGCGCCAGCCGCAAGTCTTTTCAGGCCGCTCGTGACGGCAGGAACGGTCAGCGCAATCAGCGGACGTTCGCCGCGATCCGGACCACGGAGGAGATTGCTGCGACGGTGCGCACGGGCACAGCCGACGCACGCCTCAACCACAGCGTGCCGCTGGCGGCTGCGCTCGCCCTCGCGGAGCGGGAGCTCCTGGTCCAGCCGTACACGCTGGGGGCCTGGCTGGGAGACGGGACCTCTGCTGCTGCGCAGATCACGACGGCGGACCCCGAGATCGTGATGAGGCTCGAGGCCGATGGACTGGTCGTGACCAAGACGTCGTCCCCGATGCGCTATCTCATGCAGCTCGCCACCGAGGTGGTCGCTGAGCAGAGGAGCTGCGCCGTGTGTGGGACGCCGTTCACCAACCCCGTCGCCTACGTCAGGACGTGTGGCAAGTCGTGCGGGGGGCGCCTCAAGACGTTTCAGAAGCCGATCGCCACGCCAGTCTGCCCCGACTGCGGCGGCCCCACCACGACGGGCCGCCAGTGCATGGCATGCCGGAAGCATCGTGGAACCCTCCAGGCCCGCCTCCGCACGATCGGCGTCCTCGGCGACAAGCACATCCCCGTTGAGTACCAGCGGGCCAGCGAGTCCCAGCGGCGCGCCCTGCTGGCTGGCCTCCTTGACACCGACGGGACCGTGTCTACAGGCGGGTGCGTGCAATTCACCACCACCAGCCTGCGCCTCGCCCAGGACGTACATGAACTCATCTCCGGCTTGGGCTACCGAAGTGGCATGTGCTGCAAGAAGGTGCGCGGCCGCTCGGCGGCGAGCTCGACGGCCTTCACGATCACCTTCTCCTCGGACGAGGACGTGTTCGTGCTGGAGCGCAAGAGGCTGCTGCACAAGGAGCTTCGTCGCCGCCAGTTCCAGCGGAGAAACTCCCGCTTCATCACGAAGGTGAAGCCCATCGCCTCGGTGCCCGTGCGCTGCATCCAGGTGAGCAACGACGACCACCTGTATCTCGCCGGCAGGTCAATGATCCCGACCCACAACTCCACGCTCGCGCTTGACATCGCGCGGTCGGCGGCGATCCACAACCAGCAGGCCACCGTCCTGTTCAGCCTCGAGATGAGCAAGACCGAGATCACCATGCGTCTGCTCTCGGCCGAGGCCTCGATCCAGCTGCAGAAGCTGCGCAAGGGCGAGCTGCAGGACGACGACTGGACCAAGATCGCCCGCACGACCGGGCGGCTCAGCGAGGCGCCGTTCTTCATCGACGACTCGCCCAACATGTCGCTCATGGAGATCCGCGCCAAGTGCCGCCGGCTCAAGCAGCGCAACAACCTCAAGCTCGTGGTCATCGACTACCTGCAGCTGATGAGCTCCGGCAAGCGCGTCGAGTCCCGCCAGCAGGAGGTCTCGGAGTTCTCTCGCGCCCTCAAGCTCCTGGCCAAGGAGATCGAGGTGCCGGTCATCGCCCTGTCGCAGCTGAACCGTGGGCCCGAGCAGCGCACCGACAAGAAGCCGATGGTCTCCGACCTGCGCGAATCGGGCTCGATCGAGCAGGATGCCGACATGGTCGTGCTGCTGCACCGAGAGTCGATGTACGAGAAGGAGTCTCCCCGCGAGGGCGAGGCTGACGTGATCGTGGCCAAGCACCGAAACGGTCCCACTGGCACGATCGTGGTCGCCTTCCAGGGCCACTACTCCCGCTTCACCAACATGGCCACCAACTTTTAGACGGATGTTGTCGAGATGCAGCGAAGATTTCACAAACGAGGTTCGTTTGTGTGATAAACAGCACGTCATGGGTTACTGTGGGTTTGCGTTACGTTCGGTCATCCATCCGACGGAGGACTGATCGTTTGTGACCGACCTCCGTCCTCACTCCCGGCCTAAGCCCGAGTCGCTGCGAGAGGCCATCGCCCACTCCCTGTGGGAACACGTGAAGGCGTACGACCTCGGTGCGGTCTGCGAGAGGCTGGGCCTCGAACCCACCCGTGACGGCGAAGACCCCTACCGCAGCAAGATGTCGTACGTCATGACGCGACTGCAGACCCGAGACTGGGTCGAGTTAGTCACCATCGCGCAAGCGCTGCTGGAGGAGTGGGACGACGACGAGCTCCAGGCATTGGTGCAGCGGGCAGGTGCTCATGGGGTCAACGGAGAGTTGAAGAACCTGATCTTTGCCTCCGTGGGGCGCAAGCCCCAGATCGTGCTTCGCGACGCGGTCGCAAACGTCATCGAGATCACCGAAGGCGCGGATCGCTGCCTCATCTATGACCGGCCCTTGCCCAACGATGGCCTCACCTGGTCCGGGCTCGTCCACTGGTGGTCGACTGAGGTCCTGGGTGAGAGAAACGCCGACGCCGCAGCGCGGCACCTCTGGTCCCGTCTTGCCCAGAGCCTGGGATAGAGCCCCGTTGAGTGGTGGGCTTTGAGGTGATGCTCGTTGCCTACCGGTCGCTCTTTTCGAGGGCGACGGTCTCAGTATCGCGGGTTGGGTAGAGCTTGGCCATGGAGCCTTCGGAGAGGTAGCGGCGGTCATCGACCTGCCATTCGTCGTGGGTGTCGGCCAGGACGGCTCCGATGAGGCGGATGACGGCGGCTTCGTTCGGGAAGATGCCTACGACGCGGGAGCGTCGCTTGATCTCCTTGTTCAGCCGCTCAAGGGGGTTGGTGGACCAGATCTTGCGCCAGTGCTCGCGCGGGAACGCCGCGAAGGCGAGCACTTCCGCCTTGGCGCCGTCCATCAGCGGGCCGGTCTTGGGGTACCTGCTGGCGAGGTCGTCGCGGACCGTGTCCCACTGCTTGGCCATGGAGGCCAGGTCGGGCTGGGCGAAGATGGTCCGGAAGACCGCGGCGACCATCTCGGTCTCGGCCTTGGGCACGTGGGCCAGGACGTTGCGGATGAAGTGGACCCGGCACCGTTGGTGGGACGAGCCCTGGAACACCCTGGTCAGGGCCGCGACGAGGCCGGCGTGCTGGTCGGAGATGACCAGCTGCACACCGCCCAGGCCCCGCTTCTTCAGGCCGATGAGGAAGGCTCGCCAGAAGACCTCGTCCTCGCTGTCACCGACGTCCAGGCCCAGGATCTCCCGGCGGCCGTGCTCGGTGACGCCGGTGGCGACCACGACGGCTTTGGAGACCACCATGGCGGCCTCGGTGCGCACGTGCAGATAGGTCGCGTCCAGATAGACGTAGGGAAACCGGGCGTGATCCAGGCGGCGGGTGCGGAACGCGCCGATGGCCTCGTCCAGGCCGGCACAGATCCGAGACACCTCGGACTTGGAGATGCCGGTACCGCCCAGGGCGACCACCAGGTCGTCGACGGAGCGGGTGGACATGCCGTGGACGTAGGCCTGGAGCAATGATCAGAACCTGTGGATGGCTCTCGGCGAGGTGACGTAGAGGAGACGTACCTCCCGAGCAAGATCGAAGCCCATGCTCAAGTTCGGATCGTGGTCGGCGTTGACGCGCCGGCTCGGGAAGGTACGTCCATGTTCAAGATAGTCCACGAGGAGAACGGGTCCCAGGAGCACGTCCCGGCGGCCGTCGGTGGGTCGTTGCTCGACGAGCTCGCCCGCGACGGTGCGCGGCAGATGCTCGCGGCGGCGCTTCTGGCCGAGGTTGCCGCCTACGTCGAGGCACACCAGCACGAGGTCGATGAGGACGGGCACCGGCTGGTGGTCCGCAACGGCTTCCACGACCCGCGGGAGGTCGCGACCGCGGCTGGGGCGGTGCCGGTGCGTGCGCCGCGGGTCAACGACAAGCGCATCGACGAGGCCACCGGGGAGCGGAAGCGGTTCTCCTCGGCGATCCTGCCCGCATGGGCGAGGAAGTCCCCAGGCGTGGCCGAGGTGCTCCCGCTGCTCTACTTGCACGGCCTGTCCTCCGGCGACTTCGTGCCCGCGCTGGAGCAGTTCCTCGGCTCCGCCGCAGGCCTGTCTGCGGCCACCATCACCCGCCTCACCGTCCAGTGGCAAGACGACGCCAAGGCGTTCGGCAACCGGTCGCTCGCCGAGAGCGACTACGTCTACCTGTGGGTCGACGGCATCCACCTCAAGGTCCGCCTCGAGCAGGACAAGGTGTGTCTGCTGGTGATGATCGGCGTCCGCCTCGACGGCGCCAAGGAGCTCGTCGCCCTGTCCGATGGATTCCGCGAGTCCTCGGAGTCGTGGGCCGACCTACTCCGCGACTGCAAGCGCCGCGGGATGCGCGCACCGGTGCTGGCCGTCGGGGACGGTGCATTGGGGTTCTGGAAGGCGCTGCGCGAGGTGTTCCCCGACACCAAGGAGCAGCGCTGCTGGTGGCACAAGCTCGGCAACGTTCTCGCCGCCCTGCCGAAGTCGGCGCACCCCGGGGCGAAGGCCGCCCTGGCGGAGATCTACAACGCCGAGGACAAGGACCACGCGCGGGCCGCAGCCAAGGCGTTCGCGGCCAACTACGGCGCGAAGTGGCCCAAGGCCGTCGCGAAGGTCGTCGACGACCTCGACGTCCTACTCGCCTTCTTCGACTTCCCCGCCGAGCACTGGATCCACCTACGAACGACGAACCCGATCGAGTCGACCTTCGCCACCGTCCGGCTCCGGCAGCGGGTCACCAAGGGCCCCGGCTCCCGCGCCGCCGGCATCGCCATGGCGTTCAAGCTCATCGAGTCCGCCCAGGCCCGCTGGCGCGCCGTCAACGCACCCCACCTCGTTGCGCTCGTCCGTGCCGGCGCGGAGTTCAGCAACGGCAAGCTCGTCGAACGACCCGACGAATCAGGAGGTCACGCTCACGCCGCCTGACACATCAATCCACAGGTCTTGACTATTCCTCTCGTGGTGATCGCCTCGGGCAGTCCTTTCAGCCCGTCGCACACGGCGATGCAGACGTCCTCGACACCGCGGTTCTTGATCTCGGTGAGCACGTTCAGCCAAAACTTTGCGCCCTCCCCGCCGTCGCCGGCCCAGATCCCGAGGATGTCGCGCTCCCCGGCGGTCGTCACGCCGATGACGATGTAGAAGGGCTTGTTGGTGACCTGCCCGTCACGGACCTTCACCCCGAGAGCATCGATGAAGATCACCGGGTACACGCGGTCCAGGGGCCGGTGCTGCCACTCAGACATCTCCGCGGCGACCTTCTCGGTGATCCGACTGATCGTGTCCTTGGACACCGACGCGCCATACACCTCGGCGAAGTGCGCCGCGATCTCACCGGTGGTCAGCCCGCGCGCCGACAAGGACAGGACGAGCTGATCGACGCCGTCCAGACGGCGTTGCCGCTTCCGGACGATCTTCGGGTCGAATGTGCCGTCCCGGTCCCGCGGAACGTCGATCGTGACCGGCCCGATCTGCGTGAGCACCGTCTTCGATCGGGTGCCGTTCCGCTCGTTCCCGCCCCCGTCGACCGGCGCTGGCTTCGCGTGCCGATCCGAGTGCTCGTAGCCGAGGTGCTCGGTCAGCTCTTCCTCCAGAGCGGTCTCCAGCACCTGCTTGGTCAGGCCCGTCAGCACACCGTCGGGGCCGACCAGGTCGACTCCTTCAGCGCGGGCCTGGTCCACCAGACGCTGCGCCAGCGCCTGCCTGTCGTCATCGTTGAGGTCCACGACCCCAATCGTGTTCGTCATGCTGCCTGCTCTCCCGCCGAGCACCGCTCAGCGCGTCAGGCCGAACCCCCACCCACCGTTGTTCTGACACTCCCTCCGACTGAGATCACAGGCCAAAAGCGCCTCCTTGGACAAGGATCACGACGCCCAAGATGATCAGGACGAGTGGGAACAGGATGTGTTCGGACTTCTCGAGGGACTCGTCGATGCCCGGCCGGGTGGCCACGAACTTCGCAATGGCCACGAGGACTGCGACGAACAGCAGGAAGACTGCGCTGTAGGTCAGGATGCTGGCTGGACTGACACTGAGGAAGACGGGGACGTAGACACCGATGTTGTCCCCGCCATTGGCGAAGGTCACAGCCGCGACGGTCAACGGCGCGACCTTCTTGCGGTCATCGAGCTCGTCATCGTCCTCGCCCTGCCATGCCTCCCACGCGGCGCGAAGCCCCAAGAGCAGGGGGATCAAACCGAAGTAGGGGATGGCGGATTCCGGCAGGGCCAGGCTCGCGCCCCAAGTAGTCAGGAGAGCCGCGCCAAGGATGCCCAGGAATCCCAGGTATTGACCCACGACGATGCGTCGCGTGGTTCCTGCGCGGCCAGCGCCACGAGCGAAGAACAGCGACAACACGATGACGTCGTCGATGTTGGTCGCGACGAACAGGCCGACGGCCTGGATCATGGTGGCCAACATCAGCGGACCTCCTGGCAGGCGCTATCGCTGCAGGCCGGATCGGGACAGGGTGCGGCGTCGGTCACGGCCAGTGTCACCTCGACCAGCGAAGTGAGAGCGTCGCGCAGGTGATGATCGGCGATGTTGTAGCGGACCTTGCGCCCCTGCATCTCGGCCACGACAATGCCGCAGTCACGCAGGCAGGCCAGATGGTTCGACACGTTCGACCGGGTCAGGTCCAGACTCTGGGCGAGTTCGGCGGGATACGAGGGCGCATCCAGCAGGCTCAACAGGATGCGCGCTCTGGTGGGGTCAGCCAGGGCCCGTCCGATGCGGTTCAGGGCGTCAAGACGCGAAGCAATGGTCAGCATGTGCTGAATAGTACAGCAGCAGCTGACGTGTTGATGGGTGAGCCCTGGCGCGAGGTGGGGTGCCCCCCAGCCACGCATCTTCTTCTCTGCCCCTAGTTGTTGCGGTCTTTGGTGAGGAGTTCTCGGCGGGCGCGGGTGCGGTAGGACTCGCCTGAGAGGGCGAGGACTTCGGCGTGGTGGACGAGGCGGTCGATCATGGCGGCGGCGATGACGTCGTCGGAGAAGGTTTCGCCCCAGCGGCCGAAGGGCAGGTTGCTGGTGACGATGATGGAGCCTTGTTCGTAGCGGGACGCGACGAGTTGGAAGAACAGGTTGGCTGCGTCGGCGTCGAAGGGCAGGTAGAGGAATAGTCAAGACCTGTGGATTGATGTGTCAGGCGGCGTGAGCGTGACCTCCTGATTCGTCGGGTCGTTCGACGAGCTTGCCGTTGCTGAACTCCGCGCCGGCACGGACGAGCGCAACGAGGTGGGGTGCGTTGACGGCGCGCCAGCGGGCCTGGGCGGACTCGATGAGCTTGAACGCCATGGCGATGCCGGCGGCGCGGGAGCCGGGGCCCTTGGTGACCCGCTGCCGGAGCCGGACGGTGGCGAAGGTCGACTCGATCGGGTTCGTCGTTCGTAGGTGGATCCAGTGCTCGGCGGGGAAGTCGAAGAAGGCGAGTAGGACGTCGAGGTCGTCGACGACCTTCGCGACGGCCTTGGGCCACTTCGCGCCGTAGTTGGCCGCGAACGCCTTGGCTGCGGCCCGCGCGTGGTCCTTGTCCTCGGCGTTGTAGATCTCCGCCAGGGCGGCCTTCGCCCCGGGGTGCGCCGACTTCGGCAGGGCGGCGAGAACGTTGCCGAGCTTGTGCCACCAGCAGCGCTGCTCCTTGGTGTCGGGGAACACCTCGCGCAGCGCCTTCCAGAACCCCAATGCACCGTCCCCGACGGCCAGCACCGGTGCGCGCATCCCGCGGCGCTTGCAGTCGCGGAGTAGGTCGGCCCACGACTCCGAGGACTCGCGGAATCCATCGGACAGGGCGACGAGCTCCTTGGCGCCGTCGAGGCGGACGCCGATCATCACCAGCAGACACACCTTGTCCTGCTCGAGGCGGACCTTGAGGTGGATGCCGTCGACCCACAGGTAGACGTAGTCGCTCTCGGCGAGCGACCGGTTGCCGAACGCCTTGGCGTCGTCTTGCCACTGGACGGTGAGGCGGGTGATGGTGGCCGCAGACAGGCCTGCGGCGGAGCCGAGGAACTGCTCCAGCGCGGGCACGAAGTCGCCGGAGGACAGGCCGTGCAAGTAGAGCAGCGGGAGCACCTCGGCCACGCCTGGGGACTTCCTCGCCCATGCGGGCAGGATCGCCGAGGAGAACCGCTTCCGCTCCCCGGTGGCCTCGTCGATGCGCTTGTCGTTGACCCGCGGCGCACGCACCGGCACCGCCCCAGCCGCGGTCGCGACCTCCCGCGGGTCGTGGAAGCCGTTGCGGACCACCAGCCGGTGCCCGTCCTCATCGACCTCGTGCTGGTGTGCCTCGACGTAGGCGGCAACCTCGGCCAGAAGCGCCGCCGCGAGCATCTGCCGCGCACCGTCGCGGGCGAGCTCGTCGAGCAACGACCCACCGACGGCCGCCGGGACGTGCTCCTGGGACCCGTTCTCCTCGTGGACTATCTTGAACATGGACGTACCTTCCCGAGCCGGCGCGTCAACGCCGACCACGATCCGAACTTGAGCATGGGCTTCGATCTTGCTCGGGAGGTACGTCTCCTCTACGTCACCTCGCCGAGAGCCATCCACAGGTTCTGATCATTGCTCAGGGCAGGTAGCCGACCTCGTCGACGATGACCAGGCGGTACCGCTTGATCTTCTTGAGTTCGGCGTAGAGTTGCCCTGCCTGATGGGCGGTCTGGAGTCGGCTGATCCAGGCGCTGGCGGTGTCGAACAGGACGCTGTGGCCGTTTTGCGCGGCCTTGATCCCCAGGCCGATCGCGAGGTGGGTCTTGCCGATGCCGGGCGGCCCGAGCAGGACCACGTTCTCGGCCTTCGACACGTAGGTGGAGGTGGCGAGGTGGGCGAGCAGGTCGCGGCGTAGGGACGGGAGGTGGTCGTAGTTGAAGTCCTCGAGGGTCTTCATGGCTGGGAAGTGGGCGGTGCGGATCCGCATCATGGTGCCGGCGGCTTCCCGGTCGGCGGCTTGGCGTTCGAGGACGGCGGCGAGGTATTGCTCGTGGGACCAGCCCAGGTCGCGGGCCTGGTCGGCGATCTCGGACCAGGTCTTGGCGATGGTGGGCATCTTGAGCACGCGGGTGAGGAAGGCGAGCTGGGAGGCGATCCGTTCCCCGTCCTGACTGGTAGACGCTGTGAAGCCCGTGGTGGTGGTGGGCTGGGTGTTCGGGGCGGTGGTCTTGCTGGTCATGAGGCTCCTTGGTGGGTGTGGAAGTCGACGCCGAACAGGGCGTCGTAGTCGGGCAGGGCGCGGATCGCGACGACGTGTCCGTCGTCGTGGGCGCGGGTGGTCGGGGTGTGGCGGGCGCGCTGGTTGTAGGCGTGGCGCAGGTCGTGGGCGATGCGCTGGTGGGCGGGGTCGGTGATCGTCTGGCCCGTCGCCCAGCAGCGGGTGTGGAGCCCGACCAGGGCGTCGTCACACAGGATCCGGACCTGGTCGCCGGTGGTGGTCGCGGTCACGAACCGGCCGATCGCGCGCGGGTCCGCGGAGTAGTCGTTGCCGTCGACACGGATGTAGTAGTCGCGGGCGAGGCGGACTCGGTGGTGCAGACCCACGACGGGCGGCAAGGGTGGCAGGTCGAGCATCGCGGCCCGATCCGTGGTCCAGCGCTCGGTGGGGCTGGCCCCGAGGGCGCGGATACGGCGCTGGTTGGCGTGGGTGGCCAGCCAGTCGGTGATCTGGGTGTTGAAGTCGGCGGGGCTGGTGAAGACCCGGCCGGGCAGGAAGGACGTTTCGAGGTAGCCGTTGCGGCGTTCGACCAGGCCCTTGAACTCCGGGTCGCGGGGCGGGGCGAGGTGGAGGCGGACACCCAGCGTGCCGGTGAACGCGGCGGCCTCGGCCGAGGGTTTGCCGGTGCCGCCGATCGCGGCTTCCCGATCCCACACCAGCGTTCGCGGGACGCGCCCCCAGGTGGTGAGGATGTGCCACATGCCGGCCAGGATGTCGCCGGCCTTGCGGGAACAGATCATCACCGCGCTGGTGTGGCGGGAGTAGCCGCAGGTCATGGTCAGCACCGGCAGGATCCGTTCGGTGCCGTGGCCGACGGGGATGGGTGTGGCGGGGAACCACAGGTCGCACTGGGCGAGTTCGCCGGGCTGGTAGGTGATCCGGTCGGTGGGGTCTGGTGGCTGGAAGTACGGGCGCAGGATGCGGATGCGGTCCTTGAGGATGGTCATGGAGTGGCCCCAGCCGATGCGTTCGGCGATCACGGTCGCGGGCATCGTCGGGTACTGCGCGAGGAGTTGGCGGATCTGTGTCTCGAACGGGTCGACCAGCGACCCGGACGGTGGGCGGTGGTACTGGGGTGGCCGGTCGGACTTGAGCGCGGCGGCGACGGTGTTGCGGGAGATGCCCAGATGGCGGGCGATGGCGGCCTTCGAGAGGCCCTCAGCACGGTGCAGCCGACGGATCTCGGCCCAGTCCTCCACAGTGATCACCCCTGACAGGTTCCTCCGGGCTGCTCAGTTTTCGCCCGTCGTTTCCTGCATAGGTTTCACCCGTCGTCGACACCCGGCACGTCACCGCCACAGGCAAGCCCTGAGCGGCGAGTTCGTGGACGAACCGGAACCCTATTTTGGGAGCACGTTCTCCCGCGCGAAGTACGCCGAGGCCCGCTTGAGGATCTCGATCTCCATCGCCTGGACTCGAGTCTCCCGGCGCAGCCGGACCAGCTCGGCCCGCTCGTCCTTGGTCAGGCCGTGGCCGGCGTCGATATCGGCTTGGTCCATCCACCGCCTCAGGCATGACTCACTGATCGAGAGGTCCTTGGCGATCTGGGCGATTGGCTTCTCCCTCAAACGCGCTAACTCCACGGCGCGCTGCCGGAACTCCGGCGACTTCGGTGCAGGCATCTCCTGTACTCCTTCCCGAGAGGATCATCCCCTCAAGATCGGTGCCCGGAAACCTCAGGACAGGTCATTGCCGAGTCAGGCCGTGCGGCTGCGGAGGGGAGGCGATCCCCGGAGTCGAGTCTTGAATATTGGCTAACGCCCGGGGAGTGGGAGAGTGAGTATGAGGCGTGTGCCTTCTCCCTGGCCGTCACTGTTGGCGGAGATGCTTCCATGGTGGGCGTCGATGAGAGCTTTGCTGATGGTCAGCCCGATGCCTGAACCTGTGCGGTCGCGGGTGCGGGCAGCGTCACCTCGATAGAACCGTTCGAAGGCGTGCTCGAGTTGTTCGGGGGTCATTCCGTCGCCGTCGTCGATCACGGAGATTGCCGCTTCTTCACCTTGGCGGTTGGCCGCCAGGATGACGGTTCCTCCTGGGGGGGTGTGGCGGAGTGCATTGGTGAGGAGATTGGTCAGGACCTGTCCGATGCGGTTTCGATCGACGTGGACATCGAGCCCTGTGGCGGTTGGTGGCTCGACGACGAGGTTGACCCCCTTGGCGGCAAAGGCGTCACGCATGCCCTCGTGGGCCGCCCAGAGAAGATCCCTGACGTGGTGTGGGCGGAGGTCGAGCGCGAGTCGGCCCTCCTCGGCTGTGGAGACCTCGTCGATGTCGTCGGCGAGGCGCGCCAGCCTGCGGGTTTGCTCCTCCAGCGCCGCGCGAGATTCTGGCCCGAGGGCGGCGATGCCGTCGTGGAGCCCTTCGTGGTAAGCGCTCAGGGTCGCGATCGGTGTGCGGAGTTCATGGGCGAGGTCTGACAGCATCCGTCGACGGGTGTCCTCGATTCCTTCGAGCCTGCTGGCCATCGTGTTGAACGCGGTTGCGAGGGTCTCCAGTTCGGTGCCTGAGGCGCTGGTCGGCACGCGCGTGGAGTAGTGCCCACGGGTGAGTTCCATTGCAGCAGTGGTCACCTGTTCGAGAGGGCGGCGGAGCCGTCGGGTGAGGAACCATGTCACCGCGCCGGCAGCGAGCAGCGAGATCAGAAGACCGACCCCGACGGAGATCAAGGACGCATCGCGGTAGGCCGTCTCGATATGGACGAGCTCAGGCGAGTTCTGTTGGTGGCCGGACTCGACGAGGTGCTGGTGGAAGATGGGTGGGCCGATCATGGCGGCGACCAGGCCGACAGTGAGGGCACCGGCGACCAGCACGATGGCCTGTCCAGCCAGGAGGCGGGTCGCCAGCCCAGCGCTGTTGGTGCGCGCTGGCGCCATCACCCTTGTCCCATCCGATAGCCCACGCCTCGGACCGTGGTGATGTATCTGCCAGTTTCGGGGTCGTCGCCGAGTTTGCGGCGCAGGTGAGCAACGTGAACATCGACGAGGTGCTCGTCGCCAACCCAGTCCGGTCCCCAGATGTCGTCAATGAGCTGGCGCCGGGAGAACGCCATCGACGGACGGCGCGCCAGAGCCATGAGCAGGTCCCGTTCGGTGGGGGTGAGGGCCACCTCGACGTCGCCCAGGTGCACACGCTGGCCGTCGGGGTCGACACGTAGTGCACCGAACACCCTGGTCGGTTCACTACGGGCGGTCCCGGAGGCGGTGGTGGATCCGGTGCGGGGTCGTCGCAGTACCGCTTGGACTCGTGCGACCAGTTCGCGGACGCTGAACGGTTTGGTGATGTAGTCGTCCGCGCCGACGGACAACCCGATGAGGGTGTCGATCTCGTCCTTTCGGGCGGTGACGACGATGACGTAGCAGTCGGTGAAGGTGCGGAGCTGACGGCACACTTCGATGCCGTCCAGCCCGGGGAGGCCCAAGTCCAGGATCACGACATCGGGTGCTAGATCACGCGCGGCTTGGACGCCGTCTGGGCCGGTGTGGACCACACTGGAGTCGTAGCCAGCGCGGGAGACGTAGGCGGCGATCATTCCGGCCAGCGTTGTTTCGTCCTCGATGATCAGGACTCGAGCGCCCGGTGGTGGTGTCGTGCTCACCCTGACAGTGTCCCTGCCCGCCGCCCACGCCACGACCTCTCTGACGGTGCCGGGGTAGATCTTCGTCAAACCTCAACCTCGCCGCGGTCCGGTCTTAAGGGTCGAGTTGCACTGTGGATCGTGACGGTGCAGCGCGCCACGACGACGGGAAGGGAGGGCGCTCATGATGTGGGGCAACGGGACCGGGATGGGCTGGTGGATGTGGCTCGTGATGGGCGGCGGCGCCCTCGCCTTCTGGGTCGTCATTGTGCTGGTGATCCGGGCCTTGCTCCCGGCCGCGCGCGTCAGGCAGGAATCGGCCCGACCGGATCCGCTCACTCTCCTCAAGGAGAGCCTGGCCCGCGGCGAGGTGAGCCTGGAGGAGTACGAACAACGCCGCCGCCTCATCGTCGATGGCCACTGACAGCGACCACCCAATGAAAGGCATCATGACTTCGCCCCTGCTCTCCCGCCGCAACGTCCTCCTCGGCGGGCTCGGCCTGGCCTCGACCGCAACGTTGGCCGCCTGCACCTCCAGTTCGTCAGGGACGGGGGTTATGCCGTCGCGCACCTTCGGCCCCCCGACGCCAGTCTCCCCCTCACCGGGACAGAAGGTGCTCGAGAAGACGTTGACCGCCCGACCGGTCAGCCTTGACCTGGGCGGGCGGACGGTGGCGACGTGGGCCTACGACGGTGCGCTTCCCGGCCCGTTGGTGCGAGCGACCGCAGGTGACTTCCTGCGCCTCACGCTCGACAACCAGCTCCCCGCAGACACCACGATCCACTGGCACGGCATCCGACTGCCAAACGCCGCCGACGGCGTCCCCGGCCTCACCCAGGATCCGGTCAAGACCGGCGGCAAGTTCGTGTACGAGTTCACCGCCCCGGATCCGGGAACCTACTTCTTCCACCCCCACGTCGGGGTCCAACTCGACCGCGGCCTGTACGCCCCAATGATCATCGACGACCCCACCGACCCCGGCCGCTACGACGCCGAATGGGTTGTGGTTCTGGACGACTGGATCGATGGCACCGGCACCACCCCCGACGAGGTGTTCAAGAAGCTGATCGCCGACGGTGGCCCCGCCAACGGAGGCGGCATGGGCGGAATGGGTGGCATGGACCACGGCTCGATGAGTCGGATGTCGATGGGGACCGGACCCTGGGGTGACGCCGGCGACGTCACCTATCCGCTGTTCTTGATCAACGGCAAACCCCCGACCGACCCGGACGTGCTGGCCGCCAAGCCGGGCCAGAAGGTGCGGCTGCGGGTCATCAACGCGGCTTCCGACACCATCTTCACCGTGGCCCTTGGTGGGCACCGGCTCACCATCACCCACAGTGACGGGCACGCGGTCGAGCCCACCGAGGTGGGCGCCTTCTACATCGGGATGGGCGAGCGGTACGACGCCATCGTCACCCTCGCTGACGGCGCCTTCCCCCTTGTGGCCCGACCGTTCGGCAAGACCAGCGGCGGCCAGGCCATGGCCGTGGTCCGTACCGGCGCCGGCGCTGCTCCTCCGGTTGCCGCTGACCCCAGCGAGTTGGCTGGCCAGGTCCTCATCGGCTCACAGTTGCGCCCGACCGAAGCAGCCAAGCTGCCGGGCAAGGAGCCGGACGCCACCGTCGACCTGGCCCTGCAAGGCTCGATGAAGCCCTACCAGTGGGGCATGAACGGCGCCAAGTACGGCGAGAACGAGCCACTGACCGTCAGGGCTGGGCAACGGCTGCGGATCAACGCCACCAACATGACGATGATGACCCACCCGCTGCACCTGCACGGGCACACTTTCGCCCTGCCGTCGGGGCTGCGCAAGGACACCGTGCTGATGGCGCCCATGCAGTCCTTCGCGATCGATCTGGACGCCGACAACGCCGGCGACTGGATGATCCACTGCCACAACATCTACCACGCAGAAGCGGGCATGATGATCGCCCTGGAGTACCGCTGATGATCACCACCACCCGACGCAGCGTCCTCGTCGCAGGGGGCGTACTCGTGACCACGACGATTCTGGCCGCGTGTGGCGCCACGACCACACCCACCGGCAATACGACGTCCATCGCGACCCCCACCGTGGCCGGAGGAGGGTCAACCTCCACCGCATCAGCAGCCAACCAACCGCCGGTCGCGATCACCCACATCCACGCTGTCGCCCGCGACCCCAAGACCGGTGACCTACTCCTGGCCACCCACGAGGGACTCTTCCGCCACGCCAACGGCGAACTCCTCCAGAACGGACCGGTCATCGACCTGATGGGTTTCACCGTCGCCCCGGACGGCACTTATTACGCCTCCGGGCACCCCGGCGCAGGCGTCGACCTGCCCCAGCCGGTCGGGCTCATCACCTCCACCGACTCCGGTCGCACGTGGCGCGTCGCCTCACGAGGCGGCGAGTCCGACTTTCACGCCCTCACCTCAGGCCCAACCAGCGTGGTCGGCTTCGATGGCACTCTTCGCAGTACCACCGACGGCGAGACCTGGACCACCCGCACCATCGCGGCTGCCCCCCGCACCCTGGCCGCGTCACCGAAAACCGGAGCACTACTGGCCACCACCGAAACCGGGCTCCTCCACAGCACCGACGACGGCCGCTCCTGGACGACCCTGACCCCACCCGCGACGGCCCTGCTCGCTGCGTGGGCCGATGAGCAAACCATCGTGATCGCCACCACGAACGGCCAAATCGCGACCAGCAACGACACCGGAGCGACCTGGACCCTGCAACCCAAGCGCCTCGGAGCTCCACAGGCCCTGTTCGCCCAACGCGGCACCGACGGCCAGATCGAAACCATCCTCGTTGCCGACGGCGCAGTACTGCGCACCGTCGACGGGGGCGCCACCGTCGAGAAACTCTTGTGAAGCCCGCATAGACCTAGACCAAATCTTCACCGAACCACGACCCGAGGGCCACATCATCCTCGCAGGCTGAAGACACCCGGGGACAGCCCCGAGCACCGCAACCGAGACCAAGGGAGCAGCCATGCAACACCAGAACACCCCGAACCCGAACGACGCACCCTTCACCCCACCCGCAGACCCGAGCCGAGCCGAGTCATCCCCCACCGAGCCCGCTCGCCACCGCGGCCACCACTGGCTGATGTGGCTCATGTGCGTGCCCATGCTGCTGCTCGTGGGCACCTTGATCACGACCGGCCGGCTCGGCGCCGGCGGCCTGCTCTACGCAATGGGCTGCCTGCTCATGATGGGCGTGATGATGGCCTGGATGAACCACGGCACCAACCACGAGCACAAGCCGTGAGAACCTCAACCGCCCCACGACCCAAACATCAGGGAATACCCCTAGGGGGTATGCTTGTTGGGAGGGTGTCACCTACAGAAGAGGCCAGACCTGATGAACTCCACCCAGACGTATGCCGTCACTGGAATGACCTGTGGCCACTGCGAGAGCAGCGTCCGCGACAAGGTCTCCGCACTGCCAGGCGTGCAAGCCTGACCGTCAGCGCCGCCACCGGCGAACTGATCATCACTACTAGTGGTCACGTCTCCGACGACGCTGTCGTCAGCGCCGTCGTCGAGGCGGCTACACCGCCCGCCGCAACTGACCCACGCCTAGCCGTGGCGACCACAACGGGCGGCACGAGTTCTGCCGGAGGAGAACCTGGACATGCAGCACGACCATGAGCACCACCAGAGCGTCACCAAGACCAGCCATTCCGTGACCGACCCTGTGTGCCGGATGCAGGTCGATCCCAACACGGCGCTGACCCTCGATCACGAGGGCACGCCATACCACTTCTGCTCTGAGCGTTGCCGCGACCGCTTCCAGGGCGACCCGGCCAGCTTCCTCACGCCCCCACAAGACTCCGACGACGCGGCCTCGCGCAACCAAGACGTGAACGAAGACGTTGCCGAGTGGACGTGCCCGATGCACCCCGAGATCCGCCGTCCCGGTCCTGGGTCGTGCCCGATCTGCGGGATGGCTCTCGAGCCGGTCACCGTCACCGCCGACACCGGTCCCAGCCCGGAACTTGCCGACATGACCCGCCGCTTCTGGGTCGCCACCGCCTTGACCATCCCGATCGTGATCCTCGAGATGGGCCGCCACTTCGTCCCCTTCCTGCATGACCTGATCTCCGCGCGTGCCTCCGTCTGGCTCCAACTCATCCTGGCAACGCCGGTGGTGCTGTGGGCCGGGTGGCCCTTCTTCGTGCGCGGCTGGGCCTCGGTCCGCACCCGCAACCTGAACATGTTCACCCTCATCGCGATGGGCACTGGAATCGCGTGGCTGTTCAGCGTCATCGCGACCGTCGCGCCCGGGATCTTCCCCGCCTCCTTCCGCGGCGACGCGGGCACCGTCGATGTCTACTTCGAGGCCGCTGCCGTCATCACCACCCTGGTCCTGCTCGGGCAAGTCCTCGAGCTGCGTGCCCGCGAACAGACCTCCGGAGCCATCAAGGCCCTGCTGGATCTGACACCGAAGACCGCCCGCCGCATCACGGACAGTGGCGACGAGGAAGAGATCTCTCTGGACACGGTCCAACTCGGGGACCGGCTGCGGGTCCGCCCCGGCGAGGCCGTGCCTGTCGACGGGACAGTCGAGGAAGGCCGCTCAGCAGTCGACGAGTCCCTGGTCACCGGGGAATCCATGCCCGTGACCAAGACAAGCGGAGACACCGTCATCGGCGGCACCATCAACGGCAGCGGCGCCCTGATCATGCGCGCCGAGAAGGTCGGCCGCGACACCATGCTCGCCCGGATCGTCGCCATGGTCGCCGACGCGCAACGCTCCCGCGCCCCCATCCAGCGCATGGCCGACAAAGTCGCTGGCATCTTCGTGCCGGCCGTCATCGTCATCGCCGTCGTCGCGTTCATCGTGTGGGCGCTGGTCGGACCCGACCCCAAACTCGCGCACGCGCTCATCGTCGCCGTCGCGGTCCTGATCATCGCCTGCCCCTGCGCGCTCGGGCTGGCCACTCCCATGTCGATCATGGTCGGCGTCGGACGCGGCGCGGGACTGGGTGTGCTCATCAAGAACGCCGAAGCCCTCGAGCGTATGGAGAAGGTCGACACACTCGTGGTCGACAAGACTGGAACGCTCACCGAGGGCCGGCCCACCGTCACCAACATCGTCACCACCAGCGAACACTCCCAGGACGACCTGTTGCGCCTCGCCGCCGGCGTCGAGCGTGCCTCCGAGCATCCGCTCGCCCTGGCCATCGTCGAAGCCGCCACCGCCCGGAGCCTGCCCATCCCCGACGTCACAGACTTCGACTCACCAGTCGGCCGCGGCGTCATAGGCACCGTCGAAGGACAGGTCCTGGTCCTCGGCAGCTCCGACTTCCTCGACTCCCACCACATCGACACCACCGGCCTCAAGGACCGTGCCGATGAGCTGCGCGGCGACGGAGCCACCGTCATCTACATGGGAGCCGATGGCCGGCTCGTAGGCCTCTTCGCGATCGCAGACCCCATCAAGGCCACCACGCCCGCCGCGCTAAAGACACTGCGGGAGGAAGGCATCCGGATCGTCATGCTCACCGGCGACAACCGCGTCACCGCCCACGCTGTGGCCAAGACGCTCGGCATCGACCAGGTCGAAGCTGAAGTCCTGCCCGACCACAAGAGCGACATCGTCACCAAGCTCCGGAGCGAAGGCCGCGTGGTCGCGATGGCTGGCGACGGCGTCAACGATGCCCCCGCACTGGCTGCCGCTGACGTGGGCATCGCGATGGGATCGGGCACCGACGTCGCCATGGAGAGCGCTGGAGTCACCCTCCTCAAGGGCGACCTCACCGGTATCGTCCGTGCACGCGAACTCTCCGAGAATACCATGCGCAACATCCGACAGAACCTGTTCTTCGCGTTCGTCTACAACGCCCTCGGCATCCCCATCGCCGCCGGCGTCCTCTACCCCGTCTTCGGGCTCCTGCTCTCACCCATCATCGCCGCAGCCGCCATGGCCCTCTCCAGCGTCAGCGTCATCGCCAACGCCCTACGCCTCCGCGCACAAACCATCGACTGACCCTCAGCAAACTCGAGGACTGGCGCGTCAGTCCAGAAGCACCGTTACCGGACTGTCACCCCGACGACTGTTCGCGGGTCGTTCACGACGGCGAGCTGGCTGCGAGGAACGCGCTCTTCTGGCCTCATATAGGAGGTGACCTCTCCAGATCACTCGCGGGCGATCTTGCACGACCCCACCGAGCGGGCCGATCTCGGCAATGTACGCCGCACGACATCGTGCAGTCTTGGCTGCATCTCGACACCTGTGTCGAGATGCCGCCTACTTTGATCAAATGGGTCGATAGTTTAACTACACGCCTACGCGGCGTGTCTGCTTGGCGGCCTTGCAGAGGTGGTCGATAATCCGGCCCCGCTAGCGGCCAGGGATGATGGGGGTACGGTGACTATCGCTCAATCCGCGTCGAACACTTCGCAGTGCGAACGACTAACGGACTGTTTGCGTCTGGACGACCGGTTCTGCCGTACGAGAACCTTGACCTTCGAGCGATTGTGCGGTCAGAAGCCACGGGCGCGTGGTCCACGGCCCCCTCCACACCGCAGATTCGGGCCGCGCGCGCATCGCTCGTGGAACTTGAGATGAAATCAGAGGGGCGCGATACCTGAGAGGGGGGGTCTGGCGTTGGCTGTAACCCGGCATCGCCTCCTTCGTCCTGCTGGGCCACCCCGTCCCGGAGGCACAGCCGCGAAGCGGATGATGCGTTGATGGAGACACGAGTGATCACGGTCGACGTTGGCTCCGTTCTGACCAACTTTGCATGGGCGGGACTTGACCTCCCAGGCCGTCGGCCCGTGGGCGGGGGAGGCACCAGCCCTGAAGAGGCTGCCGTCTCAGTACTCGCTGCGCTCACCAGGGGCGTCCGGGTGGCGCTCGGGTTCGAGGCCCCTCTGGTTCTCCCGGTTAGCCCTGTCGATGAAATCGACGGCTGGAGGACCTTGGGAAAGGCGCGGCAGGGCGAGACCGTCGATGGTCGCTCGCGGCCTTGGTCGGCCGGGGCAGGTAGTGGCGCGTTGGCCACGGGGCTGGTGTAGATGGCCTGGGTTCTGGAGCGCGTGGGCTCCGAACTGCCGGGTATGGCCTGCACGACCCGGCCCGAGGTGTGGTTGTCCGGTGAGTCGGGCCTGCTCGTGTGGGAGGCGTTCGTGTCGGGGACGGGAAAGCCCGTTCCTGCGGGGACTACGCAGCATGCCGCGGACGCGGCGGCTGCCGCGGACACCTTCGCGGACCGCTTGGAGGCGGGAACACTGGGCGAGTCGGATGTCATGTGCGCCCCGATGTCCTCGTTGAATCTTGCCGCCGCCGCGGCGGCGTACGCGAACATGACGATCGCTGTTGACGAGTTGCGACTGCCGGTGCCGGTCTACCGTACGAGACCGGCCCAGCTTTGACGCAAGCTGGCGGGACCGGCACGGATGAGCCAACCCAGATAGTGCACGATCTCGCCCCGGGCGCCGATTCGTGCAAGGTACCCCGCACGCGATGGTGCACTCTTCGCTGCATCTCGACACCGAGGGTCGCCACGGCGTGGCGCTCGACGAGGACCCGCAGTCCGCCCGCGACGCGCGTTCGAGCGGTGCGTGGCCGAGGCAGCAGTCGGCGACCCGTGGCTACGGGAGCATCCTCCCGTCGTCACCTGGCCCGGCGGGGCGTTCGCGTCCGGGCGGCTGCCGGCGGGCCATCCGCGGGCCGACGAGGTGGCGGACGCCGCCGAGGCCGTCGGGGCGGTGCGACCCGTGGCGGGCGGCGCGCCCTACGGCTCGGATCTGCGCCTCTACGCCGCGGCCGGGCTGCCGACGCTCCAGTACGGCCCTTGCGACGTCCGGCTCGCGCACTCGCCGCGGGAGTCGGTCGACCTCGGCGAGCTCGTCAAGGTCACGCGTGCGCTCTGCGGTCTCGCCGTCCGCCGGCTCACCACCCCCGCCCCCTGACCCCCTGGGCCGCGCTGAGACCGTCCGGATCCCGGGCGGGGTTCCGCGGGGGGCGCGCACCGCTTACCATCAGGCCGGTCAGCAGCGTCGCGACGAGAGGACCCACCATGCCCCTGGAGAACCCGTTCTACACGCCCGAGATGCAGGGGCCGTACGAGCTGCGGTCGATCGGCCGCTTCGAGCTCGAGGAGGGCGGCGTCATCCCCGACCTCCAGCTGGCCGTCGCGACCTTCGGCGAGCTCAACGAGGCGAGGGACAACGCGATCCTCGTGCCGACGTGGTTCTCCGGGACGCACGCGACGTGGTGGCAGGTGTACATCGGCGAGGGTCGCGCGCTCGACCCGACGAAGTGGTTCATCGCCGTCGTCAACCAGATCGGCAGCGGCCTCTCGACCTCGCCCCACACGACCGATGACCCGTCCATCGCCATGTCGCGCTTCCCGCAGGTCCGCATCGGCGACGACGTCCGTGCACAGGAGCAGCTGATGCGCGAGCACTACGGTGTCGAGCGGTTCGCGCTCGTCGTCGGCGGCTCGATGGGCGCCCAGCAGACGTGGGAGTGGGCCGTCCGCTACCCCGACAAGGTGCTGCGGGCCGCGCCGATCGCCGGGACGGCGCAGAACACGCCGCACGACACGCTCTTCACGAAGACGCTCATGGACGCCATCACCTCCGACCCCGGCTGGGCCGGCGGCGAGTACGCCTCGCACGAGGATGTGCGCGACGGCCTGAACCGGCACGCCGACATCTGGGCGACGATGGGGCTGACGACGGACTTCTGGAAGACGGAGTTCTGGAGGGGTATCCCGCCGATCGCCGAGGGCTTGGAGTTCTCGACCTACGAGGAGTTCCAGCAGAACTTCGTGCGGGCCCTCTTCACGATGATGGACCCGAACGCGCTGCTGACGATGGCCTGGAAGTGGCAGCGCGGCGACGTCGCCCGCAACGCCGGCGGCGACCTCGCGGCCGCCCTCGCGCGCGTCACTGCCAAGGTCTTCGTCATGCCGATCGAGCAGGACATGTTCTTCCCGCCGCGCGACTGCGAGCCCGAGGCCGCGATGACGCCGAGCGCCGAGGTGCGGATGCTGCACAGCATCGCCGGCCACTACGGGCTCTTCGGCTTCGAGCAGTCCTACCTCGACGAGCTGGACGCGCACCTGCGCGAGCTCCTCGACACCCCCGTCTGACCCCGCCTCATCGCGACCGTGGGTGAGATCGCCGAGGACCACCGGCTTTCACCTACGGTCGAGGGAGGGGCAGGGGTCGTCGGCCCTCCCGCCGAGGCGAGCCAGAGCAGCCCGGGGGCGCACTGGAACGGTTGTAGGCCAGGCGCGGGTCCGTCGAACCCTGCTTGCGCCCGTAGGCGCCGACGCTCGCACCCAGCCCGGCGTCGAGCCAGGCCCCCGAGCCAGGCACGAGGTGGTAGGCGGCGTGAGGGACGGCGAAGACCAGCACGGAGCCGAGCCCCAGCGCGGCCAGGTCGCGGCTGCGGCGTCATACCGCCGCTGACAGGATCGGGACCGGGGGCGGGAGGCGGCAGAGCGCCATACGCTGCAGGCATGAGCGACGAGTCCCTCCACCGCATCCTGGAGCTCCCGGACCGCACCGGGGTCCTGACCACGATCAAGCGCGACGGCCGGCCGCAGATGTCGGTCGTGAGGCATCACTACGACCCGGCCACGCGCACGCTGTCCGTCTCGGTCACCGACGACCGCGCCAAGACCCGCAACCTGCGGCGGGACCCGCGAGCCAGCTACCTCGTGGCCGGCGACAGCCAGTGGGAGTATGTCGTCGCCGAGGGCACCGCCCGGGTGGGCGAGGTGGCGAGCGATCCGCACGATGCGGCGGCGGACGAGCTGGTCGAGCTCTACCGCCAGCTGAGCGGCGAGCACCCGGACTGGGAGGAGTACCGCGCGGCGATGATCGAGCAGCGACGCCTCGTGCTGCGCATCGTGGTGGACCGCGTCTACGGCATGGCGCCGTGACGCGCGGGCGCCTCGCGGGACGTGGTGTCGGGGCCCGCGCTCAGGCGTCGCTCACTGCTTGCACTGCGGTGCTGCAGTGGTCGTGGGCATGGGTGACGCGCGCCGCTTCGTCGTGACCGCGCTGATGTGGGGGCGCAGGGCCTGCGCGATCGCCAGCTCGTCAGGATCCCCGTCCTGGCTCTGCTCGTGAGCCAGGGCCACGCGAAGGATCGCCCCGGTCAGCAGGGCATCACCCGGGTCTAGCCCGCTGAGGCGGATTCGCGTCTTGAACGGGGCATCGATGGCCACGACCCCGTGGTTGGGGCAACCACCGAGGCACTGGACGAACCGGGCGCGGAGCGGCCTTCCGTCCACCTCCTCGGGCCCGTTCTGGGCCATCAGGGCAGCCTGCATGCGGGGGCCGAAGGAGCCTCGGTTGGGCCGGTCGTAGCGGGGACAGGTCCCGCAGATAAGGATCGTCATGATGGTGGGTGCGGTGCGAAGGTGGGGCGGGCCAGCCGTACGTCACGGCCGCCCGCCCCACCCGTCACGGTCGCTGCAGGACCGTCTCGGCCGCTTCGTCGTGGAGGATGTCGGCGGCGTCGCTTGGTGCGGGTGGACGGAATGCTTCGTCCTCAGGTTCCTTGTGGAAGCGGCCGTCCTTCATGACGAAGTGCATCTTGGAGGGGTCCTGGAGAATGGTGATGTCCTCGAGGGGGTCACCATCCACGACGATCAGGTCGGCGAGGTAGCCCGGTTGCACCTTGCCCAGCTCATCGGGCTGCAGCATGATCTCGCCGCCCCATGCCGTCGCCGAGATGATCGCCTCCATCGGCGTGAAGTCGAGCAGCTCGACGAAGTGCTGCAGGTCCCTGGCATAGGTGCCGTGCGGGGTCCAGGCGAACCCGTAGTCTCCACCAGGCAGGATCTTGACGCCCCGGCGGTGCATCTCCTTCAGTCCCGAGATGGCCGCATCCAGCTCTCGCTTGTAACCGACCGCCTCGGCTGCCTCCTGGGGGAAGCCGAAGGCCTCCGCCTCGTAGAGGGTCGCAACGAGCCAGTTCAGTCCCGGCGCCACGAACACCCAGTCGCGGTTGGCCTCGAGCAGGTCGAGGCCCTCGGCGTCCGTGTAGCTGGCGTGATAGATGATGTCGACCTTGTGCCGCAGGCACATCTTGACGCTATCTGCGGAACGTGCGTGGGCGCATACCTGGCGCCCTCGACGGTGCGCCTCGGTGACGGCCGCGGCGACCTCCTCGTCGGAGAAGTAGGTGTCCTCGGCGTGCTTGGACCCCGTGATCTCCTCCCCGGTCATCGAGAGCTTGATCTGGTCCACGCCGATGTCGACCAGCTCGCGCACAACTCGGCGCATGCCTTCGGGGCCATCGGCGAACTTGGTGATGCCCTTGACCAGAGCACCTCCGGTGACGGCGATCTCAGGTCCGTTGGCGAGATATCTCGGGCCGGGGAATCGACCGGCAGCGATGGCGTCGCGGCAGACGACGTCCAGACGGTCCTTGGCGGACGCCGCGCCCAAGCACATGGTGTAGCCCGAGTCGAGATAGGTCCGCGCAGACTCGAGGGCGAACAGGAGGTGCTCCTCCACCGGGAGCGTTCCGAGACCGTCCAGGTCTGCACTGTTGTTCCACGTGAAGTGCGTGTGGGCGTCGCACAGCCCGGACATCAGCGTTCGGCCGCGTCCGTTGACGGTGCGTGCGCCCTCAGGGGTCGCGTCGACGTGCCCGACCTGACGGATCCGTCCGTCCGTCACCAGGACGTCGCCCCGGTATGGCTGTGCACCAGTGGAATCGATGATGTTGACGTCCCGGAAGTGGACGGCGTTGCTGGTCGTACTCATGACTGCTCCTCGTTGAGCGTGCAGGTCGGGATGGTGTAGGGCAAGACGTGTGGGGAGATCTCTCCACTTGATTCAGAGATGAGCGACGAGCTGCTCGGTGACCTCGGTAGCTGCCTCCAGGGCCGTCCAGTGACCCACGCCCGGGAGGATGACCACCGAGGCGTTCTCGCGAGCCTCGGCGAGGCGCTGGCTGGCCGTCGGCGGTCCCACCTTGTCCTCGTCACCGGTGATGAGGAGCAGGGGGAGGTCAGCAGGCAGGGCGCCAGGCTCGGTCGCATTGGCGAGCGCCTCACAGTTGCGGGCATAGCCCTCAGGGTCTTGGCGCATGATCAGCTCGCGTACGAAGGCGGCTACCTCGGGCTTTGACTCGCGCGTCTGCGCGGACAGGGCGTTGGCCACGACGCCCGGCGCGACGGCCGCCGTGCCCTGGTCGCGCAGCAATGCTGCGCGATCCCGCTGTGCCTGTCGAGCGGCCTCGGCAGGCACGTCGACGGCGCCGAGGAGGACCACGCTGCGGACGAGGTCTGGGTGACGGGACGCGAAGGATCGCACGACCAGGGTGCCCATGGAGTGGCCGACCACGTCAGCCGGCCCGCAGTCGAGCTCCCCGAGCACGGCTGCAAGGTCGTCGGCGTGGGATTCGATGCTGATGTCGGCCGCGAGCTCTGACCGACCGGCGCCGGCGCTGTCGACACGGATGACCGTGTGGTTGTCCTGCAGCGCGTCGGCCTGCACCTGGTAGAAGTTCGAGGTGCCACCCAGACCATGGACCATGAGAACGGCCGGTCCGCTGCCGCTGATCTCGACAGCCAGTTCGTGTCCGTTGATGTTCATTGTGTTTCAGCTCCTTCGGGTTGGGGCATGTCTGAGGGCTCAGGCCACGCTGTTGCGCTGGGAGCCAAGCCCGGTGATGGAGACCTCGACGACGTCGCCGCTGGTCATGAACTTCGGTGGCTCGAAACCGATCCCGACCCCGGCCGGCGTGCCGGTCGCGATGATGTCTCCCGGTTGGAGGGTGATGCCGGCCGAGATCGTCTCGATGAGGGTGGGGATGTCGAAGATGAGGTCAGCCACGGTGGCGGACTGCCGCATCTCACCATTGACGAAGCTCTCCACGCGGAGGGTGGTCGGGTCCGGGATCTCGTCTGCGGTCACCGCCAGCGGGCCCATGGGGCAGTGGGTGTCAAGGGACTTCCCGATCAACCACTGCTTGTGCTTGCGCTGCAGGTCGCGGGCGGTGAAGTCGTCGATGATCGTGTAACCCCACACGTGCTCCGCTGCTTGCTCCCGCGAGATGCCGCGTCCGCCCACGCCGATGATGACGCCCAGCTCGGCCTCGTAGTCCAGCTCTGAGGTGACCCCGGGGTGGGGGTTGATGTCGTCGTAGGGTCCGGTGACCGAGCTGGGAGCCTTGGAGAACACCACCGGAAATTCGGGGATGGCCTCGGAACGGTCGGGGGAGTCGTAGCCAGATCGTCCGAACTCGACCACGTGCTCCCGGTAGTTCTTGCCGACGCAGAAGATGTTTCGCCGGGGCACCGGGATGGGTGCGAGCACCCGGACCGACGAGACGGCTGTCGAGGGCAGGTCTGCCGGTTGGGCGAGCTGCGGGGCCAGCGTCGACCAGCGCTCGATGAGGTCGACGAGATCGGCTCCCCCCGGCAGCGTGTCGGTGAGGTCATGGACGACGGCGGTGTCGCCCTCCCCCGTGACCAGACCGACTCGACGGACCGAGTCCCCGTGGGTGAAGGTCATGAACTTCATGCTGCTCCAATCGAGACCATTACGACCAATATAGACCATCTCTAGAGTAGGCGGCTCGTCCTCTGCCGTCTACCCCTGGATTCACGCGGGTATCGTCACGACCGCGCTGGCCTATTGGTCTGAATTGGTTCATCGGGTTAGACTTGGGCATGCTCAGCCCGGATCGCGCGTTGCGTGCCCTCGTCGAGGACGGGATCTCCCGTGGTGAGCTGGCGCCTGGTTCCAAGTTGCCGACGGAGCGTGAGCTCGTTGCGACGCTGCAGCTGCCGCGAAGCGCTGTCCGCCGTGCGCTGTCCTGCCTCGAGCAGGAGGGGATGGTGGTGCGCGAGGTGGGCCGGGGGACCTTCTTGCGGGAGGGCTACGTGGCGGAGGGGGTGGCCAGGGACGCCAGTCCGGCGGACATCATGCAGGCGCGCATGGTCCTCGAGCCCTCCGTCGCCGTCCTCGCGGCGCATGCGGCGACCCAGGCGGACCTGGCCCGCATCGCCAGCTTCGCCGATCAAGGAGGCAGGTCGGCGGACTTCGACAGCTTCGAGACGTGGGACAGCAAGTTTCATCGGGCGATCGGCGAGGCGACGCACAACGGTCTGGTCCTGGCCATGTTCGACGTCATCAACGCTGGTCGCGCGCTCCCCGTGTGGGGAAGCCTCAAACGGCGCACCTCCACACCGGAGCGTCGACGCTGCTATCACCAGCAGCACGTCAGCATCCTCGAGGCCCTCAACGACCGTGACCCTGCTGGGGCCGAGCGCGCGATGCGCGCTCACCTGAAGTCCGTCACGGACAACCTGATCGGCAACGCCTGACCGCGGTCGCGCGGTGATGCGTTCAGGGGGCGGGCGTCATACGGCCAGTTGATCGGCACCCCGCGAGGTCCGCAACCCGATCCCCGCCGGACACAGTCTCTCGGCCGATCGTCAGGAGCCTGGACCGATCCCGTCAACGCTCCTGACGCTACGAAAATCGACGGCCCGACGCCACGCTCACACACCGCTCCCACCCCTCACGCCTCGCGACCACGGACGCCGTGCGACAGCACGTCGGCGCCCCGACCCCCGAGAGGAGGGCCGGGGCGCCGCACGGAGCGGTCAGCGCGTCGCGACGGGGTGGCTGACGACCGTCGAGGGCCCGGGGTTCGTGGCGTCGACCGGGGCGCCGACGCCGTTGACGACGGAGTCGATGCCGCCGTCGCCGTCGAGCCACCTCGTGAGCAGGTGGTTGAGGCGCACGCCCGGCCTGGTAGGCGAGACGAAGGCCGTGCTCAGGTGGATGCCCTGGTGCTGGTTGAAGAAGCTGTAGCTGCCCATGCCCCAGCCCTCGAAGGACCGCACGTCGGACGTGACCTGGAACGCGGGGTAACCCTTGAAGGTGGGGGTCATCATCCACGCGGACTGGGAGGGCACGTCGTACGGCTTCTCGTTCTGGAAGAAGTAGACCCGACCACGATCGCCGTTCCAGACCACCTCCGTGCGCAGGAAGTGCTCGACGAACAGGCCGTATGCCGTGACGTCGTCCCCGTTGACGATGACGCCGTGATCAGCCGGGTTGGTGGTCCAGCCGACGCCCTCGCCGTGGTCGGCGCGCCACGCCCAGATGTTGTCGAGGATGACGTTGGAGGCGTCGACCGTCACCGCTGTCGTCGTCGACCCGGCCGCCGCGCCACCGACGCGCAGGAAGACGTCGGACACCAGGGTGGGGGTGCTCCCCGCGCCGGCCGACCGACGCTTGGAGCCCGCGTTGCCGTGCGCGTCGCCGACCTGGAGGATCGTCTTGGAGCGCTTCGCGCCCGCGTCGAGCATGACCCCGCTGATCGTCACCCCAGGCACGGACGACGTCGCGATCACGGGCTGCCCCGTCCGCTGCGAGAGGGCGGGCAGCCCCAGGCCGACCACGACCGTCTCGGGCTGCGTGACCCTGATCGTCTGCTGCAGCGAGTAGGTGCCCGGGGTGAGGAGCAGGTGCTTCCCCTCGCGCAGCGCCTTGTTGATCGCGGGCACGCGGGACGACGGCGAGGCGATGACGAACTGGTCCAGCGGGATCACGCGGCCCGAGGTCGTGGACGGGCCGGTGCTGTCCGTGCGGACGCCCGGCACGAGGACGCCGCGGGTGCCGTCCGGCTGCGTCACGAGCCGCGGCGTCTCCCGGACGACGGGGGTGCGGTCGATCGTCGTGTAGGGGCCGGGGTCGGTGCCCGGGAAGGTCGTCGCGGGCGCCCCGGGCGAGCCGACGAACATCTGGTTCCACACGCCGTTGCTCCAGCCGGGCAGGGTCGTGTTGCGGACGAGGAACTGCTGCTGCGAGCCGTTGACGACCGGCGGCCCGGTCAGGGTCGAGTTCGCGATGAAGCCGCCGCTCGCGTACTGGGGGCCGGCGGTGCAGTAGTCCATGAGCGTGGTGCGGCCGTTGATGACGACGTCGCGCATCGGCGCGGCCTGCGAGACCGCCCAGAACTGGGTGTCCTTGCGGCAGCCCTCGCCGCCGGCGACGTTGATCGTGAGGTTGGACAGGGAGCGCCAGAAGTTGTTGAGCGCGATGCAGCCGTTGGCGTCGCACTGGTTGTAGACGTTGATCGACCCGTGGACGACGACGTCCGCCGGCGTCCGCCCCAGCCCGGCGACCTGCGTCCCGTAGCCGACCTGGACGACGAGCGGGTTCGCGGCGGAGCCGTAGGTGCCGGGCTCGAAGACGATGGCGTACCGCTGCGGCCCGAAGTGGTTGGGGACCTGTCGCTGCGCCACCGTGTCGAACACGCTCCGGATCTGCTCGACGCTCATCGTCGGCTTCATCACGAGCACGTTCGGCCCGAGCTGCGGGTCGGCGTAGGCGCGCAGGTCGACGGCCGCAGCGGCCAGCGCGGCCGGGGCCGCGGCAGACAGCTGAGCGGGGGCGGGGACGGTGGAGCGGTGGGCGGGGTGCGCGGCATACGTGATCGCACCCGCAGGCGCGGTCACCGCCCCCGAGAGGGCGATGGTCACGGCGGCTGCGCCGATCGCTCGACGGGCTCGGGGACGGGTGGTGGGGGTTCGCATCATGACTCCTTCGTGATGAGGCGGGGGGGGGGGACGTGCGTGCGCCCATTCCCTCACGAAGCGCTCCCCGGTGGGGCGATGGGCGCGGACGGGCCCCTGCCTCGCCGTGGTGCTCGCCCCGCTCACGAGGATGCGGTGGTGGCCATGACGGGGACGTTGTTCGTGTGCATCGCCGCCTGCTCGGACCTGACGGGGTCGACGACCGGTTGCGTTTGGACGAGCCGTGCCCGGGGCGGGTCGGTCAGGAGACCGTGACGGTGATGGTGTGGTGGCCGGTCGCGCCGTTCGGCGCCGGCGGGGCGAGCTCTGCGGTCTGGGGCTGCCCGGTCGCGTCGATCGCTCGTATGCCGATCGTGTGCCGCCCCGACGTGGCCGGCCACTCGTAGACCCACTGGCGCCAGGCGTCGGACGTGGCGTCCGCGCCGAGCCGGGCGTCGACCCAGGGGCCGCCGTCGACCTGCACCTGCACGCCCGTGATCCCGCGGTGCTGCGCCCACGCGACGCCCGCCACGGCGACGGTGCCGGCGGCCACGGTCGCCCCGTCGCGGGGGACGTCGATGCGGGACTGGGTCTTGACCGGACCGAGTGCCGACCAGCCGCGTGGTGTCCAGTAGCCCTGGTCCGCCGCGAAGGTCGTGACCTTGAGCTCGGTCACCCACTTCGTGGCGCTGACGTAGCCGTAGAGGCCAGGCACGACCAGGCGCACGGGGAAGCCGTGCTCGGGCAGCAGGGGCTGGCCGTTCTGCGCGACGACGAGCAGGGCGTCCCGGTCGTCGGTCAAGGCCTCCAGCGGGGTGCCGGCGGTGAAACCGTCGACGCTGGTGGACAGGACCATGTCAGCGCCGTCGCGAACCCCGGCCTCGCGCAACAGCTCTCGCACGGGCCACCCCGTCCAGACGGCGTTGCCGTTGAGGGTGCCACCCACCTCGTTGGAGACGCACATCAGCGTGACCATCGACTCCTGCATGGGCTTGGCCAGCAGGGTCGGCCAGTCGAGGGTGATCTCGCGGTCGACCAGGCCGGTCACGCGCAGGGACCAGGTGGCGGGGTCGACCTGCGGGACGACCAGCGCCGTGTCGATGCGGTAGAAGTCGGCGTTGGGCACAACGAACGGCGTGACGCCGGCGATGCCCAGGTCGGCGCCCGCCGGCACGACCACCGGCGTGGCGACCCTCGGCACGACGAACGCCGCCCGGGCCGCCGCCCCGGCTCGCGCGCTGCCCGCCACGAGGCGACCGACGGCCACCGCCGCGGCCCCTCCGACGACGGCGGCGATGCCCGAGCCCAGCAGGACCCGACGCGAGACCGTGCCCGGCGTGGTCCCGGTCCGGGAGGCGGAGCCAGCGACCCCCGTGCCGACGACGCCGGTGCCGACGCCGCCTGCCGACCATCGCGAGAGCGCCCACATCCCGGCAAGGCCGCCGAGCAGCAGCGGGACCAGGTCGGTGACGTCGGCGTGCGGGCGGGACAGCACGGCCGCCAGGGCGACGCCCACGAGCAGCGCGAGGGCGACCAGGGCGCCCCGCACGGTGCGGACCGCCACGAGCCCGACGCCGCAGGCGAGCACGACGAGGGTGACCACGATCCCGGCATACAGCACGGTCTTGTCGCTCGTGCCGAAGGTCGCGACCGCGAAGTCCTTGAGCCACGGGGGAGTCCGGTCGACGAAGGCACCCCCCACCGCGTCGATCGGGGACGGCGTCCCGCCCGTCCAGGCGGCTCGCTGGGCGACGCCCGCCAGCACCTCGGCGACGCCGACGGTCACCGCCCCCGCGGCCAGCCCGACGAGCGCCCCCCGGGCGGCCGGGCCGACCCGGTCGCCCGGCCGCTCCGGTGCCGCATCGTGGTCCAGGCTCACCCTGACGACGGTACGCCCCCGGGTGTGACAGGGGTAGTCGCTGGTCCCGTGCCAGCGGGAGGATTCGTATGACTCTTGGCGAGCGACTGCGCAGGGCACGGCTGGCTGCCGGGATGACCCAGGCCGGGCTCGCCGACGCGCGCTTCTCCGTGAGCGACATCTCCCACCTCGAGTCGGGTCGGCGCCCGCATGCCGCAGCCACCCTCGACGGGCCGTCCTGCACGTGCCAGCCTGGACGCCATGCAGCACGACCGGCGGGTGCACCCCGCTCTGGCGGGCCTGGTCCACCGGATGTCGGGCTATGACCTGCGCCTCGACCCGCGCGCGGTGCACCACGGTGTGCCCGGCCCGAGCGCGACCGTCATCATCAGCTTCGACGAGCCGCTCGACGTGACCTGGTGCGACCAGCCCGACGCGCGTTCGCGGCAGTGGCTGCTCGCCTCCGGGCTCCACACCCGCCCGGCGCTGATCCGCACCCACGGCGTGCAGCACGGCATCCAGCTGGACCTCACGCCGGCCGGCTGCCGTGCGCTGCTGGGGGTGCCGGCCGCGGCGATCGCCCGCGGTCTCGTCGCCCACGCCGACCTGCCCACGGGCATCCCCCACGACCTGCACGAGCGGCTGGCGGGGCTGGATCGGTGGGGGTGGGACGCGCGGTTCGCCCTGCTCGAGGAGCATCTGCTGCAGGTTGCCGCACGTCAACGGTCCGTCGTGCCAGACGATCTCGCGCACGCGTGGCGGCTGCTCGACCGCCGGGGCGGGCGGGTGACGATGTCCGGCCTCGCGTCCGAGGTGGGCTGGTCGCGGCGCCACCTGGTCACCCGCTTCACCGGCGAGTTCGGGCTGCCGCCGCAGGAGGTCCGGCAGCTCCACAGGTTCGGTGCGGCGATGCGCCTCGCGCGCGCCGGGCAGCCGTGGGTCGAGGTCGCCGCCCGCGCGGGGTATGCCGACCAGGCCCACCTCAGCCGCGAGTTCCGTGCACTCGCCGGGCAGACGCCCACGCAGTGGCGGTCCGAGGTGTTCCCCATCGTTCAAGACGATCCGGCGTGAGCCGCAGGAGGCTGGAGCCATGACCACACCAACCCTGTTCCACAGCATCCACTTCGACGACGCCGACGCGGGCCTGACCTTCCTGCGGGCGCTGGGCTTCGACGAGCGCGCGGTCCACCGCGACCCTGACGACCCGAGCACGGTCGCGCACGCCGAGCTCGCCTGGGGCGCTGCCGGTGGCGTCATGTGCGGCTCCGCGGGGCGGGCCGTCCCGTCCGGCAGCGACTACCAGCGGCGCGTCGGCGTCGCCACCTGCTATCTCGTCGTCCCCACCGACGAGCAGGTCGACGAGGTCCACGAGCGCGCGCTCGCGGCGGGCGGCACCTCGCTCATGGCGCCGTCGGACCAGGACTACGGCGGCCGGTCCGCCTCGGTCGCCGATCCCGAGGGCAACCAGTACTCCATCGGGTCCTACGCGGGGGCGTGAGGGCGGGCCGGGGCCGTGCAGCCGTGCCAGGCCGGGGCGCGTCAGCGGCGGGGATCGATGATCGTGATGCCGGCGGGCGCGGCCGTGTCCATCGCGGGCAGCAGCCGCGCCGCGTCCGCCAGGCCGACAGCCCGCTCGACCAGGTCCTGCGGTCGCAGCGCACCGCCCTCGATCAGCGCCAGCATCCCGGGGTAGTCCGCGGCCGCCATGCCGTGGCTGCCGAGCAGGTCGAGCTCCCAGGCGATCACGCGGTCCATGGGGAGGCGCGGATGGCCGTCCACGGGCGGCAGCAGACCGACCTGCACGTGTCGCCCGCGTCGGCGCAGGCTGAGCACGGCGCTCGCGGCGGTCTGCTCGCTGCCCACCGCGTCGACGCTGACGTGCGCCCCGCCGGTCAGGGCCTGCACCTCGGCGGGGACGTCCACCCCGGTCTCGCTGAGGACCGTGCTGGTCGCGCCCATCGCGGCGGCGCGCTCGAGCGCCCCGACCGACCGGTCCACCGCGACGACCCGCGCCCCGAGCGCGCTCGCGACCATGACCGCGCTGAGCCCGACGCCCCCGGCCCCCACGACGCACACCCACTCGCCGGGCTGCACGTCGGCACGAGCGGTGAGGGCGCGGTAGGCCGTCGCGAACCGGCAGCCCAGGCTGGCCGCCGCCTCGGTCGTGACGCCGTCGGGGATGGCGACGAGATTGGTGTCGGCGGCGTGCAGCACCACCCGCTCGGCAAAGGATCCCCAGTGCGTGAAACCGGGCTGCTCCTGCGCGGGGCACACCTGCGCCTGACCGGTGAGGCACCAGTCGCAGCGTCCGCACCCGCACACGAAGGGCACCGTCACGCGATCGCCGACCCGCCAGCGCGAGACGCCCGTGCCGACGACGCTGACCACGCCGGCCAGCTCGTGCCCTGGCACGTGGGGCAGCGCGACGTCGTCGTGCCCGGCCCAGGCGTGCCAGTCGCTGCGGCACAGTCCCGTGGCGTGCACGTCGACGACCACCCCGCCCGCGGGCGGCGCGGGGTCGGCCACCTCCCGCACCTGCAGCGGCCCGGCCAGCTCGTCCATCACGACAGCACGCACGCTTGAGGTTGCCCCCGTTCGACGGACACCCTGACTGGCCCGGCTCTGAGTAGCTGGGCGGGAGAGGATGCCTTCATGGGTGCCAAGAGGAAGAGTTTCACCCCGCAGTACCGCCGTGATGCCGCTCATCTGGTGATCGACTCCGGCCGCACGATCGCGGCGGTCGCCTCAGAGATCGGGATCGGTGAGCAGCTGCTGGGTCGGTGGGTCGCCAGGGAGCGTGCACGGATGGATGAGCCGCCGCCGGCGGGCGATATCAATGAGCGGGCCGAGCTGGAACGCTTGCGCGCGGAGAACGCTCAGCTGCGGATGGATCGGGAGTTCCTGAAAAAAGCAGCGGCCTTCTTCGTGGCGGAGAACGCGTCGAACCAGACGTCGCGTTCGCAGTGATCCACGCGGAGAAGGCCTGCACCGAAGGTCCTCGATCCACGATCGAGGACATGTGTCACCTGCTCGAGGTGTCCCGGTCGGGGTATTACGACTGGGTCGCGCGGCAGGGGGCCGGGCCGGGCCCGCGCGAGCAGCGGTTGCTCGACCTGGCCGACAAGGTCCTGACCGCTCATGAGGACTCTGATGGGGTGTACGGCTCGCCCCGGATCACCGCTGAGTTGCGTCAGGCCGGTCAGGTCGTGTCCCGTAAGACGGTCGCGAAAGTGATGCGCGCCAAGGGGATTGAGGGCATCAGTCCCCGCTCGTGGCATCCGGTGACCACGATCGTGGACCCGTCCGCGCACTCGATTCCGGATCTGGTTGAGCGCCGCTTCGACCAAGGAGAGCTGAACACGGTGTGGACCTCGGACATCACCTACCTGGCCACTGGTGAGGGCTGGCTGTACTTGTGCGCGGTGCGTGACGGCTGCTCGCGCCGGGTGATTGGGTACGCGTTCAGCGACAGCCTGCACACCGACGTCGTCGAGGACGCCTTGCGTCGCGCGGCCACCTTCCGTGAGGGCGACACGACCGGGGTCATCTTCCACGCCGACCGCGGCTGCCAGTACACCTCGGACCAGCTGGACCGTGCCGCCCGCGACCTGAAGGTGCGTCTGTCCGTGGGGCGCACGGGAGTCTGTTGGGACAACGCCCAGCAGGAGAGCTTTTGGTCAACGCTCAAGACCGAGCACTACAACCGCTACGAATTCGCCACCCGGGCCGCGGCGATCCGCAGCGTCACCGAATGGATCGAGACCGTGTACAACCGCCGTCGACGCCACAGCGCGCTCGGCAACATCAGCCCGGTAGCCTTCGAGCGCGGGTTCAACGCGGCGGCAGAAGCCGCTTAAGCCGGTGTCCGTCGAACGGGGTCAACCCCAGGCTCGCTCCTCTCGACTGCCCGCGAGTCTAGGTGCCCGCCCGTCGAGCCCGCCCTCCCGCCTCCCAACGGGTGGGTGGGCGCCTCTCGACGGGGTGGGCGGGGGCGTCTCGGCGGGTGGTGGGGGAGGATGGCGTCATGAGCACCTGGATCGGCTTCCTGCGGGCGATCAACCTCGCCGGCAAGCGGACGTTCTCGCCCCAGCAGATCGTCGCGTGCCTGGAGGCGGCGGGGTTCACCGACGTCGCCACCCACATCAACACCGGCAACGTGCGCCTCACCACGACGATGCGCTCGCGCGACAAGGTCGTCGCCGCGATGGAGCGAGCATTCCTGGACGACCGGGGATTCGAGGTGCCGGTGGCGCTGCTGACGCCGGCGGAGGTCCGCGCGGTGGCCGACGAGCTGGACGAGGTCGGCGAGGGGCACGAGGGCAGGCACTACGTGTCCTTCCTGCCGCAGGAGCCGTCCGCGGAGGTGGTCGCTGCGCTGCACGCCCTCGAGGCTCCCGGCGAGCGGGTCGTGCCCCGTGGGCGGGCCGTGCACCTGCTGCTCGGCCCCGACTACCACCGGTCGCGACTCACCAACACGGCCGTCGAGCGCGTCGCAGGGATGGCCACCAACCGCAACCGCACCGTGGTCGAGGCCATCGCGGCCAAGTGGTGCTGAGACGGGTCGCCCGGATGGATGTGCAACCTCCTGGCCCGTGAGCCGCGTCTCCCCAGCAGAGCCAGGGCGCACCGCCCGGTCCATGAAACAGGGGGAACGTCATGGGAACTCGCATCGCAGCACTCGCCTCGTCCGCCGTCGTCGTGCTGGCGCTGACCGCCTGCGGCTCCGGGGGGAGCGACGCGGCGGACAGCTCGGCGGCCCGGTCGAGCGCCGCGTCGGCGTCCGGCGGGAGCACGGCCGGCATGCCGTCCGCGCCCACCGCCACCAACGGGACGGGCAGCGCGGGTGCCGGCACGACCGGCACCACGACCCGCGCGGCGCGCCCGTCCACGGGCACGCAGGGGGGAGGCCAGGTGACCGGCGCGACCGGCGGGCTCAAGGCCTATCTCGAGGCGCACCTCGCCGACGTCAACAAGGGGGATGGCTGCGACGTGAACATCCGCGTCGACAAGCGGGTCGGCGGCTACGCGCGCGGCAGCTACTTCGCGTCGGAGTGCGAGGCAGGCAAGGGCATCTGGGCCTACAGCGAGGCGGCCGGCTGGCACGTCGTGCACCGCGGGCAGGAGCCGCCACAGTGCACCGAGCTGGCCCGCCTGGCGCCTCAGATGCCGACCAGCATCGCCGGGCAGTGCCTCCTCGACGGCAAGGCCGTCACCTGGCGACCCGGCCTGGTCGCCGAGCCCGACCCACAGGTCACGGGCGCGACGGGCGAGCTGCGGACCTACCTCCTCGGGCGGCTGCGGACGATGAACGCCGGCGACGGCTGCGACCTCGGGGCCGGCGTCGACAAGCGGGTCGGCGGCTACGCGCGCGGCAGCTACTTCGCGCCGGAGTGCGAGGGCGCGGCCGCCCTGTGGGCCCAGGGCGCCAACGGCTGGTCCGAGGTGTGGAGCGGCCAGGACACGCCGACCTGCGCGACCCTGCGGTCCAGGGCGCCGGGCATGCCCACCTCGATCGTCGACAGGTGCGTGGGTGACGCAGGCAAGGCAGAGCCCTGGCGTCCGACGCGCTGATCGGCTCGAGCCGGGGCGGGGCGGGGCACGGCTGCGGAATCGCCCGGCCCGCCCCGGTGTTGGGGAGGGCATGAACGTGAGCGAGATCCTCCCCCCCGGCGTCGCCCTGCCGCCGGCCGGCACCATCACGATGTTCTCCACCACCTGGTGCGGCTACTGCCGCCGCCTCAAGGGCGACCTCGACCGCGCCGGGATCGGCTACACCGAGGTCAACATCGAGGACTCGTCCGCCAGCGCCGAGCTGGTCGAGACCATCAACCACGGCAACCAGACGGTGCCGACCGTGCTCTTTCCCGACGGCAGCTCGGCCACCAATCCCTCGTTGGCCGAGGTCCGTTCGCGGCTCGGCTGAGTCTGCCGTGCCGTCGCCCTCGCCGTGGTCAGCCGTCTGACGCGGCTGCTGGTGGTCGCGGACACGCACGCGCCCCGGCGCTGGAAGTCCGTGCCGCCCAGGCTCGTTCCCCTGCTGGAGGGGGCGAACGTCGTGCTGCACGCGGGTGACGTGTGCGTGCCGGCGGTGCTCGACGAGCTGTCGGCGTTCGCGCCCGTCCTGGTCGTCCTCGGCAACAACGACGGCCCGGAGGTCGCCTCGTGGGGAGGCGGTGTCCCGGAGACGCTGTCGCTCGAGGTCGACGGCGTCCGCCTCGCGATGATCCACGACGCCGGTCCCCGGCAGGGGCGAGGGCGGCGGATGCGGCGGCGGTTCCCGGAGGCCGACGTGGTCGTCTACGGCCACTCCCACATCCCCATGGACCTCGTGGAGGACGGGACGCATCTGTTCAACCCCGGGTCGCCGACCGACAAGAGGCGGCAGCCGCGGCACACGGCCGGGATCCTCGAGATCGCCGCAGGCGAGCTCGTCCGCCACGAGATCGTGGCCCTCTGAGGCTGAGGCGTCATTGCGCCTGGCGCGCGTCATCGGGTGAGTCCGCTGCTCGTCGACGAGCAGCAGACTCACCCGATCCGGGTCAGACGGTGAGGCCGAGCCCGGTCAGCAGGGCGCGGTAGCCCTCGCGATAGGTCGGGTGCTGCAGCGTGAAGCCGGTCGACCGTAGACGCGCGTTGGACAGGCAGCGACCCTCGGCCACGGATCGACCAGGTGTGCTGACCGACCACGAGATCCCCAGCAGCGCAGCGACATACGCGCTCAGCTCGCCGCTGGTGCAGGGCTCGTCATCGGTGACGACGTAGAGCGGGTCCGGCGCCTCGGGGCGGGTCAGGAGGTGGACGACGGCGGCCGCCGCGTCGTGCCGGTGCAGCCGATTGGTCCACCGGTGCGGGTGCGGGTCCTCGCCGCGGCGCACCTGCGCGACGATGCGGGGCTCGCGGTCGCCGTACAGGCCGCTGAGCCGGGCCACCGTGCCGTGCGGCACCGCCTCCCGGAACGCCGACTCGGCCTCGAGCAGCACCCGCGAGGTCGCGCGTGACGGCTCCGGCGTGGTGGCCTCGTCCACGAGACCGGTGGCGTCGCCATACACCCCGGTCGAGGACACGAGCACCGCCCGGCGAGGTGACCGGCCCGCCCGGCAGGCTGCCTCGAGGGCACGTGACATCCCCTCGACGTAGGTGCGCCGGTAGCCGGCCTCGTCGCGCTCGTCCGCGGTCAGGCAGACCACGAGCAGGTCGGCGGACAGGTCCGGCAGGGGAGCCCGGGGGTCGGTGATGTCGGCGGAGAGGCCGGTCAGCGGAGGCGGCACCAGGTCGGCGTGGCGACGCACCGCGCGCACGTCGACGCCGGCCGACGCGAGGCGCAGCCCGATCCGGGACCCGAGGTCGCCGCACCCGACGAGCGTGGCGGTCGCCCGAGCGGCCCCGTCGGGGGCGTCACCCATCGAGCGAACTGGTGTCGTCCGGCACGTCGACGGCGTAGCCGCGCAGCACCTCCAGCGGCACGATCCCCAGCACCGCCTGGTTGGTCGCGGCGAGCCGCACCGGCGCCGCCGCGCCCGCCTCGTGCGCCATCAGCCAGTTGCGCGCCGTCACACACCAGGTGTCGCCCGGCCGCAGCCCCGAGAAGCCGTACTGCGGGCGTGGCGTCGACAGGTCGTTGCCGATCGACCGCTGGTGCGCCAGGAACTCGACGGTGACGACCGCGCAGATCGAGTGGTGCCCCAGGTCCTCGGGGCCGATGGTGCAGGTCGCGTCGCGATAGAACCCGGTCACGGGGTCCTGCCCGCACTCGTCGAGCGGACCGCCGAGGACGTTGAGCTGGGTCATGGGGCCAGTATGCCGGGGCCCGACGGTCGGTGGGGCCTGGGCCCGACGCCGGGTCACCGCCAGGAGGGGTTCCCGGGCGCGGGGTCCTCTGCCACCCTGGTCACGGGAGGCGAGGGCCTGACGGAGGACGACCCGACCTGGTCGACGCACCGTTGACGCCCGCGCGGTTCGAGGACTTCGCTTCCTGCACCTCCGCAAGGGATAGCGCACTCAGCGCCCCGCAAACCCTCACGATCCTCGGGGGTGCCCGGGAGGTATGGCGCGCCCCGAGGGCACGGCGGGGCGCGTCAGGAGTTGAGCGGCCAGTCGTCGCGCACCGGGGCGCCGCCCTCGACCACGTCCTCCGGCTCGTCGGTGCGCTCGGTCCACGAGTCCCGCGGCCGGTAGCCGAGCTCGAGCATCGTGTTGGTGAGGTCCCAGCGACGGTTGGGGTTGTCCGAGATCGCGTAGTAGAGCCCGAACCTCACCTCGGCCTCGATCGCGCGGCGGAAGACCTGCTCGCAGTCGTCCTCGCTGAGCCACATGGCGTGGAGCACGTCCTCGTCCGCCTCGAACGGGTCCTCGGACATCCAGCCGATCCGCAACGCGATGACGTCGAGGCCGTGCTCGTCGTGGTAGAAGCGCCCGAGCGTCTCGCCGAACACCTTGGACACGCCGTAGAGCGAGTCGGGGCGCGGCAGCTGGTGGGGGTAGACGGGCCACTGCTCGAGCCGGTCGTACATCCCCATCGCGTGGTTGGACGACGCGTAGACCACGCGGCGCACCCCGGCCTGGCGGGCGGCCTCCAGCACGTTGCGGTAGCCCACGATGTTGGCGGCGAGCACGTCGTCCCAGTCGGACTCGGGGGAAGCCGAACCCGCGAGGTGCAGGACGGTGTCGACGCCCTGCATGAGGGGCAGGACCTCGTCGAGGTCCTCGAGGTCGGCGCGCTGCAGCACGCGCTCCTGCTCGTCGTTCCTGGGGGTGCGGCCGTGCTGCACGACCTCGTAGTCGTCGCGCAGGCGGTCGGCCAGCAGCAGCCCGATGCCACCGGTCGCGCCGGTGATGAGGATCCGTCGTTTGGTCTGGGTGGTGCCGGTGTCGGTGTCGGTGTCGGTCATGGCTCCATCATCGCCCGCAGGTCGGCCCGCATGGCGGGAAAGGCGGTCACGCAGAAGCCTGCTCGTTCGTAGAGCTGCCGCCCGTCAGCGGTCGCCATCAGCTCCGCGCGGGCCACGCCGGTCTCGCGGGCCCAGGCCATCACCGCGTCGAACGCCGCGCTGCCGTGCCCCTGTCCGCGGGCGTCCGGCAGCGTGCAGACGTTGCTGACCAGCACGTCCCCGCCGTCCGGCACCCCCGGTGACGGGGCGGCGTCGCGTCGCGCCCCCATCGCGCACGCCACGACGCCGCCCCGCACCTCCACCACCACGATCCGGTATGCCGGATCGGCCAGCCGCTCGACGAACCACCGTCTCGCGGCCGCCCGCCACCGCGGGTCGTCCGCGGCCACCCCCATGGCCTCGAACATGCTCCCGCGCAGCGTCACGAGAGCCTCGACGTCCGCCGCGGCGGCAGGGCGCACCAGGCGGTCGGTCGTGGGCTCGGTCACGACGCTCGGTAGCGCGACTCGGTCGACGGGTCCAGCGCGCGCCGGCGCACCAGCTCCCTTATGGCGTGCAGCGCCACCCCACGCTGGTCGTAGACGACGTGCGCGACCAGCGCCAGGTGGCGCAGCTGCTCGTCGTCGAGCAGGTCGAGGCGCGTGAGGTCTCGGACGTACAGGACGTCGGCCTCGACGAGCTGGCGGGCGTGTCCCTCGTCGGCGTCGGCCCACTGCACGGGAGCCAGGGGCCAGGTCTTGGTCGACACGAATCCCTGCGGCACGAAACCCTGCTCGCGCAGCTCGAGGTCGATGTCGGCGAAGGTCGGCTGGTCGCGGTAGAGGCGGTGGAAGCCCACCTCCACCTGGATGCTCGTGGCGCGGGCCAGCGTCTCGCGGCCGCCGCGAAAGACCATGAGCTCGGCGCCCTGGACGTCGATCTTGAGGTGGTCGAGCAGCTCGATCTCCCGGACGTCGTCGAGACGGGTCGTGGTGAGCGGGATACGGTCGACCACCGTTGCCAGCCGGGGGAAGTCGACGAGCAGCTCCAGCTGGGCGGGGTCGGGCTCGTAGAGGCCGGAGAAGCCCGAGGAGGCGCACAGGTGCAGGGTGTGGGTGCCGCCGTCACCGATGGCATAGGGCAGGTAGCGCTCGAGATCGCTTGCGGCGGAACCCAGCCGGGCCAGCGCCGCGGGCTGCGGCTCGAAGCCCGTGACCCGGCAGGCACGCTCGCGCAGCAGCGCCAGGTAGGGCGGCTCGTCCTCGAGCGGGTTGGCCCCGACGTCGACGACCTCCGTGAGCCGCGCGGGCCCGAGCAGGTCTGCGAGGCGGTCGGACTCGCGTCGTGGGGGGATCGTCCCGGGCATGCTGCTCCTCGTGTCGCGCCGACGGTCCGTCGACCCTAGAGGTGGTGGCCGTCACGGTGGGGGTTGTCCCGTGAGGTGGTCGAGGGCGGCGCGCCGGCCGCGCGGGTGCTCGAGCTCGGCCTCGTTGCGGCACAAGGAGATCGCTGCGTCGTATGCCGTCCTTGCCGCCGTCACGCGTCCGGCCCGGGTCAGGAGCTCGGCGCGCACGGCCTCCAGGCGGTGGCTGCTCCGGTGGGTTATGTGCTGCAGCGCAGCCAGGCCGGACTCATGACCGAACGCCTCGGCCACCGCCACGGCGCGGGCCAGCTCGACGCTCGGGCCGGGCTGCAGGCCCACCAGGAGGTCGTAGTGCGCGACGACCCGGTCCCACCGCGTGTCCTCGGCGCGGGGCGCCGACGCATGCTCGGCGGCGACCCGCGCCTGCAGGAGGTACGACAGGGCCTGCGGGGGGAGGTCGGACCGCAGCACGGGCGAGGCGAGCAGGGCCACCCCCTCGGCGATCTCGTCGTGGTGCCAGCGCCGCCGGTCCTGGTCGGCGAGCAGCACGAGGTGTCCGGCGTCATCCGTGCGGGCATCCCTGCGCGAGTGCTGGAGCAGGACGAGGGCGAGCAGGGCGGTGAGGGTGGGGTCATCGGGCTGCAGCGCCAGCACCGCACGGACGAGCTGCACCGCCTCGCCGGCCAGGTCCACGCGCAGCGGATCCGGGCCGCTGCCCGGCGCGTACCCCGCGGTGAAGGCCAGGTAGGCGGTCTGAGCCACCGTGGACAGCCGGCTCGGCAGCTCGTCGGACCCCGGCACGGCGAAGGGGATCCTGGCCGTGACGATCTTCTTCTTGGCGCGGGTCAGGCGTGCCGCCATCGTGGCCTCGGGCACGAGGAAGAGCCGGGCGATGTCGTGCGTGCTGACCCCCACCACCAGGCGCAGGGCCAAGGCGCTCGCCGCCTCCGGTGCGAGCGCCGGGTGGGTGCACATGAGGACGAGCCGCAGCCGGTCGTCCTCGACGAGGCCGCCGGGGTCGGCCATGGCGCCACCTGCGCCGGCGGTTCGCGCGACGTCGGTGGCGAGCAACGGCATACGACGGTTGTGCATGGCCTCGGCCCGCAACCGGTCCAGGACGCGGCGCGCCGCCGCGGTGTGCAGCCAGGCTGCCGGGTTGTCGGGAGCTCCGTCGGTCGGCCACCGTCTCGCCGCCGCCTCGACCGCGTCGGCGAGGGAGTCCTCGACCAGGTCGAGTCGCCGGAAGCGCGCGAGGAGCAGGGAGATCAGGCGCCCCCACTCCTCGCGCACGACGTCGGCGAGCAGCGCCGCTGCCGCCTCACCGTCCGGCGGGACGCCGCTCGCCACCACGTCAGCCGAGCTCGATGGTCGGACGGATCTCCGTGGCGTAGGACCGCGGCAGCAGAGCGACCGCCGCGATGACCGCGTCGAGGTCAGGCAGCTCGACGTCGTAGTAGCCGGCGATCATCTCCGCCGTCTCCGCGAACGGACCATCGGTCACCACGACGTGCTCGCCGTCGTGGCGGACGGTCGTGGCCGTGTCGGCGTCCGCGAGGGGCGCCGAGCTCACGCGGCGGCCGCGCGCATCGACGGCGGCCTCGAAGGCGGCGTGCGCGTCGGCATACCCCTGCCGCTCCTCCGGCGTCGCCGACGCCCAGGTCGCCGGGTCATAGGCGATGAGCACGAGATAGCGCGTCACGACGGGCGATCCGTGGGATCGACGTTCGGGCGGACCTCGATCCCGTCCCCGGTCGCGGCGATGATCTGGCAGCACTCGAGGAGCCCGTCGAGGTCGTCCGTGGCGATCTGGTAGTAACCGCCGACCTGCTCGGCCGTCTCGGCGAACGGCCCCTCGGTGACCGGGCCACCACCGGCCGGGATCGAGCGGGCCTCGGACAGGCGGGTCAGCTCGCCGCCGCCGAGGATGCGGTGGCCGCCCGCGGCCAGGGCCTCGTTGAACCTCGCGTACTGCGCGTAACCGTCCTTGCGTTGCTGCAGGCTCATCGAGGTCCACCACCGGTCGGGGTCTCCCTTGATCAGCACGGTGTAGTCAGCCATGGAACGTCCTCTCGGGTTGCGGGCCGCACGGCGCGACCTCACCACTGTGACGGCCGGGCGTGCCCGAGATCGACAGCCGTCGGGAGGAAATCTCGCCGAGCGTCCCGTGTGAGACCCCCGCCGCTGCGGGTACGTGCACGGTCAAGCCCACTGACGAAGGAGAGACAGATGTCCGAGGACGCCCACACCACCACCGTGGACCAGCTCACGCTGCAGGACCCCGTGAAGCGCTACCCGTCGATCTCGCCGCCCGCCAAGGCGCTGCCCGGCACCGGGCTGGACGCCGAGATGACGCCCAAGGCCGACCTGGGCGAGAAGTCCTACCGCGGCACCGGACGCCTCGAGGGCCGCAAGGCGCTCATCACCGGTGGCGACTCCGGCATCGGCGCGGCGACCGCGATCGCCTTCGCCCGCGAGGGCGCCGACGTCGTCATCACCTACCTGCCGGAGGAGGAGCAGGACGCCTCGAAGGTCGCCGAGATCATCAAGGCCGAGGGTCGCACCGTGGCCACCGTGCCGGGCGACCTGCGGGACAAGGCCTTTGCCAAGACGCTCGTCGAGGAGGCCGTGCAGACCCTCGGCGGCCTGGACATCCTGGTCAACAACGGCGGCAAGCAGATCGCCACGGAGTCCTTCGACGACATCGACGACGAGCAGCTCGAGGCGACCTATGACATCAACATCCTCGCGATGTTCCGCCTCGTGCGGGCCTCCCTGCCGCACCTCCAGCCGGGCGCCACGATCATCAACACCACGTCCATCCAGGCCTACTCGCCGTCCGCGACGCTGGTCGACTACGCCTCGACCAAGGCCGTGATCAACAACTTCACCAAGGGGCTGGCCGAGCAGCTGGCGCCCAAGGGGATCCGCGTCAACGCGGTGGCCCCCGGCCCGATCTGGACCCCGCTGCAGCCGTCCGGCGGGCAGCTGCCCGACGACCTGCCGGAGTTCGGCAAGTCGACGGCTCTCGGGCGCGCGGGTCAGCCGACCGAGCTCGCCCCGGCGTACGTCTTCCTCGCCTCCCCGGAGTCGAGCTACGTGATCGGGGAGACGCTCAACGTCAACGGCGGTATGCCGACCCCCTGATCGCGGGTCAGCTGTAGGTCGGGCGCTCGCCGTTTTCGGGGTCCTCGGTGCCCTTGACGTCGGTGTCGTGGGTCGCGGGCGACCAGCTCGGGTCGCCGTGGAGCACCGTGCCGTCGTCGAGCGAGATGGTGAGGTTGGTGGCCTGGGCGATGTTCTCCGACAGGCGGTCGACCACGTGCTGGGGCTGCTCGATCCCGAGCTTGCTCAGCCGCTCGCCCAGGATCTCGGACACCGCGTGGGGGTCCCGACCGGACTGGGAGAGCTCCACCAGGTCGTTGACCAGGATGCGGCGCTGGCGCTCGTCGAGCTGCTCGAGCATCGGGGTGCTGAGGGTGACGATCGCGTCGCGGCTCTCGGCGTGCTCGTGGCCTGGCTGAAAGCTGTCGGACATCGGGGCCTCCCGGGAGCCTGGGCGACGAGCCGGCTGCCCGTCTGCCATAACGTGCGTCGAGCCTAGCCCGCGCCTCGTCCCTGGCGCGCCTTGCGGGGTCAGGACGCGCACCGTCCGCAACCGGCTCTAGCGTCTCGGCATGAGCTATCGCGTGGTTCCTCTCGGACCGGACACCTGGGAGCCCTTCGCCGAGCTGGTCGAGCGCAACAACGGGGTGTACGGCGGCTGCTGGTGCATCGGCTTCCACCCCGAGTGCGGGCAGCGCATCGACCACCGCGCCGCCAAGCGCGAGCGCGTCATGACGGACGGCGCGCACGCTGCGCTCGTGATCGACCAGGACGGTCTCGCGCAGGGCTGGGCGCAGTACGGCGACCCCGAGGAGCTCGCCGGCATCAAGCACAAGCGGTCCTACGACCAGGACCCGCCGCCCGAGCCCGACTGGCGGATCACCTGCATCTACGTCGACCGCCGCCACCGCGGGCAGGGGATCGCCCGGCTCGCCCTCGGTGGCGCGCTCGAGCTCATCGCCGCGGCAGGAGGTGGCCTCGTGGAGGCCATCAGCGAGACGACCGTGGGGCGTCAGGCCCAGGGGCGGTTCCTGTTCAGCGCCACCGCCGAGCTCTACGAGGACCACGACTTCCAGCGCGTGCGCCAGGTCGGCAAGCACGCCTGGATCCTCAGCCGCACCATCGCCCCTGCCCACCCGGCCCCTGGCGACCCGGCCCCTGGCGACGTGGTGAGATCGGTGCAGGGTGCCGGTCAGTCCTGACACCGGACCCGCACCGATCTGCCGAGCCGGGGTCGGGCGCCTAGATTGGCGAGCCACGGCTCACCCAGCCCTGACTCCTGCACCTCCACCGCCCTCGCCGCGGCGCCGAGCGCGACGGCCGCTCCCGCACCTGCGTCCCAGCCGGCGTCGAAGCCCGCTCCGCCCTCCGGCCCCACGACCGGCGCGTGCGGATTCACCCCGCTCGAGGACCGCACCTACTCCACGTGGATGGGGCTGCCGCCCGACCCCCAAGAAGGCACAGACCCACGGCAAGGCCGCGGTCGTCCTGCAGACCAACCGGGGCGACATACCCCTGGTCCTCGACAGGGCCGGGGCGCCCTGCACGGTGCAGAGCTTTCTGTTCCTCGTCCGGCAAAAGCTCTACGACGGCACGCTCGCCATGGCCAACGGCGGCCCGGACACCAACGGCAGCCAGTTCTTCCTCGTCTACGAGGGCTCGCGGCTGCGACCGGACTACACCGTCTTCGGCCAGGTGACCGAGGAGGGCATGCAGGTCCTCGACCAGATCGCCGCCGGCGGGATCGACCCCGGCACCGAGGGCATGCCAGAGGACGGTGCCCCGGCGCTCACCACGGTCATCGAGCGCGCGAAGCGCACCGGGGTCGGCGCCACCCGCTGAGGGAGAGCACGTCGGGCGCCTCCCCCGGCCCCGCGCCCGATCCGCCAAGCGTTGCGCCCCCCGAACGCCCGCGCGTCCCCCTCGGTACTGTGGCGGGACCTCAGGGGAGAGGGAACGGCTATGGCAGGCAAGGCGATCAGCCGCAGGGAGGTGCTTCGGCTCGGCGCGGGGCTGAGCGCGGGAGCCGCCCTCGCCGCGTGCTCGCCCGCCCCCGACTCGGTCACCTCCGAGCTGATCCACGGCGCCACCGGCGGTGGGCTCAAGGACACCGTCGACCCGCACTTCCCGGTGACGATGCCGGACATCGCGCGGGTGCGCAGCCTGTTCGAGCCGCTGCTGCGGTTCACGCCGGACTACCGCATCGAGCCGTGCCTGGCCGAGAGCGTCGAGCACAACGCCGACGCCACCCGCTGGACCTTCCACCTGCGCGAGGGCGTGACCTTCCACGACGGGCGACCCCTCACCGCCACGGACGTCAAGGCCTCGCTCGAGCGGATGGGCGACCCCAAGAACCCCACCGCCCTGCTCAGCGACGTCGCCCCGCTCATCGACTTCCCGGCGAGCCGAGCCGTCGACCCGCACACCTACCAGCTCGTGCTCAAGCAGCCCTACGGGATCATGGACCAGCTGCTCGCGGCCTACACCATGGGCATCGTCCCCCAGGACTTCGACCTGGCCCACCCGATCGGCACGGGCCCCTTCCGCTACGAGTCCCTCGTGCCGGGGCAGCGCTCGAGATTCCTCCGCCACGACGGCTACTGGGACCGCAAGGCCGGCGTCGACTCGCTCGTGGTCATCGACTTCACCGACGACGCCGCCAAGGTCTCGGCGCTGCTCGCCGGCCAGGTCCACACCATCGACAACCTCCCCGCCTACCTCGCGGGGGCGATCGAGCGGCAGGGCGCGCACACCCTCGTCTCCGAGACGGGCGGGTGGGTGCCCTTCACCATGCGCGTGGACGCCAAGCCGTTCTCCGACAACCGGGTCCGTCAGGCCATGCGCCTCATCGTGGACCGCCAGCAGCTGATCGACCAGGCGCTCAGCGGCTTCGGGCGGCTCGGCAACGACCTCTACGGCCCCTTCGACCCGGACTACCTCGGCGGCGCCCTGCCGCAGCGCCAGCAGGACGTCGCCCAGGCCAGGCACCTGCTCAAGGCCGCCGGGCACGAGGGCCTCCAGGTCGAGCTGGTCACCTCCACCGCGGTCGGCACCGGAGGCGTCGAGTCCGCCAACCTGCTCGTCCAGCAGGCCGCCAAGGCGGGCGTGCAGGTGCGCGTCACCAAGGCGGACGCCAACACGTTCTACGGCGAGCGCTACCTGTCCTGGGTGTTCGCCCAGGACTTCTGGTCCACCCGGCTCTACCTCCCGCAGGCGATCGCGTGCGCGCTCAAGACCTCGGCCTACAACGAGACCCACTTCGACCACCCGCGGTTCACCGAGCTGATCACCGCGGCCCGCCGCACCACCGACCCCGGGCGGCGGCGCACGCTCGTGCAGGACGCGCAGCGGATCGAGCACGAGGAGGGCGGCCTGATCATCTGGGCGTTCGCCAACCAGGTCGACGGCTACAGCCACCAGGTCAGCGGCCTGCAGCCGGCGCGCGAGCAACCCGTCTCGGCCTACCGGTTCAACACGATCACGCTGAAGGGGAGCTGATGGGCGCCACCGTGCACACCCCGCCTCCCGCGAGCGTCGCGGTCTCGAGCCGCCGCACGCCGGCCCGGGCCTGGACCCGCTGGCTCGTCCGCCGGCTCCTGCTTGCCCTCGCCAGCCTCTGGGTCGTCTCGGTCATCGTCTTTCTCGCCACCACCGCCCTCGGCGACCCGGTCCGCGCGATCCTCGGCAAGGACTACGCCGTCAGCCCCGAGCGCGTCGCCCAGATCCGGGAGGCGCTGCACCTGGACCAGTCGCTGCCCGAGCGCTACCTCACCTGGCTCGGTGGCCTGCTGCGTGGCGACCTCGGCACCAGCATCGCCAGCCAGCAGCCGGTCGGCGAGCTCCTCGGTGACAAGGTGGCCAACAGCGCCTTCCTCGTCCTCGTGGTCGCCCTCGTGATGGTGCCGTTGTCGCTCGGCCTCGCGATCCTCGCCGCTCGGCACCGCGGTCGCGCCGTCGACGACGTCCTGCAGGTCATCACCCTCGCCCTCGCGGGCGTGCCGGAGTTCGTGACCGGCATCCTGCTCGTCGCGCTGCTGTCCACCAGCGTCCTGCACGTTCTGCCCGCCGTCACCGTGCTGCCCGCCGGCGCGATGGTGTGGGAGCGTCCCGCGTCGCTGGTGCTGCCTGTGGCCACCCTCGTCGTCGCCGTCGTCCCCTACCTCTTCCGCATCCTGCGCTCCACGCTCGTGGAGACCCTCGACTCCGACTACGTCGAGCTCGCCCGGCTCAAGGGCATCCCCGAGGACCGGGTGCTGCGGCGCCACGCCCTGCCCAACACCCTCGTCCCCACCGTCCAGGTCACGGCCCTGCAGCTGGCCTGGCTGGTCGGGGGCGTCGTCCTGGTGGAGTACCTCTACAACTTCCCCGGCATCGGGGCGACCCTGGTCGACTCCGTCCGCAACTCGGACTACCCGATGGTGCAGGCGCTCGCGATGCTCATCGCCGCCGCCTACATCCTGCTCAACCTCCTGGCCGACGCCCTGTCGATCCTGCTGACGCCGCGCGCCCGGACGGGGATGGTCGCATGAGCGCCGCCGCCACTCCCGCCAGCACGCCCACCCCCACCGGCACGCCCACCCCCACCCCCACCCGATCGCTGCTCGCCGGGCTGGCGCGCGACCCCCGCGTCGTCATCGGGACCCTCCTGACCCTGGCCGTGGTCCTGCTCGGCGTGTGCGGGCCCTGGATCGCCCCGCACGGCGAGTTCGACATCGTGGGGCGACCGTTCACCCGCCAAGGCTCCTTCCTCGGCACCGACTACCTCGGGCAGGACGTGCTGTTCCGGGTGCTCCACGGCGGGCGCGCCATCCTGGTCACCTCGCTCCTCGCCACCGTGCTGGGCGTGCTGGTGGGGATCTCGTACGGCGTCCTCGCCGCCTACGCGGGTGGCTGGGTCGACGAGCTGCTGATGCGGACCAACGACGTCCTCCTCGCGTTCCCGCAGATCCTCGTGGCGCTGCTCGTGCTGTCCGCCGTCAAGCAACCGGCGTGGTGGGTGGTCGTGCTGTTCGTCGGCCTCGCGCACGCCCCGCGGGTCGCCCGCGTCGCTCGTGGCGTCGCCCTGACCTACGTCCACCAGGACTTCGTGAGCGCCGCCGAGGCCATCGGCGAGCGGCGCTGGCGCATCGTGGCGACCGAGCTCGGCCCCAACCTCACGGTGCCGCTGCTCGCCGAGGCGGGGCTGCGCCTCACCTACTCCATCGGCCTCATCGCCGGCATCGGTTTCCTCGGCTTCGCCTCCGACCCGGGTGCGGCGGACTGGGGGCAGATGACCAACGAGAACCGCCTCGGCCTGCTCGTGCAGCCGTGGGGCGTGCTCGCCCCGGTGCTGGTCATCGCGGTCTTCACCATCGGCACCAACCTCATCGCGGACGCCCTCGGCGCCCGGACGGCCAAGGGGGAGTGATGGGCACCACGGCTCCGGTCTGTGTCGTCGAAGGCCTGCGCGTGGGGCTCACGGGCCGCGGGCTCGACGTGGTGGAGGACGTCGACCTGGTCGTGGCCGCCGGCGAGGTGCTCGGCCTGGTCGGCGAGTCCGGCTCCGGCAAGACCACGACCGGCACGGCGCTGCTGGGATACGCGCGCAGCGGCGCCGAGATCACCGGCGGACGCCTCCACGTCGCCGGGCACGACCTGCGCTCGATGAGCTGGCAGCAGGTCCGCGCCGTGCGGGGGCTCGACGTGGGCTACGTCCCGCAGGACCCCAGCTCGGCCCTCAACCCCGCCATCCGGATCGGGGATCAGCTGCGCGAGCTGCTCGACCTGCACGCCATCGGGTCCCCGCAGGAGCGCCACGAGCGGGTCCGCGAGATCCTGCCCGAGGTCGGGCTCCCCGCCGACGAGGCCTTCCTGCGGCGCTACCCCCACCAGCTGTCCGGCGGGCAGGTGCAGCGCGTCGCGCTCGCCATGGTCTTTCTCCCGCGCCCCGCGGTGCTCGTGCTCGACGAGCCCACCACCGGTCTCGACGTCACGACCCAGGGCAAGGTCCTCGACACGCTCGCCGAGCTGTGCCGCCGCTTCCACGTGGCCGCGCTCTACGTCACCCACGACCTGTCCGTCGTCGCCACCATCGCCGACCGCGTCGCGGTGATGTATGCCGGACAGGTCGTCGAGGTCGGCGCCACGCGCGCGGTGTTCGCCGAGCCGTCCCACCCCTACACGCGGGCGTTGCTGCGCGCCATACCGCACCTGCACAAGCCCTATGCCCTCAGCGGCATCCCCGGCCTCGCCCCCGCTCCCGGGCGCCGGCCGGACGGGTGCCGCTTCAACGACCGGTGCGAGCACGCGGTCGAGGCCTGCCGGGCCACCCAGCCGGCCCTCGTCGAGGTCTCGCGGACGGGCGGCGAGAGCCACGTCGCCCGGTGCCTGCGCGTGGACGAGCTGCCACCGTGGGACCCCGAGGACCGCGCGGTCAGCGACACCGTCCCCGACCGGGAGCGCGAGATCGTGCTGACCGTCGAGGGCCTGGACGTGAGCTATGGCCGCACCCAGGTCGTCCACGACGTCAGCTTCGACCTGGCCCGGCGCGAGATCGTCGCGCTGGTCGGGGAGTCCGGCTCCGGCAAGACCACCACCTCGCGCTGCGTCGCCGGCCTGCACCAGGACTGGACCGGCCGGATCGAGCTCGAGGGCGAGCAGCTGGTGGCGTCCGCGCGGCGGCGCTCCCCGGATCAGCGCAAGCGGGTGCAGTACATCTTCCAGAACCCCTACCAGTCGCTGAACCCCCGCCGCACGGTCGAGCAGATCCTCACCCGACCGCTCGGGCTCTTCGGGATCGCGCGTGGCCGGGCGGCCCGCGAGCGGGCCGCCGAGCTGCTCGACCAGGTGCAGCTCGACCCCTCACTGCTGCGGCTGCGCGCCGGCCGGCTGTCCGGCGGCGAGCGGCAGCGCGTCGCCATCGCGCGGGCGCTCCCCGCCGAGCCGGACGTCCTGGTGTGCGACGAGATCACCTCGGCGCTCGACGTGTCCATCCAGGGGTCGATCACCGCCCTGCTCGACCGGATCAAGGCCGAGCGCGGCATCTCGATGCTCTTCGTCACGCACGACCTGGCGCTCGTGCGGTCCATCGCCGACCGGATCGTCGTGCTGAGCGATGGCCGCGTCGTCGAGCAGGGGCTCACCGCGCAGGTGCTGGACCATCCGCAGGAGGCCTACACGCGCGAGCTGCTGGCCCATACCCCGCAGCTGGACAAGGCGTTCGGCTGAGCGCTCAGCCCGGTTGCGCGGCGGCCTCGTCCAGCAGCCGCCACAGGGCGTCGACGCCCTGGCCCAGGGCCTGCTCGAACTCGTCCACCCGCTCGGCGGCGCCGTCCGTCCAGCTCAGCGTGAACTCCACGACGCCCTGCTGCGGCAGCGGGACGTAGTAGATGCCGATGCCGCCCTCGCTCGTCGGCGCGAAGGCGGCCCGCGCGATGCGCGAGGGGTCGCCGAGCGAGGTGGTCGACAGGAAGTCGGTGGTGAGCCGGGCGTATGCCGCGTCGTCGTGCAGGGGTGCGGCATACCCGTGGCGGGCTGCCATCAGGCGCAGCCCGAACAGGTGCCGGTCGATGCCCTGGCCGCTCTTGCAGCGCTTGACCTGGGTGCGGTGCGCGTCCAGGTGGGCCAGGAGCAGGTCCGGCGTCGCGGTGCCGTCGACGAGGGCGCTCGCGAGGGCCACGGCCGCGGCGGTGTTGGGGCGCAGGCACTCCGTGCGGCCGCCTTGGTACTCCCGCATGTCGACCGACTCGTAGGTCGAGCGCACCCGGCCGTAGGTCCGCAGCTGGGTATAGAGCATGACGGCCTGCAGGCAGGCGTCCATCGAGACCTTCACCGGCAGCGTGGGCAGGGGCGCCGCGGGCACGGGCACGATCCGGACGCGGTGCCGCTCGGCCACCCGGGCGTAGTCGCGCAGGCCCTCCTCCAGGGCGTCGCGCTGCTCGGCCGAGAGCGCCCACGCGAGCTCCTCCGTGGCAGCGGGCTCGTCGTCGGGGTCCCCGTGGTCGGGGCTCACGTCCTGCGCGCGGCCGAGCACCGCCACGAGCGTGGACCCGTCGAGGGTGCTGTGCTCCAGGTGCAGACCCGTGAAGTCGTCGGCGAGGTCGACCTGCAGCGTGACGGGCTTGAACGGCCAGGCCTGCTCGGGCTCGAACGCCACGCGCCGCAGGTGCTCCGCGGCGTCCGCGCCGCCAGAGGGGGAGTCGGTGAGGGCGAGGAGAAAGAGCGCCTCGCGCAGCCGGGCGTAGGTGCGGGCGTTGCCGTCGTCCTGCTGGAGCTCCGCCAGCATCTCGGCTGCGTCGTCACCGGCGAGATAGCCCGCAGCGGTGAACCCCGGACCGGGCGCGGGCGGGAGGGTGACGACCTCGGCCAACGCCGATCGGATCGCTTCGACCGACGAGGGCTCTCCCGCGCCATCGCTCACGCGCACGGCGACGGCGCGGCCGCGCCACAGCACCACCGTCTCGCGATCGGCCGCGTCCTCGCGGCCGGGGAGGTAGACGTCGAGGCCCTGCCTCGGGTGGCGGATGCCCCCCGCGAGGTGGTCCCACTGCCGCTGGCACAGGGGCTCGCCGCGAGGGCCGAGGTCGGCGCCGGCGTCGCCGCGCAGGTGCGCGAGGTAGGCGCTGGTGAGGCGGTGGACGAGCTCCGCCGCCCGGTCCAGCCCGCTGCCGGCCGTCGGCATCGCCAGCTCGAACCCCACGTTGCTGGACAGCGGCAGCGCCACCCGCGTCACGAGGTAGGCCTCGAGCCAGGCGTCCCACAGCCAGCTGCGACCGAGGGCGTCCTCCTCGACGGCCAAGGCCTCGAGCGCGGCCTGGCAGGCCGGGCCGTCCCCGGCGGCGAACGCCTCGACCGCACCACGCGTGACCTCGAGCTCCGCGGGCGACAGAAGCACGCCCACGGTCTCGAGATAGCGGTCCAGCGTCTGGCGCAGCGGCGGCACCGGCAGCATCCTCGACGGGCTCGACGTCGACGGGGTCGCCGAGATCGGTGACGGGGTGGGCGAGCTCGCAGCGGTCATGGACCCTCCTCGCGCGTCAGCCTAGCCACCGTCGGGCGGCGGGCGGCGACGGCATACGGGCTTGGAGCGATGCGCGGGGACGCGCGACGGCCCCCTCCGCACACGGTGGAGGGGGCCGTCAGCGTCGCGCCCACGCGTCGTGGGCGACCGGCTCAGTTGGCGATCGAGTCCACGATCAGGGAGCCGGCGATGCCGAGCATGAAGACGTCCTTGGCGATGCCGGTGCCCTCCTGGGTGGGGCGGATGCCGTCGATCGTCATGCCGGGGGTCTGGCGGTACATGTTGAGCAGGCCGGCGCTGAACGCACCGAGGCCCGCGCCGGCGAGCCAGCCCGGGACCACGGGGAGCAGGAGGGCCGCGCCGAGCGCGATCTCGCCGTAGGCCAGCGCCTGACCGAACTGCGTGGCCGGGACCTCCTTGAGCTGCGGGACGCCCACGGCGCCCATGTCACGCAGGCCCTGGGCGGCCTCCTCGGGCAGGTTGCGCTTGCCGAGGCCGGAGTTGATGAGGAAGAGGCCGGTGGCGATTCGGGCGGGGGCTGCGGCGATGCTCATGCGAGGTCTCCTGGTTGGTCGGTGCGGGTGGAGCAGCACGGACGGCCCATGCTGGTTGAAGGGTCAACGAGTTTGTCGGCGCCAATGTTCCCGACGCGGTCTGACGGGTCCCAGGATCACCCATCGTCACCCGAGGACCCACCTTTGCCGCCTCCGGCGCGTCATGGGGGGTGAGTGACGGTGACCCAACGAGGCGATACCGTCGCGAAGGTGCAGGTGCACGTGATTCGCAGGGGGGAGAAGTGCATGTCTCGGGGGGACCGCAGCCGATCGACGACGCCACGACGTCGCCGCCAGGTGGGCTCGATGCGGGGGGTCGTCGTGCTGGGCACGAGCGCCGTGCTGCTCGCGGCCTGCACGGGCAGCGGCGACGGCGGTGGCCAGGCGGCGCGCTCCGGAGGTGCCACGCAGGGTGCCCCAGGCGGCGCCTCCGCGACGCCCGGTGGGCCCGCGCACAGCCCGACACCGACGCAGGACGCCCTCGCCAAGGCCAAGGTCCAGGCGGCCCAGTACGACTACGACGGCGCGATCGCGACCCTGACCAAGGACCGTGGCGACGCCGCCAAGGGGCAGCTCGCCGAGGTGCAGGCCGCCAAGGCCAAGGCCGTGAAGTGGGCTGACAACGCGACCATCCCGCACCTCTTCTACCACACGCTCGCCGTCGACCCGGCCAAGGCCTTCACCAAGGGATCCGAGGGCGTGGGCTTCAGCCAGTACATGGCGACGGTCGACGAGTTCACGGCGCAGATCGCCGAGATGCACCGGCGCGGCTTCGTCCTCGTCCACCCTCAGCGCATCGCCAAGAAGGGCCCCGACGGGGTCATGCGCTACCAGCCGATCCTGCTGCCGCCCGGCAAGAAGCCCGTCGTCCTGTCCCTGGACGACGTCAGCTACTACGAGTACATGACCGGCAAGGGCTTCGCGACCGCCCTGGTCAAGAAGGACGACGGCAGGGTCGTCAACACCTACACCGACGCCTCGGGCAAGACCGTGGAGGGCAGCTTCGACTCCCCGCCGATCCTGGACGAGTTCGTCCGCCAGCACCCGGACTTCGCCTACCACGGCGACAAGGGCTCCATCGCGCTGACCGGCTACAACGGCGTCCTGGGCTACCGCACCTCGGAGCGCAAGTACGGCGCCACGCCCGCCACCAGGGACGCCCAGGCCAAGGCCAAGGTCGTGGCCGACGCCCTCAAGGCGAACGGCTGGAACTTCGCCTCGCACTCGTGGGGCCACATCAACATGACCCGCAGCGGCGTGGGCCTGATCAAGGCCGACGCGGGTCGCTGGGACCGCGAGGTGCGCCCCATCGTCGGCGACACGGACGAGCTCGTCTTCCCCTTCGGCGCGGACGTGTCCGACGTCAAGCCCTACAGCGACGCCAACCCCAAGGTCGCGTTCCTGCACGGCACGGAGAAGTTCGACTACTTCTTCGGCGTCGACGCCACGTCGCCGCACTGGGTCCAGCTCGGCCGCTCCACGCTGCGGCAGGCGCGCATCAACGTCGACGGCCTGTCGATGCAGCGCGCCCTCGACGGCAAGACGTCCGCGGTGCGGCAGTTCTTCGACGTCAGGGCCACGATCGACCCGAAGCGTCCGCTGCCCGTCCCGTCGATCGGCGGCCCCACCGCAGGTGGCTGATCGTCGCCGGCTGATCCACGGCGGCTCATCGACGGTGGCTCGTCGACCGCGGCTGGTCGCGCGGTGACGTCCTGCGGTGCGCGACGGGCGCGGCCGTCCCGGCATACGGCCTAGGATCGCCGGGTGCTGCGCATCGCGACCTTCAACGTCAACGGGATCCGTGCCACGCAGCGTCGCGGATTCGACGACTGGCTGGCCTCGCGTGGGTGCGACGTCGTGGCGCTGCAGGAGGTCCGGTGCCCGGTCCCGCTGCTGCCGGACGGCGTCTTCCGGGACTACCACCTGACGTATGACGCCGGCCAGACGGCCGGGCGCAACGGCGTGGCCGTGCTGACGCGCGAGGCGCCGGTCGCCGTGCGGAGCTGGGGTGCGGGCGTGCTCGTGCGGGCGCCGGGCGACAGCCACGTCGAGCTGCGCGAGCACGCCGAGACCGGTTCGCTGGCGCGCGAGCTCAAGGCCTTCGCTGCCGAGGGGCGTTACGTGGAGGTCGATCTCGCGGACCATCCGTTGACCGTCGCCTCGCTCTACCTGCCCAAGGGCGGGCTGCCCGCGCACCTGCAGGTCCCCGGCCGGATGCGGGAGAAGCCCGACGGCGGAGCGAGGTACGAGCGCAAGATGCGCTTCCTGCGGGGCTTCGCCCGGCACCTGACGGCGACCCGCCGCGCGGCCGCGGCGCAGGGTCGAGAGTTCCTCGTCATGGGGGACTTCAATATCGCCCACACGCGCCTGGACCTCAAGAACTGGCGCACGAGCCAGCGCTCGGAGGGCTTCTTGCCGGAGGAGCGCGAGTGGTTCGGGTCGATCCTGTCACCGCGCTCGCTGGTCGACGTGGTGCGCCGCCTGCACCCCGACGTGGACGGCCCCTACTCGTGGTGGAGCTGGATGGGCGGGGCCTTCGACCGGGACACGGGCTGGCGCATCGACTACCACCTCGCGTCGCCGCGGCTGGCCAAGGCCGCCGTCTGCGGCGGGACCGACCGCGAGGCGTCCGCGGCCGACCGGCTCAGCGACCACGCCCCCGTCGTCGTCGACTACGACCTACCCCCGGTAGGGGCATCGACCGGCCTTCGTCCGCCAGGCTGATGATCCGGCCCCCGGTAGGGGCATCGACCGGCCTTCGTCCGCCAGGCTGATGATCCGGCCCCCGGTAGGGGCATCGACCGGCCTTCGTTCGCCAGGCTGATGATCCGGCCCCCGGTAGGGGCATCGACCGGCCAGCGCCTGTGCGGGTCCAGGTTGTCGCGGCAGGTGCTCCGTCGGGGGCTTGTCGGCACGATCGTGCCGGTCACGTGGGGGTGGGGGCGAGCGGGGGTGGCCTTGTCGTCATACCGGCAGGATCGTGCCGGTATGACGACCGCCAGAGGCAGGTGCAGGCCCACCAGCAGCGCCCAGGCCAGGAGCGGCCCGCCGAATCGGGACCCGTCACCTGAGGGTGCCCCTCACCCCGAACCCCCTCAACCTCTGGGAGACGGGGTCCGGCGTGCCAGCATGAGCCACGACGCACGATGCGCCGCGCGACCTGCCCGTGACCCACACCGTGAGGAGCCCCCCATGTCCGTCCTTCGTACCAGCACCCCGCCCACCCGCTCGCAGGAGGTGACCCGGCTGACGCTGGGCGCCTTCATGACGTTCGCCGGCGTCTCCCACCTCACCTTCGCGCGGCAGGACTTCCAGGCCCAGGTCCCGGGGTGGTTCCCGCTGGACGAGGACCTGGTCGTCCTGGCGTCAGGGGTCGTCGAGATCGGGCTCGGGGCAGCCCTGCTCGCCCTCCCGCGGCAGCGCCGGCTCACGGGCATCGCCCTGGCGGCCTTCTACGTCGCCGTGTTCCCCGGCAACATCGGCCAGTATGTCGAGGGCGTCGACGCGTTCGGCCTCGACACCGACGGCAAGCGCCTGGCCCGCTTGTTCGGGCAGCCGGCCCTGGTCGCCGCCGCGCTGTGGGCCGCGGGACTGCCCGAGCGCCGGGACCGGCGAGGGTCGCGACACGTCGGCGACGCCCCGCGCGAGGACTGACCGTGACGCCCTCGCGGGGTCCGGCCGAGGAGGTCGAGGTCGCCGGCCACATCGTGCGCGTCAGTAACCCCGACCGCGTCTACTTCCCCGAGATCGGCGCGACCAAGCGGGATCTCGTCGACTACTACCTCTCGGTGGGCGAGGGGATCGTGCGGGCCCTGCGCGACCGGCCCTGCATGATGCACCGCTACCCCGACGGCCTGGCGGGCGACAAGGTCCACCAGAAGCAGCTCCCCAAGGGGGCACCCGACTGGGTCGAGACGGTGCCGGTCTACTTCCCGCGGTTCAAGCGGACGGTGCGCGAGCTGTGCGTCCCCGACCTCGCCCACGTCGTCTGGGCGGTGCAGATGAGCGCCGTCGAGCTCCACCCGTGGAACAGCCGCCGCGCCGACGTCGAGCGACCCGACGAGTGGCGCATCGACCTCGACCCCATGCCCGAGACCGGGTTCGACCGGGTGCGGCAGGTCGCCGCGGTCGTGCACGAGCTGCTCGACGAGCTCGGCATCGTCGGCTACCCCAAGACCTCCGGCGGCGACGGGCTGCACGTCTACGTGCGGATCGTGCCCGAGCACGACCACGGCGACGTACGACGAGCCGCCCTGGCCTTCGCCCGGGAGGTCGAGCGGCGTGCGCCTGGTCTGGTGACGACCGCCTGGTGGCGCAAGGACCGTGACCCCTCGGCCGTGTTCGTCGACTACAACCAGAACGCCCGCGACCACACGATCGCGGCGGCCTACTCGGTGCGTGGCACCCCCACGGCCACCGTCTCGTGCCCGATCACCTGGGACGAGGTCGCGGACGTCGAGCCGGCGGCGCTCACCATCGCCACCGTGCCCGAGCGGTTCGCCCGGCTCGGCGACCTGCATGCCCGCATCGACGACGCCGCCCACGACATCGCGCCGCTGCTGGCGTGGGCGGCGCGGGACGAGCGCGACCACCCCGAGGCCCAGCCGCCCGAGGGCGACGCCTAGGCCGGCGCCGTCACCCCTCCAGCCCGAGCCCCAGGGAGACTGGCGTGGCGGCATACGAGCCAGCAAGGGCAAGCAGCTCCTCGTCCTGCTCGTGACCGCCCTCCTCGTCGCCGGGGGAGCCTGGCTGCTCGGGGGCAGGGCCGGTTCCGCCACGAGCACCGCCATGAACGGCGCCCAGGCCGTCCAGGTCACCGGCGACACCTCAGGCCCGGCGGGGTGCTGCGCTCCCAGCACGTCGCGCTCACGCGCACCGCGATGGACGACCAGATCGTCGCCCCCTTGGTGCACTTTGTGGCCGCGCGCGTGAGGCAGGGGCGGGTCAGGGGGATCCCCCCTGGCGGAACGTCCGTCCCACCGGCAGCGTTGTCATCCAGACACGCACGCAACGGGTTGGGAGTGATGAGAGTGGTCCTCACCGGACTTCTCGTGAGCACGGGCCTCGTGGCCGTCACCGTCGGCATCGGTCGGTATGCCGCAGACCGGTGGCGGCACCGCAAGGACGCCGTCACGGGTCGCCGGCTCGCGCCCGGCGTCGCCCTCACCGCCGCCGGCGGAGGACTGGTCCTGTCGCCCGACGTGCTCGTGCTCACCGACCAGCTGCACGTGGCCGACCCCGCCGCCGCCCTGGCGCTCGGCGTCTACAACGTCCTCGCCATGGGCGGCCTCGGCACCGTGGCCGCCGGCATGTGGCTGTCGAGCAGGACGGTGACCCGCCGGGTGCGGGCGGGCGTCGACGCGGTGGCGGACGGCATACCCCTGGTCGCTCGACGGCGCGCCGTGCGGCGCGGGACCCCGGCGGACTTCCCGCGCGAGTGGGCGAGCCTGATCGCCCTGGACACCGAGCTCACGCACCGGCTGCTGCGCTACGAGCGGGACCTGGAGGCGGCCGTCAACTTCCCGGTGATGACCGACCACACCGACCCGCTGACCCGCGGCGCGATCGACGCCATGCTGCGCTGCCGCGAGCTGCGCGCGGCGACCCCGCCGGCTGGCACGCGCGACGTGCGCGACACGGACTACGCGAGGGCGGTCGCGGACTTCCAGGTGGCGCTCGAGGCCGCCGAGGCCAACGCCGAGCGGCTCGTGGCCAGCACCTTCACCGAGGACGAGCGCCGCACCCTCGAGGAGGTCACCACGACGCTGGGGTTCATGCGCGCCAACAGCACGACGCCGGCCGAGCGGGCCGCGGCCTACGACGAGGTGAGCGCACGGCTCTCCCAGGTGATGCGGGCGCACGGGGTGGCGACGGAGGGCACGGCGGCGCAGGCCGGAGGTGCGACCGCCGGTGCAGGTGCGACCGCCGGTGCAGGTGCGACCGCCGGTGCAGGTGCGACCGCGATGGGCCAGGGTGTGGTGGCGCGGCCGCACCCCTTCCTCGACGTCACGGACCGCGCCCGCCGCTGACGCGACCTACCGGGGGTAGGGGCATCGACCGGGCTTCGTTCGCCAGGCTGATGATCCCGCCGGGGGTAGGGCCATCGACCGGGCTTCGTTCGCCAGGCTGATGATCCCGCCGGGGGTAGGGGCATCGACCGGCCTTCGTCCCCCAGGCTGATGATCCCGCCGGGGGTAGGGACATCGATCGGGCCTTGTCCCCCGGCAGGATCGAGGGGCCCCACCCCCCGGTGACGCGACCGACTCGGCCCCCGTCTCAGGTGAGAGACGGGGGCCGAGCCATGCTTGCCGACCAGGCCACGGTCAGGCGTGCGCGCTGGTCTCGCGGGGGAAGAACCTCGGCAGGATGTCGCTCATGGTCACGACGCCGGCGAAGTCACCGCCGCGGTGCACCACGGCCAGCTGGGTCTGGGTCTCGCGCATGATCGTGAACGCCTCGTGCAGCGGGGTGTCGGCAGCGACGGCCAGGGTGTCGCGGGCCAGCTCGCGCGCAGGCCGGTCCGCCGGCTCCCCGAACGTGTCGCGTACGTGCACGGTGCCGGCGACCCGACCCCCGTCGAGGAGCAGCACCCGCATGTGACCGTGCTCGACGGTCGCCGCCTGGACGTCCGCCACGGTGGCGTCGACCTCGACGGCGGTGGGCCGCCGGCGGTGCTTGATGAGCTCGTCCATGGTGATCTCGCCCATGTCGAGAGCGTTGGTGATGGAGGCGCTGTAGGACGCCTCGAGGGTGCCCGCGTCCGCGGAGTGCTCGACGAGCTCGCGCAGGCCGTGCTGGTCCTGCACCTCCTCGACCTCGTCGACCGGCTCCACGCCGGTCCGGCGCACCAGCACGTTGGCGGCATGGTTGAGCGCCTTGAGGGCCGGGCGGGTGAGCCACAGGAAGCCCCGCATGGGCACGGCGAGCATGATCGCGGACCGCTCGGGGTGGGCGATGGCCCACGACTTGGGGGCCATCTCACCCACGACCAGGTGGATGAAGGTCACGATGATCAGGGCGACCACGAAGGCCACGACGTCGGCGGCGCCGGTGGGCAGGCCGAGAGTCTCCAGGGGCCCCATCAGGGCGTGGTGGACGGCGGGCTTGGTGATGGCGCCGAGCGCCAGCGTGCACACCGTGATGCCCAGCTGCGACCCGGCGAGCAGCAGCGTCAGCTCCGAGGAGCTGCGCAGGGCGGCCCGCGCCGAGGCGGAGGTGGCAGCGGCGTCCTCGAGCCGGTGTCGCTTGGCGTTGATGAGCGAGAACTCCACGGCGACGAAGAAGGCGCTCAGCGCGATGATCGCGATGGTGACCAGGGTGGTGACGATCCAGCTCATCGGGACCCCTCCTCGGTCACGTTGGTGGCGCCGCCGCGGGCATCAGGCCGGCCGAGGCCGTCGTGCGGTGGCGGCTCGTGGCCGGATGCCGGGTCGTCGCCCGAGCTCGCACCCAGGTCGTCGCCCGAGCTCTCACCCAGGTCGTCGTCCGCGAGCTCGGTCTCGGTGAGCGTGAGCCGCACCCGCGAGGGGACGTAGCGCCCCACCGCCAACACCTCGACAGTGAGGACCTTGCGGCGGCCGTCGGCGAGGTGCACGAAGTCCTGACGCAGGGGCACCTCGATGAGGGTGCCGTCCTCGGGCAGGCCACCGACGTGGTCGATGACCAGGCCACCGATGGTCTCGAAGTCACCCTCCGGCAGGTCGACGCCGAGCGACCGCTCCACCTCGTCGATGTGGACGTCGCCCTCCATGACCCAGATCCCGTCCTCGGGGACGGGCGTGTAGGCCGGCTCCTCCGGGTCGTGCTCGTCGGTGATCTCCCCGACGATCTCCTCGGCCAGGTCCTCCATCGTGAGGATCCCGGTGAAGCCGCCGTACTCGTCGACGACGCAGGCGAGCTGCTCGCGGTGCTCGTCGAGCTCGCGCAGCGCGTCGGGCAGGCTCATCAGCTCGGGCACGACGAGGGGCTCGCGCATGATGTCCGAGCAGGGGGCGTCGTCAGCCCCTCGGTGCGCGAGCACGTCGACGAGGTGCACGACCCCGACGACGTCGTCCTCGTCCCCGATGACCGGGTAGCGCGTGTGCCCCGTGCGCATCTGCTCGCGAACCTCCGCGACCGTGGTCTCCGTGCGCAGGGAGTCGACCTGCGCACGCGGGATCATCGCGTGGGCCACGTCCTCGCCGGGGAAGTCCAGGATGCGGTCCACCATGATCGACAGCTCGTCCGGCAGGTCGCCGCTCTCGCGAGACAGCTCGACGACGTGCTGCAGGTCCCGCGCCGTGGCGGCGTGCTGCACGTCGTGGACCGGCTCGATGCGCAGCAGGCGCAGCAGCAGCTCGGCCGACTTGTCAAAGACCCAGATGACCGGTCCGAGGACGGTGAGGTAGATCGAGGTGGACCGCGTCAGCCACCCGGACACCTGGTCGGGGCGGGCGATCGCGTAGTTCTTGGGGAACAGCTCTCCGAAGAGCATCTGCACCACGGTCGAGAAGACGAGCGCGACGATCGCCCCGACGGTGATCGACAGAGCCACCGGTACACCAGTGTCGCCGAGCATGACGCCGATGGCCTGGCCGATCAGCGGCTCGGCCACGTAGCCGACGAGCAGCCCGGTGATGGTGATGCCCAGCTGGGCACCGGACAGCATGAACGAGGTGCGGCGGGTGATCTCGAGGGTCTTGCCGGCGAGCTCGTCACCGTTGCGGTGCCGCGCCCCGAGCCGGGACCGGTCCACCGCCATGAACGCGAACTCCTGCGCCACGAAATACCCCGTGGCTGCCGTGATCAGCAGCACGACCACCAGGCCGATGACGAGGGACAGCACCGGGCTCATCGCACCGCTCCGTCGTGCTCAGGTCCGCGCGAGGCGGTGTCAGGACTGCAGGGCTCGTCAGGCTGGCGAGGGTGCATGGGCCTTTCCGGGGGCTGGGGGGAGGGTGCGGGGCGGTGGGACAACGCCCGGCTGGCCCTCGGGGTTCCCGGGCGCCGGGGGAGGGCCGTCGGTATGTCGTACCCCACCGCCACCGACGGTAGTCGCCATGGCGGGGGGCGCCGTCATACGGCCGAGGGGCACCGGGCCGGATGGCGGTGCGCGCTCAGGCCAGGTGGCGGTGCTGCACGATCGGCTCGTGCGCCGCCGCGGGGGTCGCCTGGATGTGCAACATCAGCGGCAGCCAGGCCTGACCGGGCAGCGGGGAGGGTCGGCGCCCACAGATCGTTACGCACCGTTGGGCGCCGACAGCCCCCGTCGGCCGCGCCCGCGCGGGTAGCCTCGACAGCGTGAATCTCGAGAAGGTCATCTTCGGGTTCTTCGTGCTGCTGGCGGCCACGGTGAACTTCGGCTTCGTCGTGGGCGACCTCAACAACCCGGACCTGCACAACATCTGGGAGCTGTATGCCGCGATCGTGGTCAACGTCGTCGCGCTCGTGCTGAAGTTCGGCGACCGCACGCAGATCGGCGCGACCCACCTCGCCACCAGCCTGGTCGCGGTGCTGCAGCTGGTCGCCGCCGCCTCGCTTTACATCTACTTCACGTCCTCGCACGCCGAGCCCATCACCGGACCCGAGATCTCCAGCGTCGTCTCGCTGGCCTGCGGCGCTGCCCTCGCCAACTTCGTCTCGCTCGTGCTGCTCGTCGCCGAGACGGTGTCCTTCCGCCGCCGATGACCCCGGTTCCGTCATACGGTCCCGACCATGGCTGACCAGGGCGCGTCGCACGAGGAGGTGCGGGCATGACCAACCCGCTCCTGCTCTTCTTCGCCCGCCCCTCGACCCGCCAGCACGGCGTCCGCCGCCCGCGCGAGCGGGTCCGGGTCCCGACCGAGGTGCCCTCGACCGACGCGATCTTTCTCGTGCTGCGGCGCATGCGCACCCCGCTGGTCGTCCTCGTTGCGATCTTCTCGATCTCGGTGTTCGGGCTGGCGCTGATCCCCGGCCAGGACGGCACGCACGTGTCGCCGTTCGACGCCTTCTACTTCATCAGCTACACGGCGACGACGATCGGCTTCGGGGAGATCGTGCCGTTCACCGCGCCGCAACGCCTGTGGGTGACTCTGTCGATCTACGGCACCGTCGTCGGCTGGGCCTATGCCATCGGCACCCTGCTGTCGCTGCTGCAGGACGCCGCCTTCCGCGAGGCCGTCGCCACCCAGACCTTCCGGCGGCGGGTGCTGCGCATCAGGGAGCCCTTCTTCATCGTCGCGGGGTACGGCCAGTCGGGACGGGCGGTGTGCGCCGAGCTCGACGAGGCCGGACGCCGCATGGTCGTCATCGACAGCGACAAGGACCGGGTCGACAAGCTGTCCTCGGACCAGCTCAACGCCGACGTGCCCGGCATCGACGCCGACGCCTCCCTGCCCGGCGTCCTCGGGCTCGCGGGGCTGGGCCTGCCCAACTGCGAGGGCGTCATCGCGCTCACCGACGACGACGTGGTCAACCTTGCCGTCGTCATGTGCGTGGACCTGCTGCGCCCCGAGCTGCCCGTCCTCGCGCGCTGCCACAGCCGGGTCACCGAGGAGCGGATGCACGACTTCAGCGCGGCGGCGGTGATCAACCCCAGCGACCGCTTCGGGGGTTACCTGCTGCTGGCGATGCAGCGCCCCACGACCTTTCACCTCGTCTCGTGGCTGATGAGCTCCACCGGGACGCCGCTGCAGGCGCGCCGCGAGGACAAGCACGACGGCCGGTGGATCGTCTCGGCGGAGGGACACTTCCGCGAGGAGATCTGCCACGACCTGTCCCGTGCCGGCCAGGAGGTCGAGTGGGTCGACCCGCGCGAGGGCTACCCCGACCTGGCGGGGGCGACGGGCTTCATCGCGGGCTCCAACAGCGACACGCTCAACCTCGCCATGGCCGAGCACGCCCGCCTCGTCGACCCCGAGATCTTCGTCGTCGTGCGGCAGCACTCCATCGAGCGGCGGGCCCTCGTGCGCGCGCTCGACATCGACAGCGTCTACACCCCGAGCGACCTGGTCGCCTCGGAGGTGCTGGCGCGGGTCGTCACGCCCACCTTCTGGCACTTCGTGGAGCACGCGCTCGGGCAGGACGAGGAGTGGGCGACCGTCGCCCTCCAGCGCCTCATCGACCGGTGCGGCCGCAAGGCCCCCGAGCGGGACCTGGTCACCATCGACCTGCGCAACGCGCCCGCCCTCACGCGCTGGGTGCGGTCGCGCGACTTCTCGCTGCGCGACCTGCTGCGCGACCCCGAGGACCGCAACCGCATGCTGGCGATCGTGCCGCTGGTGCTGGTGCGCGACGGCGTCGCCCAGCACATGCCCGACGAGGACACGCTGCTGCGCCCCGGCGACCAGGTGCTCGTCGCCGGACGCCTCGGCGCGCTCGCCGCCATGACGCCGGTGCTGCTGCAGGAGACCGCGGTCGAGCACGCCGCCACCGGGCGCGACGTGCCGGCCACGTGGGTCGGACGGGTCGTCGCGCGCGCGGCCGAGCGTCGCCGCATCCGCCGATCCTGACTCCCTCGCCTCGCCTCCCAACGGGGGTTGCGGGGGTGAGTGGGCGGAGGTGGTGGCTGTGTGTGACGGGGGTCAGAGCCCGGCCTCGCGGGCGAGGACCGCGGCCTGCACGCGCGAGGTGCAGCCCAGCTTGGCCAGGACTCGGGAGACGTGCGTCTTGGCGGTGGCCTCGCTGATGGTGAGGGCGTCCGCGATCTGCGCGTTGGAGAGGCCCCGGGCGATCACGGCGAGCACCTCGCGCTCGCGTTCGGTGAGGTCGTGGAGGCGGGCGCTGGGGTCGGCGCCGGCAGCGGCCTGCGGGATGGGCCTGCGTGCGTGTGGTCCCCCCGCCGCGGTGAAGCCGGCGATCACCTGACGCGTCACCTCGGGCGCCAGCACCGCCTCCCCGGCCGCGACGCGGCGGACGGCGTCGGCCAGCGGTCCCGCGCCGACCGTCTTGAGCAGGTAGCCGTCGGCGCCGGCCCGCAGCGCCCCCGCGACGTACTCGTCCACCTCGAAGCTCGTCAGCACCAGCACCCGGGACCACCCGCCCGCGACGATCTGCTCCGTCGCGGTCAGCCCGTCGACGCCGGGCATCCGGACGTCCATCAAGGTGACGTCGGGTCGCAGCGCCCGGGCCTGCGCGACCGCCACTGCGCCGTCGCCCGCTTCGCCGACCACCTCGAGGTCGCGGTGCGCGGACAGCAGCAGCCGCAGCCCGGATCGCACGGTCGCGTGGTCGTCGGCGAGCAGCACGGTGATCATGGGGCTTCTCCTGCGGAGGGCAGCGGTATGACGGCGCGGACCCGCCACATCTCGGGGTCGACGCCCTGGTCCGGGCCGGCGTGCAGGCGCCCGCCCATCGCGGCGACCCGTTCGCGCATCGTGTGCAGACCGAGCCCCGACCCCTCCGGGGACACCGGGGAGGCCCCCACCGACACCACCTCCAGCTCGAGCTCGTCGCGCGCCCGGATCCGGACGACGGCAGACCGCGAGGCCGAGTGGCGGCCCACGTTGTGCAGCGCCTCCTGAAGGACGCGATGAGCGGCCTGGCCCACGGCGGCGGGTAGCCCGGGCAGGGGGTCGGGGCTGACGTCGAGACGGACGGTCAGGCCCCGGGCGCGCGCCTGCGCGACCACCCCGTCGAGGTTGTGCAGCTGGGGCGACGAGGTCGCCGAGGCGTCGGGGCGCAGCACGCTCAGCATCGTCTGGAGCTCACCCATCGCCTCGCGCGAGGTGGCCCGCACGACACGCAGGGCCTCGACCCGCGCCGCCTCGCTCTGCAGGCCGGCCTCGGCGTGGATCGCGATGGCGGACAGGCTGCCGGAAAGGGCGTCGTGCAGGTCCCGCGCCATCTGCTCGCGCTCCGAGCGGCGTGCGTCGGCCTCGCGCAGCTCGGCCAGCCGGGCCTGGTCGGCGGCGCGCCGGCGCTCGGCCTCCGTCAGCTCGAGCTGCTTGCGGCTCGACGCGCCCCACCAGTACGACGTCCCGAACACGGCGAACACCGTCAGCCCCGCGGCCACCGCCGACCGCACGTCCCGCGTCGCGGCGAGGGTGCCCACGCCGGCCAGCAGGACGGCACCCGCCACCACCCACTCCAGGTAGTCCACGACCGGGCGACGCCCGTGCAGCCCGGCGGCATACACGAGCTCGATGATCACGAGCAGCGAGCCGATGCTGCCCCCGAGCATCGCCTCGCCGAGGAAGACCGCGAGGCCCAGCGCCAGGCAGGTCATCGGCCGACGTCGCCGCCACGCCATCAGCACGCAGAGCACGATGAGCGGCACCGCGTGCCACCACCGGTTGAGCGGCCCCGGCAGGCTGTCGCGCCAGATGTCGACGAGGTCGATCTGCAGGAGCAGCAGCCCCACCACCGCCATGAGCAGCGGCCCGCGCACGTCCACGTCCACGTGGCATGGTGGCAGGTCGACGGTCTGGCTCACCGTGCCATTGCAGCACGCAGCGGCCCTTCCGGCATACGCCGAAGGATGTAGTCCCCGCCCGCCAGGATCGGCCAACCGGCCGACGCGCGCCGCACCCGGCGGGGCGCAGGGTCGAGCCATGACGCTCGCACTCCTCGGACCGCTGGTCCTGCTCGCCCTGATCGACGCGACGAGCTTCGGCACGCTGATGATCCCGCTGTGGTTGATGCTTGCGCCGGGGCGGATCCGCGCCACCCGGGTGCTGGTCTTCTTGGGGACGATCGCCACGTCCTACTGGGTGCTGGGACTGCTGCTCAGCGCCGGCGCGGTGACCGTCCTCGACGACCTGTCGAGCTGGCTCGACACGGAGACCGGACGCCTGGTGCGCACGGTGGTCGGGGTGGGCCTGATCGCCATCGGCATCCTCCTCCCCGGCAACCGCCGGTCGAGGAGCGAGCGGGAGCGCGGCGGAGGTGCGCGCGTCAGCCGGTGGCGCGCCCGCGCGATGGGCGTCGACGCGTCCGGCTGGGGCACGGGTGCGCTGGTGGGGCTCGCGCTCGCCGCGGCGACCGTGGAGGCGGCGTCGATGCTGCCCTACCTCGCCGCGATCGGGATGCTCAGCACGGCCCCTCTGTCGATGGCGGGCCGCGGCGTCGTGCTGGTCGGCTACTGCCTCCTGATGATCGCGCCCGCGCTCGTGCTGCTCGCCCTGCGCCTCGGGCTCGGGACGCGCATCGAGCCAGCGCTGCAGCGAATATCGGCGTGGATGGAGCGCCAGAGCGGCGAGACGGTCGCCTGGATCATCGCGATCGTGGGGGTGCTGGTCCTGCGCGGCGCCGTCTGGGGCTGAGCCTCCGGAGCGTCCACCCGGTCATGGCCGGCTCACAGGGAGCTCACCGGGTCGGGATAGTCCCGCCCCGCACAGTCGGTGGTGACCGAGGGCAGGCCGTATGACGGGCCGCCCACCGCCCCCACGCCAAGGACCGCACATGACCACGACCCCATCACTGCTACGACGGCGACGTTGGCCGCGCGCGGCGTCGGTGGCCGCACCCGGCGCCGAGACGGCGACCGGGGCGACCGCCTGGGCGCCGGACGGCATACGGCAGGGCTCGTCCACCGACCCGACCTCCCCCGCTGGCGACACCGTCACCGCCGGCTCCCCGCGGTCGGCCGAGGCCGCTCCCCGGTGGGCGCGGCCGGCGCTGTGGGGGCTGCTCGCGCTGACCGCCGCCCTCTACCTGTGGAACCTGTCGAGCAGCGGCTACGCCAACGAGTTCTACGCCGCCGCGGTGAAGTCCGGCACGCAGGACCTCACGGCCTGGGTGTTCGGCTCGCTCGACTCCGCCAACTCCATCACCGTGGACAAGCCGCCGGTGGCGCTGTGGCTGATGGTGCTGAGCTGCCGGATCTTCGGCTTCTCCAGCGTCGCGATGCTGCTGCCGCAGGCGCTCGCCGGCGTCGGGACCGTGGCGCTGACCGCTGCCTCCGTGCGGCGTGTGTCCGGGCACGTCGCCGGCCTGGTCGCGGGGCTGCTCGTCGCGTTGACCCCGGTGGCTGCGCTGATGTTCCGCTTCAACAACCCCGACGCGCTGCTCGTCCTGCTGATGACGGCCGCCGCGTACTTCGTGGTCCGCGCGATCGAGACGACCCGCGGCAGGGCGGCGCTGCGGTGGATGGTGGCGTGCGGCGCGGCGATCGGCCTCGCCTTCCTCACCAAGATGCTGCAGGGCCTGCTGGTCGTGCCGGCGTTCGCGCTGGCCTACCTGGTGGCCGCGCGGTTCCCGCTCCGGACCCGGGTGGTGCACCTGCTGGCCGCGGGCCTCGCAATGGTGGCGGGCGCCGGCTGGTTCGTCGCGCTCGTCTCGCTGTGGCCGGCGTCGTCGCGCCCGTACATCGGCGGCTCGACCAACGACACGCTGTGGGAGCTCGCGCTCGGCTACAACGGCCTGGGTCGGATCCTCGGCGGCGAGGGCAACGGCGGTGGCGGCGGTGGTGGTGGCGGCGGGATGTTCGGCGGCGCCACGGGCATCACCCGGATGTTCGGCTCGGCCTTCGGCGCGGAGATCTCCTGGCTGCTGCCCACCGCGCTGGTCCTGCTCGTCGCGGGCCTCGTGGCGGCGGGTCGCGCGGCCCGCACGTCGACGGCCCGGGCCTCGCTGATCCTCTGGGGCGGCTGGCTGGTCGTGTCGGTGCTGATCCTGTCCTTCATGGAGGGCACGGTCCACCCCTACTACTCCGTCGCGCTCGCCCCGGCCCTCGCTGCCGTGATCGCCATCGGTGGTCGCCTCGCCTGGGACCGACGCTCCTCGCTCGCGTGGCGGGTCGTGCTCGGTGGCGCCGTCGCGCTCGCCGGGGTGTGGAGCGTCTATCTCCTGCACGTCCACGCCGACGCGTGGCTGCCGGCGCTGCGCTGGGTCGCCCTGGCGGTGACCGCCCTCGGAGTCATGGGCTTCGTGGCGCTGGGCGGTGAGCAGAGGTTCCGGCGGGCCGCGGCCGTGGCGCTGCTGGTCGGCTCGCTCGGTGGCCTCGCCGGCACCACCGCGTGGACGGTCGCGACCGTCGCGCAGGGTCACAGGGGCTCGACGCCGTCGAGCGGACCGGCGGTCGCCGGTGCGTCGGGTCCGACGGGCGGTGCTCCCGGTGGCATGGCCGGTGCTCCCGGTGGCACGGGCGGTGCATTCGGACAGGCACCCACGGGCCAGGCGAGTCAGGCGGGCCAGGCGGGTCAGCGCTCGACCTCGTCCGCGACCTCGTCCTCCACCGGCGACGTGACCACGCTCCTGCGGAGCGCCGGCACCACCTGGTCGGCCGCCGTCGTCGGCGACCAGACCGCTGCGGGCTACATCCTCAGCACCGACACCGCCGTCATGGCGATCGGCGGCTGGAGCGGCACGGACGCCAGCCCGACGCTCGCGGAGTTCCAGCAGTACGTCGCCGACGGGCAGATCCACTACTTCGTCGACGGCGGCCGCTCGGGCGGTCCCGGTGCCGGCGACAGCAGCTCGTCCGCCTCGCAGATCACCGCGTGGGTCAAGGCGCACTGGACGGCGACCACGGTGGGAGGCACCACGGTCTACGACCTCACCTCGGCGGCCGGCTGATCAGCCGTATGCCGCGCCGCCTGCCCTCACCACGCGTGGGGGCAGGCGGCCCTGGATCGTGGGGGTCAGGCGTGGGAGGCGTAGGGCTCGGCGAGGTCCTGCACGTAGTCCTCGAACGGTGGTGCCTCGCGCCCCTCGATGGCGCAGACGAGGTGGTCGAGATAGAACTCCCACCCCGGCCCGATGTCACCCAGGGACATCTCGGCCGGGATCTGCGTGTGGTGCAGGGTGATCGACGAGCCTCCCTCGCTCTTCGCGCACTGCAGGGCGAGCGGCCAGGCGAACGGCGGCGGTGCCTCCGAGGCGAGGCCGAGCCGGTGGGGCGGGGAGCACTCGGTGATGCGCATCCCCATCGTGGGGCTGCCCTCCTCGCTGGTCATCGTCACCTGGACCGTGGCACCCACGCGGCCGTCGCCGGACCACGGTCCGTACCACTGCGCGGTGCGGTCGGGCTCGGTGATCCAGGACCACAGCTCCTCGACGGGGATCGAGAGGTCACGGGTCACGGTGAGGGTCAGGCCGTCGTCGTGCGAGACGGTGCCGGGCAGCTCGTGCACGTCAGGCCTGCGCGGGCATCGCGTCGGCGCCCTGGAAGAGGCCGAACGGCGCGCCTCCGGGCGTGGTCAGGTGCACGAACCGCCCGAAGGGGATATCCATCGGGCCCATCGTCACGGAGGCACCGAGCGACTGCGCCCGCTCCGTCATGGCGTCGAGGTCCTCGACGAGCAGGTAGGACACCCAGTGCGGGTCGTCGGTCTCGAGGCAGGCGCCGATGGTGAAGTGGCCGTCGTCGCCGAGCCTGGCGAGCAGCACGCCGTCGCCCATGGGCTCGGTGGTGAAGCCGAACAGGTCGCGGTAGAACGCGGCGGACCGCTCGACGTCGCCGGTGAGGCAGTCCTGCCAGCAGGGGAAGCCGGGCTCGTCGACCGCGGCGTAGCCGACCACTCCCGTCGCCTGCCAGAACGCCACGGTGACGCCGCCCGGGTCGGTGACCACCGCCATGTGGCCGTGCTCGGGGATCTCGGTGGGACCTTTGACGCGCCGGGCGCCGAGCGACTCCGCCCTGGCGAGGGTCGCCCGGAGGTCGTCGGTGGCGAGGTAGAGCGTGGCCACGTCGTGCGCCGACCCGGGCATGGCGGGGCCGATGCCGAAGACATAGCGGTCGTCGCGGTGGACGACGGTGTAGCCGCCGAAGTCCGGCGAGCCGTCGGGGATGTCGTAGCCGAGCAGGTCCCGGAAGAAGGCGGCGGTCGCGGGGACGTCCTCGACCCACAGGTCGAGCCAGGTGGGGGTGCCGGGGCTCTGGGGGGTGGTGCGTGCAGTCATGGCGTGTCTGTCCTCTCGTGATGTGAACGGCGTACACATGTAGGATGTGAGCAGCGTATACATGGAGGTGCGATGCCCACAACCCCTCGCCGGGCCAGCTATCACCATGGGGACCTCAAGGCGACCCTGCTCCGCGAGGCGATCGACGTAGCCCGCACCGAAGGCCCCCACGCCGTCACGCTGCGCGACATCACGCGGCGCGCCGGGGTGTCCGTCACCGCCGCCTACCGGCACTTCGCCGACCGCGACGCGCTCATGATCACCGTCGCCGGGCACGGGCAGGGGCAGTCGGCGCGGGCCATGGAGCGCCGCATCGCCGCCCTGCACGAGCCCACCGGCTGGGACCTGCTGCGCGCGGTGGGGCTCGGCTACATCGACTTCGCGCGGGCGGAGCCGGGCCTGTTCCAGGCGGCCTACCTCGAGCCCGTGGACCTGGCCCGCACCGAGGATCCGGGTGCCTCCGGAGAGGGCGGTCGGACGCCCTACCAGCTGTTGTCCGACGCCCTGGACCGCATGGTCGCGGACGGCACGCTCCCCGCCGAGCGTCGCCCGCACGCCGAGGTGCCGGCCTGGTCCGCGGTGCACGGGTTCGCGATGCTGGTCGTGCAGGGGCCGCTGCGGGAGCTGCCGCCGGAGGCGGTGGACGCCCTGTCGCACCGGGTGGTCGAGGCGATCATCGTGGGGATCAGGCAGGTATGACGGACCGCCCGTCATCCGTCCGGGTGCATCCCGCACCGCCGTCACGACCGGCGACGTAGGGTGACCCGGTGCCCGACCGCCTCTCTCCCCCCATCGCGCTCGGCGACGTGGCGCGCCGCGGCCCGCAACGGGGCCAGGCCGTCCTCACCGATGCCTCCGCCCACGTCGACGCCGTCCTGACGGCTGTCGCCGCCCTCGACCCCGTCGCCCTGGGGAGCGCGATCGGCGACGCCTTTGCCGCGGGCTCGGTCGAGCACGTCATCCAGCTGGTCCTCATGCCGCTGCTGCGCGAGATCGGCGACCAGTGGGAGAGCGGCCGCCTGAGCGTGGCCCACGAGCACCTGGCCAGCGGCGTCCTGGCTCGCTGGCTGTCGGCGCTGGCGCAGGAGGTGCCGCCCGGCTCGCGGCACACGGCGGTGCTCGCCTGCCCGCCGGGGGAGCGGCACGACCTGGTGCTCAGCTGCTTCGCGCTGCTCCTGCAGCGGGAGGGCTGGCGGGTGCTGCTGCTCGGCGCCGACACCCCCACGGCCGCGATCGCCGTGACCTGCCAGCAGTCGGCGGCGGACCTGCTGGTGCTCGCAGGCTCTCGCCCCTCGGTGTTCACCTCCCGGTCGGCGAGCATGCGTCGGCTGTGCGGGCAGTACCGCACGGCCATCGGTGGCGGCGGCGCCACCCCCGAGGTGGCGCGCGAGCTGGGGGCGGTGGCGCTGCCCCCGGACCCGGTGCTGGCGGTGGACGTGGCGGCGAGCCTCGTGCGCGAGCCCGGCCCGGGGCCCGCCTCGATGGACGTCGACGCGCACCTGGCCGGCGCCTCCTGAGCTGCTGCCTCGCGCCTCGAGCCGGGGGTTGCCGTGCGCGGCCGGGGGGGGGGTCTGTCGGTCCCGGTGGCTAGGGTGGGGCCGTCGGGGTGGTTAAGGAGGGCAACGTGGTGCAGCTGGTGCAGGCGACGCGCCTGACCGATCTGGACGCGGTGGTGCTGGCTCGCCTGTGCGGGTCGGGATCGGTCCAGCGGGGTCAGGGCTATGCCCAACGAGACAGGGTGCTCGACATCGTGCCGTCCGGCGACCGACGTCGCCTCCACGGCACCGTCGAGGGCTCGCGGGCCAAGCCGTACGCCGCCTGGGCGGAGCTGCGCGACCACCCCGGCCGGCCCGGGCACTCGACCTGGACCTCGTCGTGCACCTGCCCTGTCGGTGCCGACTGCAAGCACGTGGTCGCCCTGATCCTGCAGGCCCAGGTGCGCGACGCCGAGGAGCGCGCCGAGTCCGGCGCCCTCGACGACTCCGGTGGTCACTGGTGGCGGGGTATGCCGCCCGCCCACCGTGCCCACTGGCGCGAGGCCCTCGGCGCGGTGGCGGCCGACGACGTCCCCGATCGCGTGGCCCTGCAGCTGTCGGTGGCGCAGCCGTCGCGGGGGCACGCCGAGTGGGGGACGAGCATCGTCCTCACGCCGCTGGTCGAGGGGGCGCGCGGGTGGATCCGCACCGGCATCAGCTGGACCGGCCTGGACCCCGGCGCGCTCTACGGCACCGTCAAGGCCGACATCGACCCGCTGCAGGAGCAGGCTCTGCAGGAGATCACCCGCGCGGTGCGGGCGCGACGCACGGGGTCGGCCTATGCCGCCGTCGAGCGCGTCACGCTCGGCGAGGTGGGCCCCGCCGCCGTGCGGCTGATGCGGGACGTCGAGGCGTCCGGGGTCGCCCTGATCGACGCGTCCGGCCGCCCGGTGCAGGTCGCCGAGGAGTCCGGGCGGTTCGAGCTGCACCTCGGGCGCGAGGAGAGCGAGCGGGGGCCCGAGGTCGTCATGCGGGCGCGTCTCGCGCTGCCCGACGTGCTCGAGGGCCTCGACACGGATCCGATCGGCCTGCCCGCCGTCGGGCTGCACGCCACCACCGACGAGGGCCTGGTCATCGTGGGGCTCGACCCTCCGCTGACACGCGTCGAGGAGTCCCTGCTGCGCGAGAGCGCGCTCCGGGTCCCGATGGAGGACTGGCCGAGCTTCGTCATCGAGCAGCTCCCCGCGCTGCGGCGCCGGGTGCACGTCGTGCTCGACCCCGAGCTGGAGACCGACGCCTCCGCCCACCCTCGGCTGCTCGTCGAGGTGACGCCTCACCCCGGCCACCTCACCGAGGTCGCGCTGGGCTGGCGCTACGACGTCGCCGGGCAGCACGTCGACATCCACCCCGTCGCGCGCGAGCTGCCGATGTCCTCCGGCGGGGCCTCGCGGCGGGCCCGGCACGCGCAGCGATGGTCGCCGCGCGACCCGGCCGCCCGCGCGGCCGAGCGGCTGCGCGATCCCGAGGCCGAGGCCCTCGTGGTCGGGCGGCTCGACGCCGTGCTCCGGCCCGTGCTGGCGGGCGGCCTGCCGCCCGGGACCGACTGGACCCACGCGCATCGCGTGGTGCTGCCGCCCGCGCTGACCATCGCCCTGGCCGACGCCCTGCCGGCGCTGCGGGACGACCCGGACGTCGTGGTCGAGCAGAGCTCGGTGCTGCCGGAGTACGTCGAGGCGAGGTCGGCGCCGGTCGTGTCGCTGGGCCTGGACGAGGTGGGCGGCGACGACAACGAGGCGGGCCGCGGCGTCGGGTCCGACGCACCGGGATCGAGCCGCACGGGCCGCACCTCGACGTCAGCGGGCGGTCAGGGCGCGAGGAGCACCGACTGGTTCGACCTGGACGTGTCGGTAACCGTCGACGAGCAGGACGTGCCGCTGCGTGAGCTCATCGTGGCCCTCGCCACCGGCCAGGAGGTCCTGGTCCTGCCGTCGGGCACCTGGCTCCGGCTGGACGACGAGCGCCTGATCGCCCTCGCGGCGATCCTGCGCGAGGCGGCCGACCTGCAGGACGGGCCCGACGGGCCGCTGAGGGTCAACGCCCTGCACGCCGGGCTCTGGGACGAGCTCGTGGAGCTCGGCGTCGTCGAGCGCCAGAGCAGCCGCTGGCAGCAGACCGTCGACGCGCTGCTCGGCCTCGCCTCCGGCGACCGCCCCGTGCCCGAGGGCCTGCAGGCGACGCTGCGCCCCTACCAGCTCGACGGCTACCAGTGGCTCTCGCTGCTCTGGGAGGCCCGGCTCGGGGGGATCCTCGCTGACGACATGGGCCTCGGCAAGACCCTGCAGACCCTCGCGATGGCGTTGCGGGCCAAGGAGCAGGGCGACCTCGCGGACCCGCTGCTCATCGTGGCCCCGACCAGCGTCGTGGGCACCTGGGCGTCCGAGGCCGCGAGGTTCACCCCCGGCCTGCGCGTGACCACGGTGACGAGCACCCTGCGCAAGAGCGGCGCCACCCTCGAGACGGTGATGGGGGACGCGGACGTCGTCGTCACGTCATACGCGTTGGTCCGGCTCGACGAGGACGCCTATCTGTCCCGGCGCTGGGGCGGGCTCGTCCTGGACGAGGCGCAGTTCGTCAAGAACCACCAGGCCAAGACCTACCAGGTCGTGCGCCGCCTCGACGCGGGCATGAAGCTTGCCATCACCGGCACCCCGCTCGAGAACTCCCTCATGGACCTGTGGTCGCTGCTGTCCGTGGCCGCGCCCGGGCTCTACCCCCGGCCGGTCGACTTCCGAGACACCTACGTCAAGCCGATCGAGGCCGGTGAGGGCGCCGAGCTGCTGGCCACGCTGCGTCGCCGCATCCGGCCGCTCATGATGCGCCGCACCAAGGAGCAGGTCGCGCGGGAGCTGCCGCCCAAGCAGGAGCAGGTGGTCACGGTGCCGCTGCACCCGCGGCACCGCACCATCTACGACCGGCACCTGCAGCGCGAGCGGCAGCGACTGCTCGGGCTGCTCGACGAGGACTTCAGCAAGCACCGCATCGCGATCCTGCGCGCGCTGACGGCCATGCGTCAGCTGGCGCTGCACCCCGCCCTGGTCGACGACGCCCACGCCGGGGTCGGCGAGAGCGCCAAGATCGACCTGCTCGTCGAGCACCTGCACGAGCTCGCCGCAGAGGGCCACCGCGCCCTGGTGTTCAGCCAGTTCACCGGCTACCTGCGGCTCGTGCGCGAGCGCCTCGAGCGGGAGGGCATCGCCCACAGCTACCTCGACGGGCGCACCCGCAACCGCGCCGAGCGGATCGAGGAGTTCCGCACGGGCACCCAGCCCGCCTTCCTCATCTCGCTCAAGGCGGGCGGCTTCGGGCTCACCCTCACCGAGGCCGACTACGTCTACGTCCTCGACCCCTGGTGGAACCCCGCCGCCGAGGCCCAGGCCATCGACCGCACGCACCGGATCGGGCAGGACAAGCACGTCAACGTCTATCGCCTCGTGTCCGAGGACACCATCGAGGACAAGGTCGTGGCGCTGCAGCAGCGCAAGCGCGAGCTGTTCGCCCAGGTCGTGGACGACGGGGACGCCATGTCCGGAGCCGTGACCGCGGACGACATCCGCGGCCTGCTCGGCTAGCTCTGTCGGCAAGCGACGCCCCCGGAGGGATGGCCTTCCCAGGACACCGGTGGGACGCGGGCCGGCTGACCTGATCGCTGACATACGGCCGGACGGGTGATCAGCGACGGGGACAAACCCCAATCTTTCTCACCGTGAGTGTCATCGGCGGACACTGTGCTCATGTCGACGCGGACGCCGCCCGGCCACGAGCCCGGCACCAGCCACCACAGCTCCTCCCATCAGCCGCAGGGCTGGTTCGCCGCGCCCCCGTGGGGGCCGCCCCTCGACCGGAGCTTCCGGACGCTCGGCACCGCGATCACCGTGCTGATCGGGCTCGTGGGGCTGCTCGAGCTCGCCCAGCTCGCCGGAGGCGTCCGGATGCTACGACTCCTCGGCGAGGTCGGCTCCGGCCGCGAGGGGCTGGACGCCGACCTCGACGCCGCGGACCGGCTCACCCTCCAGCTCCTGCTCCCCTACCTGCTGCTCCTGCTCGCCGCCGGCGTCTGCTGGCTGGTGTGGCAGCACCGGCTCGCCACGAGCACCAGGGTGGACCGTCGCGAGGTGCGCCGGTCGCCGGGCTGGCACGTCGGGTCGTGGTTCATCCCCGTGGCCAACCTGTGGTTCCCCTACCAGAACGTCAGCGACCTCGACCGCGGGCTCGGGCACTTCTCCGGGCGCGAGCGGCGTCCGCCGCTGCTGGCGTGGTGGGTGCTGTGGCTCCTCGGCATCGTCGTCAGCCGGGTCGCCGCGGCGACGGGCTCGACGGCCGACGACCACCTGGAGGCCGGCCGGATCGACGAGGCGGTGTCGCTGATGTCGACGTCGGTGACGATCGAGCTGGTGGGCAATGTCCTCGGAGCGGTGTCGGCGCTGCTCGCGATCCTGGTGGTCAGCAACCTCACGCAGCGCGCGACCCGGCCCGCGGACACGCCCTGGACCAGCCCCGACACCCACGTGCAGACCGACCCCGGGACCACGGGACCCGCGAGGGGTGCGCGCGGGTGAGCCTGCGGCCGGGCCCCGGGCGCGGCCGCAGGCGCCTCGGCACCGCCGTCTGCGTCCTCGTCGGTCTGGTCGGCGCCTTGGACCGGCATACGGCCGGGCCGGTCAGCCGCGCTGGTCGCGCGGCACCCAGTGCTGGTCGGTCGGGCCGGTGTAGATCTGGCGCGGACGGTAGATTCGACCCTTGGGGTCGTCGTGAATCTCCTTCCAGTTGGCGATCCAGCCGGGCATGCGACCGATCGCGAACATCACCGTGAACATGTTGGTCGGCAGGCCCATGGCGCGCAGGATGATCCCGCTGTAGAAGTCGACGTTGGGGTAGAGCTTGCGCTCCACGAAGTAGTCGTCCGACAACGCTGCCTCGGCGAGCTCGCCCGCGATGTCGAGCAGCGGGTCCTCGATCTGCAGCTCTTTGAGCATGTCGTCCGCCGCGGCACGGAGGATCTTGGACCGGGGGTCGAAGTTGCGGTAGACGCGGTGCCCGAAGCCCATGAGCTTCACGCCGTCTTCCTTGTTCTTGACCTTCTTGACGTACTCGGCGACGGGGATCTCCCGGTCCTTGATCTCCTGCAGCATGTCGATCACCGCGACGTTGGCGCCACCGTGCAGCGGGCCCCACAGGGCGCAGACGCCGGCCGAGCAGGAGGCGAACATGTTGGCCTCGGAGGACGCGACCATGCGCACCGTGGAGGTGGAGCAGTTCTGCTCGTGGTCGACGTGCAGCAGCAGGAAGAGGTTGAGCGCCCGCGACACCGCCGGCGTCGGCTCGTAGTCCTTGTAGGGCTTGGAGAACATCATGTGCAGGAAGTTCTCGGCGTAGCGCAGGTCGTAGCGGGGGTAGACGATCGGCTCGCCCACGCTCGACTTGTAGGCGGCGGCCGCGATGGTGCGGACCTTGGACATGAGGACCGCAGCGGCCCGCTCGATCCCCGCGTCGTCGTTGGCCTCCCACACCTCCGGGTCGTGCGCCGAGAGGGTGTTGATCATGGCCGACAGGATCGCCATGGGGTGCGCGTTGGTGGGGTAGCCGTCGAAGTGCTTCTTCATGTTCTCGTCGAGCATGGAGTGCTCGGTGAGCATCCCCGCGAAGCGGTCACGGTCGGCCGTCGTCGGCAGCGTGCCGAAGATCACCAGCCACGCGGCCTCGATGAAGCTGGACTTCTCCGCGAGCTCCTCGATCGGGATGCCGCGGTAGCGCAGGATCCCCTGCTCGCCGTCGATGTAGGTGATGGCGGACCTGCACGAGCCGGTGTTGCCGTAGCCGTCGTCCAGCGTGATGAAGCCCGTCTCCGAGCGTAGCTTGCTGATGTCGATGCCGAGCTCGCGCTCGGTGCCCTCCACGACGGGCAGGTCGTAGGACTTGCCGTCGAGCTCCAGGCGGGCGGTGTGGCTCATGCGTGACCCCTTCTTCGCGGTGACTGCGATCTCCACCGTCACTCTACGAGCGTTGGCGGACCGCTGCAGCGGTGCCGAGGTGCGCTGCGCGCAGCGGCCGTATGCCGCGCCCGGCGGTGTGACCTTCGCCACGTCGGGGTGCCCCGGGCCGCCGTGATCAATGGGCGGCGAGCCAGGGGTCGACCACGGCGTGGAAGGCCTCGGTGCGGGTGCGGCGCACGCAGTGCTCGGCCCCGTCGACGACGGCCACCTCGATGCGGGGGTTGCCGAGCTCCTCGATGGCGGCGCGCACGGTCCCGTCGATGATCACGCCCTCGGTCCCGGTGACCACGAGCGTCGGCACCCGCAGCTCGGCGGCGATGGCGCGCCAGGGCTCGTCGAGGACGGCGCGCCCCGTCCGCAGGAGCTCCACGTCGCAGTCCGCACTGGCCTGCGCCCACGGCGTGAGCTCGCGTTCAGGCCACGTGGGGTTGGCGCGGCGCCCCTCCTCGGCGAGCGCCCGCACGTCCTCGCGGGCCCGCATGGTCTCGGCGATGCGCTCGCGCGCGGCGCTGCGGGAGTCCCGGCTCGACGGGTCCGGCGGAGTCGCGAACCACACCGGGTCCTCCAGGACGGCCGCGCGCACGGCGTCGGGCATCCGCGCGGACAGCGCGGCCACCAGGCCCCCACCCATGGAGTGGCCGGCGACCAGCACAGGGGTCGCGTCCTGGTCCATGAGGCGACCCACGAGGGCCCGGAGGGCGTCATACGCGCTCTCCATCAGGTCCGTGGAGGCCAGCTCCTGCGGGGTGAACCTGCGCGACTGGCCGTGGCCCAGGGCATCTGGGGCGATGACCACGTATGCCGAGCCCCACCGCCTCGCCGCGTCCTCCCACGAGGGGCCGCTATCGGTCAGGCCGTGCAGCATCAGCAGGCGCGGGGACCCAGGGGGAGCGTCGCCCGCCCAGGCGTGGACCGCGAGGCCCGATGCGTCCGTCGTGGTGATCCAGGGTGTACCGGTCATGCCTCCACGGTATGTCTCATCCCGTCGGTCACGAGCGTGACGACGAGGAGCTGGAGGACGCATGGACCGGGAACGCGACGAGACGTTCGCCGAGCGGATGGACCGCAACTGGAACGAGCTGCTCCAGGAGCTGCGGGTGACCCAGACGGGGATCCAGGTGCTGGCGGGCTTCTTGATCACCCTGCCGTTCCAGCAGCGGTTCACGACCTTGGGGGACGGGCAGGAGCGGCTCTACCTCGTCGTGCTGGTAGCCGCGCTCGTGTCGATCGTCCTGCTGATGACGCCGGTGATCATCCACCGCGTGCTGTTCCGCCGAGGCGTGAAGCAGCAGGTCGTCGAGGTGTCGGACCGGCTGGCGCGGGCGGGGTTCGTGTCGCTGGGGATCACCCTGGTGCTGGCCGCTGCCCTGATCGTGGGGGTGGTGACGGGATCGACGGGCGGGTGGGTCGCGGGGGCCAGCCTGGGTGTCGTGGTCGTGGGCCTGTGGCTCGTGCTGCCGCTGTCCCTGCGTCGCGGCGACTGAGCGGGCCTGCGCCCGCGTCCTTGACATCGGGAACGATCGGCGTATCGTTGTAGTTGAAAGTTAAACAACATGCCAGCACGACCTCTCGAGGAGAACCCATGACCACGCTCCAGCAGCTCGACGGCACCTACGTCATCGATCCCGTCCACAGCCAGCTCGGCTTCGTCGCCCGTCACGCGATGGTCACCAAGGTGCGCGGCACCTTCTCGGAGTTCGAGGGCACCGCCACCACCGGCCCCGACCTGCAGGGCGCCCGGATCGAGCTCACCGCCCAGGTCGCCAGCGTCGACACCCGCAACGCCGACCGCGACGGCCACCTCAAGACCGGAGACTTCTTCGAGGCCGAGAAGTTCCCGACCCTGACCTTCCGCTCCACCTCCGTCGAGGCGACGGACGCCGACACCCTGCGGGTCACCGGCGACCTCACCATCAAGGACGTCACCAAGCCGGTCACCATCGACTTCGAGTTCAACGGCGCCGCCACCGACCCCTACGGCAACCAGCGCATCGGCTTCGAGGGCTCCACGACCATCGTCCGCAGCGACTTCGGCATCTCCTTCAACGCCGCGCTCGAGACCGGCGGCGTGCTCGTCTCCGACAAGATCCAGCTGGAGCTCGAGGTCTCCGCGATCAAGCAGGCCTGATCTCGCGGCTCAGCCGTATGCCGAGAGGCGCCGACCCCGTCGCGGGTCGGCGCCTCTCGCGCGTCCCGTCCCGTCCGGTGGGACGCGCTCGCTAGCGCAGCACGTGCGTGCCGTCCCGGTCGGTGGCCAGGCACAGGGAGCACACCGCCCCGTCGCCCGTGGCCGAGGCCACCATGTCGGGCCGCTCGAAGACGTCGCCGCAGGCCTGGCAGTCCAGCTCGGCCGCGGAGGGGTTGCCGTGGACGTCGAAGGGGTCCTCGCGGATCCCGTCGTCCGTGCGCCGCAGGTAGAAGCGCCCCCGGGTCGCGATGGCGAGCACGGGCGGTAGGAGCACCGACAGGACGACGGCGATCATCGGGGAGTAGGGCTGCAGGCCGCTGCCGAGGCCGCCGAAGAAGGCGGCGATCGACAGGCCGCCGGCGACGAGGACCGAGACGAACCCGACCGGGTTGATGTCGTGGAGCATGCCCCGGCGGAACTCCGGCGCCATGGGGGAGAGCCTCAGCAGGTACTTGTTGACCACGATGTCCGTGGCCACCGTCACGATCCAGGCGATGCCGAGGTTGGAGTAGAAGCCGAGGATGTCGTTGAGGAAGTCGAACATGTTGAGCTCCATGAGGAGCAGGGCCACCGCGACGTTGACGACGACGAAGACCAGCCGCCCCGGGTAGTGCTTCGTGACGCGGGTGAACGAGTTGGTCCACGCCAGCGACCCCGAGTAGGCGTTGGTGACGTTGATCTTGATCTGCGACAGGACCACCAGCACCACGGACAGGGTCATGGCCAGCCATCCGGGCATCATCTGGTCGTAGGCCGACAGGAACTGGTGGACCGGCTCGTTGGCGAACCCGGCGCCGCCCGCGACGTTGGTGATGAGGTACACCGCGAGGAAGAGGCCGATCATCTGCTTGAGGGCGCCGAAGAACACCCACCCGGGGCCGGCGATGATGACCGCGCTCCACCAGCGACGGGAGTTCTCCGGGGTGCGGGGGGGCATGAAGCGCAGGTAGTCGATCTGCTCGGCGATCTGCGCGATGAGGGACAGGCAGACGCCGGCGGCGAGCATGACCGCGGAGAGGCTGACGCCGGACGCGCCGCCCTGGTAGGCGAGGAAGGTGGACACCGAGTCCGGGTGCTCGACGAGCAGGTAGGCGAGCGGACCGCCCATCAGGAGCAGCCACAGGGGCGTCGTCCAGACCTGCAGCGTCGACAGCACCTTCATGCCGTAGATCACGAGGGGGATGACGATGAGGCTGGACACCAGGTAGCCCGCCCACAGGGGGACCCCCAGGCCCAGCTCGAGGCCCTGGGCCATGATCGAGCCCTCGAGGGCGAAGAAGATGAACGTGAAGCTCGCGAAGATGATGTTGGTGAGGACCGACCCGTAGTACCCGAAGCCCGAGCCGCGGGTGATGAGGTCCAGGTCCAGGTTGTACCTGGCGGCGTAGTAGGCGAGGGGGACGCCGGTCACGAAGATGATGGCGGCGGCGAGCAGGATCCCGATGATCGCGTTGCTCGTGCCGTGCTGGATGCCGATGTTGGCGCCGATCGAGAAGTCGGCCAGGTAGGCGATCCCGCCGAGGGCGGAGGTGGCCACGACGCCGGGCGACCAGCGGCGGTAGCTCCTCGGCGCGAACCGCAGGGTGTAGTCCTCGAGCGTCTCGCGGGACGCCCGGGCGACGGTCGTCGGTCGGGCCGGGACCCCGTGCTCGGTCTGGATGGTGTCCATGTCGCTCCGTTCGTGCACGTGGGGGACTGCGGGATGCGGCCCGCCCGGGCCGACGAGTCGACGCTAGGAGCGCTGTGTTTCAGGGCCCTGGCCACTCAGGTTTCACCCGGGTTACGTCGCGCGCGATGGTGTTACGACTGCGCGACCGCGGAGGCGAGCGGCCCGAGCGGGCTGCGGTGGGCCTCCTGCCCCAGCCAGCGCATCGCCCACCCGGGAGCGACCAGCTGCAGGTGGGTGCACCCGTCCGGCGCCTCTGCCACGCGGGACTGTCCGACCGTGGTGACCTGGTCGACGACCCGGTGGCCGCCGAGGACGCACAGGTCTGGTATGTCGACCGGCCCGCCGGCTCGCAGGTCCTCGACCAGCGCCGGGCGGCCGCCGTGCGCGAGCTCCGTGCGGGCGCGCAGCAGCCCGCCGTCCTCGCCGGACCGGCCGAGCACCAGGGTGTCGCGCAGGGCGAGGCGACCGCCGTCGGCGACCTCGGCCGTGAGCACCCGGTCCACCTCGGAGCCGGCCGCCACCACGAGCGGCTCGCCCAGCCAGGTGAGCGACGAGCCCTCGCCGACGCGCAGGTCGGCGCGCCAGGACGCCGAGGCCCCCCGACCGGGGTAGGCCACGGTGGCGGCCACGTCGAGGAGGTCCAGGCGGGTCCCGTCCTCGACCACGACCTCGAGACGCAGGGCATCGCCCCCGAGCAGCAGCGCGCCCGTCGCGACCAGGGCGACCCGTGCGCGCCCCGGCGCCAGCTGTAGGATCCGCGCGGCGAGCAGCCCCGTGGTGGTGCGGACGCGGGCGGGGGCGTCCGGCGTCGCCCCGGGTGAGACGTGCAGGGTGGTGGTGGCGACCCGGGAGTCAGCGGGCACGGGTGGGGGCGTGCTGGTGAGCGTGGTCACGGGGGTGCGTGTCGTCCCCGAGCGGGTGCGGGTGGGGGTGCGGGTGCGCGTGCGCGTGAGGCGCCATGGGTCCGGGGTCCTGGGCCGTGTGCGTCCCCGCCCGGTGCTCCGCGAGCACCTCGAGCACCCATGCACGCAGCCGCGCGATCGACGCGGGGTCGGTGCGTGACAGGGCCACGACCGGCCGCCCGTCGCGGGCCTGCCTCCCCTCCTGCTCCATGAGGGCGGCGTCCACGCCGACGTGCGGCGCGAGATCGGTCTTGTTGATGACGAGCAGGTCGGCGCGGGCGATGCCCGGGCCGCCCTTGCGGACCACGTCACCGCCGCCCGCGACGTCGAGGACGAAGACCTGGGCGTCGGCCAGGGCGGGGGAGAAGGTCGCGGTGAGGTTGTCCCCGCCGGACTCCACGAGCACGAGGTCGAGGTCGGGGTAGTCGTCGTGCAGGTCCTCGACGGCGACGAGGTTGGCGCTGACGTCGTCGCGGATCGCCGTGTGCGGGCAGGCGCCGGTCTCGACGGCCCGGATGCGGTCGGGGTCCAGCACGCCGGCGGCCCGGAGCATCCGGGCGTCCTCGTCGGTGTAGATGTCGTTCGTGACGACCCCGAGCGACAGCTCCGCGCCGAGCTCGCGGCACAGCAGGCCGATCAGCGAGGACTTGCCGGTCCCGACGGGCCCGGCGACGCCGAGGCGCAGGGGGCGGGTGGCCGGGGCGGCGCCGGCGGGGGTGGGTGTGGTGTCAGGCACGGAACAACCTCCGGGATGCGGTGGCGTGGGCGGCGTGCCACGCCTCGAGCTGGGGGGCGCCGTGCGCCGGGATCTCGTGGGGACGGGTCAGTCCGGCGCAGTCCTGCACGAGGAGCTCGAGGTCCTCGGCGCAGGAGAGGACCCACGCGACCGGGTCGGCCGGATCGAGCGGCAGGAGCTTGAGCGCGGCGGAGGCGACGGACTGCACGTCGTCGTAGCCCACCAGCCGCGCGACCGCTGCCCCGTCGAGCCCGAGCTCGGCCGCCAGAGCGCCCAGCACGAGCGGGCGAGCGAGCAGGGCCGGCTCGACGTCGACGATCCAGGACGCCGCCACCCCGTCGGGCCGCAGCCGGTGCAGCAGCCTGCGCACCGCGCGTCCCTGCGACACCGAGCTCTCGCGCAGGGTCGCCAGGGGAGTGCGGGCGGCCCAGGCCCAGGCGACCTCCGCCGCGGTGACGGCACCAGTGGCCGCGGCCGTCGTCGGCCCCGCGCCGGCCTCGGCGTGGTCGATGCGGTGCCGCACGGCCGCGGAGGCCACGACGGCGGTCCCCGCCTCGACGCGCGTCACCGTGGCGAGGCGCGCGCGGAGGTAGGCGGGGACCCGCTTCTCCGGCATACCGCCCAGCAGGGCAGCCTCCAGCCCGCTCGACACGGTGTGGCCGCCGACCGGCAGCCGGGCGTCGGCCAGCAGCAGCGCCGCGATGCCCGTCGTCGTGCCCGCCCGGGCGGGGGTGGCCGGCTCAGAAAAGGGCATAGCGCTGGGCCAGGGGCAGCTCCGTCGCGGGTGACGGCACGACGAGCTCGCCCTCGACGTGGATGGCGAAGGTCTCGGGATCGATGTCGATGGCGGGCGTGGCGCTGTTGTTGACCATGTCCGCCTTGGTGACGGCGCGCGTCGGGCGCACCCCGACGAGGGGGCGACGCAGACCCAGCTCCTCCCGCAGGCCGGCGTCGGCCGCGACCGGGGCGACGAACCCGAGGGACAGCGAGCGCGCCGCCCCGGTGAGGAGGGCAGGTCGCATGAGCACCGGCTGCGGGGTGGGGATCGACGCGTTGGGGTCGCCGAGCGCCGCCCACACGATGCCGCCACCCTTGATGACCAGGTCGGGTCGGACGCCGAAGAAGCGGGGGTCCCACAGCACCAGGTCGGCGAGCTTTCCGGGCTCCACGGAACCCACCTCGTGGTCGAGGCCGTGCGCGATCGCGGGGTTGATCGTGTACTTGGCGACATAGCGCCGTGCCCGCTCGTTGTCGGCCGGCAGGGCGCCGCCGAGCCCCCCGTAGCGGGACTTCATCACGTGGGCCACCTGCCAGGTGCGGGTGATGACCTCGCCGATCCGGCCCATGGCCTGCGCGTCGGACGAGGTCATCGACAGTGCGCCCAGGTCGTGCAGGAGATCCTCGGCGGCGATCGTCGTGGCGCGGATCCGGGACTCTGCGAAGGCCAGGTCCTCGGGCACCGCGGGGTTGAGGTGATGGCACACGATGAGCATGTCGAGGTGCTCGGCCACGGTGTTGACCGTGTGCGGGAGGGTCGGGTTGGTGGAGCCCGGCAGGATGTTGGGGTGCGAGGCGATGGTCATGATGTCGGGTGCGTGCCCGCCTCCGGCGCCCTCGGTGTGAAAGGCGTGGATGCTCCGCCCCGCGATCGCCCGCAGCGTCGAGTCGACGTAGCCGGCCTCGTTGAGGCTGTCGCTGTGCAGCGCCACCTGCAGCCCGTGCTCCTCCGCGGCCCTGAGGGCCGCGTCGATCGCCGCGGGCGTCGAGCCCCAGTCCTCGTGCACCTTGTATGCCGCCGCGCCCGCCCTCGCCTGCTCGGCCAGGCCCTCGGCGCTGACGGTGTTGCCCTTGCCCATGAGCAGCAGGTTCACCGGCAGGTCGTCGAGCCCCTGCCACACGCGGCCCAGGTGCCAGGAGCCCGGGGTGACCGTCGTCGCCTTGGACCCCTCGGACGGCCCGGTGCCACCACCGCCGAGCGTGGTCAGCCCGCTGGCCAGCGCCTCGTGCACCTGGCTCGTGCTGAGCAGGTGGACGTGCAGGTCGATCCCGCCGGCGGTCAGGATGCGGCCCTCGCCGGAGATGACGTCGGTGCTCGGCCCGATCAGCAGCTCCGGGTGCACGCCGTCCGCGACGTCGGGGTTGCCCGAGCGTCCGAGCGCGACGATGCGGCCGTCCCGGAGACCCACGTCCGCCCGGACGACACCCCAGTGGTCGATCACGATGACGTTGGTGATCACGGTGTCGAGAGCGCCCTGCGCCCGGGTCGTGGTGCCCTGCGCCATCGACTCGCGGATGGACTTGCCGCCGCCGAAGACCGCCTCCTCCCCACCCGCGGTCAGGTCCCGCTCGACCTCGACCCACAGGTCCGTGTCCCCCAGTCGGACCTGGTCCCCGGTGGTGGGGCCGTAGAGCGCGGCGTAGGCCTCCCGGCTGAGCTCAGCCATGCTGCGCCTCCTTGATCTGCAGGCCCGGGACGAGACGGCGCCCGCGCAGGGCCACGAGGTCGACCTCGCGAGACACCCCAGGCTCGAAGCGCACGGACGTCCCGCTGGGGATGTCGAGCCGGAACCCCTCGGTCGCCGCGCGATCGAACTCCAGGGCCGCGTTGGCGTCGGGCAGGTGCAGGTGGCTGCCGATCTGAACGGGGCGGTCACCCGTGTTGACCACGACGACGCGCAACCGCTCGTGGGGTGCGCGGTCGGCGTTGATCTCGATGGTGCCGGGCCGGACGCGGATGGCGCCGGGCGCGTCGGGGGAGGTGCTGGCGTGCATGGGCCGACCTGTCAGGAGATGGGGTGGTGGAGGGTGACGAGCTTGCGGCCGTCGGGGAAGGTCGCCTCGACCTGCACGTCCGGGATCATCTCCGGGACCCCCGGCATGACCTGCTCGCGGGTGAGCACCTCGCGGCCCCGACTCATGAGCTCCTCCACGCCATGGCCCTCCCGGGCCCGCTCGATGACCCAGGTGGTCAGGAGGGCGATGCTCTCGGGGTGGTTGAGGCGGACGCCGCGCTCGAGTCGGTCGCGGGCGACCATCCCGGCGACGGACAGCAGGAGCTTCTCGCAGTCAGCGGGGGACAGGTGCATGGACGCCACGCTAGGGCGGGCCTGTGTCGGGCGTGTTACGCCGGTGTTCCGCCCCAGGATCCGCCGATCTGCAGGATCCGCTGGCTCTGGTCGGGTGGGTCGGCGCGGCGATGACCGTGGCAGCCCTCTCGTGGTCGTGGTGGCGGAACGTCTGCGCTCGGCTCGCGTCGCGCCGCCCACGAGGGAGGTCGAGCCCGTGGGCGTATGACGTCCCCGTCCCCGTCCCCGTCCCCGTCCGCGTCCCTGTCCGCATCCATGGCCCCGTCCGGAGCCCGGTCGATGCCCCTGCCGGGGGTAGGGGCATCGACCTGGCGGACGAAGCCCGGCGGATGGGACTACCGGGGGTAGGTCACATCTCCTCGTGGGTGTCCGGGTCCGCGCCGAAGAGCCGCCCGTCGGGCCGGCCCAGCGCCGTGATCCCCGCCATCTCGTCCCCGCTCAGCTCGAAGCCGAACACGTCGAGGTTGCTGCGCTGCCGCTCCGGCGAGGCCGACTTGGGCAGCGGGACCACCCCGAGCTGCACGTGCCAGCGCAGGATCACCTGGGTCGGGGTCACGCCGTGCGCCTCGGCGGGGCCCGTGACCGCGGGCGACCCCAGGGGGCCGTCGTCCTGGGCGCGGCCGAGCGGGCTCCATGCCTCGGTGCGGATCCCCAGGCGGTCGTGGGCCGCCCGCAGCTCCACCTGCGGGAACGCCGGGTGCAGCTCGATCTGGTTGACCGACGGCGTGATGCCGGTGCGCTCGATGACCCGCTCGAGGTGGGCCTCGGTGAAGTTGCTGACACCGATCGAGCGCACCAGCCCCCGCTCCTGCACGTCGACCAGCGCCTGCCAGGCCTGGACATACTGGTCCACGGAGGGGTTGGGCCAGTGGATCAGCACCAGGTCGAGGTAGTCCGTGCCGATCCGACGCAGCGAGTCCTCGACCGACTGCACGGCCAGGTGGTGCTCGTGGAAGCGTCCCGGGACCTTGGTGGTGACCAGCACCTCGGGGCGGGGGACCTCGGAGCGCACCAGCGCCTCGCCGACCTCGTGCTCGTTGTCGTAGTTGACGGCGCTGTCGATCAGCCGGTAGCCGGTCTGCAGGGCGCTGGTGATCGCGTCCACGCCCTCCACGCCCCTGAGCGGGTAGGTGCCGAAGCCGATCTGGGGCAGCGCGGTCCCGTCGTTGAGCGTGTGGGTGGGGATGGGGGTCGTCATACCTGCTCCTCCTGCGGTCGTGGGCGCCTGGTCGGGGCCGGTCCTGCCACACTGACCGTATGGCGAACGTCGTGTTCCTGCATGCCCACCCTGACGACGAGGCGTCCCAGACGTCCGGGTCGATGGCGCGGGCCTCGCGCGAGGGCCACCGCGTGGTCGTGGTCTACGGCACCAACGGCGACCACGGGGAGGTGCCGGCCGACCTCGCGCCGGGGGAGACGGTCGTGGACTACCGGCGGCGGGAGGCGGAGGCGTCCGCGCAGGTCACGGGCACGGCGCGGGTCGCCTGGCTGGGCTACGCCGACTCGGGCATGAGCGGGTGGGAGCAGAACTCCGCCGCCGACGCCTTCGCCTCCGCGGACCTGGACGAGGCGGCCGGGAGGCTGGCGGCCATCCTCGACGAGGAGGACGCCGACGTGCTCGTCGCCTACGACTGGCACGGGGGATACGGCCACCCGGACCACGTGCGCGTGCACCAGGTCGCGCACCGCGCGGTCGAGCTGGTGGCCCGCCGTCCCCGGCTGCTCGAGGTGACGATGAACCGCGACCACATGCGGCGGCAGTTCCAGGCGGCCAGGGACGCGGGCATGCCGATGGACTGGGACCCGGACGCGCCGATGGACGACGGCAACCCCCTCGGCACCCCCGAGGACGAGATCCACTGGCGCGTGGACGTGTCCGACCTGGTCGAGACCAAGCGCGCGGCGCTGGCCTGCCACCGCAGCCAGGCGACCGACATCGAGATGTTCCTCGCCATGCCGATCGAGGTCTTCACGGCGGGCTTCGGTCAGGAGTGGTTCATCGAGCCGGGGCGCGAGCCCGGGCTGGTCGACGGGTGGTGGCTCGACGAGCCCCCCGTCGGGCGCTGAGCGAGCCCGCGCCTCAGCCGCCGACGTGCACGCGCGGCCGACGAGCGGGGTCGGGCTCGGCGATGCGCAGGATCTCGTGCGTCAGCGGCGGGATGTCGCCCTCGCCCCCGGACAGGAAGCGCAGCACGTTGTCCATCGGGTCGCGCTCGCTCCACTCGAAGTACGCGTGCGGCGGCTCCGGCATCAGGTCGCGGACGTAGAGCAGGAAGGCAGCGAGGACGTTGGACACCGAGGTGCCCGAGCAGCGCAGGATCTGGTGGTCGCCGGCGCGGCCGGCCGTGACCTGCACCGGCGAGGTGAAGTCGCTGGCGTCGTTGATGCGCACCTCGAGAAAGACGATCTGGTCCTTGGGGGAGATGTGGTTGCGCTCGCGGACGATGCGTTCCTTCTCGTCGTACTCGGCGAGATCGCCGGCCTGCATCTTGTTGGCGATGAAGCGGATCGGCTGCCGCCCGAGCGCCGCGCGCGCGAGCACGACGTCGGCCGCGTCGTCGATCTCGACGCCGGCCACTCGCAGCTCGCGGCTGCGGGTGACCCGCGACCACAGGCTGATGATCATGATGAGCGCCACGAAGACCAGCGCGATGACCAGACCGCCGGCGTGCGAGGCCATCGTCACCACGAAGGTGTAGACGAAGATCGCGCTCACGACCCCGAAGTAGGCGGCGGCCCGCCGGTGGCCGCGGCGCAGCTCGGTGAGGAAGACGGCCACCGCCGCCGAGGTCATCAGCGCGAGCACACCCGTGGCGTAGGCCGCGGCCTGCGCGTCGACCTTGGCCTCGAAGAACACGGTCACGATGGCGGCGATCAGGACGAACACGCACACGAGCGGCCGGGTCGAGCGGGCCCAGTCCGGGGCCATGCCGTAGCGCGGCAGGTAGCGGGGCACGATGTTGAGCAGCCCCGCGAGGGCCGACGCCCCGGCGAACCACAGGATGCCGACCGTGGTCACGTCATACACCGTCCCGAAAGTGTCCCCGAGACGCTCGTGGGCCAGGTAGGCGAGGGCGCGTCCGTTGGCCTCGCCCCCGGGTTGGAAGGCGGCGGGCGGGATCAGCAGCGTCGTGACGAAGGACGAGCCGAGCAGCGCGACGCTCATGATGCAGGCGGCGGTGGTCAGGAGCTTCTTGGCGTTGCGGATGCGCCCGCGCGGCTTGGCGCGGGTGTCGCCCGGCTCGCCCTGGATCAGGGGCATGACCACCACGCCCGTCTCGAAGCCGGACAGCCCGAGCGCGAGGGCGGGAAAGACGAGCAGGGCCGCCGCGATGATCCCGAACGGCGCCGAGTGCGTCGCCGTCACGGCGGCGCCCCAGCCGGTGATCAGCGAGGGGTCGGCGAGGACGGCACGCAGGCCGTCGACCACGACCACGGCGCTCAGCGCCAGGTAGACGACCACGAGCACGACGGCGACGCCGATCGCCTCGGAGAAGCCCTTGAGGAAGACCGCGCCCAGAGCCAGGAGCAGCCCCAGGGTGAGCAGCACCTCGTGGCCGTGCAGGGCCGTGTGGAGCAGGGGGTTCTCGACGAGGTGGGCGCTCGCGTCGGCGGCGGAGAGGGTGATGGTGATGATGAAGCCGGTCATGATGAAGCCCAGCAGCGTCAGCACCAGCAGCTTGCTCGGCCAGTAGGCGAGGAGCTTCTGCAGCATCGAGAGGGAGCCGTCGCCGTGCGGGCTCTCGACGGCGACCCGGCGGTACATCGGGAGGGCGCCGAGGAGGGTGACCAGCACCAGCACGAGGGTGGCGACGGGCGCCAGCGCCCCTGCGGCGAGCGCCGCGATGCCGGGCTGGTAGCCGAGGGTGGAGAAGTAGTCGACACCGGTCAGGCACATGACCTTCCACCAGGGTTGGACGTCGTGCTGGCGGACGGCCTCCTCGGCCCGCTCGTAGTAGCCGCCCGGGTCGGCCTCCTCGGCGTCGAGGAACCATCGCATGAAGGGGCTGCGCGCCCGCGTGATCGTCACGAGCGACCAGGGTAGGGGCTGGGCCAGGGAGGTGGCGCCTCGGCACCTGGACCTCGCCCGAGGGGAGCAGCGGCCGTAGGGTGACGCCAACGATCTCGCTCGGCCCGTCCCCGCCTCGCTCCCCCCGTCCGCCTACGCAGGAGGCGACCCCCCATGACCGACTACGCCCAGGCCATGGCCGACTGCCTCGGCATCGAGGGCGCCCTGGGGGCGGCGCTGGTGGACCAGAGCAGCGGTATGACGCTGGCGACCGCCGGGAACCCACCCGCGGTGGACCTGCACGTGGCGGCGGCGGGCAACAGCTCGGTCGTGCAGGCCAAGCTCCGCACCATCGAGGCGCTGGGCCTGGACGACGAGATCGAGGACATCCTGATCACGCTCGGTCGGCAGTACCACATCATCCGGCCCGTCTCGAGCCGCGAGGGGCAGGGGCTGTTCCTCTACCTCGTCCTGGACCGGGCTCGCGCCAACTTGGCGCTGGCGCGCTTCCGGCTCACCAAGATCGAGCAGGACTTCCGGATCTGACCAGCCGGCGGGGGTGACGGGTCGGGACGTGACCAGTCGGCGGCTCAGTGCTGCTGCTGGGCGAACAGCACGTCGTAGCCGTCGCGCAGCTGGTCCCAGCCGTAGCGGCGGGCCGCCTCGGTGCCCACGGGGCGGCTGACGTCGTGCCCGGCGGCGCGGGCCTCGAGCCCGGCGAGGCACAGGTGCCACCCCGCAGCGAGCGAGCTGGCCTGGGTGGGGTCCTCGAGCACCTGCCGCAGGGTGAGCCGCGAGCCTCGTTCGTGCGCGGCGACGCTCCAGCGCAGCTCGTCGGCGCCCCAGCGGTGCACGAGCTCGCGGGGCGGCTCGGCGACGAGCACCTCGGCGTCGACGGGCTCGTCGTCGGCGTTCTCGCGCGAGATGGCCGGGCCCACGGTGTCGAGGGGGCGGTCGCCGACGACCGGGGACCACGTGGCGGCGAGCTGCGGGTCGGTGATGAGCGCCCAGGTCTGCTCGGGGGTGCTGGGCAGCTCGTGCACCATCGTCAGCACGGCCTCGCCCTGCGTGGTGGCGAGCGTGGCGTCGACGGTGCGGGACTCGACAAAGCTGGTCAGCAGATCGTTCACCGGGGGCTCCTCGTGGCTGGTGGGTCTGGACCCATTGTGTCGTCTGGCGAGTCGGGTGGCGCACCGTGCCCCCGCGTGCGCGTCCTGGACCATCCGTGTGGGATGGACCACGAAGGTCCTGGAGGCCACCCGGGGCCGTGCACACTGGTGCCAGCAACCCTACCGACCGGTATGAAAGGCATGTCATGGGCAAGTACGACATCAGCACCACCACCATCGGGGACCTGCTCAAGGACCCCCAGGCCGTGGAGATCTTCGACAAGCACGCCCCCGGGCTGACCTCCCACCCGATGATCGGGATGGCCAAGGGGATGAAGGCCGAGAAGGCCATGAAGATGGCCTCCGGCAAGATCCCCCAGTCGCGGCTCGACGCGATCGTCAGCGAGATCTCCGCGCTCTAGCCTCACTCGGGCGCGTGGACGCGCACGGCGTCCGCCATACGGGCTGGTCGTCGTGACACCCTGGTCGCATGACGTCGCCCGGTGTGCGCGCGCGGAGGCCGCGGCACGTGGCCGCCACGGCGTGGTCGCGGGTCTGGCCCGGCGGACCCACCCGGTGGCGCGACGTGCCGCGCCGTGTGCGGCCGACCGTCATGCAGGTCGGCCGCCTGACGGTCGCGGGGGTGCTCGCCTACCTGCTCACGGTCGCCCTGACCGAGGGTGCGATCGACCTGACCGGGGCGCTCACCGCCATCCTGGTCTGCCAGGCGTCCACGCTGTCGTCGGTGCGCATGGGGGCCGTGCGGGTGGGGGCGGTGCTGACGGGCGTCCTCGTCGCCGTCGCCGTGTCGAGCATGGTGGGGCTGACCTGGTGGTCGCTCGGGATCGCCATCGGCTCGTCGCTGATCCTCGCCAAGGTCTTTCGCCTCGGCGACCAGGCCCTGGAGACACCCATCTCCGCGATGCTCATCCTGTCGGCGGGTGGGCAGGAGCTCGCCGTCGAGACGCGCGTGGTGACGACCTTCATCGGCGCCTTCGTCGGCGTGGGCATCAACCTGTTCTTTCCTCCGACGATCCCGACGCGCGCGGCCACCTCGTCGGTGCGCTGGGTCGCCCTGGAGCTCGCCGAGGCGGTCGACCGCGTGGCGGACAGCCTTGCCACGACGCCGCTGGTGCGCCAGGACTGCGAGCAGTGGCTCGACGAGGTGCGTGGCCTCAGCAGCCGCGTCGCCCGCGCCACCACGCTGGTCCAGCAGGTCAAGGACGCGCGCCGGCTCAACCCGCGGGCGCTCGCGTCGGTCAGCGCCGAGCCCCCCCTTCGCACCGGGCTGGACCGGCTCGAGCAGTGCCAGCTGGCGGTGCGCAGCCTGCTGCTGCTGATGGCCGAGAGCGCGCCGCCCGAGGGTAAGGACGACGGCTACACCGAGGAGGTGCGGGTCGCCTTCAGCGTCGTGCTGTCCGACGTCGCCGACTGCCTGCGGGCCTTCGGCGACCTGGTGGCCTCCGAGGCGGGCGCCGAGATCGGGGACGTCGAGGAGCAGCTGGAACAGACCCTGGAGACCCTGGGGGAGACCCGCGCGGTGCTCACCGAGCTCATGCTGGTCGACCCCCGCTCCGAGACGGGCCAGTGGATGCTGCGGGGGTCCACCCTCGCTGCCGTGCAGCAGGTCCTCAACGTCCTCGCGGTCGACGTGCGGCGCCGCGAGCGGGAGCACTGGGAGTCGACGGCCCGGGTGACGGTCCCGATCTCGCCCCTGCTGCGCGACGCCCTGCCAGACTGGCGGAGCCAGCGCCACCCCTGACCCTCCCCTGGAGGTGCCATGCGCACGACGTCCGGAAGCCCGGAGCCCGAGCGGTCCCGGCTGCCCGACTGGTGCGCCGACCTGCTCGACCGGCCGGACGCCCTGCACCGGGTGGCCGGCCGGGTGTGGTCCACCACGCCCGGCCTGAGCGCTCGCTCGGCGCCCCGCGACCGCGGGGCCGAGGGGTATGACGCCCTCGCGGCCTCGCGCGGCTATCTCCGCACGGCGTGGGGCCTGGACCCGGTGGACCAGCGGTCGTTCGCGCGGGCGGCCCTCGCGTCGCGGCGCGGCCCGATGGTCGACGTGGCCTGCGGGGGGCTGGCGCTCACCGCCGACCTCTACGCCCGGGCCGCTCGCCCGCTGCTGCTGGTGGATCGGTCGCTGGCTGTGCTGCTGCGGGCCGAGGAGCGCCTGGCCCGCCGCGGGGAGGTCGTGCTGGTGCAGGCGGAGCTCGACGCCCTGCCGCTGCGCCCGCGGTCGGTCGACACCGTGGCCTGCCTCGGCGTGCTGCACCTCGTCCCCGACGCGGACCGGCTCGGGGAGCGGCTCGCCTCCTGGGTCCGGCCGGGCGGCACGCTGCACGCCTCCAGCCTCACCCGCGGTCGGCGCGGCAGCGACGCCCTGCTGGAGGCGCTCCACCGCGCCGGTGAGCTCGCCCGCCCCAGGACCCCCGAGGAGGTCGTGCGGTCCCTGCCCCTGCCCCGACCCCGCGTCGTGCAGCGCGGCGCGATGACCTACGTCGACGGGGTGGTGGCCTGACCACTTTGCCGTCTCGGGAGGCGAAAGCCCTGGGGGGTCGCTAGCGTCGACACCATGACCCCTCCCTCCGACGACGAGCGACGCCGTCGGGAGCTCCGGGCGCGCGAGAGGTCCCGGCGCGGGCACCCCGTGGGCCGCGAGCTGCCGGGCGCGGCCGTGCCCCCGGTCGTGGCCCGCCTCGGCGAGGTGCTCGCCACGGGCACCCCCCTGGACGCCCTGCTGGAGGTCTCGGCCCTGCTTCACGAGGTGGGCGGGGGCAGCGCGGAGCTCGACACCCGCTGGCTGGTGTCCGCGCTGGTGGAGCACGACGACGCGGTGACGACGACCGCCCTGGCCGTCCTGTCCCGCCTGCTGGGCGACGACGTCCTGCGGGCCCGCGTCAAGCGCGAGATGCGGTTGCGCGAGGACCCGGTCCCCGGCTGGGCGGCCGACCTGGACTCCCTGGTCCGCCTCGCCGGCCGGACCGACCAGACCGTGCTGATCGAGCTGGCCGAGCCGCTCGCGTTGCGGCCCATGGCGCACCTGCACGCGCGCCTCGACCCCGCGGACGGCGGGGTGCTGGACGGGCGGGTCGTGCCCTCCGGGCCCCTGTCGTCCTGGCCCGGCTGCGGGCCGCTCGTGCGGTGGGCCGTGCGGGTCGCGCCGACCGCCGCCCCGACCTAGGGTGGGCGTCGGCCGGGCGGCTGCGACGAGCCGTCGTGCGGGCGGTCCCCGGCATACGACCTCTCCCGCCGTCGCTCACCCTCCCGACCGGAAGGCTCCACGATGTCCACCACCTTGACCGAGACCCTGCTCGCCCCCACCCGTCGTGACACCGTCGTCGACACCCTCGTCGGCGTCATCGACGCCGAGGTCGCCGGCAAGCGAGGCGTGGGCGGCGCCATCATCAAGACGGCCTACGGCGCGGTCAAGAAGGTCAACGACGGTGTCGTCCGCCGAGCGGTCGACGGCATGCTGCCCGACGCGGCCGCCTCGCTGCAGCCGCTGTGGGACGCGCGCGGCGACCAGGCGTTCGCGTCCTACCTCACCGCCCATGGGGACCAGGCCGCCGACGCCCTGCTGGCAATCAGCGACACCCGCGCCGCCAACCCGCGTCACGCCGCGATCGCCACGATCTACAACGGGGTCCGCCCCAAGGCCAAGCAGCTCGTCGTGGAGGCCCTCCCACGCCTCGGGGCGGCCATCGAGACCCTGGCGTCGTGACGGTCGGTGACCCGTCGTTAGACTCCAGGTCACCCTGCTCCTCGTCACCGTCGCGTCACCCGCTTGGAGGCTCCATGCCCCACAGAGTGGAGCCCACCGAGGTCTTCGCCCGGCTCAACGTCCTGATCCACGGCCGCCCCGAGGCGCGGGCCGTCTACCAGGCCGTCGTCGCCGCAGCCGTCGAGCTCGTCGACGGCTGCGACCACGCCTCGATGATGCTCGTCGACCGCGGCGGCCGCTTCTACAGCGCCGCCGCCACCGATGACGTCGCTCTGGCGGTGGACGACATCGAGCTCGCCGTCGACGACGGGCCGTGCGTGGACGCCATCGTCGAGGAGTCCTTCCAGCACGACCCGGACCTCGAGGACGGCTCGCAGTGGCCCGAGCTGGCGCGCCGGGTCGTCGCCGAGACCTCCGTGCGCGGCCTCATCGGCTACCGCATCCTGCTCGACGGCGAGAAGGTCGGGGCGCTCAACCTGTTCTCCGACACCGCCGGTGCGTTCACGTCCGACTCGACGGACCAGGCGGCGGTGCTGGCGGCGTTCGCCTCGGTGGCGGTGATGACGGTGCGGGCGCAGGCCGACAGCGCCAACCTGGAGCGGGCGCTCGGCACCTCCCGCGAGATCGGCAAGGCGGTGGGCCTGCTCATGGCCGCCCACAAGGTCGACGACGAGGAAGCCTTCGAGCTGCTGCGCAGGACCAGCCAGGACCTCAACATCAAGCTGGCCACGCTGGCCGAGGAGGTCGTCCAGGGGCAGCGCGTGCAGTACATCGCCAACAAGCGCCTCGCCGGCGATCACCTCGTCGACTAGCGCCGCCGGCGAGCACGTCGAGCCGTTCGTCGCCCGAGTGCTGGACATCCCCTGTCCAACCGGTGGCGGACCGCTAGGCTGCAGGCACATCCATCACGACCGGCTGAGGGACAGGCCCGACGACGCCGGGGCAACCGCCCGAGGGGGAGACCCCGAGGGTCAGGTGCCAAGTCCTGCGGGGGCCTCGCGGCCCACCGGCAGATGGGTCGATGCGCCGGCGCGCCCGGCATACCGCTCGTGGTGTCGACCGCAGGACTGGGCCCGCTCAGCACCAGCGAAAGGCGACATCATGACCGAGCTGTCCCGCCTCACCCGCGCGATCCGCGCCGGACTCGAGACCGACCCGGCCCACGGCGCTGTGGTCCCCCCGATCTACCTGTCGAGCAACTACACGTTCGAGAGCTTCGGCACGCCGCGCCGCTACGACTACACCCGGTCCGGCAACCCGACGCGGGACCAGCTCGGCGACGCGCTGGCGACCCTCGAGGGCGGCGCCGGCGGGGTCATCACCGCCACCGGCATGGGGGCGATCACCGTCGTCGTGTCGGCGCTGCTGTCGCCCGGGCAGCGGATCGTCATCCCGCACGACTGCTACGGCGGGTCGTGGCGGCTCTTCGACACGATGTCGCGCAAGGGCGCCTTCGAGCTGGTGACGGTCGACTACACCGACGCGGCGCAGGTCGAGGCCGCGCTGGGCGCCGACCAGGCACCGACGGTCGTGTGGATCGAGACGCCGTCCAACCCGCTGCTGCGCATCACCGACGTCCGCGCCGTCGCCCGGCGGGCGCACGAGGTGGGGGCGGTCGTGGTCGCCGACAACACCTTCCTGTCGCCGCTGCTGTGCCGCCCGCTGGAGCTGGGCTGCGACGTGGTCGTGCACTCGACCACGAAGTACGTCAACGGCCACTCCGACGTCGTCGGCGGCGCCGTCATCGGCGGGACCGAGGAGCTGCACGAGCAGCTCGGCTGGTGGGCCAACGTGCTCGGCCTGACCGGGAGCCCGTTCGACAGCTACCAGACGCTGCGGGGGCTGCGGACCCTGCACACCCGCATGCGCGCCCACGAGGACAACGCTCGCGCCGTCGCGGAGCTGATCGCCGCGCACCCGGCCGCGTCCGCCACCTACTACCCGGGCCTGCCGGACCACCCGGGGCACGAGCTCGCGGCGTCGCAGCAGGACGGCTTCGGGGCGATCGTGTCGCTGGAGCTGGCAGGTGGCGAGCCGGCGGTGCGGGCGTTCCTGGACGGGCTGGAGTGCTTCTCGCTGGCCGAGTCGCTCGGCGGGGTCGAGTCGCTGGTCGTCCACCCGCCGACCATGACGCACGCGTCGATGACCCCCGAGGCGCGGGCCGTGGCCGGCATCAAGGACAACTTGCTGCGCCTGTCGATCGGCATCGAGGCGACCGAGGACCTGGTCGCGGACGTCCAGGCCGCCCTCGACCGCGCCGCCACCGCCTGACCTACCGGGGGTAGGGGCATCAGCCGGGCTTGGTTCGGAGACCGAAGCGGCGGGTGGTGAGTTGGGGGCTCAGTTTGGGTCGCCTGGGTCGCCTGGTCGCCCGGTCGCCCGGTCGCCTGGTCGTGCTGACCGTGGCCGTATGCCGCAGCCCGGCGTGCGAGCGGGCCGGCGACATGCGGCCCGGCACCCGACGCAGGCGGGGATCCACTATCTAGGCTGGGGCAAGCTGATCCGTCTCCCAGGAACTCGATCGTCAGGAGCCCTCATGCGCCGCCCCACCATCCAGGTCGTCGTCGCCGCTGCACTCGGACTGCTGCTCGCCGGATGCGGGTCGAGCGGCGGCGCGACCAGCACCACGAGCACGACCGCCACCACGACCACGGCCGGGGACACCCACGCCGGCCACGGCTCCAGCTCGTCAGCGACACCGTCCGACGCCACGTCCTCCACCGCGACGTCCGCGACGTCCGCGACGTCCGCGACGTCCGGCGGGTCGGCCATGCACGGGCGTGCGGGTGACGTGATGTTCGCGCAGATGATGATCCCGCACCACGAGCAGGCGCTGGACCTGGCCGACTTCGCGCTGAAGGGGCACGGCGCCTCGACCCAGGTGCAGGCGCTGGCCCGCCGCATCCAGAGCGCCCAGGACCCCGAGATCCAGCAGATGCGGCGCATGCTCACGAGCTGGGGCGCCCCGGAGATGCCGGCCGACCACGGGATGCCGATGGAGGGCATGGTGCCCGAGGGGGACATGCGTGAGCTGGCGGCGCTGCAGGGCTCGGCCTTCGACCAGCGTTGGCTGGAGCTGATGACCAAGCACCACCAGGGTGCGGTGAGCATGGCCGAGAACGTCCTCGGGACCACGGACGACCCCGCGGTCAAGAAGCTCGCGCAGGACATCATCACGGCGCAGCGCAAGGAGATCGCCGAGATGCAGGCGATGCCGACCAAGTGACCTGGTGACGTTCCGGGGTCGGTCCGGGCATAGCCCCGGTGCGGGGCCACCTGAGTGGCCCTCGCGGCAGTCACGGTGCGTCGTGCCCGTCTCCGCTGAACGGCTGCACCTACGTCAACCTCTGCTGCGGTGCCCGACGGCTGCCTAGGGTGGCGGCATGTGCCGCAACATCCGGGTCCTGCACAACGTCGAGCCCTCGACCACACAGGAAGAGGTCAGGGCTGCCGCCCTGCAGTACGTCCGCAAGGTCGCCGGATCGGCCAGGCCATCCAGGGCCAACGAGGAGGCCTACGCGCGCGCCGTCGAGCAGATCACCGCGGCGACGTCGACCCTGCTGGACGAGCTGGTGACCGCCGCCCCGCCGCGCAGCCGTGAGCAGCTGGCCGAGCGCGCTCGCGCCCGCAACGCCGCACGGTTCGGCTCCTAGGCGAGCGGCCGAGCGGTCGGGCCCGTCAGCCGGTCAGCCGGTCAGCCGGTCAGACGTTGGCGGGCAGCTGGGTGCCTGCACCGCGCTTGCGCGGGCTGACGACGGGGGCGTCGAAGGCTGCCGCCGCGGAGAACCCCGAGGTCGCGGGGGTCGGCGTGCCGCTGTCGACGGGCGACGGCCGGCCGGGTGCGCGCTCGTATGCCGCCTGCGCGCCCGCCGCATGGCCGCCGCACCCGCTTCCCGCGGATCCGCAACCGCCACAGCCGGATCCGCCGGCGTGGCCGCCGCACCCGCTGGGGGCGGCCGGCTCGGCATACGCGCTCAGGTCGGTCGCGTCCAGCCGCTCGGCCCAGTCATCCGGGGCACCCTCGGGCACGAACCCGTTGTCCCGCAGCATCTCGAGGTCCGCCCGGCCGGGTGCGCCCTCGCTGGTCAGGTAGTCGCCCAGGAAGATCGAGTTGGCGATGTGCAGGCCCATCGGCTGCATCGATCGCAGGTGCACCTCGCGGCCTGCCGCCATGCGGATCTCGGTCGCCGGGTTCACGAACCGGATCATCGCCAGGATCATGAGGCAGCGCTGCGGGCTGATCATGCCGTGCCCGGCCATCGGGGTGCCCTCGAAGGGGAGCAGGAAGTTGACCGGGATGGAGTCCGCGCCGACCTCGTGCAGCGCGAACGCGAGGTCGACGAGGTCCTCGTCGGTCTCGTCCATCCCGGCGATGAAGCCCGAGCACGCGGACAGCTCGGCGAGGTGCGCCTGGCGGACGGTGTCGACGCGGTCGCCGTAGGTGTGGGTGGAGCAGATCTGGTCGTACTTGCTCTCGGCGGTGTTGAGGTTGTGGTTGTAGGCGTCGACGCCCGCGGCCTTGAGCCGGTCGCCCTGGTTGCCCTTGAGGAAGCCCAGGCAGGCGCACACCTCGACTTCCGGGTCGGCCTCCTTGATGGCCTCGACGATGCCGGTCACCTTGTCGATGTCGCGGTCGGAGGGGCCGCGGCCGCTGGCGACCAGGCACACGCGGGCTGCTCCGCCGGCGATGCCCGCGGTGGCGGCCTCGACGGCCTGGTCCTGGCTCAGCCAGGAGTACTTGAGCACGTCGGCCGTGGAGCCGCGCGCCTGGCTGCAGTAGGAGCAGTCCTCGGGGCACAGACCCGACTTGAGGTTGACCAGGTAGTTCAGCTTAACCCGGTTGCCGAAGAACTGCCGCCGGACCTGGCCGGCGCTCGCCACAAGGTCGAGGACGGCCGAGTCCGGCAGCGCGAGGACGGCCAGGGCCTCGTCGCGGGTGCACGACTCACCGGCGCAGCCGCGCGTCGCCATCGCCTGCAGGTCCATGGGATTCTCCTCGTCGAGCGATCGGTCAGCGGTCAGCGGCGTCATGAACACCGTTCAATGAACGCTGTTCATGTTAACTGGGGGGCGGTGGTCGCTCAACGTGAGGGGCCCTGGTGTGGCCGGGCTCTCGTCCCGGCCCACCCCGAGCGAGCCTCAGGAGGAGAGCCCGTATGGCGCTCACGCGGCAGGCCGTCCTCGACGAGGCGATCCGCACGCTCGACGCCTACGGCTTCGCGGACCTGTCGATGCGCAAGCTGGCCGCAGCCCTCGAGGTGCAGCCGTCGGCGCTCTACTGGCACTTCGCCAACAAGCAGTCGCTGCTGGCAGCGGTCGCGACGGGGTGGCTGGGCGCGATGCCCGCGCCGCCGTCGGGGGCGACCTGGGACGAGCAGGTGCGGGTGTGGGCGCACGGGCTGCGCCGCGCCGTGACGGCGCACCGGGACGGCGCCGAGCTGGTCGCGTCCGTCCTGGCGATGCGCGCCGAGGGCGTCGACCCCACGCGCGGCCTGGTGGCGATCCTGCACAAGGCCGGGTTGCGCGCCCCCGATGCGCGGGCTGCCGCGGCAACCGTGCTGCACTTCGTGATGGGGCACGCCGTGGACGAGCAGGGCCACGCGCAGATGCAGGCCTTCGGCGTCGCTCCGGCGGGTGCCGCGCCCGACGACCCCGACCACCGCTTCGAGTACGGCCTGGCCCTCTTGGTCGACGGCATCCGGGCCCGCCTGGCCTGATGCGCAGGGCCTGGACGTGCAAGCATCGTTGTCATGGACCGACGCCTGGACCTACACCTGGACCGACGAGGAGGGGCAGCCCTGCGTCGTCGCTACCTGAGCCTCGGGGTAGGGGAGCTGGTCGCTGCTGGCGTCTTCCTGGTGGCCGCGCTGAACGTGGTGCTGCCGGGGTGGGCCTCCACCGAGCGACCGGCCCTGTGGGGCGGTCTCGCGCCGCTGCTGATCATTCTGGTCCAGGCGGGGGTCTACTGGCTGGCCGCACGCAGCTGGACCCCGCGCTCGACGATGCCGCGCGCGCTGGCCACCACCTACCGAGCCCTGCGCGTCGCGAACGTGGCTCTGCTGGCAGCCGGGCTCATCCTCGTCGTCCGCCACTGGCCGTCCAGCCCCGGCCACGCCGCCCTGGCCATCGGTGTCTGGGCGTTCGCCGTCGTGGAGTACGTGAACTACTTCCTGGTGCGTCTGTCCTACCCGGCGTCCCGGTGGCTCGGCACCGTCACGCAGTGGCGCACCCCCCGCCTCGTGCATGACCTGCGAGAGGCCCGGTCCGGGGGCTGACGTGTCAGCGGTAGTGCCGACGCAGGCGGGCCAGCGCTGCGAGGACGGCGACGGTGCTGCCAGCCCTCCCCAGGGCCGCACCCCGCCGACCCCATCCCGTCAGGTCTGTTGCCGCTGCCTCGGCCACCAGCTCGTCGAACGTGCGCATCTGCCAACGGCGGCAGCCGCCCACGCCCCGGACAACGCGACATGGGGTCGTCTGGCTCGAGCTCGCCGACCGCGAGCAGACCGTTTGACGATCACCCCCCGATCCGCAGTGCCGCATCAACCGCCATCTGGCCGTCGGCAGTGGCGTTGGCGTAGTCGACGGCGAGCGTGAAGTGGAAGAGGGCTTCCCTGCGCAGCTCGTCCGTCGACCTCACAGCGTGCCCGCTTCGGCGAGGACCCGTTCGCGGATGTCGGGTCGGAGCGCGGACTCAGGCACGAGGTCGAGAGCTCGGCACATCGACCTGGGGTGCGAAGTCGGGCGGATGTGCCTGCCCGAGGTAGGTTCTGGGGATGGCGGAGCGCGTGCAACAGGTCGTGGCGGTCATGGGTCGCGGGGTCGTCGACACCGGCGCGCCGGTCGCCACCGGTGACGATCTCGGACTCACCAGGGGCGATGGGTGCTTCGACGCGACGCTGGTGGCCTGGGACGGTGAGGGCTGGCTGGTCCACGACCTCGACGAGCACCTCGAGCGGCTGCGGCGGTCGGCCGACGCGCTCGGAATCCCCCTCGCCGACGATGACGCGTGGATCGAGCTGGTCGGCGACGCGCTGCAGGTGTGGCAGGGCGCGGACGAGGCCGCCCTCAAGATGGTCCTGACCAGGGGCGACGAGCACGGCGACGGCACGCCGCTGGCCTTCTTGACCCTCACGGCCGTCAACGCGGGGATGCAGGCCCAGCGCGACGGCATCCGCGTCGTCACCCTCTCGCGGGGCTACGCCAGCGACGCCTTCGAGGGCGCGCCGTGGCTGCTCGGCGGGGTCAAGCTCCTGTCGTATGCCGTCCACGTCGCCGCCAAACGCGAGGCCAGCGCACGCGGGGCCGAGGACGTCATCTTCACCTCGAGCGACGGCTGCCTCCTGGAGGCGCCGACCTCTGCGGTCGTCTGGCTGCGCGACGGGGTGGTCGCGACGACGCCGACGGGCGCCACGGGGATCCTGGACTCGATCAGCGCGCGCAAGATCCTGGGCGGTGCGGCCGAGCACGGCTGGCGCGCGGAGCGCCGCCTCGTCACCCCGGACGAGCTCGCGGAGGCCGACGCGGCGTGGCTCGTGTCGTCGGTGCGGGGTGTCGCGCCGATCACGGAGCTCGACGGGCGGGCGCTGCGCACGGACCCCGAGGCGACGCGGATCGTCCGCGCCCTCAACGGTTTCTGAGCAGGCGGCGGGCGTGCCGTCATACCGCATCACCCTGGACGTCCTCGACGTCCTGCCGGGCCATGCGCCGCCCGAGGTGCTACGGACCGCCGTCGCGACGGTGGGCGAGACGCAGGTGGTCGAGGCGGACCGGCTCGACGTCGTGGGCGGGACGCCGCAGATCACGGTGAGGTTCACGGTCGACGCGAGCAGCCGGGACGAGGAGGACCACGAGGCCCGCGTGGTGCGCGCCCGCATGGTGCATGCCGTCGCGCAGGTCGCGCGCTGCCGCAACGGCAGGGCGCTGCGCCGCGTCGGGGGCCGGTGGGTCCTGGTCCGCTGACCTCGGCCAGCGCCTCGCGCCGACCCCTCAGCGCGCCCGGCTTCCCCGCCGCAGCCCACGCTCCAGCCACGGCCCGAACTCCCGCGACAGCGCCTCGCTCCAGGTGGGGATCTCGACGCCCTCCTCCTCGCGCCAGCGCCGTCGGGCGAGCCACCGGGACCGATAGAGCCCGACCAGACCGATGGCAAAGACCGGCAGCTGCACCGCCATCGCCAGCCGGAAGTCGTGCAGCGTGTAGCGGCCCCCGGACGACGTCGCGTCGAGCACGAGGCCGATCCCGAGGATCGCGAGCAGCGCGCCGGTGAAGGCGCCCATGATGACCACGCCGGTGGCCGCGCCGAGACGGTGCGAGGGGTTGAAGGTGCGCGCGAAGTCGAACCCGATCGACGACCCCGGCCCCCCCGTGGCCAGCCCGACGACGAGCACGACGAGCAGCCACATGGGCGCGCGACCGGGCCACAGCAGCACGGTGACCCACGGCAGGATGTTGCACGCGGCGACCGTCAGGGCGAGGTTGGAGCGGCGCAGCGGGTGCCGCTGGGTGAGGAGTCCGAGCACCGGACCGATGCCCAGCCCGAGCACCACGAAGAGCGTCAGCAGGCCCGACGCGGTCTGCGGCGACAGGCCCTCACCCTGGACGAGGTAGGGGACGCCCCACATCATCGCGAAGACCATCGGCGCGAACCCCGTCACCCAGTGCGTCCACAGCCCGAGCCTCGTGCCGGGGTGCCGCAGCACCGCGCTGACCTCGCGCAGGACCGGCGGTCGCCCCGTGGGGGCGGGGGTGGCGGCGCCGGGCGGGGCGTCGCGCAGCAGCGTCGCCGAGAGCAGGCAGGACGCGGTGGCGAGCGCGGCGGCGGTGCCGAACGCCACGGTCCACCCCGGACCGTGCAGCAGGGCCGACAGGGGGATGGCGGCGAGCACCTGCCCGGCCTGCCCCAGCAGGCCGGTGAGCTGGGTGAACAACGGCACCTGGCCGGGTGGGAACCACGAGGGGACGAGGCGTATGACGCTGCCGAAGGTCATCGCGTCGCCGGCGCCGACGAGGACGCGGGCCGCCATACCGGTCGGCACGTCGTCGGCGGTGGCCATCAGGAGCTGCCCCACCGCCATCATCGCCGCCCCGATCGTGACCATCCGCCGCGTCCCGAAGCGGTCCAGGGCGATACCGACCGGCACCTGCAGCCCGGCATAGACGAGCAGCTGCAGGACCACGAAGGACGCCACGATGCCGGCGGGCGCGTGGAACCGATGAGCGGCGTCGATCCCGGCGACGCCCAGGGAGGTGCGTTGCAGCACCGCCGCGGTGTAGGCGATGACCCCGACGACCCAGACGATCCACCCGCGCGCACTCACGCGTCCAGTCTCGCCTACGGTCGAGGCGTGACGGACATCAGCGAGACCGGCCAGAGCACCGACACCCGCACCATGCGCGAGCGCCGCGACGCCGGCGACCCCTATCGCGTGGACGAGGAGCTCGGCGCCGCCATGGAGCGGGCCCAGGCCACCATGCGGCGCGCCAACGCGTGCGAGGACGAGGGGGAGCGGCGACGACTGCTGGAGCAGCTCCTCGGGTCGTATGCCGAGACCGCCCACCTGCGGGCCCCCGTCTACGTCGACTACGGGGACAACCTGCACGTCGGCGAGGGGACGTTCGCCAACTACGGCCTGATGGCGCTCGACGTGGCAGAGATCCGGATCGGCGCCCAGGTGCAGATGGGACCCAACGTCCAGCTCCTCACGCCGACCCACCCCGTCGAGCCCGAACCTCGCCGCGAGGGGTGGGAGGCGGCGCGCCCCATCACCGTGGAGGACAACGTGTGGATCGGGGGCGGCGCGATCATCCTCGCCGGCGTCACGGTGGGGCAGGACTCGATCGTCGGCGCGGGGGCCGTGGTGACCAAGGACGTGCCGCGCGGCGTCGTGGTGGTCGGCAACCCCGCTCGGGTCGTCCGCGAGCTCTGAGCGCCGATTGGCACTCTCGCCAGCCGGGCGCATACCGGCACCAGATCTGGCGCACATTGCCGGCATGAGGTCGCGCGCCGACTACGACGCCCTCGAACGATGAGGCTCGCCTTCACCTCCAACGGGATGGCGCTTGAACCCGCCGGTTTCGGGGAGGCTGCGGGCGATGTCGTGGGTCAGGTCGCGGAAGCCGAGGGCCGTCCACGACCGGCCCGGCCCTAGGCGGACTTGCTCAGCAGGAACGCCGCCGCGAAGCCCAGCATCGTGAACAACCCGACCCAGCGCCCGGCGTGTTCGGTCGCCTCCGGGACCATCGTGTCGGCCAGCATCGTGATGATCGCGCCCGCGGCGAAGGCCTGGATCGTCGCCACGACCGACTCCGACGCGCCCCCGAGCAGCGCGTAGCCGAGCGCCGCGGCGAGCGCCGACACCAGGCACACGGCCGACCACAGGCCCACGATGTAGCGCGTGGAGCGGCCGGCGGCCTTGAGCCCGGCCGTCGCGGACAGCGACTCGGGGACGTTGGAGAGAAAGACGGCGGCCACCATCGGCAGCCCGACCTTGCCCCCGCCCAGGAGGCTGACCCCGATGGCGGCGGACTCGGGGATCCCGTCGAGCAGGGCCCCGAGGACGAGGGACATGCCACCCGCGCCGGCCTGCTGCTCGCCGGTCGGGGACTTGCGCCGGTGCCCGCCACCGGAGTCGACCCACCAGTCCCCGACGAAGTAGACCAGCGCCCCCGCGGCCAGGCCGACGACGACGGACGTGCCCCCGGCCGAGTCGTAGGCCTCCTGCGTCAGCTCGAACGCCACGGCGCTGATGAGCACCCCGGCGCCGAAGGCCATGACGAGACCGATGATGCGGGTCGAGACCTTGGCCGTGAGGGCGATGACCGCGCCGACGAGCAGCGCAGCACCGCCGACGAAGCCCCAGAACGCGGCAGCCAGCATGAGGGGAGTATGGCCCTGCGTGGGCCACGATGGGTAAATGCTCGTGCACCTGCGCCTCGTCGTGCCCGCCGACCTGACCGACGACGTCGTCGCGCTGCTGCTCGACGACGACCGGATCACCAACGTCACCCTCGAGCGCGACGCGGCCCTGCAGCCTCGTGGCGACCTGGTCGGCGCGGACGTCGCGCGGGAGGCCGCCGAGTCGGTCCTCGACCGGCTGGACCGCACCGGCCTGCCGCACCGAGGCGGGATCTCGCTGACCGCCGTCGAGGGCACCGTCTTCGACGAGGCCGACCGGGTCGACCGCCGCGCGGCCGGGGCCGGCGACGACGGGGTCATCTGGCAGGTGGTGCGGCGGGACGCGGAGGCTGCGACGGAAGCCTCTGGGGCCTACTTCGCCTTCCTCGGGATCGCCACCGCCCTGGCGGCCGTGGCCGTGATCACCGACTCCCCGATCCTGGTGGTGGGAGCCATGGTCGTGGGACCCGACTTCGGGCCGGTGGGGGCCATGTGTGCCGGCCTCGCGCTCCGGTCGCCGGGCCTGAGCCTGCGTGCCCTCTGGCTGCTGGTCCGCGGGTATGTCGCTGCCGTGGCCGCCGTCACGGTGCTGGCCCTGGTCGCCCGGGCCACAGGCGTCCTCGACCCCGAGATGGTGACGCGCCCGCGCCCGGCCACCGGTTTCATCTGGCGCCCCGACCTGTGGAGCGTGGTGGTGGCGGCGCTCGCGGGCGCGGCGGGGGTGCTGGCCATGACGGCCGAGAAGTCGAGCACCCTGGTCGGCGTGTTCATCTCCGTCACGACGGTCCCCGCGGCCGGCAACCTCGCCCTGGCGCTGGCGGTCTGGCAGCCGGCCGAGGTGCTGGGGTCGCTCACCCAGCTCGGGGTCAACGTGGTCGGCATGGTCGCGGCCGGGACGGTGACGATGGAGGCGCAGCACCTGCTCCTGCGGCGGCTGGCGTCACCGGCGTCGACCTGACGGCGGGCCGGGCCGGGTCACGGAGTGGGATCGAGACGGTGGCGCGACGCAGCCATACGGCCTCGATGGTGCACGCTAGGTGACGAACCGTGGGGGTCCGGCCCCGGACCGACCTGCATGACACCGACCGAGAGGCCACAGGACCACGATGGACGAACGACCGATGGACCACGCGGATGACGCCGACCACGCACCGAGTCCCGCCAAGGAGGGCTCGACCAAGGTCGACAAGCGCCAGGCCCGGGACGAGGCCCACGCGGGGAGCCTGCAGCGCGGGGCCGCCGTGGCTGACCAGCGCGAGCGAGAGTGGGCCCACCCGGGTGGTCTGCCCCGCATGCTGGTCATCCTGCTCGGCCTGGCGGCCGCCTGGATCGGGATCCAGGGGATGCAGGCCAACAAGGACCTGATCGCGCCCGTCTTCTTCGCGATCAACCTGATGATCGCGGCCTACCCGCTCAAGGGCTGGCTGACCCGCAAGGGCCTGCCCGAGTGGATCGGCTCGATCCTGTCCGGGCTGGTGGTGTTCGGCGTGATCATCGCCTTCTTCTCCGCCCTCGGGTGGTCGATCGCCTCGCTGGTGAGCGAGATCCCCAAGTACGGCGACAAGTTCGACCAGCTCTACGCCCAGTCGCTGGACCAGCTCAGCAAGTTCGGGCTCAGCGAGTCCAAGCTGCTCGAGCAGCTCAAGGGCATCAACCCGCAGAGCATCATGGGCTACGCCACCACGGTGCTGACCGGCCTGCAGAGCTTCACGGGGCTCCTCGCCGTCATCTTGACCGTCCTGTTCTTCCTGATGATGGACGCGACGGGGTGGGGCCAGCGGATGGACATCGGGCGTCGACACCACCCGCGCATCGTGGAGGCGCTCGACGCCTTCGGCGGTGGGGTGCGGCGCTACTGGATCGTGTCGTCGGTCTTCGGGCTGATCGTGGCGGTGCTCGACTGGGTCGCCCTGCTCATGCTCGGGGTCCCGCTGGCGGCGGTCTGGGCGGTGCTGAGCTTCCTCACCAACTACATCCCCAACATCGGCTTCGTGATCGGCCTGATCCCGCCGGCGCTGATGGCGCTGCTGGCCAAGGGCCCGATGACGGCGCTGTGGGTCGTCGTCGCGTACTGCGTGCTCAACTTCGCGGTGCAGTCCATCATCCAGCCGAAGTTCGCCGGCGACGCGGTGGGCGTCACCCCGACGCTGTCCTTCCTGTCGCTGCTCTTCTGGGCGTCGGTGATGGGGCCGATGGGCGCGATCCTGGCGCTGCCGATGACGCTGCTGATCAAGGCGGTGCTGATCGACTCCGACCCGCGGTCGCGGTGGGCCAACGCCTTCGTCGCCGCCAATCCCGCCACCGCCGAGACGGGGAAGGTCAAGGACACGGTCGACCCGGACGACGAGCACGAGCACGCCGTCGCCTGACGACCCGCCCCCGGCGAGGGCATCGACCGGCCCTCGTCCCCCAGGCGGATGATCCGCAGGCCGGCAGCGTCCTCGAGGCCAGGGCGACCCGTCTCGCGTCCGCTCAGGGGGGAGGCCGCCTGGAGGCCCCGGCGAGGCGCAGGGCCAGCGTGGTGAAGTGGTCGGCCACGGCCTGCGCCGTCCACGACCCGTCGTCACTCCACCAGCGGGCCACGTCAACGCCCAGCGAGATGAGGGCGGTCACCGTCATCCGGGGCTGGTCGGTCTCGAACTCCCCGGACGCCACCCCGGCCTCCACCACGGCCCGGAAGACGTCGGTGATCTGGCGGCGGAGGTCCCCGACCTCGGCCAGGTGCTCCGGCGTCAGCGCGTCCAGCTCGTAGTTGACGATCCGTGAGACCGTGTGCCGCTCGGCGTGCGTCAGGACCCAGGCGTGCACGAGCGCCCGCAGCTGCTCGGTGGGGGTCTCGCCTGTCGCCACGGCCTCCTGCGCCAGCCGCAGCACCTCGGCGTGCCCCTCCAGCGAGAGGGCGTGCAGCAGCGACTCCTTGCTGGCGTGATGGACATAGACGGCGGCCGGGCTCATCCCGGCGGCCGCGGCGATGTCGCGGGTCGTCGTCGCGTGGAAGCCCTTGGCGGCGAAGGAGTGCAGCGCCGCGGCCTTGATGCGGTGGCGCGCGTCGCGGGTCGGGCCGGGCGGCATAAGGATCACCCCTCTCACCTCTTGACCCGGGCCTGGGTCATGGGTGATTCTCTAGCGAGACCATGAACTAAGCAAGCGCTTAGTCAGCCCGTCCCACACGATCCGCCAGCCGAGGAGACGCGATGCAGCGCACCATCTACGACGAGGACCACGAGGCCTTCCGACAGTCCGTCAAGGAGTTCGTGGACCGGACCCTCGCGCCCCGGGCGGAGGAGATGATCCGGGACCACGTCATCGCCCGAGACATCTGGGAGGAGGCCGGGGCCCAGGGCTTCTTCGGCCTCAGCATCCCGGAGGAGTATGGCGGCGCCGGCATCGACGACTACCGCTTCAACGCCGTCTTCGCCGAGGAGATCGGCAGGTTCACCAACGCCGCCGGCTCGTGCTTCGGCATCCACGCCGACATCACCGCCCCCTATCTCGTGCACCTCGGCACCGAGGAGCAGAAGCAGCGGTGGCTGCCCGACGTCGCCGCCGGCAAGAAGATCATGGCCATCGGGATGACCGAGCCCTCCGGCGGCTCCGACCTGGCAGCGCTGAAGTCCACCGCCGTCCGCGACGGCGACGACTGGGTCATCAACGGCTCCAAGACCTTCATCACCAACGGCCACCAGTGCGACCTCGCCGTCGTCGCCGTCCGCACCGACCCCACCAAGGGCGCCAAGGGCATCTCGTTGTTCGTCCTCGAGGCCGGCATGGAGGGCTTCACCAAGGGCAACAAGCTCGACAAGGTCGGCCAGGAGGAGTCCGACACCTCCGAGCTGTTCTTCGAGAACGTCCGCGTCAGCAACGACCACCTCCTCGGGCCCGAGGGGATGGGCTTCATCGAGATGATGAAGCACCTGCCGCAGGAGCGCCTCGGTGCCGCCGTCGGCAACCTCGCCAACGCCCGCCAGATCCTCGCTGAGACGATCCAGTACACCAAGGACCGCAAGGCCTTCGGCCAGCCCATCGGCACCTTCCAGCACAACAAGTTCAAGATCGCCGAGATGGTCACCAAGTGCGAGGTCACCCAGGCCTTCATCGACCAGTGCGTGATCGCGCACTCCGAGGGCACCCTCACCGCCGTGGACGCGGCCAAGGCCAAGTGGTGGGCGAGCGAGGTGCAGTGCGCCGTCCTCGACGAGTGCGTCCAGCTCCACGGAGGCTACGGCTACATGAACGAGTATCGCGTCGCCCGCGCCTGGCGCGACGCCCGCGTCCACAAGATCTGGGCGGGCAGCAACGAGATCATGAAGGAGCTCATCGGGCGCGACCTGGGCCTCTAGGGCTTGTCCGTATGACGCCTGCGCGGCGTCGTCTGGGTGTACCGGCCGCGGCCTACCATCCGCCGCTCGTCCCTCGCGGCTCCCGCCAGACCCGCCACGACCGCGGCCGGTACGCCCAGGCTCTTCGTGCCCTCCCTCTCCCGGGCGCGCCTTGGCCCAGCGCCCACCCTCTGCTACGCAGCACATGACGAAGGAGTCAGGTAGTGAACAGGTTTGATGGCAAGGTCGGGATCGTCACGGGGGCGTCCCGGGGGATCGGGCTGGCTGTTGCGCAGCGGCTCGTGGCCGAGGGTGCCCGTGTCGTGATCACGGCGCGCAAGCCGGAGGCGCTCGCCGAGGCCGCCGCGTCGATGGGCGGGGAGGGGCGGTGCGTGGCGGTCGCGGGCAACGCGGGTGACCCCGCGCACCAGGACGAGGCGATCCGCACGGCGATCGAGCGGTTCGGCTCCCTGGACCTGCTGGTCAACAACACCGGCATCAACCCGGCCTACGGCCCGCTCATGCACATCGACCTCGACGTCGCCCGCAAGATCCTCGACACCAACGTCGTCGCGGCGCTCTCCTGGGTGCAGAAGGCCCACGCCGCCTGGATGGGCGAGCACGGCGGCGCCGTCGTCAACGTGGGCTCCGTCGCGGGGCTGCGCGCCGCGCCCGGGATCGCGTTGTACGGCGCCAGCAAGGCGGCGCTGCTGCACCTCACCGAGGAGCTCGCCGTCGAGCTTGGTCCTGGCATCCGGGTCAACGCGGTCGCGCCCGCCGTGGTCAAGACCGACTTCGCCAAGGCGCTCTACGAGGGGCGCGAGGACAAGGCGTCCCGCGGCTACGCGATGAAGCGGCTCGGCGAGCCCGGGGACATCGCCGGCGCGGTCGCCTACCTCCTGTCCGACGACGCGGCCTGGACCACCGGCCACACGATGGTCCTCGACGGCGGCGCGACGCTGATCGACGGCTCCGCGATCGGGGGCTGAGCGAGGCGATGGAGGCGCTGCGCGACAAGGGAGTCGTGGTGACCGGCGCGGCCGGAGGCATCGGCCGCGCCATCGCCGAGGCCTGCGTGGCCGCGGGTGCGAGGGTCGTGGTCACCGACCTCGACGCCGAGCGGCTGCTCGCCACCGCCACCGACCTCGGCGCATATGCCGTCCCCTCCGACGTCTCGACCAACGACGGCATCGAGGCGGTCATCGAGCTGACGACCGCGCACCTCGGCGGCATCGACGTCTGGGTCGGCAACGCCGGCATCCAGGGCGGGCTCGGCCTCGAGACGCCCGACGAGACCTGGCAGCTCGCGCACGACGTCAACGTCATGGCGCACGTGCGCGCCGCCCGGCTGCTCGTGCCGGCCTGGCTCGAGAGCGGGGGCGGCCGGTTCGTGGTCACCGCGTCCGCAGCCGGGCTGCTCACGATGATCGGTGCGGCCCCCTACTCCGTCACCAAGCACGCTGCGGTGGCCTTCGCCGAGTGGCTGGCGGCGACATACGGCCACCGCGGGATCGACGTGCACTGCCTGTGCCCCCAGGGCGTGGACACCGCCATCTATCGCGACGCGGGCGCGGTGCAGGGCCTGCTCGCCGCGGACGGCCTGCTCACCCCGGCCGAGGTCGCCGCGGCGCTCCTCGAGGCGATCGAGCAGGGTCGCCACCAGGTCCTGCCCCACCCCCAGGTCCGGCAGTATGCCATCGCCCGGGCCACCGACACCGACGCGTGGCTGCGCGGGATGCAGCGCCTGCAAGGCCGCTACGACGCGCCGCCCCGAACCAGCGAGGAGACCCGATGAAGGCCTGGACCGTCGCCGCCCTCGGCGAGCCCCGTGACGTGCTCGAGCTCGCCGAGCGGCCGTCGCCCGAGCCCGGCCCCGGGCAGGTGCACGTCCGCGTGCGGGCGACCGCCGCGAACTTCCCCGACGTGCTCATGATCAAGGGGCTCTACCAGGTCAAGCCGCCGCTGCCGTTCGTCCCCGGCGTCGAGGTCTGCGGCGACGTCATCGCCGTCGGGGCTGGCGTGCAGCACGTCCAGCCAGGACAACGCGTCGCCGGCATGGCGGCCGTCCCGCACGGCGGTTTCGCCGAGGAGGCGCTGCTCGACGCCACCGCCACCATGCCCGTGCCCGACGGCATCCCGGACGAGGCCGCGGCGTCGCTGACCATCGCCTACCAGACCGGGTGGTTCGGCCTGCACCGTCGCGCCCACCTGCAGGAGGGCGAGTGGCTGCTCGTCCACGCCGCCGCGGGTGGGGTCGGCAGCGCCGCCGTGCAGCTGGGCAAGGCCGCCGGCGCCCGGGTCATCGGCGTCGTGGGTGGGCCCGACAAGGCCGAGGTGGCGCGCCGCCTCGGCTGCGACGCCGTCATCGAGCGCCGCAGCGAGGACGTCGTGGCCCGCGTCAAGGAGATCACCGAGGGGCACGGCGCGGGCGTCGTCTACGACCCGGTGGGCGGTGCGGCCTACCAGCAGTCGACCAAGTGCATCGCCTTCGAGGGACGCATCGTCGTGGTCGGGTTCGCGTCCGGCGACATCCCCGCCCCCGCGCTCAACCACGCCCTGGTCAAGAACTACTCGATCCTCGGGCTGCACTGGGGCCTCTACGCCACCAAGGACCCCCGCTCGCTGCTCGCCTGCCACCAGGAGCTGGCCCGGCTGCTCGCCACCGGCGCCATCGCGCCGCTCGTCAGCGAACGCGTCCCGCTGGAGGACCTGCCCGACGCCCTGTCCCGCCTCGGCGCGGGCGACACCACTGGACGGGTCGTCCTGACCCCCTGAGACTGGCGGTGACCGCGGGCCCCCCGCCCCGCGAGCGCCGCACCCGCACGGCCCGACATACGGCACGACGCACGACCACCCCACGAGGAGCAGACATGACCGACCAGACCCAGCGCACCGCCATCGTGACCGGTGCCGCCCGCGGCATCGGCGCCGCCGTGGCCCGCCGACTCGCCACGGACGGCATGGCCGTCGCGGTGCTCGACCTCGACGAGGCCGCGTGCCAGAGCGTCGTCGACGAGATCACCGGTGCCGGCGGGCGCGCGCTCGCCGTGGCGGTCGACGTGTCCGACGAGGCCGCCGTCACCGCCGCCGTGGAGCGCGTCGCCACCGAGCTCGGCGCCCCGACCGTGCTGGTCAACAACGCCGGGATCATCCGCGACAACATGCTCTTCAAGATGAGCGTCGGCGACTGGGACGCCGTGATGGGGGTGCACCTGCGGGGCTCCTTCCTGATGACGCGCGCGGCGCAGCGCTACATGACCGAGGCGAGGTACGGCCGCATCGTCAACCTGTCGTCCACCTCCGCGCTCGGCAACCGCGGCCAGGCCAACTACGCCGCCGCCAAGGCCGGCATGCAGGGCTTCACCAAGACGCTGGCGCTCGAGCTCGGCAAGTTCGGCGTGACCGCCAACGCGATCGCCCCCGGCTTCATCGCCACCGACATGACCAAGGCCACGGCCGAGCGCATGGGCATCACCTTCGAGCAGTTCCTCGAGGGCGCCGCCAAGGAGATCCCCGTGGCCCGCGTCGGCCAGCCCGAGGACATCGCTGCGACGGCGTCGTGGCTGTGCGCCGAGGAGTCGGGGTTCGTGAGCGGCCAGGTGATCTACGTGGCCGGCGGGCCACGCGACTGATCGACCCCGCGAGGACACGAGCGAGGAACGAGCAACGGGAGAGGACTGACATGAGGACGTTCAAGGGGATCGACGAGGTCGTCGCCGCGACGGGCGAGCACCTCGGCTACAGCGACTGGCACGAGGTGACCCAGCAGCAGGTCGACCTGTTCGCGGAGGCGACGGGCGACCACCAGTGGATCCACGTGGACCCGGAGCGGGCGGCCCGCGAGACGCCGTTCGGCGGGACGATCGCACACGGCTACCTGACCCTGTCGCTGATCCCCGGGCTGCTGCCCGAGGTCTACGAGGTGCGCGGCGTCACGATGGGGATGAACTACGGCGCCAACAAGATCCGCTTCCTCACGCCGGTGCGCGTGGGGTCGCGCGTCCGGGTCGGCATCCAGCTGCAGGAGACGTCGCAGACCAGGGCGGGCCTGCAGATGGTCCTCGCGATGACGGTCGAGATCGAGGGCTCCGACAAGCCCGCGTGCGTGGCCGAGGTCGTCTACCTCCTGGTGCCCTGATGGACGACGCAGCGGCGGCCGCCCGGGCCGAGGTGCCCGGCCTGGACCTGGGCGCCCTGCGCGCCTACCTCGACCGCGAGACCCCGGGCCTGCTCGAGGGTGAGCTGTCGGCCCGGGTGCTGGCGGGTGGCAAGTCCAACCTGACGTATGCCGTGACCGACGCCTCCGGCACCACCGTGGTCGTGCGGCGGCCTCCTCTCGGGCACGTCCTCGCGACGGCGCACGACATGGCCCGGGAGCACCGGGTCATCACGGCCCTGCGGGACACCGATGTGCCGGTGCCGGTGACCCACGCGTGCTGCGAGGACGAGACGGTGATCGGGGCCCCCTTCTACGTCATGGAGCACGTGGCGGGGACGCCATACCGGCGAGCCACCGAGCTGGCGCAGCTCGGTCCCGAGCGCACCCGGGCGATCAGCGAGCGCATGGTCGACGTGCTCGCGACGCTGCACGCCGTGGACCCGCAGGCCGTCGGGCTGGGCGACTTCGGCCGACCGGAGGGCTTCCTCGCCCGGCAGGTCAAGCGGTGGGGCACCCAGCTCGAGGGCTCGCGCTCGCGGGACCTGGCCGGCGCCGACGAGCTGTATGCCGGGCTGACCCGTCGCGTGCCCGCCGACCAGGCGCCGGCGATCGTGCACGGCGACTACCGGCTCGACAACCTGCTCATCGGCCCCGTCGCCCCCGTCGGCGCCGAGGTCGACGGGAGGGACGAGGTGCGGGCGGTGCTGGACTGGGAGATGGCGACGCTCGGCGACCCGCTCACCGACGTGGGGCTGCTCGCCGTCTATCAGCAGCTGGCGCGGCTCGGGGCGGGTGGCGCCATGATCACCGACGTCTCCGAGGCACCCGGCTACCTGCCGCTGCCCGAGCTGCTGGCCCGCTACGCCGAGCGCAGCGGACGCGACGTGCGCGACCTCGGGTTCTACGTCGCCCTTGCCTACTACAAGCTCGCCGTGATCCTCGAGGGCATCTACTACCGCCACACCCAGGGACAGACCGTGGGCGCGGGCTTCGCCGAGATCGGCGGCTACGTCGAGCCGCTCGTCGCGGGCGGGCTGCGCGCCCTCAAGGAGGAGAGCTGATGGACTTCACGATCGACGCCGCCACGCAGGACTGGATCGACCGGACGCGGGCCTTCCTCGACGAGGAGATCCACCCGGCCGAGGCCGACTTCGCCCGCGAGTGCGGCGAGCTGGGCTGGCACTGGACCGCCTCCCCGACGCTCCAGCGGCTGCAGGCGGAGGCGCGGTCGCGCGGCCTGTGGAACCTCTTCCTCCCCGGTGAGCACGGCGCGGGCCTGACCAACCTGCAGTACGCCCACCTCGCCGAGCTCAGCGGTCGCGCGATCGAGCTGGCGCCGCCGGCCATGAACTGCGCGGCCCCCGACACCGGCAACATGGAGGTGCTGGCGCAGTTCGGCTCGCCGGAGCAGCAGGAGCGGTGGTTGAGGCCGCTGCTCGCGGGCGAGATCCGGTCGGGCTTCGCGATGACCGAGCCCGCCGTCGCCTCCTCGGACGCCACCAACATCGAGATGACGATGCGCCGCGAGGGCGACGAGATCGTCATCGACGGGCGCAAGTGGTGGACCACCGGGGCAATGAACCCCGACTGCCAGATCTTCATCGTCATGGGCAAGACCGACCCGGGCGCCGAGCGGCACCGCCAGCAGTCGATGGTGCTGGTGCCGCGCGATACCCCCGGCCTGACGGTGCAGCGCGGGCTCACGGTGTTCGGCTACGACGACCACGACCACGGCGGGCACGGCGAGCTGGTCTTCGACGGCGTGCGCGTGCCGGCGAGCAACATCATCGGGAGCGAGGGGACGGGCTTCGCCATCGCCCAGGCCCGCCTCGGCCCGGGCCGCATCCACCACTGCATGCGCTCCATCGGTCTCGCGGAGCGCGCGGTGGAGCTCATGTGCGAGCGCGCGTCGGAGCGCGTGGCGTTCGGTCGGCCGTTGGCCGAGCAGGGCGTGATCCGCGACTGGATCGCCGAGTCCCGGGTGCGGATCGAGCAGCTGCGCCTGCTCACCCTCAAGACCGCCTGGCTCATGGACACCGTCGGCAACAAGGGCGCGCACACCGAGATCCAGGCCATCAAGATCGCCACCCCCCGCACCGTGGAGTGGATCCTCGACAAGGCGATGCAGGTGCACGGCGGTGGCGGCGTCAGCTCCGACACCCCGCTCGCCCGGATGTTCGCGGGGATCCGGACCCTGCGCTGGGCCGACGGGCCGGACGAGGTGCACAAGAACGCCCTGGCCAAGGCCGAGCTCAAGGGGCACGCGGCGCGGAGCTCGGGCCAGGCCTGACGGCAGCTGTTACGCGGTGGCGCGGCGCGAGGCAGTCGCGTTGCCCCAGGCGAGGCGCGCTTGAACCAGCCGGCCGCGCAGCAGGGTGGCGGCCGGGGAGCGTGGGAGCGCCCCCACCGCCCGCGCGAACTCCGTAGGGTCCCCGTACCGCAGGTCCCAGGCCCGCTCGAGGACCGGATCGTCGTCCGGGGTCATGGCGCCACCGTCGGGCGCGGTACCCCCCAGGTAACCACCGTCTCCAGGGGAAAGGTGCAGGTCGTGCCTGCCGGGCGTCGAGCGCCCGGCGCCCTAGACTGACGCGGTGCTGACAACCCTCCTCGACGGCCAGGTGATGGCCGAGAAGCACGGCTCCGGCAGCCCCCGCGTCCTCGCGATGCACGGCTGGGCCCGCACGCGCCACGACTGGGCCCCGGTGCTCGGTGGTTACGACGCCGTCGCGGTCGACCTCGCCGGCTTCGGCGCGACTCCTCCCCCCGAGGGCGGGTGGTCGACCGAGCAGTATGCCGAGAGCCTGCTGCCTCTCCTGGACCCCGCCTCGCCGCTCGTGCTGATGGGGCACTCGTTCGGCGGACGCGTGGCGGTGCACCTCGCCCGGCTGCGGCCCGACGCCGTCCGCGGTCTGGTGCTCACCGGCGTCCCGCTGCTGCGCCCCGACGCGTCCGGCGCCCCGGCGCGCAAGGGCGGCCCCCTCGACCTGCGCGTCGCCAAGGCCCTGCACCGGCGCGGCATCGTCCCCGACTCGGTGGTCGACAAGTACCGCAAGAAGTACGGCTCCGCCGACTACAACGCCGCGCAGGGCGTCATGCGGACCGTCCTGGTCAAGGCGGTCAACGAGGACTACACGCGCGAGCTCGAGGCGGTGCGCGCGGCCGGCATACCGGTCGAGATGGTGTGGGGCGAGGGGGACACGGCCGCCACGGTCGCGATGGCCCGCTCCGCCGCCGAGCTGATCGGCCCCACCGCCCACCTGGACGTCGTCGCGGGCTCGGCGCACCTGCTGGACGACCAGCTGGGCGCGCACCTGCGCACCGCCCTGGACCGTCTGCTCGACACCCCGAAGGAGACTCAGCCATGATCCTCGACGTCATCACCTGGGCCGCCGTCGCGGCCGCGCTCGCCGCCGAGGACTCGCGCTGGCTGCGGGTCGCGCAGCGCGAGCACTACGAGCCGGGCCGCGCCACCGCGATGGCCGGGCTGTGGAGCAGGGTCAAGCCGGCCAACCAGCTGCTGCTCGCCGCCGCCGCGCTCTGCCTCGCCGGTGGCCTGTGGGCCCACCCGGCCACGCTGCTCGGGTTGGCCGCGATCGCCGCGTGGCCGCTCGGCCTGCCGGTGCGCGGCCGCTCCGCGAAGTTCGGCTGGACCGACCGGATGAAGCGGCTCACCGCCGTGACTGTCGGGCTGCAGCTCGTCCTCGCTGCCGCCGCCGGCCTGCTCGGCGGGCCGTATGCCGCCGCCGTGGTCGCCCTGCTCGCCGTGCCGCTCGTGGACCTGGCGATGGCGATCATGCGCCCGGTGGAGAAGAAGCTGGCCCAGCGGTGGGTGGTCGAGGCCCAGGACAAGCTGCGCCGGCTGCGCCCGACCGTCGTCGCGATCACCGGGTCCTACGGCAAGACGTCGACCAAGCTCTACGTCAACCAGCTGCTGTCGCGCTCGCACGCCGCCGTGGCCTCACCCGCGTCGTTCAACAACCTCATGGGCCTGTCCCGCACCGTCAACGACCGGCTCGTGCCCGGCACCGAGGTCTTCGTCGCCGAGATGGGCACCTATGGTCCTGGCGAGATCCGCGAGCTGTGCCGCGTCTTCCCCCCGACCATCGCCGCGATCACGACCATCGGCGAGGCCCACCTCGAGCGGATGAAGAACCGCGAGACCATCGTGCGCGCCAAGTCCGAGATCACCGAGGACGCCGCGATCTCGGTGCTCAACGTCGACGTGCCCGAGCTGGCTGCGCTCGCGGACCGCCTCGACGGGGTCAAGCGGGTCGTGCGCTGCTCGACCGTGCCGGGCACGCGGGCCGACGTGGTGGTGGCGCCGGTCGACGAGGGTCGCTGGGAGGTCACCGTCGACGGTGCGCAGGTCACCACGGTCGACGCGCCCGGCGCGGGGCACCCGATCAACCTGGCCATCGCCGTGGGCATCGCGCGCGCCCTCGACGTCGACCCCGCCACCCTGGCGCCGCTGATGGTCGACCTGCCCGGCGCCGCGCACCGCGCCGAGCTGCAGCGCGACGACCGTGGCGTGGCCGTCATCGACGACACCTACAACTCCAACCCCGACGGCGCCGCCTCCGCGCTGCGCTCGGCCCGGGCGGCCGTGGGCGAGGGCGGGCGCATCTACACCATCACCCCCGGCATGGTCGAGCTGGGCGACCAGCAGGCCGAGCGCAACCGGGCGTTCGGCGCCGACGCGACGGCCGCCCCCAACCAGGTGCTCGCCATCACGCAGCTCACCAACAAGCGGGCCCTGCTCGCCGGTGCCTCCGGCCAACCGGGCGAGGTCCGCACCTACGCCTCGCGCGAGGAGGCGGCCGCCGCGATCATGCCCGAGACGCGCGCGGGCGACGTGGTGCTCTTCGAGAACGACCTCCCCGACAACTACCCCTGACGGCGGTGAGGGCGGCGCGCCGCGAGACGCTCACCCCCGCCGCGCGGCGGGCGAGCGGCATACGATCGCCTGTAGCCACCCTGCCGTCTGCAGAAAGGTCTCACGACCATGTCCCAGACCGTGACCGTCGTCTTCGGCGGGCCGTCTGCCGAGCACGACATCTCCATCCTCACCGGGCTGCAGTGCGAGCGCGTCCTGCAGCGCGCCGGCGCCCAGGTCCAGTGCCTCTACTGGGACCGCGGTGGCCGCTGGCACGCGGTGCCGGCGCAGACCGAGGCGCGGGACTACCTCGACGGCGCCCCGGCCAAGGCGCAGAGGGTCGAGCTCAAGATCGGCGCCGGCGCCGACGACGGCTTCCAGATGAAGGCCGGCTTCCGTGGCACCAAGACCCTCGACCTCGGCTCGGTGCTGCTCGCCCTGCACGGCGGCGCCGGTGAGTCGGGCGGGACGCAGGCGCTCTTCGAGCTGCTGGGCGTCCCGGCGACCGGCTCGTCCCCGGCCGCCGCGGCGCTCGGCATGGACAAGCTGGCCTTCGGCGCGCTGATGGCCGACGCCGGGGTCCCGGCGCTGCGCCGCGAGATCGTCTCCCCGGACTTCCGCCCGAGCTTCGAGGGTCCCTACATCGTCAAGCCGCGCTTCGGTGGCTCGTCGATCGGCATCGAGGTCGTCGAGGACTACGACACGGCCCTCGCCCTGCTCAAGTCCAGCCTGCACATGCGCGCCGGCGCGGTCGTCGAGCCCTACCGCGACGACCTGTGGGACCTCAACATCTCCTTCACCACCGCCCCGCAGTTCAAGACCTCGCTGATCGAGAAGCCCCTGCGCAAGGAGGGCGGCGCGATCTACGACTACGCCGGCAAGTACATGGGCGGCGGGGCCGACGGCATGACCTCCGCGCCGCGTGAGCTGCCCGCGCAGATCGACCCGGCGCTCGAGGCGCAGGCCCGCGAGCTCGCCCGCCAGGTCCAGCAGCTCACCGGCCTGACCGGCATCAACCGCCTCGACTTCCTCACCGACGGCACCGACATCTACGTCAACGAGGTCAACTCGATCCCCGGCGCGATGGCGCTCTACCTGTGGCCCGACGAGGACCCAGGCAGGCTCCTGCTCGCCATGGTCGAGGAGGCCAAGACCGCCAACCGGCGTGTGCCGACCGCCTCCTTCGAGGAGGGCGCGGCGCTGCGCGCGGCCGGCGGCATCTCCGGCAAGCTGACCGGGCTCGGCCCCCAGCGCTGAGCCGTATGCCGAAGCCCCCCACCGCTGCTCGTCGCGGTGAGGGGCTTCGGCATACGGCGCCCGGATCAGCCGGCGGCCTTCTCGACCTTGTCGGCCTGCTTGCCGAGGACGGTGTCGACGAGCTTGTTGGCCTTGTCGACGTCCGTGCCCTGGGTCTGCACGACCACGAGATTGTTGCCGCGGTTCACGGCGCCCATCGAGACCGCCATCTTCTGCCCCATCGCCTCGGCCGACATCTGCAGGCCCTTGGCGTCCTTGGTCTCGAGCTTCGGCGAGCTCATCTTGAGGTCGATCGACACGGCCCCGGTCCCCATCTTGATCGTCTTGCAGGAGTCCGCGACCTTGGTCAGCTGCGCCGGCACGTCCTTGGCCTTGCCGAGCGTCTCCACGACCACCTCGACCTGGGTCTTGTCCGTGCCGCTGCCCTTGGTGAAGCTGCGCTTGGCGTAGGACGACGGGTTGTCGGCCGACATCGTGCTCATGGCGTTCATCGCGTCCTTGCAGGCCTGCGGGACGTCCTTGGCATTCTTGAAGATCTGCTCGGCCGACTTGTCGTCCTGCTTGGGCTTGGTCTCGTCCACGGAGCCGGCCTCCCAGCCGCCGTCGGGCAGGTCCCCCGCCTCCAGCATGGACGACTTGGCCTTGTCCTGGGACAGGTCCTTGGGTGCGCCCCCGCACGCGCTGAGACCCAGCGCGGTGGCGGCGATGGTGGTGATGACGAGCGTGCGACGCACGAGACTTCCCCCTCGATCGATCTGCTGTGACCCGTCGAGCCTAGGGGGAAGCACCGGCGCCCGTGTCCAGGACCCGGCAGATGGGGGTGGCCACGGCAGCCACGATGGAGTATGACGGAGGTGGCGGCTTCTCGCCATACGGCACCTGTCCCTGTCCCCGACGAAGGTGAGGCACCCTCATGGCCGAGCTCAAGAAGACCCTCGGGTTCCTCCCGCTGATCGCGCTGGGGGTGGCGGGGGTCATCGGGTCGAGCTGGATCTACACCAACTCGGCGTTCTTCGAGCAGTACGGCGCGGGCGGCATGATCTTCGGCCTCGCCATCGGGACGCTGCTGGCGGCGTGCGTGGCGCTGGCCTACGCGGAGCTGACCACGCTGTTCCCGCGCGCGGGTGGGGAGGTCGTCTACTCGTTCACGATCCTCGGGCGGCCCGCGAGCTTCCTGACGGGGTGGATGCTGATCGGTGCCTACGTGTCGAGCCTCGCCTTCTACGTCACAGCCTTCGGGCTGCTGCTCGGCAAGTTCATGCCGGTGATGGAGGAGCACCCGCTCTACTCCATCAACGGGGAGGCGGTCACGGCGCCCGTGCTGATCGCCGGGGTGGCGCTGACGCTGCTGCTCTTCGCCCTCAACTGGTGGGGCGTGGAGGTCGGCGCGCAGGTGCAGGTCATGCTGTTCGCGGCGATGGTGGTGATCGGGCTGGCCCTGGTGGTGGTCGGGTTCGCCGCCGGCTCACCCGGCAACTTCTGGCCGCCGTATGCCGCCGACCACAACGCCCTCACCGACACGCTGCGCTTCGTGGTGCCGGGGATGACCTACATGGCGGGCTTCGGACTGGTCGCGGTGCTCGCCGAGGACGCCGACCTGCCGCCGCGACGGATCGCGCGCGCCGTCATCTGGACGGTCCTGCTGGCGGGCACCTTCTACTGCCTCGTCCTGCTGTCGAGCGCGTGGGTCATGCCGTGGGAGGAGGTCGCGGGCATGAAGCTCGGCACGATCGACGCGTTCAAGGCCGCGGGCTTCCCGGTGCTCGGGTGGGGGGCGTTCGCCATCGCGATCCTCGGTCTGCTGACCAGCTTCCTCGGGCTGTTCATCGCGACCTCCCGCGTCGTCGTGGCCATGGCGCGCGCCGGGCTGCTGCCCGCCGGGCTGGCGCGGCTGGACGCGCGCCGGGGCACCCCGCGCAACGCGCTGGTCTTCACCGTCGTGGTGACCTTGGCGCTCGGCTGGCTCGGCAAGGCGGCGGTGGTGTGGTTCCTCGACACCGGCGGCATCTATCTCGGCGCCGTGTGGATCATGGTCGTGCTGGCGAAGTACGCGCTGCCCCGGCGTTATCCGCACCTCGCGGCGCGCCGACGCCTGCAGACGTCGTGGATCCCGGCCGTGGGTGCGCTGGGGGCGGCGCTCGTCATCGTCATGGCCCTGTGGCCGGGCACCGGGATCTCGCTCGTCTGGCCAGCGGAGTACCTCATCCTCGGGGTGTGGCTCGGCCTCGGCGCGATCCTGTATGCCGTGAGCCGCTCCCTGCCTCGCGAGGAGGCGCTGGACGCGCTGCTCGGCGAGTACGCCGACACCCTGGTCGAGGGGGCGCCGGAGGCGTCGAGGGGGACGCGCCCATGACCTCCCCCCGGTCGGCCCCCACGCCAGTCCCATGGCTCACCGACCCGGATCCTGCTCTGGTGCACGTGCTCTCGTCGCTCGCGCCGTCCTTGCCGCCGCTGGTGCCCGCCGCGTCCGAGGAGGCGGTGGACGCGGTCGGGGCCGGTGAGTGCGGGGAGCCGCTGGTGGTCCTGCCGCCCGAGCTGGGCCGCCGCCACTGCTATCGCGAGCTCGACCTGCCGACCGCGCCGCTCGAGATGCGGCTGCGTCGCGGGGTGGTCGAGCGGCTCCTGCAGGCCCAGGACGCCCTGCCGGACGGGTTCTCGCTGGTCGTGCTCGACGGATGGCGGACGTCCCGGTTCCAGGGCGACCTGCTCGCCTACTACCGCGAGCAGACCGGCGAGCCGCTCGACGGCTACGTCTCCGACCCGGTGTCCTCCACGCGCATGGCGCCGCACACCACGGGTGGGGCGGTCGACCTGACGCTCGCTCACGAGGGGGTGGCGTTGGCGCTGGGCACGGACTTCGACAGCTTCGACGACGCGGCCCACCTGCTGGCGCTGGAGTCGGTGGGCGACGACGACGAGGCCCATCGGCGCGTGGCGCGCGACCTGCGGCGTCTGCTCGGGCAGGTGCTGACCGGCGCCGGGCTCGCGCCCTACCCGCTCGAGTGGTGGCACTGGTCCTACGGCGAGCAGCGCTGGGCGGCCCAGCACCGCCTGGACCGCACCATCTACGCGCCGGTGGAGGCCCCCTGACGGCGTCGACCGATCCGTGCGCTGCCGTGCACGGTCCAAGGTGCGGTGGGGCAGCAGTTTGGTCACGTGGGGGTGGGGTGGGCGTGGTGGAGGTGCGGTGGGGCAGCAGTTTGGTCACGTGGGGGTGGGCGTTGGGGCGCGCTCAGCCCCGGGCCGGCGTGGCGGTGTCGTCCGCCGCCGGGGTGAGCGGCACGCGCAGCGCCAGCAACCCGCGCACCGCGATCCCGGCGCCCAGGGCCCAGCCCATGAGGTGGCACCACCACGGGTCGGCGATGAAGGCCAGCACCATCGCGGCCAGCACGGGGACCAGCCATCGCAGGGCGCGGACGACATACCCGCCAAAGCTCGGCATGGTGACCCCGGCGCTCTCGGCCACGGACTTGACCATGAAGTTGGGCCCGTTGCCGATGTAGGTGATCGCGCCGCACAGCACGGACCCAAGCGAGATCGCCGTCAGATACAGCTCGGGCACGTCCGCGACGCGGGGCTCGCCGGGCAGCTGCGAGGCCATCTCGAAGAAGGTCGCGTAGGTGGGGGCGTTGTCGAGCACCGCGGACAGCCCGCCGGTGAAGACGAAGAACGTGACCTCGCCCAGCGGCAGCGAGGGCGCCACCTGCCGCAGGAAGCGCAGCGCCGGGATCATCGTCAGGAAGATCCCGATGAACAAGGCGGCGACCTCGATGATGGGCGCCCAGGTGAAGCCGTTGTCGTCATAGCGGGTCCGCTTGTCGCCCAGCGCGTACGACGCTCCCGCCGCCCCCAGCATCACCAGCTCGCGCCAGGGGACCAGCTGCAGGGCGGTCGCGTGCCCGGACTCGATGGCGTGGGCGTCCACCGACGGCAGGAAGGCGACCGCCGCGACGATCACGACCAGCCAGCCGACGTTGGCCTTGCCGTGCAGCCCGAGCGGCGTCTCGTGGGCGAGATCCGCTTCGAGGTCCGCCGCACGCTCCTGGTGGTAGGCGCGCCGCTCGACGCCGTAGTAGGTGAGCAGCAGCAGCGCGTTGACGAACACCCACTCGGGCAGGAGCGAGAAGGTCCAGGTGAACGGCACGCCGCGCAGCATCCCGAGGAACAGCGGCGGGTCACCGAGCGGGGTGAGCAGGCCACCGCAGTTGGCGACGACGAAGATCGCGAACACGACCGTGTGGACCTTGTGCCGCCGGTCGGCGTTGGTGTTGAGCAGCGGGCGGATCATGAGCATGGCGGCGCCGGTGGTCCCGATGAAGCTCGCCAGGAGCCCGCCGACCGCGAGGAAGGCGGTGTTGTTGCGCGGGGTCGCCCGGATGTCGCCCGCGAGGAAGAGCCCGCCCGCGACGACGAACAGCGACAGCAGCAGGGTGATGAACTGGGCGTACTCCAGCAGGGCGTGCCAGACGAGCGCGTGCTCGCCGGCGAGGATCACCCACAGGGCCGTCGGCAGCCCCAGCGCGAGCGCCACCGCCGCCTGCACCTTGGGTCGCTCCCAGTGGTGCGCCGTCACGGGGTGCAGGGGCAGCACCGCGATGGACAGCAGCATCGTCACGAAGGGGATGAGCCCCCACCACGCCACCTGCATGTGACCGCACCTCCTGGTCCGCGAGCCGCCAGTCTAGGGAGGCGATGCCGGTGCGCGCGCGGTGACTCCATCCAGCCTAACGCATGACTATCCGTAGGCGTAAAGCGCCTGAAACATCAACAACACCGAGCCGTGATCTCACGCGCTTAGCGTCCCGGACGTGACCGACCTCCCCACGTCCGCGACCTGCCGCCCCACCGTGATCGGCGTCGCCCGCATCGCCCCGATGGAGCGCGCCCCGCTGCTCGTGCTGATCTCCCGCGCCGGCGAGCAGCTCCGCGGCGTCGACCTGCGCCTCTCCACCCCGCACGCGCTGGCCGGCCACCTCGACGCGGCCTCCGGCGCCCCCACCGTGGTCGTGCCCCTCTCGCTCACCCCCCAGCGCCAGCTCCTGCAGGAGATCCAGGTCGAGCTCGCCCGGTCCCGCAGCGGCGCGATCGTCGCGAATGCCCTGGGGACGGACGGGACGATCGCCAAGGCCCTCGGACGGCGCCTGCTCGACCAGGGCCTCGACTCGCCGGAGGACGTGTGCCTGGTGGTCGCGCCGTTCGGCTGGGAGTCGGAGGTTGAGGTCTCGCTCTCGTGGGCCGGTATGGCGATCCAGGAGCAGACCCCCGCCCGCATCATCCCCTGCCGAGCGGACCGCCTGGAGGAGCAGGTCCGCCACCACCGGTCCCGCACGCGGGGTCACGTCGTGGTGGTGCCGTGGGAGCTGGTGGCCGGGGCGTTCACCGTGCGGCTGCGCGAGACCGTGCAGCACCTGCCCGTGCCCGTCCTCGACCCGGTCGGGCCGACGCGCGAGGTGGCGGCCCGGCTGGCGGCGGCGTACCGGCAGACGCTCGGACGCGGTCGCCACCACCCCCTGGACCACCATGGCCGCCACGGCCTGAGCGCAGGCGTGGGGGCGTGGGGGCGCCCTGGTCTCGCACGCCCGGGGCGCCCGCACCAGCGGTCAGGGGGTGGGGAGCTCCCGCTTGAGGATCTTGCCGGTCGCGCCCTTGGGCAGCGCGTCCACGAACGTGATGTGGCGCGGGTACTTGTAAGCGGCGAGGCGCGCCTTGCAGAACTCGCGCAGCTCGTCCGCGGTGGCGTCGCCGCCGGCCAGGCCGGACTCGGGCCGCAGGGCGACGAACGCGGCGACCTCCTCGCCGTAGTGCTCGTGCGGCTGGCCGACGACGGCGGCCTCGAGGACGGCCGGGTGCTCGTAGAGCACCTCCTCGACCTCGCGCGGATAGACGTTGTAGCCGCCGCGGATGATCATGTCCTTGGCGCGGTCGACGATGTAGTAGTAGCCGTCGCTGTCCCGCCGCCCAAGGTCCCCGGAGCGGAACCAGCCGTCCTGGATGGCCTGGGCCGTGGCGTCGGGCCGGCCCCAGTAGCCGCGCATGATGTTGGCGCCCTTGATGACGATCTCGCCGATCTCGCCCTCGGGCACCGGCTCGCCCTCGGGGGTGCGCAGGTCCATCTCGACGCCCTCGATCGGGGTGCCGATCGATCCCGGCTTGCGCACCCGTTCCGGGTGGTTGAAGGACGCGACGGGTGACGTCTCGGACAGTCCGTAGCCCTCGAGGATCATCGCGTCGAAGGTCTCCTCGAACGCCCGCAGCACCTCGACGGGCAGGGACGCGCCCCCGGAGATGCAGGTGCGCAGCGAGGACAGGTCGGGGATCTCGCCACCGGCGGCCGTGACGGCGCGCGCAGACTGGAGCATGGCGGCATACATCGTCGGCACCCCCTCAAAGATCGTGGCCCGGTCGCGCTGGATGACCTCGAGCGCCTTGTCGGGCGCGAACCGCGGGATCAGGCTGAGGGTCGCGCCGGCCAGGATCGCGGTGTTCATGGCGCAGGTCATGCCAAAGACGTGGAACAGCGGCAGGCACCCCACGACCGTGTCCTCGGGGGTGAGGCGCAGGAGGGTGCGGCCGCAGACCTCGGCGTTGCTGCGCAGGTTGCGGTGCCGCAGCTCGGCACCCTTGGGGCGTCCGGTGGTGCCGGAGGTGTAGAGGATGACCGCGGTGTCCTCGTCGTCCCGCTCGACCGCCTCGGTGACGGGCTCGGCCGCCGCGAGCAGCCCGGGCAGGTCGGTGACGGGCACGAAGGTCGATCCCGCCTCCTCGGCTCCCTCGGCGGCGTCGGGCGTCGCGGCGATGATCAGGCGGGCACCGGAGTCCTGCAGGTAGTAGGCCACCTCGCGGGGCTTGAAGAGCGGGTTCATCGGCACGACGACCCCGCCGGCGCGCAGGATGCCGTAGTAGGCGACCACGAACGCCGTGATGTTGGGCAGGCTCAGCACGACAGGGTCGCCGGGACCGACGCCCTGGCTGCGCAACCACCCCGCCGCGAGCGCCACGCGCTGGTCGAGCTCGGCATAGGTGAGCTGCTCCTCGTCCTGCCGGACGGCGATCCGGTCCCCGTGCCGGGACGCGGTGTCGGTGAGGATCTGGGCGAGGTTGGCCATCAGCTGCTCCTGGCGTCGTTGCACGGGCATGGTCACCCCCGTGATCGAGGGTTACCAGAGCGTAGGCGGCGGGGCTTGCCGCGTCCAGAGACCGTCCGAGGTCCGGGCGGGATGGTTGTCCCGGTCCGGCGGGCGTGGTGGGATCGGTCGACATCCTGCCGTCGTCGTCGTGCGAGAGGTTTGCCATGACCAGCCCGAGCCACCCCACCACCCCCACCGCGGATCGCGAGCTGGACATCGTCGTCTACGGAGCGACGGGGTATGTCGGGGGCCTGATCGCGGGCCACCTCGCCCGTCACGCGCCGGACGGCGTGCGGATCGCCCTGGCAGGACGCTCGGTCGGGCGTCTCGAGTCGGTGCGGGCGGGGCTGCCGGCCCGGGCCGCGGACTGGCCGCTCGTGGTGGCCGACTCGGACGACGCGGGGTCCCTGGCCACCATGGCGGTGCGGACCCGTGTGGTGCTGTCCACCGTCGGTCCCTATGCCCGGCACGGCCTGCCGCTGGTCGGTGTGTGCGCCGAGCTGGGCACGGACTACGTCGACCTCACGGGCGAGACCCTCTTCGTCCGCGACTCGATCGACCGCTTCGAGGAGGCGGCGCGGGAGTCGGGGGCGCGGATCGTGCACTCGTGCGGCTTCGACTCCGTGCCGTCCGACCTCGGGGTGCTGCTCACCGCGGACCAGGTCCACGAGGACGGCGAGGGGACGCTGCTCGAGACGACCCTGCACGTGCGTCGGATGAAGGGCGGCTTCAGCGGCGGGACCCTGGACTCGATGCGCGTGCAGGTCGACACGGTGCGGGGCGACCGGTCACGGGTCCGCACCGCGATCGACCCCTATGCCCTCAGCCCCGACCGCGAGGCCGAGCCCGAGCCGGTCGGCCGGATCGGTCAGGTGTGGCTGGAGCGCAGCGCGGACACCGGGTCCTGGGCGGCGCCGTTCTTCATGGGCACGTTCAACGCCCAGGTCGTGCGGCGCAGCAACGCCCTCGCGGGGTGGGCCTACGGCCGGGGGATGCGCTATCGGGAGGTCGTGGACACCGGGCGCAAGGGTGCCGCGCCGCTCAAGGCCATGGCGATGGCCGCCGTCATGCCGGCGCTGGTGACGGGATTCTCGACGCCTGGGCTGCGGCAGGTGGCGGACCGCGTGCTGCCCTCGCCGGGCGAGGGACCGAGTGAGAAGTCCCGCGCGGCGGGAGAGTTCGCCATGGAGGTGCACGCCACCACCACGACGGGCGCGCGCTACGTCACCACGGTGTCGGCACCGTTCGACCCGGGCTACGACGGCACCGCCGTGATGATCGGCGAGGCCGCGCTGGCGCTGGTCCTGGACCGGCCACGCCTGCCCGACACCGCCGGCGTGCTCACGCCGGCCACGGGGCTGGGCGAGGTCTACGCCGCGCGCCTCGTCGACCAGGGCTTCACGATCGGGACGCGCCGCACCTGACGCCGGACCTGACTCCGCACCTGCGGCGACTATGCTCGACGCTGTCCGCATCTGCGGTCAGGATGGAGGTCTGTCGTGGAAGGCATCCGCATCAAGGACGCCGCGGCGCTGCTCGGCGTCAGCGACGACAGCGTGCGGCGGTGGGTCGACCAGGGACGGCTCGCCGCGGTCAAGGACGCGTCGGGGCGCCTCGTCGTCGACGGGCCCGACCTGGCTCGCCTGGCGCGCGAGCAGGCGGCCGCGCTGCCCGACGTGCTGGGGGTCGGCTCCTCGGCCCGCAACCGTCTCGTCGGGCTGGTGACGGAGGTCGTGGCGGACGGCGTCATGGCGGAGGTGTCCGTGCAGTGCGGCCCGTTCACGATGGTGTCCCTGATGAGCCGCCGCTCGGCCGAGACGCTCGGTCTCGAGCCCGGTCGCGTGGCGGTGGCCGTCGTCAAGGCGACCACCGTGATCGTCGAGACCCCGGCAGGGCAGTCATGACCGGCCGTATGCCGACCGCCCGGCGCACTCTGGGGATCCGCACCGCGCTGGCCGCCGCCACGCTGCTGCTCGCGTCGGCCTGCGGCGGTACGTCGCCCGGTGGCGCCGGGACCGGCAGCTCCATTCCCGGTGGCACCGGCTCCGGTGCAGCGCGTACGCTCACCGTCTTCGCCGCCGCCAGCCTGCGGCAGACCTTCACCCGGCTCGGTGCGGACTACGAGAGGGCCCACCCGGGCGTGACCGTCACCTTCAGCTTCGCCGGGTCCAGCGACCTCGTGGCCCAGCTCGAGCAGGGCGCCCCGGCCGACGTGCTCGCCACCGCGGACGAGCGCACCATGACCAAGGCCCTCGGGGCCCGCCTGCTCGGCGCCGAGCCGCGCGCCTTCGCCACCAACACCCTGACCATCGTCACCCCGCCCGACAACCCCCGGCGGATCACCCGCCTGGCCGACCTCGCGCGGGACGGGGTGGCCGTCGTGGTGTGCGCCCCTCCCGTGCCGTGCGGCGCAGCGACCGAGCGCGTCGAGCGGTCCGCGGGCGTCACGCTCAAGCCCGTCAGCGAGGAGCAGTCGGTGACCGACGTCCTCGGCAAGGTGCGGGCGGGCCAGGCGGACGCCGGTCTCGTCTACACCACCGACGCCCGTGCGGCAGGCTCCGCGGTGGACGTCATACCGCTCCCCGAGGCCTCCGCCGCCGTCAACACCTATCCGATCGCCGTCACCGCGACGGCGGGCGGCGCCGACGCCCAGGCCTTCGTGGACCTCGTCACCGGGCCGCAGGGCCGGGCCGTCCTGGCCCAGGCCGGATTCCAGCAGCCGTGAGCCACAAGGGTGCTCACGTCGTCGCCGGACGGCTGCCGGGGTGGGCCTGGCTCCCGGCGCTGGCGGGCGCGGCCTTCGTCCTGCTGCCGCTGGTCGCGATGGTCGCTCAGGTCGAGTGGGGCCGCTTCGGCGAGCTGGTGACCAGCGAGTCCTCGGTCGCCGCGCTGGGGCTGAGCCTGCGCACCGCGCTCGCCAGCACCGCGCTCTGCCTGGTGCTCGGGGTGCCGCTCGCGCTCGCCCTCGCCCGCACGCGGCTGCCCGGGCTCGGGGTCCTGCGTGCCCTCGTCCTGCTGCCGCTCGTGCTGCCGCCGGTGGTGAGCGGGCTCGCCCTGCTGCTGACCCTCGGGCGACGCGGACTGATCGGTCAGCACCTCGAGCTGCTCGGCGTGCGCGTGGGATTCACGACGACGGCGGTGGTCCTCGCGCAGGCCTTCGTGGCTCTGCCCTTCCTCGTCGTCGCCCTGGAGGGGGCGCTGCGGACGGCGGGGGAGCGCTACGAGGCCGTGGCGGCGACGCTGGGGGCCGCGCCGACGACGGTGCTGCGGCGCGTGACCCTCCCGCTCGTCCTGCCGGGGCTGCTGTCCGGGACGGTGCTGTGCTTCGCGCGCTCCCTGGGGGAGTTCGGGGCGACCCTGACCTTCGCCGGGTCCCTGCAGGGCGTGACGCGCACCCTCCCGCTCGAGGTCTACCTGCAGCGCGAGACGGATCCGGCTGCGGCCGTGGCGCTCTCGCTGGTGCTGGTCGTGGTCGCCGGCGTCGTCGTCGGGCTGGTGCACCGCCCCGCGGGACGCCCCGTCGGAGGCCGCGCGTGACGGCCCTGCAGGTGCGCGTGGAGATCCCCGAGCGGGGCGTCGCCGTCGACGAGACCTTCGACGGCGCAGGGGTCTCCGCGCTCGTCGGGCCCAACGGCGCCGGCAAGTCCACGGTCCTCGCCGCCGTCGCCGGGCTCCTGCGCCCGCGCCGCTGCCGCGTCGTCCTGGGCGACCGCGTCCTCGTCGACACCGACGCCGGCACCTGGCTGCCACCCCACCGGCGCCGCGTCGCGCTGCTCGGCCAGGACCCGCTCGCCTTCCCCCACCTGGACGTGCGGGGCAACGTAGCCTTCGGACCCCGCGCCCAGGGGGTCCCGCGCCGCGAGGCGGGGTCGCGCGCGGACGCGTGGCTCGAACGTCTCGACATCGCCCACCTGGCCGGGCGGCGCGGCTCCGAGCTGTCCGGCGGCCAGGCGCAGCGCGTCGCCCTCGCCCGCGCGCTGGCCTGCCGGCCCGACCTGCTCCTGCTCGACGAACCCCTGTCCGCCCTCGACGTCGAGGTCGCCGCCGACGTGCGTCACGTGCTGCGAGACCTGCTGCACGGCAGCGACACCCGCGTCCTGCTCGTCACGCACGACCTGCTCGACGTCGTGTCCCTCGCCCACGACGTCGCCGTCGTCGAGGGCGGCCGGGTCACCGAGCGCGGCCCCGCCGTCACGCTGCTCGACGCCCCCCGCAGCGCGTTCGCCGCGCGGTTCGTCGGACGCAACCTCCTGCGCGGCACCGTCATCGCCCCTGGCCAGGTGCGACTGCCCGACGGTCTGGTCGTGCACGGCCGCGGCGACCTGCCCGTCGGCGGCGAGGCGGTGGCCCTCTGCGATCCCGCCGACGTCGCCGTGCACGTCGGACCCGTGACCGGCAGCCCGCGGACCGTCATACCGGCCGTCGTCACCGACCTGGCCACCCACGCAGGTGCCGTCCGCCTCTGGGCCTGCACCCCCTCCGGGGTCCGCGTCGGGGCGGACGTCACCCCCCTCGCCTGCGCCGAGCTCGGGCTGCGCGCCGGCACCGCCGTCACCCTCGCCGTCAAGGCCCAGGGCGTGCGCATCCTGCCTGCCCCCTGAGGGTCGGACGGGGTCGGATCAGGGACGACCCTCATGGCGGCGCCCACCGAGGTCTACCAGGCTGGTGCCACAGCCACTACCGAGGAGGACCCACGTGAACTCGATCTACGCCACCATGCGCCGCAACGGCCTCACCCGCCCCCGCAGCGGACGCGTCGCCATGGGCGTGTGCGCCGGCATCGGGCGCAAGCTGGGCATCGACGCCAACATCGTGCGCCTCGTCTTCATCGCGTCGCTGATCATCCCCGGGTCGCAGGTGCTGATCTACCTCGCCCTGATGATCCTGATGCCCGAGGACTGATCCTCGCCCCACACCACCGCCGAGTGGTCACTTCCGTACGACCGAGGGGGACGCACGGAAGTGACCAGTCGGCGAGGTGAGGGCCGGTCTGCCAGGCTGGATGCATGAGCCTGATCGAGACCCTCGACCTCCCGCTCGTCGGCGCTCCCATGGCGGGCGGCCCCTCGACCCCCGCACTCGTCGCGGCCTGCTGCGCGGCAGGCGGCACGGGCCTCCTCGCCGCCGGCTACAGGTCTCCGGCGCAGGTCGCCGAGCAGATCGCCGAGACCCACGACCTCGTGGGCGACCGACCGTTCGGGGTCAACGTCTTCGTGCCCTCGGGGTCAGTGGGGGCCCTCGGGTCGGCGGCCGTCGAGGCCTATCGCGCGACCCTGCAGGCGGATGCCGAGCGGCTGGGCGTCACCCTCCCCGAGCCGGACTGGTCCGACACTGACGCGTATGACGACAAGATCGCCCTGCTCACCCTCGCCGAGCCGGTGGCGATCGTGTCGTTCACCTTCGGGCTTCCGTCGCCGGAGGTCGTGGGAGCCCTGCAGGAGGCCGGCAGCGAGGTGTGGGTCACCGTCACCAGCGAGGACGAGGCGGCCCACGCTGCCGCGCTCGGCGTGGACGTGCTCGTGGTGCAGGGCTTCGACGCAGGTGGGCACCGCTCGACGCACCGGGTCGAGGACGAGCCCAACCGTCTCGACGCGCTGGGGCTCCTGCCGGCGGTGAGCGATCTCGGCGTGACCTGCGTCGCCGCCGGCGGGGTGGCCACGGCGGGGGACGTGCGGCGGCTATTGGGCGCGGGCGCCGTGGGCGTCCAGGTCGGCACGGCGCTGCTCCTCACGCCCGAGGCGGGCACGTCGGCGGCGCACCGGACGGGGCTGCGCCTGCCGGGAGCCTCGGCCGTGGTGACCCGGGCCTTCTCCGGGCGTCCCGCTCGGGGGCTGCGCAACGCCTTCGTCGAGGCGCACGACGGCGATGCGCCCGCGGTGTTTCCGCAGGTCGACCAGCTGACCAAGCCGCTGCGCGCCGCTGCTGCGGCCGGTGGCGATCCGCAGGGCGTGTCGCTGTGGGCGGGGGCCGGCTGGCAGGCCGCGCAGGAGCTGCCCGCCATCGAAGTCATGGCGTCCCTCGCCCCCTGACCGCTCCCTCGCCTCGTGCCCCCGGGATCGTGCGTGTTTCGTCCACCGTCCCTGGAGCAGACACCCCCGATCCCGGAGGGTGAGGGGCACTGCTCGGTCGTGCGGGCGTGGGCGGCGGGTTGGGGGCTGGGGGCTGGGGGCTCAGTTCGGGTCCTCTGGAGGGGCGGGGCGGTGTCAGCGGTCCACCCACGCGTCGGGCGCGTCCCCGTCGGCCGGCGCGTGCGCCTCCAACGCGTCCAGCAGGGCGTCCACCGTCGGGCGGGCGATCAGCAGCTCGCGGTGCGCCGGACGCAGGAACTCCTCGTCGCGCGCGTGGTCCAGGAAGGCGAGCAGCGGCTGCCAGTAGCCGTCGACGTCGAGCGCACCCACCGGCTTGCGGTGCAGCCCGAGCTGCGCCCACGTCAGGATCTCGGCGAGCTCGTCGAGCGTGCCCATCCCGCCCGGCAGGGCCACGAACCCGTCCGCCAGGTCGGCCATCAGCGCCTTGCGCTCGTGCATCGAGCCCACGACGTGCAGCTCGGTCAGCCCGTCGTGGCCGACCTCGTCGTCCATGAGGTGCTGCGGGATGACGCCGACCACCTCACCGCCCGCCGCCAGGGTGGCCTCCGCGAGCACGCCCATGGTGCCCACCCGCGCCCCGCCGTACACCACGCGGGTGCCGCGCGCGGCCAGGGCGGCCCCGAGGGAGGCCACCGCGGCGGCATACGACGGGGACCGGCCGAGGGAGGAGCCGCAGAAGACGCACAGGGATCTCATGCCGACACTGTGCCACCGCCCATATCGATCAGGTGACGGTCAGACTTCTGAGTCGTATGCCGTCCCGCCTGGCCGCATACTGTTGCGCGCTGCCCAACGACGTGACAGGAACGCTGACATGGCCTACAGCTCGAACCCCACCATCCCGGAGCCCAAGGAACGCCCTCGGGATCGCTCGCACTGGCTCTACATCGCGGTCATCATCGCGGTGCTCGGGGGCATCGCCTTCGGGATGCTCGCCCCGGACGCGGCCAAGGGCTGGAAGTGGGTCGGTGACTCGTTCGTCAGCCTGATCAAGATGATGATCAGCCCCGTCATCTTCTGCACCATCGTCCTCGGCATCGGCTCGGTCCGGGCCGCCGCGACGGTGGGCAAGGCGGGTTCCATGGCCCTCGCCTACTTCCTGACCATGTCGACCTTCGCCCTCGCGATCGGCCTGGTCGTGGGCAACCTCCTGCAGCCGGGGCACGGGATCAAGGTCGTCGCGGGCGCCGGCAAGAAGTACGCCGAGCAGGCCGAGCACGGCGGCGGCACCGTCGAGTTCGTCCAGGGGATCATCCCCGAGACGCTGTTCAGCTCGCTCATCTCCGGGTCCGTGCTGCAGACCCTGTTCGTCGCGCTGCTCGTGGGCTTCGCGATCCAAAAGATGGGGCGTGCCGGGGAGCCGGCACTCGCCGCGGTCGCGGTGCTGCAGAAGGTCGTCTTCCGCATCCTGACGATGGTGCTGTGGCTCGCCCCGATCGGTGCCTTCGGCGCCATCGCCGCGGTGGTCGGCACCTCTGGCCCCAAGGCCGTCGGCGAGATGCTCAAGCTGATGTTCGGCTTCTACCTCACCTGCCTGCTCTTCGTGGTGGTCGTCCTCGGCTCCGTGCTGTGGCTGGTCGCGCGGATCAACATCCTCACCCTGCTGAAGTACCTCGGGCGGGAGTTCCTGCTCATCGTGGCGACGTCGTCCTCGGAGTCGGCGCTGCCGCACCTCATGGCCAAGATGACCCACGCCGGCGTGGACCGCTCCACGGTGGGCGTCGTCGTCCCGACCGGCTACTCGTTCAACCTCGACGGCACCGCGATCTACCTGACCATGGCGTCGATCTTCATCGCCGATGCGATGGGCAAGCCCATGAGCATGGGCGAGCAGATCGGTCTGCTGGTCTTCATGATCATCGCGTCCAAGGGCGCCGCCGGCGTCACCGGTGCCGGCCTGGCCACCCTCGCCGGAGGCCTGCAGGCGCACCGCCCCGAGCTGCTGGACGGCGTCGGCATCATCGTCGGCATCGACCGGTTCATGTCCGAGGCACGCGCCGTCACCAACTTCGCCGGCAACGCGGTGGCCACCCTGGTCATCGGTCGCTGGACCGGCACCCTCGACCACGAGCAGGCGCGTGCGGTGCTGTCCGGCGACCGGCCGTTCGACTACGCCACGCTGGACGACGACCCGCACGCCACCGAGGTGCGCCCCGGCCACGTCCCGAGCCCCGTCAACCCGGCCGACCGGCTGCAGCCCACCCCGCAGGTCAACCTGCAGGATTATGCCGAGCACGCCCGTCACGCCGACGGGTCCACGCGCACGGACGACTGACGGAGCCGCCGCCTCGCCCAGGCCCCAACGCCCGAGTGGTCACCTCCCGACGTCGGGAGGTGACCACTCGGGCGTTGGTGGCGGGCCGTGCAGGTGGCAGAGTCGGGGCATGAGCGCGATCGACCCCTGGGCCAGCGAGCAGGTCATCGCCTATGCCGACCGGACGACCGGCCTGAGGGCGGTCATCGCGATCGACGACACGACGCTCGGGCCGGGGTTCGGCGGGGTGCGCTGGCGCCCCTACCCGTCCACCGAGGCGGCGGTCCAGGAGGCGCAGCGTCTCGCGCGGGCCATGACCTACAAGCACGCGCTCGCCGAGCTGCCCTACGGCGGGGCCAAGTCCGTGATCCTGGCGGACGGGGCGCCACGCGACGACGCCGCCCGCCGAGCGGTGTTCGAGGCGTTCGGGGACGCGGTGGCCCGCACGCACGGGCTCTACATCCCCGGCGTGGACATGGGCACGACGCTGGCCGACATGGAGGTCATCCGTTCCCGCGGGGCGCGCGTCTACTGCGCGGACGCCGACCCCTCTCCGTGGACGGCGCGCGGGGCCTACGTCGCGATGCGCGCCGGGGTCCGGCACGCGTGCGGCGCGCCCACCCTGGACGGACTCACGGTGGCGGTCCAGGGCGTCGGCAACGTCGGCGGCGAGCTCGCCCGGCTGGCGGCCCGTGACGGGGCGCGGGTGCTCGTGGCCGACGTGGACGCCGAGCGCGCGGCGTCGGTCGCCGCGGAGTGCGGCGGCGAGGTCGTGGGCGTCGCCGAGGTCGTGACCTGCGAGTGCGATGTGCTCGCCCCCTCGGCCGTCGCGCGGGTCGTGACGGCGGACGTGATCCCGCTGCTGCGCTGCCGGGTCGTCGCCGGCGCCGCCAACGACGTCCTCGACGACCCCTCGTGCGAACGGGCCCTGGCGCAGCGGGGGATCACCTTCGTCCCGGACTTCGTCGCCAACGCCGGGGGAGTGATCCACGAGCACGCCCGCGCGCAGGCGTGGACCGACCAGCAGCTCACCGAGGCGGTCGACGCCATCGGGCCCCGCGTGACCGACCTGCTCGAGGATGCCGCCGGCGGGAGCCCGGTCGAGGCCGCCCTGGCCCGCGGACGGGCTCGCCTGGCGGCGGCCCGCCGCTGACACCGGCCCCCGAGGCGCCCGGCTGCGGCATTCGAGCAGGTCGGCGCCGCGAGCCGGGTTCAGTCCTGCTCGTTGGGGTCCTCGTCGGCGTCCTGCTTGGTCGCGTGGCGGGTGCCGTGCACGTGGTCCGGCGGGCCGTAGAGCGAGTAGACCTTGAGCACCGTGTCGCCGATGTTGACGACGTTGTGCCAGGAGCCGGCGGGAACCATCACGATGTCGTCGTCCGACACGACCTCCTGGAACTGCAGGTCGTTGCTCGCCCTGCCCATCATCACGCGGCCCCGGCCGGCCTCGACGCGCAGGAACTGGTCGGTGTCGTCGTGCATCTCCAAGCCGATCTCGCCTCCCGGCGGGATCGCCATCACGGTCAGCTGCAGGTGCTGCCCGGTCCACAAGGTGTCGCGAAACATGGTGTTGTCGAGCGTCGCTCGCTCGATGTCGGTCACGAACGGCGCAGGGCCCTGATCGGCCATGTCCACTCCTCTCGCTCGGGTGCGGTGGTCCTCGCACACTCTAGACTCGCGGTCTGACACACCCCACCCGAGGAGCCCCCGTGACCCGCGTGCCCAGCGACTGGGAGCAGATCGTCGCCGCCGACCCCACCCACTCCGAGCGCTACGTCGAGCGGTTCCGTCGTATGGCGCGCGAGGGGCGTGACCTGGCAGGGGAGGCGCGCATGGTCGACGCCATGGTCGGACGCGGCTCGCGGATCCTCGACGCCGGGTGCGGACCCGGCCGCGTGGGCGGCTTCCTGCACGACCTCGGCCACACGGTCGTCGGCGTCGACGTGGACCCGGTGCTGATCGCCGCCGCCGAGGCCGATCACCCCGGTCCGACCTGGCTGGTCGGCGACCTGAATGAGCTCGACCTGGCTGCGGTGGGCATCGACGAGGGCTTCGACGTCGTGGTGTGCGGCGGCAACGTCATGACCTTCCTCGCGGCGAGCACCCGGGTGGAGGTGCTGCGCCGGATGGGGGCGCACCTGGCCGAGGGTGGACGCCTGGTCGTGGGGTTCGGGGCAGGCCGTGGATACGACTTCGGGGCGTTCCGGATGGACACGCGCGTGGCGGGCCTCACGGAGTCGGTGCTGCTGTCGTCGTGGGACCTGAGGGCGTTCCGTCAGGGCAGCGACTTCCTCGTGGCGGTGCTCGAGCGCTGACGCGCCACCCCCCCTCAACGGGCCAGGCGCGACGCCTCGGCGACGGTGCGTGGGAGGACCGCCTCGACGACCCCGGAGGACGTGGCGAGGAGCAGGCGCCGGCCCAGCAACAGGTGATGACGCGGCCCCGGGAGCACGCCCACCTCGTCGGTCCCCGCGGCGCCGCGCAGGTCGGCGGGCACCCCGCCCCCGGGCACCCCGCCGGACCGGGCGACGACCGGGACGTCCCCGGCCCGGTCCTGCAGCGCCAGCACGACGCCCCGCCCCGCGGGCGCGGCCGACAGCAGGCGCCACGGCTGCCACGGCCCGCTCCGCAGCGCCGATCGCCACGCGAGCATGCGTGCCCCGGCCACCCCGGCCCAGCCGAGACCCACCACCAGCGCGAGACGCAGGAGGTTCTGCCACCACTGCGTGACGGCGGACGGGGCGGGGTCGTCGACCGCGCCCACCGTCTCGGGGTCGTCCGGGTCGACGACCACCGTCAGCTGCGTGCCCACCGGCACCACCTGCGGATCCACGCCGTGCACGACCGAGGCATAGGTCCGGCCGCCCTCCACGTGGGTCACCCGGACCCACGGGGAGTGACCGAGCCCGGTGTAGGTCCACCCCGAGGCCGTCACCTGCGCCGGCGTGCGGACCCCGCGGTCGTGCAGCTCTGCGCTCGCCATACGCGCCATCAGGCCCGTGACCAGCAGGAGCACCAGGGCCGCCAGCGCGAGGACGAGCGGTGGGACCAGGCGCCGCCGACAGGCGCCTCGCCACGCAGCCGCGGTCAGCGGGTCGTCCCATGCCGCCGCGCCAGCCCCGGCCGCAACCTCAGCGCCCGTCTCCGCACCGGTGCCCGACGGCAGGTCGGCCGTCTCCAGCACCACCCGGCGCTCGGGGTGGTGGGCGCGGATGCGGTCGGTGACGCGGTCCCGGGCCCGGCCCACGAGGGCCCACCCGGCGAGCAGCAAGGCGGTGACGAGGCCGAGGACCACCACGGTGGGGTTGATGGCCGGCGGCTGCCCGGGGCCACGGTGCCGCGCCCAGCCGACGAACGCATGCGCTGCCACCACGACGAGCAGGACCACCGCACAGGTCAGGGCGGCGACCCGGGTCCGGTCGGTCGCTGGGGTCCGCAAGGATCCACCTCCACGTCGCCACCCGCCTCCGACGGAGGCAGCTCGCACCGTCACTCTGGCACGGTGGGTCACCCGTCACGCGGAGCAGCGCCGAGAGGAGCAGCCGCAGTTGGGAGGGCAGCCGTGCAGGGCTTAAAATGCGTCGGCTGGCCCCGGGTGCTCCCGGGCCAGCGCGTCGTTCAGCCCTAGCGACAGATCCCGCGCCGTCTCGGTGCGCGTCCCACGGCTCTGGAGCGACGTGAACGACATGAGTGACGACAGGCCCACGATCCTCCCCGCGTCGTGGCAGGTCGAGGTGCGCGGTCCCCAGGACCTGGAGTGGTCGCTGTCCCCGGAGCTGTACGCCCTGCACGGACTCGAGCCCGGTCAGGGCCCCGACGGCCTGGACCTGTTCCTGACCCACCTCGACCCCGCGGACGCCGACCTCGCGGTGGCGGCCTCCGAGGCGCTCCGCCGCGGCGAGGCGTTCGCCCACCGCCGCCGGCTCGTCCGGCACGACGGCCAGGAGCGGGACGTGCTGGCCGTGGGGCTCGGCTCCTACGACGACGACGGCTCCCTCGTCGGGGCGTCCGGCTACCTGCTCGACGTGGGGCCGATGGTGCAGAGGGCGGTCGCCGAGGAGATGACGGACCAGCTCGACGAGGTCGTCGAGGCCCGCGCGCTCATCGAGCAGGCCAAGGGCGTCCTCGTCCTGGCCTACGGCATCACCGCGGACGAGGCCTTCTCCCTGCTCGGGTGGTACTCCCAGCGCACCAACACGCGCGTGCGCACCCTCGCTGCCCGCCTGGTCGAGGGCGCGAGCGCGCGAGCCGGCGACCCGACCCACCTGGACCGACTCCTGTCGGTGCTGCTGGACCCGCGGTGCGCCCCGCTGCTGGAGGTCCCCCAGGGCGAGGCGGCCCCGGCGTGGTCGGCCGAGCGCGTTGCCCCGTCCGTGGAGGTGGGGCATCAACTCGCCATCCCCGTGGTCGCCGTGGCCGGGGATCTCGACGCGGCCGGCGCCGCAGAGGCCGTCCCGCAGCTGCGGGACGAGCTGGCCGGCCTGCCGCAGCCGACCCGTCCCCACGTCCTCGACCTGTCGGGGGTGGGCTACCTCGGGCCCGCGGCGGTCCTGGCGGTGGCCGGCGTCGTGACCAAGCACCTCGCCACCTCGGCGGACCTGCGCGTCGTCGCCGGCTGTGCTCGTGCCCAGCTGGTCGCGGCCGGGCTGTCGCCGAGCCGGGTCGTGCGTGCCACGCGCGACGTCGAGCCGGCCTGACACCCGGGCTGCACCGGAAGCGGCCACCCCGGGTGACGTCGGCCGCGGGCACGCCATACGGTCTGGTCATGGGCACTCTCCCCGCACCCCACGACATCTCCGGCCCCGAGGCGACCGCTGCGATCCACGAGCAGGGGGCGCACCTGGTGACCTGGACCCCCGTCGGCGAGCAGCCGGTCCTGTGGGTCAGCCATGACACCTTCCTCCAGGAGGGGAGGGCCATCCGGGGCGGGGTGCCCATCTGCTTCCCGTGGTTCGGCCCCGGCCGCTCCGGCGACCGCAAGCCCTCGCACGGCCCCGCGCGCACGACACCCTGGGAGCCGGTCGTGATCGAGGAGGGGCGGGCGCAGCTCTCCCTCACCCTGGGTGCGCTCCGCGCGACGTATGACGTCCGCGCCGGCCGCCGCCTCGAGCTCACGCTGCGCGTGACCAACGTAGGGTCGCAGGAGGAGACCTACGAGGAGGCCCTGCACGCCTATCTGTTGGTGGGTGACGTGCGCCAGGTGCGGCTCGACGGCCTGGACCGGGCGTCCTACGTCGACAAGACCGACCAGGGCCGCACCCACCGCCAGGAGGGGCCGGTGACGCTGCGGGGCGAGACCGACCGGGTCTATCGCTCGGCGTGCCCGGTCACCGTCGTCGACCCGGTGCTCGGGCGTCGGCTGCGCGTGACGACGTCCGGGTCGGCGAGCACGGTCGTGTGGAACCCCTGGGCGGACAAGGCCGCCGGCCTCGCCGACATGGGAGACGACGAGTGGCCGGGGATGTTGTGCGTGGAGGGCGGCAACGTGCTGGCGGACGAGATCACCCTCGCGCCGGGGGACACGCACACGCTGCGCTACGAGATCGAGGTGCTCGCGCTCTAGCCCGCCCGGGTGCCAGCCGCACCCCGCGCCGGGCGGCGGCCGTGACCAGCGCGGACGACCGCGGTCGGGGCAGGCGTCACCACAGGCTCAGGCCGCCGCGGGGCACCTGGGCCTCCCAGCCGGGCAGGGCCGCGGTCACGAGGGTGTGCAGGTGGTCACGGGCACCGAGAGGCGGCGGGGCGGCATACGGTCCGCCAACGCTCCAGTGGCCATGTCCGACCAATCCAGTCGTCGGTGATGATGGTCGTATGACGCGCCCCACCCGCACCCTCCAGCCGATGACCCCGGTGCAGCAGCTGCGTGCCGGCCGCCTGCCGCGACGGATCACGCAGCTGATGGTGGGGCTCACGCTCTACGGCGTGTCGATGAGCATGATCATCCGCGCAGCCCTCGGCCTGGACCCGTGGGACGTCTTCCACGTCGGGGTTGCCCTGCACCTGCCGATGTCGATCGGGGTCACCGTCATCGTCGTGGGCGTGGCCGTGCTGCTGGCGTGGATACCGCTGCGGCAGTGGCCGGGTCTCGGCACGGTGGCCAACGCGGTCTGGATCGGCGTCGCCACCGACTGGACGCTGAGCTGGCTCGTCGCGCCGTCGTCCCTGTGGGTGCGCGCGGTTCTCCTCGTGGCCGGGATCGTGCTCAACGGGCTGGCAGGCGCGCTCTACATCGGGGCGCAGCTCGGGCCTGGCCCGCGGGACGGCCTGATGACCGGCATCGCGCACCGCACGGGCCTGTCGCTGCGGCTCGTGCGCACCTCTTTGGAGGTCACCGTCCTCGCCGTCGGCTGGCTGCTCGGCGGCGGCGTGGGCCTCGGGACCGTGCTGTATGCCGTGGGCATCGGGCCGATCGTGCAGCACCTGCTGCCCTGGTGCATCGTGCCGGTCACGGCCCCCACCACCCCCCTCGCCGACTGGTCACTTCCCGACGGCGTCGCGCGCCGGGAAGTGACCAGTCGGCGGGGGTGGGAGGGCTAGGGAGCGGCCGGCTGACCCTCGGCGGCGCTCGGCGTGGCCGGGAGCGCCGCCGTGTGACCGCGGCGACGCATCCGGCGCTCGATGAGGCCGGCCAGCGTGGTGAGGGCGTAGTTCATCACGATGTAGAGGACCGCCACGAAGATCAGCGCCGGCACGACGTTGCCCTGCCAGGAGCCGATCTGGTCGGCCTTGCGCAACAGCTCCTCGTAGAGGATGACGTAGCCCAGCGCCGTGTCCTTGAGCACCACGACCAGCTGGCTGACCAGCGACGGGAGCATGGCGGTGAGGGCCTGGGGGAGCTGCACGGAGCGCATCACCTGGCCGGGGCGCAGGCCGATCGAAAGCCCCGCCTCGGCCTGGCCCTTGGGGAGGTTGTTGACGCCGGAGCGGACCAGCTCGGCGATGACGGAGCCGTTGTAGAGCGTGAGCCCGGTGACCACGCCCGCGAGGGACTCGTAGCCGGGGAACATCCCGCGGTTGACGTAGAGGGCGTACGACCCGAGCATCATCACGAGCACCGGGATCGCACGAAAGACCTCCACGACCGCCCCGCACAGCCAACGGACGGGGGCCATCCCCGACAGGCGCCCGACACCCAGCAGCAGACCGATCACCGACGCGGCCGCGATCGAGATGGCGGCGGCGCGCAGCGTGCCGAGGATGCCGGGCAGGAGGTACTCCGACCAGACGTCCGTCCACAGCAGCGGGCGCCACTTGGCGGCCTCGAGCTGGCCCTTGGCGCCGAGCTGCATCAGGACCCAGACCCCGATCGCGACGGCGACCAGCAGGAGGATCCCGGCGACGACGCGCTGGTTGCGGCGGGTCCGCGGACCGGGGGCGTCGAACAGGACGGATGCGTCCGAGCTCATCGCTTGACCTCCAGGCGGGTGGCGAGACGGGTGAAGAACAGCCCCATCGGCAGCGTGAGGATCACGAAGCCCAGCGCGACGATCACGAAGAAGGCCATGATCGCGTCGGGCCGGTCCTCGATGACCTGGGCCTGCAGGTAGGAGATCTCGGCGACGCCGATGACGGACACGACCGTGGTGTTCTTGGTCAGGGCGATGAGCGTGTTGCCGAGCGGCACCAACGCGGCGCGGAAGGCCTGCGGCAGCACGACCTGGGTCAGCGTCTGGCGGAAGCCCAGGCCGAGGGAACGGGCCGCCTCCGCCTGGCCGACGGGCACGGTGTTGACGCCCGACCGCAGCGCCTCGCACACGAACGCCGCGGTGTAGATCGACAGCGCCGCCACCGCGAACCTGACGTTGTTGTCCCTGATGAAGGTCGGCGACTGGGCGCTGGCGAGGCGCAGGTTGAGCTGCGCGACGAGCCCGAGCGAGCAGAAGACGACGATCAGCGTCAGCGGGGTGTTGCGGACGACGTTGACGTACAGCGATCCGAGGAAGCGCAGCATCGGGACGGGGGACAGGCGGAAGATCGCGAGGATCGTCCCGATGACGAGGGCGCCGATGCCGGACATGACCGTCAGCTTGATGGTCATCCAGAACGCGCCGAGGATGTCGAACTCGCTGAAGAGCTCTTGCATCCGGACTCCTTGGGGGTGGGGGGCGGCGGGGGTGCGGTGAGCCCGTATGCCGGGGCGCCCCGGCATACGGGCTCACCGTGCGAGGCGCCTCCCCGCCGCGTGGAGGGTGCGGCGGGGAGGGCGCGAGCCCGAGGTCAGGCGCAGGCCGCGGGCTTCGGGGGGTTCTTGCTGGTGTCGACCTTGAAGCCGCCGGTGCCGAGGTTCTTGTCGATCGACTTCTGCCACTCGCCGGACGAGATGTACTTGGTGATCGCGTCGGTGACCTTCTGGCAGGTGGCGGTGTCGCCCTTCTTGATGCCGACGCCGTAGTTCTCGGTGCTGAAGGTCTTGCCGACGACCTTGAGCTTGCCTTGGTACTGCGACTGGCCGGCGTAGCCCGCGAGGATCGTGTTGTCCGTGCTCAGCGCGTCGATGGAGCCGCTGGACAGGGCCTCCACGCACTTGGAGTAGGTGTCGTACTCCTGGAGCTGGACGTTGGGGTACTGGTCCTTGATCTTGGTGGCCGAGGTGGAGCCCTTGACCGAGCAGAGCTTCTTGCCGGAGAGAGCGTCGGGGCCGGTGATCGTGGTGTCGTCCGCCCGGACGAGCAGGTCCTGGCCGGCCACGAAGTAGGGGCCGGCGAAGTCGACCTTCTGCTTGCGCTTGTCGGTGATCGAGTAGGTGCCGACGATGTAGGACACCTTGCCGGCCTGCAGCATGGCCTCGCGCTGGGCGCTGACGGCCTCGACGAACTCGGGGGTCTTGCCCATCTCCTTGGCGATGTAGGTCGCCAGGTCCACGTCGAAGCCGGAGTAGGTCGAGCCCTGCTTGAGGCCGAGGCCGGGCTGGTCGAACTTGATGCCGACCTTGACGGTCCCCCCGCCGGCGCCGGAGGAGGCGCCGGAGCCGGACGAGCCGGAGCCGGCCTGGTCGCCGGAGCTGCCGCAGGCGGCGAGGGAGGTGGCGGCGAGCGCGATGGCTGCCGCGGCGGTGGTGGTGCGACGGATCGTCATGAGATCTCCTCGGGTGGTGGCCGGCGGGCCGGCTCAGTGGGTGAGGATCTTGCCGAGGAAGTCCTTGGCGCGATCCGACTGGGGGTTGGTGAAGAACTGCTCGGGGGTGGCCTGCTCGACGATCTGCCCGTCGGACATGAACACGACACGGTCCGCGGCCTTGCGGGCGAAGCCCATCTCGTGGGTGACGACGATCATGGTCATGCCGGAGCGGGCCAGCTGGGTCATGACGTCGAGGACCTCGTTGATCATCTCGGGGTCCAGGGCCGACGTCGGCTCGTCGAAGAGCATGACCTTGGGGTCCATGGCCAGGGACCGGGCGATCGCGACGCGCTGCTGCTGGCCGCCGGACAGCTGGGCGGGGTACTTGTCGGCCTGGTGCCCGACGCCGACCCGGTCCAGGAGCTGGCGGGCCCGAGCCTCGGCGTCCTTGCGGCCGACCCCGCGCACCTTGGTCGGGCCGAGGGTGACGTTGTCGAGGATCGTCTTGTGGGCGAAGAGGTTGAACGACTGGAAGACCATGCCCACGTCGGACCGCAGCTGGGCGAGGGCCTTGCCCTCCTCGGGGAGGGGGCGGCCGTCGATGGAGATGGAGCCGGACTCGATGGTCTCGAGCCGGTTGATCGTGCGGCACAGGGTCGACTTGCCCGACCCCGAGGGGCCGATCAGGACGACGACCTCACCCTCGTGGACCGTCAGGTCGATGTCGCGGAGGACGTGCAGGTCCCCGAAGTGCTTGTTGACCTGCTCCATCACCACGAGGGGACGGCGGTCGCCCGAGGGGGCGCTGGCGGCGGTGCTCATGGAGGGGAGAGTAGCCCCCGACTCCGACGCGTTCTCCCCCTATCGGCCTAGGTAGGGGAACGGTTGGCAGATCGTGACCATGGTGTGCAACCTGAGGAGCGGCGCCCGCGTCCTTCGGGTGTCAGCACCTCTTGGGGAGGGATGGAGCCCCATGGACGAGCGCGACGAGGAGTTCACTGCCTTCGTGGCAGCACGCTCCGGACCGTTGCTCCGCTACGCGTACCTGCTGACGGGTGATCACGCCGCGGCGGAGGACCTGCTCCAGAGCACTCTGGTCAAGGTCTACCTGTCGTGGCACAAGATCGCGGACCACAGGTCCGTCGATGCCTACACCCGCACGGCCATGACGCGCACCAACATCTCGGTGTGGCGCAAGGTCGGGCGGCGTGAGTACGCAACGGAGACGACACCGGACCAGGCCGTCGACGACCGGCACGACATCGACGAGCGGGACGGGATGTGGGCGTTGCTGCAGACGCTCGGGTCGCGTCAGCGCACGGCGCTCGTGCTCCGGTTCTACGAGGACCTCCCGGAGGCGGAGATAGCAGACGTCATGGGGTGCTCCCTGGGCACGGTGAAGAGCCAGATCTCACGTGGCCTGGCCAACCTGCGCAAGGTCGTGCCTGCCCGTGACGAGGTGTGGGAGAGGGGGTTGGGTCATGCGGGATGACGATCTCGGACGCCTGGTGAGGCGGGCGTTGGAGGGGCACGCCCACGACGTGCGGCCCTCGCCCGACCTCGGTGAGTGGGTCGTGGAGCGCGGCAAGGTCGTGCGTCGCCGCCGTCGCGTGACCGCGATGGCCGGTGCGGGCACGACGCTCGCGCTGGTGGTGGGGGCGGCGGTCCTCGTGCCGCGGCTCTCGGACGGTCAGGACCCCGAGGACAAGGTCGTGCCTGCGACACCCCCGACGTCGCAGGTCACGACGGAGCCCGCCGACCCGACGCCCGCGCCCAGCAGCACCCGGTCCGGCGGGGGGCCGAGCCCCCGCACCAGCACTCCGGGGGCTACCTCCGACGAGCCGTCTGCCCCCCGCTCCACGTCGGCGTCGCCGACGGACGTCCCATCGGCCACGTCGACGTCGAGCCCGGCGAGCACACCGACCCCGGCGAGCACACCGACCCCGGTGAGCACGCCGACCGCGACGGGCGGGACCGCGTCGGGCGAGAGCTTCGACACCCCCTTCGGTCCTGTGGCGTTCCCCACCGGCGCCCGCGTCAAGATCGCCGGCACCCGCGTCGGGGACCGCTATGTCGCTCTCGTGGGGTCCCACGACTCGACGACCGACTCGGCACCGCCCAACCAGGCGCGGCTCCTCAGCGTGGCGAGCGACGGGTCGGCCATCGTGCTCGCCTCGGCGGGCAACGGCTCGGCCCACAGCTTCGCGACCAGCCCCAACGGCCGCTTCGTCGTCGTGGCGATCCACGACGACGGCGGCGAGCGGCTCGAGGCCTACCGCGTCGGTCAGCCGGGCACGCGCGCGTCCTACATCGTGCCCGAGGAGTGGCAGGGCGAGATCGTCGGCTGGGCCAGCGAGGGCGTGACCGTCAAGGGCACCGGGGCCCCGCACGAGCTGGTCTGGCAGATGGACTCCGGGCGCGTGACCGTGCGCGCCCAGCCCGACGCCGAGCCGACCACGCTCGTCACCGGGCGCTAGGTTGGCGGAGCGGCCGTCGTCGGTCGCCATGCGTTCACTCGCGGGTCGCCAGGGAGGACGGGGCCGTATGCCGAAGGACGTGGTCGAGCTGGCCGACGGCTCGCGCCTGGCGGTGTGGCGGTCCGGCGTCGAGGGCGGCGCGCCGGTGCTGCTGCTGCCGGGCATGAGCCAGGACCACCGGCTCTACGACGTGCTGGTCGCCGAGCTGGCGGCGCGCGGGGTGCTCGAGGGCGACGTCGAGACCATCGCGATCGACCAGCGCGGCACCGGTGACAGCGACGACATGGACCGGAGGGACCCGCCGACCACGGGATCCTTCGCGGACGACGCGGCCTGGGTGCTGGAGCGGCTGGGCGTGGGGCGGGCGCACGTGGTCGGCCACTCCATGGGTGGGCGCATCGCGCAGTGGCTCGCGATCCGGCACCCCGAGCGCGTCGCGAGCCTGACCCTGCTGTGCACCTCGCCGGGGGACCGGCACGGGGTCCCGCGGGCGGACGACGTCGACGCCACCATCGCGCGGTGCGACCCGATGGAGATGGCCCTGCTGAGCTACACCCCCGCCTGGCTCGGGGCGCACCACGAGCTCGCCGAGTCCGCCGACGCGGCGACCACGACCCGATCGGCGCAGCGGGGCCTGCACTATCGCGCCTCCCACGGCCACGACGCGTGGGACTCGCTGCCCCGCATCGCCGCGCCCACCGTCGTGGTCCACGGGGATGCCGATCGCGTCAACCCGCTGGGCAACGGCGAGCTGCTCGCCCGCCGCATACCCGGGGCCGAGCTGGTGGTGCTGCGCGGTGCCCGGCACGGGCTGCCGGTCGAGCGCGCGGCCGCGATCGCGGACGTCGTCCTGCGGCGGGTCGCGCCTCGGCGGTCGGCTCAGCGACGGTGAGCGCCCGGACGACGGGACGACCGCGTCACCGGCGCTCCTCCCGCCGGCGCCGCCAGACGTCCCACGCCAGGTCGACCACGACCCAGAACCCGCCGAGCAGCAGCGCCGCCGAGGCGCTCGCCAGGAACGGCTCGCGCTCGAACAGCCCGAGCCAGCCCATCACCAGCCGAAAGATCAGGAAGGTGACGGACAGGACCAAGCCCTCGCCCAGGCGCGACCCCCACGACCGGCTCCTGCGCCTGGCCCTCCCCCGTGTGCGGGGTCGGGCTGGTGCGGGGGGGCCGGGGAGCGGCGGACCGTCATCGGGCGAGGTCCGGCGCCACGTGACCGTACCGGTGCAGGGTGCGGCTGATCGCCTGCTCGCGCAGGAAGGTCAGCAGCTCACGGCGACCGTTGGCCAGCACCGGGTCGGCGAGCACCGTGACGGGGGATCCCGCGAGGGCGTGGACCAGCTCCGCGACCTCGCCGTCCTGCCCGACCGCGCGCACCCGCGCCGACGGCTGGCTCCCCCGCAGCCGCTCGACGAAGGTCGGTCGGTCCTCGATGGTGAGCAGCTCGCCCAGGTCGTCGGCGGCCTGGCGCGCCTCGCCGTCGCCGGTGCGCAGTGCCTCCAGCGGGCCGGCGGCCTGGGGGTCGGCGCTGATGCGCACGGCCGACCCGGCGAGCTCGGCGGCCGCCAGCAGGCGGACCAGCTCGACCGGGCGGGCGCCGGGCTCGAGCCGGACGGTCACCTCGGGGTGCGGGCGGTAGCGGAAGAGGTTGGCCTCCACCGACAGCCCCGTCTCGTCGACCTCCACGCCGAGCTCGGAGCGCCACGCCTGCGCGTCCGAGCGCAGGGCCGCGTCGAGCCAGGTGCGGGCCTGCTCCAGGTCACCGGCGTCGCCCGCGCCACCGGCGCCCACGACCAGCGGCGCGAGCCGGCCCACCAGCCGGCGCACGCGGGGCGAGGGCTCGGCCCCGTGCTGCGGCAGCCCGTCCTCGCTCCACGAGCCGAGCAGGGCCACGTAGTTGGGACCGCCGGCCTTGGCGCCGGGGCCGACCACGGAGTCCTTCCACCCGCCGAAGCTCTGCCGCTGCACGATCGCGCCGGTGATGTGGCGGTTGACATAGGCGTTGCCCACGTCGACGTGCTCGGTCCACCAGGCGATCTCGTCGGGGTCGAGGCTGTGCAGCCCGCCGGTGAGGCCGAAGGCCGTGGCGTTCTGCAGCTCGACCGCCTCCTCGAGCGTCCGGGCGGTCATCAGACCGAGGACCGGGCCGAACACCTCGGTGAGGTGGAAGAACGAGCCGGGCCGGACGCCCTCCTTGAGACCGGGCGACCAGAGGCGACCCGAGTCGTCGAGCTGCTCGGGCTCGACCAGCCAGGACTCGCCGGGCTCCAGCGTCGTGAGCGCTCGGCGCAGCTTGTCCTCGGGCACCTCGATGATCGGGCCCATGGTGGTGCCGAGGTCGTGCGGCCAGCCGACGCGCAGCGAGCGCACGGCGTCGACGAGCTGGCGCCGGAAGCGCTCCGACCGCGCCACCGAGCCGACGAGGATGCCGAGGGACGCGGCCGAGCACTTCTGGCCGGCGTGGCCGAAAGCGCTGCGGACCAGGTCGGCGGCGGCGAGGTCGAGGTCCGCGGCGGGGGTCACGACCAGGGCGTTCTTGCCGGAGGTCTCGCCGTAGACGCGGGGCCCGGCGGGGTGCTCGGTGCGCCACCCGGCGAACATGCGGGCCGTCTCGGAGGCCCCGGTGAGGATCACGGTGTCGACCTCCCGGTGCGAGACCAGGGCGCGGCCGGCCTCGCGCTCGTCGGTGCGGACCACCTGCAGCACCTCGCGGGGGACGCCGGCCTCCCACAGCGCCTCGGCGGCCACCTCCACGCAGCCCGGGGTGGGGTGCGCGGGCTTGATGACGACCGCCGCTCCGGCTGCCAGGGCGGCCAGCACGCCGCCGATGGGGATGGCGACGGGGAAGTTCCACGGCGGGGTGACCAGCACGACCCGGTCGGGGGTGAAGCGCGACCCGTCGGTGTGCGCGCTCGCGCCGGTCCTGAGCTCCAGCCCGCGCTCGGCGTAGTAGCGCGCGAAGTCGATGGCCTCGGAGATCTCCGGGTCGGCCTCGGCGACGGTCTTGCCGCCCTCGGCCGCCATGATCGTGATCAGCTCGCCGCGCCGGGCCTCCAGCGCGCGGGCGGCGTCGCGCAGCACCTGCGCCCGGTCGTATGCCGACCGCCCGGCCCATCCCGGGGCCGCCGCCACCGCGCGGGCGACCACCGCGTCGACCTCGTCCGGGGTCGACAGGACCGGCGAGGTGCAGGTGTGCGGGTCGGCGGCGAGGGCGTCCCGGGCCCAGGCACGGGTCGCGGGCAGCGACGGGTCGGAGTCGGGGGTGTTGGCGAAGCGGTCCCCGATGCGGGCGCGCTCGGCGGAGCGGCGCGGGCCGACGGGCGTGGTCGCCATGGCGGCGACCGACTCGCGGAAACGTCGCTCCTGGTCGGCCATCGCGTCGTGCGGTCGGTCGGCGGCGCCGGGCCGGCCCTTCGGCGAGGCTCCCGTGCCGTCCCCGTCGGCGGAGAACATTGCGTGCAGGAAGTTCTGCTTCTGGGCGTTCTCCTCGAGGCGCCGGATCAGATAGCTGACCGCGACGTCGAAGTCCTTGGGCGCGACCACGGGGGTGTAGAGCAGGACCGACCCCACGGCGGCCTTGACCGCGCGAGCCTGGCTGGGCGCCATCCCTTGCAGCATCTCGATGTCCAGCGCGTCCAGGCACCCGCGCCGCTGGGCGAGGAGGTAGGCGACGGCGGTGTCGAAGAGGTTGTGCGAGGCGACGCCGAGGCGCATGACCTCGGTGGCGTCGGGGCGCAGCGCGCGCTCGACGAACGCCAGGTAGTTGGCGTCGACGTCCTCCTTGGTGGTGTAGGGCGCCTGCTCCCAGTCGTGCAGCTCGGCCTCGACCTGCTCCATGGCGAGGTTGGCGCCCTTGACGACGCGGACCTTGATGCCGGCGTGCCCTGCGGCCCGGCGGCGGCGGGCGAGGTCGAGCATGCGCTCCAGGGCAGGCAGCGCGTCGGGGAGATAGGCCTGCAGGACGATGCCGGCCTCGAGGTCGTGGAACTCCTCCTCGGCCAGCAGCCGCTCGAAGACCGCCATGGTCAGGTCGAGGTCCTTGTACTCCTCCATGTCGAGGTTGACGAAGGCGTGCGGAGTCTTGGCGACGGCGGTGCGGTAGAGCGGGCGCAGGCGGTCCAGGACCCGGTCGACGGTGCCCTCGCTGTCCCACGTCGAGATCTGGCTGACCAAGGAGGACACCTTGATCGAGACGTAGTCGACGTCGGGGCGGGCGAGGATCTGGCGGGTGCGCTCGGCCCGGCTCGCGGCCTCGTGCTCGCCGAGCACGGCCTCGCCGAGCAGGTTGACGTTGAGCCGGAAGCCCTCGGCGCGGGCCTTGGCGAGGTGCCGGGCGAGCGCCGGGTCGTCGGCGTCCACCACCAGGTGGCCGACGATCTGGCGCAGCCGAGCGCGGGCGATCGGCACGACCACGGGAGGGGCGAGCCGGGCGACCTTGGCGCCGAGGCCCAGCAACGAGCGGTCGACCCGGCCGAGGAAGGCACCGGCGTCCCCGGCCGTGAGCGTGGAGAGCACCTTGGCCGCGACATAGGGATCCTCGGGCCGGGCCACCTCGTCGACGAAGGTCACCGCCAGGTCCAGACCCGTCTCGTCGCGCAGCAGGGCGCCCAGCTGGTCGGACGTGGCGCGCTCGGACCGGGTCGCGCCCTCGGCGGTGGCGCGCTCCCAGCGTCGGGCCACCTCGACGGCCTCGTCCGCGACGGCAGCGACCGCCGCCGGTCCGGTGAGGTCGTCGGGCTGGGGCGCGAGGGGTCGGCTCTGATCCGTCATACCGTCGATTGTGGACCACGGGACAGGGGGCGAAGGGGGTGCGACCCGTCTCACAACGGCTCGTCCCGGGCTCCCGAGGACGTGCGCGGGCAGGGCCGATACCCTGAGCCCATGCCTTCCGACTACCGAATCCTCAACGTGTTCACCACGCCGGACGACCTGTTCTCCGGCAACGCGGTGGCCGTGTTCACCGACGCCGGCGGTCTCGACGAGGAGACCATGAAGCGCACCGCTCGGCAGCTCGGGACCGAGTGCTCGTTCATCACCGGCAAGGACGACGAGGGGCACGCCACGGTCCGCTTCTTCCAGCCCGAGGGCGCCTCGGGCTTCGCCGGCAGCGCGTCCATGGCGACCGCGCACGTCGTGCGAGAGCTGGACGGCGGCGAGGGCGACGTCTACCTCGCCGGCAGGAAGCAGCTGATCCACGTGATCGACTCCGGCGACCGGTGGACGATGCTCGGCCGCAGCTCGGTCATCGAGGAGATCCGCACGGAGAAGCGCTTCCTGGCCGGGCTCGTGGGCCGCAAGATCCCCGCGATCGTCGATCCCACCGTCAAGGTCACCTTCACCCGGTCGACCATCGTGCTCCAGCTCGCGACCGCCCAGGACGTGCGCGAGTCCAAGATCGACGCCCGTCTCCTGCACCAGTACGCCATGTTGCTGCACGTCGAGCCCCAGATCTACGTCTGGGCCTGGCGCGAGGACGGCGACGTCGCCTCCCGCATGTTCTACGGACCGCAGGGCGGCGTCCTCGAGGTCGCGGCGACGGCGTCCGGCGCCGGCCGGCTCGGCGAGGTCCTCGTGTCCCGGGGCGAGCGCGACCAGCACTACCGCGTCTACCAGGGCGAGGACATCGAGCGCCCCTCGATGATCCTCCTCGACATCGACGCCGACGGCCAGGTCTCGCTCGGCGGCATCGTCAAGGAGGTCGCGCGCGGTCAGATGGCCCTCTGAGCCACACTGGTGCCATGAGCACCTGGACCGCCAAGGACATCCCCGACCAGACCGGCCGCGTCTTCGTCGTCACCGGAGCCAACTCCGGGCTCGGCCTCGCGACCACGCGAGCGCTCGTCGACAAGGGCGCGTATGTCGTCATGGCCTGCCGCGACACCGACAAGGGCGAGGCGGCCCGCGCCTCCCTGGACCTGAGCGGGCCCGGCGGGGCCGAGGTGCGACGCCTCGACCTGGCCTCGCTGGCCTCGGTGCGCGAGTTCGCCGAGGGTGTCGACGACTGGCGCATCGAGACGCTGATCAACAACGCCGGGCTGATGGCCGTGCCGTTCTCGCGCACCGAGGACGGCTTCGAGACGCAGCTCGGCACCAACGTGCTGGGGCACTTCGCGCTGACCGCTCAGCTGCTGCCGCGCCTGACGGATCGCGTGGTGTGGCTGTCCTCGCTGATGCACCGCATGGGCCGGATCGACCTGGCGGACCCCAGCTTCGAGCGGCGGCGCTACAACCCGTGGGTCGCCTACGGGCAGAGCAAGCTCGCCGACCTGATGCTGGCGTACGAGCTGCAGCGGCGGCTGACGGGTGCTCGCTCGCCGCTGCGCTCGATGGCGGCGCACCCGGGCTACTCGTCCACCAACCTGCAGGGACGCACCGGGTCCGCCTGGCCCGACCGGGTGATGCTGCAGCTCAACAAGGTGAGCACGGTGGCGCAGCCCGCTGCGATGGGGGCGCTGCCCTCGTTGTACGCCGCGACGGTCGACGACCTGCCGGGTGGGTCGTTCGTCGGGCCGGACGGGTTCATGGAGGCGCACGGGCACCCGCGCACCGTCGGCTCGACGGCGGCCTCCCACGACCGCCGCAAGGCTGCCCAGCTGTGGCAGCTCTGCGAGGAGCTGACGGGCATCCCCTTCCGCGTATGACCTCACGGTAGGTTCGAGGGGTGCTCGCCATCCCCCTCGCCCTCGCGTCGGCCGTGCTCTACGGCGTCTCCGACTTCCTGTCCGGGGTGCAGTCGCGACGCCGGCACTTCCTGATCGTGGGCGCGGTGGCGCAGACCTTCTCCGCCGCCGGGATCACCCTGGTCGCCCTCGCCCAGCGCCAACCGCTCACGCACGACGCCCTCCTCTGGGGCGCCGTCGCCGCCACCGGGCACTGCTCCGGCACCCTCATGCTGACGCGCGGCCTGGCCTCCGGGTCGATGCACGTCGCGGGTCCGCTGTCGGCCGTGTGCGCGGCCGGGCTCCCGGTCGTCCTCGGCGTCGCCCTCGGCGAGCGACCCAGCCTGCTGGCCGGCATCGGGATCCTGCTCGCCCTGCCCGCCGTGTGGGCGGTCGCCGCCGGCGAGAGCGATCCGGGCTCGGCTCCCGGCGAGACCCACCTCGTCGAGCCGGACCGGCCGGACCAGGGCCGTACGCCGACCGCGCCGGCCACCGCGGGACGGGCCGGGGTGCGCGACGGGCTGCTGGCCGGGGTGGGCTTCGCGGTGTTCTTCATCGCGCTGGCGCAGGCCGGGCCGGGATCCGGGTCCTGGCCCGTCGCCGTCTGCCAGCTGGCCTCGCTGGTGGCGATGTGGGCGATCGTGGCGCGGAAGCGCCCGGCAGGGTCGGTGCGGGAGGCATTGCCCGCGTGGGTCGTCGGGGTGACGGGGTGCCTCGGGTCGCTCACCTATTTCCTGGCCGGCAACGCCGGCGGCGGGCAGCTGACGGTCGTCCCCGTGGTCGCGTCCCTCTACCCGGCGTTCACGGTGCTCCTCGCGATGGGGCTGCTCGGCGAGCGTGCCTCGCGCGACCAGGTCGCGGGCCTGGTCGCCTGCGCGGTGGCGGTGGCCCTGATCGCGGCGGGGTGATGCGGACGCGGTGAGGATCCGGCCGTTGGTGGCCCGCAGGGCGTCATACGCGCCAGGATGGGGACCATGTCGATCCGTGAATGGTTGATCACCCGGTCCGAGCGCGCCAACCCGCGGACCACGATCGACGACCGGCACCCCGGTGACCAGGCCTGGAGCGACGGCAACGTGGCGACGCCGTTGATCCACGGGCGGACCTACTTCGCGGACCTCTACCCACGGATCGAGGCGACCGGGCCCGGGGACCTGCTGTGGTTCACCGACTGGCGCGGCGACCCCGACGAACGCCTCGTCGCGGACGACCCCAACTCCGCGATCGTCGCGGTGCTGGCGCGTGCGGCCCGGCGCGGGGTGGACGTGCGGGGACTCGTGTGGCGCTCGCACTGGGACAGGCTCGCGTTCTCCGGCGCCGAGAACAGACGGTTCGGCGAGCAGCTGCAGAGCGCCGGGGCCGAGGTGTTGCTCGACATGCGGGTGCGCACCGGCGGCAGCCACCACCAGAAGTTCATCGTCATCCGGCACCGCGACGACCCTGGCCGCGACGTCGCCTATGTCGGCGGCATCGACCTGTGCCACTCGCGGCGCGACGACCACGACCACCACGGGGACCCCCAGGCGCAGGACATGGCCGAGGAGTTCGGTGACAGCCCGCCCTGGCACGACGTGCAGGTGCGTCTGGAGGGACCCGCGGTCCACGACGTCGAGACGGTCTTTCGCGAGCGGTGGAACGACCCGACCCCGTTGTCCCGCAGCCCGATCCGCAAGCTGGCCGACAAGCTGCGCGGCGACGACACCGACCCGGACCCGCTGCCGGACCAGACGCCCCCGCCGCCCGCGATCCCCGGCGCGACCCACCACGTGCAGCTGTTGCGGACCTATCCCAACCTGCGGCACGGCAGGGACTACCCGTACGCCCGCGGCGGCGAGCGGAGCGTGGCGCGGGGCTACTCCAAGGCGCTGGAGCGCGCGGAGCACCTGATCTACATCGAGGACCAGTACCTCTGGTCCAAGGACGTCGCCGAGCAGTTCATCGAGACGCTGCAGACGAGCCCCGACCTGCACGTCATCGCGGTCCTGCCGCAGGTGCCCGACCAGAGCAGCCCACTGTCCCGGACGCCGCAGCTCTACGGCCGCGACCAGGCGGTGCGGCTGATCGAGGAGGCCGGCGGCGACCGGTTCGCGCTCTATGGGATCGAGAACCTCGCCGGCACACCGGTGTACGTCCACGCCAAGGTCTGCGTGATGGACGACCGTTGGGCCACGATCGGGTCCGACAACTTCAACCGGCGCTCATGGACCCACGACTCCGAGCTGTCGGCGGTGGTCTGGGACGACGAGGGGGAGGACCACAACGCCTATGCCCGCCGACTGCGGCTGCGGCTCGCGGCGGAGCACCTGGGCCGGGAGCTGCCGCCGGGCGCCGCAGACGCCGAGATCGCCCGCGTGATGGCGGACTGCCTCACCGCCGAGGGGATGTTCGCCGCGTATGCCGACTGCGCCCGCCGCCTCGACGACTGGCACGACGGCGGGCGCGTCGGACAGCGACCTCCCGGACGGCTGCGCAGCATCCCCCCGGTGGAGCAGTCGCGGTTCACCCAGGCGTGGGCGCGCGTGGTCTACGAGGTGCTGCACGACCCGGACGGCCGGCCCAAGCCGCTGCGCCGCGCCGCCCGCTTCTAGCCCTACCGGGGGTAAGGGCATCGACCGGCCTTCGTCCCCCAGGTCGATGATCCCGCCGGGGGTAGGGGCATCGACCGGGCTTCGTTCGCCAGGTCGATGATCCCGCCGGGGGTGGGGGCATCGACCGGCCTTCGTTCGCCAGGTCGATGATCCGGCCCCCGGTAGGTCCGGCAGGGGGCTCCCAGGCTGGGCCGGGCACAATGGCTGGCGGAACGCCAGGCGGGGGACGAGAGGACACACATGGAGCACGACGACGCGCAGCCGCGCGACGCTGGCGGCGGAGCCGGAGCCGGAGCCGACCGCGGGCCACGGCCCGGCCGCACCACCGTCGGGGGCAGTCGGCTGAGGGGAGCGGTGGGCTCCGTCACGCGCACCGTCCGGGCGCGGCTGGACGCGCCGCCCCCTTCGCAGTGGGGGAGCACCACGTCGTCCCCGCAGACCACACCGGGGCCCACGACCGTGCACGTCACCATGCCCGAGCCCACCCGGCCCGAGTCCGACCCGGTCCCTCGCGGGGTGCGGGTGGCGGCGGCCTGGAGCTGGCGCCTGCTGCTCATCGTGGCTGCCGTCTACCTCGTGGCCCAGGCGTTGGCGGCCGTCCCCATCGTCACGATCCCGTTCGTCGTCGCGCTGCTGCTCACGGCGGTCCTCGGCCCCGTCCAGCGGCGGCTGCACCGCGGGGGCCACGTGCCGCACTCCCTGGCGGCGTTCCTCGCGCTGCTGCTCGGCATCGCGGTGATCGGGGCGATCGGCACCTTCGTCGCCCTGCAGATCTCGGCCAACGCGCCTCGTATGTCGGAGCAGTTCACGCACTTCCTCGACGACGCGAGCCGCTGGCTGCGAGAGGGTCCGTTGCACCTGAGCGACTCCCAGGTCGCGAAGTACTTCCAGGAGCTCTCGGACACCATCTCCAAGAACCAGGGCACCCTCGTCACCGGCGCGATCACCACGCTCTCGACCCTGTCGCACGTCATCGCGGGCGGTCTGCTGCTCCTGCTCAGCACCTTCTTTCTCCTGCGCGACGGCGAGGTCATCTGGCGCTGGGTGCTCGGGCTGCTGCCGATGGGTTCGCGCCGCCGCATCGACCAGGTGGGTCGGGTCGGCTGGCACACCCTCGGCGGCTACATGCGGGGCGTGACCATCATCGCGACGCTGCACGCGACCACGATCTACGTCGTCCTGCACGTCCTCGACGTGCCGATGGCCCTGGCCCTGTCGGTCCTGATCTTCGTCGGGTCGTTCATCCCGCTGATCGGCATGACGGTGACCGGGATCTTCTGCATCATGGTCAGCCTCATCGAGCACGGCCCTGCGGCGGCCCTGGTCGTCGCCATCACGATCGTCGTCCTCGTGCAGCTGGAGGCCCACCTCTTGCAGCCGCTGATCATGAGCCGCAACGTCGAGGTGCACCCGCTCGGGGTGGCCCTGGCCGTGCTGGCCGGCACGTCGGTGGCGGGCGTGGCCGGGGCGTTGTTCGCCGTGCCGATCGTGGCCTTCGCCAATGCGACCTTGCGGGCGGTGCACCTGCCCCTGCCGCCCACCGAGGAGGAACGCGAGGAGCAGGCCCGGGCCGCCGCGGGCCAGCTGCCGCTCGAGGGCTACCCCGAGTAGCCGAGCCGGCCCGAGACCACCCGCCGCCGCGCGGCGGACGTCAGGCGAGCGCCTCGATGCGCGCGGCGATCGCCTCGAGCGCCCGGTCCAGGCCGGCGTCGATGGTGGCAGGGTCGCCGTGCTCGGTGCTGAGGCTGATCTCGACCGTCGACTCCGTGGCGCGCTCGACGTCGCGCGCGACGTCGCCCCCGACGGTCAGCGACCCGCGGTAGCTGTGCCGCTCCGACCCCCAGCGCATCGCCCGCGCCTCCTGGTCGACCTCCAGCCAGGCGGTGCCCTGCACCTCCAGCTCGCGCGTGCCGTCGGGGGTCACGACGGCGGTGACCGTCACGGTGCCGTCGTCGTGCGGCTCCACGCGACGCATCCGCGGCATGAAGTCCGGCAGGTGCCGCGGGTCCCGCAGGTACCCGAAGGTCACGTCGGCGGGCGCGTGGACGGTGACGGTGCGGCGGTGCTCGGACATGGCGGCTCCTCCTGAGGCTGGTGTCTCCAGTCCTACCACCCAGCCGCTCCGCGCCGGCCACCAGCCCCGGGTCAGCCGCGCAGGGTCTGCAGCAGCGTCACGGCGGCGACGAGCACGAGGAGTATGCCGAACGCCAGCTGCAGCCGGGGTGGGGGCACGTGGCGACCGACCCGAGCGCCGATCAGGCCGCCCACGACCATCGAGACCGTCAGCGCGGTGGTCAGCGGCCAGTCCAGCCGCGCCAGGGTGGGCCACCGCCACACCAGCGACGTGAGGCAGTTACCGGCGATGACGAGCAGGGACGTGCCCACCGCCACGCGCATCGGCACGCGCAGCAGCGTCAGCGCCGGCACGATCGCGAATCCCCCTCCGACGCCGAATAACCCGGTCAGCAGGCTCACCCCGGTCGCGGCGCCCACGAGCGGGCCCCACCGGGTGCGGTGAGCCACCCGGTGCGACCCGGCCGCTCCGCCGGCCAGGCCGTCGACCGCGCCGCCGGCCAGGCCGTCCACCGGCACGTCGGGCTGCCCCCGGTGCACCGGAACCCCTGCGTCGGAGGCGCCCGCGTCCCGCCCCCGCCGCACCATCAGCACGGCGATGACGAGCAGCAGCCCGCCGAACATCGCGAGCAGCAGTTCCTCGTCGACCAGGTGGGACAGCCGGGTCCCGAGGGCCGAGCCGAGCACGCCGCACAGGACGAAGGCCCCCGCCATACGGGCATCGACGAGCCCCCGGCGACCGGAGGACCAGGCCGACACGAGCGAGGCGAGACCCACGACGACCAGGCACATCGTGGTGGCCGGCACCGCGTCGATCCCGAGGCCGAGGACGAGGGCGGGCACGAGCAGCACCGCGCCGCCGCCCCCGAGGGCGCCCATGACGACACCGATCAGCAGCCCGGCCAGCGCCCCGACGAGCAGGGCCGCCGGGATCGCGGTCAGCACGGCCGCTAGACCTGCTTCCAGCCCTTGAGGCGGCGCTTGGCGACCTTGCCGACCGCCTTGCGGTAGTCCTTGGACGCGAGCTCGCCCTGCAGCGCCTCCTCGATGCCCTGCAGGCGGCCGTACGTGAAGGCGTTCTCGCCGTGACGCTGGGCGCGCAGGCCGAGGTCGCGCAGCGCCTCCTGGGTGATCGCGCTGTCCTGGTGCTCGCCGAGCACCTCGGCGAGGTTCTCGCTGGACTTGCCGAGCTGCTTGCCGCGCAGCCCGAGCACGACGGTGCTCGACTCCGCGGCGTAGCGCAGCCGCTTGGCGGCCTTGCGCACCTCGTGCAGTGCGGTCTCGGCGCGGGCCGGGTCGTCGATCGCCGAGGCCTGACGGACGGCGCGTCGCATCCGGCGCCAGTCGCGACCGAGCAGCCGGGGCACGACCAGGCGGGCCGGGTCGTCGGCGAGGGGCGTGGTCGGGGGCGTCATGACGAGCCTGTCCAGGGCGTCGAGCAGGGCGTAGTAGCGCTCGTGCTCCAGCCCTCGCCGCAGCCGGGTCATGGCCCGGTCATAGTCCTTGCCGAGCTCGGTGTCGATACGGTCGGCGACCGGGCCGAGCACCGCCTGGGACGGCTGCGTCTCGACGAGGGCGAGCAGCCGTTCGCGCAGCACCTCGGCGTCGCGGGCGCCGCCGAGGGTGTCGGCCAGCACCTTGAGCTCGGTGCGCAGGTGGGTGGTCAGCTCGTCGTCGAGCAGGGGGCCGTATGTCGACAGCAGCGTGCGCAGCCGCCTGGTCGCGACCCGCATCTGGTGGACGGCGTCAGGCGCGCCGGTGCGGGCACCAGCGTCCTCGGCCTTGAGCCGCTCGACGGTGGTCTGCAGGGCCGCCATCATGACCTGGCCGGCGGTGGGCTTCTTGGGGACGGTGTGCACGGCCGGCGGCGACGGGGCGAGGGGGCCGAGGGCGCGGGCCAGCTTGGAGGGGCCTGCGGCGGGTCGAGCGCCGGCGGCCAGCAGGACGCGCTCCACCGCGTCGAGCAGCGGCACGGGCCCGTCGACGAGCTCGACCTCCCACTCGCTCCAGGCGGACGGGTCGACGCCGGGGCGCAGGGGCGTGGCGGTGACGGTGTCGGAGCACACCTCGGCCAGAAGGGTCCGCGCCTCGTCCCCGGCATACAGCTCGGTCGTCACCCTCTGGTTGGTGAGCCGCACGACCGGGGTGAGGGCTCGTCCCCGGGTGTGGGCCAGGACGTGGGGGAGCAGCTCGGCGGGGACCTCGAGGAGGGACAGGTCCGTCTCGACGAGCGGGGCGTGCAGCTCGCGGCGCACGTCCTTGCGCGCCGGCAGCTTGAGGTGCCAGCCCTCGTCGCCGCCCCCGGTGCGGCGGCGCAGCGTGATGCGGGCCCGCGCCAGCGCCAGGTCGTCGGTGTCGAGATAGATCGCGTCGAGCTCGACCGGTGGCCGCAGCTCGACCTGGTCCACGCCCGGCAGGGTGACGAGCGAGGGCAGCGCCGCCCCCGCCTCGACGTCGTACTTGCGCTCGATCTCACGATGCTCCGTCGCACTCACCCGCCCATCATCCCCGACCCGGACCCCTGGTGCGCCACCCGCCTCCACGTGGAACGATGCCCCTTGGTCCCCTGCTCGACCGTCCGCCACCCGGAGTTCACGTGCCAGCCATCCCCCGCGCCCACCACGACCTGCCCGAGTGGCTCGACCTGAGCCCGCTCGAGCAACAGATCTACGACGTGCGCCTGGAGGCGTTGTGGGCGGATGTGCTGCGACCGGTCGCCGAGCTGTACGGCGAGGACGGCCACGGGCACGACCTCGGCCAGGTGCTCGAGCGGCTCGTGACCGTGGCCGCCCGCGCCTACGCCACGCGCTCGCAGGAGCTGCGCGTGCTCGACGAGCGCCGCCTGTCCCAGCCCGACTGGTTCCAGCGCTCCGAGCTCGTCGGCTACGTCTGCTACACCGACCGGTTCAGCGGGTCCTTCGCGACCCTGCCCGGCCGGCTGGACTACCTCGCCGAGCTCGGGGTCGGCTACCTGCACCTGATGCCGGTGCTCGAGCCCCGGGAGGGTGCCAACGACGGGGGGTATGCCGTCAGCGACTACCGCGCGACCGACCCCCGTCTCGGCTCGATGGACGAGCTCCGTGCGCTCGCCACCACCCTGCGGGGGCGCGGCGTCTCGCTCGTCGTGGACCTGGTCTGCAACCACACCGCGCGCGAGCACGAGTGGGCGCGGCGCGCCGTGACCGGCGCGACGCCCGAGGACCTGGCCTACCGCGACTACTACTTCTTCTACCCCGACCGCGAGCAGCCGGACCGGTGGGAGGCATCGCTGCCCGAGGTCTTCCCCGACTTCGCGCCCGGCAACTTCACCTGGGTCCCCGAGATCCGGCAGTGGGTCTGGACGACCTTCAACGACTACCAGTGGGACCTGAACTACGCGAACCCCCGCGTGCTCGAGGAGATGCTCGACGTCATCTGCTACCTCGGCAACGCGGGCGTCGAGGTCGTCCGCCTGGACGCGGTGGCGTTCCTGTGGAAGCGGCTCGGCACGACCTGCCAGAACCAGCCCGAGGCGCACCTGATCCTGCAGGCCTTCCGAGCGCTCACGCGGCTCGCCATGCCCGGCGTCATCCTCCTCGCCGAGGCCATCGTGTCGCCGGAGGATCTCGTCCCGTACCTCGGCCAGGGCGCCGCCACGGCCAAGGAGTGCGAGCTCGCCTACCACAACGTCTACATGGTCGCCCTGTGGTCGGCCCTCGCCGAGGGGGACGCCCGGCTGCTCACGCACACTCTGCGGGCCATGCCCCAGATCCCGCCGAGCGTGGCCTGGCTGACCTACGCCCGCCTGCACGACGACATCGGGTGGGCGATCACCGACGACAACGCCGCCGCCGTGGGTCTCGACGGCTTCTGGCACCGGTCCTTCCTGTCCGACTTCTACTCCGGCGCGCACCCCGGCTCGTGGGCGGTGGGCGAGGTCTTTCAGGAGAACCCGGTCACCCGCGACCGCCGGATCTCGGGCACGCTCGCGTCGTTGTGCGGGCTGGAGCGAGCCCAGGCGGAGGGCGACGAGACGGCGGTCGATCTCGCCATACGACGCATCCTGCTGATGCAGGGGCTCGTGCTGGTCCTCGGCGGCGTCCCCCTGATCTACATGGGCGACGAGATCGGGCTGCTCAACGACCACTCCTACCTCGCGGATCCCGCTCTCGCCGAGGACAACCGGTGGATCCACCGGCCGCCGATGGACTGGGTCGCGGCCGAGCGGCGGCACGACCCGGCGACCGTGGAGGGGCGGGTCTTCGGCGGGCTGCAGCGGCTCGTCCGGGCGCGCCAGGCGCTGCCGCAGCTGCACGCCCAGACCTCGACCGAGGCGCTCTCGCTCGGCAACGACGGTGTGTTCGCGCTGCTGCGGACCGGCCCGCGGGGGCACGTGCTGGCGCTCGCCAACCTCACGGCGGCCCCCCAGCACCTGTCGCTGCACGGCTTCGACCGGTTCGGGCCGCTGTCGGGGCTGCACGACGCGATCACGGGTGACGACCTGTGGTGGGAGTTCACGCTCGAGCCGTACCAGCAGCGCTGGGTGGTGCCGACGCCCTGACCCGCGCGCTCGGTGCGTCGGGCCCGCACTTTTGTCACGTGGTGGGGTCCTGGGTGTGGCGGACGTGCCTCGAGCCCGCACTTTTGTCACGTGGCGGGGTCCGGGGCGCGGGAACCACGTGGCCGGGATCGCGGGGGTCCGCGTCCTGGGAGGGGATGCCGAGGGCGACCGTCTGCGCGCGGTGTCGGAGCGGTTCGCCTGAGGCTCGACGCTGCGGCTGGACGCCTTGCTCGAAGGGCTCACGACGAGCGTCAGGTGACCGTGCGCGCCTACGGGGTGGGCGTCGCCGAGCTCTGCGGGGTGGTCGCCCTGACGTCCTGCAGCGTGACGGGGGCGTCGGCCCGGCATACGCGCCCTGGTGAGGGGAGAGGTGACTGGATCGCGCGGCCGTTGATCGCGCGCACGTCGTCATAGACCGGTCGGCCCTCGAGCAGGTCGCGGTAGCTGTAGCGCGTCAGCGTCTGCAGGCGGCAGTCCCCGCCGAAGCTCAGCACGTCGAAGGCATAGGGCTGACCCGCCAGCTCACCCCCGTCGCCGCCCTCGATGTAGTGCGACACGACTCCGCCGCCGGTGAAGGTCCCGATCTGGATCCGGTTGCCCTGCAAGGCGGTCGAGTGCATGTGACCGTGCAGCCGGATCCCGGCGTCGCCCGAGGCCTCCGCCGCCGCGGGCTCGTGGGTGACGAGGACGTCCAGGCCCCGCTCGGCATCGGCGGCAGCCGCCGCAGACGCCGAGGACGCCACCGCCTCGGCCGACGGGACCGACGCGGTGATGCCGGCGGCGACCGAGGTCGTCGGCACCGGCGTGCCCCCGCTCGGGGATGCTGTCGCTCCTCGCGTCGAGGACTCCTGGGCGGTGGTCGCCCGCCCCGCGCGCAGCTCGCGCATCGCCTCGCCGAAGGCCTCGGCCGCGGGCACCTGCGTCGCCGGCCCGCCACCGGTGTCGCCGAACCATCGCGGGTCGTCGAAGCCGCCGATCCGCAGCCCGCCGACGGTCGCGAGGGTGTAGGTGTGGCGGCGCGGCTCGAGCACGACGACGCCCGGGACCTGCGCCATCCGCTCGACCAGCGCGTCGTCGGTGGGGGAGCTCGCGTCGTGGTTGCCTCGCACAAAGAGGTAGGGCACACCGAGCGACGCGATGCCGGTGAACAGCCCGGCCGCCTCGGCCTCCTGCACGCGCCCGAAGTTGATCAGGTCGCCGGTGTCGACGACGGCGGTGATGCCCTCGGTCTCGACGATCTGCCTCATCAGGGGATAGGCGTTGGCGCCGTGGATGTCGGAGACCAGGAGGAGCTTCACCGAGGCGGGGGTGGCCAGCTCCGCGGGCACGAACTTGTCCTGCAGCGCGGCCGAGAGCGCCAGCATGTTCTTGACATAGGGCTGGGCCTGCGCTGACCGCGCCTCGACGCCGGCGAGGATCGCGGTGTTGGAACGCACGTAGCCGAGCAGCCCGTCGGCACCGACGGACTCCAGCCGGTTCGGGCGGAAGGTCGACCAGGCGGCACCGGCGGTGCCGGTCAGTGCGAGCAGGAGGGACAGGGCCGGTATGGCGACCGCCCGCCGCCACGGCCGCAACGGCTCGTCGCGCGAGCGCCAGTGCCGCGTGGCGAACGCCACGAGGACGCAGGTGAGCAGCGCTCCGCCGGCGAACTTGCCACCCACCTGGGTGATGACGGTGCTGACGGCGTCGTCGATCTCGGCGGGCGTGGGCTTGAGCGCGGACACCGACAGGTCACGGGTGGCGAGGACGGAGGTGATGCGGTCCTGGACCCGGGCCACCGCGCTGACGCCGGGAGCCGGCAGCACGCCGTCGAAGCGCAGGTCCAGGTCGCCGAAGAGGGTCGGCGCGTGCAGGGTCGACAGCTGGTCGGGCTCCGCAGAGAGGCGGACCGTGGCGGCATACGACTGCGTGCCGACCTGGGTCGGCCAGACGCTGGTGACCGCGATCCCGACGAGGCCCGACGCGAGGGTCAGGGCAAGGAGACCCACCAAGGTGACCACGCTCCGGCATCCCGCCGTGACCCAGCGTGGCCAGGGCCGCTGACTCAGGCGGGCAAAGCGGACACCTCGGGACGACTCTGGGGACTCAGTCCTCGTCGCGGGGCTCACCGGGCCAGACTAGAGGGGTCGAAAGGGGAATTCATGAAGACCGAGGCTGACGTCCTCGTCGTCGGTGGGGGCATCGTGGGGCTCGCGACGGCCCGTGCCCTGCAGCTGCGCAAGCCCGGTGCCCACGTGGTGGTCATCGACAAGGAAGACGACATCGCGCGGCACCAGACCGGCAACAACTCCGGCGTGATCCACGCGGGGGTCTACTACACGCCGGGGTCCTACAAGGCGCGGCTGTGCTTCGACGGGCGCGTGCGCCTGGTGGAGTATCTGCAGGACAAGGGGATCCCGCACCGGATCGACGGCAAGCTCGTCGTGGCGACGAACGCCGACGAGGTGGACAAGATGAAGGAGATCCAGCGGCGCTGCGAGGCCAACGACGTGCCGACGCAGTGGATGAGCCGTGAGGAGTTCCGCGAGGTCGAGCCGCACGCCGAGGGCGTCGCCGCGCTGCAGGTCAAGGTCACCGGCGTCGTCGACTACAAGGTCGTCTGCCAGAGCTACGCCGACGACATCCGCGCCGCCGGCGGCGAGATCCGCACCGGCACCGCGCTCGTGTCGGGGCGGCCGGGCCTGAACGACGTCACCGTCGAGACCACCCAGGGCACGATCGTCGCCAAGCAGGTCGTGACCTGCGGCGGCCTCAACGCGGACCTCGTCGCCAGGGCCATGGGCGCCCGTCCCGAGACCCGCATCGTCGGCTTCCGCGGCGAGTACTACGAGCTCACGCCCGAGAAGTCCTACCTGTGCAACGCGCTGATCTACCCGGTGCCCGACCCGCGCTTCCCCTTCCTCGGGGTGCACGCCACCAAGGGCATCGACGGGCACGTCCACCTCGGCCCCAACGCCGTCATCGCGTTGGCCCGCGAGGGCTACTCGTGGACCCAGATCAACCCGCGCGACATGGTGCAGCTCGCGGCCTTCCCGGGGATCTGGAGGCTCGCGCAGAAGTACTGGAAGTACTCCATCGGCGAGGTGCAGCGGTCCTTCTCCAAGGAGGCCTTTGTCAAGGCGACGCAGAAGATGATGCCGGAGGTGCAGGTCGAGGACGTCGTCCGCGCCGGCGCCGGGGTCCGCGCCCAGGCGATGCGCCCGGACGGCACGCTGGTGGAGGACTTCGACTTCCTGCACGAGCACCCGCGCGTCCTGCACGTGCTCAACGCGCCCTCGCCCGCGGCCACCGCGTCGCTGGCGATCGCCGAGGTCATCGCCGACAAGCTCGCCGAGGCGGAGCGCGTCGCGATCTGAGGCGTATGACGTCACCTGTCGTCGCTACGCTGCCGCCGGGCCGGGCCTACCATCCGGCCTCGCAAGCTCGGCCTCCCGCCAGGCCCGCCACGGCCCGGCCCGGCGGCAGCCTCCGCTCCTTCCGCGTCGTCCTCGCGTCACCCGGCGCGAGCGGGACGACGGTCTGCCGGTGGGTCGCCATACTGGCCGTATGACGACCCACGCCCATATCGAGTCCTGGCTCACCGACATGGACGGGGTGCTGGTCCACGAGGAGCACGCTATCCCCGGCGCCGCCGAGTTCCTCGGCGCGCTGCAGGAGCGTGGGCTGCGCTTCCAGGTGCTCACCAACAACTCGATCTACACGCCGCGAGACCTGCGGGCGCGGCTGCTGGCCAGCGGCATCGACGTCCCCGAGGAGTGCATCTGGACGTCGGCCCTGGCGACCGCGAGCTTCCTGGCCGAGCAGCGGCCGGGCGGCTCGGCCTACGTCATCGGGGAGGCGGGGCTGACGACCGCGCTCTACGAGGCGGGCTACACGATGACCCAGCGGGACCCCGACTACGTGGTGCTGGGGGAGACGCGGACCTACTCCTTCGAGGCGATCACGCGGGGGATCCGGCTGGTGGAGAGCGGCGCGCGCTTCATCGCGACGAACCCCGACGTGAGCGGTCCGTCGGTGGAGGGCACGCTGCCCGCCACGGGGTCGGTGGCCGCGCTGATCACGGCTGCGACCGGGCGCAAGCCGTACTACGTCGGCAAGCCCAACCCGCTGATGATGCGCACCGCCCTCAACCGGATCGAGGCGCACTCCGAGCACACCGTGATGATCGGCGACCGCATGGACACCGACGTCGTGTCCGGGCTCGAGGCGGGGCTGCGCACCATCCTCGTGCTGACCGGGTCCACCCGTCCGCACCAGGTCGAGCTGTTCCCCTACCGCCCGACGCGGGTCGTCGACTCGATCGCCGACGTGGTGCCGCTGGTCGCCGAGCGCGCGCCCCGCGTCGGTCGCGACGAGGGCTCGGCCTCGGCGACGAGCCGGGTCGAGGACGGCACGGGCTGACCCTGGGCCTCGGGTCGCTCGGCGACCCAGCGGGCTGCGTCGCGGGGTCGAGCCCTCTTGCGGAGGTCGCAGCACCACGACGACTCCCTCGCCCCGTTCCTCGGCGTCCTCGACCTTGGACGTCGTGTCGCGCACGATCGCCGCCATCGCGGCCGTGATGAAGGACTTCTCGGTGTCCGTGAGCAGGGACGAGTCCCAGAGCGCCACCAGCTCCTGGTAGCGCGGCGTGGCACCAGGGCGATGGCCGGCTCCGCCGCGCGTGCCCCACGTCGGGAGGGGCCAGGGCTGACGGCATACTGGCCGCATGAGCCACTCGTTCGACCCCGAGGTCGAGGCCCGCGGTCTGTGCCAGTTCATCGACTCCTCCCCGTCTCCCTTCCACGCGGTGCAGTCAGCCGGCGCGATGCTCGACGCCGCCGGGTTCATCGAGCTCACCGAGGGCGACGCCTGGCCGCAGCAGGCCGGCCGCTTCTACACCGTCCGCGCGGGGTCGCTGGCCGCGTGGTCCACCGAGCACGCCGACGGGGCGACCACGCCGTTCCGCGTCGTGGGGGCGCACACCGACTCGCCCAACCTGCGCATCCGCCCCAACCCCGACCTGCACCGACACGGCTGGGACCAGCTCGTCTGCGAGGTGTATGGCGGCCCCCTGCTCAACTCCTGGCTCGATCGCGACCTGGGGCTGTCCGGCCGCGTGTCCGTGCGTGGACGCGCGGGCGTCGAGACCCACCTGGTGCTCGTCGACAGCCCCACGCTGCGCATCCCGCAGCTCGCGGTGCACCTCGACCGCGGGGTCAACGACGGTCTTGCCCTCAACCCGCAGACCCACCTCGTCCCCGTCTGGGGGTATGGCGGAACCGCCCCCTCCATGCGGGAGTTCCTGTCGCGCGAGGTCGGCTGCGACGTCGACGACGTGCTCGCCTGGGACCTCATGACCCACGACCTCACCCCGTCCACCCTGCTCGGGCACGACGGCTCGCTGCTGGCCGCGCCGCGCCTGGACAACCTTGGGACGAGCTACTGCGGGACCCGGGCGTTCGTCGACGCGGTGGACGGCGACGGGCCGTCGACGCCCTCCGTGCAGGTCCTCGTGCTCTTCGACCACGAGGAGATCGGGTCGATGACCGAGCGTGGCGGCTTCTCCTCGATGCTGCCGCAGATCCTGGAACGCATCACCCGGTCGCTCGGCGGGGACCGCGACGACCACCAGCGGGCGCTCGCCTCGACGGTCGTCGCGTCGGGGGACATGGCGCACGCGACGCACCCCAACTATCCCGACAAGCACGAGCCCAACCACCAGGTCGCCCTCAACGGCGGCCCGGTGCTCAAGGTCAACGTCAAGGGCCGTTACGCCACGGACGCCGTGTCGGCCGGGTGGTTCCGGCTGGCGTGCGACCAGGCGGGGGTGCCGATGCAGGAGTTCACGGCGCGCGGGGACATGCCGTGCGGCTCGACGATCGGCCCGATGACGGCGGCCCAGCTCGGGGTGTCCACGATCGACTTCGGGGCGCCGATGCTGTCGATGCACTCGGCGCGCGAGCTGATGGGCGCCGAGGATCCGGCGATGTATGCCGGCGCCCTGTCGGCCTTCCTCTCCCCCCAGCTCTGACCTACCGGGGGTAAGGGCATCGACCGGGCTTCGTTCGCCAGGTCGATGATCCGGCCCCCGGTAGGGGCATCAGCCGGGGTTCGTTCGCCAGGTCGATGATCCTGCCCCCGGTAGGGGCATCAGCCGGGCTTCGTTCGCCAGGTCGATGATCCTGCCCCCGGTAGGGGCATCAGCCGGGCTTCGTCCGGCCGCACCGCCGCCGCGTCAGATCGTCAGGAGCACCTTGCCGATGTGAGTGCCACGGTCGAGCTCCTCGTGGGCACGCGCCGCCTCGCGGGCCGGGAAGCGAGCATGGATCACGGGCGCCAGCTCGCCGGCCTCGACCAACGGCCACACGTGCTCGCGGACCTCGGCCACGATCGCCGCCTTCTCGTCCCGGGGGCGGGCACGCAGCGAGGTGGCGACGACGGTGCCGCGCTTGCGCAGCAGGGTCGCGATGTCGAGCTCACCCTTGACGCCGCCCTGCATGCCGATGATCACGAGTCGGCCGCCGGTGGCGAGGGCGGCCACGTTGCGAGGGAGGTACTTCGCGCCCATGTTGTCGAGGATGACGTCGGCGCCGCGTCCGTCCGTGGCCGCGCGCAGCTCCTCCACGAAGTCCTGCTGCTTGTAGTCGATCAGGATCGACGCACCGAGCTCGCGGCACCGCTCGAGCTTGGCCCCCGAGCCCGCCGTGACCGCGACTCGCGCCCCGAGGGACCGGGCGATCTGGATGGCGGTCGTGCCGATGCCGCTCGAGCCGCCGTGCACGAGCAGGGTCTCCCCGCTGCGCAGCCCGGCGGTCATCACGAGGTTGGACCACACGGTGCACGTCACCTCGGGCAGCGCGGCGGCGTCGACCAGGCTCGTCCCGGCGGGCACGGGCAGCAGCTGCCCCGCGGGGACGGCGACGTGCTCGGCATACCCGCCCCCGGCGAGGAGGGCGCAGACCTGGTCGCCCTCGCGCCACCCCGCGACCCGGCTGCCGACCTGCACCACGATGCCGCTGACCTCGAGGCCGGGGATGTCGGACTCGCCGGGCGGCGGGGGATAGTGCCCCTGGCGCTGCAACAGGTCGGCGCGGTTGACGCCGGCGGCGACGACGCGGACGAGGACCTCGTCGGGCCCGATGCCGGGGGTGGGGATCTCGGAGACGGTCAGGACCTCGGGGCCGCCGAACGACGGCAGGGTGATGGCCTTCATGCCTCCACCGTATGACGGTGCGGGGTCGCCGTCAGCCGAGGTGGATGACGCGGGCCTCGAACAGGTCGACGGGGGTGTCGACGTCCAGCAGCGCTCGCGGGGAGGGGGTGGGGATGCCCTCCATGCGCAGGCTCGCGGCGGTGCGGTGCACGGACACGTCGCGGGTGCCGGGGGGGAAGGTCTGGTGCAGCGGACCGGTGAGGTAGGCGGCGAGCAAGGGCTGCAGCGATCCGGACTCGTCCACCACCGCCACGGCCTGGACGCCCGCCCGGGCGGCGGTGAGGGCCTCCACGACGTGGGGGGCGGCATCCCCGGCGAACGGCTGGTCGCCGGCCAGGATCACGGTCACGGGGGACTGCGACAGGGCCGCGCCGGTGGCGATGCCGGCGGCGGGTCCGCCGAGCGGCGGGTCCTCGCGCGTCCAGGTGACGGGGCGCGTGGTCGGGCGCTCGGTGCCGACGCAGATGATGGCCCAGTCATCGGGGAGGTCGTCCAGGATCCGGCCGAGGACGGTCGTCTCCCCGAGCTGCTCGGACGTCTTGTCGCGGCCGCCCATCCGCACGGACGTGCCTCCGCACAGGATGACGGCGGTCACGTCGGGGGTGGGGTGGAGGCTGGTCATGGATGCTCCTTGCGATGTCCGCCGAGGCGGCGGGTGAGCTCCTGCGCAGCTCGTCGTGCGGCGTCCGCGAGGGGCTGGACGGATGCCTCCACGTGTCGTGGATAGGTGATCGCGACGGATGCTACCGGGTGCCCGCCGTGGTCCACCACTGCCGCCGCCACGCTGGCGAGGCCCTCGGTGACGGTGCCGTCCTCGAGCGCGAAGCCTCGCGTCCGCACGGCGGCGAGCTCCGAGCGCAGGGCCGTCAGCGACCTCGGCCCGGTGCCCCGTCGCGTCACGAACGCATCCCGGTCGGGGAAGAGCGCGCGCACCTGGGCGGCGGGCAGGGCGGCGAGCATGGCGAGGCCGCTCGCGGTGACCTGGGAGGGGAGGCGCACCCCGACGTCGGTGACCAGCATGGGACGGCCGGGTGCGCGCTCCTCGAGGACGTAGAGCACGTCGCGGCCGTGCAGCACCGCCAGGTGCACGTTGTGGGTCGTCTCGTCCACGAGGCGCGCGAGCACCGGGCGGGACACCCGCGCCAGCCCGGCCTGCCGGGGGTAGGCGCTGCCCAGCTCGAACACCCCGACCCCGAGCCCGTAGCGACGCTCCTCGGGGAGGTGCGTCACCAGTCCCTCGTCGGCCAGGAGGGACAGCAGCTTGTATGCCGTGGAGCGCGGCAGCCCGAGGTCGCGCGCCACGGCGGCGGCGGGCACGGGCTCGGGGTGCCGCGAGAGGTGGCGCAGGATCGCGACCGCCTGGCTCACGGCGGGGGAGGCGCTGCGGGGCATGCCCCCATCCTGACGCGTGTCGCCGATGTCGTGGCGCGGACCGTCCACAGCTCCTAGACGGACCGCGGCAGGACGAGGTTGTCGATCAGGCGGGTCCGGCCGAGGCGGGCGGCCAACGACAGGAGCGCGCCGCGTGCGGGATCGACGTCGTCCAGCTCGGCCAGGGTGTCCGGGTCGGCGACGCTGACGTACTCCACCTGCGCGGTCGGCTCGGTGGCCAGGACGGCGTGGGCGGCGCTGAGCAGCTCCGAGGCGAGGCGGTGCCCGGCGGCATACGACTCCTCGGCGGCGACGAGGGCGCGGTGCAGGACGGGGGCGACGGAGCGCTCGGCCGGACTGAGATAGGTGTTGCGCGAGCTCATGGCCAGGCCGTCGGGCTCGCGGCGGATCGGCTCGACGCAGACCTCCAGACCGAGCGCGAGGTCGCGGACGAGGCGGCGGATGACGACGGTCTGCTGGGCGTCCTTCTGCCCGAAGTAGGCCCGCGTCGGCCGCACCGCGCCGAACAGGATGGTGCACACGGTCGCGACCCCGTCGAAGTGCCCTGGGCGGCGGGCGCCTTCGAGGACGTCGGTGACGCCGCCGACGCTGACACGCGTGGACGAGCCTGCGGGATAGACGTCCTCGACGGCGGGCGTCCAGACGAGGTCGACGCCCTCGGCCTCGAGCAGCGCGAGGTCGCGGGCGAGGTCGCGCGGATAGCTGTCGAGGTCCTCGCCCGGCCCGAACTGCGTGGGGTTGACAAAGATCGAGACCACCACGGAGTCGTTGGCGCTCGTGGCTGCTCGCACGAGCGACAGGTGGCCGTCGTGCAGGTAGCCCATGGTCGGGACGAACCCGACGGTCCCGAGCTCGGCACGAGCAGCGGTGAGCTCGTCGCGGGTGGTGACGACGCGCATCGGATCTCCTTGTCCTGTGGTGGTCGTGGGACCGGTCGTACGCCGGGCGCCCGCCGTCAGGCGAGATCGCCCGCCCGGCGCAGGGCCTCGGCGAGGACGTCGTCGGGCATCGTGACCGACTGTGCGGCCGTGGGGAACTCGCGAGACCGCACGTCGGTCGCGAGCCGCTCGAGCGCCTCGGCCGCCGTGTCCGCGAGTGTCGCGTAGCGCCGCGTGTGGCGTGGCACGTGCTCGTCGTACAGCCCGAGCACGTCGTGCCACACCTGCACCTCGCCGTCGCATCCCGGCCCGGCCCCGATCCCGATCGTGGGGATGTCGAGCCGCTCGGTGATCGCGGCGGCCAGCGGTGCGGGGACGAGCTCGAGGACGACCGCCCAGGCGCCGGCGTCCTGCAGCGCCAGCGCATCTCGCACGAGCTCGGCGGCCCGCGCCGCGTCCTTGCCCTGCACCCGCAGCCCGAGCTGGTGCACCGACTGCGGCGTCAGGCCGAGGTGGCCCATGACCGGGATCCCGGTCTCGACGAGCCGGCGCACGACCGGCGCCACGGCCCGGCCGCCCTCGAGCTTGACGCTGCCGCATCCGCCTTCGGCCATGAGACGTCCGGCGGAGTGGAGGGCGGTCGCGTCGTCGGCATACGTCAGGAAGGGCAGGTCGCTCACCACCAACGGACGGTCACACCCGCGGACCACCATCTGCGTGTGCCGCACCATGTCGTCCAGCGTCACCGGCAGGGTGGAGTCGTGGCCGTGCACGACCATGCCGAGCGAGTCGCCGACGAGCACCATGGGGATCGACGTGCGGTCCACGACCCGCGCCGACGTGTAGTCGTAGCAGGTCACCATCGGCAGGCGCTCGCCGGCAGCGTGCAGCCGCAGCAGGTCCTGGACGGTGAGGCGTCGCTCGCCGCGGTGGACGGACATCAGCCCTGGTGCTCGGCGTCGAGGTCGACCTGCAGGCTGGCGCCCCGCAGCGCATGGGGGTCGTCGCGCTCGGTGATGACCCGGGCGATCGAGTTGTCGGTGGGGTCGACGAGCACCACCTTGGGGTGCCAGTCGGCGGGCACGGGGACGCTGACCTGCACGTAGGCCATGACGATGACCAGGTCGCCAGGCTGCACGAGTCGCGCGGCGGCGCCGTTGAGCTGGATCTCGCCGGAGCCACGGGCGCCGGGGATCGTGTAGGTCTCGAGCCGGGCGCCGTTGTCGATGTCGACGACCTGCACGCGCTCGTAGGCATCGATGCCGGCGGCGTCCAGCAGGTCCTCGTCGATGGTGATGCTGCCGACGTAGTGGAGGTCGGCGGCGGTCACGCGGGCGCGGTGGATCTTGCCGCTGACCATGGTCTTGAGCTGCACGGGACTGTCCTCGGGGTGGGCGGGTGGAGCGCACCAAGGCTAGGCGACGAGGCTGTTGATCTGCTCCGCCCGAGCACGGACAGTGGTCACCGTCACGTGCCCGGCGGCCCGTCCAGCTCCCACGCCAGCGCCCCCGCCAGCGCCGCGGTGACCTCCGGAGCCAGGCCGCGCTCCTCGAGCAGGGGTATGACGGCCCGCCCGCTCGCGGCGTAGAGGTCTCGCGCAGGCGGTTGCTCGGCGAGGGCCGCCGCATGCCGCCGGACGGTGCCGAGGTCGCCGCGCACGAGCGGACCCGTGAGCCCCTGGGCCGGCCCGACCTCCGCGACCCCGGCGAGCGACCCGGCGACCAGCCGGGCGAGGGCGGGCACGGTCGGGGCGTCGCCGAGGCCGCAGCGCGACAGCAGCTCCTGCGCCTGCGCGATCCCGGCGACCGCGCTGGTCACGGCCAGGGTGGCGGCCGCGTGGTAGACCGCCCGGTGGTCGTCGGCGAGGGAGTGGGCCTGGCCGCCCAGCCTCGCCGTCAGCGCGGTCACCGTGCGGGTGAGGGCGGGGTCGGCGGTGACGGTCCACAGGCTGCCGGGGTCGATGCGGGACCGGCGGGTCGCAAAGGCCTGCAGCGGGTGCCAGCACCCCGTCGCCCATCCCACGGCGGCCAGCGGCGTCAGCGCGTCCCGGCCCGTGGCGCCCGACACGTGGACGGCCGCGCCGCCTTCCCTGCCTGGCGCGCCCGCGCCAGCGAGCCGTGCCGCCACGGCGGGGATGGCGTCGTCGCTGACCGAGAGGACCACGAGATCGGCCCCGGCGGTCGCGACCGCCAACGGGAGCGCCGACGTCCGGCAGGCCGCCGCCAGGTCATGGGCGGCGGCCTCGTCCCGACCGGTGACGCCGATCAGCTCGACGTCGAGATCCTCTGCCGCGCAGGGCTGTTCGCGCAGGCCAGCGATCCCGTGCGCGAGGGCGGTCGCGACCCGTCCGGTGCCGACGACGACGACCCGCAGTGGCATCGGCTCAGGCGAGCGGGGCATAGAAGTATGTGGTGCGGAACGCGATCCGGTCCCCGTCGAGGCGGAAGAAGTCGGCGAACCGCAGCTCCAGGGCACGTCCGTCGCGCGCCGTGCCCTCGAACCGCCCCTGCACCGCGACGTCGTCGCCGTCGACGACCGCGTGCGTGAGGGTGTGCGCCCCGGACTCGATGATCCGCTCACCGGAGTAGAACGCCGTGAGCCCCGCGTGCCCGCGCATCGGCTCGTAGCCGGGCCGCTCATAGGTCGCGTCCTCGGTGAAGAGGGCGACCAGGCCCTCGACGTCGCCGGCGTCGACGAGCTGGTAGTAGCGCGTGACCGGCGCGGGGGCGGTGGTGGTCATGGCGTCGGGCCTTTCGTCATACGGCAGGGTCTGTCTGCTCCGACCGTATGCCGAACCGCCCGCCCCGGCGAGGCCGCCCCGTCGCGCCCCCGTCGGCATGTCTCAGATCCGGGACATAACTGGGGCGCCGAGGGGTGCCGGCCCACGCGCGGGGGCTCGCACAATGAGCGGCATGACTGCTGAGCGCACCCCTGTCCAGGTCGGCCGCGGGCCGCTGTCCTTCGACGACGTCGTCGCCGTGGCGCGGCACGACGCGCCGGTCGCCCTGACGCAGGACTCGGTCGACGAGATCGCCCGCAGCCGAACGGTGATCGAGGGGTTGGCGGGCGACACCATCCCGCACTACGGCGTCTCGACGGGCTTCGGAGCGCTCGCCACCCGCCACATCCCCACCGAGCTGCGCGCCCAGCTGCAGCGCTCGCTCGTGCGCTCGCACGCCGCCGGTTCCGGCCCGGAGGTGGAGCGCGAGGTCGTGCGGGCCCTGATGCTGCTGCGCCTGTCAACCCTCGCCACCGGCCGCACCGGCGTGAAGGTCTCGACCGCCCAGGCATATGTCGACCTCCTCAACGCGGGCATCACTCCGGTGGTGCACGAGTACGGATCCCTCGGGTGCTCAGGTGATCTCGCGCCGCTCGCCCACTGCGCCCTGGCGCTGATGGGGGAGGGCCCGGTGCGGCTGCCGTCCGGTGACCTGGCTGACGCGGGGGACGCCCTCCGCGAGGCCGGCCTCACGCCGATCACGTTGGAGGAGAAGGAAGGCCTGGCCCTGATCAACGGCACGGACGGGATGCTCGGCATGCTCGTCCTCGCCATCACCGACCTGCGGGCCCTGCTGACGGTCGCGGACATCAGCGCCGCCATGAGCGTCGAGGGCCTGCTGGGCACGGACAACGTCTTCGCCGCCGACCTGCACGAGCTGAGGCCCCACCCGGGACAGGGGGATTCGGCCTACAACCTGCGAACCGTCCTGGCGGGCAGCCCGATCCGTGAGAGCCACCGCACCGAGGCGTGCACCCGCGTGCAGGACGCCTACTCCCTGCGGTGCGCTCCGCAGGTCGCCGGCGGGGCGCGGGACACCGTCGCGCACGCCACCCTCGTCGCCACGCGCGAGCTCGCCGCCGCCGTCGACAACCCCGTCGTCACGCTCGACGCTCGGGTGGAGTCCAACGGCAACTTCCACGGCGCGCCCGTGGCCTATGTCCTGGACTTCCTCGCGATCGTGGCCGCCGACGTGGCCTCGATGAGCGAGCGCCGGACGGACCGCTTCCTCGACAAGGCGCGGTCGCACGGGCTCAACCCCTTCCTCGCCGACGACCCCGGCGTCGACAGCGGCCACATGATCGCGCAGTACACCCAGGCCGCCATCGTCTCCGAGATGAAGCGCCTCGCCTTCCCTGCCTCCGTCGACTCGATCCCGTCCAGCGCGATGCAGGAGGACCACGTCTCGATGGGGTGGTCGGCCGCCCGCAAGCTGCGCCGCTCCGTCGACGCCCTCACGCGGGTGCTGGCCATCGAGGTGCTGACGGCAGCCCGCGGGATCGAGCTGCGCTCGCCGCTCGAGCCAGCCCCGGCGACGGGGGCCGCCATCCAGGTGCTCCGCGACGCCGGGTGGGAGGGCCCGGGGAGGGACCGGTTCCTCGCGCCCGACATCGCGCTCGCCCACGACGCGGTCGCCTCCGGTCGCCTGCTGGCCGCGGTCGAGCAGGTGACCGGCCCGCTGCGCTGACGTCGGGAGATGACCAGTCGCCGCCAGGGGTTCGTCGGGGCGTCATACGGCGTTCAACGGGTGAGCGAGCGGCCTGCCTAGCGTCAGCAGGGTGATCACCCGAGGCGTCGTCGGCGTACTCCTGGTCCTCGTCGGGGGCTTCGTCATCACGCCGCTGCCGGCATCGGTCGGCGCGGCCCTCGCCGCCCCGCTGACCCAGTGGGGCGCCACGATGCCAGGCCACGGTGTCGGTCTCGTGCTGGCCGTCCTCGGTCTGGCCCTGGTGTCCTGGGCCTGGCTCTCGCTGCTGCGCGCCTGCGTCCCCCGGCCTCCGGGCGCCCTGGCCCTCGTGCGCCGCGCCACCTGGTCGTGGACGCTGCCGCTGCTGATGGCGCCGCCGTTGTTCAGCCGGGATGGCTTCAGCTATGTCGCTCAGGGTGAGCTGACGAGGCGGCTGCTGTCGCCATACAGCTATGCCCCGGTGACCCTCTCGGGGCCCTGGAGCGAGCGTGTGGACCCCCGGTGGATGGACACGCCCACGCCCTATGGGCCCGTGCCTCTGGTGTGGGGCGCGACGGCCACCACCCTGACGCGCGACCCTTGGCTGGCCATCGTCCTCGAGCGCTGCGCTGCCCTGCTCGGGCTGGCGCTGCTGCTCTGGGCCCTGCCGGAGCTCGCCCGCTGGTGCCGCCGAGACGCCGCGACCGTCACGGCGCTGGTCACCGCGAGCCCGCTCATGGTCGCGCACGGCGTCGGCGGGCTGCACAACGACGTGCTGCTGGCCGGGCTGGGGGCCGCGGCCCTCGTCGTGGCCGGGCGCGGCAGCTGGGGCTGGGCGGGCGTCCTCGGAGGTCTCGCCGCGGGCGTCAAGGTGCCGGGCGGCCTGGTCTGCGTCGGGGTGGTCCTGGTCAGCCTGGGCGTGGGGGCGACGGTGCGGCGTCGGGTCGAGCGGGCGCTGGCGGTCGGTGGGTTGGGCGTGGTCACGCTGCTGGTCTGCGGACTGCCCTACCGCCTCGGCGTCGGCTGGGTCGGCGCGCTCGCCGTGCCCGGCGAGGTGCTCACGCCGTTCTCGCTGTCGACGACGGCCGGGCGCGCGGTCGGCTGGGTGGTCAACCACGCCGGCCACCCCGAGCTCTGGGCCCCGGCCCTGACCACGGCCCGCACCCTCGGTATGGCGGCGGCCGTGCTCGTCGGCGTGGTCTGCGCGTTGCGGGCCCGCAGCGGTGATCGCCCCGCGGCGCTGCGGTCGGTCGCCGTCACGATGCTGGCGGTGCTCCTGCTGGGGCCGGTGGTGCATGCGTGGTATGCCCTGTGGGTGGTGCCCTTCGTCGCCGCCCTGCCCCTCGGGGTCCGGCAGCTGCGGGTCCTGCTGGCGATCAGCGTGGTCGGCGGGGTGAGCGCCCCGCTCGACTCCTCGCTCGAGGGGCGTCCCGTGGCGATCGTGCTGACGGGGGCGATGGTGCTGGCGGTGGCGGTGCCGCTGCTCCTGCGGACGCGTGGGGTGCCGGATGCCTCGGAGCGTGACTCCGCCCCGGCGCCCGGCCCCGCCGTCCTCGCCGGCACCCGTCGTTGAGAGGCGACAGATCGGGGCTTTGAGGGCCGCAGAACCCCCGTCTGTCGCCTCTCAACGTGAGGGGTGGCGGCGACCCGAGGCGGTGGCGAGGGTGCGGTGCAGCCCGAGCATCCGCTCGACGGTGCGGCTCCAGGGGTAGCCCTCGGCGCGGGCCCGGGCGTCGCGGCGGCGCTCGGTCGGCGGACGGGCCACGACCTGCAGCACGGCGTCCGCCAAGGACTCAGGATCCGGTCGCCCCCAGGCGCCGGACGTCTCGTCCACCAGCTCGCGGGCCCCGCCACGGTCCGCGGTGACGACGGGCGTCCCGCAGGCCAGCGCCTCCAGCACCGCGAGCCCGAAGGTCTCGCCCGCGCACACGCTGAGCGCCACGTCCGCCTCCCCGAGACGGCGGGCCAGGGCCGGGCGGCCCGCCACGTGACCGTGGAAGGTGACGGGGGCCCCGGCCGCCAGGCGTTCGAGCTCGTGGCGGTGGGGCCCTTCGCCATACACGTCCAGACGCACGGGTATGCCGCGCCGGTGAAGGCTGACCGCGGTGCGCACCGCGAGGTGGGGGTCCTTCTCGCGGGACAGGCGACCGGAGTGGGCGAGGCGGATCGTCCCGTCCGTGGCGGGCGGCGATGGTGGGTCGAGCGGGCGGAAGGTCACGAGGTCCACGCCGAGCGGCACCTGGTGCAGCCGGTGAGGCGCCAGGGACGCGAGCCCCGAGAACTCGCCGGCGGCGAAGTGCGACGTCGTCACGACGTGGTCGAACGCGCGGGACAGCGCACCGTTGAACAACCGGATGGGGCGCCGCAGGCCGCGTTGCACGCCGATCCGCATGCTCAGCATCGTGTCCAGCCGCTCGTGGGAGAGCAGGACGGTGGGGACCTGTCGGCGGCGCGCCACCAGCGTGACCGGCAGCAGGGTGGACTTGTCGGAGATCTCGATCGAGGTCGGTGCGAAGTCCACGAGGGCGCGCAGCACCGGCCGAGGGTCGAGGATCATCCGATAGCCGCCGCTGACCTCGCGGGACGCCACCGTCACGACGTCGCCGAGCTCGGTGGGGATGCGGTCGTCGGTGGACCCGGGGATGATCAGGAGCCGTCGTGCGCCGGCGTCGACATACCCTCGCGCGAGCTGGTCGATCGCGACCTTCATCCCGCCGGACGTGGGCCCCACGAAGTTGGCCAGCTGCGCGATCCGGAGGTCCACGGGTCCAACCTAGCGGGGCCGCGACCGCCGGGACGGCGACGCTGAGCGCGACCACCGCTCGGAGCGGGTTCACCGGCTCGCGGGTTCACCGGTGCGATGCGGCCGGTCGCGACGGTTCGTCGGCGGGGACGTGGGTAAGGTGCGTCACATGGCGGATGTGATTCAGGGTGAGGTGCTGTCGTTCGACGCGGTCAAGGGATATGGCTTCATCGCTCCCGACGACGACGGACCCGACGTGTTCCTGCACGTCAACGACATCGTGGGCGATCGCGCGCAGGTGCGCCCCGGCGTGATCGTCGAGTACGTGCCCGAGGAGGGCGCCAAGGGGCCCAAGGCGTCCCAGGTGCGAGCCCTCGGTGACGACCTGGACGTGCGGCGACCGGCCGGACGTGCGGTGGAGCGCCCGGACGGCGAGGTGGACGTGCTGTCCCCGCGCGAGTTCGAGGACGCGATCACCGAGATGCTGCTGCGCGCCGAGCCGACGCTGACGGGCTCGCAGATCCTGCACCTGCGGGGTCGGCTGGGGACGATGGCCCGCGGCTACGGCTGGGTCGAGGACTGACGTCCCCCGCAATCGGGAGGTACCTTCAGACGGCGCGAGGCCCGGAGCGCTGAGGAGTCGGTCCGGTCGGGTTCGGACTGACGACGACGGCCAGAGGGTTGGGCTCGGTGTCTTGGATTCGAGACAGATGCCCGTATGCCGGGGCTGGTCGCCGTGATGTCGGCGAGGTTCGATGGGGGGACCCCGCTCCGGCGACGACGCCGGGTGGTGACCACGGCTTCGTCATACGACCCGATCGCCCGAGGAGGCAGCCATGCAAGGCTCCCGTCCCGTCCGCGCCGCACGCGGCACCACCCTCTCGGCCCGCAGCTGGCAGACCGAGGCGCCGCTGCGGATGCTGATGAACAACCTCGACCCCGAGGTCGCCGAGCGGCCCGACGACCTGGTCGTCTACGGCGGGACCGGGCGGGCGGCGCGCGACTGGCGCAGCTTCGACGCGATGGTGCGCACGCTGCAGGACCTGCGCGAGGACGAGACGATGCTGGTGCAGTCGGGCCGCCCCGTCGGCGTCATGCAGACCCATGAGTGGGCACCGCGCGTGCTCATCGCCAACTCGAACCTCGTTGGTGACTGGGCCAACTGGCCGGAGTTCCGGCGGCTGGAGCACCTCGGGCTGACGATGTACGGCCAGATGACGGCCGGCTCGTGGATCTACATCGGGACGCAGGGGATCCTGCAGGGCACCTACGAGACCTTCGCCGCGGTGGCCGAGAAGCGTTTCGGTGGAACGCTGTCCGGCACCCTGACCCTCACCGGCGGGTGCGGCGGCATGGGCGGGGCGCAGCCTCTGGCTGTCACCCTCAACGGCGGGGTGTGCCTGGTCGTCGACGTGGACAAGACCCGGCTGGACCGCCGCGTCGAGCACCGCTACCTGGACGAGGTGCACGAATCCCTCGACGCCGCAGCCGAGTCCGCGCTGCGGGCCAAGGACGAGCGGCGGGCGCTCTCGGTGGGGCTCGTCGGCAACGCCGCCGAGGTCTTTCCCGAGCTGCTGCGGCGTGACGTCCCCATCGACATCGTCACCGACCAGACGTCCGCGCACGACCCCTTGTCCTACCTGCCGATCGGCGTCGAGGTGGACGAGTGGGCGCAGTACGCCGAGAAGAAGCCCGACGAGTTCACCGACCGGGCCAGGGAGTCCATGGCCATGCACGTGCGCGCCATGGTGGACTTCCAGGACAAGGGCGCCGAGGTCTTCGACTACGGCAACTCGATCCGCGACGAGGCGCGGCAGGGCGGCTACGAACGCGCCTTCGAGTTCCCGGGATTCGTGCCGGCCTACATCCGGCCGTTGTTCTGCGAGGGCAAGGGCCCGTTCCGCTGGGCGGCCCTGTCGGGCGACCCCGAGGACATCCACCGCACGGACCAGGCCGTGCTCGACCTGTTCCCCGACGACGAGCGACTTCACACGTGGATCAACGGGGCTCGCGACAAGGTCGCGTTCCAGGGACTGCCGTCGCGCATCTGCTGGCTGGGGTACGGCGAGCGGGACCGGGCAGGGCTGCGGTTCAACGAGATGGTGGCGAGCGGCGAGCTGTCCGCCCCCATCGTCATCGGGCGTGACCACCTGGACTGCGGGTCGGTCGCCTCGCCCTATCGCGAGACCGAGGCCATGGCCGACGGGTCCGACGCGATCGCGGACTGGCCACTGCTCAATGCGCTGGTCAACACCGCGTCCGGCGCCTCCTGGGTGTCGATCCACCACGGCGGCGGCGTGGGCATCGGGCGGTCGATCCACGCCGGGCAGGTGTCCGTGGCCGACGGATCCCCGCTCGCCGCACAGAAGCTCGCCCGCGTGCTCACCAACGACCCCGGCATGGGAGTCATCCGGCACGTCGACGCCGGCTATGACATCGCCGAGCAGGTGGCGCAGGACAAGGGAGTTCGCATCCCCATGCGTGAGGGCTGAGTCACGACTTGGCACGTCCGGCGTACGGCGCGCGACCCGTCGCGCATCATCTACCCCGAGGGGGCCCTCGACGCCTGACCCCGACGAGTGTGACCAAACTGCTGGTGCCACGCACTTTCGCGCCGACGGGATGCCTCTGGTGAAGCAAAAGTGCTGGGAGGGGGCACGTGTCCCCCGCTGAGGCAGTGGGATGGGGCAGACATGCGGTTCAACCGCCAGTTGTCCACAGGAGTGTGTGGTGATCGGGGCCTGACGCACGCTCCTGTGGATGCTCGAGAGATAATCCGGCCTGACGGCGGCAAACTCGCCCTATGGCTATCAAGAGGCCGCTTCCGCCAGAGCTCATGCGTACGCCCTGGTTCACCAGTCGTCGAGCGCGAGAGCTGGGGGTCTCGCGCCGGACCATCGAGGCGATGCCCCACCCACACCGCGGAGTCGTCGGCCATCGCATGCCCGAGAACGTCAGAGAGGACGTCGCTGCGATCTCGTTGGTCCTGCCGCCAGGCTCGGCCGCCGCAGGCTCGCTCGCCGCGTGGTTGCACGGACTGGCGCTTCCCTGGTCGTGGAGGCCGGGCGAGCTGCTCGACATCGGCAGGTGGGGTGGCCAACCCTGTCGCCTTGCCACGGTGCGCCCTCACTACCTGGGGGCGGACGTCACCACGGTGCGCCTCCCAGGGGTGTCCATACCCGTCGTTGCGCGCCCATTCGTCTTTCGTCAGCTGGCGCCGGTGCTGAGCCGTCGCGACCTCGTCGTCCTCGGCGACACCATCGTGGGGTGGCGCTCCGGCGTCGATGTGACGGACGTGGCCGCGACCCTGACATCGGCCAGCCCGGGCGTGGTTGCGGCGCGGGCAGCCTTGAGGGATGTCCGCCCGGGGGTCAACTCGGCGATGGAGTCCAGGCTCCGGCAGGACTTCGTGCGTGAGGGGTTCCCCGAGCCGGAGCTCAACGCCGCCATCCATGACGAGCGTGGTGGCCTGATCGGATACGTCGACTTCCTCTGGCGGAGCCGCCGTCTGGTGGTCGAGTACAACGGCGCGCACCACTTCGCGACGCCCCAGCAGCGGGTCGAGGACGAGGCGAGGCGCAATCGCCTGGAGCGGCTCGGTTACCGGGTGATCGTGGTCAACCGGATCGACTACTTCCAGCACCATGCGGACACCCTGGCGGGCATCCGGAGGGCGCTCGCCGAGCAGGGAGAGCGCCTCCTCGTGTGACCAATGTGCGTCGGGGCAGCAGGTTTGCCACGTTCCGGGGGTGTGGGTGTGGCAAGGACGCGTGCAGACAGCAGTTTGGTCACGCAGGGGGGTCAGAGCCAGCCGCGGGACTGGGCCTCGCGCGCCGCCTCCACGGCCGTCGACGTGCCGGTCTTGGCGATCGCGGACGACAGGTGGTTGCGGATCGTCCCCGGCGAGAGGAACAGCCGCGCCGCGATGTCCGGAGCGCGGTGGCCCTCCATCGCGAGCAGCAGGGTCTCGCGCTCGCGGGCCGTGAGGGGGGAGGCGCCGCCATAGAGCGACTCGGTCGCCAGGGCAGGGTCGACCACCCGCAGCCCGGCGTGCACGCGCCGCACGGCCTCGGCCAGCTCGCTCGCCGGCGCGTCCTTGACCACGAAGCCGCTGGCCCCCGCCTCGAGTGCGCGCCGCACGTAGCCAGGCCGTCCGAAGGTCGTCACGATGAGCGAGCGCACGCCGGGGGCCTCGCGGGCCAGCAGCCTCGCCACCTCCAGGCCGTCGAGGCCGGGCATCTCGATGTCGAGCAGGCACACGTCGGGGGAGCTCGCGCGGACCGCGTCGAGCACCTCGTCCCCGCGACCGACCTGCGCCACGACCTGGAGGTCGGTCTCCAGGTCCAGCAGGGCCGCGAGGGCGCCGCGCACCATGGCCTGGTCGTCGGCGAGCAGCAGTTGGATGGTCATAGCCGCACCTGCAACCGGGCGCCCCGCCCGTCGGTCCCGGGGCCGATCGTCAGCGATCCGCCGGCGCCGGCGACGCGCTCGCGCAGGCCGCGGATGCCGTTGCCCTCCTTGCCGCCTCGCAGTCCGCGCCCGTCGTCCTCGACGACCAGGCCTGCGGGCGAGAGCCGTATGACGCACTGCCCGGCCCCGGAGTGCCGCACGACATTGGTGACGGCCTCGCGCAGCACCCAGGCGAGGACCGTGCGGTGACGCGGGTCGACCACGGTGAGGTCGTCCGGCAGGTCGGCGGCGATGCCGGCACCGGTGAGCGCCATCCGGGCGCCCTCGACCTCGTCGCCCAGCGACGCGACCCGCAGCCCACCCACGGTCTCGCGGATCTCGGCGAGGGCGGTGCGGGTCAGCGAGCGGATCTCGATCAGCTCGGCGCGGGCCCGCTCGACGTCGACGTCCAGCAGCCGCTCGGCGAGCTCGGTCTTGACGGCGACCACGGTCAGGGAGTGCCCAAGGACGTCGTGCACGTCGCGGGCGACCCGCTCGCGCTCGGAGGCGATGCGCAAAGCGTCCTTGGTGCGGGTGTAATCAAACTCCTTGTTGTTGGCGACCCGGGTCACCGCCGTGGAGATGAAGACGATCACCAGGATGATCGTGAGGAACCCGAAGCTGCCGGACACCCCGGCCCACCAAGGGAGCCCGACGGCGAGGGCGAGCAGCACCGCGGAGATGCCGAAGGCGTTACGCATCGGGAACGTGAACATCGCGAAGCTCAGCAGGAAGGGCGCCATCCCGACGGCGTCGACGCCCAGCACCGGCACCGTGACGAGGCAGAGAGCGATCAGCAGGGCGTACCAGCGCACGGCGGCGGGGTTGACGCGCCGGCCCTCGCCGAAGGCCCAGAGCCGGTTCATCGCCCAGACGTACACGAACGCGAAGCTCGCGATCGCGGCCAGGGCGAGGCCCTTGAGCCAGGTCGGGGCCGACTCCCGCAGGACCTCGATCACCGGGAAGCCGAGGAAGGCGAGCCAGACGGCGGCCATCACCCACCCGTAGCGGCTCCACGGGTCCTGCAGGGTCGAGTGGGCTCCGCTCACTGCCGTCCCCGGCTGCGGCGCACCAGCCAGGTCGCCAGCATCGCAAGGATCAGCAGCCATGCGGCGACGTTAGCAAGCGGCACCCACAGGGGTTCCTCGATCAGGCCGTCGGGGGTCATGATGCGGCCTTCGGTCAGGGGATAGCGCACCAGCTGGATCAGGCCGTAGAGGGGGGTGAACTTGGCGATGGTCAGCAGCGTCCCGGACAGCGGCATGAAGATGTTGCCGAGGAAGGCGAGGATCACGAGGGAGCCACCGGCGGCGCCACCTGCGGACTCGCTGCGCATCCACAGGCCGAAGACCATGCCGTAGATCGCGAAGGCGGCGGCCCCCACCACGGTGATGATCGGGGCGAGCACCCAGACCTGCCAGTCGGCCCGGGCCCCGGTGAGCCAGCCGATCAGATAGATCAGGACGAGCGGCTGCAGGCAGATCGTGATGGCGGTGGCGGTCTTGACCCCGACATAGGTCCCGTCGCGCATCGGGGTGAGGCCGAGCTGCCGCCCCCAGCCGAAGGCTCGCTCGATGGCCGCGTAGCCGCCGATGCCGGTGGTGGCGGTCACCGCGCCGTACGCCGCCATGGACACCATGAGATAGGCCGCGACGTTGCCGTTGCCGGCCGTCTCGTCCTTGTACTCCGCGGCGGCGCCGAAGATGAGGTACATGAACAGGGGGATCCCGACGGTGAAGATCAGGCCCACCCAGTCACGAAAGATGCGGGCGATCTCGAGGCGGTAGTAGGTGGTGTTCATCGCGCGGTCTCCGTCGTCGCGGCGGCCTGCTCGGCCTGCTCGGTGATCTCGAGGAAGGTCTGGTCGAGGGAGCCGCGCGAGATCTCCAGCTCGCAGGCCCCCAGGTCGGTCATCAGGGTGCGGGCGACCGTGTCGGAGTCGGTGCAGCGCACCAGGACCCGTATGCCGCCCGCCGGCGTCCCCGTGTGGTCGACGTCGTCGACGCCTGCCACCCGCTGCAGCACGTCCGTCACGCGGGCGAGCTCGCCCGCCCCGATCTGCGCGCTGACGAGCCGCCCGGTCGCCTGGGCCCGCAGCTCGGCGGTGGTCCCGTCGGCGACGACCCGCCCGCCGGCGACCAGGACGATGCGTCGGGCGAAGTCCTCGGCCTCCTCCAGGTAGTGCGTGGCGAACACGACGGTCCGGCCGGCGTCCGCGTCGGCGTGCATGGTGGCCCAGAAGTCACGCCGGGCGGTGACGTCCATCCCGGACGTGGGCTCGTCGAGGACCAGCAGGTCGGGCGAGGGCAGCAGCGCCAGCGCGAAGCGCAGCCGTTGCTGCTCGCCGCCGGAGCACTTGGAGACCCGGCGTCCGCCCAGCCCGGTGAGGCCCGCCCGCGCCAGCACGTCGTCGACGTCCTCGTGCCGGGGGAATAACGAGGCCACCAGCCGCACCGTCTCGCGGACGGTGAGGTCGGGCAGCAGCCCGCCGCTCTGCAGCACCGCCGACACGCGCCCGGCGGCGACCGCACGACGGGGCTCCTCGCCATACGTGCGGGCCGTCCCGCTGGTCGGCGAGGTGAGCCCGAGGACCATGTCCAAGGTCGTGGTCTTGCCGGCCCCGTTGGGCCCGAGGAAGGCCACCACCTCGCCCGGCTCGATCGTCAGGTCGAGGCCGTCGACCGCGGTCACGGTGCGGGCCTCGCGCGAGCCCTGCCGGCCCCTGGTCCCCTTGCCCGTGCCCCTGAAGGTCTTGCGCAGGTCCCGCAGCTCCACCGCGGGTGCCGTCGTCGTCGTCATGGCACCAGCCTGCTGACCTACGCCGACGCCGGCGTGCGGGACCTGTCACGAGTCCCGGGTGACAGGTGTCATAGGTTGGCCGTATGTCGACGCCGACCGCCTCCCAGACCGCCGCCCACGGCCCCGCCCACGCGGAGCTGGACCGCCTCTGGGCCGAGCTCGCGCCGGTGGGGCGCGACGGCGTGACGGGCGGCTACCGCAGGTTCGCGTGGACGCGGGAGGACGCGACGCTGCGGGAGTGGTTCGCGGGGGAGTGCGCGCGGCGGGGGCTCGAGGTCGTCGAGGACCGCGCCGGCAACCAGTGGGCGTGGTGGGGCGACGTCGACGCGGCCCGGGCCCGCGGCGTGCAGGGGGTCGCGATCGGCTCCCACCTCGACTCGGTGCCGGACGGCGGCGCGTACGACGGCCCCCTCGGCGTGGTCACCGCGCTCGCGACCGTCGACGCGCTGCGGGCGGCGGGGCACGAGCCGACCGTGCCGATCGGGGTCGTGAACTTCGTGGACGAGGAGGGCGCGCGCTTCGGGGTGGCGTGCATCGGCTCGCGCGTCATGACGGGGGCCATGGCGCCGGAGCGGGCGCTCGGCCTGCGCGACCACGACGGCGTGACCCTGGCCGAGGCGCTGCGGGCGGCCGGCCGCGACCCCGACGCGATCGGGAGGGACGACGAGGCCCTGGCTCGCGTCGGCACCTTCGTCGAGCTGCACGTCGAGCAGGGGCGTGGCCTCGCCGACCTGGACCGCCCCGTCGCCGTCGGCACCGCCATCTGGCCCCACGGCCGCTGGCGGCTCGACCTCGTCGGGCAGGCCAACCACGCCGGCACCACCCGGCTCGAGGACCGAGACGACCCGATGCTGCGCCTCGCGTCGGCGATCCTCACCGCCCGCACCGCCGCCACCGCGCACGGCTGCGTCGCCACGATCGGCAAGACCCGGGTCGTCCCGGGGGGCGTCAACGCCATCCCGTCCGCCGTGACCGCGTGGCTGGACGCGCGGGGCCCGGTGGAGGCGGACGTGCGGGAGGTCGTCGAGGCGGTGGCCCGCAACAGCGGCATACGGCCTGCGGCGGAGCCGCTCTGCGAGTCGTGGACCCCGGAGACGACCTTCGACGCGGACCTGGCCGCCCGGCTGTCCGCGCTGCTCGACGACGCGCCCCTGCTCGGCACCGGGGCGGGCCACGACGCGGGCATCCTGGCCAACGCCGGCATCCCGACCGCGATGCTCTACGTCCGCAACCCGACCGGCGTGTCGCACGCCCCTGACGAGCATGCCGACGTGGCTGACTGCCACGCCGGGCTCGACGCGCTGGCCACCGTGGTCGCCGACCTGGGAGGACGGACCGCGGGGCCGGCCGGGGGATAGGGTGGGGGACGTCGCCGACGCCGAGGCCGACGACTGGGTCGATGCGAGGGGGCCACGGGCATGACCACCTTCTGGTCGGAGCACGCGCTGCTGCCGTCCGGGATCACCAACGGCGTGCGCACCACGGTGACCGACGACCGGATCACCGCCATCGACGTCCGCACCCACCCGCGGCCGCACGACACCAAGCTCCACGGGGTGACCCTCCCCGGGATGGCCAACGTCCACAGCCACGCCTTCCACCGCGGCCTGCGGGGGCGCACGCACGCCAACGGCGGCGACTTCTGGTCCTGGCGCGAGCGCATGTACTCCCTGATGAGCCACCTGCAGCCGGACACCTACCTCGACCTCGCGCGCGCGACCTTCGCGGAGATGGTGCTCGCCGGGTTCACCTGCGTCGGCGAGTTCCACTACGTCCACCACCAGGTGGACGGCACCCCCTATCCCGACCCCAACGCCATGGGGCACGCCCTGCAACAGGCCGCCACGGAGGCCGGGATCCGCCTCACCCTGCTCGACACCTGCTACCTCACGGGCGGGCTCGACGGGTCGGGCTACCTGCCGCTCGACCCCTACCAGCGGCGGTTCGGCGACGGGACCGCCGAGGGCTGGGCCGCCCGCGTGAGCCAGCTGCGCGAGGGCCCGATGTCGCGCGTCGGCGCCGCCATCCACTCCGTGCGGGCCGTGCCCCGCGACCAGCTCGGCGTCGTGGCCGAGGCCGCGCGCTCCGGGCTCGGGGTGCACCCGTCGCCGGTGCCACTGCACGTTCACCTGTCCGAGCAGCTCGCCGAGAACGCCGCCACCCTCGCCCGCTACGGCCGCACCCCGACCCAGCTGCTCCACGAGCAGGGCGTGCTCGGGCCCACCACCACGGCCGTCCACGCCACCCACCTGACCGACGAGGACGTGCGGCTGCTCGGCGAGAGCGGGACCGGCGCGTGCTTCTGCCCCCTCACGGAGCGCGACCTCGCCGACGGCATCGGGCGGGCCCGCGACCTGCACCGCGCCGGCGCCCGGCTGTCGATCGGCACCGACCAGCACGTGTCCATCGACCCCTGGGGCGAGCTGCGCTCCCTCGAGATGCACGAACGCCTCGTGACCAACGAGCGGGGCCGCTTCGACCCCGCCGAGCTCGTCGACGTCGGCACCCGGCAGGGCTACGTCTCGCTCGGCTGGGACGACGGCGGTCGCCTCGAGGTCGGGTCGCTGGCCGACCTGTGCAACGTCCGCCTCGACAGTGTCCGCACCGTCGGCGCCAAGCCCGCCCAGGTGGTCTTCGCCGCCACCGCGGGCGACGTCGACACCGTCGTCGTGGGCGGCAAGCCCGTCGTCGAGGGTGGCCGCCACCGCATCGGCTCGGTCGCCCTCATGCTCCGCACCGCCCTCGACGCCCTCCTGGAGGAGCCGTGACCTCCGTCCTCGTCACCGACATCGGCCAGCTCGTCACCTGCTCGCCCGAGCTCGGGGACGGATCACCCCTCGGAGTCCTGCAGGACGCCGCCGTCGTGCTCGAGCAGGTCCCTGCGGCGGGCGCGTCGGCATACCGGATGATCGAGGGCGAGCCGGTGCCTGACCGCGGCCACGTCGCCTGGGTGGGACGCGCGGCGGACGCGCCCGCCGCCGACGAGGCGATCTCCGTCGAGGGGCGTTGCGTGGTGCCGGGATTCGTCGACTCGCACGCGCACCTGATCTTTGCCGGCGACCGCGGCGAGGAGTTCGCGGCGCGGATGACCGGGCAGCCCTACGACGGTGGTGGGATCGCCGTGTCCGTGGCCGCCACACGCGCCGCGTCCGACGAGGAGCTGCTCGACCTGCTGATCGATCGGGTCCTCGAGATGCGCGCGCAGGGCACGACCACCGTCGAGGTCAAGTCGGGCTACGGCCTGACCGTGGAGGACGAGGCGCGGGCGCTGCGGCTCGCGTGCGAGGCGGGCATCGAGGAGACGACCTTCCTCGGGGCGCACGTCGTGCCCCCCGAGCTTCGTTCCCGCCGAGCGGAGTACGTCTCCCTGGTGACCGGACCGATGCTGTCGGCGTGCGCGCCCTATGCGGTGTGGGGCGACGTGTTCTGCGAGCCGGCGTCGGCGCACGCCTTCGACGGGGACGAGGCGCGCGCGGTGCTGCTGGCCTGCCGCGAGGCCGGGCTCGAGCTGCGGGTCCACGGCAACCAGCTCGGGCACGGGCCGGGCGTGCAGCTGGCGTGCGAGCTCGAGGCGGCGTCGGTCGACCACTGCACCTACCTGTCGGCGGCGGACGTGGACGCGCTGGTCGGGGCGGCCGGGACGACGACCGCGACCCTCCTGCCCGGCGTCGAGTTCTCCACCCGGTCGCCCTATCCCGATGCCCGCGCCCTGATCGACGCCGGCGTCTCGGTGGCGCTCGCGACCGACTGCAACCCCGGCACCTGCTACTCCTCGTCGATCCCCTTCGTGGTGGCCCTGGCCGTCCGCGAGATGGGTATGACGCCCGCCGAGGCCCTCCTCGCGGTGACCCTCGGCGGGGCTCGCGCGCTGCGGCGCAACGACGTCGGCCACCTCGGGGTGGGGGCACGCGCGGACCTGACGGTGCTCGACGCCCCGTCATACGTGCACCTGAGCTATCGCGCGGGCGTCCCGATCGCCACGGCCCTCGACCTGACCCCACCCTCCCCGCCCGCCTGACCTGGCTCCGCCCCGCCCCCAGCCCACTCGACCCCATCCCCAGCCCACTCGACCCCACCCCCAGCCGTGAGTGGGCGGATCTGGTCGTCCGCGCGGCCCGAGGGGAGCCATGTTCGCCCTCTCATCGTGGCGCTCGGGGCGGCCGCGACCAGGTCACGGGCGCCAGCCCGCGGCGCGGAGGCCACGACTCGCGATACCGATCACCTCAGGGCGATCGCCTCGGAGGTGCTTGTTGGAGACCCGGTCGTATCCGAATCCTGACGCACGGATCAGGCGTTCCCGGTCGAGGTCGCGGTCGAGCTGCTCGCCGCGCTCGCGGTGGTGCCGGCCGTCGTAGTCGAGGGCGTAGTTCCACCGGCGCCAGTACATGTCCACGTTCGCGACCCACCCGGACTCGCTGACCAGGTTGACGTTGAGCTCTGGCTCCGGCAGTCCCGCACGCACCAGTACCACACGCGTCCGCGTCTCCGCAGGGGAGGCGCTCCCGGCGCGAATCTCCTTGAGCGCCGCAACTGCCCGAGCAGCTCCTCGGTCCCCGGGCCGGAGCGCGGCCAAGAGCTCGTCGATGCTGCGGGTGCTTCGGGGCCCGAGCAGCCAATCCCCCGCGATGATGAGGTCGTCCAGAGGGAGCTCGGTGGCGAGATCCCGCCAGGTGTCGACCGCGTCGGTCACGGGCAGGCCGTTGACCAGAGTGGTCGCGCGCCGCTCAAGGCCCCGTCTGCCCTCGACTCGCGTTCGCCGAACCCGCCCCGACACCGTCCTCGTCATGACGTGGAGCACATCGTCCGGCACCCAGTCCGCGACGCCGGGCATGCGATGGATCTGTGCTGCCGTGGTTCCGCAGAGTGCCACCGGATGTTGCGTCAGCGTAGCCAACAGCTGGGCCGCCGCCTCCTCCACGCAGGTGGGCTCGTCACGAGCTCGCGAGCCGTGGTGGGGGTTGTGGAGCTCGGGGTTGCGCAGCTGGCCTCGCGTCGCGCCGCGCGCCATCGCGTCGATCACACGGAAGGTGGCTGGGAGGCCCTCGGGCAGGTCGCGGCGTCGCATGCAAACCACTCTAAATATCTGCAAAAGCACATATCTGGCTGTATCCACAGGACCAGCGACTCAGAGTCAGCATCCCGTGAGTGGGCCAGCAGGGCTGTCCGTGGTCGGGGTGGGGGACCAGGTGTGCCCTCTCGTGGGGGTGGGGGGTGGGTCGGGAGGGGGAGGGTGGGGCGGAGGATCAGACCGAGGTATGACGACGCGGCCCGCCCTCTCGCCTAGCGTGGGTGCGTGCGCCGGCTGACCTCCCTCCACCGCTGGCTCGGCGAGCACGTCATGCTGGTCGACGCCTGCTGGGCGGGGTTCGTGACCTTGCTGTGCCTCGTGGTGTCCGCGGGCGTCCTCAGCGAGCTCACCGTCGGGTGGGTGGGCTGGCTCGCGTGGACCCTCCTCGGCACCAGCCTGCCCCTCGTGTGGCGCCGCACCAGGCCCGACCCGGCCATGGCGGCGGTCGCGCTCGGCTGCGTGGTCCAGCTCGTGATCGCTGACAACGTCGTGCCCCAGAACCTCGCGGCGCTCATGATGCTCTACGCGGTCGCGGCCCACGGGCACCCGCGGTGGCGCTACTGGTGGCTCGCGGCCGCGCTGGTCGGCGGGGTGGTGGGAGCCTGGGACTGGACCTACAACTGGGTCCGGCCTGCCGGCGCGCAGCGCGTGGAGTACGCCGTCATCAGCTGGGTGTTCGTCGCCGCCATGAGCGTCGCGTGCTTCGTGCCCGGGGCCCTGGCGAGGCAGCGGCGCGAGATGGTGCAGAGCCTGCGCGACCGGGCGGACTCCCTGGAGCGCGAACGCGACTCGATGGCGCGCCTCGCCGCGCAGGAGGAGCGGGCCCGGATCGCGCGCGAGATGCATGACGTCGTCGCGCACTCGCTCAGCGTGATCGTGGTCCAGGCGGACGGAGCGTCGTATGCCGTGGAGCACGGTGACGTCGACGCCTCGCGCATGGTCGCCGCCCGGACGCTCGCCACGATCGGCGACACCGCCCGGGGCGCGCTCGGCGAGACCCGGCGCCTCGTGGGGGTGCTGCGCGAGGAGGGGGAGGCGGCGGCCTACACCCCGCAGGCCACGCTCGAGCAGGTGGAGGAGCTGGTGGCGCACGTCAACGACGCGGGCTTGCCGGCGACCCTGACGCAGGTCGGCGACGAGCGGGTGCACGAGGCGCTCGGGCCGGCGCAGCAGATGGCGGCCTACCGCGTGGTGCAGGAGGCGCTGACCAACGCCCTCAAGCACGCGGGACCGGCGGCGACCGTGCGGGTCGAGCTCGCTCACCACCCGGACCGGGTCGAGCTGGCCGTGCGCGACACGGGTCGGGGTCCAGGTGGCGGGTCGGACGGGCGCGGCCATGGGCTGATCGGGATGCGCGAGCGGATGGCGTCGATCGGCGGGACCTTCACGGCCCGGGAGCGGGTCGGGGGTGGCTTCGAGGTGCTTGCTAGCCTGCCGACGCGGGACCCGGAGGCGCCGACGGCGCCCACCGTGCCGGTCCCGGTCACGACGGGACGACCACGGGAGCGCGAGTGAGCGACGAGCAGATCAGGCTGCTGCTGGCGGACGACCAGGAGCTGGTGCGGATGGGCTTCCGGATGGTGCTGGACGCCCAGCCCGACATGCAGGTCGTGGGTGAGGTGGGCGACGGCGCGGCGGCGGTCGAGCTGGCCGCGCAGGCCGACGTGGTGCTCATGGACATCCGGATGCCACGCATGGACGGCGTCGAGGCGACCCGACGGATCGTGGCCTCTGGCGCTGCGGCCAAGGTCCTCGTGCTCACGACCTTCGACCTCGACGAGTACGTCCACACCGCGCTCAAGGCCGGTGCCGGCGGCTTCCTCCTCAAGGACGCGGGCCCGGCGGAGCTGCTGGCCGCCATACGCGCTGTGCACCAAGGAGACTCGGTCGTCGCCCCGAGCGCGACCCGGCGCCTGCTCGAGAGGTTCCTGCCCGGGCTGCCCGACGAGCACGAGCCCCTGCGGAGCGCCGAGGAGCGGCTCGCCCCGCTGACCGAGCGGGAGCGCGAGGTGCTGCTCGCGGTGGGGCAGGGGCGCTCCAACCAGGAGATCGCGGCCGAGCTCTACGTGGCCGAGGCCACCGTCAAGACCCACGTCGGGCGGATCCTCGCCAAGCTCCACCTGCGAGACCGGGTGCAGATGGTCGTCCTCGCCTACGACACCGGGCTCGTGCGACCGCAGTCGTAGGCCCGCTGCGCCCGTGGTCCTCTGGTCGCCCCCGGGGTCGAGACCGCAGGTCGATCCGGGCGACACCGGCCGCTCCCTAGCGTCGACATCGACCGCGCACCAGCGATGTCCGACGACCAGACGGAGCGACCGATGCCCACCAGCAACCCGACCACCGTGACCCGCGCGGCCGTGCGCGCGAGTGACCTCACCAAGACCTATGGGAGCGGCGACACCCGCGTCGTCGCCCTGGACCACGTGGACGTGGAGCTCGCCGAGGGGGAGCTCACCGCGATCATGGGCCCGTCGGGGTCCGGCAAGTCGACGCTGATGCACTGCGCGGCGGGCCTCGACGACGTCACGAGCGGGCAGGTCTGGGTCGGCGACACCGACCTCACCACGCTGGACGACACGCGGCTGACGCTGCTGCGGCGCGAGCAGGTGGGGTTCGTCTTCCAGGCCTTCAACCTGCTCCCGACGCTGACCGCCGAGGCCAACATCACCCTGCCCCTGCGCCTCGCGGGCCGCACCCCCGACCGCGAATGGTTCGAGCATGTGGTGCGGGTGCTGGGCCTGACAGATCGTCTGGGGCACAAGCCGACCGAGCTCTCCGGCGGGCAGCAGCAGCGCGTGGCGGTGGCCCGCGCCCTCGTCATGCGGCCGCGCGTCATCTTTGCCGACGAGCCGACGGGCGCCCTCGACAGCGTGACCGGGCACGAGCTGCTGGACTTCCTGCGGCGCTGCGTGCGTGAGCTGGGCCAGACGGTCGTGATGGTGACCCACGACCCCGGGGCCGCGACGTATGCCGACCGCGTGCTGCTCCTCGCGGACGGTCGCATGGCGGGGGAGCTGCGGCACCCCACCGCCGACGACGTGCTGGCCGCCCTGCGCGGGCTGGGGGGCGTGATCGCCGTGCGCACCTCGATCTCCCTGACGGCCAGCATGATCCACGGTCAGGCCCGGCGCTTCGTCAGCGTCCTGGTCGCCATCACGATGGGCATCGCCTTCGTCGCGGCCACGCTCATGGTGGGCGACACCTTCCGCGAGTCCCTGGCGCGCGACGCCGCCGGCTCGGTGGGCCGCGCGAGCGTGGTCGTCACCACGCCGGACGGGTCCTCGGGCGTGGGGGGCGCGCCTCGCGGCGGCCCGGCCGTCATACCCTCCGGGCTCGCCGCGCAGGTGACGCGCGCCCACCCGGGTGCCTCCGTGCGCACGGTGGCCGGCGGGGCCGTCCAGCAGGACCTCGGGGGTCGCGAGGCCTCCCTCCTGCTGCGGTCCGTGCCGCAGCTGTCCGGGACGACGACGCTCACGGCCGGTCGCCTGCCCGCCCGCCGCGGCGAGATCGCCGTCGTGGACTGGGTCGCCTCGGCGCGCAAGCTCGCCGTCGGCAGCACGACCCGCCTGCTGCAGCGCGGCACCGGCACCAGCCCTGGCACCGGCACCGAGCAGCGGCCGCAGGAGGCCCGTCCGACCGAGGCCACGGTCGTGGGCATCGTCAAGGCCGGGCGTGATGTGGTCCCGCTGCAGGGGACGCCCGCGGCCTTCGCCCTGGACGAGGACATCTGGGCGTGGACGGGCAGCAGGGGCTACGAGGAGCTCGACCTCACCCCGGCCCCGGGCGGGTCGGCCGTGGACGACGAGCAGCTGCGCGCCTCCGTCGCCGGGCTCCCGGCGGCCACGGGCCTGACGGTCCGCACCGGCGAGCAGGAGAAGGACCACCGGGTGAGCGTGATGGTGCAGGGGGTCACGCAACTCACCTCGATGCTGCTCGTCTTCGCGCTCGTCGCCGTCTTCGTCTCGGCGCTGGTCATCGCCAACACCTTTGCGATCCTCGTCGCCCAGCGCACCCGCCAGCTCGCGCTCCTGCGCTGCATCGGCGCCGAACGCCGGCAGGTGCGGGGATCCGTGGTGGCGGAGGCGCTGCTCGTCGGCGCGCTCGGGTCGGTGGCCGGGCTCGCGCTCGGCGCGGGGCTGGCGGCCACGCTTGTCCAGCTCTCGCACGGCACCGACCTGGACCTCGGCAGCCTCGTCGTCACCCCGCTCGCCGTCGTGGCCCCGCTCCTGACCGGCATCGTGGTGACCCTCGTGGCGAGCCTCGCCCCCGCCCGCGCCGCGACCCGGGTCAGGCCCCTCGCGGCGCTGCGCCCCGAGACCGCAGCCCGGGTGCGCCGTGTCCGCGCCCTGCGGGTCGCGGTGGGGTCGGTCCTCGCGGCCGGCGGCGGTGCGCTACTCGGGCACGGCGCCCTGCAGCACCAGCTGGCGACGGGCATCCCGGGCGGGCTGCTGTCCTTCCTCGGCGTGCTGATGGTGGCCCCCGTGGTCGTGCCCGGCCTGGCCCGCGTGGCCGGTGCGCTCCCCGCCCGCCTCGGTGGGGTGCCCGGCGAGCTCGCCGTCGACAACGCCGGCCGCAACCCCGCCCGGGCCGCCGCCACCGCGAGCGCCCTGCTCGTCGGCGTCACGCTGATCACGATGATGAGCGTCGGCTCGGCGACCGGGGTCCGCTCGGCCACCGACGCCCTCGACAAGCAGACGCCCGTCGACGCCCTCGTCCAGGCACCCCAGGCGCCCCGAGGTATCGAGGCGCGCGACCTCGACACCTTGCGGCGCAGCAGCGTCGTCGACGCGGCCACCCTCGTGCTCGACGCCCCCGCCACCCTGACGCACGGCGGGCGCCCGGTGGACGTCGCCGCAGGCGGTGGGTCCGGTGGAGGGTCGGGTGGCGGTCAGGCCACCGTCACCGGCGCCGACGACGCGGCGGTGCAGGTCTCCCGTCGGCCGCAGCTCTTCGCCGGGCTGGACGACCACACCGTGCTCCTCCCGGCGAGCTCGGGCCTGCGCACCGGCGACACCGTCACCCTCGCCCACGGCGCCGCGCGCCTGGACCTGCGCGCCGATGTCAGGGCGGACCACGCCGACGCCCCGGTCGTCACGGCGGCCACCGTGCGGCGCCTCGACCCGCAGGCCAAGGGGTCCGCCTGGATCAGGTTCGCCGAGGTCAAGGACGCGGCCACCGCGACCGAGCAGCTGGCCCAGGACGCCACCACGATCCGCGGGGCCCAGGTCCAGCGAGTCGCCACCCAGCGCGCCGAGATGGAGCGGATCATGGACGTCGTCCTGCTCGTCGTCACCGGTCTGCTCGGCATCGCCGTGCTCATCGCCCTGGTCGGCATCGGCAACACGCTCGGGCTCTCGGTCCTCGAGCGCACCCAGGAGTCCGGCCTGCTGCGCGCCCTCGGCCTCACCCGCCGCCAGCTGCGGAGCATGCTCGGCCTCGAGGCGCTGACCCTGGCGGGCGTCGGGACGCTCGTAGGGCTCGCGCTGGGGGTGGCCTACGGGCTCGGCGGGGCCTACGCGACCTTTGGCAGCGAGATGACCATCACCCCCGAGATCCCCTGGACTCGACTGGGTCTCGTCGCCGCCGTGGCGCTCGCCGCGGGCTGGCTGGCGTCCGTCATACCGGCTCGGCGGGCAGCCCGGGTGAGCCCGGCCGCGGCCCTGGCCACCGACTGACACGCGGCTCCCAGGGCGCGGGCCTACGCTGGCAGGGAGGAGGCACGAGATGGGTCGGGTCGAGCGTGAGGTCTATGCCGCGGCCACGTCACCGCGCCACGTGCGCGCGCTGACCGTCGGCGGGGGCACGCTGCTCGCCGCCCTGCCGCTGCCCGCGTCCCTGCGCGCCGGTCTCGGCCTCGCCGGCTACCTCGCCGGGCTCGCCCTCCCGGCCGACCGGCAGGCCGCTGCCGAGCCGGACCACCTGCGGCACCTGCGTCGTCAGGTCGATCGGCTGGGTGACTGGCTCGACGACCGCCGCGGCGCCCTCGGGTGGGACGTGGAGACCTGGCTCGACCGCGTGCTCGTCCGGGCCGGCGGTGTGCTGGCCGACCCGGCGCTGGTCGCCGAGCCGGAGCGGCTGGCGAGCCTGTCCCGGCTCCTGCTGGTCACGCTGCCCGAGGTGCTGCGCGAGGGCGAGGACACGGCGTTCGAGCCGGACCCGTCGCGGCGTCGCCTGCGGCTGGCCCTGCGCCTGGACCACCTGGACCGAGAGCTGACGGCCCTGCGCTCCGCGGCCTGACCGCGCCGCTTCCCGGCACTGGTCCCCCTCCCCGGCAGTCGTGCCCCGGCGGTCGTGCCCCCGGTGGTCGCGCCCCCGGCACTCCCGACCCCGAGCAGCAGCACGTCGCCCCGACCGATGGACCGGTCGGGGCGACGCGCAGGAACGGGCGGGGTGATTCAGGCCTTGCTGGTCCGGGCGTCGATCTGCGCCTGCAGGTCGACGTCACCGATGTCGTCGCTCTGACGCTTGACGGCCGCGACGAAGCCCTTGGCGGCCTGACGCTGCGCCACCAGGCGCGCGATGCCGATCACGAGACCGGAGAACGCCGCGAAGGCCAGCGCTTCCTTCCAGTCCACGTCGGGGTTGGTGGGGTCGGAGGGGGCCTCCTTGCCCGTGGCCTTCTGCCAGCCCGAGTTGACGATCTTGTTGGCCACCATGCCGGCCAGCATGGCGGCGCCGGTGCCGATGAGCTTCCACACGTTAGGTCCCATGCGTTGAGTCTCACACGATCTTCGCGGTAGCGTCACGTTTCACACGACAGGGGAGCGCAGATCGCGCTGAGAGTGCGGGCGACCGCAGACCCTCCGCACCTGATCCGGTTAGCACCGGCGCTAGGGAGTCGGATTCTCGAGGCGACCCGAGGGGTCACCTTCCCTCTTGGTGACCGACCAGGAGATCTCGTATGCCGAACAACACCGGCTCCGCCGCCACCGCGCGGCCGGGCCAGCACGCACGACCGTCCGCGCTCGCCACGGGGACCCTCATGTCATGGCGAGGCGTCGACCTCGTCCTCGGCGCCGTCCTCGCCGTCGCGCTGGGCGTCGCCTTCTGGGGGTGGGACAGCACCCTCTACCACGTCGTCGAGGCGGCCGCCGTCGGCTATGCCCCGATCGGCTCGCTCGCGCTCGGCGTGTGGGTGCTCCCCGCCGTGGCCGGCGCGCTGCTGATCCGGCGTCCCGGCGCGGCCCTCTACGTCGAGCTGATCGCCGCGAGCGTGGAGACGCTGCTCGGCAGCAAGTGGGGCTGGCTCGTGATGCTGTCCGGGCTGCTGCAGGCGCTCGGGGTGGAGCTGGCGATGTGGGTGTGGCGCTGGCGTCGCTTCGACCTGGCCGCCGCGATGCTGGGCGGCGTGCTCGGCGCCGTGCTGGAGATCTGCGTCTACGAGTGGTGGCAGTACGTCCCGCAGCTCGCCTGGGTCCACAAGCTCGTCTACCTCGCCTTCGGCATGGTCTCGTGCGCGCTGATCGCCGGGCTCGGGGGCGCCGCGCTGGTGCGCGCGCTGGCCCGGGCCGGCGTGGTCGACGCCTTCCCGGCGGGCCGCGAGGCGCGTGAGTCCCACGTCCGCTGACGTCGACCTCGACGCCGGTCCCGGCTTCGACGAGGGCCCGAGGGGGGCTCTCGTCGAGGCCGAGGACCTCACCTGGCTGCCGTACGGCGCCGCCCGCCCGGTCCTGGACGGGGTGTCGCTGCGCGTGGCGCCGGGGGAGCGGGTGCTGCTCGCGGGGGCGAGCGGGTCCGGCAAGTCGACCCTGCTGCGGGCGCTGGCCGGCGTGCTCGCCGAGACCGGCGGGGGTGACCAGACCGGGCAGGTGCACGTGTCGGGGCAGGTGGGCCTGCTGCTGCAGGACCCCGAGGACGCCGTGGTCGCCCGGACCGTCGGGCGCGACGTGGCCTTCGGTCCCGAGAACTCCGGCGTGCCGCGCGGGCCGCTCTGGGAGCGGGTGCGCGCGGCGCTCGCGTCGGTGCGCTTCCCCCACGACACCACCCGCGAGACGCGGGCCCTGTCCGGCGGCGAGACCCAACGCCTCGCGCTCGCCGGGGTGCTCGCCCTCGACCCCGGCCTCGTCCTGCTCGACGAGCCGTGCTCGATGCTCGACCCCGCGGCTGCGCAGGCAGTCCGGTCGGCGGTGGCCGCGGCCGTCGCCGAGGTGGGGGCCACCCTCGTGGCCGTCGAGCACGAGCTCGCGCACTGGGTGGACGTCTGCGACCGGCTGGTGGTGCTCGGCGACGGGGGCCGCGTGGTGGCGGACGGACCCCTGGCCCCGACGCTGGCGGCCGAGGGGGAGCGGCTCGCCGGGCTGGGCCTGTGGGTGCCCGGCGCGCCGACCCCGTCTCCGGTCGAGATGCCGTCCGGGCTGGTCGCCCCGGTCCGACGCGGTGGCGTGACGGCCGCGGTGGACGAGGTCGTGCGCCAGGTGCAGCCCGGGCTCGCGTCCTGGCAGGCGGTGCACCCGCCGCAGCTCGTGCTGCAGGACGTCTCGCTGGAGGCCTCGCCGGGGGAGGCGGTGGCCGTGACGGGTCGCTCGGGGGCCGGCAAGTCCACGCTCGTGGCGTGCGCCGCCGGGCTGCTCGAGCCGACGTCCGGGACGGTGCGGCTGGGGGCCGACGACCGCGAGGCGCCGCACCGCTGGCACGCGGTGGAGCTGGCAGAGGCGGTCGGCTGGGTGCCGCAACGACCCGAGCTGCCCATCACGGCGCGCACGGTGCTCGACGAGGTGCTGCTGACGGGGCGGGCCCTCGGTCAGGACGAGGAGTCCCTTGGTGAGCGGGCCGCCGCCCTGCTCGAGGCGTTGGGCCTCGGCGATCGCCACGACGCCGACCCCCACACGCTCTCGGGGGGCGAGCAGCGCCGCCTGTCGCTGGCCTCCGCCCTCGCGCACGGACCCTCCGTGCTGCTGCTCGACGAACCCACCGTCGGCCAGGACCGCCGCACGTGGGCCGCCGTCACCGGGGTCATCGAGGCGGCCCGCGCCGCGGGGACGACCGTGGTGGTGTCCACGCACGACCGGCGCCTGGCGTCCCGCTGCACCCGCGAGCTCGTGCTCGACCGGCCCCCGGCCGCCGCCGTGCCGGTGCGCCGCCGTGCGTCGGGGCTGGCGGCATACGCCTCGGCCCTGCCCCTGATGCTGGTGAGCCTGGTCGCCATGGTGGTCGGGCTGGTCGTGCCCACGGTGGCGGCGGGCCTCGGTCTGCTCGGGGTGGAGCTGGCGCTGCTGCTCGTGCTCTGCGGGGTGCGCTGGCCGCAGCCGGTGCTGCGGCTCACCCCGCTCGCGATCGGCGCAGCCTCGCTCTGGTGGTCCAACTGGTGGTGGGCCGAGGCGCGGGACCCGGTCGCGGCGGTGCTGCCCGCACTGCGCATGACCACGGCGGCGCTGCCCGGAGTGGTGCTGGCCGGCTACCTGGAGCCGTTCTCGCTGGGGGACCAGCTCGGCCAGCGGCTGCGGCTGCCCGCCCGTCCCGTGGTGGCGGCGGTCGTGGCGCTGCAGAGGTTCGACCAGCTGCGCTCGACGTATGCCGACCTGCGCGCCGTCCGCCGTGCGCGAGGGCTGCTGAGGCGGGGCATCACGGACGCGGTGGTGCTGACCTTCGCCCTCCTGGTGCAAGCGCTGCGGCAGGCCGGACGGCTCGCGGTGGCGATGGAGGCGCGGGGCTACTCGTCACCGGTGGTGCGGGCCGGGTGCCGCACCTGGGCGCAGCCCGCTCGCTGGGGTCACGCCGACCCCTGGGTAGTGCTGTGCGCCCTGACCCTTGCCGTGGCGGGAGTCACCGGTCATCTGGTCGGCCGCTGAACGCTCTGGGCGACCTCTGGACGACCTCTGAACGACTGCTGACGGCCTGGGCCGGACTGGTCACTCTCCGTCGCGTCCGGGTCCAGGGGCAAAAGGCGCGAATATACCCATGCGTAACGGGGCGATATGTCTGGTTCCTGACGATGTGGGGTCCTTGCACACCTCGAAAGGGCTAATCACGATGGGTGATCTTTGCGATCCGTGAGTGACATCAACCACGGCTATGCGTATATTTCTCGCTGCCGGCATGTGCTCACAGTCACAAGTCGTCACTCCGTGTGCAGGCCAGCGCATCGGGAGGTACGAGGCACGACATCCCCCGGTGTCGCGCGCAGGAGGGGCCATGCCCAGCTGGACCAGCTCGCCAGGGTTCCTGACGGTGCGTCACTATCCGTCACGTTCCTGGCATGCGCGCGCCGCGGTGGCGGTCCTCGCCGTCTTCGCGCTGCTGAGCGCCCTGGTGGTCTCCTTCGCCCCCCGCGCCGACGCCACGATCGTCACGCCCGCCGGCGGCCGCATGGACGAGACCTTCAACCGCGTCGTGAACGGCGACTTCCTCACCGTGGGGAACGGGATCCTGCAATGCTCTGGCACCGCCTCGGCCGACTCGCCGATGTCGGGGAGCAGCTGCGCCGTCCTCTACGGGGGGAGCGCGCCCACCTCTGGCTCCAACAACTACGTCAACGACTTCTGGCAGTTCATCAACTACGACGTCGACGCCACGATGACCGGGGTGAACTCCTCCTCGGGCCAGTTCGTCGTGCCCGAGGGCGCCACCATCGTCAAGGCGATGCTCTACTGGTCCGCCAACACCGGGAAGGCAGCCGGTGCCACGGGCAACTCCTGCGCCTCCTACGGAGGGCAGGCAACCCTGCCAGCAGGGAGCTACACCACGCAGCAACCGGTCTTCCGCGTCAACGGCGGCGCTGTGCAGACCGTCAACGCCGGCTTCGCCAACATCACGGAGGGCTCCGGCTCGCTCAGCACGGGCAACCCTTACTACTACTCCGCCCAGCAGGACATCACCAGCCAGCTCGCCGCGCAGGTGGGGACCGGGACGGGCGCGGCGACGACGTTGACGGTGGGCAACATCTGGGCGCCGACGGGCTACGGCTGCTACGGCGGGTGGACCATGTCGCTCGTCTACGACTATGGGCAGGCCGTGCAGGGGCAGGCGGCGAGCCAGGCCCGCCAGGTCGTGCTCTACGACGGTCACGTCCGCACCTTTTCGTCCGCCGGCGTGCAGGACGGTCTGACGACCACGCTGGGGGGCTTCGTCGCCGTCGCCCCAGGGGCCCGGGCCTCCGTCGGGATCTACGAGGGGGACAAGGGCATCGCGGGCGACACCACGTCCTCCACGGTCGGCACGAATACCATCGCCCTGGCGGATACCTCGCTCGGGGCGAACACGAGCAACACTGGGGTGGGCTCCGCAGACGGGGCGGTGACGTACAACGGCACCCCCACCAACTACAGCGTCGACGTGCACAACTACCAGCTGACCAACGTGGTGGCGGGCTCCTCCAGCGTCGGGCTCTACACCGGGACAACGGGCGACTCGTACATGTGGCAGAGCGCCGCCATCTCGGTGCCGGTGTCCAAGCTGAAGGTGACCAAGACGGCCGCCGACGGATCGGACACCCAGACGATCAACCAGGGGGAGACCCCGCGCTACCGGATCCGCGTCAAGAACGACGGTGCCTCCCTGCTCACGGGCCTGGCGGTCAACGACCCCAACGCGCCCGGCTGCAACGTGAACATCGCGAGCCTGCAGGTGGGTGGCTACCAGGACATCGACTGCTACGGCCCACCGGCCACGCAGTCGCTCACCAACACCGTCAACGTCTCCGCCAAGGACGCCGCCAACCAGAACGTCCCGGGCAGCGACACGACCCAGGTGATCGTCAACATCCCCAACATCGACGTGTCCAAGACCGCGTCCGGGGTGAGCGGTCCGGTCAACGTCTATGGCGACTCCATCTACACCGCGGCCTACACCGTCACGGTGACCAACTCGGGCGCCGGAGCCACGAAGTACGGTCCGCTGACCGAGACCCCGGGGTTCGATCCCAAGCTGACGGTCACCGGCATCGACTGGGCCAGCACCAACGGCGGCAGCTCGGGCTCCACCACGGCGACGTCCGTGGACCTGGAGAAGGGCGGCTTCGTCAACCTCGCTGCGGGTCAGACGGTCACGTACACGGTCAACGTGAAGTTCAAGTTCACCAACCCTCAGGACACCTCCGTCCCCAGCAGCTGCTCCTCGCCCATCGCCGCCGGGTCCGGCCTGTTCAACTCCGTGGCCCTGGGCAACGCCGGCACCCCGGGGTACGCCGTCGAGTCGAACACCACCAACAACTCCGCCTGCATGAACCCGCCCACGCGGTCGGCGGTCATCGACGTGGCCAAGTCGGCCGGCTCCTACGCCGGGCCCAACGCGGACGGGTCCTACACGGTCACCTACGACGTCACCGTCGCCAACTCCGGTGCCGCGGTCGGCACCTACGGCGCGATCACCGACACCCCGAGCTTCTCCAGCAACCTGCAGATCCTCGGCTACAAGATCGACAGCAGCGGCACCGGCGCCCCGGCGGGCAAGCCCTACACCACCCTGAGCGGCACCACGATCCCGGTGACCACGGGCAGCACGCCGATCAACGCCCTGACGACGCACACCTTCCGGCTCACCGTGACCTTCAAGTTCAAGGACGCCAACACCGCGTCGGCCTGCAACGGCTCGCCGGGAGGCGGTCTCTACAACGCGGTCGCCATGGCGACGACGACCGACAACGTCACGACCAACAACACCGCCTGCGTGCCGCCGCCCGCGCCGCCGACGGCCTCCCTGACGCTGGACAAGCAGTCCGGACGGCTCAACGACGTCAACGCCAACAACCAGACCGATGCCGGGGACACCATCCCCTACACCTTCGTCATCAAGAACACCGGGCCGGTCAACCTCGCCGCCCCCACGGTGACGGACACCAAGCTCGGCATCAACGGTGCCTACTGCATCGACGCCAACACCGTGATCGCGCCCGGGGACTCCATCACCTGCTCGTTGACCAGGACGTACACCATCACGTCGAGCGACATGGCGAACCTCAAGGTCGTCAACACCGCCACCGCGACGGCGACGCCGCCGACCGGAAACCCGGCCACCGCGAGCGACACCAACACCTTCAACGTCCAGGCGGGCGCCTACATCTCGCTGAGCAAGTCCGTCGGCACGGTGATCGACAACGACAACAACGGGCCGGACGCCGGGGACACCGTGAGCTACACCTTCCGGGTGCAGAACACCGGCAACGTGCCGCTGTCGCCCGTGACCATCACCGACAGCAAGCTGAACCTGACGAACGCCGCGTGCGTGGGGACCCTCGCCGTGGGGGCGACCGCGGACTGCCCGTCCAGCACCTACACCCTGACCCAGGCCGACGTCGACGCCGGCAAGGTCGTCAACACCGCCACGGCCAAGGGTGCCAACGGCGCCAGCACCGCGACGGGTGACGGCAGCGCGACCCTCACCATCGCGACGGACCCGCAGCTGACGCTCGACAAGTCGGCCGGTTCGGTCGTCGACACCAACGGCAACAAGGTCACCGACGTGGGGGACACGATCCCCTTCACCTTCACCGTGACCAACAGCGGGACCGTGACGCTCGGCACCGTGCTCGTCAATGACTCCAGCCTGGGCGTCGTCAACGCGACCTGTGGATCCACGACCTCGCTCGCTCCGGGCGCCTCGACGACCTGCACGTTCTCGCACCGCATCACCCAGGCCGACCTGGACTCCGGGTCCTACGACAACACCGGTGACGCCTCGGGCAAGACGCCGAGCGGCTCCACCATCCACGGCATCGACAACACGTCGACCGCGGTCTACGGGTCGCCGTCGATCACGCTCGACAAGCAGCTGGCCTCCACGTCCGACAGCAACAGCAGCGGCAAGCTCGACGCGGGCGACACGCTGACCTTCTCGTTCCTCGTGCGCAACACCGGGTCGGTGACCCTGCGCCCCATCGTGATCTCGGACGCGACCCTCGGCCTCGACCGGCGAGCCTGCGACCTGGGCAACCCGGCCGCCGCGCTCGCTCCGGGCGCCACGATGTACTGCTCCACCGCCAGCCACGTCGTCACCCAGGCCGAGGTCGACGCCGGGTCCTACGTCAACACCGCGGTGACCTATGCCAAGCCGCCGGTCGGCAACGAGGTCTCCGCCCAGGACACGGTCGCCTCGACGCTCGTGCCCTCCCCCGCGCTGACGCTCAAGAAGACCGCTAGCGCGATCTCCCAGGCCGACGCCAACAAGGTGCAGCCCGGCGACACGATCCAGTACTCCTTCGTGGTGACCAACACCGGCACGGTCACGCTGCACGGGATCCAGCTGACGGACCCCACGCTGTCCACCCTGCCGATCACCTGCGCCAGCAGCACCCTGGCGCCCAAGGCCAGCACCACGTGCACGACCACCACCTACGCGCTGACGCAGAGCGACATCGACTCCGGATCGGTCAACAACACGGCGGGCGTCGCGGCGTACCCCCCGTCCGGGGCGGCCATCACGGCGAGCTCGAGCACGTCGACCCCCATCCCCGAGAGGCCGGCGCTGGCCTTCGACAAGGGCGCGGGGATCGTCAACGACGACAACGGGGACGGCAGGCAGTCCGCGGGTGACTCCGTGTCGTACACCTTCACCGTCACCAACACCGGCAACGTGACGCTGAACCCCGTCACGGTCACGGACCCGACCCTCGGCCTCAACTACTCGCAGTGCGGCGGCGGCGCGCTGGCCCCGGGCGCGACCACGACGTGCACGCAGGCATACCGCATCACCCAGGCGGACATCGACGCCGGCACGGTCAACAACACGGCGACGGCCCGCGGCACCTCGCCCGCCAAGGCCGAGGTCTCCGGCACCGACCAGACCTCCGTCACGCTGACCCCGCAGACCAAGGTCACGCTGGCCAAGGGCGCCCAGGCGGTCGTGGATGTCAACGGCAACGGCGTGACCGACGCGGGCGACACGATCACCTACACCTTCCGGGTGGTCAACACCGGGACGACCTCGTTGACCACCGTCACGCTCACCGACCCCAAGGTCAGGCTCACCGACGCGGTGTGCGACGCCGCGGCGACGACGCCGCTCGCCCCCGGCGCTTCACGGGACTGCACCCCGCGGACCTACACGCTGACCGTCGACGACCTCAACGCCATGAACGTGTCCAACACGGCGACGGTCACCGGCACCGACGCCAAGGGCGTCAAGGCCACCGCGGAGTCGTCGACCTCGACCGCCATCACGCCCACGCCCCGACTGGTCCTCGACAAGACGTCGTCCACGATCAAGGACACGAAGGCCGACGCCCGTCAGGGCGCCGGCGACACGATCGACTACACCTTCACCATCACCAACACGGGCACCGTCTCCCTGACCAACCTCACCATCACCGACGGCAAGCTCAACGTGGGCACCGCGGTGTGCGACGCGGCGAGCACCGCGCCCCTCGCCCCCGGCCAGAGCCGCACCTGCTCGGTGCGGACCTACACCATCACCGCGACGGACGCGGACGCGGGCGCGGTGAACAACACGGCCACCGCGTCGGGCACCGGCCCGGACGGCAAGGCGACCACGGCCTCGGACTCCGACTCCCGCGCCATCACCTCGACGCCGGGAATCACGCTCGACAAGAAGCAGAGCGCCCTGGCGGACCTTGACGGCAACGGGCCGGACGCCGGCGACGCCATCACCTACACCTTCTCCGTGACCAACACCGGCACCGTCACCCTCTCCCCGGTCACCGTCACCGACGCCAGGCTCGGCCTCAACGCCGTCGACTGCGGCGCCGGTCCGGTCCCTGCGGGGGCGACGGTGGACTGCACGATCTCCAAGACCTACACGGTCGCGCAGGCGGACATCAACGCCGGCGTCCTGACCAACACGGCCACCGCGGTCGGCACCCCGCCGTCCGGCAACCCGGTGTCCGCGCAGGACACCGAGAAGGTCGACTTCGCCACCGTCGGCGGCGGGGTCAGGCCGCCCGCCATCACCCTCGACAAGATCGCTCCGGCGAGGCCGACCGACGCCAACGCCAACGGCAAGATCGACGCCGGTGACACCATCACCTTCACCTACGAGATCACCAACAGCGGGACGGTCACGGTCTCCAACCCGACGGTGACCGACACCAAGCTGGGCTTCGCCGACGTCGCGTGCGTCCCGGCCACCCCGCTCGACCCGGGTGTCACGCGCGAGTGCTACCAGCGGGTCCACACCTTGACCCAGGCCGACGTCGACGCCGGCAGCTATGACAACTCGGCGACCGTGTCGGCCGTCGGCCCGGCGCCCGCCAGCACGGTCGCGACGTCGACGCCCGACACCACCTCGACCCCCATCACACAGCTGCGTGGTCTCGCCCTCGACAAGACGGCCGGCGCGGTCGTGGACACCACCGGCGACGGTCGCAACAGCGCCGGCGACACCGTGACCTACCGCTTCCTCGCCACCAACAGCGGCACCGTGACGTTGAGCAACGTCACCATCACCGACGCCAGGCTCGGCCTCGACGCCGTGCGGTGCGGGACGGGGACGCTGGCCCCGGGCGCGTCGCAGTACTGCTTCGCCTCCACCGCCGGGCACGCCTACACCGTCTCCCAGGCGGACATGAACGCCGGCCAGATCGTCAACACCGCCACCCTGAGCGGCACGGCCCCGACGGGTGCGGCCCTGACCGCCTCCGACGGGGTCACGATCCCGGTGACCACCAAGGCGTCCTTCGCCTTCACCAAGAGCGCCGGCACGGTGACCGACGCCAACGGCAACGTGAAGCAGGACGCCGGGGACCAGGTCAGCTACACCTTCACGATCGTCAACACCGGCACGGTGTCGCTGAGGGGGGCCGCGGTCACCGACAACAAGATCGGCATGGCCGGCGTGCTGTGCGGGACCGGGTCGGTCGAGCCCGGCGGGACGCTGACCTGCGCCTCGCCGGCCTACACCCTGACCCAGGCCGACATCGACGCGCGCGTGGTCAACAACACGGCCTCGGCGACCGCCACGGCACCCGACAAGACGACGGTCCCCGGCACCGCCTCGGCGTCGGTGCCGCTCAGCCCGTCCCAGTCGCTGCAGCTGGTCAAGACGGCCGGCACCGTCGTCGACGCCAACAACAACGCGGTCCAGGACGCCGGGGACACGATCCAGTACACCTTCCGCGTCACCAACACCGGCTCGGTCACGCTGAGCACGATCAAGCTGACCGACACCAAGCTGGGCATCTCCAACGTCGACTGCGGCTCCGGCCCGCTCGCCGGTGGCGATTCCCGCGTCTGTACGCCGATCATCTACACCATCACCGCGGCCGACGCGAACGCCGGCAAGGTGGACAACACCGCGACGATCTCCGGCATGACGCCCACGGGTGCCCAGGTCACCGCGCCCGGCACCGCGACGCGGGCGCTGACCGAGTCGCCCAGGATCGAGCTCGACAAGATCGCCAGCCCGATCGCCGACACCAACGGCTCGACCAAGGACGACGCGGGCGACACGATCACCTACCAGTTCGTGGTCAAGAACACCGGCACCGTCTCGCTCGACCAGCTGACCCTCACGGACAGCAAGCTCGGCCTGAACCTCGCCTGCGGCTCGGGCGCCCTGGCGGCCGGCACCTCGCGGACCTGCAGCCCGGCCACCCACGTGCTCACCCAGGCGGACGTCGACGCCGGGACCTATGCCAACGAGGCCACCATCAGCGGCACCTCACCGGGTCGCACGACGGTCACCGCCAAGGACTCGACCAACACGTCCATCACCCAGGCGACGGGCATCCGGCTCACCAAGACCGCCGGTGCGCTGGCCGACACCAACGGCGACGGACTGGTCGGGGCCGGGGACATCATCAGCTATACCTTCTCGGTCACCAACAACGGCACCGTACGGCTGGACCCGGTCACCGTCACCGACAGCAAGCTGGGGCTGTCCGCGGTCGCCTGCGGCACGGGCCCGCTGGACCCGGGCGCCTCCCGCGCCTGTGGCTTCACCGCCCCTTACACCCTGACCGTGGCGGACGCGGACGCCGGCAGCGTCGTCAACAACGCCGCCGCGAGCGGGACGACGCCCACCGGGACCACCGTGACCGGCTCGGCCAGCACGACGACGACGGTGCAGGCGACCCCCGCCTACACCTTCGACAAGCAGGCCGGCGTGGTCACCGACACCAACGGGACGACCAAGACGGACCCGGGCGACACGATCACCTTCACCTTCGTGGTCAAGAACACCGGGAACGTCACGCTCAGCCCGGTCACCGTCGCAGACTCCGGGCTCGGGCTGAGCAGCGCGTCCTGCGGCGCCACCGCGGTGGCGCCCGGCGCCACCATCACGTGCCTGACCCGGTCCTACACGCTGACCCAGGCGGACATCGACGCCGGCGTCGTGGACAACTCGGCCACGTCCAATGCCAGGACGCCCTCCGGGCAGGTGATCGCACACACCGACACCACGTCGACCACCATCACGCGGGCCTCGGCCCTCAGCATCGTCAAGACCTCCGGCGGCGTCGTCGACACCAGCCGCGACGGTCGCGACAGCGTCGGCGACACCATCGTCTACGCCTTCACGGTCCGCAACGGCGGCACCACGTCCTTCAGCGGCGTCACCATCACGGACCCCAGGCTCGGCCTGGTCAACGAGCCGTGCGTCGGAGCCCTCGCCCCGGGCGCCAGCCAGAGCTGCAGCCTCCCGGTGGCCCGGGCCACCTACACCCTCACCCAGGCCGACCTCGACGCCGGCCAGGTCGCCAACGCAGTCACCGCCAACGGCACCCTGACCGCCGGCGGCACGGTCTCCGCGACCAGCTCCGTGACGGATGCCCTCACGCAGACCCCGGGCCTGAGCATGGACAAGACCGTCGGCGACCTGATGGACCTGGACGGCAACGGCCCCGACGTGGGCGACACGCTCACCTACTACTTCTCCGTGACCAACACGGGCACCGTCTCGATCAGCTCCGTCACCTACGACGACGCCACGGTGCGCATCGTCAACGCGACCTGCGGCACGACCACCCTGGCGGCGGGCGCCACCCGGGTCTGCTCAGCGAGGCCGTACACCCTGACCCAGGCCGACGTCGACTCCGGCTCCGTCACCAACACGGCCACGGCTGCGGGCACCGACCCCAAGGGCCAGAGGGTCACCTCGCCCGCCGACTCGACGACGACGGCCACCGCCGGCACAGCCAAGGTCGCTCTCGACAAGACCGACCTGGGCGTCACCGACCTGGACAACAACGGCGTGGACGCGGGCGACACCGTCACCTACCGGTTCAGCATCACCAACACCGGCACCACCGCGCTGCACCACGTGGACCTTTACGACACGAAGCTGGACCCGGCCACCACGACGAGCGGCTCGACCTGGTGCAGGTACCTCGACGACACCCATCCCGGCGGCCTCCTGCCCGGGCAGACCGAGTGGTGCTACGGCGCGGCCGAGACCTATGTCCTGACGCAGGCGGACATCGACGCCGGCGCGATCAGCAACACGGCCTACGTGACGGCCCTGGACACCAAGAACCAGTCGACCCGCTCGGTGGCCGACTCGACCAGCCGCAACCTCGCCCCCGTCTCGGCGCTGATCGTGGACAAGACCCACAGCGCGATCGTCGAGGCCAAGGACCCCGTCGGACCGAGCGCCGGGGACACCGTGACCTACGCCTTCACCGTCACCAACAGCGGGTCGACGACCCTCAGCAACGTCACCGTCTCGGACGTCAAGCTCGGTATGGCGAACGTCCTGTGCGCCGCCACGATGGCGCCCGGCGCCACGGCGACCTGCCCCTCACGGCGCTACACCCTCACCCAGGCCGATCTCAACGCCAGCAAGGTGGACAACACCGCGACGGCGGCGGGCGCCGACCCCAAGGGCGCCACGGTCACCAGTCAGGACACGGACACCGTCCCCCTCGCCCAGGCGCCGGCCCTGACCCTCGACAAGACCCACTCGGCGGTGAGCGACAACGGCGACGGGGTCACGCCCAACAACGGTGACGTGGTGACCTACACGTTCAAGGTCACCAACACGGGCAACGTCACGCTCAACCTGCTCAACCTGACCGACGCCAAGCTGGGGCTCTCGAGCCGGGTGTGCGACGACCCCGTCGTGGATCCGCTCGAGACGACCACCTGCTACACCGCGAACTACACGATCACCCAGGCCGACATGAACGCCGGGACGATCCACAACGACGCCTCCGTCCAGGGCACCCCGCCGGTCGGCTCGCCCATCACGGCCCAGGACTCCGACGACGTGACCCTCACGCCGCGGGTGAGCCATGTCTTCGACAAGACCGCGTCGTCGGTCACCGACGTCGACGGCAACGGCGTGGACGCCGGCGACACGATCGTCTACTCCTTCTCGGTCCGCAACACCGGCACGGTCACCCTCAGCTCTGTCACCCTGGACGACCCCAAGGCCGGCATCGTCAAGGCCGCCTGCGGGACCGGCACGGTCGAGCCGGGCCAGACCCTGGTCTGCTCGGCCAAGACCTACACGATCACCCAGGCGGACATCGACTCCGGGTCCGTGGTCAACAACGCCACGGCGACCGTCAGCGACCCGACCGGCAAGACGTACACGTCGACGGACGGCACCACGTCGGCCACCTCGGGCACGCCGCTGATCGCGCTGACCAAGTCCCTGGTGACCAAGGTCGACGCCAACGCCAACGGCCGGGCCGACGTCGGCGACGGGCTCGTCTACGCCTTCTCCGTCAAGAACATCGGGGCCGAGACCCTGAGCAGCATCTCGATCGCGGACCCCAAACTCGGGGCGACCGCCCTGTCCGGCTGCACCCCGCTGCCGCTGGCTCCGGGAGCCACGGCGACCTGCGCACAGGCGGCATACACCCTCACCCAGGCCGACATCGACGCCGGCCAGGTGCAGAACACCGCGACCGCGACCGCGGTGTCGCAGACCGGGAAGGCGGCCACCGCCCCGGCTTCCGTCACGACCAGCCTGACCCAGTCGCCCGGCATCGCGCTGGACAAGGAGACCCTGGGCTTCACCGACGTCAACACCAACGGTCGCACCGACGCGGGCGACACCATGACCTTCACCTTCACGGTGACCAACACCGGTAACGTCACCCTCTCGCCCGTGATCTACTCCGACGCCAAGCTCGGGATCAACGCGCCGTCCTGCGTCGCCTCGCTCGCCCCGGGCCAGACCGTGACCTGCCCCCGGGCGACCTACACGGTCAAGCAGTCCGACGTCGACGCGGGCACCCTTGACAACGTCGCCACCGTCCGCGGCACCAGCCCCACGGGCACCATCGCCTCGTCGACGGACGGGACCAGCGACCCGATCACGCCGACTCCGTCGATCCAGATCGTCAAGACCAGTGGCGGGGTGGTCGACGCGAACGCGAACGGACGCCAGGACGCCGGCGACACGATCCGCTACACCTTCACCGTCAAGAACACCGGCAGCGTGACCCTCACCAACCTCGCGCTGACCGACCCGAAGGTGGGGCTGACCAATGTCGCCTGCGGGAGCGGGTCCCTGGCACCGGGGGCCTCCCGTGAGTGCACCGCGGTCAGCTATGTGATCACCGCCGCCGACCTGGACGCCGGCAAGGTGGACAACACCGCCAGCATCTCGGCCCTGTCGCCGACCATCCAGATGGTCTCCGCGACGTCGAACAAGGTCACCGACACCCTCACCCAGGCGCCCGCCATCAGGTTCGACAAGACCAACGCCCCCCTGGTCGACGCCAACGGCGACGGCCGGCCGAGCGCCGGCGACACGGTGACGTACTCCTTCTTGGTGACCAACATCGGCAACGTCACCCTGAGCTCGGTCACGGTGACCGAGCCGGTGCTCCAGATGACCGCGCCCTGCGGCAGTGGCCCCCTGGCTCCGGGGGCCACCCGGTTCTGCATGGACTACATCTACACGACGAAACAGACCGACTTCGACTCCGGTGCGCTGAACAACCAGGCGTATGCCGAGGGCGTGGCACCGGACGGCATCACCAAGGTCACGGACGACGACGCCACCTCCCTCGCGCTCGGGGCGGTCTCGAGCCTGGCGCTGACCAAGACGGCCGGCGCCCTGGTCGACAGCGATGGGAACGGTCCCGACACCGGGGACACCATCACCTACACCTTCTCGGTCAGGAACACCGGGACGACCACGCTGAAGGACGTCCTCGTCTCCGACCTGAAGATCGGCCTTGTCAACGTCGCCTGCGGCACGGGGGACCTCGCACCGCAGGCCACCCGCGACTGCCAGATCTCCCAGCAGTACACCGTCGAGGTGGGCGACGCCGACGCCGGTGCCGTCCGCAACAACGCGTCGGCCGTGGCCACGCCGCCCACGGGAGCCAAGGTCAGCACCACGGCGACCACGACGACCGGCATCGCCCCCAACCCCTCGGTGGGCCTCACCAAGGCGGCGTCCGCGATCGACAAGGGCGCCGACGGCATCGTCAACGCGGGCGACACGATTACCTACACCTTCTCGGTCACCAACACCGGCAACGTGACCCTGAGCCCGGTGACCCTCAGCGACGCCAAGGCCGGGCTCTACAACGCCAGCTGCCAGACCTCGTCGCTCGCCCCCGGCGCAACGGGCCCGTGCGCGCTCGTCGTCTACCGCCTGACCCAGACGGACATCGACTCCGGCAGCGTCAACAACTCGGCGTCCGCGGCGGGCGTGAGCCCCACCGGCGTCGCGGTCAACGGTCCGGCCAGCACCTCGACGCCTGTCGACGCGAGCTCCAGCGTCGCGCTCACCAAGACGGCGTCGGCCATCGCCAACACCAACGGCAACACGATGCAGGATGCCGGCGACACCATCCAGTACTCGTTCAGCGTCAAGAACACGGGCTCGACCACCCTCAACCCCGTGACCATCAGCGACGACAAGCTGGGCCTGGTCAAGGAGGCGTGCGGCACGGGTCCGCTGGCCCCCGGCGACACGCGGACCTGCACGCTCAGCGCCGCGAAGGCGACCTACTCCATCACGCAGGCCGACGTGGACCGCAAGCAGGTGGTCAACCAAGCGGTGGCCTACGGCAAGCCGCCGTCGGGCGCCGAGGTCACCGGCACGGCCGGCACCACCACGACGATCACGCACGCGCCGGCCCTGGTCTTCGACAAGACGGCCAGCTCCGTCACGGACCTCGACGGCAACGGCCCGGACGCGGGCGACACCGTCACGTTCACCTTCAAGGTCACCAACACCGGCAACGTCACGGCCAACAGCGTGACCCTGACGGACAGCCTGCTGGCCCCCACCCCGATCGCCTGCGGTTCCGGCGGGCTCGCCCCGGGCGTCACCCGCAGCTGCTCGGCGATCACCTACACGCTCACGCAAGCCGACGCGGACCGCGGCACGCTCGACAACTCGGCGTCCGTGACCGGCCTGGACCTGGAGAACAAGCCGATCACCTCGCCGGTGGACACGACGTCCACGACGCTGGCCACCGCCTCGACGCTGCGGCTCACCAAGCAGGCCGGCTCGATCGTGGACGCCAACGGCGACGCCCGCGTCGACGCCGGCGACACCATCACCTACCGCTTCCGCGTCGCCAACACGGGCACCACCACCTTGACCGGGGTCTCCGTCACCGACACCCGGCTCGGGCTCGCCGGGGTGGCGTGCACCCTGACCACCACGCTCGCCCCGGGCCAGTCCGGCTACTGCTTCCCCGACGGCGTGACCTACACGCTGAAGCAGGCCGACGTCGACCAGGGCACGATCGTCAACAACGCCTCCGCGGCGGCGAAGGACCCGGCCGGCACCGTCGTCCAGGGCACCAGCGGCACCACCACCACGGCCCCGCAGAGCAGCTCCCTGGCCCTCGACAAGGTGGGCGGCACCTACACCGACGCCAACGCCAACGGCCTCAAGGATGCAGGGGACACGATCGAGTTCACCTTCGCGGTCAGCAACACCGGCACGACCACCCTGTCCACGGTGACCTACTCGGACGCCAAGCTCCAGATCCTCAACCTGGCGTGCGGGACCGCGCCGCTGCTGCCCGGCGCCACCCGGTCCTGCCCGGCCAGGACCTACACGATCACGCAGGCCGACGTGAACTCCGGCTCCCTGCTCAACGAGGCTTCCGCCGCGGCCAGGACGCCGGACGGCACCACCGTGCCCGCCACGGACAGCGTCTCGACGCCCCTCGCGGGCACCACCGGCATCATGCTGACCAAGACCGGGTCCACGCCGGCCGACACGGACGGGTCGGGCACCCAGAACGCCGGCGACCGGATCACCTATTCGTTCGCGGTCCAGAACACCGGCACCGTCACGCTCACCCAGGTCACACTGACGGACGCCAAGCTCGGCCTGTCCAACGTCTCCTGCGGCAGCGGCGGCGGCAGCGGCACCGGCAGCCTGGAGCCTGGCCGGACGATGGCCTGCACCGCGGTGTCCTACACCACGACCCAGGCGGACTTCAACGCCGGCAAGGTGGTCAACACGGCCACCGCGACGGGCACGCCGGCCATCGGCGCGGCGGTGACCTCGGCCTCGACGGCCACGACCCCGCTCGTCCAGTCGGCCGCCGCGACCTTCTCCAAGAGGGCCGGCTCGGTCTCCGACATCGACGGCAACGGCGTCGACGTGGGCGACCTGATCGTCTACTCCTTCTCGGTCCGCAACACCGGCACGGTGGACCTCAACCCGGTCACCTACACGGACAGCAAGCTGGGGCTCAGCAACGCGGCCTGCGGCGGCACCCCGCTCACCCCGGGGGAGACCCGTGACTGCCCGGCCCGTAGCTACACCCTGACCCAGGCCGACGTGGACGCCGGCACGGTGGACAACACGGCGACGGGCACCTTCACCCGGCCCGACGGCACGACCTTCAGCCAGGCGCAGAGCACCTCGACCCCGCTCGGCCGGGCGAGCACCCTGCTGCTCAGCAAGACGGCCGGGCCCGTGGTCGACGCCAACAGCAACGGCCGGGTCGATGCCGGTGACCACATCGAGTACACCTTCTCGATCATCAACAACGGCAACACCACCCTCACCAACGTCACGTATGCCGACCCCAAGGCCGGCGTGGCCGCGGGCTCCGTCTGCGCGGCGACGCTGGCGCCGGCCTCGACGGTGACCTGCCCGTCCGTGACATATGTGCTCATCCAGGCTGACATCGACTCCGGCAAGGTCGTCAACGCCGCGACCGCGGCCGGGACCGCACCGGACGGCAGCCAGGTCACCGGCTCGGCCTCGCAGACGTCCACGCTGACCCGGGTCGAGGCGATCTCGCTGGACAAGGTGGCGAGCGCGCTCAAGGACACCGGGAGCGTCAAGGAGGAGTCCGACCCCGGCGACTCCGTCACCTACACCTTCGCCGTGACCAACACCGGGACCACGACCCTGAGCTCGGTGCGGATCACCGACACCCGGCTGAGCGCCACGCCGGTCGCCTGCGGCACCGACCCGCTCCTGCCGGGGCAGGTCCGGACGTGCCAGGTGACGGCCGACAACACCTACGTCCTCATCCAGGCCGACGTGAACGCCGGCTCGGTCGACAACACCGCCACGGCCACCGCGACGGGCCCCTCGGGCGCCCAACGGTCGTCCAGCGACTCGACGTCGACCCCGGTCCGCCAGACCTTCGGCCTGGTGCTGGACAAGGTCGGCACCTACGTCGACGTCAACGGCAACGGCAGGGTGGACGTCGGGGACCGCATCGACTACACGCTCACGGGCACCAACACCGGCAACGTGACGCTGACCGACGTGCGCAAGAACGACCCGGCCATCGGGATCAACAACGCGGTCTGCGGGGACGGCGTGATGGCCCCGGGCGAGACCGAGGTGTGCAACCCCGCGGACTACGCCACCACCGGGCGGCTGCGCTACCACACGCTCACGCAGGCCGACGTCGACGCCGGCCACTTCGACAACACCGCCACCCTGACCGGCACCCGTCCCGACGGCACCAAGGTGGTCGCCGCGGACACCGTGGTCCAGCCCCTCACCCGCACCGCGTCCTACACCTTCAAGAAGACCGCCGGGTCGATCATCGACACCGACGCCAACGGGCCCGACGCCGGCGACACGATCACCTACTCCTTCTCGGTGACCAACACCGGCAACGTGACCCTCGCGCCGGTGACCTACTCCGACACCATCCTCGGCATCGACGGCGCCGCCTGCCAGCCCACCGTCGGCCCTGGTCAGACCGTCGCCTGCCCGGCCAAGACGTACACCCTCACCCAGGCCGACATCGACCGCGGCTCGGTGGACAACACGGCCTCCGTCGTGGCCACCCCGCCCACGGGGGTCACGGTCACGGACCAGACCAGCCGGACGAGCACCTCGACATACGGCACGTCCACGCTGTCCCTGGTCAAGACCGCCGGCGCCATCACCGACGTGGCGGCACCGGCCGGCCCGAGCGCCGGCGACACGGTGTCCTACACCTTCACCGTCAAGAACATCGGCACGACGACGCTGACCAACGTCCTCTACCAGGACACCCGGATCGGCGTCGCCAACCAGGCCTGCGGCAACGGCCCGCTCGCTCCGCAGGAGCAGCGGACCTGCCCGCCCAAGACCTACACGATGACCCAGGCGGACGTGGATGCCGGCCGCCTCGTCAACGCGGCCAGCGCCACGGCGATGGACCCCAGGGGCACCACCGTCACCGCTCCGGCGTCGGTCACCACCACGATCCCGGCCAACCCGGTGATCCGTCTCGACAAGGTCGACACGGCCATCGCCGACACCGTCCGGGACGACATCGTCGGGCCCGGCGACACGATCACCTACACCTTCCGCGTCACCAACGCCGGCAACGTCGACCTGGCCCCGATCACCATCACGGACCAGAAGCTCGGACTCAACCAGGCCACCTGCGAGCCCACCATCGCCCAGCTCCAGCCGGGGCAGACGGTGGACTGCATCGTCAAGGCCTACCCGCTGACCCAGGCCGACGTCGACAAGGGCTCGGTCGACAACACGGCGACGGCTGCCGGGACCAGCCCCGCGGGCGCCACCGTCACCTCGACCGACACCAACAGCCGCGCGGTCCCGCAGAACCAGATCCTGACGCTGGACAAGCAGGGCGTCTACGTCGACGTGGACGGCAACGGCGCCTGGAGCGTCGGGGACCGGATCGACTACACGATCATCGCCACCAACGGCGGCAACACCACCTTGACCGACGTCCGCAAGAACGACCCCCCGATCGGGATCTACAACACCTTGTGCGGTGACGGCGTGCTGCGACCCGGCGAGACCCGCACCTGCCACCCGGCGGGCTATCCGACGACACCGCTGCGCAACCACGTGCTGACCCAGGCCGACGTCGACGCCGGGACCTACAGCAACACCGCGACGCTGACCGCCACCAAGCCGGACGGCAGCAAGCTGACCGCCACGGACTCGGTGACCCTGTCGGGCACCCGCTCGGCGTCGTACACCTTCGACAAGACGGCGGGGTCGCTGATCGACGCCGACGGCAACGGGCCGGACGCGGGTGACACGATCGCCTACACCTTCTCGGTCACGAACACCGGCAACGTGACCCTGTCCCCGGTGACCTACACCGACGCCCGGCTCGGCATCACTGGCGCGCAGTGCGTGGCCTCCCTGGCCCCCGGCCAGACCGCCGCCTGCCCGGCCAGGACCTACGTGCTCACCCAGGCGGACGTGGACGCCGGCTCGGTCGCCAACACCGCGAGCGCGGTGGCGGCGCCGCCGGCCGGCGTGACCGTCGTCAACCAGCAGGACTCCACGAGCACCCCGGCGTCGGGCGCCTCGCTGCTGGCCCTGGTCAAGACCGCCAGCGCGATCAGCGACCTGGACGCCAACGGGGGGGATGCGGGTGACCAGGTCACCTACGGCTTCAAGGTCACCAACACCGGCACGACCACCGTGACCTCGGTCGTGGTCAACGACGCCAAGCTCGGTATGACGAACGTCGCGTGCGGCACCGGCAGCCTCGCCCCGGGCGCCTCGGTGACCTGTGCGTCGCGGACCTACACGCTCACCCAGGCCGACGTCGACGCGGGGCTGGTGCACAACGCCGCGACCGCCACGGCCAAGGACCCCGGGGGCGGCACGGTGACCGGGTCGGCCGCCGTGGACGTCACCGTGCCCGCCTCCCCGCGCCTGGTGCTGGACAAGACCGACAGCGCCATCGCGGACACCAACAGCAACGGGCGCCAGGACGCCGGTGACACCATCACCTACCGGTTCCGGGTGACCAACTCCGGCAACGTCACCCTCGACCCGGTCACCGTCACCGACGGCAAGGTCGGGCTGGCCAACGCGCGTTGCGGGACGGCGGCCCTCGCGCCGGGCGAGTTCGTCGACTGCCTCACGACGCCATACGTGCTCACGCAGGCGGACGTCAACGCGGGCACCGTGGACAACACCGCGACCGCCCACGGCACGACCCCGGCCAACGGGGACGTGTCGGCTACGGACCGCAGCTCGCGCGCGGTCAACGCGCTGCCGTCGATCTCTCTCGCCAAGGTGGCCGGCACCCCCGTGGACCTCAACGGCAACGGCCGCATCGACGCCGGCGACACGGTCAGCTACACCTTCTCGGTCACCAACACCGGCAACGTCTCCCTGACCTCCGTCGTGATCAACGACGCCAAGCTGGGCCTCGTCACCGCGGCCTGCGGCAACGGCGCCACCGCGCTGCAGCCAGGGGAGACCCGCAGCGGGTGCGTGAACAAGAGCTACACCTTCACCCAGGCCGACGTCGATGCAGGCAAGGTCGTCAACAACGCGACCGCGGCGGCCACCCCGCCCAGCGGCTTGGACGTGACCGCGCCCGCCACGGCGACCACCCCGGTCGCGCCGTCGGCCTCCATCGTCATGGACAAGACGGCGGGCGGCATCGTTGACGCCAACAAGGACGGCCGGGTCAACGCCGGGGACACCATCGTGTTCACCTTCGTCGCCACCAACACCGGCAACGTCACCCTGAGCGCGATCACCTACAGCGACCCCAAGCTGGGTGTGGGTCCTGCCTGCGGCTCCGGGAGCCTGGCGCCCGGCGCCCAGGTGACCTGCCCGCCCAGGACGTACACCCTGACCCAGGCCGACGTCGACGCCGGTAGCGTCGCCAACACCGCCACGGCCGGGGGCACCCCGCCCACGGGCGTCAAGGTGAGCGGCACCGACACCACCGACACCCCGGTCGTGCCCGACGCGGGACTGACGCTGGACAAGACGGCCGGGCCGATCGTCGACGTCAACCGGACCGGGCGCGTGGACGCCGGCGACAGCATCACCTACGGCTTCACCGTCACCAACACCGGCACGGTCACGCTCAGTCCGGTGACCTACACCGACTCGCTGCTGGGCATCACGGATGCCGTGTGCGGCACCGGCGGCCTGGCCCCCGGCGCGACGCGCAGCTGCGACTCCCGGACCTACACGCTCACCCAGGACGACGTGAACGCCAACACGGTCCGCAACACCGCGACCGCGGTCGGCACCGCCCCCGGTGGGGCCAAGGTGCCCGCGTCCGACAGCGTGGACGTGGCCGTCCCCGAGGTGGTCCAGCTGACGCTGGACAAGGCCGTGGCCCGGGTCAACGACCCCGACGGCAACGGGATCCGCGACCTCGGCGAGACGATCGACTACACCTTCACGGTCAAGAACACCGGGACGGTCACCCTCACGGGCGTCAACGTCGACGACGCGAAGGTCGGGCTGACCGACGTGACCTGCGGGACCGGCACGCTGGCGCCGGGCCAGTCGGTGCAGTGCGCCGCGTCGACACACACGATCACCCAGGCCGACCTCAACCTCGGCTCCGTGGACAACATCGCGTATGCCACCGGCACCGACCTCCACGGTGACGCCACCCCGGCGTCCTCCGACACGACCTCGACGGGCATCCCGTCCACCCCGGACGCGAAGGTCGCCAAGCTCGCCTCGGCCGTCGCGGACACCAACGGCAGCGGCCGCCAGGACGCGGGCGACACCGTCACCTTCACCGTCTCGGTGACCAACGTCGGCAACGTCGACCTGACCGGGGTCACCGTGTCCGACAGGATGCTCGGGGTCACCGGCGCGGCGTGCGGCACCGGCACCCTGCCCCCGGGCGGCACGCGCGAGTGCTTCACCACGCCGTACGTCCTCACCCAGGCGGACGTCGACGCGGCCACGGTCACCAACACCGCGTCCGTGGCCTTCACCCCGCCGAGCGGCATCGCGTTCACCCGGACCGCGAGCGCGACCGTCGTGCCGACCGTCGTCGAGTCCATGTCCTTCGACAAGGTCGGGACCCAGGTCAACGACACCGACGGCAACGGCCCGGACGTCGGCGACACGATCATCTACACCTTCACGGTGGTCAACGACGGCAACGTCACCCTCAGCCCGATCACGCTGACCGATGCCAAGCTGGGCTACAACGCCCAGGTGTGCGGCGCCGACCCGCTGCTCCCCGGGCAGACGCGGCTCTGCGCGACCCGGACCTACCTGCTGACGCAGGCCGACGTCGACGCGAGCAAGGTCGTCAACACCGCGACGACGAAGGCCACGACGCCGGACGGCACGGTGCTCACCAACGTCGACACCGTCACCACCCCCGCGGTGGGCCGGGCGACGATCGTGCTCGACAAGACGTCGAGCACCATCAGCGACACCAACGCCAACACCCGGGTGGACGCGGGCGACACCATCACCTACAGATTCCAGGTGACCAACACCGGGACCGAGACGCTGAGCCTGCTGAGGCTGAACGACCCGACGCTCGGGCTCAACGACGTCCAGTGCGGCACGGCGACCCTGCTGCCGGGGCAGACGCGGGCCTGCACCGCCAACGCCCACAAGCTGACCCAGGCGGAGATCGACTCCGGCGTGCTGGAGAACGGCGCCACGATCAGCGCCCAGGACCCGCGCGGCGGCACCGTGACGTCGCCCGTCGACCAGGTGAGCAACCCGATCGCGGAGAACCCCTCGATCTCGCTGAAGAAGACCGCGGGCTCCGTCACGGACGCCAACAAGAACGCCAAGCAGGACGCCGGTGACACGATCACCTACACCTTCGTCCTGACCAACACCGGCACGGTGACGCTGGCGACGGTGACGCTGACCGATCCCAATATCGGCTACGACCGCCGCGTCTGCGGCGCCGCGACGCTGGCGCCCGGCGCCGCGACCACCTGCACGGCCGTCTACACCCTGACCCTGGCCGACGCCAACGCCGGCGGCGTCACCAACACCGCCGTGGCGGCGGCGCTCTCGCCGGCGGGCACGACGGTCAGCGGGAGCTCCACGGCGACGGTGTCGGTCGCGGCGACGCGGACCATCGCGCTCGACAAGCAGGCCTCGACGGTCGACGACACCACCAAGGACGGCCTGGTGGGCGCGGGAGACACGGTCACCTACCGGTTCCTCGTGACCAACACGGGCAGCCTGACCCTGCACGACGTGCGCTACACGGACGCGCGGGTCGGCATCGCCGACCAGGTGTGCTCCTCGGTGCCGCTGGACCCGGGCCAGACGGTGGAGTGCCCGCCGTTCGCCTACGTCCTGACCCAGGCCGACCTCGACACCCTCGTGACGCGGGCCGACGGCACCAAGGGCGCGGCGATCAAGAACTCCGCGACGGTCCGGGCGCTCACGCCCCGGGACATCGTCGTGACGGCCGGCGACGCCACCGAGACCAAGCTGGTCGAGACGCCCAAGCTGTCCCTGGACAAGACCCAGGACGGCGTCGTGGACGCCAACAACAGCTCCCGGGTGGACGCCGGTGACACGGTGACCTACACCTTCACCATCGCCAACCTCGGCAACGTGACCATGAGCGGCATCGTGGTCAACGACGCCAAGGTCGGTATGACGAACGTCGCCTGCGACCCGGCCAAGCTGGCGCCCGGCGAGGTGTCGACCTGCCGCAGGACCTACACGCTGACCCAGGCCGACCTCGACGCGGGCGCGGTGGACAACACGGCCTCGGCTGCCGGGACGTCACCGCTCGGCACCCGCGTCACCTCGTCCGACTCCACGTCGGTCGCCCTCAACCAGGCGCCGGCCATCGTCCTGGACAAGGTGGTGGGTTCCTACCGGGACGTCAACGGCAGCCAGACGGTGGACGCCGGTGACTCCATCACCTACGCCTTCACCGTGAGCAACCCGGGCACGGTGTCGCTGTCGCCCGTCACCGTCACCGACCCGATGATCGGCAAGACCGTGACCTGCGGCTCCACCCCGCTGCGCCCCGGCGAGTCGAGGGCCTGCCCGTCGATGACCTACGTCGGCACGGCCACGGACTACGAGCGAGGCGTGATCAGCAACCTCGCCACCGCCACCGGCGTCACCGCCACGGGCATCACCGTGTCGGACGACGACACCGAGGAGGTGCAGATCAACCCGGCCGTGACCCTGGACAAGACGGGGTCGTCCCTCAACGACCTCGACGGCAACGGCGCGGACGTGGGCGACACGATCACCTACGCGTTCACCATCCGCAACACCGGCAACATGCCGCTCACCAGGCTCGACCTGTCCGACCCCAAGCTCGGCGTGACCGGCGGCACCTGCACCTTCCCGCCGTCCGGCCTGCCGCCCGAGGCCGGGGCCCCGGACACGTGGTTCATGCCCGAGGCGCTGCTCCAGTCGATGGCTCTGCAGCCGCAGGTGGCGACCTGCCTGAGCCGGACCTACACGCTGACGCAGGCCGACGTGGACGCCGGCATGGTGACCAACACGGCCAGCGCCTACGGGAGCTTCGCCGACCTGCCGGGCAACCCGCGCTCGGCGCCGTCGACCGACACGGTGGAGACGCCGCTGGCCAGCGTCAGCAAGATCACCCTGGCCAAGACGGCGGAGAAGGCCGTGGACGACGACGCCAACGGTGGGATCGACCTCGGTGACTACATCCCGTACCACTTCAGGATCACCAACGAGGGCACCACCACGGTCAGCGCGCCGACCATCACCGACCCCCGGCTCGGGCTGACCGCCGTGCCCTGCACCAGCCCGACGAACCCGGCCCTGCTGCCGGGCGAGGCTCGCGAGTGCACCGTCTACCGATATCTGCTGACCAAGGACGACCTGCAGACGGGCATCATCTACAACACCGCCCTCGCCCAGGCCAGGGACCCCCAGGGCAACCTCCTGGAGAGCCGGTCCTCGGTCACGTCGGAGTTCCGGATCTCGGGCTCGCTGGACTACACCTTCGACAAGGCCGCGGCCTGGAACGACGTCAACAAGGACGGCGCCACCAACGTGGGGGACACGGTGACCTACACCTTCACCGTGACCAACACCGGCACCACCGACGCGGCGAACGTCGTGCTCAACGACTCGAACCTAGGGCTCACGAACCAGGACTGCCTGACCAACGGCAAGGTCTACGCGAACGCCGATGCCCTCGCCGCGGGCACCCCGACCCACGGCGCGACGGTCGTGCCCAAGGGCGGTGGAATCCTGGTCTGCACCGCGGTCCACGACATCAGCGAGTGGGAGCAGCAGTCCGGCTCGATCGAGAATGCCGCCACGGTCAACGTCAGGGGCCTCAACGGCGACACCCAGACCAAGGGCGACAAGGCGTCCACCCCGACCACCCCCACCACGCCGGCCAGCGCCGAGGTCAAGCTCGACAAGACCGTGCTGACCGACCCGGCGACCGGGCTGGACTTCGTCGACCTCAACGGTGACGGGATCAAGAACGCCGGGGACGTCGTCCGCTACGCCTACGTAGGCACCAACACCGGCACGGTGGGGCTCCGGGACGTCAAGATCACCGACCCGATGCTGAGCCTGGCCAACGTCACGGTCCTGTCCAAGGACACCTTCGTCGACGGCGCGTTCGTCTGCCCGCTCACGACGGCCCGGACCGGCGCGGTGACCTACGACTGGACAGCGCCGTACACCGCCTCCTCGACCGCCGTCGCGGGCGCCGGGGCCCGGGCGGGCTCGCGAGGTCCGCAGGCGCTGGGTGACGCGGTGCTCGACCCGGCCGAGTGGTCCGGCTGCGGCGTGATCGAGTACACGATCACCAGCGCCGACATGGCCGAGGGCGTCGTCCGGACGCGAGCCAACCTGGCCGGCATTCGGGTGGACACCGGCGATGTGGTGACCGCAGCCGACGACCCGCCGGTGCCGCTGGACGAGAAGCTCGCCTACGAGCTCAAGAAGAACGCGAAGCTGAACGACGCGAACGGCAACGGCAAGGCGGACGCCGGCGAGACGGTGACCTACAGCTTCACCGTCACCAACACCGGCGAGACGCCGCTGAAGTCCGTCAAGATCAGCGATGCGATGCTCGGGTACGACGGGGTCGAGTGCCTCGGCGGGCCGCTGGCGCCGACCGCGCCCGGCAACGTCGTGACCTGCCTCGACAAGGGCTACCTGGTGGCCCAGGCAGACCTCGGCTACGGGACGCTCGACAACAACGCGAGCGCCTCGGCGACCTCGCCGAGCGGCTCGCCCGCCGGCAGCCGCAAGGCAGCCACGTCCACCCCCGTCTCCGACTCCGTGAGGGGCACCCAGCCCGTCGTCCCCGGCAACGGCACGGGCACCGGCACCGGCACGGGCACCGGCAACGGCGTCAACCACGGGGGCGGGAGCTACCCGGGCGGGGTGTACTACGGCCTGCCTGGCGGTGGCTGGGTGAACCAGAGCGGCAACGGGTCCGTGCCCCCGGGCTACTACATCGACCCGCGGACCGGCCGCCTGGCCAAGACCGGTGCCGACGTCGGGCTGCTGGCCGGCGTGGGGCTCGCCATGCTTCTCGCCGGTGCCTGGCTGCTCTTGCTGGCCAAGCGGCGACGCGACGAGGAGGACGGCCAGGGATCAACCGGCACAATCAGTGGCCAATGAGACATTCGATGGCCTAGCATGATTACACAAAGTGTCCGTCTGATCGCATATAGGCACGGTCTGTAGGCAAGGCGGACCAGACCCGAGAACTCCCGGCTGGGGAAAGGTGACAGTGACCATGGTCGCTCCCAACAAGATCGGCACGACGGCAGCGGTCGTCGGCGCCATCGCCGCGCTCGTGCTCACCGGGTGCTCCGGCGCCACGAGGACGACGGCGACGACCACGACCTTCCCGAACGGCGGTGCCGCCTCCAAGATCAATGACGCCGGCATCTCGCCCAAGGACCTGGCGACGCCCGTCGTGCTCAAGAACCTCGAGGGGGCCCGCAAGGACTTCACGATGGACGGCAACTGCGACACCAAGCTCGGCGACCAGAAGGTCACCGGCACGATCATGTCCTCCGCCAAGGAGGCCAGGGACTACGTAGTGACCATCAACTGGGTGCACGGCAGCGACGTCATGGGCCGGGCCACCAAGCTGGTCGAGGCCGTCGAGCCCGGCAAGGAGACCAAGGTCGAGCTGACCACCAAGCTGACCAAGGCCGCGGACGGTTGCACCGTCAACGTCACGCGCGGCACCAAGTGACCGCTGCTGCCGGCTGAGCGGCGTCACCGACGAGGCGGGTCGGGTTCCCGAGGGGGGAGCCCGACCCGCTTCTGCACCCCCTCCCGCCTCCCGCCTCACGCCGAGTGGTCAGCTCTCGTCAGGGTCCTCGCGCCGTCGCCGGGCCAGGGCGAGCAGAAGTATGCCGATCCCCACCGCAGCCCCACCGGCAGCGAGGAGCACGACCCCGTCGGCGCCCGTGTGCGCCAGGGCCTCGGAGAAGGGGCTGGAGGCCACGCCGAACGCGTCCTCGGCAGGAACCGCCCCACCAGCCGCCGAGCCGTTGCCCTTGGCGGACCCGACCGCCTGGCCGATGCCACCACCGTGGCTGTCACCAGCGCCCCCGGCGCTGTTGCTCGGCGACGTGGACGGAGCGGCCGACGGCGACGCGGACGGAGCGGCCGACGGTGACGCGGACGGCGTCGGGGTCGCGGCGGGGCTGCGTGCCGCGGGCGAGGTCGAGGGCTCGACGGGGACCGGCTCCTGGTCGCTGCGCGCCGTGGCGGCCATCGACAGCGAGACGCTGATGGGGGTGTCCCACCGGTAGTCCTCGGCGACGTCACCCGTCGCGCTCTGCGGCAGCAGGGCGGCCAGCTCGACGCGCACGACGCCTCCCGCGGGGACGGTGGCCGACGTGAGCTGTCCCGGCGTGGTGGCCAGGGTGGACGCGGTAGGCGCCTGCGGGGTGGGATCGGCCGTGCCGTCCACGGCTGCGGTCACGTGCAGGTCGTCGGCGAACTCGTCGGCCGCGGCCAGGGGGTCCGGCTCCGAGGAGATGCTCAGGAGGGCCTTGTCGGGAGAGGCGTTCTTGACGTAGAAGCTGCCGGTCAGCGGCTCGCCGGGCACGATCCGGATGCCAGCAGGGAAGATGCCGGTGTCGAGCGTGCGGGTCCAGGGCCCGGTGGGGCTCGTCGACACCTGCAGGTACCCGAGCCCCGTCCCGGCGGCCACGAGGGCGGCCGGCTGCGGCATACGAGACGCTGCCTGGGCGACACCGGGAGAGGCGAGGGGAGACCCGAGAGCGACCGCGAGCGCAGCCGCGGCGGCGGGGCGCGCGAGGAGTCGGCTCATGGGTCGTCCTCGGTGGGTGCGGGATCGGTGGGGTGGTCGGTGGTGCGGGTGCGGGCGCGGAGCAGGCCGACGAGCTGCCACAGGGCGTAGGCGAAGAGCGCGCCGGCGACGACGATGACGCCGCGGGACTTCTGGTCGCGGTTGAGCGCATTGGCGACGTAGCCGACCTTGGGCAGGTGGTAGACCATGACCCCGCGGATCTGCTTGACCGTCTTGACCTCGAGGTCCTCGCTCGGGTTGTGGTCACCCTTGGTCCTGACCTTGTGGACACCGTCGCTGTCGACCGAGATCGACGTGATCCGGTGGGTGACCAGGCTGTTGTCGCCTGGGCGGGGCAGGAAGGTGATGACATCCCCCTGCTCGAGCCGAGCGACGTCCTGCTCGGACTCGACCCGCTTGACGATGACCTGCGAGCCGATCGGGATGGTCGGCTCCATCGAGCCGGACAGGACCGTGAGCGGCACCCAGTGCATGACCATCGGTATGACGACCATGAGCGCCAGCAGGCCGATGGCGAGTATGGCGAGGCCGCCCACGACGACCGAGAGCGCGAGCCGCACCGGTGCCGGCAGCGCGGGACGCGTCACGCGACGCGCGCCGCCACGAGTGGGGGTGGAGGTGGGGAGGGCGCTCATCAGTAGCCGTACATCCCGGCAGTCGGGTTGGTGTCCGAGGCGCGGCAGGCGAAGTAGCCAGAGGAGCCCGGGTAGTAGGCGTTCCACCGGACGGTGCTCTCGGAGTACTTCGTGGTGCTGCCGGCGAAGGGGTAGGCGCGGACGATGAACTCGTACTCCCCGGCTGCGGTGTAGCCGGCGTTCACGAGGTCGCCGGTCCCGACGATCTCCTCACGCTTCGTGCCGACGATGCCGCCGTCCACGACCTTGTAGGCGGCCGTGGAGCCCTTGGGCCGCGCCAGGATGTCCCAGTGGTTGATCGCGGAGTAGCCCGTGGCCGACGTCATGGTGCTGTCCGGCCAGGCCCAGTAGAAGTGGATGTTGTTGACGATCCAGGTGCCGCCGCAGCTCGTGCCGCTGGGGTCCGGGAAGGCGGACGGGATGGGGATGACGTAGCGCGTCGTCCAGGTGGGGCTGGTGGTGGCGGTGCCGGCGACGGAGACGGCAAGAAGCGTGGTCGTCAGCTGGTACTCACGACCCGCGAAGTTGACGTACCGCTGGCGATCGCTCGCGTCCGGCCTGACGATGATGCACATCGGCGCGGTGGCGCCCTTGACCAGCGGGTCCCGGACCGCCCCGGTGGCCGGAATGGTGTAGGTCGTGGTGGCGGTGCCGCCGTCCGTCTGAGGAATCTGCCAGCGATTGACGCCCGCGCAGTTCGTGTAGTCGTAGGCGATGCCATAGCCGTACGCGAGGAGCCCGGTGACGTCGGAGTCCGTCGTGAGGGTGCCGGGCATCTTGGTGATCGTCAGCTGGGTCGGGCGGTACTCGAGACCGTAGCCCGCGTTGTTCTTGAGGGTCGCCTGCAGCGCGGTCGAGAACGGCTTGACCACGGGGACATCCGTCGGCGTGAGCGTGGGGGTGCCCATCGTCATCCTGGGGACGACGCTGGTGCGGGTCTCGGTCCACCGGGCCTGGGTGTCACCGGTGGGCGCCGCGATGACGGCCGTCGCCGCGACGGCGGTGACGCCGAGCGTGGCAAGGATGCGCCGACGGGACATGGGGTGCCTCCAGGGATCGGTGGATCAGTTCTGGGTGAGGGTGAAGGGCAGGTTGCGGGTGGACACCGACGTGCCGTTGAGCGTCGTGTTCCACCATCCGCTGCCGCCGGCCGGCTCGGTGCGGGCCGCGCCGGTGCTCGTCTCGCGCACCGTGTACTTCATGGTGGCGAGGTAGACCGCGCCGTTGTGGGCCGACGTGATCGCCCACTGGTTGGTGCCGGTGCTCGTGAGAGCGGGCGCGCCCCCGACGGGTGTCAGCGTCACGACGGAGCCGTTGTTGGCATTGACCTCGGAGACCAGGGTCGCCGTGCCGGTCAGGGCTGCCGGGGTGGTCGAGAGGGTGGCCTTGAGGTTGGTGCCCACGGCCTGGACCGTGATGGGCAGCGTGATCGTCACCTGGTCGCCGGGGGCGAACGGGTAGGTGTCCATCTGCCCCGTGATGTCGCTGGTGGTGCGGGTGACCTGCGAGATGTCGGTGGCCCCGGCGACGAAGTCGGTGTGGGCGACCTTGACGTTCAGGGCGCCGGGCGTGAGGCCCAGGTTGCCGGCGGAGATGGAGGCCTTGGTGAGGCCGTCGGTCCGGCTCCACGCGGCGAAGGTGCCGCCCCCACCCGCCAGCAGACCCACGGCGAGCAGGGCCGCGCCGGCGCCGGTGAGCGCGCGGGTGACGGGGGAGATCATGTGGGTCCTCCTCTCGAGAGTCTGCTGGGCTTGGGGGCGGCGGTCAGAGCCAGGTCTCGTAGGCGCTGGGGCCTACGCGATCACTGGACCTGGGTCAGCGAGAGCTTGATCGCGCTCAGGTCGAGCGCGGTGTTCTCGGCGTCGGTGCCGTTGGCGGCGGCGTACGGCAGCGTGATCGTCACGACGACGTCGTAGGTGCCGTTGGTGGCCGGGGTGAGCGGGTTGGCGATGGCGGTGCCGCCCTTGGAGATGGCGGTCGTCGTCGTGACGAAGTCCTTCATCGTGCCGGTCAGCGTGGAGTTGTCCAGCGCCAGGTTGGCCTTGAGGTTGGTGCCGACCAGGTCCGTGGTGACGGTGGTCTTGTAGGTGACGGTGTCGCCCGGGACCATCTTGAAGGTGGCCGGATCGATCGTCTTGCCGGTCTGGTCGGTCCAGGCAGCGGTGCCGACGGTCCAGTTGAGGTGACCCGCGCTCACGGCGCCGGAGCCGATGGTGGTGTTCTCGTACCAGCTGGCGAAGGTGCCGCCGCCGCCGGCCAGGAGGGCGACGCCGAGGGCGCCGGCCACGAGGGCCTTCTTGGTGCGGTTGCTGCGGGCGGGGGCGGTGGTGATGGCGGTGCTGGTCATGGTCCTGGCTCGTCCTTCGTGGTGATGGGGTCCTGCTGGAGGGGTCCTGCCTGGGGCCTCGGTGGTCCTTGCCCCTACGTGAGGTGAAACCGCCGGAGGCTGCGATTGGTTACCCCTGATCGACGGATCGTCTCCACATTCATCCTTGTGGATTAATGATCATCGATGTTGTGTATGCGTCCGATTGATCGGCCCATGGGAGGTCGCGGCAACCAAGTGGGCACAATCGGGCATCACGGCGTCACCGAGGTGCCGCAGGCTTGACGGATCGTGTGGGTCGGGCCTGCGTCGGGCTCCCGACGGCGCGGTCGAGTCCCGTGCCAGCGGCTGGCACTACGCTGGTCGCTCACGGGCCGCCGGCCAGGCGGCCGCAGCAGGCTGGAGGCAGGTCATGCCCAAGGATCGCGACGCTCTCCTCTCGTCGGCGGTCCGTCGGTCCATCACCGACAAGGTGGCTGCCGAGCCCGACCACTGGACCGCGAGCCGGCTGGCGGAGGAGCTCGACCTGCACGTCACCACCGTGCGGTTCCACCTCGACCAGCTCGAGCAGGCGGGCGTCCTCGAGTCCGGCATCGAGCGGCGCGACCGCCCCGGTCGCCCCAGCAAGGTCTATCGCCGCCGCGCCGAGGCCGTGCCCGTCAACACGGCGGCCTACGTCGTCCTCGCAGACGTGCTCGCCGAGACCCTCGGCGGGGACCAGGGCGCCCGGGTCGAGGCCGCGACCCTCGCCGGCGAGGCCTGGTCCCGGCACCACCTCGACCACGTGACGCCGGAGGGCTCGCAGGGCGAGGTGCCCGTGCGTGAGCTCCTGGACGTCCTGGCGGGGTGGGGCTACCCGCGCGAGACGGTGACCGTCGAGGGCGACCCCGCCGGGCGGTGCCAGGCGACCTTGACCCACTGCCCGATGAAGGCGGCCGCGATCCGGCACCCCGACGTCGTCTGCGCCATACACCTCGGTCTGGTGCGGGGCTCCCTCGAGGGCCTCGGCGTGCAGGCCCCGGCCGTGCGGGTGACGCCCATGGTCGCCCCTGACGTGTGCACGGTCGAGATGAGCAGCGCGCTCCACGCCGGCGAGCAGGTCGTCGAGGGCCTGGACCTCACCCACGTGCGCCGGCCCCGACCGGACGCGACGGCTCCGGGCACGCCGGAGGGCCGGTCGACGAGCGACCGGCCCTCCGGGGCTGCGGGCTGAGCGATCAGCCGGGCTTGGGAGCCCCCTTGCGGGCGTAGCGCACCCACGTGATGGCCACGCACATGACGGCCCAGGCGACGCCGACCCAGTAGAAGAGGGTCGCGCCCATGACGCCGATGCCGAGGGCGAAGAAGAACGGCCCGAAGGCCGCGATCGCGGCGGTCCAGCCGATCACGCCGCCGGCCTGCCGCTTCTCGAAGATCATCGGCATCTGCTTGAAGGTCGAGGCGTTGCCGATCCCGGCGAAGAGGAAGATGAGGAACATCCCGACCAGGAACTGCCGGAAGTCACCCTGCAGCGCCGCCGCGGACGACGTGTCGGGCGTCAGCGCAGGGATCGTGTAGACGATGGAGGCGACGAGGCCGAGCCCGGAGACGAGGGTCCAGATCGCGCCGCCCATGCGGTCGGTCAGGGGGGAGAAGAGCACACGCGCGCCCGCGCCGATCAGCGGCCCCCAGAAGACCCAGCTCACGGGGTCGGGGACGGCGTAGCCGGGGACGAGGATCTTGGCGGCTGCGCCCGAGCCGGACACGATGGCGGCGTTGCCGGAGCCGTAGAGGTTGCCCATGAGGAGGCCGAACTGCGCGGACAGGCCCGAGAAGGTGCCGAAGGTCATGATGTAGATGAGCGTCATCCACCAGGTGTCCTGGTTGCCGAAGATGTCGAACTGCTGGCGGACGTTGGCCTTGACCGGCACGGACTTGAGCGCGGTCCACGCCCACGCCGCCCCGATGAGGATCAGCGGCAGCCACACGAACGCGGCGTTCTGGAACCACACCTCCTTGCTCGGCTTGCCCGGGACCTTCATGGCCTGCGAGCCGCCGAGGAAGCCGATCATCGAGAAGCCGATCAGCCACGGGGTGAGCAGCTGCACGAGCGAGACGCCGAAGTTGCCGATGCCGGCCTGCAGGCCCAGCGCCGTGCCCTGCATGCGCCGGGGGAAGAAGTAGGACGTGGACGGCATGAACCCGGAGAAGGCGCCACCGCCGATGCCGGCGAGGAAGGCGAGCACCATGAGCTCCCAGTAGGGGGCGGACGGGTTCTGCACGCGCACGCCCCACCCGAGGATGGGGAAGAAGAGGAGCAGCGTGGTCAGGGCGACCATCTTGCGGGTGCCCATGATGGGCGGCAGGACCATCCACGCGATGCGCAGCAGGCCGGCGGCGAGGCCGGGCATCGCCGACATCCAGTACAGCTCCTGCTTGGAGAAGCTGTAGCCGAGCGCGTTGAGCTTGGGGATGATGGCGCTCGGGAGGAACCACGCGACGAAGCACATGGTGAGCGTGAACGTGGTGATCCACAGGGTGCGCCAGGCGAGGGCCTTGTCCCAGGTCTGGTCGTTCTCCGGATCCCAGGACTGGAGCCACTCGCCCCCTTGGCGGGAGCTGGTCGCGGTGCTCATGGGTTGTCTACTCCAGGGTGCTGAGGGGGTGGGACGTCTCGACCGTATGGCGGGACGCGGGGTGCTGGGTGGTGTGGCGCGTGACGCGGGGTTCGGGTCAGGCGCGGGTGACGGCGGGCTCGGGGTGCGCCCGGTCGAACCGGTCCGCGAGGTGGGGGGACTCGCGGTGGAGCATCCGCACGATCGTGAGGTGCATCCAGATCAGGCAGACGGCGGTGAGCAGGAAGAGCACGAAGAAGGTGCTGGACGGGAAGCCCGACCAGGCCTTGCTGTAGGAGAACAGCGGCGGCAGGAAGAAGCCGCCGAGGCCGCCGAGCATGCCGACGAGGCCGCCCACGGAGCCGACGTTGTCGGGGAAGTACTCCGGGATGTGCTTGTAGACGGCGGCCTTGCCGACGCCCATGGCGCAGCCGAGGAGGAACACGACGATCGTGAACGGCACGATCGAGATGGCATAGGCCAGGTGCTCGGTCTGCTGCCCGTCCGGGTGGGACACGACGAGGTGGCCGTTGGGCATCATCAGCAGGCCGGTGGTCGCGAGCATGACCCAGAAGGTGCCGTACATCGCCTTGCGGGCGCCGAACCGGTCGGAGAACCAGCCGCCGACGGGCCGCAGCAGGGACGCGGGAAAGATGAACAGGGCGGTGAGCAGGCCCGCGGTGCCGAGGGAGACGCCGAAGGTGTCCATGTAGTAGTTGGGCAGCGTGCTCGAGAGGGCGACGTAGGCGCCGAACACCGAGACGTAGTAGAGGCTGAAGCGCCATACGCGCACCTGGCGCAGGGGGGCCAGCATCTCGCCGAGGGGCTTGCTGGCGCCGGGCATGCGGTCGCGGGAGGGCGTTCCGAACCACGTGACGGCGGCGAGGACCACGAGGAGCACGGCGTAGATGACCGGCACGAGGCGCCAGCCGCCCTGGACGACACCGAGGTAGGTCGCGCCGGCGGTGGTGGCGACCAGCGGGGGGCCGATGAACTTGGTGACGGAGGCGCCGACGTTGCCGGCGCCGAAGACGCCGAGCGCGAAGCCCTGGCGCCCGCGGGTGAACCACGCGGAGTTCCAGGCGATGCCGACGGAGAAGGAGTTGCCCGCGAAGCCGACGAGGAAGGCGAGCAGCAGGAGCAGGCCGTAGCTGTGCGCCTGCGAGACGAGGTAGGCCGGGACCGCGCTGGCCAGCAGCAGGACGGTCATGACCTTGCGACCGCCGATGCGGTCGGTGATCATCCCGGCGGGCAGGCGCCACAGCGAGCCGTTGAGGATCGCGGCGGCGAGGATCCAGGAGTACTGCTCCTCCGACAGGTGCAGCTCCGCCCGGATGGGCTTCTGCAGGATGCCGAACATCATCCACACCGCGAACATCACGGTGAAGGCGGTGGTCGACCAGGTCAGGACCCGGCCCGCACCCCGGGGTGAGACGGCCTCGGATGCCGTCGCCGCGGACGTGTCGGTGGCGGATGTGCTCACGACATGCTCCTTGAATTGAAAGGATCAGTTTGTATGGCGGGGAGGCTGCGTGCCGCGGCCGCCGCGAGTCGTCCGGCTCAGGCTCCGGCGAGGCATTGCGCGGACGACCTCACCAGCAAGTTTGGCACAGGGGTTGGATATACAGGAGGGCACCCCCCCTCTGTCGGGGACGGGCTGCTCGGGCTATGCTGCAGTCGTCCTCCTCCTCCCGGCGTCGTCCGGGCCGATTTTGGAGGATGCACGGTCCATGGGCAGCCGACCGCAGGAGGGGCGATGACGAGCGTGGCGCAGGAGCTCCGGTGGGGCCCGGAGGCCGACGGCCGCCCCAGCCTGTTGGCCCCGTCCATGCGGCGGCGGGTCATCGACGTGCTCGCGGCCGCGCCCCTGACCGTCCACGGTCGCCCCGGCCTTGCGGCGCAGGACGTCGCGACCCGCCTGGACATCCACGTGACGACGGCGCGCTTCCACCTGGACGTGCTGCTCGCCTCGCACGTGGTGGAGGCGCGGTCCGAGCGGCTCGGGGTCGTGGGGCGGCCGCGCAAGATCTATCACCTGGTCCCCGCGGGGGTGCGGCTGCACCCGACGCACCGCGAGCTGTCCGCGCTGGTCACCTCCTGCTGGGGGCTGCCGGAGCCGACCGGGTCCGCCAGCATGTTCCCCGCCGCGCGCGCGTGGGCCCGCGAGCACGCGGATCTCGAGCCCCTCGCGTGGGCGCCCGCCGCGACGCCGGGGGAGTGGCTGGTCACGGTGGAGCGCCTCGTGCAGACCATGGCGGAGTGGGGCTTTAGGCACGGCATCTCGCTGGTCGAGGGCGGTCGCACCGTGGACCTCGAGCTGCGCGCCGCGCCCTTCCTCGCGATCGCGGCGCGGCACGCGCCCGTCCTCCACGCCTTTCGCCGCGGCCTGATCACCGGGGTCCTCGACCGGCTCGGCGAGCCCGAGGTCGACGTGGTGCTGACACCGCACGAGGACATCGCGGTCACCACGGCGCACCTCACGTCGCGCACCCCCTTCCGCCACACGGTGGGGACTGGCCTCCCGGGGCCGGTCCTGCCCACCAGCACCACGACCCGACGACGCGCCAACCGCAGGAGAGACGCATGAGCACATCGACCACCCGCGGAGGTCGAGGCCCCTCCGGCATCGACACCCCCCTCGCCGAGGCCCTGGTGGGCACGCGGCGGTTCTTCACCAGGGGGGAGGTCAGCCCCGACCGGCGCACCCTTCACGAGATCGGTGGTCGACGGGCCGACGCGTTCTATCGCGACCGGTGGAGCCACGACAAGGTCGTCCGCTCCACCCACGGCGTCAACTGCACGGGATCGTGCTCGTGGAAGGTCTACGTCAAGGACGGGATCATCACCTGGGAGGCGCAGCAGACGGACTACCCGTCGACCGGCGGCGACCGCCCGGAGTACGAGCCCCGCGGCTGCCCCCGCGGCGCCGCCTTCTCCTGGTACACCTACAGCCCCACCCGGGTGCGCTACCCCTACGTCCGCGGCGTGCTGCTCGACCTGTACCGCCGGGCCAAGCAGGAGTACGGCGACCCCGTGCTCGCCTGGGCGTCGATCGTCCAGGACGAGGACAAGCGGCGCCGCTACCAGTCCGCCCGCGGCAAGGGTGGCCTCGTGCGCGCCAGCTGGGGCGAGGCGGCCGAGATGGTCGCCGCCGCCAACGTCTTCACCATCAAGCGGTGGGGTCCGGACCGCATCGCCGGCTTCTCGCCGATCCCCGCGATGTCGATGGTGTCCTATGCCTCCGGGGCCCGGTTCACCGAGCTCATCGGCGGCACCATGCTCTCCTTCTACGACTGGTATGCCGACCTGCCGGTCGCCTCTCCCCAGATGTTCGGCGACCAGACCGACGTCCCGGAGTCCGGCGACTGGTGGGACGCCGGCTACCTCATGATGTGGGGCTCCAACGTCCCGCTGACCCGCACCCCCGACGCGCACTGGATGACCGAGGCGCGTTACCGCGGCCAGAAGGTCGTGGTCGTGTCCCCGGACTACGCCGAGAACGTCAAGTTCGCCGACGAGTGGCTGGCGGCCCAGCCGGGCAGCGACGCGGCGCTCGCGATGGCGATGGGCCACGTGATCCTCAAGGAGTTCTTCGTCGACCAGCAGGTCGAGTTCTTCCAGGAGTACACCAAGACCTACACCGACCTGCCCTTCCTCGTCTGGCTCGACGTCCAGGAGGGGGCCGACGGCGAGCAGGTGGTCACGCCCGGCAAGTTCGCGGTGGCCGGTGACGTGCCCGGCGGCCCGGAGTCCGAGTCCGAGAACGCCATGTGGAAGCCCATGCTCGTCGACGAGCGCACCGACGAGGTCGTCGTGCCGCGCGGCTCGCTCGGCCACCGCTTCGGTGACGAGGGCCTGGGGCAGTGGAACCTCGACCTCGGCGACGTCACCCCCCGCCTGACCCTGCTGACCGACGGCGCCGAGACCCTCGAGGTCTCGCTGCCCCGGTTCGACGCGCTCGACGGGCAGGCGACGCTGCAGCGGCGTGGCGTCCCGGTGCGCCGCCTCGGCGACCGCTACGTCACGACCGTCTTCGACCTGATGCTCGCGCAGTACGGCGTCGCCCGCCCGGGCCTGATCGGCGAGTGGCCGACCGGCTACGAGGACGTCACCGGCGCCTACACCCCGGCGTGGCAGGAGGACATCACCGCCGTCCCCGCCGACAAGGTCGCCCGCATCGCGCGCGAGTTCGCGCAGAACGCCGTCGACACGCACGGCCGGTCGATGATCCTCATGGGCGCCGGCACCAACCACTGGTACCACTCGGACCTGATCTACCGCGCGATGCTGGTGCTCACCACGATCACCGGCTGCCAGGGCCGCAACGGCGGTGGCTGGGCGCACTACGTCGGCCAGGAGAAGGTCCGCCCGCTGACCGGCTTCCAGCACACGGCCTTCGCCCTGGACTGGCAGCGCCCGCCGCGGCACATGATCCAGACGGCCTACTGGTACCTCCACACCAGCCAGTACCGCTACGACACCTACACCGCCAACGACATCGGCGCCGGCCGCGGCGCCTTCCCCGGCAAGACGGTGGCCGACCTGGTCGCGCAGTCCGCGCGGCTCGGGTGGATGCCGAGCTACCCGACCTTCAACCGCTCCTCGATCGCGCTGCCGGACGAGGCGGCGGCGGCCGGGATGGAGGTCCCGGCCTACGTCGTCGACCAGCTCACCAAGGGTGAGCTCAGCTTTGCGGCCGAGGACCCCGAGGCCGAGGAGAACTGGCCGCGCGTGCTGATGATGTGGCGCGCCAACCTGTTCGGCAGCTCCGCCAAGGGTGACGAGTACTTCCTCAAGCACCTGCTCGGCACCGACCACGGCGTCAACGCCGAGGAGGCGCCGGTGGACAAGCGCCCGGCGGACGTCGCCTGGCCGGAGCGTGCCCCCGAGGGCAAGCTCGACATGCTGATGACCATCGACTTCCGCATGACGAGCTCGACCCTGCTGTCCGACGTCGTCCTGCCCGCGGCCACGTGGTACGAGAAGAACGACATCAACACCACGGACATGCACCCCTTCATCCACTCGTTCAACCCGGCGATCGCCCCGCCGTGGCAGAGCCGGTCGGACTGGGACGCCTTCGTCACCATCGCCAAGACCTTCAGCGAGCTCGCCGAGACCCACCTCGGCACCCGCAAGGACCTCGTCGCCAAGCCGTTGTGGCACGACACCCCGGAGTCGATGGCGACGGTGCACGGCCGGGTCCTGGACTGGAGGGCCGGCGAGTGCGAGCCCGTCCCGGGCAAGACCCTGCCGGTGCTGGCCGTGGTCGAGCGCGACTACACCAAGATCCACGACAAGATGACCTCGATCGGCCCGCTGCTGGACACGCTCGGCACGACCACCAAGGGCATCACCTACGACGTCAAGCGGGAGGTCGACTACCTGCGCCGCAAGAACGGCGTTGCGAGCCGCGGTGCGGGACAGGGCAACCCGCGCCTCACCACGGCCGTGGACGTCGCCGAGACGATCATGGCGCTGTCCGGCACGACCAACGGACACCTCGCCACCCAGGGCTTCAAGACCCTGGAGAAGCGCACCGGGCACCAGATGCACGACCTCGCGGCCGAGCACGAGGGCAAGCAGATCACGTATGCCGACACCGTGGCCGCCCCGGTCCCGGTCATCACCTCCCCGGAGTGGTCGGGCTCGGAGACCGGCGGCCGCCGCTACAGCCCGTTCACGATCAACATCGAGCGGCTCAAGCCGTTCCACACGCTGACCGGGCGCCAGCAGTTCTACATCGACCACGACTGGCTGCAGCGGATGGGGGAGGCCCTGCCGACCTACCGCCCGCCGCTCAACATGACCCAGCTGTTCGGCGAGCGCCCGCTCGGCGAGGTCGAGAAGGCAGCGGACGGGGTGTCCGGCATCTCTGTGTCGGTGCGCTACCTGACCCCGCACAACAAGTGGTCCATCCACTCGGAGTACCAGGACAACCTGTTCATGCTGTCCCTCGGCCGCGGCGGCCAGTCGATCTGGATGTCCGACAAGGACGCCGCCAAGATCGGCGTCAAGGACAACGAGTGGGTCGAGGCGGTCAACCGCAACGGCGTCGTGGCGTCCCGCGTGATCGTGACGCACCGCATGCCCGAGGGCACGATCTACATGCCGCACGCCCAGGACCGCCTGATCGACGTGCCGCTCACCGAGCACAACGGCAGGCGGGGCGGCATCCACAACTCCATGACCCGGATCATGCTCAAGCCCAGCCACATCATCGGCGGCTATGCCCAGCTGTCCTACTTCTTCAACTACATCGGGCCCACCGGCAACAACCGCGACGAGGTCACGATCATCCGCAAGCGCTCGCAGAAGGTGGAGTACTGATGATCCCCACGAAGTTCTCCGCTCCTTCGTCGCTCCGATACTTCGCGGGGGCCCCGGCGGTCCTCACCTCCATCTCGAAGGAAGAGGTTCTCTGATGCGCGTGATGGCACAGATGGCCATGGTCATGAACCTCGACAAGTGCATCGGGTGCCACACCTGCTCGGTCACCTGCAAGCAGGCGTGGACCAACCGCGCGGGCACGGAGTACGTCTGGTTCAACAACGTCGAGACCCGGCCGGGGCTCGGCTACCCGCGGCGCTACGAGGACCAGGACGAGTGGCAGGGCGGCTGGGTGCTCGGACGCAACGGGCGACTCAAGCTGCGCGCCGGCGGGCGGTTCACCAAGCTGCTCAACATCTTCGTCAACCCCAAGATGCCGTCGATCCAGGACTACTACGAGCCCTGGACCTACGACTACGAGACGCTGCTCGACGCGCCCGCGCAGAAGCACTTCCCGGTCGCGCGGCCGCACTCGTTGATCAGCGGCAAGCCGATGAACATCTCCTGGTCGGCCAACTGGGACGACGACCTCGGCGGCTCGATGGAGACCATGAAGCAGGACGTGATGCTCAAGGGCATCGAGGACAAGGTCACGACCGACTTCGAGCAGACCTTCATGTTCTACCTCCCGCGCATCTGCGAGCACTGCCTCAACCCCTCCTGCGCCGCGTCCTGCCCCTCCGGCGCGATCTACAAGCGCGAGGAGGACGGCATCGTCCTCGTCGACCAGGAGCAGTGCCGCGGCTGGCGCATGTGCATCTCCGGATGCCCCTACAAGAAGGTCTACTTCAACCACAAGACCGGCAAGGCCGAGAAGTGCACCTTCTGCTTCCCGCGCATCGAGGTGGGCATCCCGACCGTGTGCTCGGAGACCTGCGTCGGGCGGCTGCGCTACATCGGGCTCGTGCTGTATGACGCGGACCGCGTCCTCGAGGCGGCGTCGGTCGAGGACGACCAGGACCTCTACGAGGCGCAGCGCTCGGTCTTCCTCGACCCCCGCGACCCTGCGGTGATCGCCGAGGCGGAGCGCGCCGGCATACCGGGGGACTGGATCACGGCCGCGCAGCGGTCCCCGGTCTATCGGCTGATCAACGACTACCAGGTCGCGCTGCCGCTGCACCCGGAGTACCGCACCATGCCGATGGTGTGGTACATCCCGCCGCTGTCGCCGGTCGTCGACGCGCTCGCCGGGTCGGGTCACGACGGCGAGGACAAGGACAACCTGTTCAACGCCATCGAGACGCTGCGCATCCCGATGGAGTACCTCGCCAACCTCTTCACCGCCGGTGACGTGGCGCCGGTGGACCGGGTGCTGCGCAAGCTCGCGGCCATGCGGTCCTACATGCGCGACATCAACCTCGGTCGCGACCCCGACGGGTCCATCCCCGCGGCCGTCGGCATGGAGGAGGAGGACATGTACGACATGTTCCGCCTGCTCGCCCTGGCGAAGTACGACGAGCGCTATGTCATCCCGACCGCGCACGCCGAGGAGGCCCACGCGCTCGAGGAGCTCGCCACCGAGTGCTCGGTGAGCGAGTACCAGACGGGCAACCAGGGCGCCTTCGGCGAGGGCTCGGGGGCGCTGACCCCCATCGCCGTCGAGAACTTCCAGATGTTGCAGGCGCGCCAGACCGCCGACACGCTCGTCGGCGGCGGCTCCAAGGCCGGGCGGGTCAACCTGCTCAACTGGGACGGCAAGGGCATGCCCGAGGGGCTGTTCCCCGGCGAGGGGCGGTCGCTTCGCGCCGGGGCCACCGAGGAGGCGCTGCGCGAGGGGGAGGGCATGCCGATGGGCGCCGACCCGAGCGCCTCGCGGGACCTCGGCGCGATCCCGCCCGAGGACATCCGGTGAGGCTCGCCCTGCGGCGCCGCAAGCAGGCGGCGCTGCCGGTCGGCACCGACGAGATGCGGGCCGCGTGGCAGTGCGCGTCGCTGCTGCTCGGCTACCCCGACGAGCAGCTGCTGGCCCACCTGCCGGTGCTGCGCGACACGAGTGCGCAGCTGCCGGAGGTGGTCGGCGAGCCGCTCGGCCGGCTCGTCGCGACCATCTCGGCGGCGGCCGATGCGGGTGAGCTGGACGTGCTGCAGAAGCGCTACGTCGACACCTTCGACTACACGCGACGCTGCGCGCCCTACCTGACCTACTTCGCGCACGGCGACACCCGCAAGCGCGGGATGGCGCTCGTGCAGTTCAAGCAGACCTACCGGCGGGCCGGGGTCGAGATGGGTGACGAGGAGCTGCCCGACCACCTGGCGGTGGTGCTGGAGTTCGGCGCGACCGTCGACCTCGAGGCCGCGCTCACGCTGGTGCTCGACCACCGCGCCGGGCTCGAGGTCCTGCGCCTCGCGCTGCTCGACCGCGACGTGCCGTGGGCCGACGTGCTCGTCGCCGTGTGCGCCACCCTGCCACCCCTGGACGGCGACGAGCAGACGGCCGTCGCGCGGCTGGTCGCGCAAGGGCCTCCGTCGGAGGACGTCGGGCTGGCGCCATACGAGATCGACCCCCGCCTCAACCCCCACCCGGCCACCGACCCATCACCCGAGGAGCTCGAGGCCGAGCTCCTGCAGCACACGCAAGGAGGGCGCTCATGAACACCCTGCTCTGGGTGGTGTTCCCCTACATCTGCCTGACGATCTTCGTCGTCGGCCACTACTGGCGCTACAAGTACGACAAGTTCGGCTGGACGACGCGCTCCAGCCAGCTCTACGAGGACCGGCTGCTGCGCTGGGGCTCGCCGATGTTCCACTTCGGCATCCTCTTCGTCGTGATGGGTCACATCATGGGCCTGCTCGTGCCGAAGTCCTGGACCGAGGCCGTCGGGATCACGCAGTCGATCTACCACTTCCTCGCGGTGTCGGTCGGCCTGCTCGCGGGCTTCCTGACGCTGGCGGGCATCGCGATCCTGATCTACCGCCGCCGCACCACCGGGCCGGTGTTCTCCGCGACGACCCCGATGGACAAGGTCATGTACATCTTCCTCGTTGTCGTGATCCTGCTGGGCCTGGCCAACACCCTCGGCTGGCACGCCCCCGGCATCAACAACCTGGGCGGGCCCGCGGAGCACTACAACTACCGCGACGGCGTCTCGATCTGGTACCGCCAGTTCCTGACCTTCCACCCGGACGCGGACCTGATGGCGGCGGCGCCGCTCGGCTTCCAGCTGCACACGCTCGTCGCGTGCATCCTGTTCGCCCTGTGGCCGTTCACGCGGCTGGTGCACGTGTTCTCCGCGCCGCTCGGCTACCTGACCCGCCCCTACATCGTCTATCGCTCGCGCGACGTGCGGAGCGGTCGCGGGGTCGGCAACCGGGCCCCGGCCCGTGGGTGGGAGCGCGTCTGACCGCCTCGTCCCTGCTCCACGGATCGTGAGGGTGTGGTCCACCATGCGTGGACCACACCCTCACGGTGTCGGTGTCGGTGTCGATGTCGGTGTCGGTGTCGGTGGTGCTGGAGGCGTCAGGGGGTGAGGTCGACGCTCGTGAGCGCGCGACGCAGACCCGAGCGGGGGTATGCCGAGACCGGCGCCTGGGCGATCACCGTCACCGTCCCGGCCGGCGTCTCGGCCGAGAGCGCCTCGACGTGCAGCCCCGTCGAGGTATTGACGTAGACGAGGTAGGCCGGGCGGCCGTCCCACGTGGTCGTCGTCACGATCCCGCTGGCCCGGCCCGCGTCGCGGCTGCCACCGGTCCGGGCGATGGTGCCGGCCGACTGCTCCGCCGAGCTCTCGGCGGTGGGGGCCAGGACCAGGCCGAGCGAGGTCTGGGGGTCACCCTCGGGGTCGGCGAGCCGCTTGTAGGTCCAGCCCTTGCGGGGGGCTGCCGGACCGGAGTCGGCCTCCCTCATCGCGGCGGGTGCGACGACCGTCACCGGCCCGAGGCGCCGCGGCGACTCGCCCACGCTGGGCGGCTGCGGAGCCAGCAGCTCGCGCACCTTGGCCGACTGGTCCTGCGCCGAGCGGGCGGCGGCGCCGGTCAACGCCGGGCTCGGCGCCGGGTCGCCCGCGCACCCCGCGAGCAGCAGCCCCGCGGCCATGAGGATGACCGTGGAGGCGGCGGCGCGTTGCGGCATACGGGGCATATGTGGACCCTAAGTGATCAAACCGCTGCCGAGTGTCCTGGTGGGCGCCTAGCGTGCCTGGTATGACGTTCGCGCCCAGCACGCGACGGACGCGCCGGGGCGGCGTCCCCTCCCTCGTGGTCGCGCCGCTCGCGGTCGCCCTCCTCGTGGTCGCCTCCCTGGTCGTCGGGGACGGCGGCTCGGCCATGGCGGTCGACGGTCCCGGCAGGCCCGGTGGACGGGTCAAGCCCGTCCAGACAGACGCCGCTGCCGCGCGAGCCGGCGCGCCCCGACCGGTGGGTCCGGTGACCAGGACCGGTCAGACCGGGTGCGCCGCCACGGGGACGCTCGACTCGGTCGACGCGATCAACCGCGCCATCGACCAGCTGCACGTGTCGCCGGAGCTTCTCGGGGCCGACGTCGGGGCGAGCGCGCGCCTGCAGGACGGGCGTCGGCTCATGGTGTTCGGGGACACCCTGCGGTCGTCCGGCGCCGCCGGTCACGGCTTCGTCCGCAACTCCATGCTCGTCGTCAGCCCCGGCTGCCTGAGCGCCGTCCTGCCCGCCGGGCGCGGTGCCATCGTGCCGGACCGGCCCCGGCCGGCGGGGAGCACGGGAGCCGTCGTCGGCTACTGGCCCATGTCGGTCACGGTCACGCCGCGCCCGGGGCAGGACCTCGTGACGGTGATGGTGCAACGGGTCCGCACGACCGGTGGCGGGACCTTCGACTTCGAGAACCTCGGTCCCTCGGCCGCCCTCTTCACGGTGCGCCCGGGCGGGACGCCGCAGCTCTTGCGTCTCGTCGACCTCGGCCCCGACTCGCCCGACGTGCGGCGGCCGGTGTGGGGTGCCGCCTCCGCCCTGGCCGACGGCTGGCTCTACCTCTACGGCACCGCGGGGTCGACGGCGCCGATGACCTTCGGGCGGTCGCTGCGGGTCGCCCGCGTGCGGCCCGACAGGGTGCTGACCCAGTCCGAGTGGACCTACTGGGACGGCAAGGGGTGGTCGCGATCGGCCGCCGCCGCGGCCGAGCTGGTCCCGGCGGTGAGGGGCACCTCCCAGACCCTGTCCGTCTTTGCGCAGGACGGGCGGTGGTATGCCCTCAGCAAGCGCGACGACGTGCTGGGGCACGAGCTGACGGTGTGGACCGCGCCGACCCCCTGGGGCCCGTTCGACTCCGGTCGCCCCATCGGGCACCTGCCCTCCGACCTGGACGCGGGGGTGCTGCGCTACATGCCGCTGGCACACCCGGACCTCCTGCCCGAGCCCGGCACGTTGGTCGTGTCCTACAGCCGCAACAGCACGGACCTCGCCACGGTCATCGCGGACCCGTTCTCCTACCGGCCGCGCTTCCTGCGCGTCCGGCTGCCGGTGGGCGAGGCGCGGAGCGGGTCGTATGCCGCGAGGCCGGTCCGTCGTTGATTCGATCACCTTCGCGTCAGGGTGCGGTGGCGCCGGGCTGAGGCGGTGCCCTCCGTCCGCTAGTCCGACGTCAGGTGCAGGATCACGAGCTCGTCGGGGGACAGGGCGGGTGTCTCCACCCCGACCGCCTGCAGCGAGCGTCCGCGCAGCAGCACGCCCTCGGCGTCGGGCCACCAGGCGGGCGGCTGCGGCATACCGTGGGGCGGTCGGCTGGGCGTGACGTCGCGGACCCGGTAGCGACGAGCCGGGTCGAGCCCGCCGAGGCGCATGCGGCCGACCGGGTCGACGATCGCACGGCCGGTGCACACGACGGCGAAGAGCGCCTCGTCCCGGTCGGGGGAGACCACCCCGTGGACGTGCAGCTCGGGCAGGACGTCGTCCAGCCGCACCACGGCGCCGGTGTGCAGCAGGTTGCGGTGGCGACGATAGAACGCGACCCAGTCGCCGAGCTCTGCCAGCTCGGCCTCGGTCGCGCGGGCGAGGTCCCACTCGATGCCGAGGTGTCCCCAGACGGCGGTGCCGGCGCGGAAGTGCAGGCTGTGGCTGCGCCCCGTGGTGTGCGAGGCGCCCGATGCGATGTGGGAGCCCATGAGCTCCGGCGGGATCAGCTGCTGGGTCCAGCGGTGCATGCTCTGCCGCTCGAGGGGGTCGATGCAGTCCGAGGTCCACACGCGGTCGGTGTGCTCGAGGACGGCGAGGTCGACGCGCGCGCCGCCCGAGCTGCACGACTCGATCTCGAGCCCAGGGAATCGTTCCTTGAGCTCGGCCATCAGGCGATAGGTGGCGAGCGTCTGCTCGTGCACGCCCGCGCGGCCGGTGGGCGCGGTGCCGGCGTCGACGAGGTCGCGGTTGTGGTCCCACTTGAGGTAGCCGATGTCGTAGGCCTCGAGGACCGCCACCATCTGGTCCCGCACGTGGGCGTAGGCCTCGGGGATGCCGAGGTTGAGCACCTGCTGGTGGCGGCTCTCGACGGGAATCCGGTTGCCCGTTGCCATGATCCACTCGGGGTGGGCGCGGGCGACGTCGCTGTCGAGGTTGACCATCTCCGGCTCGAACCACAGCCCGAACTCCATGCCCAGAGCCGTGACGTGGTCGACGAGGGGACCCAGGCCGTCCGGCCACATGTCGGGGGAGACGACCCAGTCGCCGAGTCCGGCGTGGTCGTCGCGACGCGCGCCGAACCACCCGTCGTCCAGGACGAATCGCTCGACGCCGAGGGCGGCGGCGCGGTCAGCGAGGTCGACGAGGCGCGCCAGGTCGTGGTCGAAGTAGACCGCCTCCCAGACGTTGAGCGTGACCTTGCGGGGGGTCTGCGGGTGCGTCGGTCGTGACCGCAACCAGCCGTGGAAGCGCGCGGCCTGGGCGTCGAGGCCGTCGCCGTACGCCCCGAAGACCCAGGGGGAGCAGAGGGACTCGCCCGGGGAGAGCCTCCCCTCGCCGGGGAGGAGCAGCTCGGAACCACCGATCACGGTGCGGCCGTTGAAGAGTCGCTCGGCCCAGTGGCGGTGGTTGCCGGACCAGGCGGTGTGGACGCCCCACACCTCGCCCTGCCGGAAGCCGAATCCCCTTGCGCCCGTGGAGAGCACGTAGGCGGCGTCGGCGCCGGTGCGACCCTTGCGACCCTCGCGCAGGTGCTGCCCCACGGTGAACTCCTTGCGCTGGGGGGCGCGTTCGGTGCCCCAGTGGCCGGCGAGGTCCTGGATCTCGTTGGCATGGTTGGGGACCGGCAGGACGAGGGCGAGCTCGTCGAGGGCGTAGTCGGTGTCGCCGTCGTTGGTCACGGTGGCGCGGGTCCGCACGAGTCCCGTCGGGAGCAGCTCGATCTCGAGCGTCAGGCCGAGGCGCGCCTCGTCGTCGGCGGCGGTGACGTGGAGCGTGCCGGCTCCCAGAGTGCAGAGCGTGCCGTATGCCGCCGCGTCGGCCGCCGCGTCGGTGCGGGTCTCGGCCGCGGTCACCGTGAAGCGGGGTGACCAGCCGGACCCGTCGTCGCGGCAGCCGGAGATGCCGGGGCGCCCGGTCCAGCCGGCGTGGTGCTCGGGCAGGACCGCCACCCTCACCGGGACGTCGACGTCGTTGCCGCCGCGGCCGTAGGTCGTCGCCCGGACCAGCGTCGCGGCCTCGGACTCGTCCAGGTCAGGCAGCGCGGCGCCCCAGTGGGCGATCGAGGGGAGGCGGGCGTCGGACAGGTCGACGAGCACGGACACGCCGCCGCTCGTGAGATGGACCTGGCAGGTCTGGTCGGGCCCGACGGGCAGGGCGGTGGAAGGCATGCGCCCCAGCCTGTCACCTCACGGCGACGCCGCCACCCCAGTCCACCCCTCGCTCCCTCCGCCGACCGGTCACCTCCCGACGTCAGCGAGGTGCTCGTGTCGGTGGCGTCGGTGTGGTGGGTCAGGTCCTCTCCTGCGGTCGAGGTGGACGCGAGCGGAGATGCTCCGTCACCAACCAGGCCAGACCAGGGCTCCTGGGAGCACGCACCGTCCCGAAAACCCTCTGTTGAGAGTGCTCTTGGCTCCGCAGTGGATCTCGCGCCAGTGCGGGGTCGGGGTGCCGGGTGGCTGCTGCGGGCCGCCTGATGGGCGGTGACAAGATCACCCGAATGGCAGACCGCGACCCACCGTCCCCGGCTGAGGGGGAGGGTGGGTCGCGACCTGTGAACCGCGCGGAGAGACGGTGCGCGGGGCTGGTGGGGGAGCGTCAGCTGCGTCCGTACCGGCGGTTGAAGCGTTCGACGCGTCCGGCGGTGTCCATGATCTTCTGCTTGCCCGTGTAGAACGGGTGCGAGGCGCTGGAGACGTCGACGTTGATCACCGGATAGGTGTTGCCGTCCTCCCACTCGATCGTGTCCTGGCTCGTGGCCGTCGAACGCGTGAGGAAGGCGACGTCGGCCGTCGGGTCCCGGAAGACCACGCGGTGGTAGTCCGGGTGGATGCCGGGCCTCACTTCTCGCCCTTGCTCATGGCGTCGGCGGTGGGGTCGGCGATGACGCGCTCGAGGGCGCGCCGCTCCTCCGCGTGGCGAGCGACGACCTCTCGACGCTGCTGGTCGTGGGCGATCTTGGACCCCGTGGCCATCAGCGCTCCTCCTTGAACTCGATGTGCTGGCGCACGACCGGGTCGTACTTGCGGATCACGAGGCGGTCGGGGTCGTTCCGGCGGTTCTTGCGGGTGATGTACGTGTAGCCCGTGCCCGCCGTGGAGCGGAGCTTGATCTTGGGTCGCACGTCGGTGGACCTGGCCATGCGGTGGCCTCCTGATTCCGTCTAGTAAGAACGATTACCATAACGGATAGTGCTCGCGCTCTGTTCCCGCGCCGAGGGGGCGCAGATGTCGCTTGCTGCGGCCAGCTGTCCATCGGCCCGGTCGGCGGCTGGGGCGACGGGGCGGCTTCGAGCCGTGGCTCGGCGAGGAGGGATCCTCCGACGTGGACTCCGCGCCGGCCGTATGACGCCGGCCCGCCGGGAGGGTTTGCCGCGGCACACGGCCCGTGCGAGCCTGGACGAAGGCCCCACGAGCGGGCCCCGGACGAGGGAGCCGTACCCGGTCACGCGACAAGACGGCCACGAGGAGTGACCATGTCCTGGGTCGTGCTGGTGCTGTCAGGGGTGCTGGAGGCGGTGTGGGCGACGGCCCTCAGCCGCAGCGAGGGGTTCAGCCGGCTCGGGCCGAGCGCGGTGTTCGTGGTGGCGTGCGCCCTGAGCATGGCGGGCCTGGCCTACGCCCTGCGCGAGCTGCCGGTCGGCACCGCCTACGCCGTGTGGGTGGGGATCGGGGCGGTGGCCACCGTCGCGTGGGCGATGGGGACCGGCGCCGAGTCGATCTCGCTGGTCAAGGTGCTCCTGCTGATGGGCATCGTCGGCTGCGTCGCCGGCCTCAAGCTGCTGCACTGAGCCGCCTCGAGCTCGGTCAGTGCCTGACGCAGGTCCCAAAGACCTCTAGCGTGTGCGACACGTCGCGGAAGCCGTTCTCCGCCGCGACGCTGTCCGCCCACGACTCCACGGCCGGTCCCTCGATCTCCACGGTGCGGCCGCACTCGCGGCACACCAGGTGGTGGTGGTGCTCGTCGCTCGCGCACAGCCGGTAGCGCGCCTCGCCGTCGTCGACCCGCAGCATGTCGACCCGCCCGTCCTCGGCCATGGCGTTGAGCGTGCGGTAGACGGTGGCCAGCCCGACCGTGTTGCCCTGCGCCCGCAGCCTGGAGTGCAGGGCCTGAGCCGAGATGAAGTCGTCGGTCTCGCGCAGGACCTGCTCGACGGCGCGGCGCTGCTTGGTCGCTCGGCGCTCGGTCTCCGGCATCGTGGATCAGCTCCTGCTGGTCGGTCGCCCGACGGCGGCGTCGTCCTGACCCGTTGGGTCCGCGGGATCGACATGCTCGTGGTGCTCGTGTTGCTCGTGGTGCTCGTGGTGTTCGTCGTAGTGGTCCCCGTGGGGGGCGTGCAGGTGCCCATCATGAAGGTAGTCGACGTGATCTCCGTGCTCGACCTGCTGGTGGCCGCACGCGGGCTCGTGCTCGTGGACGTGCATCTCGGCGTAGCGGTGGTGCCGTGCCCCGACCGCGTGCGCGACCGCCGCCACGAGGCTCAGGGCGACGAACACCGCGAGCACGAGGAGCACGATGGTGCCCCCCGAGGGGGTGTCGAGCTCGTAGGACAGGGCGACGCCGCCGCTGGCGCACAGGATCCCGATGACCACGGCGACGAGCCGCATCGACCGGAAGGACCGCGACACCTGCTGGGCGGCGGCGTTGGGCAGGATCATGAGCGCGCTGATGAGCAGCAGCCCGACGACGCGCATGGAGACCACGACGGTGACGGCGGTCATGACGGCGAGCACGATGTTGAGCCCGAGGACCGGCAGCCCCGCCGCGCGAGACCATTCCTCGTCGTTGGCGACGGCGAACAGCCGCGGTCTCAGCACCCACGTGGTGACCATGACCACCACCGCGAGCACGGCAAAGACGACCAGGTCCTCACGGCTGGTCGTCGTGATCGCCCCGAACAGGTAGGACGTGAGGTTGGCGCCCGTCCCCGTCGCGCGCGACATCAGGACGACGCCCAGCGCGATCCCGCCGTAGAACATGACGGCGAGCGCCACGTCCCCGCTGGCCTTGCCGAACCTCTGGATCAGCTCGATCGCGACCGCGCAGACCACGGCGGCGACGAGGGCCGTCAGCACCGGCTGGTTGCCGGTGAGCAGGCCGATCGAGACGCCGGCGAGGGCCACGTGCCCCATGCCGTCGCCGATCAGCGACAGCCGCCGCTGGACGAGGAAGGTCCCGACCATCGGCGCGGCGGCGCCCACGAGCAGCGCTGCGAGCAGGGCCCGCTGCATGAACTCATAGCTCCACAGCTCAGCCATCCTGACCCCTCCTGGTGGCTCGGGCCGGTCCGCCCGCCCCGATGGCCGGGGCGGCCTCACGCCGTATGCCGGACGCGCCGACGCCGGCCCGGTCGACCCAGGGCGCGGGGGGCCGGCCATCACCGGGAGCGTGGTCCTCGTCCTCGTGATGGTGGTGGTGCGGATCACCCAGGGCGAGGACGTCGGCCCTGCGGGCCTGCTCGAACTCCGCGACAGACCCGTCGAAGGTGATGCGGCCGGCCGACATGTGCACGATGCGGTCCAGGACCGGGGTCAGCGCCTCGACCTCGTGGGTGACGATCAGCAGGCCGACGCCGCGGTCGCGCAGGCGCTGCAGCACCGTGGTGAGCAGCCGCTGGTTGGCGACGTCGACACCCGCGGTGGGCTCGTCCATCACCAGGGCGTCGGGCTCACCGGCCAGGGCGCGGGCGATGAGCACGCGCCGTTGCTGGCCGCCTGACAGCGTCGAGACGTCCTGGCGGGTCTGGTCCGTCAGACCGACGACGTCGAGGGCCTGGTCCATGATCTGGCGGTCGCGCGCACCCAACCGGGCCAGCAGCCCCTGGTGCGGCAGGCGCCCGGTGGCGACGATCTCGCGCACCGTCGCGGACACCGAGCTGGACAGGGTGTGGCGCTGGGGGACATAGCCGATGCGGGATCGCCGGTGGAAGCGGGCGAGCGGGGTGCCGAACAGCTCGACCTCGCCGCCCAGGTGGTCGTTGAGCCCGAGCAGGCCCTTGACCAGCGTGGACTTGCCGCAGCCGTTGGGTCCGAGCAGGGCCAGCGCCTCGCCGGGCCGCACGGTGAGGTCGGCGCCCGAGACGACGGCGCGGTCGGCGTACCCGAAGGACGCCGACCGGAGCCGGATGACGGGGGCGCCGGTGTCGTCGGCGCGAGGGGTGGTCACGGACAGCTCTGCCCCTTCTTGAGAGCGGCGAGGTTGGCCTGCATGACGCCAACGTAGTCCTTGGCCGCGGACGCATCCGTGATGCCCTCGATCGGGTCCAGGACGGCGGTCTGCGCGCCGGTCTCCTTGGCGACGGTCTGCGCGATGGCGGGGCTGACCAGCGTCTCGGCATAGATCGTGGTGACCCGGTGGGCCTTGGCGTAGGTCGCGATCTGGGCGAGCTTGGCGGGCTCGGGCTCCTCCTCGGGAGACAGGCCCGAGATGGCGACCTGCCGCAACCGGTAGCGGTCGGCGAGGTAGCCGAACGCGGCATGGCTGGTCACGATCGTCCTGTTGGTGCAGCCCTTGAGGCCCGCGGCGAGCTCCTGGTCGAGCGCCGTCAGCCGGCCGGTGAAGGCCTTGAGGTTGGCGTCGTAGTCGGCCGCGTGAGCCGGGTCGACCTGCCCCAGGCGGTCGGCGATGGCCTGCGAGACCTTGGCGTAGCGCAGCGGGTCCAGCCAGAAGTGCGGGTCCTTGGCGCCCTCCCCGTGGCTGTGCCCGGCGTGCTCCTCGGCGGACTCGCCGGCGTGGTCGTGCCCGTCCGCGCCGATCGTCTCGCCGTGCATCAGCGAGAGGTCGGCGGCCGTGGCCACGTCGAGGGCCTTGTCGGGGGCGGTGTCGGCGACGGCGGTGTCGACGGCCGACTGCAGACCCTTCTCGTAGATGGCGAGGTCGGCCCGGGAGAGCGTGGCCACGTCCTTGGGCGTGAGCTCCAGGTCGTGCGGCTCGGTGCCCGGCTTGGTCAGGTTGCTGACCTGGACGTGTCGGCCCCCGATCTGCTCGGCGGCGTGCTGCAGGGGATAGAAGCTGGCGACGACGGTGATCGTGCCGTCCTGGGCCGCGGCGCTGCCGTGGCTGCTCGCGCTGCCGTCGCCCGGTCCGCAGGCGGAGAGGGCGACCAGGCCGAGAGCCGCGGGGGCGGCGAGGAGGCGTCGATCCATGGTCACCAGCCTGAGGTCTAATGGAAATCATTGTCAAATTCCGGCGGCCGTGGGGCGACGGGCAGGACTCGGCGGCGCGTGGCGAGCTGGGGACTCAGCTCGGGTCGTCTGCCAGAACCGGCCGTATGCCGGGGACCGGCGTCACGCGGCGCGTACCCCCTGGTCCTCGACGGGGGGCTCAGCCAGGCTGGGGATGCGGCGCAACCACAGGGCGAGGCCGAGCGCCATGAGCAGCAGGGCACCGGTGAATCCCACCACCAGCGGCCAGCCGCCGCGGCTCCACGCCGTGCCGACGACCGTGCCGCAGACGGACGACCCGAGGTAGTACGCGAACATGTAGAGCGAGGTGGCCTGCGCGGTGCCGCGGCCGACATACGTGGCGCGGGCGGCGACCCAGCCCGAGGCCACCCCGTGGGCGGCGAAGAAGCCGGCTGTCAGCACCGCGAGCCCGCCGACGACGACCCACAGCGGTCGGCCGAGCGTGATCAGCAACCCGGCGAGGACGATCGCGAGCGCCGCGGGGACGACCGCCCGGACCCCGTGCCGGTCCGCGAGGCGCCCGGCCCGCTCGGAGCTGACCGACCCCAGCGCATAGACGACGAAGACCAGCCCGGCCACGGCGAGGCTCAGGTGGTAGGGGGCGGCGGCGAGCCGGAACCCCATGGCGTTGAACACCGACACGAAGGCCCCCATCGCGCAGAACGCGATGCCGTAGAGCGCGAGCAGCGCGGGGTCGGTGAGCATGCGGCGGTTCATGGCGACGAGCTCACGCGGCGACAGGCGCGCGGGGGCGAACCGCCGCGACCCCGGCAGCACGGCCCGCACCGCCAGCGCGCAGAGCAGCCCGAGGGCCCCGATCGAGCCGATCGCCCAGTGCCAGCCGAGCAGGTCGGCGACACCTCCGGTGACCAGCCGGCCCAGCATGCCGCCGAGGGCCGTCCCGCCGATGTAGAGCCCGGTGGCGCGCGCCGTCGCCGAGGGATGCACCTCCTCGCGCAGGTAGGCCACGGCCACCGCCGGCAGCCCCGCCACGGCGAGGCCGAGCAGGCTCCGCAGGACCAGCAGGAGCGTCCACGAGGGGGAGAGCGCCGTGAGGAGGGTGACCACGGAGGACGCGGACAGCGACAGGTGCATGACCCTCGTGCGTCCGAGCACCTCCGAGGACGGGCCGACCACGAGCAGCGCCATGCCCAGCGCCAGCGTCGTCGTCGAGACCGACAGCGCGGACTCGGCCGGCGTGAGCGCGAAGGCGCGCGCCAGCTCGGGCAGTAGCGGCTGGGTGGTGTAGATCATCGCGAAGGTCGCGAGCCCGGCGAGGAACAGCGCCCACGAGATGCGGCGGTACTCCGGGGTCCCCGGCCGGTGGCCCTCGGGCGGTGGAGACGGCGGCGGGGCGGCATACGGCTGGGGCACACGACCACCGTATGCCGGACCGGCCCCTCGGACGCGTCCACCCCGACGACCTCGGCGCAGGCACCCCCCAAGACGCCGAGTGGTCACCTCCCGACGTCGGGAGGTGACCACTCGGCGATGGTGGGGGCGGGTCAGTGCTGGATCGCGCCCGCGGTGCCGTGGCCGGACAGGGACCGGACCTCCATCTCGGCGTACTTCTCGGCGTTGGGCTTCTCCTTGTCGGTGATCGAGCCCAGCCACCCGAGCAGGAAGCCCAGCGGGATGGAGACGATGCCGGGGTTGTCCAGGGGGAACCAGTGGAAGTCGATCGCGGGGTTGGTGATCATCGACAGGCTCTTGCCGGTCGCGTCGACCTTGCCGGACACCACGGGGCTGAACAGGATGAGCAGCATCGCCGACCCGAGCCCGCCGTAGATCGACCAGAGCGCTCCTCGGGTCGTGAACCTCGACCAGAACAACGAGTAGAGGATCGTCGGCAGGTTGGCGCTCGCGGCGACCGCGAACGCCAGGGCGACGAGGAAGGCGATGTTCTGCCCGTTCGCGAGGATGCCGCCGACGATCGCGACGACACCACCGGCGATGGCGGCGCGGCGGGCGACCTTGACCTCCTGCTCCTGGGTGGCCTTCCCCTCCTTGATCACCATGTTGTAGATGTCGTGCGCGAACGTCGCCGAGGTGGTGATGGTGAGGCCGGCCACCACGGCGAGGATGGTGGCGAAGGCGATCGCGGAGATGATCCCGAGGAAGACCGAGCCGCCGAGGTGGAAGGCCAGCAGCGGCGCCGCGGAGTTCTCCTTGCCGGGAGCGGCCAGGATGGCGCCGGGGCCGACCAGGCCGGCCGCGCCGAAGCCGATGACCAAGGTGAACAGGTAGAACAGGCCGATCAGCCAGATCGCCCACTCGACCGACTTGCGGGCCTCCTTGGACGTGGGGACCGTGTAGAAGCGCATGAGCACGTGCGGCAGGCCGGCGGTGCCGAGCACCAGGGCCATCGACAGCGAGATGAAGTCGATCTTGGTCATGGTGGTCTTGCCGTACTTCAGGCCGGGGTTGAGGAGCTTCTCGCCGACCTTGGGCGACCTGTCGACGGCGCTCTGCATCACCTGCGACAGGTTGAAGCCGAACTTGCCGAGCACCCAGACGGTGATGAGCCCGGCGCCGGCGATGAGCAGGCAGGCCTTGATGATCTGCACCCAGGTGGTGCCCTTCATCCCGCCGATGAGGACGTAGGTGATCATCAGGATGCCGACGATGGCGATGACGATCGCCTGCCCGGCCCACGACTTGACGCCGAGCAGCAGCGACACGAGGCCACCGGCGCCGGCCATCTGGGCGAGGAGGTAGAAGAAGGACACGGCGAGGGTCGACGTGGCGGCGGCCATGCGCACCGGACGCTGGCGCAGCCGGAAGGACAGCACGTCCGCCATCGTGAACCGGCCCGTGTTGCGCAGCAGCTCCGCGACCAGGAGCAACGCCACCAGCCAGGCGACGAGGAAGCCGATGGAGTACAGGAAGCCGTCGTAGCCGGCGACGGCGATGGCGCCGGCGATGCCGAGGAAGCTCGCGGCGGACAGGTAGTCGCCCGCGATGGCGATGCCGTTCTGCCGCCCGGAGAAGGCTGCGCCGCCGGTGTAGTACTCGCCGGCGGTCTTCTTCCTGCCCACCGAGACCCGGATGACGACGGCCAGGGTGACGATGACGAAGATCGCGAAGATGGCGATGTTGAGCAGCGGAGAGCCGACCTGGCTGCTGGCGGCGGCGGGGACCATGCCCGCGGGGATCGTGGTGGTCATCAGTCGTCCAGGCCCTTCTCCTCGACCATCTGGTGGACCCGCTCGGCCCGGGGGTCGAACACCCGGTCGGCCCAGCGGACGTAGACGATGGTGATCGCGAAGGTGGTGATGAACTGCAGGAAGCCGAAGATCAGGCCGATGTTGATGTTGCCCATCACCTTCGTGCTCATGAATGCCGGGAAGAACGCGGCGCAGATGACGTAGAGGAAGTACCAGGCGAGGAACGCGCCGGTCATGGGGAAGACGAAGGACCGCAGCCGCGAGCGCAGCTCCTGGAACTCGGGCGACCTCTGCACGTCGCCATAGGCGGCGCTGTAGTCGCGGGTGGGCTTGGTGGCGCTCACGCGGTGCCTCCTGCGGGAGTGGGGGATCGGCACGTCGTCGTGCCGACCGTCATTGTGTGTCTGGCCACCGGCCGTGGACGAGAGGCACGCGATCACGACGGGCCGAGCGGTCGGTGAGGCTCGGCAAGCGGTCCGGACCAGGTCGTCCGCCGAGACGCCCGACCCGACGGCGGCGACCCGTCACCGGGCGGCGGACCGGCGCGCGGACCGGTCGAGGCGCACGTCCTCGGGGGTGTGCAGCCGCACCATGGTGCGGGAGGTGCCGCGCGGGACGCTGCCCGGCGTCAGCAGGGACACGACCACGGCGACCAGGAAGGCCGCGGGGGCGGTCCACGCGGCGGGGGCCGCGGTCAGGGCGCCGGCCCAGCCGTCGCCGCCTCGCCCGGTGAGGCTGATCAGCGAGGCGCTGACGGTGAGGGCGGCGCCGACGCCGATGGAAGCGAGGGTGCCGGCGCGTGACAGACGCGGCCACCACACGCCGAGCACCAGCAGCGGCGCGAAGGTCGACGCCGTCACGGCGAAGACCATGCCGACGAGCGTGTTGACGCCCACGTGCGGGATGAGGTGGGCCACTGCGAGGGGGACGAGCACGGCGACCGCGACGGACACGCGGAAGCTGTGCAGCCGGTCGACATCACCGCCGGTCACCCGCAGCAGGGCCGGTCCGACGATGTCCTGGTCGACCACGCCGGCCACGGCGACGACGAGACCGCTCGCGGTCGACAGGAACGCGACGAACGCTCCGGCCGCGATCAGGGTCGTCAGGGTGTCGCCCGTCCCCCCGGGCAGGGCGCTCGACGGCAGTCGCAGCATGACGGTGTCGGTGGAGGCGCCCGCGGGCAGCGAGGGGACGTAGACGCGGCCGAGGATGCCGTAGAGCGGCAGCGCGAGGTAGAACGCGGCGATCAGGCCGATCACCGTGACGGTCGTGCGCCTGGCCGCACGCCCGTCACGGATCGTGTAGTAGCGCACGACGACGTGGGGCAGGGCCATCGTCCCGAGCGCCTGGCCCAGCAGGGTCGACCAGACGGTGTAGAGGGGGTGGGCTCCTCCGGCATACCCGCGAAGCGGCTCGGACCAGGTCTCGAGCCGCTCCGGGGGCAGGTCCGGCCCGGGGGCGCCCGAGCGGACCCACACGACGAGCAGCACGAGGGCCGGCAGCCACAGCGCCGCCAGCTTGAGCCAGTAGTGCCAGGACTGGACGAGCGTGATGGTGCGCATGCCGCCCGCGCTCACGACGGTGAGCACCACGGTGCCGACGAGCACCCCACCGAGCCAGGGGGGTGCGCCGGTGAGGAAGCGCAGCGTGAGGTCCGCCGCCTGCAGCTGCACGAGGAGATAGACCCAGCCGATGACGACCACGAGCAGGGACACGACCCGGCGCACGCGTCGACTCTCGAGGCGGTCCTCGGCGAAGTCCGGCAGCGTGTAGGCCCCCGACCGGCGCAGCGGGGCCGCGATGAGGACGAGCAGCATGAGGTAGCCGACCGTGTAGCCCACCGGCAGCCACAGGCGGTCCGCGCCGTCGGCCCACAGGAGCCCGGCCACGCCGAGGAAGCTGGCGGCCGAGAGGTACTCGCCGGTGATGGCGGCGGCGTTGCGCCGCGGCGAGATCGCCCGCGAGGCGACGTAGAAGTCGCTCGTGGTGCGGCTCGAGCGGGCGCCGAGCAGCCCGAGGCCGAGCGTCAGCAGGCAGACCGTCGCCACGGCGACGATGCCGTATGCCGGCTGCAGGGTCGCCGTCACGACGCGTCGCCGGTGGACCCGCCGCCGGTGGACCCGCCGCCGGTGGACTCGCTGACGGGCGGTGCGGCGTCGTCCCGGGCGACGGCGCGGGCGAAGTCGCGCTCCACGCGCTCGACCGCCCGGGAGTACGCCCGGCCGAGGACCCACAGGGCGGGGTAGATGACGACACCGACCAGGAGCCAGGCCACCGTGACGCCGGACCGCAGCCGCAGGTCGGCGGCCCCGGGCACGGCCGCGAAGGTCAGGGGAAGCCCCACGAGCAGCGTGACGACGGAGGCCAGGGCGGCCGCGACCAGTCGACGCAGCCCGCGCAGATAGGTGCGCATGTAGACCTGCCCGAGGCCGGTGTCCTCGTCGATCTCCCGCGTGCTGGGTCGGGCATCAGCTGTGCGTCGGGCGGCGTTGCGCCGGGGCGAGGTGATCCGGACGCGCGGCGGTGTCGGGCTGGTCACGCCGTCGGGCTCTCCCGGCGCCGGGCCTCGCCCGGCCGGCCGAGCCGGTCCCGCAGGGCGCGGGTGTGACGCCGCGAGACCTGCAGCTCCACGGGGCCGAGCAGGACCGAGCAGTGGCCCTTGTCGGTGCGCACCTGGGTGACGTGGCCCAGGGACACCAGCGTGCTGCGGTGGATGCGGGCGAACCCGGCCGAGGCCCAGCGCTCCTCGAGGGTGGACAGCGGGATGCGCACGAGGTGGTTGCTGTCGCGGGTGTGCAGGCGCGTGTAGTCGCCCTGCGCCTGGGCGTAGAGGACGGAGGACCGCTTGACGAAGGTCGTGACGCCGGCGAGCTCGACCGGGATGACCTCGTCGTCGTCCTGACGCTGCGTCGGGGCGGGTGGCGGCGCGGGCGCGGGCCGCGCAGCCACGACCCGGCGGACGGCCTCGGCCAGGCGCTCCTCGCGGACGGGCTTGAGGACGTAGTCGATCGCGTCGACCTCGAAGGCGTCGACGGCGTGCTGGTCGTGGGCGGTCACGAAGACGAAGGACGGCGGCTCGGGCTGGGCGGCGGCCGCCCGCGCCACCTCGAGACCGTCCTGCCCCGGCATGCTGATGTCGCAGAACACGACGTCCACGGCGTGCTGGGCGAGGATCGTGAGGGCCTCGGCGCCGCTGCCCGCGAGGTGGATCCGCCCGAGCCGGGGGTCCTCCCCCAGCAGGTAGGCGAACTCGTCCCGCGCCGGTGGCTCGTCGTCGACGACGAGCGCGGCGAGGCGAGGTCGGGTCACGTCTGCGTGCTGCTCGGCCATGGTGCCCCCTATTGTCCCGCGTGCACGCCGGGAGCCCACTTGGGCACGGTGAAGGTCACCCGGGTGCCCGCCCCTGGCGCGGTTTCGACCACGACGCCGTGGGCGTCGCCGTAGACCTGGCGCAGGCGGGCGTCCACGTTGCCGAGGCCCACGTTGTCGCCGTCGTGCTCCCCGGAGAGGACCGATCTGACGCGCTCCGGGTCGGACCCCGCGCCGTCGTCCTCCACGATGACCTGGGTGACGGTGCCGAGGTCGCGCGCGGTGATCCGGATGGTTCCATCGCCCACCTTGCGCTCGAGGCCGTGGCGGACGGCGTTCTCGACGAGCGGCTGGACCGACAGGTAGGGGACGGCACTGCCCAGCACCTCCGGCGCGATGTCGAGGTCGACCTTGAGCCGCGGCCCGAAGCGGGCCTGCTCGAGGGCGAGGTAGCGCTGGATGTTGACCAGCTCCTCCTCGAGCGTGGTGAAGGCGCCGCCGCTGCGGAAGGAGTAGCGCGTGAAGTCGGCGAACTCCAGCAGCAGCTCGCGGGCCCGGACCGGGTCGGTGCGGACGAAGCTCGCGATCGCGGCGAGCGAGTTGTAGACGAAGTGCGGGGAGATCTGGGCCCGCAGCGCCAGCAGCTCGGCCTCCATGGTGCGCGTGCGCTGGCGGCTCAGCTCGGCGAGCTCGACGTTGGTGGAGACCCAGCTCGCGACCTCGCGGGTGGCGCGCGCCAGGCCGTAGCTCACGTCCGGGGCATAGGCCACGAGGGCCCCGATGACGGTGTCGTCGCTGACGATCGGGGCCGCCACGGCCGACCGGATGAGGCAGTCCTCGTCGACGCAGGCCAGCCCACGCAGCACCTCGAGGTCCCCCGTGGCGAGGACCTGAGCGACGAGGTCGACGGCACCGGGAGCATGCCGCTCGCCCGTGCCGTCCCACCCGAGCAGCGCCTGGGTGTCCAGGATCGCGAGGGCGGGGACCCCGAGCAGGGCTCGCAGGTGTCGCGCGGCTCTCGCGCTGCCCTCGGGCGTGAGACCGTCCTTGAGGTGCGGTGCGGCGAGCCCGGCGGTGTGGAGGGCGTCATACGTGGCCTCCTCGGCGGGCGAGGAGAAGGTGCGCCGCACGCGCACGACCCGCAGCGCCAACCACGCGGCGACGACCAGGAGGGCCGCGAGGACGGCGACCAGCACGGCGGAGCTGCGCGCGGGCCCTTCGAGCATGGACCGATGGTAGGGCGTGAGTCCCTAGGCTGACCCCGTGAGCTCCCCCGTCGCCATCTCCGTCGAGCCCCTGCTGCGCCTGCCGGGGGTGAGTGACGCGGTCGACGAGGCCCGCGAGGCCTGCACCCGGCTCCGCTGGCACCAGGCCTTGCGTCGCCGCATCCCCGAGGCCGCCGCCGAGTCGCGGGTGCGGGGGGCTCGGGAGAACGCATTCCTGGACGGGATCCAGCTCCCCCTCGAGACCGTCCGCGACCTCAGCCGGGGCGCACTGACGTGGCGCGCGGACCCGCTGCCCGACGAGCAGGTGGTGCGCGGGGCGGTGCAGGTGACCGCCGAGGCCGAGCACCTGCGCGGCGTCCTCTCGGCCGCGCCGAGGCAGGTGGTGGCGAGGCTGCACACGGCGGCCGCGACGCCGCTGGGGGTCGCGGCGTCGGGGCTCGGGCGTCCTCGCGACCCGGGGGTGGGTTGTGCCGAGCTCGTCGAGCTGGGCGAGCCGGTCGACGCCCGCCTCGTCGCGGGGAGGTTGGACGGGATCGTCGGGCTGCTGCGTGCGGTGGGGCCGGTGCCCGCGGGCGTGGTCGGCGCGCTCGTGCACGCCGAGGTGGCCGTGGTGCGGCCGTTCGAGCGCGGCAACGGTCTGGTGGCGCGGGCGCTGGAGCGGGTGGTCGTGCAGGCGGGGGGCCTCGACCCCACCGGGGTCGCCGTGCCCGAGGCCGGTCACCGGTCCCTCGGTCAGACGGCGTACGTCGGGGCGCTCGCCGCCTATGCCACGGGGACGCAGGACGGGGTGCGGCTGTGGCTGCTGCACTGCTGCGAGGCGATGGTCGCCGCGGCGGCGGAGGGCACCCGGGTGGCGGACGCCGTCCTCACGGGTCGGCTCGGGTGACGGCTGGGCCGCCGTGGACCGACGCCGTCACCCGATCGGCGTCGTCCCTGACGGCCGTCGGGGCCCCGACGTCGGACTAGTCATGACAAGCCACGGAGTCACCTTCATCGATCTAGGGCCTCGCTGAGTGCATCCACGTAGGCCAGACGGGTGACTTTCAGGCCGTCATGGAGGTGCTAACTAGTCATTTGTCCGGGTCCGACGCATCATGGATGTACGCGCTCCCTTCGGGTCGAGCGCAGTGCATGGGCTCTTCCCCCCAGAGCCTATGCACGGCGACCCCCGTCACCCCCCGACGGGGGTCGCCCCATGTCCGCACCCCCTCCGCCGACTGGTCACTTCCGGGGGGGGGCTGGTGCGCCCCTTCGTCCGCGACTGGTCACTTCCCGACGCAGTTGTCCCCAGGTCGTCGCGTTCCCGTGGCCCGTTGTCCACAGGGGCGGCCCCTCCGCTCGCTCGATGCCGAAGGCAGCCGCCACCCTGACCGCATGACGATCTCGATCGGGGTGCAAGGCGCGAGTGGCGGCCTGGGCGCCAGCTCGCTGGTGGCGGCGCTCGGCCTGCGGGCCGCCCAGTCGGGGCGCAGCGTGGTCTGCGTCGACCATCGCAGCGCCGGCGGGGGGCTGGACGTGGTGCTGGGGGCCGAGCAGGTCGCGGGACTGCGGTGGCCCGACCTGCACCGGGCCCGGGGCGCCCTCGACGGGACCGAGCTCCTGCCCGCACTGCCGGTGGTGCGCGGCGTCGGCGTCGTGGCGTGCGACCGGCGGCAGCCCCACGAGGTGCCCCCGGACGCGATGGAGGCACTGCGCCGCGGACTGGACGGGTGCGTCGACGTGGTGGTGCACGACCTCCCGCCGACCGTGGCCTCAGGCTGGCCCGCCGCCGTGCTCGGGCACGACCTGCTCGCGGTGGTGGCCGGTGGGGCAGCGAGCCAGGTGGCCGCTGCAGCCGCGGTGTCCGTGCTGCTGCGCCAGGTCACGGCGGTGGGAGCGGGTGTCGTGGCCCGCACGGAGGGGATGGACGCGGCGGCCTGCATCGCCGACCTGCTCCACCTGCCGATGCTCGGAGTGCTGCGCAGCGACCGCGGGGTGCAGGCCTGCCTGGACCGCGGTGTGGTGCCCGGCAGCGTCCGAGGGCCCCTGCGGGACCTCGCCGACGAGGTGCTCCTCGCCGCCGTCCTCGAGGAGCGTGCGGCATGAGTCTGCCGCCGGGGGCCTGGACCGACATCGAGCAGGGCGTGGGGCCTGACGTCGGTCGCGTGCGCGAGGCTGTCGCTGGTGATCGGGTGGTGCTCGGCTCGCAGGGGGTGCGTGACGAGCTGGGCCGGGTGTTGCGCGACACGTTGGGCGCCGGTCCGCTGGAGGTCCTGCTCCGGGAGCCCGGTGTCACGGACGTCCTGGTCAACGGCCCGCGCGAGGTGTGGGTCGACCGAGGAGCGGGTCTGGAGCGGGTGCCGCTGGACCTCGGTGAGGACCGAGCGGTGCGGGCCCTGGCCGCCCGGCTGGCGGGCCTGGTCGGTCGACGGCTCGACGACGCCAGCCCCTGGGTGGATGCCGTCCTCCCGTCGGGGGTGCGCCTGCACGCGGTGGTGGGGGCCATCAGCCCCGGCGGCACCCATGTGTCCCTGCGCGTGCCCCGCTCCGAGTCATGGACCCTGGACGACCTGGAGGCCCGTGGCGCGGTCGACCCCTGGATCGCCCGCGCCCTGCGGGGCGTCGTGGCACGCCGGGTCGCCCACCTCGTCACCGGTGGCACGGGCAGCGGCAAGACCACCCTGCTCGCCGCGATGCTGTCGCTGGTCCCCGCGCAGGAGCGCATCGTCCTCGTCGAGGACGCCTGCGAGCTCGCACCGCGCCACCCCCACGTGGTCCGGCTGCAGGCCCGCCACCCCAACGTCGAGGGGGCCGGGGGAGTCGACCTCACCGCCCTCGTGCGGCAGGCGCTCAGGATGCGGCCGGACCGCCTGGTCGTGGGTGAGGTCCGCGGTGGCGAGGTGCGGGAGCTGCTCACGGCCCTCAACACGGGCCACGAGGGCGGCTGCGGCACCGTGCACGCGAACTCCGCGACGGACGTGGTCTCCCGGCTCGAGGCCCTCGGTGCCCTGGCGGCGATGCCACCGTCCGCGGTGTGGGCGCAGGCGCGGAGCGGTCTGCGCCTGGTGATCCACCTCACCAGATCCCTCGGCGTGAGGCGGGTCGGTCAGGTGGCCGTCCTGTCCCCGGAGGGTGACGGACGCCCCGTCGTCCTGCCCGCCCTCACGCACGACGGCGACGCCGGGGTGCGCCCCGGCCCCGGCCTGCCGCTCCTCGTCGAGGTCGTCCCGGAGGCGAGGCCATGACCCCCGACGGCCCGATCGCGGTGGGCGTGGGGATCCTGAGCGCCCTGGCCCTGCTGCTGTGGACCTGGCCGAGGCGTTCGTCCTGGGCGCGGGACGACGGCTCGGGTCGGGGCGGGCCCGACGCTGGACGTGGGCGCGGCCTCACCAGGGTCCGGGGGCTGGCTCGGGGGCCGTCGCCCCGCGGGTCCCTCGAGCACGAGACCGAGCGGCTGGCCGTCGCGGAGGCGCTGGCGTCGGCGCTCGGGGCGGGGCTCGACGTCCGGTCAGCCCACGAGGTCGTGACGCGCGCCGCCGACCACCCGGCCCGGGTGGAGCTCCGTCTCGGTGCCGGAGAGGAGGCCCACGAGGCGTGGTTGCGCTGCGCGGAGGGCGGCCGGGTGGCTCGTTCGGTCGCGCACGCCCTGCAGGTCTCGAGCGAGGTCGGGGCCCCGGTGCGTGGGGCTGTCGGAGCGGCCCTCGACTCGAGCCGCCAGCAGCTGGCGCAGGACGGCGCGGTGGGCGGGGCCGTGGCGGGTGCTCGAGCGACCGGGCGGCTGCTGAGCGCCCTGCCCCTCGCGGGGCCGCTCGCGGTTCTCGGCCTCGGGCTGGACGTCGGCGCGGTCTACGGCTCGGCGACGGCCTTGTCCTGCAGCGCGGTCGGGGTGGTCCTGACCGTGGTGGGACATCGCTGGGTGTCGCGGCAGGTTGCGGTGGCGCAGAGAGAGACGGTCGTCTCATGAGCCCTTCGGAGCTCGCGCTGGCCGTGGGTGCGCTCGTCGTCGTCGCCGTGCTCCTCTCTCCTCCCCCCACCGGCGACGGGTCCGACCGGGTCCCGGTGGCCCAGGCACGGCCTGCTCGGCTGGGGCGGGATCGCCCCCTGCTCGTCGGTCAGGTCGCCGAGAGCGCGGACCTGCTCGCGGTGGCCCTCTCCGGCGGTTGCGGCCTGCTCGATGCATTGGACGTGGTGGCGGCGGTGGTGGGTGGGCGGGCAGGCCACGAGCTGCGGGTGGTGGCGGCGGCCGTCCGCTGGGGGGTGTCGCCGTCCGAGGCGTGGCGCCTCGTGTCAGCCGGATGGCACGAGGTGGCGGCGGCGTTCGTGGTGGCCGAGCGGGCGGGCGTGCCCCCTTCCGGGCTGCTGCGGGAGGCGGCCACGGCCATGCGCCACGCTGAGGCCCAGGCGGCGGGCGAGCGGGCCGGCGTGCTCTCGGCGCGGCTCGCGCTGCCCCTGGGCCTGACCTTCCTGCCCGGTTTCGTGCTGACCACGATCGTGCCCGTCGTGCTGGGGATGGCCTCGTCCCTCGCCCGCTGAGCTCACCGGTCCGAGGGGAGCCGGTGGACCCTGCGGGCCGCCTTGTCCACGGCGGCCGAGTGGTCGGCGCGACGCACGGCGCCCTCGACATGAGGCGGCCCCTGACGTCCCAATGGAGACATTTTGCGGCGAATGGCGCACGCCCTGGCGCCATTCAGCGGCAATCAGCGGACGAAGACCCGGATGCCGCTGGGAGAACCCTGGCCGCGCGCCCCCGGCGCCCCCGGCGGGAAGTCGAGTCCGCCGGCCCCTCGCTGGGCGCGGCGGCCCTCCTTGTCCAGCCGGGACGCCTCGTCGGCCTCGATCAGCGTCTGCCCGATGCAGCCCCCCGGCCCGCAGCTGGCCTGGCCCAGGGAGGCGGAGAGCCGGACGGGCAGGTCGGAGCTGTGCGCCTGCACCGCCTCCTGGACCAGCCCGATGAGGTCGACGGGGCCACGGCGGCTGGGGGTGACGGTCAGGACCGCGAACTCGTCGCCGCCGAGCCTCGCCACCGTGGCGTCGGACGGGACGCAGTCGCGCAGCACCTGCGCGAAGTCGCGGATGAGAGCGTCGCCCACCTCGTGGCCGTAGACGTCGTTGGCGACCTTGAGCCGGTCGAGGTCGGCGCACAGCACCGTGGCGACGACGGGTCGTGCCGTGTCGGCCACGCGGTCCTGGGCCTCGGCGACGGCCTGCGTCCAGCCGCGGCGGTTGGCGACCCCGGTCAGGATGTCTCGGCGTGCTGCGGCGCTGGCTGCGGCATACGCGTCGTGCATGGCGATCGACTGCGCCAGATAGGTCTCCCGGTCGCTCGCGAAGAAGCGCACCAGCAGGATCGGGACGGCCAGGACCGCCAGCGCGAGGGGGTGGTGCGGGCGTACGGCGACGACCAGGGCCCAGCCGAGGACGGCGAGCAGGACGTCGAGCTTCCACGTCCACAGCAGCGGTCGCACCATCTCGCGCAGGGGCGTCCCGAGCCAACGGTCCGCGAGAGAGGCCGACAGTCCGTCGAGGAGCAGCTGCGCCGCGACGGCGGCGACGAGCGCGGCAGGGCCGGCCTGGACCATGCCGCCCGGGTCGCGGGTGCTCCACAGCACCGCGACCGGCGCCACTACGTGCAGGGCGTTGCCGGCCTCGAGGAGCAACGCTCGTGGTCCGCGCCGCCCGTCCAGCCAGCCACCGAGGAGCACGGCCACCAGGACGGTCAGGCCGACGCCGGGCAGCGGGGTGGCGAGCAAGAGCCCCATGAGCACAGGTTGGGTGGGCACCGAGCCCCCCACCGAGGACTCGAACGGTGACCGGAAGGCCACGAGGTAGAGGAGGCCGAGGCCGACTCCGACCAGGACGCCCCGCATGCTCGGCGGGGTGTACGCCAGGGTCGCCATCAGCACCGTCGCGACGATGGCGAGCGCGCCGGGCAGGAGCGACAGGATGCGCGCGCCGAGGGACGCATCGCGCCACTGCTCGTCGTAGTCCCGTGGCTCGGGGTTGCGGGAGGGAAGCGCGGACGCGTGCGAGGGGTATGGCGACGCCCCCGCCACCTCCTGGTGCCAGGGATCGATCGGCCTGCTCGTCAGCCGTTCCGAGATCGCCATGGGTCGATCAGGACGTCGTCGACGAGAATGGTCCGGACGGAGTCGAAGGGGGTCGTGTTGACGAAGGCGATGGAGAGCTGCTGCACCGTGTCGGTGGCGTGGTTGGGGACGGGCACCACGGGGGACAGCTGCCACCCGGCGCGGGACGCGTCGAGGGTCGTGCCGTAGGTATAGGTCCCGGTCTCCGAGCGAACCGTCGTGCGGACGAGCAGCCGGCTGCCGACCTGTCCCGTGCCCTTGTAGAAGAAGCGGAAGGAGTCCTCTCCCTCCCCGACGCACAGCTCTGCCGTGCGTGCGGAGCCGCCCGGCCACAGTCGCAGCGAGCCGGTGAGCGCGGCCCGGTTGACGTACCACGGCTCGTTCTCCAGGGCGAGGCTGTAGAGGCCGTTCCAGCCTGCTCCCCAGAGGGCGAACCCGCCGTTGGGAACCGGGAAGTACTCGTTGGTGTCGCCGAGGCGAGAGAGCATCGGTGAGGTGGTGCGCACGGGGCACCCCGACACGGCATGGGTGCTGTCGGCCCCAGCGGCCTGGGCGGTCGAGGCGCCCGCGAGCCCGGCCGTGACGGCGGCGACCGAGGCGATGAGCATCGCTGTGAACCTGCGCACGTGCACTCCTGGAGGGGCGGTCCGCAGCGGCGTCGGCACGCTGCGTGATGGCGTGCCCCTATCTCAGCAGGAGAGACCCGTCCCACGCCCTGGTTGACGGCGGAGGCAACCCCAATGGAGAGCGGAAATACCCCGGGAGGGCCAAGTAGCCCGCCAGCACGTGTGCGGACAGTGACCGCCCGCGACGAAAGGTGAGCGGAGCCGTCACGGTGCGCGATGGGCTCGCGAGCCGCCGGTCCTCGCGGGCCCGTAGGGGAGGATGTGGTGGTCGTCCTTTTGCCGAACCGGAGGAGTCCACCGTGAGCACTCAGCCCCCGCACGTCCTGGTCCTGCCCACCGAGGGCGTCGCCGACCACGTGGCGACCCAGCTCCGCGAGGAGGGCTTCGACCCGGTGGAGGTGGGTGGGGGCCCCGGTGGCTGGACCGTGCGAATCACCGACTCGCGGCTCCCGGACGCCGACGGGGGCGGGGCGGTCGAGGGCCTGAGGACGCGCTTCCGGGCGCTCGCCGAGCAGCATCAGGGCACCTACGTCGAGTCCTGAGCCCGGCGGGTATCGAGCCGGAACCCGTGCCGAACGGGTCCTTGTCCACAGCTCGTCGCGTCCCGGCACGCCTCGTCCACAGGCGCGCGGCTCGCCCTGTCCTCATGGCCCCCCCCTTCCTGACGATGGACTCGTCCAGCCAGGTGAGCAGGAGGAGAGGCAGTCATGGTCCAGTCGTTGGTGAGGTGCACGGGTCGCGTCCGGTGGTGGCTTCGCGGGCGGTGGCGGGAGGCTCGGGTGGTGGGTCTGCGCGAGGCGGGGATGACCACGGCGGAGTATGCCGTGGGCACGATCGCGGCGGCGGCGTTCGCGGCGGTCCTGATCGCGATCGTCCGCTCTGACGCGGTGCGCTCGGCACTGACGTCCATCATCACGACGGCCCTGTCCACGACGGGCTGAGCCGTGGTCACGACGGAGCTCGCCGTCGGCACCCTGTCGGTGGCGCTGTGCCTCGCGGTCGGGCTGCAGGCGGTGGCGCTCGGCATCGACGAGGTGCGCTGCGTCGACGCGGCGCACGTGGCGGCCCGGGCCGCCGCCCGTGGTGAGGACGGGGCGGCCGTCCTGGGGCTGGCCCGGCGACTGGCGCCGCCGGGTAGTGCGGTCGGCTCCGGCGTCGGGGCCGGGACGGTGAGGGTGCGGGTGCAGGCACCGGCCCGTGGCCTGTCGCGGCTGCTGCCCGGGGTGCCGCCGGCGGCGGCCGAGGCGTCGGTGCCCGTCGAGGTGGGCGCCGGCGAGCAGGTCGGTCCGGGTCGGGACGGGGGCTGACGACCGTGCCGGGCGTGGCCGCGGGAGGTACGCGGCAGCCGGGTGGCAGCCCGTCCCGGGAGCGGGGCTCCGGCTCGGTGCTCGTCGTGGCGGTCTGCCTCGTGGTGCTGCTGGTGTCGGTGGGTGCCCTGGCGGTCACCGGCGTGGTGCTGGCCGGGCACCGGGCCCGGTCGGCCGCGGACCTCGCCGCGCTCGCGGGTGCGGCGAGGGTGCGGGACGGGGCGCCGGGCGAGGCGTGCGCCCAGGCGGGACGGGTGGCCTCGGCCAACGGCGCGACGGTCGACGCCTGCCGGGTGGCGGGAGACGTGGTCGAGCTGAGGGCCAGGGTGGAGGTGGCGGGTCGGCTCGGTCCGGCGAGGGCCGAGGCCCGGGCCGGCCCGGCACGCGACGAGGCCCCGCCCTGGGTGGGCGGGGCCTCGTGATCCGGTGAGGGCGCCCTGGGTCCCTCGGGACGGGTGGAGCGCCGGCGCCGGGCGTCTCCGTCGCGGGACCGGTCGAGCGCTCGCGCGGACCGGCTCAGCGGCGGGTGTCGTCCCAGCTGGTCGCGCCGTCGGCCCGGTCGTCGCGGCCGGTGCCGCCGGCGCGCAAGGTGCGGGTGTCGTGGGCGGTGCCGTCGTCACGGGTGTCGCGGACGTGGTCCTGCCGGACGGCGTCGGTGCGCGGGTCGACGCCGGTGCGGCGGGGCTCGTCGCGGCGTCCCCGCTCGGCCTGGCCGATCCGCTCGTTCTCGCGCTGCTCGCGGCGCAGATCCTTGAGCTCTCGACGCTTGCGGGCGCTGCGCCTGGCACCGAGGGACATCAGCCACAGGCCGAGCGCCAGCGCGATGGCGGACAGGACACCGATGAAGAAGATCAGCGTCGGCGACAGGCTGACCGAGTTGCCGAGCAGGTCCCAGCTGATCGTGGCGCCCGAGGTGGGCAGGCCGTAGATCGCGAGGACGCCCGCGACGAGCGCCGCGAGGACGAGGAGGAGACCGAGGACGACCATGGTGATGCTCCTGACGATGGGGGCCGGGGCGGGGGAGCCGGTTGGGAGGTCTGGACCGTTCGTGGGTCGCGCGTGGTGGAGCGCAGGTGGGGGTGCGCGGTGACGATTCGTGCAGCAGGGTACGCGACGGGAGGTGCAGCGTGGGGCCGTTCGGGTCAGTCGATCGACGCGCGGTGCTCGCGCAGCGTCGTGACGACCCCCGACAGCAGCCGCCTGGCCCCATCCTTGTCGAGCGGCTCGTTGCCGTTGCCGCACTTGGGCGACTGCACGCAGGACGGGCAGCCCGCCGTGCAGGCGCAGGCCGAGATCGCGTCGAGCGTCGCCGCGAGCCAGGCCTCGGCCCGGTCGTAGCCTCGCTCGGCGAAGCCCGCGCCGCCCGGGTGACCGTCATAGACGAGGATCGTGGGCAGACCGGTGTCGGGGTGCAGGGCGGTCGAGACGCCACCCACGTCCCATCGGTCCGCCGTCGCCACAAGGGGGAGCATCCCGATCGCCGCGTGCTCGGCGGCGTGCGTGGCACCGGGGATCGTCTCGGGGTCGACGCCCCGGGCGGCGAGCCACTCCTCCGTCATCGTCCACCACACCCCCCGGGTGCGGAGCACCGCCTCGGGCAGGTCTAGGGGGTGCTCGCCGAGGACCTCGCCGGACGGGAGGCGCCGCAGGAAGGACGTGACGCGCGAGCGGACCGCCACGCTCCCGAAGCACAGCCGCAGCTCCGCCCCCAGGTCCACGTGCCGATCCTCCGACAGCAGGTCGAAGGCCGAGTCGGACCGCGCCGTGGTGGTCCACCCGGGGTCGCCCTGGACGACGAGGGCGCAGGACTGGTCCAGGTCGAGGTCGGTCACGACGTGCGGGCGACCCTGGTGCAGGTAGACCGCACCCGTGTGCACCTGACGGTGGGCGGCGGTGTGGTCCACGGTGCCGAGGACCGCGCCGGAGCGCCGCTCGACGATCGAGACCACGGGCTCCCCCGAGCCGCGCAGGGAGACGTGGTCGTGGGCGCGGTCCGGTCGCGCCCAGTACCACCCACCGTTGGGTCGGCGGCGCAGGACGCCCCGCCGGGTGAGCGTGTCCAGCAGCGTCGGCATCGTGGGGCCGAAGGTCTCGGTGTCGTCCAGCGTCAGGGGGAGCTCGGCGGCCGCCGCGGCCAGGTGCGGGGCGAGGACGTAGGGGTTGTCCGGGTCGACGACGGTGGCCTCGAGGGGCCGCTCGAAGATCGCCTCGGGATGGGTCACCAGGTAGGTGTCGAGCGGGTCGTCGTCGGCGACGTAGACCGCCAGGGCCTCCCGGCCGGAGCGCCCTGCACGCCCTGCCTGCTGCCACAGGGACGCGAAGGTCCCCGGCCACCCGCACAGCAGCACGGCGTCCAGGCCGGTAACGTCGATGCCCAGCTCGAGGGCGTTGGTGGCGGCCAGACCCATGATGCGGCGGTCCCTCAGGGCACGCTCGAGCTCGCGGCGCTCCTCGGGCAGGTAGCCGCCGCGGTAGGCCGCGACCCGGCCCTCGCGCCCACGACGCATCGACCGCGTCGCCTCCGCGAGGACCTCCACACCCTTGCGCGAACGCGCGAAGGCGACGGTCTGGGTGCCGTCGTCCACCAGCCGGGCCAGCAGGTCCGCGCTCTCGGACAGGGCGGACCGGCGCGCGACGGTGGCGCCGCGGCCGACGCCCTCCGGGTCGACCGTCCCCGCCCCTGCGCCCGCCTGGACATCGAGGGGGACCGCCCTCGCCTGGCCACCGGGAACCGCGTCGCCGTGCTCGTCGAGCAGCGGGGGCTCCCACAGCGCGAAGGACATCGGGGCGCGGGGCGAGCCGTCCTCGGTGACGGCGACGCAGGGGAGGCCGGTGAGACGTGCGGCATGCTCGGCGGGGTCGGCGACCGTGGCGGACGCCAGGACGAACGTCGGGCTGGCGCCATACCGGCTCGCGACCCGGCGCAGCCGGCGCAGGACCGCGGACAGGTGGGCCCCGAACACCCCGCGGTAGATGTGGCACTCGTCCACGACGACGTAGCGCAGGGCGCGCAGGAACGGCGCCCAGCGCTCGTGCCTGGGCAGCAGGGAGTGGTGCAGCAGGTCGGGATTCGTGAGGACGTAGGCCGCGTGCTCGCGGATCCACCGCCGCTCGTCGGCCGGGGTGTCCCCGTCGTAGGTCGCGGCGCGCAGGCCCGGGAGGCCGAGCGCCGTCAGGCGCGCGAGCTGGTCGGCCGCCAGTGCCTTGGTGGGGGAGAGGTACAACGTGGTCGCGCCACGTCCCGACGGCGCCTGCGTCCCGTCCAGGACGGCGGTGAGCGCCGGCAGCAGGTAGCCCAGCGACTTGCCGGACGCCGTCCCCGTCGCGAGGACCGTGTGCTCCCCGACCCGCGCGTGCTCGGCCGCCGCGACCTGGTGGCTCCACAGACGATCCACCCCGGCGCCCTGGTAGGCGCCGGCGACGGCCGGGTGGACCCAAGCGGGCCAGTCCGCGGTCCGCGCCCGCCGCTCCGGGATCACCTCGACATGGCGCAGCCGATCGCTCCGGCCGCCACGGGTCAGGTGGTCGAGGCTGGTGCGGGGGTCGAAACCGCGCGGTGGAGCGCTGGCGGTGGAGGAGGACATCGACACCACGGTACGCGGGGTCGGCGGGGGACCCGCGCCCGCGGGATGAACATCGTCACGCGCCGCGTATCAACGGTCGCGCGGCGGGTATGCCCCGAGCACGAGGTCGTGCGGCCGAGACCGCACCGTCAGCGGTCGAAGCAACGGCCGTCCGGCCCCCTGCGGGGCGACGTACCCGGGCCCTGGGCCCGGTCAAGGAGGACCGATGACCGTTCACCTCACCCCCACCGTGCTCCGAGACCGCGTCACGATCCGCGTCACGGGCGAGCTCGACCTCGTGCAGGCACCCCGGCTGCGCGACGCGATCGACACGGTGGTGACCGCCGGTGCGCGCCAGGTCGTGCTCGACCTGCAGGACCTCGACTTCATCGACTCGGACGCCATCGACACCATCGTCACCTGCCTGCGCCTCATGCGCCCCCTCGGCTGCGACCTCGGGGTCGTGGCGAGCCGTGAAGCCATCGTGCGGCCGTTCACGTCCACCGGCACCGACAGCGTCGTGCGGCTCGTCCGCGACGCGGGCGAGCTCGGCGAGGTGTGCGGCCTTGCCGCCGCGCGGGACCGCCGTCGCGGCGGGGCGATGGCCGCCGTCGCCCCACGCAGCAAGGCCTCCTGAGCCGGCCGTCGAGGGCCCGCCATGCCGACGGCCCGCCATAGGGTGGCGGCCATGACGGATCCCCGGCCCGTTCCGCACCTGGTCGCTGCCCTGCGGGCCGACCTTCAGGACCTCGACTACTGCGTCGACAACGTCAGCGCGGTGCTCGGCCCGGTCGCCTCGGCGGCGCTGCACCGCGAGCAGCCGCTGCCGGCCCTGCGCGCCACCGCAGCCACCGAGGACCCCGTCGCGCTGCTCGTCCGCGCCTTCACCCTCGCCCGGCCCGTGCCCGCCTCACGCCTCGACGAGGCGCTGCCCCGCACCACGGCCGCCGGTCTCGTCGAGCTCGGCCTGGCCCGGCGCGAGGGGGACCAGGTCCGGGCCACCGTCGACCTGCGGCCCTACGCGGACGAGAGCCACACGTGGTGGGTGGTCTCGGACCTCGGCGAGCTGGCCCTCGGGCGAGCCCTGCCCACCGACCACGTCCTTGGCATCGGCGGCGCCTCGACCACGCTCGCCTCCTGGACCCCGCGCCGCCGCGTCGCGCGCGCCCTCGACCTCGGCACCGGGTGCGGCATCCAGGCGCTGCACCTCACCGGCCACTGCGACCGGGTCGTGGCCACCGACCTCGCCGATCGCGCGCTGCTCGTCGCCCGCTTCAACGCCGCCCTCAACAACCAGGACTGGGACGTGCGTGGGGGGGACCTGCTCGAGCCGGTGGCCGGCGAGACCTACGACCTCGTCGTCTCCAACCCGCCGTTCGTCATCACCCCGCGGGTGGCCGGCGTCCCGGCATACGAGTATCGCGACGCGGGAGCCGAGGGCGACCAGGTCGTCGAACGCCTCGTCCGTGCGCTGCCCACTCACCTGGCCCCCGGCGGGCTCGCCGTCTTCCTCGGCAACTGGGAGATCCCCGCAGGTGCGACCTGGCGCGACCGCTGGCACGACTGGCTCGACGGCACAGGGCTCGACGCCTGGGTGCTGCAGCGGGAGGTCCAGGACCCTGCCGAGTACGCCGAGCTGTGGGTGCGCGACGGCGGCACCAGCGGCGGCCCCGAGTTCGAGCGCCTCTACGCCGCCTGGCTGGACGACTTCGCGTCGCGAGACGTCGCCCGGATCGGCTTCGGCGTCGTCGTGCTGCAGCGGCCCGCGTCCTACCGGCCGACCTTTCGCGACCTGGTCGAGGTGCCCGGGCCGGTCGCCTCTCCCATGGGGCCGACGATCGACGCCGGTATGTCGGCGCGCACCTGGCTCGCCGAGCACGGTGACGCCGCGCTGCTCGACACGGCGTGGCGGCTGGCCGACGACGTGACGGAGGAGAGGTTCGGGCGGCCCGGGGACGCGGACCCGGCGATCATCCGGGTGCGGCAGGGCGGCGGGCTCGGGGTCGTGCGCACGGCCGGGACGGCGCTCGCGGCCTACCTCTCCGTCGCCGACGGCACTCTCACGGCGCGCCAGGCCCTCGTCGCGATCGCCGCGCTGCTCGAGCGCGACACCGACGAGGTCGTGGCCGAGACGCTGCCGGTCGTCCGAGACCTCGTCGCGGACGGTCTGCTCGTGCAGACCCGCCGGTGACGGGCCGGTATGCCGTCCGCCCGCCGCCTCCGCTACGGTGACCCCGACGGCGCCCCGACCTGCCAGCGACGACGAATCCGCCGCACGGGGCCGGTCAGACAAGGTAGGGAACAGACACGTGGCAACCAGCACCGGGCGCAAGCTCGTCATCGTCGAGTCCCCCGGAAAGGTCAAGTCCATCCAGGGCTACCTCGGGGACGACTACGTCGTGGAGGCCTCCATCGGCCACATCCGCGACCTGCCCAACCCGCGTGAGCTCCCGGCCGACCTCAAGAAGGGGCCCTTCGGCAAGTTCGCCGTGGACGTGGACAACGGCTTCGAGGCCTACTACGTCGTCGACGCGGACAAGAAGAAGAAGGTCACCGAGCTGCGGCGGCTGCTCAAGGACGCGTCCGAGCTCTACCTCGCCACCGACGAGGACCGCGAGGGCGAGGCCATCGCGTGGCACCTGCACGAGGTGCTCAAGCCCAAGGTGCCGGTCAAGCGGATGGTCTTCAACGAGATCACCAAGGAGGCCATCCAGCGGGCGGTCTCCACGACGCGCGACATCGACCAGGACCTCGTCGACGCGCAGGAGACGCGGCGCATCCTCGACCGGCTCTACGGCTACGAGGTGTCCCCGGTGCTGTGGCGCAAGGTCCGCCAGGGCCTGTCGGCCGGACGCGTGCAGTCCGTCGCGACGCGGATGGTCGTCGAGCGGGAGCGGCTGCGGATGGCCTTCCGCAAGGCGAGCTTCTGGGACGTCGAGGGTGACTTCTCGCCCGAGGGCGGTGGCCAGGCCTTCACCGCGCGCCTGACCGAGGTGGCCGGCCGCCGGGTGGCGCAGGGCCGCGACTTCGCCGACGACGGCCGCCTCACCGCCAAGAACGTCGTGCACCTCGACGAGGAGGCCGCCCGCGAGATCGCGACCTCGGTCCTGGCGATCGACGTCATGGTCACCGACGTCGCCGAGAAGCCCTACACCCGGCGCCCGTCCGCCCCCTTCATCACCTCCACCCTCCAGCAGGAGGCGAGCCGCAAGCTGCGCATGAGCAGCAAGAACGCCATGCGCGTCGCCCAGCGCCTCTACGAGGGCGGCTACATCACCTACATGCGCACCGACTCGACGACGCTGTCCGAGCAGGCGCTCACCGCGGCGCGTCAGCAGGCGCGGGACCTCTACGGCGCGGAGTACGTCCCCGACAGCCCCCGCCGCTACGAGAAGAAGTCCAAGAACGCCCAGGAGGCGCACGAGGCGATCCGCCCCGCCGGTGATCGCTTCCGCACCCCGGCGCAGGTCGCCGGGCAGCTGCGCGGCGAGGAGTTCGCGCTCTACGAGCTGATCTGGAAGCGCACCGTGGCCTCCCAGATGGCCGACGCGCGGGGCTCGACCGCCACCGTCCAGCTGGGCGGCGAGCTCGCCGACGGACGGCGCGTGACCTTCGCCGCCAGCGGCACGGTGATCACGTTCCGGGGCTTCCTGGCGGCATACGAGGAAGGCCGGGACGAGGAGGAGACCGCCGCCCGGGCGGCCGCCGACGAGGAGCGGCGCCTGCCCAAGCTGTCGGTCGGCGTGCCGCTGGACACGCTGCGCGCCGAGGCCGAGGGGCACGAGACCAAGCCGCCGGCCCGCTACACCGAGGCCACGCTGGTCAAGGCGCTGGAGGAGAAGGGCATCGGTCGCCCCTCCACCTACGCCGCGACCGTCGGCACGATCCAGGACCGCGGCTATGTGCGCACCCGCGGCTCCGCGCTCATCCCCACCTGGCTGGCGTTCGCCGTGACGCGGCTGCTCGAGGAGCACTTCACCGAGCTCGTCGACTACGACTTCACGGCCGACATGGAGGAGAGCCTCGACCAGATCTCGCGCGGCGACCTCGGTCGGGTGCAGTGGCTGCAGCGGTTCTACTTCGGCGACCAGACGCGCGACATCGAGGGCCTGTCCGAGCTGGTCGAGGACCTCGGCGAGATCGACGCGCGCGAGATCTCGACCATCCCCCTCGGCGACGGGATGGTCGTCCGCGTGGGTCGATACGGGCCGTATGTCGAGGAGGTCGTCCCCTCCGGCGTCGACCCGGTCACCGGCGAGGTGGCCGAGGGCGCGGAGGTCGCGGCCACGCCGCGACGCGCCACGATCACCGACGACCTGGCCCCCGACGAGATGACCCCCGACAAGGCGCGCGAGCTGCTCGAGCTGGCCTCCGACGACGGGCGCGAGCTGGGCCGCGACCCGGAGTCCGGGCGGGCGATCGTGGCTCGGTCGGGGCGCTACGGCCCGTACGTCACCGAGGTGCTCTCGGACGAGGAGGCCGAGCTCAAGGGCAAGGCCAAGATCAAGCCGCGCACGGCGTCGTTGTTCAAGGACATGGACCTGGCGACCGTCGACCTGGAGTCGGCGCTGCGGCTGCTGTCCCTGCCACGCGTCGTCGGCACGGACGCCGAGGGCGTCGAGATCACGGCGCAGAACGGCCGCTACGGCCCCTACCTCAAGAAGGGCACCGACTCGCGCTCCCTCGAGACCGAGCAGCAGCTGTTCTCGATCACGGCGGAGGAGGCGCTGGCGATCTATGCCCAGCCCAAGCAGCGCGGTCGCGGCGCGGCCAAGCCGCCGCTGAAGGAGCTGGGGGAGGACCCGGTGTCGGGCAAGCCGGTCGTCGTCAAGGACGGACGCTTCGGTGCCTATGTCACCGACGGCGAGACCAACGCCACCCTGCGCAAGGACGACGACGTCGAGACCCTCACGCCTGAGCGGGGATTCGAGCTGCTGGCGGAGAAGCGCGCCAAGGGCCCGGCCACCCGCAAGCGAGCCGTCAAGAAGGCCCCGGCCAAGAAGGCCCCGGCCAAGAAGGCCCCGGCCAAGAAGGCCGCGGCCAAGAAGGCCGCGTCAGGCACGAGGAGCGCGACGAAGAAGGCTGCTCCCCGCGCCGAGTGACGGGACGGTCTGACGAACGCCCGCCTGTGGGCAGACCGGGTGGCCTAGGCTTGGGCCCGATGAACCCCCGAGCCCACCTCTGCGCCCTCGGCGTCGCTCTCGCTGCGGTCGCCGTGACCGGCGCGTGCAGTGGCCCGTCGGCAAGCACGACGAGCACGACGGCGTCGACCTCGTCGGTCACCTCCAGCGCGGCCCCGGCCTCCACGTCGGCCACGTCCTCGGCTACCTCCTCGCCGTCGGCCACCGCGCCGTCGACCCTGCCGTCAAGCACGAGCGGTGGCGGCATCTCACCGGCCGCCACCGCGACGGTCGGGACCGATGAGCTCTGCTCCTCGCTGCGGAGCGCGGACTTCCGGCCGACCGACCTCACGACGCTCCCGGCGGGCTCGGTGCAGGACACCGTCGGGGAGGTGGTGGAGCGCCAGGAGCGCCTGGCGTCCGTGCTCACGCCACCCGGGCTGACCGAGGCCTGGCAGACGACCCTCGGGGCCTTCGACGCGATCGCGCAACGGGTCAGCGACGCCGGCAAGGACTCCGCGGTGCCGGGGATCGTCAGGGCCGAGCTGGCGAAGGTGGCCCCGGCCCGCGACCGGGTGCTCCAGGCCACGGCCGCCTGTCGCCGCCCCTGACCGGTGCAGGTCCGGTGTCAGCTCTGACGGGCAACCTGCACCGATCCCGATCCCGATCCCGTTCCCGCTCCCGGGCTCGATGACGATGACGCAGCGAGCGCCGCGTCCAGGTCGTTCACCAGGTCGGCCACGTCCTCCAGCCCCACCGACAGCCGCACCACGTCCGCGTGCGGACGGGCCTCGGCGGCGACGGGCCGGTGGGTGAGCGACGCCGGGTGCTGGATCAGGCTGTCGACCCCGCCGAGCGAGACGGCGTGGGTGATCAGGCGGGTCCTCGAGACGGTGGCCGCCGCGGCGGCATACCCCTCCCGCAGCGCAAAGGCGACCATCGCTCCTGGCCCGGCCAGCTGCCGACCGAGCAGGCCGAGCGGGTCCTGGCCCGGCAGGCCGGGGTAGTGGACGCGTGCCACCGCCGGGTGCTGCGCCAGGTGCTCGGCGACCACCTGCGCGGACGCCTGCTGGGCGCGCACCCGCACCGGCAGGGTCTGCAGCCCGCGATGCAGGAGGTATGCCGACAGCGGGTGCACCAGGCCCCCGGTGAGGGCCCGCACCGAGCGCAGGCGGCGGGCCCACTCCGGCGTGGTCGCGACGACGCCGGCGATGACGTCGCCGTGGCCACCGAGGTACTTGGTCGCGGAGTGCAGCACCAGCGTCGCCCCGTGGCGTCGGGGTTGCTGCAGGACGGGCGTCGCAAAGGTGTTGTCGACGAGCACCGGCACGTCGCCGGCCTGGCGGACCACGTCCTCGAGGTCGAGCAGCTCGAGCGTGGGGTTGGCCGGTGTCTCGACGACGACCAGCCCCGTCAGCGGGGTGATGGCGTCGCCGACCGAACCGGCGTCGGCCCAGGTCACCGCGGTGCCAAGCAGCCCGTGGTCGAGCAGGTGGTCGGTGCCGCCATACAGGGGGCGGACCGCCACGACGTGCGGCGTCCCGGCGCTGACGGCGGCGAGCAGGCAGGCGGACAGCGCCGCCATGCCGCTCCCGAACGCCACCGCCTCCTCGCAGCCCTCGAGGGCGGCGACGGCGGCCTCTGCTCGGGCGACGGTGGGGTTCCACAGGCGCTGGTAGACGAGGGTGTCGCGCGCCCCGGGGCGTCCACCGGTGGCGAGGTTCTCGTAGCTCTGGCCGCCGGCGTCGACGTCGGGGACGGAATTGGTCGTCGAGAGGTCGATCGGGGGCACGTGCACCCCGAGCCCGGTCAGGTCCTCCCGTCCGGCGTGCACCGCGAGCGTGTCGGGCCGGTCGGTGCCGGACCCGGGGCGGGTCTCGTCGCGTGGGGTGTGCGGGGTGGGCATGGTGGTCCTCCTGGGACTGCGTCGTTGCAGCGGGCCCGTTCGTGTCAGGCCCTGTCTCCAGGGTAGGCGAGACCGCAGTCTCGACGGCACAGGGATGCCGGCACCGGCGATCCTGCGGCGTCTGGCGCGTCGCGCAGGAGATCGATCACCGTCGACGATCGGCCGAGCACCGGCACCACTGCCAGGCGAGGGCCAGGAGAGGGATCGCGGGTGCCGCCGGCCCGGGCATCAGCGCCGGGCCCAGCATCGCCAGCGTCGCGGTCTCGTACCCCCGGGCGACGCCGAGCGCGCCGGCCGGCGCGAGGCCGAACGGCGTGGGGATCATGACCGCCATCATCTCCAGGCCCATCGGGCGCGACGACGCGAGCAGGGAGGCGGTGGCCGACAGCACCAGGGCCGGAGCGACCCACCACGAGAGGCCGACGAGCGGCACGACGAGGCCGCTCCAGGCGGCGGCCACGACGACGGGACCGACCAGGTGGGCGAGGCGGACGGCGTCATCGGGCAGTGGCAGGTCGCGGCGCAGGCCGCTGGACAGGGCCCACGCACCCAGCCCCTCGCCGACGGATCGGGCGAGCACGGCCGCGCCCAGACCGAGGGCGGGCAGGGTGACGACGGGTGGGGCCATCGCGGCCAGCAGCGCGCCCGCCACCAGCAGCGGTATGCCGAGGAGCAGCCGGTCGCCCTGCCGCCGCACGCGCTCCAGGTCCCGCAGCAGGAGGGCGGCCAGGCCGGTGCCCCGGCCACGCCGTGAGCGGAACGATCCGCGGGCGCCCAGGCGTGACTGCGCGGCGCGGTGCATGGCAGCGCCGGCGTCCATCATCAGCGCGGACTCGTAGGCGGCCCCGGAGCTCTCGCCGGCGCGACGCAGCTCGATGCCGTCGACCTCGTCGATGCGGCGGTCTGCCCTGACGAGCAGGGCGAGGGCGGCGACCAGGCCGAGCGCGAGGAGACCAGCGGCGAGCGGACCGGCCTGAGCCGCAAGCGATCCGAGGGCTCCGACCGCGCTGCCGGCCCCTCCGGCACCGGCTGTCACATCGCCGCCGCTGGTCCCGAGCGCCGTTGCCAGTCGGGCGAACCCGGCGCAGGCCACGCCAACCAGGCCGAGTGCCAACGGTGCTCGGGCGGCGCGCCGGCGGGCGCGCGGATCGGACTGGGCCGCAGCGACGCCCGCCGTGACGAGCAGCGCGGCGACAGCACCTGCGGGGATCCCCCAGGCGAGGGCGTGCGGCAGGACCGGCAGGCCTCCTGTCGCGAGCACCGCGGGCCCGCACAGGGATCCGAGGACGGACAGGCCGATCGCCATGACCCACAGGCGTCCTCGCAGGACGGGTCGACGCGGTGCCGGGCCGGACAGGAGCCAGGTCAGCTGGGGCGCGCCGGCCCCGACCGGCCCGAACGCCACGGCAAGGCGGGCGATCCCGGCGAGGACGAGCAGACCCAGGGCGATTGCGGCCGTCGCCCCGCCCCCGTGGACGCAGCCGGCGCCCGTGCAGGTGCCACGCGCCAGGACGTCGCCCCACCCGCTGGTCGTCATGACGGCGAGCAGCAGGAGCGCGAGCGCCCACGTGTAGATCTCGGTGAACGCCCCACCCGGCTCGCCGTGCGCGCGTCGGGCCCGCGTCAGGTAGTCGGCGGCCTCAGACGTCACCGTGCAGCTCCACGACGCGGGCGCCGGACCGGGCGACGAGCGCGGCGTCGTGCGAGGCCATGAGCACGCTGCGACCCGAGCCCGCCTGTGCGGCAAGGTAGTCCGCCAGCCACGACCGCCCGGCCGCGTCCAGCCGTTGCTCCGGCTCGTCGAGGACGAGGAGCGACCACGGGCGCACCAGCGCGACCGCCAGCGAGAGTCGGCGTCGCTGCCCGCTCGACAGGGTCCACGGCACCTGGTCGGCGACGTGCTCGATCCGCAGCGCGGCGAGCGCCGCGTCGACCAGGTCGTCCGGGTCGGCCACCCCGTGCACGCGCGCCAGCACGTCCAGGTGCTCCAGCGCCGTCACGTCGGGATAGAAGCCCGCGTCGTCCAGGACCGCGCACACCGCACGCCGCATCTCGGGGTCCTGGTCGCGCAGCGGCGTGCCGTCGAGCCTGACCGTGCCGGCGTCCGGGCGTTCGGTGCCGAGCAGGCAGGTCAGCAGCGTCGTCTTGCCGACGCCGTTGGGACCGACCAGCGCCACGACCTCGCCGGCGCCCACCTCGAGCGACACGTCCGTGACGACGGGGCGTCCGGCATACGACTTGCTCAGTCCTCGCACCTGCAGCCGGGGGAGGGGCCGCTCACCACCGGTGTCTCCATCGTCGCGCACCCCTCGACCATAGGCCTTGACCCTCACGCGGCGTGAGGCACCACGGTGGTGCCATGACCGCGACGACAATGGGGCTCATGGAGCCCCTCACCGTGGGCCAGGTGGCCGAGACCTGTGGCGTGACGGTGCGCACCCTGCACCACTACGACCAGATCGGGCTGCTGCGCCCGAGCGAGCGCAGCCACGCGGGGTACCGCCTCTACACGGCGGCGGACCTCGAGCGGCTGCAGCACGTCGTCGTCTACCGGCGGCTCGGCTTCCCCCTGGAGGAGGTCGCCGAGCTGCTGGCGGACGTCGAGGCTCGCGGCAGCGAGGCGGCTGCGGAGCACCTGCGTCGTCAACGCGCAGCGGTCATGACCCGGCTCGACGAGATGCGCGATCTCGTGCGTGCCATCGACAACGCACTGGAGCGAACCATGACCAAGAAGCCAGCCACCACCGAGGACCTCAAGGAGATCTTCGGCACCGCGTGGGACGAGCACGAGGGCTACCAGGCCGAGGCCGAGCAGCGCTGGGGGGACACCCCGCAGTGGCGGCAGGGCCAGGAGCGGAACGCCTCCCTGACCAGGGAGGACTGGGCGCGGATCAAGACCGACACCGACGCCCTGGAGCGCGACCTCGTCGCCGCCGTGGCGGCGGGGGAGCCTGCGGACGGTGATCTCGCGGCCGAGCTCGCCGAGCGGCACCGCGCGGGCGTCGAGGTGCACTACGACTGCCCGCACGCCTTCCAGGTGAGGCTCGCGGAGATGTACCTCGCCGACCCGCGCTTCACGCAGCACTACGAGGACCTGCATCCCGGTCTCGCGCAGTGGCTGCACGACGCCATCGTGACCAACGCCGCGCGGCACGACGCCTGACGTCCGGGGCACCGTGCAGGTGGGCGGGTCGCTCCCCTCGGGGAGCGGCCCGCCTGCTCGTGCGCCCGGCCCCGGACTGCGGCCGTATGCCGTGACGCGCCGGCCGCCATGCGGGTCCCGCCTCGCGCGGTGAGCCCCACGGATCTGCGGCGTTTGGTGTGATATCGCCCGAATCCTCCGTATCGTTGATGCCGTCCGCCCGACACCTCCCCCCATCGTGCCGGGCTCACACGGAAGGGCAACACGTGCACCACGACCAGATCCTCCGCGCTCGCCGCCGCGCCCTCACGCTGGGCCTCGCGGTCGGGCTCACCTCCCTCGGCGGGGTCGCGCCCGTCGCGGCGGGGGCGGCTCCCGTCCCCTCGACGGCTGCCGCTCAGGTCGTGCCCGCCAAGCCCGAGCCGACGAGGACGCCGAAGCCTCCCAAGACCAAAGAGCCGAAGCCGCCGAAGCCTCCCAAGACCAAAGAGCCGAAGCCGCCGAAGCCTCCCAAGACGAAGGCGCCCAGGCCGCCGAAGCCGACGCCTCCCGCGCCCGAGCCCACCTCGCCGGCACCCCAGCCCACCTCGCCGGCACCCCAGCCCACCTCGCCGGCGCCCCAGCCCACCTCGCCGGCACCCCAGCCCACGCCACCGGCACCGCCCGCACCGACCCAGCCCCCGACGTCTCGGCCCACCCCGCGACCGACGACCACCTCGCCGCCGGTGCCCCTCCCCACCACGCCTGCGCCGCGGCCCACGAGCACGACCACCCGCCCTCCCGCCCCTGCCGGGACCACCCCGGCGCAGCCGCCCACGACCACCAGCACCGCATCCGCCCCGCAGCGTCCCGGCGCACCCGTCCCCGCACCGGGGACGACCACGCCCGGTGCCGTGACGCCTGCTGCCCCGGCGGTGCCCGGTTCGCCGGGTGCGCCTGCGACGAGCATCGCCGTGATCCCGGGGAGCCCGGCGGCAGCGGCGGCAGCGGCCGGGGCGGCCTCCACCCACGGCGCACCCGGGGCGCCGGGCGCGCCTGCGACGAGCATCGCCGTGATCCCGGGGAGCCCGGCGGCAGCGGCGGCAGCGGCCGGGGCGGCCTCCACCCACGGCGCACCCGGGGCGCCGGGCGCGCCTGCTGCACCCGTGTCGGTCGACGGCGAGACGAGCCCGGAGCAGGCGGGAGCCGCGAGCTCGGCCGGGTCCCCGCCAGCCGCGCAGGGCTCGGGCACCCCGAGTCAGCAGAGCCCGACCTCGGAGTCGACGACGGCGGGTGCCGCCCCGGCAGGCTCCGGCAGTGACTCCGGCGGCTCCGGCGGCGGCCAGGGCCTCGCCTCCGCCGCGCTCCAGGACCCTGGCGACAACGCGGGCCGGGTCGGGGCCTTCTGGGCCGCGATGGTCGCCGTGGTCTCCGGCGGCGTGATCTACCTGCGCCGTCGCAACGAGCGGCTGCAGCACGTGGCCTGACACCGACCTGACATGATCTGACCAGGCCCCCGCCTGTCCACCCCCGCCCATCTCCTCAGCGTCTGGACGCCGGTCGACCCCCAAGGACCTCCCCTACATGTCTCTGATCCGCCCTGGCCTGGCGCGCCGCGCGTCGGCTCGCTCCTCATCCCGGAACAGCCCCGGTGCCGGACGACGGTCCACGACCAGGTCCGGGGCACCCCCTGCGGCTGGGCGGCCCGTCGGCACGGTCCCGGTGCTGCTCCTCGGGGCGGCCGGGCTCCTCGCCGTGGGCGCGCTGGCCGGAGCCGGCACCACACCAGCCCCCTCGGCGCCCGGGGGCACGCCAGACGTCGTCAGCGCCGACCTGGCCGCGCATGCCCCAGAGCCCCCGGCGGCCGCTGCGCGCGCAACCCCCACCCTCGCGCTGGACCTCGAACCCGACGCCCTGGCCGTGCCCACCGGTGCGGCGGCTGGGGTAGCCCCGCCGTCGGCCGGGCGGGCAGCGGCACGGACGACCCCCGCCGCTCCGGCCGTGCGCGGCGCCGCGCCCACCGCCGGCGCCGCGCCCACCGCCTCCGGCCCGTCCCGGGACGCCGTCACCACCCCCGGCGTCAGGGCCCTCGCGCCCGTGGACCCGGTCGAGGCCTGGCGCGACCCGGGCGAGAGCATGGAGCGGACCTCGATCATCTTCCTCGCGATGGCCGCGGGACTGGGCGTGTTCGTCCTGTGGCTGCGGCGACGGCACCACGCCGACACGAACTGAGCTGGGGGCTCAGTTCGTGTCGTCTGGCGGGGCTCTGGACGGCCCGAGTTGAGCTGGGCTCAGTTCGTGTCGTCTGGCGGCCCGAGCAGGCCTCGCGATCTGGCGAGGGCGAGGGCCGGGCGGCACCAGGAGCGCGGCCGGGAGCGCGGGTCAGTCGCCGCGCCGGGCCTCGCGGCGCAGGTCGGACGCCTCGACCTTGAGCTCGTCGACGGTCTTCTCCTGCTTCTTGATGCCCTTGTCGTCGCGGGGCGGCAGCAGCACCTGGTCCTCGGCGGGCAGGCCAGCGGCCAGCTGGCGCGAGCGCTCGACCTCGGAGTCGAACTCGGCGCCGAACAGCAGCGCGAGGTTGGTGATCCACAGCCACAGGAGGAAGACGATGACACCGGCGATGGAGCCATAGGTCTTGTTGTAGGACCCGAAGTTGGAGACGTAGAACCCGAACGCGAGGGACGCCAGGATCCAGGTGACGAAGGCGAGCGCCGCCCCAGGACTGAGCCACGTGAACTTGGGCTGCTTGACGTTGGGGGTCGCGTAGTAGAGCAGTGCGATGACGAGGATGACGATCAGGCCGATGACGGGCCACTTGGCGATGTTCCACACGGTGAGCGCGGTGTCGCCGAGGCCGATGAGTGCGCCGACCCACTCGGCGATGCCGCCGCTGACGACGAGCATGATCCCGGCGAGGGCGACCAGGGTGAGCGTGATCAGCGTGATGAGCAGCTGCAGGGGTCGCAGCTTGAGGAAGGGGCGGCCCTCCTGCACGTCGTAGATGCGGTTCATGGCGCGCCCGAACGCGCCGATGTAGCCGGACGCGCTCCACAGCGCGGTCAGCAGACCGACGACCAGGGCGACGCCCGAGGCCTGAGAGCCCGAGATCTCCTTGATGATCGGACCGACGGTGTCGACGGCCTGCGGCGAGAGCTGACGGACGCTGTCCAGCATCCTGTCGACCGTGCCGGGGTCCTGACCGAACAGGCCGAGCAGGGAGATGAGGGCGAGGATGGCGGGGAACAACGACAGCACGGCGTAGTAGGTCAGGGCTGCCGCCAGGTCGGTGCACTGGTCCCGGGTGAACTCCTTGGTCGTGCGCTTGAACGCGTACTTCCAGTTGGCGCCGGGCAGGTCGTCCATGTCGTCGGGCTTGCCCTGCCCGTCGGGGTCGTCGTGGGTGCGGGCACCCACCGGGCGGTCCTCGTCGGTCGTGCGGGACTCGTCCGAGCCGGGGGAATGACGCGTAGCCATGGGGAGGCTCCTGGGAAACGGTGCGGAGATGGGGGTTTTGCCCACTAGAAAACCACATCCGCGGCCGGGAGCGGGGCCAATCGCCGGGCTACCTGGCCGGCTCGCCCGTCGGGCGGCGCGCCGTCAGCCCTCGGGCCAGGGGATGGGCTGGCCGAAGTAGTAGCCCTGGACGGCGCGGGCTCCCAGCTCGACGACGGCGGCCAGCTGCTCCGCGGTCTCGACCCCCTCGGCGACGGACCGTATGCCGAGGGCGTCGGCCACCTCCACGGCGGAGCGCAGCATCGCGTGGTCGACGCTGCTGCTGACGCAGCCGCGCACGAGGACGCCGTCGATCTTGAGGACGTCGATGGGCAGGACGCGCAAGTTGCCGTAGCTCGTCGTGCCGGCACCGAAGTCGTCGAGGGCGAAGCGGACACCCGCGTCACCGAGGTGGGCCATGCCCGAGCGCACCTCGTCGACCGTCCCGATCGGGAGTCGCTCGGTCAGCTCGAGGACCAGTCGGTGCCCCTGGCCGTTGGCTCGGATCAGGTTGTCGGCCCAGTCGACGAAGTTCGGGTCGAGCATGCTGTGGGGGCTGACGTTGCACGAGACGCGGCGCTCCGCGGCGCCGTCGGCGAGGGTGCCGACGACGCGGGAGAGGACGGCGCGGTCGAGGGCGTTGACGACGTCATACTGCTCCGCGAGGGCCACGAAGTCGTCGGGCAGCAGGGTGCGCCCGGCCTCGTCGGACAGCCGGACCAGGACCTCCGCGTCCATCGGGGCCTCGACGCCCGGCACGACGCTGCGGATGGGCTGGGCCACCATCGACAGGCGACCGGCGAGCACCGCGGCACGCACCTCGTCCATCTGCAGCCGCTCGCTGTGCGTGTCGGCCCGACCGGGGGCGCCGGGCACGTGCACCAGGACCCGGCCGCGGCCGCTGCGCTTGGCCTCGTGGGCGGCCGACTCGGCCCGGGACACGATCTCCTCGATGCCCTGGTCGTGACCGGCGATGGCGTAGACCCCGGCGGAGAAGGCGACGGGGACCTCGCGCCCGTCGACGCGGAGCGGGTCGCGGGCGAGGTCCGCCGACAGCTCCTCCAGGGCGACGCGCAGCTCCTGGACCGAGCCGCGGCTCAGCGCCCCGAACTCGTCCCCGCCGACGCGGAAGACGGCGACCGGCGTCGGCCCGCTCAGCCGGAGCAGACGGTCGGCCACCCCGCGGAGCACCTCGTCGCCGGACCCGTGGCCGAGCCGGTCGTTGGTCATCTTGAGATGGTCGACGTCGATGTAGGCGAAGGCGCCGTCCGCCGGCTCGCCCGCGCGGGCCCGGCCGATCGCCTCGAAGGCGGCCGCGCGGTTGGGCAGCCGGGTCAGGGCGTCGGTGCGCTGGAGGGTCTGGTTGGTCGATCGCAGGTCGGCCAGCTGCGCCTCGAGCGTGAGCAGGGAGTCCGGGGCCGGCAGGCCCGAGAGCTGGGTGCCCCGGGCGGAGAGGACGGCCGCCACCAGTGTGGCTGCCTGGATCGTCTCGGGTCGTATGGCGGAAGCGCTGGTCACCGCCAGCACGCCGATCGTGGCCGTGCCGGCGTGCACGGCGAGGACCAGACGCTGGCGCAGCCTCGCCTCGACGAGTGGCTGCAGCTCGGGGTCGTCCGCCTCCCGCAGGTCGGGGATCAGCTGGGTCCGCGACCGCAGGACGCGGACGAAGCAGCCGGTGGTCACGGGGTGCTGGTGGACGGTGGGCTCGCCCGGCAGGGTGCCGGCGAAGACGTGGCACTCGACGTGGCCGTCGGACCCGGTGACCAGCCCCAGCTCGATCCGCTCAGCGCCGATGACGCGGGGCAGGTGATGTCGGAGCGCCTGCACGAGCTGCTCGCGCCGGGCGTCGACGGGCAGGGCCTCGGCGAGGCGGGCGACCGCAGCCAGCGTGTCGGCCTCTGCGCGCCCGCCCCTCGTCTGCCCCTGGTCCCCCTGCGTCACGGGTCCAGGGTATGGCCGGGAGACGACCGTTGTTGCCCCGTGACGGGGAAGCGACGCCGGAGGGGGCGGACCGTGTCCGCGAGGTGCCGCTCGGGCACGCAGCGTCACCGAGCCGGGCGCCGGGCAGACCCTCTGTCGGCGCCCTGCTCTAGGCTCGAGCACGTGACGACGGGACAGGGTGGGCGCGGGGTGTTCGTGGCCCTCGAGGGCGGGGACGGCGCCGGCAAGTCGACGCAGGCCCGGCTGCTGCGGGAGTGGCTGCAGGCCCAGGGGCGGACGGTCCTGCTGACCCGGGAGCCGGGCGGCTCCGAGCTGGGTGCCGAGATCCGCCGGCTGCTGCTGCACGGCGACCACGTGTCGCCGCGGGCCGAGGCGCTGCTCTTCGCCGCCGACCGGGCCCATCACGTGCACTCGGTGGTCCGGCCGGCCCTGGCGCGCGGCGAGGTGGTCGTGACCGACCGCTACCTCGACTCGTCGGTGGCCTACCAGGGCGCCGGGCGCGACCTGGCGGGGGAGGAGGTCCGGCAGCTCTCGCTGTGGGCCGTGGAGGGCCTGCTCCCCGACCTCACGGTGCTGCTCGACGTGGCGCCGGGCACGGGACGTGAGCGCCGGGGCGAGGTGCACGACCGGCTCGAGGCCGAGCCCGACGACTTCCACGACCGGGTGCGGTCCGGCTTCTTGGCGCTCGCGGGTGCCGAGCCGCACCGTTACCTCGTGGTGGACGCCGGGCTGCCGCCCGCCGAGGTCCACGCCCTGGTCCGGGGCCGTCTGGCCGGGGTGATCGCGTGACGGCGGCCGGCGTCTGGGGCCAGACCGTGGGCCAGCCCGAGGCCGTGCGGGTGCTCCGCCAGGCCGTGGCCGACCCCGACGCCATGACCCACGCCTGGCTGCTGACGGGACCGCCGGGGTCGGGTCGCTCGGTGGCGGCCCGCAGCTTCGCCGCCGCGCTGCAGTGCCCCGAGGGCGGCTGCGGGACCTGCCTGGAGTGCCGCACGTCGATGGACGGCACCCACGCGGACGTCTTGCTCGTCGCGACCTCGGGGCTGTCCATCGGCGTCGACCACGCCCGTGAGCTGGTGCGGCTGGGCTCGACCCGACCGTCCGTCGGTCGCTACCGCGTCATCGTGATCGAGGACGCCGACCGCCTCACCGAGCAGGCCGCCAACGCCCTGCTCAAGGTCATCGAGGAGCCGGTGTCGCGCACCGTGTGGCTGCTGTGCGCGCCCTCGCTCGACGACGTGATCATCACGGTCCGCTCCCGCTCGCGCCACGTGCGCCTGCGGACCCCGCCGGTCGAGGCCGTGGCTGACCTGCTCGTGCGGCGCGACGGGATCGACCCGGCGATGGCCGCGTATGCCGCGCGCGCCGCCCAGAGCCACGTCGGGATCGCCAAGCGGCTCGCCACCGACGAGGGCGCCCGCGAGCGGCGGCACACCACGGTGTCCATCGCCGGACGCATCCGCCGGGTGGGTGACGCGATCGACGCGGCCGCCGACCTCGCGTCGATCGCGGACGAGGAGTCGGGAGCCTCGAGCGCCGACCGCGACGCCGCGGAGCGCCGCCAGCTGCTGGAGCGGCTCGGTGCCGACCCTGCCTCCCGCACCCAGCCCCCCCACGTGCGCTCGGCCGTCGCCGCCCTCGAGCGGGAGCAGAAGCAGCGGGCCACCCGCTTCGCCCGCGACGTGGTCGACCGGTCGCTCGTGGACCTCATGAGCGTCTACCGCGACGCGCTGGTGCTGCGGCTGGGCACGCCCGTGCCCCTCGTCAACACCGAGCTGGGCCCTCTGGTCTCGCAGGTGGCGCAGGCCTTCACCCCGGAGGGGCTCCTGCACGCGATCGACGCGATCGGCACGGCCCGGGAACGGATCGACCGCAACGTCGCGCCGCTACTCGCGCTCGAGGCGATGTGTCTGTCCTTGAGACTGCCCCGGTGACGAGTGCTGTGGCTCGCAGGCCTGACGGTTACCGTGGGGACAGAGTGGGGGCCTCGATGACGGCGGCCCTCTTCCGGCATACGTCCTCGTCACCGAAAGGCCCTGCATGACCACGCTGCGCCGGGCGCGCACCGCCCGCTCCGCCACGTCCCTGGCGGCGGCCGCCCTGCTGCTCGGGGCCTGCTCCCTCCCGGGGACCGGTGGCACGACGACCAGCACCAGCACGAGCGCCACCGCCGGCTCGAGCTCGGGCGCGTCCGGCACCGGCGCGAGCACCTCGCCCTCCGCCACCGCGACGCACGCCCCCGACCTCGCCAAGTACTACGGCCAACAGCTCTCCTGGGAGCGCTGCGGTCGGTTCGAGTGCAGCTGGCTGACCGTGCCCGTCGACTACGACAAGCCCGACGGCGCCACGATCAGGCTCGCCCTCAAGCGGCAGAAGTCGTCCTCGAGGTCGCGCGCCGGCTCCCTCGTCCTCAACCCTGGCGGGCCGGGCGCCTCCGGGGTCGAGATGGTCGACTGGTTCGCCCCCACGCTGGCCGGCAACGTGCAGCGTCACTTCGACGTGGTGGGCTTCGACCCGCGCGGCGTCGCGAAGTCCCAGCCGGTCACCTGCCTGGACCCCCGGCAGATGGACGACCTGCTCGGCGGCGACCCGACCCCGGACACCCCCGCCGAGCAACAGCAGCTCATGGCCGCCAACAAGGCCTTCGGCGAGGCCTGCAAGCAGCGCACGGGCGATCTGCTCGCCCACGTGTCCACCGTCGAGGCGGCCAAGGACATGGACGTGCTGCGGGCCACCCTCGGCGACCAGCGGCTCAACTACTTCGGGGCGTCCTACGGGACCTTCCTCGGCGCCACGTATGCCGGGCTCTTCCCCCAGCGCGTGGGCCAGATGGTGCTCGACGGCGTCATCGACCCCGCCCAGGACGGCAAGCAATCCGCCCTGGGGCAGGCCACCGGGTTCGAGCGCGCCACCCGGGCCTACGCACAGCACTGCGTCGACACCGGCAGCTGTCCGGTCGGCGGCACGGTGGACGAGGTGATGAAGGGTCTCGCCGACCTGCTCAAGCAGATCGACGCCAAGCCGCTGCCCGCGCCCGGCGTCGGCACCGGCACCCTGACCGAGGGGTGGGCCTCGATGGGTCTGGCGCTGCCGATGTACTCCGATCAGCTGTGGCCGGAGCTCGACGGTGCGCTGCGCGCGGCCAAGGGCGGTGACGGCTCCGGGCTCATGCGCCTCGCGACGCAGTACGCCGACCGTCAGGCGGACGGCAGCTACAACGGCAACATGCTGCAGGCCATCAACGCCGTCAACTGCCTGGACCGTCCCGTGCCGGGGGACGCGGCACGGTACGCCGCGGACGAGAAGGATTTCGTTGCCGTCGCGCCGACCTGGGGCCGCTTCATGGCGTGGGGCGATGCGGTGTGCGGCGTCTGGCCGGTGCCGGCCACCGGCAAGGCCGCCCCCATCAGCGCCAAGGGATCCGGTCCCATCCTCGTCCTCGGGACGACGCGCGACCCCGCCACGCCGTACGAGAACTCCGTGGCGCTCGCCAAGGAGCTCGACAAGGGCGTGCTGGTGACGCGGGACGGCGACGGCCACACGGCATACCAGCAGGGCAACAACTGCGTCGACCGTCTCGTCGACGACTACCTCGTCAAGGGCAAGGTGCCGGCCGACGGCGCGAAGTGCTGAGCTGGCTCGACGGATTCGGTCGGCGCCTGCCCGGCCTGTATAGTGGGGCGCCGAGCGTCGGCCCGCTGACGTTCCTGCCGCTTTAGCTCAGTCGGCCAGAGCGATTCACTCGTAATGAATAGGTCGTCGGTTCGATTCCGACAAGCGGCTCAGAACAGGCCCCCGACTCCGGTCGGGGGCCTCTCTGTTGTGCCGCACCTCACCGCAGTGACCGCTTCTTTGCTGTGAATCATCTCAGCGTGCCTGCGCGATCACGGTGGGCTACCTAGGATGAGCGGCATGCGCGAGCCCATGGCCGGCAACCCGCCAGGGCCCACCACTGACGGCGACCCCGAGTCCCGGTCGTTCCGACAGGACGACCGGGTCCTCGTCGTCCTCGGATCTCTGTTCGTGCTGCTGCAGCTCGTCTACTGGACCTCCGACGAAAGGGTCGCGAGCGTGGCCTTCATCGTCATGCGGGTCGCCGCGGTGGTGACCTTCGCCTGGGGCGTCGCCCGTGCCCGTCCGGGATTCCGGCGGGACTGGGGGCTGATGCTGGCCGGCATGGTCGTCTGGGCCCTGGCCGAGGTGGCCGTGGCCGTGCGCATCGCCGTCCTCGGTGAGTATGGCGACTGGACGCCCGCCGGGGTCTTCGACATGGCTGGTTTCGTGCTCGTGTGCGCCGGCGTGGTGCGCCTCGCCCGCAAGGACGGCTTCGTGCGGGGGTCGGCGCTGTGGCTGGACTCGATGGCGTGCGTGGTGAGCCTGGCGATCTGCTGGTGGCTGCTCGTCGGCCAGGAGCTCTTCTCGCACCCCGACCATGCCCGCTCGACGACCCTGCTCGCCGCCACCTATCCGCTCGGGGACAGCCTGATCGTGGCGGCGGCCGCGGTGCTGCTCAGCTCCCGCTCGGCCCATGCCATCTCCTATCGGCTGCTCGTGCTGGGGATGCTGGTGGGGGCCGTCGCGGACGTCGGCTTCGGCCTCTACGTGAGCGGCGAGATGCCCAACAACCGCTGGGTGTACGCGCTGTGGATGGTGCAGAGCACCCTGCTCGCGACGGCGTCGGTCCTCGGTCGGCGTCCAGGCCGGGAGCTGGCCTCACGGGTCTCGGTCGCTGGGGTGCTGCTCGTCGTGTCGGCCCTCGTCGGCCCCGCCACCGTGCTGGCCGTCCTGTCCGCGCTCGGGCGGCACACGCATGCCTCGGCCGTGCTCGCGACCCTCGCGGGGACCCTGCTGCTGCTGCTCATCGCCGCCACCCGGGTGCTGGTGCTCGTGCGCAGGATCGAGAACCAGTCCGACCAGCTGGCCCGGGCCGCCCGCACCGACGAGCTGACGGGCCTGGCCAACCGGCGGGCCGGACTGCGCCTGATGGACGAGTCGATCGCCGCCGCCATGACCGGGGTGGGCGCCCGCCTCACCGTGGGGATGCTCGACCTGGACAACTTCAAGAGCTTCAACGACGCCCATGGCCACCTGCAGGGTGACCGCATCCTGCGGGCGTCCGCCCGCGCCTGGATCCAGGTGCTGGACGACGACGGGTCGATCTATCGCTACGGCGGCGAGGAGTTCGTGGTGATCCTGCCCAACCGGTCCGTCGCCGACGCCGAAAAGATCCTCGCGCGGATGCGCGCGGCGACCCCGGACGACCAGACCTTCTCCGCGGGGCTGGCCGCCTGGTCCGACGGCGACTCGTCCGAGACGCTTCTCGCGCGCGCCGACGTCTCGCTCTACGCCGCCAAGGAGGCGGGCCGCGCCCGCACGATGGTGATCGCGTGAGGGCCCGCGTCGAGGTCGGCCCCAGCTCCTACGAGCGCGCCGGGAGCCTGCGCCGGCGACGGCAGGACGCGCTCGCCCTGGGCCTGCTGGCCCTCGTGCTCGTCGTCGCGCAGGGGATCTACTGGGTCGTCGGGACCCCGGAGGCCCAGGGGGCCGCCTACGTCGGTTCGCGGGTGCTGTCCACGGCCGTGTTCGCCTACGGGGTCGCGCGCACCCGACCGGCACTCCGGGGCGAGCGGCGACTGCTGCTCGCGGCGATGCTGCTGTGGCTGGTGGGCGACGTCGTGGTCGCCCACCAGGCCGTCCGGTCCGTCAGCCTGGACAGCTGGTCCTCCACCTCGCTCGTCGGGATCCTGTCCTACCTGTGCCTGTTCGCCGCCCTCGTGGGCATGGCGCGCCGGGAGGGAATCGTCCCCGGAGCGGCGGTCGTCCTCGACGTGGTGCTGTGCGCCGTGAGCCTCTCGGTCGTGTGGTGGCTGCTCATCGGCCAGCAGATCCTGCTCGCCCCGGGGGGCAGCGACCTGCGATCCCTGCTGGTGAGCTCCTACCCGCTGTGCGACGTGCTCGCGATCGCCGGCGCCGTGGCGGTGCTGAGCGCCCGGTCCGCGCACGAGTGGTGCACGCGCGCGCTGGCGCTGTCGGCCATGGTCGACGTCGTCGCCGACATCTGGTTCGGCTACTTCGTGGTGGGCCTCACGGACACGTGGTACTGGCCCCCGGCGCTGTGGATGGTGCAGTCCGTGCTCCTCGCCGCCGCCGCCGTCCTGTCCGGCCGCCCGGTGCGCGAGCCCAGCTCGCGGGTGTCGCGCTCCGGGGTGCTGATGATGGTGGGGGCCGTGGTGGCGCCGATGATGACCATCGCGGTGCAGATCATGGTCGGCCGCGCCCCGTCGACGCCCTCGTCGGTCGTGCTGTCGCTCGTGGGCACCGCGGTGATGGTCGTCCTCGTCTGCGTACGCGTCCTGATCCTCGTGCGCCGCCTCGAGAAGCAGGCCAACGAGCTCGAGCAGACCGCGCGCACCGACGAGCTCACCCAGCTCCCCAACCGGCGGGCGGGGATGCGGCTGCTGCACGACAGCATCGGGCAGGTGGAGCAGGGGCGTCTGGCCGGCCTGACCGTGGCCCTGCTCGACCTGGACCACTTCAAGAGCTTCAACGACACCCACGGGCACCTCCAGGGCGACCGCCTGCTCCGGGCCGCCGGCCTGTCCTGGGCGTCGGTGATCGGCCCGGGGGACATGCTCTTCCGCTACGGTGGTGAGGAGTTCGTCGTCATCATGCCCGAGGGCACCGTGGCCGAGACCCGCGCGGTCCTGCAGCGGATGCGCCGCGCGACGCCGCGCAGCCAGACCTTCTCGGCGGGGATCACGAGCCTGCGGGCCGGGGACACCGCCGAGGACGTCATCGGGCGCGCCGACGCCTCCCTGTATGCCGCCAAGGCCGCCGGTCGCGATAGGAGCTGCATCAGCGCCTGACCCGGTTCGCATAGCGAACGCACGTGCATTCTGCGAACACGGCGTAGGCTGGTGCCACCCTGACCACCAGGAGCCCCGCCGTGAGCGTGCCCGTCGCCGTCGTCCCGCTGTCCTCGTCCGGTGCCGCCGGGCAGCCCAAGCCCCTGCTCGTCCTCGGCTCCTCCCTCGGCGTGGCCGTCGAGCGGCTGTGGGCCCCCGTCCTCCCCTTGCTGGGTGACCGCTATCACGTCCTCGGGTGGGACCTGCCCGGTCACGGCCGGACGCACCACGACGGCTCTGCCGGGTCGTTCAGGGTCGCCGACCTCGCGAGCGCCGTGGTCGAGCTGGCCGCCCGTCGCGGCACCCCCGGCCTGCCGGCGTACCACGCGGGCGTGAGCCTCGGCGGGGCGACCGGCCTGCAGGCCGCCGCCGACCACCCGGGCGCGTTCGCCGCCGTCGCCCTGGTGTGCTCCGCCGCGGTGCTCGGCACCCCCGAGGCGTGGACGCAGCGAGCCGTCACGGTCCGCGCCCAGGGGACACCGGCGCTCGTCGAGGGCTCGGCGGCGCGGTGGTTCGCGCCCGGCTTCGCCGATCGTGAGCCGCAGGTCGCGGGGGGCCTGCTGCACGACCTCGCGCACGAGGTCGACGACGAGGGCTATGCGGCGTGCTGCGAGGCGCTCGCGGCATACGACCTGAGCGACCGGCTGGGCGAGGTGACCGACCCGGTGCTGGTGCTCAACGGCGCCGCCGACCAGGTCGTTCTGCCCGCGGCCGCGGAGCAGGTCGCCTCCGGGGTGGCCGACGGCCGCGCCGTGATCCTGCCCGAGGTCGGGCACCAGGCCCCGGTGGAGGACCCGACCGGCACCGCCGAGGCCCTTCTCGCCTTCTGCCGCTGACACCGACGACGTTCGAAGGAGAACGATGACCACCGACACCTATCTCTACGACGCCGTCCGGACGCCCTTCGGGCGGTTCGGCGGGGCCCTGGCCGGCACCCGGCCCGACGACCTCGCGGCCCACGTCGTGCGCGCCCTGGTCGACCGCTCGCCCGGGCTCGACCCCGAGCGCATCGACGCCGTGACCTTCGGCAACGCCAACGGCGCCGGCGAGGAGAACCGCAACGTCGCCCGCATGGCCACGCTGCTCGCCGGCCTGCCCGTCTCGATCCCCGGCAGCACGGTCAACCGGCTCTGCGGGTCGTCGCTCGACGCCGCCATGGTCGCCTCGCGGCAGGTGATGGCGGGCGACGCCGACCTGGTCCTCGTCGGCGGCGTGGAGTCGATGAGCCGCGCCCCATGGGTGCTGCCCAAGACCAGCAAGCCCTACCCCGCCCACAACCTCACCGCCGAGAGCACCGCTCTCGGGTGGCGCCTGGTCAACCCCCGCATGCCTGGCCGGTGGACCGTCAGCCTCGGGGAGGCGACCGAGCAGCTCGCCGAGCTCCACGGGGTCTCGCGCGAGCGGCAGGACGCCTTCGCCGCCGAGTCGCACCGGCTCGCCGCTGCGGCCTGGGACGAGGGCCGGTATGCCGACCACGTGGTCACCGTGCCCGGGACGGACCTCGAGCGGGACGAGGGCATCCGCCCGGGCTCGACCCCCGAGACCCTGGCCGGGCTCAAGACCGTCTTTCGTACGGAGGGCGGCACGGTCACCGCGGGCAACGCCTCGCCCCTCAACGACGGGGCGTCCGCTGCGTTCGTGGGCTCCGAACGGGCGGCCGAGCTGCTGGGGCGCGATCCCCTGGCGCGGATCGTCTCCCGTGGCGAGGCCGCGAACGAGCCGCAGTACTTCGGCTACGCGCCCGTCGCGGCGGCGGAGCAGGCGCTGCGCCGCGCGGGCCTGACCTGGAGCGACATCGACGCGGTCGAGCTCAACGAGGCCTTCGCCGCCCAGTCCCTGGCCTGCCTGGACGCGTGGGAGCGCGACGGCCTCGACGTGGGCGTCGTCAACCGCTGGGGCGGGGCGATCGCCATCGGCCACCCCCTCGGCGCATCGGGGTTGCGCGTGCTCGGCACGGTGGCTCGTCGCCTGGCCGCGACCGGTGGGCGCTACGGCCTGGCCGGGATCTGCATCGGCGTCGGCCAGGGGCTCGCCGTCGTCGTCGAGAACGTCGCCAGCGCCGGCACCACCGGCACCACCGGCACGAGGGAGGGAGCACGATGAGCGGGCTGCACGTGGCCGCGGACGTCGACGAGGCGGTCAGCGTCGTCCAGGACGGGGACACCGTCCTGATCGGAGGCTTCGGCATCGCAGGGCAGCCGGTGGAGCTGATCGAGGCGCTGATCCGCAGCGGCGTCTCGGGGCTCACGGTCGTCAACAACAACGCCGGCAACGGCGACGAGGGGCTGGCCGCCCTCATCAAGAACGGCCAGGTCGCGAGGATGATCTGCTCCTTCCCCCGGCAGAGCGACTCGTGGCACTTCGACGAGGCCTACCGGGCGGGCCGGGTCGAGCTCGAGGTCGTGCCGCAGGGCACGCTCGCGGAGCGGATCCGCGCGGGCGGTGCCGGCATCGGTGGCTTCTTCACGCCCACGGCATACGGCACCTTGCTGGCCGAGGGCAAGGAGACGCGAGTGATCGACGGCCGCGGCTACGTGCTGGAGGCGCCGATCACCGGTGACGTCGCGCTGGTCAAGGCGCTGCGCAGCGACGCGATGGGCAACCTCCTGTACCGCAAGACGGCACGCAACTTCGGCCCGGCCATGTGCACCGCGGTGGCCCGCAGCGTGGTGCAGGTCGAGGAGGTCGTGCCCGCCGGTCAGATCGACCCGGAGGTCGTCGTGACCCCCGGCATCTTCGTCGACACGGTCGTCGAGGTGCGCACCACCAGCAGCGACAAGGAGGGCCTGCGATGACCGAGCCGACGAGCAGCAGCACGAGCACCCGCACGAGCCCCAGCACGGGCGGCGAGCTGAGCAAGCAGGAGCTGGCGGCGCTGGTGGCGCACGACATCGAGCCGGGTTCCTTCGTCAACCTCGGGATCGGGCAACCGACGCTGATCAGCGACTACCTGCGCGACGAGCAGCAGATCACCCTGCACACCGAGAACGGCATGCTCGGCATGGGACCCCAGGCGCACGGCGAGGACATCGACGTCGACCTGATCAACGCGGGCAAGATCCCCGTCACCGAGCTGCCGGGAGCGTCCTACTTCCACCACGCGGACAGCTTCGCGATGATGCGTGGCGGTCACCTGGACGTGTGCGTCATGGGTGCCTTCCAGGTCTCCGCCGGGGGAGACCTGGCCAACTGGCACACCGGCGCCGCGGACGCCATCCCCGCCGTCGGCGGCGCGATGGACCTGGCGATCGGGGCCAAGCAGACCTGGGTGATGATGTCGTTGTTCGCCAAGGACGGCTCGGCCAAGGTCGTCCCCGAGCTGACCTATCCCGTGACGGGGCTCGGGTGCGTGCGCCGGGTCTACACCAGCCAGGCCGTCTTCCTGCTCGAGGAGCGCGGTGTCGTCGTGCGCGAGACCCACGGCATCACCCTCGACGAGCTGCGCGACGGGCTCGACGTCCCGCTGATCGACGGCCGCGCGGCCTGATCCTGCACCGAGGGGTCGCAGACGTCGACGACACGCCGTCGGGCGCGACACCTGCGCCCCCTCGGTGCAGCCTGTTCGCGCTGCCGCCCCCTAGCCTGGGTCGATGATCGACGACGACACCCTGCGCGCCGCCCTCGACCGCGAGTGGGCCTGGTGCGGCCTGCCGCACCCGCCCGAGTGGGTGAGCCTGCTCGGGCGGGGCGAGTCGTATGCCGCCTGGCACGTCGCCACCCGCGGCACGGACGTCGTGGTGCGGGTCGTGCGCCGACCCACCGACGACCTGCCGCGCGCCATGCGTGAGGAGTTCACGGTGCTGCAGCTCCTCCCCGAGGGCGTCGGCCCCCAGCCGGTGGCGCTGGACGAGAGCGGCGACCGGCTCGGCATGCCGGCCATGGTCGTCGGCCTGGTGCCCGGCGAGGTCCTCACCGACCCCGGCGACTGGGACGAGGAGCTGCTCACCCGGTTCGCCCGGGTCATCGCCCGCCTCCACGACCGGGCCTACACCCGCTGCGGGCCGGTGGGGGACCCGCAGCGCAGCGCCGTCAGCATCGTCGGCGCCTTCGAGGCCGGGCTGGGGTGGTGGATCGAGCACCAGCCCGAGGTGGTGTCCGACCCCGAGGTGCTGGCGCTGCTGCCTGGCGTGCGCGCCTACCTCGCCGAGCGCGAGCCGTGGTTCGAGCCCGTCCGCAGGTTCGCGCTGGTCCACGGCGACCTCGTGGCGGCCAACGTGCTGGTCGAGGACGGCGAGCCGCGGCTGGTCGACTGGGAGTGGGCCGAGATCGACGACCCGGCGCGTGACCTCGGCTACCTGGGGGGCCGGCTCGCGAGCGAGGGTGTGCAGGTGCGGCTGGATCGCCCGGCCGTGGAGCACCTGGTCCGGGCCTACCTCAAGGCGGCGCCGCCCGACCTCGCCGCCACCGAGACCGTCGAGTCGCTCCTCGCCCGCCGCGACGCGTGGGAGGTGTGCGAGAGCCTGCTCAGCTCGCTGCACGACCGGCGACTGCTCGCTGAGGGACGGCACGAGCCGGGTCTCACCGAGCGACGGATCGCGGCGGCGACCGCGGGGCTCCGCGACGTGGCCCCGTCGGCGGGCTGAGGTGGCTGAGGCGGTCTGATCGGGCGCGGGCCCGACAGCGCCGGCCGCGGGTCGTCAAGAGCTGATCCGGACCGATGGCCGGACGCGCTGAGGCGTGGTCACTGTGCGTGTCCGACCGCCCGGAACAATCGGACGAGGTGGGGCGCCGTGCTACCCGTTCGGAGCAGCCCGTTACCATTTCGTTATGCTGCGGCAGGTCGTCCCGTTACACGGCTGTGACCTGCGGAAACACGGCTCTGTGACGCGGCGCGGACGTGAGGTGTTCATCGCGACGTCCCTTGTCACACAGCGTGAGGCCACCTGGATGTCGGGGACCCCGTGCCACCGGGCCGCTGGCTCCGTACCCTGGACCCAGAAGGGGGCGACGCCTCAGGCGGTGCGGACCCTTGCCATCGCGTCCCCAAGGGGCGTCGCCCGGTCGATCACAGCTCCAGAGGGGACCTCAATGCAGTCCACGCCACGCGTCCGTCGCGGCCCAAGGGTCGGCGTACGCGCCGCGTCCGTCAGCGTGACGGTCGCCCTGCTGACCCTGGGTCTCGTCGCCCCGGCGTCCGCCGAGCCGGACCCGTCACCGACGAGCAGCGCGCAGACGCTGCCCTCCGCGCAGGACGTCGACGCGGCCAACCGGGCCGTCGCCGACCAGGAGGCCCAGGTCGCGACCGCGCAGGCGCAGTATGCCGCCGCGGCCGACCGTCTCGAGCAGGCCCGGCGCGAGGCCGCGCTCGCCGCAGAGCAGTACAACGGTGCCAAGGTGCGCCTGGAGACCTCCACCAAGGCCTACGCCGACGCCGACTCCCGGGCGCGCGCCGCCGAGCGGGCCCTGGCCGCCGCCAAGGTCAACCTGGGGCGGGTCGCGGCCGAGACCTACGAGTCCCGCAGCGACCTGCACAGGCTGGAGGCTCTCGTCACCCCGGGCGGTCCGCAGGCCGTCCTGGACCGCGCCTCGGGGCTCGCCACGCTCGGGGAGCTGCAGACCGGCGTCGTGCGTCAGGCCACCGGCGACCTCACCCGCGCGACCGAGCTGCGCCGCGCCGCCCAGCGCGCCCAGGAGCAGCGCAAGGCCGACGAGACCGCGGCGCTCGCTGCCCGCACCCGAGCGGGCGCCGCCGAGCAGGCCGCCGTCGCCGCTGCGCAGGCCACCCAGGCCGCCCAGGACGAGGCGCTCGCGACCCTGGCACGGCTCAACCAGACCTCGATCGATCTGGAGCGCCGCCGCCAGGAGGGCCTGCGGGTCGAGGCTGAGCAGCGCGCCGCCGCCGCCCGCGAGGCTGCCGCCCTGGCCGAGGCGGCGCAGCGCGAGTCCGAGAGCCTGTCTGCCGACGTGCGGGCCGCCGAGGCCGCTGCGGCGGCCGCGGCCAAGGAGCGGGTCGACGCCCTGCAGGCCGACGCCGCCCGCAGCACCGCCGAGCAGACCCGCGACACGACGCAGGCCGCCGCCGACCGTGCGGCCCGGGAGGCTGCCGCCCAGGAGGCCGCCGCAGATCGCGCCGCCGCCGGCAGCGGGAGCGACGCCACCGACCATGCCGCCACGGTCGCTGCGAGCCGCCGCAAGGCGCGGGCGGCCCGCGCCCGCGCTCAGCAGCTGGCCGCAGAGGCGAGCCGGGCCGGCAGGGCCGCGGACCGGGCGCGCGCCGCCGCCAAGGCCGCGGACCGGTCCGCGACCCGCGCGCTGCGCCGCGTGCCCGGCTACCTCCGGGGCAGCGCCTTCTCCGTCGCAGCCCCCAACCCGCGCGCCAAGAAGGCCATCGACTTCGCGATGGCGCAGGTCGGCGACTGGTACCTCTGGGGAGGGGCCGGCCCCGACCGCTGGGACTGTTCGGGCCTCGTCCAGGGCGCCTGGGGCGCGGCCGGCTCCCGCCTGGACCACTACTCCGGCTCGCAGTGGGCGCAGACCCAGCGGCTCCCGCTGTCGCAGCTCCAGCCGGGCGATCTCGTGTTCTTCGGCAAGGACGCGGCCTCGATCCACCACGTGGGCCTCTACATCGGCGACGGCAAGATGGTCAACGCCCCGCACACCGGGGCGCAGGTGCGCGTCGAGTCGATGTACTGGTCCGACCTTCTGCCCTACGGCGGTCGCGTGCGCTGACGCGAAGGGGCCTGCGCTGCGAGGGTCCTGCGCCGCTACAGGGGCGGGGTGCAGCGAGAGCGGCGACCCTCCGGGTGGAGGACCGCCGCTCTCGGCGTACGGGGGTCTGACCGGGCAGGTCGGGCGGCCCGTCAGTGCGACTGGTGCGGAGCGGGCCAGCGCAGGGTCGTGACGTTGTTGTCCTTGGCGCGCTGGAGGGCCTCGAGGACGATCTCCTCGGCCCGCTCGCGACCGGCCCAGAAGGCGCCCTCGACGGACTTGCCGGGCTCGAGGTCCTTGTAGGTCTCGAAGAAGTGCTGGATCTCGAGCCGGTCGAAGTCGCTGATGTGGTCGAGCTCGGTGATGTGCTCCTGGCGCGGGTCGCCGGCCGGGATGCACAGCAGCTTGTCGTCGCCGCCGGCCTCGTCGCGCATGTGGAACAGGCCGATGGGGCGCGCCCGCACGAGGCACCCGGGGAAGGTCGGCTCGTCGAGCAGGACCAGGGCGTCGAGCGGGTCGCCGTCCTCGCCGAGGCTGTCCTCGACGTAGCCGTAGTCGGCGGGGTAGCGGGTGGACGTGAACAGCATGCGGTCCAGGCGGATCCGGCCGGACTCGTGGTCGACCTCGTACTTGTTGCGGTGACCCGACGGGATCTCGATGGTGACGTCCAGCTCCACTGGTGGCCCCTTTGCGTGGCTATCGGCGCAGCCCGGCGCGCTGGCCTAGGCTGCAAGACGGTCGATCAATCGTTGGCCACCAACCTACCCACAGACAAGGGGTGGCCGTGCGCCGGATGACGCTAATCGCGGGCGCCGCCACGCTCGGTGTGGCCGTTGCCACATACGGCGTGCTGGACGCGCACGACAGGGTCCCCGGCATCCTCACGATCGACCGTGACCCCTCGACGCCCGGCGCCACCGCCGCGGCCGGCGCCCCGGTCACCTCGGACGGCGCCCCCGTGCCGCGCGTGGCGGTGCCGACCCCCGCCGGCTCCGCGACCTCGACGGCTGCCCCCGCACCGGCGGCGGGAGCCCTGCGCGGCGCCCTCGCCCCGGCCCTCGCGGACCCCCGGCTGGGCCCCTCGGTCGGGCTGACGGTCCGCGACGGTATGACGGGCGCGCACCTGCTGGACGTGGCCGCCGACCAGCCGCGGACCCCCGCCTCGACGACCAAGCTCCTGACGGCCGCCGCTGTCGTGCCCGCGCTCGGCCCGGAGACCCGGCTCGTCACCTCGACCGTCCTCGCCCCCGACGGCCGGGTCGTGCTGCGGGCCGGGGGCGACATGATGCTGGCGCGGGGACCGTCCCGCCCGGGCGAGGTGCAGGGGCATGCCGGGGTGGCGACCCTGGCCGCCCAGACGGCGGCGGCGCTGCGCTCGGCCGGGCGCACCACCGTCACGCTCGGCCTGGACCTGAGCCACGCGGCGGGCCCCGACTACGCCCCGACGTGGGACCGTGCCTACCTGGGCGAGGCGATCGTCGGCAAGGTGGCCATGCTCGGGCTCGCGGACGGCCTGGTGGCCCCCGGGGCCCCGGCGCCCGCCGACCCGGCCGGCGAGGTGGCCGCGGTGCTGCGGACCGAGCTGGGGCGCGCGGGCATCTCGGTGCGGGGCGACCTGGCCCGTTCGGCGGCGCCCGCGGGCAGCCGCGCGCTCGCGTCGGTGTCGTCGGCGCCGGTCGCCGACGTGATGGCGGTGGCGCTGGCCCGCAGCGACAACGCCGTGACCGAGTCGCTGGCCCGCCAGGCGGCGACGCGGGCCGGGGCGAGCGGCGGCTTCGCCGCGGCGGCCCGGTGGGTGCAGGGCGAGCTCGCCCGACGGGGATACGACCTGACGGGTGTCCGCCTCGCCGACACCAGCGGTCTGTCCGCGGGGACGACGGTCCCGGCCCGCCTCGTCGGGGACGTGCTCGTGGCGGGCACCTCCGGCCGTGACCCCGGCATGGCGCGCGTCGTCGAGGACCTGCCGGTGGCGGGCCTGTCCGGCACGCTGGCCGGGCGCTACGTGGCCGGGGCGTCGGCGGCCGGGGCGGGGGTCGTGCGGGCCAAGACCGGCACCCTCACCGGCATCAGCTCGCTGGGCGGCACCGTGGTCGACGCGGACGGCCGGCTGCTCGCCTTCGCCGTGCTGGCCGACGACGTCCCGGCGGCGGGAGGGACGGAGGGCGCCCGCGCGGCCCTGGACGCCCTGGTGACGCGGCTGGCGACGTGCGGGTGCCGGTGACCGGGCGCTCTCCGTCTGGACGGCCCTTCTGCGTCTCGGCCCGCCGCGCCCGTCTCGGGCTGCAGCACGAGACCGGTGGCGGGGCACCAGACCGGGGACGCGGCGCGAGACCGGCGACGCAGCACGAGACGGGCGGTCCGGCATACCGCCACCGCCACCGAGGGAACGGATCACCACCCCGAGAGGTTGACCTCCTCATGAGCCAGGACACCAGGCAGGACCACCGTCCCGACCCGACCATCGAGCTCGTCGACTGGGACTTCGCCGCCGCCACGGGCCGCCGCCTCGTGCCGCGCGGCCCCCAGGTCACCCCGGCCGAGGCCGCCGACGCGGTCCACGCCCTGCGCGACGCCGCCGCGCGCTCCGCCCAGCACGTCGCCGACACCGCCCGGATGCACGCCCCCGCGAGCGCCGAGCCCGCCCGCGTGGTGGACCGTGCCGGCTGGATCGACGCCAACGTCCGCTCCATGCGGGGGATGATCGCGCCGGTGCAGGACAAGCTCCTCGCCTCGCGCACGACGCCGGTCGGGCCCGCCGCCGCGGCCGTCGGGAGCAAGGTCACGGGGGGGAGACCGGCGCGCTGATGGCCTTCCTCGCGAGCAAGGTGCTCGGGCAGTACGACCTGGCGCCCGGCGGCACGCCCCAGCTGCTCCTGGTCGCCCCCAACGTCGTCGAGGTGGAGCGCGAGCTCGAGCTCGACCCTGCGGACTTCCGGCAGTGGGTGTGCCTGCACGAGGAGACCCACCGCGTGCAGTTCACCGCCGTGCCGTGGCTGCGCGAGCACATGCTCGAGCGCACGCGGGCGCTGAGCGTCGACCTCGTGCCCGACGCCGACCAGCTGGCCGCGCGCCTCGCGATGGTGGTGCGCAACCTGCCCGACGCGGTGCGTGAGGGCGGCAACGGCCTCTCCGACCTGGTCACGACCCCCGAGCAGCGGGAGGAGATCGCCCGCCTGACGGCCATCATGAGCCTGCTCGAGGGCCACGCGGACGTGATCATGGACGACGTGGGACCGGCCGTCATCCCCACCGTGGACACCATCCGCGCGAAGTTCGACGAGCGTCGTGGTGGCCGCTCCTCGCTCGACCGGGTCGTGCGGCGGCTGCTCGGGCTCGAGGCCAAGATGCGGCAGTACTCCGACGGCGCGACCTTCGTCCGGGGCGTCGTCGACGAGGTCGGGATGGACGGCTTCAACGCCGTCTGGGCGTCGCCCGAGACCCTCCCGACCCCGGCCGAGATCGGCGATCACCGGCTGTGGCTCGCCCGGGTCCACGGCTGAGCGCCCCGCCCCAGCCAGGCCGTATGCCGTCCCCGCCCGCCGCCGTCGCCGCCTGCCGTCTCGCGGCGCGGCGGCTGCTCGGCGAGCTCCCCGAGGGCCGCGTCCTCGTGGGGTGCAGCGGCGGGACCGACTCGCTGGCGCTCGCCAGCGTGGTGGCCTTCGAGGTCGACAAGACCGGCCGCCCGGCGGGGGCCGTCGTGGTGGACCACGGGCTCCAGGACGGGTCCGCCGGGGTGGCCGACCGGGCCGCCGCGCAGTGCCGGGGGCTGGGCCTGGACCCCGTCGTCGTGCGCCGCGTCGAGGTCCCCCGGGAGCACCCCGGCGGGCCCGAGGACGCCGCTCGCGACGCCCGCCACGCCGCCCTCGTCGCCGAGGCCGAGCGGCTGGAGGCGGTCGCCGTGCTGCTGGCCCACACCCGTGACGACCAGGCCGAGCAGGTGCTCCTCGGGCTGGCCCGCGGCTCCGGCGCCCGGTCCCTGGCGGGCATGCCGCGACGCCGCGGCCTGCTCGCCCGCCCCTTCCTCGCGGTGACCCGGGCCGACACGGCGGCCGTGTGCGCGCACGACGGCCTCGACCCCTGGCAGGACCCGCACAACGCCGACCCCGCCTACGCCCGCGTGCGGGCGCGCGGCGCCATGACGGTGCTGGAGGAGGCGCTGGGCCCCGGCATACGGGATGCCCTGGCGCGCTCGGCCGACCGGCTGCGGGCCGACGCGGACGCCCTCGACCAGCTGGCCGCCACCTGGCTGGCGCAGCAGGCAGAGGTGCCGACCAGCCTGCCTGCGCACGCGCTCGCGAGCCAGCCCGAGGCAGTCCGCACCCGCGTGCTGCGCCTCGCCGCCCTGGCCGCCGGTGCTCCGTCGGGGGCGTTGACCGCCGCGCACGTCCTCGCGACCGACCGGCTCCTGACACACTGGCGGGGGCAGGGTCCCGTGTCCCTGCCGGGGCACCTGGTCGCGGCCCGGACGCCTGGACGGGCCGGTCGGATCATGATCGGGCCCGCCGATCGGGTTGAATGAACGCCGGCGGGACCGCCGAGGCCCCACCGACACCACGCGCAACGAGCCGGACCGAGGAGACGCAGTGCAAGCGAGCGACATGGGTGACGACCTCGCCGAGGTGCTCTACACCGAGCAGCAGATCCAGGAGCGCCTGGCGGAGCTGGCCGGCGAGATCTGGCGGGACTACGAGGGCAAGGACGTCCTGCTCGTGGGCGTGCTCAAGGGCGCCGTCATGGTCATGGCGGACCTCATGCGCCACCTGCCGGGCAGCGTGGAGATGGACTGGATGGCGATCTCGTCCTACGGCTCGGGCACCAAGAGCTCAGGCGTCGTGCGGATCCTCAAGGACCTCGACACCGACATCACCGACCGGCACGTCCTCATCGTGGAGGACATCATCGACTCGGGTCTCACCCTGTCGTGGACCCGCTCCAACCTGGAGTCCCGCAAGCCGGCCTCGCTGGAGATCATGACGCTGCTGCGCAAGCCGGACGTCGTCAAGGTCCCGATCGACGTCCGCTACGTCGGCTTCGACATCCCCGACGAGTTCGTCGTCGGCTACGGCCTCGACTACGACCAGCAGTACCGCAACCTGCGCGAGATCGGGCTGCTCGCCCCGCACGTCTACAGCTGACGGGCGCCGGCGCGGGCCGTATGCCGCGAGCCGGGCCCACCGCAGGCCCTCGCAGGCGCTCGGACCGCCCGGAACACCTCAGATCGCTCGCTCGTTGTCCCCCTCGGTGCCGGCAACGGTCTCTCAACTCCTCGGCCTCGGCCGAACCGCTTGATCAGGAAGGGACGGGGTCGCACCCCGCACGTACATGAACGCGAAGCGCATCGCACGAAGCCCCTGGATGTGGGTGGTCGTCGTCAGCCTGCTGATCGCCGCCTGGCTGTCCGTCGGGCAGCAGTCGGACTTCCGCGAGGTCGACACGTCGGCCGCGGTCCAGCTGATCCAGCAGGACAAGGTGGAGTCGGCCAAGCTGGTCGACGGCAACCGCATCGACCTGACCCTCAAGGACGGCAGCGAGTACACCGGCGGCAAGGTCAAGGACGCCAAGCACGTCCGGGCGCACTACATCGAGCCGCGCGGTCCCGAGCTGGTCAAGCTCCTCGACGCGCACAAGCCCTCCCAGGGCTACGACGAGCAGCCGCCGACGGACTCGCCGTTCCTCGCCCTGCTCGGCTACCTGCTGCCGCTGCTGCTCTTCGGTGCCTTCGCGTGGTTCATCATGAGCTCGATGCAGGGCGGCGGGTCCAAGGTCATGCAGTTCGGCAAGTCCAAGGCCAAGCTGGCCACCAAGGACATGCCGCAGGTGACCTTCGACGACGTGGCCGGCGCGGACGAGGCGGTCGAGGAGCTGCAGGAGATCAAGGAGTTCCTCGTCGAGCCCGAGAAGTTCGCGGCCGTCGGCGCCAAGATCCCCAAGGGCGTCCTGCTCTACGGCCAGCCCGGAACCGGCAAGACCCTGCTCGCCCGCGCCGTCGCCGGCGAGGCCGGGGTCCCGTTCTTCTCGATCTCCGGGTCGGACTTCGTCGAGATGTTCGTCGGCGTGGGTGCCTCCCGCGTGCGCGACCTGTTCGAGCAGGCGAAGGCCAGCGCCCCGGCCATCATCTTCGTCGACGAGATCGACGCCGTGGGTCGCCACCGCGGCGCGGGGCTCGGCGGCGGCCACGACGAGCGCGAGCAGACGCTCAACCAGCTGCTCGTCGAGATGGACGGCTTCGACGTCAAGACCAATGTCATCCTCATCGCGGCGACCAACCGCCCCGACATCCTGGACCCGGCGCTGCTGCGCCCGGGCCGGTTCGACCGGCAGATCGCGGTCGAGGCCCCCGACATGCTCGGCCGCCACCACATCCTGCAGGTGCACGCCAAGTCCAAGCCGCTCGCCGAGGACGTCGACCTGATGACCGTCGCGCGGCGCACCCCCGGTATGACGGGTGCCGACCTCGCCAACGTGCTCAACGAGGCCGCGCTGCTCACCGCCCGGTCCAACCAACTGCAGATCACCAACGCCATCGTCGACGAGGCGATCGACCGCGTGATCGCCGGACCGCAGAAGCGCACGCGCATCATGTCGGCCAAGGAGAAGAAGATCACGGCCTACCACGAGGGCGGGCACGCGCTCGTGGCGGCGTCGATGCGTCACACGGACCCGGTCAGCAAGATCACGATCCTGCCCCGCGGCCGTGCCCTCGGCTACACGATGGTCCTGCCCAACGACGACAAGTACTCCACGACCCGCAACGAGATCCTCGACCAGCTGGCCTACGCCCTGGGCGGTCGGGTCGCGGAGGAGATGATCTTCCACGACCCCACCACGGGTGCCTCCAACGACATCGAGAAGGCCACGAGCATGGCCCGCAAGATGGTCACGCAGTTCGGGATGTCCGAGCGGGTGGGTGCGATCAAGCTGGGTCAGGAGCAGGGCGAGGTCTTCCTCGGTCGCGACTACGGCCACCAGCGCGACTACTCCGAGAAGGTCGCGGGCATCGTCGACGAGGAGGTCCGCCGCCTCATCGAGTACGCCCACGACGAGGCCTGGCACGCGCTGCGCGAGAACCGCGACGTGCTCGACCGCCTCGTGCTCGAGCTGCTCGAGAAGGAGACGCTCGGTCGCGAGGAGCTGGCCGTGATCTTTGCGGACGTCGTCAAGCGCCCCGAGCGCCCGGTGTGGCTGTCCAGCGAGGACCGGCAGGTCAGCAACCGTCCCCCGGTGCTGACCCCGGCCGAGGAGATGGCGCTGCAGTCCGGCGAGCGCGCGACCGTCGAGGCCGTCGAGGCCCGGGTCGAGCAGCAGGTGGGCGACAACCCGGACCCGGAGCGCGAGCACCCTCCCACCCAGGTGATCGAGCTCCCCGGGGACGACCGGGTCGACCCGGGTCAGTGACGTGACGGTCGACCGCGCGCGGGCCGAGGCGGCCGTCCGCGAGCTGCTGCTCGCGATCGGCGAGGACCCGGACCGGGACGGCCTGCGCGACACACCGGCGCGGGTGGCGCGCGCCTACGACGAGATGTTCTCGGGGCTGGGGCAGGACCCCGGCTCGGTGCTCGACGCCGTCTTCGAGATCGGGCACAGCGAGCTGATCCTGGTCCGGGACATCGAGGTCTACTCCACCTGCGAGCACCATCTCGTGCCCTTCCACGGCGTCGCGCACGTCGGCTACATCCCCGGCAAGGACGGGCGCGTCACGGGACTGTCCAAGCTGGCGCGGCTCGTCGACGTCTATGCACGCCGGCCGCAGGTGCAGGAGCGTCTGACCACGCAGGTCGCGGACGCGCTGGTGCAGCACCTCCATCCCGGTGGCGCGATCGTCGTGCTCGAGTGCGAGCACCTGTGCATGTCCATGAGGGGCGTCCGCAAGCCCGGCTCCCGGACCATCACCTCGGCGGTGCGCGGCCAGCTGCACGACCCCGCCACTCGGGCCGAGGCGATGCAGCTCGCGCTCGGGGGCCGCGCGTGATCGACCTGCGCCGCGACCGGGGGCGGCCCGTGCTGGTGGGCGTCCTCAACGTCACCCCCGACTCGTTCAGCGACGGGGGCCGGTGGTCCGATGCCCGGCGGGCGGTGGAGCACGGGCTCGAGCTCGCCCGCCACGGCGCCGACGTCGTCGACGTGGGCGGGGAGTCCACGCGGCCCGGCGCGACGCGGCCCCTCGTGTCCGAGGAGCTCGACCGGGTCGTGCCGGTCGTGCGCGAGCTGGTGGCCGCGGGGGTCACGGTGTCCGTCGACACGATGCGCGCGGAGGTCGCCGCGGCGGCGGTCGACGCGGGCGCCGCCGTCGTCAACGACGTCAGCGGCGGCCTCGGCGACCCCGCCATCCGTGAGGTGGTCGCCCGCACGGGAGCCACCATGGTGGTGCAGCACTGGCGGGCCCACGGCGCCGACATGCAGCAGCAGGACCACCTGACCTACGACGACGTCGTCACCGACGTCCGCGACGAGCTGGCCCAGCGGCTGGCCGAGCTGCGGGAGGCCGGCGTCCGCGACGAGCAGGTCGTCCTCGACCCCGGCATCGGCTTCTCCAAGACCGCGGCCCACAACTGGGAGCTCCTGCGTCGGCTGGACGAGCTCGCCGCCCTGGGACGCCCGCTCCTCGTCGGCACCTCCCGCAAGGCCTTTCTCGGGTCGCTGCTCGCGGACCCGCCGACCGAGGGCTCCGCCACGGCCGACGGTGCCCCGTCCGGGCAGCCCGTCCCGCGGCCTCCGCTCGAGCGCGACACCGCGACGGCGGCCACCACCCTGCTCTGCGCCCAGGCCGGTGTGTGGGGAGTGCGGGTCCACGACGTGCGGGGGAGCGCCGACGCCCTGCGGGTGCTCGCCGCCTGGCAGGCCGGTATGCCGCCCGCCGCCTGGCAGGCCGGTATGCCGCCCGCCGCCGCGCTGCCCGCTGCCTCGTCCGCTGCAGGGCCGAGGCGCGGCGTCCCGGGCGCCGGAGGTGCCCGATGACCGACCGGATCACGCTCACCGGCGTGCGCGCCCGCGGCAGGCACGGCGTCCTGCCCGAGGAGCGCGTGCTCGGGCAGGAGTTCGTCGTCGACCTGGTCCTGCACCTCGACCTCGGACGTGCGGCCGCCACCGACGACCTCGCGGCCACCGTGAGCTATGCCGCGGTCGCCGAGACCGTCCACGAGCTCGTGACGGGGGAGCCGCACGACCTCGTCGAGGCCCTGGCGGGGAGCATCGGCGCCCGGCTGCTCGAGGACCACCTGCTCCTGGAGTCCGTCGACGTGACGGTGCACAAGCCGTCCGCTCCCATCGCCGTCGCGTTCGGCGACGTCGCGGTGACGGTGACCTCCCGCCGGGACGTCGAGGTCGTCATCGCCCTCGGCGCCAACCTCGACGAGCCCCTGGCGACGCTGGCCTCGGCCGTCGACCGGCTCACCCGCACCCGGGGTCTGCGCGTCACCGGGCGGTCGGCGGTCGTCGAGACGGACCCGGTGGGCGGACCCGAGCAGCCCGCCTATCTCAACGCCGTCGTCCTCGGCCGCACCCGCCTGTCCGCCCGCGCCCTGCTCCACCGGCTGCACCGCATCGAGGCCGACCACGGCCGCACCCGTGAGGTCCGCTGGGGTGCCCGCACCCTCGACCTCGACCTCATCGCCTACGGCGAGGCCCGCAGCGACGACCCCCGGCTCACGCTGCCTCACCCCCGCGCCCACGAGCGCGGGTTCGTGCTGGTGCCGTGGGCCGAGGTCGACCCCGACGCCGAGCTGACCCTCCCAGGCGGCGACCGCCGCCTCGTGCGGGAGCTCGCGGACGAGCGGCGGGCGGACGGCATACGGCCGGGGCCCGCGTGGCCCCTCGGTCCCCGCCACCGTCTCCGCGGCGACCAGGTGGCGTCGTGCTGAGGGGTGGCCGCGGGCTCAGCGTCGGTCTGTGCGCCCTCCTCGCGGTGCTGGTGCTCGCCGTCGGCTACGCCGCGCTGTCGTGGTGGAGCGAGGGCGGGCGGTCCCTGCCGCCGGTCGGCTACCTCGCCACGCTGCCGCTCGTGCTCGTGGCCGCGCTCGTCCTGGCCGGCGCCTGGTCGGTCCGCCGCACCGTGCGTGGTCGCCGGGCCTCAGGTCCGCACGACGGGCTGCGGGGCTTCCGGGTGCTGGTGCTCTGCCAGGCCGCCGCGCTGACCGGCGCCGTGGTGGCCGGGTGGAGCCTGGCCCACGCCCTCGTCGCACGGGCCGGCCTCGCGCTGCAGGGCCTCGGGTCCGACGCCGCGGCGGCCCTCGCCGTGACCGCGGCCGGCGTCCTGCTCGTCGTCGCCGGTCTCGTGGGCCAGTCCTGGTGCCGGCTCGACGAGGACCGCACCGCGCCGCCCGCGCCCTAGCGCCTGTCTCCCGAGGTCGGGTGATGGCGCCTGCTCGTGGGTGTCACGTGGCGGACGGCCCGACCCGCGTCAGCCGCAGACGGGGTCGCTCTCGACCTTGGTGGCCCAGCCCTGGTCGTCGAGGGTGAGCTTGACGATCGCCTGGTCCCCGGGCAGCTCGGACAGGGCCTGGACGGTGCTCGGCGAGGTCTGCGGGGGAGCGCCCTCGCTGGTGCAGGTCTGACGCACGACGGTCGCACCCGGGTCGACCGGGATCCGGAACGAGATGGCGTTGCGGTTGCTGAACAGCGAGCCCGCGTGCGGTGCGAGGTCCACACCCTGGCGGCCGACCGAGCCGTCCGAGCGGCCCCGCACCGTCCACCGGTCGAAGGTCAGCACCGGCGTCTGGTCCTTCATCTCCACCGCCGTGATCTTGCCGAGGTCGTAGGCCCGGCCACGGACCTGGCTGGTCACGCCGACGGCGCGCGTCGCCGTGGGGGTCGGCGTGGGTGTCGCCGAGGGCTTGGGGGCCGCCGCCGCGCCGGTCACCGTCACCGTCGGGGTCACCGTCACGGTGACCGGCGGCGCGTAGCCGCTGGACAGCGCGGTGCAGCCGGACAGCAGGGCGCCGGCGCCCACGGTCAGGGGCAGGAGCACGACGGCGGCGCGCAGGGTGGCGGGGCGAGACGGCATGGGGGGTCCTTTCGTCCCGGACAGTGTCCCCGGTGACGGCCTTCCGGCCCAAGGCGGCGCGCAGGACGACCGGCGGGGAGTCGCGGTGCGCGCGACTACGCTGGGGGCATGAGTTCCGCGCCCGAGCAGCAGCCCCACCAGCCCGACGTCGCCGCCTCCGACGGCGGCGTGCCCGAGCAGATGCGGGTCCGCCGCGACAAGCGCGAGCGGCTGCTGGAGCGGGGTATGGCGCCCTACGCCGTCACCGTCCCGCGCACCCACTCCCTGGCCCAGGCCGCCGCGCTCGGTGAGCCGCTCGAGGCCGGTGACGAGCCCGAGGGCGAGGAGTTCGTCGTCTCGGTGACGGGACGCATCGTCTACCAGCGCAACACCGGCAAGCTCTGCTTCGCCACCCTCCAGGAGGGGCCGGGCACGCGCCTGCAGGTCATGCTCAGCCTCGCCGAGGTCGGTCAGGACCAGCTCGACGCGTGGAAGGCCGACGTCGACCTCGGAGACCACGTCAGCGTCACCGGGCACGTGGTGCGCAGTCGCCGCGGCGAGGTGTCCGTCATGGCGACGACCTGGGTCATGGCCTCCAAGGCCTTGCGCCCCCTCCCGACGCTGCACAAGGACCTGTCCGAGGAGACGCGGGTGCGGCAGCGGTATGCCGACCTGATCGTGCGTCAGGAGGCGCGCGACATGGTGCGGCTGCGGGCGACGGTGCTGCGCTCCATCCGCAGCACCCTGGACGGGCTCGGATTCGTCGAGGTGGAGACGCCGATCCTCAACCTCAGCCACGGGGGAGCGGCCACCCCGTTCACCACCCACCTCAATGCCTTCGACATCGACATGAGTCTGCGCGCCTACACCGAGCTGTGGCTCAAGCGCGCCGTCGTCGGAGGGGTCGACCGCGTCTACGAGATCGGCAAGGTCTTTCGCAACGAGGGGGTGGACTCCACGCACTCCCCGGAGTTCACCGAGCTCGAGTTCTACGAAGCCTACGGCGACCAGTTCACGGCGGCCGACCGCACCCGGCAGATCATTCTCGACGCCGCGGAGGCGACCGGCCGCGGCACGTCTCTGGTCGACTATCGCGGCCGGGAGATCGACCTGTCCGGCGAGTGGCGCTGGCTGCCGATCTGCGAGGGGGTCGGCCAGGCGCTCGGCGAGGAGGTCCTGCCTGACGAGACGCCGGACAACGTCGAGCGGCTGCGCCGTCTGGCTGCGGCTCACGAGATCTCCCTCAAGCCCTCCTGGGGTGCCGGCGAGATCGTCCTCGAGCTGTTCGAGCAGCTCGTCGAGCACACCCTGCTGCAGCCGACCTTCGTCTGCGACTACCCCGAGTCCGTGCGGCCGCTGGCGCGCGCCCACCGCACCACGCCCGGCCTGGTCGAGGCCTGGGACCTCATCGTCGGTGGGGTCGAGCTCGCCCCCTCCTACTCCGAGCTGGTCGACCCGGTGGTGCAGCGCGAGCGGCTCACCGCGCAGGCGGCGCTGGCCGCCGGCGGGGACGACGAGGCGATGGAGCTCGACGAGGACTTCCTGCGGGCGCTGGAGTACGGCGCGCCCCCGATGGGCGGGACCGGCATGGGCGTCGACCGGCTCATCATGCTGCTCACCGGCACGGGGATCCGCGAGACCATCCTGTTTCCCCATCTCAAGCCGCAGGCCTGAGAGACACCGCGAAATCCTGATCGACGAGAGGTTTTGCCATGGACATGCTCTGGAAGGTCTTCATCGCTCTGGCACCCACCGTGGGCGTTCTCTTCATCTTCTGGCACGTGATGAAGAACATCCTCGAGGGCGATCGGCGCGAACGAATTGCGCACGCCCAGTGGGAAAGGGAGCAGGAGATGTCGGCCCGCAATTCCACCGGCGGGCAGGACGGGCACGTTTAGTCGACACCGATGCTTTGACCAGCGCGGGTGAAATCCCCTATGTTGATGGGCGGACCTATTCTTTTCCCGGCCACTGACGAGGAGATTCGAAATGGCACAGCGCATCCAGGTCATCATCGAGGACGACATCGACGGGGGCGCCGCGGCCGAGACCGTGACGTTCGCGCTCGACGGCGTGACCTACGAGATCGACCTGTCCGAGGACAACGCCCGCAAGCTGCGCGACGACTTCGCGGCCTGGGTCGGCCACGCTCGTCGCTCGGGCGGTCGCAGGACCACCGGACGCAAGCCCTCCGGCGGCGGCCGCAGCAACCTCAACGACGTCCGCGAGTGGGGTCGGCAGAACGGCTTCCAGGTCTCCGAGCGCGGCCGCGTCTCGTCCGAGCTGCAGAGGGCCTACGACGCCGCCCACTGATCGCGGCGTCCGGCTCACCGCGACGGCGCTGACGTCCGTGGGTCATCCCCTGACCGGCGGTGAGCTGGAGCTCGCCTGCGACCTCGTCTCGTCTCGCATCGCCTGGCTCAACCTCCTCGTCGGGCCGGGCGATGCCGCGTCCGGCCCCACGGTCGACACCGCCGAGGTCGGCTCTGGCTCGCCGGCCGGGCTGCAGGCCCTGGCCGACTGGCGCTCGCGGGTGGAGGCGGGCTGGGCGCGGCTCTACGGCCGTCGCCAGCCACCCCACGTCGCGGCCACCTTCGTCCTCGGGTGGTACCTCGACGCCCTGGCCCACCCCGCGGCCTTCGCCGCCGCGATCGGGCCCTGGGCCCTCGACCTGTCGCCCGGCTCGGTGGTGATCGAGCCGCACCCCACCCAGGGCTACCCCGCGCGGGTCCACGTGTCCGCGAGCGCCGCTCACCAGGTCCTCGCCTCCGAGCCCGTGCGCCTGCGCCGGGCCGAGGAGTCCTACCGGCACCACGCCGAGCAGGTGGCCAGGTCGTATGCCGCGCCCGGCGTCAAGATGTCCAGCCGCCAGCGGCTGGGGATGGTCGACGACCTGTGGCGCATCGCGGTGGAGCGGGCCGCAGCGGCGGCTGGCAGCCCCCTGCTCGTCCGGCCGGACGACGACTCCCGAGGTCGGCTGCGGGCATCCTGCTGCTTCATCTACGCTCTCCCGGGAGCCACGACCTGCTCCACCTGCCCTCGTCGCGCCCGCGCGACCCCCTCGACCCGGCGCTCGCCTGCGCCGTGAGGAGCGCCATGTCCGTCCCGACCCAGCCCGACGGCCGAGCCGACGGCCAGACCGTCGACCTGGAGCAGGTGGTCGAGCTCGAGATGAAGCTCCTCGACCCCAACATGCGCGGCGACGTGGAGGGCGTGCAGCCGCTCCTGCACGACTACTACGCGGAGTATGCCGCCAGCGGTCAGGTCTACGACCGGCGCACGGCCCTCCAGGCCCCCGTCGAGGACTCGACGAGCTCGTTGACCGTCGACCGCCTCGAGGCGGAGCTGCTTGCGCCCGGCGTGGTCCTCGTGACCTACCGGGCGCACCGGTCGTCCCGCACCTCCTGGCGGTCCTCGGTCTGGTTGCTCACCGAGCACGGGTGGCAGCTGCGCCACCAGCAGGCCACCCCGATCCGCGACTGAGGCCGGTCGGCCGTGACGGCGGGCGTCCGGCATACGACCGCCTCCCGCACGGCGCCGATCCCGTCCGCTGAGGGCGAACACCGCGGACGCGCAGCACGGAACACCACGCACGCCGGTGGCGTTGACATCGTCAAGTCCCGCGCCGTACGGCGGGGCGTGCCCGGCGGTGCGTCCCAGCGCGCACGGTCCGTCGGGAGGCGTAGATAGCATCGAGGCATCTCGATAGCGAGGAGACAACCCAGATGTTCGAACGGTTCACCGACCGGGCCCGACGAGTCGTGGTGCTTGCGCAGGAGGAAGCGCGCATGCTCAACCACAACTACATTGGGACGGAGCACATCCTGCTCGGCCTCATCCACGAGGGTGAGGGCGTGGCCGCCAAGGCCCTCGAGAGCCTCGGCATCTCCCTGGAGGCCGTGCGCGAGCAGGTCCAGGACATCATCGGCCAGGGTCAGCAGGCCCCCACCGGCCACATCCCCTTCACCCCGCGCGCCAAGAAGGTCCTCGAGCTGTCCCTGCGCGAGGCGCTGCAGCTCGGCCACTCCTACATCGGCACCGAGCACATCCTGCTCGGCCTGATCCGCGAGGGCGAGGGCGTGGCGGCGCAGGTGCTGGTCAAGCTCGGCGCCGACCTCAACCGCGTGCGCCAGACCGTCATCCAGCTGCTCTCGGGCTACCAGGGCAAGGAGAGCGCGGGCGCCGGCGTCGGCGGCTCGAGCACGGGCCCCCAGGAGGGCACCCCGGCCGGGTCGCTGGTCCTCGACCAGTTCGGCCGCAACCTCACCCAGGCCGCCCGCGACGGCAAGCTCGACCCCGTCATCGGCCGCGCCAAGGAGATCGAGCGGGTCATGCAGGTGCTGTCCCGCCGCACCAAGAACAACCCCGTCCTCATCGGCGAGCCCGGCGTCGGCAAGACCGCCGTGGTCGAGGGCCTGGCCCAGGACATCGTGCGCGGCGACGTGCCCGAGACCCTCAAGGACAAGCAGGTCTACACCCTCGACCTCGGTGCGCTGGTCGCCGGCTCGCGCTACCGCGGAGACTTCGAGGAGCGCCTCAAGAAGGTCCTCAAGGAGATCCGCACGCGCGGCGACATCGTGCTGTTCATCGACGAGATCCACACCCTCGTCGGTGCCGGCGCGGCCGAGGGTGCCATCGACGCCGCGAGCATCCTCAAGCCGATGCTGGCCCGAGGCGAGCTGCAGGTCATCGGCGCGACCACCCTGGACGAGTACCGCAAGCACATCGAGAAGGACGCGGCTCTCGAGCGGCGCTTCCAGCCGATCCAGGTGGCCGAGCCCACCCTCGCGCACACCATCGAGATCCTCAAGGGTCTGCGCGACCGCTACGAGGCGCACCACCGCGTGTCCATCACGGACTCCGCGCTGGCCGCCTCGGCCAACCTCGCCGACCGCTACATCAACGACCGGTTCCTGCCCGACAAGGCGATCGACCTGATCGACGAGGCGGGCGCGCGACTGCGCATCAAGCGCATGACCGCCCCGCCGGAGCTGCGCGAGTTCGACGACAAGATCGCCGACGTGCGCCGCGAGAAGGAAGCCGCCATCGACGGTCAGGACTTCGAGAAGGCCGCCGCCCTGCGCGACGACGAGCGCAAGCTCGTCGAGGCCAAGGCCGAGCGCGAGCAGCAGTGGAAGTCCGGGGACATGGACGTCGTCGCCGAGGTGACCGACGACCTGATCGCCGAGGTCCTCGCGGCCTCGACCGGCATCCCGGTCTTCAAGCTCACCGAGGAGGAGTCCTCGCGGCTGCTCCACATGGAGGACGAGCTGCACAAGCGCATCGTCGGCATGGACGACGCCATCAAGGCGCTGTCCCAGGCGATCCGTCGCACCCGCGCCGGGCTCAAGGACCCCCGTCGTCCTGGCGGGTCGTTCATCTTCGCCGGCCCCACGGGCGTCGGCAAGACCGAGCTCGCCAAGGCGCTGGCGGAGTTCCTCTTCGGCGACGAGGACAGCCTCATCCAGCTCGACATGTCCGAGTTCGGCGAGAAGCACACGGCCTCGCGGCTGTTCGGCTCGCCCCCCGGCTACGTCGGCTACGAGGAGGGTGGTCAGCTCACCGAGAAGGTCCGCCGCAAGCCGTTCTCGGTCGTGCTGTTCGACGAGGTCGAGAAGGCCCACCCGGACATCTTCAACTCGCTGCTGCAGATCCTGGAGGACGGCCGCCTGACCGACTCCCAGGGCCGGGTCGTGGACTTCAAGAACACCGTCATCATCATGACGACCAACCTCGGCACCCGGGACATCTCCAAGGGCGTCTCGCTCGGCTTCACCGCCGGCACCGACACCTCGACGAGCTACGACCGGATGAAGTCCAAGGTCTCCGAGGAGCTCAAGCAGCACTTCCGCCCGGAGTTCCTCAACCGCGTGGACGACGTCATCGTCTTCCCGCAGCTCACCAAGGACGAGATCGTCCAGATCGTCGACCTGTTCATCGCTCGCCTCGACACGCGGCTCAAGGACCGGGACATGGGCATCGAGCTCACGCCCGCGGCCAAGGACCTGCTCGCCAAGCAGGGCTACGACCCGGTCATGGGTGCCCGACCGCTGCGCCGCACCATCCAGCGCAACATCGAGGACGTCCTCTCCGAGAAGATCCTCTACGGCGAGATCGGGCCCGGCGAGATCATCCTGGTCGACACCGACGGGGCCGACAAGGACCCGGAGTTCACCTTCACGGGCACCAAGGGCTCCGACGTCCCGGACCTGCCGCCGCTCGACGTGGCGCTCGAGGGCGGCCACGACCGCGGCGAGGGCACCGGCACCCAGGGCTGAGACCGGCCGGCGCCGGTGCCCCGACGGGCGCCGTGCTCCCGCCACGCGGCCTAGCGGCCCCGCCCACCAGCTGGTGGACGGGGCCGCAGCCGTGCGGTCGGGCGCCGCTAGGTTAGGGGGTCTCAGCAGGCGCGGACGGAGACGGCATGGGCGAGCAGCAGCAGGAGACGGTGGAGCGGCTGCGGGTCCGCCCGGCCCGCACGAGCGACGTGCTGGCGATCCGTGCGCTGGTCAAGCCCTACGCGCAGCGGCGCATCCTGCTGGCCAAGGACGCGGTGGCCTACTTCGAGTCGGTGCAGCAGTTCCGGGTCGCCGAGCTGGACGGCGAGATCGTGGGCTGCGGTGCTCTGCACGTCTTCTGGGAGGACGTGGCCGAGGTGCGCACGCTCGCGGTCTCGCCGCGCGCGCTGGGCCACGGCGTGGGCGGCCGGATCGTGGACGCCCTGCTCGACGACGCCCGCCGGCTCGGGGTGTCCCGCGTCTTCTGCCTGACCTTCGAGGTGGACTTCTTCGCGCGGCACGGCTTCCGGCCGATCGAGGGCACCCCGGTCACCCACGAGGTCTTCGCCGAGCTGGTCCGGTCGTACGACGAGGGCACGGCGGAGTTCCTCGACCTGGACCGGGTCAAGCCCAACACCCTGGGCAACACCCGGATGCTCGTCGACCTCTGACCGCGCCGCGTCGTCCGGATCGTGACGGGACGTGGGCCGGCGCTGCTGGTCTGGCGGGCAGACGGTGCGAGGTCAGGCGGCAGGAGGTCAGGAAGTGGGGGCAGGCGAGCGGCTCCACAGGGTGTGCAGCGGCCCCACGAGCTCGAGGTTCCCGGCGGCGTGGGGGATGACCACCGTGCTGCCCCGCCCGACGTGGACGGGACCGCTGCCTGCGCGCAGCTCGCTCCCCCTCGGTCACCACCAGCACGCCGAAGCCGGCCTCGAGGCTGTCGCCCGGGCCGACCCGGTCCAGCCGGAAGAATGGCGCCGCCTCGGGCGGCAGCTGCGCTCCCTGCGGGCCGCCGGCGACGAGACGCTGCACGTCACCGCGGGTGTAAGCCGTCCGGTCGGCGGCGCGAAGGGCGTCTGGGAAGCCAAGCCCGAGATGACCGTCGCGAGGCCCGTCGATGGCGAAGCTCTCCCACTCCAGCAGGATCGACATGTCCTCGGGCTCCTGCACCCCGTGCCAACCACTTTGCGGCCCAGATGGTTCGGGGGGGCCGGGGCGCCGGACTCCTACCCGGACCGGCGGCCGCGCACCGCGTCCTGCGGCACCAGCGTCTAGTCCACAGGCCAGCCCCCAGCCCACCGGGCCGGTCGGCGCTGGTCCAGCGGCGGTATGGCGGCCGCCAGCTGCTCGGCCCACAGCACGCAGCCTGCGGGCCCGGGGTGGAAGCCGTCGGCGGCCAGGTGCTCCGCCTTCAGTGGCACGTCGCGGACCGGCACGTACGCCATCCGGTGCCGCTCGGCCGTGGCGGCCACCCGCTCGTCGAGGGTGGCGGCTCGGCGGGCCAGCAGCGCCGCGACCGGCGCGGGCAGCAGCGGCATCGTGGTGGGGTCGGGCAGGCCGCTGAGCACCACCACCGCGCCCGGCTGCAGCCCCCGCACCCGCGTGACCAGGGCCTCCACGTCGCGGGCGAAGACCGCCGGCCGGCGTCCGCGGATCAGGTCGTTGACGCCGAGCGCGACGGCGACCACGTCGACCGGGTCCCCGGCGAGCCGGTCCACCAGGTGGGTGGTGCAGTGGTCGGCGGTGGCCCCGTCGGCCGCCGCGGTGCGCCAGCTCACCGGACGGCCCTCGCGGTCGGCCAGCCGCTGCGCCAGCCGGGCGGCGAGGATCTCCTCCGGCCGGTCGCAGCCGATGCCGAGGGCGGTGGACTCCCCGAGCACGACCAGCGTCAGCGGGCGGGTGCCGTCCACCGTCCCGGTGGTGGGGCGGGCCACGCCGGTCTCGGCGCCGGCGGGGGCGTGCAGCCTGGGCGTCGACGCGGCCAGCCGTTCGTGGAGGGTCTGCCGCACGTCCAGGGCGCGGCGCACGCCGGCGACATCGATCTTGCGGGGCGCGATGCGAGGAGCCATGCCCCCATCCTCGCGCGAGGACTCGGCCGGCGGGAGGACCCCGGCCCGCGGATCGGACGCGACCGGGGTCACGGGCTCAGGCCGGCAGGCGGTAGCGGCCGAGGGCCACCGGCTCGACCAGCCCGTCCGAGACCAACCCGTCCAGGCAGCGCATCCGCCGCAGCTCGTCGTCCGGGCAGGCGGGCGCGAGGTCGGCGAGGGTGACCGCCCCGTCCGCGGCCCGCAGCACCGCCATCATCGCGCCGCGCACCTGTCGGTCGGTCCCCTCCCAGCCCTGGCTCCGGCGCGGCGGGCCGTCGTAGGGCGGGCGGCCGGCGCGGCGCCATACGCACAGGTCGGCGACCGGGCAGTCGGTGCACCGGGGTGAGCGGGCGGTGCAGACGAGCGCGCCGAGCTCCATCACGGCGACGTTCCAGACGCGGGCGGTCGCCGGGTCGGCCGGGACGAGCTCCGCGGCGAGGTCGGTCTCGGCGCGGCTCAGCGACGGCGCGGGCAGCGCCACCCCGGAGACGGTGCGGGCCTGGACCCGGCGCACGTTGGTGTCCACCACCACGGTGCGCTCGCCGTGCGCGAAGCACGCCACCGCCGCGGCCGTGTAGGCGCCCACCCCGGGCAGGGTCAGCAGCGTCGCCTCGGTGGTCGGCACCTGCCCGTCGTGGTGCTCGACGATCGCGGTGGCGCACTGGTGCAGCCGCAGCGCCCGCCGCGGGTAGCCGAGCCGCCCCCAGGCCCGGACCGCGTCCCCGGCCGGCGCGAGCGCGAGGTCGCCCGGCGTCGGCCAGCGTTCCATCCACTCCAGCCACACGGGCAGCACCCGGGCGACCGGGGTCTGCTGCAGCATCACCTCGGAGACCAGCACGCCCCAGGGTGAGCAGTCGTCGTGGCGCCAGGGCAGGTCGCGCCGGTGGTCGGCATACCACTGCAGGATCGGCTGGTGGAGGTCCATGTCGTATGACGCGCCCTTGGCGTGGCCCGTGGTCGCGGTCCGCGGGCGGTGACCGGGCTCAGACGTAGCGCTCGAGGATGCTCGACTCGGCCAGCCGCGACAGACCCTCGCGGACCGCGCGGGCCCGGGACTCGCCGACGCCCTCGGCGTCCATGAGGTCCTCCAGGCTGGCGGCGAGCAGGCGCTGCAGCGAGCCGAAGTGCCCGACCAGCCGGTCGACGATGGTCGCCGGCAGCCGAGGGATCTTGGACAGCAGCCGGAAGCCGATCGGGCTGACCGCCTGGTCGAGCACGTCCAGGCTGGTCGGGAAGCCGAGGGCGCGGGCGACCAGCTGCAGGTCGATCAGCTCGGAGGTGCTCAGCGCCGCCAGGTCGACCAGGCTCTCCTTGACCGTGGACTCCTCCGGCGTGGTCACCTCGTGCAGGTAGTCGCGGATCACCAGCTCGCGGTCGTTGCCGTGGCCCTGCAGCAGCTCTTCGAGCTGCAGCGTCAGGAGCCGACCGTCGGTGCCGAGCTCGACGACGTAGCCCTCGATCTCCTCGCTGATCCGGCGCACCATCTCCAGGCGCTGCAGCACGGCCATGACGTCGCGGACGGTGACCAGGTCCTCGATCTCCAGCGCGGACAGCGTGCCGGTGACCTCGTCCAGGCGCGCCTTGTAGCGGCCCAGGGTGGCCAGCGCCTGGTTGGCGTGGGACAGGATGGCCGAGGAGTTCTCGATGACCCGGCGCTGACCGTTGACGTAGAGCGCGATGATCTGCATCGACTGGCTCACCGACACCACCGGGTAGCCGGTCTGCTTGGCCACCCGCTCGGCGGTGCGGTGCCGGGTGCCGGACTCGCTGGTCTCGATCGAGGCGTCGGGCAGCAGCTGGGTGGCGGCCTTCACGATGCGGGAGATGTCGCGGGTGACCACTATGGCGCCGTCCATCTTGGCGAGCTCGCGCAGCCGGGTGGCCGAGAACTCGATGTCGATCGGGAAGCCGCCGGTGGAGATCTGGTCGACCAGCTTGTCGCTGCCGAGCACGATCAGCGCGCCGGTGCGTCCGCGCAGGATGCGCTCGAGGCCGTCGCGCAGCTCCGTGCCGGGGGCTACGGCCGCGAGCGCCTGCAGCATCCGGTCGTCGTCCACGCGGTCCACTGGCACTCCTTGTCGTCCGGAGCATCGCCCCCGAGGTGATCATGCAGCCGATGCCCACCCCCGACGGCGTGCACCACTCCGGCGTCATCCTAACGGCCGTCCGACGTCGTGCCGTGGATCAGCCGGGCCCGAGGCGGGCCGCGATCGCGATGGCCCGGGCCACGTCGGTGACCTCCAGGACCTGGATCCCGTCGGGCAGGCGGCCCTGGGCGGCGGCCCCGGCCGGGACGATCGCGCGCCGGAAGCCCAGCCGGGCGGCCTCCATCAGCCGGCGCTGCAGCCCGGTGCACGCCCGGACCTCGCCGGCCAGCCCGACCTCGCCGAAGGCCACCGTCCCGGACGGCACCGGCGTGCCCGCCAACGAGGAGGCGATGGCGATGGCCACGGCCAGGTCGGCGGCAGGCTCGGACAGCCGCACCCCGCCCACCGTGGCCAGGTAGGCGTCGGCCTCCTGCACCGGCAGCCTGGCGTGCTTGCCCAGCACCGCGAGCACCATGGCTGCCCGGTTGTGGTCGACACCGTTGGTGGTGCGGCGCGGGTTGCTGGCGCTGGTCTTGTCCAGCAGGGCCTGGACCTCGGTGACCAGGGGGCGGCGGCCCTCCAGGGTCACCGTGACGCAGGTCCCGGGCACCTCTGTGTCGCGGCTCGTGAGGAAGAGCCCGCTGGGGTCGGCGAGCCCCACGATCCCGACGTCGGACAGGTCGAAGCAGCCGACCTCGTCGGTGGGGCCGTACCTGTTCTTGACGGCGCGCACCAGCCGCAGCCGGCTGTGTCGCTCACCCTCGAACTGCACCACCACGTCGACCAGGTGCTCCAGGACGCGCGGCCCGGCGATCGAGCCGTCCTTGGTGACGTGGCCGACCAGCAGGGTGGCCATGTCCTGGCGCTTGGCGGCCGCGATGACCGTGGCCGCGACCTCGCGCACCTGGGAGACGTTGCCGGCCGAGCCGTCCACCTCGGACGAGCTGATCGTCTGCACCGAGTCGACCACCAGCAGGTCAGGTCCGATCGCCTCGACCTGGGCCAGCAGGGTCGCCAGGTCCGTCTCGGAGGCCAGGTAGAGCCGGTCGGCCAGGGCCCCGATCCGCTCGGCCCGCACCCGGACCTGGGCGGCGGACTCCTCGCCGCTGACGTAGAGCACCGTCCCACCCGCCTGGGCGACCTGGGCGGCCACGTCCAGCAGCAGGGTCGACTTGCCGATGCCCGGCTCACCGGCGACCAGCACGACCGCCCCCGCGACCAACCCGCCACCGAGCACCCGGTCGAACTCGCCCACCCCGGTGGACCGGGCCTCGGCGCGGCGCCCGTCCACGTCACCGATCGGGACCGCGGGGCGCTCGACGTACGTCGCGGGCTGGGTGCGGATGGCGACGGCACCGACCTCGCTGACCGAGCCCCAGGTCTGGCACTCACCGCACCGGCCGACCCACTTGGCCGTCGTCCAGCCGCACTCCGAGCAGCGGTAGGTCGCTCGGGCAGCGGGGGTCTTGGTCTTCGAGGACGCCATGGCCTCAACCTAGGCGCGAGGTGTGACAGACCCCCGTCGACCCGGCCGGGGCGGGCGATAGCGTGACGGCATGCACTTCACCGAGTTCGACACCCGGGTCGCGGCCTACGCGGTCATCGTCGACGCCGACCGCGTGCTGCTGACCTGGTACAACGGCCTTGGTGGGCGCACCCCCTGCTGGACCCTGCCCGGTGGCGGCGTGGAGCTGGACGAGCAGTGCGAGGAGGCCGTGGTCCGCGAGGTGCCCGAGGAGACCGGCTACACGATCCGGCTCGGCCCCCCGATCACCACCTCCAGCGTGGTGCGTCGGGAGGCGGGTCGGCAGCGCCCGTTCAAGGCGGTGCGGGTGGTCTACGCGGCCGAGATCACCGGTGGCGAGCTGGGCACGACCGAGGTCGACGGCTCCACCGACCGCGCGGAGTGGGTGCCGATCCGGGAGGTCGGCGGCCGCAGCCCGCGCGCCGACGTGATCGACCACGCGCTGGCCGCGCTCGGCGTGGAGCTCTGAGCGTCGACCAGCAGCTCGTGCCACCGGACGCGCGATGGGTGGCACGAGCTGCTGGTGCCGGGCGCGCGCGGAGGTCAGTAGCGGCGCCACCACAGGTTCACGGCGTAGTCGACCTCGGTCCCGGTGTGCTCGGCCAGGATCCGGTCCGACATCTGCGGGGTGAACTCCAGCCGCACCACCCGCTCCAGGTCGGCGCGGGTGCGGTGCGCCCAGCGGATGTCGACGCGTTCGCGGGACCACCCCTGACGCCGCCAGAAGCGCTCCACCGCCAGGGCGTCATAGCTCGGCCAGGCCCGCGCGAACCAGCCCCCGAAGGTGGACCGCGTCACGTCGTTGTCGATCACGAAAGCCGTTGCCCCAGGCCGCAGCACGCGCTCCAGCTCGGCCAGCCCTGGCTCGCAGCCGGCGCCGAAGAAGTAGGCCCAGCGGGCGTGCGCCAGGTCGATCGAGCGATCCGGCAGGGGCAGCGCCTGGGCGCCGGCCTCGACGACGGCCGCGTTGTCGATCCCGTGTCGTGCCAGGCGATCTCGAGCCCGTATGGCGAGCGGCTCGTGCGGCTCCACCCCCACCACCTGCGCCGCGGTCGCCGCGAACCAGGGCAGGTGGTAGCCCGTCCCACAACCCACGTCGACCACCTGCATCCCGGTGAATCCGTCTGCAGGGCAACGGCCGAGGACCCTCAGCATGGCGGTCTCGAGGGCGCCGTCGGGGTCCACGCCGACGTTCTCCAGCTCGTAGCCGTCCGGGTCGTCCCAGATGTTGGGGGACGGGATCGTCTGGGACGCAAGCCGGTCCGCGCTCGGCTCGACCCACCCCTCTCGAGATCGCTGGTCCTTCAAGGGTGCTCACCGCCGCTTGCGGGTGACGGCGCCTTCGCCCTGCGCATCCAGGGTGGCCGGGTGGACCATCAGCGGGAGCAGCTTGCGGGCGCCCTGGGCGCGGGCCGCCTTGACCGAGGCCAGGTGCGCCTCGCACCGGATCACCAGCTCGTCGTAGGCGAGATCGCCCATCAGCTCACGCAGCTCGCCCTCGTTGGAGCGATAGACGGGCTCGCGCCCGACGTGCGCCTCGGGGTTGCCGGAGCAGTACCAGTCGAGGTCGTGGCCGCCGGGTCCCCAGCCGCGGCGGTCGAACTCGCCGATGGAGATCTCGAGATAGCTGGTCTCGTCGGCCAGCTCGACCGTGCGGTAGGACCGACGGGTCGGCAGCTGCCAGCACACGTCGGGCTTGACCGTGTGCGGGGCCTCGCCCTGCTCGACGGCCCACTGGTGCAGCGAGCAGCCATGGCCACCGGGGAAACCCGGGCGGTTCAGGAAGACGCAGGCGCCGTCGACGACGCGGGTCTTGAGCTCGCCGTCCTCCCGGTCGAGCCAGCCCTCGAGCGGCCCCTCGCCCTTGCGGGCGCGGCCCACCTCGGTGGACAGCCCGGTCGAGCGGTGCTGCCACCGCTCGGGCGGCATCCGCCGGGCCACGCCCCGCACCCGGGCCACGTCGTCCGCGTCGGTGAAGTGGGCGCCCAGGGTGCAGCAGCCGTCGTCGGGGCGCTCGGCATACACCCCGGCGCAGCCGTTGCCGTAGATGCAGGTCCACCGCGAGGTCAGCCAGGTCAGGTCGCACCGGAAGCGCTGCTCCGCGTCGGCCGGGTCGGTGAACTCGATCCAGACGCGAGGGATGTCGAGGGGGACTTCGGCCATCCCTCAACCCTAGCGGCCGGGCCGTCGCACTAGGCTCGCCACCATGCGCCTCGGAGTCATCGACATCGGTTCCAACACGGTCCACATGCTCGTCGTCGACGCTCACTGGGGGGCCCGGCCGCTGCCCACCGTGAGCCACAAGATGGAGCTGCGGCTGTCGGAGCACACCGACCACCAGGGTCACATCGACGAGCAGGGCGTGCGGTCCCTCGAGCGCTTCGCGGGGGAGTGCCTGCGCATCGCCGAGGACCAGGGTGTCGAGCGCGTGATGGGCTTCGTGACCAGCGCGATCCGGGAGGCGGGCAACGGCGACGGGGTCCTGTCGATGGTGCGGAGCAGCACCGGCGCCGACCTGCAGATCCTGTCGGGCGAGGACGAGGCCCGGCTGACCTTCCTGGCGGTGCGGCGGTGGTTCGGCTGGTCCAGCGGCAAGCTCTTGATGGTCGACATCGGCGGCGGCTCCCTCGAGATCGCCTCCGGCATCGACGAGGACCCGGACGTCGCCATGTCCTTCGAGCTGGGGGCGGGTCGCGTGACCCGCACGATGCTGCAGGGCGACCCGCCGTCGGCCGAGCAGGTGCGAGAGGCCCGCAAGCAGGTCCGCGCGACGATCGCCCGTGGGATGCGTGAGCTCACCAAGGCCGGTGAGCCCGACCTCGCCGTCGGCACCTCCAAGACCATGCGGACCCTGGCCCGGGTGCTCGGTGCGGCCCCCGCCAGCGACGGCCTGCACGCCAAGCGGCACCTCGAGCGGGCGCCCTTGAGCGACCTGGTCCCGCGCCTGGCCGGTATGCCGGCCGCCCGGCGCGCGACGCTGCCGGGCGTCTCCGCGAGCCGCTCCCACCAGCTCCTGGCCGGGGCGATGGTCGCCGAGGCCGCCATGGACCTGCTCAGGGTCGACCGCCTCGAGATCTGCCCCTGGGCGCTGCGCGAGGGCGTGATCCTCAACGAGCTGGACCTCATGCGCATGGAGTAGGGCGTCCGGGGCTAGGCTCGGCCGCGTGACCGCACACCAGCCGCCAGGCCCACCCGTGCCGTCCCCCCGCGTTGCCCTGTCGACCTCCTCGGTCTATCCCGAGCGCGTGCGCGACGCCTTCCGGATCGCGTCGGACCTGGGCTACGACGCCGTCGAGGTCATGGTCTACACCGACCCCGTCTCGCAGGACGCCGCCGCGATCAACGACCTCGTCCAGCAGCACCAGCTGCCCGTGGTCTCGATCCATGCCCCCACCCTGCTGCTGACCCAGCGCGTGATGCACTCCGCACCCTGGCCCAAGATCGACATGTCCCTCGACCTGGCCCGAGCCGTGGGCTGCGACACGGTCGTCGTGCACCCGCCCTTTCGCTGGCAGCGCGTCTACGCCCGCGAGTTCGTGGACGGCGTCGCCACCCGCGAGCACGACTCCGGCATCACCATCGCGGTGGAGAACATGTACCCCTGGCGCGCCGGCGAGCGTCTCGTGCAGGCCTACCTTCCCCACTGGGACCCGGTTGGGCAGCCCTACGGCAACGTCACGCTGGACCTGTCGCACGCCGCCACCGCCCGCGAGGACTCGCTCGAGATGGCGCGGGCCCTCGGCAGCCGGCTGCACCACGTGCACCTCACCGACGGCCTGGGCTCGGCCCTCGACGAGCACCTCGTCCCCGGCCGAGGCTCCCAGCCGGTCGCTCCGCTGCTTCAGCACCTCGCAGGCACGGGGTTCGCCGGGTCGGTGGTGGTCGAGGTCAGCACCCGCAAGGTCAGCGCGCACCAACGGCGCGAGGACCTCGCCGAGTCGCTGGCCTTCGCCCGCCGCCACCTGGCGCCCGCCGCGGTCCTCGACGGCGGCGCATGAGCCCACGGGGTCGGCGCCCCGCGGGGGAGGACGCTCGCGCGCAGATCGTCGAGGCAGCCCGCACCGAGCTGGCCGCCAAGGGCTACGACGGGACCTCGCTGCGCGGCGTGGCGCGTGCGGCCGGCGTCGACCCCGCCCTGGTCCACCACTACTTCGCCGGCAAGACGGCGCTGTTCGCGGCGGCCATGGAGGTCCCCTTCGACCCCCGCCAGGTGATCGACGGCGTCCTCGAGGCCCCCGTCGACCGGCTCGGGGAGTCCCTGGTGCGCGCCTTCCTGGGGGTGTGGGACACCCCCGAGGGTCGCGTGCGGATCGCGGCGCTGCTGCGCTCCGCGGCGACGCACCCCGACGCGATGACCCTGCTCGAGCAGTTCCTCGTGCGCGAGATCTTCGGCCGCGTCGCCGGGCGGGCGGGGCCTCGGGGCCTGGAGCGGCGGGCGGGCCTCGTGGCCACCCAGATGATCGGGCTCGGGTTCGCGCGCTACGTCGCCGAGCTGCCGGGTGTCGCCGACGCCGAGGCGGAGGAACTCGTGGCGGCGGTCGCTCCCGTCATACAGCGCTATCTCGACCTCCCAGGATCGTGAGCGTTCGACCGGGCCGTCGTGGACAGAACCCTCAGGATCCTGGAAAGGGGGCAGAGGGGGGTTGTGCCGCGGTGGGCGTGTGCCTAGATTTCATCACATGATGAAAAAACATCGTGGGCGCCACGAGCGAGGCGCCCCCCACGCCGACGACGCCGTCGCGATCGCCGTGCGCGGCCTGGTCGTCCGGCGGGGACCCCGCGAGGTCCTGCACGGCATCGACCTGGTCGTCCCGACCGGGCAGGTCGTCGGGCTGCTCGGTCCGTCCGGTGGCGGCAAGTCCACCCTCATGCGCTCGATCGTCGGGGTGCAGGTCACCCACGGCGGCGAGGTCCTGGTGCTCGGCCGGCCCGCCGGGTCGCCGGAGCTGCGTCGCGAGGTCGGCTACACGACCCAGTCCCCGAGCGTCTACGACGACCTGTCCGTGCAGGACAACGTCGCCTACATCGCCCGGCTCGTGCTCCCGCGCGGCGCGGACGTGGACGCCGAGGTGGCCCGGGTCCTGGACCTCGTGGACCTCACCAGCCACGCCCGAGACCACGCCCGCAACCTGTCAGGCGGGCAGCGCGGCCGCGCCTCGCTGGCCTGCTCCCTCGTCGGCAGCCCCCGGCTGCTCGTCCTCGACGAGCCCACCGTCGGCCTGGACCCGGTGCTGCGCCGCAGCCTGTGGGACCTCTTCCACCGCCTCGCCGCCGACGGGACCACCCTGCTCGTGTCGAGCCACGTCATGGACGAGGCGGCGCGCTGCGACCGATTGGTCCTGGTGCGCGACGGCGAGATCCTCGCGGACTCGACCTATGCCGACCTGCTGCGAGACACCGGCGCCACCGACGCCGAGCAGGCCTTCCTCGCCCTCATCGACCGGGTCGACGGTGCGGCCCCCGCGCCCGACGGCGCAATCGGTCACCCGGGGGACCCGGGTGACCCGGGACCCGCCCCTACCCCGAGTGGCGGCGGCGACGGCATACGGCAGGAGACCTCATGAACCCCCGGCTCACCCTCGTGACCGCCCGCCGGATCCTCACGCAGATCCGCTCCGACCACCGCACCGTCGCCCTGCTGCTCGTGGTGCCGTGCGTCCTGCTGGGCCTGCTCGCCTGGGTGTATGACGGGACCCCCGTCTTCGACCGGGTGGGTCCTGCTCTGCTCGGCGTCTTCCCCTTCGTGGTGATGTTCATCGTCACCAGCGTCACGACCCTGCGGGAGCGCTCGTCCGGCACTCTCGAGCGACTCTTCACCACGCCGCTCGGCAAGGGCGACCTGCTGGGCGGCTATGCCCTGGCGTTCGGGGTGTTCGCGTTGCTGCAGGCGCTGGTGGCGACCGCGTGGGCGGTCTGGGTGTGCGGGTTGGACGTGCAGGGGTCCCTCGGGCTGCTCGTGCTGGTCGCCGTGGTCGACGCGGTCCTCGGGTGCACGCTGGGGCTGTTCGTGAGCGCGTTCGCGACCACGGAGTTCCAGGCCGTGCAGTTCATGCCGGCGCTGGTGCTGCCGCAGTTCCTGCTGTGCGGCCTGCTCACGCCGCGCGACGCCATGCCGGGGGTGCTGAGCGCCCTCAGCGACGTGCTGCCCCTCAGCTATGCCGTCGACGCGATGACCGCCGTGTCCACGCGGTCCGACGCCGCCGCCGACGTGTGGCGCGACGTCGCCGTGATGGCGGCCTTCGTGCTCGCGGCGATCGCGCTGGGCGCCGCGACGCTGCGCCGCCGGACGCCGTGACGGTCTAGCCTGGGCGGACCACCTGCTCCCGCGCGGAAGGCGCCACCATGATCCTGGACCTGGGTGACGCCCTGCGCGCCTCCTCCCTGCGGCTCGCCCGCATCGGTCGCGTGCAGTCCGTGATCGAGGAGTCGCCCGGCACGCGCGACATCCTGGCCCGCTACATCGCGGGGGACACCACGCAGTCGGCGCTCGGTGCGGCCCGGGACCTCATGGAGACCGGCCGCGCGGTGACGGTCTCCTACCTCGGCCCGGACGCCGACTCGCGGGCCAGCAGCGACGCCACCGTCGAGGAGTACCGACGGCTCGTCGCCGAGGCCGTCTCCCGCGGACTGGTCGGTGACCACTGCCTCGAGCTCAGCGTCCGCCCGGCCGCGTTCGGTCGTCTGGACCAGGCCACCGGACGGTCCCTCGCGCTCGCCCAGCTGCAGCGCGTGTGCCGCACCGCCCACAACGCCGGCCTCGACGTCACCCTCGACATGGAGGGCTTCGAGACCGTGGAGCCGACCCTGCGGCTCCTGGAGGAGCTGCGCCAGGACTTCCCGCGGGTGGGGGTCGCCCTGCAGGCGGCGCTGCTGCGCACGGAGCAGGACTGTCGCGAGCTGGCGGCCGAGGGGGTCCGCGTCCGGCTCGTCAAGGGCGCCCACAAGCTCGACGAGCGGGGCTCCTTCGACGCGGTGGAGGACGTCGACCGGTCCTACGTCCGCTGCCTGCGCATCCTGATGGAGGGCGTCGGCTACCCGATGGTCGCGACCCACGACCCGCGCATGACCTCCATCGCCGCCGCCCTCGCCCGGTCCTGCGGCAAGGGCCCCGAGGACTTCGAGTACCAGATGTACCTCGGCATCCGCCCCCTCGAGCAGACCGCCATCGCCGACCGCGGCGACCGCATGCGCGTCTACGTCGCCTACGGCCCCGCCTGGTACTCCTACCTCGTGCGGCGGGTGGCTGAGCGCCCCACCAACGTCACGTTCTTCGTGAGGTCCCTGCTGTCCCGCCGCTGACCTGCGCCGCTGCCCGCGCCCGAGCGGTGATGGGTCTGTCGGTGGGCTTCGGCATACTGGCGGACGCACCGTCGCACCACCCGACCCACGCCCCGAGGGAGACCCATGCCTGACCTCGCGTCCTGCACGATCGCGTTCTACGGCGTCGGCGCCATGGGATCGGCGATCCTCGCCGCCCTGGTCCGGGGCGGGCACCCGGCCGACCAGGTCCTCGCCGTCGACACCAGCAGCGAGCGGCTCCGCGAGCTCGCCGAGGCGTATGCCGTGCGCACGACCTCCTACGTGGCCGAGGCCGCCGGCGCGGCCGACGTGCACGTGGTGGCGGTCAAGCCCGGGGACGTCCCGGCCCTGCTCGACGCCATGGCCGGCGGGCTGGGCGCGGGCGACCTCGTGGTCAGCGTCGCCGCCGGCGTCATGTCCGCGGCCATCGAGGAGCACCTGCCCGACGCCGTGGCCGTCGCGCGGGTCATGCCCAACACGCCCGCCCTCGTGGGGCAGGGCATGGCCGTGGTCAGCCCCGGCAGCCGCTGCGGAGACGAGGCCCTCGCCCTCGCACGGTCCGTGCTCGAGCCGTCGGGCGCCGTGCTGTCCCTGCCGGAGAAGCACCTGGACGCCGTGACCGGGGTCAGCGGGTCGGGGCCGGCCTACGCCTTCTACCTCGCCGAGGCGATGACGGAGGGGGGCGTCCTGATGGGCCTGCCCCGCGACGTCGCGACGACGCTGACCGTGCAGACCCTGCTCGGGGCTGCCACCATGCTGGCGGAGGGGGAGGACTCGGCGACGATCCTGCGTGAGCGGGTCAGCTCGCCGGGGGGCACGACCACGGCCGGCCTGGCCGTCCTCGACGAGCGCGCCACCCGGGCCGCCGTCGTGGCGGCGGTGCGAGCCGCGACCGAGCGCTCGGCCGAGCTGGGCCGAGCCCGCTGAGACCTCCGACCGGCCCGCGGCGCTGTGCCTGACCGGTCACTGACGGGCCCTGACCGGGGTGACTGACCGGTGTGGCAGGGGCAGACGACACCATGAAAGGATGCGGGACATGACCGAGCTGACCGTGCGCGTGCTGACCGATGACGACTGGGAGCTCTACCGGACCATCCGGCTCGCGGCCCTCAAGGAGTCTCCGGATGCCTTCGCGGCCACCTACGACGAGGAGCGCGACTTCTCCGACGACCTGTGGCACGAGCGCATGGCGCGGGCCACGCGCCTCGTCGCCGAGGGCGCCGACGGGCCCCTGGCCGTGGCCAGCGTACGGGCCCAGGCCCCGCGCGACGGCACCGACGACGCCATGGCCGAGCTGTTCGGCATCTGGGTCCGGCCGGAGCACCGCGGCCAGCACGTGGCCGTGGAGCTGGTGCGCGCCGCCTCGGGCATCGCGCGCTCGATGGACTGCCGTCACCTGTCCTACTGGGTGGGCACCGACAACGGCCCGGCGGTGGCGTTCGCCAGCTCCTACGGGTTCCGGGTGACCGACACGCGTCGTCCCATGGTGGCCCGCGGCCACCAGCCGACCGAGGAGGACGACGCCGAGATGATGATGATCCTGCCGCTGGCGGACGATCCCGGCTCGGTGGCCAGCACCAGCGTCTGACCGGCTAGCGAGCCTCGTGGTGCCGGACGAGCCCGGCACGGGTACGGTCGGCTCCATGTCGATGCCGACGAGGGTGGTCTGGGACGAGGTCTTCACGCGCTACGACTTCGGGCCCGACCACCCGATGAGCCCCGTCCGCCTCGACCTGACCGCGCGCCTCTGCCGCGAGCTGGGACTGTTCGACCACGACGACGTCGAGCTGGTGTCCCCGCCGGTCGCCACCGACGACGAGCTCGCGTGGATCCACGACCGTCGTTACATCGAGGCCGTGCGCGCGGCCGGGGAGGACCCGGCCCGGGCCGACCAGGCCTTCGGCATCGGCACCGAGGACGATCCCGCTTTCGTCGGCATGCACGAGGCCAGCGCTCGGATCGCCGGCGGCACCCTCGCGGTCGCTCGCGACGTGTGGGAGGGGCGGGCGCTGCACGGCGTCAACTTCTGCGGCGGCATGCACCATGCGATGCCCGACCGCGCGGCCGGGTTCTGCATCTACAACGACGCGGCCGTGGCGATCCACTGGCTCCTCGAGCACGGGGCGCAGCGGGTGGCCTACGTCGACATCGACGTCCACCACGGCGACGGCGTCGAGCGCTGCTTCTGGGACGACCCGCGCGTGATGACGCTGTCCGTGCACGAGACGGGCCGGGTCCTGTTCCCCGGCACCGGCTTCCCCCGCGACCTGGGCGGCCCGTCGGCGGACGGCACCGCGATCAACGTCGCGCTCCCGCCCGGCACCGGGGACGCCGCCTGGCTGCGGGCCGTCAACGCCACGGTCAACCCGCTGGTGGGCGCCTTCGCCCCCGACGTGCTCGTCACCCAGCAGGGGTGCGATTCGCACTACCAGGACCCGCTCGCGCACCTCGCCATCTCGGTCGACGCGCAGCGCCAGGCCTTCGAGGGGCTCCACCGGCTGGCCCACGAGGTGAGCGGCGGGCGCTGGATCGCTCTGGGCGGCGGGGGCTACGAGGTCGTCGACGTCGTCCCCCGCGCCTGGACCCACCTGACGGCCATCGCCACGCACCACCCCATCCGCCTCGATGCCGCGGTCCCGCAGGCCTGGCGTGACCACGTGCAGGCCCGGCACGGCCGCCCCGGGCCCGAGTCGATGAGCGACGGCGTGGCGGAGGGCGGCATCGTCTGGTGGCGAGGCTGGGAGTCCGGCTACGACCCCGAGGACCCGGTCGACCGCGCGGTGATGGCCACGCGGGAGGCGGCCTTCCCCCTCCACGGGCTGGACGTCTGGTTCGACTAGATGTCACGACCTCACCGTCGATTGGACGTCTCACGGCGTGTCGACTGGACAGCACGGGTGAATCTCATGCCAGAACGCTTACGCGTGGTGACGGTGTGCCTAGAGTGCCAACCAGCACGCGCGTGAAGACTCGACGGGGAAGCCGACGACACCTCGTGCCCGGAGAGTGAGCCATCCCCTATGTCGTCCCAACGTCCTTTCGACGGTGTCCGCTTCTGCACGGTCGCCGAGGTCGCGGCCCGCATGCGGGTCAGCAAGATGACCGTCTACCGCCTCGTCCACAACGGTGAGCTGCCAGCCGTCCGGGTGGGACGGTCCTTCCGCGTCCCGGAGCACGTCGTCGAGGAGTACCTCTCGCGCGCCTACACCGAGACGGCCTGAGGCCGGCGCGAGCGGCATACGGCTGCCGTCGATTGGGTGGGGAGTGCCCCGGGGCGCTAGGCTTGCACGGATTCCCTCGTCGGCGGTGAGCGCTCACGCGCACGTGACCACGTCGTGCACCGGCACGAGGCTCACGACCGACACGCAGATCAGCTCGACGAAGGACAAGCTATGGGTTCCGTGATCAAGAAGCGCCGCAAGCGCATGGCCAAGAAGAAGCACCGCAAGCTGCTTCGCAAGACGCGCCACCAGCGTCGCAACAAGAAGTGACCAGCAGAGCCCCTCGACCACGGTCGGGGGGCTCTGGTCGTCCCCGGGCGCCGAGGTCGTCGCCGCTGGCCTAGGCTCGAGGCAGGCTCCCCGCCAGTAGCCATGCGTCAGCAAGGAGGTCGCCGTGCCCGACGTGGTGCTCGTCACCGGCGTCTCCCGCCTGCTGGGTGGGCTCGCCGCGACCGCGCTCGCGGCCCGCGACGACGTCGGTAGGGTCGTCGGCATCGACGTGGTCCCGCCGCGACGCCCGCTGGTCGGCGTCGAGTTCGTGCGGGTCGACCTGCGCAACCCGGTGATCACCCGGCTCGTCGAGCAGTACTCCGTGGACACCGTCGTCCACATGGGCGTCCTCGCGACCCCCACCGCCGCCGGCGGTCGGGCGTCGCAGAAGGAGATCAACGTCATCGGGACGATGCAGCTGCTCGCGGCCTGCCAGAAGGCCACCTCGCTGCGGCGGCTCGTGGTGAAGTCGACGGCAGCGGTGTATGGCGCCTCCCCGCACGACCCCGCGGTGTTCACCGAGTCGGCGGCGCTGGGGGTGCGCACCGCAAACGGGTTCGGACGCGACTCCTCCGAGGTGGAGTCCTACGTCGCCGGGTTCGCACGGCGCCGTCCCGACGTCGAGGTGTCCGTCCTGAGGTTCGCCAACGTCATCGGGCCCAGCATCGCCACCGCGCTCTCGGACTTCTTCAGCCTCCCGGTCGTGCCCATCCCCGCGGGGTTCGACGGGCGCCTCCAGTTCGTCCACGAGGACGACTGCGTGCGAGCGACGGTGCTCGCGTCGACCGCCTCCGCGGATCGGGTCACCGGCGTCACCAACGTGGCCGGCGACGGGGTGCTCACCGTGGTCCAGTGCGCCCGGATGATGCGCCGCCCGATCGTTCAGGCGCCGCTCCAGACCGAGGGTCTGCTGCGGCGAGGCTACCGCTGGTCCCGGATGGCGACCTTCCCCGAGGGACAGTTCCGTCAGCTGGCCTACGGCCGCGTCGTCGACACCACCCGCATGCGGGAGCGACTCGGTTTCGAGCCGACGCGCACGACCCGCGAGGCCTTCGCATCCTTCGCCGAGACGGCGAGCCTCACCGTGCCGGGCGTCGATCTCGCCCGCACCGGCCTGGGCCACGCGCAGGTCGTGCTCGCGGCCATGGGCTGGCTGCCCGACCCGTCCTCGACCCCCGGAGCCCGCTAGTGACCGACGATCCTCGCCACGGACAGCCGGCCGACCCGACGGGAGCCGTGCCCCCTCTCGACGTGGAGGCGGTCGTCGATGCGCTGGTGCAGGTCCTGCGCAGCGGCGCCTCCCTCGCCAAGATCCCGCCGGACGAGGCGGAGCGACAGATCGCCGAGCTGCTCGCGTTCGTCCGCCGCCGGCTGACGGCGGACTACGACGTCGACCCGTTCGGCTTCGACGAGGACTTCACGCTGCACGCCTACCTGCCGATCCTGCGCCCCCTCTACCGCTCGTGGTTCCGGGTCGAGGTGCGCGGCGCCGAGCACGTCCCCGCCGAGGGGGGCGCCCTCGTCGTGGCCAACCACTCGGGCACCATCGCCCTCGACGCGCTCATGACCCAGGTGGCCCTGTATGACGACCACCCGGCCCACCGGCACCTGCGGATGCTCGGTGCCGACCTCGTCTTCGCGACGCCCGTCGTCGGTGACCTGGCCCGCAAGTCCGGCTGCACCCTGGCGACGAGCGAGGACGCCGAGCGTCTGCTCCGGGCCGGCGAGCTGGTCGGGGTGTGGCCCGAGGGGTTCAAGGGCGTGGGCAAGCCCTTCAGCGAGCGCTACAAGCTGCAGCGGTTCGGTCGTGGGGGCTTCGTCGCCGCTGCCCTGCGGGCCGGCGTGCCGATCGTGCCCTGCTCGATCGTCGGCGCCGAGGAGACCTACCCCATGCTGGGCAACGCCGCGAGCCTGGCCAAGCTCCTCGGGATGCCCTACTTCCCCCTCACGCCGACCTTTCCCTGGCTGGGCCTGCTGGGGATGGTGCCGCTGCCCAGCAAGTGGATCATCGAGTTCGGCGAGCCGGTGCGGACCGATGAGCTGGGTGCTGGCGCGGGGGAGGACCCCATGACGGTGTTCGCGCTCACCGACGAGATCCGCCAGACGATCCAGGAGAGCCTCTACCGCATCCTGGCGACCCGCGACTCCGCCTTCTTCGGCTGACCCGGATGTCCCTACCCCCGGTAGTCACATTCGCCGGGCTTCGTTCGCCAGGCTGATGCCCTTACCCCCGGCGGGATCATCGGCCTGGCGAACGAGCCCCGGCTGATGTCCTTACCCCCGGCGGGATCATCGGCCTGGCGAACGAGCCCCGGCTGATGCCCTTACCCCCGGTAGGTCTGCTCGGGGGCGGCCGCACACGCCGGGGTAGACCTTGGTCCACCGGTGGGTCGCGCCCGCAGCGATCGCGTAGCCCGGCTCGGGGTTCGCCTCCACGACGACCGTGGTCCTGGCCAGCTCGACGAGCCGCACCCAGGCGTAGCGCACCCCGGTCGTGCGCGGCAGGTGCACGACGCCCTTGCCCGGCACGCAGTGGTCCGCGAACCGCGGGGCCTTGGGCGTGACGAGGATCCCCTTCGTAGTCGTGCTGCTGGGGATGGGGGCCGGTGTCGTGCTGCTCGGCGCCGGGGAAGTCGAGGTCGAGCGGGTGGGTGTGGGCTCCGTGTCCGTGGTCTTCGGGCGGGGCTCGGTGGTCGTCGGGCGGGGCTCGGTGGTCGTCGGGCGGGTCGGGCGCGGACGGGTCGGGCGGTCCGAGGTGGGCCGCGGCTGAGGCTCGGCGGTCGTGGTGACGCGTCCGGGTCGGGTGGTGCGCACGGGCGGGTCGGTGACGGCCGGTGGGGGGACCGTGACGGTCGCGCCGGGCGAGGTGAGCAGGGGCGGGATCGTCGTGGGGGAGGACGGGCTCGGCACCGAGGGGGTCGCCGAGGGCGCGGTGGCGGTCGAGGACGGCGACGTGGTGCCGCTCGGAGCCGGGGCGGGGACGACGATCTGCGAGCACGCGTCGCCGCACGAGACCAGCTTGGCCCGCAGCTCGACGGTGCCCTTGTCGACGGTGCTCTGCAAGGTGGCGAGCTCGCCGAGCGCTTCGGGCGGGAGCTTGGTCCGCAGAGCCTGCAGCTGCGGCTGCACCCAGCTGGTGAACTCCTGCACCACCTGCAGGCGCTCCGGGTCCCGGGTGGCGTCGAAGGCGGTGAAGAGCTCGGTCTGCCCGGACGCGACCGACGCCGCTGCATCGCGGAGGGACGTGCGTATGTCGTCGGCGACCTGCGGCGTCCGGCCCGCCAGCGTGACGGTGTCGGCGACGTGCTCGCGGGCGTGCGCCAGCAGGACCCGGCCCTGGGCGCCGTCGGACCCCGCGAGGCGGACCTCGAGGCCGTCGACGACCCCGCGGACGGCATACAGGGCGTCTCCGGGGAGGGCCCCCTGGGAGGCGACACCGAGACCGGTCCCGGCCACGACGACCCCGGCCGCCGCACCGGCGAGGACCTTGGGCCAGGTGCCGTGGATCCTGAGGACGGACGGCGGGGGCGCGGAGACGGGGGCGGCCGACGCGGGGGCCGAGGAGACACCCGCCGCTGCCTCGGCGCGCAGGGTGGCGCCCAGGCCGGCGACGAAGGACGGGTCGGGGCCGGGGACGGGCACGGAAGCGACCTGCTGGGTCAGGCTCAGCAGGTCGGACATGGCGGGGGAGGGGGGTGTGGTGCCCTGGAGCATGGCTTCGAAGGCGTCGGCGTCAGCGCGCGACACGAAGTCGTCGATGAAGCTCACCATGGCACCCCTCCTCCCCGTGGCGTCGTCGGTCGCGGCGTGGTGCCGAGCCGATGGGTGTGGTGGTCCTCCATGCTCAACGAGCGACGGACCCGAAGGTTATGGGAACCGTCACAGCTCCTCGCCCTCCAGCGCTCGCTGCAGGGCCCGCACGGCCCGCAGCTGCAGCTGCTTGACGGCATTGTCCTTCTTGCCCATGACCTCGGCGGTCTCCGCGAGTGACATCCCCTGGATGAAGCGCAGCGTCACGCACTCCGCCTGCTCCGGGCGCAGCTGGGCGACGGCCTTGAGCAGGCGCTCGTCGCGCATGCGCTCCAGCACCTCGCCCTCGGGCGCCTCGACCTCGGTGTCGGCGTCGCGCATGTCCTCGGTGGTCACCTCGAGGCGGAAGCGCGAGGACTTGGTGTGGTCGTTGACCACGTTGCGGGCGATCGTGACGAACCACGCCGCGATGTCCTTGCCCTGCCAGGTGAAGCCCGAGAGGTTGCGCAGCGCCTTGATGAAGGTCTCGCTCGTCAGGTCCTGCGCGGTGTGGACGGACCCGACCCGCACGTAGATGTAGCGGTAGACCACCTCGACGTAGCGCTGGTAAAGCTGCCCGAAGGCGTCCTGGTCCCCGCCCTGCGCCAGGGCGACGAGGGCGCGCACCCGCTCCAGCTCGTCGGGGTCCGGCGTGCTCGACCGGCCGGGGGAGGACCCGGCACCGGGAGGGCCGGACAGCGCCATCCACAACAGGCTCAGGTCGACGGTGACGGACGTGCACATGGCGCCCCCCGCGAGCGGGTGGGCGCCGAGGAACGAGAGGCGCCGCGTGGTCACTCGGAGAGTGTCACGTGGCCGCGTCGTCGCGATGGTCTTGATAGGTCCTCCTGGGCGCGAGCGACTCCCATTGCAGCACAAGGCCACTGCCCTGGACGAGCCCGGCAGGCCGGAACGTGCCAAGGTTCACGCGCCGGCGACGTCGTGCGGCGGGCCCGCTCGCCGTACAGTCGGCAGGGTGCACACCGACCTGACCAGTGCCCGCGTCGTCCTGCTCGGGCGTCCCGGGTGCCACCTGTGCGACCTCGCCCGCGCCACGATCCAGGGGGTCGCCGGCGAGCTGGGGGCGAGCGTCGCGGAGTACTCCATCGACGACGACCCCGAGCTGCGGGAGCGCTACGCCGAGCAGATCCCCGTCGTCTTCGTCGACGGACGCCAGCACGACTACTGGAGGGTCGACCCGACGCGTCTGCGGCGGGCGCTCGGGTGACGGCCGCACCGTCCTTTTGGGTGCCCGCCAGGCCGGGGCATACCCTGGAGCGTGGTGCCTACCCGCCGGACGGGGCGGGCAGAAGGGAGCCCCAGGGGCTGTGAAGGTCGAGGTCGCCGAGCGTCGTGAGCTGTCCGACGCCACCGTGCTGCGGCTGCCCCTCTATCTCGAGGCGGTGGCCGCGCTCGCTGCCCGGGGGGTGGCCAGCGTGTCCTCCGAGGAGCTCGCCGCCTCTGCCCACGTCAGCTCGGCCATGCTGCGCAAGGACCTGTCCCAGATCGGCTCGCTCGGCGTGCGGGGCGTGGGCTACGACACGGCGGTCCTGACCGACCAGCTGGTGACCGTCCTCGGGCGTGACGAGGTGCGACCCGTCGTCATCGTGGGCATGGGCCGGCTCGGCCAGGCCCTGGCCTCGCACGGAGGGTTCGACGGGGACGGCTTCGAGGTGGTGGGCCTGTTCGACCACGACCCGCAGGTGGTGGGCAGCTCGGTGCTCGGCCTGCCCGTCCAGGACGTGGCGTCCCTGACCGAGGCGGTCTGCGAGCACGGCTCGCGGGTCATCGGCGTGGTGGCGACCCCGGCCTCGGCGGCCCAGCAGGTGGCGGAGCTGCTCGTGGCCGCGGACGTGCGCGCCATCCTCAACTTCGCCCCCACGACCCTGCAGGTCCCGCCGACCACCGACGTGCGGGCCGTCGACCTGTCGTCCGAGCTCCGCCTGCTCGCCTACCGTTCGCGGATCTCCCCCGCGTCGGCCCTCGGAGGTGCCCCCGCGTGACCCTGCTCGTCATCGGCCTGTCCCACCGCAGCGCCCCCATCGACCTGCTCGAGCGCACGACGCTCGGCGAGGACCGGGCCCGGACCCTGCGCTCCGTCCTCGCGACCAGCCAGCAGGTGCGCGAGGTGCTCGTCGTGACGACCTGCAACCGCACCGAGGTCTACGCCGACGTGGTCACCTTCCACGGTGGTGTGGGGGAGATCAGCCAGGCGCTGGCCGACGTGACCGAGGTCGACGCGCTGGTGCTGCGCGACCACCTCTACGTCCACCACGAGGACCGGGCCGTGTCGCACGCGTTCTCGGTGGCCTGCGGGCTGGACTCCATGGCGATCGGCGAGAGCCAGATCCTCGGGCAGCTGCGCTCGTCCCTGCGCACCGCCCAGTCGTGCGACGAGGTCGGCCCGGAGCTCAACGCGTTGTTCCAGCGCGCCCTGCGGGTCGGCAAGCGCGCCCACACCGAGACCGAGCTCGACGACGTGTCGCTGTCCCTCGTGAGCGCCGGCCTGGAGGAGGCCGAGCGGCATGTGGGGCCGCTCACCGAGCGCTCCGTCCTCGTCATCGGCGCCGGGGCCATGAGCGCCCTGTCCGTCGCCACGCTCACCCGGTCCGGGGCCGCCGAGGTGATCATCGCCAACCGCACCCAGGCCAAGGCCGAGCACCTGGCCCGCGCGTATGCCGCGCGCACCGTCGCGTGGGAGGAGCGTGTCGCGGCGCTCGCCTCCGCGGACGTCGTCGTCACCTGCACCGGTGCGTCCGGCCGCATCGTCGGGCGGGACCTCGCCGAGCAGGTCGCCGCCGCGCGCCACCACCGCCCCCAGGTGTACGTCGACCTGGCCCTGCCCCTCGACGTCGACCCGTCGGTGGGCGAGGTCGAGGGGGTGCAGGTGGTGGGGCTGTCGCGGCTCGGCGAGCTCATGGCCCGGGACGGGATGGTCCCCGCGCAGGTCCAGCAGGTGCGTGACCTGGTGGTGGAGGAGGTCGCGGCGTACCTGGCGGCGCGTCGCGTCCAGGCGGTGGCACCGACGCTGACCGCCCTGCGCTCCCGTGCCCGGGCGGTCGTCGACGCCGAGCTGGAGCGCCTCGACACCCGCACGCCCGAGATGGACGAGGCGACGCGCAAGCAGGTCGCGCTGACCGTGCACCGCGTGGTCGAAAAGCTCCTGCACACGCCGACGGTCAGGGTGAAGGAGATGGCCGACAAGGACGTCACCGGCAGCTACGCCGAGGCGTTGCACCGGCTCTTCGACCTGGACCCGCACACCGTGGCCGCCGTGTCGGCCGCCAACGTCGAGCCCCCCGTGGAGATCGGTCACCAGGATGCCTGAGCAGCACGTCGTCCGCCTCGGCACCCGCCGCAGCGCCCTCGCCACCACGCAGTCCGGCTGGGTGGCCGAGCGCCTGCGCGAGCTGGGGCTGCAGGTCGAGCTCGTCGAGATCACGACCCAGGGCGACGTGAGCGCCGCGCCGCTGACCACGATCGGCGGCACGGGCGTGTTCGCCTCCGCGATCCGCGAGGCGTTGCTGGACGGCCGGGTCGACTGCGCGGTCCACTCGCTCAAGGATTTGCCCTCCGCCCCCGAGCCGGGCCTGGTCATCGCGGCCGTGCCGCGCCGGGAGGACCCGCGCGACGCCCTGTGCGCCCGAGACGGTCTGACGCTCGGCGAGCTGCCGGCCGGTGCGGTCGTGGGCACGGGGTCGCCTCGTCGCGCCGCGCAGATCGCCGCCCTCGGGCTCGGCGTCGAGCTGGTGCCGATCCGCGGCAACGTCGACACCCGGTTGCAGCACGTGCGCGACGGGCGCTGCGACGCCGTGGTCCTCGCCATGGCGGGCCTGTCCCGGCTCGGGCTGCGCGACGTGGTGACCGAGGCACTCGACCCCGTCCAGGTGCTCCCGGCGGCGGGGCAGGGGGCGCTGGCGCTCGAGTGCCGCGAGGACCACCCGCTGCGGGAGGTCTTCGCCCGGGTCGAGGACCCCGAGACGCGGGCCTGCGTCGAGGCCGAGCGGGGCCTGCTCGCCCGGCTGGAGGCGGGGTGCACGGCGCCGGTCGGTGCCCTCGCCGAGGTGGTCGAGTCCGAGGACGGGCTGGAGCTGTCCCTGCGCGCGTTCGTCGGCAGCGCCGACGGGTCCGACGGTCTGCGACGGTCGCTGACCGGCTCGTGGACCGATCCCCGTGACCTGGGTCACCGGCTGGCCGACCTGCTGCTCGAGGACGGCGCCGCCGAGCTCGCCGGGGTGGGCAGCGGACTTGGCAGCCCGGGCGGGGTGGGCCAGACTGCCCACCAGAGCACCGACCACCCGGCGTAGGAGCACCCGACGATGCGCAAGGCCCCCAGCACCGGCAGGACCAGCGGAAGGCACAGCACCGTGCCCGCGCCGCGGGCAGCGGCGGGACGAGGTGCACGCGTCGCCTTCGTGGGGGCGGGACCCGGAGATCCGGGCCTGCTGACCCTGCGCGCGGCCGAGCTGCTGGCCCAGGCCCGTATCGTCCTGATGGACCGGCCCGACGGCGCCGAGGTGGTGCGCCGCCACTGCCGCGAGGACGTGGACGTGGTGCCCCTCGTGCCGGCCGGTCCCGTCGCCCCGGTGGGTCAGGCGGCCCAGCCGCCGGACGCGCTGCCGTCCCCCGACGCCAAGGGCTCGTTGCCGTTGCAGCGACTGCTCGACGCCGTCCACCGTCTGGGCGGCACGGGCCTCGTGGTGCGGCTCATGAGCGGCGACCCGGGGGTCTTCACCGGGCTGGAGGCCGAGTGCCGCGCCCTGGCCGAGGCCGACGTCCCCTACGAGGTCGTGCCGGGCGTCTCCAGCCTCCTGGCCGTCCCGCTGTATGCCGGGATACCCCTCACGTCCCCGGACTCGCCGCGGCTGCACGTGTGCGACGCCGCCCTGCAGCTCGACCTCGAGGCGTCCGCGGCGGACGACGTCACCGTCGTCATGGCTGCGACCCCCGGGCGGCTGGTCGAGCAGCTGAGCAACCTCCTGGACGCCGGGCGGGACCCCGAGACGCCCGTCGCGCTCACCGACCACGGCACGACGGCGCACCAGCACACGAGCGCGACCACGCTGGGCGACGCGGCCCACATCCTGGACCACGCCGACGAGGACCAGGAGCTGCTGGCCGTCGTCGGGCGCACCGTGGAGCTGCGCGCCGCGATCAGCTGGTTCGAGACGCGCCCGCTGATCGGGTGGAACGTCCTCGTCCCCCGCACCAAGGAGCAGGCGACCGGCGTCGTCGACCGGCTCGCCGGCTACGGCGCGACGGCCACCGTGGTCCCTACCATCGGCATCGAGCCGCCCCGCACGCCGCAGCAGATGGACAAGGCGATCACCGGCATCGTGACCGGGCGCTACGAGTGGATCGGCTTCACCTCGGTCAACGCGGTGCGCGCCGTGCGCGAGAAGTTCACGGAGTACGGCCTGGACACCCGATCCTTCGCGGGGCTGCGCATCGCGGCCGTCGGCGGCTCCACGGCGGCGGCGCTGCGCGACTGGGGCCTCGTGCCGGACCTCGTGCCCAGCGGCGAGCAGTCGGCCGCGGGGCTGCTCGAGGAGTGGCCCCCCTACGACGCGCTCCTCGACCCGATCAGCCGCGTCTTCCTGCCGCGGGCCGACATCGCCACCGACACCCTGGTCGCCGGGCTGCAGGAGATGGGTTGGGAGGTCGAGGACGTCACGGCCTACCGCACCGTGCGGGCCTCCCCGCCGCCGGCCGAGGTCCGCGAGGCCATCAAGACCGGCCAGTTCGACGCCGTGCTGTTCACCTCGAGCTCGACCGTCCGCAACCTCGTGGGCATCGCCGGCAAGCCCCACCGGGCCACCGTCGTGGCCTGCATCGGCCCCGCGACCGCCCGCACCGCCGAGGAGCACGGCCTGCGGGTCGACGTCCTCGCGCCCGAGGCCAGCGCCGACGCCCTCGTCGACGCCCTGGCGGAGCACGGCCACGCCCTGGCCCGGGCGTCCTACGACGCCGGCGACCCCGTCGTGCTGCCCAGCCGGCGCCGCCGTCGCCGCCGCACCTAGCCCGCCACCCGGGCGCTCGGCATACCGCTGGACCCGCCTCTCGACCCGTCTCTCGACCCGTCTCTCGACCCGCCTGTCCCGGAGGACCCTTGAGCTACCCGCTCCACCGCCCCCGCCGCCTGCGCCAGAGCCCCGCCCTCCGTCGGCTCGTGGCCCAGACCCGCCTGCACCCGGCGCAGCTGATCCTGCCGGTCTTCGTCAAGGAGGAGGCGAGCGAGCCCATCCCGATCGGCAGCATGCCCGGCGTGGTGCAGCACTCGCTCGACTCCCTCGAGCAGGCCGCCCGAGAGGCCGTCGCGGCCGGGGTCGGCGGGATCATGGTCTTCGGCGTTCCCACCAGCAAGGACGCCGTGGGCAGCGGCGCGACCGACCCGGACGGCATCCTCAACATCGCCCTGCGGCGCCTGGCCGACACGGTGGGGGACGAGCTGGTGGTCATGGGTGACCTGTGCCTCGACGAGTTCACCGACCACGGTCACTGCGGGGTCCTGGACGCCCGCGGCGGCGTGGACAACGACGCCACCCTGGAGCGCTACGCCGAGATGGCCCTGGCCCAGGCCGAGGCCGGCGCCACCGTCCTCGGGCTCTCGGGGATGATGGACGGCCAGGTGGGTCACGTCCGCCGCGCGCTGGACCAGGCCGGACACCTCGACACGATCGTCCTCGCCTACGCCGCCAAGTACGCCTCCGGGTTCTACGGCCCCTTCCGCGAGGCCGTGTCCAGCTCCCTGCAGGGGGACCGCGCCACCTACCAGCAGGACCCGGCCAACTTCACGGAGTCGCTGCGCGAGCTGCGCCTCGACCTGGACGAGGGCGCCGACATGGTCATGGTCAAGCCTGCCCTGCCCTACCTCGACGTCCTGGCCGCGGTCGCGGCCGAGGCCACGGTGCCGGTCTCGGCCTACCAGGTGTCGGGGGAGTACGCCCAGATCGAGGCCGCCGCGGCGCACGGGTGGATCGACCGCGACCGGGTCGCGCTCGAGGCCCTCACGAGCATCCACCGGGCCGGGGCCGAGCAGATCCTGACCTACTACGCGGCCTCGGCAGCACGCTGGTTGTCCTAGTCGTTACCCTGGGTGCTTCGCGGTGTCCCGAATGCCGGCACCCAGGGGAGCGAGGGTCTCGTGACGGACGACGTGCGGTGGTTGAGCCCGACGGAGCAGGTGTCGTGGCGTGCCTACCTGCGTGGGCAGCGCCTGCTGGAGGTCGCCCTCGACCGTGACCTGCAGGCCCACGGCGTCTCCCTCCCGGAGTACGAGATCCTCTCCATGCTCTCCGAGCAGCCCGGCCGCCGGGAGCGGATGTCCGAGCTGGCCGCCCTCGTGGTCCAGTCCCGGTCGCGGCTCACCCACACCGCCAACCGCCTGGAGCGCCGCGGCTGGGTGCAGCGGCACCCCGTCCCCGGCGACGGGCGCGGCGTCGAGCTCGTCCTCACCGAGGCCGGTCTCGAGGCCGTCGTCGAGATGGCCCCCGTGCACGTGGAGAGCGTGCGCCGGCACTGGCTGGACGCCCTGTCGCCCGAGCTCGTCCAGGCCCTGGGCGATGCCATGACCCGGGTCCGGGACGACAACGGCACCTCGCAGCAGCAGCGGGCCGAGGTCGCCCGGGTCTGCGCCGACTGACACCGACCGATGCCCGACCGACGCCGACCGACCAGCACGGGTTCGCCCTGCGGCGGGCCGGGCTGAGAGACTGAGCCCCATGACCAGCCAGCCCCCGTCATACCCGTATGCCGCCCCCGCCTCCGAGGCGTGGTTCGAACGGGCGAGCGCCGTGATCCCCGGCGGGGTCAACTCCCCGGTGCGGGCCTTCCGCTCCGTCGGGGGGACGCCGCGGTTCATGGCCAGCGCGACCGGTCCCTACCTGACCGACGTCGACGGCCGGGAGTATGTCGACCTGGTGTGCTCGTGGGGACCGATGATCCTCGGCCACCAGCACCCCACCGTCCTGGAGGCCGTGCACGAGGCCTCGCGGCGGGGCTTCAGCTATGGCACGCCCAGCGAGAACGAGGTGCTGCTCGCCGAGGCGATCGTCAACCGCGTCGAGCCGGTCGAGCAGGTGCGGCTCGTGTCGAGCGGCACCGAGGCGACGATGAGCGCGCTGCGGCTGGCACGCGGCTTCACGGGCCGCTCGGTCGTCGTGAAGTTCGCGGGGTGCTACCACGGGCACGTCGACGCGCTCCTGGCCCACGCGGGCAGCGGCGTCGCGACCTTCGCCCTGCCGGACTCCGCCGGCGTCCCGGCCAGCTCGGCGGGCGAGACGATCGTGCTGCCCTACAACGACGTCCGGGCCCTGGAGGAGACCTTCGCCCGTCGCGGAGACGAGGTCGCCGCCGTCATCACCGAGGCCGCCCCCGGCAACATGGGCATGGTCCCGCCCGCGCCCGGCTTCACCGCCGCGCTGCGCCGGACCACCCGCGAGCACGGCGCGCTGCTGATCAGCGACGAGGTCATGACCGGCTTCCGCGCCTCCGCGGCCGGGTGGTACGGCCTGGAGGGCCCGACCGTCCACGGCTCGCCCGACCTGTTCACCTTCGGCAAGGTCATGGGCGGGGGATTCCCGGCGGCGGCCTTCGGCGGTCGCCGGGACGTGATGGCGCACCTCGCGCCCAGCGGCCCCGTCTACCAGGCCGGCACGCTCTCGGGCAACCCGGTGGCGACCGCTGCGGGTCTGGCCACGCTGCGGGGGTGCACGCCCGCGGTCTACGAGCGCCTCGAGCAGGCCGCCCACGCCATCGCCGACGGCGTGACGGCCGAGCTGTCGGCGGTCGGCGTCGCGCACACGATCCAGTGGGCCGGGTCGATGTTCTCCGTCTTCTTCCGCGAGGGTCCCGTCCTGTCCTACGCCGACGCGCAGGGCCAGGACACGGCCGCCTTCGGACGCTTCTTCCACAGCATGCTCAGCCAGGGGGTCCACCTGCCGCCGAGCGCCTACGAGTGCTGGTTCGTCAGCGCCGCCCACGACGACGCCGCCGTCGACCGGGTCCTCGCGGCGCTGCCGGCCGCTGCCAGGGCGGCCTCAGCCGACGATGCCAGGATCGGAGCGTGACGACCAGCATGACCGCGACCCCCCGCACGATTGTCCACCTCATGCGCCACGGCGAGGTCCACAACCCCGCCAAGATCCTCTACGGACGCCTGCCCGACTACCACCTGTCCGACCTCGGCCGGCAGATGGCCGACCGGGTGGCCGAGTCGCTGGAGGGCCACGACGTCGCCCTCGTCGTCGCCTCCCCGCTCGAGCGGGCGCAGGAGACGGCCCGGCCCGTCGCCGAGCACTTCCGCACGCCGATCCTCACGGACAGCCGGCTGATCGAGGCCGGCAACCACTTCGAGGGCCGGCGCTTCGGCCACGGTGCCGGCTCCCTGCGCCGACCCGCCAACTGGTGGCTCGTCCGCAACCCCCTCACCCCGTCCTGGGGCGAGCCCTACCGCGCCATCGCCCGCCGCATGGAGGCCGCCGTCGACGCCGCCCGGCAGCACGCGCCCGGTCGCGAGGTCGTGCTCGTCTCCCACCAGCTGCCCGTGTGGACGCTGCGCCGCCACCTCGAGGGCCGTCCGCTGTGGCACGACCCGCGCCGCCGCCAGTGCAGCCTGGCCAGCCTGACGAGCCTGCACTACGACGGCGACCGGCTCACCTCGATCGTCTACAGCGAGCCGGCGGGCGCGCTGCTGCAGGTCGCCGAGCCCACGGTGGGGGCATGACGCAGGTCCGACGCATGCTCTGCGCCGCGCTCGCGGCGGCCGCGGTCGGCATACCGCTCGCCGGCTGCTCCGACGACGCAGGCTCCATCAACGCCCAGGCCCGCTCCGGCGACCAGAAGGGCTATCTGTCCGGCGACGGCACCATCGAGCGACTGACGGCGGCCCAGCGCAAGGAGCCGGTGACGCTGCGGGGCACGACGCTCGACGGGAAGCCCTGGTCCGCGGAGCAGCAGCGCGGCCACGTGGTCGTGCTCAACCTGTGGGCCTCCTGGTGCCCGCCGTGCGTCGAGGAGCAGCCGCGGCTGAACGCCCTGTACGCCGCCGTCCGCAAGGCGCACCCGGACGCGGTCTTCATGGGGGTGCACGCGGGCCGGGAGTCCTCCGACAACGCGCGCGACTTCGCGCGCGGGCGCCAGGTGCCCTACCCCACGCTGGCCTTCGACGGGCAGACCGTCCTGGCGCTGCAGGGCAAGGCGCCGTCGCCGCCGACCACGCTCGTGCTCGACAAGCAGGGGCGCATCGCGGCGCGGGTGCTGGGGGCCATCACCTCCGAGCGCACCGTCCAGGACCTCGTCGACGACGTCGCCAAGGAAGCCGGGTGATCGCCGGCCTGACCGACGTGATCGCCGAGGGCACCCTCCCGCTCGCGGCGTGCGTCGCCGTGCTCGCCGGCGCCGTGTCCTTCCTGTCGCCCTGCGTGCTCCCGCTCGTGCCGGGCTTCCTCGGCTATGTCACCGGGCTCGGCGACACCCGCCTCGAGGACCGGCGCACCGGGCGGATGCTCGCCGGGACGCTGCTGTTCGTGCTCGGCTTCACGGCGGTCTTCGTGCCCCTCGTGGTCCTGGTCGTCACCTCCGTGTCCACGCTGCTGCGCGAGCACCGGGACGTGCTCGAGCGGGTCGGTGGCGTCGTGGTGGTCCTGCTCGCCCTCGTCTTCGCCGGGATGGGGACCCAGCGCCAGGTCAAGGTCGGCTGGCGACCGGCGGCCGGTATGGCGGGAGCCCCGCTCCTCGGTGCGGCCTTCGCGCTCGGCTGGACCCCGTGCATCGGGCCCACCCTCGGAGCCGTCATGGCGCTGGGCAGCCCCCTCGACGACTCCGCCACGGGGCCCCTCGCGCGCGGCGCCGTGCTCGGGGTCGCCTACTGTCTCGGCCTCGGCCTGCCCTTCCTGATGCTGGCGGGCGGCTACGGCCGTCTGTCCGGCACCTGGACCGCGCTGCGCCGCCACCAGCGGGCGCTGCAGCTCGGCGGCGCGGGGCTGCTCCTCGTCCTCGGTCTGCTCATGGTCCTCGGGCTGTGGCAGCCGCTCATGTCCGGCGTGCAGACCCGGCTCACCGAGCTCGTCGGGACCCCGGTGCTGTGATGCCGAGCAGCCCCTCCCGCTCCCGCGACGCCGGCGCCCGAAGCGGCGCAGGCGTCGGCGCAGGCGCCGGCACCGGTGACGGCTCGGGCCACGGAGCCCACGTCATCCAGCCCCGGCTCGGCCCGCTCGGCTGGCTGCGCTGGGCCTGGCGCCAGCTCACCAGCATGCGCACCGCCCTGCTGCTGCTGCTCCTGCTCGCTCTCGCCGCCGTGCCGGGCTCGGTCTTTCCCCAGCGCGACATCGACCCGGTCAAGACCCGCGGCTACCTCGAGCGGCACAAGACCCTCGGGCCCTGGATGGACCGCGTCGGGCTGTTCGACGTGTACGCCTCGCCGTGGTTCGCCGCGATCTACCTGCTGCTGTTCATCTCCCTCGTCGGCTGCGTCGTGCCCCGCCTGCGGATCCTGTGGCGCGAGCTGCGGGCCGCCCCACCAAGGGCGCCGAGCCGACTGGCCCGGATGCCGGAGCACCGGGTCGTGGAGCTCGGCGACGTGGAGCCGGCGCGAGCCCTGGAGGCGGCCCGCGAGGTGCTGCGGTCCCGGCGCTACCGGGTCCGCGCCGCTGAGGCGGCGGCCCCGGGTGCGGCGGGGCGGGCGGCATACGGCTCGGTCTCGGGAGAGCGCGGCTATCTGCGCGAGGTGGGCAACCTGGTGTTCCACGTCGCGCTGCTCGTGGTCATCGTCGGCGTGGCCCTCGGCCACCTGCTCGGCTGGCGCGTCGACGCGATCGTGCCCGAGGGGGAGACCTTCGCCAACACGACCAGCCAGCACGACACCTTCACCAAGGGTCCGTGGGTGGACGAGGAGTCGCTGCCGCCGTTCACGGTCCGCGTCGACCAGGTGCGGGTGGCCTTCGAGACCACGCTCAAGGGCAAGCAGTTCGGGCAGCCGCGGTCGTTCGAGGCCGACGTGACCACCCGCGACGCCCCCGGCGCCCCCGAGCGCCGGCAGCGGCTCGAGGTCAACGAGCCGCTCGGCTTCGGCCAGTCCTCGGTCTACCTGCTCGGCAACGGCTACGCCCCGGTGATCACCGTCAAGGACGCGCAGGGGCGCCAGGTCTACAAGCAGGCCACCGTCTTTCGTCCGCAGGACAACAACTACACGTCCACCGGCGCGGTCAAGGTCGCGGCCCTGCCCGCCGGCAAGCAGCTCGGCTTCCTCGGGCTGTTCGCGCCGACCATCTCCGACGAGGCCCTGCGCGCCATGCCGCAGTCGGACTTCCCCGCGCCCGTGGCGCCCGGCCTGCTGCTGGAGCTGTGGGAGGGCGACCTGTTCCCCGGCGGGCGCCCGCAGTCGGTCTACACCCTCGACACCTCGGCGATGAAGCAGCCGACGACCGAGAGTGGCCTGCCCGTCCGCATCGCGCTGCGCCCCGGCGAGACCCGTGCCCTGCCCGGTGGGCGTGGGTCGGTCACCTTTGAGGGCGTGCAGCGGTTCGCGGGGCTGTCGGTGCGCTACGACCCGGGCAAGCCCGTCGCGCTGCTCGGCGCGGTGCTGGTGCTCGTGGGGCTGGTGCTCTCGCTCGTCGTGCGACGTCGTCGCGCCTTCGTGCGGGTCGGGGAGCGGGATGGACGTACCCTGCTGGAGGTGGCCGGTCTCGCCAAGAACGACGACCCCCGCCTGGGCGAGGCCGTCGACGACCTCACCGAGCAGCTGTGCGAGCGGCTCGGGCTGACCCCGCCCGCCCGGCCCACGAAGGAGAACGCACGATGACCAACGAAGCCCTCGCGGGCTACTCCAACCTCGCGGTCTACTCCGCGCTCGTCGTGCTGGGCCTTGCGTTCCTGGCCTTCGCCGTCGACCTGGCGGGCACCCGCGGCCGCGCGCTCGCCGGCCGGTCCAGCGCCTCCGGCGAGGCCCCTGCGACGGCCGCCTCCGGCGAGGCCCGTATGACGGCCGCCTCCGGCGGCACGGGCACCCTGGTCCGCCACGACGCCCCCACCGCGGCGGGGGTCGACGAGGCGCCCGTGCCCCGTCCGGCCGCCGGGATCGGGCTGGCCCTGACGCGGCTCGCGTCCCTGCTCCTCGTGGCGGCCGTCGTCATGCGGGCGCTGTCCGTCATGCGCGCCCCCTGGGGCAACCTCTACGAGTACCTCCTGACGGCGGCGGCGGCCGTCAGCGTCGTCTACGTCGTGATGTCCCTGCGCCGGGACGTGCGGTGGCTCGGGGTCTTCGTCACCGCCCTGCTGATGCTGATCCTCGGGCCGGCGCTCAGCGTCTACACCGAGGCGGGGCAGCTGATGCCCTCGCTGCGGTCCTACTGGCTGGTCGTGCACGTCTCGATCGCGATCATCGCCACGGCGATCTTCGCGATCGGCGCGGCGCTCTCCGCGCTCTACCTCGTGCAGGAGTCGAGCGAGCGCCGCCAGGCGGCCGAGTCGCGGCTCGCGGGGTGGCGCCAGACGCTGCTCGCGGCGCTGCCGTCCTCGCGGGCGCTGGACCGTATGGCCTATGGCCTGCACGTCGTGGCGTTCCCGCTGTGGACCTTCACGGTGATCGCCGGCGCCGTGTGGGCCGAGAAGGCCTGGGGTCGCTACTGGGGCTGGGACCCCAAGGAGGTCTGGTCCTTCATCATCTGGGTGGTCTACGCGGCCTACCTGCACGCCCGCGCCACGACGGGGATGCGGGTCCGCACCGCCACCTGGATCGCGATCGCCGGGTTCCTCTGCATCGTCATGAACTCCTTCGTGGTCAACAAGTTCATGTCCGGCATGCACTCCTACTCGGGGATGTGATCTGGCGATGAGCTCGCCCGGCCTGCGCTACTCCCTGCTGCGCATCATGCTCTTCCTCGGCTGCCTGATCGTCCTGTGGCTCGTGGGGCTGCGGGGCCTGACCCTGGTCGTCCTCGCGGGCCTGCTGTCCATGGTGGCCTCGCTGTTCGTCCTGCGCGGGCCCCGCGAGGAGTTCAGCGCGCGCATCGCCTCCCGGGTGGACGAGCGAGCCGCCCGCGCCGAGGCGGCGGGCTCCCACCGGATCACCGACGAGGAGGTCGAGGACGCCGAGATCGGCCGGCACACCGAGGCCGGGTCGGACGGCCGCCCGCCGCAGACCGATCGCCGGGACGACCGGCACGACCGGGGCGACCGGCGGGACGGGCGCTGACATGTCCGCCGACACCCCGCGGCGCCCGTCCTTCCTCCCCTTCCGGCTCGAGGACACCTACGCCCGCGCGGTGCCGGCCCTGTCGCTCGCCTGGTCGGCCGCCCCCGTGCCCGCGCCACGCCTGCTCGCCCTCGACGAGGGGCTCGCCGGCGAGCTGGGCCTCGACCCGGCCTGGCTGCGCTCGCCGGACGGGGTGGCGCTGCTCGCCGGGCAGGTCCCGGACGGCGTGACCACCGTCGCCCAGGCCTACGCCGGCCATCAGTTCGGCGGCTACTCGCCACGGCTCGGCGACGGGCGGGCCCTGCTGCTGGGCGAGCTCGTCGACGCCTCCGGCACGCGCCGCGACCTGCACCTCAAGGGCTCGGGCCGCACGCCCTTCGCCCGGGGCGGTGACGGCAAGGCCGCGGTCGGACCCATGCTGCGCGAGCACCTCGTCAGCGTCGCCATGCACGCGCTCGGCATCCCCACGACGCGCGCTCTCGCGGTGGTGGCGACGGGGGAGACGGTGCTGCGGGAGACGCCGCTGCCGGGCGCGATCCTCGCCCGCGTCGCCGCCAGCCACCTGAGGGTCGGCACCTTCCAGTACGCCGCCGCCAGCGGCGACCCGGCTCTGCTGCGGTCCCTGGCGGACTACGCCATCGCCCGGCACCACCCGGCGGCGGCCGAGGCGGACGAGCCCTACCTCGAGCTGTTCCGCCGGGTGGCCCTCGCCCAGGCCGAGCTCGTCGCGCAGTGGTCCCTCGTCGGGTTCGTCCACGGCGTCATGAACACCGACAACATGACCATCTCCGGCGAGACCATCGACTACGGTCCGTGCGCCTTCCTCGACGCCTACGACCCGGCGACGGTCTACAGCTCGATCGACACGGGCGGGCGCTATGCCTTCGGCAACCAGCCGGCGGCGGCGCAGTGGAACCTCGCGCGCCTCGGCGAGACCCTGATCCCGCTGATCGGTGACGGCGCCGACGGGGCGGTGGAGTCCGCGACGGCGGTGCTGCACGAGTTCGCCGAGCGCTACGACCAGGCGTTCGTCGAGGGCATGGCGGACAAGCTCGGCCTTGACGAGTCGGCCCTGGGCGACGGCGTCGACGAGACCGTGCGGGAGCTCGTCCGCGACCTCCTGGCGCTGCTGCAGACGAACGGCGTCGACTGGACCTCCTTCTTCCGGGCCCTGTCGGCGCGCACGGCAGACGGGCACTTCCTCGACGCCACCGACTTCCACGCGTGGGTCGCGCGACGCGACGCGCTGCTGCCGCAGGACCGGGCGGCCGTCGCGGCGCGCATGGACGCGGTCAACCCGGTCTACGTGCCGCGCAACCATCGGGTCGAGGAGGCCCTGGCCCGCGCGACCGCCGGTGACCTGGGGCCGTTCGAGCGGCTGCTCGGCGCCGTGTCGAGCCCGTATGCCGACCGGCCCGGCCTCGAGGACCTGCGCGGTCCGGCGCCGGCGGGGGCGCCACGCCACATCACCTACTGCGGCACCTGACCTACCCCCGGTAGGGGCATCGACCGGCCTTCGTTCGCCAGGTCGATGATCCCGCCCCCGGTAGGGGCATCAGCCGGGCTTCGTTCGCCAGGTCGATGATCCCGCCCCCGGTAAGGGCATCAGCCGGGCTTCGTTCGCCAGGTCGATGATCCCGCCCCCGGTAGGGGCATCAGCCGGGCTTCGTTCGCCAGGTCGATGATCCCGCCCCCGGTAGGTCTGTCAGCGGATCCAGAGGCCGGCGGCCAGCAGCACGCCGTACGTCAGGGTCACGAGGCCCGTCGCCGACAGCACCCGGACCAGCGCCGCGCCTGTCGCCCCCCGCAGCACGTCGCGACAGGGCATGGCCGCAGGCAGCAGCCCGACGAGCCCGAGCAGTGCCCACCCGTGACCGGCCCAGGCGGCGAGGCCCGCGCACACCGCCGGCGCGACCATGAGCACGACATACAGGATGCGCGTGCCGCGGTCCCCCAGCCGCACCGCCAGGGTGCGCTTGCCCGCCAGCTCGTCGCCGCCGAGGTCGCGCAGGTTGTTGGCGACCAGGACGGCGGTGATGATCGAGCCGATGCCGACCGCCCCGGCCCAGGTGCCGGCGTCGACCCGCTCGGCCTGGGTGTAGGTCGTGCACACCACCGCCACCAGGCCGAAGAACACGAACACGAAGACCTCGCCCAGTCCCGCGTAGCCATAGGGGCGCGAGCCCCCGGTGTAGAACCAGGCCGCGAGGACCGCCGCGATCCCGATCACGAGCAGCCAGGTGTCGCCGGACAGCCCCATGAGGGCCAGCCCGGCGAGGCACGCGAGGCCGAAGCACGTGAAGGCGGCGTACTTGACCAGCAGCGGCGTGGCCAGCCCGCCCCCGACGAGCCGCACGGGCCCGACCCGGTCGGCGTCGGTGCCGCGGATGCCGTCGCTGTAGTCGTTGGCGTAGTTGACGCCGACCTGCAGGAAGAGCGCGACGAGCAGCGCGAGCAGGGCCAGCGCCGCGTCCCAGTGCCCGAGCCCGGCTGCCGATCCGGTGCCGACGGCGACGGGAGCGAGGGCGGCGGGCAGGGTCCGCGGGCGAGCGCCCTGGATCCACTGGGAGATGGTGGCCATGGGCACATTGTCTCGTGATCGAGAGATCGCGCTGTGCACGGCACGCGCGCGATCGACATCACGATCGCCGGCAAGGAGGGCAACACGGTGTATGTCGTGCCGCCCAACCAGTCCGCGCTCATCCAGCTCCCGACCCCGCAGGCGACGTCCAAGCCGTGACCCGCTGACCTCACCCCGCCGGTGAACGCGCGCGTCCGTGACCCTCGAGCAGGTGGCGTGCGGCTGCGCGATCCGGCTTGCCCGGGCCCCGCAGCGGTATGCCGTCCGCGCCGGTCGCCACGCGGGGCAGGGCATGAGGCGCGAGGTGGGGGCGCAGCGTCTCCCGCAGACGCTCCACGTCGGGCACGGCGTCGCCGACCAGCAGCGCCCCGACGACCTGCCCCCACTCGGTGTCGGGGACCCCGACGACGACGCACTCACGAAGGGCCGGCAGGTGCGTCAGGATCGCGTCCTCCACGACGCGCGGCGCGACCTTGAGGCCACCGGTGACGATCACGTCGTCGGCACGCCCGAGGACGGTGAGCGTGCCATCGTCGGCGAGCTCGCCGAGGTCGTCCGTGCGGAACCACCGCGTGCGGTCCGCGACCGTGAAGTGCTGGCCGGTGAGCACCGGCTCGCCGAGATAGCCATCGGCAACCATCTCGCCGCCCAGCACGATGCGTCCCTGGTCGAGCCGCACGCGGGCGCAGGACAGCGGCCGTCCGTCATACACGCAGCCGCCCGCGGTCTCGCTCATGCCGTAGGTCCGGACCACGCGCAACCCGGCGGCCACCGCCTGCGTGTGCACGGTGGTGGGCAGCGCGGCTCCGCCGACAAGGATCCCGTCGTACCTCGCCGCGGCCTCGACGCCCAGAGGTGAGGCGAGCAGCCGGCCCAGCTGGGTCGGCACGAGCGAGGTGTAGTGCCGGACGCCACCGGTGAGACGTTCGGTCGCCGCGGCGAACCCCTCCGGGGTGAAAGGGCCGTCGTCGAGCGCGACCGGGGAGTGGCCGGCCAGCAGCGAGCGGGCGAGGACCTGCAGGCCGGCGATGTGCGTCGGCGGCAGGGCGAGCAGCCACTGCCCGTGGCCGCCGAGGTGCTCGGCCGTGGCCTCGCCGGATGCACGCACGGCTGCGGCCGTCAGGACGGCCAGCTTGGGCGCCCCGGTGGAGCCCGAGGTGCCGACGACGATCGCGGTGCCCTCCGGCGTCGTATCGCCAAGACCCGGCGGGGCTCCCCCCGGGCACACCGCCGCCCCGCGCCCCGAGAGCGCGGCCTCGAGCGGCCCCAGGTCGCGCACCACCTCCGTCATGGAGGCCGAGGCGGGCCAGCGGATCATCGTCATACGGCTGACCATAACGGGGGCCACCGACGAACCCCGTGTGCAGGTTCTCGCCACACCTATGAGGTCGAGCGCCCCCGCCATTGGTCACCAATCACGTTTTCAGGGGACGGATGAACGATCAATCCGGTCATTGGTGACCAATGGACGTCGCGGAGGGCGGCATCCGGGCGCGGACGGCATACGAGCCGGGTGTGCGGGCCCCAGCGAGCACCGGGCAGGATGGCAGGCATGACCGACGCGATCACCACCCGTCCCCTGGCCGTCGTCACCGGAGCCTCCAGCGGCATCGGCGAGGCCACCGCCCGCCGCCTGGCCCAGGAGGGCTTCGAGGTGATCTGCGCCGCGCGGCGCACCGAGCGGATCGAGCAGCTCGCCCGCGAGATCGACGGCCGCGCCGTGACCTGCGACGTCAGCAGCGAGGAGGACGTGGCGCGCCTCGCGCAAGAGGTCGGCGACCGGCTCGACGTCCTCGTCAACAACGCCGGCGGCGCGCTCGGCACCGAGCGGATCGCCGACGCCGTGGTCGACAAGTGGCGCGCGATGTACGACTCCAACGTCATCGGCGCCCTGCAGGTCACCAAGGCGCTGCTGCCCGCCCTCACCCAGGTCAAGGGCGGCATGGTCGTCATCGTCTCCTCGATCGCCGGCCTCGGCGTCTACGAGGGCGGGGCCGGCTACTGCGCCGCCAAGCACGCCGAGACCGTCATCGCCGAGACGCTGCGGCTCGAGGCCGTCGAGGACGGCATCCGGGTCTGCGAGATCGACCCGGGCCTGGTGCACACCGAGGAGTTCTCGCTGGTCCGCCTCGGCGGCGACCAGGCGGCGGCCGACAAGGTCTACGAGGGGGTCGCCGAGCCGCTCGTGGCCGCCGACGTCGCGGATGCGATCGCGTATGTCGCGACCCGGCCCTCTCACGTCAACATCGACCGTCTCGTCATCAAGCCCCAGGCCCAGGCCGCGCCGCACAAGCTCGTCCGTCGCGGCTGACCCCGGCCTCGGCGGCCTCTCCCACGGCCTCAGCGGCCTCTCCCACGGCCTCGGCACCAGCTGACCCCCCGCATCAGCGGCGCCCTCCGCGCCGATGGGCGGGCCTCGCCAGGCGTCGGGCGGTCCGGCATACTCCCGCGCATGACCCGTGACACCGCAGCCCCAGACGCCGCCAACCCACCGCGGTGGAAGATCATCGGGCCGGGCCTGATCGTGGCCGCCACCGGCGTGGGCGCGGCCGACCTGGTCGCCACCTTGATCGCCGGCAGCAAGTTCGGCTACGGCCTGCTGTGGTGCGTGGTCGTCGGCTGCATCATGAAGATCGTCCTGGTCGAGGGGGCGGGCCGCTACAGCCTCGCGACCGGGCGCACGATGTTCGAGGGCTGGCGCTCGCTGGGACGCTGGACCAGCTGGTACTACGCGCCCTACATCGTCATCTGGGGCTTCGTCTACGGCTCCGCGGCGATGGCGGGCACCGGCCTGCCGCTCAACGCCCTCTTCCCGGCGCTCAGCGTCACCTGGTGGGGGATCATCTCCGGGCTCGTCGGCCTGGCGCTCGTGTGGTTCCACCACTTCGAGATCTTCGAGAAGGTCATGGCGGCCTTCGTCGGGATCATGTTCGTCGCGATGGTGGGCGCGGCGATCATCACGCTGCCCAACCTGCTCGACATCCTCGCCGGCCTCAAGCCGTGGATCCCGGACGGCGGCCTGGTCAACGTCCTCTCCCTGGCGGGCGGCGTCGGCGGCACCATCACCCTCGCGGCCTACGGCTACTGGCTGCGCGAGAAGGGGTGGGACACCCCGCGATTCATGAAGGTCATGCGCATCGACAACACGGTGGCGTATGTCGTGACCGGCATCTTCGTCCTCGCCACGCTGATCGTCGGCGCCGAGCTCATGCACTCCATGAAGATCGCCAGCGACGACAAGGGGCTGCTCTCGGTGGCCGACGTGCTCGACCAGCGCTACGGCCCCTTCGCGGGCAAGGTCTTCCTCGTCGGCTTCTTCGGCGCGGCCATGTCCTCGTTGGTGGGCGTGTGGAACGGCGTGTCGCTGATGTTCGCGGACTTCATCGGCAACCTCAAGGGGCTGCCGTCGGGCCACCCCGACACGCGCACCGGCGGCAAGTACTACCGGTGGTACATCCTGTGGTTGACCTTCCCGCCGATGCTGATGATGTTCCTCGGCAAGCCGGTCTACCTGATCCTGGCGTACGGCGTGCTCGGGTCCTTCTTCATGCCCTTCCTCGCGATCACGCTGCTGTGGATCCTCAACACCGACCGCGTGCCCCGCGAGTGGCGCAACAAGGCGTGGTCCAACGTGCTGATGGTGCTGTGCGCGGTGGCCTTCGTCGCGCTCGCGGCCAACGAGATCGTCAAGGCGATCCAGAAGCTCTAGGGCGGGGCTGGGAGGGCTGTTCGGCTAGGAGGGCTGCTCGGCGAGCCGCTTGATGTTGAGCAGCATCTCCCGGCTCATCACGAAGCTCACCGGCTCGATGACGTAGGGCCCGCCCGCCAGCCGCTCGGTGAGCCCTTCGCCGTGCGCATAGGCATTGCGCTCGACCAGGCGCGTGCGACCCTGGCTGAGCGGCGTCAGGTGGTAGGACCAGACCGTCCGCGCGAGCGGGCCCGCCTGCGGGATGCCGACGAGGACCAGCGTGGACCCGGGCACCACCTCGGCGACCACCAGCGGGGGCAGCTGCGGGTGCAGACGCACCTCGTCGCCGACGTGCAGATCCTGCAGGTCGGGACGGATCTGCTCGACGTTGCCGTCCAGCGAGCCGGCCAGCTGCTCGAGCAGCTGGTGGCTGTAGAAGCCGCCGCGCCCCCGACCGATCTGCGCCAACCAGGGCCACACCCGGTCGGGCGTCGTCCAGACGGTGACGGCCCGCGTGGACCGCCAGTCGTGGTCCTCGATCAGCTCGTCGCCGGGCAGTCTCGCCTCGACCTCGTCGGGCGTCGCGCCCCAGGTGCGCCGCTCGTGGCTGTGCAGCGGACCCGTGGCGAGGTGAGCGGCCATGCGCGCCGCGCCCACGAGGTTGTCCTTGAGTCGATCACCCAGTGCCATGCGACCAGGGTAGGTCGGGAGGCGTCAGTAGGGGAGGTAGGGTCCGCCGCCACGGAGGCTCTTGACGCCGGGGACCCCGGCCAGCCCGCCGTATGTCGCCTGCGCGTAGCGGGCGCCGGCCATGATCTGGGCGACGGGGTCGCGGCGGTCCGTGCGCGTGGGCAGCGCGAACGCGTCGAAGGTCGGCCCGATCGTCTGCATCAGCCCGAAGGACGGCGTGCCGGCGGCGGCGTTGCGGTCGTAGGTGTTGACCACGCCCACGTCCCCGCCGGACTCGTTGTAGATGATGATCGCGAGGTTCTCCGCGTCCTGCTCGCCCCGGGGTAATCCGGCGGCGTAGAGCAGGCCGAGGGCCTCGCCGATCTGACGGCTGATCTGCGGCGTGACGGTGTGCCCGTTGCCGACGACCGCGGTGCCCGGACGGACGGTGCGCACCACCTGGCCGTCGGCCAGGGCCACGAAGGACCCGTCGGCGACGACTCGCCTGGTGTCGGCGTCGGCGAGCCCGCTCGCGCGCGTCTGGGCGGCGGCCAGGGCGTCGACGGCACGCTGCTGGGCGACGACCGCGTCGGCGAGGGCGCTCTCGGCGTCGGTCCAGCGCGCGTGGGCGGCGGCCGTGGCGTCCTGCGCCCGCACCGCCGGGCCGGCGATCGCGGCGACGGCGCCGCTCGCGGTGAGGGGCGCCGTCGCGCCCGCGCCCGCGGGACGGCCGCCGGCTGCCTGCTGCACGGCGCGGGTCTGCTCGGTGACGGTCTGCGCCCATGCGCGGTGCTTCGCGTCGGCGTCGGTGCGCGTGCGCTGGAGGGTCGCACGGGTGCCCGCCTCGGCGGTCCGCGCGGAGGCGACCCCCGCCTTGGCCGTGCGGGTGGCCACGCTGTCGATGGGTCGGGCCGTGAGCAGGGCGCCCGGGACGGCGACGGGGCGCAGCAGCCGCGTCATCGTGGCGGCGGAGGGTGCTGTGCGCGCGGAGGAGCGGGACGCCTTGTCCTTGTCCCTCGATGCCGCCACCTGGGACCCCGCGACCTGCGGCGGGGCGGCGACGGCCGTCGCGCGAGGTGCAGCCTCCACGGCCGACGCCTCGGAGACCTGGCCGGGGAGGTTGGTGGTGACCACGGCGGTCGCCGCGGCGACGATGGCCGTGGCGGCGGCGATGCTGGGGGCGGACGTGCGACGCGAGGGCGCGCGATGACGAGGGTGGTGACGCATGAGAGCCGATCGGGGAGGGGGCGACGGTCAGGTGCTTCGGTGGCACGGCGGCGCCTGGGCCACGAGGCCGGGACAAGGGGACCGCCGGGGCGCCAGCACGCACGAGATGGGCCGACGCGGGAGACGTGCGGATCGGCCGGTCGACATGTTCCATCCCGACCGGCGGGTGAGCCAAGCACGTCCCTCTAGCATATCGCCCCGGACGGAGTGGCTCGAATCCGCGGAGCACGCCCGTGTGATCCGAGCAACACCCGTCCGGGGGTCGTGGTTGCGTCTCGTGAGACTCAGTAGCGCTGCGCGTCCTGCTCGACGGCGTGGTCGTGAGCGCCGATGGAGCCGGTGGAGCGGTCGCGCGTGGCCCTCAGGCTCGTGACCGTCACGACGGCCAGCACCGCGACGATGAACACCAGCGACCACAGGGTCGGGACGGTCGGGACGCCCGGCCACACGCCGTGGGCCCAGTGCAGGATCAGCTTGACGGCGATGAAGCCGAGGATGATCGCCAGGCCGTGCCCGAGGTGCACGAGCCGCGACAGCGCCCCCTCGAGCACGAAGTACAGCGCCCGCAGGCCCAGCAGGGCGAACGCGTTGGTGGCGAAGACGAGGTAGGGGTCTCCGGTGATGCCGTAGACCGCGGGCACCGAGTCGATGGCGAAGATGATGTCGGTCCCGAGGACGGCGAGGGTGACCACGGCGAGCGGGGTCAGGGCGCGCCGTCCAGCCGACCGGACCGTCATGCGGGTGCCGTGGTACTCCTGCGCGACGGGCCAGACGCGGTTGATCAGGCGGACTACCGGCATCTCGGCCACCGGCTGGTGGTCGACGTCGGTCATGGCGTCGCGGGCGACCTTGACGGCGGTGACCAGCAGGATGATGCCGAAGAGCAGGAAGGCCCAGTCGAAGCTCGCGATGAGCTGTGCGCCGAGGGCGATGAAGATGCCGCGCAGGACCAGGGCGCCCGCGACACCGATGAGCAGGACGCGCTGCTGCAGCTCCTTCGGGACGGCGAAGCCCGCCAGCAGCAGCATGAAGATGAACAGGTTGTCGACCGAGAGCGACTTCTCCACGAGGTAGCCCGTGTAGTACTCCATCCCGGTCTGCGAGCCGTGCTGCGCCCACACCCACCCGCCGAAGAGCAGGGGGAGCGCGATGTAGAACACCGACCAGCTGACGGCCTCGCGCATGGAGACGGCGTGCGGCTTGCGGGTCAGCAGGAAGTCGAGGGCGAACAACGCCAGCACGGCGCCGAGGGTGGCGGCCCACAGCATGGGCGTGCCGATGGAGTCGATGGCCCCGCCGGAGGGGGCGGCCTGGGCTGCGGCGGGCGCAGCGGCATACGGCATGGACAGGGTCAGCATCAAGGTGGGGTCCTCAGATCGTCGTATGGCGGTCTGAGGTCTCCTTCACCCGCGCCAGGCGTCGGGCCCCCGTCCGAGGCGGCCGTCTGCCGCGGCCGCCGGAATGACCGGATCGGGACTGGGAAGTACTCCCCTCGACGGGCAACGCTAGCCCGACATCCTGGGCGTCGCCTGGACGCACGCTCTCCGACGCAGGGAGCTCGTGGCGCGCGGACGGGGTGTGATCTCGTCCACACCCTCTGGTGAGGATGTCCTAAGTGAGGTTAGCCTTGCCGTCATGATCGTCTGCCACTGCCGCATCGTGCGCGACACCGAGATCCTCGAGGTCGCCGCGGCGGAGGGGCCCACCCTCGGGGCCGTCTGCCGGTCCACCGGCGCCGGCACGGTGTGCGGCGGGTGCGTCCCGGCGGTGCGGTCGTTGCTCCAGAGGTTCCGTGAGGACTCCTTCCAGGCGGTCGGCGCTAGGCTGACGCTCGAGCACGCGCTGGCGCCTCAGCTCGCGCGCCTGGCGACCGTCCAATCGGCCCTGGAGGATTCACATGCAGCCGCGTAGCCCCCGGATCATCGAGCTCCTCAACGAGGCGCTGACCTTCGAGCTCACCGTGGTCAACACCTACTTCCTGCACGCGCGCATGCTCGACAACTGGGGTCTGCCCAAGCTCGGCAAGGTGTTCTACGACCTGTCGATCGGCGAGATGAAGGACGCGGACGAGCTCATCGAGCGGATCCTGATGTTCGACGGCCACCCCAACGTGCAGCGGCTCAACCCGATCAGCATCGGCGAGTCCGCCGAGGAGATGCTGCGGCTCGGCCTGGCCAGCGAGGTCGCCGCCGTCGCGCAGTTCAACGCCTCCGCCGAGGAGTGCCACGCGCTCGGTGACCACGCGAGCGCCTCGATCTTCGAGGAGATGGCGCGCGACGAGGAGACCCACGCGGACTGGTTCGAGGGCCAGCTGGACGCGATCGCCCGCACGGGGATCGAGAACTACCTCGCCCTGCAGCTCGCGCCCGGCGAGGCCCCCTGACCGCTCTCGGGTCCCTCGCGGCGTGCGGCCGTCGAGACGGGGCCCGGCCGCGGGCCGCGCCTCAGCGATCGTGACGGGTCAGAAGTACCACGGGAAGGGCGACCAGTCGGGGTCGCGCTTCTCCAGGAACGAGTCTCGTCCCTCGACGGCCTCGTCCGTCATGTAGGCCAGGCGCGTCGCCTCCCCGGCGAACACCTGCTGACCGACCAGACCGTCGTCGCTCAGGTTGAACGCGAACTTCAGCATCCGCTGCGCCTGGGGGCTCTTGCCCATGATCTCGGTCGCGACCTGCAGGGCCTCGCGCTCGAGGTCCGCGTGATCGGCCACGATGTTGACCGCGCCCATCCGGTGCATGTCCTCGGCGGTGTAGGACCGACCGAGGAAGAAGATCTCGCGGGCGAACTTCTGACCCACCTGCTTGGCGAGGTAGGCCGAGCCGTAGCCCGCGTCGAACGAGCCCACGTCGGCGTCGGTCTGCTTGAAGCGGGCGTTCTCGCGAGACGCGATCGTCAGGTCGCACACCACGTGCAGGCTGTGCCCGCCGCCGGCCGCCCACCCGTTGACCACGGCCACCACGACCTTGGGCATCGTGCGGATGAGGCGCTGCACCTCCAGGATGTGCAGGCGCCCGCCCGCCGCCTTGACCCGCGCCTCGTCGATCGCGGCGGCGGTTTCGTCGGTGCTGCCCTCCACGGCGTACTGATAGCCGCTGCGCCCACGGATCCGCTGGTCGCCGCCCGTGCAGAAGGCCCAGCCGCCGGTGGTCGCGGACTGGCCGGTGCGCGGCGTGGGACCGTTGCCCGTCAGCAGGACGACTCCCACGTCGGGGGTCATGCGGGCGTGGTCGAGCGCGCTGTAGAGCTCGTCGACGGTGTGCGGGCGGAAGGCGTTGAGGACCTCCGGCCGGTCGAAGGCGACCCGGACCACGCCGTTGGCGCTGCGGGACGGACCGCCCACGCGGCGGTGGTAGGTGATGTCGGTGAGGTCGAAGCCCTCCACCTCCGTCCACTCGGCGGGGTCGAAGGTCTCGCTGACGACGTCCAGGCTGCTCACCGAACCGAGGATAGCCGCGCCGCGCCGCTGCGGTGGCGCGGCGGTGGCGGCGCGCGGTCGGCATACGGTGGAGGTATGCCGATCCCCGAGTTCATCGTCGAGCTGCGCCGCCACGTGGGGCACGCGCCCCTGTGGCTCACCGGCGTCACGTCCGTCGTCCTGAGGGGGGAGGGGGACGAGCAGCAGGTGCTCCTCGTGCGGCGTGCCGACACCGACGAGTGGAGCCCCGTGACCGGCATCGTCGAGCCGGGGCAGGAGGTCCACGAGTCCGCGGTCCGCGAGGTGATGGAGGAGGCGTCCGTGGTCGCCGAGGTCGAGCGGCTGGTGTGGGTGTCGACGACCGAGCCGGTGAGGCACGCCAACGGCGACGAGGCGCAGTACGTCGACCACACCTTCCGCCTGCGGTGGGGCTCGGGTGAGCCGGCGGTCGGGGACGACGAGAACCTCGAGGCACGCTGGTGGCCGGTGCGCGGTGTGCGGGAGGGCGTGCCGTCGATGCGGGCGCACTTCGGCGACCGGGTGCGGGTCGCGCTCGACGACCCTCGCGAGGTCCTCCTCGGGCCAGCCTGATCGGGCCTACCGGGACGGGCCTACCGGCCGGTCTCGCCCGCGATCACGAGACGGGTGCAGGCTGGTTGCTCTGCCACAGCGCCCAGAGGCTGATCGCGAGCAGCGCGGCGCAGATCGCCGCCATCACCAGGTAGGTCCGCCGCCGTCGCGCGTGCTCGGGCTCTCCGGGTCGCGCGGAGCGGGCCCGGGCGAAGCGCCCCGCGTAGTGCTGGAACCACAGGTCGTTCGGGCGGGCGGCGGCATACGCGGCCACCAGGGTCAGGATCGCCAGCACGATCACGAAGGCCATGAGCCGGTCGGCTCCTCTCGGACGGCTCGGGCCGGCGGCGGGGGATGATGGGCCGTATGCCGACCCGCGCGCTGCCAGCCCTCGACGAGCTGCTCGGACAGATGGCTGTCGTCACGATCCCCCTCCACACGCGCTTCCGCGGGGTGACACACCGTGAGGCCGTGCTGATCCACGGCCCCGCGGGATGGGGCGAGTTCGCGCCGTTCCTGGAGTACGCGCCCGACGAGGCGGCCCGCTGGCTGGCCGCCGCCGTCGAGGCGGCGTGGCTGGGCTGGCCGAAGCCCGTCCGCGAGGCCGTCCCGGTCAACGCCACCGTCCCGGCCGTCGCCGCCCACGAGGTGGCGGGGGTCGTCGCCCGCTTCGACGGCTGCCGGACGGCCAAGGTCAAGGTCGCCGAGCGCGGCCAGTCCCTCGACGACGACCTCGCCCGGGTCGCCGAGGTGCGGCGGGTCATGGGCCCGGGCGCGCGGGTGCGGGTGGATGCCAACGGCGGCTGGTCCGTCGACGACGCGCTGCGGGCGCTCGGAGCCCTGTCGCGCCACGGGCTGGAGTACGCAGAGCAGCCGTGCGCCACCGTGGAGGAGCTCGCCGCGCTGCGGATCGCCTTGGCCCGCAACGGGATCGATGTGGCTGTCGCCGCGGACGAGTCCGTCCGCAAGGCCGAGGACCCGCTGCGCGTGGCCAGGCTGGAGGCGGCCGACCTCGTGGTGGTCAAGGTTGCCCCGCTCGGCGGGGTGCGGGCGGCCCTGCGCGTCGTCGAGGCGTGCGGCCTGCCCGCCGTCGTGTCCTCCGCCCTCGACACCTCGGTGGGCATCCGCGCCGGCGTGGCCCTCGCGGCCGCCCTCCCGTCGCTCGAGCACGCCTGCGGCCTCGGCACGGTCGCGCTGCTGGAGGGCGACGTCGCCGCCGCGCCGCTGCTCCCGAGCGGCGGGGCGCTCGGCATACGACCGGTCGAGGTGCCACCCGACCGGCTCGACGCCCTCGCGGCGCCGTCGGGGCGGACGGCCTGGTGGCGGGACCGGGTCGCCGCGTGCCACGCGGTCCTCGCGTCCGGGTCTGCGAGCATCGGGGCATGAACCCCTCCCAGGCCCTGGCCGAGGTCCTCGTCGACGAGCTGGCCCGGCACGGCGTGACGGACGTGGTGCTGTGCCCCGGATCGCGTTCTGCGCCACTGGCCTACGCCGTGCACGCGGCCGACCAGGTGGGGCGGGTGCGGCTGCACGTGCGGGTCGACGAGCGGTCCGCGGGCTTCCTCGCGCTGGGCCTGGCCAAGGTGTCGCGACGGGTCGTCCCGGTCATCACGACGTCCGGCACGGCCGTCGCCAACCTGCACCCCGCCGTGCTCGAGGCGCACCACGCCGGCGTGCCGCTGCTGGTGCTGTCGTGCGACCGGCCCGCTGAGCTGCTGCGGACCGGCGCCAACCAGACCACGGTGCAGCCGGGCATGTTCGGTGAGGCGCTGCGGTGGCGGCACGAGATCCCGGCCCCCGAGCGTCGGGCCGGGCAGGTCGCCGGATGGCGCTCCGTCGTCTCCCGGGCCTGCGCCGCCGCGACGGGCACGCTCACGGGGTGGGCGGGCCCGGTGCACCTGGACGTCGGGATGCGAGACCCGTTGACCCCCGGCGACGCTCACGACTGGCCCGAGTCCCTCGAGGGGCGACCGGGCGGCACCCCGTGGACGTCGGCGGCGACCACGGCGCTGCAGTCGGTGACAGGGGTCGAGGACGTCCCCCGCACCGTGGTGGTGCTCGGCGACCTGCCCGAGCCGGCGATGGCCGACGAGGCGGTGGCGCTCGCGCGGGCGGCGGGGTGGCCGGTGGTGGCGGAGCCGTTCGGGCTGATGGACCGTACGTCGGTCCTGCCCCACGGCCCGCTGCTGCTCACGTGCCGCCCCTGGCTCGAGTCGAGCCTGCCCGCGCGGGTGCTCGTGGTGGGCCGACTGACGCTCACGCGTGACGTCGCCGACCTGCTGCGCCAGGTGGAGCGGGTCGACTGCGTCACGCCGGCGCCCGACTGGCCCGACCCCTCGGCCCGGGTGAGCCGCGTGCACCCGTGGGAAGCCCTGGCCGCCACCGAGATCCACGAGCGCTCCACCGATGACGAGGCCTGGACGGCCCGGTGGCGCGAGGCGGGTGAGCGGCTCGCGGCCACCCCGCTCTGGCCCGCGGACGAGCTGTCCGGGCTGACGGTCGCCTCGACCGTGCTGCGTGAGCTTGCCGAGCAGCCCCAGGGCGCAACGCTGTTCGTCGGTTCGTCGCAGTCCGCCCGCGACCTCGACTGGGCCTCAGGGGACTTCGCGGCGCCGGTGACCGTCGTCGCCTCGCGCGGGCTCGCGGGGATCGACGGATGCGTCTCCACCGCAACGGGACTCGCGCTGGCGTCGGGCGCACCGACGTGGGCGCTGATGGGCGACCTGACCTTCCTGCACGACGCCAACGGGCTGCTCGTCGGCCCCGGTGAGCCGCGACCCGACCTGACGGTCGTGGTGGTCAACGACGACGGCGGCGCGATCTTCGCGACGCTCGAGCACGGGGATCCCTCTCGCGCACGGGAGTTCGAGCGCGTCTTCGGCACGCCGACCGGCACCGAGCTCGGCGCCCTGTGCGCCGCGCACCACGTTGCCCACGAGCGGGTGACGACGACGTCGGCGCTGCGAGAGGCGCTGCGCCGCAAGGCCTCCGGCATACGGGTCGTGGAGGTGCCCCTGGCGCGCACCGGGGTCCGCGCGCTGCGGGCCCAGGTGCGCTCGGCCGTCGCGGCCGTGCTGACCTGAGCGCTGCACTCCCCGACCCCCTCCGCACGCCGACGGCGTGAGGGTTGCGTCCGACATCCTCGTCGCACCTCGCGTCGTGCATGGGCGCACCTCCGGCACCCCGCATGCCGCATGCCGCATGCCGCAAGGCAGTCTCCGGGGAAGGTCCCCAGGGCAGCGCCTGCGCGGTGGACTCAGGAGGACAGGGCGTCGCGCATCGGCACGAGCTTGGCGTCGGACTCGGCCAGCTCGGCCGCGGGGTCCGACCCCGCGACGATGCCGCACCCGGCGAACAACCGGATCTCGCGCGGGTCCTCGGGCGAGATGGCCCCCGACCGCAGCGCGATGCCCCACTCGCCGTCCCCGCCCGCGGAGAGCCAGCCCACGGGTCCGGCATACCGCCCCCGGTCCATGTGCTCGAGCTCCGTGATCAGGGCCTCCGCGGCGTCGCGGGGTGTCCCGCAGACCGCCGCCGACGGGTGCAGGGCCTCAGCCAGCGCCAGCGACGTCGAGCGGGACGACAGCACGCCGGCCACGTCCGTGGCGAGGTGCATGACATTGGGCAGGTGCAGGACGAACGGCGACTCCGGCACGTTGATCGAGTCGCAGTGCGGGGCCAGGCGATCCGCCACGGAGCGGACGGCGAACTCGTGCTCCACGAGGTCCTTGGAGGAGCGGGCCAGATGCGCGGCGAGGGACAGGTCACGCTCGTCGTCGCCCGTCCTGCGGATGGTCCCGGCGAGCACGCGCGAGGTGATGAGGCCTCGCTCGAGCCGGACCAGCATCTCCGGCGTGGCCCCGACGAGCCCGTCGACCGAGAAGGCCCAGGTGTTGGGGTAGCTCGTGCTGAGGCGCTGCAGCAGCCGCCGGGTGTCGAGCGGGGCCAGGCCGCGGGCGGTGAGGTCGCGGGCGAGGACGCACTTGTCGAGCTCGCCGGCGTTGATGCGCGACACGGCCGTCGCGACCGCGCCCATCCACTGGGTCGGCGTCAGCGAGCCGTCGCCGAAGGACACGCCCTGCGGCGACGCCGGCGCGGGGCGGGCCTCGAGGTGGACCGACGGGGTCGGCTGCCCGGCAGGCGTGCACGTCGTCACCCACGCCTCGTCACCTCGCCGTCCCACGACCACCGACGGCACGACCAGCGTGCCGCCCGCGGGCGACGACGAGGAGTAGGCCATGGAGCCGAAGGCCACGAGCCCGGAGCCGGGGCGGCGGACGTCGTCGTCGACGGACCCCTCGGCCACGAGCGCGGTCCACCACCGCGACGCCTCGGCGAAGCGGTCGGCCCCGATGGTGTCGACGCGGGCCGCCTGGCCCCACCCGACGATGCCGTCACCGCGTCGTAGCCACGAGAAGATCGCGGTGGCGGGGAGGTTCGCGGGGACCAGGCCCAGCAGGTCGCCCGGGTCGGCGATGCGGCGCGTCACGACCCGGAGGGAGGGCACGGGAGCGGGCCCGCCCGTGCCTGTGACGGACGACGTGGTCGAGATCGTCACCGTCCGGGGACCCCCGGCGACGCGGCTCCGGTGTCTGCGCCCCGCACCTCGACCTCGTCGAAACGTGTGACGGTGATCCGCATGTCGCACGCCAGCCAGTCGCCCGGGCGCACCGCGTTGCCCGAGGGGACGCTCACCATCGACACCTGCATGTGCGGGACGTCGGCGTAGGTGAGCCGGCGGCCGTCGAGCCGGAACGGTGAGGGAGCCCCACCCAGCTGCGTGGCGACGACCCGGGCGGCCTTGCGCGCCGCCAGGCGCGGCGTCATACGGGGACGAGCGGTCTCGATGCCGACGCCGTGGGCCGTGCCGCCGCCGACGACCGCCAGCCAGCCGTCCTTGCGAGCGGTCCTCTGCGAGTAGCCGATCGAGCGGCCCCTGGCGACCGGGTGCACGTCGATCACCTGGCCGTATGCCGTGAGCGCGGCGGGGTCGCCGAGCCACAGGTCGGTGCCCGTGCGGACCAGCACGGCGGTGTCGCCGGCCGAGCCCGAGAGGCGGCCGACCTCCTCGGCGGTCAGGTGCGAGGCGTAGAGCCGCGGCACCGTGACGCCCAGCTCGCCGAGCCGGTCCAGCAGCGAGGAGACGAGCTCCACCCGGTCGCCGGAGGGCGGGTTGTGCAGGGCCACGCCCTCGCAGTGCTCGTCGCGCAGGGCGTCGACGAGCGAGGGCAGGCGCGTCCACTCGATGCCGTGGCGTCCCATCGGCGAGTCCACCTCGACCACGAACCTGCGCCCGGTGCCGAGCAACTCGCGCAGCATGGTCTCGGATGCCACGGTGTGCACGAGCCGCGCGTCGCCGGGCAGCGCCCCGCCCGGCAGCGCCTCGCCGGGCAGGGTGGGAAAGAGCACGAGCACGTCGCCGTCCGTGGAGGCGAGGGCCTGCTGCGCCTCGGCCGGCGTGCCGACGGCGACGACGGGAGCCTGCACGCGGCGGCACTGCGCCAGGACCCGCTCGGCGCCGACGCCGTAGCCGTCGCCCTTGACCACGGGCACCACCCAGGGGTGCTCGGCGAGGTAGGCGTCGACGTGCGCCTCCCACCGAGGCTGGTCGATGACGAGCTTGAAGGTCATCCGCGCCGCCCGAGGTAGAGCTGGAAGGCCTTGTGCAGCAGACGGTTGATCGGCAGGTCCCACTCGCCGACCCGCTCGTGCACGTCGCAACCCACGGAGATCTTGAAGCGGACCAGCCCCGCGTGCGGGTCGTCGTTGCCGATCTCGTCGGTGATCCCGCGCATGTCGTAGACGGTGCAGCCCTCGGCGAGCGCCCGCTGGATCCCGAACCACTGGGTGCCGTTCATGGCCCGCGCCTCGCGGCGGGCGGTGGTCGAGGCCCCGTAGAGGTACCAGCAGCGGTCGGCCACGGTGATGTTGATGGTGGCGGCGAGCAGCTCGCCGTCCAGCTCGCCGAGCGCCAGCTCGAAGCGGGCGGGCGAGCCGGGGGCACCCATGAGCTCGGCCATGCGGTGGAAGTAGGACTCCGGCCGGGGGGTGAAGCCGTCGCGCTCGGCGGTCTCGACGTAGACGCGGTGGAACGCCGCGACGTCCTCGCGCAGCGTCTCGGGCGTGGCCAGGCGTACCTGCACCCCGGCCTTGGTGGCGGCCTTGATGTTGCGACGCCACTGCTGGTTCATGCCCTTGAGCAGGGACTCCTCGCTCTGCCCGGCGAGCGGGAGCCCCGCGGTGAGGCGAGGCTGCCCGGCCGCGAACCCCGGCCCGTCGTCGGCCCGGGACCACCCGCGCGCCTGGAGCCAGGACACGATGGCGGAGCCGGACGCGTCGACGGCGTCGGCGGGCACGGCATACAGGCTGGTCTGCTCCTCGTCGGCGAGGGCCGCCTTGACCGTCCCGGGCTCCCAGGTGCGCGCGGTCGACGGGCAGCCCAACCGCAGGGTGAAGGCGCCGGACCGGCGGGCGTGCTCGACGAGCGGGCCGAACCACCGCTGCGGGTCCTCGGCGACCTCGTCCCAGGGCAGCACCGGACCCTCGGGCAGGTAGGCCAGCGAGCGGCGGACCTTGGGCAGGCGGCGGTGCAGCACCAGACCGACGCCCTGCACGTCGTCATGCTCGTCGACCCAGGCGATGCGCTCACCCTCCCACTCCGACTTCAGCCTCGCCCAGGAGGAGAGCTGCAGGAAGCTGCCGGAGCGAGCCTCGACGCCCGCGTCCAGGCCCTCGACCGTGAGCGGCACGACGCGCAGGGGCGATCGGGTGGTGGTCGTCGGCTCGGTCATGGTCCTCGTCCGGGTAGGCGGTCGGTCGGGCGCAGGCGAGCCTGGCGCCGGTTCAGGCTACACCGGGGGCACGCGGCCGCCGTGTGAAGATGTCCGTCATGAGCCGAGCCACGCTGTCCAAGCAGCCGCACGAGGTCGCCTCGATGTTCGACGAGACGGCGGGTCGTTACGACCTGATGAACGACGTCATGACCTTCGGGCAGATGCGGCTGTGGCGGCGCGCCGTGACGTCGGCGGTGGGCGCCGGCCCGGGCGACACGATCCTGGACATCGCCGCCGGCACCGGCATGAGCAGCCTGCCCTTCGTCGAGGCGGGGGCGCACGTCGTCCCGGCGGACTTCTCGCTGGGGATGCTGCGGGTCGGCAAGGCCCGCCGCGCGTCCCTGCCCTTCACGGCCGCGGACGCGACCCGGCTGCCCTTCGCCGACGACAGCTTCGACGTCGTCACCATGTCCTACGGGCTGCGCAACGTGGTCGACACCGACGCGGCGCTCGCGGAGTTCCTGCGGGTCACCCGCCCAGGGGGCCGCCTGGTGGTGGGGGAGTCGAGCCAGCCCACCAACCGGGCCTTCCGCACCCTCTACACCACCTATCTCATGGGGGCCCTGCCCACGGTGGCCCGGACGCTGTCCAGCAACCCCGACTCCTATGTCTACCTGGCGGAGTCGATGCGGGCCTGGCCCGACCAGCGCACGCTCGCGACCCGGATCCAGCGGGCGGGATGGTCTCAGGTGCAGTGGCGCAACCTCACGGGCGGGATCGCCGCGGTCCACCGGGCGGTCAAGCCCGTATGACCTAGGCCGCGACCCGCGAGCCGCCCCCGGCCCCGCGTCGCGCGAGGGATCGGGCCCTCGGGTCACGATCAGGCGACGATCTTGTGAAGGCGTGCACAAGTGAGGCTTGCCTAAGGCGACATCGGTGCAGAGCCCTCCTAGACTCCCGGGGTGGTGCGCCTCCTGCCGGGGCGGACGGACCCGTCGAGGCCGACGAGCACGGCAGGCACGGACGCGGCCGACGACGGACGACTGATGCGGAGTGACTGTGACCTCTCGGACGACCCCACGCCCTGCCGGCGTGGAGAGCGCAGACGTCATCGTCGTCGGAGCCGGTCCCGGCGGCTCGGCCACCGCCACCCACCTCGCGCGCCACGGGCTCGACGTCCTCCTGCTCGACAAGGCCACCTTCCCCCGCGACAAGATCTGCGGCGACGGGCTCACCCCCCGTGCCGTCCGCGAGCTGGCGACGCTGGGCGTCTCCACGCGCGAGGAGGACGGCTGGATCCGCAACAAGGGCCTGCGGATCGTCGGGGCGGGGCAGACCTTCGAGCTGGACTGGCCGGAGAGCTCGGCCTTCCCGGGCTACGGCCTGGCCCGCGCCCGTGCGACCCTCGACGAGACCCTGGCCCGGCACGCCGTCGCGACCGGCGCCCGCCTGATGGAAGGCATGAACGTCACCGCCCCCGTCGTCGAGCGTGGCCGGGTCGTCGGCGTCCAGGCCAAGGTGATGCAGGACGGGCGCGCCACGGGCGAGGTCCGCGAGCTGCGGGCACCCGTGGTCATCGCCTCCGACGGCGTCTCCAGCCGGCTCGGGACCGCCGTGGGCCGCCAGAAGCTCGACCGCCGCCCCATGGGCGTCGCGGCGCGCACCTACTACACGAGCCCGCGCACGCACGACGACTACATGGAGTCCTGGCTCGAGCTATGGGTGCCGGAGGACCCGTATGCCGACCCGGCCGACCCTGCTGCCAAGCGCATCCTGCTGCCCGGCTACGGCTGGATCTTCGCCCTCGGCGACGGGCGGGTGAACGTAGGCCTGGGCATGCTCGACACGTCGCCCGCCTTCGGCCAGGTCGACTACAAGGACCTGCTGCGCCGCTGGGTGGCCACGCTGCCTCCCGAGTGGGAGTGCACCCCCGAGACCATGACCGCCCCCATGCGCGGAGCAGCGCTGCCCATGGCCCTCAACCGTCAGCCGCTGTACGCCGACGGGCTGCTGCTCGTCGGCGACGCCGGGGGGATGGTCAACCCGTTCAACGGCGAGGGGATCGACTACGCCATGGAGGCCGGGCGGCACAGCGCCGAGATCGTGGTGCAGGCCTTCGCGGGGTCGGACGACGCGGGGCGCGAGCGTGTGCTGCAGGCCTACCCACGGGTCATGAAGGACCAGCTCGGCGGCTACTACACCCTGGGCCGGGGGTTCGCCTCGCTGATCGGCCACCCCGAGGTCATGCGCCTGGCGGTGAGGTACGGCCTGCCGCGCCGGACCCTGATGAAGCTGCTGCTGAAGGTCATGGCCAACCTCGCCGACGAGCACAGCCCCGCGCTGACCGACCGGGCGATCACGGCCCTCACCCGTCTGGTGCCCTCGTCATGACCGCCCGTGAGCGAGCCCACCCGGCTGACCCTAGGATGAAGTCGCAGACCAACCGAAAGGGGTGCGTGGCGGGATGAGCATCAACCCGTATGTGCCGATCCTCTTCCTCTTCGCCCTCGGCGTGGCCTTCGCCGTGGTGTCGGTGCTCGTCTTCGGCTTCATCGGCCCCAGGCGCTACAACCGCGCGAAGCTCGACTCCTACGAGTGCGGCATCGAGCCCAGCCCGGTGGCCAAGGGCGGAGGTCGCGTCCCGGTCAAGTACTACGTGACCGCGATGCTCTTCATCATCTTCGACGTGGAGTCGCTGTTCCTGCTGCCGTTCGCGGTGGCGTTCGACCGGCTCGGGCTCTTCGCCCTGGTCGAGATGGTGCTCTTCGTGCTGACCGTCTTCATCGCGTACGCCTACGTCTGGCGTCGCGGCGGATTGGAGTGGGACTGACCCATGGGTGTAGAAGACAAGATCCCGTCGGGCATCGCCCTGACGACGCTGGAGGCTGTCGCCGGGCAGATGCTGCACCGGTCGATGTGGCCCGCGACCTTCGGCCTGGCCTGCTGCGCGATCGAGATGATGGCCTCGGGCGGCCCCGACTTCGACATCGCCCGCTACGGCATGGAGCGCTTCTCGGCGACCCCGCGCCAGGCCGACCTGATGATCGTCGCCGGCCGCTGCTCGCAGAAGTTCGCCCCGGTGGTCCGCCAGGTCTGGGACCAGATGCCCGAGCCCAAGTGGTGCATCGCCATGGGCGTGTGCGCCAGCTCGGGGGGCATGTTCAACAACTATGCGATCGTCCAGGGCGTGGACCACATCGTGCCGGTCGACGTGTACCTCCCCGGCTGCCCACCGCGGCCGCAGATGCTGTTCAACGCCATCTTGACGCTGCACGACTACGTCAAGACGTCCCCCCAGGGCGTCAACCGCGAGGAGGCGGCCCGCGCCGCCGAGCGGGCGGCCATGGAGGCCACCCCCCTCCACCTGCAGAAGGGCCTGCTCGCATGACCGACGACATGCTCCCTGCCGAGGCGCAGGGCGAGGCCGCGCGCCGGTTGCCCGTCGAGGGCGGATCGCTGCGTCCCGTCGAGATGGGGCGGCGCCACGGCATGTTCGGTGGCTCCCGTGGCGGTGACACCTCCGGGTACGGCGGCCTCGTCTCCCCGGTGCTCTTCCCCGGGCAGTCCGAGCGCCCCTACGGCTCGTACTTCGACCACGTCGCCGACACCCTGGAGAAGGCCCTGCTGGGCGGCTCCGCGTCGTTCGCCGAAGCCATCGACCGGGTGGTGGTCGACCGCGGCGAGATGACCCTGCACGTCCGCCGGCAGCACCTGGTGGCCGTGGCGCAGGCGCTGCGCGACCACCCCGGTCTGCGCTTCGAGATGTGCACGGGCGTGTCGGGCGTGCACTACCCCCAGGTCGAGGGTGCCGAGCTGCACGCGGTGTACCACCTGCTCTCCCTCACCCACGGGTCCCGCCGGGTCCGGCTCGAGGTCAGCTGCCCCGACGCCGACCCGCACATCCCGTCGGTGACCTCGGTGTGGCCGGGGGTCAACTGGCACGAGCGCGAGACCTGGGACTTCTTCGGGATCGTCTTCGACGACCACCCGGCGCTGACCCGCATCATGATGCCGGACGACTGGCCCGGTCATCCCCAGCGCAAGGACTACCCCCTCGGCGGTGTCCCGGTGGAGTACAAGGGTGCCACCGTCCCGCCCCCGGACCAGCGGAGGTCGTACAACTGATGAGCACCGCACGCAGCGAGTTCACGGCCACCGGCGGCGCCGGCCAGGACGAGGAGGGCTACGAGCTGACCTCGGTCGGCGGGGACTGGGACGACCTGGCCCAGGAGGCGATCGAGCACTCCGACGAGCGGATCGTGGTCAACATGGGCCCCCAGCACCCCTCCACCCACGGGGTGCTCCGCCTGGTCCTCGAGCTGGACGCCGAGACGGTCACCGACGCCCGCGTGGGCATCGGCTACCTGCACACCGGTATCGAGAAGAACATGGAGTACCGCTCCTGGACCCAGGGCGTGACCTTCTGCACGCGCATGGACTACCTCACGCCCCTCTTCCAGGAGGCCGCCTACTGCCTGGCGATCGAGAAGCTCCTCGGCATCACCGACCAGGTGCCCGAGCGCGCCAACGTCATCCGTGTCCTGATGATGGAGCTCAACCGCATCGGCTCCCACCTGGTCTGCACCGGCACCGGCGGCATGGAGCTCGGCGCCACCACGGTCATGGAGTTCGGCTTCCGTGAGCGCGAGCGCATCCTGCGATTCTTCGAGGCGGTCACCGGCCTGCGGATGAACCACGCCTACATCCGCCCCGGCGGCGTCATCCAGGACGTCCCCGCCGAGGCCATCCGTGACCTGCGCGCGGAGCTGCCGGACCTGCGCCGCGGCATCCATGAGCTGGAGCTGCTGATCAACGAGCAGCCCATCCTCAAGGGCCGCATGGAGAACGTCGGCTACCTCGACCTGACCGGATGCATGGCGCTGGGCGTCACCGGGCCCATGCTGCGCGCGACCGGCTACCCCTACGACCTGCGCAAGGCCGAGCCCTACTGCGGCTACGAGACCTACGACTTCGAGGTGGCGACCTGGGACACGTCCGACGCCTACGGACGCCTGCGCCTGCGCTTCACCGAGATGTGGGAGTCCCTCAAGATCGTCGAGCAGTGCCTCGACCGCCTGGAGGCCACCCCCGGGCCGGTCATGGTCGACGACAAGAAGGTCGCCTGGCCTGCCCAGCTGGCCATCGGCGGTGACGGGATGGGCAACTCCCTCGAGCACATCCGCGAGATCATGGGCGAGTCGATGGAGTCCCTCATCCACCACTTCAAGCTGGTGACCGAGGGCTTCCGCGTCCCGGCGGGCCAGGCCTACCAGGCGGTGGAGTCGCCCAAGGGGGAGCTCGGCTGCCACCTCGTCTCGATGGGCGGCACCCGCCCGCACCGTGCGCACTTCCGGGACCCGGGATTCAACAACCTGCAGTCCGTGGCGGCGATGTGCGAGGGCGCCCAGGTGGCGGAGGTCATCGTGGCCGTCGCCTCGGTCGACCCGGTTCTCGGAGGAGTGGACCGCTGATGTCAGCTTTCGATGCCCCCAACTACGGCACCCAGCCCAACCACCTCGAGCAGCCCTGGGAGCCCGAGGTCGCGGAGCGGTTGCGCGGCGACGCGGCGGCCGTGGTCGCGCGCTACCCGCAGAAGCGCTCGGCGCTGCTGCCCCTCCTGCACCTCGTCCAGAGCGTGGACGGCTACGTCTCCACGCGCGGCATCGAGCTGGCCGCCGAGTTCGCCGGGGTGACGGCGGCCGAGGCTTCCGGCGTGGCGACCTTCTACACGCAGTACAAGCGCCACCGCAACGGCGACTACCTCGTCGGTGTCTGCACGAACTCCCTGTGCGCCGTCATGGGGGGCGACCAGATCTGGGACGACATCAGCGACTACCTCGGTGTCGGCCACGACGAGACCACGCCCGACGGCACGATCACCCTCGAGCGGCTCGAGTGCAACGCCGCCTGCGACTTCGCGCCCGTCGTGATGGCCAACTGGGAGTTCTTCGACAACATGACCCCGCGGTCCACCCGGGAGCTCGTCGACGCCCTGCGCGCCGGGCAGGCCGTCCGTCCCACGCGCGGGCCGGACCGCGTGCACACCTTCAAGGAGGTGTCCCGGGTGCTCGCCGGCTTCCTCGACGGGCACGCCGACGAGGGCCCGAGCGGCGGCGCGGCGACCATGCGCGGCCTGCGCATCGCCCGCGAGCACGGCTGGGACATGCCCTCCTCCGCCCGCGCCGGCGAGGAGGCCACCGGACCGGTCCCCGGCGCCGACGGGGCGGGGACGAGCGAGAATGGCAAGGTCGACGCGCAGCCCGGCCCGGGCGAGAAGCAGAGCTCGGCCGAGGCCGAGGCCGCCGCGGGCAAGAGCTCCGAGGCCAAGCAGCCCGCAACGTCGCCCGTCGACGACGCGGCCTCCGCCGGCAACACCTCCGACCCCAAGGGGGACACCAAGTGACCACCACCGCGCTGACCCCTGTCCTCAGCCGCACCTGGGACCAGGAGCGCTCCTGGACGCTGGCGACCTACGAGGCCAGGGCGGAGGGCTACCAGGCCCTGCGCAAGGCCCTGTCGATGGAGCCCGACGCCGTGCTGGGCGCGGTCAAGGACTCCAACATCCGCGGTCGCGGAGGCGCCGGGTTCCCCACCGGCCTCAAGTGGAGCTTCATGGCACCCCCGGACGGCGGCCCCCGCTACATCGTGGTCAACGCCGACGAGTCCGAGCCGGGCACCTGCAAGGACATCCCGCTCATGATGGCGGCCCCGCACCACCTGATCGAGGGGCTCGCCATCGCCACCCACGCCGTCCAGGGCGAGCTGGGGTTCATCTACCTGCGCGGAGAGGTCGTCCACGTCTACCGCCGCCTGCTGCGCGCCGTGGAGGAGGCTCGCGCCGCGGGATACCTCGGCGAGGACGCCATGGGCACCGGCAAGCGGCTCGACATCGTCGTGCACGCCGGCGCCGGCGCCTACATCTGCGGCGAGGAGACCGCCCTGCTCGACTCCCTCGAGGGTCGCCGCGGGCAGCCGCGCCTCAAGCCGCCGTTCCCCGGGGCCCAGGGCCTGTACGCCCGCCCCACCTCGGTCAACAACGTCGAGTCCATCGCCTCCGTGCCGGGGATCCTGCTCCACGGCCCCGAGTGGTTCAAGGGCATGGGGACCGAGAAGTCGACCGGCCACGGCATCTTCTCCGTCTCCGGGCACGTGACCAACCCGGGTCAGTTCGAGGCGCCCTTCGGCATCACCATGCGCGAGCTGATCGAGCTGTGCGGCGGCATGCGCGACGGACGCCGCCTGAAGTTCTGGACGCCGGGCGGCTCCTCGACGCCGATCTTCACCGAGGAGCACCTCGACGTGCCGCTCGACTTCGACTCGGTCGCCGCGGCCGGCTCGATGCTCGGCACCCGCGCCCTGCAGGTGTTCGACGAGACCGTGTCCGTCGTGCGGGTCGTGTCCCGGTGGACCGACTTCTACCGCCACGAGTCCTGCGGCAAGTGCACCCCCTGCCGCGAGGGCACCTGGTGGCTCAAGCAGATCATGGAGCGGCTCGAGGTGGGCCAGGGGCACGAGGGCGACATCGAGAAGCTCCTGGACATCTGCGACAACGTCCTGGGCCGGTCCTTCTGCGCCCTCGGCGACGCCGCCACCACGCCGATCTCGTCGGCCATCAAGCACTTCCGCGAGGAGTTCGAGGCCGGCATGCACACGCCCTGGTACGACCTCTTCCCGCCGGAGGCGTCCACTCTCTTCGCGAAGGAGTCGGTGTCCCGATGACCGCCCCCACCACCAGCGCCGCCGACCTGGTGACGCTGACCATCGACGGTGTCGAGGTCCGGGCGCCCAAGGGCACCCTGATCATCCGGGCCGCCGAGCAGATCGGCATCCAGATCCCGCGCTTCTGCGACCACCCGCTGCTGGACCCGGCCGGCGCCTGCCGCCAGTGCCTCGTGGAGGTCGCGACGCCGGGGCGCGACGGCAAGATCGCCCCCATGCCCAAGCCCCAGGCCGCCTGCACCATGACGATCGCGCCGGGCATGGAGGTCAAGACCCAGCTGACCTCGCCCGTGGCCGAGAAGGCCCAGGACGGCGTGATGGAGCTGCTGCTCATCAACCACCCGCTGGACTGCCCGGTCTGCGACAAGGGCGGGGAGTGCCCCCTGCAGAACCAGGCGATGACCAACGGTCGGGCGACGTCCCGCTTCGAGGACGTCAAGCGGACCTACGCCAAGCCGGTCAACATCTCCTCGCAGGTGCTGCTCGACCGCGAGCGGTGCGTCCTGTGCCAGCGGTGCACGCGCTTCTCCGAGCAGATCGCCGGCGACCCGTTCATCTCGCTGACCGAGCGCGGCGCCGCCTCGCAGATCGGCATCTACCAGGAGAAGCCCTTCCAGTCCTACTTCTCCGGCAACACGGTGCAGATCTGTCCGGTGGGCGCGCTCACAGGGGCCGCCTACCGGTTCCGCTCGCGCCCGTTCGACCTCGTCTCGACCCCCGGCACCTGCGAGCACTGCGCGTCCGGGTGCTCCATCCGCACCGACCACCGCCGCGGCGTGGTCCTGCGGCGCCTGGCCTCCAACAACCCCGAGGTCAACGAGGAGTGGAACTGCGACAAGGGCCGCTGGGCCTTCCAGTACGCCACGCAGGCCGACCGGCTCGACATGCCGCTGGTGCGGCGCGAGGACGGGGAGCTCCACGTCGCCTCCTGGCCCGAGGCGCTCGCCGTGGCCGCCGCCGGCCTCGAGCGCGCCCGCAGCTCGGGCGTGCTGGTGGGTGGCCGCGCCTCCATCCACGACGCCTACGCCTACAGCAAGTTCGCGCGTACGGTCCTCGGCACCAACTCGATCGACTTCCGCGCCCGTCCCCACTCCGTGGAGGAGGCCGAGTTCCTGGCGTCCCACGTGGCGCTCACCGCGCCCGACCACGGCGCGGTGACCTACGCCGACCTCGAGCAGGCCAAGGTCGTCCTCCTGGTGGGCCTCGAGCCCGAGGACGAGTCCCCGATCGTCTTCCTCCGGCTGCGCAAGGCGTTCCGCAAGAACCGCCTCAAGATCTTCACCGTGGCGCCCTACGCCTCCCGCGGCACGACCAAGCTCGGGGCCACCGTCCTGCAGGCCGCGCCGGGCCTCGAGGGTGAGGTGCTCTCAGCGGTGCGTGACGGCGAGGGCGCCTTCGCCGAGGCTGGCACCGCGCTGCGCGACGCCGGCTCCGACGCCGTCATCCTGGTCGGCGAGCGGCTCGCCGCCACCTCCGGCGGCTACTACGGCGTGCTGGACCTGGCGCGCGCCACGGGCGCTCGTGTCGCGTGGATCCCGCGCCGGGCGGGGGAGCGCGGCGCGCTCGAGACCGGCTGCCTGCCGAGCCTCCTGCCTGGTGGGCGCCCCGTCACGGCTGAGGGCATCGCCTCGTTGGTCCAGGCCTGGGACGCCGCGACGCTGCCCACCGAGCCAGGCCTGGACACGTCGGCGATGCTGCTCGCGGCGGCGCGCGGCGAGCTCGACGCCCTCGTGGTCGGCGGCGTCGATGCGGACGACCTGCCCGATCCGAGGACGGCCCGTGAGGGCCTCGAGCGAGCGTTCGTCGTGTCGCTCGAGCTGCGGGAGTCGTCCGTCACCCGCCTCGCCGACGTCGTGCTGCCGGTGGCCGCCTTCTCCGAGAAGTCCGGCGCCTTCCTCGACTGGGAGGGGCGCGTGGGTCCCTTCCAGGCGGCCCTCGAGACCGAGCTGATGAGCGACTACCGGGTCCTCGACCTGCTCGCGGGCGAGCTCGGGTCGTACCTCGGGGCGCGGACCGCCAGCCAGGTGGAGAGCGAGATGCGCCGGCTCGGACCCTGGACGGGGGTCCGGCAGGGGGTCAACCCCGCTGCCCCCACGGCGCCCAGCCGCACCGGCGGCGACCGGGCGGTCCTCGCGACCTGGCACCAGCTGCTCGACGGTGGCTCGCTGCAGGACGGTGAGCCCTACCTCGCCGGCACCGCCATCGAGCCCGTGGCTCGGATGTCCGCCGTCACCGCGGAGGCCGCCGGCCTGTCCGACGCAGAGATCGTCACGGTCGGGTCCGACGCCGGGACGGTGGCCTACCCCGTCCGGATCACCGAGGACATGGCCGACCACGTCGTGTGGGTCCCCACCAGCTCGGCGGGCCAGTCGGTCCGCTCCCGCCTCGTCGTCGACAACGGCGATGTCGTCACGCTGACGAAGGGTGTTGCGCAGTGAGCACTTTCCCGACCCTCGCGGCCACCGCCCTGGCGGGCTCCGGCCGCCTCGCGACGGAGCTCGCCCCCGGCGGGACCTACCGCGCGGACTTCAGCGACACTCCGTGGTGGCTGACCCTCGTCAAGGCGCTGCTCGTCTTCGTCTACCTGATGCTCAGCGTCGTCGTGGTGATCTGGTTCGAGCGTCGCGTCGTCGGGTTCCTGCAGCAGCGGCCCGGACCCAACCGGTTCGGCCCGGGCGGCATCTTCCAGACCCTCGCCGACGGGTTCAAGCTCGTGTGGAAGGAAACCTTCACCCCGGCCAAGGCCGACACGTTCATGTACAACCTGGCGCCCATCATCGCTGGGTCCACGGCCTTCATCGGGTTCGCGATCATCCCGCTGGCGGGCGAGGTCAACCTCTTCGGCCACCGCACCCCCCTGCAGCTGACCGACCTACCCGTCGCCGTGCTGCTCGTGCTGGCGGCCGGCTCCATCGCCGCCTACGGTTTCGTCCTCGCCGGCTGGTCGAGCGGGTCGACCTACCCCCTGCTCGGTGGTCTGCGGTCCACGGCGCAGGTGATCTCCTACGAGATCGCGATGGGCCTGTCCCTGGTCGCGGTCTTCCTGTACGCCGGGTCGATGTCCACCTCGCAGATCGTCGCCAAGCAGGCGAGCCTGTGGTTCGTGATCCCCGCGATCTTCTCGTTCATCGTCTACGTCATCTGCATGTTCGGCGAGACCAACCGCCTGCCGTTCGACCTCGCCGAGGGCGAGGGCGAGATCGTCGGCGGCTACCACACCGAGTACTCCGGCATGAAGTTCGGCATGTTCTTCCTCGGTGAGTACGTCAACATGTTCACGGTCTCGGCCCTCGCCACCACGCTGTTCCTCGGTGGCTGGCAGGCGCCGCCGCCGCTCACGCTGATCAACGACGGCATGCTCAACCACGGCTGGTGGGGCCTGCTGTGGTTCACCCTCAAGCTGTGGGGCTTCATGTTCTTCTTCGTGTGGGTCCGCGGCACGCTGCCCCGCACGCGCTACGACCACTTCATGGCGTTCGGCTGGAAGCTCCTGATCCCCCTCACCCTGGTGTGGGTCATGGCCGTGGCCTTCGTCCGGGCCGCCATGCTCGGCCACCTCGGCGAGGCCTCGGTCTCGGCCTTCGGCCGGTCCTTCTACGTCTCCCTGCTGATCATCATCGGGGTCTTCCTGCTAGGCGCAGTCGTGGCGACCTGGCTCATCGAGAGCCGCAACGAGGCCCGTCGTGAGGCGGCGCAGCCCGAGCGCCCCTCCGAGATCGACCCCTTCGCCGGCGGACACCCCGTGCCCCCCCTGCCCGGCCAGACGCTGCGCGAGCCCACGCATGCGAGCCACCGCTCGGTGACCGCCGGCTCGGCCGCGGGCCGCAGCTCCGCGAACGACCACGAGGAGGACCACCGTGGCTGACTCCAAGCCCGAGCCCGGCAGCTCGCTCGACCCCGCCTCCCACAGGGGAGGCGAGGTCAGCCGCGAGCACCGTGCCGAGCACGACGAGCGACCCAGGGCGGGCTTCCTCACGGAGGCCCTGGGCCCTCAGGCCGGCTTCGGCGTGAGCCTGCGGACCCTCTTCCGTAAGCGCCACACCGAGGAGTACCCCGAGGTGAAGCGTCCGACCGCGGCGCGCTTCCACGGGCGGCACCAGCTCAACCGGCACCCCGACGGGCTCGAGAAGTGCGTCGGCTGCGAGCTGTGCGCCTGGGCCTGCCCGGCCGACGCGATCCTCGTCGAGGGCGCCGACAACACCGAGGAGGCGCGGTTCTCGCCCGGCGAGCGCTACGGCCGCGTCTACCAGATCAACTACCTGCGCTGCATCTTCTGCGGCCTGTGCATCGAGGCCTGTCCGACGCGCGCCCTGACGATGACCAACTTCTACGAGCTCGCCGACCACACGCGTGGCGAGATGATCTTCGAGAAGCACCAGCTCCTCGCCCCGGTGCAGGAGGGCATGATCGCCGCGCCGCACCCCATGGTCGAGGGCATGGAGGAGCGCGACTACTTCCTCGGGCGCGTCACCATGGCGACGCCCGCCCAGCAGGCGTGGGTCGACGAGCACGGCGCGCACCCGGCCGACGGCACCGCGCCGACCGGCGACCCCGTGGAGGGCACCGACACGATCAGCTCCGGCCAGCAGGCCACCCGAGACTCGGTGAAGGGAGTCCGGCGATGACCTCCAGCGGCGAGGCCGTCTTCTTCTGGATCACGTCGATCGTCTGCGTGCTCGCGGCGCTCGGCCTGATCTTCGCCCGCAAGGCGGTCTACGCCGCCATGTGCATGGCCGTGATCATGGTCAACCTGGGGGCGATCTACCTCGCCCAGGGCGCCGACTTCCTCGGCATCGTCCAGGTGGTCGTCTACACCGGCGCCGTGATGATGCTGTTCCTGTTCGTCCTGATGATGATCGGCGTCGACTCGGCGGACTCCACGGTGGAGACCCACAAGGGCGTCCGCACCTGGGGCGTGCTGCTGGGCCTGGGCCTGGGTGTCCTGCTGATCGCCGTGATCGGCCAGTCCCGGCTCCCGGCCCCCGTCGGTCTGGACAAGGCCAACGCCGCGGGCAACGTCAACGGTCTCGCCGACCTGATCTTCGGCCCCTACGTCTGGACCTTCGAGCTGACGTCCGCGCTGCTCATCACCGCTGCCCTTGCGGCGATGGTGCTCGCGCACCGCGAGCGGCTCGTCCCCAAGACCACGCAGCGGGCCTACTCGGAGCGACGCTTCAAGACCGGTCGGTTCCCGGCCGGCAAGCCGGCCCCCGGCGTGTACGCCCGGCACAACGCGGTCGACACCCCCGCACTCCTGCCGGACGGCACCCCCTCCGAGCTGTCGGTCTCGGCTGTCCTGGAGGCCCGCGGCCAGGTGGCGCGGCCCGGCCAGTTCGAGGACATCGAGCACGCCATCGAGCGTGAGATCGAGGAGGGGCGCACGCGATGAGCCTCATGAACTACATCTACCTCGCGACGATCCTGTTCAGCCTCGGAGCCGTCACGGTGCTCGTGCGGCGCAACGCGATCATCGTCTTCATGGGCGTCGAGCTCATGCTCAACGCAGCCAACCTGGCGTTCGTGACGTTCGCGCGCATGCACGGCACGCTCGAGGGCCAGGCCATCGCTCTGTTCGTGATGGTGGTGGCGGCGGCCGAGGTCGTGGTGGGCCTCGCCATCATCATGTCCATCTTCCGCGCTCGCCGGTCGGCCTCGGTCGACGACGCCAACCTGCTGAAGCTGTAAAGGAGCGACTGGCGTGACTCTGCTCAGTACCTCGGCCCTCCTCGCCGCGGAGGGCGTCGCCCCCGTGGTGGAGGCGACCGACGTCGCGTCGTGGGGGTGGCTGCTCGTCGCCCTGCCACTCCTCGGCGCCGCGCTCCTGCTCGTCGGCGGGCGCAGGACCGACTCGTTCGGGCCCGGCCTGGCGACCCTGCTGTCATGGGGATCCTTCGCCGTCGGCCTGATGATCTTCCTGCAGATGCTGGGGGCCGACCCCGAGCAGCGGTCCATGACCAAGGACCTGTGGCACTGGGTGCCGGCGGGCGGCTTCGACCTCAGGGCCGGCATGCTGCTCGACCCGCTGTCCATCGCCTTCGTGCTGCTCGTGACCTTCGTCGGGTCGCTGATCCACGTGTACTCCCTGGGCTACATGGAGCACGACCCGGACAAGCGGCGGTTCTTCGCCTACCTCAACCTGTTCGTCGCGGCGATGCTCACCCTGGTCCTCGGCAACTCCTACCTCATGCTGTTCGTCGGGTGGGAGGGCGTGGGTCTCGCGTCCTACCTGCTCATCGGTTTCTGGAACTGGAACCCCCCCTACGCCTCCGCCGCCAACAAGGCCTTCATCGCCAACCGCGTCGGTGACGTCGGCATGATCGTCGCGATGATGGCGATGTTCGCCGCGTTCGGCACCGTCTCGTTCGCCGGGGTCAACGAGGGCGTGCAGCACGCGAGCCCCGCCCTGCTGACGTTCATCGGCCTGGCCCTGCTCCTCGCGGCGTGCGGCAAGTCGGCGCAGTTCCCGCTGCAGTCCTGGCTCGGCGACGCCATGGCCGGCCCGACGCCGGTGTCCGCGCTGATCCACGCCGCGACGATGGTCACCGCCGGTGTCTACCTCGTGGTCCGGTCGCACGCGATCTTCGACGCGGCGCCGGACGCCCGGCTCGCGGTCACGATCGTGGGAGCCGTCACGCTGACGATGGGCGCGATCATCGGCTGCGCCAAGGACGACATCAAGAAGGCCCTGGCGGCGTCCACGATGTCGCAGATCGGATACATGATGCTCGCCGCGGGCCTCGGCCCCGTGGGCTACGCCTTCGCGATCTTCCACCTGCTGACGCACGGCTTCTTCAAGGCCGGGATGTTCCTGGGGGCAGGGTCGGTCATGCACGGCATGGGGGACCGGGTGGACATGCGCACCTTCGGCCACCTCTCCGGCAAGATGCCGACGACCTGGCTGACCTTCGGCGCGGGGTGGCTCGCGATCATCGGCTTCCCGTTCCTGTCGGGCTTCTGGTCCAAGGACAAGATCATCGAGGCCGCCTTCATCGGCGACGGCTGGCGACCCTGGGTCTTCGGCTCGGTCACGATGCTCGTCGCGGGCCTGACGGCGTTCTACATGTCGCGCCTGTTCTTCATGACCTTCCACGGCCGCCGGCGCTGGCTCGCCGAGGACCACCCGCACGAGTCCCCGGCCACCATGACGGTGCCCATGATCATCCTCGCCATCGGCTCGGTCGCCCTCGGGTTCGTGCTGAACTTCCTGGGCTTCACCCACTGGCTCGAGCCCGTCGTCGGCGGTCACGGCGAGGAGCACCCGGTCCTGCCGGTGCTCGCGATCACCCTGCTGACCCAGCTGCTCATGGTGATCGGCGTCGCCGTCGCCTGGATGCGCTACTGGCGCGACGAGGTGCCCGCCGTGGCCCCCCGTGGCTCGGTCCTCACGCGCGCCGCGCGCCGGGACTTCTACCAGGACGACGTCAACGACGGCCTGTTCGTCCGACCGGGCAACGGCCTCGTGCACGGCCTGCGGTCGGTGGACGAGCACGGCGTCGACGGCGGCGTGCTGGGCCTCGGCGAGGTCGTCGAGGCCACGTCCAACGGCGTCCGCAAGCTCCAGAACGGCTTCGTCCGCTCCTACGCCCTGACGATGCTCGCCGGCGTCGTCACGATCCTTCTTGCTCTGTGGGTGGTGCAGTGATGTCCAACGTCCCCTGGTTGACCGCGATGCTGGTGATCCCCCTCGTGGGGTCCCTGGTCGTGGCCTGCCTCCCGTCCTCTCTCGCGAGCAGGGCCAGGCAGGTCGCGCTGGGCTTCTCGCTCGGGACCCTGGCGGTCGGGATCGTTGCGGCGCTGCGCTTCGACACCGACTCGAGCGCGCTGCAGCTCACGGAGCAGTACCGGTGGATCCCGTCCTTCGGCGTCTCCTACGCCCTCGGGGTCGACGGCATCTCGCTGAGCCTGATCCTGATGTCGCTCGTCCTGGCCCCCGTGTGCATCTTGGCCGCCTGGCACGACGTCCCCGAGGGCGGCAGCCGTGAAAAGACCTACTTCGCGCTGCTGCTGTCGCTGGTGCCGTTCATGGTCGGCGTCTTCGCCGCGACCGACGTCTTCTTGTTCTACGTGTTCTTCGAGGCCATGCTCATCCCGGTCTACTTCCTCGTGGCCGGCTACGGCGGCGCCCGCCGCGGGCAGGCCGCCCTGAAGTTCCTGCTGTTCTCGCTGGCCGGCGGCCTGGTCATGCTGGTCGCCCTCATCGCGCTCTACGTCCACGGCCCCGGCGGTGCCGACGGCTTCATGATCACCCGCCTCGTGGGGCTCGAGATGAGCCCGCTGGCCGAGCGCCTGATGTTCGTCGGCTTCTTCATCGCCTTCGCGATCAAGGCGCCGATGTGGCCCGTGCACACGTGGCTGCCGGACACGGCGGAGGAGGCGACTCCGGCGACCTCGACGCTGCTCGTCGGCGTCCTGGACAAGATCGGCACCTTCGGGATGCTGCGCTTCTGCCTCCCGTTCTTTCCGGAGGCGTCCCGTTGGGCGGCCCCGGTGATCCTGGTCCTGGCGCTGGTCTCGATCTTCTACGGTGCCTTCCTGGCCATCGGGAGCAAGGACATGCTGCGCCTGATCTCCTACACCTCGATCAGCCACTTCGGCTTCATCGTCCTCGGCATCTTCGCCTTCACGACCACCGGTGGCAACGGGTCGGCCCTTTACATGGTCAACCACGGCTTCACCACCGCCGCGCTGTTCCTGATCGTCGGCATGCTGATCCGCCGTCGTGGCAGTGCCAAGATCCCGGCATACGGCGGCTGGCAGCGGGTCACCCCGGCCCTGGCCGGGTGCTTCCTGGTCGCCGGCCTGTCCGGCCTGGCCCTGCCGCCCCTCGGTGCCTTCGTGTCCGAGTACCTCGTCCTCGTCGGCACCTACCAGCGCCACCACGTCATCGGCGCCATCGCCGCGCCCGCGGTGATCCTCGCCGCGCTCTACATCCTGCTGATGTACCAGCGTGTGTTCACCGGTCCGAGGCCGGAGGGCGTCGACCGGGTCCGAGACCTCACGGGCCGCGAGAAGGCCGTCGTCGTGCCGCTCATCGCGAGCTTCCTCGTGCTCGGCCTGTGGCCGAAGCCCGCGCTCGACGTCGTGAACCCGGCCATCACCAAGACCCTGCAGACGGTCGGCATCGCCGACCCGGCGCCGTCCGCCGGCGCGCAGGCCACCTCCGAGGGGAGTGCCAAGTGAGTGCGTTGGTCAGCAGCCTGGTGGCTGTGACCGGACTGTCCGGTATGCCGCAGGCTGTGCGGCCTGCCGCGGACTTCCAGGTGACGTCCATCGACTACGCGGCCGTGTCGCCCGTCCTCGTCGTGGCGATCGCCGCGCTGGTGGGTGTGCTCGTGGAGGCCTTCGTCAAGCGCGAGCTGCGCTACCGGGTGCAGACCCTCGTGGCCGTGCTCGGCCTGCTCGGCGCCTTCGCCGCGGTCGTGACGTGCGCCAGCAACAGCTGGGTCTCGACCGCCGCGGGCGCCGTCGTGGTCGACGGACCGACGCTGCTGATCCAGGGAGCGCTGCTCGTCCTCGGCGTGATGAGCGTCCTGACGATGGCAGAGCGCTTCGACTCGGCCGCGCCCGACGCCTTCACGCAGTCCGCCTCCTCCGCCCCCGGCTCCCACGGCGAGTCGCTGGCGCTGCGTGTCGGGGCGACCACTACCGAGGTCTTCCCCCTCACCATGCTGTCGATGGTCGGCATGCTGATGTTCCCCGCGGCCGGGGACCTCGTCGTGATGTTCGTGGCTCTCGAGGTGCTGTCCCTGCCGCTGTACGTCCTCGCCGGCCTGGCGCGGCGCCGGCGACTGCTCTCGCAGGAGGCCGCTCTCAAGTACTTCCTGCTGGGCGCCTTCTCGTCCGGGTTCTTCCTGTTCGGCGCCGCCCTGCTGTACGGCTACTCCGGCACCGTCCGGCTAGCGGGCATCTCCAGCGCCATCGGCACCTCGGTGGGCCTGGACGGGCTGCTCCTGCCCGGCGCGTTCTTCCTCATGGTGGGCCTGCTGTTCAAGATCGGGGCTGTCCCGTTCCACTCGTGGACCCCGGACGTCTACCAGGGCGCCCCGACGCCGGTCACGGGCTTCATGGCCGCCTGCACCAAGCTGGCGGCGTTCGGCGCCCTGCTGCGTCTGCTGTACGTCGGCCTCGCGGCCGACCGCTGGTCCTACCTGCCCGCACTGTGGGCCGTCGCGATCCTCACGATGGTGGTGGGCGCGGTCCTGACCGTCACCCAGACCGACATGAAGCGGCTGCTGGCCTACTCCTCCATCGCGCATGCGGGCTTCATCCTGGTCGGCGTGCTGTCCTTCGACCGCAGCGGCGTGGTCGGCACGATCTTCTACCTCGTCGCCTACGGCTTCATGACGATCGCCGCGTTCGCCATCGTCTCCCTGGTCCGTCGCGGCGGGTCCGAGGCCACCACCATCTCCCAGTGGTCTGGGCTGGGCCGCCGCCACCCGGTGACCGCCGCCGTGTTCAGCTTCCTGATGCTGGCCTTCGCCGGCATCCCGCTCACGTCCGGCTTCACCGCCAAGTTCGCCGCCTTCTACCCCGCGGTCGCGCACGGCGGGGGGATGGGCACCGTGCTGGCGGTCGTCGGGGTGCTGTGCTCCGTGGTCACCGCGTTCGCCTACCTGCGGGTGGTCGGTGCCCTCTGGCACGCAGACCACGACGGGTCCACGGCCGAGGTCGTCATGCCGTCCGTGGCGAGCACCGTCGCCATCGCCCTTGGCGTGACCATCACGCTGGTCCTCGGCGTCTTCCCGACCCCGCTGCTGGACCTGGCCGGACGCGCGGCGACCTTCCTGCCATGACGGGCACGTCGCTCCCGGTCGGGGCACCCCCGGAGGGCACTCCGGCCGTGGCACCGGCCACCCTGCCTGGCGCAGGACCCGAGCTGATGCGGCGGCTCACGTCGGGGCTGCTGGCGGTCGAGGCGCGCATCCGGGCCGAGGTCGACCACAAGGACCCCTTCATCGCCGGGGCCTCGGCGCACCTGCTCTCCGCGGGCAAGAGGTTCCGTCCCATCCTCACCCTGCTCGCCGCCGAGCTGGGTGGGGGCTTCAGCCGTGACGTGGAGACCGCGGCCGCGGCCGTGGAGCTGACGCACCTGGCCAGCCTCTACCACGACGACGTCATGGACGAGGCGGACCTGCGGCGCGCGGTCGTCTCGGCCAACGCGGCCTACGGCAACTCCACCGCGATCCTCGTCGGTGACCTGCTGTTCGGGACCGCGTCCAAGATGATCGCCGAGCTCGGACCCGTCGGTGTCCGCATCCAGGCCGAGACCTTCGTGCGCCTGTGCTCCGGCCAGATCCGAGACGACCACCCCTGCCCAGAGGGGACGGACCCGGTCGACTACTACCTCGGTGTTCTCGAGGACAAGACCGGGGTGCTGATCGCCACCGCCGCGCGCTACGGTGCCATGTTCTCCGGGGCGGGGGAGGAGGCGGAGCGGATCCTCGAGGCCTACGGCGAGAAGCTCGGTGTGGCCTTCCAGCTGGCCGACGACCTGCTCGACATCACCTCCGAGGACTCCGGCAAGGAGCCCGGCACCGACCTGCGGGAGGGTGTCGACACCCTGCCCGTGCTGTACGTCAAGGCGTCCACGGACCCGGCCGATGCCCGCCTGCAGGAGCTCTTGACCCGCGACCTGCGCTCGGACGCCGGGGGTCACGCCGAGGCGCTCGCCCTGCTGCGTGCACACCCGGCGCTCGACCGCGCCCAGGCCTACACCCGCCAGGTCGCCGAGGAGGCCCAGCGCCTGCTCGACCCGTTGGGTGACGGCGAGGCCGTCCGGGCGCTGCGCGCGCTGGCGGCCAGCGTGGTGGACCGCGAGGTCTAGATGTACCTCATGGTAGGGCTGTGAGGGCAATCACCCACCGGGTCGGGCCTCGGCGCCCTACAGTGCGCCCATGATCGCGCACGCACCCGCCCAGGACCGGCGGGCCGACGAGTTGCGGGATGCCCTGGCGGGCCGGGAGGCGCCGTTCGCGGTGGTCGACCTGGACGCGTGGGACGACAACGCCCGTGCGCTGCTCGACCGGGCGGGGCGGCTGCCGGTGCGGCTCGCCAGCAAGTCGGTGCGGTGCCGGGCCCTGGTGGAGCGGGCCCTGTCCCAGGGTTTCCGCGGTGTCCTCGCCTACAGCCTCGACGAGGCCCTGTGGCTCGCGGACCTCGGCGTGGACGACCTGCTCGTGGCCTATCCGCCGGTCGGGCCGGACACGCTGACGCGCCTCGCCACGCATCCGCGGCGCGACGCCGTGACGGTCATGATCGACCATCCCGACCATGTCGACCGTCTCTGCTCGGTGGTGCGGGCGACCGGGATGCACGGCCCCCTCCGCGTCTGCCTGGACCTGGACGCCTCCCTGCGCCTCGGCCCCCTGCACCTGGGGGTGCGCCGCTCGTGCCTGCGCACCCCGGAGGCCGCTGCCAGGGCGGCCCGCGTCGTCGTCGCGTGTCCCGAGCTGCGCCTGGTGGGTGTCATGTCCTACGACGCCCAGGTCGCCGGGCTGCAGGACAGCTCGGCCGCCGTCCGCCTCGTCAAGGCGGCCTCCGTCCGCGAGCTCCTGGGGCGCCGCGCAGCGGTCGTGGCCGCGGTCGAGGAGGTGCTGGGTCATCCCCTCGAGCTGGTCAACGGCGGCGGCACCGGCAGCCTGCACCTGTTCGCCGACGACGCGGTCACCACCGAGCTCGCGGCCGGGTCCGGACTGATGTCCCCGCGCCTGTTCGACGGCTACCGGGACTTCCGCCACCGCCCCGCGGCGTGGTTCGTGCTCCCCGTGGTGCGGCGACCCGCGAGGCGCGTGGCCACGTGCTTCTCCGGCGGGTATGCCGCCAGCGGGGCTGCCGGGGTCGACCGCCTGCCGACGCCCGTCTCGCCATACGGCCTGTCCCTGCTCGGGACCGAGGGCGCCGGCGAGGTCCAGACGCCGGTGCGTGGACGAGCGGCCGAGCACCTGCGCATCGGTGACCACGTGTGGTTCCGGCACGCCAAGGCCGGCGAGCTGTGCGAGCGCGTGGACCGGGTGCTGCTGGTCAGCGGCGCTGACGTGGTCGACGAGGTGCCGACCTACCGCGGCGAGGGGAAGGCCTTCGGATGAGCACGTGGACCAACTGGAGCGGCAACCAGAGCTGCCGGCCGGCCCGGGTCGCCACCCCGGTGGGGGTGGACGAGGTCGCGCAGGTCATGACCGATGCCGCGCGGGACGGGATGCGGGTCAAGCCGATCGGCGCGGGGCACTCGTTCACCGCCATCGGCCTGACCGACGGCGTCCAGGTCAGCCTCGACGCCCACAGCGGGCTGGTGGCGGTCGACCGGGCCTCCGGACGGGTGCGGGTGCGCTCCGGCACCCGACTCTTCGACCTCAACGCGCTTCTGGACGCGCAGGGCCTGGCGATGGCCAACCTCGGGGACATCGACCGGCAGTCCGTCGCCGGCGCCCTGTCGACGGGCACCCACGGCACGGGGGCCACCCTGCCCGGTCTCGCGGGCCTGGTCGAGGCGCTGGAGATCGTGACGCCGGACGGCCGGGTGCGTCGCTGCGACCGGGAGCAGGACCCGGATCTGTTCCACGCTGCCCGCGTGGGCCTCGGGGCGCTCGGCATCGTCACCGAGGTGACCCTCGCCTGCGTGCCGGCCTTCCGCATCGAGGCGCGGGAGGAGCCGGCCGTCCTGGGCGCCGTGCTCACCGACCTGGACGAGCACGTGGACGCCCACGACCACTTCGAGATGTTCTGGTTCCCCCACACCGACCGCGTCCTCACCAAGCACAACCGCCGCCTGGCCCCGGGCGACACCTCCGGGAGCGCCCTGCCCCGCTGGCGCTACCTCCTCGACGACCAGCTGCTCGCCAACGGGCTCTTCGAGCTGAGCTGTCGGCTGGCCTCCCGGGTGCCGGTCACGACGCTGCCCATCAACGCCGTCGCGAGCCGAGCCCTGTCGGCCCGCACCTACACCGACCGCTCCCACCGCGTCTTTGCCAGCCCGCGGACGGTCCGCTTCACCGAGAGCGAGTATGCCGTGCCACGGGCCGCCCTCCCGGACGTGCTGCGCGAGCTGGACCGCTTCCTCGAGCGATCCGGCGAGCGCGTCGCCTTCCCCGTCGAGATCCGCTTCGCGGCGCCCGACGACGCCTGGCTGTCCACGGGCTACGAGCGGGCCAACGCCTACGTGGCCGTGCACCACTACCGCACCGTGGACCCCCGGCGCTACTTCACCGGCTTCGAGCAGATCGTGGCGGCTCACGACGGTCGACCGCACTGGGGCAAGATGCACACGCTCGGGGTCGAGCGCCTTCGTGAGCTCTACCCCCGGCTCCCCGACGTCCTGCGCCTGCGGGACGAGCTGGACCCCGATCGGCTCCTCGGCAACGACTACCTCACCCAGGTCCTGGGGGGCGTGATGCTCCGCGGTCGCCGGGTCGTGCCACGGGGCGCGGCGGCCGCGCAGGTAGTCTGAGCGCGGCGGGGCCGTCCCGTCACAAACCGCTGGAGGGCCCCGCACGCATGTCGACCGTCGAGGTGGCGCAACCCGCCGCAGCCCACGGCCGCGGCCACGGTGACCGGCCCTCGCGCCGAGGCCCGCGCGCCGCCTGGTCCCGGGCCACCCCCGAGGAGCGCGGCGTCGGCCTCGCCTCGCTGGGGCTCGTGCTCTGGTTCCTCGTCCGCGTGCGGTCCGGGGCCGACCTGTACGACGGGTCGCACGTCGTCGCGCTGGCGCAGCGGATCGCGCAGGGCGACCGGTTGTTCGTCGACGAGATGAACGCCCAGGCCGTGGGCTCCGCGGCCGGGGCGCCGTTCGTGTGGGCGTGGACGCACCTGTTCGGTCAGAACCACCTCGTCCTGGCCTACCGCTACTGCTACGTCACGGTGGCGGTCCTGGTCGGCGTGCTGTGCTATCGCGCCCTGCGCACCCGGGTACGCCCGCTGGTGGCCTTCACGGCGGTCGCCGCGGCCTCGATGGTGACGAGCTATCACGTGGTCGGGCTGTCCTACAACACCGTGCCCACGCTGGCCATGACCATTTTCGCCTGCTGCGGCCTCGCGGCGGTTCTGGGCCCTGCCTCGAGCGCTCGTCGCTGGGTGGTGCCCGTGGGGCTGACGGCTCCGCTCGGGGCGGTGAGCCTGCAGTCGCTGCTCCCGGCGGTGGGGCTGAGCCTGCTCGTCCTCGCGGTGCTCCTGTGGCGGGACGGGCGCCGCGACGCGGTGCTGTGGCTCGTGGGCACCGCTGCTGCGGTCACCGTCCCGGTGGCGGGCTACTTCCTGGGCGCGGTCGGGTGGTCGGCCATCAGCGACACCCTCGACTACACCGTGCAGTACCAACAACCGCGCTCCGGACCGCTCGAGCGCCTCGGCTTCACGTCGATCTCCTGGCTCAAGGAGCTGGTCACCCCGGTGCGCCTGCCCGCCGTGCTGCTGGGGCTCAGCGCGGCTGTGCCCGCGCTGCCCGTCCGATGGCGTCGTGAAGCGGTCATCTGGTTCCCCCTGGTGCTGGGGGCCACCAGCCTGCTCGCGCTGCTGGTCCACGACGTCAACCTGATGCGCTACGTCGGCTCGGTCCAGCTCTACACCGCCCTGGTGATGCTCCCGGTCTGCCTGTGGTGGGTGCGCTCCCGCGGCGACCGAGAGGTCGCGACCCTGCTGCTGCTCGCCGCCCCCACCGCCCTGGTCGGCCACCCGATGGTCGCGGCCACGACCTTCGCGGGCCCGTGGTACGGCGAGTTCCCGCCAGCCTCGGTGGCTCTGGCCATCGCCACGACGGTGGGTGCCTGCCGGGTGGCGGAGCGCATCACCGGCGTCGCCGACGGGGTCGCCCTCAAGCGCTGTGCCCTCGTGTCGGTGCTGGTGATCCTGGCCTCCCAGTTCGCGACGAACTTCTACGGGAACTCACCGTGGGCCGCTCGCACGCCGGCTCCCGCCGGGGCCTACAGCGGGCTCTACAGCGGCGGCCGGGAGCTCGCCCACCTGCGGATCGTGCAGGACACCACCGACACCTGGGTGCGACCGGGGGAGAGCCTGCTCGTCTACGGCGCGGTCACCGGCGCCTTCCTCACCTCGGGGGCGCGGGCCGACACCAACATCGTGTGGCTCGAGGACTTCGGCGAGCTGGGCCGCTACACCACCGACTGGGTGCGGCAGACCGGGCGGGTGCCGGACGTGGTGCTGGTCTCCACCGACGCGATCCACGGTGACGGCATCGAGGCGATGGCGCAGCGCGACCCGATCCTCGCGTCCTTCGCCGGCACCCACCGGATCGTCGCGGGCATCCGATCCTTCAGCCCGGGTCAGTTCCGCAGCGAGGCGGGACTGGTGGTGCTGCGCCGCACCGGCACCTGATCCATCAGGGGGAGCGGCCACCCGTGGCCGGACCCGCCCGGCCGCCCAGGGCTAGCCTGGAGGGGCCCACCACCCACGAAGGACACCTCGCCGATGACACCTGCCTCCCGTCCCACCTCGGTGGGGCTGGCGTCCTGGCTCGGCCTGCGAGAAGCCTCCCTGCTGCTGGCCTGCGCCCCCGCGGGTGGTCTGCTGGTCGGGACGGTCGACCTGGCCACGTCCTCCGGCTTCGCCGACCCGGGTATGGCGCTGGCCTTCGCCCTGGTGGCGGTGTTCTACGCGGCGCAGCTCGCGGTGACGCTGGCTCGACCGGCCTGGACCGACACGTGGTGGGCCCCGGTGATCCTGACGACGTCAGCGTTGTCGTCCCCGCTGTTCACCACCTTCCTGGTCGACCCTCGCCCGCCCATCGTGTGGTTCTGGTTGCTCGAGCCCGTCGTGGTGCTGGCCGCCTACCTGTGCCGACCCGCTCACGCCGCGCTCGTGACGGTGGGGTGCCTGGGGTGCGGCTGGATCTTTCTGGCGCTGAGCGGGATCGACGTGGCGGGGCACGCGCACGCCGTCGCGGCGGGGGCTGCGGCGATCGTCCTGCCCGGCGTCGTGGCGGCCCTGGTCCTCGGCCGGGTGCGACGGCGCGAGCGGTCGGTGCTCGAGCAGACCCGCCTGGACCCGGTCACCGGTGTCCTCAACCGCCGCGGTCTCGAGCACGAGCTGAGCGAGTGGTCCGAGCGGGGCCGGGGGGCCGAGCCGGTGTGCCTGGTCTCGATCCACCTGGACTCCTTCGACGAGGCCGCGTCGGCCTGGGGCGGTGCCGCGGCTGACCAGGTGATGGCCCGGGTGGCCGTGGCGCTGGAGCGCGCCTACCACCGCAGCCACCTCGTCAGCCGGTTCGTGGACCACGAGTTCATCGTCGTCAGCGACATCGACCCCGACCTGCTCGTGCCGTCCCTGCTGCGCGCGGTGCGCGTCGCGAGCCCGCAGCGGCCCGTCACGGCCAGCGCGGGCGTGGTCTCGGGCATCCCCCTGGACCTGCTGGCCGAGGGACAGCTCGTCCCCATGGTCGAGCAGGCCCGTCAGCGGGTCACCGCGGCGCAGCTGTCCGCCGCGGGGGTGGACGCGCAGGAGTTCGAGCCCGGCACCTACGTCCCGGTCCCGGTGCCGCAGCCCGTGCCGGCGGCACCTCCTCGGGAGGAGGAGGTCGAGGCTCCCGACCTGCCGGGGAGCGACGCCCGCGTGCTCGGGTGGTGGCTGGCGGGCACCGGGGTCCTGCTGAGCGCGGTGCCGAGGCGTCCCGAGCAGTCGACACCCGTGGACGTGGCCGTCTACGCCGCGTGCCTGGTGGTGGCGTGCGCGGGGATGTGGGTGGCGCAGAGCGAGAGCGGCCACCCGCGGGTGGGGCGTGCGCTGGTGGCCCTCACGCTGCCCGTGACGGTCCTGGTGGTGATGAACGTCCCGACGGTCGAGGCCCGCTACCTCGTGGTGGTGCTGGCGGCCTACCCCGCGACCATCGCCGGGGTCCTCCTCGATCGCGTGTGGGCGCAGTGGATGGTCGTGCTCCTGCCGGTGAGCTTCGTCCTCGCGACCGCCATCGGTCCGACAGCCCTGCCGCACGCGCTCAGCGTCACGATCCTCGGCGTCGGCCTGGTCGCCGTGACCGCCCTGCTGGCCGCCATGGTCCGGCGACGGCGCCTGACCTCCCTCAACCGGTTGCACGTGCTCACCCTCACCGACCCGACGACCGGTGTGCTGACGCGCGCCGGTCTGGCGCGCGAGTTCCTCGACCTCCCGCCAGCCCGGCGCACGGGGATCCTGCTGGTCTCGGTCCTGCCGCGTGGCGCGGAGGGTCAGGGCACCGCCCTCGAGGCCGACCTCGCGGTGGTGGCCACGAGCCTGCACGAGCTCGCGCGGGGGAGAGGCGTGGTGGGTCGGGTCAGCGGTCGTGACCTGGTGCTGGTCGTGCCCGGCGCGGACCGCCTGGCTCTGCTGCGGCGCCGCCTGCAGCAGGACCTCGGCGAGCGCTCCGCCGAGGTGCAGACCCTGGTGGGGCTGGCCTACACCGACGACCACAGCGAGGGTGGGCTCTGGCAGGCGGTCAACGAGGCTGACGACGCCGTCCGGCGGCAGACCAACGGCGACCAGGGCCCCTCGCACCTCGTCCCGGTCGACGCGACGCCCTGACGCCGGCCCCTGGGTCGGGTGTCCCGGAACGTTCTCGGCCCGGGCGGCGTTGTGCCTGACATGCACCGGCACTACAACGGTCTCAAGACCGCTGCGCTCTTCGGCGTCATCTGGGCGCTGCTCCTCGGCCTCGGCGCCCTCATCGGCAACGGCCGGTACATCTGGCTGTTCGCCCTGGCTGGCCTCGCCATGACCTTCTACTCCTACTGGAACTCCGACAAGCTCGCGCTGCGCGCCATGCAGGCCTACCCGGTCACCCGGGAGCAGGCACCGGCGATGTACCGCATCGTCGAGGAGCTGTCGGCCCGCGCCGGGCAGCCGATGCCGCGGCTCTACATCTCCCCGACCGAGGCGCCCAACGCCTTCGCCACCGGCCGCAACCCGCAGAACTCCGCCGTGTGCTGCACGGAGGGGATCCTGCGGCTGCTCGACGAGCGCGAGCTGCGCGGGGTGCTCGGTCATGAGCTGATGCACGTCTACAACCGCGACATCCTCACGAGCTCGGTCGCCGCGGCGATCGCCGGGGTGATCACGAGCGTCGCGCAGATGGCGATGTTCTTCGGCGGGGGCAATGACGAGGACCGTCCCAACCCGGTCGTGATGATCCTGATGGCCCTGCTCGCCCCCCTGGCCGCGAGCCTGATCCAGATGGCGATCTCCCGCACCCGGGAGTTCGACGCCGACGAGGACGGCTCGTCGCTCACCGGGGACCCGCTGGCCCTGGCCTCGGCGCTCAAGAAGCTCGAGCTCGGGGTCGCCCGCGCGCCGCTCGCGCCGCAGCCGGACGTCGTCAACGCGAGCCACATGATGATCGCCAACCCCTTCCGCGCGCAGGACGTCAGCAAGCTCTTCAGCACCCACCCCGCCACGGCCGACCGGATCGCGCGGCTCGAGCAGATGGCGGGCTACCACGGGCGCTGAGGGTGGCGGAGGCCGTCCGGCCCCGGCCCCGTATGCCGCCGGCCCACGGCATACGGCGTGGCTGCCTCCCGCCGACCCACCGGCACGACCCGGGGTGTGAAACGGTGGGGGAATGACCAGCCTGACCCGCACGGAGGCGCGAGGACGCGCCGCGACCGTGGACCGCCCCCGCTACGCCGTCGAACTCGATCTCACCCACGGCGAGACGACCTTCGCCAGCCGCACCGTGCTGACCTTCGCCGCCACCCCGGGCGAGACCACCTTCGTCGACCTCAAGGCCACCGAGCTGCTCGAGGCGACCCTCAACGGCGAGCCCCTGCCGGCCGAGGCCTTCGCGCACGGACGCCTGCAGCTGACCGGCCTCGCCGCCGACAACGAGCTCGTCGTGCGCGCGACCATGAGCTTCAGCCGGGACGGCTCCGGCCTGCACCGTGCCGTCGACCCGGCCGACGGCGAGCACTACGTCTACGGCCACTCGTTCATGGACGCCGCGCCGCGGGTGTTCGCCTGCTTCGACCAGCCGGACCTCAAGGCGCCCTGCACGTTCACCGTGACCGCGCCGAGCGACTGGGTGGTGATCGGCAACGGCGCCGCGACCCGCGAGGGCGACGTGTGGCACCTGGCCGAGACCGCTCCGATCGCGACCTACTTCACGTCCATCTGCGCCGGGCCCTACGTGAGCGTCACCGACGAGCACGACGGGATCCCGCTGGGGCTGTTCGCCCGCCGGTCGGTCCAGGCGCAGCTCGAGGCCAACGCCCCTCGCGTCCTCGAGGTCACGCGGCGCAGCTTCGACTACTTCCACGAGCTGTTCGGGATCCGTTACCCCTTCGGCAAGTATGACCAGGTGTGGGTGCCGGAGTTCAACGCCGGCGCGATGGAGAACCCCGGCTGCGTGGTCCTGCGCGACGAGTACCTCTTCCGCTCCCGCGTCACCGGTGCGGAGCTGCTGTCGCGCGACAACACCGTGAGCCACGAGATGGCGCACATGTGGTTCGGCGACCTGGTGACGCTGGCGTGGTGGGACGACCTGTGGCTCAACGAGTCGTTCGCTGAGTACATGGCGAGCCGGTGCGTGGTGGGGACCGGGCTCTACCCCGACGCCTGGTCCGACCAGGGGATCGTGCGCAAGGCCTGGGGCTACTCCGCCGAGCGGTCGCCGTCGACGCACCCGGTCGCGGGCAACGGCTCGGAGGATGCCCTGGCCGCGCTGCAGAACTTCGACGGCATCTCCTACGCCAAGGGCTCGGCGGTGCTGCGGCAGCTCATCGCCTACATCGGGGACGACGCGTTCGTGGCCGGCGTGCGCGACTACCTGCAGCGGCACGCCCACGGCAACGCGCAGATGAGTGACTTCTTCGCCGCGATGGAGCGGGCGCACGGTGCCTCGCTGACGGCGTGGACCGACGCCTGGCTGAGGACCGCGGGGCTCGACGCCATCCGCGTCGACGTGGACTGGGACGACGAGTCCGACGTCGTCCGGCGGGCCGAGGTGGTCAAGGTGGCCCCAGAGGCGCACCCGGCCCAGCGCTCGCACGCGCTGGACGTGGCCGGATGGACCGACGGCGAGGAGGTCGTGCGCGCGCGGCTCACCCTCGACGAGGACCGCCGCGTGGTGCACGAGCTGCTCGACCGGCCACGGCCCGCCATCATCGTGCCGAACGCCTCGGACCTCACCTGGGCGACGGTCGTCCTGGACGAGGACACGCTGCGGCGCCTCCCCGAGCAGCTGGCCCAGGTGGACGACCTGGCCGCGCGTGTCGTCCTGTGGAACGCCCTCCGCGACGGGGTCGCCCTCGCGACGGTCGACCCCCGGCTGGTCGTCGACGTCTTCGCCGCGTCCTGGCCGCTGGAGCTGGACGACTCGGTGCTGTCGGCGGTCGGTCGCTACGTCCCCGACGTGGTGGTCGCGGTCTACCTCCCCGCCGACGAGCGGCCGCTCGCCCGGGAGCGGGTCGCGGACGCCGGAGCCGCCGCCCTGCAGGCCGCCGAGCCCGGCTCGACCCGGGCGCTCGCGGCCGCGCGGGTGGTCGCCTCCACCTCGCGCGACGAGGAGCTCCTGCGCCGGTGGTATGCCGGGCGCGAGCTCCCCGCGGGTCTGGCGGGCGACGCGGACTTCCGCTGGCTCGTGGCCACCACGCTCGCCGGTGACGGGGCGCTGTCCGTCGCCGAGCTGGAGGAGGCGCACGCGGCCGACGCCACGGTCGCGGGCACGCTGGCGTGGCTGGGTGCGCGGGCCGCGCGACCGCTGCCCGAGGACAAGGCCTGGGCCTGGGCGGAGCTGACGGAGCAGCGAGGTCGGTCCAACCACGAGATGAACGCCCTCGCCGGGGCGTTCTGGCGCAGCGGCGACACGGCGGTGCTGCGACCCTACGTGGAGCGCTACTTCGCCGACGTGCCGGCGATGTGCGCCTGGGTCGGGGACGACGCGATGGCCCGCGTGGCCAAGCTGGCCTATCCCGTGCAGCTCGCCGAGCCGGAGACGCTGCAGCGGTCGCAGGCCGCGCAGGGCCGCTCGGACCTCACGGCGGCGGTGCGGCGCGGGATCGTCGATCAGGAGTCCGTGCTGCGCCAGGTCCTCCTCTCCCGCGACACCTACCGGGGGTAGGGGCATCGGCCGGGCTTCGTCCGCCAGGTCGATGATCCCGCCCCCGGTAGGGGCATCAGCCGGGCTTCGTCCGCCAGGTCGATGATCCCGCCTCCGGCGGATCAGCGGATCAGCGGCAGCAGGCTCACCACCAGGGCGACGACGGGCACCGCCACGACCGTCGTCACCGCCACCACGCTCGCCACCATCTCGGAGTCGCCGCGGAACTCCTCCGCCAGCAGGAACGCGTTGACCGCCGTCGGCATCGCCAGCGCCAGCACCAGCGACCGGGTGGCCAGCGTGGGCAGCGGCAGCACCATCGCCACGGCGAGCCCGAGCAGCGGCAGCCCCACCGACCGCAGCCCCACGCTCAGCAACACGGGCGCGGTCAGGTGGATCCGCCGCGACTGCCCCAGCTGCACGCCCAGCTGCAGCAGCACCAGGGGTATGGCGGCGGCCGCGAGCAGCTCGATCCCCCGCATGACGCCGAGGGGGACCGTCATACCGGTCAGCCGCACGACCGAGGCGAGCACCAGCGCCCACAGCACGGGCAGACGCACGAGCGAGCGCAGCCCGGCCCCCAGCCCGTCGTGCGAGCCGTAGAGCACCGGCCCGATGGTGAACATCACGACCACCGACACGATGAAGATCACGAGGGCCTGGTCCAACCCGGGCTGGCCCAGCGCCAGCAGCGCCACCGGCAGCCCGAAGTTGCCGTTGTTGCCGATCACCGTGCACGCGACCACGCCTCGCCGGGTGCGCCCCGGCCAGCGAGCCGCGACGCCCCACGCGACGAGCCCCGCGAGCACGTTCGCGGCGACGTAGCCCGCGACCAGCCACACCCCCTGCCCGGGGGACACCTCGGTCTTGACGATCGAGGTGAAGGCCAGCGCTGGGGTCAGCCCGTGCATGCCCACCTTGTTGAGCGTCTGCCGGTCCAGCGCGAAGGACCGCGCCAGGACGTAGCCGACCGTGGCGACGAGCACGACGGGCAGCACGACCTGGACCAGGGCAGCAAGCACCCCGGCAGGCTAGCCAGCCGTGCCGGGGTGCGAGCGGGGCGTCTCAGCGGTAGTTGGTGAACTGCACCGCGAAGTCCAGGTCGGCCTCCTTGACCAGCCGCTGCACGGCCTGCAGGTCGTCGCGGGACTTGGACGTGACGCGCAGCTCGTCGCCCTGGATCTGCGCCTTGACCGACTTGGGTCCCTCGTCGCGGATCAGCTTGGAGATCTTCTTGGCGTTGTCCTGGCTGATGCCGTCGCGCATCGCCCCCTCGAGGCGGTACTCCTTGCCCGAGGGCTTGGCCTCCTTGTCGTCGCCGAAGTCGAAGGACTTGAGCGACACCCCGCGCCGCACCAGCTTGGTCTCGAAGACGTCGAGCACCGCGGCGCACCGCTCGGGGGTGTTGGCCTTGATCAGCACGTTGTCGCCGCTCCACTCGATGGAGGCGCCGACCCCCTTGAAGTCGTAGCGCTGGGCGACCTCCTTGGCCGCCTGGTTGATCGCGTTGTCGACCTCCTGCTTGTCGACCTTGCTGACGATGTCGAACGAGCTGTCCGCCATGGCTCCTCCTTGGGTGGTCTGTTGCCTCGATCTTACGGATTCGGCTTCACCGCTCCTCGTTGCTATGCTTGCCGACGCACCATGGCGGGTTGCCCGAGCGGCCAATGGGAGCGGACTGTAAATCCGTCGCGAAAGCTTCGAAGGTTCGAATCCTTCACCCGCCACCATGCAGTGCAGGGGCCCCGGACCGACCGCCGTCGGACCGGGGCCTTCGTCGTGCTCCTCCCCAGTCCGTCCAGCCTCCCCGGCCTCCCCAGGGTCCCCTCCCCGGTGCCTGGTGCGCTGGGCCATGATGGGCCGTATGCCGATGGCCCCCCGCGCGCCCGCGCCGCTGCCACGCGGCCGGTTGCTGGCCGGGTGGGTGCTGGCGGTGGCGGCGCTGGCGCTGCTGACGGGTCTGCTGCTGCTCGTCGGGGAGACCGACCGGTGGGTCCCGGCGGCGGCGGTGCTCGGGCTGCTGCGCCTCCACCGGAAGTACGCCCGGGAGGCCCAGATCCTCGCCACCCACCCCGTGGCGCAGCCGATGCGCATCGCGCCGACCTCGATCGTCGTGGTGCTGGTCGACACGGTGGACCTCGCCCTGGTGCGGGCGCTGCGCTTCGCCCGCACCCTCAAGCCGGCCCAGCTGCGGTGCGTGCACCTCGTGGTGGACTCAGCGCACGCGGAGCGGCTGCAGCAGGCCTGGGACCAGCTCGAGACCCGGGCCCTGCCGCTGGAGCTCGTCGACTGCCCGGGTCGCCGCCTGGACCGGACCGCGATGGTCTACACGCACCGCCCGGTCGACCGTCACCCCACGGCTCAGGTCACCGTGCTGCTGCCCCGGCGCACCTACGGCGCCGTCCTCGGCCGGCTGCTGCACGACAAGACCGCGGACCGGCTGGCGGCGGCGCCGCCCCGGTCCGCCGGCCGGGGCTGCGGGCGGCGGTCCGGTCCGGTTAGATGCTGGTCAGGACCGAGGAGGCTCGTATGCCGTTCACCGACGCCCCGCTCGCGGGGACCCGGGTCGTGACGCTCGCCGTCAACGTGCCGGGGCCGGTGGCCGCCGCGCGGCTGCGCCGGATGGGGGCGTCCGTGGTCAAGGTGCAGCCGCCGGCGGGCGACCCGCTCGGGGACTACGCCGCCGGCTGGCTCGCCGAGCTGGACGCCGACCTCGAGGTGCGGTCGCTGGACCTGAAGTCCCCCGACGGTCGCGCCGAGCTGGACGAGCTGCTGGCGTCGGCGGACGTACTGCTCACCGCCAGCCGAGGGTCGGCGCTGCGGCGGCTCGGGCTCGGCTGGGAGGAGCTGCACGCGCGGTGCCCCCGGCTCGTGCACGTCGCGATCGTGGGGCACCCCGCGCCCGACGACGATCTTGCCGGGCACGACCTGACCTACCAGGCCGCGGCCGGGCTGCTCACCCCGCCGCAGCTGCCCGCCGTCCTGGTCGCGGACCTCGCCGGTGCCGAGCGCGCGGTCTCCGAGGCGCTCGCCGGGCTGCTGCTGCGCGCGCGGACGGGGGAGGGGAGCCGCCGCGAGGTGGCCTTCGCAGACTGCGCCGCCGAGCTGGCGGCCTCGGTCCGGCACGGCCTCACCGCCCCCGGCGGGCTGCTGGGCGGCGGGTTCGCGGGCTACGGCCTCTACCCCGCGCAGGACGGCCACGTCGCGCTGGCGGCGCTGGAGCCGCACTTCTGGCAGCGGGCGCAGGAGCTGCTGGGCGGCGCCGACCACGACACCATCGCGGCGACGCTGCGCACGCGCACCGCCGCGCAGTGGCAGCGGGCCGCCGAGGAGCACGACGTGCCGCTCGTCGCCGTCGCCGGTGCCCCCGGCAGCAGCGGTCGGGGATCACGGTGACGCGCTACCTCGACGACCTGGGCCTGCCCGTCGTCGTCCGCGGGACGCCGCGCCGGGTCGTCAGCCTCGTGCCGTCGCTCACCGAGGCCGTCGCCTGGAGCGCGCCCGACGTGCTCGTCGGGGCGACCGACTGGTGCACCTACCCCGCCGACCTGGACGTCGTCCGGGTCCGCGGCACCAAGAACCCCGACCTGGACGCGGTCGTCGGGCTGCGCCCCGACCTGGTGGTCGCCGAGGACGAGGAGAACCGCCCGTCGGACCTCGCCGCGCTGCGCGACGCGGGGATCCCCGTGTGGACCACGCAGACCCGCACCGTCGACGGCGCGCTGCGATCGCTGGCCCGCCTGGTCGACGCCCTGGAGGTGCCGCCCCCGAGCTGGCTGGACGACGCCCACGAGGCGTGGGCCTCGCCGACGCGCGTCGACCCCGCGAGGAGGGTGCGCGCCGTCATACCCATCTGGCGTCGTCCCTGGATGTTCCTCGGGCAGGACACCTATGCCGGTGACGTGCTGCGCCGACTCGGGGTGGACAACGTCCTGCGGGGGCACGGGGGGCGCTACCCGGCCGTGCCGCTGGACGAGCTGCCCGGCGCCGACCTCGCGATCCTGCCGGACGAGCCCTACCAGTTCACCGACGACGACGGGCCCGAGGCCTTCGACCCGCTCCCGAGCGCGCTCGTCGACGGACGTTCCCTCACGTGGTACGGCCCGGCGATGATCGGCGCGCCGGAGCGGCTCGTCCGCCAGCTGCGGGGGCGGTGACCGACGCCACGGGCTCTAGGCTGTGGGTCATGTCGAGTCGGCCCTTCGAGTTCGAGTCCACCCCCACGGGCACCAAGGTCCGGGTCCGCGTCCGCGGCAACGACGTCCTGGCCATCCCGCTCATCAACCGCGGCACCGCCTTCACCAAGGCGCAGCGGGACTCGCTGCGGCTCAACGGCCTCATGCCGAGCGGCATCGTGTCCATCGAGGGGCAGATCTCCCGCGTCTACCAGCAGTTCCTCGAGCAGCCGGACGCGCTGTCCAAGAACGTCTACCTGTCGGCGATGCGCGACCGCAACGAGGTGCTGTTCTACCGCCTGCTCGCCGAGCACCTCGAGGAGATGCTGCCGATCGTCTACACCCCGACGATCGGCGAGGCGATCCAGCGCTACTCCCACTGGTACTCCCGCCCTCGCGGGGTCTTCCTGTCGATCGACGACCCGGACGGCATCGAGAACGCCTTCCTCAACTACGGCCTCGAGCCCGAGGACGTCGACCTCGTGGTCGCGACGGACTCCGAGGGCATCCTCGGCATCGGGGACCAGGGTGTGGGCGGCGTGCAGATCGCCATCGGCAAGCTCTCCGTCTACACCGCCGCCGCCGGCATCCACCCGCGCCGGGCCATCCCGGTGGTCCTCGACGTCGGGACGGACAACCTCGCCCTGCTCAACGACGAGCTCTACCTCGGCGTACGGCACGCACGAGTGCGCGGCGAGCGCTACGACGCCTTCATCGACACGTTCGTCGAGGTCACGACCCGGTTGTACCCCAAGGCCATGCTGCACTGGGAGGACTTCGGGGCGAGCAACGCCCACCGCATCCTCGACAGGTACCGCAACGACATCTGCACCTTCAACGACGACGTGCAGGGCACCGCCGCCGTCGTGGCCGCCGCCGCCCTCGCCGGCGTCAAGGCCACGGGCGAGCGGATGAGCGACCAGCGCATCGTCGTGCACGGCGCCGGCACGGCCGGCGTCGGCATCGCCAACCTGCTGCGCGACATCATGATCCGCGAGGGTTCCTCGCCGGAGGAGGCCAACGCAAGGTTCTGGTGCCTGGGCTCGCGCGGCCTGATCACCGAGGCGCTCGGTGACCGCGTCCGGCCGTTCCAGAAGCCCTATGCCCGCACCGACGCCGACGTGCAGGGCTGGCGCCTGGACGTGGAGGGCCGGATCGGCCTGGCCGACGTCGTCCGCAACACCCACCCCACGATCCTCATCGGCACGTCCGGCCAGCCGGGCACCTTCACCGAGGCGATCGTCCGCGACATGGCGGCGCACACCCGCAACCCGATCATCATGCCGCTGTCCAACCCGACCAGCCTGTCCGAGGGCGTCCCGGAGCGCATCGTCGACTGGACCCACGGCAAGGCCATGATCGCCACCGGGTCGCCGTTCGCCCCCGTGACCTTCCACCAGCGCACCTACGAGATCGCCCAGGCCAACAACGCGCTCGTGTTCCCCGGTCTCGGCCTCGGTGTCGCCGTCTGCGGCGCCTCCAGGGTCTCCGACGGCATGATCGCGGCGGCGTCCGAGGCCATCGCGGGCATCAGCCAGGTGACCAGACCCGAGATGCCGCTGCTGCCGTCGATCAGGCAGCTGCGCTACGTGTCGGCGACGGTGGCGCTCGCGGTGGTGCGGGCCGCGCAGGAGGAGGGGCTGGCGACGGTCGAGGTCGACGAGCCGGTGCAGGCGGTCTACCAGCGCATGTGGCACCCGGTCTATCCCGACCTCGAGGTGGTCTGAGCGGCGCGGGTCCGGCAGCGCCGGGGACGCGACCCGGGTGAGCTCGCGCCGTCGGGGAATGCCGCGCCGTGACAAATGCTTATAGTGAGCACAATCGCGCCATCGCTGTCCACCCCCGCAGGAGCCCACCATGCCCGCCACCTCGACCGGACCGCTCGGTGCCACCGGCGTCGACCGCCACCTGACGCGCACGGAGCGGCTCGACCGCCTGCCGTTCACGAGCAAGCACCGGCGCCTGCTGGCGGGCTCCGGGGTCGGATGGGCCCTCGACGCGATGGACGTGGGCCTGATCTCCTTCGTCCTGACCGCGCTGGCCCGCCAGTGGCACCTGTCGCCGACCGAGGTGTCCTGGATCGCGTCGATCGGGTCCCTCGGCATGGCCGTCGGAGCCACGCTCGGCGGCCTGCTCGCCGACCGGATCGGCCGCCGCCAGGTGTTCGCGCTGACCCTGCTCGTCTACGGCCTCGCCACGGGGGCGTCGGCGCTCGCTGGCAGCGTGGCCGTGCTCATGGCGCTGCGCTTCGTCGTCGGGCTGGGCCTCGGGTCCGAGCTGCCCGTCGCGTCCACGCTGATCAGCGAGTACTCCCCGGCGCACATCCGCGGCCGCGTCGTCGTCGGCCTCGAGTCCTTCTGGGCCCTCGGGTGGATCCTCGCGGCGCTCATCGGCTACTTCGTCATCCCGACCAGCGCCGACGGGTGGCGCTGGGCCATGGCCCTGGGCGTCGTCCCGGCGCTCTACGCGCTGGTCGTGCGGGCCACCCTGCCCGAGTCGGTCCGCTTCCTCGAGTCCAAGGGCCGGTATGCCGAGGCGGAGTCCGCGGTCCGCAGCTTCGAGGAGCCGGCGGGGGTCCCCGCCCCGGACACCGCTGTCGATGGCCCCGTCGCGCCCTCCGTCGATGCCCCCGTCGCGCCGAGCGGCCCGGTTCCCGGCCTGTGGAGCGCGCGCTACCGGGTGCGCACGGCGGCGCTGTGGGCGGTCTGGTTCTGCGTGAACTTCTCCTACTACGGCGCGTTCATCTGGCTGCCGTCACTGCTGTTCGCGCAGGGCTTCGACATGGTCAAGTCCTTCGAGTACACCCTGTGGATCACCATCGCCCAGCTCCCCGGCTACGCCGTCTCGGCCTGGCTCATCGAGAAGTGGGGGCGCCGGGCCACCCTCACCACCTTCCTGGTCGGGTCGGCGTGCGCGGCCGGGGCGTTCGGGATGGCCTCCTCGGTGCCAGCCATCCTTGCGGCAGGCTGCGCGCTGAGCTTCTTCAACCTCGGCGCGTGGGGTGCGCTGTATGCCGTCACCCCCGAGATCTACCCCACCGTCATGCGCGGGACCGGCTCCGGGGCGGCGGCGGGCTTCGGCCGCATCGCCTCGATCCTCGCGCCGCTGGCGGTGCCGCCGCTCAAGGCGGGCGGGGGCACGGGCCTGGTGTTCACCACCTTCGCCGTCGCGTTCGCGATCGCGGCGCTGTCGGCCCTCGGCCTGCCCGAGCTGCGCGGCAAGGACCTCGAGGAGCTCTGACCTACCTCAGGGAGATGCTCACAGGGGCACACCGATCTGCCGCCGCACCTCGTCGAGCAGCCCCATGATGGCGACCGTCTCGTCGAGCGGCAGCAGCTCCGACTCCCGGCGCCCCTCGGCGACCAGCCGCGCGAGGTAGGCCGCCTCGTAGCACAGCCCCCGGTGGCCACGCACCACCGGCTCCGGCCCCTCGACCACCTCGCCGTCCCGGGACACGAGCCGGACCCGGCCGGGCTGGTAGAAGTCGCCGTCCAGCTCGACCCGGGCCAGCGACCCCGAGATCGACGCGGTGGTGGGGGTCTTGGCGGCCAGCGTGGTCGTCAGCACCGCGTGCGCCCGGGGCGCCGCCGGGAAGTCCGACAGGATCATCGACGCCTGTGCCTCCACCCCGGTGAAGGCCGTCGTGCCGACGGCGGTGACGCGCTGCGGCATACCGAGCACGCCGCAGGCGAAGGACACCGGGTAGATGCCGAGGTCGAGCAGCGACCCGCCCGCCAGCTCCGGGGCGTACAGCCGGAAGGACCGGTCCTCGGCGAACCACTGCCCGTGGTCGGCGAGGACCGTCTCGATCTCGCCCAGCACCCCGTCGGCGACGAGCCGCCGGATGACATCGCTCTGCGGCAGGTAGCGCGTCCACATCGCCTCCATGCAGGTCACGTCGGCGGCGCGCGCGGCGTCGACGACCTCCTGCGCCTCGGCGGCGGTGCGGGCGAAGGCCTTCTCGACCAGCACGTGCTTGCCGGCGGCGACGGCCAGCAGCGCGTGCTCGTGGTGCTCGCTGTGCGGCGACGCCACATAGACCGCGTCGACCTGGGGATCCGCGACGAGCTCTGCATACGAGCCGTATGCCTTCGCGCCCCCCACCTCGCGGGCATAGGCCTCGGCGCGGTCCAGGGAGCGCGACCCCACCGCCACCACGCGGCCGCGCGTGTGCGTGTGCAGCCCGTCGGCGAACGCCCGCGCGATGCCGCCCGGCCCGATCACGCCCCAGCGCAGCGGCGGGGCGTCGCGCGGGTCGGGGACGCGGCTGTCGGGCAGGGTGGTGGGGAGGGGGCCGGGGAGGTCGCTCACCCGGTCGAGCCTAGGGGAGGATGGGCAGGTGCCCCAGTCCTACCTGACCGTCGCGTCGCCGGTCGACGTCGAGATCGAGGTGCGGCGCTCGCGGTTCCTGGCACGGCTGGAGCCTGCGGCGGACGAGGCGGCGGCGCGCCTGGTCGTCGAGCAGGCGCGCAAGGCGCACTGGGACGCGCGGCACCACTGCTCGGCGTTCGTGCTGGGCCCGGACGCGATGACCGAGCGGTCGTCCGACGACGGGGAGCCGGCGGGGACGGCCGGGGCGCCGATGCTGGAGGTGCTGCGCGGCCGCGGGCTGAGCGATGTCGTGTGCGTGGTGACGCGATGGTTCGGCGGGACCCTGCTCGGGACGGGTGGCCTGATCCGGGCGTATGGCGACAGCGTGCGCGCCGCCTGCGACGCGGCCACGGTGGTGGAGCGCCGTCTGGTGCAGCGCTTCTCGCTGGAGGTCGAGCACGCGGACGCCGGACGCGTCGAGGCAGCCCTGCGCGCTCGCGGGGTGCACGTCGCGGGCACGGACTATGCGGCGCGTGCGGTGCTGCGCCTCGACGTGGCGCCGCCGCAGCGGGAGGACCTCGCTGCGCTGGTGGCCGAGCTCACCGGGGGAGCCGGGCAGCTGCTCGACGGCCCCACCCGCTGGCACCCCTAGCGGGGGAGCGGGGAAGCGTCATGACCGGTCCGGTCGTCGACCGGACGGCGACACCGTCCGGTCGTTCGTGCTCGGGCTCTGGGCAGGTTCGTGGGGGGTCTCGGAGAAGGTCACGGGCTTGCCCGACGCGAGGGCGTAGTCGATCTCGGTGGGGGTCGAGCTCACGCCCGTGCCCGGCGCCCGGGATGCCGCCAGGGTCGACGGGCCCGCAGCCAGCGGGCCAGCAGCGGCGCCAGCGCCAGGATGGCGAGCAGCCTAGCGAGCTGCACCGCAAAGACGTAGGTCGGCTCCGCCCCGCTGTCCGTCGCCGTCGCGAGCACGGCGAAGAGGCCGCCGGGCGTCGTCGCGAGATAGGTCGTCAGCGGGTCGACGCCCGTCACCCGTGACAGCACCCAGCCGAGCAGGCCGCACAGGACCAGCAGGGCCGCGACGAGGACCAGCCCGGCGGGCAGCAGGCGACCGATGGCCCGCACGCTGTCGCGCGTGAACTTCACCCCGACCTGCAGGCCGATCGCCAGCATGGCCAGGGCCACGAGCACCGTCGGGGTCCGCGTGGGGCCGAGCCCGCCCCACAGCGTCAGCCCCCCGGCCACGGCGAGCGGGCCGATCAGCGTGAACGTCGACACGGGCACCAGTCGCGCCACCAGCAGCCCCGCCCCGACGGACACGGCGACGAAGGCCAGCGACGTGAGCCACCCGCCACAGGACCCGTCGGCGCCACCGGCACCGCTTGCGGCCCCCGCGCCCTGCCCCGTCTGCGGGTGGAACACCAGCCCCACCACGAGGGGCAGCGTCACCAGCACGAGCAGCACGCGGAGGTACTGCAGGATCGACACGACCCGTGCGTCCGCCCCCAGCTCCTCGGCGACGGACGTGATGCCGGACGCCCCGCCCGCCGCCATGGAGAACAGGCCGGTGGCCAAGGAGATCGGGTGCAGACGCGCCAGGATGACGCCCCCCAGCAGGCTCAGAAGCAGCGTCGCCACGGTGACGACCACCACGGACGGCCAGTCGGCGGCGATCTGGCGCAGCGCGGACAGGGTCACCGTCTCGCCGATGGTCACCCCGACGAGGGCCTGGGCGAGCACCACGCTCCAGCGCGGCAGTCGAGGTGCCTGCGGCGACCCGAGCGCCAGCACCGCCCCGGCCGTCAACCCGGCGAACAGCGACGGCGACGGCAGGTGCAGGAGCGCGAGCCCCACCCAGACGACGACACCCACGGCGAGGCCCCTTGCGAGCGAGCGCGCGGGTGGGGAGGTCACCCCAGCACCCTAGGTCCGGCTCGCCCTCAGGTGCGTCGCCGCCTCAAGACTCGACCATCACCCGGCCTGCCCACCACCTCCTGAACGCCGTTCAGGTACGCTTCGCCCCATGTCCTCCGCCGCCAGCACCACCTCGCCCGCCCAGCGGCGCGGCCTCACCGCCCGCGACCTCGCCCTCGTCGCGGCGTTCTGCGCCCTGATCGTCGCCCTGGTCCCCGTCAAGGTGCCGGTCGGCGGCGCCGCCCCCATCGTCCTGCAGAACCTCGGCATCATGCTCGCCGGCGCCGTGCTCGGCGCGCGCCGCGGGTTCCTGGCCGTCCTGCTCTTCGTCGTCCTGGCGCTCGCTGGGCTGCCGGTCCTCGCCAGCGGCGTGCGTGGCCTCGCGATCCTCACCGGCCCCACCGTCGGCTTCGCCCTGGGCTACCCGCTCGTGGCGCTGGTCATCGGGCTGATCGTCCAGCGCTTCCTGCCCCGCCTGCACGTCGCGGCCGCGATCGGCGCGTGCCTCGTCGGCGGGATCCTCGTGTCCTACGCGCTGGGGATCCCCGGCATGGCGTGGCGCTCGGCCAAGCTCGACCTCGCCGGCGCGGCGGCCTTCTCGGCGACCTTCCTGCCCGGCGACGTGGTCAAGGCGGTCGTCGCGGGCGTCGTCGCCACCGCCGTCCACAAGGCGCTGCCGGACCTCGTGCCGGTCCGTCGCCGCTGACGGCCGCCCCGAGAGCCAGCAGGCGTCCGGCATACGGCCCACGACCCAGCACGCCCATGCCCACCATCCGCATCGAGGACGTCGCCCATGCCTATGGGGATCGTCGCGTCCTCGAGCACGTCGACCTGACCCTCACGGAGCCGCGCATCGGCATCGTCGGCGCCAACGGGTCCGGCAAGTCGACCCTCGCCCGCATGCTCAACGGCCTCGTGGAGCCCACCCGGGGTCGAGTCACGGTGGACGGTCTCGACGCCGCGCGCGACGGGGCAGCGGTGCGGCGCAAGGTCGGCTTCGTCTTCCCCGACCCCGAGGCGCAGATCGTCATGCCGACGGTGCGTGAGGACGTGGAGTTCTCGCTGCGCCGTCGTCGCGACCTGAGTCCCGACGACAAGCGGCTGCTCGTCGACGAGGTGCTCGGGCGCTACTCCCTCGCGGATCACGCCGACCACCCCGCCCACCAGCTCTCCTCGGGTCAGAAGCAGCTCCTCGCCATCGCCGCGATCCTCGTCACCCGCCCCGACGTGCTGGTCTGCGACGAGCCCACCACCCTGCTCGACCTGCGCCACGCGCACCAGGTCTCGCGGCTGCTCGACACCCTGGACCAGCAGGTCGTGCTCGTCACCCACCACCTGTGGTTGCTCGAGGGGTGGGAGCGGGTCGTGTGCATCGACGAGGGTCGGGTCGCGGCGGACGGGCCGGCCGACGAGGTGGTCCCGTTCTACCGCCGGCTGATGGGGGTCTGAGGTGCTCACCGGCGCGTATGCCGAGGGCCGCTCCGTCCTGCACCGCCTCCCCGTGCCCTGGAAGCTGCTCGCGCTCGCGGTCTTCCTCGTGCCGGTGTCGCTCGTCCAGCGTCCCTGGATGACGGCCGCTTCGGCGCTGGTCGTCCTGAGTGCCTACGTCCTGTGCCGGGTCTCGCTCGGCCTGGCCTGGGGCGAGGTGCGGCCGCTGCGGTGGTTCCTGCTGGTGATGGCGCCGTTCCAGTGGTGGAGCGGCGGGTGGGAGGCCGTCGTGGTCGCCCTCGGCGGCATGGTCGTGGCGGTGGCGGCGGCCGGCCTGGTCACCCTCACGACGCGCGTGTCCGCGATGCTGGACGGGGTGCAGCGCCTCGCTCAGCCGCTGCGGCACGTGGGCGTCTCGCCGGAGCGTGTGGCCCTGACCGTCAGCCTGACGCTTCGCAGCATCCCCGTCGTGGGCCAGCTCCTGCAGCAGACGCTGGACGCGCGGCGGGCCCGCGGCCTGGACCGGTCCGTGCGCGCGGTGGCCACGCCCCTGGTCATCCGCACGGTCCGGCACGCCGAACGCGTCGGTGACGCCCTCGCTGCCCGCGGCGTCGACGACTGATCGCCGCAGCGGCCCCGGGGGTCGGCCCACCCGGGGCGCCCTCGATAGGGTGGAGGTCGCAGAGTCGCGACCGTCATGACCCTCATCCCGCTATCGCAGGAGGACCCTCCCGATGACCATCAAGCGCGTTGCCATGCTGACCGCCGGCGGCTACGCCCCCTGCCTGTCCGCCGCCGTCGGCGACCTGATCGAGCGCTACACCGAGGTCCTGCCGGACGTCGAGCTCATCGGCTACCGCCACGGCTACCACGGCGTGCTGACCGGCAGCTACACGGTCTTCGACGAGGAGACCCGCACGAACGCCGGGGTGCTGCGGGGCTTCGGCGGCAGCCCCATCGGCAACTCCCGCGTCAAGCTCACCAACGCCAAGAACCTCGTCGAGCGCGGTCTGGTCCAGGAGGGCGACAACCCCCTCGAGGTCGCGGCCAACCGCCTCAAGGAGGACGGCGTCGACGTGCTGCACACCATCGGCGGCGACGACACCAACACCACCGCCGCCGACCTGGCGGCCTACCTGCACGAGCAGGGCTACGAGCTGACCGTGGTGGGCCTGCCCAAGACGATCGACAACGACATCGTCCCCATCCGTCAATCGCTGGGTGCGCAGACGGCGGCCGAGCAGGCCTCGATCTTCGCGCGCAACATCATCGCCGAGCACGGCTCCAACCCGCGCATGCTGATCGTGCACGAGGTCATGGGCCGCAACTGCGGCTGGCTGACGGCGGCGGCGGCGCGCGACTACATGACCTGGCACGGGCAGCAGACCTGGCTGCCGCAGGCCGGCCTCACGCCCGAGCGCTGGGCGATCCACGGCATCTACGTCCCCGAGGTGCACATCGACCTCGACGCGGAGGCGGCCCGCCTCAAGCAGGTGATGGACGAGATCGGCTGCGTCAACATCTTCCTGTCCGAGGGCGCCGGCGTCGACGACATCGTCCAGCAGCTCGAGGCGTCCGGCCAGGAGGTCGCCCGCGACCCCTTCGGCCACGTCAAGCTCGACACGATCAACCCGGGCAGCTACTTCGCCAAGGAGTTCGGCGCCAAGATCGAGGCCGAGAAGACGATGGTCCAGAAGTCCGGCTACTTCTCCCGCTCGGCCGCCGCCAACGACACCGACCTCGCGCTGATCAAGCAGATGTGCGACGTGGCGGTCGACGCGGCCCAGGCCGGCACGCCCGGCGTCGTGGGGCACGACGAGGAGCGCGGCGACGAGCTGCGGGTCATCGAGTTCCCGCGCATCGCGGGGCACAAGGCCTTCGACGCCTCGCAGGACTGGTTCCAGGACCTGCTGCGTCAGGTCGGCCAGGCCTGACCTCGGCCGTATGCCGGCGGCTGCCGCCGCGACACCCGGCGCCTCGCCACGCTGACGCCCTCTCGCGGGATATCGCGAGAGGGCGTCGGCATGCGTGCGTCCGACTCTCGCGAGCTGCGAGCTCACGTCATGTCGCCCGGGGGGCCCCGGCAACCGTGGCCGAGCGAGTGGCTCCGAGGACTCCTCACCCTGACCACCGGCTGACGTCTGGCCGGCCCGCCATACGGCAGACTGGCTGCCATGCCTGACCAGGACTTCCGCCGCCCCGTCATCCTGACCGTCTGCGGCGAGCACGCCGAGGACATCGAGCGCGAGATGGCGGCGCGCTACGGGACCGACTACGACCTCGTCGTCACGAGCGGGCTGGACGAGGCGCTCGACGTGGCGCAGGGATTCGTGGCCCGGCAGCGGCCGGTGGCCCTCGTCGCCGCAGAGGTGGAGCTGCCGGACAGCACCGCGCTGCTGGCACTGCGCGTGCTGCACCAGGCGCTCCCCACCGCCAAGCGTCTCGTCCTGCTCGTCGGGCAGGAGGCCACCCAGCACTTCCCGTCGCTGCGGGAGGCCCAGCAGCGGGGGAGCATCGACACCTACCTCATGCTGCCTCGCGGCCCCCGCGACGAGGAGTTCCACGCCGCCGTCATCGACCTGCTGTCGGACTGGGGTGCGACGGTTGCGACGCCCGAGGTGGCGATGCTCACGATCGTGTGCGAGTCCAACTGCCCTCGCGCGGCAGGGATCCGGGACTTCCTCGACCGGATGGGCATGCCGTGCCGCTCCGTCGTCGACACCTCCGAGGAGGGGCGGGCGATCCTCGACGGCCTCGTCCGCGAGGGCCACCAGGATCCTGTCCTCCCGGTCATCGTCGGCGACGGCCGCGACACCATCGTCGACGCCACCATCGCGGACGTGGGGCGGGCCCTCTACGGCGGGTTCGACTCGCTGGGTGAGGGATTCGTGGCGGACCTGGCCGTGATCGGTGCGGGGCCCGCGGGCCTGGCGGCGGCCGTGTACGGCGCCAGCGAGGGCCTCACGACCGTGGTCGTGGAGGCGGACGCCATCGGCGGGCAGGCGGGCAGCAGCTCGATGATCCGCAACTACCTCGGCTTCCCGCGAGGGATCTCGGGGATGCGTCTGACGCAGCGGGCACGCATGCAGGCCAGCAGGTTCGGGGCACGGTTCTTCGCGGGCACGCAGGTGGTCGGCCTCGAGCCGGGACGCGTCCACGGCGTCGTGCTTCGCCCCGGCGGGCTGCACCGCATCATGGTGGCCGACGGCGCGGTCCTCGAGGCCCGCGCCGTGGTGATCGCGACGGGGGTCACCTACCGCCGGCTCGGCGTCGAGCCGCTGGAAAGGTTGGTCGGTCGCGGCGTGCACTACGGCGCGGCCGCGTCCTCGGCCCGCGACGTCGCCGGCCAGGACGTCTACGTCGTCGGAGGCGGCAACTCCGCCGGGCAGGCCGCCGTGCACCTGAGCCGGTTCGCCCGCTCGGTGACCATCGTCATCCGGCGCGACGACCTGCGAACCACCATGAGCGACTACCTGATCCGTGAGCTAGCCGGCAACTGGAGGATCACGGTGCTGCCGCGCACCGAGGTCGTCGACGGTGGCGGGGACCCTCGCCTGTCCTGGCTGGCGCTGCGCGACCGGGCCACGGGGGAGGAGCGGCGGGTCGTCGCCGCCGGGCTCTACCTGCTGCTCGGCGCGCAGCCGCACTGCGCATGGCTCCCCTCCAAGATCTCTCTCGACGAGCGCGGCTTCGTGCTCACCGGGGCGGACACGGAGGAGGCCTGCTGGTCCGACGGTCGCCCCCCGGCGTCCCTGGCCACCAACATCCCCGGGGTGTTCGCGGTGGGAGACGTGCGCTCCGGATCCATGAAGCGGGTGGCCTCGGCGTCCGGCGAGGGGGCTGCGGTCGTGGAGCTCGTCCACGCCTACCTCGACGAGCGCGCCCACCGCGCCCAGCCGTAGGCCGGGCGCGCTGCCACGGTCGCGTCGGCATACGGTGGGGTCATGAGCAGGGTGTCGCACCGCGGGCAGGTCCCGCCGTTCCACGTCATGGAGGTCATGAAGGCCGCCGCCCGCCGCCAGGTCAGCCACGGCGACGTGATCGGCCTGCACGTGGGTCAGCCGAGCACGGGTGCGCCCCGGGCGGCGCGGGACGCCGCCGTCGCGGCGATCGGCAGCCAGGTGCTCGGTTACACCGAGGCCGTGGGCGACCTCGCCCTGCGGGAGGCGATCTGCGAGCACTACGCGGCGGACGACGACCTCGACGTTCACCCGGGGCAGGTGGTCCTGACGACGGGCAGCAGCGGCGGCTTCACCGCGCTCTTCCTGGCCGCCTTCGAGGCCGGTGACGAGGTCGTCGTGACGCGCCCGGGCTACCCCGCCTACCGCAACACCCTGCAGGCCCTCGGCTGCCGCGTCGTGGACCTCGACTGCGGACCCGAGACCGCCTACCAGCCGACCGTGGCCATGCTCGAGGCGCTGCCCACCCCGCCCGCCGGACTGATCCTCGCAAGCCCCGCCAACCCCACCGGGACGGTGGTCCCCGCCGACGAGCTCGCGGCGATCGCGCGCTGGTGCGAGGAGCACGACGTCCTGCTCGTGAGCGACGAGATCTACCACGGGATCTCGTATGCCGGCGCGCAGCCCACCACGGCGTGGAGCACCTCCCGCGCGGCCGCCGTCGTCGGCAGCTTCTCCAAGTACTTCTCCATGACCGGGTGGCGCCTCGGCTGGATGCTTCTGCCGGACCACCTGCTGCGGCCGGTCGAGCTGCTCCTCGGCAACCTCAACCTGTGCCCGCCCGCCGTCAGCCAGGCCGCTGCCCTCGGTGCCCTCACGGCGGAGGCGCAGGCCGAGCTGCGTTCGCACGTCGAGCGATACGCCCACAACCGGGACCTCGTGCTGCAGCGCCTGCCGGAGATCGGCGTGCACGACCAGGTGCCGCCGTCGGGCGCGTTCTACGCGTGGTGCGAGATCGCGCACCTGACGCAGGACTCGGTGGCGTGGTGCACCCAGGTCATGGAGCACACGGGCGTGGCGCTCACGCCGGGCGTCGACTTCGCCCCGTCGCGCCCCGGCGGTGACCCGGCCCTGGACGGCAGCCACTTCGTGCGGATCTCTTACGCCGGCAGCGCTGCCGAGGTGACCGAGGGGCTCGACCGCCTCGCCGCCTACGTGGCCGGCGGGCGTTCGTAGGCCGCGGGTCGCCGCTGCACCGCCCGGATCCGCGCGATGTCCACCTTGGGGGAGCGGTCGGCGGCGTAGAGGCCGTTCTGCTCCTGGAAGGTGTCCGTCAGCTGGGTGTAGCAATATCCCGCGAGGCCAGGGGAGTCCAGCAGCACCCTGGTCAACCCCTCGTAGCGGGAGTAGAACTCGCGCAGGTCGCGCACCCGATGGCCGTAGCCCCAGGAACTGTCCTGGTCGCTCCCGTCGACCTCGCGGGCGTCGGGCGACCCGTCCGATCCCGGTGCCGCCCACCAGATCCCGCCGTACTCCGACAGCAGGTAGGGCTGCCCGGCGTAGGGCACGGACCAGTCCTTGCCGGGCAGGTCCACGAGCGGATCGCCGGCCGAGAGGCCCTCCATCAGGATCCGGAAGCGCCACGGCCGCTGCTCGTAGCAGTGCGCGTCGTAGACGTCCGTCTCGGGCACCCGGTGCGCCCAGCCAGAGGCGTCGATCACCGGCCGGGTCGGGTCGATCGCCTTGGTGGCGAGGAACATCGCCCGGGTGACGTCGTCGAGGACGGTGATGTCGTCGGCGAGGTCCTGCTCGGTCTCGTTGAGGGGGCACCACCCGATGATGGACGGGTGGTTGACGTCGCGCTGCAGCACCTCGACCCACTGGGTGACGAATGACGCCGTGGGGGACTGGATCTCGCCGTGGCCGTCGCGCACCTTGGCGCCCCAGTCGCCGAACTCGCCCCACACGAGGTAGCCGAGGCGGTCGGCGTGGTAGAGGTAGCGCTCCTCGACGACCTTCTGGTGGAGCCGGGCCCCGTCGAACCCCGCGGCCAGGCCCAGCCGGATGTCGAGCTCCAGCGCGGCGTCCGAGGGCGCCGTCATCAGCGTGTCGGGCCAGTAGCCCTGGTCCAGCACGAGCCGCTGGAAGAGGCGCTCGCCGTTGAGGCGGATCTCGTTGCAGTGCACCGAGATCGAGCGCAACCCGGCGTATGACGTGAGCTCGTCGACGGTCGCCCCGTCACGGTCGAGCAGCCGCACGACGAGGCCGTAGAGGTGTGGGTCGGCGGGTGACCAGGGACGGATCTCCTGCTCCGGCAACGAGATCCGCAGGCGCGGCGCGAGGTCCAGGTCGGACCGCGTTGCGGCCGAGGCGATCACGGTGTCGTCGGCACCACCGGCCGATCCGACGCCGGCGTCGCCCAGCCCCGCGTCACGGGTGACCTCGACGACGACCTGACCGCCGGGCAGGTTGCCGCTCAACGGGATCGACAGGTCCAGCGCGGCACCGGCGAGGTCGGGCGAGACGTGCAGGCGACGCACGTGCACGGGCGGCACCGCCTCGAGCCAGACGGTCTGCCAGATGCCGGTGGTGCGGGTGTAGAAGCAGCCGGTCCGGGCGTAGCTGGTCGCCTGCTTGCCCCGCGCCTGGGGCCCGCGGCGCGGGTCGCGCGCCCGCACCACGATCTCCACGGTGTCGCCCGGCCCCACGCCCGCTCGCGACAGGGGCGCCGACACCGGCGTGAACCCCCCTCGGTGGCGGGTGATCTCGACACCGTTGGCCCACACCGTCGCGTCGTGGTCGACGGCGCCGAGGTGCAGCCACGCGTCCGCCCCCGCCCACGAGGAGGGCACGGCGACGGTCCGGCGATACCAGACGGCCTCGTGGAAGTCCTCGTCCCCGATGCCGGACGCGGTCGACTCGGGGCAGAACGGCACGAGGATGCGTCCCGTCAGCGGGCGGGACACCAGCCCCCGCTCGTAGCCGCTGTCCCCGCGGTCGGTCTCGAACTCCCACTCGCCGTTGAGGTTCAGCCAGCGGGACCGCACCAGCTGCGGGCGCGGGTGCTCGGGTCGTGGGATGCCCGACCCCACCCCGACGGACAGGTCGGGCGCCACCCCCACCATCGGCCGCGGCGCCGAGCGCAGGGTGGGGCGGCGGCGCCATACGGCCTGCTGGGCTCGCCACGCGAGCCGCGCCGCCTGCCCGGCCAGCCTCAGCCGATGGTCCACGTGTCCTTGCCGCGCAGCAGGGCGTCCAGGTCGTCGTCGGAGGCGGGGCCGCCGGCCGACGTGACGGCGCCGGCGATCTGGCCTCGCACGAGGTCGTCGTAGGTCGGCCGCGAGACCGAGCGGAAGATCCCCATGGGCACGTGCAGGTGGTCGCCGGAGTCGAGCCGCGACAACGCGAAGGCCTGAGCCGGGTCGTCCGCCCCGGCGTCGTGCACGACGATCCGGGAGGGGTCGGTGACCGAGCCCTCGTGGACGACGTCGAGCGAGCCGGAGTCCGAGCGCACGACGACGTGGTCGGCGCTGGCACGGACCGGCTGCCCGTCCTCGAGGTGCACCAGTCGGGCCGCCGCCTCGCCGCGGTCCTTGAGCAGCTGGAAGGCGCCGTCGTTGAAGATCGGGCAGTTCTGGTAGATCTCGACGAACGACGTCCCGCGGTGCTCCGCCGCCGCCCGCAGCACCTCGAGCAGGTGCTTGCGGTTGGAGTCCATGGTGCGGGCGACGAAGGTCGCCTCGGCGCCGAGGGCCAGCGACAGCGGGTTGAAGGGGCGGTCCACCGAGCCGGCCGGGGTCGACTTGGTGACCTTGCCCACCTCGGAGGTAGGGGAGTACTGCCCCTTGGTCAGGCCGTAGATCTGGTTGTTGAACAGCAGGATCGTCATGTTGACGTTGCGGCGCATCGCGTGGATGAGGTGGTTGCCGCCGATCGACAGCGCGTCGCCGTCCCCGGTCACCACCCACACCGACAGGTCCGGTCGGGCGGTGACCAGCCCGGTCGCGATGGCCGGCGCCCGCCCGTGGATCGAGTGCATCCCGTAGGTGTCGAGGTAGTACGGGAAGCGGCTCGAGCAGCCGATACCGGAGATGAACGAGATGTTCTCGCGGCGGAGCCCCAGCTCGGGGAGGAAGGACTGCACGGCGGCCAGCACGGCGTAGTCGCCGCAACCGGGGCACCAGCGCACCTCCTGGTCGGAGGTGAAGTCCTTCTTGCTCTGCTGGGCGTCGCCCTCGCCGAGGCGGGGCACGCCGCTCAGGCCGTGGGTGGGCATGCCGAGGTCGATGGTGGTCATGCGCGCTCCTCCTGGGGGGTCGCGGGAGCGGGGGTGTGCCGGGGGTCCAGCTCGTGCAGGGCCTCGTGGATGGCGTCGGACAGCGTGCTCGCCGTGAACGGCAGGCCCCGCACCTGGGTCAGCGCCCGCACGTCCACGAGGTATTCCGCGCGGAGCATCGTCGTCAGCTGGCCCATGTTCATCTCCGGGACGATCACCCGGTCGTAGGCCCGCAGGACCTCGCCGAGGTTGGCGGGGAAGGGGTTGAGGTGCCGGATGTGGGCCTGGGCGACCTCGGCCCCCGTGGAGCGCGCGTAGCGCACCCCGGCGCTGATCGGGCCGAAGGTCGAGCCCCAGCCCAGCATCAGGACCTTGGCCTCGCCGGTCGGGTCGTCGACCTCGACGTCCGGTATGCCGGCCACGCCCGCCACCTTGGCCGCCCTCAGCCGGGTCATCCGGTCGTGGTTGTCGGGGTCGTAAGAGATCTCGCCGGTGACGTCCTTCTTCTCGATGCCGCCGACGCGGTGCTCGAGGCCGGGCGTGCCGGGGATCGCCCAGGGGCGGGCGAGGGTGTCGGGGTCGCGCAGGTAGGGGTGGAAGACGGGGGTGCCGTCGGCGGCGGTCGCGTTGGGCTCGGTGGCGATGTCCGGGTCGATCGCGGGCAGCTCCGACACGGAGGGGACCTGCCACGGCTCGGACCCGTTGGCGAGGTAGCCGTCCGAGAGCAGGAAGACCGGCGTGCGGTAGGTCACCGCGATGCGCACCGCCTCCAGCGCCGCGTCGAAGCAGTCGCTGGGCGACTGGGCGGCGACGATGGGCACGGGTGCCTCGCCGTTGCGGCCGTACATCGCCTGCAGCAGGTCGGCCTGCTCGGTCTTGGTGGGCAGGCCGGTCGAGGGGCCGCCGCGCTGGACGTCGACGATCACGAGGGGCAGCTCGAGCGAGACCGCGAGGCCGATGGTCTCGGTCTTGAGCGCGATGCCGGGGCCCGAGGTGGTGGTCACGCCGAGGGCGCCGCCGAAGGATGCGCCGAGCGCCGCACCGATCCCCGCGATCTCGTCCTCCGCCTGGATGGTCGTCACGCCATATCTCTTGAAGCCGGACAGGGCGTGCAGGATGTCGCTGGCCGGGGTGATCGGGTAGGCGCCGAGCACGAGCGGCAGGCCGGCCTTGTGGGCGGCGGTCGCGAGGCCGTAGGCGAGGGCGGTGTTGCCGGTGATGTTGCGGTAGAGGCCGGGTCGCATCGGCGCGGGGCCGATCTCGTAGGCGACGGCGAAGTCCTCGGTGGTCTCGCCGTAGGCGTGGCCGGCGTGCAGGGCGGCGACGTTCGCCGCGAGGATGTCGGGCTTGCTGCCGAACTTGGCGGCGAGGAAGCTCTCGGTCGACTCCAGCGGTCGGGTGTAGAGCCAGGACAGCAGCCCGAGGGCGAACATGTTCTTGGCCCGCTCCTTGTCCTTGCGGGACAGCGGGAAGTCGGCCAGGGCGTCGACCGTGATGGAGGTCAGCGGCAGGGCGTGCAGGTGATAGCTGTCGAGGGAGCCGTCCTCGAGCGGGTTGCTGTCGTAGCCGACCTTGCCGAGGTTGCGCTTGGTGAACTCGTCCTGGTCCGCGATGACGGTGGCGCCGCGCGGCACGTCGGGCAGGTTCGCCTTGAGCGCCGCGGGGTTCATCGCCACGAGGACGTCGGGGTTGTCGCCAGGCGTGAGCACGTCGTGGTCGGCGAAGTGCAGCTGGAAGCTCGACACACCCGGCAGCGTGCCCTGGGGCGCGCGGATCTCCGCCGGGAAGTTGGGCAGGGTGGACAGGTCGTTGCCGAGGACGGCGGTCTGCGAGGTGAACCGGTCGCCGGTCAGCTGCATGCCGTCACCGGAGTCTCCTGCGAACCGGATGACGACACGCTCGAGCCGGTGGACTGCCTTGGTGGCCATAGGGGCGAACTCACTTCGCTTTCATCGACACGACATCTTTGGATCAACCAAACGCCATGTTATGCACGGCTGGTGCCGACATGGCACCTTCGTCCATGGTAGGGCTCACATGCTGGGCGCCGTCGTGCTGCGGACGCACGGGTGGGGCCTCCCGTCGATTTCATCTCTCGGCCCGATCCGTGTACCTTGGTCGACGCACTCCCAACGAGTGCACTTCCGAGCGCCTCGGTGCTCGGGCCCCCTTAGCTCAGTCGGCAGAGCGTTTCCATGGTAAGGAAAAGGTCGTCGGTTCGATTCCGACAGGGGGCTCTCGCAAGTCTCGCCCATCCCGGCGGGGCTTGTCCCAAGGCGGGGTAGCTCAGCTGGTTAGAGCGCACGACTCATAATCGTGAGGTCGCGGGATCGAGCCCCGCTCCCGCTACCAAGTTCATCCTTGTCGCAAGGCCGGATCCTCCGGCGCCCACTCCGAGAGCAGGTTGCCCCGTGGCTAGCAAGTCCGCAGACGTTCGCCCCAAGATCACCATGGCGTGCACTGACTGCAAGGAGCGCAACTACATCACCAAGAAGAACCGTCGGAACCACCCCGACCGGCTCGAGCTGGCGAAGTACTGCCCTCGCTGCAAGAAGCACACCGCGCACCGCGAGACCCGCTGAGCGCGTCGCCCGCATCCCGAGCGCCGTCCCTCCACCCGGAGGGGCGGCGCTCGTGCGTCATACCTGCTCGTATGCCGGACGCCCCACCCCCGCCGACTGGTCAGTTCCCGACAGGCCCCTCGACCGGCGGGTAACCGCACGACGCCGTTAGGGTGACGCCCATGCCAGTCAACGAGCAGTTCGCCGGGCGGACCTACCCGCCGACGGCGCCCTACCAGGTCGGGCGGGCCAAGATCGCGGAGTTCGCCGAGGCCGTGGGCGCCGTCGACGAGGTCCACACCGACGTCGAGGTCGCCCGCGCCCGCGGCTACGCCGACGTCATCGCCCCGCCGACCTTCGCGGTCCTGATCGCCCAGCAGGCGGACCGCCAGCTGATGGAGGACCCCGAGGCGGGCGTCGACTTCAGCCGGGTGGTCCACGGCGAGCAGAGGTTCGTGCACCACCACCCCCTCACCGCCGGCGACGAGATCGTCGCCACGATGACCGTCGACACCGTGAGGCTCGTCGGGGGGCACGCCATGGTGACGACCCGCAGCGAGCTGGCCACCGTCGGCGGCGAGGCCCGCTGCACGGCGACGAGCACCCTCGTGATCCGGGGAGAGGACTGACATGACGATCGACCTCAGCACCGTCGAGGCCGGCCACGCCCTGCCCGAGCGCACCCTGACGGTCACCCGCGCGATGCTCGTGGCCTACGCCGGCGCGAGCCTGGACCGCAACCCCATCCACTGGGACGAGCGCTTCGCCACGGGCGTCGGCCTGCCCGACGTCATCGCCCACGGCATGCTCACGATGGGCTCGGCCGTGCAGGTGGTCGTGGACTGGTGCGGCGACGCGGGCCGCGTGGTGGAGTACTCCACCAAGTTCGTGGCCCCGGTCGTCGTTCCCCACGGCACCGGGGCCGAGGTCGTGGTCGGTGGTGTCGTCAAGAAGGTCGAGGACGGACGGGCTACGGTCGAGCTCACCGCCACGTGCGAGGGCAAGAAGGTCCTGGGGCGGGCGCTCGCCGTCGTCCGCCTCTGACGGCGAGACGCCTCGCCCTCCGCTCACCGCGGGCCCGTCATCCCTCCCATCCCCCGAAGGACATCCATGCAGGTCGAGCACGACGTGCCCCTCGCGCCACTCACCACGATGCGCGTCGGCGGCCCCGCCCGGCGCCTCGTCACCGTCTCGACGACGGACGAGCTGGTCGACGCCGTCCGTGAGGTCGACGACGCCGACGAGCCGCTGCTCCTGGTCTCGGGGGGCTCCAACCTCGTGATCAGCGACGAGGGGTTCGATGGCACGGTCGTCCGGGTGGCCACGCAGGGCGTGGACGTCCAGTCGCAGGACTACTGCGGCGGCGCCTTCGTGCGGGTCGCGGCGGGGGAGTCCTGGGACGGCCTGGTCGAGCGGGCCGTGGCGGAGGGCTGGGCCGGCATCGAGGCCATGTCCGGGATCCCCGGCCTCACCGGCGCCACCCCCGTGCAGAACGTCGGCGCCTACGGCCAGGAGGTCGCCCAGACCATCGCGCAGGTCCGGGTCTTCGACCGCCGCGAGCAGCGTGTGCGCACGTTCTTCCCCGACGACTGCGCGTTCACCTACCGCCACAGCGTGCTCAAGGGCACCGACCGCTACGTCGTCCTCGACGTCGCCTTCCAGCTCGAGGTCGCCGACCTCTCCCGTCCGGTGGCGTATGCCGCCCTCGCGGCCGGTCTCGACGTGCCGCTGGGCACGCGCGTGCCGCTGCAGGACGCCCGCGACGCGGTGCTGGCGCAGCGCCGGCGGCGGGGGATGGTCCTGGACGCCGAGGACCACGACACGTGGTCGTGCGGGTCCTTCTTCACCAACCCGATCCTGCTGGCGCGCGAGTTCGCGGACCTGCAGGAGCGGGCGCGGGCACTCCTCGGCGCGGACGGTCCGGAGCCGCCGCGCTTCGACGCGGGCGAGGGCATGGTCAAGACCAGCGCTGCGTGGCTGATCGACAGGGCGGGGTTCGCCAAGGGCTTCGGCCTCCCGGGCGCGGCGGCGCTGTCCACCAAGCACACCCTCGCCGTCACCAACCGGGGCGACGCCTCGGCCGAGGACGTCCTGGCCCTGGCGCGCGCGGTGCGCGACGGCGTCCGTGAGACTTTCGGGGTGACGCTCGTCAACGAGCCGGTGCTCGTCGACCTCTCCCTCTAGCCCTCCCGGCGGCCCTCGCTCAGTCGGCAGGCAGGGCGAGCCACACGTCGACGTCCTCCTCCGCCTGCGCGATCACCTCGCGGGGCGCCGTCGAGGCCCGCAGCGACATCCGCGCCAGGTCGGCCAGCGCCTCGTCGTCGAGCCCGTGCACCTCCCGCGCCGTGCGGTACTGGTCCACCAGCCGCGAGCCGAACAGCAGCGGGTCGTCCGCGCCCAGCGCGACCTGGATCCCCGCGTCGAGCAGCGGCCGCAGCGGCACGGCGGGCGCGGCGTCATACACCCCGAGGGCGACGTTGCTCCCCGGGCAGACCTCGAGAGCGACCCCCTCGCGCGCCAGGCGCTCCAGCGCCCGCGGGTCCTCGGCCGCGTGCACGCCGTGCCCGATCCGGTCGGGCACCAGCGCGTCGAGGGTCCGTATGACGGCCTCCGGCCCCGCGAGCTCGCCGCCGTGGGGCACGAGGGCCAGGCCCGCACCCCGGGCGATCCCGAAGGCCGGCGCGAAGTCCTCGACCACGCCACGGTGCTCGTCGTTGGACAGGCCGAAGGCGACGACCGTGCCGGTCCCCTCGCCGGCGTACCGCGCGGCCAGCCGGGCCAGCGTCCGGGCGTCGAGGGGGTGCCGGATGCGGCTGGCCGCCACGATCACGCCCACGCCGATCCCGGCCTCCGCCGCGGCGGCCGACGCCGACTCGAGGACGAGTTCGAGCGCGGGCGTCAGCCCGCCGCAGAACGGCGCGTAGGACGTCGGGTCCACCTGGATCTCCAGCCACCGCGAGCCCTCGGCGGCGTCGTCGAGGGCAGCCTCGAGCACGATCCTGCGCATAGCCGCGGGCGACCGCACGCACGCCCGCGCGGCGTCGTACAACCGCTGGAACCGGAACCATCCGCGGGACTCGACGGAGGTGAGCGTGGGGGGCCATTCGTCGACGAGGGCATGGGGGAGCCTGAGGCCCTCGTCGCGCGCGAGCTCGGTCAGCGTCGACAGCCGCAGGGACCCGGTGAAGTGCAGGTGCAGGTGCGCCTTGGGGAGCTGGTCGAGGGGGCGGGGCATGGCGCCATCCTCACAGACGGTGGCCGGCCGGGCGCCCACGGTCTTCACCCCGCGTGCCGCGTCCCGTCAGGGCGGCCGGACGCCTACGGTGGGGTGGTCCCGCACCCTCCCGCCGAGGTCCTCATGCCGATTCCCGACCGCCTCCTCGCCCGGTCCCGCCGCAGCACCGCCGTGGGTCTGCTGGCGGTGGTCGCGACCGCCGCCAGCGCGGGAGGGCTCGCGGTCGCCGACGCCTTCGGTCCGCCCGACCCCACCCCGGCATCGCTGGCTCGGGCGGGTGAGGCGCCTGCAGGGCGGGCGACGGTGGGTGCCACCTCGACGGCCGGGACTCCTGCCGCCGAGACGTCGGCCCGGGCGATGGCGCCGGTCGAGCGCGCCCGGCGCCGGGGGGCACCCGGGGCGGAGCCCATCACGCTGGCGTTCGGCGGGGACACCCAGGCCCATGGGGCCGCCGGCCGCATCGTGGGCGAGGGGCTGGGTGCCACGGGTCGGTTGCTGGCGGGCGCCGACCTGGCCATGGTCAACCTCGAGACGGTGGTCGCCGCCGATCGCACGGGGCTGCGGCCGCAGCCCAAGCCGTTCACCTTCGTCACTGGTCCCTCCATCCTGGACGCGCTCCACCGGGAGGGGGTCGACGTGGTCACGGCGGCCAACAACCACACGATGGACTTCGGTGAGCGGGGCATGGCGCAGATGCTTGCCGTCAAGGCGTCCTCCCCGGTCCCGATGGTGGGTCTGGGCAAGGACGACGCCGAGGCCTGGGCGCCCTGGTCCACGCTGGTCAAGGGCCGCCGCGTGGTGGTCTTCGGGGCGACCGACGTGCTCGACGCCCACCTCGACTGGAAGGCCGGGCCGGGCAAACCCGGTCTGGCCAAGGTCATGGATGACGACGGCTTCGAGGCGCTCCTCGACGGCGTCCGTCGCGCCCGTGCCGCCGGCCCGACCGACGTGATCGTGGTCTACCTGCACTCCGGCATCGAGAAGCAGCGCTGCCCCACGCCCCGCCAGCTCCGGACCGACTCCGCGCTCGCCGAGGCGGGCGCCACCGTCGTGGTCGGCGCGCACGCCCACGTGCTGCAGACCACGACGACGGTGGGGGACACGGCCGTGGCGTACGGCATCGGCAACTTCGTCTTCGGCAGCGGGAGCAGTGCCGAGACCCGCGCGTCGGGAGTCCTCACGGTCACCGTGCCGGGCGACGCCGGCGCCCCGACCATGACCTTCGACCCCGCGCGGGTGACCCAGGGGCTGCCGGTGCAGCTCGAGGGGGCAGAGCGCGAGCGGGCCCTGCGGAGCTGGCGGGCCCGGGGCGAGGGCTGCTCCTGACCGTATGCCGTCCGCCCGGCGTCAGGGCTGGTCGCCGCTCCCGCGTCGGTTCGCCTTGGGCCGTCCCTCTGACGTATGCTCGTCTCTTGGATGGATCCCGCGTCGATCGTCGCTGTGCTGCGCTGGCCGCCTCGAGACCGTCCCGAAGGGTAGTAGCTCAATTGGTAGAGCACCGGTCTCCAAAACCGGCGGTTGGGGGTTCGAGTCCCTCCTGCCCTGCGGATCACGTGATCATCTGACGAAGCGAGGGGCCGTGAGCGAGGTCAACACCCGTGGTGGTGCTGGGCGCGACACCGCGACCCGTCAAGGCTTCTTCGCTCGCATCACGTTGTTCGTCGCCCAGGTGCTGGACGAGCTGCGCAAGGTCGTCCGTCCCACCCGCGAGGAGCTGGTCACCTACACCACGGTCGTGATGGTCTTCGTGATCGCGGTCATGCTGTTCGTCGCGGCCCTCGACTACGGGATCGGCAAGCTCGTCTTCTGGGCGTTCGCCGGCAGCTGACGGCCGACCGCTCCTGCGGTCAGCCCACCGCCCGTGGCGGCACCCGCCCGATCACCAGCAAGGAAGTAGGCCCGTACCGTGTCCGACCAGCCCTCGAACGACCCGTTCGCCACCCGCGACGAGGCCGACGTCGACGCTCCCGTCGAGCCGACCGAGGTCGAGGTGGTCGAGGCCGACACGGCCAGCGAGCCCGCCGGTGCCGACGTGAGCGACGTGACGGAGGAGTCCGACGAGTTTGACGTGACCGAGGAGTCCGACGAGTCCGACGAGGCCGACGAGCAGGTGTCCGTGCCGGATGCCCCCGCGGTCAACCCGCTCGAGGAGTTCAAGCGCGACCTGCGCATGCTCGAGGGCGACTGGTACGTCGTGCACTCCTACGCCGGTTACGAGAACCGCGTCAAGACCAACCTCGAGACCCGCGTGACCAGCCTCAACATGGAGCCCTACATCTTCCAGGTGGAGGTCCCCATGGAGGAGGTCACCGAGATCAAGAACGGCCAGCGCAAGGTCGTCCGCCGCGTGCGGATGCCCGGGTACGTCCTGGTACGCATGGACCTCACCGACGAGAGCTGGGGCGCCGTGCGCCACACCCCCGGCGTCACGGGCTTCGTCGGTCACACCCACCAGCCGGTGCCGCTGAGCCTCGACGAGGTCGTCACGATGCTGGCCCCGACCTTCGAGGAGCCCGCGGCCCCGGCCGCATCCGGCGCCGCCGCGCAGCCCGGCGCCGGCCAGGCCGCCTCCCCGCGCCCCACGGTGGACGTGGAGTTCGAGGTCGGCGAGTCGGTCACCGTCATGGAGGGCCCCTTCGAGACCCTTGACGCCACGGTCTCCGAGATCAACGTCGAGACTCAGAAGCTCAAGGTTCTGGTGTCGATCTTCGGCCGGGAGACCCCGGTCGAGCTGGGCTTTAACCAGGTCGCCAAGATCTGATCGCAGCCCGTCCGGCCCCGCGGCACCCCGCGGCGGTCCTGCAACCGGGTCATCGCCCACGGCGTCGGCCCATCACACAGCAAGGAAGTTCCACATGCCTCCCAAGAAGAAGGTCTCCGGCTTCATCAAGCTGCAGATCCAGGCCGGTGCCGCGACCCCGGCGCCGCCCGTCGGCCCGGCCCTCGGTCAGCACGGCGTCAACATCATGGAATTCGTCAAGGCGTACAACGCCGCGACGGAGTCCCAGCGCGGCAACGTCATCCCGGTCGAGATCACGGTCTACGAGGACCGCTCCTTCACCTTCATCACCAAGACGCCACCCGCCGCCGAGCTGATCAAGAAGGCCGCGGGCGTCCCCAAGGGCTCCGGCGTCCCCAACAAGACCAAGGTCGCGACGCTGTCCGCGGACCAGGTCCGTGAGATCGCCCAGCAGAAGATGGACGACCTCAACGCCAACGACGTCGAGATGGCCGCCCGCATCATCGCGGGCACCGCCCGCTCGATGGGCATCAACACCCCCGGTTACGAGTCCTGACTCGTGACCCGCGGACCCGCCGGGTCCGCTGTGGCAGGACCAGCGCTGGTCCGTTCGACCACGACTCCAGCAGGGTGAGCCCCCGGGCCGCCCGACCCTCACCAAGGAGCAGCACATGAAGCGCAGCAAGGCCTACCGCGCGGCAGCCGAGCGCGTCGACGCGGACAAGCTGTACGCCCCGCTCGACGCCGTCCGCCTCGCCAAGGAGACGGCCTCCAACAAGTACGACGCGACCGTCGAGGTGGCCTTCCGCCTCGGTGTCGACCCGCGCAAGGCGGACCAGATGGTGCGCGGCACCGTCAACCTGCCGCACGGCACGGGCAAGACCGCTCGCGTCCTCGTCTTCGCCAACGGCGACAAGGCCGAGGCAGCCCGCGCGGCCGGCGCCGACTTCGTCGGATCCGACGACATGCTCGAGAAGGTCCAGGGCGGGTGGCTCGACTTCGACGCCGTCGTCGCGACCCCGGACCTCATGGGCAAGGTCGGCCGTCTGGGCAAGGTGCTGGGCCCCCGTGGTCTCATGCCCAACCCCAAGACCGGGACCGTGACGATGGACGTGACCAAGGCCGTCAACGACATCAAGGGCGGCAAGATCGAGTTCCGCGTCGACAAGCACGCCAACCTCCACTTCATCATCGGCAAGGTCTCGTTCGACGAGAAGGCGCTGGTGGAGAACTACGCGGCGGCGATGGAGGAGATCCTCCGCCTGAAGCCGTCCGCCTCCAAGGGTCGCTACATCACCAAGGCGACGCTGGCGACGACGACGGGCCCCGGCATCCCGCTGGACCCCAACCGCACCCGCAACCTCACCTCCGAGGAGGAGGTCCAGGCCTGAGCCTGCCCTCCTGACCCGCGAAGCCCGGACCGACCTCGTCGGCCCGGGCTTCGCGCGTCCCGGGTGAGCCTTCCCGTATGCCGTGCGCCCGGCCTCTAGGATCGTGAGTCATGCGCGCTGCCCGTCCCCGCCACCGGCCGACGCCGTCCGCCGGACCCGCGCGGGTCTCCCGCAGCGGTGCCCTGGCCGTCGGCGCGGTGCTGCTGCTGTCGGGGTGCGTCGCCGGGTCCCGCACCACGACTTCCACGATGGGCGCTGCGACTTCCGCCCCCTCGACGACCGCGACCGCGACGCTGCCCACGGACGGAGCCTCGCTGGCGGGGAGCACCCCGGACCCCAACGCCCAGCCGGTGCCGTCCGGCGAGGGTGTCCCCGGCGACCAGTTCGCGCAGACGATCAAGGATCTCGTGGCCGCCAAGGGCACCGTGCGCATGACGATGGCTACCCCGGCCGGGGCGGCCAAGGCGCAGGTGGACACGCGCACCAAGGCCGTTCGGGTGGAGGTCGACGCGGCGGGACGCGCGGTCACCCTGGTGCACCTCGGGGACCGCACGTGGGTCAGGGGAGCGGGCACCGTGGAGGTCCCCGTGCCCGCCCCGACGCCCGGGACCCGGTCCCAGCGCGACGTGCGTCGCTGGCTGCTCCTCGACCCGGGCGGCGCCGACGCGATCAGCGCCAAGCTCGGTGCCCAGGCCAAGGTGGCGCAGACCGTGGACCCGGCCCGGTTCACGGCCATGCTGAACGGCTTGCTGGGGGACCGGACGCCTCGCGGTGACGGTGCCCAGGTGGCGTTCACGGTGCCGCCCGCGCAGTACCTCGACGCGGTCTCCGCGCCCGCGGCGCTGCGTGGGGCGGTCACCAAGCCGGTCAGGCTCGTGGTGGCGCTCGACGCGACCGGGGCGCCGACCTCGGTGACCGCCACCGTCCCCACCAAGAAGTCCGACCTGGTCGACCGCACGGAGTACGCCCGCTGGGGCGAGCCGGTCACGATCGAGGCCCCTCCCGCAGACGACGTCGCCCCGGCGCCGGGGTCCCAGCGGCCCACCCCCACCTCCACCTCCACGGCCACCGCCCCGCCGCGCTGACCAGCCGATTTGGTGGCCGGTCGGGTGGCCCGTACTCTGGTCAGGACCAATGACCGCCGGTCTGCCGTCATCACCCCGAGCCCTGCTCGGGTCCGATAACGGCACGAAGGTCCCCATGACGGGGCGTCCGGCGCAGGCTACGACGATCGTGCTCGCCTCTGGCGAGAGCTCGAGCCCCGTGCGCCTGCGCCGGGGCTCTTTGTCATGCGGCCACCGGCTTCACGCTACGGAAGGAGGCCACATGGCAACCGCTGAGAAGCACGCTGCCATCGCCGAGATCGCGGACAAGTTCCGCTCCTCGGGTGCGGCCGTGCTGACGGAGTACCGCGGTCTGACCGTGAAGCAGCTCTCCGAGCTGCGCGGCTCGATCCGTGAGCACGCAACCTACGCCGTGGTCAAGAACACGCTGACCCAGCGTGCCGCCGAGGAGGCCGGTATCACGGCCTTCGACGGGCACCTGAGTGGCCCGAGCGCCATCGTCTTCATCACCGGTGACCCGGTGGAGACGGCCAAGGGTCTGCGTGACTTCGCCAAGGCCAACCCGGCCCTTGTCATCAAGGCCGGGGTTCTCGACGGCAAGCCGTTGAGCCCCGAGGACATCACCAAGCTCGCGGACCTCGAGTCCCGCGAGGTGCTCCTCTCCAAGCTGGCTGGCGCCATGAACGCCTCGCTCAGCAAGGCTGTTTACCTCTTTGCCGCTCCTTTGTCGCAGACGGCCCGCGTGGTCGACGCCCTGCGCGCAAAGGTCGAGGCCGAGGGTCCCGTCGAGGCCGCCCCGGCGGCCGCCGACACCGCCGAGGCCCCGGCCGAGGCTACCGACGACGTCGCCGCGGGTGGCGACGAGAGCTGATCCGCTCGGATCCGCTCGTACCCAGCACACGCCACTCACGGCACAGACAGGAAGGAAGCCACCATGGCTAAGCTCAGCAACGACGAGCTCCTTGAGGCCTTCAAGGAGATGACCCTGATCGAGCTCTCCGAGTTCGTCAAGCAGTTCGAGGACACTTTCGGTGTCACGGCTGCCGCCCCGGTTGCCGTCGCGGCCGCCGGCGCCCCGGCAGGCGGTGGCGGCGACGCCGCCGCTGTGGAGGAGAAGGACGAGTTCGACGTCATCCTCACCGCCGCCGGCGACAAGAAGATCCAGGTCATCAAGGAGGTGCGCGCGCTCACGTCTCTCGGCCTCAAGGAGGCCAAGGACCTGGTCGACGGCGCCCCCAAGCCGGTCGTCGAGGGTGTCAACAAGGAGACCGCGGAGAAGGCCAAGGCTGCCCTCGAGGGCGCCGGCGCCTCCGTCGAGCTCAAGTGATCTCGGGCCGGATCACGTCCGGTCGCTGATCTGTTCGCGGGAGCGGGTCGCACCTTCGGGTGCGGCCCGCTCCCGCGTACCCGGGCATGCGCCCTGCCCGTCGCCCCACCGGCACCCGCCCGCTGCGTCGATCGGCGTAACGATCGGCGCGTCGCAGGGCGTTGCCCTTGACGCCGTCGCAGGCCACGCCCATAGTGATGGGGCATCCGCGTCCCCCGCGGTCAGGCCCGCGGTCCTGGGTCGGGGGAGTCGGGCTGGACGCAGGGTGGCGTCTTGTACTATGCTGTCGCTTTGCGCTGCCTCATAGCCTGGCGTCCTGGCGGACGTTCGGCGCGTGCGCGCTTCGACTCCATAGCTCCAGGCCCGTGGAAGGACCATCCTTGGCTGCCTCGCGACCCGCGACCCAGACTGTGTCCACTGCTCAGACGGCTTCCGGTCGTCTGTCCTTCGCAAAGATCAAGGAGCCGCTGGAGGTCCCGGACCTCCTGGCGCTCCAGACGGAGAGCTTCGACTGGCTGCTCGGCAACGAGCGTTGGCAGGCCCGCGTGGCCGCCGCCAAGGACGCCGGGCGCAACGACGTCCCCGACCGGTCCGGTCTGGAGGAGATCTTCGAGGAGATCTCCCCGATCGAGGACTTCTCGGGCTCCATGTCCCTGTCCTTCCGCAACCACCGGTTCGAGGAGGAGAAGCACTCGATCGAGGAGTGCAAGGAGCGGGACATGACCTACTCCGCCCCGCTGTTCGTCACCGCGGAGTTCATGAACACCAACACCGGTGAGATCAAGTCCCAGACGGTGTTCATGGGCGACTTCCCGCTCATGACCGAGCGCGGCACCTTCATCATCAACGGCACCGAGCGCGTCGTCGTCTCCCAGCTCGTCCGGTCCCCGGGCGTCTACTTCGAGCGCACGCCCGACAAGACCTCCGACAAGGACATCTACTCCGCCAAGGTGATCCCGAGCCGTGGCGCCTGGCTGGAGTTCGAGATCGACAAGCGCGACATGGTCGGCGTTCGCGTCGACCGCAAGCGTAAGCAGTCGGTCACCGTCCTGCTCAAGGCCCTGGGCTGGACCGAGGCGCAGATCCTCGAGGAGTTCGGCGACTACGAGTCGATGCGCCAGACCCTGGAGAAGGACCACACGGCCGGCCAGGACGACGCCCTGCTCGACATCTACCGCAAGCTGCGCCCGGGCGAGCCGCCGACCAAGGAGGCCGCCCAGGCCCTCCTGGACAACCTGTACTTCAACCCCAAGCGCTACGACCTGGCCAAGGTCGGTCGCTACAAGATCGACAAGAAGCTCGGCATCGAGGCGGGCCTGGACGAGTCCGTCCTGCGCATCGAGGACGTCGTCGCGACGATCAAGTACCTCGTGGCCCTGCACAACGGCGACGCGACCCTCCCGGGCAGCCGCAACGGCGAGGCCGTCGACGTGCGCGTCGAGGTCGACGACATCGACCACTTCGGCAACCGTCGCCTGCGCAACGTCGGTGAGCTCATCCAGAACCAGGTCCGCACCGGCCTGTCCCGCATGGAGCGTGTCGTCCGCGAGCGCATGACCACGCAGGACGTCGAGGCGATCACCCCGCAGACCCTGATCAACATCCGCCCCGTGGTGGCCTCGATCAAGGAGTTCTTCGGGACCTCGCAGCTGTCGCAGTTCATGGACCAGAACAACCCCCTGTCGGGGCTGACGCACAAGCGTCGCCTGTCGGCCCTGGGCCCGGGTGGTCTGTCCCGCGACCGTGCCGGCATGGAGGTCCGTGACGTCCATCCCTCGCACTACGGCCGCATGTGCCCGATCGAGACCCCTGAGGGCCCCAACATCGGCCTGATCGGCTCGCTGGCCTCCTACGGGCGGATCAACCCCTTCGGCTTCGTCGAGTCTCCCTACCGCAAGGTCAACGACGGCGTCGTGTCCGATGAGGTGCACTACCTTTCGGCCGACGAGGAGGACGAGCTCGTCATCGCGCAGGCCAACGCCCCGATGGAGGCGGACGGTCGTTTCTCCGAGGAGCGCGTCCTGGTCCGCACCAAGGGCGGCGAGGTCGACTTCGTGCCCGCCGCGGACGTCGACTACATGGACGTGTCCCCGCGTCAGATGGTGTCGGCCGCGACGGCGCTGATCCCCTTCCTGGAGCACGACGACGCCAACCGCGCGCTCATGGGCTCCAACATGATGCGTCAGGCCGTGCCGCTGGTGCGCTCTGAGTCCCCGCTGGTCGGGACCGGCATGGAGCACCGCACGGCGCTCGACTCCGGCGACGTGGTCCTCGCGACCAAGGCGGGCGTGGTCCAGGAGGTCTCGGCCGACCTGGTCAGCGTCGCCAACGACGACGGGTCCTACCAGACCTACCGGATCATGAAGTTCTCCCGGTCCAACCAGGGCAACTGCTACAACCAGCGCGTCATCGTCAGCGCCGGCGACCGTCTCGAGGTCGGCTCGGTCATCGCCGACGGCCCCGCGACCGACGGCGGCGAGATGGCCCTCGGCAAGAACCTCCTCGTGGCCTTCATGCCGTGGGAGGGCCACAACTACGAGGACGCCATCATCCTGTCGCAGCGCCTGGTGCAGGACGACACGCTCTCCTCGATCCACATCGAGGAGCACGAGGTCGACGCCCGCGACACCAAGCTCGGTGCCGAGGAGATCACCCGGGACATCCCCAACGTCTCCGAGGAGGTCCTCGCGGACCTGGACGAGCGGGGCATCATCCGCATCGGCGCCGAGGTCCGCGACGGCGACCTGCTCGTCGGCAAGGTCACGCCCAAGGGTGAGACCGAGCTGACCCCGGAGGAGCGCCTGCTGCGCGCCATCTTCGGCGAGAAGGCCCGCGAGGTCCGCGACACGTCGCTCAAGGTCCCCCACGGCGAGACCGGCACGGTCATCGGCGTCAAGGTCTTCGACCGCGAGGAGGGCGACGAGCTTCCCCCGGGTGTCAACCAGCTGGTGCGCGTCTATGTCGCCAACAAGCGCAAGATCACGGACGGTGACAAGCTCGCCGGTCGTCACGGCAACAAGGGCGTCATCTCCAAGATCCTCCCGATCGAGGACATGCCCTTCCTGGAGGACGGCACGCCGGTCGACGTCGTGCTCAACCCGCTGGGCGTGCCCGGCCGCATGAACGTCGGTCAGATCCTCGAGATCCACCTCGGGTGGGCGGCCAGTCGCGGCTGGAACATCCCCGAGGGCGCCGAGTGGGCCCTGCGCATCCCGGAGGACGCCCACCAGGCCCCGGCCGGGTCCCGCGTGGCCACGCCGGTGTTCGACGGCGCCAAGGAGGAGGAGATCAAGGGTCTGCTCGAGTCGACCAACGCGACCCGCGACGGTCAGCGCCTGGTCGGCGAGTCCGGCAAGTCCCGGCTGTTCGACGGCCGCTCCGGCGAGCCGTTCCCCGAGCCGGTGTCGGTGGGCTACATGTACATCCTCAAGCTCCACCACCTGGTCGACGACAAGATCCACGCCCGTTCGACCGGCCCGTACTCCATGATCACCCAGCAGCCCCTCGGTGGTAAGGCCCAGTTCGGTGGTCAGCGCTTCGGTGAGATGGAGGTGTGGGCCCTCGAGGCCTACGGTGCCGCCTACACGCTGCAGGAGCTGCTCACCATCAAGTCGGACGACGTCCCGGGCCGCGTCAAGGTCTACGAGGCGATCGTCAAGGGCGAGAACATCCCCGACTCGGGCATCCCGGAGTCGTTCAAGGTGCTCCTCAAGGAGATGCAGTCCCTGTGTCTCAACGTCGAGGTCCTGTCGAGCGACGGCAACACCATCGAGATGCGCGACGCCGACGAGGAGGTCTTCCGCGCGGCGGAGGAGCTCGGCATCGACCTGAGCCGGCGCGAGCCGAGCAGCGTCGAGGAGGTCTGACGGTTTCGTGATGTATGACGAGGCGCGGCTGCCCAGCCGCACGGCCGAGCAGCCGCGCCCGCCATACGACCGAGGCCCGCACGACATGGATCGCCGCCCCGGACCGGGGTCGGCCACGAACACCGTTCAGACCCACAGACTTTGAATCAGTCGCAAGACGAGAGAAGGACACACGTGCTCGACGTCAACTTCTTTGACGAGCTGCGTATCGGCCTCGCCACCGCGGACTCCATCCGCCAGTGGTCCCACGGCGAGGTCAAGAAGCCCGAGACCATCAACTACCGCACCCTGAAGCCGGAGAAGGACGGGCTCTTCTGCGAGAAGATCTTCGGTCCCACCCGGGACTGGGAGTGCTACTGCGGCAAGTACAAGCGCGTCCGCTTCAAGGGCATCATCTGCGAGCGCTGCGGCGTCGAGGTCACCCGCGCCAAGGTGCGTCGCGAGCGGATGGGCCACATCGAGCTGGCCGCGCCGGTCACCCACATCTGGTACTTCAAGGGCGTGCCGAGCCGCCTCGGCTACCTGCTGGACCTCGCGCCCAAGGACCTCGAGAAGGTCATCTACTTCGCGGCCTACATGATCACCTCCGTGGACGAGGAGTCGCGGCACCGCGACCTGCCCTCGCTCGAGGCGCAGATCGAGGTCGAGAAGAAGGAGCACGTCAACCGTCGCGACGCCGACGTGGAGGCCCGCGCCAAGAAGCTCGAGACCGACCTCGCGGCCCTGGAGGCCGAGGGGGCCAAGTCCGACGTCAAGCGCAAGCTCAAGGACTCCGCCGAGCGCGAGATGAACGCCATCCGCAAGCGCGCCGACGTGCAGATCGAGCGCCTCGAGCAGGTCTGGGACCGCTTCAAGAACCTCAAGGTCCAGGACCTCGAGGGCGACGAGATGCTGTACCGCGAGATGCGTGACCGCTTCGGTCTCTACTTCGAGGGCGGCATGGGTGCCGCGGCGATCCAGAAGCGTCTCGAGACCTTCGACCTGGACGCCGAGTCCGAGTCGCTGCGCGAGATCATCGCCACCGGCAAGGGTCAGAAGAAGACCCGCGCCCTCAAGCGCCTCAAGGTCGTCACGGCCTTCCAGACGACCAGCAACAGCCCCACGGGCATGGTGCTGGACTGCGTCCCGGTCATCCCGCCGGACCTGCGCCCCATGGTGCAGCTCGACGGTGGCCGATTCGCGACGTCGGACCTCAACGACCTCTACCGTCGCGTGATCAACCGCAACAACCGGCTGAAGCGCCTCCTCGACCTCGGTGCGCCCGAGATCATCGTCAACAACGAGAAGCGCATGCTGCAGGAGGCCGTGGACGCGCTGTTCGACAACGGCCGTCGTGGTCGCCCGGTGACGGGCCCCGGCAACCGTCCGCTGAAGTCGCTGTCCGACATGCTCAAGGGCAAGCAGGGCCGCTTCCGTCAGAACCTCCTCGGCAAGCGCGTCGACTACTCCGGCCGCTCGGTCATCGTCGTGGGCCCGCAGCTCAAGCTGCACCAGTGCGGCCTGCCCAAGCAGATGGCCCTCGAGCTGTTCAAGCCGTTCGTGATGAAGCGTCTGGTCGACCTCGACCACGCGCAGAACATCAAGTCGGCCAAGCGCATGGTCGAGCGCGCCCGCCCGGTCGTGTGGGACGTGCTCGAGGAGGTCATCACCGAGCACCCGGTGCTGCTCAACCGCGCACCGACGCTGCACCGCCTCGGCATCCAGGCCTTCGAGCCGCAGCTCGTCGAGGGCAAGGCCATCCAGCTGCACCCGCTCGTCTGCGGCGCGTTCAACGCCGACTTCGACGGCGACCAGATGGCCGTGCACGTGCCGCTGTCGGCGGAGGCGCAGGCCGAGGCCCGCATCCTCATGCTGTCCTCCAACAACATCCTCAAGCCCGCCGACGGTCGGCCCGTGACCATGCCCACCCAGGACATGATCATCGGGCTGTTCCACCTCACCTCCGAGGTGGCCGACGGCAAGGGCTCCGGTCGTGCCTTCCGCACGGCGGACGAGGCGCGCATGGCCTTCGACGCCGGCGAGATCGAGCTGGGCTCGCCCATCAAGGTCCGTCTGCAGGACACCGTCCCGCCGATGGGGCAGGAGCTGCCGGAGGGCGTGGAGCTCAGCGACGAGGGGCGCGGGGACTTCGTCCTCGACACCACCCTCGGGCGCGCGATCTTCAACCTCACGCTGCCCGTGGACTACCCCTTCGTCAACGAGCCGGTCGACAAGAAGCGTCTGTCCGCGATCGTCAACGACCTTGCGGAGCGCTACCCCAAGGTCCTCGTCGCCAACTCGCTGGACGCGCTCAAGGAGACGGGCTTCCACTGGGCCACGCGCTCGGGCACGACCGTCGCCATCTCCGACGTGGTCACCCCGTCCAACAAGGAGGCGATCCTCGAGGGCTACGAGGCCAAGGCCGCCAAGGTCCAGGTCCAGTTCGAGCGCGGCCTGACGACCGACGACGAGCGACGCCAGGAGCTCATCGAGATCTGGCAGCAGGCGACCAACGAGGTCTCCAAGGAGATGGAGGCCAACTTCCCGCGGGCCAACCCGATCTTCCGCATGGTCAACTCGGGTGCTCGTGGTAACTGGTTCCAGCTGCGTCAGATCGCCGGCATGCGCGGCCTCATGGCCAACCCCAAGGGCGAGATCATCCCGCGGCCGATCAAGTCGAACTTCCGCGAGGGTCTGTCCGTGCTGGAGTTCTTCATCTCCACCCACGGTGCCCGCAAGGGTCTGGCCGACACCGCCCTGCGGACCGCCGACTCGGGCTACCTGACCCGTCGCCTCGTCGACGTGTCCCAGGACGTCATCATCCGTGAGGACGACTGCGGCACCGACCGTGGCCTGATGATGCCCATCGCCGTCCGCGGCGCCGACGGGTCGCTGCGCGAGCACGAGGACGTGGAGTCCAGCGTGTACGCCCGCACCCTGGCCGAGGACGTCGTCCACGAGGGCGAGACCCTGGCCGAGGCCGGCATCGACCTCGGTGACGTGGTCATCGACGCGCTCGTCGCCGCTGGGGTGGAGGAGGTCCGGGTCCGCTCGGTCCTGACCTGCGAGTCCCGCGTGGGCACCTGCGCCAAGTGCTACGGCCGCTCGCTGGCCACCGGCAAGCTCGTCGACATCGGCGAGGCCGTCGGCATCATCGCCGCCCAGTCGATCGGTGAGCCCGGCACGCAGCTGACGATGCGTACCTTCCACACCGGTGGTGTGGCCGGTGACGACATCACCCAGGGTCTGCCCCGTGTGGTCGAGCTCTTCGAGGCTCGCACGCCGCGCGGTGTCGCCCCGATCGCCGAGGCCACCGGCCGCGTGCAGATCGAGGACACCGACAAGGCCCGCCGCGTGGTGCTGGTGCCGGACGACGGCACCGACGAGCACGCCTACCCGGTCAGCAAGCGCTCGCGCCTGCTCGTCGGCGACGGTGACCACGTGGCCGTCGGCACCCAGCTCGTCCAGGGTGCGATCGACCCCAAGCAGGTGCTGCGCATCCTGGGTCCCCGCGCCGTGCAGATGCACCTCGTGGACCAGGTCCAGGCGGTCTACCGCCAGCAGGGTGTGTCGATCCACGACAAGCACATCGAGGTCATCGTGCGGCAGATGCTGCGTCGCGTGACGATCATCGAGGCCGGCGACGCCGACCTGCTCCCGGGCGAGCTCGCCGAGCGTGGCCGCTTCGAGTCCGAGAACCGCCGGGTCGTGTCCGAGGGCGGCAAGCCTGCCTCCGGTCGCCCGGAGCTCATGGGCATCACCAAGGCCTCGCTGGCGACGGAGTCCTGGCTCTCGGCGGCGTCCTTCCAGGAGACGACGCGGGTCCTCACCGAGGCCGCGATGCACGCCAAGAGCGACCCGCTGCTGGGCCTCAAGGAGAATGTCATCCTCGGCAAGCTCATCCCGGCCGGGACGGGTCTGCCGCGGTACCGCAACGTCAGGGTCAACCCCACCGAGGAGGCCAGGGCGGCGATGTACTCCATGCCGGGTTACGACCAGTTCGACTACACGGCCTTCGGCCCGGGGTCGGGCGAGGCCATCCGTCTCGACGACATCACGCTGGGCTTCGACGCCCACTGATCGTCGCAGGCCTCACGGCGCGGGCCGGTTCCCTCCCGGGAGCCGGCCCGCGCCGTGGTGTACCCCCCGTCACCTGAGGCCCCCGCGAGATGGCGAGTCCGTCGTCCGGCATCCCTGCACCACACCATCACGATCGCGGCGGGGAGGGAGTAGGGGGGGTGTCGTCATACGGGCTGCTGACCGGCTCGCCGTGCAGGTGGGGCGGGATTTGGAGCGGTCCGTGATAGCGCGGTAATCTTGTCCACTGTGTCGTGCTTGACACGGACACGGCGTGCCCTCTCCGGCGGGCAGCCCACGAGGACCGATGGCCCTCGTGGTGTCTCGCGGGTGATCACGCACCCTCTGCCTGGCGCCCACGACCTCTGGTCGGGGGAGTGCGGGGAGGGGCACCGCTCGACACGCCCGACATCGGGGCGCGGCGCGCGGCATGACAAGGAGTCCGGCCGGGAGACCGGAGGGCTGACCATCAGATACGTACGGAGACTACGTGCCAACCATCAACCAGCTCGTCCGCAAGGGGCGGCAGGACAAGGTCGACAAGAGCAAGACCCCTGCCCTCAAGGGCAGCCCGCAGCGCCGCGGCGTCTGCACCCGCGTCTACACCACCACCCCCAAGAAGCCGAACTCCGCACTGCGCAAGGTCGCACGCGTGAAGCTGACCTCCGGCATCGAGGTCACGGCCTACATCCCCGGGGTCGGCCACAACCTGCAGGAGCACTCCATCGTGCTCGTCCGTGGTGGCCGTGTGAAGGACCTTCCCGGCGTCCGCTACAAGATCATCCGTGGCTCGCTCGACACCCAGGGTGTCAAGAACCGCAAGCAGGCTCGCAGCCGCTACGGCGCCAAGAAGGAGAAGAAGTAATGCCTCGTAAGGGCCCCGCGCCGAAGCGCCCCCTGGTCGTCGACCCCGTCTACGGCTCGCCGCTGGTCACCCAGCTGGTCAACAAGATCCTGCTCGACGGCAAGAAGTCCATCGCGGAAGGGATCGTCTACGGCGCCCTCGAGGGCTGCCGCGACAAGACCGGCTCCGACCCGGTCGTGATCCTCAAGCGCGCCCTGGACAACGTCAAGCCCGCCCTTGAGGTGAAGTCCCGCCGCGTCGGCGGTGCGACCTACCAGGTCCCGGTCGAGGTCAAGCCCGGCCGTGCGACCACCCTGTCCCTGCGTTGGCTCGTGGGTTACTCGCGCCAGCGTCGCGAGAAGACCATGACCGAGCGTCTGATGAACGAGATCCTGGACGCGAGCAACGGCCTCGGCGCCGCCGTCAAGCGCCGCGAGGACACGCACAAGATGGCCGAGTCCAACAAGGCCTTCGCGCACTACCGCTGGTAAGACCCGCACGCCGGCGACCCGGGGCACCACCTGGGTCGCCGGCACCACCGGGCCTCCCGATCGTGGAGACACCCGGCCTGCTTCATCACCGACTCGAAGAGATGAGAAAACAGACGTGGCACTCGACGTCCTGACGGACCTGAAGAAGGTCCGCAACATCGGCATCATGGCCCACATCGATGCCGGCAAGACGACGGCGACCGAGCGGATCCTGTTCTACACCGGCATCAACTACAAGATCGGTGAGACGCACGACGGCTCCGCGACGATGGACTGGATGGAGCAGGAGCAGGAGCGCGGCATCACCATCACCTCCGCCGCGACGACGTGCTTCTGGGAGGGCCACCAGATCAACATCATCGACACCCCTGGGCACGTGGACTTCACGGTCGAGGTGGAGCGCTCCCTGCGCGTCCTCGACGGTGCCGTCGCGGTCTTCGACGGCAAGGAGGGCGTCGAGCCCCAGTCCGAGACCGTGTGGCGCCAGGCCGACAAGTACCAGGTGCCCCGCATGTGCTTCGTCAACAAGATGGACAAGCTCGGCGCGGACTTCTACTACACCGTGCAGACGATCGTCGACCGCCTCGGGGCCGAGCCGCTGGTGCTGCAGATCCCGATCGGTGCCGAGAATGACTTCGTGGGCGTCATCGACCTCGTCTACAACCGCGCGCTCGTGTGGCGCGGCGACGTCAAGATCGGTCAGGACTACGAGATCGAGGAGATCCCGGCCGAGCTCGCCGACAAGGCCGAGGAGTGGCGCAACAAGCTCGTCGAGCGCGTCGCCGAGTCCGACGAGGTCCTGCTGGAGAAGTACCTCGGTGGCGAGGAGCTGACCCCGGAGGAGATCAAGGCGGCCATCCGCGCGATCACCCTCGCCGGCGAGGTCAACCCGGTCCTGTGCGGCACCGCGTTCAAGAACAAGGGCGTCCAGCCCCTGCTCGACGCGATCGTCGACTACCTCCCCTCGCCGCTGGACGTGCCGGCCATCCAGGCCCACGACCCCAAGGACGAGGAAAGGATCATCGAGCGTCACTCCGACGCCTCGGAGCCCTTCTCGGCCCTGGCCTTCAAGGTCGTCTCGCACCCCTTCTTCGGCCGCCTCACCTACGTCCGCGTCTACTCCGGCGAGGTCAAGCAGGGCGACATGATGCTCAACGCGACCAAGGGCAAGAAGGAGCGCGTGGGCAAGCTCTTCCAGATGCACGCCAACAAGGAGAACCCGGTCGATCACGCGACCGCGGGCCACATCTACGCGATGATCGGCCTGAAGGACACCACCACGGGTGACACCCTGGCGGCCCAGGACGCTCCGGTGCTGCTGGAGTCCATGACCTTCCCCGAGCCGGTCATCAACGTGGCCATCGAGCCCAAGACCAAGGGTGACCAGGAGAAGCTCTCCACGGCCATCCAGAAGCTCGCCGAGGAGGACCCGACCTTCCGCGTCGAGCTCGACGAGGAGACCGGCCAGACCATCATCAAGGGCATGGGCGAGCTCCACCTCGACATCCTCGTCGACCGCATGCGTCGCGAGTTCAAGGTCGAGGCCAACGTCGGCAAGCCGCAGGTCGCCTACCGCGAGACGATCCGTCGCACGGTGGAGAAGTACGACTACACCCACAAGAAGCAGACGGGTGGCTCCGGCCAGTACGCCAAGGTGCAGCTCTCCTTCGAGCCTATGGACACGTCCGAGGGCAAGATGTACGAGTTCGAGAACAAGGTCACCGGTGGTCGCGTCCCGCGCGAGTACATCCCCTCGGTCGGCGCCGGCATCGAGGAGGCCATGAACCAGGGTGTCCTCGCCGGCTACCCGATGGTGGGCGTGAAGGCGATCCTGCTGGACGGTGCCTACCACGACGTCGACTCCTCGGAGATGGCGTTCAAGATCGCCGGTTCGATGGCCTTCAAGGAGGCCTCCCGCAAGGCCGACCCGGCCCTGCTCGAGCCGATGATGGCCGTCGAGGTGCGCACGCCCGAGGACTACATGGGCGACGTCATCGGTGACCTCAACTCCCGCCGTGGTCAGATCCAGGCCATGGAGGACATCAGCGGCGCCAAGATCGTTCGCGCTCTCGTGCCGCTGTCCGAGATGTTCGGCTACGTGGGCGACCTGCGTTCCAAGACCCAGGGTCGCGCCAACTACACGATGCAGTTCGACTCCTACGCCGAGGTTCCCAAGAACGTCGCCGAGGAGATCATCAAGAAGACCCGAGGCGAGTAACCGATTCGGAGGTCTGGCGGCTCGACCGCTAGACTTCCGGATTGCGTCTCAAACAAGCACCATCCCTGACAGACGACGCCACGTCCTGCTTGGTCGTACGGCGTAACACCAAAGAAGTCCTGAGGAGGACCCCCAGTGGCGAAGGCTAAGTTCGAGCGGACCAAGCCGCACGTCAACATCGGCACCATTGGTCACATCGACCACGGTAAGACGACGCTGACGGCTGCGATCTCGAAGGTTCTGCACGACGCGTACCCGGACCTGAACCCCCAGTTCGCGTTCGAGGACATCGACAAGGCTCCCGAGGAGCGCCAGCGCGGCATCACGATCTCGATCGCTCACATCGAGTACCAGACCGAGGGTCGTCACTACGCGCACGTCGACTGCCCGGGGCACGCCGACTACGTCAAGAACATGATCACCGGTGCTGCTCAGATGGATGGCGCGATCCTGGTCGTTGCCGCCACCGACGGCCCCATGCCGCAGACGAAGGAGCACGTCCTCCTGGCCCGCCAGGTCGGCGTCCCCTACATCGTCGTGGCGCTCAACAAGACCGACATGGTCGACGACGAGGAGATCCTCGAGCTCGTCGAGATGGAGGTCCGCGAGCTGCTCTCCGAGTACGAGTTCCCGGGCGATGACCTGCCGGTCGTGCGCATCTCCGCGCTGAAGGCGCTCGAGGGCGACGCCGAGTGGGGCAAGACGGTTCTCGAGCTCATGAACACCGTCGACGAGTACATCCCCGAGCCGGCTCGTGACACCGACAAGCCGTTCATGATGCCGATCGAGGACGTCTTCACGATCACCGGTCGTGGCACCGTCGTCACCGGTCGCATCGAGCGCGGCATCCTCAAGGTCAACGAGGAGGTCGAGATCGTCGGTATCCAGGAGCGCACCCAGAAGACCACGGTCACCGGCATCGAGATGTTCCGCAAGCTCCTCGACGAGGGTCGCGCGGGCGAGAACGTCGGTCTGCTGCTTCGTGGCACCAAGCGCGAGGACGTCGAGCGCGGCCAGGTCGTCTGCAAGCCGGGTTCGATCACCCCGCACACCGAGTTCGAGGCCAGCGTCTACATCCTGTCGAAGGACGAGGGTGGCCGTCACACGCCGTTCTACGACAACTACCGTCCCCAGTTCTACTTCCGTACCACTGACGTGACGGGCGTCGTCCACCTCCCCGAGGGCACCGAGATGATCATGCCCGGCGACAACACTGAGATGAAGGTCGACCTCATCCAGCCCATCGCCATGGAGGAGGGCCTGAAGTTCAACATCCGTGAGGGTGGTCGCACCGTGGGTGCGGGTCAGGTCACCAAGATCCTGAAGTGATCTCGGCTCCTTCGGGAGCGACTGATCTCCAAGAGGCGGGGTCCGGACACCAGTCCGGGCCCCGCCTTCGTGCGTCCGTGTGGTGCCACCGGGCGCCCGCCCGCGCCCGTGGACGGTGTGCAGCCCGTATGGCGAGCACCACGTCCCGGTGGGCTCGGCATACGCGCCGGCATGGGGCAGGCTGGGTCGCGGAACCCGACCACCCGCACCCTGGAGGAGAGTCCATGGACCTCGGCACCTTCGAGACCCTGCTGGTCGAGCAGGCAGGCGACGCACTCGTCGTCACCGTCAACCGCCCGTCGGCCATGAACGCCCTGGCTGGGCAGGTGATCGCCGACCTCGAAGCCCTGACGGTCGCGGTGGAGTCCCAGGTCGGCTCTGACGGGCGGTGGCCGGTCAAGGGCATCGTCGTCACAGGGGCGGGGGAGAAGGCATTCGTCGCGGGAGCCGACATCGTCGAGATGCAGACCATGAGCCCGGACCAGGGCGAGGCGTACTCCCGCCGGATGCAGGGGGTCACGCGGCGGCTCGAGGCGCTGCCCGTGCCCGTCATCGCTGCGGTCAACGGGTTCGCGCTCGGAGGCGGGTGCGAGCTGGCCATGGCCTGCGACTGGATCTACGCCTCGCGCAACGCACGCTTCGGCCAGCCCGAGGTCAACCTCGGCCTCGTGCCGGGCTTCGGCGGGTCGGTGCGCCTCGCGCAGCGGGTCGGGATCGCCCTGGCGCGCGAGCTCATCCTCACCGGTCGCATGATCGACGCCGACGAGGCGCTGCGGGTCGGCCTGGTCAACCGGGTTTTCGACGACCCGGTGGCGCTCCTGCAGGGGGCACTGGACACGGTCGCCGAGCTCGCCACCAAGAGCCCCGTCGCGGTCGCCTCCTGCAAGGCGCTCATGGGAGAGGTCCTGCCCCTGCCGGTCGTCGAGGGGCTGGACCGCGAGGCGCAGGCCTTCCGGCGCGCGTTCGAGACCGAGGACAAGGTCGAGGGAGTGCGGGCCTTCGTGGCCAAGGAGAAGCCGACCTTCCCCGGGAGGTGACCCACCGTCGACGACCCGGACTGAGCTTCCAGCTCACAACCCGCCGTACCCCGCCCGCACGACCGGGGAGTGCCCCTCACCCTCTGGGCGGGCCGTGGCCTCATCGGCCGTCGGGATCGACCACGTCGCCCGGGTTGCAGCCCGCCGCCACGGTCGCCGGGTAGCCCACGTCCGGGCGTCCGGGCTCCAGGTTCCAGCGATCCTTGCTCGACGCGAACGCGACGTGGCACCGCAGCTGGTCCACCATTCCCGGCCGGGTGACCTCCGGGATGCTCGTCCGCACCTCGGCGACCACCGCCTCCGTGGCGCCGGGCCAGGTGCGTGCCAGCCACGAGGGTGTGATCTGGAGAGACCGGGCCGGCCCGTGACCCGCCCACCGGGCCTGGGTCATGAGGGAGGTCGTCATGCGCACCACGCGGGTGTCGGCGCGGTCGGAGCAGACGCGCCCCTTCCATACCGACAGCCGAGCCTGTTCCGGGGCGATCCGCCATCCCGCGACCCTGGACGTGCCGGGTGGGCTGGCCCCGCTGGACGTGACGACCCAGGTGCCGTGGGTGCCCTCGCCGAGCGTCTGGCCGGGCTCGACACGGGGGGCCGACTCGACCAGATGGGAGCAGCCGCTCGGAGCCGGGGTGCCGGCGGGGAAGGTCGCGGGCGTCGCGGTGCCAGGCGCGGGCGGGGCGCCGGTGGGTCCGTCGGAGGCGGAGGCCGAGGCGGGCACGGACGCCGGGCCGCCGTGGCATCCGGTGAGGCCCGCCGTGATCACCAGGGCCGCCAGGCCGGCTGCCCTGCCATGGCCTAGGCGTCGGTCCACGACCGGCGCCAGGAGTGCGCATGGGTCAGGCAGGCCAGGGGCACGACGTCGAAGGAGCGGGTGTGCGTGTCCGGTGCCCGCAGGAGCTGCACGAGGTGGTTGCCACCGCCCTCGCGCTCCTTGCGCCGCAGGGCGGCGCCCCACGGCGTGGGGGAGAGCGCGGCCAAGACGGTCTCGGACATGGGGCCATGCTCCCAGACGCACGTTGTCCTCGGTCGACGGCGTGTCGGCTGGCGCACGCGCATGGCCCGGTTCCCCTGGCCGTCCCAGGATTTGGATCCTGCTGCGCGATCTGTCAGACTGGACAGGTTGCTTGACGCGTGGTCGATGCCTGTTCCCTGGGGAATCGGACAGGCCACCGTCCCTCGTGAGAGGTTACTAGCACCACCGGACGGTCCTCGGACTGGCTGATGGACTGTGACTTCCCTGCGGGGGAAGTGCAAGCCCCGGCCCAGACGGACCGGCCCCACCACGGGTTAGCCCGCAGATGCTGCGTGCACCCGTGCCGCGAAGCGGGTGCGACACGCCCGACCGCGGGGGTCGGAGGGCGACTGGATCGGCCACAGACCAGCAGGACAGACGAGAGAGAGTCAACGAAGCGATGGCGGGACAGAAGATCCGCATCCGGCTTAAGTCGTACGACCACGAGGTCATCGACAGCTCGGCGCGCAAGATCGTGGACACCGTGACCCGTGCGGGCGCGACGGTGGTGGGCCCCGTGCCCCTCCCGACGGAGAAGAACGTCTTCTGCGTCATCCGTTCGCCCCACAAGTACAAGGACAGCCGCGAGCACTTCGAGATGCGGACGCACAAGCGTCTGATCGACATCATCGACCCGACGCCCAAGGCCGTCGACTCGCTGATGCGTCTCGACCTGCCGGCGGACGTCAACATCGAGATCAAGCTCTGAGGAACCCGACATGACCAACGCTGCTATCGAGCGCAACGTCAAGGGCGTCCTTGGCGAGAAGCTCGGCATGACCCAGGTCTGGGACGCGGACAACCGCCTCATCCCCGTCACGGTCATCAAGGCGGGCCCCTGCGTCGTCACGCAGGTCCGCGACGCCGAGAAGGACGGCTACCAGGCCGTCCAGATCGCCTTCGGCGCGATCGACCCGCGCAAGGTCAACAAGCCGCTGACCGGGCACTTCGACAAGGCCGGTGTGTCGCCGCGCCGCCACCTGGTCGAGCTCCGCACCGCCGACTCCGCCGACTACTCCGTGGGCCAGGAGATCACCGCCGAGGCCTTCGAGGCCGGGACGGACGTCGACGTCACGGGGACCACCAAGGGCAAGGGATTCGCGGGCGTCATGAAGCGCCACGGGTTCAAGGGCGTCTCTTCCTCCCACGGTGCGCACCGCAACCACCGCAAGCCGGGATCGATCGGCGGCTGCTCCACCCCCGGTCGCGTCTTCAAGGGCATGCGCATGGCCGGCCGCATGGGCGGCGTGCGCCAGACCACCCAGAACCTCACGATCCACGCCGTGGACGCCGACAAGGGCCTGCTGATCATCAAGGGTGCCGTCCCCGGCCCCCGCGGTGGCGTGGTCCTCGTGCGCACGGCCGCCAAGGGGGCCTGATCGACATGACGACCATCGACATCCTGGACGCCACGGGCGCCAAGGCCGGCACCGTCGAGCTGCCCGCCGAGGTTTTCGACGTCCAGACCAACATCCCGCTGATCCACCAGGTCGTGGTGGCGCAGCTCGCGGCCGCCCGTCAGGGCACCCACAAGGCCAAGACGCGCGCCGAGGTGCGTGGCGGTGGCGCCAAGCCTTACCGCCAGAAGGGCACCGGCCGGGCTCGCCAGGGCTCGACTCGTGCGCCGCAGTTCGCCGGCGGTGGCGTCGTCCACGGACCGGTGCCGCGCGACTACTCGCAGCGCACCCCCAAGAAGATGAAGGCCGCCGCCCTGCGCGGGGCCCTCTCGGACCGCGCCCGTCACGGCCGCGTCCACGTCTTGTCCTCCCTCGTCGAGGGTGACGCGCCGTCCACCAAGGTGGCCGCGAACGTCCTGGGCGGCATCAGCGAGCGCAAGAACCTGCTCGTCGTCATCGAGCGCGAGGACACGCTGGGCATGGCGTCGGTGCGCAACATCGCCAACGTGCACATCCTGGTCGCCGACCAGCTCAACACGTACGACGTGCTCTGCGCGGACGACGTGGTCTTCACCCAGGGCGCTCTCGAGGCCTTCCTGGCCAAGGGCACCCCGGCGGCCGCCAAGGCTGAGGAGGACACCAAGTGAGCACCATCAAGGACCCCCGCGACATCCTGCTCGCGCCGGTCGTCTCCGAGAAGTCGTACGGACTGATGGACCAGGGCAAGTACACCTTCGTCGTGGACCCCCGGGCCAACAAGACCGAGATCAAGATCGCCATCGAGCAGATCTTCAAGGTCAAGGTGGACTCCGTGCACACGCTCAACCGCCCGGGCAAGACCCGCCGCACGCGGTTCGGCCTCGGCAAGCGCAAGGACACGAAGCGCGCGATCGTCACCCTCAAGGAAGGGTCGATCGACATCTTCGGAGGCGCTGGCGTCTGACGCCGGCGACCGAGGATCGACTAGGACACTGAGGGATCAGACATGGCTATCCGTAAGTACAAGCCCACGACGCCGGGTCGTCGTGGCTCGAGCGTCGCGGACTTCGTAGAGGTCACGCGCAGCACGCCCGAGAAGTCGCTGGTGCGCCCGCTGCCCAAGAGCGGTGGACGCAACTCGAGCGGCCGCATCACCACGCGCCACATCGGCGGTGGCCACAAGCGCGCCTACCGCGTGATCGACTTCCGTCGTCACGACAAGGACGGCGTGCCCGCCAAGGTCGCTCACATCGAGTACGACCCCAACCGCACGGCCCGCATCGCGCTGCTGCACTACGCGGACGGCGAGAAGCGCTACATCCTCGCGCCCAACCGCCTCTCGCAGGGTGACGTGGTGGAGAACGGCCCCGGCGCCGACATCAAGCCGGGCAACGCACTGCCGCTCAAGAACATCCCCGTGGGTACCGTCATCCACGCGATCGAGCTGAAGCCCGGTGGCGGCGCCAAGATCGCCCGCTCGGCGGGTGCTCGCGTGCAGCTCGTCGCCAAGGATGGCCCCTACGCCCAGCTGCGTATGCCGTCCGGCGAGATCCGCAACGTCGACCTGCGCTGCCGCGCCACGGTCGGCGAGGTGGGCAATGCCGAGCAGAGCAACATCAACTGGGGCAAGGCCGGCCGTATGCGGTGGAAGGGCAAGCGCCCCACCGTCCGTGGTGTGGCCATGAACCCGATCGACCACCCCCACGGTGGTGGTGAGGGCAAGACGTCCGGTGGTCGCCACCCGGTCAGCCCCTGGGGCCAGCCCGAGGGCCGCACCCGCAAGCCGGGCAAGCCGAGCGACAAGCTCATCGTCCGTCGTCGTCGTACTGGCAAGAAGCGCTGATAGGAGCCTTTGGACATGCCTCGTAGCCTGAAGAAGGGCCCCTTCATCGACGACCACCTCCAGAAGAAGGTGGACGCCCAGAACGAAGCCGGCACCAAGAACGTCATCAAGACCTGGTCGCGCCGTTCGGTGATCTCGCCGGACATGCTCGGCCACACCCTCGCCGTCCACGACGGTCGCAAGCACGTCCCGGTGTTCGTCACCGAGTCGATGGTCGGCCACAAGCTCGGCGAGTTCGCCCCCACCCGTACCTTCAAGGGACACGAGAAGGACGACAAGAAGGGGCGTCGTCGCTGATGGCCAACAACGACAAGGAATTCCAGATGGAAGCCAAGGCCGTTGCGCGCCACGTGCGCGTCACGCCCATGAAGGCTCGCCGCGTCGTCGACCTGATCCGTGGCAAGCAGGCCGGCGAGGCGATCGCCACGCTGCAGTTCGCCCCTCAGTCGGCGAGCGACCCGGTGCTCAAGGTTCTCCAGAGCGCCATCGCCAACGCCCGCGTCAAGGCCGACCAGGCCTCTCAGGCCTTCGACGAGCGCAACCTCGTCATCACCAAGGCGTACGTGGACGAGGGCCAGACCATGAAGCGGTTCCAGCCGCGTGCCCAGGGTCGCGCCTTCCGCATCCGCAAGCGCACGAGCCACATCACCGTCTTCGTGGCCCAGCCGGAGGCCGCTAGCAAGGGAGGCACCCGCTAATGGGTCAGAAGGTCAACCCGCACGGTTTCCGCCTCGGTATCACCACCGACCACCGCAGCCGGTGGTTCGCCGACAGCACCAAGGTCGGTCAGCGGTACCGCGACTACGTGAAGGAAGACGTCGCGATCCGACGTCTCCTGTCCAACGGCATGGAGCGCGCCGGCATCTCCCGCGTGGAGATCGAGCGCACCCGTGACCGCGTCCGCGTGGACATCCACACGGCGCGCCCCGGCATCGTCATCGGTCGCCGAGGCGCCGAGGCCGACCGCATCCGCGGCGAGCTCGAGAAGCTCACGGGCAAGCAGGTCCAGCTCAACATCCTCGAGGTCAAGAACCCCGAGGTCGACGCCCAGCTGGTCGCCCAGGGCATCGCCGAGCAGCTCTCCGCCCGTGTCTCCTTCCGCCGTGCCATGCGCAAGGGCATGCAGTCCGCCCAGCGCGCTGGCGCCCAGGGCATCCGGGTCATGTGCGCCGGCCGTCTCGGCGGCGCCGAGATGTCCCGCTCGGAGTTCTACCGCGAGGGTCGCGTCCCGCTGCACACGCTGCGCGCCAACATCGACTACGGCTTCTACGAGGCTCGTACGACCTTCGGCCGCATCGGCGTCAAGGTGTGGATCTACAAGGGCGACGTGACCGCCAAGGAGCTGGCTGCCCAGCAGGCCGCCGCCCCGCGTCCGTCCCGCGGCCCGCGCCGTGACGGTGCCGACCGTCCCGGCCGTGGTGGCCGTGGCCCCCGTCGTGACAGCAACCGCGACGTCGCCCCGGCCGAGGCCGGCGCCGCGTCCGACACCGCGCAGGCCCAGCCTGCGGAGCAGGGAGCTGAGTCCTGATGCTGATTCCCCGTCGTGTGAAGCACCGCAAGCAGCACCACCCCGGTCGCAGCGGCGCTGCCAAGGGCGGCACCACGGTCGCGTTCGGTGACTACGGGATCCAGGCGCTCGAGCCGGCCTACGTCACCAACCGGCAGATCGAGTCCGCTCGTATCGCCATGACGCGGTACATCAAGCGTGGTGGAAAGGTCTGGATCAACATCTACCCGGACCGCCCGCTGACCAAGAAGCCCGCCGAGACCCGCATGGGTTCCGGAAAGGGCTCGCCCGAGTGGTGGGTCGCCAACGTCAAGCCCGGCCGCGTCATGTTCGAGCTGGCCGGCGTCCCGGAGCCCGTTGCCCGCGAGGCCATGCGTCTGGCGATGCACAAGCTCCCGATGAAGTGCCGTTTCGTGGCGCGTGAAGGTGGTGACATCTGATGGCAGTCGGATCCAAGGACCTGACCTCCGAGCAGCTGCGTGGCCTCGGCGACGACCGTCTGGTCGACGAGCTCAAGAAGGCCAAGGAGGAGCTGTTCAACCTCCGGTTCCAGTCCGCCACGGGCCAGCTGGAGAACCACGGCCGTCTGCGCGCTGTCCGCAAGGACATCGCTCGCATCTACACCGAGATGCGCGAGCGCGAGCTCGGCATCGGTGCCGCCCCGTCGAAGGGTGGCCAGGCATGAGCGACAACCAGAAGGAAGCTGCCAACACCGTGAGCGAGACGACTCTCGAGCGCAACGACCGCAAGACCCGCCAGGGCTATGTGGTGAGCGACAAGATGGACAAGACCGTCGTGGTCGAGGTCGAGGACCGCGTCAAGCACGCGCTCTACGGCAAGGTCCTGCGGCGCAGCAGCAAGGTCAAGGCGCACGACGAGGAGAACTCGGCGGGCATCGGTGACCGCGTCCTGATCATGGAGACCCGCCCGCTGTCCGCCTCCAAGCGGTGGCGCGTGGTGGAGATCCTCGAGCGCGCGAAGTAGTTCTGCCGCTCACCCGCACGCATCGGTCTCAGGAGCACCTGGGACCAGCCCGACCAACAGTTCGGCCAGGCTCAACCGGAGGGATCCGGTGAGAACCAGCTCGACGACAGGAGTTCGACAGTGATCCAGCAGGAGTCGCGACTGCGCGTCGCCGACAACACCGGTGCCAAGGAGATCCTTTGCATCCGTGTGCTCGGCGGTTCGGGTCGTCGGTATGCCGGCATCGGCGACGTCATCGTCGCCACCGTCAAGGACGCGATCCCCGGTGGCAACGTGAAGAAGGGCGACGTCGTCAAGGCCGTCATCGTCCGCACGACCAAGGAGCGTCGTCGTACCGACGGTTCCTACATCAAGTTCGACGAGAACGCGGCCGTCATCCTCAAGAACGACGGTGACCCGCGTGGCACGCGCATCTTCGGCCCGGTGGGCCGCGAGCTGCGTGAGAAGAAGTTCATGAAGATCATCTCTCTGGCGCCGGAGGTGCTGTAACCCATGGCGAAGATGAAGATCAAGAAGGGTGACCTGGTCCAGGTCATCACCGGCCCTGACAAGGGCCAGACGGGCAAGGTCATCTCGGTGGACACCGAGGCCGGGCGCGTCCTGGTCGAGGGCATCAACCGCGTGACCAAGCACACCAAGGCCGGCCAGGGTGCGGGCCGCACCGGCGGCATCGTCCACACCGAGGCCCCGATCCACGTCTCCAACGTGCAGGTCGTGGACCCGGAGAGCAAGAAGCCGACCCGTATCAAGACGCGCGTCGAGACCGTCGAGCGTGACGGTCGGTCCAAGACCGTCCGCACGCGCGTGTCCGTCCGCTCGGGCAAGGACCTGTGATCATGACTGCCACCACCACTGAGAAGACGCAGCCCCGCCTCAAGGCGCGCTACGGCGCGGAGATCAAGCCTGCGCTGCAGGACCAGTTCTCCTACCCCAACGTCATGCAGGTCCCCGGTGTCGTCAAGGTCATCGTCAACATGGGTGTCGGTGAGGCGGCTCGCGACTCGAAGCTGATCGAGGGCGCGGTGCGTGACCTGACCGCCATCACGGGCCAGAAGCCCATCGTGACCAAGGCTCGCAAGTCCATCGCGCAGTTCAAGCTGCGCGAGGGGATGCCCATCGGCGCGCACGTCACCCTCCGCGGTGACCGCATGTGGGAGTTCCTCGACCGTCTGCTGTCGGTCGCCCTCCCGCGTATCCGCGACTTCCGGGGTCTGTCCGGCAAGCAGTTCGACGGTCGCGGCAACTACACCTTCGGTCTCAACGAGCAGTCGATGTTCCACGAGATCGACCAGGACAAGATCGACCGGGTTCGCGGCATGGACATCACGATCGTCACCACCGCCACGAACGACGACGAGGGTCGCGCCCTGCTCAAGCAGCTCGGCTTCCCGTTCAAGGAGAACTGACCGTGGCCAAGACCGCTCTGATCAACAAGGCGAACGCCAAGCCGAAGTTCAAGGTGCGCGCGTACACGCGCTGCCAGCGCTGCGGCCGTCCGCACTCGGTGTACCGCAAGTTCGGCCTGTGCCGGATCTGCCTGCGCGAGATGGCGCACGGGGGAGAGCTCCCCGGCGTCACTAAGAGCAGCTGGTAACCCCAACCCTCGAATTTCCACTCCGCTCTACATCGCAGGTCGGGACGACGGCGGCGCCCCCGGGACACCCGGGGAGCCGGCCCGAGACTGAAACCGCGGTGAGGAAGGGCAAGCAGCCCAATGACCATGACTGACCCGATTGCGGACATGCTGACCCGCGTCCGGAACGCCAACTCGGCGCACCACGACGTCGTCTCCATGCCGTTCTCGAAGCTGAAGAAGAACATCGCGGACATCCTCGAGGCCGAGGGCTACATCGCCGGCTCGAAGATCGAGGAGGCCGAGGTGGGTCAGACCCTGACCATCAACCTCAAGTACGGCCCCAACCGCGAGCGGTCGATCGCGGGCGTGCGTCGGGTGTCCAAGCCCGGTCTGCGCGTGTACGCGAAGTCCACCAACCTGCCCAAGGTCCTCGGCGGCCTCGGCGTGGCGATCATCTCCACGTCGACCGGTCTGCTGACCGACAAGCAGGCTGCCCAGAAGGGCGTGGGTGGGGAAGTCCTCGCCTACGTCTGGTAACCCACGGCGCGAAAGGAGCATCTCATGTCCCGAATCGGACGACTCCCTGTCTCCGTGCCCATGGGTGTGGAGGTCAACATCGACGGTCAGACCGTCACCGTCAAGAAGAACAACGCCGAGCTGAGCCACGTCGTGGCCGAGCCGATCACGGTCGAGAAGGCCGAGGACGGCACGATCGAGGTCAAGCGTCCCAACGACGAGCGTCAGTCCCGCGCCCTGCACGGCCTGACCCGTTCCCTCATCGCCAACATGGTCGAGGGCGTCACCAACGGCTACGAGAAGAAGCTCGAGATCTTCGGCACCGGTTACCGCGTGATGGCCCGGGGCAGCAACCTCGAGTTCGCTCTCGGCTACTCGCACCCGATCGTCGTCGAGCCGCCGGAGGGCATCACCTTCCAGGTCGAGGCCCCGACGAGGTTCTCGGTCAAGGGCATCGACAAGCAGCTCGTCGGCGAGGTCGCTGCCAACATCCGCAAGCTCCGCAAGCCCGACCCCTACAAGGGCAAGGGTGTCCGCTACGCGGGCGAGCAGATCCGCCGCAAGGTCGGAAAGGCTGGTAAGTAAGCCATGGCACGACTCATCGTCAAGCGCGGCAAGGGCAAGAGCGCCGCGCGCGGCCGCCGTCACCTGCGTCTGCGCAAGCGCATCGCCGGCACCACGACGCGGCCTCGCCTCGTGGTCAACCGGTCCGCGCGTCACATGTTCGTCCAGGTGGTCGACGACACCGTCGGCAAGACGCTGGCGAGCGCCTCCACCATGGAGGCCGACCTGCGCTCCTTCGAGGGCGACAAGACGGCCAAGGCCAAGCGGGTCGGTGAGCTCGTCGCCGAGCGCGCCAAGGCCGCCGGCGTGTCCGCGGTCGTGTTCGACCGTGGCGGCAACCAGTACCACGGCCGCATCGCCGCGATCGCCGACGGCGCCCGCGAGGGTGGTCTGGACCTGTGACCGCTCACCAGACGTACGTTTCAGGAAAGAGGAACATCTGATGCCAGGACCTCAGCGCCGCGGAACCGGCGCCGGCACCGGCCAGAACGGCGGCGAGCGCACCAACGACCGCCGTGACCGCCGCGAGCGGGGCGACCGTCGCGACTCCGCCGAGAAGAGCCAGTACATCGAGCGAGTGGTGACGATCAACCGCGTCGCCAAGGTCGTCAAGGGTGGCCGCCGCTTCAGCTTCACCGCGCTCGTCGTGGTGGGCGACGGTGACGGCACTGTGGGCGTGGGCTACGGCAAGGCCAAGGAGGTGCCCGCCGCGATCGCGAAGGGCGTCGAGGAGGCCAAGAAGGCGTTCTTCCGCGTCCCCCGCATCCAGGGCACCATCCCGCACCCCGTCCAGGGTGAGAAGGCCGCGGGCGTCGTGCTCCTTCGTCCCGCCGCCCCCGGTACCGGTGTCATCGCCGGAGGCCCGGTGCGCGCCGTGCTCGAGTGCGCCGGCATCCACGACGTGCTGTCCAAGTCGCTCGGCTCGGACAACTCGATCAACATCGTCCACGCGACGGTCGAGGCCCTCAAGGGTCTCGAGCGCCCCGAGGCTGTCGCGGCTCGCCGCGGCAAGTCCCTCGAGGACGTCGCGCCCGCCGCTCTGCTGCGCGCCCGTGCCGCTGGGGCTGGTGCCTGATGTCTCGACTCAAGGTGACCCAGACCCGTGGCCACGTCGGCTGCAAGCAGAACCAGCGAGAGACCCTGCGCACGCTCGGTCTCAAGCGCATCGGTGACGTCGTCGTCAAGGAGGACCGCCCCGAGATCCGGGGGATGGTCCGCACCGTGGCGCACCTCGTGACCGTCGAGGAGGTTGACTGATGGCTATCGCCAAGAAGTCCGGCGAGCAGGAGCTCCCTGCCGACGGCACCACGCACGCCCTGAAGGTGCACCACCTTCGCCCCGCCCCCGGCGCCAAGACCCCCAAGACCCGCGTGGGTCGCGGTGAGGGCTCCAAGGGCAAGACCGCCGGTCGCGGCACCAAGGGCACCAAGGCCCGCTACCAGGTGCCCGCGGGCTTCGAGGGCGGTCAGACGCCGCTGCACATGCGTCTGCCCAAGATGCGCGGCTTCAAGAACCCGTTCAAGACCGAGTACCAGGTCGTGAACCTCGACAAGATCTCCGCGCTCTACCCCGAGGGTGGCGAGGTCACCGTCGAGGGTCTCGTGGAGAAGGGCGCGGTCCGCAAGGGCTCGCTCGTCAAGGTCCTCGGCCAGGGCGAGATCACCGTCAAGGTCAACGTGACGGCGGACAAGTTCTCGGGATCCGCCAAGGACAAGATCGAGGCCGCGGGCGGTTCGACCACCCAGGCCTGATCGTCGGCAGGAGCCGGAGCGCCGGCGCTGCCCGACATCACCTGCACGACCACGACCCCGGAAGCGTCGCTTCCGGGGTCGTGGTCGTGCAGGGCACCAGGGGCGCGGATGCTACCCTGCGTAAGTCGTCATGGTCGCCGAGGAGGACCTGTGCTGTCGGCCTTTACCCGTGCGTTCAAGACGCCGGACCTTCGCAAGAAGATCTTGTTCACCCTGTTCGTGATGGCGCTCTTCCGCGTCGGGTCGATCGTGCCCACGCCCGGCGTCAGCTACACGGACGTCCAGGCCTGCCTGCAGGGCGCCGAGACCAATACCGGTGCCCTCGGCATCCTCAACCTGTTCAGCGGCGGCGCGCTGCTGCAGCTGTCGATCTTCGCGCTGGGCATCATGCCCTACATCACGGCCAGCATCATCGTGCAGCTGCTGACCGTCGTCATCCCAAGGTTCGAGGCACTCAAGCAGGAGGGCCAGTCCGGGCAGACCAAGCTGACGCAGTACACCCGCTACCTCACGATCGGGCTGGCGATCCTGCAGTCGGCCACGTACGTCACGTACGCGCGCAACCCTGACCAGCTGTTCGGTGGCCAGTGCACGTCGATCATGCCGGACGAGTCCCTGCCGGCACTCCTCATCATGGTGGTCACCATGACCGCCGGCACCGGCCTGGTCATGTGGATGGGTGAGCTCATCACGGACCGGGGCGTCGGCAACGGGATGTCGCTGCTGATCTTCACCTCGATCGTCTCCAGCTTCCCCGGCACGCTCTGGGGCTCGGTCGCCGCCAACGGTCGCCAGCTCGGCCGCTTCATCCTCGTGATGCTCGTGGGTCTTCTCATCGTGGCCATCGTCGTCTTCGTCGAGCAGTGCCAGCGGCGGGTCCCGGTGCAGTACGCCAAGCGCATGGTCGGCCGTCAGGTCTACGGCGGCACCAGCACCTACATCCCGATGAAGATCAACATGGCCAACGTCATCCCGATCATCTTCGCGTCCTCGCTGCTGCAGCTGCCCACGATGGTGGCGACGTTCCAGCGCAACAACGCCAACCCGCCCGCCTGGGCCGAGTGGATCCAGACGCACCTGGGCATGGGCAGCGGGCCGTGGTACTCGCTGATCTTCTTCACCCTGATCGTGTTCTTCACGTTCTTCTACGTGTCGATCACCTTTAACCCGGAGGAGGTCGCCGACAACATGAAGAAGTACGGCGGCTTCATCCCCGGCATCCGCGCAGGGCGCCCCACGGCCCAGTACCTCGACTACATCCTCACCCGGCTCACCTCGGTGGGTGCGCTCTACCTCGGGTTGCTGTCCCTGATCCCCGTGATCGCGTTCACCACGATGAACGTGCAGCGCGACTTCCCGTTCGGCGGCGCCTCCCTGCTGATCATGGTGGGCGTCGGCCTGGAGACGGTGAAGCAGATCGAGTCCCAGCTCCAGCAACGAAACTACGAAGGGTTCTTGCGCTAATGCAACTGATCATCATGGGTCCGCCCGGCGCCGGCAAGGGGACGCAGGCCGCACGGCTCGTCGAGGGTCTGGGGATCCCCGCCATCTCGACCGGCGACATCTTCCGCGCCAACATCAAGGCCGAGACCGAGCTCGGTCTCAAGGTCAAGGAGATCATCGCCGGCGGGGGCTACGTCCCGGACGAGATCACCGACGCGATCGTCGCCGACCGCCTGTCCCAGCCCGACTGCCAGCCCGGCTTCCTGCTGGACGGCTACCCGCGCACCGTGGGCCAGGTCGAGGCCCTGGACGGGATGCTTCAGCGCATGGGTCGCCCCCTGGACGCCGTCCTCGTCCTGACCGTCGACACGGACGCCGTCGTGCAGCGCCTGCTCAAGCGGGCCGAGGTGGAGGGTCGGGTCGACGACACGGAGGAGGTCATCCGGGAGCGGATGGCCATCTACGCCCGCGAGACGCAACCCCTCATCGACCTCTACCGCGAGCGGGGCCTGATCCATGAGGTGGACGGCATGGGCGAGGTCGACGACGTGACCGAGCGACTCCTGCAGACGGTCCGGGGCTGAGCCAACCACGTGTTCGGGCGTTCCAGGATCCAGACCAAGACCGACGACCAGATCCGCGCCATGCGCCGTGCGGGGCTGGTCGTCGGCCGCACCCTGCAGATGCTGTCCGAGGAGCTGCGGGCCGGTATGACCACCGGGGAGCTCGACGCACTGGCCGAGAGCTTCATCCGTGACCACGGCATGGTGCCGAACTTCGCCGAGGTGCCGGGCTACCACCACACCCTGTGCGTCTCCGTCGGCGAGCAGATCGTGCACGGCATCCCGGGGGACCGGATGCTGCTGGAGGGCGACCTGGTGTCCGTCGACTGCGGCTGCTACGTCCTCGAGGACGGCACGCAGTGGCATGGCGACGCTGCCCGCACCTTCGTCGTCGGGGGGCGGGAGGCGGCCAGGCCGGCCGAGCTCGCGCTGTCCGACGCCACCGAGTCATCCCTGTGGGCGGGCATCGCCGCCCTGCGCGTCGGGGGCCGGCTGCACGAGGTGGGGGCCGCGGTCGAGGACTCGATCGAGGCCTCCGGGCGGCGGGACGGGGTCGACTACGGCATCGTGGAGGACTACGTCGGCCACGGCATCGGGACGTCCATGCACATGGACCCCCAGGTCTACAACTATCGCGTCCGCGACCGGGGGCCGACCGTCCGCAGCGGCGTGACCCTGGCGATCGAGCCGATGATCACCCTGGGCTCGGCCGACAACCACGTGCTCGACGACGAGTGGACGGTCGTCACCGACGACGGCTCCGCGGCGAGCCACTGGGAGAACACCGTGGCCGTCACGGACGCGGGTCTGTGGGTCCTCACCGAGGTCGACGGGGGAGCGGAGCGGCTGCGGGCGGCGGGCGCGGCATACGGCCCGCTCGACCAGGCGTGACGTCCCCCCAGCGCGCCTGCGCCGATTTCCCTGCGTGCGGGGGTATGGCGTAGGCTGGTGCGTCGGCTCACGAGCGTTCAGACCCACCTGTCCCGGCGGCTGGTCATGGCAGGTCAAGGCCTCGTCACAACGTGTGCCGGAAGTACCCGATCAGACAGTGCCACGGCGGTTGTCATCCTGCTCGCAGGACGCGGTCCGCCTCGACGGAATGTGGAGGACATGGCCAAGAAGGACGGTGTCATCGAGATCGAGGGCACGATCGTGGAGGCTCTCCCGAACGCGATGTTCCGGGTGGAGCTCACCAACGGTCACAAGGTGCTCGCTCACATCTCCGGCAAGATGCGTCAGCACTACATCCGCATCCTCCCCGAGGACCGGGTCGTCGTTGAGCTCAGCCCGTATGACCTGACCCGAGGGCGCATCGTCTTCCGCTACCGCTGACCGGCTCGCCCGGTCCGGTGGTCGGCAGGCACCACCCGATCCACCCGCCTGGGGCACGTCCGTGCCCCGGGCCCGATCTGAAGACAGTAGGCAGATGAAGGTTCAGCCCAGCGTCAAGAAGATCTGCGACAAGTGCAAGGTGATCCGCCGCAACGGCCGGGTCATGGTGATCTGCGAGAACGCTCGCCACAAGCAGCGTCAGGGCTGATCCACCGGTCATCGTGGCCCCGGCCGCGTCGACCCGCACGCGCAGGCTTCCGCCGAACGCGCACGAAGCATTGCCAGCAGCACCCGGCCTCAGGTCTCGACCCGTCGAGACCTGGACGTCACCCCCGGCACGGAGGCCGGGGACCGAGATCCTCGTCCGAGCGAGGCGCCCGACCAAGAGGGCGTCGAGCGGCGACGGCGCGGGGTCAGCGGAACGGTGCTGCTCCAGACCTCCGTCCGTATCAGGAGAACCAACCACATGGCTCGTCTCGTTGGAGTCGACCTGCCGCGCGAGAAGCGCGTCGAGGTCGCACTGACGTACATCTTCGGCGTGGGCCGCACCCGCGCCGTTCAGACGATCGCGGCCACGGGCGTCAACCCGGACACGCGCGTCAAGGACCTCACCGAGGAGGAGCTGGTCAAGCTCCGCGACCACCTCGAGGGTAGCTACCAGATCGAGGGTGACCTCCGTCGCGAGATCGCGTCCGACATCCGCCGCAAGGTGGAGATCGGGTCCTACGAGGGCCTTCGCCACCGTCGTGGCCTGCCCGTCCGCGGTCAGCGCACCAAGACCAACGCCCGCACCCGCAAGGGTCCCAAGCGCACGGTCGCCGGCAAGAAGAAGGCCGGCAAGAAGTAACCAACCGATGTGAACCGGACGCCCAGCCGGGGGATTGGAAACCCTCGCGGCGCGGCACATCAGTCGGTCCACTTCACGCACAGTCTTCACTTACCGAGTTACAGGAGAAACCAGCCACATGCCTCCCAAGGGCCGTCAGGCTGCGGCAAAGAAGGTCCGCCGCAAGGAGAAGAAGAACGTCGCCCACGGGCACGCTCACATCAAGAGCACGTTCAACAACACGATCGTCTCGATCACCGACCCGACCGGTGCGGTGATCTCGTGGGCGTCCGCCGGCCAGGTCGGCTTCAAGGGCTCCCGCAAGTCCACGCCGTTCGCCGCGCAGATGGCCGCGGAGGCCGCCGCGCGCCGCGCCATGGACCACGGCATGCGCAAGGTCGACGTGTTCGTCAAGGGCCCGGGCTCGGGCCGCGAGACGGCGATCCGCTCGCTGACCGCGACCGGCCTCGAGGTCGGCGCCATCAGCGACGTCACGCCCACCCCCCACAACGGCGTGCGCCCGCCCAAGCGCCGTCGCGTCTGAGACACGGAAGGAGATAGCTGACTTATGGCTCGTTACACCGGACCCATGAGCAAGAAGTCCCGTCGTCTCAAGACCGACCTCGTCGGTGGCGACCGGAACTTCGAGAACCGCCCCTACCCGCCCGGCATGCACGGCCGCGGTCGCGTGCAGGAGAAGGAGTACCTCCTCCAGCTGCGCGAGAAGCAGAAGGCCCGCTACATGTACGGCGTGCTGGAGAAGCAGTTCCGCAACTACTACGAGACGGCCTCGCGCCGTCCCGGCAAGACCGGCGAGAACCTCCTCCAGATCCTGGAGTCCCGCCTGGACAACGTCGTCTACCGCGCCGGCCTGGCCCGCACCCGTCGTGCGGCGCGTCAGCTCGTCGCCCACGGCCACTTCACGGTCAACGGCGTCCGGGTGGACATCCCGTCCTACCAGGTGACCCAGTACGACATCATCGACATCCGTCCCAAGTCGGTGAACACGTTCCCGTTCGAGCTGGCTCGCCAGACCTTCGGGGACCGCCCGATCCCGGCGTGGATGCAGGTCGTCCCGGGCTCCCTGCGGATCCTGATCCACCAGCTGCCCGTGCGCGAGCAGATCGACGTCCCCGTCGAGGAGCAGCTGATCGTGGAGCTCTACTCGAAGTAATCGGCATCACGACGCATGGCGGTGGGCCGGGTTGCGGCCCGGCTCGCCGCCATACGTCTGAGACCACGGTCCGTCCCGCGGACGGACCGGCCGGCCGGCTCACGGACAGAGGTGAGGGGCCGCCCCGCCAGGGGATTCATGAGACGTCATATAGCGGGCGTCCATGGGAAGGAAGAAAACCGTGCTGATCGCACAGCGTCCGGTGCTCTCGGAGGAGATGCTCTCCGAGGCCCGTTCCCGCTTCACCATCGAGCCCCTCGAGCCGGGCTTCGGCTACACCCTCGGCAACTCGCTGCGGCGCACGCTGCTGTCGAGCATCCCGGGTGCCGCCGTCACCAGCCTGCGCATCGACGGTGTCCTCCACGAGTTCTCCACCGTCCCCGGTGTCAAGGAGGACGTCACGGAGTTCATCCTCAACATCAAGGGCCTGGTCGTCTCCTCGGAGCACGACGAGCCGGTCGTGATGTACCTCCGCAAGCAGGGTCCCGGCGCCGTCACCGCCGCCGACATCACCCCGCCCGCGGGCGTCGAGGTGCACAACCCCGACCTGCACATCGCGACGCTCAACGACAACGGCAAGCTCGAGATGGAGCTGACCGTCGAGCGTGGCCGTGGCTACGTCTCGTCGCAGCAGAACAAGTCCGGCGAGCAGGAGATCGGCCGCATCCCGGTCGACTCCATCTACTCCCCGGTGCTGGCCGTGACCTACAAGGTCGAGGCGACGCGTGTCGAGCAGCGCACGGACTTCGACCGCCTGGTGGTGGACGTCGAGACCAAGAACTCCATGGCTCCGCGCGACGCGATGGCCTCCGCCGGCAAGACGCTGGTGGAGCTGTTCGGGCTGGCCCGCGAGCTCAACGTCGAGGCCGAGGGCATCGACATGGGCCCGTCCCCGACGGACGCCGCGCTCGCCGCCGACCTGGCGCTGCCGATCGAGGACCTCGACCTGACCGTCCGGTCCTACAACTGCCTCAAGCGCGAGGGCATCCACACCGTGGGTGAGCTCGTGGGTCGCAGCGAGGCCGACCTGCTCGACATCCGCAACTTCGGTGCGAAGTCGATCGACGAGGTCAAGGCCAAGCTCGTGGGCATGGGCCTGCAGCTCAAGGACAGCCCGCCCGGGTTCGACCCGTCGACGATCGCCGAGGCGTACGACAGCTACGAGGACGACATCGCCCTCGAGGACGAGCAGTACTGAACTACTGACCGAAAGCAGGACTGACCTCACGGTGCCACGGTCGGCGCCCCCTGCGGTCGGTCGGACTATCTAGGAGAAACCATGCCTACCCCCACCAAGGGTCCTCGTCTCGGCGGCGGTCCGGCCCACGAGCGCCTGATGCTGGCCAACCTGGCCACGTCGCTGTTCGAGCACGACCGGATCACGACCACGGAGGCCAAGGCCAAGCGCCTGCGCCCCCTGGCCGAGCGCATGATCACCTTCGCCAAGCGCGGAGACCTGCACGCTCGTCGTCGCGTCCTCACGGTCGTCCGCGACAAGGGTGTCGTCCACCGCCTGTTCGTGGAGATCGCGCCGGACATGGCGGAGCGCCAGGGCGGCTACACCCGCATCACCAAGATCGGTGCGCGCAAGGGCGACAACGCCCCCATGGCCGTCATCGAGCTCGTGCGCGAGCCCGTCGCCAAGAAGGCCACCGTCAAGGAGGCCGAGGCCGCAACCCGGCGCGCGTCCAGGGACTCCCAGCCGGCCGTCCCGGTCGAGACCGCCGAGCCCGTCGAGGCCCCCGAGGCTGTCGAGACCGAGACGGTGGAGCCGGTCGCCACCCCGGAGGCCGAGGCCCCCGAGGCGCCGGTCGAGGACCAGCCCACCACCCAGGCGGCCGACGCCGCCACGGACAGCACCACCGAGGCCAAGGGCGACGCCTGACCGCGTCCCCGGAGCACAGCAGGGCCCGTCACCCCCACCAGGGGTGCCGGGCCCTGCGGCATACGAGGGGTCCTCGTGCCATCGCTAGGATGGACGCTCATGGAGACCCCGCCGTCCGCCCTGTCCCGACTGCGGGTGGACTTCGCGTATGACGGGACGGGGTTCAGCGGGTGGGCGGCGCAGCCCGGCCGGCGGACCGTCGAGGAGACGCTCGCCGTCGCGTGGCAGACGATCCTGCGCAGCGAGGCGCCGCCGCGGCTGACCGTGGCCGGGCGCACGGACGCGGGGGTGCACGCGCGCGGCGCCGTCTGCCACCTCGACGTCGCGGACGACCTGCTGGCGCGGCTGCCCGGGCGCTCGGACCGGAGACCGGTCGAGGCCGCCGTGACGCGTCTCAACGGGGTGCTCCCCGGCGACGTCGTGGTGCGGGCGGTGCGGGTGGCGCCGGAGGGCTTCGACGCCCGCTTCTCCGCGGTGGAGCGGCGCTACCGCTATCGGCTGCTGGACGACCCGGCGCGCCTGGACCCGCTGCGACGGCACGACACGGCGGTGGTGCGCAGGCCCCTCGACCTGTCCCGCATGCAGGAGGCGTGCGCGGGTCTGGTCGGGCTGCACGACTTCGCGGCCTTCTGCCGGCAACGGGAGGGCGCGACGACGATCCGCACGCTGCTGGAGTACTCCTGGGTGCGTGACGACCAGGGGGTCCTCGTGGCCACCGTCCGCGCCGACGCCTTCTGCCACTCGATGGTCCGAGCGCTGATCGGGGGCGCGGTGCCGGTGGGGGAGGGACGCCGGGACCGTGAGTGGTTGCGGTCGGTGCTGGCGGGGGCCCGGCGAGATCCGGGGGTGGCGGTCATGGCGCCGCACGGGCTCAGCCTGGACGAGGTCGTCTACCCGCCCGACCCGGAGCTGCAGGCGCGGGCGCGAGAGGCTCGGTCCGTGCGGACCCTCCCGGGGGGCCGACCCCCGCGTGGAGAGGACGGCTGACGCGGTTTGCTGCAAGAAGTGCAACTTATTGCAGGGGCTGGGGGGCGGTCTGTCGGTGGCGGGCACCATACTGTCGAGCGGACCACGACGACGTGGCCCGTCAGGTGCCCGCGGACCCCACTGCGGGCATGAGTCTCAGGAGACATCGTGCCGCTCATGATTCGCCGCGCTGCCCGTCCGGCACTGGCCACCCTCGCCGCCCTGGCCCTCGCCGCGATCGGCCTGCCGCAGGCGCCTCTCGCCACGGCGGTCGAGCCCCGCACCGTGACCCTCGTCGGCTCGCTGCAGTCCGAGCTCGGCTGCTCCGACGACTGGCAACCCGCCTGCGAGCAGACGCGTCTCGTGCCCGAGACGGGCACGACGACCTATCAGCGCACCTTCGACGTCCCGGCCGGGTCCTACGAGGTCAAGACCGCGATCAACGGCACGTGGGAGGAGTCCTACGCGCTCGACGGCACCAAGGGCGGAGCCAACGCTCCGCTCGTGCTCCGAGGCCCGGCACGGCTGCAGGTGACGTACGACGACAGCACGCACCGCACCGGTATCACCCCGCTCGGGCTGTCCGGCGGCGCGACCGCGGCTGACAAGGCTCTGGCCGGGGACAGCCTCCGTCCGCCGACGACACGGGAGCGCTTCTACTTCGTGATGGCGGACCGGTTCGCCAACGGCGACCGGTCCAACGACCGCGGGGGTCTTGCCGGAGGTCGGCTCGAGACGGGGCTGGACCCGTCCGACAAGGGCTTCTACCACGGGGGTGACCTGGCGGGGCTGCAGCAGCGGCTGGACTACATCAAGGGGCTCGGCACCACGGCGATCTGGTTGACTCCGTCGTTCAAGAACCGTCCGGTCCAGGGCACCGGGGCCGACGCGAGCGCGGGCTACCACGGCTACTGGGTCACCGACTTCACCCAGATCGACCCGCACCTGGGCAGCAACGCCGAGATGAAGGCCCTCGTCGCCGCAGCGCACGCCAAGGGGATGAAGGTCTACTTCGACATCATCACCAACCACACGGCCGACGTGCTCGACTACGCCCAGAAGCAGTACTCCTACGTGCCGAAGTCGGCGGTCCCCTACAAGACGGCCACGGGTCAGGCGTTCGACGACCGGGACTACGTCAACAAGCAGTTCCCGCCCCTGTCGGCGCAGACGTCCTTCCCCTACACCCCCACCTACCGCACCGAGACCGACAAGACGGTGCGGGTGCCCTCCTGGCTCAACGACCCGACGATGTACCACAACCGCGGAGACTCGACGTGGGCGGGCGAGTCGACGACCTACGGCGACTTCGTGGGTCTGGACGACCTGTTCACCGAGCGTCCCGAGGTGGTCGACGGGATGGGCGACGTCTATGCCGCGTGGGTCGACCTCGGCATCGACGGCTTCCGGATCGACACGGTCAAGCACGTCAATCTCGAGTTCTGGCAGCGGTTCTCTCCGCGGGTCCTGGACCACGCGCGGTCGATCGGCCGCAAGGACTTCTTCATGTTCGGCGAGGTCTACGACGGCGACCCCAAGGTGATGTCCACCTACACCACGGCCGGCAAGCTCCCCGCCACGCTGGACTTCGGCTTCCAGGGCGCAGCCGTGGCCGCCGCCCAGGGCAAGGCCACGACCGGCCTGCGCGACCTGTTCGCCGGCGACGACTACTACACCGACGCCGACTCGAACGCCTACCAGCTGCCGACCTTCCTCGGCAACCACGACATGGGACGCGTCGGCATGATGCTCGCCAAGGCGGGCTACACCGGCGACGAGCTGCTGCAGCGCACGCGGCTGGCCAACGCGATCATGTACCTCACCCGGGGACAGCCCGTCACCTACTACGGCGACGAGCAGGGCTTCGCAGGGGCCGGGGGCGACAAGGACTCGCGCCAGGACATGTTCGCCACCAAGGTCCAGCAGTATGCCGAGGAGCCCGTCATCGGCGGAGCCCCCGGGTCGCGGGACCGCTACGACAGGTCCGCACCGCTCTATCGGACGATCTCCGAGCTGTCTGCGCTGCGGCAGGCCAACCCGGCGCTCGCGGACGGTGCCCAGATCCACCGCTACGCCTCGGACGCGGCCGGCATCTACGCCTTCTCGCGCATCGACCGGGCCACCGGTCGCGAGTACGTCGTCGCCGTCAACAACAGCACCAAGGCCGCGTCCGCCTCCTTCTCGACCTACGTCCGGCAGCGGCCCTTCCTGCCCGTGCACGGCACGACGTCGATCCTCAAGTCCGACAAGGACGGCCGGGTCACCGCGACCGTGCCGCCGCTGTCGGTGAGCGTCTGGTCCTCGACCGGCTCCATGACGCACCGCCCGGCGGCGCCGGCGGTCTACCTCACCTCTCCTGGCGCCGGCGCCGCCGTCGGCGGTCGGGCGGAGATCGCGGCGGCCATCCCCGAGAACACCTTCGCCCAGGTCACCTTCGCCTACCGTCCCGTGGGGACGTCCGGGTGGACCACGATCGGCACCGACGACAATGCTCCCTACCGGGTCTTTCACGACGTGACGGGGATGGCCAAGGGCACGCTGCTCGAGTACCGCGCCGTGGCCAAGGACAGCTCCGGCAACGTGTCGGCGTCCTCGTCATACGGCATCGTCGGGGATCCCGGCAGCGACCCCCTGCCGGGTGGTGGAGGGGTCGGCCCGGTGACCCAGCCCGCGGCGGTGTCCGTCCCGGGCACGCACAACACCGAGATGGGGTGCGCCGAGGACTGGGCCCCGTCCTGCGACCAGGCGCAGCTCGCGCTGGACGCCAAGGACCAGGTCTGGAAGCGCACGTTCACCACGATCCCGGCGGGCCAGCACTCCTACAAGGCGGCGATCAACCGCGCGTGGGACGAGAACTACGGCGCCGGCGGCGTCCGGGGCGGGTCCAACATCGACTACACCGCACCAGGCGGCAACGTCACCTTCTACTACGACCACGCCACGCACTACGCCACCAGCGACGCGCAGGGCCCGATCATCACGGCCCCGGGCTCCTACCAGGCCAAGCTCGGCTGCGGCGGTGACTGGGCACCCGACTGCATGCGGCCGTGGCTGCAGGACCCGGACGGGGACGGCACCTACACCTGGTCGAGCGACCAGATCCCCGCCGGGAGCTACGAGTTCAAGGTGACGCACGGCCTGTCGTGGACCGAGAGCTACGGTGCGGGCGGCGCCGCGGGCGGGGCCAACATGTCCTTCACCGTGCCCTCGGACGGCACGGTCGTCACCATCTCCTACACGATCGGCACCCACATGACGACAGTGAAGACGTCCCGGGCCGGGTCGGCCCCCGACCTCGGCACGCAGCGCGCCGTCTGGGTCGCGCCGGACCTCGTGGCCTGGCCTGCCTCCGGGGTGCCGCAGGGGACCGACCCGGCCCTCCTGCGGTGGCGGCTGCACTGGTCGCCGACCGCACGGCTGGCCATGGACGCCGAGGCGATCACCTCACCCGACGGCGGTCAGGCAGCGCTGACGCGGGACCCTGCGGGCCTACCGGCCGCTGTGCTGGCCTCGCACCCCGAGCTCAAGGGCTACCACGCCCTGCGGCTGGACCGCGCGGCGGCCCGTCAGGCTCCGGAGATCCTCCGCGGGCAGGTGGCCGTGGGGATGTACGACCACCTCGGTCGCATCCAGGACGCCACCGGGGTGCAGACCGCCCTGGTGCTCGACGCGCTGTATGCCGGCCGTGCGGCGGCCCGCTCCTACGGCGTGACCTTCCGCGGGAGCACGGCCTCGCTCGCGGTGTGGGCGCCCACGGCTCAGCAGGTGACCCTCCTGTCGTGGCCCGCCGGGGCGGCAGCCGACGCCCCGGTCTCGAGCGCGACGCGCACCCGGATGGACCGCGGTCAGGACGGTGCCTGGACGGTCACGCGGCCCGGGTTCAAGGACTCGCGCTACGCCTACGAGGTCGTCGTCTACGCACCACGCACCCGCAAGGTCGAGACCAACGTGGTCACCGACCCGTACTCCGTCGCGCTCACGCCTGGCTCCGGTCGCTCCGTGGCGGTCGACCTCGCCGACCCCGCCCTGGCGCCCCGGCTCTGGCGCGAGGCGAAGGCACCGGCCCTGCGGCAGTCCGTGGACTCCACGATCTACGAGCTGCACGTGCGGGACTTCTCGATCGGCGACGAGAGCGTGCCGGCGGCCCACCGGGGCTCCTACCTCGCGTTCGCCGACGAGGGCAACGGCACCAAGCACCTGAGGTCCCTGGCCCGCGCGGGGCTCAACACCGTGCACCTGCTGCCGACCTTCGACATCGCCTCGATCCCCGAGCGGCGCGCAGACCAGCAGACGCCGGGCTGCGACCTCTCGTCCATGGGGCCGGCGAGCGAGGGCCAGCAGGCCTGCCTCGCCAAGGTCGCCGACAAGGACGGCTACAACTGGGGCTACGACCCCTTGCACTGGATGGCCCCCGAGGGTTCCTACGCCTCCACCGACGCCGGCGCTGACGGCGGCGCGCGCGTGGCGGAGTTCCGCACGATGGTCGGTGGTCTGCACCGCTCCGGGCTGCGCGTGGTCCTCGACCAGGTGTTCAACCACACCCCGGCCTCGGGCCAGGACGCCACGTCCGTGCTGGACCGGGTCGTCCCCGGCTACTACCACCGGCTGGACGCCAAGGGCGCGGTCTACACCTCCACCTGCTGCCAGAACATCGCCACGGAGCACGCCATGGCGGAGAAGGCCATGGTCGACGCCGTGGTGCTGTGGGCGCGCCACTACAAGGTGGACGGCTTCCGCTTCGACCTGATGGGGCACCACAGCCGCGAGTCCATGGTCAAGGTCCGGGCCGCGCTCGACGCCCTGACCCCGGCGCGCGACGGGGTCGACGGCCGGACCGTCTACGTCTACGGCGAGGGCTGGAACTTCGGCGAGGTCGCCGACAACGCGCTCTTCCGCCAGGCCACGCAGGGGCAGCTCGGAGGGACCGGTATCGGGTCGTTCAACGACCGGCTCCGCGACGCGGTGCGAGGCGGTGGGCCGTTCGACGACGACCCTCGCGCCCAGGGCTTCGGCTCGGGGGTGGTGACCGACCCCAACGGCAGCCCCGTCGCGGGAGGCGCCGCCGACCTCGCGGGAGACACCGACCTGCTGCAGCTCGGCCTGGCGGGCCAGCTGAGGTCCTTCCGCTTCCGGAGCACGCGGGGGGCGGTCGTCACCGGCGAGCAGGTGGACTACAACGGCGCCAAGGCCGGCTACGCCGACCAGCCGGACGAGGCGATCAGCTACGTCGACGCCCACGACAACGAGACGCTGTGGGACGCGCTCACGATGAAGCTGCCCCGGGCGACCTCCATGGCCGACCGGGTGCGGATGAACACCCTCTCGCTGTCGACCACGGCGCTCGGGCAGTCGCCGAGCTTCTGGCACGCGGGGGCCGACCTGCTCCGGAGCAAGAGCTTCGACCGGGACAGCTACAACAGCGGTGACTGGTTCAACACCCTGTCCTGGACGGGCGCCGACAACGGCTTCGGCCACGGGCTGCCGCCGGCCGGTCCCAACAAGGCGAAGTGGGAGTTCATGCGGCCCCTGCTCGCCGACGCCTCGCTCAAGCCGTCGCCCGCCGACGTGGGGACCGCGACGGCCCAGGCCCAGGACCTGCTGCGGCTGCGCTTCTCCACGCCGCTGTTCCGCCTCGGCACGGCCGACCAGATCAAGGCCAAGCTGAGCTACCCGGTCAGCGGCACGGGCGACGCGCACCAGGGCGTGGTCGTGATGCGGATCGACGACACCCGCGGCACCCCCGTCGACCCCGCGCTGGACGGCGTGGTCGTCGTCTTCAACGCCACGCCCGAGGCGGTCACCCAGTCGGTGCCGGCGCTCAAGGGCACGCCCTTGACGCTGTCTCCCGTCCAGCAGCGGGGCGCGGACGCGGTCGTCCGTGGGTCTCGCTGGGACGCCGCGGCCGGGGTGGCCACCGTCCCCGCCCGCACCGTGGCCGTGTTCGTCCAGCCGGCGCGCTGAGGCACGCTCATCGCCGACGGCGGAGCCCCCGACCGGTCGCCGGCCGGGGGCTCCGCTCGTGATCCGTCCCGCGGCCCGGCACGCCGTGTGGGGGACCGCCGCGTCCGCGAGACTGGGCGGATGAGCGAGCTGGTCTACGGATGCATGGGGCTGGGCGGCGACTGGGACGGCGAGGAGGTCACGGTCGACGCGGTCGATGCGGCCGAACGCGCCGTCCTGGCCGCGCTGGACGCCGGGATGACGACCTTCGACCACGCCGACATCTACCGGCGGGGCAAGGCGGAACGGGCGTTCGGCCTGGTGCTGCAGCGCCATCCCGGGCTGCGGGACCGGATCCGCATCCAGACCAAGGTCGGGATCACCCTGCCGACCGACGACGTCGTGGGCCACTACGACCTGTCCGGCGAGGCCATCCGCACACGGGCCCGAGCGTGTCTCGAGCGGCTGGGCGTCGACCACGTCGACACCCTGCTCCTGCACCGGCCGGACCCGCTGATGGAGCCGCAGGACGCGGCGGACGCCCTGCAGGAGCTGGTCGGCGAGGGCCTGGTGGGCGCCGTCGGCGTGTCCAACTTCTCGGCCGCCCAGATGCGGTCCCTGCAGCGGCACCTCGACCTCCCGCTCGCCGTCAACCAGCTCGAGCTGTCGCTGCATCATCGGGGATTCGTCGAGGAGGGCATCTGCGTCAACACGGCCGCGTCGACCTCGGCGCCCTTCCCCGAGGGGACCCTCGAGCACTGCCGGGAGCAGGGCGTCCAGGTGCAGGCCTGGGGCAGCCTCGCTCAGGGGCGCTACTCGGGCCGGCTCCCGGACGACGCCGAGGGGGCCGATCGTCGGACGGCCCGTCTCGTCGCGAGGCTCGCCGAGGAGCTGGGCGCCACGCGGGAGGAGGTCGTCCTCGGGTGGCTGATGAAGCACCCCGCACGGATCGCCCCAGTGGTGGGCAGCACGGATCCTGACCGCATCGTGGCCTGCGCCGGCGCGCGGCGGGTGGCCGCGTCGATGAGCCGTGAGCAGTGGTACGCCCTGCTCACGTCGGCGCGGGGTGCCGGCGTGCCCTGACGCCGGACCGGTCGGCGTCAGCACTGGTCGCGGACCCGTGCCGCACTCCGGCGACGATCCGCCCGTGCAGCAGGCAGGTAGCCGAGCAGACCCAGCACGGAGACGAGTCCGCCCAGGGCCATGGCCGTCGCCGTGCTCGTGCGGCCGGCCAGCAGCCCCAGCACGGGGGACCAGGCCGCTGCCGCCGCGAAGAAGACCAGCGAGTTGAGCGACAGCACCGTCGCCCGGTTGCCCGAGGTGGCCTCGCGGTGCAGGAGGGCGTTGTGGGCGACGCCCGCGGTGCCGTGCAGGGCGTACGTGAACAGGTAGGCGGCGACCAGCGCGACCGGGCCCGCGGCCAGCCCCATCGCGAGCGCCCCCAGCCCGTTGAGCACGCGGGCAACGATGGCCGTGCGAGGCACCCCGATGCGCTGGTGGAGCCGCCCGGCGAGGGAGGACAGGACGCGGTTGCCGACCACGAGCCGGACGCTGTCGCCGATCACCCTGGGCGTCGCGCGTGCGGAGGCGACGAGCGCGGCGAGCCCGCCGGACCCCGTACCACGGGGTGGGGCATCCTGGGCCCGCGTCTCCCGCAACAGGGCGGACGTCGCCACCAGGTGAACGACGCAGAGCAGGGCGTAGAGGACGAGGGGAAGCAGCAGCGCGCTGTGCCCCCGCCACGGGTGCCAGGCGACCAGCCCGCCGCACAGCAGGGAGCCGGCGGCGATGGTGACCCCGAGGATCGTCCCCTGGGCGGCGAGGTCACCGGCCACCTCGAGGAGCAGCACGGCCAGGCCCTGGAAGGACACGTAGGTGAGCGTCTCGGCGACGCTGAGCCCACGCTCGCGCGCCCACAGCGTCAACACGCCGACCACCAGCCCGACCGGGGCCCACCGGGTGCCGGTCAAGGTGAGGAAGACGGTGCGGGGGGCGAGCGGACGCACGGGAGTCTCTTTCGACGACTGGTCAGTTGTGGGCGGGGGTGGGGGTGTCGGGAGGTGACCAGTGGGCGGGGGTGGGGGTCAGCGACGCCGTGGGGCCTTGTCGAGGTCGATGGGGTAGGCGACGTGGTAGAAGGAGACACGCTTGGCCTCCGGGTTGCCCTGGCCCGCGGTCCGATAAGAGTCGGCCAGCTCGGAGACCCGGTCCCGTAGCTCGGCGAGCTGGGCGTCGGTGACGACGAGCATGGTGTCGTTCATCGAGGCGGCGTCCTGCCAGGAGGAGGGCCAGCGGTGACGGGCGTCCAGCCAGGCGCCGAACTTGTCGTGGAAGTGCTGCAGCCAGTCCCGCTCCAGCCAGCCGAGGGCCGTGTCGGCGTCCTCGTCGTCGTGGAACTCGCTGGGGCTGAACTGGGTGAGGTCGGCGGACGCGGCCCACAGCCGTCGCCGGCCCTGACGGTCACCCACCTCAACCACCAGCCCGACCTCCGCGAGCTTGCGCAGGTGGTATGACGTCGCGCCGCTGTTGGTGCCCATCACCTTCGCGAGCGCGGTTGCGGTGGAAGGCCCCTCGCGTCGCAGTGCCCCCACGAGGCGGGATCGCAGGGGGTGCGCGAGGACCTTGACGGCGGTGGCGGTGAGCCGCACCGATGACAGCGGGGGAGGGGGCGGGGGGATCGTCATACGTGCACAATAGCTTTGCACAGCACGTTTGCACACTTGTTTTGCAAAATGCGTCGGGAGACCCATTGCCGCAGGTCAGAGGCCGTACGGCGGTGCCCCACCCGCCGTTTGGGGTGGCGCGGCTCGGCCGGTAGACTTGAGGACTGTTGTGCCGTGTGCCCTCCGCGGGCGTGCCACCCCAGCGCAGGTCGCCGGGAGCTCACGGCATACCGCCGATACACACTCATCCGAACGTAAGGCAGAACCACCGTGCGTACGTACACCCCGAAGCCGGGCGAGGTCACTCGCACCTGGCACGTGATCGACGCGACCGACGTCGTGCTCGGCCGTCTGGCCGTCCAGGCCGCCACCCTCCTGCGTGGCAAGCACAAGGCGACCTTCGCCCCCCACGTGGACATGGGCGACTTCGTCATCATCATCAACGCCGAGAAGGTCGCCCTCACCGGTGCCAAGCTCGAGAAGAAGATGGCCTACCGGCACTCCGGCTACCCGGGTGGCCTCAAGAGCCAGAGCTACGCCGAGCTGCTCGACAAGGACCCGACCCGGGCCGTCGAGAAGGCCATCCGCGGCATGCTGCCGAAGAACTCGCTGGCCCGCCAGCAGCTGACCAAGCTCAAGGTCTACACCGGCGACAAGCACCCGCACCAGGCCCAGCAGCCTGTCCCCTTCGAGATCACCCAGGTCGCGCAGTAATCCGCCCCCGCGCGACGCTGCCGTAGAGATTTAAGGAAACAACGTGGCTGACACCAGCATCGACGTCGAGAACGTCCTCGACACCGACGAGCCCGAGCTCACCGAGTACACCAGCGAGTCCTCGGCCCCGGTCGAGCCCTCCCGCAAGCCCTCCGCCTCCGCCCCCGGCGCGGCCACCGGTCGCCGCAAGCAGGCCATCGCCCGCGTGCGCATCGTCCCCGGCACCGGCGAGTGGAAGATCAACGGTCGCGGCCTGGAGGAGTACTTCCCCAACAAGGTGCACCAGCAGATCGTCAACGAGCCCCTCAAGGTGCTCGAGCTCGACGGCGCCTACGACGTGCTCGTCCGCGTCCACGGCGGTGGCCCCTCCGGCCAGGCCGGCGCGGTCCGCCTGGGCGTGGCCCGCTCGCTCAACGGTGTGGACGAGCAGCTGAACCGTCCGACCCTCAAGAAGGCCGGGTTCCTCACCCGCGACGCCCGCGTCCCCGAGCGCAAGAAGGCCGGTCTCAAGAAGGCCCGCAAGGCCCCGCAGTACTCCAAGCGCTGATCTGACGCCGCGCCGACGCGCGGGTCCTCGCGCCACCGACGGCGGTCGTCCCTCACGGGGCGGCCGCCGTCCGGCGTCACGGACCGGCGCCGACCTCCTCGACGCCCGCCGTAGTACGGTCGAGAGCAGACCACGCTCAGCTGACCCGGGCTCGCCGCCGCGCGGCCCGACGACGAAAGGCCTCCTGTGGCTCGACTCTTCGGCACGGACGGTGTCCGCGGCCTCGCCAACCGGGACATCACCGCGGACCTCGCCCTGCACCTGTCGGTGGCGGCCGCGCGGACGCTCGGCGACAAGGGGGCCTTCGGTGGCCAGCGGTCCGTGGCGGTCGTGGGCCGTGACCCCCGCGCGTCGGGCGAGTTCCTGGGCGCGGCCGTCTGCGCGGGTCTCGCGTCGGCGGGCGTCGACGTCCTCGACGCCGGGGTGCTGCCCACCCCGGCCATCGCGTACCTCACGGCCCGGATGAACGCCTCCATCGGCGCCGTGCTCTCCGCCTCGCACAACGCGATGCCCGACAACGGGATCAAGTTCCTCGCCAAGGGCGGGCACAAGCTGTCCGACGCCCAGGAGGACGAGATCCTCGAGCGCCTGGACGCCGAGCAGCAGGCGTCGAGCGACCGCCCGACCGGCGCGGCGGTGGGGCGCATCCGTCCCTTCCCGCAGGGCGCCGACTTCTACATGGAGCACCTGCTCGACGCCGTGCCGACCCGCCTCGACGGGCTGCACCTGGTCGTCGACGCGGCCCACGGAGCAGCGAGCCAGGTCGGTCCCGAGGTGTTCGAGCGGGCGGGTGCCACGGTCGACGTCATCGGGGCGTCCCCCGACGGCCTCAACATCAACGACGGCTACGGCTCCACCCACCTCGATCGCCTGTCGGAGGCGGTCGTGGCCCGCGGCGCCGACCTCGGTGTCGCCTGGGACGGCGACGCGGACCGGTGCCTGGCGGTCGACGCGCAGGGCACGGTCGTCGACGGGGACCAGATCATGTCGATCCTCGCCCTGGCCCTCAAGGAGCAGGGACGCCTCGCCGAGGACACCCTCGTGGTGACGGTCATGAGCAACCTGGGGCTGCTGCAGGCGATGGAGCGCCAGGGCGTCACCATCCGCCAGACCGGGGTGGGCGACCGCTACGTCCTCGAGGACATGCGCGCCAACGGGCTGTCGCTCGGTGGCGAGCAGTCGGGCCACGTCATCATGCTCGACCACGGCACCACCGGGGACGGTGTGCTGACCGCGCTGATGCTGGCCGCTCGCGTCGTGGGGTCCGGGCGCTCCCTCGCCGAGCTGGCCTCGGTCATGACGCGTCTCCCGCAGACCCTCGTCAACGTCAAGGGCGTCGACAAGGACGCCGTGGACCGCAACGACGCCGTCAAGATCGCCGTCGCCGAGGTCGAGAACGAGCTCCAGGGCTCGGGCCGGGTGCTGCTGCGCAAGTCGGGCACGGAGCCGCTGGTGCGCGTGATGGTCGAGGCGCAGACCGAGGAGGCCGCGCGGCAGGCCGCCGAGCGTCTCGCCCAGGTCGTCAAGGACAACCTGTCGATCTGACGCCCGGCCCCGGTGATCGGGTCAGAGCAACGCCAGGTCAGAGGAAGGGCGGGACCTCGCCGCGGGACTCCGCAAAGATCAGCAGGGTGCGCGTGCTGGTGACACCAGGGATGATCTGGATGCGGTCGAAGACCACCGCCCGCAGCGCCGCGTTGTCCTGCGCCCGCACGAGCACGATCACGTCGTACTCCGCCGCGACCAGCGCCACGTGCTCGACGTACGGCACCTGGACCAGGGCGTCCCGGACCTCGCGCCAGGAGTTCTGCTCGACCGACACCAGCACGTAGGCCGACGTGCCCAGCCCCGCCGCCTCAGGGTTGACGCGCACCGTGAAGCCGTCCACCACGCCCTGCTCGACCAGGCGGTCCAGCCGGGCGTAGGCGGTGGCCCGCGACACGTGCAGCCGCTCGGCGATGGTGCGCAGCGACTGCCGCCCGTCGGCGACCAGCGCGCCGAGCAGCGAGCGATCCACCTCGTCGAGAGGGGCGCCGGGGCGCGCGTGGTCAGACATCTGGCCTCCGTCCTCGCTCTGCGAGAGCCGATCGTCTGGTTCTCCGCCGCCTCATTGAACCATCGCCTGGCCGGGGCGCACCATGGCGTCACCCCGCTTCACGACATATCGGAGGCTGTCGATGACGACACCCGACCACGTCGCCGGCCGCGCAGCCGCACAGGCCGTCGACCACCCCGACCACCCGCACCGGCACGAGCCCTTCCAGGCCGGGCTGATCCCCGCGCCGGAGCCGGTGCGCTTCCTGGACGAGGCGGGCAACCGGGTGCAGCCGGTGACCGACGACTACGTCGAGCCGGAGCCGGACCAGCTGGTCGAGTGCTACCGGCGGATGGTGGTGGGGCGGCGCTTCGACATCCAGGCGACCGCGCTCACCAAGCAGGGACGCCTCGCCGTCTATCCCAGCTCGCGCGGCCAGGAGGCCTGCCAGGTCGGGTCGGTCCTCGCCCTCGGCGATCAGGACTGGGTCTTCCCCACCTACCGCGACAGCGTCGCGCTGGTGAGCCGCGGGGTCGACCCGGTCGAGGTCCTCACCCTCCTGCGCGGTGACCAGCACTGCGGGTATGACGTCTCGCAGACCCGCGTCGCCGCCCAGTGCACGCCGCTGTCGACGCAGCTGCTGCACGCGGCCGGGCTGGCGCACGGCGAGCAGCGCCGGGGGCGCGACACGGTCGTCATGGCCTTCATCGGCGACGGGGCGACCAGCGAGGGGGACTTCCACGAGGGGCTGAACTTCGCCGCCGTGTTCAAGGTGCCCGCCGTCTTCGTCATCCAGAACAACGGCTGGGCGATCTCTGTGCCGCTCAGCAAGCAGACCGCCGCACCGTCCCTGGCCTACAAGGGGATCGGCTACGGCGTGGTCTGCGAGCAGGTCGACGGCAACGACGCCGTCGCCGTCCTCGCCGTCATGAACAAGGCGGTCGCCTGGGCCCGGGCGGGCAAGGGGCCGGTGCTCCTGGAGCTGCACACCACGCGTCTCGAGGCGCACACCAACGCCGACGACCACCTGCGCTACCGCTCCAAGGAGGAGCTCGAGGCGATCGCCCACGAGGACGCCGTGGCCCGGCTCGAGAAATACCTGCGCGCCCGCGACCTCGTCGACGACGCGTTCGTCGAGGAGGCCAAGGCGGAGGGGGAGCGGCTGGCCGCCCACCTGCGCGAGCGCATGAACCTCGACCCCGAGACTCATCCCGACGACTTGTTCCGGCACGTCTACGCCAGCCCGACGCCGCAGCTCCGGGAGCAGCAAGGCCTGCTGCATGCGGAGCTCGAGGCAGAGACGCCGCTGGACGCCGAGGCGGAGGGCGCCCGGTGAGCACCACGACCTTTGCCTCGGCCCTCAACCGTGCCCTGGCCGACGCCATCGCGTCCGACCCGGACGTGCTCGTCTTCGGCGAGGACGTGGGGGTGGCGGGGGGCGTCTTCCGGATCACCGACGGCCTCGCCTCGACGTATGGCGACGACCGCTGCTTCGACACCCCCCTCGCGGAGTCGGGGATCATCGGCTTCGGCGTGGGGCTGTGCATGGCCGGCTTCCGGCCCGTCGCGGAGATGCAGTTCGACGCGTTCGCCTACCCGGCGTTCGAGCAGATCACCTCGCACGTCGCCAAGATGCGCAACCGCACGCGCGGGTCCGTGACGGTCCCGATGACGATCCGCATCCCCTTCGCCGGGGGCATCGGCGGGGTCGAGCACCACTGCGACTCCTCCGAGGCCTACTACGCCGCGACGCCGGGGCTCAAGGTCGTGACGCCGGCGACGGTCGAGGACGCCTACCTGCTGCTGCGCGCGGCCATCGACGACCCCGACCCGGTGGTCTTCATGGAGCCCAAGCGCCTCTACTGGTCCAAGGCCGACGCCGACCTGGACGACCTGTCGGCGCGCTGGGGGAGCGGGTCGCTGACCCACGACCAGGTGCTCGGCCGGGCCGCGGTACGTCGCCCGGCCTCCGACCTCCGGCGCGCCGCCACCGTCGTGGCCTATGGCCCCACCCTGTCCGTCGCGATGGAGTCGGCCGAGGCCGCGCGCGAGGAGGGCTGGGACGTCGAGGTGGTGGACGTGCGCTCCCTCGTGCCGTTCGACGACGAGACGGTCGTGGCGTCGGTCCGCCGCACGGGCCGCTGCCTGGTGCTGCAGGAGGCGCAGGGCTTCGCGGGGGTCGGGGCCGAGATCGCGGCCCGAGTCCAGGAGCGGGCCTTCCACTCTCTCGCGGCGCCCGTGCTGCGCGTGACGGGCTTCGACATCCCTTATCCCGCACCGAAGCTCGAGCACCTGCACCTCCCCTCGGTGGACCGGGTCCTCGATGCCCTGGCTCGGTTGCAGTGGGACGACGAGCCCGACCCGCGCCACCTGGCCGCGGCACCCTCGACGAAGGCTGGTGCGCGATGAGCCACAAGGTCTTTCACCTGCCCGACCTCGGGGAGGGCCTGACCGAGGCCGAGGTGGTCAGCTGGCTCGTCGGGCCCGGCGACGTCGTCGTCGTGGACCAGCCGATCGCGGTCGTCGAGACGGCCAAGGCCCAGGTCGAGCTGCCCTGCCCGTATGCCGGCAGCGTGGTCACCCTCCACGGCGGGGCCGGGCACGTGGTCGACGTGGGTGCGCCGTTCATCACGGTGGACGTCGACGTGCCCGCCGACGGGATGCCGAACGGCGGCCCGGCTGCGGTCACCGGAGAAGGCGGGGAGGGCGAGGTCTCCGAGGTCGTCGTGGAGACCTACCGCGAGGAGGAGCGGGCCGGGTCCGGTGCCGTCCTCATCGGCTACGGCACGAGCGAGGGCTCGCGTCGGCGGCGTCGCCGGGTGGGGACGGGCGGACCGACCGCCCCGGCCGCGGGGTCGTCGCTGCCGTCGGCCGGGCCCGTGATGGGCGACACGGCCGCACCCGTGGTCGACGAGCGCGTGCCGGCGGACATCGCCGGCGCACCTGCGGCGGGCGACGAGGTGTCCAGCAAGCCGGGCGCCGCCGTCCGCGTGATCTCGCCGTTGGTGCGCCAGCTGGCCGCCGAGCACGGTATCGACCTGCGGACCGTGACCCCGACCGCACCGGGCGGGATCATCCGGCGGTGCGACGTGATGGCTGCGGTGGCCTCTCGGGGTGACGGTGAGGCGGCGGGATTCGTGGCGGCGCAGCCGGTCTCTGCTCCTGGCCCCACCCCGCGGTCCCCCGCCCCGGATCGCCGGATCCCGCTGACCGGCATACGAGGCACGATCGCGAGCAGGCTCACCACCTCGCGCCGCGAGATCCCCGACGCGACGACGTGGGTCGACGTGGACGCGACGGACTTCCTGGCCGCCCGCAGGCGGCTCGCCGAGGCGCGCCCCGACGCGCGCATCGGGGTGCTCGGGCTGCTGGGGCGCATCGTGGTCGCCGGGCTGAGGCGCTACCCCGAGCTCAACGCGACCGTGGACACGGCCGCCAACGAGGTCGTGGTGCGCGGGGCGATCAACCTGGGCTTCGCGGCGCAGTCACCGCGCGGGCTCGTCGTGCCGGTCGTCCACGGCGCCGGCGAGATGAGCCTCGCCGACCTGTCGACGGCTCTGCGCGAGCTCACGGCCAAGGCCATGGACGGCACCCTGACCCCGGCCGAGATGACCGGCGGGACGTTCACGCTCAACAACTACGGCGGGTATGGCGTCGACGGCTCCACCCCGATCATCAACCACCCCGAGGCGGCCATGGTCGGTGTGGGGCGACTGGTCGACAAGCCGTGGGTCGTGGACGGGGCGCTCGCGGTGCGCACGGTCGGGACGATCGGGCTGACCTTCGACCACCGGGTGTGCGACGGCGGGACGGCGGGGGGCTTCGTCCGCTACGTGGCCGACTGCATCGAGCGGCCGGTCACGCTGCTCCTCGACCTCTGACGGCCGGCTGGTGCTGGCGCCGGGTCTGCCCTGCCCCCGGGATCGTGAGGGTCTGGTCCAGGGGAGCTGGACCAGCCCCTCACGATCCCCGGGGGTCAGCGGATCCAGGAGCCGTCAGGCGCGCGATGCCAGCCACCCGTGCTGGGTGTCTGAGCGCCCTGGGTCGTCGTCGGCGCGGCCGTCGTCGCGGCCGGGGCTGACGGGGTCGCCCCTGCTGCACCGGCTCCCGCTGCACCGGCTCCCGCTGCACCGGCTCCCGCCGCGCCCGTGCCGATCGCGGTCGAGCCCGGCGCCGGTGCGACGGGCTGGCCCGCGAGCCGCGCCGAGCGCAGCCGCGCGAAGTACTCCGCCCACTGCGCGCAGGACGGGCGGTGCCCGGGCGTCTCGGACAGGGACGCGGCGAGCAGGTGCTGTCCCTCGGGGTCCAGGATGTCGGTGACCCGGCGGGTGTCGCGGGCCGTCGAGGCGTTGGTGCCGGGCGAGAGGCAGCGCAGGACGAACAGCGCGTACTTGTAGACGTCCGTGTAGCTCGTCAGCTGGGTGCGCTCGGCGGCCGGTGGCTCCCAGTCCGGGGTGTTGAGCTGGGGGACGGCCGACATGGTGCCGCGCACGCGCACGGCGTCGCAGTCGACGAGCATGATCCCGGCGTCCGCACGCCCCGGACCCACGGAGAACAACGCGTTCTTGGCGTTGAAGTCGCCGAAGACCACGTTGTTGGTGTGCAGCAGGGCGAGGACGCGGGCGAGCTGCTCGCACAGGTGCAGCCGCTGGTGCAGGTTGACCAGCGGGAAGCCGAGCTTGGCGCACCGGTTGGCCGCGAGGAAGAGGAACTGGATCTCGCGCTCCTTGCGCATCGCGGATCCGGTGATGGACCGCCCCACCTGCACGAAGGCGTCCGGGATGAGGGGCATGAGCAGCCCCACCACGCGCCCCTGGTCGCGCACCAGCCGGATCGGCCACGCCGCGTGCGAGTCCAGCAGGTCCCGGTCCGGGGCGCTCAGGCGCGAGCGCACGCCGACGATCGCCTCGAGCCCGCCGCTGGCAAGCTGGCCCGCCTTGAACTCCTTGTACGCGAGACGGTGGTGCACGTCGGGCAGCTGGAGCGTCAGGCACCGGTAGACCCGGCCCTGACCGCCCTCGGCGATGTACTCCAGCTGCCCGAGCTGCGACCGCTCGATGAGCTCGCCGGTCGACAGGCTCACTCCGGCACCACCAGCCAGACGCCGATCGCGCCGCGGTCGTCGTCGAAGGTCTTGCGCCCGAAGGCCACCTGCGCCGCGAACTCGAGCGGGTGCGGCGGTCGTGCCCACAGCCGTGCGAGCTCGCGCCCGACCTCGCCCCCGCCGGATCCGAGCGGGTCACCGATCCCGTCGGTCATCAGGACGAGGGCGGCCCCCTCGCCGAGGGTGGTCTGCACGGGCACGGGATCGGCCTCCGGCACGAGCGGGAGGCAGGCGGTGGCGGACTCGGCGATCACGTTGCCGGCGTTCTTGACCTCGCCGAGGGCGATCCAGCCGCGCTCGTCGTCGACGATCCAGGCGCTCGTGTCACCGAGGCGCACGACCGTGACGGCGTGCGTGCCGTCTTGGCCGGGACGGGTCGCGACGATGCCGATGACCAGCGTGGTCGCCATCCGCTTCGCGACGTCCCGCTGGGTGAGGTCGACCGTGGGCTCCGAGTCCGGCAGGGTCGCGCACACGTCGGCGAGCAGGTCGGCCAGGCGGGCGTAGATCTCGCGGTAGGGGATCTCGGCCGGCTCGTGCGTCTCGAGCATCCTGATGACCTGCGCCGCGCCCTCCTCGGTCGCCATCTTGGCCGCGAGGTGCGACCACTCCCCGGAGGAGACCCCGTCGGCCACCAGGCAGACGAGCCACTCCCCGTCCCGGGACAGCACCGTGCAGTGGTCGTCCTGGCGGGGGTCGGCATACTGCTGGTGCGCGAGCCCCCGCGAGCTGGCACCGCGCAGGATCAGCCGCGGGGTGCCCTCAGGGTCGGGGACGGTCGCGGCGTCGATGACGATGTCGTGCGCGTCCCGGTGCTTGACCTCCGTCAGCGAGACCGCATGGGAGAAGGCTCGGCCCGGGTCGCCGATGGTGTACGCCTCGAACGCGCCCGTTCGCCGGATCGGCTCCGTCGCCTGCTCAGGGGCAGCCGTGGCCACCGCCTCCGGGCGAGCCCTCGGCTCGGTCGGGTGGGGCTCGGTCGGGTCGGGCTCGGTCGGGTCGGGCTCGGTCGGGTCGGGCTCGATCGGGTGGGGCTCGGTCGGGACGGGCTCCGTCGCGGCGGGCTCCGTCGCGACCTCTGGTGCGCCGGCCACCGCCGACCCACCCGAGGTCTCGGGCCCAGCCGCGGCCTCGGGCTCGACGGGGCTCTCGGCCTCGGCCTGCGCAGGGTCCACGGGCCTGCCCCACGACTCGGACGTGGCGGGCGGCGGGGCGCTCACGGGATCCGCCGGAGCGTCCTCGCCGACCGGGCCGGTGGGCTCAGAGGAAGACATCGTCGTCCGCAGCGTAGGACGTGACGCCGTCCTCGGCCTTGGGCAGCGCGATCCCGTTGCCGCCCTGAGCGAGCCCCGTCGAGGACTGGATGACGGAGGTCACGAGGAGCTTGGCCATCTTGGTGACGGCAGACGCCGCGGTCTGGTCCTGGTCGGCCATGAACAGACGCATGGCGCGCTCGGGCGGGTTCTTGGGGTGGATAACCTCCTGCAGGATGCGGGGGTCGGCGCCCTGGAGGCCGAACGGGATGATGTTGGGGTACATGCGGTTGCCGGTGCCGGACGCCTTGTCGTACTCCGTCAGCGCGGCGAAGGCGGCCTTCCAGTCCGGCTCGGCGTCCGTCGGGGCGCCGTCGGAGAGGAAGAACACGGCGGGGCGGTGCACGGCGAAGCCGTCCGCCTTGAGCTGGTTGACGTCTCGCTCGATCTGGGTGCGGAGCAGGTCAAAGGCGGCCTTGTATGACGTCCGCCCCCGCCCCTCGAGCTGCGGCAGGGTGGTCTGCTCGAGCAGGTCGCACAGCGGCAGCACCATGCGGGCGTCGTCGCTGAAGTCCATGACCCCGAAGCGCACCTTGTCGCAGATGATCGGGTCCTTCTCCAGGGCCTGGACCAGGCTCGGGAGGATGTTGTTGGCCTCGGTGAGAGCGCCGCTCTCGACCATGGAGTGCGAGACGTCGCAGACGAGGTAGAACGGCAGGAGCTTGGCCTTGTCGTCCTGCGGCGCGGGGGTGTCTATCGCGCTCGGGACGGGCTGCGCAGGCTGCGCGGGGGTGGTCGGCGCCGGGGGAGCCACCGGGGCGGCGGGAGCCGAGGTCGCGGCGGGAGCCGGGGAGGGGGCGGGCGGCTCGACCGGGGTGGGGGGCTCGACCGGAGCCGGCGAGGCGATCGGCTGGGTCGGGTCGACGGGGCTCTGGCCCGGGTCGGGGGCTCCAGGCGCGGTGGTGTCGGGGGCCGGGCTGCCGAGCGGCTCGCCGGCAGGCGCGCCCACCGGCGCGGCAGGCATGCCCGGGGTGGTGGGAGCGGTGGGGACGCCGGGCGCCGTGGGCCCGGTCGGCACGGGCGGGGTCGGCGTCGGCTGCTGCGGCTGGGTGGGGTCGGTCGGGGGCTGGGTCATCGGATCCTCCGTGGTGGGTGATGGGTGGGGTGGTAGCGGGGCGGCCAGGTGAGGTCGGGATCAGCCGACGAGGGCCTCGCCGCCGTAGAGGAAGACCAGGGCTCCGGTGCTGCTCACGCACCGCACCGGCTGGTCGTCGGTGCAGAGCATGCGGACGTCGGACCCTCGGGCCTGGCTGTATGCCGTGACGGTCGTCGTCGAGCCAGAGCCGCCCGCCGCCACGTAGGCGCGCTGCACGGCGACGGCGAAGGCGCACGACGTGCGGTCGTTTCCCGCGGCGGTCGCGGCATACGCCCCGGCGCCCGTGCGGGAGCACTCGCGGCCGGTGATCCGGGCCGGCGGGTAGGTCGTGGCCGGGGTGGGGGCGCTCGAGACCGTGGCTTCGGACGGCGCGCTCTCGGACGGGCTCGAGCCGGCCGACGGGCTCGAGTCGGCCGACGGGCTCGAGTCGGCCGACGGGCTCGAGTCGGCCGACGAGCTCGGGCCGGCCGACGGCGTCGAGGTGTCCTCCCCACCCCCGGACAGGAGGCCGAAGCCGAGAACCGCCCCGGCCAGGGTCAGGAGCACCGGGATCGCGAGGGCGAGCAGGACCAGGCGCAGCAGCATCGCTCCGCAGCCCGGCCCGCGCCGGACCTGGGGGCGCTCGCCATAGCCACCGGGGTAGCCGGCGCCGCCGCGCCGAGGCGGGTACTGCTGGGGTGGCAGCTGCTGCCGGGGCGGCTGCTGACCGGGATAGCCGGCATACGGCCCCCGCTGCTGGCCGGGGTAGGGCCCGCGCTGCGGGACCTGCTGGCGGGTGCGACCGCGGGGCTGGCTCGGGGGCCGCTGCCTCGTCGGTCGCTGCGGCACGGGCACGACCTGGGGGCGCGGACGTTGGCGAGGCGCGCCACCAGCCCCGGAGGGCGGAGAGCCTGCGGCCGGTCCTGCCCCCTGCGGCGGGGTCGAGGGAGGCGGGGTGGCGGCCGGAGGCGCGGTCAGCACCATCTCGCCGCAGCTCGGGCAGAAGGTCGCGCCGTCGGAGATCGCGGCGCCGCAGTGTGAGCAGCTCATCGTCGGCTGGGTCTCAGGAGGACCGCGTCCACTGGCCGTCCTCCCCGCGGTGCCAGCCCTCCTTGGGCTTCTCGGGGGCCGGCGTGGGCGTGGCGGGCGCGGCGGTGCCGCCTGGGGCCGGGGTGGCACTCGACGTGCCCGCGGCGCCGGTCGTGCCCGTCGCGCGGGAGGCGGGGGCACCGGCGACGACGTCGACCCCCTTCTCGACCCAGCCCTTGGCGGACTCGACCTGGGCGTGGTACTTGCGACCGGTCTTGTCGTCGACCGTCCTGACGAGCTTGTCCAGGGCGCCGGAGATGGTGCCGCGGTTGGCTTGGGTGGTGCGGGCGACCTGGGCGCGAGCCTGGACGACCGCGTCCTTGGCGCCGTGCAAGAAGGTGTCGAGCGGGGAGCCGGAAGGGCCGGGCTGCTGGGGCGAGGTGCCGGTGGGTCCGGTGGTCATCGGGTCTCCTGGGGGAGGTGGGTGGGACGCTGACTGCCTCACCTACCCCGGTCATGGGGTGCGCTAACCCCACCGAGCACCTCCACCCCCCCCGACGCCCTGAGTGCTTGGTCCGCGGATGGTGCACGAAAACCCTCACGATCCTGGGGGGAGGAGGGAGGGGTCAGGGGATCGGGGTGACCTCGTCGCCGACGCGGAGGGTGCCGGTGCCCTCGGGGACCAGGTTGACGCCGAAGACCAGCCGCCCGTCGATCGCGTTGCGCTCGGCCAGGGTCTGCAGCGGCTCCTTGGTGCGGCCCAGCGACGTCGTGTCGTAGGTCGTCATCACGCAGCGCCCGCAGTGCTTGGCCATGCGGAAGGTCATCTCGCCGATCCGCACCCGCTCCCAGCCCTGCTCGGCCAGCGGTTCGCCGCCGTCGACGACCACGCTGGGGCGGAACCGGTCCATGGTCAGCTGCACCCGTGCCTCGCCGCGGCGGTCGGTGCTCTCGTCCACCCACTCCTGCAGACGGCGCAGCGACGGGGTGCTGGTCAGCAGCAGCGGGAAGCCGTCGGAGAAGGTGACGGTGTCGCCGGGCTCGGCATACTGCTGGTCGACCAGCCGGTAGGTCGGGTCGTCGCACCACACGAGGTGCAGGCCCGTGCGGCCGAGGTAGTCCTCGAACCATGCGCTGGCCTCACGCGCCGCCTCGCGACCGCGGACGGCCGCGCCCCAGACGACGCCGTCGCGGTGCTCGCCCTGGTCAGGGACGGGCACCTCGAGCGGCGGGACCGCCCCGGCCGGATGCCGAACCAGCAGCGCCCCGTCGTGGGCGCGATGCTCGGCGCGGAGCAGGAGCAGGGTGGGGGCCTCGCGGGCGCTGACCATCCGGCCGTCGTCCTCGAGCAGCATCCAGCGGCGGTCGTGGCGGATGCTCCAGTGCTCGACAACGGCCTCGCGCACCGGCACGCCGCCGGCGGACTTGAGGGGGTAGTACGCGAGGTCGGTGACGTGGGTCATCCGCCGGCCTCGACGCCCGCGCTGTCGCCCGTGTCGGCGGCGGCTCGGTCCACCCCCGGCCGGACGTCGCCGATGTCGCCGAGGTGGGCGATGTAGCGGACGTCTCCGTCGGCCAGGCGGTAGTTGATGCCGACGATGGCGAGCGTGCCGTCCTCGACGAGCTGCTGCAGCAGCGCCGACCGCTCGGCGAGCATGTTGACGGTGCGCCGGACGTGCCAGGCGTTGACCTGCTCGGGCGTGGCGCCCGGGCCTGCGCCGTGGGAGGAACGGGCCTGGATCACCGAGGGCATGACCTTCTCGACGAGGTCCCGGATGTAGCCGCCGGGGAACTCGCCGGTGTCGGTCGCCTGGATGCCGGCGTTGATGGCGCCGCAGGTGTCGTGGCCCATGACGACGATCAGCGGGGTGCCGAGGACGCCGGGGCCGAACTCGACGGTGCCGAGGACGGACGGGTCGAGCACGTGCCCGGCGGTGCGCACGACGAACAGGTCGCCGAGCCCGCGGTCGAAGACCATCTCAGCCGCGACGCGGGAGTCGGAGCAGCCGAACAGCACGGCGAACGGACCCTGTCCGGCCGTGAGCTCGGCGCGGCGGTGGACGTCCTGGTTGGGGTGCTCGGGCTGCCCCGAGACGAACCGCGCGTTGCCCTGGACCATCTGCTCCCACGCCTGCGCCGGGGTGAGCGTCGTGCGGCCGCTCATGCGTCCACGTCCGCGCGGGTCGTGATGGTCATGACGGTGGGCTTGGCGAACTCGGCGAAGAAGTCGTCACCCTTGTCGTCCACCACGATGAACGCCGGGAAGTCCTCGACCTCGATCCGCCATACGGCCTCCATCCCGAGCTCGGGGTACTCCAGCACCTCGACCTTCTTGATGCAGTCCTGGGCGAGGCGGGCGGCCGGCCCGCCGATGGAGCCGAGGTAGAACCCGCCGTGCGCCCGGCAGGCGTCGGTGACGGCCCGGGACCGGTTGCCCTTGGCCAGCATCACCATGGACCCGCCCGCGCCCTGGAACTGGTCGACGTAGGAGTCCATGCGGCCGGCCGTCGTGGGTCCGAAGGAGCCCGAGGCCATGCCGTCGGGCGTCTTGGCCGGGCCGGCGTAGTAGACGGGATGGTCCTTGAGGTACTGCGGCATGTCCTCCCCGGCGTCGAGGCGCTCCTTGATCTTGGCGTGCGCGATGTCGCGGGCCACGACCAGCGTCCCGGTGAGGGACAGGCGGGTCCTGACCGGGTGCTTGGTCAGCTCCGCGAGGATGTCGTCCATGGGGCGTGACAGGTCGATCTCGACGACGTCACCGCCGCGTCCCTCGTCGTCGGCGCCCTGGGCCAGGTGCTCGTCGGTCGTGTCGGGCAGGTAGTGGCCGGGCTCCATCTCGAGCTGCTCGATGAAGACGCCCTCGGACGTGATCTTGCCGCGGCACTGGCGGTCGGCGGAGCAGGAGACGGCGATGGCGACGGGCAGGGAGGCGCCGTGGCGGGGGAGGCGGATGACGCGGACGTCGTGGCAGAAGTACTTGCCGCCGAACTGCGCGCCGATGCCCTGCCGGCGCGTCAACTCGAGGACCTGCTCCTCCAGCTCGAGGTCGCGGAAGCCGCGACCGGTCGCGGCGTTGCCGGTGGTGGGCATCGTGTCGAGGTACTTCGCGCTCGCGTACTTCGCCGTCTTGAGGGCGAACTCGGCGCTCGTGCCCCCGATGACGATCGCCAGGTGGTAGGGCGGGCAGGCCGCCGTGCCGAGCGAGCGGATCTTGTCGTCGAGGAAGCGCATCATGGCGTCCGGGTTGAGGATCGCCTTGGTCTCCTGGAAGAGATAGGACTTGTTGGCCGAGCCGCCGCCCTTGGCCATGAACAGGAAGGAGTACTCCGTCTCGTGGCCGCGCTCGGTGTCGGCATACAGCTCGATCTGCGCCGGCAGGTTGGTGCCGGTGTTGCGCTCCTCGTACATCGAGACCGGGGCGTTCTGGGAGTAGCGCAGGTTGAGGCGGGTGTAGGCGTTGTAGACCCCGCGCGCCAGGGGCTCCTCGTCGACGCCGTCGGTGAGGACGTGCTGGCCGCGCTCGCCCTTGACGATGGCGGTGCCCGTGTCCTGGCACATGGGCAGCACGCCGGACGCGGCGATGTTGGCGTTCTTGAGCAGGTCGAGGGCGACGAACTTGTCGTTGTTGCTGGCCTCGGGGTCGTCGAGGATCCGGCGCAGCTGGGCCAGGTGGCCGGGCCGCAGGTAGTGCGCGATGTCGTGCATCGCGGTCTCGGCGAGCAGCGTGAGCGCCTCGGGCGCGACGGTGAGGAAGGTCCGGCCGTCCGGGCCCTCGACCAGCGAGACGCCCTCGGAGGTCAGCTTGCGGTAGGGGGTCTCGTCGGCGCCGTGCGGCAGAAGGGCCTCGTAGGCGAACTCGGGCATGGTCGTGCTCCTGCTCCTCGATCCAGCGGGGGTGGGCCGGCCCTCGCACTCGTCGGTGAGCGGCGGCCCGTCGCCTCCACCCTAGGCCTGGGAGGGGCCGTATGCCGCGCGGGGGCGGGCGACGGACGCGCGCGGCACGGCCGGGCAGGGCAGGAGCGTGCGCTCGGGCAGGGCGCCGACCGCGCCGTGCACCAACGCCTCGGCCGCGAGCCGCCCCATGTCGTAGAGGGGGAGCCGCACGGTCGTCAGCTGGGGCGTCAGCTGCTGGATCACCGGCTCGTGGTCGTCGTAGCCGACGACGGACAGGTCGTCGGGGATGCGCAGCCCCGACTCGGCGGCCGCGAGGTAGACGCCGAGCGCGATGCGGTCGTTGCCGCAGACGACGGCGGTCGGGGGTGAGGAACCGGCGAGCAGCTCACGGGCCAGGGCGAACCCCGAGTCGACGTAGTAGAAGCCCTCGCGCACGACCACGTCGCCGGTTGTCGTGGGGACGCCGCGGTCCTCGAGCTCGGCGAGGAAGCCCCCGATCCGCAGCGGCGTCGCCCACGCCCCGGCGTGACCGCTGAGGTAGGCGATGCGGCGGTGGCCCGCCTCGGCCACGAGCCGGGCCGCCTCGCGACCTCCGAACTCCTCGTCGGGGAGGAAGCAGGGCCCGCGCCCAGCCGGGTCGAAGCAGTTGGCGAGGGCCCAGGGCAGGTTCGGCATATGGTCCGGCAGCTCGATCTCGCGGGTGCCGGAGCAGGTGATCACCAGGCCGTCGACCTGGCGGTCGGCGAGCTCCTCGATCGCCGACTGCATGCCGTGGGGCCGGCGCCCCGTGTGCGTCACCAGCAGCACCGTGCTCTCGCTCCAGGCCAGGTCGTGCGCCCCGTTGACCGTCTCGCCGGAGAAGGCCTCCATCGCGGGCTCGTCCACCACGACGCCGATCGTGCCGCTGCGCTTGCGCCGCAGACCCTGGGCCGTGCGGTTGGGGCGGTAGCCGAGGTCGTTGACCGCCTGCAGGACCCGCGCCCGGGTCGCGGCGCTGATGGTCTGCTTGGAGTCGGGGTTGAGCACGAAGGACACGGTCGTGGCGGAGACGCCCGCCCGGCGCCCCACGTCGGCCAGGGTCGGTCGACGGCCACCCCTGCGCAGGTCCATAGACGGCAAGGTAAGCCATGTCGATCGTTCCGCACATCGCCGAAGCGCCTGATGTCACAGGTTCGTTGCAGTGCGGTCAGCCCGTTGACGGGCACGGCCCGCGCACCCACTATTGGGTCACTAAAACGTCAAAGGCCGCTCGCAGCGTCGCGTGCACCCCGGAGCCGCAGGCTCCCGGGGACCCGGTGCGGCGCACGGCCCGGGACCCAGGGATGAGGAAATGCAGATGCGTGTGCGCAAGCTTTCCACGGCAGCGCTCCTATGCGGCATCGTCACGATGTCGACGAGTGCCTGCCTGCAGAACCCCCAAGGTGGTGCCGCAGGGACCGGAGGCGGCCTGTCCGGCACGGTCGAAGGCGGCACGGCGGACGGCGACAAGACGGTCACGATCCTGGGAGCTTTCGGCGGCGACGAGGAGAAGTTCTTCAACCAGTCCATGCAGAAGTTCCAGCAGCAGACTGGCATCAAGATCCAGTACACCGCCGACCAGGACTTCACGACCACGATCAAGTCCAAGGTCAGCTCGGGCGACTCCCCAGACATCGGCCTGTTCCCCCAGCCGGGCGGTCTGCTGGAGATGGCGGGCCAGGGCAAGATCCAGCCCATCGACACCTATCTGGACTACGACAAGCTGGACAGCACGCTGGTGTCCGGCTTCATGGACTCCTCGCGCTACAAGGGTCGGGTCTACGGCGCCCCCATGCGCATGGCGGTCAAGTCGATCGTCTGGTACCCCAAGGCCGCCTACGACAAGGGCGGCTACGACAAGGCACCCAAGACCATCCAGGAGCTCTACCAGGTCGCCGACAAGATCAAGGGCTCCGGCGTCGCGCCCTGGTGCGTGGCGTGGAACTCCGACCAGGCGACCGGGTGGGTCGGGACGGACTGGCTCGAGGAGTACATGCTCCGCATGTACGGCCCCGAGGTCTACGACCAGTGGACCTCGCACGAGATCCCCTTCAACGACCCCCGGGTGGTCAAGGCCCTCGACGAGATGGCCAAGGTCCTCAAGGCCCCGGGCAGCGTCTACGGCGGGACCCAGGCCATCCTCAACACGAAGTTCGGCGAGGCCATGACCCCGGCCTTCGCCACCCCGCCCAAGTGCATGCTGCACCGCCAGGGCAACTTCGCCACCACGTTCTACCCCAAGAACGTGCAGGCCGATCTCGACAACCAGGTCGGCACCTACCCCTTCCCGCCCTACCAGGGTGGGTATGACGGGAAGCCGATCCTCGGCGGTGGCGACCTCGCGGCGCTGTTCAACGGCAACGACCCCGACGCCAAGAAGGTCATGGAGTTCCTGGCGAGCGATCAGTTCGGCGCCGAGTGGGCCAAGGCCGGCGGTTGGCTCAGCCCGCACAAGACCTTCGACATGAAGAACTACCCCAACGAGACGACCCGCAACGTGGCCAAGATGGCCATCGAGGCCGACGTCTTCCGGTTCGACGGCTCGGACCTCATGCCCAAGGAGGTCGGCTCGGGCACCTTCTGGACGGGGATGGTGAGCTGGGTCAACGGCAGCAAGACCTCGCAGCAGGTGGCTGACGAGATCGAGAAGAGCTGGCCGAAGTCATGAGCACCTCCGTCACCGAGCGCCCCGCGGGGCACGACGCCGCCCCCGTGAGGGGGCCCAAGGTCGACGACGGCCGGCTCAAGCCGGGCCGTCTCGCCCTCGGCTTCCTCGGCATGGTCGTGGTCGTCTGGGCCATCGCCAACCTGTTCCTCGCCTTCGCCTACTACCCGGGGGTCTTCCTCGGAGGGTCCAAGATCGTCATCGGCCTGCTGGCCCTCGTGGCCGGCGTCGGCGGAGCAGCCCTGTTCTTCTACTTCCTCAACATGTTCGTCGAGGCGCTGCCGCGACGGTTGTCGGAGGGGCTGATCCCCTACGCCTTTCTGCTGCCGGGCTTCGGCCTGATGTCGCTGATGCTGTTGTACCCCACGATCCAGACCTTCGTGTACTCCTTCGCCAACAAGGACAGCACCGCGTGGGTGGGCATGCAGAACTACAAGGAGGTGATCGCGGACCAGGAGTTCCGGACCTCGCTCTTCAACAACTTCCTGTGGCTGCTGATCGTGCCCGCGACGACGGTCGCCCTCGGCGTGATCGTCGCGGTGCTGGCGGACAAGCTGTCCGCGCAGGGGGAGAAGGTCGCGAAGTCCGCGATCTTCCTGCCCATGGCGATCAGCTTCGTCGGCGCCTCGGCCATCTGGAACCTCGTCTACGCGTGGAACCCCGAGGGCTCCGCGCAGACCGGTCTGCTCAACGCCACCTACACCGCCCTCGGCGGCAGCCCGCAGACCTGGCTGCAGATCTCGAGCGGCCGGCTGAACTCCCTGCTGCTCATGATCATCCTGATCTGGCTGCAGGTCGGCTTCGCCATGGTGCTGCTCGGCTCGGCCATCAAGGGCGTGCCCGACGACACGCTCGAGGCGGCCCGCATCGACGGCGCCAGCGAGTGGCAGATCTTCTGGAAGGTCATCATCCCGCAGATCTGGGGCACGATCCTGTCGGTCTTCATCACCACCGTGATCCTCGTGCTGAAGGTCTTCGACATCGTCTACGTCCTGACCAACGGCCGGGACAAGACGAACGTGATCGCGAACCTCTTCTTCAACGAGATGTTCGCCAACAGCAACGCAGGCAAGGCCTCGGCGATCGTCGTGATCCTGCTCCTGCTCATCATCCCCGTCCTCGTCTACCAGGTGAAGATGTTCCGCGAGCAGGAGGCCAACCGATGAGCACGAGCACCATGGCTGCTCGGACCACCGAGCCCCAGCAGGTGACCCGCGCCAAGGGCACGATGAAGGACGGCCGCCGCCGCAGCATCGTCGCGATCGTCACGCTGACGATCCTCGGCCTGATGTGGTGCCTGCCGACCCTCGGTCTGCTGGTGACCTCCTTCCGCACCCGCGACGACGCCGCCACCTCTGGGTGGTGGACGGCGCTGCTGAACCCGTTCGGCCAGGGCTGGACCCTCAACAACTACGCCGACGTGTTCACCAAGGCCGACATGGGCAACGCCTTCATCAACTCCCTGGTGGTGGCGATCCCGGCGACCATCATCCCGATCATGTTCGCGGCGTTCGCGTCGTACGCGTTCACGTTCATGGACTTCCCGGGCAAGGACGTCCTGTTCATCATCATCGTCGCCGTCCTCGTGGTCCCGATCCAGGTGGCCTTCCAGCCGCTGCTGGACCTGCTCGGGCCGCGTGGCCTCGGGATCTCGGGTCAGTACATCGCGGTCTGGCTGCTGCACACCGGGTTCGGCATGCCCCTCGCGATCTACACGCTCCGCAACTACATGAGCACCCTGCCGCGCTCCATCGTCGAGTCCGCCAAGATCGACGGCTGCGGCCACTTCCAGACCTTCTGGAAGCTCGTGGCGCCCATGTCGATGCCGGCCATCGCGGCGTTCGCCACCCTGCAGTTCCTGTGGGTGTGGAACGACCTGCTGATCGCCAAGCTGTTCCTGAAGTCCGAGAACACCACGGTGATCGTCAAGCTGCAGGGTCTGCTCGGCACGCAGGGCCAGGGCCAGGAGCTGCTCACCGCAGGCGCGTTCATCTCGATGGTCGTGCCCATGCTCGTGTTCGTGCTGCTGCAGCGCTTCCTGGTGCGCGGCATGACGTCCGGCGCGGTCAAGGGCTGAGCCCGAGCGTATGCCGTGGCCACCGCCACGCGGTGGTTCCGGCATACGGCCGGTGCAGGGCCCGCATCCTCCCTGGGGGTGCGGGCCCTGCCCCGTGTCCGGCGGGCGATGGCCTGTCAGGCGGGGGCTTGTCGGTGCTCGCGAGTAGGGTCGGTCGCGACGGGACGAGGAAGGAGCTGCCATGCGGGCGCGTGGTGTTGCTGGGGTGCTGGCGCTGCTGCTCGGCCTCGTGGTCGCAGGCTGCTCCGACGGGTCCTCGGTCGAGACCGTGCGGGGCGGCTCGAGCATCGAGATCATGTACGCCTTCTCGGGGAGCCAGGCCAAGGGCTTCCAGGAGGCGGTCGACGCGTGGGCCGCGCGGCACGCCGTGCAGGTGAGCTACTCCGCCAGCGACGACCTGACGACCGACCTGCGCGCGCGCGTGGCCGCGGGTAACCCTCCCGATCTGGCGATGGTGCCCCAGCCCGGGCTGGCCCTGGAGCTCGCGCACGAGCGGGCCGTCGAGCCGCTCGATGACGTGCTGCCCGTCAGTCGCGTCGCCTCCGGCATGGTGCCGGGCATGGTCGAGCCCCTGCAAGAGGGTGGCCGGACCTATGGCATCCCCGTGGCGATGAACGTCAAGTCCCTCCTGTGGTACGACCGGCACGCCCTGCACGCCGTCGACATCGACCCGCCGCAGACGATGGACGACCTCGCGACGGCCGGCGACCGGCTGCGAGAGCGGGGCAGCACGCCCTGGTGCCTCGGGATCGAGGACGGGGCCAACAGCGGCTGGGCCGCGACCGACTGGGTCGAGGAGCTCGTGCTCAAGGGCGCCGGCCCCGAGGTCTACGACCAGTGGGTGAGCGGGCGGGTCCCGTTCTCCGACGATCGGATCAAGGCGGCCTTCGCCACGTATGTCGAGGTCCTGCGGCACGACGGCGTCGAGGGTGGTGGACCGGCCGCGGCCCGTCGGGACGTCCGCCAGGCGGCCGACGGCCTGTTCGCCGAGCCGCAGCGGTGCGCCCTGCTCAAGCAGGGCAGCTATGTCACCCAGCAGGGCTTCCTGCCCGAGCGGGTGCGCAAGGCCATCGACCAGACCACCTCGGTCGTGGCCTTCCCCTCGGGCGACAACGACGCGATCGAGGTCGGCGGCGACAGCGCGGTGCTGCTGAGGGGGCACGACCTGGCGGCGCGCGACCTGGTCCGCTACATGGGCTCGGACCCGCGCTTCGGGGCGGACTGGGCAGGTTCTGAGGATCGCGGATTCATCTCTCCCCATGAGGACTTCGACCTCGAGCGGTACGCCAGCACGACGACGCGCAAGATCGCGTCGGCGGCTTACCAGGCGCAGACCGTGCGGTTCGACGCGAGCGACCAGATGCCGCCGGCCCTCGGGGCCGTCGCGTTCGCGCGCGGCATGGTCGGCCTGACCGCCGGGACGACCACGGTCGACCAGCTGGTGGCGCAGCTCGACGCCGCGCGCAAGCAGCACGGCTGACCGCGCCGGCTCAGAGCTCGGCGCGGGTGGGCGGGTTGGCGCCGGCGCGGGACACCGTGATGGCGCCGCACGCCACGGCCCGCTCGATGGCCGGGCGCACGTCGGGCAGCGAGGCGGTCCGCAGCCGCTCACGGGCCTCCACCGAGCCGAGCAGCCCGGCGTCGAGCAGCCCCGAGATCAGGCCCGACATGAACGAGTCGCCCGCCCCCACCGTGTCGACGACGGTGGTGCGGGTGGCCTCGGCCACCAGGCGCTCGCCCGTGCGCGGGATCAGCACGAGCGCCCCCGCGCCGCCCCGCGTCACGACGACGAGCTCGGGGCCGAGCCGACCCCACAGCTCCATGATCTGCTCGGGCGTGGCCCCCGGATAGAGCCAGTCGACGTCCTCGTCGCTGGCCTTGACCACGTCCGAGAGACCGACGAGCTGCTCGATGCGCTGCCGCACCTCCTCAGGGGTGCCCATGATCGTCGGGCGCGCGTTGGGGTCGTAGGACACCGTCCCCGTCGCCCTCGCCCTCAGCGCCGCGTCGACCACGGCCGATCCCCCCGGCTCCAGGGTCGCCGCGATCGACCCGGTGTGGAGGTGGCCGACAGCGTCCTCGTCCAGCGCCCCCGCCACGTCCCACAGCAGCTCGAAGTCGTAGGTCGCGCCCCCGGCCGCGTCCAGCGTCGCCTTGGCCGTCGAGGTGGACTCCGCCTGGTCAGACCCGCTCGTCAGGGTCAGCAGCCGCTCCTGCACCAGGTGGGCACGCACCATCTCGCCATGCGCGTCCCGTCCGAACTGCGTGGCGAAGTCGACGGGGTGCCCCAGCCGCGCCAGACCGATGGCGACGTTGGCGGGGCTGCCACCCGGGTGCTCGTCGACGGCGCCGCCCTGTCGGTGGACGATGTCGACGAGGGACTCTCCGACGACGAGCAGACGGTCGGTCATGCGGGGGCTCCTCGGGACGGCGGTGGCTCGGGCGCCCCAGTATCCCCCGGCCGAGACGGAACCGCCTGGCGTGGTTGGCCCTTGACCCGTCTCATCGGGGACGATGGGCCCATGAGCACCAGCGCCTCCGCGGACCCCTCGAGCGACCAGCAGCGTCCGCCCCGGCGCAACCCGCACATGATGGGGACCTTTGCGTCGATGGTGCTGTCGACGATCGTGGTGGCCACGGTGGTGCTCGCGTTCTTTGCCCTCGTGGCGCGACCCGACACGGTGGCCCGACCCAGCGTCGACGTGCCGTCGGTCGTGACCGAGGCCCGCCGCAGCACGGGCTGGCAGCTGTCTCAGCTCGAGGGGCTGGGGGAGGGGTGGGCCGCCAACTCCGCCCGGCTCGAGCCCGAGGCCGACGGTCTGCGCACGTGGCACGTGGGCTACGTGCGGGAGGGTGGCGAGCAGGAGTACGTCGCCCTGGACCAGACCGCCAAGGCGACCGACGGCTGGGTCACCGCGCAGCTCAAGGGTCGCGCGGCGGCGGGGGCCATGTCGGTGGGTGGCGTGCCGGTCGACAGCTACACCGACCCGAGCAACGGTGCCTGCACCCTGGTGCGTCGCGGTGGCGACGGCCTGACCACCGTCCTCGAGTCGACCGGCTCGTGCGCCGTCGCCGCCGCCCACGCCGCCAAGATGTCGCCCGCGTTGCGCTGACTCCCGCCCCATCCCCCGCCCTCTCCCGCCGACTGGTCAGTTTCGGACGGTCCGGCTTCGCCGACTGGTCAGTTTCGGACGCGGCCTCTTCTGACCGGTCGGCTCGCGCGCCTAGGGTGAGTCCATGGCCGACCTGACCCCCGCGAGCACCGACCGTCCGATCGAGGACCTGACCTACGAACAGGCCCGCGACGAGCTGGTGACGATCGTGTCGCAGCTCGAGGCGGGGCAGCTGCCGCTCGAGGACAGCCTGCGCCTGTGGGAGCGGGGCGAGGCGCTGGCCGCGCACTGCTCCACGTGGCTGGACCAGGCGGAGGCGCGACTGTCGGGCGACACGCCGGGGCCGACCCAGCCTCGGGGTCCGGTCGAGCCTGAGGACGACGACGAGTCCTGACCCGCTGTCCTGACCAGGCCCGCCACCCCTCCGCCCCACCCAGCCCCCTCCACGACGTGCGGGTTTGGTCCAAGCATCGTGGACGAAACCCTCATGATCCCGGAGGCGGCGAGCAGGTGAGGCGGCGAGACGGAGCCTGTCCGGAGGTGACCAGTCGGCAGGGGAGGGGTCAGCCGAGGACGCGGACGCCGAAGTCGCCCGTCGCCACCCGCACCCGCAGCAGCTCCTCGGGCTCCACGTCGTCGCGGTCCAGGACGACCGACCCGTCGCGGTGCTGCACCACGGCGTAGCCGCGCTCCAGCGTCCCCAGCGGTGACAGCGCCCGCAGCCGTCCGGCCAGCCCGTCGAGGCGCGCCTGGTCGCGGTGGATCCCCGCCTCGATGCGCCGCGTCACGCGGTCGAGCAGTGCGCCGAGCTCTGCGCGCCGTTGGTCGACGAGCGTCACCGGCCGCGCCAGCACCGGGCGGGATCGTATGGCGGAGAGGCTGCGCCGCTCGCGTTCGACATACATCAGCAGCGCGCGCTCGATCCGCCGGCGCGCGACCGCCACGACCTCCTGCTGCTCGGCCAGGTCGGGCACGACGCGCTTGCCCGCGTCGGTCGGGGTGGAGGCCCGCCAGTCGGCGACGTGGTCGAGCAGGGGCGTGTCCTCGTGGTGGCCGATGGCGCTGACGACCGGTGTCAGGCAGTCCGCGACGCAGCGCACGAGCGCCTCGTTGCTGAACGGCAGCAGGTCCTCGACCGAGCCGCCGCCGCGCGCGACGACGATGACGTCGACCTCGCGGTGGGCGTCGAGCTCGCGCACGGCCGCGCTGACCTCGGCGACCGCGTTGGCGCCCTGCACCGCCACCTGGCGGATCTCGAACTGCGTTGCGGGCCAACGGCGCAGGGCGTTCTGCACGACGTCGTGCTCGGCCTGCGAGGCGCGCCCGCAGACCAGCCCCACCCGTCGCGGCAGGAACGGCAGCGGCCGCTTGCGCGACGCGTCGAAGAGCCCCTCGGAGCGCATCACGGTCTTGAGGTGCTCGAGGCAGGCCAGTAGCTCGCCGACCCCGACGGCCCGCAGCTGGCGACCTTCGAGCTGCAGCGTTCCGCGCTTGGTCCAGAACGTCGGCCTTGCCTGGACCACGACCCGGGCCCCGCTCGACAGCGGTGCCGGCATACGGTCCAGGGCCTGGCTCGGCAAGGTCACGGTGAGCGACATGTCGACGTCCGGGTCGCGCAGCGTGAGGAAGGCGAGGCCCGCCCCAGGCCGCCGGTTGAGCTGGACGACCTGCCCCTCGACCCACAGGCCGGACATCTTGTCGACGTAGTCCGCGATCTTCATCGACAGCACCCGCACCGGCCACGGCTGCTCGGCGGTGGTCTGGTTGGCGCGTTCGGGCAGGTCGGGGCCGGGCATGCTCCTGAGCGTATGACGCCCCGCCGCCACCCGGGGCGACGCCTGGGACGACGGCGCGCGCGTGTCGGGGTCCCCGGTCGCCACTGCCAGGGCGCCTCCACGATCTTCGGGTCACCACCCGAAGATCTCTGCCTACGCCGAGTCAGGGGTGGCCCAGGCGACTCGCCTAGACTTGCCGGGTGACTGACTTGCAGACTGACCACAAGCGCGTGCTCCTCGCCGCTCCGCGCGGCTACTGCGCCGGCGTCGACCGCGCGGTCGTAACGGTGGAGAAGGCGCTCGAGCTCTACGGCCCTCCCGTCTATGTGCGCAAGCAGATCGTCCACAACAAGCACGTCGTCTCCACGCTGGAGAAGCGCGGTGCGATCTTCGTCGACGAGACGCAGGAGGTGCCCGAGGGCGCCACCGTCGTCTTCAGCGCCCACGGCGTCGCGCCGGTCGTGCACGACGAGGCGTCCCGGCTGCAGCTCAAGACCATCGACGCCACCTGCCCGCTGGTCACCAAGGTCCACCGCGAGGCCGTCCGGTTCGCCGGGGAGGACTACGACATCCTGCTCATCGGCCACGAGGGGCACGAGGAGGTCGTGGGCACGAGCGGCGAGGCCCCCGAGCACATCACGATCGTCGACAACCCCGACGCCGTGGAGCACGTGACGGTGCGCGACCCCGACAAGGTCGTCTGGCTCTCGCAGACCACGCTGTCCGTCGACGAGACCATGGAGACGGTGCGCCGGCTCCGCGAGAAGTTCCCCAACCTGCAGGACCCGCCGAGCGATGACATCTGCTATGCCACGCAGAACCGCCAGCTCGCCGTCAAGCAGATGGCCCCCGACACCGACCTGATGATCGTGGTCGGCTCGCGCAACTCCTCCAACTCGGTGCGTCTGGTCGAGGTCGCGGTGGAGCACGGCGCTCAGGCTGGGTACCTCGTGGACTACGCCGACGAGATCGACGAGGCCTGGCTCGAGGGCGTGGCGACGGTGGGCGTGACCAGCGGCGCGAGCGTGCCGGAGGTGCTGGTGCGCGACGTGCTCGACTGGCTGGCGGCGCGGGGGTATGCCGACGTGAAGCCCGTCGTGGCGGCCGAGGAGTCGCTGCTGTTCGCCCTGCCCATGGAGCTCCGCAAGGAGCTCAAGGCGCGCGGCCAGTCCGACAAGATGCGGCACGACGCCGGCTCCCTGCACTGACGACCCACGCGCCGGGGTGGTGGCCGTCGATCACATGATCCTCGACGTCGAGGACGCCGCGGACGCCGGATCCCTGCGGGTGGGGGACGAGATCGCGTTCTACCCCGACTACGCCGCGCTGCTGGCGCTGTCGACCAGCCCGTACGTCGACAAGATGGTCGTCGGGGGGACCCAGGGCGTATCCCTCGGCCTGGCGTGTGGGATAACGGACCCATGCTGTACGCGACGCGAGCCGAGGTCGACCTGGGCGCCATCCGCTCCAACATCGAGGGTGTGCGGGAGGCGGTGGGGCCGGACCGTGCGGTGCTGGTGGCGGTCAAGGCCGACGCCTACGGCCATGGCGCCGTGGCCGTCTCCCGGATGATCCAGGCGAGCGGGTGCGCCGACTGGCTGGGGGTCGCGACCGTGCCCGAGGCGCTCGAGCTGCGCGCCGCCGGTATCACCTTGCCGATCCTCAAGCTGTCGCACTGCTTCCCCGGCGCCGAGATGGAGGCGGCGATCGCGGCCGACGTGGTCACGGCCTGCCCGTCCCGCGACAACGCGGACGCTCTCCAGGCAGCGGCCGAGCTGGTCGGGCGGCCCGCCCGGGTGCATCTCAAGGTCGACACCGGTATGGCGCGCATCGGGGTGCCGGCAGGCGACGCGGCGGCGCTCGCGGCATACGTCGAGAGCCTGTCGCTGGTGCGCCTCGAGGGCGCGTTCACCCACATGCCGGTCGCGGACAAGGCCTCGCAGGACGCGTTCACCGAGGAGCAGGTGGCGAGCTTCGTCCGTGTCGCCGCGCAGGCGCAGGATGCCCTCGGCCGCCGCCTGGAGCACGTTCATGCCGCGAACTCCGGTGGCGTTCTGGGGCACTCGTCGTCCTGGCTGACGATGGTGCGGCCGGGGATCATGGCCTACGGCTACTACCCGGACGCGTCGACGCCCCGCACCATCACGCTGCGGCAGGCCATGCGCTGGGTGACGCGGGTGAGCTTCGTCAAGCGGGTGGCGGCGGGCACGACCGTCGGCTACGGCCGGACCTGGTCCAGCGACGAGGACCGCTGGATCGCGACGATGCCCGTGGGTTATGCCGACGGCTACAACCGGCTGCTGTCCAACCGGGGACGCGTGCTGGTGGGTGGGGCCTCCTATCCCATCGCCGGCCGGGTCTGCATGGACCAGACGATGATCGACGTCGGCCCCGCGTCCGAGCCCTGCCCCGTGTCCGTCGGCGACGAGGTGGTGCTGCTGGGTCGGTCCGGCGAGGAGGTCATCACCACGGACGAGATGGCAGAGCTCCTCGGCACCATCACCTACGAGGTGACCTGCGACATCGCCAGGCGCGTCGAGCGGACCTATCGCGGGGCCTGAGTCTTGGTTGGTGACCCACCGTCGCCCTCGGTGGGGCGAGGCGGCCCAGCCACCTCGGCTCGCGTGAGCACTGCGTCCTGCCAGGTGACCGTGCGTGAGAGCAGGTGTGGCTGTGGGCGATGCGCGGCGTCAGGAGGGTTGCCGGGTGTGGTCCACCCTCCTGACGATCGGTAGGCGGCAACCCGGCGGATCGTCGAGTCGTGCGCGTCCTTGGCGAGCATGCCGTGCCCGGCCATGCCTGGGCACAGCTCGTAGCCCCTCATGTGGTGCGGGTCGATGTCGAGGCGGACCGATGCGCCGCGCATCGTAGTAGCGCACGAGGTGATCAACCGCGGCAGTACCGCCCACCGCACTTCGAGCACGTTCGACGGCTGCGGAGCACAGCGCCTCGTCGGCCACCCAAGCCGACGTCTCAGACGCGCCCATCACGCACCTCCTCCTCCAGCACGACACCCTCAAGCTCGAGGTCGCTGACAATGCTGATCTCCTCGTCGGCGACCGGCTCCACTCCCGGCATGCTGAAGGCCTCGTGGATGTCCACCGAACCAAGGTCCGGATACTTCTCCAGCAGGAAGCGACGTCGGTAGACGAAGTCCGCCGTGTCCACGATGGATTCGAGCGTCGCCCAGTTGAGGGCCCCCGAGACGGCGATGCCCGCGGCAGGAACAACCTTGCCCAGGCTCTGCTGTGTCCAACGGACGTTGAAGGACTTCGCAAACTGTGTGGTGACCTTCGAGAGCACGGACTTGTTCAGCTCGTCCCACGTCTTCCTGCGCACTAGGGCCTGGGTCAGCCTTGAGACATCTGTGAGCGCTGCCGATTTCGCGCCGCTCGACGCAGCGGTGCCCGCGTTCACCACGGACATGATGAAGACCTTCTCGGCCGGCGCCTCGGGGTCGTAGCCATAGGTCAGCGCAACCTGCCCGGCGGCCCTCGATGACAGGGCGAGGACGGCGGCAGCATCGGCGACGAAAGCGCCGGCCACGGCGGCACCCCCTGGCAGCGCTTGCGCCTGCCCCGACCACGACCACCAGCTGTCCGCCCGTCATCGCCAACGCAGCTCCCGCACCCGACATCGCGGCAGCCAGCGGATAGGACCAGCTCGCTGTCCGCCCGCGCAGCTCGTCCACCTGCTCAAGGTCGAGGCGGCGCACGTCGGCGAGATGTTTCACGTCGTGGCCCGCCTTCTGGTGCTTCTTCACGACGCCCTTCGGCGACAGGCCGACACGGGACGCGCGCGCAAGGCTGCTGCCGACCGACGTGATGGCCGGTCCGGTCCAGTCGGGACTGCTCGCTGCAGCCCTTCTGGCAGCTTTGCTGGCAAGATCCGCGCTTTTCGACGACGCCTCTCGCGCTCGCTTGACAAGTGCCTTCGCCTGCGGCCGCGCCTCGACATGAGCGTGGGCCTTGTCGCCGAGGCTGACGGCCAAGTCGCTTACCTTCGAGGCAGCCTTTCCGGCGGCCCTATTGACCTCAGCCACGCCGCTCGACATCGTTCGCCCCCGGAACTCCTGAACCTCACGCCACGCGTCCAGTTCGTACTGCGACGGGATCCTCATGCACGGAACGTAGCCAAAAACCGCGTAGGTCGACCACACTGAGTGCGAAAGCATCGCCCAGTCGGCCCAACGGGGCCAGGTAAAGATGTCATCTTCCCCGAGGCTCGACACGGCCTAAGGAGCGCCACCGAGGACCTGGGCGATGCCGTCGCGATAGGTCGTCACCGCCAAGTCGGGGAAGCGGCGCGTGAACGCCGAGGAGTCGAAGACGTCGTCCCCCCGGTAGCGCGGCAGCTGCTCGCTCATCTCCTTGAGGGGCTTCGACACGCGGGAGGTGGCCTCGGCATCCGTCAGGTCCGCGGCCACCGGCTGGTCGGTGTCGTGCACCTTGTGCGGAGAGCGACTGACGAGCCGTATGTCGTGCGTGCGGCTGCGGTAGAGCTCGCGGGTCAGCCCCACGGCGATCTGGCCGTTCGCGCCGAGAACGGTCTGCATCAGGATCCCCATGTCTGTCGTGCGGGCTGGGACCTACCGCTGCTGCGGCGGTGTCGCAGACGTGGGCGACGACGCGCCGCCCACGCCCGGGCATTCTGTAGCAGACTGAGACTTCCGATCCCGCAGGCGAAAGGACAAGATCATGAGCGTTCCCACCGATGCAGCGTTCGAGATCCCCGAGGACGGGGACAACGAGGGCGCCCGGCCCCAGGAGGGCGGCGAGCACGAGGCCTACGTGGACGAGAGCAACGTCCCCCACCCTCACCGTGAGGCGGCGGACGACCCGTCCGTCTGACCCTGCGGCCTCTGGCCGCGCCGCGTGCTCGCCGCGTCGGCGGTCGTCGGGCAGCGGCGGCTCAGTTGGTTCCGAACCGCGTCCCGCCGTACTTCTTGTGGACCGCCTGACGGCTGACGCCCAGCACCCGCGCGATCTCCGCCCAGGAGGCGCCGCGCGTCCTCGCCCTGCGCACGACCACCGCCTCGGCGCGGTTGACCTCGCGGCGCAGCTCGGCCACCGCGGCGAGCGCCCGCAGCGGGTCATCGTCGCCTGCCTGGCTCACCAGTGCACTCATCGGCTGTTCACCCATCTCGTGCTCGTCCTCAGCGTCGACCGTGGGTGTCAATCTACGTTGACGCTCGTATGTCGTCAACCGGGGTTGACGACATCGCTGCAGGCTGGGTGCGGCGTACCCCATCCCGGCTCGTGCGAGCACTGCGTCCTGTCAGGTGACCGTGATCGATCGCGCTGCGCTCACGGAGCGTGAGCTGCCGCAGCGACCAGGGAGTATGCCCGGCAACGGGCGCTTTGGCGACATCGGTGGGGCGGTCACGCGGCCAGCGAGGCCCTCAGGCGCGGAGGGACTGCTCGATCGCGTCGACCATGATGTCGAGGTCGTCCGTCGTCGCGACCAGTGGGGGCGCGAGGCGGATCGTCGAGTCGTGCGCGTCCTTGGCGAGCACGCCATGGCCGGCCATGCGGTGGCACAGCTCGTAGCCCGTCATCAGGTGCGGGTCGATGTCGAGGCCGGCCCATGCGCCGCGCACCCGCACCTCCAGCACGCCGTGCTCGCGCAGCGCCTCGAGCCGTGGCGTCATGTGGTCGCCGAGAGCGCGGGCACGCGAGTTCCACTCGTCGGTGAGCAGCATCTGCACGACCTCGTGCCCGACGGCCGCGGCCAGCGGGTTGCCGCCGAAGGTCGAGCCGTGCGAGCCCGGCGTGATCACGTCCATCACGTAGTGATCCGCCGCGATCGCCGACACCGGCAGGATGCCGCCGCCGAGAGCCTTGCCCATCACATAGATGTCGGGCACGACGTCCTCGTGGTCGCACGCGAAGGTCCGCCCCGTCCGGGCGAGCCCGGACTGCACCTCATCGGCGATCATCAGCACCTCGTGCCGGGTGCACAGGTCACGGACGCCCGACAGGTAGCCGGTCGGCGGGATCAGCACCCCGCCCTCGCCCTGGATCGGCTCCAGCAGGACCGCGGCCGTGTGCTGGTCGATCGCCTGGTCCAGGGCCTCGAGGTCGCCATACGGCACCACCCGGAAGCCGGGGGTATAGGGGCCATAGCTGCGCCGCGCGATGTCGTCCGTCGAGAAGGACACCACCGTGGTCGTGCGGCCATGGAAGTTGCCTGACATCGTGACGATGGTGGCCTGGTCCGCGGGGATCCCCTTGACGTCGTAGCCCCAGCGCCGGGCCACCTTGACCGCGGTCTCGACGGCCTCGGCGCCGGTGTTCATCGGCAGGATCATGTCCTTGCCGGTCAGCGTCGCGAGGTCACGGGCAAAGGGCCCGAGCTGATCGCTGTGGAAGGCGCGGCTCGTCAGCGTCAGCTGGTCCAGCTGCTGGTGGGCCCGTGCGACCAGCCGCGGGTGACGGTGCCCGAAGTTGAGCGCCGAGTAGCCCGCCAGTGCGTCGAGGTAGCGCTTGCCGTCCACGTCGGTGACCCACGCGCCCTCGCCGCCGGTGAGGACGATCTCGAGCGGGTGATAGTTGTGGGCCGCATAGGTCTCCACGAGGCGGATGTGCTGGTTGGCGGTGCTCATGCCGTGCTCCTTGCCGTATGCCGGATGCCGGCCTCGTAGGCCCGCGTGAGGTGGTGCTGCAGGGGGAGGCTCGTCACGCCGAATCTAGCAATCGCGTCGGGCAGCGCCAGAGCTATGCAACCGACGGGACTGGGCCCGGACGGTCGATGGAACCGCCGGGGTTGGGTGTGTGCCCTTCGCTGGGCTTCCCACACATGACAACTGGTGTCCCATGACGCCGTGCCTGTCATCTGTGGCTAGTCCGCTCTCCGGTCGTCCGGGAGCAGCGGATGCAAGGCCCCCGACAAGGCTGCCCAGACGTGGGGCCTGCCCGCGAGATGCCTGCGCAGCAGCGGCAGGTCGTGGCGAGGGACCGACGGGTCGATGTCGGCGAAGGCGCCCGCGTCGAGATCCTGGGCTCCCACCCGCTGACCTAGCGGGCAGGCAGATCACCGGTCGGTGAGCAGGTCGGGGTTGCGGGCCACGCGGACCAGGGCGGCGGCCAGGCTCGCGAGGTCCCGGCCGTCGACCAGGGTCGCCAACGTCGCCGGGTCGGTGGGGAGCCCGGCCTCCTTGGCGCCCTTGAGAACGAGGTCGTCGACGGAGGGGCGCACCTGGGGCCACACGGCCTGCACCTCGCGCAGGAAGATCGCGGCCCCGGCAGGACCGATCCCTCTGAACTCCTGCACGGCCTCGGCGATGCGTCTCGGGTCGCCGTCGGCCTCGTCGCGCAGCCGACGCAGGTCGCCGTCCCACCGGTCGAGCAGGAGCGTGGCGGCCTGGTCCAGGCGCGTCGCGATGCTCTCGTCGTAGCGCGTGTATCCGCCCCGTCCAAGGGTCCGCACCCGCTGCTGCCAGGTGCTCTCGCGCAGGTGCTGCGGGGTCCGCCACCCCTCGGACCAGAGCTCGCGCGCCGTGGCCACGGCGATGTCGGAGCGGATGCGGGTCGACAGCAGCAGGCTGAGAACGAGGAGCTGCCACAGAGGAGCAGGCTTGTCCTGCAACGTGATTCCTGCGTCAGCGGCAAAGGTGGCGCCGTGCTGCTCGATCAGCCAGCGAGTGGTGTCCCTGTGAACGGCCGCGTTCTTGTCCTTGCGCGCGTGGCTGTCCGGCATCAGCTCAGGATGTCCTTGCGCCGGAACCACCAGTAGGCCGCAGCGACCGTGGCCACCCCGTAGATCAACGACCAGAGGGCGCTGAGCTGGATGTCGGTCCAGGCGATGTCGGGGGACAGCGCTCGGATCCAGGCGCGGGAGTAGTGCATGGGCAGGGCGTGCCGCAGGTCGCCGAGCTGCTCGATGGTGTCCAGGATCGACGCGACGATGGTCACGAGGACCGCACCGCCGACGGCCCCGAGCGGCGCGTCGTTGAGGGTGCCGATGAGCAGGGCGATGCCGACGACCTGCACGAGGTTGACCGCGACGATCCCCGCGGCCAGCGCGAGCCGTGGGAGGAACTGCTCCCAGGTCAGGCCGGTCCCGATGGGGCTGGAGTAGGGCGCCCACCCGTAGGCGAGGCCACCCACCAGCAGCGCCCACGCCGGCAGCAGCGCAGCCGCCAGCGCGGTCGACCCCAGAGCCACGACGAGCTTGCTCGTCAGGAGCCGGGCCCGGCTGACCGGCGCCACCAGCAGGTAACGCAGCGAGGACCACGACGCCTCGGACGGCACGGCGTCGCCCGCGAAGAGCGCGGCGAGGATCACAAGCAGGAAGTCGCTCGCGGCGAACAGGCAGAACACCGCGAAGTTGGGGCCGCCCTCACGCGCCAGGTCGACGTAGCGCCCGCCGCCCGACCCGTCGTCGCCGAGAGAGAACGCGGCCACGAGCACCAGCGGCAGGGCCAGCAGCAGGCCGAAGCCCCATGCCGTGCGGCGGCGTCCGACCTGGCGACCCAGCTCGACCCGCCACCGCAGGGGCTTGGCGCGACGGGTCGAGCTGGTTCGCTGCTCGCCGGGTCGGTGGGTGTCGCGCGGGGTGCGCGCGGTGCTGGGGCTCATCGGGCACGCACCTGACGCAGGCTGTCCATGCGGGTCCTTTCGTCGGGCTGGTCGCCGCCGATCACCCCGAGAAAGACCTCCTCGAGACGGCGGCGCGGCGCCACCGAGTCGACGTCGCCGCCGGCCGCGACGACCGCGGCGACGATCTCGCCGCGGGGGGCGTCGCTGACGAGGGTCAGGGTGCGGGCGTGCCGGTCGAGGCGGAGCCCGTGCAGCGACGGGCCCAGCCGACCGGAGCGCACGGCGTCCTCGACCGCGGCGGGGTCGCAACCGGGGCCGAGCGTGACGACGGTCGTACCGTCGCCGCTGGTCAGGTCGGTGACCGAGCCGGCGGTGACGACGCGACCGCGGTGCATGACGACGACGTGCGTGCAGGTCTGCTCGACCTCCGATAGCAGGTGGCTGGACACCACGACGGTCCGTCCCGTGCGCGCGTAGTCGAGCAGGATCGGGCGCATCGCGGCGATCTGGGGTGGGTCCAGACCGTTGGTCGGCTCGTCGAGCAGCAGCACCTCCGGACGCCCGAGCATGGCCTGTGCGATGCCCAGTCGCTGACGCATGCCCTGGCTGTAGGTGCGGACGGGCCGGTCCAGCGCGTCCCCGAGAGCGGCGACGTCGAGCGCCTCTTCGACGTGGGCCTCGGACGGGTCGCGCCCGGTGGCGCGCCAGTAGACGTCGAGGTTCTGGCGACCGGTGAGGTGGGGCAGGAAGCCCGGCCCCTCGATGAGCGCGCCCACCCGGTCCAGCACGGGCGACCCGGCGCGCACCGGCTGCCCGAGCACGTGGACGGCCCCGGAGTCGGGGCGGATGAGGCCGACGAGCATGCGCATCGTGGTGGTCTTGCCGGCGCCGTTGGGCCCGAGGAGGCCGACGACCTGACCAGCCTCGGCGCGCCAGGACACGTCGTCGACGGCCCGGTGCCCGTCCTTGTAGGTCTTGACCAGGTGATCCACCGCCAGGGGCACGTCGGCGTCCTCGGCGCGGGTGTCGCGTCGGTCCCCTCGTCGGCGGCGCCAGGCGGCGAGGGCGGCCAGGGCGCTGACGACCAGCACGAGCGCCGCGAGTCCGCTCGCGGCCCAGACGACCTCCCGATCGACGGACCGTATGCCGCCTCCGCCGGCGCGTGGATCGGTGACGGCCTCGGCCGGGACGACGGGCAGGGCGAGGCCGGCGTCGGCGAGCTCCACCGCGTAGGCACGCGCGTCGGTGGGCACGGCGAACCCCGCGTCGGTCGACGACACGAGTACGCGCCAGCGCGAGCCCGCCGCCATCGCGTAGGTGCCGGCGGGCAGGGCCACGTCGACCTCCACCGGGACGCCGGGGGTCGTGGCGACGCGGACGGGGACGACCTGGGAGCGTTGGGACACGGGGCCGGACGGGGTGACCCGCCAGAGGGACACGAAGACCGTCGCGTCGCGGGCGGTCGAGGTCAGGCGCAGCCGCACCCGCGGCGCGCCGACGACGTCGACCCGGTCGGTGAGCTGCGCGGTGTCGAAGGCCGCGTGCTGGCCGGGAAGCGCCGCCAGCGAGTAGGCGGCTGTCGCGGCGAGGTCCGAGACGCCCGAGCCGCCGGACCCACCTGACCCGCCGGACCCGCTGGACCCACCTGAGCTGCCGGGCTCGCCGGACCCACCGGATCCGCCCGAGCCCGCATCGCCCGACCTGCTCGACGACTCCCCGCCGAGCGCGCCGCCCAGGGCCCCGAGGTTGCTCATGGCGGCGGGGTCGCCGCCGGGCGGGGAGAGCAGCCGAGCCGGGCCCCTGCCGCTGCCGGCCCCTGCCGCGCCATCGGCAGAGCCCTGCCCCGCTGCAGAGCCCTGTCCTGCGGCGGGGGCCAGGGCAACGCGCGTGGCACCAGCCGCCGCCTGGTCGAGTCGGGGTGGCGCTGCAAGGCGCACCTCACGGTCACCTCCCTGCGCGGCGAGGGGAGCGCTGAAGGCGGGGAGCGGCATCCCGGCTCGCAGGTCGCCCCCGGCCTGCTGCCGGCCCTGGTCGGTGAGGTAACGCTGGAACCAGGGGATCAGCGTCTCCGCGTCGCTCGGCTCGGTGCCGCCGTCGTGGCCGCCGTCGAACCAGCGGACCGCGACGGGCGTGCCGTTGGCCGCGAGCTGCCGTGCCGTCGCCCCGGCCTGGTCGAGGCCGACGAAGGAGTCGCGCATGCCCTGCACGAGCAAGGTCGGCGCGGTGACCCTGCTCGCCACCGCCGACGGTCCGTGGCGGCGCAGCACCTGCTCGAGCGCGGGGGAGGGCCGGCCCGTCGTGGCGGCGTCGAGGAAGAGTCGGCAGATGGTCGGGTCGAAGCGGCCGCACAGGGCGGCGCCCGGTGTGCGGGGATCGTTGCCCCCGCTCGCGGGCCGCGTCTGACCGAGCGCGGAGGAGAAGAAGATCGAGGCCCAGCGGCGCTTGAGCACGCCTGGCGCAGAGCCCACCCCGCCGGGCACGAAGGTCTCGGACAGGTCGTTCCAGGTGATGCCAGCGACGACGGCGTCGACGCGGCGGTCGGTGCCCGCGAGCATGGCGGCAAGCGCCCCGCCGTAGGACCCGCCCGCGACGCCCACCCGCGGGTCCTTGGGAGCGTCGAGCTGCACGTCGGGCCGAGCGGCCAGGGTGTCGAGCAGCCTTGAGCCGTCGGCGATCTCGTAGTCAGGGTCGTCCAGATGGATGAGTCCCCCTGAGGCTCCGAACCCCCGGGCCGTATAGGCCAGCGCGACGTAGCCCTGACCGGCCAGCTCGCGGGCTCGGCTCATGAGGTCGGCCTTGCTGCCGCCGAAGCCGTGGGCGAGCAGCACGGCGGGGTGCCGTCCCGGCGAGGTGGGGGAGACGACCGTCGCCTCGAGCGTCACCGTGGACCCATCCGACTCCGCCCTGACCGGGACGCGCACCGACTCCTCGCGGACCTCGGAGGGAACTGACGCCGACACCGCCACCGGACGCGACGCCGACACCGCCACGGGACGGGACGCCGAGGCCGCCGTGGTCGAGCCTGCCGGGACCGTCGCCAGGGCGGTGGTGAGCACCGCCAGCGCGGCCAGCCTGCGTCTCATCGTGGCCCTTCGGGAGTCGGAGCGAGATGATCGATGATGCCTCGGCTCAGGCGGTCTCGTCACGGCGGACGATCGCCTCCCGCTGCGGCCCGGAGAGGTCCAGCTCGGGACGGCGCACGTCCTCGTCGAGCGCGTCGAGCAGCTCCGCCGACGTCAGGGGGCGGGCCGCCGTCTCCACGACGTCGACGGTGGGCGGCGCCGCCGACACCAGCTCGAGCTCGTGCATGCGTCGTGCCGTCACGAGGACCCGTGACTCGAGGGTGCCGACCATGGCGTTGTAGGCCTCGACCGACCGGGACAGCTGGGCCCCGAGCCGGGTGGTGTGCCCGGCGAGGGTGCCGATGCGGGCGTAGAGCTCCTTGCCGAGCGCCAGCAGCTGGGCGGCGTTGCTGGCCAGGGCGTCCTGCTGCCAGGTGAAGGCGACCGTGCGCAGCAGCGCGAGCAGCGTGGCCGGAGAGGCCAGCACGACGCGTCGGGCCAAGGCGTCGTCATACAGCGTCGGGTCGTGCGCGAGGCCGGCGGCGAGCACGGCGTCGGACGGCACGAAGCAGACGACCATCTCGGGCGTGGTGGGGAAGGCGGTCCAGTAGGCCTTGGCGGCGAGCGTGTCGACGTGCCCGCGCAGCGCGCCGGCGTGGGCACGCAGGTGCGCCGATCGCTGCGTCTCGTCGAGGCCCTCGGCCTGCGCCGCCAGGAACCGCGTCAGGGGCGCCTTGGCGTCGATGACCAGCACCTTGGCGCCGGGCAGGCGCACGACCGCGTCGGGACGCACGGCCGCGTCGTGCTCGCTGACGGCGCTCACCTGCTCGTCGAAGTCGCACCGCGCGAGCAGGCCCGCGTGCTCGAGCAGCCGCCGCAGCTGGGCCTCCCCCCACGCCCCGCGCACGCTGCTGGACTGCAGCGACCCTGCCAGCGAGGCGGTCTGGTCGCGCAGGGCCGCGGTCGTGGCGGTGACCTCCTCGAGACGGCTGCCGAGGGCGCCATACTGCAGCTGTCGGTCCCGCTCGAGCGTCCCGACGGTCCGCTCCATCCGCGAGAGGGCCTCGCGCATGGGGGCCAGCGTCGCCGAGGTCTGGGAGTCCTCCGCGAGGCTGGTCTCGAGGTCGAGGCAGCGCTCGCGCAGCAGGTCGCGCTCGGCCGTCACCCCGGCGAGCGCGGTGCGGCCGGCCTCGCCCGAGCCCCGTAGCGCCAGCCAGGTGACCAGCGTGCCGAGGGCGATCCCCACGAGGAGACCGGTGACCAGGTTCACGTCCATGGCTGCAGCCAAGCACCCACCACCGACAGACCCTGTTCACCTCGCCGCAACGAGGGATCTACCGATCAGTAGGCCCGAGCGTCCTAGCCTCGCCCGCATGCGCCTCACCCCAGTCCTCGCCACCGTCGCCGCGGCCACGTTCACGCTCGCCGCGACGCCCGCCCACGCCGCCACGACTGCCACGACCGAGCCGGACGGCGCCTTCCGCGACCCCGCCACCTATGACCTCGCGATCGCGCACATCACCGACACCCAGTACCTCAGCCAGTGCGCCAACGGCGCCGGCATCCTCCCGGCCAAGATGAAGCGTTGCCAGGCGATCTACACCGGCATGAACCAGTGGATCGTCGACAACAGCGCCACCCGCAAGATCGCCTACACCGCGCACACCGGTGACCTCGTCGACTCCTACTGGTTCAAGACCCCCAACCTCGCCAAGGGCGAGTTCTCCTGGGCCGCCAAGGCGCAGGCCGTGCTGGACGACTCGGGCATGCCCAATGGCGTGCTCCCCGGCAACCACGACAACGCCCGAGGCGCCGACTCCTCGGTCTACAACCAGTTCTTCGGCCCGGCCCGCTACCAGGCCGCCAGCGCCCGCGCCACCCAGCCCTACTACCAGGGCCCCTGGAAGGCCGGCGACAACAGCAACCACGTCGACACCTTCCGGGCGGGCGGCGTGGACTTCGCCGTCGTCCACCTCGGCTACCAGCCCAGCGACGCCGCCCTGGCCTGGGCCGATGCCGAGATCAAGAAGCGCCCGCGCGCCAATGTCATCGTCGCCACCCACGCCTACCTGAAGCCCGGCCCTGCCCCGGACGGCGTCGGCGCCCCCCTGAGCGACGACGGCGCCCGCGTCCGCGGCCGCGTCGTCGACCCCAACCCCAACGTCTTCCTCGTGCTCTCCGGGCACGAGCACGGCGTCGGGCGCAACGTCCGCCAGGACGCCGGCAGCCCCGGACACCAGGTCATCGAGCTGATGGCCGACTACCAGGACTACGACGCGGGCTGGGACGGCCGCGGGCACGCGGGCTTCGTGCGGCTGCTGCAGATGGACGTGCAGCGCGGCGAGCTGACCGTCGACACCTTCTCCCCGTCGCTGCAGTCCTTCCGCAGCCGCGACTACGACACCAAGATCGGTCGGCACTACAGCGGCGCCGAGGACGAGTTCACCCTCCCGGTCACCTTCCTGCGCCCGGCCTGAGCCCCGACGCGACCAGGCGGTATGCCGGGCGGGCGGGCGCTCGGCATACCGCCTGGTCGGCGCGCACCCACCGGGTCTGCGAAGGGGGCGTCTCGCGGGGTTCGGCTACTGGACGTAGCCCGGCACGTAGACGCACAGGGGCGCCTTGGCCTTCGCCGGCTGGAGGGTGTTGAGCACCACCTGCAGCGCCACCGGGTCGTAGGTGAAGCCGAAGTGGTCGGTGTGGTCGAGCCGGCACAGGTCCTGCATGACGATGTTGGTCACGCCGGGCTCGTGGATGAGGGCGTTGGTCCAGGGCGTGACGACGTCGTCGTAGCGGGTGGTGAGCACGGTGTACTTCACGCCCGGCTGGGTCAGCCCGCCCGCGTTGAGCTCGGTGAGGAAGGGCGAGCCCATGAGCTGCTCGGGCAGGGCGTAGTTGTTGTGCAGCCGGGCGTTGGTGCCGAGCGCCCAGTTGGCGGGCGTGCCCTCCTTGGCCAGCAGCCGGTCCAGGCCGTAGACGGTCGTGCCGTGGTTGGAGGGCACCAGGCCGATCAGCTGGTTGACCTTGACGGCGCCGCCCTCGTACTTCAGGTAGGCGCGGGGGAGGGGGCCGCCGCCCTGGGAGTGGCCGACGAGGTCGACCTTGTCGGCGCCGGTGCTGGCGAGCACGCGGTCGACGAAGGTGCCGAGGAACTGCGCCGAGCTGCGGATGTGCCCGGAGAAGGGCTTGGCCTCGTCGATGGGGTTCGTGACCGGGTTGACGTTGAAGGTGTAGACGCACAGCCCGGCCGCCTTGAGCCGTGGGGCGTAGGCCGACCAGGTGGCGAAGGCGTCCTCGCCCGTGCCCGGGATCAGCACGACCGGCCGGGTGCCCGCGGCGGGCTTGCAGGTCCAGTCGTTGGCGCCGACCGGGCGGGAGCCGGGGTGCAGCTTGGAGTGGGTCGACGCGGCGGGCCAGGTCAGGAAGGCCGGGCCGACCGGGCCGGCGGGCACGCCCTCGGGGCTGTGCGGCGACATCACCGGTGGCTCGACGGGCTGGGGGGCGGGTGCGGGGGCGGGGGCCGGAGCGGGGTCGGCGGCGAAGGCCGAGGCAGGGGCGGCGAGGGTGAGAGCGGCCGCGGAGGCGACCGCGGCGACGATGCGGCGCATGGTCATGATGACTCCTCGAAGACGTTCGCGAGCGTCGTTACTCGCGAGTACGTGCTCTCGACGCTAGGACCGTCCCCCGCGACCCGTCACGCCGGGTGAGAGCACGTGCACGGCCGGGCGGGCGCGCCGCGCATCCGTGCGTCGCCCGCGAGACCCCGCCCGCGAGACCCCGGTATGCCGGGCGCCGGGGGCTCGGCATACCACCGGCTCCCGCGCCCTCGCCGCGTGGCCGGGGTCTGTCCGACCCAGCCGATAGACTCGCGTCCCGTGGCTCTGACTATCGGGATCGTGGGACTGCCCAACGTGGGCAAGTCGACCATGTTCAACGCCCTGACCAAGAACAACGTGCTCGCCGCGAACTACCCCTTCGCGACCATCGAGCCCAACGTGGGCGTGGTCCCGCTGCCCGACCCGCGGCTGAAGGTGCTGGCCGGGATCTTCGGGTCGGAGAAGATCCTGCCCGCGACCGTGTCCTTCGTGGACATCGCGGGGATCGTGCGCGGCGCGTCCGAGGGGGAGGGGCTGGGCAACAAGTTCCTCGCCAACATCCGCGAGTCCGACGCGATCTGCCAGGTCATCCGCGCCTTCGACGACGACGACGTGGTGCACGTCGACGGCAAGGTGTCTCCGAGCAGCGACATCGAGACCATCAACACCGAGCTGATCCTGGCCGACCTGCAGACCCTGGAGCGGGCGATCCCGCGCCTGGAGAAGGAGGTCAAGGGCAAGAAGACGGACAAGGCGATCTTGGACAACGCGCTCGCGGCGCAGAAGGTCCTCGAGGAGGGTCACACCCTCTATGCGCGCGGCGAGGCGGTCGGCGTCGACCTGGCCGCGATCAAGGAGCTCTTCCTGCTCACGACCAAGCCCTTCCTCTACGTCTTCAACGTCGACGAGGACCAGCTCACCGACACCGCGCTGCAGGCCGAGCTGCAGGAGCTGGTCGCGCCGGCCGACGCGATCTTCCTCAACGCCAAGCTCGAGATGGACCTCGCCGAGCTCGACGAGGACGAGGCCGCCGAGCTGCTCGAGTCCGTGGGCGTGACCGAGCCTGGCCTGGACCAGCTGGCGCACAAGGGATTTCACACCCTCGGGCTGCAGACCTACCTGACGGCCGGCCCCAAGGAGTCCCGCGCGTGGACGATCCGCAAGGGCTGGACCGCCCCGCAGGCGGCCGGCGTGATCCACACCGACTTCGAGCGCGGCTTCATCAAGGCCGAGGTCGTGTCGTATGACGACCTGGTCGCCGCGGGGTCGATGCAGAAGGCCAAGGAGGCCGGCAAGGTGCGCATCGAGGGCAAGGACTACGTCATGCACGACGGCGACGTGGTCGAGTTCAGGTTCAACGTCTAGCACCTGCTCGGTCGTGTGCCTCGATGGCCGCGCTTCTCCTTGCGCCCCCAGGACGTGACACCGAGGCGGCGCGGCTGCCGTCCCGGCAGATCGGGTGAGTCTGTGGCTGGTCTACGCGCAGCGGACTCACCCGGTGTGCGTCGGGCGGTGGGTCGCGGGGGCTTGCCTGCCCGTATGCCGGTCCCGCCGTCATGTGGGTTGACGGCATACGGCAAGGCTCCTGACCTCGCGCCCACGGCATCCCCCCGCTGCCGGTGCTCAGCGCCACCGACCGCGACCGCCGCGTGACCTCGCGCCCGTCAACGTCGCTCGCCGGCCCATTGCGCGTCGCACACGACCGCTGCGGAGGCCAGCGCCACCACGGTCCTGGCCGCGCACGCCCATCGCAGCGGCCCGGTGGCCACCGCCCAGCTCGCCAGCGCGGCGCACCCCCACAGCACCAGCAGCCGGCGGGCGGGTCACGGGCCGTGCGTCCGCGACCGCCCCGGAATCCCCGGCTGCCGAACCGCGTTAAGGGGCGCATGAAGGCCTTCGGATTCCTCAGCTTCGGCCACTACGGCTACGGGCGGGGCCCGGGCGACCCGAGTGCCCGCGAGTCACTGCTGGACGCCATCGAGATCGCCCGGCAGGCCGACGAGCTCGGCGTCAACGGCGCGTACTTCCGGGTGCACCACTTCGCTCGCCAGTCCGCGAGCCCGATGCCGCTGCTCGCCGCCATCGCCGCGACGACGCAGCGCATCGAGGTCGGCACCGGCGTGATCGACATGCGCTACGAGAACCCGCTCTACCTCGCCGAGGAGGCCGCGCAGCTCGACCTCATCGCCGGCAACCGGATCGCCCTCGGCATCTCCCGCGGCAGCCCCGAGCCGGCACGCCGCGGCTGGGAGGCGTTTGGCTACACGGGGTCCGAGGACCCGCGCGGGGCGGACATCGCCCGCGCCAAGTTCGAGACCTTCCTCGATGCCGTCTCCGGCGGGTGGATGGCCGACGCCGACCCCGACCAGTTCGGTTCCGGGGGCCGGCTGCGGGTCGAGCCCCAGTCGCCCGGCCTCGCCGAGCGCATCTGGTGGGGTGCCGGCAGCCGCGACACCGCCGAGTGGACGGGCCGGCTCGGGCTCAACCTCATGAGCTCGACGCTGCTCACCGAGGCCACCGGCGCGTCCTTCGCGGACCTGCAGCGCGAGCAGATCGAGCGCTACCGCACGGCCTTCCGCGAGGCCGGCCACGAGCGGGTGCCGCGGGTGTCGGTGAGCCGCAGCGTCTTCCCGATCGTGGACAGCGGCGACCTGATGTGGGGCCAGCTGCGCGGCGGCGGCAGCGACCAGGTCGGCACGATCGACGGCTTCACCTCGACCTTCGGCAAGTCGTATGTCGGAGAGCCCGACCGCCTCGTCACCGAGCTGCAGGCGGACGCCGCCGTCCAGGCCGCCGACACGCTGATGCTGACGATCCCCTCCCAGCTCGGCGTCGAGGCCAACGTCAAGATCCTGCGCAACTTCGCCGAGCACGTGGCGCCCGCCCTCGGGTGGGAGCCCAACCAGGACGGCCCGGTCAGCGGCTACCCCGACGGCCCGCGCTGAGGCGCTGCGCCGCCACCAGCACGACGAGGGTCACGAGGCCGGTCCACAGCGCCGGCCGTGACTGCGCGCTCGCGCCGAGCAGCGCCAGCACCCCCACCATGAACGCCACCGCGACCCAGCCCGCGACAGGCCATCCGGGCGCGGGGAAGGCGCCGGGCGCGAGCTCGCCGCGGGCGATCCGGCGCTTCATCGCGAGGTGCGAGAGCAGGATCATCAGCCACACGAAGACCGTCGCGAAGCTCGCGACCGACGCCACGAGCACGAAGACGTTCTCGGGGACCAGCACGTCGAGCACGAGCCCCACGGTGAGCGCCGCCGCCACGAACCCGACCGCGGCGACCGGCACCCCGCGGTGGTTGGTGCGCGCCAGGGCCTCGGGGGCGTCGCCCTGCTCCGCGAGCCCGTGCAGCATCCGGCCGATGGAGAAGGTGATGGCGTTGAGCGCCGAGAACGCCGCGGTGATCACGACCGCGTTGAGCACGTGCGCGGCGGCGGGGAGCCCCACGGCGTCGAAGATCTGCACGAACGCGCTCGACCGCCCGTCCACCGTCGTCCACGGCGCGAGGCACAGGATGACGCCGATGGCCCCGACGTAGAACAGGAGCACGCGCCACGGGATCGTGTTGATCGCGCGGGGGATCGCGCGCCCGGGGTCCTGCGCCTCGGCGGCGGACAGCCCCAGGGTCTCGATCCCGCCGAACGCGAACACCACGACGGTGAACGAGACGAACACCCCCCACAGGCCGTATGGCGCGAATCCGTCATGCGCCCAGAGGTTCTCGATGCCGGGGGTGCTGCCGCCGGGGAGGTGCAGGCCGAGCACCAGGATCGCGAGTCCCGCGACGATCATTGCGACGATGGCGGTGACCTTGACCAGGGACAACCAGAACTCCGTCTCGCCGAACACCTTCACGTGGACGAGGTTGAGCCCGGTGACGAGGGCGATGGCGCCGGCCACCCACACCCAGCCAGGGACCGCGGGCCACCAGTGACCGAGATAGATGGTGAGGGCCGTGACGTCCGCGACGGCCACGACGAGCATCTCGATGACGAACATCCACCCCGTGACGAAGCCGCCGAGGGGCCCGAGGTAGGTCCGGGCGTAGCGGCCGAACGAGCCGGCGCCGGGGTCGCGCACCGCCATCTCGCCAAGGGCCCGCATGACCAGGAAGACCGCGAGACCGGCGACGACATACGCGACCAGCACGGCCGGCCCGGCCATCTGGATCGCGCCGGCGGAGCCGTAGAAGAGGCCCGTGCCGATGGCGGACCCCAGGGCGATGAACTGCACGTGCCGTGTCGTGAGGCCCCGCACGAGGGTGTGCGGCTGGGCGGCGGCGAGTCGGGGCGGGGACGACGACGGCGACACGTGGGTCCTTCCTGTGGGCAACCGCCCCAGGTTAGACGTCGAGGTCAGGGGTATACCCTCGACGACACATGGCGGTATCGAGGAGGCACCGAGTGGACATCACCGACATCATCCTGGAGCAGCACGCGCAGCAGCGGGCGGCGTTCGCGCAGCTGGAGGAGTGGCCCAAGCAGGACGTCGAGGGACTGACGGCGCTGTGGCAGCGACTGCAGATCTTCCTGGAGACGCACGCCGAGGCCGAGGAGCGCTTCTTCTACCCGCACCTGCTCGACGAGGGCACCGGCGCCGCGGACGCGGACGACGGCACCGTCGAGGGCGAGGTGGAGGACGCCATCAAGGACCACAACAAGCTGCGCGACGCCATCCGCCGGGCCGGCGAGGTAGAGGTCGGCTCGGACGCCTGGTGGGAGGCGGTCACGGACGCCGACGTCGTCAACTCCGAGCACATGGGGGAGGAGGAGCGGCAGGACCTGCGCGACTTCCGCGACCACGCGAGCCTGCAGCAGCGGCACGACATCGCGGTGGACTTCCTGCGCTGGCAGGCCCAGAAGGCGGCCGACGGCATCACGCCCGTCGACAAGGACGCCGAGGCGTACGTCGAGGACCCCGAGGCCGAGCTGGCCCAGGCCGAGGACTCGGCGCAGGCCGCCAGCGGTACCGCCACGAAGGCTGCGAAGAAGGCGTCGGCCAAGAAGGCTGCGAAGTAAGCGGCCAAGTAGCCCGTCCCGCGCCTGAGGTTAGGCTGCCCTCATGAGCGAGCAGCGACGGCCCCGGGTGATGCGCAGGGCCACCGTCACAGGCACCGAGCGACTCACCCGGGACCTCGTGCGCGTGCACCTCGAGGGACCCGACCTCACAGCGATCGACCCGTCCGAGCACACGGACCGCTATGTCAAGCTGCTCTTCGCGCCCGCGGGTGCGGCCTACGACTGGCCCTTCGACCCCGACCGGATCCGCGACGAGCGGCCGCGCGAGCAGTGGCCGGTGACGCGCACCTACACGATCCGCAGCCTGGACCCCGTGGCGGGGCGGATGGCGCTGGACTTCGTGGTCCACGGCGACGAGGGTCTGGCCGGGCCCTGGGCGGCGGCCGCGCGACCCGGCGACGGCATCGGCTTCCACGGCCCCGGCGGCGGGTGGGGACCCGACCCGGCCGCCGATCTCCACCTGCTGGTGGGCGACGAGTCGGCGGCGCCCGCGATCGCGGCGACCCTCGACGCCCTGCCGCACGACGCGCGGGCTCGCGTCTTCCTCGAGGTCGAGGACGCGACCACCCACGTGCCGCTCCGGAGCACGCCGGGCATCGAGGTCACCTGGGTGCACCGCGACGAGGCGGGCGGCCGGTATGGCGTGGCCCTGGCCCGGGCCGTGCGTGAGGCGGGGCTGCCGGGCGGGGACGTCCGGGCGTTCGTGCACGGCAACGCCGACATGATCAAGGATCTGCGGCGCTACCTCTTCGTCGAGCAGGGGATGCCTCGGGACCGCGTCTCCATCTCGGGGTACTGGCGCACGGGGCAGGACGAGGACGCCTGGCAGGCCGGCAAGCGGGACTTCGTGGCCGCGATGGAGCAGGAGCAGGACGGCCCGGCCCCGACGCCGACCGCCTGAGCAGCCCCGCGGCTCGGCTCAGCGGCCCAGCTGCGGGTCGCTCACGCTCGGCGCGCCGGTCTCCAGGTGGCCCGCCAGGACGCGGCGGAACGAGGTGCCGGGCACGGTCACGGTCAGGTCGTACCACCCGCCCGAGCGCCGCGTGTCGACCCGCACCGCCGAGCGGGACCGGCCCTTGCCGCGTCCGTGGTCGCGCAGGCTGGCGCTGCCCGCACCGCGCTCGTCGTGCTCGTCGCGTGCGGCCTCGCCGACGCCGCCCTCGGCGCCCTCTACGTCGTCACCGGCGCGCAGCGCGGCCGGGTAGGCGCTGGTGATCTCCACGTCGACCTCCCGGCCCTGGCGGGTCACGACGAGGCGCAGCCGGCCGGAGTGGCCCTGCGGCTCGAGCGAGACGGTGACCGCGTCCTGGGAGCGGTCGCCGGCATACGACCGGTAGAAGCCATTGGGTCCGTGCACGTCGACGTGGTAAGCGCCGGTGGCGGGCAGCGTCGCGCTGAGGGAGCGTCCCGCCTCGACGGTGTAGCTGTGGGGGGCGGCGGCGGGCTCGAGCAGCCGTGCCTGCAGCGCCGCGCCCAGCCGGCCGCGGTTGGTGAGGGTCAGGACGAGCCCCTGGTCGGTGGGCCGCTCGTCGAGCCGCAGGTCGTAGCCGAGCGGGCGGGCCGGACGGGTCCCCGGCTCCTGGCGGGGCATCGTCCCCGCCGCCGGCGGCACCGGCTTGTAGTCGGGGTGACGCTGCCGGTCGGTGGGCGCCCAGCCGGCCACGTCCATCAGGCGCGGTGGCGCCGCCGGGGTGCGGGAGAAGTCGAACGCGCTGGTCAGGTCCCCGAAGACGGCCCGGCGCCAGGGGGTGATCTGCGGCTCGCGCACCCCGAAGCGCCGCTCCATGAAGCGGATCACCGAGGTGTGGTCGAAGGCCTCCGAGCACACCCAGCCGCCGGTGCTCCACGGAGAGATGACCCACATCGGCACACGCGGCCCCGCGCCGTACGCCCCCGACGGGAAGCGCTTGTCGCCGGCCTTGCCGGGGTAGTACTCGAACTCGGTCGAGACCGTCGAGGCGCCGGGGATGTCGGGGTTGGTCGCCATCGGCGGGACGAGGTGGTCGAAGAAGCCGTCGTTCTCGTCATAGGTGATGAACAGCGCCGTCCTGCTCCACACCTCGGGGTTGCTGGTGAGGGCGTCCAGCACCTGGGCGATGTACCACGCCCCGTAGGCGGTGGGCCAGTTGCTGTGCTCGGAGAAGGCCTCGGGCGCCGAGATGTAGGACACCGCGGGGAGCCGGCCGGCGCGGACGTCCTCGCGCAGGATCCGGAGGTAGTCGTCCCCGGTCCGGGCGGTGGTGCCCCGACGGGCCTTCTCGTAGAGCGCGTCGCCGGGCTTGGCATTGCGGTAGCGGTTGAAGTACAGCAGCGAGGTGTCGCCGTAGTTGCCGATGTAGGGGTCCTGGGTCCAGCCCCACGAGCCTGCGGCGTCCAGGCCGGTGCCCTCGTCCTGGTAGACCTTCCACGACACCCCGGCCGCCTCGAGCCGCTCGGGGTAGGTGGTCCAGTCGTAGCCGAGCTCCTCGTTGTAGAGCTCCGGGCCGCCGCCCTTGCCGTCGTTGCCTACCCACCCGGACCACAGGTAGTAGCGGTTGGGGTCGGTGTTGCCGATGAACGAGCAGTAGTAGCCGTCGCACACCGTGAACGCGTCGGCCAGCTGGTAGTGGAACGCCGCGTCGCGTCGCTCGAGGTGCGCCATCGTCGTCGTGCCCTTGGCGGGCAGCCACCGGTCGTAGCGCCCGCGGTTGACGGCCATCTGGCCGTCCCACCAGCCGTGCGGTAGCCCCTCGAGGAAGGCGTGGCCGAGCTCGTCCTGGTCGGGGCGGAAGGGCAGCACCTCCCGGGTCCCGTCGCTCTGGTGCCACACGTCCTTGCCGCTCGGGAGCACCGCGGGGTGCGGGTCGCGACCTGCAGGAACCGGCGACGGTCCATGGCGGTGACGTGTCGCTCGGGCTGCTGAGGAGGGTGGGACATGGGGGACCTCCGGGTCGGATGAGCTGGTGCGCAGGGGCCTCCTCGCCCCGGGCGACGGGGGCGTGAGTGCCGGGTGACGGCCGTATGACGAGAGCGTGGACACCGTCTCGCCGGGCCGTCACCGAGCCCCGGCCGTCAGCGCAGCCGCGGGCTGACCAGGCCCAGCTCGCAGCCGCGCACGACTGCCGGCACCCGGCTGAGGACCCCCACCTTGGTCATGAGGCGGCCCACGTGCGCCTTGGCCGATGTGCGCGGTCGTCATCGTCGGGCAGAACTACGAGGCGCTGGTCGGTCACACGGACCTCGAGGCCGTGCTCTCGTCATACCTCGGTCTCCCGCTCTTCCTGGCGCTCTGTGCCGGGCACAAGCTGGTCACCCGGTCACGCTCCGTCGACCGGGCCACGGCCGACCTGAGCCGCGGCTGACCCGCACCGATCACGCCCTGTGCTCGCCCGGGGGTCGGGCGAGGAACGAGACGGGATCATTCACTCATTTGGTCCTGTCGGGGTGAATAGGACACGCATAAGGTTCCACCACCCCATACGAATGATGCCGTCGTCGTTCGTGCCCATCATGAGGAGCACCATGAAGCGCACCATCGCGGGCGCCACGGGAGCGATGCTCATCGCCCTGTCGCTGGCCCCCACCGCTCACGCCGTCACGTCACCGCGCGACCCCCAGCCGTCCGGCGCCGCGCAGAAGGACGACCGGTCCCACCCGCTCGGCGACAAGGAGCGCGCCCTGCGCAAGTCGGCCGTCGACAAGGTCGTCAAGGGCGCGGCCAAGGTCGAGACCAACAAGAAGGGCAAGAAGGTCATCAAGGTGGCCAAGGGCCAGTACGTCAACTACGACGTGAACCGTGAGGAGGACATCTTCACGATCCTCGCGGAGTTCGGCGACGGGGTGCACCCGACCACCGGCGGCACCGCCGGTCCGCTGCACAACCAGATCCCGCAGCCCGACCGCTCGCAGGACAACTCCACGATCTGGCGTGCGAACTTCGACCGCGCCCACTACCAGAACCTCATGTTCGGCGACGGCGAGTCCTTCAAGGACTTCTACCTCAAGCAGTCCAACGGTCGCTTCCTCGCCAAGGGCGACGTCTCCGACTGGGTCAAGGTGCCCTACAACGAGGCGCGCTACGGCAGCAACAAGATCTCCGACGCCGCCGGCGCCTGGCCGTTCGTGCAGGACTCCGCCAACGCCTGGTACGCCGCGCAGAAGGCCGCCGGCAAGACCGACGCCGAGATCGCCGCCTACCTCAAGGGCTTCGACAAGATCGACCGCTACGACTACGACCAGGACGGCGACTTCAACGAGCCGGACGGCTACATCGACCACTTCCAGGCCATCCACGCCGGTGAGGGCGAGGAGGCCGGCGGCGGGGCCCAGGGCGAGGACGCCATCTGGTCCCACCGGTGGTACGCCTACTCCAACAACGCCGGCAAGACCGGCCCCGCCACCAACAAGGCCGGCGGTGTGCAGATCGGCACCTCGGGCATCTGGATCGGTGACTACACCACCGAGCCCGAGAACGGCGGCCTCGGCGTCTTCACCCACGAGTTCGGTCACGACCTCGGCCTGCCGGACCTCTACGACACCCAGGGCGGCGACAACGGCACCGGCTTCTGGACCCTGATGAGCGGCGGCTCCTGGCTCAACGACGGCACCGTCGACATCGGCTCCAAGCCCGGCTACATGGGCCCGTGGGAGAAGCTCCAGCTCGGCTGGCTCGACTACCAGACCGTGAGCTACGGCAAGGACGGCAACGTCAAGCTCGGCCCCGCCTCGCTCGCGGGCAAGATGCCGCAGGCCGCGCTCGTGTCGCTGCCCGACAAGACCCGCACCTCCCAGCTCGTCGCCCCGCACTCGGGTAGCAAGCAGTGGTGGTCCGGCGCGGCTGACGACCTCAACGTCACGCTGACCCGCCCGATCGACCTGACCACCGTCAAGACGGCGTCGCTGTCCGCGTGGGTCAACTACCAGACCGAGGCGGAGTACGACTACTTCTACGCCGAGGTCACGGACGACGGCGGAGCCACCTGGAAGCAGCTGGCCACCTACGACGGCAGCTCCGGCGGCTACGTCCAGAAGACGTACGACCTGTCCGCCTACGCCGGCAAGCAGATCAGCTTCCGCTTCCGCTACGCCTCCGACGGCGGCGTCCACAAGCTCGGCGCGTTCGTCGACGACATCACCCTCGTCGCCGACGGGCAGACCGTGTTCACCGACGACGTCGAGGGCGACGCCAAGGGCTGGACGGCCAAGGGCTTCACCCAGGTCGGGGCCAGCTCCTCCGAGGCCGTCACGCATTACTACCTGGCGGAGAACCGCACCTACACCGGCTACGACCGCTACCTCAAGACCGGGCCGTACAACTTCGGCTGGGCCAACACGCGGCCCGACTGGGTGGAGCGCTTCCCCTACCAGGACGGCATGCTCGTCTGGTACATCAACAACGAGTACACCGACAACAACACGTCGGTCCACCCCGGTGGCGGCCAGGTCCTCCCGGTCGACGCGCGTCCCACGCCGATCCGCTTCCCCGACGGGGCGCTGCTCGGCAACCGTCGTCAGCCCTTCGACGCGACCTTCGGACTGCAGGCGACCGACCCGGTGACCTTCCACCGCAACGGCCAGGCGGTCACCGTGCCGTCCCAGCCGGCGATCCCGACCTTCGACGACAGCGACCCCAACCGCTACTGGTCGGCCGCCAACCCGTGGTCCTCCACCAAGGTGGCCGGCGCGGGCGTCAAGATCACGGTCAACAACATGGCCAAGCAGGGCGACCAGATGAACATCAAGGTCGACTACACCAAGTAGTCCCCGCGGGGCAGGACGACGAGTCCTGACCTGCACGCGAGCGGCCCGGCAGGGAGACCTGCCGGGCCGCTCGGTCTGTCGACGGTGCCCTGGCTGGGCGGGTGGCGTCAGTCGACCACGAAGACGTCGAGGTGCACCGCGTCCGGCGTTCGGCGCCCGGTGCCGCGGAGGATCGGCCCCGCCAGCCAGCCCCAGCGTGGACCGCTCGACGGCAACCGCGGCGTGCAGCGGAAGTAGATGCGGTCGAAGGGGACGACCTCGCCGCGCACCAGGGCGGCGATGTCCGGGGACGGGCGGCGCGCCACCCGCGGTGGGCGACCCGGGGAGGGTGGTCCGCGCACCGTCGCCGTCGCGCCAGCGCTGCGTGAGACGCGCGCCCGTCATACGGACCGGCTGGCTAGTCTGGAGACATGCCCGAACTGCGCTCACGAACCACCACCCACGGACGCAACATGGCCGGGGCGCGCGCCCTGTGGCGTGCGACGGGCATGACCGAGGGCGACTTTGGCAAGCCGATCGTGGCGATCGCCAACTCGTTCACCCAGTTCGTGCCCGGCCACGTGCACCTCAAGGACATGGGCCAGCTGGTCGCCGGCGCGGTCGCCGAGGCGGGCGGGGTGGGGCGGGAGTTCAACACCATCGCCGTCGACGACGGCATCGCCATGGGGCACAGCGGCATGCTCTACTCCCTGCCGAGCCGCGAGATCATCGCCGACTCGGTGGAGTTCATGGTCAACGCGCATCAGGCCGACGCGCTCGTCTGCATCTCCAACTGCGACAAGATCACCCCGGGGATGCTGCTCGCGGCGCTGCGCCTCAACATCCCCACGGTCTTCGTCAGCGGCGGGCCCATGGAGGCCGGCAAGGCCGTCATCGGTCCCGACGGGACCGCGCAGACCCGCCTCGACCTGATCGACGCGATGATCAAGTCCGTGGACGACTCGGTCTCCGACGAGGACATCACCACTATCGAGCAGAACGCCTGCCCCACGTGCGGCTCCTGCTCGGGCATGTTCACCGCCAACTCGATGAACTGCCTCACCGAGGCGCTCGGCCTCTCCCTGCCCGGCAACGGCTCGACGCTCGCCACGGCGAGCGCGCGCAAGGCGCTCTTCGAGCGGGCCGGCCACCTCGTCGTCGAGCTGGCCAAGCGGTGGTATGGCGAGGACGACGACTCGGTCCTGCCGCTGTCGATCGCCACCAAGCCCGCCTTCGCCAACGCCATGCGCCTGGACATCGCCATGGGTGGATCGACCAACACGATCCTGCACCTGCTGGCGGCGGCGCAGGAGGCCGGTGTGGACTTCGACCAGGACGACATCGATGCCCTGTCCCGCGTCACGCCCTGCCTGGTCAAGGTGGCCCCCAACTCCACCCAGTTCTACATGGAGGACGTGCACCGCGCCGGCGGCATCGCCGCGATCCTCGGTGAGCTGCATCGCGCCGGCATGCTCGACGACGACGTCCGCTGCGTGCACTCGCCGTCCTTGGAGCGGTGGCTGCAGGACTGGGACGTCCGTGGGGGTTCCGCGACCCCGGAGGCGATCGAGCTGTTCCACGCTGCTCCCGGCGGGGTGCGCACCACCGAGGCGTTCTCCTCGAGCAACCGGTGGGCGACCCTGGACACCGACCCCGAGAACGGCTGCATCCGGTCGGTCGAGCATGCGTACACCACCGAGGGCGGTCTCGCGGTGCTGCACGGCAACCTCGCCCCGGACGGCTGCATCGTCAAGACGGCCGGCGTCCCCGAGCACCAGTGGTCCTTCAGCGGGCCGGCGCGGGTGGCCGAGTCGCAGGAGGAGGCCGTCTCCAAGATTCTCAACGGCGAGATCCAGGGCGGCGACGTCGTGGTGGTGCGCTACGAGGGCCCGAAGGGTGGGCCGGGGATGCAGGAGATGCTCTATCCCACGAGCTATCTGAAGGGCGTGGGCCTCGGCCCCAAGTGTGCGCTGATCACCGACGGCCGGTTCAGCGGTGGCTCGTCCGGCCTCTCCGTCGGCCACGTCTCCCCGGAGGCCGCGTCGGGCGGGCCGATCGGCCTCGTGCGCGACGGCGACGTCATCGAGTTCGACATCCCGCAGCGCCGGGTCAACCTGCTGGTCCCCGACGAGGAGCTGGAGCGGCGGCGCGCGGAGCAGGACGAGCTCGGCTGGCGGCCCCGCGACCGGGACCGGCAGGTGTCCACGGCGTTGCAGATCTTTGCCCGGTTCGCGCAGAGCGCCGACAAGGGCGCCGCTCGCAAGCTGGACTGACCGGCCCCGCCGAGGGCCCGAGCGAGGCTTGAGCCGGACCGGAGGCGGGCGAGCGGTCAGCTCGAGACGGTGACGCTCATGCGCTGCCGCGCGGTCGACGACCCGCGCCCGACCGGGGTGGTGCCGATCGCCTTGCCCAGGCCGAGGCTGGGCATGTTGACGTAGATCGCCTCCCTCCGGCCGGGTGTCGTCACGTAGGTCTCGTGCCAGACCCCGACGTGCCCGTCCTTGGTGAGTTGTGCGAAGTCGCGCCAGGCCTGCAGGTGCGGGGCGTCCGCGTCGGCCGCGAAGGCCTGCAGCTGCTCCGACGACTCCCAGTACATGAGGACGAGCGGGGAGGGCAGCGCCCACAGGTCGTAGCCGAGCATGCCCGACCCGGGGTCGGTCTCGAGATGCTTCAGCATGCGTGGCATCGCGGTGAAGACTGGCCACCACCGGTCCACGCGCAGCGGGCTGTTGATGCCCATGCCGATGAGGAAGACCGTGATCTCGCGGTCGGAGTCGATGGTGTGGCGACCTAGGTTGATGCGGGGCATGACGCCTCCTGTGGTTCTGGGAGCGTACCGACGAATCATGACACCGTTATAAAACACCGTTATGTTACGGTCGTCAAGTGCCCAGACCCAAGCTGTATGACGACGACCTCCGGGGTCGCCTCATCGCCACGGCTGCCGACCAGGTCGCCGCCGGCGGGCTCGACGGCCTCTCGCTGCGGCGGGTGGCAGAGGAGGCCGGCACCTCGACCAACGCCGTCTACACCGTGTTCGGCGGCAAGGACGGGCTGGTCGGGGCCATGGCGTCCGAGGCGCAGACCTCCTTCGTCGCAGCCCAGCTCGAGGCGGTGGCCGGCCGCGACCCCCTCGACGACCTCCTCGCCCTGGGTCTGGCCTACCGCCGCTGGGCGGTGGAGCACGCGAGCCTGTATGCCGTCATGTTCGGCGGACGGGTGCCGCCGCCCGAGGACTGTGCCGAGGACGGGCTCGCCCCTCTGCTCGGGGTGGTGCAGCGCGTGGCCGACGCCGGCCGGCTGGTCGGGGAGGACGTCCACGCCGCCGCGCTCGCCATCTGGGCTGCCACCCACGGGTGCGTCGCGCTCGAGCTGGCCCTGTGGCCGGACCAGCCGGAGGAGCTCTCGGCGCGCGACTTCGAGCGGCAGCTCGCCGCGCTGACCCGCGCCTGGATCCTCGCCTGACTGTGAGGGTGTGACAGCAGCCCAGCGGTGATGGGCTGTGGTCGTCGGTCTCGTTCGTGACTCCTCGCCTGACTGGCTTCGTGCCTTCCGCGCGACTTGTCCGTTCGGGATCGGCGACCCGGCCCGGTCGAGGTCTGCTGGCCTGATCAGGAGCTTGACCGGCGACGTTAGCGGCGTCGTCGTGTCCCGTCACAGTCCTGCCGTGACCTCTCCCGGACCGGATCAACGTCCATCCGGAGCTAGAGGAGGAACGCATGACCAGTCTGGCCGAAATCGCCGACATCGTCATCGGTGTCGACACCCACGTCGACACCCATACCGCCGCGATCGTGGACACCACGACCGGCGCCGTCCTGGACGAGATGACCATCGCGACCACCCCGCCCGGCTACCAGGACCTGCTGACCTGGGCCGACGATCACTGCCCGGCCCGGGCCTGGGCCATCGAAGGCACCGGCAGCCACGGCGCGGGCCTGACCCGGGCCCTGACCAGCGCCGGCGAGGTCGTCGTCGAGCTCGACCGACCCCAACGCGCCGCCCGCCGCCACGGCGCGAAGTCCGACCCCCTCGACGCGATCCGCGCCGCCCGCGAAGCCCTGACCCGACCCGTCCTCGGCACGCCCCGAGCCGGCGGACAACGCCAGGCCCTATCGGTACTGCTCGCCGCACGACGCTCCGCCGTCGACGCAGCAACGGTCGCTCAACGCCAGTTGTTCTCCTTGATCGTGGCCGCCCCCGAAACCCTGCGCGCGACCTTCCGCGGTGTGACCGGCCCCGAAAGGGTCAAGCGCGCCGCGGTCCTACGCGCCCACCGAGGCGACGACGTCGAGACCGCCACCACCCGCCAGGTCCTACGCACCCTGGCCCGCCGCGTCCAGGCCCTCACCACCGAGGTCGACACCCTCGAGAAGCAGATCACCGTCCTGGTCAAGGCCTGGCGGGCGGACCTGCTCGACCTGCTCGGCGTCGGCCCCATCGTCGCCGCGACCGTCCTGTGCGCCTGGTCCCACCCCGGCCGGATCCACTCCGAAGCCGCGTTCGCGATGCTCGCCGGGATCGCCCCGATCCCCGCGAACAGCGGCCGCGTCACCACCCGATACCGCCTCAACCGGTACGGCGACCACCAGCTCAACCGCGCCATCCACACCATCGTCCTGGCCCGCCAACGCTACGACGAAGCCACGAAGACCTACACCGCCCGCCGCACCGCCGAAGGCAAGACCCCACGCGAGATCCGCCGCTGCCTCAAGCGCTACATCATCCGAGACCTCTACCGAACCCTCGAATCAGGCCCCACCACCCCTTGACGAACCATAGGAGCGTCGGACACTGCCCCGCGACGTGACGCCGGCCCTCCCTGCCCGCTTCGGTGTCGGCCCGACCCCACCCGCCGACCAGAAGTGACCCGTCGGGTCAGGCTGAACGATCAAACCCGCGGTGATGGGACGGTTCGAGCCCCGCCGGGTCATTTTTTGGCGCTACCCGCCCGCGGGCCGGGCCGGCGGGGCGACGCAGGCGCGAGGTGCCGGGCCGGCGGGGTGGCGTGGGGGGAGTGGGCGCGACGTGCCGGGTCGGTGGCGGCCCGACCCCACCCGCCGACCGGAAGTGACCCGTCGGGTCAGGCTGAACGATCAAAGCGGCGGTCACGCGGCGTCTCTCGCCCCGTCAGGTCACTTCCTGTCGCTTGCCGGCGAGCCGGGCGGCGGGTTGGGGCGGTGTGGGAGCGGACCTGAGGTGCGGGTGCATGCGGGGGCGACTGGGCGACTAGGCTCGGCGTCCGTGATCGTGCGCCGTGCCACCCCTGCTGACATCCCCGAGATCGTGCGCCTCAAGGCGCTGCTGATGGAGACGGGATGGCCCTGGCCGGTCGCGGTCTCCGAGGACGAGGACTGGCGCCGGCGATGCGCCGAGGCGGCGGAGGTGCTGCTCGCGCGCGACACCTACGCCTGCTTCGTCGTCGACGTGGATCCCCTGGCGGGAGAGGGCGGCTCGCTCGCCGGGTGCGTCAGCGTGGCGGTGGAGCAGCACCTGCCCGGTCCTCGCGGGCGGGGCTTGTCGGCATACCTCTCGGACATGAGCACCGACGTCCCCCACCGCGGCCGGGGCATCGGCACCGCGCTGCTCGACCACGCGATGGCGTGGGCCCGGGAGCAGGGGGCGGGCCGGATCGAGCTGCACTCGACGGAGTCGGGGCGCCGGGTCTACGAGCGGGCCGGCTTCGAGGCGGACGGGCCGTTCCGGCATCTGGGCCGTCAGCTCGTCTGACCGCGACGCGCCCCCATCCGCCGAGTGGCCAGGCACCCTCGGATGCCTGGCCACTCGGGTGGAGCCGGAGCTCAGAAGGTCTTGGCGTCGATCACGAAGCGGTAGCGCACGTCGCTGGCGACGACACGGTCGTAGGCCTCGTTGATCCGGTCGGCGTCGATCAGCTCGATCTCGGCGGTGATGTCGTGCTCCGCGCAGAAGTCGAGCATCTCCTGGGTCTCGGCGATGCCGCCGATGCAGGACCCGGCCAAGGCCTTGCGGGCGGGGATCAGCGCGAACGCCGGCACCTCGAGCGGCTTGGACGGGGCGCCGAGCTCGACGAGCGTGCCGTCGTAGCGCAGCAGCGCGAGGTAGTCCGCCATCGGCAGGTTGACCGACACGGTGTTGATGATGAGGTCGAACGTGCCCGCGAGGGCCTTCATCTCGTCCTCGTCGGTGGTGTTGACGTAGTGCTGGGCGCCGAACGTCGCGGCGTCCTCGCGCTTCTTGTCCGAGTGGGACAGGACGGTGACCTCGGCGCCCATCGCGCTCGCGATCTTGACGCCGACGTGCCCGAGGCCGCCCATGCCGATGATGGCGACCTTGGTGCCCTCGGTGACGCCCCAGTGGCGCAGGGGGGAGTAGAGCGTGATACCCGCGCACAGCAGCGGCGTGACGGCGGCCTCGTCGAGGGACTCGGGGACGCGGACGACGAACTTCTCGTCGACGACCACGTGGGTGGAGTAGCCGCCCTGGGTGATCGTGCCGTCCTTGTCGACGGCGCCGTAGGTGCCGATGTTGCCCGCGAGGCAGTACTGCTCCAGGCCCTCCTCGCACGCGGCGCACTCCTGGCAGGAGTTGACCATGCAGCCGACGCCGACGAGGTCGCCGACCTGGTGGCGGCTCACGCCCGAGCCGACCTCGGTGACGCGGCCGACGATCTCGTGGCCGGGGGTGAGGGGGTACTGCTGGGCACCCCACTCGTTGCGGACGGTGTGGATGTCGGAGTGGCAGATGCCGGCGAACTCGATGTCGATGAGCACGTCGTGCTCGCCCACGTCGCGGCGGGTGATCGTGGACTTCTCGAGGGGGGCTCCGGCGGAGGGGGCCGCGTAGGCAGCAACGTCCATCATGCTCTGCACGATAATCCGCGTGGTTGAGCCGATCTCGTCGAGTCTGCTGGGCGAGACCCTCCCGTCCCACGCAGTGTTCACGTCGGCGTGCCCGCGCCGTCACCGCGCCGCCCGCCGGGCGAGACGCTCGTGCTCGACGTCAGGACCTCCGTCATGTCGCTGGCGGACCAACCGGCCAACGCGACGGGGGTCGCCACGCTCATGTGGCTGCTGCTCGGCCTGGTCGCTGGAGTCAGGGGACCGAGACGACCGGCGTCGCCGCAGGCCGGGACGGGTGGGGCGCACACCGCCGTGAGCGGTGAACGCCCGGTGCCGGGTCAGGCGCGCTGGTGGCGGGGCCGCTCGAAGGCCATGACGACGACCGCGCCGACGAGGATCACGGCGGCGGGGACCATCAGCGCGTCCCCCATGGCCGCGCTGAACGCCTCGGCGACCTGGGGCGGCACGGTGGCGCCCGACGCGCTCGTGGTGGGGGCGGTGGCCGAGGTGCCGGGCAGGTGAGCGGCGAGCCGGTCCTCCATGGCCAGCGCGATGGCGGCCGAGCCGAGCACCGCGCCGATCTGCCGGGTGGTGTTGTAGACGCCTGACCCGGCGCCCGCCTCGCGGCGGTCGAGGTTGGCGGTCGCCGAGGTGGACAGCGGCGCCCACATGAAGCCGTTGGCGACGCCCAGCAGCGCCGCCGGGAGCAGCAGCTGCCAGAGCGGGACGTCGGCCCGCAGCACGCCTCGCATCCACACCAGCGCCACGGCGTAGGAGACGAGCCCGATCCCGGCGAGCAGGCGCGGATGGGTCTGCGCGACGAGGCGGCCGACGACCGGTGCGAGACCGCCGGAGATGACCGCCATGGGCGCCATGAGCAGCGCGGCGGCGGTCGGCGAGAGACCACGCACGCTCTGTGCCCAGATCATGATGGGGAACATCGTCGAGGTGACCGCGAAGCCCACGGTGGTGATCGCCACGTTGGCGACGGAGAAGTTGCGGTCGCGGAACAACCGCAGCGGCACGAGTGGCTCGCTGCGCTGCCGCGCCTGCCAGACGACGAACCCGATCATGACGAGCACGCCGAGACCGATCAGCCGCCAGACGGTGATCGGGCCGGTGATGGTGGACCAGTCGTAGCTGTGGCCCTCCTCGATGCCGAAGACGATGCAGAACAGCCCCACCGCCGAGAGCACTACCCCGATCCAGTCGAACCGGTGCTGGTGGGTGGGGAGCATCGGGACGAGACGCCAGGCGAGCACCATCGCGAGGAGCCCCACGGGCACGTTGATGAAGAAGATCCACTCCCAGCCGAGGGTGTCGACGAGCACCCCGCCCACGATCGGGCCGACCAGCGTGGCCACACCCGCCACGGCGCCCCACAGGCCCATGGCCTGGCCGCGGGTCTGCGGGGTGAACAGGCGCGTGATGACCGACATCGTCTGCGGGCTCATGAGCGCTGCACCGAGGCCCTGCACGACGCGGGCCACGATGAGCCCGGTGATGGTGCCGGTCAACCCGCACCACAGGGAGGCGAGGGTGAAGGTCACGAGCCCGACGAGGTAGACGCGCTTGGGGCCGTAGCGGTCCCCGAGGCGCCCGGTGATGAGCAGCGGCACGGCGTAGGCGAGCAGGTAGGCGCTGGTCACCCACACCGCCTGCCCGATGTCGGCGTGCAGCCCGACCATGAGAGCGGGCATCGCCACGGTCACGATCGTGGAGTCCACCAAGATCATGAAGAAGCCCAGGCAGAGCGCCCACAGGGCGGGCCACGGACGGGCGGCGCGCGGGTCGACCGCCTCGGGAGCGGGCGGGGCGGTGGCGGGGGAGGGCCCCGGCTCGGGAGATGTCACCCGCGCAGCGTCTCACGCCCCACCGACAGACCCCGTGCGACCCGTTCCGTACGACTCAGACCGTCGCCGGACGGGTGCCGCCCTCCGGCGCCGGCTCGGGCTCGTCGTCGGAGGCGCCGGAGCCGCCCGAGATCCGCATGCCGTAGAAGGAGCGGTAGACGAAGTAGGCCGAGATCACGAAGAACACCGCGGCCAGCGAGTGGGTGAGCACCGTGCCCGACGAGGCGGTCAGCTGCACGGCCAGCTCGACGGCCAGCAGGCCGAACAGGGTCGTGAACTTGATGACCGGGTTGAGCGCGACCGAGGAGGTGTCCTTGTAGGGGTCGCCGACCGTGTCGCCGACGATCGTCGCGTCGTGCAGCGCGGTGCCCTTGGCGTGCAGGTCGACCTCGACGACCTTCTTGGCGTTGTCCCAGGCTCCTCCCGCGTCGGCCATGAAGATCGCCTGGTAGAGACCGAACAGCGCGATCGAGATGAGGTAGCCGATGAAGAAGAACGGCTCGACGAAGGCGAACGCGAGGGTGGAGAAGAAGACGCCGAGGAACATGTTGAGCATGCCCTTCTGCGCGTACTGCGTGCAGATCTCGACGACGCGGGTGGAGTCGGCGGCACTCGCCTTGGTGGCGCCGTCGAGGTGGATGTTGTCCTTGATGAACTCGACCGCGCGGTAGGCGCCGGTGGTGACCGCCTGGATGGACGCCCCGGTGAACCAGTAGATCGTGGCGCCGCCGGTGATCAGGCCGAGCAGGAACGGCGGGTGCATCAGCGAGAGGTGGATCATCTGGTCGGTGCGACCGCCGGTGAGCGCCATGATGATCGAGAAGATCATGGTGGTGGAGCCGACGACCGCGGTGCCGATCAGGACGGGCTTGGCGGTGGCCTTGAAGGTGTTGCCGGCGCCGTCGTTCTCCTCGAGGAAGTACTTGGCGCGCTCCCACTGCACGTCGAAGCCGTGCTCGGCGCGGATCTGCTCGGCCGCGCCGGGGACCTCCTCGATGACGGACAGCTCGTAGACGCTCTGGGCGTTGTCGGTGACCGGTCCGTACGAGTCGACCGCGATGGTCACCGGCCCCATGCCGAGGAAGCCGAACGCGACCAGCCCGAAGGCGAACACCGCCGGAGCGATCATCAGCCCGCCGAGCGCGATCGTCGAGATCAGGTAGGCCCCACCCATGAGCCCGACGATGGCGATGCCGAGCCAGTATGCCGAGAAGTTGCCCGCCACCAGACCGGAGAGGATGTCCAGGGAGGCGCCGCCCTGCCGTGAGCTGGTCACGACCTCCCGCACGTGTCGGCTGTGGGTGGAGGTGAAGACCTTGACCAGCTCGGGGATGAGGGCACCGGCGAGCGTGCCGCAGGACACGATCGTCGCCAGCTGCCACCACAGCCCGGTCCCGAGGTCCGCGACCAGGGCCCAGGACGTGACATAGGTCAGGACGATGCACACGGCCGAGGTCAGCCACACCAGGGCTGACAGCGGCGTCTCGAAGTTCATCCGGTCCAGGTGCGAGTAGCGGCGGCCGGCCATGACCTGGTTGCCGGCGTAGGACAGGCCGGACGCGATGACCATGACGGCGCGGATGACGAAGATCCAGACCAGGAGCTTGACCTGGGTGGCCGGGTCGTGGACCGCCAGCAGGATGAAGGTGATCAGGGCGACCCCGGTGACGCCGTAGGTCTCGAAACCGTCGGCCGACGGGCCCACCGAGTCGCCGGCGTTGTCCCCGGTGCAGTCGGCGATGACGCCGGGGTTGCGGGCGTCGTCCTCCTTGATCTTGAAGGCGATCTTCATCAGGTCCGAGCCGATGTCGGCGATCTTGGTGAAGATGCCGCCCGCGATGCGCAGCGCGCTCGCCCCGAGCGACTCACCGATCGCGAACCCGATGAAGCAGGCGCCTGCCAGCGACCCGGGGACGAACAGCATGATGACCAGCATCATCAGCAGCTCGACGCTGATCAGCGCCATGCCGATGGACATGCCGGACTTCATGGGTATCTCGTAGACGGGGTAGGGCTTGCCGCGCAGAGCCGCAAAGGCCGTGCGGCTGTTGGCGAAGGTGTTGACGCGGATGCCGAACCACGCCACGGCATACGACCCGCCCATCCCGACCAACGAGAACGCGAGGACGACGAGCACCCGACCGAGCGAGTAGTCCATGAGGAAGGCGAAGTAGGCCACGATCACCGCGGCGATGAAGACCCACAGCATCAGCAGGAACCGACCCTGCTGGACGAGGTAGGCCTTGCAGGTCTGGTAGATCAGCTCGGACACCTCGTGCATCGACTCGTGCACGGGCAGCCGCCGCAGCTGGCCGTAGGTCACGACGCCGAAGCCCAGGCCGAGCAGGCACACCACGATGCCGCCCATCAGCAGCGAGTGGCCGCTGATGCCGCCGAGGAAGTCGACCGACCCGAGGTCGGGGAGGTGGAGGTCGGCCTCGCCGGAGGCCGGGACGCGAAGTGGGGGCGCAAGGACTGTGTGCACCTGCATGATCGGCTCGATCCGAGAACGTCGTCGTTCAGCTGTCGCTGGCCACCGATTCCGTCCAGTGGCACCTACGACACTACCGAGGGCCCGTGCTCGGGCCAGGCGCGGGGGTACCCCTCCGGCGGCCGTCGTCGTCCGCGTCGCCCGCGGTCGTGACGCGGGCCCCGGTCGCCTCGGCGCGCTGGCGGATGCGGTGGGCGAGCTCGACGTCCAGCTGCGTGATGCCGTCACGCCAGTGGGTCCACAGCTCCCACCGGGTCCGCGCCATACGGATGTCGACGAAGGGGTGGTGGTCCATCTGCTCGGCCTCGTCGGCGACCCACTCGACCAGCCGCACCGCCTCCAGGAAGGACGGCGACTCGTAGGTCGCGACCAGGTGCCCCTCCACGCGCTCCCACCCAGGCAGGTCGCGTAGCTGACGGGCGATCTCCTCGTCGTCCAGCAGTCGGCTCATGCGGACATCATCGCCTCTCGGGGCAGGATGGGCCGTATGCCGGAACCCATCGCCGTCGTCGGGGCCGCGCTCCTCGACGACCTGTCACGACCGCGGTTGCTGCTGGCCGCACGCCGCACCGAGCCCTCCCACCTCGCGGGCGGGTGGGAGCTGCCCGGCGGCAAGGTCGATCCCGGCGAGACCGAGCTGGAGGCGCTGCACCGTGAGCTGCGCGAGGAGCTCGGCGTCGACGTCGTCGTGGGGGAGGAGGTCACAGGTCCCCGCCCGGACGGTCGGTGGGTGCTGAGCGAGCGGTACGCCATACGCGTCTGGACCGCGCAGGTCAGCGGGGGACAGGTGAGCCTCCTGGAGGACCACGACGAGCTCCACTGGCTCGCCGCAGGCGAGCTGACCAGCGTCCCCTGGCTGCCCGCTGATCTGCCGATCGTCGAGGCGGTGGGTCGGCTCCTCGGGCCGTGAGCGGGGGCGCGTCACGAATGGTCGGGGCAGGTCCCCCGGGCTGAGACAATGGAGGCATGGCCCAAAAGACCCGCGGCGACATCCGGAACGTCGCCATCGTTGCTCACGTCGACCACGGCAAGACGACTCTTGTCGACAAGATGCTCTGGCAGGGGGGTGCCTTCGGCGAGCACGACCACGTCGACGAGCGGGCCATGGACAGCGGTGACCTGGAGCGCGAGAAGGGGATCACGATCCTCGCCAAGAACACCGCGATCCACTACAACGGCCCGTCTGCGTCGGAGTTCCCCGAGGGCGTGACGATCAACATCATCGACACCCCGGGGCACGCCGACTTCGGTGGCGAGGTCGAGCGCGGCCTGTCGATGGTCGACGGCGTCGTCCTGCTCGTCGACGCGTCCGAGGGCCCGCTGCCCCAGACGCGCTTCGTGCTGCGCAAGGCGCTGCAGGCCAAGATGCCGGTCGTGCTGTGCATCAACAAGGTCGACCGCCCGGACTCGCGGATCGCGGAGGTCGTCGACGAGGTCTACGAGCTGTTCATGGACCTGGACGCGGACGAGCACCAGATCGAGTTCCCCATCGTCTACGCGTCGGCCAAGTCCGGTGTCGCCTCGGTCGAGCGGCCCGCGGACGGCGGCCTGCCGGACAGCCCCGACCTGGAGCCGCTGTTCAAGACGATCATGGAGACCGTCCCGGCCCCCACCTACGACGACGAGGCGCCGCTGCAGGCGCACGTCACCAACCTCGACTCGTCCAACTTCCTCGGCCGCCTCGCGCTGCTGCGCGTCTTCAACGGCGAGATCCGCAAGGGCCAGCAGGCCGTGTGGTTCCAGCACGACGGCTCGTCCAAGCAGGTCAAGATCACCGAGCTGCTGGTCACCGAGGGCCTCGAGCGCAAGCCCGCCGACAAGGCCGGGCCCGGCGACATCATCGCCATCGCCGGCATCGCGGACATCATGATCGGCGACACCATCGCCGACCCCGACGACCCGCGCCCGCTGCCCGTCATCACCGTCGACGAGCCCGCGATCTCGATGACGATCGGCACCAACACCTCGCCGCTCGTCGGCAAGGAGCGCGGCACCAAGGTCACGGCGCGCCTCGTCAAGGACCGCCTCGACCGCGAGCTCATCGGCAACGTCTCCCTGCGCGTCCTGCCCACCGAGCGCCCCGACGCCTGGGAGGTCCAGGGCCGCGGCGAGCTGGCGCTCGCGATCCTCGTCGAGCAGATGCGCCGTGAGGGCTTCGAGCTGACCGTCGGCAAGCCGCAGGTGGTCACCCGCGAGGTCGACGGCAAGCTGCACGAGCCGACCGAGCGCCTCACCATCGACACCCCCGACGAGTTCCTCGGCGCGGTCACCCAGATCATGGCTGCCCGCAAGGGCCGCATGGAGCAGATGACCAACCACGGCACCGGCTGGGTGCGCATGGAGTTCCTCGTGCCCTCGCGCGGCCTCATCGGCTTCCGCACGGAGTTCCTCACCGAGACGCGCGGCGCCGGCATCGCCCACCACGTGTTCGAGGACTACGAGCCGTGGTTCGGCACCATCTCCACGCGCCAGTCCGGCTCGCTCGTCTCGGACCGCGCGGGCGCGGTGACGTCCTACGCGATGGTCAACCTGCAGGAGCGCGGCACGCTGTTCGTGGACCCGACCACCGAGGTCTACGAGGGCATGATCGTCGGCGAGAACTCCCGCGCCGACGACATGGACGTCAACATCACCAAGGAGAAGAAGCTCACCAACGTGCGCGCCTCCTCCGCGGACAACTTCGAGAAGGTCGTGCCCCCGCGCAAGCTCTCGCTCGAGCAGTCGCTGGAGTTCTGCCGCGAGGACGAGTGCGTCGAGGTCACCCCGCAGCACGTGCGCATCCGCAAGGTCGTCCTCGGCGCCACCGAGCGCGCCCGCACGGCCGCCCGCGCCCGCTCCGAGGCCAAGCGCGAGCAGGGCCAGTGATCCCGGGCCCCTGATCGTCGGGGGCAGCGCGTATGCCGACAGCCGGTCACCCTCCCTCGGCGCGGGGGTGACCGGCTTCGTCATACGGCCGGTCGGGGCCACCAGACCCAGGTCACGATCGGGACACGGTGACGGCCGGGGACTGTCGTCGGGGAGGCACTGTCCTTAGTGTCACCAGCACCCGCGCCCCTCGGCCGCTCAACCGGGACAGGCGCGGGCCCGCTCTCGAAAGGCCGCCGTCGATGTCAACCTCGCCCACCCATGCCGATCAGGCGGGGATCGCCGTCGATGTCGCGCCCGCGCAGGGAGACGACATCAAGGGGCGTTCTCCGTGGCAGCTGGTGTTCGCCCGTCTGCGTCGGGACCGCGTCACGATGGCCGCGCTCGTCGGCTCGGTCGTGGTCGTCCTGCTCGGCGTCGTCGCCCCCGTCCTGACCTCGGCGGGCGTGCTGGACCTCAGCAACCACGAAGAGCTCGTCCAGGACCTCGGCTCGATGCCCTCCGGGTCCATGGGCGGCGTGACCGGCGACCACTGGCTGGGGGTCCAACCGGGCACGGGACGGGACCTGCTGTCCCTGATCCTCTCCGGCATGACCACCTCGCTGCTGGTCGCGGTCTCGGCCACCGGCGTGGCCATCCTGCTCGGCACCATCATGGGGCTGGTCTCGGGCTTCGCCGGCGGTCGCACGGACTGGCTCATCAGCCGCGTGATCGACCTCGTCCTGTCCTTCCCGCAGACGCTGATGCTGCTCTCCCTGCAGACCGTCATGGTCACCTGGATCGCCGACCTGGTCGGCATGGCCGACACGGCGTCCACACCCAAGCTGCTCTTCATCATCACGGTGCTCGGGTTCTTCGGCTGGCCCTACTTCGCCCGCATCGTCCGCGGCCAGGTCATGTCGCTGCGGGAGCGGGAGTTCGTCGAGGCCGCGCGCTCCCTGGGCGCCCGCCCGTGGCGGCTCTACACCAAGGAGCTGCTCCCGCACCTGTGGGCGCCGATCCTCGTCTACACCACGATGATCCTGCCGCAGAACATCGCGCAGGAGGCGGCCCTGGGCTTCCTCGGCGTCGGCGTCCCGCCGCCCACGATCTCGCTCGGCACGCTGCTCAACGACTCCATCAACTACGCGCTGCCGGACCCCGCCTACTTCCTGTTCCCCGGACTCGCCGTCTTCCTCATGGTCTTCGCCTTCAACATCCTCGGCGACGGCCTGCGGGACGCCCTCGACCCCAAGGCTGACCGGCAGTGACCCATCCGCTGCCGGCGGGGCGTTCCTCATCGCACCATCCCATCACCGCACCCCCGCGGTGGGCACCTTCAAAGGAGTAGTCATGAAGCGCACGACGAAGGGCTCGCTCGCCGTCGCCCTCGGCACCGCGGCGACCCTGGGCCTCGCGGCCTGCGGTGGCGGAGCCAGCACGACGACGTCGTCCAGCCAGGCCCCGGCCGCCAAGGGCGGGACCCTGACGGTCCTCAACCTCGGGCCCAAGGAGCACCTCGACCCGCAGCGCATGTACGTCGGCGCGGACATCCTGTTCGGCTCGCGCACCTACGCCCGCACCCTGACGACCTACACCCCCGGCAGCGACGCCAAGATGGTGCCGGACCTGGCCACCGACACCGGGCAGATGTCCGACGCGGGCAAGACCTGGAAGTTCACCCTGGTCCAGAACGCCAAGTGGCAGGACGGCAAGCCCGTGACCTGCGAGGACGTCAAGTACGGCGTCTCCCGCACGTTCGCCCAGGATGTCATCACCGGTGGCCCCAACTACGCGCTGACCTTCCTGGACATCCCGACGAAGCAGACCCCCGACGGCGAGGTGCCGGCCTTCAGCGGCCCCTACAAGTCGGACGCCGCCGGTCAGGCCGCGTTCGACAAGGCCGTGACCTGCGAGGGCCAGACCATCACCTTCAAGTTCAAGAAGCCGTGGACCGACTTCAACATGAACAACGCGGCCCTGACAGCGTTCGCGCCCTTCCGCAAGGACAAGGACCAGGGCGCCAAGTCCGACTACCAGGCCTTCTCCAACGGCCCCTACATGCTCGAGGGCACCTACGACCCCAACAAGGGCGGCACCTGGGTGCGCAACCCCAACTGGTCGGCCGACTCGGACAAGGTCCGCATGGCCTACCCCGACAAGATCGTGGACGTGCAGGGCATCCCGGTCGACACGACCTACCAGCGCCTGATCGCGGACGCCGGGGAGGACAAGACGGCCATCTCGGCGCTGCAGGCGCAGGCCGCGTCGCTGCCGCAGATCGCCGGCAACCCGACCGCCAAGTCGCGCTCGATCAACGTGCCGGCCCCCTACGTGGACTACCTTGCGCCCAACTTCAAGTCCAAGACGATGTCCAACCCCAAGATCCGCCAGGCCTTCGCCATGGCCACCAACCGCAGCGCCTACATCACGGCCTACGGCGGCCCGACGGTCATGACCCCGTCCTTCGGCATGTGCAACAAGGAGCTGAAGTGCGCCAAGGACTTCAACCCCTTCGGCAACCAGCCCAACGGTGACGTCGAGGGCGCCAAGAAGCTCCTGCAGGAGGCCGGGGCGCCGTCGCCGCTGCCGATCACCGTCGTCTATCGCAAGCGCGGCAACGCCGACAAGGCGCTGACCGCCCTCAAGGAGACCTGGGACAAGGCCGGCTTCAACGTCACCCTGCAGCCCATCGCCGAGAAGTACTACGCGACGATCCAGGCCCCCGGCATGGTGGACAAGGACGTCTTCTGGGCCGGCTGGGGCGCGGACTGGCCGTCCGGCTCGACCGTCCTGCCGGCGCTGTTCGACGGCCGCGTCAACATCTCGGCCGGCGGCTCCGGCCAGGACTACGGCTACTTCAACGACCCCGAGGTCAACGCCAAGATCGACGAGACCTATGGCATCCAGGACGAGGCGCAGCGCGAGAAGGCCTGGGGCGACGTCGACGAGATGATCGGCAAGAAGGGCGGCTACGTCTCCCTGGTCAACCAGAAGTTCACGTTCATGCGTGGCTCGGGCGTGAAGGGCTTCGAGGTCAACTCCCAGATGGGCGGTTACCCCGACCTGGCCCGGATCGCCGTCAAGTGATCCAGACCGTATGACGCAACGCGGGGTGCGGCGCCACCTGGTCGCCGCACCCCGCCGCGGCATACGGGCTCGTCCGTCTGACCAGCCCACGCTCCCGAGAGGCGGTGAGGGCGCCACGACCTGGCGCTGACGCCCGATGATCTTCTACATCCTGCGACGACTGGCCACCGCCGTCGTCATGCTCCTCATCGTGACCCTGGCGACCTTCCTCGTGTTCTACGCCGCCCCCGAGGACCCAGCCCGGCTCACCTGCGCCAAGAACTGCACGCCGGCCGTCATCGAGGGCAACCGCAAGTTCATGGGCTTCGACAAGCCGGTCCTCGCGCAGTACGGCGACTTCCTCAAGGGCATCGCCGTGGGACGGGACTACCCGGCCGACGAGGAGCTCCGCAAGGCGGCGCCACAGCTCGCCAGCCACTGCGACGCACCCTGCCTCGGCTTCTCCGTGCTCAAGAGCAAGTCGGTGACCGACATCCTCAAGGAGACGCTGCCGATCACGGTCTCCATCGCGCTGGCGGCGTTCGTGCTCTGGATGGTCGTCGGCATCGTGGGCGGCATCCTGGCCGCGCTCAACAAGGGCAAGGTGGTCGACCGCGTCGTCGTCGGCCTCGCCCTGGTCGGCTACTCGCTGCCGACCTTCTTCATCGGCCTGCTGCTGCTCACCTTCGTCGCGATCAAGTGGCAGGTCGTGCCCCCGCCGGCCTACGTGCCGTTCACGCAGAGCCCCCTCGCGTGGGCCCAGGGCCTGATCCTCCCGGCCATCACGCTGGCGTGCATCTTCGCCGCCCAGTACGTCCGGCTCACCCGCGCGTACATGATCGAGACGATGTCCGAGGACTACATCCGCACGGCGCGCGCCAAGGGCGTCAAGCGGCTGCCGATCATCCGGCGCCACGGGCTGCGCGCCGCACTGACCCCGATCGTCACGGCTGCGGGGCTCGACCTCGGGGGCCTGCTCGGCGGTGCCGTCATCACCGAGTCGGTCTTCAACTTCCAAGGGATGGGGTGGACCGCCGTCCGCGCCATCACCGAGACCGACCTGCCGGTGATCGTCGGCATCGTGCTGGTCGCCGCCTTCTTCATCGTCCTGTCCAACCTCGTCGTCGACGTGCTCTACGGCGTCATCGACCCGCGCGTGCGGCTGACCTGAGGCGAGGAGACCAGCCCAGATGACACCTTCCACCACGTATGCCGGCGAGCGGACCCCCTCCCGCAGCGGCGCGGCGCCATACCTCCAGGTCACCGACCTCCAGGTGCACTTCCCGACCGAGGACGGTCTCGTCCGCTCGGTCGACGGGCTGACCTTCTCCGTCGACAAGGGCCAGACGCTCGGCATCGTCGGCGAGTCCGGCTCCGGCAAGTCCGTGACGAGCCAGGCCATCCTCGGGCTGCACCGCGGCAGCCGGGCCCGGCTGGCCGGGTCGGTGCGCCTCGACGGCCAGGAGCTGCTCGACCTGCCCGAGTCAGAGCTGCGCGAGCTGCGCGGCAGCACGATGGCCATGATCTTCCAGGACCCGCTGTCGGCGATGCACCCCTACTACACGGTGGGCGCCCAGATCGTCGAGGCCATCCGGGTGCACCACGCCGACGTGTCCAAGAAGGCCGCCAAGGAGCGCACCAAGGAGCTGCTGGCCCGTGTGGGGATCCCCAACCCCGCCAAGCGCGTCGACCAGTACCCGCACGAGTTCTCCGGCGGCATGCGGCAGCGCGCCATGATCGCGATGGCGCTCGCCAACGACCCCTCGCTGCTCATCGCGGACGAGCCCACCACGGCGCTCGACGTCACGGTGCAGGCCCAGATCCTCGACCTGATGCGGGACCTCCAGCAGGAGTTCGGCTCGGCCATCATCGTGATCACCCACGACCTCGGCGTCGTCGCCGAGATGGCCGACGAGGTGCTGGTGATGTATGCCGGCAAGGCCGTGGAGCGGGGCCCGGTCGACGACGTGTTCTACGCACCCCAGATGCCCTACACCTGGGGGCTGCTGTCGTCGATGCCCCGGCTCGACCGGGTCCGCCAGGCCAGGCTGGACCCCGTGCCGGGCAACCCGCCGTCGCTGATCCGCGTGCCGGCGGGCTGCGCGTTCCACCCCCGGTGCGCCTATCGCGAGCACGTGCCGCAGGACCGCTGCACCACCGAGGTCCCGGAGCTGCTGCCCGCCCAGCAGTCCGACCACCTCGTCCGCTGCCACCTCATGGAGGAGCGGCGACGCGAGCTCTTCGAGACCCACGTCAAGCCGCGGCTGTGACCGGGAAGGACCACACCAGCATGAGCACCGCCGTCACCCCGTCCTCCGCGCCCGCACCTCGGCCCGGTGCAGAGCCGTTGCTGCGGGTCACCGACCTGCAGAAGCACTTCCCACAGTTCCGCCAGACCCTGGTCAAGCGCCCCGACGCGCCCGTCAAGGCCGTCGACGGCGTCTCGCTCGAGCTGCGCCAGGGCGAGACCTTGGGTCTGGTGGGGGAGTCCGGTTGCGGCAAGTCCACCGCCGGACGCACCATGCTCAAGCTCCTCGAGCCCACAGGTGGCCGCATCGAGTTCGACGGCGAGGACATCACCGACGCCAAGGGCGCACGCCTGCGTCGCCTGCGCCGCGAGATGCAGATGGTCTTCCAGGACCCCTACGGCTCCCTCAACCCCCGGCACACGATCGGCTCGATCATCGCGGCGCCGTTCGAGATCCAGGGGATCAAGCCCGAGGGCGGCGTCAAGCGCACCGTCCAGGGCCTCATGGAGCGCGTCGGCCTCAACCCCGAGCACTACAACCGCTACCCGCACGAGTTCTCCGGCGGGCAGCGCCAGCGCATCGGCGTCGCTCGCGCGGTGGCTCTGCGCCCACGCCTGGTCGTCTGCGACGAGCCGGTGTCCGCGCTCGACGTGTCGATCCAGGCCCAGGTCGTCAACCTGCTGGAGGAGATCCAGGACGAGCAGGGCATGGCCTATGTCTTCATCGCTCACGACCTGTCCGTGGTCCGTCACATCTCCGACCGCGTCGTCGTGATGTACCTCGGCAAGGTCATGGAGGAGGCCGACCGCGACGAGCTGTACGAGCGGCCGCTGCACCCCTACACCCACGCGCTGCTGTCGGCCGTCCCCGTCCCCGACCCCCGCCACCAGGAGCGGCGCGAGCGGATCCTGCTCAAGGGTGACCTGCCCTCGCCGCAGAACCCGCCGTCGGGCTGCGTCTTTCGCACCCGCTGCCCCAAGGCCGAGGAGCGCTGCGCCGCGGAGGTGCCGCTGCCGGTCGAGGTGGCTCCCGGCCACCGCGTGGCCTGCCACTTCCCGGAGCTGCGCGCCGTCGTCTGACGCCCCCGTCTGGGCGTGCGTCCTCCGTCTGGGGTTGCGTGCTCCGTCTGGGATTGCGTCCCTGGTCTCGTGCTCCAGCGCAAGACGGGGGATGGCTGGAGAGACCGGCGCGGCCGTCCCAGACGTCAGTCGTCCAGGGAGCCCGCGCCGTGGACTCTGCCTCGCCTCCGGGCCTCGCTCGTTCCCCGCCCGTTCCTCGCTCGGGTCCTCGGCTCAGTCGTCCACGGGGCCCGCGCCGTGGACTCTGCCTCGCCTCCGGGCCTCGCTCGTTCCTCGCTCGGGTCCTCGGCTCAGTCGTCCACGGTGTCGATGCCGCGCCGCACCAGCAGCGGGTCCGGGTCGAACACCACGTCGGTGTCCTTGCCGTCGTAGTCGAACTTGTTGAGGAAGTAGCGCATCGCGTTGATGCGGCCGCGCTTCTTGTCGTTGGACTTGATCGTGATCCAGGGTGCGTAGTCCGTGTCGGTGGCGGTGAACATCGCCTCCTTGGCCTCGCCGTAGCGGTCCCACTTGTCGAGCGACTCGAGGTCCATCGGCGAGAGCTTCCACTGCCGGACGGGGTCGATCTGGCGGATCGCGAAGCGGGTCCGCTGCTCGCTCCTGGACACCGAGAACCACAGCTTGGTCACCGAGATCCCGGACTCGACCAGCATCTTCTCGAACACCGGCGCCTGCTGCATGAACTGGGTGTACTGCTCGTCGGTGCAGAAGCCCATGACCCGCTCGACGCCGGCGCGGTTGTACCACGACCGGTCGAACATGACCATCTCGCCGGACGTGGGGAAGTGCTGGACATAGCGCTGGAAGTACCACTGCCCCAGCTCGGTCTCGGTGGGCTTCACGAGCGCCACGACCCGGGCGTACCGCGGGTTGAGGTGCTCGGTGAAGCGTTTGATGGTGCCGCCCTTGCCCGCGGCGTCGCGCCCCTCGAACACCAGGAGGTGCTTGCTGTCGGTCTGGCGCGTCCACTTCTGGAACTTCAGGAGCTCGACCTGCAGGAGGTACTTCTCGATGTCGTACTGCTCGCGGTCCAGGCGCTCGTCGTACGGGTAGTCCTCGCGCCAGGTCTCGACGGGGTTGCCCAGAGGGTCGATGAGGTCCGGGTCCGAGCCCTGGTCGTCGCGCACCGTGTACCCCTGCTCGTGGAGCGTGGCGAGGTACTCACGGAAGTTCTGCTGCATGGGATCTCCAGCCGGGTCGGGGTCTGCGGGGAGCATAGGCCGGGGTTCGTGAACGCGATGTGAACGGCAGCCCGCCCGATCGCGGGGCCCCGGTGAAGGCCCGCCAGGAGCCGTGTCGCGCCACCGACCCGTGGGGACGAGTAACGTTCTGCGGGATGACCGTCACGCGCTCCCTCGACGACCTGTCCCTGCGGCGGGTCGTCCTCGTCCATGCCCATCCCGACGACGAGTCGCTGTGGACCGGGGTGGTGACGGCGCACCTGGTGGCGCAGGGTGCCGAGGCTCACGTCGTCACCTGCACCCTGGGGGAGGAGGGCGAGGTGATCCCGCCCGACCTGCGTCACCTCGAGGGTGACGGGCCGGCGCTCGCGGCGCATCGGCGGGGGGAGCTGGCGGGGGCCATGCGCGTGCTCGGCGCCACCTCGCACGTCCTGTCCGCCGGGTCCGAGGGGCGGCCGGGGCTGCAGGGGGCGGCCGGGTCCGAGGGGGGCGGCGGGCCGGGTGCGCGCTGGCGCGACTCCGGTATGGCGGGAACCCCGGCCGCGGGCCACCCCGACGCCTTCGCCTCCGCAGGAGGGGCCGCCGTCGAGGCGCTCGCCGACCTGCTGCGCGAGCTGCGTCCGGACGGCGTGATCACCTACGACCCGCACGGCGGCTACGAGCACCCGGACCACGTCGCGGCGCACCGGGCGACCCTCGCGGCGGTGGCGTCGCTGGCGGTGCGAGGCGACCTCGAGGCCCCGCCGCACGTCCTGCAGGTGGTGGTGCCCCGGTCGTGGGCGATGGAGGACCGGGCCTGGCTCGCCGAGCACGTCCACCGCACGGACGTCGTGGTGCCCGGGCCGGACGATCCCTATCCGCCGTCGGTGGTGCCCGACGACCTCGTCACCCACGTGGTGGTCGACCCTGCGGCGGCCCGCGTCCAGGCGTCCGCGCTGCGCGAGCACCCGACGCAGGTGACCGTGCACGACGGCTACTACGCCCTGTCCAACGACATCGCCACCCGGCTCGCGGGGCGCGAGGCCTTCGTCCTCGTCGACCCGCCGGCCGTCACGTCCACGGGAGGACCTGATGAGTGAAAGCGCGCCGCAGGCGCCGGTGCCCACCCCGCCGCCGGACCGGGACGTGTTCCGCCGGGCGATGGGGCGGTTCGTGACCGGGGTGTCGGTGCTGACGACCTGGCAGGACGGGGTCGACCACGCCATGACGGCCAACGCCATCACGTCGGTCTCCCTGGATCCCCTGCTCCTGCTCTGCTGCGTCGAGCAGGAGGCGCGCTTCCACGACGTGGTGCTGGAGACCGGGGTGTGGGGCGTCAATGTCCTGCCGGCCGAGTCCCGTTCGCACGCAGCGTGGTTCGCCACCAGGGGGCGTCCGGTGCATGGCCAGCTCGACCGGGTGGCGCACCACCGCGGCGCCAACACGGGGGTGGCGATCTTTGACGACGTGCTCACGGCGGTGGAGTGCCGCACCACGCAGGTGGTGCCGGCGGGGGACCACTCGATCATCATCGGTGCCGTGGTCGGGCTCGAGGTGCCGGCGCACGCCGGGGAGGCATTGACCTACTACCGTGGCGCGTTTGGTCACTTGTCGTGACGGTGGACGACGTAACGTGTCCCTGACCGTCTGATCCAGGAGTTGTGATGGCTGCTTCCCTCTCCGGGACGAGGCGCTCGGGCACCGCTGTGCTCGTGCGTCTGCTCGTCTCGCTCGCCGTGCTCCTGGGGCTTTATGCCGGCCTCGCGGCGATCCTCACCCGGCAGGCGCCCGCGGGGTCACGCGTGGGCGGGGTGTCGATCGGCGGCATGGACCAGGCCACCGCCCAGCGCACCCTCACCGAGCGGCTCGCGCCCCTGACGACCAAGCCGATCACGCTGCGCTCCGGCGAGCGGAGCGCCACGATCGACCCCCGCGCGGCGGGGCTGTCCGTCGACGTGCCGGGCAGCCTGACCGGTCTCACGCGCTTCTCGCTCGACCCGCGCGACGTGGTCGCCCACCTCACGGGTGGGAGCGACCGGGACGTGCGGGTCGACGTGGACGAGGAGGCGCTGGACGCAGCCCTCGACAAGGCCCGGGCCACCCTCGACGTGTCGGCGACCGACGGTGCGCTGTCCATCGCCAAGGGGGCCATCGAGGCCAAGGACGCGGTCGTCGGCCGTCGCCTCGACGTGGCCCGCACCCGCTCGCAGCTGCTCGAGCAGTGGCCCCGCACCACGACGACGGACGCGGTGATGCAGGAGCAGCAGCCCGCCATACCGCAGAAGGCCGTGGACCAGGCCGTCGCCACCGTCGCCCGACCGGTGCTGGCCGGCCCGGTCACCGTCACGGACGGCACCCACAAGGGCGTGCTGGCCCCCGCTCAGCTGGCGTCGGTGATCGCGTTCGCCCCCAAGGACGGGACGCTCGCCCCACAGGTCGACCAGGACAAGCTGGGGCGGCTGCTCGTCGGGGTCGCCCCGGGCATCGAGACGCCGCCCGTCAACGCCGGCGTCCGCCTCGTCGACGGCCGTCCCCAGACCGTCCCCGGCCGCAATGGCACGGAGGTGCCCGCCGAGCAGCTGTCCACCGCCGTGCTCGGGGCGGTCGCGTCACCCACCCGCACGGCGACCGTCAAGGCCCAGCCCGTGGAGCCCGGCATCAGCACCGAGGACGTCGCGCGGTGGGGGATCAAGGAGGTCATCTCCCGCTACGACGCCGACCTGCCGTACAACCCCAACCGCACCGCCAACATCCGGCTCGCGGCGGGCGCCATCGACGGCACGGTCATCAAGCCGGGGGAGACCTTCAGCCTCAACGGCATCGTGGGGGAGCGCACCCCGGCCAAGGGCTACCGCGACGCGCTGATCATCCAGGGCACGCGCTACGTGCGGGACACCGGTGGCGGCGTCTCGCAGGTCTCCACCTCCGTGCTCAACTCCGCCTTCTTCGCCGGCATGGAGCTGGTCGAGCACCGCGCCCACAGCTTCTACATCACCCACTACCCGGAGGGCCGCGAGGCGACCGTCCACTGGCCCGACCTCGACAACAAGTGGCGCAACGACAGCCCGTACGCCGTGCTGGTGCACTCCTGGGTCGAGGACGGGGTGCTGAAGTTCGAGCTGTGGAGCACCAAGCGCTACGACGAGGTGAAGTCCCTCAAGAGCCCCCGCCGCAAGGTCGTGCCGCCGCGCACGATCGAGGACGACAGCCCCACCTGCCAGCCGCAGGTGCCCGTGCCCGGGTTCGAGGTCACGATCACCCGCCAGATGATCAAGGGCGGCCAGGTCGTCAAGACCGACGGCTTCGACACCCACTACGACCCTCAGGACAAGGTCCGCTGCACCGGGCCGGTCAAGGGCCAGGTCAAGCGCACCTGACCCTCGCCCTGCGGCCGAGCCAGCTCCGGCCGTATGACGCGCACCAGGCCGCTGTCGTCGTCCTCACCGGCACCGACACCGCGATTGCGAGGACTGGTGACGGGGCAGTGGAGTTCTGGCCTTAGCGGACTTGGCCGGCGGCTGCGGGACCGATCCGCGGCTGTCGCACGAGTTCCCACGTCAGGCGCAGGGCGCCGACCGCGGTGAGAGCCGTCAGTACTGACCAGGCGGGCATGGTCAGTGCTGGCGGGATGATGAGCAGGGATGCGGCCGCCGTGAGGAGGCGGTCCGGCACGAGCTGATGGTGATCGCGCCATCGGTAGGCGACATCGGCGGCGTAGAACAGGCCCACCCCGCCACTGAGGGCGATGGCCGGCAGCAGCGGTAACGGGTCGGACACGTGCTCGAGCGCCGCGCTGGCACCGAAGCCGAAGAAGCCGACCCCGGCGACCAGGGGAAGGTGGAGGTAGCTGTAGGCGTCGCGGGCCAGTCGGGCGCGTTCGGGCCCGTCGGCGTCTTTGAGGCGCTGCTCGGCGCCGGCGGTCAGACCGAAGTAGGTCCACCACAACGAGGCGGCGATCAGGACTCCGAGGACGGCGGCGGCGAGCACGACCGGTTGCTGCAGGTGCGCGCTGGCCCCGGTGCCCAGCCCGACGACGGCTTCACCGAGCACGATGATGATGATGTTGCCGTGGCGCTCGACGAAGTAGGAGGGCACCACCCGGAAAACCTCGACCCCGGCCACCAGGGGTCCGCCGAAGTCGATGATGGCTGCACCGATCCAGAGCAGCTCTCGGTAGGGGGATGAGAAAGCGGCGGCGACCGCGATCAGGACTGGTCCGATGATCAGGCTCGGGGCCAGCCGCAGTAGGCCTGCACGGAGGTGTTCGTCGTCGTCGGAGGCGGACACGACGAACATGACCAGGTGGATGACGCGGATGGCGAGCAGGGCAAGCCCGAACACGAGGGCTCCGGTGCTGAACGCGGTCGGGAGTGCGCTTGCGGCCAGCAGCATCGCAGCCATGGCGGCGATGACCAGGCCGCGAGATACCACCCGAGTCGTGGTGACGGTGTTGGTGAGCCAGGTGTAGCAGGCCCAGGCCCACCACACCGCCAGCAGGCCGAGCACACCATGACCGAAACCGCGCCACGAAACGTCGTCCCGCAGCAGCTCGGTCAGCTGCGACATGGCGTACACGAACACCAGGTCGAAGAACAGCTCTAGGTTGCCCACCGACCCGCTACCGCTGTCCCGCGCGTCGGCCTCGCTGCCCGGCGGCTCAGAGTCCTCTGACACCCGCGAAATCATCCCCCTTCAAGCCCGGAAATTCCACACCCGAACCGATGGTGCTGCCGTGGTGGATCACGTGAAGGCGTGCACAGGTTCAGGGAGAGGTGACAGGCAGGGCCTGCTGGCTCGGCCTGATCTCATGCCCCGGCACACGACACCGGGGGAGTCCTGCTCTTCGCGCTGACCGGACTGCCCGGACTGACCGGGCTGCGCGCTTGGGCAGGGTCACAGCATGTCTAGTGGTCGCGGTGCGCTCGGCGGCGGAAACGCACGGTCCAGAGGATCCAAGTCTTCGCGGGTCAGCTCCACGTCCAGTGCTGGCTCACTGCGCGGGTCATCGGTCGAGTTGGAAGACGGCCCGGACGCAGCCGTCCTGCTTGTTCTTGAACATCTCGTAGCCGTGGGGTCCTTGGTCCAGCGGCATGATGTGGGTGGCGAGATGCTCGGTGGAGAGCTCACCGTCGGCGATGTGCTGCAGGATCTGGGGGATGTAGCGATGGCCGTGCTGCTGGGCCCCGCGCACGGTCATCCCCTTGTTCATCATCGCACCGAGCGGGAACTTGTCGACGAACCCGCCGAAGACTCCGAGGATGAAGAGGCTGCCGCCCTTGCGGCAGGCGTAGATCGCCTCCCGTAGGGCGGTGGGCCGGTCGGACTGGAGCCGCAACTGCTGCTTGACCTGGTCGTATAGGTAAGCCGGGCCGGTTCCGTGCGCTTCCATCCCTACTGCCTCGATGACGACGTCCGGGCCGCGGCCGCCGGTGCGTTCCTTCAGTTCGGCCACGATGCTGTCCTCGGTGTAGTCCAAGGTGTCCGCACCGATGTGTTGCCGGACTTGGGCGAGGCGTTCGGGGAGCCGGTCGATGACGATGACCTGCTCGGCGCCCATCAGCATCGCGCCGCGGGCGGCCATCTGTCCGACCCCGCCGGCGCCCCACACCGCGACCGTGTCGCCCGGGGTGATGCCGGCGCCGTCGGCGCCGGTCCAGCCGGTCGGGGCGGCGTCGGAGGCGAACAGGGCCGCCAGGTCCGACACCCCGTCCGGTACGGCGAACGCGCCCTGGTCGGCGTAGGGGACCCGTACGTACTCGGCGTGGCTGCCGGCGAAACCGCCCAGCATGTGGCTGTAGGCGAAGCAGCCGCCGATGGCGCTGCCCCACATCCCCTCGCTCAGGCCCGGGTTGGGGTTTCCGTTGTCGCACAGTGAGTACATCTTCTGGGAGCAGTACCAGCACTTCCCGCAGGCGATGAACGAGCAGACGGTGACCCGGTCGCCGACCTTGTGGTTGCGGACGCCCTTGCCGACCTCGGCGACCTCGCCCATGAACTCGTGGCCGAGCACATCACCGGCGCGCATCGACGGGATGTACCCGCCGAGCAGGTGCAGGTCTGAGCCGCAGGTGGTGCTGAGTCGCACCTTGAGGATGATGTCGTGGTCGTTGAGGATCTTCGGGTCCTCGACGGTCTCCACCGACGTCTTGTTGACGCCGGTCCAGCACAGCGCCTTCACAGCACTCCCTCCCCGCCGGCGCGCCGGGTGACGACCTCGATGAGCTTGCCGGTCGGGGTCGACGAACGGTGGCCGTGCGGGGTGGGATCCACCCGCAGCACCTCCCCGACCTCGACCAGCTGCTTGGACTGACGCAACGCCGATCGGACCTGCTGGCGCGGATCGTGGCCGCTGACCCGGGCGCGCGCTGCCCGCGGGCCGGTCGGCTCGGGCACCCGCAACCGGGCGGCAAGCTCGGTGCCCTTTCCGCCAGGGGCCGGCCGGACCTGGACCTCGACGAGGTCACCCAACCCCGCCAACGGACCGGGCACCTGCCCGTTCGGCATGACCTCCTCCTGGCTGCGGTTGAGCGTGACGCTGTGCCACCGCCCCGTGGACTCCTCGCCGGCGGATTCGCGCGACGATCGAGCAGCGCGGCGGGCGACGACCCCGCCGGCGGCTGCGCCGGCCAGGACCACAGTGATCATTGCTCGTCTCATGTGCACCTACCTCTAGGAGGGTGGCGGGTGCCGAGGTGCCGGGTGTCGAGCCGGCAGTCAGCCCCGCCAACGGTATGCGGGACCCGTTGTTGCGGCAACGTCGCGGCATCGCCGTGGCGACGGCGAGCAACCCCACCCGGGCCGCGCGGGGCTTCCACGAACCCGTGGCCTACCACCCCTCAGGTGATCAGCCTGCTCTCGCATCGACCAACCCCGAACGCCAGCGCCCGGCCTGCGGCTGTCAGCGTCCAGACCTCCACCGCGCAGCCCGCCGTCGTGCCCGGCGGGTTCGAGTGCGTGGCCCAGCCGAAGTTGTTCGGCCACACGATCACCAGAGCGGCGAGACGAGGCTCGTCGCACGGCACGGGACGGCATAGTGTGGTCCCGATACACCCCCGCCCCTCCGGAAGGTACTGAGCAATGACCTACGTGATCGCCCAGCCGTGCGTCGACCTCAAGGACAAGGCCTGCATCGAGGAGTGCCCTGTCGACTGCATCTACGAGGGTGAGCGCTCGCTCTACATCCACCCGGACGAGTGCGTGGACTGCGGCGCCTGCGAGCCCGTCTGCCCCGTCGAGGCCATCTACTACGAGGACGACGTCCCCGAGCAGTGGACCGACTACTACAAGGCCAACGTGGAGTTCTTCGACGACCTCGGCAGCCCCGGCGGCGCCGCCAAGATGGGCCTGATCAAGAAGGACCACCCGATCATCGCCGCCCTGCCCCCGCAGGCCCAGGACGCCTGACGCGTGGTGCTGCCGAGCCGCTTCGCGCTGCCCGACTTCCCCTGGGACGCGCTGGAGCCCGCCAAGGCCCGCGCCGCCGAGCACCCCGACGGCATCGTCGACCTGTCCGTCGGCACCCCTGTCGACCCGACCCCGGAGCTGGTGCGGCGGGCGCTGACCGACGCCTCGGACGCCCACGGCTACCCGCAGACCCACGGCACCCCGGCGCTGCGCGAGGCGGTGGCCGGGTGGTTCGAGCGGCGCCGTGGCGTCCCCGGCCTCGACCCGGCCGGGGTGCTGCCGACGGTGGGCTCCAAGGAGCTCGTGGCCTGGTTGCCCCTCCTGCTCGGCCTCGGGCCGGGCGACCAGGTCGCCATCCCCTCCGTGGCCTACCCCACCTACGACGTCGGCGCGCGGCTCGCCCGCGCCGAGCCGGTGGTCGTCGACCTGGCGGGCGACCTGCCGCAGGCAGGTGGCATACGGCTGCTCTGGGTCAACTCGCCCAGCAACCCGACCGGCGCCGTCCACGACGTCGACACCCTCGCCCGCGTCGTGCGGTGGGCGCGCGAGCGCGGGGTGGTCGTGGCGAGCGACGAGTGCTACGCCGAGCTGGTCTGGGACGAGGACGCGCTCGTCGACGGGCTGCCGCGGCCGGGGCACGTCCCGAGCATCCTGGACCCGCGCGTCAGCGGCGGGTCGACCGAGGGGCTGCTGGCGTGCTACTCGCTGTCCAAGCAGTCCAACCTTGCGGGCTACCGCGCGGCCCTGGTGGCCGGTGACCCGCGCATCGTCAGGCGGCTGCTGGAGATCCGCAAGCACGCCGGGATGATCGTGCCCTGGCCGGTGCAGGAGGCCATGCGGGTCGCCCTCGGCGACGACGCCCACGTGGCCGAGCAGCGGGCCCGGTATGCCGAGCGGCGCGCCGCCCTGCTGCCGGCCCTGCAGGGCGCCGGCCTGCAGGTCGACCACTCCGAGGCGGGGCTGTACCTCTGGTCGACCCGCGACGAGGACTGCTGGAGCACCGTCGACGCCTTGGCGCAGGACGGGATCCTGGTCGCACCCGGCGCCTTCTACGGCGCCGCGGGCGCGCGGCACGTCCGCATCGCCCTCACCGCCTCGGACGAGCGGATCGAGGCAGCGGTCAGGCGTCTCAGCCGCTGAGCGGGCCGTCACCTGCCGCCTGGTCGGGCCGATCCTGATTCGGGACGTTCGCCCCACCTGCGGTAGCGTCCAAGCACCGAAGGACCGTGGTGTCCACGGCCCCCCAAGGAGGAAACCCATGACCAGTGATGCCGGCAAGGCCGTCCTGACCGACGGCGGCAAGAGCATCGACCTGCCCATCACGCAGGCCACCGAGGGCAACAGCGGGTACGGCATCGGCAAGCTGCTGTCCGCGACCGGCAACACGACGCTCGACCCCGGCTTCACCAACACCGCGAGCTGCACCTCGGCCATCACCTACATCGACGGTGACGCGGGGATCCTGCGCTACCGCGGCTACCCGATCGAGCAGCTGGCCGAGAAGTCCAGCTTCCTCGAGGTCGCGTACCTCGTGATCTACGGCGAGCTGCCGACGGGCGAGCAGCTGGAGAGCTTCGAGCGCGGCATCACCCGCCACTCGCTGCTCGACGAGCGGATGCGTGACCTGTTCCGCTGCTTCCCCCGTCGCTCCCACCCCATGCCGGTGCTGTCGGCCGGCGTGATGGCCCTGTCGACCTTCGCCGTCGACACCGTCGACCCGCTGGACCCCGAGCAGGTCGAGGGCGCCACCGTGCGCCTGCTGGCCAAGCTGCCGACGCTGGCGGCCTACGCCTACAAGAACTCCGTCGGCCAGCCCTTCCTCTACCCCAAGAACTCCCTGGGGTACGTCGAGAACTTCCTGCGCCTGTCCTTCGGCTACCCCACCGAGACCTTCGAGGTCGACCCGGCGGTCGCCAAGGCGCTCGACGTCCTGCTGATCCTGCACGCGGACCACGAGCAGAACTGCTCGACGTCCACGGTGCGTCTGGTGGGGTCGGCCCAGACCAACATCTACTCCTCCATCGCGGCGGGCATCAACGCGCTGTCGGGCCCGCTGCACGGCGGCGCCAACCAGGCCGTCCTGGAGATGCTCGGCACGATCCGCGACAAGGACGGCGGCGACGTCCAGCGCTTCGTCAAGGACGTCAAGGCCAAGAAGGACGGCGTCAAGCTCATGGGCTTCGGCCACCGGGTCTACAAGAACTACGACCCGCGCGCCGCCATCATCAAGAAGCACGCCGACGAGATCCTCAAGTCCTCCGGCCGTCAGAACGAGCTGCTCGACATCGCGCTCGCCCTGGAGGAGGTCGCCCTCACGGACGACTACTTCAAGGAGCGCAAGCTCTACCCCAACGTGGACTTCTACACGGGCCTGATCTACGAGGCCATGGGCTTCCCGGTCAACTACTTCACCGTGCTGTTCGCGCTCGGGCGGCTGCCGGGGTGGATCGCCCAGTGGCGCGAGATGATCACCGACCCGGCCACCAAGATCGGGCGCCCACGCCAGGTCTACGTCGGCGAGACCGAGCGCACCTACCCGGGCTACGTGGCGCCGCAGGCCTGAGCCTTCGACTCCACCCTCCGCAGGGCCATCTGTCTGCACGGCGGGTGGCTCTGCGGCGTTGCGCCCCCTCCTCGCCCCTCCCTTCGTCCATGGGTCACCACGGGACGGGTCCCGGCATGGTTGAACGATCCCCCATGTCGGTCGGTGACCGACGGCGCGGGGCTGGTGGGCTGGGGGCGGCCGCCGCACCAGGTCAGCGGATCGTGACGGCCGTCGCGGGGACCGGGGAGCGGGCGGCCCGCCAGGACCAACCCTGCTCGCCACGCACTCGCGTCCACTCCCGGTCGCCGACGGTGACGGTCGACAACCCGTGGCGCTGCGCGTGGGACACCGCCCATTGCCCGACCATCCACGCCTGCTGCGCGGACGACGCGGTGACCTCGACCTGGTCGCCGCTCACGACACCCCTGACGCCGAGCTGCTTCTCGAGGTCCCTGGCGACGACGACCGGCCCGGCGCGGTGGTCCCCCGCCTCGAGCGGGTCCAGCCGGCACCCGAGGCCGCCGGGCGTGTGCCCGGCCAGCGTCGAGGCCAGCGCGCGCCCCTCACCCTCGTGGTCGGCGTAGGCCTCGGGGTAGCCGGACCTCTGGACGCGCTGGGCGATCTTGGTGATCTCCATGGTCTGCCAGCCGTCGACCTTGACGAGAGCGTCGTAGAACCTGTTGGTGGCGTAGACGGGGTCCATGATCTGCTCGACCGTGCCCCAACCCTGCGAGGGCCGCTGCTGGAACAGACCGACGGAGTCCCGGTCGCCGTAGTCGATGTTCTCGAGCTTCGACTCCTGGATCGCCGTGGCCAGCGCGATCGTGGCCGCCCGCGCCGGCAGCCCGCGCCGCGCGCCGATGCCGGCGATCGTGGCGGCGTTGGCCGTCTGGTCCGGGTTGAAGGTCGCGGTGTAGGTCGAGGCGGCGGCGCGGCACGTGGAGGAGCCGAAGCCCTCGTTGAAGTCCCGCACGGTGTGCCACACGTAGCCCAGCCCCGCCAGCAGTAGCGCCACGACCACCGCCAGGATGACGAGCCGCTGGGTGCGGCGGCGCTCGGTCCTAGTCGTTGGCATGCAGCTCGGAGTTGAGCGCGATGCCGTGGCCGTCGCGGGCCTTGGCGAGGACCGCGCCCGTGACGGAGTCGCGGATGAAGAGCAGGTTGGACTGCCCCGACAGCTCGGCGGCCTTGACGACCCGGCCGTCGGCGAGCGTGACCTTGGTGCCGGCGGTGACGTAGAGCCCCGCCTCGACGACGCAGTCGTCGCCGAGGGCGATGCCGATGCCGGACTCCGCGCCGAGCAGGCAGCGCTCGCCGATCGAGACGCGCTGGGTCCCGCCGCCCGACAGCGTGCCCATCGTGGACGCGCCGCCCCCGATGTCGGAGCCGTCGCCGACGACGACCCCCTGCGAGATACGGCCCTCGACCATGGAGGAGCCGAGGGTGCCGGCGTTGAAGTTGACGAAGCCCTCGTGCATCACGGTGGTCCCGGAGGCGAGATGGGCACCGAGCCGCACCCGGTCGGCGTCGGCGACGCGCACACCGGTGGGCAGGACGTAGTCCGTCATACGGGGGAACTTGTCCACGCCGTGGACCTGGACCGGGCCCCGGGCGCGCAGCGCGAGTCGGACGTTCTCGAATCCCTCGGGGGAGCACGGGCCGTGGTTGGTCCACACGACGTTGGCGAGCGCGCCGAAGAGCCCGTCGAGGTTGATCGAGTTGGGCTGCACGAGCCGGTGGGACAGCAGGTGCAGGCGCAGGTACGCGTCCCGGGCGTCCGCGGGCGGGGCGTCCAGGTCGATCTCGGTCAGGACGGCCTCGGTGGTGACGCCACGCGCCGCGTCCTCGCCCGCGAGGCCGACGAGCGCGGCCGGCAGGTCGGAGCCGTCGTGGTCACCGAGGGCGGGAGAGGGGTACCACGTGTCGAGCACCGTGCCGGAGGTCGTGATGGTCGCGAGTCCGTGGCCCCAGGCCGTGCGAGAAGTCATGCCTTCCAGGCTATCGGTCCGTGCTGGGGGCTCGGTGGACCGACGCTCGGGCGCACCTGGGAGAGGCACGGGCCGCGGGCGGGGCTCGGCATACATTGTCCGTATGACGACCCCAGCGCACCTCGACCTGACGGCCTCGCCGGTGGACCTCGCCGAGGCCGTCTGCAACATCCCCTCGGTGAGCCACGAGGAGGAGGCGCTGGCCGACGCGGTCGAGGCGGCGCTGCGCCGCCTCGACCACCTGGTGGTCAGCCGCGACGGGCACACGGTCGTCGCGCGCACCGAGCTGGGCCGCCGCGAGCGGGTCGTGCTGGCGGGGCACCTGGACACGGTCCCGCTGGCGGGGCAGGGCACGGCGTCGTCGCTGCCGATCACGCGCACGGACACCGAGCTCGTGGGGCGCGGCACCACGGACATGAAGGGCGGGGTCGCCGTCATGCTGGCGCTGGCGGCGGCCGTGCCGGAGCCGACGCGGGACCTCACCTACGTCTTCTACGACTGCGAGGAGGTCGAGGCGGAGCACAACGGCCTGGCCCGCCTCGTCCGCCACGACCCGAGCGTCCTGGAGGCGGACTTCGCGGTGCTGCTGGAGCCCACCGACGGCACGGTGGAGGGGGGCTGCAAGGGGACCCTGCGCGTCGAGGTGACCGCGCGCGGCGAGGCGGCCCACAGCGGACGGCCATGGTTGGGGCACAACGCGATCCACGAGGCGGGCACGATCATCGACCGGCTGCGGGCGTTCGACGCGCAGACGGTCGTCGTGGACGGGCTGGAGTTCCGCGAGGGGCTGTCGGCGGTCGGCATCCGGGGCGGGCGCGCGGGCAACGTCGTCCCGGACGAGTGCGTGGTGACGGTCAACTACCGGTTCGCGCCGCACATCGACGCCGCCGAGGCCGAGCGGCGGATGCGGGCGCTCTTCGAGGGCTACGAGGTCGTGGTGACCGACGCGGCCGACGGGGCGCGACCCGGCCTGGACCGCGCGGCGGCGCAGGCCTTCGTCGAGGCGCTCGGGCTGCCGGTGCAGGCCAAGCAGGGCTGGACCGACGTCGCGCGGTTCAGCGCGGTCGGGGTGCCCGCGGTCAACTTCGGGCCGGGCGACCCGCTCGTCGCCCACCAGGACGAGGAGTGCTGCGCCATCGCGCAGGTCGAGCAGGCCTACGAGCGGCTGCACGCCTGGCTGACCTCGTCGCGCGGGTAGGTTGGCCGCATGAAGGACGCTCGAGGGGACTACCACAAGGGCCCGGTGACGCTGCGCGGCAAGCGCGTCCCCGGCTCCACGACCGACCAGCGGCTGCTCGACAACAGCGGCGACGCCGAGTGGGTCCACTCGGACCCGTGGCGGGTGATGCGCATCCAGGCGGAGTTCGTCGAGGGGTTCGGCGCGCTGGCCGAGCTGGGCGACGCCGTCAGCGTGTTCGGGTCGGCCCGCGTGCCGCGCGAGCACCCGACGTACGAGCTGGGCGTGCAGCTCGGGCGCGGCCTGGTCGAGGCGGGGTTCGCGGTGATCACCGGCGGCGGGCCGGGGCTGATGGAGGCGGCCAACCGCGGGGCGCTCGAGGCGGGCGGCGCGTCGGTCGGACTGGGCATCGAGCTGCCCTTCGAGCAGGGCCTCAACGAGTACGTCGACCTCGGCGTCAACTTCCGCTACTTCTTCGCCCGCAAGACCATGTTCGTCAAGTACGCCCAGGGCTTCGTCGTCCTTCCCGGCGGGTTCGGCACGCTGGACGAGCTCTTCGAGGCGGTGACCCTGGTCCAGACCCGCAAGGTCACGTCCTTCCCGATCGTGCTGCTCGGCTGCGACTACTGGGCCGGGCTGCTCGACTGGGTCCGCGGCTCGATGCTCCCGGCGGGCACGATCGGCGCCGCCGACCTCGAGCTGCTGCACGTCGTCGACACGGTGGACGAGGCCGTGCGGCTCGTCCGCGGCTCGGGGGAGGACCAGGCGGCCCGTCGCCCCGAGTGACCGGACCGCGCCGCGACCGGGCCCGATGGCGGCCTCGGCCTCCGCGGTCGGCTCGGCTCCGCGGTCGGCTCGGCCCTGCGCGGTCGGCTCGGCTCGCCGGGACCGGCTCGCCCCCGGGCGCCGGGGATGGCTTCCCCCGGGTGCCCGTGGCACGATCGGGGGCGTGCCGTTGCTGACGATCGTCCTGACCGTGCTCGTGGTGGGCCTGCTGACCGCGGCGCTCGTGTGGGCCGTCGGCGCCCGCCCCGGGTCGCTGTCCGACCAGGCGCTCGCGGACCCGACCTCGGGCTCGCCGTATGCCGGTCTGCCCGACGGGCCCGTGGCCACCGACACGGTGCGGGGCCTGCGCTTCGACCAGGTGCTGCGGGGCTACCGCATGGACCAGGTCGACGCGGTGCTGGACCGGCTCGTCGACGAGCTCCGCGCGCGCGACCACGAGATCGACCGGCTGCGGGCCGAGCCCGCGTGGCGTGGTGACGGCCGGGGCGCCCCCGTGGACCCTGCGACGCACCCCGACGTCACCGCCGGCCCGCTCGCCGTGTCCGAGATCGTGCGTCCGACGGCGGGCGCCAGCCTGTGGACCCGTCGTGACCCGGACGCCGGCACCCGTCCCGCCCGCGAGCCCGACCGGCCGTCGTGACGGCGGGCGCCACGGTCGGCACCCGGACGCTCGTCCCCGGGGCACGGGGAGGCACCGGGCGCTGGGGGACGGCCCGGCTGCTGGTCGTGGCGCTGCTGACCTATGCCGCCACCCGGGTCGTCTCGGGGGTGCTGATCGCCCGGGCCGCCCGGTCCCAGGTGCCCATCGGGTGGACCGGCGACCCGGTCGACTACTGGGGGATGACCCTCATGTGGGACGGCACGTGGTACCGCCGCATCGCCGAGAACGGCTACCCCGTGCCGATCCCCGTCGACGCCGCCGGCGTGACCCAGCAGAACGAGTGGGCGTTCTACCCGCTCTTCCCCGGCCTGGCCCGGGGACTCATGGCGGTCACCGGTCTGGAGTTCCGGTATGCCGGCGCGGTCCTCGCCACCATCCTCGGCGCCGCCGCAGCGGTGCTGCTCGTGGTGCTGCTACGCCGGCACGTGTCCGACGGGGTGGCCGTCCTGGCGATGGCGGTGTGGGCCACCTACCTCGCGAGCCCCGTCCTGCAGATCGCCTACACCGAGTCGCTGGCGATGCTCCTGCTCGTGGCCTTCCTGCTGCTCCTGGAGCAGGAGCGCTGGTGGGGCGCCGTCGCGGTGGCGCTGCTCATCGGCCTGTCCCGCCCCATCGCCGTCCCGCTCGGCCTGGTCGCCCTGGTCGCCGTCGTCCTGCGCTGGCGGCGTCGTGCGCAGCGTCCGGTCGGACGGGGGGAGTGGGTGGGGATGCTCGCCACGCCGGTCGGGTGCGGGATCGCGGGCCTGGTCTGGCCGGCCGTCGTGTGGTGGGTGACGGGGCAGCGGGACGGCTACACCGACACCATGGCCGCCTGGCGCGCGGGTCACGAGATCACCCCCTTCGTGCCGTGGTGGACCAACGCGCAGTACTTCTTCCACGACCGGGCCCTCGTCGTCCTCGTGGTCTACACGCTCGCCCTGCTCCTGCTGGCCCTCGGGCCCTGGGCCCGCCCCCTCGGGTGGGTGATGCGGACGTGGATGCTGGCCTACCCGCTCTACCTCTTCGCGGTCCAGGACCCGGGGACGAGCCTCTATCGCTACCTGCTCCTGCTGTTTCCCGCAGCCGTCCTGGGGGTGGGGGCGACCCTGCGGGTGACCGTGAGCACCGTGGTGCGGGCCGCTGCCCTCGTGGGTCTGGGCGTGGCGCTGCAGGTGTGGTGGACCCAGGAGATCCTGGTCCTGCACCTGCCGGCGTCCTGGCCCCCGTGACGCCCTCCCCTCCCGCGACTGGTCAGTCATGGCGCGCCCCCTCCCCCCGACTGGTCGGTGGTGGGGCGCCCCCTTCTCGCGAGTGGTCACGTGTGGCCCAGGCTCAGCGGCCCTCGAAGGTCGGCTTCTGCTTGGCGAGGAAGGCGTCGACCGCAGCGACATGGTCGGCGCTGCTGCCGGTGCGGTTCATGAGCTCAGCCTCGTGGGCCAGCGACTCGGCGAACGAGTGCTCGGCGGAGTGGTGCACGGCCTCCCGCACGGCGGCGTACGCCAGCGTCGGGCCCTTCGCCATACGACGGGCGAGGTCCATGGCGGGGACCATCACGTCGCCCTCGACCACCTCGTTGACCAGGCCCAGCTCCTTGGCCTCGGCCGCGGAGATGGTCCGCGGAAACATCAGCAGCTCCTTGGCGCGAGCCGTCCCGACCAGGCGCGGCAGCGTCCATGACGCGCCGGTGTCGCAGGACAGGGCGATGCCGGTGAACGCGAAGTTGTAGCCGCCCCCCGCCGCCAGGAAGCGGTAGTCCGCCGCGAAGGTGAACGAGGCGCCCGCCCCTGCCGCCACACCGTTGACGGCGGCGATGACCGGCTTGGCCATGGTGGCGATCAGCGTCACCGCGGGGTTGTAGTGCTGCGCCACGGTGTCCCACAGCGACGGGTCGCGTCGCTGCAGCAGCTCGACGTGCGACTTGAGGTCCTGGCCCACGCAGAAGGCCCGCCCCGACCCGGTGAGCACGACGCACCGCACCTCGGGGTCGTCGGCGACCTGCCGCAGGGCGGCGAGGAAGGCCTCCTTGGTGGGGATGTCCAGCGAGTTCATGGCCTCGGGACGGTTGAAGGTCACGATGCCCACGCCATCCTCGACGGAGACGAGGACGGGGGACTCGCCGGACGGTGCGGACGGGGTGGGCTGGGGGACGGTCGTGTCGGTCACGAGCTCTCCTCGGTGAGGGGTGTCTGCGGCGGTGCAGGGCTGCCGCCCAATCTAGCGACCGGTCCCGCGGGCGCCAGCGCGACGGGACGTGACGTGCCGCACCTGTGGCAGAGATTAGGAACCACGGCCCGAGACTTGCGATAATGGAGGCAGGTCTGCGACCCCAGCGCCTCGTCCGTGGGGTGGGGTCGCACTGATAAGGGAAGAGGAAGCGCATGGCGGCGATGAAGCCCAGGACCGGAGACGGTCCCCTCGAGGTGACCAAGGAGGGGCGCGGCATCGTCCTGCGCATGCCCTTGGAGGGTGGCGGACGCCTCGTGGTGGAGATGACTCCCGACGAGATCGCAGCACTCGGCGAGGCCATCAAGACGGTGACCGGCTGACCGGCTGACCGGTCGACCAGCACGGCTCGTATAGCGGGAAGGCGCCCACCCCGGACGGGGTCGGCGCCTTCCCGCTGTCCGTCGTCAGCGTCCGTCGCTGATCGTCTGAGCTCGCCTGAGCTGGTCAGCGCTTGACGGCCGCGAGCAGTCCGTCGCCCGCCGCCAGCATCGCCGGCACGAGGTCGTCGCGCTCACGCAGCTCCTTGCCGAGGTCGCGCAGCAGCGCGGTGCGCTCGTCGCGCGAGGCGGGGTCGGCGACGCGGTCGTGCCACAGCATGTTGTCCATCGCCAGCACCCCGCCGCTGCGGAGCAGGCGCAGGGCCTGGTCGACGTAGGCGGGGTACTCGTTCTTGTCGCCGTCCACCACGACCATGTCGTAGGCGCCGTCGGCGAGGCGGGGGAGGACGTCCAGGGCCCGCCCGGCGATGATGCGGGTGCGCTGGTGGGGGATGCCGGCCTCGGCGAAGGCCTCGCGTGCCACGCGCTGGTTGGCGGGCTCGACGTCGATGGTCGTGAGGATGCCGTCGGGCGCCATCCCCTGCAGGAGCCACAGGCCGGACACGCCGGCGCCGGTCCCGATCTCGACGACCGCCCGCGCCCCCACGCTGGCCGCCAGCAGGCGCAGCGCGGCGGCCGCGCCGGGCAGCACGGGGGTGCAGCCCAGCTGCCGGCCACGCTCGCGGGCCCGCTCCGCCACCGGGTCCTCCGTGACGAACTCCTCGGCGTAGGCCCAGCTGGCGGGCTTCTGTGTGCTCATGGCGAGGAGTCTACCGAGGGGCGGCGGCGCGCTCACGGGGCTCCGAGGGATCTCCCAGGCATCGCCCAGCGCCGTGGTCGACCATGGAGCGGTAGCCACCGTGACCCGAACGCCGACGCTCTCTCCCGAGAGGCAGCAGATGACCATCCCCGTCGCCCACGACCCACGCCACGCCGCCCCCAGCGTGCCGGTCGGCCCGACCACCCTGCCCGAGGGTGCCGTCGCCACCACGGACTCCTGGGTGCCCCCGACGTGGGACGAGGTGGTGCGCGATCACTCGGCCCGGGTCTACCGACTCGCCTACCGCCTCACGGGCAACCCGCACGACGCCGAGGACCTCACGCACGACGTCTTCGTCCGGGTGTTCCGGTCGCTGGACCGCTACCAGCCTGGCACCTTCGAGGGCTGGCTGCACCGCATCACCACCAACGTCTTCCTCGACCGGATGCGCCGCAAGCAGCGCATCCGGTTCGACGCCCTCTCCGAGGAGGGGGCCGCGCGCCTACCCAGCCGCGAGGTCGGCCCGGAGCAGGCGTACGCCGACGCGACCTTCGACGACGACGTGCAGCGGGCCCTGGACTCGCTCAAGCCGGAGTTCCGGGCCGCCGTGGTCCTGTGCGACATCGAGGGCCTCACCTATGACGAGATCGCGGACACGCTGGGCATCAAGCTCGGCACGGTGCGCTCGCGCATCCACCGCGGCCGTTCCCAGCTGCGGGCGGCGCTGGCACACCGCGACCCCGCGCGGCGGACCCAGCCCGTCGCCGCGGCGTCCCGGCCGACCACCCTGCGCCCGCGCCGCCTGGGCATGGTCGGGGTCTGACCTGGTGCTCACCGGCCGGACGCCCGACGTTCACCTCGGCGGGGTGGGCCGTCCGCCTCGGCCCGCCCCGCCATGCAGCCCGACGCAGTAGTCTCGCCCTCATGGCGGACGTCAACGGCACCGAGTTCTTGCTCCTGATCGTGATCGCCGTCGTCGTGCTCGGTCCGGAGCGCCTCCCGGAGTATGCCGCCAAGCTCGGTCAGCTCGTCCGCCAGGCCAAGGCCTACGCCGAGGGCGCCAAGAACTCTCTGCGCGACCAGATGGGTCCGGAGTTCGACGACATCGACTGGCGGCAGTACGACCCACGGCAGTACGACCCACGCCGCATAGTCCGCGAGGCCCTGCTCGACGACGGGCCCTCCGGCTCGACGGTCGCAGGGGCTGGCGCCGCGGCCGCGGCGGGTGGCGCCACCCTGGCGACCGCGCAGCCCGAGCCGGAGCCTGTCCGCCCGGGCCAGCGCTACGACCAGACCTACACGCCCTTCGACGCCGAGGCCACCTGACCCTGGCGCCCCGGACGTGCCTCGGGCTGCAGCGTGAGACAGGTGCGGCGACGCGAGAGGTGGTCCGCGGTCAGGCCGCGCCGGGTCAGCGACCGGTCGGCGTCAGGCCCAGCTTGCGACCGGCCAGGCCGCGCGAGCGCGTGCCCAGCCCGCGGGCGATGGCGTTGAGGGCCGTGCCCGCGGCGCTGTCGGGGTCGGACAGCACGACCGGGGTGCCCTGGTCGCCGCCCTCGCGCAGGCGGGTGTCGAGCGGGATCTGGCCGAGCAGCGGCACCTGAGCGCCGACGATGCGTGAGAGCGAGTCGGCCACGGCCTGACCGCCGCCGGAGCCGAACAGCTCGAGCCGGGAGCCGTCGGGCTGCTCCAGCCAGGACATGTTCTCCACGACCCCGACGATCCGCTGGTGCGTCTGCACGGCGATCGACCCGGCGCGCTCGGCGACCTCCGCCGCCGCCTGCTGCGGGGTGGTGACAACGAGGATCTCGGCGCCGGGGATGAGCTGCGCGACCGAGATCGCGATGTCGCCGGTGCCCGGCGGCAGGTCGAGCAGGAGCACGTCCAGGTCGCCCCAGAAGACGTCCGCGAGGAACTGCTGCAGAGCGCGGTGCAGCATCGGCCCGCGCCACACGACGGGCTGGTTGCCGGCGACGAACATGCCGACGGAGATGACCTTCACGTCGTGCGCGACCGGCGGCAGGATCATGTCGTCGACCTGGGTCGGCTGCTGCTCGACGCCCAGCATGCGCGGCACCGAGAAGCCGTAGATGTCGGCGTCGACCACGCCCACCTTGAGGCCCTGGCGGGCGAGGGCCGCGGCGAGGTTGACGGTGACCGAGCTCTTGCCGACACCACCCTTGCCGGAGGCGACGGCATACACCCGGGTCGTGGATCCCGGCTTGGCAAAGGGGATCTCGCGCTCGGCCTGGCCACCGCGCAGCTGGTCGCGAAGGGCACCGCGCTGCTCGTCGCTCATCACACCAAGGTCGACGGAGACGCCGGTGACGCCGTCGACGCGCGCGACGGCCTCGGTGACGCCCCTGCGGATCGGGTCCTTCATCGGACAGCCGGCGACGGTCAGCAGCACGCGGACGGCGACCCGTCCCGCGTCGTCGACGTCGACCGACTCGACCATCCCCAGCTCGGTGATGGGCTTGCGGATCTCGGGGTCGTCGACCGTGGCCAGGGCGGCGTGGATCAGGTCCAGGGACGGGGCAGACATGCCTCCTATCGTATGCCGCCCGCCCGGCCCCTCCTCACGCCCCCGCATCGGCGGGGGTGGGGGAGCGGCCCTCTTCTTCTTGGCCTTCTTGGGGCGCGCGGCCTCCGGGTCGCCGTCGTCGGTGGCCTCCGCGACCAGGCCACGCTCCTCCAGCTCCTCCAGCAGGTCCCTCAGCTCGGAGCGCAGGTAGTCGCGGGTCGCCATGTCGCGCAGGGCGATCCGCAGCGCGGCGACCTCACGGGTGAGGAACTCGGTGTCGGCGAGGTTGCGCTCGTCCCGGGCGCGGTCCTGCTCGAGGGCGACGCGGTCCCGGTCGTCCTGGCGGTTCTGGGCGAGCAGCAGCAGGGGCGCGGCATACGAGGCCTGGAGGGACAGGATCAAGGTCAGCAACGTGTAGTTGAGCGACCGCGGGTCGAACTGCGCGGCCTCGGGCATGAAGGTGTTCCACGCGAGCCAGACGACGACGAAGATCGTCATCCAGATGAGGAAGGTCGGCGTGCCCATGAACCGGGCGAAGCCCTCGCTGGCCGAGCCGAAGGCGCCCTCGGAGAAGATCGCGGGTCGACGGAACCTGACCCGAGCCTCCTGCGGCTGGTCCAGCCGGTTGCGGTCCTGGGGGCGGGTGCGCTCAGTCATGGGTCACCTCGTGCCTCTCCTCGCGCCAGTCCTCGGGGAGGATGTGGTCGAGCACGTCGTCGACGGTCACGACCCCGAGGAGGTGCCCGTCCTCGTCGACCACGGGGGCCCCGGTGAGGTTGTAGTTGGCGAGCATCCGCGTGACGGTGCCCAGGCTGTCGGTCGGCTGCAGCGGCTCGAGCTCCTTGTCGAGGATGGATCCCAGCGCGCTGTGCGGGGGCTCGCGCAGCAGCCGCTGGATGTGCACGGTCCCCAGATAGCGCCCGGTGGGGGTCTCGAGGGGCGGGCGGCAGACGCAGACGAGGGACGCGAGCGCGGGGGAGAGCTCCTCGCGCCGGGCCCAGGCGAGCGCCTCGGCGATCGTGGCGTCCGGGCCGAGGATGATCGCCTCCGGGGTCATCAGGCCGCCGGCCGTGTTGTCGTCATAGGCCATGAGGCGGCGCAGCGGGGCGGCCTCGTCCGGCTCCATGTGCTGCAGGTAGTGCTCCTGCGTCGCCTCGGGCAGCTCGGACAGCAGGTCGGCCGCGTCGTCGGGCTGCATGAACTCCAGGACGTCCGCCGCGCGCTCGGTCTCGAGGTGGGTGAGGATCTCGATCTGGTCGTCGGCGGGGAGCTCCTCGATGACGTCGGCGAGCTTCTCGTCGTCGAGGGCGCTGGCCACCTCGACGCGCCGGCCGGGGGCCAGCTCGTGGATGACCTCGGCGAGGTCGGCGGCCTTGAGGTCGTCGTAGGCCTCGAGCAGGCGAGCGGCGCTCTGTCCCTGGTGCCGGGTCGCGAGGCCGGCCGTCTCGAGCACGTCGACGATCAGCGTCTCCCCGCGACGGCCGGTGAGCCGGCGCAGCGACAGGCTGCCGCTCACGTGCCCTCGCCGCACGAAGACCTTGGTGACCGACCACTCGCGTGGCCGGTCCTGCTCGATCGCGAGGTCTTCGACCGTGGCCTCGAAGGGCTCCTCGGCGGGCTGGCGCACGGTCACGGCACGGTCCAGCAGCTCGGCCAGGACCAGCGACTCGGTGGGGCGCTGCTCGAAGCGGCGCATGTTGACCAGGCCGGTGGTGATGACCTGGCCCGCGTCGATGCTGGTGACCCGCGTGATCGGCACGAAGACGCGGCGCCGGCCGGGCACCTCGACGACGAGGCCGAGGACGCGGGGCTTGCGGCGGGTCGCGCTGAAGCTCACGACGACGTCGCGGACGCGCCCCACCTGGTCACCGAGCGGGTCGAAGACCGCGATGCCGGCGAGGCGGGCGACGAAGACGCGACGGAGACTCACGGGGGTCACCTTATCGGCGTGCAACCTTGTGCCCCGCCACGACGTCCTGAGGGTGTCAAGGAAGCACGTCCCAGAGGGGGGACCATCATGAGCAGCTCCACCATCCGTCGCGGTGTCACGCTCCTCGCCGCGTCAGCGATGCTCACGGGCGGCGCCGTGGTCGGGGGGACCACGGCCCAGTCCGCGCCCGTCGCACCGGCACGCATCAGCGCGTCACCCGTCAGCTCGACGCTCGTCAGCTCGGCACCTGTCAGCGCGGCGCAGGTCGCCCTGGCTCCCCGGGCCGCCGCCCGCACCCTGCGCGTCGGTTCGCGCGGTCCGGCCGTCACGGCCCTGCAGAGCAGGCTCAACGCGCTCGGCTACAGCCTCGGCCGGGTCGACGGCGTGTACGCCGCCCGCACCCGCCAGGCCGTCATGGCGCTGCAGAAGGTGGCCGGCCTGCCACGCACCGGCGTCGCCGACGCCCGCACCCAGGCCGCCGCGAGCAAGGGCATCCGTCCTGCCGCCCGCAGCCGCTCGGGCCACGTGATCGAGATCGACAAGGCCCGTCAGACGTTGTACGTCGTGGACGGCGGCCGGGTCTCGCGGATCTACAACGTCAGCACCGGCAACAACAAGCGCTACCGCGACCGCGGCCGGTGGGTGCGCGCCGTCACGCCGTCGGGCGGCTTCCGGTTCTGGACGCAGTACGGCGACGGGTCCGGCTGGCAGCACGGCCGGCTCGGCAGCATGTACCGCCCGATGTACTTCAACGGCGGCATCGCGGTGCACGGCAGCCGCTTCGACATCGGGGCCTACCCGAGCAGCCACGGGTGCGTCCGCATCCACAACGCCAACATGGACGAGCTGCGTGGTCAGCGGCTGATCGGGCTGCGCGGGTCGGTGGTCGTCTACTGACCACGGAGACCCCGCGGAGACATCGCGAAGGGGGCCCCAACCTGATGGCGGGGTGCGGCGTCGTACGAGATGTGCCGGGTCTTGCGGGGGCTCGAACCGGCACGCACGACCGGTCGATCCAACACCCTTCGGACCGGTCCGAGGAGGCCGTCGGCATGGGGGTGCCGGCGGCCTCCTCACCTGTCTGCGGGCAGCAGGGGTCAGCTGGGTCAGCCGGGTCAAGAGCGCAGCCGGCGTCAGTAGCGCGCGGTCGCCTCGGCGACGAGCTCGCCCACCAGCTCACCGGCGTCCACCTCGAGCCCGCGTCGCACGAACCAGTCGCACATGTGCGTCGCGTCCCGCTCGAGGATCTCGAAGCCGTGCGGGTTGCCGATGACGTCCACGATCTGCGGCCAGTCGATGATGACGAGCTGCTCGTCGTGCAGCAGCACGTTGTACGGCGACAGGTCGCCGTGCGTCCAGCCCATCGAGGCCAGCCGCAGCATCGCGGTCCGCAGCTGCTGCCACAGCTCGGCCAGCAGGTCGGGCTCCGGCCTCGACCCGGCCAGTCGCGGTGCCGCCACGGGCGTCGGGCCGTCCGTCATACCGATGAACTCCATGAGCATCTCGGTCCCGTCGAGGGAGACGGGGTAGGGGACCGGCAGCCCGGCCTCCCACAGGGTCCCCAGGGCGGCGAACTCCGCGCCCGCCCACAGGCCCGAGATCACCTCCTTGCCGAAGGCCGTGCGGTGCGCCATGGCGCGCGTCTCGCGCGACTTGCGGACGCGACGGCCCTCGAGATAGCCCGCGTCGCGGTGGAACAGGCGGCGCTGGTTGCTGCGATAGCGCTTGGCCGCCAGGGCGACCTCGGAGCCGTCGACCCCGGGGACCCAGCGTCGGACGAGGTGGACGTCGGCCTCCTTGCCGGTCTTGAGGACGCCGAGGTCCTGGTCGACGGCGCCGAGGGCGGTCACCACCCAGCCGGGGTGGGGCTCGGGGCCGTGCTGCGCACCGTCCCAGGTGGACCAGCGGTCACCCTCGGGCGGGCCATCAGGCGATGAGTCAGACGAAAGATCCTGCTGGGCAGGGAAGTTCATGAGAGATCTCCAGGTGGGAGGGGATGTCGGGGCGGTGCTGGCGCACGAGGACCGTCATGTCGCCACCTCCTGGAGATCGTCCGGTGCCTGGCCGTATGGCGGCAGGCCCACCCACTGTCCGCGACACCGCACCGCGCCGGCAACCCCTTTTCCCTCCCGCGCACCCGGCGGGTGGGGTCGCGTGGTGAGGCTCACGGCGGCCCGGCCTGTCGGCGGCCACGGCCTTTCGTCATACTCCCTGGTAGACCGAGGCCACCCACCACCGAATCCGGGAGATCCCCATGGGACGCATCCAGACCACCGACGGACTGACCGAGGAGCAGGGCGAGCTGCTCGCGCTGGTGCGGGAGTTCGTCGACGAGCAGATCATCCCCGTCGCGACGGAGCTGGAGCACCAGGACGAGTACCCGACGCAGATCGTCGAGGGCATGAAGGAGATGGGGATCTTCGGCCTGATGATCCCGGAGGAGTACGGCGGGCTGGGGGAGTCGCTGCTGACCTACGCGCTGACGGTCGAGGAGATCGCGCGCGGCTGGATGAGCGTCAGCGGCATCATCAACACCCACTTCATCGTGGCCTACATGCTGCTGCAGCACGGCACGGAGGAGCAGAAGCAGAAGTACCTGCCCAAGATGGCGACCGGCGAGATCCGCGGGGCCTTCTCGATGAGTGAGCCGGGCTGCGGCTCCGACGTCTCCGCCATCAAGTCCAAGGCCGTCCCCGGTGAGGGCGACGCGTGGACCATCAACGCGCAGAAGATGTGGCTGACCAACGGCGGCTCCTCCACCCTCGTCGCGGTGCTCGTCAAGACCGACACCGGCGCCGACTCGGTCTACAAGAACATGACGACCTTCCTGGTCGAGAAGGAACCCGGCTTCGGGGAGGTCGCGCCCGGCGTCACCGTCCCCGGCAAGATCGACAAGATGGGCTACAAGGGCGTCGACACGACCGAGCTCGTCCTCGACGGCTACCAGACCACGACCGCGCAGATCCTCGGCGGCGAGCCCGGCCAGGGCTTCTACCAGATGATGGACGGCGTCGAGGTCGGGCGCGTCAACGTCGCTGCCCGGGCGTGCGGGGTCGCCCAGCGAGCCTTCGAGCTCGGCATCGACTACGCCCAGCAGCGCGAGACCTTCGGCAAGAAGATCATCGACCACCAGGCGATCCTCTTCCGCCTCGCCGACATGGCCACGAAGTGCGAGGCGGCGCACCAGATGATGGTCAAGGCCGCCCGCCTCAAGGACAAGGGCGAGCGCAACGACCTGGAGGCCGGCATGGCCAAGTACCTTGCCGCCGAGTACTGCGCCGACGTGGTCGAGCAGTCCTTCCGCATCCACGGCGGGTACGGCTACTCCAAGGAGTACGAGATCGAGCGCCTCTACCGCGAGGCGCCGATGCTGCTCATCGGCGAGGGCACCGCGGAGATCCAGAAGATGATCATCGGCCGCCGTCTGCTCAAGGACTACGCCAGACGGTGAGTAGCGTCCGGTCCGGCGGCCGTGGACGTCCAGCGTGGGTCCGGGGCCGGACGGCATAATGGCGACCATGTCCCCGAGCCCGATCAACACCCCCGGCGCCGCGTCCATGGCGGAGCGCCTCACCCTCGAGTGGCCGGCGTCCGTGGCCGTCTTCGACCGGTACACCCAGGCGCAGGAGGCCGTCGACCACCTGGCCGACAACGCCTTCCCGGTGCAGAACGTCATGATCGTGGGCACCGACCTGCGTCAGGTCGAGCGCGTGACCGGGCGCCTCACCCAGCAGAAGGTCGCCCTGGGCGGCCTCGCCTCGGGCATGTGGATGGGTCTGTTCGTCGGGCTTATCTTCTCGATCTTCGACGGCCAGGGGATGCGCACGGTGATCACGACCGTCCTGTTCGGCGCGCTGTTCGGCCTCGTCTGGGCGCTGCTCGGCTACGCGTTCACCCGCGGCAAGCGCGACTTCACCTCGATCTCGCAGGTCGTGGCCACCAAGTACGAGGTGCTCGTCGAGCACCAGGTCCAGGCTCAGGCCCGCGAGATGCTCCGTAGCGCCGGCCTGCTCGGCGCGCAGGGGGGCCCGCGCACCAGCAGGACGTGCCGCCCCCGCCGTCGGCCGGGCAGCAGCCCGACGACCTGCCCCGGACCCACCAGGGCGTGGACGGGGGCGCCACCCGCGTGGGCGAGGACGACCAGCGCCGCTGACCCCGCCGCCGACGCTCAGGGGCGGCCGCGCTCCTGGACGTGGGCCATCCAGCGCTCCACGTCCTCGACCGTCCGCGGCATGTCGCCCGAGAGGTTCTCGTGGCCGTCTCGCGTCACGAGCACGTCGTCCTCGATGCGCACGCCGATGCCCCGCAGGTCGTCCGGGACGAGCTCGTCGTCCGCCTTGAAGTACAACCCCGGCTCGACGGTCAGCACCATCCCCGGCACCAGCTCGGCGTCCATGTAGTCCTCGCGCAGGGCGAGCTGGCAGTCGTGGACGTCCATGCCGAGGTGGTGCGAGGTGCCGTGCACCATCCAGCGGCGGTGGTACTGCCCGTGCTCGGCGTCGAGGGTCTGCTCGACCGTGACGCCGTCCGGCAGCAGGCCCCACCCGTGCAGGTGCTCGGCGATGACCCGGATGGCGGCGGCATGCACGTCCTTGAACCTGTTGCCCGGCTTCACGGCGGCGAGGCCCGCCTCCTGCGCGGCGAGCACCGCCTCGTAGACCCGCCGCTGCGGCTCGCTGAACCGGCCGCTGACGGGCAGCGTGCGGGTCACGTCCGCGGTGAACAGCGAGTCGACCTCCACGCCCGCGTCCACCAGGATCAGGTCGCCGTCGCGGATGTCCCCGGTGTTCTTGATCCAGTGCAGCGTGTTGGCGTGGTCGCCGGACGCGCAGATCGAGTCGTAGCCGACGCCGTTGCCCTCGTGCCGGGCGTACAGGCCGAAGACGCCCTCGACCCAACGCTCGCCCCGACCGCGACGGACCGCCTCCGGCAGGTCGGCGATGACCCCCTCGAAGCCGTGGTGCGTGGCGGCCACGGCCTTGCGCAGCTCGCCGACCTCCCAGTCGTCCTTGACCATGCGTCGGGTGGACAGCGAGCGGGACAGCGCCTCGTCCGCCTCGGTCTGGGACTCGGTGACGCCCGCCTCCTGACGCACCTCGTCGACCAGCGCCGTGACGGCGGCGTCGGCGTCGCGGACGACCCGCAGCTGCACCTGGCCGGCGTCCTTGGCGAGGACGTCCTTGAGCTCGTCGATGTGGCGGGCCCGCACGCCGAGCTCGGACTCCACGTCGGCGATGGTGGGCCTGGCGCCGACCCAGAACTCGCCATACCGGCTGTCGGCAAAGAACTCCTCGCTGTCGCGCGGGGCCAACGGCCGGAAGAACAGGGTGGTCTCGTGGCCGCCCTCGGCGAGCGGGTCCAGCACGAGGACGGCGTCGGGCTCGCGGTCGGCGCCGAGCCCGCTCAGCCAGGCGAAGGCCGTGTGCGGGCGGAAGACGTAGTCGCAGTCGTTGCTGCGAACCTTGAGACCACCGGCCGGTATGACGAGCCGCTCGCCGGTGAACTCCGCCGACACCGCCTCGCGGCGGGGCGCCGTCACGTCGGCGACCTCGGAGCGGGGCGTCGGCTCGCTCGCTCGTGGCGACCACCCCGTCGCCACGAAGTCGCGGAACTCGGCGCTGGTGGGGCGGCTCCGGTGCTCGGCCTTCGGCTGCTCTTCGCTCGTCATGGCGACCATCGTGCCACGCACGGGGAGGCGGCTTGCGCCGCGGGTGCAGCGCCGGGGACAGTACGGAGCGTGACCGAGCCGTCCTACCCGTCGTCGCCCCTGCCGCGGCGCCCGTCCGCGCCCCGGGGGCTGCGACGCACGGCCCAGCAGGCCGTCCGCGTCTTTCGGCCGAGCGACGGCACGAGCGTCCTCCAGCTGCACCCCGACGAGGTGGACCCGACCCTGAGCCGCAAGGCGCTGGACCTCGCGATGCGCGTCGCGGAGATGATGCTGTCGCACGGGGCCTCGGCCAACGACGTCACGCTCGACGCCCTGCGCATCACCAAGGCCTTCGGCCTCAAGGCCGTCCACGTGGACGTCACCTACACCTCCATCTCGGTGTCCTACTACCGCGGGCACGACCGCGAGCCGCTGACGACGCTACGCGTCGTGCGGGCCCGCAGCATCGACTACACCCGCCTGCAGCGCCTGCAGGCGCTTGTCCAACGCATCGAGGAGGACCAGGACGTCGACGAGGCGTTCGAGCTCTTCGCCGCCATCGTGCGGGCCCCCCACCCTTACCGCCGGTGGGTCGTGACCTTCGGCAACGCCGGCGTGGCCGGGGCCGTGTGCGTGCTGCTCGACGCCTCCCTCCTGATCACCGTGGTCGCGTTCCTCGCCTCCGCGGCGATCGACCTGCTCATCTGCTGGCTGGCGCGCAAGCAGGTGCCGCCGTTCTTCATGCAGGCGTGCGCGGCCGCCGTGCCGACCGTCGCCGCGACCGCCCTGATGGCCGGCGCCTACCAGGGCATCACGTGGCTCGAGGGGGTGCGCCCGGAGCTGATCGTCGCGGGAGGCATCGTCATGATGCTCTCCGGGCTGTCCGTCGTCGGTGCTGCGCAGGACGCCATCGACGGCTACTACGTCACCGCCGGCGCCCGGTCCTTCGAGGTCGTCATCCTCACCCTCGGGATCGTCGTGGGCATCCTGATCACCCTCCAGCTCGCCCAGCGGGTGGGGGTCCCCGTGGTCCTCAGCGGCGCCGCCCCGCCCCTCGGGAGCCTCGGCCAGCAGCTGGGCGGCTCGCTGCTGATCTCCGCGTTCTTCGCCATCTCCACCTATGCCGGCCCAAGGACCGTGGTGTTGTGCGCCGGGATGGGTGTGCTGGGGTGGGTCGGCTACCTCGGCGGCACCCTCCTCGGCCTCGGCAGCATCTCGTCCAGCGCCGTCGGCGCCTTCGTGGCAACCCTGGTCTCCGTGCACCTCGGCCGCCGCCTGACGGTCCCGTCGCTCGCCCTCACCACCGCCGCGCTGGTGCCGCTGATGCCTGGCTCGATGGTCTATCGCGGACTCCTGGAGATCATGGTGCATGCGGGCTCGCGCACCTCCGCCGGCGAGGGGACGATGACGCTGCTCAACGCCGCGGGCGTCGGCCTCGCGCTGGCCGCCGGGGCCTCGCTCGGCACCTACCTCGCCCGTCAGGGGCGGGGCAACCTGCGCCACGCCTCGCCGCGCGGCGACGGCTCCCGGGCGGAGAAGTCGGCGGCGGCCGGCAGCCCCGAGGCCGAGGGTGCCACCCAGCGGCTCGAGGCGGCGACCACGGGCACCATCCCCGTCGTGCCGGGGGACGGCATACGGCCGGAGTGAGCAAGGGCACGCCGCGCCCGGGTGCCGACCGCAGACGGGCTGCGGCAGCATGGTCGCCATGTCCAAGACCATGGCCGGCAACTACTTCGAGGACTTCGCGCTGGGGCAGGAGATCGTCCACGCGACCCCCCGGACCATCACCGAGGGTGACGTCTCCTTGTACACCGCGTTGTACGGCGCGCGGTTCGCGCTGACGTCGGCGCAGACCTTCGCCCGGGGACTCGGGATGGAGCGGATGCCGGTCGACGGACTGCTCGCCTTCCACGTGGTCTTCGGCAAGTCGGTGCCGGACGTCTCGCTCAACGCCGTGGCCAACCTCGGGTATGCCGGGGGCCGGTTCGGGGCTCCGGTCCACGTCGGCGACACCCTGACCGCCACGTCCACGGTGATCGGGCTGAAGCCCAACTCCAGCGGGGCCACCGGCAACGTCTACGTGCGGACGATCGGGCGCAACCAGCACGACGTCGCGGTCGTGGACTACGTGCGCTGGGTGATGGTCAACCGACGCTCTCGCGTCGCGGCCGACGAGCTCGGCGAGGCGACCATCCCCGAGCTGCCGGGCGCGGTGCCGGCCGAGGACCTGGTCGTGCCGTGGCGCGTCGTCGGGGGCTACGACACGGCGCTCGCGGGCAGCCCCTACCTCTGGGACGACTACGAGGTCGGCGAGCGGATCGACCACGCCGACGGCATGACCATCGAGGAGTCGGACCACATGCTGGCCACCCGGCTCTACCAGAACACCGCCAAGGTCCACTTCGACCAGCACGCACAGGCGACCACCAGGACCGGTCGTCGTCTGATCTACGGGGGCCACGTCATCTCCCTCGCCCGGGCGCTGTCCTTCAACGGCCTGGGCAACGCCCTGTCCGTGGCGGCCGTGAACGGTGGCAACCACGCCAACCCGACCTTCGCCGGGGACACGATCTATGCGTGGTCGGAGGTGCTGGAGCGGCTCGAGCTGCCCGGCCGGCACGACGTCGGTGCCTTGCGGATCCGCACCGTCGCGGCCAAGGACCACCCCTGCGCGGACTTCCCGCTGCGCGGCGAGGACGGCAGATATCTGCCGCACGTCGTGCTCGACCTGGACTACACCGTCCTGATGCCCCGCCGCTGACCTGTCCGGACGCGCGCAGGCCCTAGATTGGTGGGATGCGCATCGACCTGCACACGCACTCGCTGGCGAGCGACGGCACGCAACCGCCCGGGGACGTGCTGCGGGCGGGACGCGACGCCGGGCTGGACGTCGTCGCGCTCACCGACCACGACACGACGAGCGGCTGGGACGAGGCGGCGAGCGTCGTCGAGGAGACCGGCGTGGCGCTCGTGCGCGGGATGGAGATGTCGTGCGCCCACCGGGGCATCGGCATCCACCTGCTGGCCTACCTGCACGACCCCGCCGACGCGGGGCTGCGTGCCGAGATCGAGCACGCCCGGCAGTCGCGCGAGAGCCGCGCGCGGCGCATCGTCGAGCGGCTGCAGGAGCCCTTCCCCGACCTGACCTACGACACCGTCCTGGCGCAGGCGCGGGAGGGCGCCACGATCGGGCGGCCGCACATCGCGGACGCCCTGGTGTCGCTCGGTGCCCTGCCCGACCGCAACGCGGTCTTCCGCGACTACCTGCACGACGGGTCGCCCTACTACGTCTCCCACTACGCACCCGACCCCGTCGAGGCGGTGCGGCTCGTGATCGCGGCCGGGGGCGTGCCGGTGATGGCGCACCCGTTCGCCGCCAAGCGTGGGCGCGTGGTCGACGACGCCGTGATCGAGGCGATGGCCGAGGCGGGTCTCGCCGGCCTGGAGATCGACCACCGCGATCACGACCCGCGCCAACGCGCCCACGGAGCCGCGATGGCCAGGTCCCTGCGGCTGCTCCAGACCGGGTCCAGCGACTACCACGGCGACGGCAAGCTCAACCGCATCGGCGAGCACACGACGGCGCCCGGGGTGCTGGAGCAGATCGAGGACCGGGCGAGCGGCGTGCCCGTGCTGCGTCCCTGACCCCCGCCGTCCACAGCGCGTCGCGTCCCGAGCCCGCTCGTCCACAGGGCGGCGCGGTGCGTGGCTCGCTCCGGGCGACGTGCCTAGGGTCGCAGGCATGACGCAGCAGTCCACGGACCAGCCGGCCGGCCAGGGCACCTTCGCCGGCATGCCGCAGCGCCTGTACTCAGCCAGCCCGTCCCGCCTGCTCGCCTACCTCGACTGCCCGCGGCGCTACCGACTGCAGTACCTCGACCGCCCCAAGCCCCAGGCCGCCCCGCAGCGCGCCCACACCAGCCTCGGCATCGCCGTGCACAACGCCCTGCGCGACTGGTGGGACGTCCCCGTCGCCGAGTGGTCGGTGGACCGGGCGCACGCCCTGGTCGCGGAGAGCTGGGTCGACGTGGGCTTCCGGGACTCCGCCATGTCCCGCCGCTGGCTGCGGACGGCTCAGCAGGAGGTCACGGACTACCTGCGAGGGATCGCGCCCGGCAACCGTCCGACCGGGATCGAGCGCACCGTCTCGGTCCGCACGCGGACCGTGGCCCTGACCGGGAGGATCGACCGGCTCGACGATCGGCCGACGTCGGACGGGGGCAGGGCGCTCGTGGTCGTCGACTACAAGACCTCACGACGGCCCTCCACGGTGGAGGAGCTGCGGACCTCCCTGCCCATGGCGATGTATGCCGTGGCGGTCGCCCGCATGTTCCAGCGGCCCTGCGTGGACGTCGAGCTGCACCACGTGCCCACGGGCGCCGTGGCGCGGCACCGGCACACGCCCGAGTCCCTGGACCGCAAGGTCGCCGAGGTGGAGTCCATCGCGCTCGACCTGCGTCGCGCGGACGCCGACTTCCAGGGGCGCGGCCCCGAGTCCGACCAGTTCCCTCCGCGCGTGTCGGCGTTGTGCGGGTGGTGCGACTACCGCGCGCGCTGCGCAGAGGGCAGCCAGGTGCCCGAACGCTCACCGTGGGCGGCCCTGGAGCCGGACGACCCGGCGTGACCGACTCGAGTGGGGTCGTGCGGGCCGCCGAGGGGTCACGACGTCATCCGGCACGTCGTGCGACAGGACATGCGCGACCCCTCGGTGGCTCCCGTCCCCGGCGCATTCGGTCGCCGGGGGCAGACCTGGGTCAGCTGCGGGTGTAGGTCTTGATCAGCCGGTCCCAGACGCGGGTGCGCGTGGGCTCCGGGTCGGGCTCGCCCACCGGTCGCACGACGATCTCGAGGTCGTCATGGCCGTTGTCGGTGATGCCCTTGACGACGGCCTCGTTGACCAGGCGCGTGGCCAGGTCGGCGCGACGCACGACCGGGTCGGTCCGCAGGTCCTTGACCAGGGCCACGCACAGCGCCGCCATCACGATCCCGAAGGGGAGAGCCGACACGATCGTCATGCTCTGCAGCCCGTTGAGGGCTTCCTTCATGTCACCGGCGATGCTGCCCGCGAGCAGCATGACCGCCGCCACGGCCCCGGTGGCCGCGCCCCAGAAGACCACGGTCTTGCGCGTCGGCTCGATGGTGCCGTACTCCGAGAGGGTACCCATCACGATGGATGCGGCGTCGGCGCCCGAGACGAAGAAGCTGGCGACCAGGATCATCACGAGCACCGTCGTGACGCCCGCGAAGGGATAGTGGTTGAGCAGCTGGAAGAGCGAGGCGTTGGTGTCGACGGTCAGCACGCCGTCCACCGAGCTGGCCATGTCCTGGTGGGTGCGCTGGGCGTCGATGGCGGCGCCGCCGAAGATCGCGAACCACACGAGGGAGACGAGGCTCGGGACGAGCAGCACGCCGGTCACGAACTGCCGGATGGTACGGCCGCGTGAGATGCGGGCGATGAACATCCCGACGAACGGCGTCCACGAGATCCACCACGCCCAGTAGAAGACCGTCCAGCTGGACAGCCACGCCTTCATCGGCTCGAGGCCGCTGGCGTCGGACCGAGCCGCCATGCGGGCCAGCTGGTCGGCGTAGGACCCCAGGGCGTTGGGCAGGAGGTCGAGGATGAACAGGGTGGGGCCGACGAGGAAGACGAAGACGGCGAGCAGCAGCGCGAGGACCATGTTGACGTTTGAGAGCATCTCCACGCCACGGGCGATGCCGCTGACCGCGGAGGCGATGAAGCAGACGGTCAGGACGGCGATGATCCCGACCAGCAGCGGAGCGGTGACGCCGGCGGCCCAGCCGTTGAGCTCCAGACCGGCGCCGATCTGCAGCGCCCCGAGGCCCAGCGACGCGGCGGAGCCGAAGAGCGTGGCAAAGATCGCCAGGATGTCGATCACGCGGCCGATCGGGCCCGTGGCACGGTGACGGCCGAGCAGCGGGGCAAAGACCGACGAGATGAGCTGGCTGCGCCCCTTGCGGAAGGTCGAGTAGGCGATGGCGACGCCGACGACGGCGTAGATGGCCCAGGGGTGCAGGGACCAGTGGAACAGCGTGGTCGCCATGGCGATCTGCACCGCCTCCGGCTGCTGACCGGTCACGCCCGAGCGCGGCGGCGGCGCGATGTAGTGGCTGAGGGGCTCGGCGGTGCCGTAGAACATCAGACCGATGCCCATGCCCGCGCTGAACATCATGGCGATCCAGGAGCGGGTGGAGAACTCCGGCTCCTCGCGGTCGGAGCCGAGCGGGATCTCGCCGTACTTGCTGGCCGCCAGCCACAGGACGAACACGACGAACATCGAGGCCATGAGCACGAAGCTCCAGCCGGCGTTGGTCATCACCCAGTCCAGGGCCGAGGAGGAGGCGGTCGAGAGCGATGACGTTCCGACGAAGCCCCACACGACGAACCCGAGCGCGATGGCGGCGGTGGTACCGAAGGTGATCCGGTCGACCCCGGGCCGACGCGGCTGGGACTCCGGCAGGGGATTGGTGAGGCCGGTCAGGAGCTCGTGGTCGTGACCGGGAGCAGGTGCGCCGTCCGACGCGGGCGCCTGGGGCGCCGGACTCCCCGTGCTGTCGGGCTTCGCGCTGGTTCCGTCGGTCGGGTTAGTCGTCACCGTGCGTGGTGGTTGATCGGACATGGGTGGTTCCTCCTCAGGAGGCCAGCAGACCCCCCGAGGATCCCGGCCCGTCGTTGGTCGTCCCCAGGAAGCAACCACTGTGTCGGGTCTGACCGCCGCCTGGCAAATCGGACAACACGGTCACGGGCCCCTCAACGATGTCGTCGAGGGGCCCGTGACCTGCGCAGTCAGCAGACCTAGGGTGCCGTGCGGCGCCTGCGTCAGGAGTCCTGACCGCCCTGCGTGGGAGCCTGGCCGTCGATCGGGCGCCCACCGCGGGTGCGGCGGCGGCTGCGGTTGCGACGCGGGCGGGCCGGGCCACCGTCACCGCCATCCGGGGACCGGCGATCACGTTCGGTGGTGCCGTGGGAGCCATCCCGGTCGCCGCGGCCACCGTCGCGTCCCCCGCTGCCGCCGTCACGGGCTCGGCGGCCACCCCCGCCACCCTGACGCCCCTTGCCGGCACGCTGGCCGGTCTCGCCGAGGTCCTCGAGACGCTCGGCGTCCAGGCCCTCCCGCGTGCGGGCGGCCCGGGGGAGCCGCCCCTTGGTGCCCTCCGGGATGTCGAGGTCGGTGTACAGGTGCGGGGAGGAGGAGTAGGTCTCCACGGCCTCGGGGATCCCGAGGTCGAGGGCCTTGTTGATCAGGCCCCAGCGGGGCGCGTCGTCCCAGTCGACGAAGGTCACGGCGATGCCGGTGTGGCCTGCGCGGCCGGTGCGGCCGATCCGGTGGACGTAGGTCTTCTCGTCCTCGGGGCACTGGTAGTTGACGACGTGCGTGACGTTCTCGACGTCGATGCCGCGGGCGGCGACGTCGGTGGCTACGAGGATGTCGATCTTGCCGTTGCGGAACGCGCGCAGCGCCTGCTCCCGCGCACCCTGGCCGAGGTCGCCGTGGATCGCACCGGCCGCGAAGCCGCGGTCGGTGAGCTCGTCGGCCACCTTGGCCGCCGTGCGCTTGGTGCGGCTGAAGATGATGGTCAGGCCGCGGTCCCTGGCCTGCATCATGCGGGCGAGCATCTCGACCTTGTCGAGGGCGTGGGCGCGGTAGACGAACTGCTCGATGGCCTTGACGGTGTGCTTGTTCTCGGTCTCGTCGCCCATCGCGCGGATGTGCGTGGGCTGGCTCATGTAGCGGCGGGCCAGCGCGACGACGGCACCGGGCATCGTGGCGGAGAAGAGCATCATCTGCCGGCTGGGGGCGGTGAGCGCCAGGATCCGCTCGACGTCGGGCAGGAAGCCCAGGTCGAGCATCTCGTCGGCCTCGTCCAGGACGACGATCGAGGCATGCGAGAGGTCAAGGTGCCCCTGCTTGGCGAGGTCGAGCAGGCGTCCGGGAGTGCCCACCACGATCTCGACGCCGCGCTGCAGCTGCTCGACCTGGGGCTCGAAGGCGCGCCCGCCGTAGATGGTCGCGATGCGCACGCCGCGCCGACGCCCTGCTCGCTCCAGGTCGCCGGCGACCTGCACGGCGAGCTCACGGGTGGGCGCGACAGCCAGGGCCTGCGGCTTGCCGGCGTGACGCAGGTCGGCGAAACCCTCGTCGGACGGGGAGACGACCCGGTCGAGCATCGGGATGCCGAACCCCAGGGTCTTGCCCGTGCCGGTCTTGGCCTGGCCGATGATGTCGTGGCCGCCCAGGGCGACCGGAAGGGTCATGGCTTGGATGGGGAAGGGGTGCTCGATGCCGAGCGCGGCCAGCGAGGCCACGATGTCCGGGTGGACGTCGAAGTCGGCGAAGGTCAGCTCGGGGGCGACCTGCGCGGCCTCGGCGCGAGTCTGCTCGTCGACGGAGGTGTCGAGGTCGGGATCAGTCATGCTGGTGTCCTGTCGGGCAGGGTGAGCCGCCGGGGCTACAGCCGCGGGGCGGCCGGCGACCTGCGACGAGGCTCACGTGGTGAGCGGAGCCGATCGGAGGTCTTCGGGCAGCCTGAGCGCTGCGGAGGGGACCACGTGGTCCTCCTGGATTCGTGCCGACCGGGCACCTTGGTCCGCCCCAGTCTACCGGCGGGCCGACTACTCTGGGTGCACATGACCCCCACAGCGTCCACCGCACCCCACAACGGCGTGGTCGAGCTCCTGGCAGCCCTGGCGTACGGCGAGCTCACGGGCTTCGCCCGGCTGGCCGGGGACAGCGAGCTGGCCCCGACGACGGCCGCCCGGGCCGGGCTGGGACGGCTGGCAGCTCGCGAGTTCCGGCACTACGAGGCCCTTGAGCAGCGGCTCCGCGAGCTGGGCGCCGACCCGCAGGAGGCCATGGCCCCGTTCGTGGACGCCATCGACGCCTTCCACCGTCGCACCGCTCCCGGGTCCTGGGCAGAGCGACTGGTCAACGCCTATGTGGGCGACGGGCTGGCGATGGACCTCTATCGCGAGGCGAGCGACTTCGTGGGCGAGGCGGAGCGGCCGCTCATGCACCGGGTGCTCCAGTCGGAGGGCAAGGCGGAGTTCGTGCAGCAGGAGCTCCGCAAGGTCCTGGACGCCGATCCGGCCGCGGCCGGCCGCTTGTCCCTGTGGGGGCGTCGGCTCATGGGCGAGGCGATGTCCCAGGCCCAGCAGCTTGCCGCGGTGCACCCGGAGCTGGTCGCCCTGCTCGTCCCGGGCGACGACCTCGTCGAGCTGTCGCGGATGTTCACCCGGCTCGCCGAGGCCCACACCGAGCGCATGTCCCGGCTCGGCCTGACCGCTTGACCACGCACCTATGCCGTCCGCTGGCGGCACGCGCGGAGGGCGGCACCCCTCATGGGGGTGCCGCCCTCCGGCATACGGTGTGGGCGCAGGTCAGACGCGGCCCTTGCGACCGGTCATGCTGAGGTAGATCGAGATGAGGATGGCCGCCACGACGACGCCGGCCAGGACGGCGATCCAGGCGATGCCGCCGGACGAGTTGCGGTAGCCGAACTGGGAGACCAGCCAGGAGCCGATGGCCGAGCCGAGGATGCCCAGGACGATCGTCATCAGGACCGAGATGTTCTGGTTGCCCGGCATGACCAGACGGGCGAGGCCGCCGATGATGGCGCCGATGATGATGGCGGTGATGATGGTGCCCAACATGTGACTCTCCTTGGTAGTTGCGTGACGCGAGGGGTGCCTCGCCTCGTGAGCTACCCCGCGGTCTCGGGGGGCTGTTGACACGGTGTCATGTCGGGATCGCCGTCGCGCGATTCTTCGATCACTCCACCATCACGAAACGATGACAACCGCAAGAGACCTGGGGCGGGGCGTGTGCCGAACCCCCGATGTGCTGCGGCGCAGACCCCCGGTCAGAGGGAACCGAAGCCCACCCGGGACTTGGTGGACTCGCCGATCTCGACGTAGCCGAGCCGGTCCCCGGGGACGACGACCGTGCGTCCGTGATCGTCCTGAAGCGTCAGCAGCGAACCCTCGCGGACCGCCGAGGCCACGGCCTCGGACACCTGCTCGGGGGACTGGGCGGACTCGAAGGTGATCTCGCGGGCGACGTGCTGGACGCCGATCTTGACCTCCACGGGGGGTCCTTTCGTCGTGGTCGGGCCGGCGGGTTCGCCGGGGGCTCTCGTCGGTGAGCAACCGCCAGGAGGGCTGTGGTGTTCCCGGTCAGGCCGGGGCGGCCTCGCTGGCCCTATCCGCCTTGGGGAAGCCACCGATGCCGCGCCAGGACAGCGTGTCCACCAGCCGGCTGGCCTCGGTCCGGGCGACACCGGTCTCGGCGCTGCTGGTGACCCAGTGGCGCGCGGAGTTCTGGGCGGCGCCCGCCAGCGCCATCCCCAGGATGAGGGCGTGCTCGCGAGGCAGGGCGGCGTCGTCGCTGATCACGTCGGCGATGGCCTCGGCACACTCCGTCTCCACGCGGTCCAGGCGCTCGCGCACCGCTGGCTCGCCCGTCAGGTCGGACTGGAAGACGAGGCGGAAGGGGGCGCCGTCGCGGTCGAAGAACTCGAAGTAGGCCGCGATCGTCGCGGTGACGCGGGCCCGGTTGTTGTCCGTCGACCCCAGCGCCTCGCGGACGAGGTCGACGATGGCGGTGCAGTGCTGGTCCAACAACGCCAGGTACAGGTCCTTCTTGCTGGGGAAGTGCTGGTAGAGAACAGGCTTGGAGACCCCCGCGCGCTCGGCGATCGCGTCCATCGCGGCGGAGTGGTAGCCCGCCTCGACGAAGATGTCCTGGGCGGCCTCCAGCAGCTGCGCCCGGCGCTCCGACCGTGGCAGGCGCCCCGGACGGGCGGCGTCGGCGGAGACGTGGTCAGGTGCGGCGGTCATCGGGGTCCTTTCAGCCGAGGCCCGAGGCACCTGGCCGCGGGTCCGGCCATGTTACTCGGACGGCCTCGCGCCTGCCGCCTCGCACCCCGGGCACGGTATCGTCGCGGCATGGCACGACCACCGCTCGTCGACGTAGGGCCCGAGCTGTCCACCTCGCAGGTGGAACGCTACTCCCGGCACCTGCTCCTGCCCGGGGTGGGTCGGGAGGGTCAGCGTCGCCTCGCCAACGCCCGCGTCCTGGTGGTGGGCGCCGGGGGGCTGGGGTCGCCCGCGCTGCTCTACCTCGCCGCCGCTGGCGTGGGGACGCTAGGCGTGGTCGACGCCGACGTGGTGGAGGAGTCCAACCTCCAGCGCCAGATCATCCACCGCCAGTCCGACATCGGCCGTCCCAAGGTCAGGTCGGCCGCCGAGACCGTCCGTGAGGTCAACCCGTACGTGCGCGTCGTCGAGCACGAGCTGCGGCTGGACTCGAGCAACGCCCTCGAGCTCCTCCGGGGTTACGACCTCGTCGTGGACGGCGCCGACAACTTCGCCACCCGCTACCTCGTCGACGACGCGTGCGCGCTGGTCGGCATACCCCACGTCTGGGGCTCCATCTTCCGGTTCCAGGGCCAGGTGAGCGTCTGGTGGGCGGGGGAGGGGCCCTGCTACCGCTGCGTCTTCCCGACGCCGCCGCCGCCCGGATCCGTGCCGTCGTGCGCCGAGGGTGGCGTGCTCGGGGTCCTGTGCGCGGCCGTCGCGTCGGTCCAGGCGACCGAGGCCGTCAAGCTGATCGTGGGGATGGGGGAGCCGGTCCTCGGCCGGCTGCTGCTGCACGACGCCCTGTCCCAGCGCTGGGACGAGCTGCACGTCGAGCGCAACCCGGAGTGCCCCCTCTGCGGCGACCACCCGACCATCACCGAGCTCATCGACTACGAGCAGTTCTGCGGACTGCCCACCCAGCAGGAGGACGACGTGCACGCCATGCTCCCGACCGTGACCGCCCCCGAGCTCGCCCAGATGCTGCGCGACCGTCCCGAGAGCTTCCGCCTGGTGGACGTGCGGGGCGAGGACGAGCGGTCCATCGTCTCCATCCCCGGAGCCGAGCCCGTCCCGCTCGAGGAGTTCGTCTCCGGGAGGGCCGCGTCGCGCTTCGAGGAGGGCGAGGAGGTCGTCATCCACTGCAAGGTCGGGGGCCGGTCGGCGACTGCCCTGCAGGCGCTGATCGCCGGGGGCCACACCAACGCCCGGCACCTCGAGGGAGGCGTGCTCGCCTGGGTGCGTGAGGTGGACCCTTCCCTCCCGACCTACTGACGTCGTGGTGGAGGGGGCCGGCGCCGGCACGATCGGGGACTTCGCCGAGGACGTCCTCGAGGTCGTCGAGCAGATCCCACCCGCGCGCGCCCTCGCCTACGGCGACGTCGCGCGGCTCCTCGGCCGTGGTGGCCCACGCCATGTCGGGTCGGTGATGAGCCGGTATGCCGGGAGCTCCCCCTGGTGGCGCGTCGTCCGCGCCGACGGGTCGCTGCCCGAGCAGCTCACGGCGAGGGCCCGGGAGCACTGGCGGGCGGAGTCGATGCCGCTCGTCGGGGGGCTCACGACCGGGACGCGCATCGACCTCGCCCGTGCGCGGTGGGGTGCCGACGGCGCGTGGGTCCCCGGTGACGGGAGCTCGTGCCCGCCCCCGGCGGCGACGACGGGGTGACCCTCCGCTCCACCAGGCGCCGCCGGGCTGTCGCGCAGGGGTGTGTCGGTGGTCTCTGGTGTGATCTGTGCATGGTCCAGCTCCGGCGCACGCCGACTCCCGCCCTCGTCGGGTCACCCGTCCTCGACGAGCAGCAACGAGCCGTGCTCGCGTCCACCTCCCCGCTGGTGCAGGTGGTCGGAGGTCCGGGCTCGGGCAAGTCCACCCTGGCGGTCGAGCTGGTCGTCGATCGCGTCCGTCGGGGGCTGGTCGAGGCGGACCGAGCCCTGCTGCTCACCTCCTCCCGCGTGGCCGCAGCAGGGCTGAGGGACCGGATCACCGGGCGCTTGGGCGGCACCACCACGACCCCGCTCGCGCGCACGCACCAGTCGCTGGGCTTCGGTCTGCTGCGCTCCGAGGCCGCGCTGGTGGGGGACCCGGCGCCGCGCCTGCTGTCCGGCGCCGAGCAGGACGCCATCCTCAAGGAGCTGCTCGACGGCCACGCCCTCGGTCTCGGGCGCGGCCCCGAGTGGCCGGATTCCGTGCGAGAGGCCCTGGGCACCAGGGGCTTTCGCGCCGAGCTGCGCGACCTGCTGATGCGGGCCGTGGAGCGCGGCCTCGTCCCCGACGACCTGGTCGCGCTGGGCGAGCGGCACGGCCGGCCCGAGTGGCGGGCCGCCGCGGCGGTCCTCGAGGAGTACGACCAGGTCACGGCCTTCTCGCGCCCCGGGGCCTATGACCCGGCCTGGGTGCTGTCGGCGGCCGCCGACCGGCTGGAGGAGTCGCCGGAGGCGCTGGACCGCGTGCGGGGCCGCATCGGGCTGGTCGTCGTCGACGACGCCCAGGAGCTGACCTGGTCCGCGGCGCAGCTGCTGTCGGTCGTGCGGGCGCCGTCGACGCCCCTCGTCCTCGTGGGAGACCCGGACACGGCCGTCCAGTCCTTCCGTGGGGCGGACCCCCGGGTCTTCGCCTCGGACTGGGAGCGATGGTTCGGAGGCGACGACCTGCTCAGCCTGGGTGAGACCCACGTCCTCGGGCCCTCGCATCGACAGGGTGGTGCCCTCGCTGCCGTCACCGCGCGGGTTGCGCGTCAGGTGGGCTCCGTGGGGGTCACGACGCACCGTCACGACCCGGCCGGGACCGGCTCGACGCCGCCCGGCGAGGGTGCCGTCGAGACGGTCCTGCTCCGCAGCGCCGCCCAGGAGGCCGCGCACGTGGCCGGTCTGCTGCGGCGGGCCCACCTCGTCGACGGGGTGCCGTGGGCCCAGATGGCCGTGGTGTGCCGCGGTCGGTCCAGGCTGGCCGCCCTCAGGCGGGCGCTGGCAGCAGCCGGTGTGCCGGTCCCCACCGCGATGACCGACCTGCCGGTGCGGGAGGAGCCGGCGGCCCGGGCCCTGCTCGGCCTGCTCGAGGTGGCGATCCGCGTCGCGCGGGGCCAGGAGCGCCCACTTGAGCCCGACGTCGCCGTCGAACTGCTGCTGTCGCCGCTCGGAGGGAGCGACCCGGTCGCCGTGCGCCGACTGCGCCGCGCCCTCCGGCGGCGCGAGCAGGCCGCGGGCGGTCACCGATCCCCGGACCAGCTCCTCGTGGTCGCCCTGCTGGACCAGGCAGACCTCGACGACGAGCCACTCTCGTCCGTGGACACCCAGCCGATCCGGCGCCTCGGGCGTGCGATCGCAGCGGCCGCCGACGCGGCCCGACCCGCCGACGGCGCACGGTGGGCGCCGCAGGTCACCGCCGAGGACCTGCTCTGGGCGCTGTGGTCCGCCCTCGGTGTCGCCGACACCTGGCGTGCGGCGGCCCTGTCCGGTGGCCCGATGTCCGTGCGCTTCGACCGGCACCTCGACGCCGTGGTGGCGCTGTTCGGAGCGGCCGGTGCGTTCGCCGAACGCCTCCCCGGAGCAGGGCCCCAGGCCTTCCTCGAGCAGGTCCAGGGCCAGGAGGTCGCGGCCGACTCGCTCGTCCCCCAGGCGCCCCTGACCGACGTCGTCCAGGTCCTGACCCCTCAGGGCGCGGCCGGCGGGGAGTGGGACCTCGTGGTCGTCGCCGGGGTTCAGGAGGGGGTCTGGCCGGACCTGCGCCTGCGCGGGTCGCTGCTGGGCTCCGAGCACCTCGTCGACCTGCTGGCCGGACGAGGCCACGGCCCCCGCGAGGCGCTGGCCGCGGTCCGTTCCGACGAGGCACGCCTGCTGCTGACCGCCGTGAGCAGGGCCCGTCGACGGCTCGTGGTCACCGCCGTGTCCTCCGAGGACGAGCAGCCGTCCTCCTACCTCGACGTCGTCGACCCTCCGTCGGGCGATGCCCGTGTCGTCCACGAGGTCCCGCGACCGATGACCCTCAGCGGCGTGGTGGCCGAGCTGCGGCGTCGTGCGCTGTCCGACGACCCGTCGACGCGGCAGCAGGCGGCCGCTCGGTTGGCGACGCTGGCAGAGGCCGGGGTCCCGGGCGCCGATCCCGACGGCTGGTGGGCACTGCGGCAGGAGACGGACGCCCGGCCCCTCTACCCCGACGACCTGCCGGTCCCGGTGTCGCCGTCCCGCATCGAGAGCTTCGGTCGCTGCCGATTGATGTGGATCCTTCGCACCCACGGTGGCGAGGGGGCCGACCGGGGGGCTGCCGACCTGGGCACCCTCGTGCACGAGGTCGCCGCGGACCCTGCCCTGGATCTGACCGACGCCTCGACCCTGCGGCGCGAGCTGGACCGCCGATGGCCGGAGCTCGGTCTCGCCGACAGCTGGCGGAGCCGGCACGACCACGACCGGGCGGGTCGCATGGTCGACAAGCTCGCGGACTATGCCCGCACCATCCGGGACGAGGGGTGGGAGCTCGTCGCCGTCGAGCAGGAGGCCCGGGTCGAGATCGGCCGTGCCCTGCTCACCGGCCGGGTGGACCGCCTGGAGCGTGCCCCGGACGGTCGGCTGCGGGTGGTCGACATCAAGACCGGCCGCAGCGCCCCTACCCAGGCCGAGCTGGCCGAGCACGCGCAGCTGGCGGCCTACCAGGCCGCTGTCGAGGCCGGCGCCTTCCCCGCGGGCACCGGGTCGGCAGGCGCGGCGCTCCTGCAGCTGGGCGGGGACCGGCGTGCCCCCCGGGTCCAGCCGCAGGCGCCGGTCGTCGACGCCGCCGACCCGGGGTGGGCTCGTGACCTCGTGGAGTCGACGGCCGAGGGCATGGCGGGCGCCAGCTTCCCTGCCACACCGGGCGACCACTGCTCCTACTGCCCCGTCCGTCGGTCTTGCCCGGCGCAGCCCGAGGGGAGGACCCTGTGACGCGGATCGGCGCTCTCGACATCGCCCAGGCCCTGGGGCAGGCGCCCCCCACACCGGAGCAGCAGGCCGTCATCGAGGCTCCCGCAGAGTCCCTGCTGGTCGTGGCAGGGGCCGGCTCGGGCAAGACCGAGACGATGTCTGCCCGCGTCGTGTGGATGGTGGCCAACGGCCTGGTCCAGCCCCACGAGGTGCTCGGGCTCACGTTCACGCGCAAGGCCGCCGGCGAGCTGGCGGAGCGCATCGGACGTCGACTCCGCCAGCTCGAGTCCGTCGGCCTGTGGCGTGAGGTCACGGGCGACGACGGGCTCGACCTCACGCCCGCGGTGTCCACCTACCACGCCTACGCCGGCCGGCTCGTGTCCGAGCACGGGCTGCGGCTCGGCTACGAGCCCGGGGCGCGCCTGCTGTCCGAGGCGTCCTGCTGGCAGCTCGCGCAGGAGGTCGTCGAGGCCTACCCCGGTCCCTTGGACGCCGTGAGCAACGCGGCCGGTCGCACCGTGCCGGCCGTGTCCACGGTCGTCGACGCGGTCCTGTCCCTGTCCGGGGAGCTCGCCGAGCACCTGTGCACCCCCGACGCGCTCGCCGACCACCTCGGCCGGCTGCTGTCGGACTGGGACCGCCTGCCCGACGGCGAGGGACGCAAGGCCTCGCTCAAGCCGGTGCTGGACGCGCTCGGGGTCCTGCGGCAGCGGCAGGCCCTCGTTCCGCTGATCCTTGACTACCAGCGCGCCAAGCGGGCCAGCGAGAGCCTGGACTTCGCCGACCAGATGTCCCTGGCTGCCCGCATCGCCGGCGCCTTCCCTGACGTCGGACGAGCGGAGCGCCGGCGCTACCGCGCCGTCCTGCTCGACGAGTTCCAGGACACCAGCGAGGCGCAGCTGGTCCTCCTCCGGCGGCTCTACGCCGAGGCGGACGACGCCGTCCCGGTCATGGCCGTCGGCGACCCGCACCAGTCGATCTACGGCTGGCGCGGAGCGAGCTCCACCACCCTCACGTCCTTCCCCGGGCACTTCCCGGGGCCGGACGGGCCTGCCCGCACCTTGCCGCTGTCCACCTCCTGGCGCAACGACGCTGCCATCCTCGCCGCCGCCAACGTGGTCGCCGCACCTCTCAGCGCCGCGTGCCCGGTGGACGTCGCGGTCCTTACGCCACGTCCCGCGGCCGGGCGGGGGCAGGTCGAGGCAGCCCGGCTCGACACCCTGGAGGCCGAGGCGGCGCACATCGCCTCCTGGCTTGGTGAGCGTCTGGGGCCCTGGACCGGACCCGGGTCCGCGATCGCGGCGGCCTCCCCGCCAGAGCCCCGCCCGACGGCGGCCGTGCTGTGCCGCAAGCGGAGCCAGTTCACCCTCCTCGCCGAGACCCTCGCCGCCGCCGGACTGCCGGTCGAGGTCGTGGGACTCGGAGGACTCCTGAGCATGCCCGAGGTCGTCGATCTCGTGTCCTTCCTGCACGTGGTGGACGACCCGTCCCGAGGCGACCACCTCATGCGCCTCCTCACGGGACCGCTCGTCCGTCTCGGCCCCGCCGACCTGGCGGGCCTGCACGCGTGGGCCCGCTCGCTCGGGCCTGGCGGCGAGTCGGGCCAGCCCGACCAGGTCGGCCTCGTCGAGGCCGTGGACCGCCTCCCGCCACCGGGCTGGCAGGACCCCCACGGGCGCGGGCTGGGGGACACCGGGCGAGCACGGCTGGTCGACCTGCGGCGCCGGGTGCGCCGGGTGCGCGAGCTGCTCGGCGCCACGGTGCCCGAGGTGGTCGGGGAGGCCGAGCGCGTGCTCGGGCTGGACCTCGAGCTGATGGCCCGGCCGGGCCGCCCGGTCGCGGACGCCCGGGTGCACCTCGAGGCCTTCGCCGACGTCGTGACCGCCTACGCGGCCTCCTCCGAACGCCCGAACCTCGGGGGCCTGCTGTCGTGGCTGGAGGTCGCCGAGGACCGTGAGAGGGGACTCGCCGCCGGTCAGGTCCCTCCCGTGCCGGGGGCGGTCCAGCTGCTGACGGTTCATGCCTCCAAGGGGCTCGAGTGGGACCTGGTCGTCGTCCCCGGGTTGGAGGAAGGCACCTTTCCCGCCCACGACGCCCGTGTGGCCGGGCGCGAGGATGGTGGGTGGCGCGTGCCACCGCCCAAGGACAAGGCATGGTTGAGCGGCCTCGACAGTCTCCCCTTCGGCCTGCGCGGCGACCGGGGCGGGCTGCCGCACCTCGACTGGGCGACCTGCCCGGACCGGCAGGAGCTGGCGGCGCGGATCGAGAGCTTCGCGCTGGCGTGCGGGGAGCATGCCGTGGTCGAAGAACGTCGACTGGCCTACGTCGCCGTCACCCGGGCACGTCACGAGCTGCTGCTGACCGCTCCCGTCTGGGCCACCCAGCGGACCCCACGCATCACGTCCCGCCTGCTCGACGAGATGCGTGAGGCGGGTGTCGCCCACGTCACCACCTGGGCGGAGATGCCGGACTCACGGGATGAGGACCTCGGCAACCCGCGGCTCGCGGAGCAGCTCAGCCTGCCGTGGCCGGCGCGGGACGCCCCGGATCCTGCCCTCGCCCGGGCTGCGGAGGCGGTCCGGGCCGCGCGTGGCCACGCTTCGTCAGCCTCGTTCGCCGAGTCCGGCATGACCACGGGGCCTGCCGCGCAGCCGCCGGCTCGCCCGGGGGTCGACGAGCCGTTCGACGAGTGGAGCGACCTGGACCGGGAGGTCGCCGTCCTCCTCGCCGAGCGCGAGGCGTCGCAGCAACGCTCAGAGGTGCTGGTCGCGCTGCCGCCGCACCTGTCCACGTCCTCGCTCGTCGCGCTCGCCGACGATCGCGACGAGTTCGCCGGTGGGCTGCGCAGACCCATGCCAGCAGCACCCGCCACGGCAGCCAGACGTGGCACCGCCTTCCACACCTGGGTCGAGCAGCACTACGCCCAGGCGGCCATCATCGACCTGTCCGAGCTGCCGGGCAGCGCGGACGAGACAGCCTGCGACGCGGAGGATCTCGACACGATGAAGGCGCATTTCCTCGAGAGCGAGTGGTCAGCGCTCTCGCCGGTCGACATCGAGCTGCCCGTCGAGTCCACCGTCGCGGGCACCAGCCTGCGTGGTCGCATCGACGCCGTGTTCCCCCGTCAGGACGGTGGGTTCACCGTGGTCGACTGGAAGACAGGCGCCCCGCCGACCGGTCGGCGGGCCGAGGTGCGCCGACTCCAGCTGGCCGTCTACCGGCTGGCCTATGCCCGGCTGCGGCAGGTCGACCCGGCCTTGGTCGACGGCGCGTTCTACTACGCGGCTACCGGCGAGACCGTGCGACCGGACCTCCCGGACGAGGTGGCCCTGGAGACGATCGTGGCGGGGCTCACCGGAGGGTGAGGGTCCACCGCGTCGGTGGCTCCCGTCAGCTCCGGACCTGGCCCGTCAGCCGGACCGGTCGCCGGGACGCAGATGGGTGGTCGTGTGCCGAGCGGTGTCCACGACGTACTCGTCCTCCTGGACCTGCTCGACGCCCCTCGGGGAGAGCTGCGCCCCGTGGCCGGGGGAGCCGGCCTCCTGGGCGGCGTCCTCCTCGGACGGGCGGGTCGCTGCGGCCGCGGCGCTCGTCGTTGCCTCGTCGTGCTCTGCTGGGGCGCCCCGCCGTGCTGCACGGTCCCGACCTGACACGGCGTCCGGCTCCGCCCCGGAGTCCGCCACCGGGATGACCCGCGGGGACTCGATGGGTGCCTGGGCGAGACCGGCGCGCGGGGTCTGAGCGGGGCCCGAGTCCTGCAGCACCACAGGCTGGGTGGGACTGCTCCGAGGGGCCGACGCCAGTGGCCCCCGCAGCTCGGGATCCGCGTCGCCGACGGGCGCAGGCAGGGTCACCGAAGGGATGTGGGCGACCAGGTCGTCGCCAGCCACCTCGTCGTCCAGCCTCTGCAGGGCGGCCAGCGCCTCCGCGCGGCCCCGGTCGTCCTGCCCGGCCTCAGCGTGGACGAGCTCACGCACCAGCCGCAGCTCGCCCGCCAGCCTGGCCCGCATCTCCAGCGCGCGGTCCGGCCGCTCGTGCCGGGTTCCGGCATACGCCTCCAGCACCGTGTCGAACGCCTCGGGGGTCGCCTGCGACCACAGCACGGCGAAGTCGTCGGCGGGGTCAGCGACGCGGGCCTCGTCCCAGCCGGTGATCGCGACGATCCGTCCGCTCGCCGCGTCGTCGTCGTCGAAGTCGGCGAGGAGCAGCTCACCGGACAGGCGGCCGTGGATGGTGGCGGGGGCGAATCGCCAGTGGGCGACGTTCTCCAGAGCGCGTTCCCACCGGCCGAGCAGTCGCGCGGGCACGTGCCCCGTCCCTGCCGCGCGGTCGAGCTCGGCCAGGTGTCGCAAACGATAGGTCTCGGCGTCGTACACGGGGACCCCCGCCTCGTCGTACAGGCGCGGGTCGAGGTTGTGGATCTCCCCGAGCGCCCGCCCGAGGGCCGCCGCCAGGCCTGGACCGGAGGGTAGCCCCGAGAAGTCGAGGTTGCGCCCCCTCACCTGCGGATAGACCATGGCGCGGCCCGAGTGGGGGAGGGTGACGCTGCCGGCCTCCTGGGGGATCTCGAACGGTAGGCGCTTGTCGAGGTGGGGCAGCAGCGCCGCGGCGGACTCCATCTGCGCGGCGTCGGCGGCGGAGCGGGGGACCCGGACCGTCCAGCTGCGACGCTGCGAGTCCCGGACATGGGCGACGTCGCAGCGGTCGTCCTCCCCGTGCACCGGCTCGACCGACACCGGGTCCAGGCCCTTGACGGCGGCGCTGGCCAGGGCTGCGAGGTGCAGGGGGGAACGAGGGGCGGCTGTCACGCGACCCACGGTAGGCGAGCCCCGGCGTCTAGGCTGTGAGGCGTGACCGGAGCGCCGCGAATCCTGCCTGAACTTGCCCTGTCCCCGTCTGCGCTGGACCGTTCCAGCTGGCTCCGTGGCGACGTCACCTGGGTGCCGCGGCTCCTCGACGACGAGAGCACCCAGGTCGTCCTCGCTCGGGGAGACCTGCTCGAGGCGCGCACCGACGGATCCGCGCTGGTGCGCCATACCCCGGCCGAGGTCACCGTCACGACGGACGACATCGTGGTCTACCTGGGGGCGGACGAGCGGGGTCGTCAGCACCTGGGCCTGGTGCGAGGTCCTCTGGAGGACGAGGACCGTCGGCAGGCGCCCGGGGACGGCCACGTCGCCGGCGGCTCGACCCGGTGGGCCGGGCTGCGCGACCTGGGCCTCACGCTCGACCCGCTCGACGTCGCCCTGGCCGCCACCCTGATCGGCATGTCGCACTGGCACCGCGCGCACGGCTATTGCTCCCGGTGCGGGCTGCCCACGTCCGTCGTCAGCTCGGGATGGGTGCGGCGGTGCTCTGGCGCCCACGAGTCCTATCCCGTCACGTCGCCCGCGGTGATCATGGCGGTCGTCGACGGCCGCGACCGCTTGCTGCTGGCCCGCAACGCGTCCTGGCCGCAGGGACGGCTCTCCGTGCTCGCGGGGTTCGTCGAGCCGGGGGAGTCCCTCGAGGGGGCGGTGGTCCGTGAGGTGCGCGAGGAGGTCGGGCTGGAGGTGGAGGCCGTCGAGTACTCCGGCAACCAGCCGTGGCCCTTCCCCGCGTCGTTGATGCTGGCGTTCACGGCTCGCGCGCGCGCCGGCGAGCTGTGCTTCGCCGACGACGAGATCGCCGAGGCCAGGTGGTACTCCCGCGAGGAGCTGCGGGGCGACATCCGCGCCGGGGCCGTGCTGGCCGGTGGGATGCCGATCTCGGTGGCCTACCACCTCATCGAGCGGTGGCTGGGCGAGCCCATCGCCGCCTTGCAGCAGGGTCCCTCCGTCCCGCGGTGAGCGCCCGAGGACGAGCGGCACGACGAGGTATGTCGGTGGCATCTGGGAGGCTTCCGGCGATGGCTGCCACCCCCGACGACATACTGACCGCCCTCGATCCCGAGCAGCGGGCGGTCGCCGAGCGACCCCTCGGGCCCATGTGCGTGCTGGCGGGCGCGGGCACCGGCAAGACCCGCGCCATCACCCACCGCATCGCCTATGGCGTGCGTTCCGGGGTCTACGTGCCGCAGCGGGTCCTCGCCGTCACCTTCACCGCGCGGGCGGCCGGCGAGATGCGCACGCGGTTGCGCGACCTCGGGGCCGCGGGCGTCCAGGCCCGCACGTTCCACGCCGCTGCGCTGCGTCAGCTCCACTACTTCTGGCCCCGGGCCATCGGGGGCGCGGCCCCGGAGGTGATGCCGCACAAGGCCGGTGCCGTCGCGGAGGCCGGGGCCCGGCTGCACCTGCAGCTCGACCGGCCCGCCATCCGGGACCTCGCGGCCGAGGTGGAGTGGGCCAAGGTCAGCCTGCTGACCCCTGAGACCTACGCGGCCGCCGCGCGGCACGCTCGGCGCGACCCCGCGGGGCTCGATGCGACGGCGATGGCCCGCCTGCTCCAGACCTACGAGGAGGTCAAGGGCGAGCGCGGCGTCATCGACTTCGAGGACGTCCTGCTCATCATGGCCGGCATCCTCGACGAGCACCCCGCGGTGGCACGCGAGGTCCGCGGGCAGTACCGCCACTTCGTGGTGGACGAGTACCAGGACGTCAACGCGCTGCAGCAGCGGCTCCTGGACCTGTGGGTCGGTGACCGTCAGGACGTCTGCGTGGTCGGTGACGCGGCCCAGACCATCTACTCCTTCACCGGGGCCTCGCCCGCGCACCTGCTCGGCTTCTCGGCGCGCTACCCGGACGCGGCCGTCGTCAAGCTCGTCCGCAACTACCGCTCGACGCCTCAGGTGGTCGGTCTCGCCAACGTGCTGCTCCGGGCCCAGGGGCAGGCCAGCCGCACCGGCGCAGGTCGAGCCCTGGTGCAGCTGCAGGCCCAGGGCGAGGACGGCCCCCCGCCCCGGCTCACGGCGTACGACGACGACCAGGCCGAGGCGCGCGGGGTCGCCGCCGAGATCCGGCGCCGCATCGACGCCGGCACGCCCCCCGCCGAGATCGCCGTCCTCTTTCGCACCAACTCCCAGAGCGAGGCCCTGGAGTCAGCGCTCGCCGACGTGGACGTCCCCTATCTCGTGCGAGGCGGGGAGCGGTTCTTCTCCCGACGCGAGGTGCGCGACGCGATCCTGCTGCTGCGGGGGCAGGCGCGAGCCGACGACGGGTCGGTGCCCCTAGGCCAGCTGACGCGCGACGTCCTCGGCGGCGTGGGCTGGTCGGCCAAGCCCCCGGCGTCGGGCGGGGCCACCCGCGAGCGCTGGGAGTCCCTCCAGGCGCTGGTGGCCCTCGCCGACGACCTCGTGGCCGCGCAGCCGCAGGCCCGACTCCCGGAGCTCGTCGCCGACCTCACCGAGCGCGCCTCGGCCCAGCACGTGCCCACGGTCCAGGGCGTCACGCTGGCGTCCTTCCACAGCGCCAAGGGCCTCGAGTGGGACGTCGTGCACCTCGTGGGGTGCAGCGACGGCCTCCTGCCGATCTCCATGGCGGAGGGCTGGGAGGCTATAGAGGAGGAGCGGCGGTTGCTCTACGTCGGTCTGACGCGCGCGCGCCGCGAGCTCGCCCTGTCCTGGGCGGCGTCCCGCAACGTGGGGGGACGTGCCACGCGTCGACCGAGCCGATTCCTCGACGACGCGGCCTCGGTCCTCGGAGACGGAGCCAGGTCGGTGCCCCGCGGCGGCACGGGCACCACAGGCCGCCAGCGGAAGCCGTCGGTGGCCAAGCCGGCCCACTGCCGGACGTGCGGGACCGAGCTCAGCACCGCTGCCGAGCGCAAGACAGGGCGCTGCGCGCAGTGCCCACCCACCTACGACGAGGCCACCTTCGAGGCGCTGCGCAGCTGGCGCAAGGCCACCGCCGCGGCCTCCGGGGTGCCGGCGTACGTCGTCTTCACGGACGCGACCCTGACGGCGATCGCCGAGCAGCAGCCCGCCGACGTCGCGGCGCTGGCCAGGGTGTCCGGGGTGGGAGCCCGCAAGCTGGGGCTCTACGGCGAGTCGGTCCTGGCCATCCTGGGGGGCGCTGATGTCGATGAGATCCTCTCTGCCGCAAAGGGATCAGCGGAGGGCGGCTGACGCCACCGAGTCGCCGGCCCGGTGGGATGGATAAATGCATTGCCCCCTCTCGGGGGCGGGGGCTACAGTCCGAGGTGTCCTGTCGCGAGCGGTGCTCGTGACGCACGTCCCGGCACCGAGGTGCCGACGAGAGCAGAGGGGAGGGTGTTCCGCATGGAGATCACGACGATGACGATCGCGACGCGCATCCGCGTCGACGCCGTCGCGCCCCTGCGCTCGACCGCCCCCGACCTGCGCACCCCCCGTGCGTCCGTGGACGCCCGTGGCACCGGTCAGGGGATCGGTGTGTCCGGCGTCGGCGGCACCGACACGCGCGTCGTCGACGGCGGGCGTCTCGGCTACGCCCGCACCATCGCGCCGTCCACCCCGTTCGCCGTCTCCTATGTCGTCCCGCCCCTCGGGAGGCCGCCGGTCTAGTCCCTAGACCCAGGTCCTCTCCAAGGCCGCGGAACCCGACATCCGGGATCCGCGGCCTTCGTGCATCTCAGGGCAGCCCCCGACCACCACCGCAGAGGACCGCATGTCGCACCACCGCACCCACCAACCGCCCCAGCAGGGCACCCGCCGCCCCACCACCCAGGGGCACCACACCGAGGAGGCAGCGATGACACTCACGGAGCTCATCGACAACCAGGTCGCCGCGATCGCGGCCGCCGAGACCATCCCCTGCCAGGAGAACGAGCCCGAGATGTGGTTCGCCGACACGCCGGACGGCGTCGAGTTCGCGAAGGCGCTGTGCGGCACCTGCCCCGCGAGGGAGGACTGCCTCGCCGGAGCTCTGGAGCGTCGGGAGCCCTGGGGCGTCTGGGGCGGAGAGCTGTTCGTCGCGGGAGTGGTCCTGCCCCGCAAGAGGCCGCGTGGACGGCCGCGCAAGAACACCGCCGCCGCCTAGGCGACGGCCATGAGCACGATTGACCAGCAAGGAGTTCCATCATGTTCCACCACTTCAGCCAGGAGCTGGCGCGCGTGCGCGTCGACCGCGCTCCGAGGCCCCGGCAGCCGCGGGGCGCGGCTGAGATCCGGGTGGCGGTGCGGCGCCGGCAGCAGCGATGACCTGACGGTCGTCGGATCACGCGAGGCGGGCAGGACCGAGGGGTCCTGCCCGCCTCGTCATGCGTGCAGGGGCGGTGGCGAGCCGGCCCGGCGTGGCGGCTGGGTCGGGGTCGTCATACGATCCCCGGGTGGATCACGGCGGGGCGGGCGACGACACGATGACGTGCGGGACCTGCGGCCGGCAGGCGACCGGTGAGGGCCTGGCCGAGGCTCGGGTCCGGTGGACCTTCGGGACGGAGCGGAGGCGCACGGTGTGGGTCTGCGACCGCTGCAGCCGCCTGCACGCCCGGTCGATCGAGGGCAAGCTCGACTCCGAGTGGTGGTAGGGCGCCCGGCGCGTCGACGGCCGGTCGACCCGCCAGCCCGGCTCACTCGGCCGACGGGTGCAGGGTCAGGTCGTCCAGCCAGTGGCCGAGGATGGCCCGCGCCTCCACCTCGCCGCCGATCTGGCACAGGACACCGATGCCGCCGGCCCAGACGCGGTGGATGAGCAGGTAGTCCGGGGGGAGGTCGAGGACGCCCAGCACGGGCTGCCAACGAGGCTCGCCGACGTGGGCGAAGCACCCCCGCAGCCAGGCCCGGCTGAAGGTGTAGCGGTCATGGCGTGCGGGTTCGAGGAAGGGGTCGAGGAACGCCAGCAGGAGATCGGGGTCGAGATCGGCTCCGGCATGGACCCACCCCTCCTCCCGCAGCCCGGTCAGCACGGCGGGCCCCGTGTCCTCCCCGCTCAGCGCGAGCCCGAGGAGGCGCCCGACCGCGCTGGGCATGCCTGTGGGGAGCCGGTTGACGGCCCCGAAGTCCAGGACCCCGAGCCGGCCGTCCTCGGTGATCCGGAAGTTCCCGGGGTGCGGGTCCGCGTGCAGCAGACCCACGTGGTCCGGGCCCGCGAGCAGGAAGTCGAGATAGAGCGTGGCGGCGCGGTCCCGCTGCTCGTCGGTCCCCTCGCGGATGACGGCGGACAGGGGCGTGCCGTCCAGCCAGTCCATCACGATGACCCGGGCCGTCGCCTCGAGCACCCTCGGTATGACGAAGAACTCGCTCTCGGCGAAGGCGTCCGCGAACTGCCGTTGCGCCTCCGCCTCGCGCGTGTAGTCCAGCTCCTCCACCATCCGGGCCTGCAGCTCGTCGGTCACGGCCCGCATGTCGATGCCGGTCCTGAGCGAGCCGGTCACTCGTGCCACGCGGGCGAGCTGGCGCAGGTCGGACAGCAGCGCGTCCCCGGCGCCGGGGTACTGCACCTTGACCGCCACCGTGCGGCCGTCGGCCCATCGACCGCGGTGCACCTGTCCGATCGAGGCGGAGGCGACGGGGACGTCGTCCAGCTCGTGGAAGAGGGACCGCCAGTCGTCGCCGAGCTCGCTCGCCAGGACGCGGTGCACCGTCTCGGCCGTCATCGAGGGTGCGGCGTCCTGGAGGGCCGTCAGCGCGCCGCGGTAGTGCGCGGCGACCTCCTCGGGCAGGGCCGCCTCGAAGATGGACATCGCCTGTCCGACCTTCATCGCACCCCCCTTGAGCTGCCCCAGGACGGAGAAGAGCTGGTCGGCGGTGCGTGCGGCGACCTGGGCAACGACGGCCTCGGCCGGGGCGCCCCCGAGCCGCCGACCCAGCCCCACGGCGGTCCGTCCGGCATAGGTCAGCGGGAGAGAGGCCAGTCGGGCCGTGCGATGGGCGGACCGGCGGGGGATGTCGTTCACCCCTCGATTGTCACCCCGCGAGCGAGACCCGGGCCGGTAGGTGGGTGAGGCATCGAGGGTGGACCGACCAGATGCGCTGCCGCGGCACGGGGTCTGCGTCGTGGACCTCGGTGGTGAACCCGACGGGGAGGCGTCGCCGACCCACGGCATCGCGGGCGTGCGCCGCGACGGCCCCCACCGCGAGCGCTGTGGTGGTGGGATCGGTCCGCGCGGGGCGATGGAGACCGTCGAGGTGACGCGTCGTCAGTTGCGCGAGCAGGCGGGGCCAGGCGGGGTCCCGGTCGGTGCGGTAGCGGTCCAGGCACAGTGGGCAGGGGTCGGCCAGGCTGCTCCAGAGCGGACCCACGGTCACCGAGCTGTCGGCCACGACGACGGGCAGGACCATGGCCCACGGCGCCCACTGCCGGGCGACCACGGGGTCGATGGCCCCGTCCGCGACCAGTACCGCGAGGGCCGGAGGGCGCCGCGACCCCCTGGCGGTGCCCGTGGACGGTGACGGCAGGCCGGAGGGGCCCAGCTCGTCCTGCAGGTGCAGGCGGGGGTGCTGCCGCTGCAGGGTGGCCGCGACGTGCTGTGCCAGGTCGCCGGTCCCGGCGACGAGCACGGGCGTGTGGGACAGGTCTGACGGGTCCGACGGTGGCTCGCACGCGGGGGCCCGCAACGGCAGCACGTCCGCGGGGCGGCCCGTGCCCGGGGGCCGAGGGTCGAGCAGGCCATGGTTGCCGAGCAGGTCCAGCAGGTCGTCCAGGCGGCGGCTGTCCTCGCCGTGGCGGGTGTAGACCAGCTGCAGGTCGGCCCTGGAACGGCTGCCGTCGAGCGCGCGGACGATCTCGCGATCGGCGGGACTCAGGCCGCCGAGCACCACGGCGGTCGGGTGATGGGCTCCGAGCTGGAGCTCGTCGCCGCCACGGTCCAGCAGCCGGAGGCCGGGACGGAGGGCGGGGCGGTCGCAACGGGTCATCGGGTCTCTCCTGCACCGAGGGATGAGGAACCGAGCATTCCACATGCAAGCGCACGCAAATTGCATGAAACCAGCCCTGTGGACAACGTCGATGCTGGCCGGGGGGTTGGGGATGCACAGAGAGAGGCGGTGCCGGCACAGGTGCCAGCACCGCCTCTCGGACGGCAGGTTGCGCAGGCGGCGCTCAGGCCTTGCCGAGGATGCGGTTGAGGTTCGTCCCGCACTCAGGGCACTTGCCTTTGGCCATGCGGCGACCGTTGGTCTCCACGATGTTGCCCTCGGCCTCACGCTTGGCCTTGCACTTGACGCAGTAGAACTCACCCTTGTAGGTGTCGGCCATGTCGTCTCTCCTTGTCGTTCGTGCCACGGGTGCGGCAATCGGACTCCGGTCACCATAGAGCACACGGGAGCAGGTTCCGGGGATTACGCCCCGTCACCTGCTGAGCACGGAGCCGTGCTGCGGCCCCCATGCTGCCGCCTGCCGCCGGACCCACGGTCCGCAGACGATGGCTAGGCTCGGGAGGCGCGGGCGGCCGCACCCGGAGCACGCCAGCGCAGCGACGTCGACGAGGATGGTCATGTACCCCGAAAAATATTGGTGGGAGCAGGATTTCGAGCACCTGTCGGTGACCCGACGAGAGCAGGGGGACCGCCATACCGCCGTCATCACCCTGGACCTGCCGCAGCAGCGCAACGCCATGAGCGAGGAGATGACGTCCTCGTGGGCCCGTCTGGCCGACCTGCTGCGGGACGACACTCAGCTGGCGTGTGTCGTGGTCACGGGCGCCGGCAGCGCCTTCACCTCCGGTGGCAACCTCGGGTGGCTCATGGCCGAGCCGGATGCCTCGGTCAGCGACCTGCGGGCCCGCATGCGGAACTTCTACTGCCGCTGGCTGTCCATGACGCGGCTCGAGGTGCCGGTCGTCGCTGCGGTCAACGGTCACGCGATCGGGGCGGGACTCGCCCTGGCGCTGGCCTGCGACGTGCGCTACGTCGCCGAGCAGGCCCGTCTCGCGGTGCCGTTCACCGGGCTGGGTCTGCACCCCGGTATGGCGACCACATGGTCGCTGCCGGCCGTCGCGGGTCCGGCGCTGGCCGCCGACATGCTGCTCACGGGTCGGGTCGTCATGGGGCACGAGGCGGTCGGACTCGGGCTCGCCTCCGCCGCGGCCCCGGCCGACGAGGTGCTGCGCCTGGCCCTCGCCGCCGCCGACCGGGTCGCCGCCGCAGCACCGGTGGCCACGAGGCTGACCCTGGCCGCGTTGCGCGGCGGTGGGCACGCCAACCCCGGTGCGGCGCTCGAGTGGGAGGCCCTGGCGCAGGCCACCACGATGGCCACCGCGGACCTTCAGGAGGGTGTGCGAGCGGCGACCGAGCGTCGCGCACCCGCCTTCACCGGTCGGTGAGCACGGCGCGCTTGCCAGAGGGCGTGCCGGGGCGTCGCTAGGGTGCCGTCATGAGTGAGGTCGAGGTGCGCCGCAGCACCCGTCGTCGGCGGACCGTGAGCGCCTACCGCGAGGGCGACCGCATCGTCGTGCTCATTCCCGCCGGTCATTCCCGCCGCCAGGAGCAGGAGTGGATCGAGCAGATGGTCGGTCGGATCGAGGCCCGCGAGCAGCGGGTCCGCCCGAGCGACGAGCGGCTCGCCGCGCGCGCGGCGGAGCTGTCCCACTCCTACCTCGGAGGCCTCGCCAAACCGACCAGCATCACGTGGGTGTCCAACCAACGCCGACGATGGGGGTCGTGCACCCCGGCCGACGGCACGATCCGGGTCTCCCACCGGGTCGCCACGCTGCCCGTCTGGGTCCAGGACTACGTGATCCTGCACGAGCTGGCGCACCTGCTGCAGCCGGGGCACGGCCCGGAGTTCTGGCGGCTGCTGCGGACCTACCCCAAGCTCGAACGCGCCAAGGGATTCCTCGAGGGGGTGGCTCACGGGTCGCGCGAGGACGCCCCGCCCGGGGAGCCGGGAGCCGCCGGGGACTGCGTCGACGAGTGAGCGGCCTCAGGCCGCGCGCAGCGCGGCGCGCTCGATCAGCCGCGGCAGCTCCTCGCTGTGCGGGTGGGGCAGCCGATCCACCGGCCACCAGGCCACGTCGAGCGACTCGGCGCTGACGACGGGGGAGACGTCGCCGACGACGGCGACGAACCTCAGGTCCAGGTGCTCGCGGCACACGGTGAAGGCTGCTCCGAGGGCATGCCGGTCGAGGTCCACCAGGCGAGGGTCGACGCGCAGCCCGTGGATGCCCGACTCCTCGCGCCCCTCGCGCTGCGCGACCCCCACGACGTCCTCGTCGCCGGGCTCGGCGTGACCCCCGAGCTGGAACCACGTGCGGGCCTTGCGGTGGTGGGTGAGCAGGACCTGACGTCGGTCCTGCGACAGCACGAGCACGCTCGCCGTCAGATGGGCGGGCGGCCCGTGCTTCCACCACGCGTCGGGGTGGCGCTCCAGGTGCGCGAGGAACTCCTGGCGGAGCGACGCCTCCCTCGCGTCGACGGGCGACAGCTGGGCGAGGTGCCGTATGGCGTCCGCCCGGAGGTCATCGAGGTTGCCCGGACGCGCGGGGGCGGTCACGCCCGGCCGTCGGTGGCGTCGTCCCCCGAGCGGTCCTCTCGGCCCTCGGACAGGAGCCGGTCGAGCTCGGCGTCCAGGTCATCGCCCTGGCCGGCTCGCACGCGCTCGACGTAGCCGAGGACGTCGTCCAGGTCGTCGCCCGTCGGCGCCACGTCGGGGTGGGCCCAGACGCTGTCGCGCAGCTCCTGGCCGCCGGCGTCCTCCAGGGCGGCGAACAGGTTGGCGGCGTCGCGCAGCCGGCGGGGTCGTAGCTCGAGGCCGACGAGCTGGGCGAAAGCCCTCTCGGCCGGGCCGCCGGTCGCGCGGCGTCGCCGCACGGTCTCGCCGAGGGCAGCCGCCTCCGGCAGGTGCTGCCGGGTGGCGCGGTCGGCGACCACATCGACCCAGCCCTCGACGAGTGCCAGCAGGGTCTCGAGGGAGGCGAGGGCCCGCTGCTGGGCCTCCGAGGGCTCGGGGGTGAACAGCGTGGACCCCAGCGCCTCCTGCAGGGCGGCGGGGTCGCTCGGGTCGACGGTGGACATGCGGGCGGAGATGCCCTCCACGTCGATCGAGATGTCACGTGCGTAGGCCTGCACGGCAGCGGTGAGGGACGCGGTGAGCCACGGTGCGGCGGTGAACAACCGGGACCGGGCGGCCTCTCGCGCGGCGAGGTACAGGCGCACCTCGGCGGGGTCGACCTCCAAGCCCTCGGACAGGGCCCGGATCCCCGACGGGAGCAGGGCCACGGCGTGCCCGGGCACCAGCGGCAGCCCCACCTCGGTGCCCGAGACGAGGTCCTCGCTGAGGCCACCGACCGCCTCGGCCGTCTGGGCGGCGAACATGGCGGCCCCCATCCGGTGCACCATCGGGCCCATCTGCGCCATCATCGCCGTCGGGTCCAGGCCCTGGGGGAGCTGTGGCATCCCCGGCGTGCGTGACAGCTGTTCCAGCCCGCCGTGCTCGGCTAGGTCGTCGAGCTGGCCCCGCATCGCCGTGGTCATGGCGGCCGTCACCCCGTCCGCGACCGGGGTGACCAGCTCGATCCACGTGGGCATGGTGGCCTCCACCCACTCGGCGCGGCTCCACACCGCGTCGGGCGACGGCGCCGCCTCCATCGCGGTGACCTGGTCGAGCCACAGCTGTGCCACGTGGATGGCGTCGGCGTGCGAGCGCTGGTCGGCGTCCCCCACCACCGCGTCGCCCCCCTGGGCGACCCGTTTGCGGGCGAGGTCGAGGGCGACCGCGTCGTCGATCGCGCCCTCGGGGGCCGGGCCCGCGAACATGGCCTGGACCTGCTGGCGCACCATGGCCAGCTGGGTGGGGTCGAGCTGCTCCATGCCGAGCTGGCGCAAAGCGTCGCGCACCTGCGGATTGTCCGCGAGCGACGGGTCGCCCATCATCTCACCGAGCATGCGGGCGAGGGCGTCGGGGTCCTGCGGGTCGTGCGGTCCGGACCCGGGTCCGTGGGTGGGTGGGACGGTCACGACGTGCTCCTCCGGTCGGCGGATCAGGGGGTACTGCAGCGTCAACGCTAGGAGGCCAAGGGGCGTTCCGTCACCCGCGTCCAGGGACGACGTGGGCGACGTGCGTCTCCCGGGCGGTGGTGGAGACTAGCCTCTCCCGCAGACGTCCCCTCGACGGAAGGGCCACCGTGAGCCACTCAGTCCCCAGCGCCCGGCTCGTCGCCGTGCGTGACGAGCCGTTGTCGGTCGACGAGGTCCTGGCGGCCGTGAACGATCCCCGGGCCGGGGCGGTCGTGCCGTTCGTCGGCATCGTCCGCGACCACGACGGCGGCCAGGGCGTCACCGGGCTCGACTACTCCGCCCACCCCACGGCGCTCGACCGCCTGGCCGAGGTGGTGTCGCGGATCGAGGAGCTGCCCGGCGTCCTCTCGGTGGCGGCGGTGCACCGCGTGGGGCACCTGGACATCGGCGACATCGCCGTCGTCTGCGCGGTGAGCGCGGCGCACCGCGGCGAGGCCTTCGACGCGTGCCGGCAGCTCATCGACACGCTCAAGAGCACCGTCCCGATCTGGAAGCACCAGGCCTTCACCGACGGGACCGAGGAGTGGGTGGGCCTCCCATGACGGGGAGCCTCCCCGCCGCGGGGGGCCCGCCGGCGCCCCGCCGCCGCCCGCGACGCGGACGAGCGCTGACCCTGGCGCTGGCCCTGCTGTGCGCGTTGCTGGTCGCCCTCGCCTTCATCCCGCTGCCGTATGTCGTGATGGGTCCTGGTCCGGTGACCAACACCCTGGGTGCGACGCGCGACGGGCGTCCGCTCATCTCGGTGCCCAAGGCCGAGGACCATCCGGCCTCCGGCGTGCTCAGCTTCACCACGGTGTCCGTCCGCGGCGGCCCGGGTGCCACGGTCACGGCATACGACCTGCTGGCAGCCTCCGTCTCGGACGCCCGATCCGTCGTCCCGGAGGAACAGGTCTTCCCCCGGGGTGCCACCAACGAGGAGATCAAGCGGGAGAACGCCGCCGAGATGACGCACTCCCAGGAGGACGCCGTCGTGGTGGCCGAGCGGGCGCTGGGGATGACGGTGCCGGAGACGGTCTCCGTCGGCGTGCTCCCGACCGGGTCCGCCGCGATCGGGCGCCTCGAGCCCGGCGACCGTTTCGTGCGGATCGGCTCCACCTCCGTGACCGGCAGCGCCGCCCTGCGGTCAGCCATCCAGGCCTACCAGGTCGGTCAGTCCGCGCCCGTGACCGTCGAGCGGGACGGGGTGCGCCGTGAGGTGTCGCTGCCGGTGGGCGAGCAGCAGGGGCGCAAGGTCATCGGCGTCGGGCTCAAGGTCGACTACAGATTTCCCGTCAAGGTCACCATCGACGCCGGCGACGTGGGGGGACCCTCCGCCGGCATGATGTTCGCCCTCGGGGTCCTCGACCGGCTCACCCCCGGGGAGCTGACCGCGGGCCAGCGCATCGCGGGCACCGGCACCATCTCGTCGGACGGCCGGGTCGGCCCCATCGGGGGGATCCAGCAGAAGCTCGCCGGCGCGCGGGCAGCGGGGATCCAGTGGTTCCTCGCACCGGCGGGCAACTGCAGCGAGGTCGTCGGCCACGTGCCGGCAGGGCTGACGGTGGTCCGGGTGGAGGACTTCGACGACGCGCTCGCGGACGTCCGCGCCATCGCCGCGGGCAAGGGGTCGGCTCTGCAGGGCTGTGGCTGAGGGGTCTGAGGGGTCTGGGGACCCGGTGACCGGACGGCCCTCGGCTCAGCCCTCGACGAGGGTGGCCCGCAGCGCCTCGACGAGGCCCGGCGCGATGTCCGCGCCCATGGCGACGGCGTCGTCGCTGTCGTGCGCGCGCTGGCGCAGGAGGGTCACCTGCTCACCGGTCCGGTCCACCGCCACCAGCAGCCGTACGTCCTGGCGAGCCGGGTGGGCGGCCAGGTGCTCGAGGGCGGCCTCGGGGTCATCGGGCAGGCCCGCCTCCGCCTCGGGCGGCACCACGATGCGCTCGACGCTGATGGCGGCGCCTGCCACCTCGGCAGGCCACACGATGCCGGCCAGCAGCCCGTCGAGCCCGGATCCCTCCGGGAGCTCTTCCTGCTCGATGGCAGTCAGGCCGTCCGGGTCCTCGCCCTCGAGCCGGGCAGCGAGCTGCGGCTCGGCCGCGAGCAGCTCGCTGGTGCGGACGAGGGCGAACAACCGCGTGGGCTGGTCCCATCCGGAGCGGGCCACGTGCTGCTCCGTGTCGACGGCGCACGTGATCAGGGGGGTGGGGACGAGCTGGGGTGTCGGGGTCACGGGGTCCATGCTGCCTGACCGGGACCCGAACCCCCAGCCCGGCGGCCTGCGGTGACGTCTCCCGCCGGCGTCCAGCGAGGCGGGGTAGGTTGACCGCGAGCACCACGGGCTGCAGTCGCGGCCCGACGGACCGATCATGCAGGAGGACCGCGCAGTGAGTGACGAGGGGCGCACCGCGTCGGGTCCGGGTGAGCCCGCGGGCCCTGGAGGCGCGGCACGTGCCCGCCGCCGTCGGGGCGGCGGGAGGGCAGGTCGCGGCTGGCTCGGACCGCTCCTGACGATCGTCGCGGTCGCCGCCTTGGCCCTGGGCGCCCTGGCGGCCCTCTGGACCCAGGTCCTGTGGTTCGACAGCGTGCGCTTCAGCCGGGTGCTCACCACCGAGCTGGTCACCAAGGGTGGGTTGTTCGTGGCGGGTGCGCTGGTCGTCGGGGCCCTGGCCTGCTCCAGCATCGTGATCGGGCACCGCCTGCGGCCCGTCTACGCCCCCGTCACCGACGAGCAGGTCGCCCTCGACCGGTACCGCGCCATGCTGGACCCCCTGCGCCGGCTGGCCGTGTGGGTCGTGCCGGGGGTGCTGGGCGTCTTCAGCGGCACCGCCCTGGCCAGCCAGTGGCAGACCTTCCTCCTGTGGCTGCACCGGGTGCCCTTCGGCAAGGACGACCCGGAGTTCGGTATGGACATCGGGTTCTTCGTCTTCACCCTGCCGTGGGTGAGCTTCCTGCTGGACTTCGCCCTGATGGGTCTGGTCCTCGCCGCCATCGTGGCGGCCCTCACCCACTACCTGTATGGCGGTCTACGCCCACCGGGCATGAGCGGCCGGTCCACCAAGGCGGCGATCGTGCACCTCTCCTGCCTGTTTGCAGCGGTGGCCCTGGTGCAGGGGCTCAGCTACTGGTTCGGACGCTACGACCTGGCCGTGGCCGACTCGGGCCGGATCACGGGCATCACCTACACCGGTGCTCACGCCGTGCTGCCCGGACGGTCGATCCTCGCGGTGGCCGCGCTGCTCTGCGCCCTGTTCTTCCTCGCCTCGATCTGGACCGGGTCCTGGCGGCTGCCCGTGGTGGGCGTGAGCCTGCTCGCCGTGTGCGCCCTGGTCATCGGGACCATCTATCCGATGCTCGTGCAGAGCCTCAAGGTCAAGCCCAGCGAGCGCACCCTGGAGGCGCCCTACATCCAGCGCAACATCGAGGCGACGCGATCGGCCTTCGGGCTCGACAAGGTGGTCAAGACGCCGTACAAGGCCGAGACCACGGTCTCCAGCGGGCAGCTGCGCGGTGATGCGGACACCATCCCCGGCATCCGGATCGTCGACCCGGCCATCGTGGGGCAGACCTTCGAAGCCATCCAGGCGGTCAAGGCCTTCTACTCCTTCCCCGCCAGCCTCGACGTCGACCGCTACCGCCTCGACGGCAAGCTGGTCGACGCCGTCGTCGGTGCTAGAGAGCTGCGCCTGGACGACCTGGACCGCTCCTGGCGCAACTGGGTCAACGACCACACCGTCTACACCCACGGCTACGGCCTGGTGGCCGCGTACGGCAACCGGCGCGGACCTGACGGTCAGCCGGTCTTCTTCGAGCAGAACATTCCCTCCACGGGCAAGCTCGGCACCTACGAGCCCCGCATCTACTTCGGGGAGGAGTCCCCGACCTACTCCATCGTGGGCGCCCCCGCCGGCAGCGGAGACGCCGAGCTGGACCACCCCGACGGGAGCGCCGGCGGCCAGCGCAACACGACCTACCGAGGCGCCGGCGGCGTGGAGATCGGGTCCTTCCCCCGCCGGCTCGCCTACGCGATCGCCTACCGCGAGCCCAACATCCTCCTGTCGAGCGCCGTGAACCCTCAGTCGCGCCTGCTCGACATCCGCAAGCCGCGCGAGCGCATCGGCAAGGTCGCGCCGTGGCTGACCCTGGACGGTGACCCCTACCCAGCGGTGGTCGACGGGCGGGTGCAGTGGATCGTGGACGGCTACACGACCAGTGCCAACTACCCCTACTCCCAGCTGACCGAGATCGAGGACGCCACCTCGGACGCGCTCACGGCACGGTCCGCCAACGTCGCGGCCCTGGCGCCGGCGCGCGTCAACTACATGCGCAACTCGGTCAAGGCCACCGTCGACGCCTACGACGGCAGCGTCCACCTCTACGCGTGGGACGACCAGGACCCGCTGCTCAAGGCCTGGACCAAGGCCTTCCCAGGCACGGTGGAGCCCATGTCGGCGATCAAGGGGGAGCTGATGCAGCACCTGCGCTACCCCGAGGACATGTTCAAGGTGCAGCGATCCATGCTCGGCAAGTACCACGTGACCGACGCCAACAGCTTCTTCGGCGGGCAGGACTTCTGGAAGGTCCCCACCGATCCGAGCGACCGCACGACGGGCGCACCCAGCCAGCCCCCCTACTACCTCTCCCTGGCCGTGCCGGGCCAGGCCTCGCCGACCTTCTCGCTCACCACGACGTACACGCCCGAGAAGCGCTCGGTGCTGTCCGCCTTCCTCGCGGCCGACGCGGACGCGGGGGGCAAGGACGGGCAGCGCAAGGAGGGGTACGGCACCCTGAGGCTCCTGGAGCTGCCCCGGGACACGCAGGTGCAGGGGCCGGGGCAGGTGGCCAACAACATCTTCTCCTCCAACGACTCGTCGCCGCGCTTCGCCCTGACGCTGAGTCAGTTCCTCAACAACAACTCGCAGGGCGGCTCCAAGGTGTCCATGGGCAATCTGCTGACACTGCCCGTCGGCGGGGGAGTGCTGTACGTCCAACCGATCTACGTCCAGGCATCCTCGGGATCCTCCGCATACCCGCAGTCCAAAGCCATCGTCGCCTCGTTCGGCGACAAGCTGGCCTGGTCGGACACGCTGGCCGGAGCCCTGGACGGGCTCTTCGGGGGCAACTCCGGCGCGACGGCGGGAGACCAGGGGGCCTCCGGTCCGACGGCATCGACAGCACCGACAGCACCCCAACCCGGTCAGCGCCCCACGTCACCGACGGGCAACACCGAGGTGGTCAAGCAGCTGACGGCTGCGCAGGAGGCGATGAAGGCGGCCGACGAGGCCCTGGCCAAGGGTGACTTCGGGGCGTACGGCGAAGCGCAGAAGCGGGTGCGCGCCGCGGTCGACGCCGCGCTCAAGGCCCAGCAGCCAGGACAGACCACCGTCGTGCCCTCGACGCCCTCTGCGTCCGTGACGGGATCGACCTCGGCGACACCGTCGCCAAGCCCCTGAGCTCGGGCGGGACCACGATTTGCACCCCCGTACACCGTCGCGTAACCTGGAGTCACCGACGCGGGGTGGAGCAGCTCGGTAGCTCGCCGGGCTCATAACCCGGAGGTCGCAGGTTCAAATCCTGCCCCCGCTACCAATCGCATCGGCGACACGAAGGCCCGGACCAGCTGGTCCGGGCCTTCGTGCGTACCGGGGAGGACGCAGCCGACGGGGTGCTCGCATCCGGGTCGCTGCGCGCGGCCACCAGGTCCGCTCGGGCCGATTTGGCACGACCCGGACGACTGTGTAATGTTTCCGCTCGTGCCCCGGCCACGGAGCGCAAAGCGGGAGTCACCCCCTCGGGGGAGGACGATCACGCCGAGTTGACGAGGTGGCCAGCACTGAGTACCTTTAGCGGGTGCTCGGCGCGGACAGTCACGATCCAAGCTCACTCCACAGCGAGTAGCGAGGCGGACTTGACGCGGGGAGCGCGGAAGCGTAAGATTGAATGGTTGCCACGACGGAGATCGAGCGAAACACTCGTGAGTCGGTCGTGAGCGTCCGATGTTTGAGAACTCAACAGCGTGCCGAAATTCGATGCCAAGTTTTTGACCTCGTTTGAGGTTCCTTTGGTAGATGGACGATTCAACGTCATGTTGTTTTGTCTTTTTGCTGGGGTTGCAAATTTTTCTACGGAGAGTTTGATCCTGGCTCAGGACGAACGCTGGCGGCGTGCTTAACACATGCAAGTCGAACGATGAAGCCCAGCTTGCTGGGTGGATTAGTGGCGAACGGGTGAGTAACACGTGAGTAACCTGCCCTTCACTCTGGGATAACTCCGGGAAACCGGGGCTAATACTGGATATGACTCCTCCTCGCATGGGGTGGGAGTGGAAAGCTTTTGTGGTGGAGGATGGACTCGCGGCCTATCAGCTTGTTGGTGAGGTAGTGGCTCACCAAGGCGACGACGGGTAGCCGGCCTGAGAGGGCGACCGGCCACACTGGGACTGAGACACGGCCCAGACTCCTACGGGAGGCAGCAGTGGGGAATATTGCACAATGGGCGAAAGCCTGATGCAGCGACGCCGCGTGAGGGATGAAGGCCTTCGGGTTGTAAACCTCTTTCAGCTCTGAAGAAGCGAAAGTGACGGTAGGAGCAGAAGAAGCACCGGCTAACTACGTGCCAGCAGCCGCGGTAATACGTAGGGTGCGAGCGTTGTCCGGAATTATTGGGCGTAAAGAGCTTGTAGGTGGTTTGTCGCGTCTGCGGTGAAATCCCAACGCTTAACGTTGGGCTTGCCGTGGGTACGGGCAGACTAGAGTGTGGTAGGGGAGACTGGAATTCCTGGTGTAGCGGTGAAATGCGCAGATATCAGGAGGAACACCGATGGCGAAGGCAGGTCTCTGGGCCATAACTGACACTGAGAAGCGAAAGCATGGGGAGCGAACAGGATTAGATACCCTGGTAGTCCATGCCGTAAACGTTGGGCGCTAGGTGTGGGGCTCATTCCACGAGTTCCGTGCCGCAGCTAACGCATTAAGCGCCCCGCCTGGGGAGTACGGCCGCAAGGCTAAAACTCAAAGGAATTGACGGGGGCCCGCACAAGCGGCGGAGCATGCGGATTAATTCGATGCAACGCGAAGAACCTTACCAAGGCTTGACATACACCGGAAACACTCAGAGATGGGTGCCCCGCAAGGTCGGTGTACAGGTGGTGCATGGTTGTCGTCAGCTCGTGTCGTGAGATGTTGGGTTAAGTCCCGCAACGAGCGCAACCCTCGTTCTATGTTGCCAGCGCGTGATGGCGGGGACTCATAGGAGACTGCCGGGGTCAACTCGGAGGAAGGTGGGGATGACGTCAAATCATCATGCCCCTTATGTCTTGGGCTTCACGCATGCTACAATGGCTGGTACAAAGGGCTGCGATACCGCGAGGTGGAGCGAATCCCAAAAAACCGGTCTCAGTTCGGATTGGGGTCTGCAACTCGACCCCATGAAGTCGGAGTCGCTAGTAATCGCAGATCAGCAACGCTGCGGTGAATACGTTCCCGGGCCTTGTACACACCGCCCGTCAAGTCACGAAAGTCGGTAACACCCGAAGCCGGTGGCCTAACCCTTGTGGGGGGAGCCGTCGAAGGTGGGACTGGCGATTGGGACTAAGTCGTAACAAGGTAGCCGTACCGGAAGGTGCGGCTGGATCACCTCCTTTCTAAGGAGCATATGCCTCTGCACCACCGTTCGTGTGGTGGGGGTGCTCAAGGGTGGAACATCGAATGGGTCGCGTCTGGTTGGCGCTGCTGGCGAGTACGGCTGTCATGCTTCTCCTGGTGGGGAGTGTGGTGGTGGGGAAAGTTGGTGGTGTTGGCTGGGTGTGGTGGCGCGCTGTTGGGTCCTGAGACATCGGGCCGGCTGCTGGTGGGGTCTCCTGTGTGGGGGTCGTGCTGGTGGTGGGACTGGTTGTCTTGGTTGTGCCTGGACTGCTGATAGCTCGAGCGTGTGCTTGGGTGTGTAGGTGGTTGGGGTTTGTGTTTTGAGAACTACACAGTGGACGCGAGCATCTTTGTGGCCAAGTTTTTAAGGGCGCACGGTGGATGCCTTGGCACCAGGAACCGATGAAGGACGTAGGAATCTGCGATAAGCCTCGGGGAGTCGATAACCAGACTGTGATCCGAGGATTTCCGAATGGGGAAACCCGGCTGGAGTTTATGTCCAGTCACCTGCACCTGAATATATAGGGTGTGTGGAGGGAACGTGGGGAAGTGAAACATCTCAGTACCCACAGGAAGAGAAAACAACAGTGATTCCGTCAGTAGTGGCGAGCGAACGCGGAAGAGGCTAAACCGGTCGTGTGTGATACCTGTCAGGGGTTGCACGGTCGGGGTTGTGGGACTTGTCTGCCCGTACTGACATGCGGGCGCACAGTGAGAAATCTTGTTCGTAGGCGAACGGTCTTGAAAGGCCGGGCATAGAGGGTGTTACCCCCGTAGCCGAAACGTTCGAGACTGTGGATGAGTATCCCAAGTAGCACGGGGCCCGAGAAATCCCGTGTGAATCTGGCGGGACCACCCGCTAAGCCTAAATATTCCCTGGTGACCGATAGCGGACTAGTACCGTGAGGGAAAGGTGAAAAGTACCCCGGGAGGGGAGTGAAATAGATCCTGAAACCGTGCGCTTACAATCCGTTGGAGCCTCTTTGTGGGGTGACAGCGTGCCTTTTGAAGAATGAGCCTGCGAGTTAGTGCTCAGTGGCGAGGTTAACCCGTGTGGGGAAGCCGTAGCGAAAGCGAGTCCGAATAGGGCGTCAGAGTCGCTGGGTCTAGACCCGAAGCGAAGTGATCTACCCATGGCCAGGTTGAAGCGCGGGTAAGACCGCGTGGAGGACCGAACCCACCTAGGTTGAAAACTGGGGGGATGAGCTGTGGGTAGGGGTGAAAGGCCAATCAAACTTCGTGATAGCTGGTTCTCCCCGAAATGCATTTAGGTGCAGCGTCACGTGTTTCTTACCGGAGGTAGAGCTACTGGATGGCTAATGGGCCTCACCAGGTTACTGACGTCAGCCAAACTCCGAATGCCGGTAAGTGAGAGCGTGGCAGTGAGACTGCGGGGGATAAGCTCCGTAGTCGAGAGGGAAACAGCCCAGATCACCAGCTAAGGCCCCTAAGCGTGTGCTAAGTGGAAAAGGATGTGAAGTTGCTGTGACAACCAGGAGGTTGGCTTAGAAGCAGCCACCCTTTAAAGAGTGCGTAATAGCTCACTGGTCAAGTGATTTTGCGCCGACAATGTAGCGGGGCTCAAGCACACCGCCGAAGCTGTGGCATTGACACATTGCCAAGCCTTTGTGGTTCAGGCGTGTCGATGGGTAGGGGAGCGTCGTGTGGCGAGTGAAGCGGCGGAGTGATCCAGCCGTGGACGCTACGCGAGTGAGAATGCAGGCATGAGTAGCGAATGACGGGTGAGAAACCCGTCCGCCGAATAACCAAGGGTTCCAGGGTCAAGTTAATCTGCCCTGGGTAAGTCGGGACCTAAGGCGAGGCCGACAGGCGTAGTCGATGGACATCCGGTTGATATTCCGGAACCGGCGCAGTACCGCCCCTAGCGAGGCTGGTGATACTAAACCTGGTGAAGCTTCTCTTAACCGCCTTCGGGTGGGTGAGGAGTGGATGAGGTGACCTGAGCCAGTAGTAGTTAAGCGATGGAGTGACGCAGGAAGGTAGCCTCCGCGTGGCGATGGTTGTCCACGTCCAAGGATGTAGCCCTGTGTGTAGGTAAATCCGCACACTGTACGGGTGAGATCTGATAGTGACCGCGTATGCGGGAAGAGGGTGATCCTATGCTGCCGAGAAAAGCTTCTAGCGAGGGACTGAGCCGCCCGTACCCCAAACCGACTCAGGTGGTTAGGTAGAGAATACCAAGGCGATCGAGTGAATCGTGGTTAAGGAATTCGGCAAAATGCCCCCGTAACTTCGGGAGAAGGGGGGCCATGATCGTGACGCACCTTGCGTGTTGAGCGTGAGTGGCCGCAGAGACCAGGGGGAAGCGACTGTTTACTAAAAACACAGGTCCGTGCGAAGAAGTAATTCGATGTATACGGACTGACGCCTGCCCGGTGCTGGAACGTTAAGGGGACCGGTTAGCCTTACGGCGAAGCTGAGAACTTAAGCGCCAGTAAACGGCGGTGGTAACTATAACCATCCTAAGGTAGCGAAATTCCTTGTCGGGTAAGTTCCGACCTGCACGAATGGCGTAACGACTTCCCCACTGTCTCAACCGCGAACTCGGCGAAATTGCATTACGAGTAAAGATGCTCGTTACGCGCAGCAGGACGGAAAGACCCCGGGACCTTTACTATAGCTTGGTATTGGTGTTCGGTACGGCTTGTGTAGGATAGGTGGGAGACTGTGAAGCATGCACGCCAGTGTGTGTGGAGTCGTCGTTGAAATACCACTCTGGTCGTTCTGGATATCTAACCTCGGTCCGTGATCCGGATCAGGGACAGTGCCTGGTGGGTAGTTTAACTGGGGCGGTTGCCTCCTAAAAGGTAACGGAGGCGCCCAAAGGTTCCCTCAGCCTGGTTGGCAATCAGGTTTCGAGTGTAAGTGCACAAGGGAGCTTGACTGTGAGACAGACATGTCGAGCAGGGACGAAAGTCGGGACTAGTGACCCGGCGGTGGCTTGTGGAAGCGCCGTCGCTCAACGGATAAAAGGTACCCCGGGGATAACAGGCTGATCTTGCCCAAGAGTTCATATCGACGGCATGGTTTGGCACCTCGATGTCGGCTCGTCGCATCCTGGGGCTGGAGTAGGTCCCAAGGGTTGGGCTGTTCGCCCATTAAAGCGGTACGCGAGCTGGGTTTAGAACGTCGTGAGACAGTTCGGTCCCTATCCGCTGTGCGCGTAGGAAACTTGAGAAGGGCTGTCCCTAGTACGAGAGGACCGGGATGGACGAACCTCTGGTGTGTCAGTTGTTCTGCCAAGGGCACCGCTGATTAGCTACGTTCGGAAGTGATAACCGCTGAAAGCATCTAAGCGGGAAGCACGCTTCAAGATGAGGTTTCCATGCCCCTTGTGGGTGAGAGGCTCCCAGCTAGACTACTGGGTTGATAGGCCGGATGTGGAAGCACAGCAATGTGTGGAGCTGACCGGTACTAATAAGCCGATGACTTGACCCGAAGATTGCTCGCGTCCACTGTGTAGTTCCCGACACACAAACCATTCAGGTGGTTTGACAAGTCGATAGAGTTACGGCGGTCATAGCGTCAGGGAAACGCCCGGTCCCATTCCGAACCCGGAAGCTAAGCCTGACAGCGCCGATGGTACTGCACTGGAGACGGTGTGGGAGAGTAGGACGCCGCCGGACAAACATTGTGGGGAAGCCCCGGACCACCAGGTCCGGGGCTTTTCTGCGTTC